>CBDAUD010000001.1:0-1777567 GCA_965200485.1 bacterium
TGCCGGTTCAGCCCGACGCTGCCGATGAACTGGAACCGGTCGGAAAGGTCCGCGGCCGCCTCGAGGCTGCCCCCGAACCCTATCCCGGAATCCGTGAGGTCGGCAAGGCACGAATACGAACGGCTGCCCGACACCCCTATGTTGATGTCCAGCTGCGCGTGCGCCTCCTGGCCGGCAAACGCCGCGATCAGTAGAAATACGATTTTCCGCATGGCGACTCCTAAAGGGTGAAATCAATGCCCTAAGTGAATAGGATCTGCGACAGTGCGAAGACCCGGGACCGGGATGCTGCAGGCGTTGCCCGGATATGAAAAAGACCCGCTGCCTGCTACGGGTCTTTTCCTTGTTACGGGATCAGAACACGCCTTGCCGACTGTTCAGGACGAACAGGAAGACGTTTCGGCGTGAGTGGAGTACATTGCCAAGACTCGAAGACTGCGAAACTTCCTGTCACAAGTCACAATGTCCCCTGTTAAACAAACATCCTCAACCGAAAGACTACAACCTCTGTTATCATCATTTCATTCAATGAGTGGCTGCATCCCTTGATCGCAAATGCAACCACTCATCTATTCACGGAACGAGACTTGTCAGCACCCTGACTACGGGGCTATTCTGCCTCCTCCTCCTCTTGTTCTATCGTAACATCGACATATACAGTCTTTGCGAATTCCGCGCTGATTTCTATTAAGCCCGTGCCTTTCCCTGTTGCATAGGCGCGCTTGGGATGAGGACTGGCTGGTACTTCCCCGGGACTAATAGCGAAAGGTACATTACCACTGCCATTCGTTTCCACTTCCATGGTCGCTGGTCCAAGTACCCCAGAGTTTGTGAAAGTAACTGTATGTCCTGCTCTCTTGACGGGGTCCCATCCGCCAGCACTGTTCTTCTGCTGCAACTGAACAGTGATGGATATTATATTCTCTGTTGGAGCTTTATCCATGCCATCAGCATCAACAAAGTGGGTACCGGCTGCATTGAGCTTGGCCGTAAAAGGCAGTCTAGAAGGATCCACCCAAATACGCCGTTCGGCTGTTACTACGGAGAAGCCCTCAACCGGGAACGGTTTACTCGTGATTTCGCCGTAACTGGCGGTTATTTCAGCAGTGCCAGCACCCACGATGGTAACCATAGCCATACTGGAATCTTTATCGTTTTCAGCCACGGTCGCTACATCGGGATTGGAAGTGTGCCATTCCAACTCGACACCGGAAATCCGGTTGCCGGTCATCATAGTGTCGTCGTAGGCCGCCGCCATCGCTGTGAAGCTGGCGCCCACCGGAAGCCTGCTGTCAAAACCATCACCACCAGATACGATGACAAGCTCAATCGCCCTGTGTACGGTGACTTCATGTTCTACTTTAATGCCCCGACCAACGACGGTGCCTGTTATGGTAGCGATCCCCCGGTTCAAGCCCATAACTGTTGCCACACCGGCTTCCACATCCACCGCGGCGACACCATCATTCGAACTTTCCCACTCGAACTCAACGGCTATGGGATTTTCGTCCTGGCTGATAGCCTTGCCTGCGAGGGTCGTGGTTTCGCCAACGAAGATCGCCGTCTTCCTCAAACTCGAGTATCCCGGTGCTTCGAACTTGATCGGGTTTTCCGTGTCGCCGTCCTGGATCAGCTTGACGGCGTAGATGGAGGCCAGCGTACCACCAGGCTCGCCCTGCGCACCGTCTTGACCAGGCTCGCCCTGCGGACCCTGCTCGCCGGTATCGCCCTTCTCGCCAGCCGGACCTTCAGGACCTTGCGGACCTTCAGGACCCTGCGCACCCGTATCGCCCTTCGGACCCTGTTCGCCTTGCGGACCAGCAGGACCCTCAGGACCTTGCGGACCCGTCGCGCCGGTCTGGCCAGTCGGGCCTGTCGGACCCTGCGGACCGGCCGCGCCAGCGGCGCCTGACGGACCAGTCGGACCCGCCGGACCCGTTTTGCCTTCGCATCCCATCATTGTCACAGCGAAAGCCAACATCGCAATAATGAGGTAATGCATTGTGTTCTCCCGTTTAACTTATGGTAACACTGTATAACGTTAGCCAAACGGGGGGTTGACAACGGGTAAAGAGATAATACAAATTGAGATATTGAGTTCGTTTCAGAATCGTGGTTCCTTTCTGAACGTACAAAACCACCAACTACATTTTGACACGATTATATCCGTGCCAACTAAAGGATTGAACGATCACGCAAACCGAAAAAGTTGTCATAATTGGCGGAGGATCGGCCGGCCTGAGCGCCGCATGGGCCCTCAAGAAGCAGGACATCGACTTCGTTCTGCTTGAGGCCAGGGACAGAGTCGGCGGACGCCTGGGCGGCGATCGAGTGGACGGCTTTTGCATAGACGAGGGTGCGGATTTCTTCACCAGATCTTGCGATGTCTCGGCTCGTCTATGCGAGGAGTTGAATTTGCCCCTGATTCGTTCGGTGATGAACTTCGCCTGGTTTAGAAAAGGCCGTTGGGTCAGAACGATTCCGGGCCAGTCCGTTGGCTTGGGCAGTTTTTTCCGGAACCTGTCGTCATTCTGGACATTGGGGTTTCTGAGACCCGGGGCAATCCGGCCGGTTCTGAAAATGTTAAGAGAACTCGAGCAGAAAATGGAGTATCTGGATTTCTCCAGTGGCAGCCGGGTAGCCGAACTCGATGGAGAGGAGAGCTTCGGCGAGTATATGGACAGAATCGGCCTACCCGACGATGCGAAAACATCACTGCGGGGCATCTTGGAACTGACAATGGGAAACGTCGAAGACGCCGGCGCGCCGTTCATGCAGACTTGCCTCGCGCAGCTTGTGATGGCCCCGGATAAGCTTTACGTGCCAAAGCAGGGCCTCGGCGCGCTGACCCATGCGCTGAGCGGGGCGTGCGGAGAAGGTAGAATTCGCGTTTCGACGCCGGTCAGGAGCGTGGTCGTCCAGGACAATGCCGTGAAGAGCGTGATCACCGACGACGGTCCCCTGGAAGGGGACGGCCGGCATGTTCAAGGCGGTGGCGGAAATGCGACATCAGCTCATGCGGGAAGTAAAGAATCTGTTTCTGGCGGGCGACTACATGAAGGTGCCCTCGGTGAACGGGGCGTTGTCCAGTGGCATCGACGCGGCGAGCGACACGGCGGATTTGCTGGCGTCCCGAAATAACGGAATGGCAAACTGACACACTACCATTCCCTTGACAGCCTATTGACACAATTATATTCTTTATGAAGGTGCGATAATATCATAAGACAAATTACAGCAGATCTCATATGATACAACAAATACCCACTGCCTATCGGGCCGGCTACGAAAAGGCCCGCGCGGACAGTCCCGAACTTGCCGACGAGTACGTGGCGCACACGCTTGTCGGCGATCCGGAAGCCGACGCCTTGGTCAATTCCCTGGCCGCCGCCAGCCAAGAGCAGCAGGCCAGGTTTATCAGGGCGGGGATGGAGGAGGACGCGGAGGGCTTGCGCTCGGCGCCGCAAGAGGTACGGGATTTCTTTGAGCGGATTTCGACGACGCCCGAGTGGTTCGACTCACAGGTGGTAAATGCCGGATGCCGAAAATTCCACGCCTACTCGGACCTGTTCCTCACCGCGTTTGTCACCGATATCATCATCCAGGGTTTCACCACGCTGATCAGTCATTCGTTCTTCATCACGGGAAGGTTGACCGATCGGGGGGTGCGACGGTTGCGGCAGAATATTCTCCATCTCCTGGAGATTATGCTGCCGGGCGGCTTGGAGCGGCATGGCGAGGGGTGGAAACTGTCCGTCCGCATCCGGCTGATCCATGCGCGCGTCCGGCAACAGTTGCTCGCTTCCGAAGACTGGGACCAGGAAGCCCACGGCGTGCCGCTGAGCGCTGCCAACGTCGCACTCGCGTCCTGTAACTTCTCTGGCATGATGCTGCGTTCAGCGGCACGAATCGGAGCGCGGCTGAACCATGACGAGCGCGACAGTTTCATGCAAATCTGGCGCTACACCGCCTGTTTGATGGGCGCGCCCGAGAAGCTCATGTTCCGCAATGAGGCCGAAGCCTGCGAGATATTCCGCGTGGGCTACATGTGTGAACCGCCTTTCGGCCTGGAAGCCATCGCCATGGCGAACTCGGTGATCAATTCGGCTCCCCTGGTGATCGGCATTCAAGACAGAGACGAGCGCAAGTCCCTGATTTCCTACGGATACCGTCTTTCGCGCGCCCTGTTGGGAGACGAGCTCGCCGATGAACTCATGTTTCCCAAAAGCCGGACGGCCGGGGCGCTGTTGATTTTGCGGTGGCAACGTAGAATCCAGGAGATCCTTGAAGCCATCGGGAAGCCTCTGCGGCGCACGGCAGCCACAGGGACGGGAGGAGCGCGGTCCAAGAATTTCATGACCATGCTCGACATCTCTGTGCTCGACGAAGACGGAATCAGTTACCGATTGCCCGACCAACTGCACGGGGACGCGTCGCGCTGGTAGGGTCCCTGGTGAAAACGGAATGGCAAGATGACCCGGTTGTTAGACCGCTATATCAATTTCATTCTTTGCCACCCGTGGGCGGTTGTTCTGCTTGCGACGTTGCCCATGCTCGCGGCGGCGGCGGGCCTGCCCAACCTCACGGTCGACACCAACTATCGCGTGCTGTTCGGCGAGGACAATCCCGACCTCCGCGCGTTCGACGAATTGCAGGACACCTATTCCGCATCCCGATCGGCGTTGATTGCGATTTCCCCGAAAGAGGGGACGGTTTTCACTCGTGAACACCTCGCCGCGATTGAGGAATTGACCGAAGCGGCGTGGCAGACACCGCACTCGACACGGGTCAATTCACTCACCAATTACTATCACAGCGAAGCCTTTGAGGACGACCTGACCATCACGCCGTTGGTAGAGGGCGCGGCGTCCTTGAGCGATGCCGAAATCGAACGGATCCGGACCATTGCCCTGAACCAGCCCGAACTCGTTGGGCAACTGGTTGCCGACGACGGCCGCACGGCGGGCGTGGGCATCGACTTTGTGCTTTCCGGTGCGGAGGAAGCTGCCTGGGCCGCAATCTCGAACCATCTCAACGGCCTGCTCGACCAGGCCCGGGTCGACCATCCGGACCTTGCCTATTTCCTGACCGGCAATGTGATCATGAACCAAGCCGTTACCATCGTCACGCGAGATGGAGAAAAGCTTGTCCCGATTGTGTTGCTTGTCATTCTCTGCGTCTCGGTCCTGCTGCTGCGCTCAACATACGCCACGCTGTCCATCGCGGTTGTCCTCGTGTTCATTGTGTTGGCAACCTTGGGATTAGCGGGGTGGTTTGGCACCGTACTCACGCCGATCAGCACATCCGTGCCGGTCATCATCATGACGGTCGGGGTCGCGCATGCGATCCACATCGTGAACGCCTCCCTGGCCGGCCTGCGCAGGGGATTGGAGCGGAATGCGGCGCTCGCGGAATCGCTTCGGGACAATCTGTATCCGGTTTTTTTGACCTCCTTTACCACCTCGATCGGATTCCTCAGCCTGAATTTTTCGGATTCGCCGCCATTCCACGTGCTCGGCAACCTGGTCGCGCTTGGCGTGCTGTTCACGTTCATTTTTTCTGTGACCCTCCTGCCGGCGTTGCTTTCGATTCTGCCCATACGCGTGAAGCCCGCCCGCGCCGGACATAGGTCCTTTTTTGATCGCTTCGGGATGTTTGTGGTGGCGCGACGCAAAAGGCTTCTCTTGTACAGCGCCCTCGTGGTCGTGGTGTTGGTGACCGGCGTCTTCCGCAACGAGTTGAGCGATAATGTGGTCCACCACTTCGACCCCCGCTATACCTTCCGCACCGACACGGATTTCGTTATCGAAAATCTGACGGGGTTGGACCGGCTTGAATACTCGCTGAGTTCCGGACGCGACGGGGGTGTTTCCGATCCCGAATACCTGCGCAAGGTCGACAGGTTTGCCGAATGGTATCGGGCGCAACCCGAAGTGCGGCACGTTCAGGCATTTCCAGACATTTTAAAGCGGGTCAACCAGAACATGCACGGAGATGATCCGGCGTTCCATCGAATACCGGACGATCCCGAACTCGCCGCGCAATTCCTGCTTCTTTATGAGTTTTCGCTGCCGTTTGGCGCCGATCTCAATGATCGTGTGGATGTCGCCAAATCCGCGACGCGAATGACGGTGACACTCAGGAACACATCCTCGCGGGATCATCTGGATCTCGATACGCGCGCCCGGGAATGGCTGCGGGTCAACGCGCCTGAATTCGAGAACCCGGCTTCGGGATTCACCATGGTCACGGCCCATTTGTCAAGTCAGAACATCAAAAGCATGCTGGAGGGCACGATTCTCGTCATTTTGCTCATTTCGTTCATCCTGATCCTGGTTCTCAGGAATATCCGTATCAGCCTGATCTGTCTGGTGCCGAATTCTATTCCGGCGATTCTGGCTTTCGGTCTGTGGGGATATCTCGTGGGGAATGTCGGACTTAGCGCGGCAGTGGTGACCGCGATTGCCATCGGCATCATCGTGGACGATACGATTCATTTTATTACCAAGTATCTGAAAACCCGTCGGCAGGGGTTGTCGTCGTCCGAAGCCGTGCGCACCACCTTTCGCACGGTGGGCCCGGCGTTGTGGGCCACCACCGCCCTTCTGACAGCCGGCTTCCTGGTGTTTGCCATGTCCGGATACGAGCCTCACTGGACACTCGGTGTCTTGCTTGCGACTACGATCTGTTTTGCTTTCATTGCCGATCTCGTGCTCCTTCCCGCCCTGTTGATGGCCATTGACCGGAGGAAATCGATATGACAACAGCCAATCAAATAAAAATCCCTTCCGCCTATCAGCCGGGTTATGAAAAAGCCCGGGCGCTGGATCCGGAATTGGCCGATACTTATATCAAACACACCCATATCGGCGACCCGCTGGCCGATGCGGCGATAAACGCGCTGGCCGAATTCGACAAGGCGCAAGAACATCGCTTCATTCAGGCGGCCATGGATGGGGACGAAGAAGGCCTGCGCGAGGCGCCGGACGCGTTGCGCGCGTTCTTTGACGCTTGCGAAAACCCGCCCCCCAATCTGGTTTTCGATCCGGACAAAGCCAAAGCCGGCGCGCGTGCCTTCTACAAGTACTCGGACGTATTTTTCGTGGGGCTTGTGCTGGATGCGGTGATCACCGGCTTCACAACGAGCGTCAGCAAGGCGTTTTACATGACAGGGCGAACAACCGGAAATCTTCGCAGAGTCAAACAGAATACGAGACACCTGGTGGAGATCACATTGCCCGACGGCCTTAGTCGATATGGCGACGGTTGGAAATTGACGGTCCGCATTCGGCTCATTCATGCCCAGGTGCGGCGGTTGCTTCTCAACTCGGGCGACTGGGACCTGGCCGCCGATGGTCTTCCGCTACACGCCGCGCACATAGTATTGGCGGCCACCGGGTTTTCCGCCATAAACCTGCAGGCGGTAAGGAAGTTGGGGATCAAATTGTCCCGCGAGGAGCGGGAAAGTTTCATGTACATTTGGCGCTATGTCTCATGGCTGATCGGCGTTCCCGAAGAGATTCTGTTCGATGGCGAAGACGACGCCGTACATCTGAAAGAAATCGCTTATTTGTGTGAACCTCGTCTCAAAGTAGAGTCGAAAGCACTGGCGCATGGCAATATCAGCGTTGTTCCCGAGCTGATTGGTGTCCAGGATCCTGCCAAAGCGGAAAAAATAACGAAAGATCTGTTTCGAGCCTCGCGCGCCTTAATGGGAGACGAACTGGCCGACTCCCTGGATTACCCGAAGCAATCGACGTTCGGAATGTTGACCATGTTTCGGATACAAAGGCGACTCCAGATCATCCGCTCCAAAATCATGCCCAAAGCGCTATCGCATACGTTTGACAATTTTGCCGGATTGATGCAGCGATCGGTTTACGATGACGCGGGCATCAGCTATCGTATGCCCGATGCCGTGAAAGAAACAAAATCGACCCCTTGGTAGTAATGGTTTGACCATCCCAACCTTGCCTCAACCCGGATAGACGGATAGACATGCGGGGGTTGCCCTGTCGCTGCCTCCGCTTTTTCTTGAACGGTCGGGCGTCCCGCGCCCACTGGACCCCGCGTCTTTTTAGTCCCGCGTCTTTTTAGTCCCGCGTCTTTTTAGTCCCGCGTCTTTTTAGTCCCGTGTCTGCTTGACCAAGCACCGTCCTGTGCCCGCGCCTCGCACCTGCTGATCGGGCGATCCCCCCGTACTGCGCCTAGAGGCACGCCGGATCGAGCGGCCCCCTGCGCCTAGAGGCACGCCGGATCGAGCGGCCCCCTTGCGCCTCGACGCTCGGCACAATCTCAATTTAATATTCGAGAATCCAATTTGAACTTCGACTATTACGGATAAACAATGCTTATCACGGAACATTTGGATTAGGAGACAACATGGACTGGATACCGACCACGGTCACGATCTTCGTTATCGCGATAACAGGCGGGTTGATTAAACTGGCAATATGGATAGGAGGAATGGACAGATTCAGGTCCTCGGTCGAGGAAACCCTCGTGACCATGCAGGGCAACATCGCGACCATGCAAGGGGACATCGTGACCATGCAGGGCAACATCGCGACCATGCAGGGCAACATCGCGACCATGCAAGGGGACATCGTGACCAGCAGGGCAACATCGTGACCATGCAAGGGGACATCGCGACCATGCAAGGGGACATCGTGACCATGCAGGAGGACATCGCGACCATGCAGGGGGACATCAAACACATTCTGCATGCGCTGCCACCACAAACTTCCTCCAGTCAAAGTCCGCTGGCCCTGACGGAGTTGGGACGGGCCATTTCTTCGGAACTCCGTGCAGAGGAATGGGCTTCCGTCAAAGCCGAGACCTTGCTCGACGCGGTCCGGGACAAGGAACCCTACGATATCCAAACGCATTGCTTTTCATACGCGGAGGACAGTTTTTTAGACACCAGGGATCATGAGCGGCAGGTGAAGGAATTAGCTCGCGATCACGGGCTTTACATGGAGCAGGTTCTAGAGGTCGTCGGTATCGAATTGAGAGATGCGGCGTTGGAACTTCTCGACCCGAAACCGTCTCCAAACGCCCTTCGAAAAGATTAACTTCCAAGTCTTGACCGATCTCTCAGCGTTCGGCGGATCAACTTGCCTGTAGCGGTATGCGGAAGCGCGTCGACCACCACGATCCGGTATATTTTGAACAACGGGTTCAGGCGGGAGGAAATCATGTGCTGGAGTTCCGTCTTGAGGGTTTCGGGACTGATCTGGAGATTGGCGGACGAGGCGTCGAGGGCGATGCCGGACCTTTTGGCGGGAACTTCGTCGGCTTGCGCAGCGCCAGAAATGCCGTCGTAATGCGCACTCGATGCATTTCTGCGCTCGGGGACGATATAGAAGACTAGTTTTTCCGCGCCTTCTCCCTCGGGCTGCGTCGCCACGGCCGCGCTCTCGTAGACGGCGGGATGTCCGTTCACGACGCGTTCCAGTTCCAGCGGGCTGACCTTGATGCCGCCCAGGTTCATCGCGTCGTCCGCTCTGCCCTGCGCCCGGAAATAACCGTGGGGAAGCCGTTGGATGTGATCCCCGTGCCGGCGCAGGACCTCGCCTGAGGGGCCGGCCGGACAGCCTGCGTAGTAGATTTTGTCATGATCCGCGTTGAGCAGCTGTTGCGACATGCCCAGGGCGGGCGGCTTGAGATAGAGCTCGCCGGTTTCCCCCTCCGCGACCTCCCGGCCTACCTCGTCCAGGATGACGAAATCCACGCCGAGGTTCGCCGTGGTGAACGCCGCGGGCGCGCAGGGCTGAAGAACCGTGCAGGCCAAGTGGCCGCCGCCGATCTCCGTACCGCCAAGATATTCGATCACGGGCGCCCGACGTCCGGCGCGGTTCATGAGCCACTGGTAGTCGTTTCGGCTGGCGGGTTCGCCGGTCGAGCTGAACACACGGATGGACGGCCATTCGACGCCGTCCGCCGCGCCGCTTCGCCGCCAGGCCCGGACGAGGGAGGGGATGACTCCGAGCATGGTGACCTCGGCCCGGTCCACGAAACGCAGGTATTCGGGGGTGTCCGCCGCATCTGGAAACAAAGCCATGCAGGCCCCGTTGATCAGGGTGGCGTAGATGAGCCACGGTCCCATCATCCAGCCGATGTTGGTCGGCCAGGCCGTCACGTCGTCTCTATGGATATCCTGGTGGTAGTGTCCGTCCATCGCGCTCTTGATCGGCGTCAGGTGATTCCAGGGGACGGCCTTCGGCGCTCCGGTGGTCCCTGACGAGAACAACACGTTGGTCGTGCGGTACGGGTCGCCGAGCGCGGATTCGAAGGTGTTATTGTCCGACAGGAGGTCCTGCCAGGCAATGTCGCCGTCGCGTATACGGACGGCGGACACGAACGGCTCGTTGGATTCGCCGGATTCACCGGATTCGCCGGATTCACCGGATTCGCCGGATTCGTTCGATCCGCGCATCCGCGTGGGCGAACGGTCCGTTCCGTTCGATCCGTCCGACGGCACGACGATCACCTTGGACGCGCCCGCCTCCACAACCGTGTCGTAGAGCGGTATGGGTTTTCCCGCGCGGACGTACCGGTCCATGGTGACGATGCACCGGGCGCCGGCGATGGCCATGCGGCGGCGCACTTCCACCGCCGGGAAACTGTCTGCGATGGAAACAACCCGCGAACCCGCGCGGATGATCGCCAGATAGGCAACCACGCATTCCAGATTCAAAGGCATGTAGATCGCGATGGCCCGGCCGGGCGCCAGATCCCGGTCGCGCAGACCGTTGGCGACGCGGTTGACGAGCCGTTCGAGTTCGCCGTAGGTCGTTGTGGAAAGCGGCACGGAATGCGGAGCGGCGCCTGATGCGGAGCGCGTTTGGCCCGGTGGGACTGGTGGATCTGATGGACCTTGCGGTCCCGGCGTGACGATCGCGGGTCGATCGGGAGCGGCCGTGAAGCAACTGTCGACGATGTTGAGTTCCGCGCCCGGCAACCAACGCGGGTCGCGAACACCCCCGGCCAAGTCGAGGATCGCGGACGGCCTTCCCCTGAAAACGATGCCGAGGCGCGCAATGGCGTGAGTCCAGAAGGCAGCGGGGTCGGAAACAGACCAGGCATGGAAATCCGCATACCCGTCGATGCCCAGGGTGTCCATGCTGGCCTGGAGATTGGACCGCCGACGCACCGCTTCGTCCGGCGCCCAGACCGCGGGCGGTCCAGCGTCGCCGCCCGGCGCGCGGGGGTCGCAGTCTGACGCGGCCGGGGCCGCCTGGCCGGATTCGGGTGTTTGACGTCTCGCGCTCATCTGCCGAAACCTCGCGCCCACGACCGGATTTTTCAGTCCATCAGCACCATTTTCAGGCACACCGCCATGGGAATTTCGGCCACGATGCCCGACAGATGGAGCCGTCCCGTGTCCGGGTCGAGGCGATGGTAGGTGACCGTGTCCGAACTCTGGTTGCCGACGAGCACGAAGCGATTGGTCGGATCGATCCCGAAGTTCCGCGGGTTCTCGCCCCCCGTGGGCACGATGCCAAGAAGCGAAAGACGGCCGGAATCTCCGTCGACGGCGTACATGGCCAGGCTGTCGTGACCCCGGTTGGAGCCGTAGAGGTATCTGCCGTCATCGGTGATGTGGATATCCGCCGTATGGCTGACCTCGGCGTAGCCGTCGGGCAGCGTGGACACCGTTTCGATCTCGGCCAGCGTGCCGGCCGATCCGTCGTACGCGAAGGTCGTGATCGTGTTGCCCATCTCGTTGATCACATAGGCGAACTTCCGGTTGGGATGGAACTCGATGTGCCGGGGTCCCGAGCCGGGGGGCACCGACGCTTCCCCGTGGGGCGTCAGAACGGCCGTGTCTGGATCAATGGCGTAGATCATCACCTTGTCGGTGCCGAGATCGGGCGAGAAAACGAAGTTGTAGTCCAGATCGTGGCGGATCATGTGGGCGTGGGGTTCCCGCTGGCGGTCCGGGTTGACGCTCGAACCGGTATGCTGAATCACCGTCGCCGCCTCGGCCAGGGAACTGTCGTCGTTCACCGGAAAGGACGCGACGGAGCCGCCGCCGTAATTGGCGACGAGCACGGCCCTGCCGCCGCGGTGCACGTCGATGGAACACGGTCCCGCGCCGTGGGACGACTGGCTGTTCAGGAGCGTCAGCGTGCCGGACGGGTCCACGGCATAAGCGAAGACGCCGCCGTGCGGATCGCCCGTCTCCCCGACGGCGTAGAGGAAGCGGGCGTCGGGCGTCAAGGCCAAAAAGGACGGGTTCGCGATGCCGCCCACGTGGCTGACGTACTCCATGACACCGGTGTCGGGATCGACATCATATACGTAGATGCCCTTGCTGGCGGTTTGGGTATAGGTGCCGACGAATACACGCACGGTCCGAGCGCTCCGGGACATGTTCAATGCTCCTGTCGTTGGGGCTGTGATTCAATATGGTTCATTGTGACCGATCGCAATGGTCGCGATTCATAGATATTCTTTACGGCTCATCGAAACGCTTTACGAGATTTTGCAACTTGTCACGACTAAATAATCGTAACTCACCGCGGTCTACGCTGCCAATTACCCCAGTCCTCCTGCGGGGCATAACCCAAGAGGCGTTCGGCCTTCGCAAGACTGTATTTCCCCGGACCGCGGTGGCTGTGCAGGTTGAAGACCTGGTAGAATCCGGGCACGGCGGGAAGTTCGAGTCCCTGACGGCAGGCCGCGGCGAGGTCGTCGTAGATGATGAGGAAGTCCCGGATCGACGTTTTTTCCGCCCATTGCGTCGGCCGGGGAGCCAGACCCTGGAACAGATAGCAGACCGTGTGGATCTCGTGGTGGCGGGCAAAGCTTCGGACGATCTCGTTGCTCAGATGCTTGGTGATGAAATAGTAGTCGGAGGACGGGGCGTCGGGCGCATCGACGGGAATGTCCGTGTCGTGGGCGTACCACGCCAGGGTCTGGGCCGGGCCGGTGTGAATCACCTTCCCGATCCCGGCGTCCGCGACCGCTTTCATCACGTTCCAGGCGCCGACGGTGTTCACCTGAAAACTGAGCGCGGCGTCGTGGCGAAGGACCGTAAAGTTCATGACGGCGTCCACGCCCTCCACCGCCTCGCGCACCTGGTCGTATTCCCGGACGTCCACCCGGAGGACGGGCTTCCCGGCGGGATGATCCTTGATGTCGGCCAGTCTCAGGTCGTAGTCCCTTTCAAGCGCGGGAATGATGTGGGGTGCGATGAGCCCGGACGCGCCGAGCAGCAACACCTTCTTCATGGGATTCCTCAAACCTGCCAGTTGGCAGCGAAATTTCGGGTCGGCGCGTACCCCAGATCTCGGGCCTGATTGATGAGATACCTGGGATTCTCCAGATCGGCGCAGATATGATACATGGCATAGCGACTCGTCCACCAGACCTGGTCCGAAGCGTCGCGCTCCAGCGCCAGCCGAAAAGCCTGGGCCGCGTCCCGGTAATCCAGCCACAGCAGGTCGGGCGCCTGGCCGGCCATCTCCTCTTCGCTGACAAGCGTCCCCAGCCTGAGTCCCGTGATCGTCACCATGTAATCCCGGGCGAATTCCCGGGCGGTGTGTTCGCCCAGATAGCGGGACATGACCGGCATGTCGGGTTCGGGCAGCGGTTTCCACAGTTCGCTGATGTAGACGTCGTCCGGGTAGGACCGGAAGAGGTCGAGCGTCCCGCCGTAGACGAAACGCTTGACGCCGGCTTCCACGCCGGCCTTGAAAAGCTGGTGAGTGCCCCGCGTGGCCAATTCGAGGAGATGTTTTTCGCGTTCCACCGGGGATTCCGGGAGACGCCGGGGCGGCTCTCCCGTGTGGACGATGGCGTCCATGCCGCGGACCGCCCGCCAGACGGCGTCCCGGTCGAGCAGGCTACCCTCGAAAACGTCTCCATCCTCGGGCGCCTCCACGGACGATTCGTCCATGAGACGAAGCCCGGAGCCTTTCAGCGTTTCAGCGACGGCCCGGCCCAGCCGGCTTGCGGCGCCGGTGATCAGAATTTCCATGCGCGCTCCTTGTTGACGCTCTGTGCTAGGGGTGACACTTTTTTTTCGGGTAACGCTTTTTCGCTACGAGTTATCCGTTCGGATTTTGACCAATCTTCATAAGATCACACGCCGAAACGGCCTGTATGCGTCCGATGGAGTGGCCCCGACCACCGAACGACCTCAGGTCTTCGGTTCTTCAAAGGTCCATAGGTCCAGCGCCGTGCCGCCCAACACGCGGGGCATGTCCGCCGGTGCGATGAACGTCATTTCGTCGCGGACTACAGACAGGGTCTGGCCATACGCGGCCTTTGCCAGGCAGACGGGCCAGTCGGTACCCCACATGATGCGGTGTCCGCCGAAAGCCTGGTACACGGCCTTGACCATGGCGTGGGTATCCGACCAGGGGTAGTCCTGATGAGAAATGGACCAGGTATGGCTGATCTTCACAAAAACCCGCGGATACCGCGCCAAATCAAGCACAGCCTGGATTTCCTCCGGCCGGCCGGGCTGCGCGTCCGCCATATGGTCTATCACCACGTCGAGGTCGGGGAACCGCTCCAGCAGGTTGGCAAGGTCGGGCAGGCGGCCTGGGCGCGTGAGCATGAGCAGCGGGACGGCGAGCTCCTGCGCGCGCCGGAAGATCGGGGCCATCAAGGGTCCGCGAAACCAGTCGCCCGCCGGACCTTCGGCGGGGCTCAGCCGAACGCCCTGGAAACCGTGTTCTTCCACCCATCTGCCAAGGTGGTCCGGCGCGGCGGGGTCTTCGGGATCGACGCGACAGACGCCGGCGAATCGGTCCGGATACGCGCGCAGCACGTGAGACACGTATGCACAGTCCCAGCGGTAACCTATGTACTGTACCAACACGGTCTTTTCCACACCGTACCGGTCCATCAGGGAAAGCAGCATTTCGGCTGTCCGGTCCTCGACGGGCGGCGCGTCGTTTTCCGCCGGCCAGGGAAAGGCCGGATCATTGGTCCAGACGTGGGTATGGGGATCGATGATATGCATGGACATCCCAATTGGAGAAGATGCGAATGAATGCCAATGTCAAGGTCGATAGAGATTAAATCAAGCAGAAAGTGAGGTGCATCTGGTATGGCAAGGCAAAACCTGATCGTCGGTCTGCAGTCCGTTTCCACGATCGTCATTCTCGCAATCGGCGTGGCTACCTATTTCGGCCAACCGAACAGGGAACTTCGCATGGAAATAAAAGAACTTCGGGACGAAATGAGGGAAGGATTTGCAGCCGTGAGAAACGAAATGAAGGAAGCAGACACGGCCATCATAAACGAAATGAGGGAAGGTCACGCAGCCATCAGGAACGAAATGAAAGAAGGATTTACAGCTGTCAGAAACGAAATGAAGGAAGCAGACGCGGCCATCATAAACGAAATGAGGGAAGGATTTACAGCTGTCAGAAACGAAATGAGGGAAGATCATGCGGCCATCAGGAACGAAATGAAGGAAGCAGACACGGCCATCATAAACGAAATGAGGGAAGGATTTACAGCTGTCAGAAACGAAATTGCAACCATCAGAGGCCAAATAAGGCAGATCGACACCCGTTTAGCCCACATAGAGGGCATCTCGGGATTTCCGTTCAGACAGCAGCCGGATCCCTGATTGTCACGCCCTGACTATAGCGCAAGGTACCGAATCAGCGGGTCCGTACGAACTTTTGCAACCGGGCGTCGGCCTGGACTTCGGCGACGTACAGGTCCCCGCGGGAATCCATCCAGATGCCGTGGGGACAACCTGCGAACTCACCGGGTCGGTCGCTCCGCTGCCCGCCGCCCCAGCTGCTGACGAGGTCGCCGTCCAGGGTATAGATACCCACCTGCTGTTCCAACTCGGCCAGATAGACGATGTCTTCCACCGGATCGAAGTAGATGGTATCGGGTTTGCCGGGAACGTGGCGTTCCCCGATAAAACCGCCCTCCAGGTCGAAAAGCTGTATACGCTGATTCTCGCGGTCGCACACCCAGAGCCGGTCGTACCGGTCGATGCGAACGCAGTGGCTCAACGCAAACTGCGAGGGACCGTCTCCCCAACCGCCCCAGGAGTGGATGTGGTTCCCCGCGGCATCGTACCGGTGCACCCGGGCGTTGTCGTAGCCGTCGGAAACATAGATGTCCCCGTTGGGTCCGACGACCGCATCCGTCGGTTTCCGAAAAGGCGCACCGTCGCGATCTCCCGGTACGCCCGGCGTGCCGATGGTGAGCGTCAGGTTGCCTTCCCGGTCGAACTTGCGGACGCAGTGATCCAGCCAGTCGGTGAGGAAGAGGTTGTCCTCGCCATCAATGTAGATGCCGTGGGCGTCCTTGAGGATGCCATCCCCGACAGTCCTGATGAAACGCCCGTCGCGGTCGAACACGACCAGGGGATGCTCGCTCCGGGAGTACACGTAGACCTGATCACGGGAGTCGCATGCCACACCGGTAATCCGCCCGAAAGACCAGCCTTCGGGCAGCGTCCACCAGTTTTCGTGGACCTCGTATGTATAGCCTGCGTTGCCAAAGCTCATGGCGGCTGTCCAACCCGGTGGGCTTGTTTCGGATTGCGGCGCTGTTCCTCCAGGGCCGCGACCCAGCTATCTGCCCAAGTCCGGTGATCGGTCAATACCTGTTCCGGACGGGTTCGGCTCCGGGCGCAGAAATCGGGGAAGAAGGGGCGGCCGGTCGGCTCGCCGGTTGCCACGTAGCGGAGGTCCAGACTCCAACGCACATCCCAATCCGTCCGGTTCGGCGTGGACCGGTGGGGCGTATACTGGCTCAGGAAGACGATCCCGCCCTTGCGCACTTCGGCCGGTTCCGCTTCGGTCTCGGGCATGAGGTCGGGCCTTATGCGCGTGCCGGCGTCCGAAACATGGTCGAGATGGCCGGTGTGAATCACGTTCGGAATTACCTCCAGACATCCCCGTTCCACCGTGGCATCCACCAGGGGAAGCCAGCAGGTAAGTGCGAGGGTCCGGTCCGATTCCGCCCAGCTCACCCCCGAATCCTGGTGCCACGGTACGTTGTACGACGGACTGCCGTCCAGCCGGGAGGGCGGCTTGGCCCGCAGGTGCTGAATGGGCGAGCAGGTGATATCCGGTCCGAGGAAGGATTCAACCGCGTCGAGCAGATTGTCGTTTCGAAGAAAATCGAAGACCGGCTTCGCGCGCAGTTCGTAGATGTCCATACCGCTTCCGATCTCCGCGCTCTGGGCGAACAGACGCGCGTATCGCGTCAGGAAGGGTTCATCCTCGCAAAGGTCGTCGATTTTGCCCGCTTCATGCAGTCTGCGCGCCTGCCGATCGACGAATTCGGCCATGGTATCGATCACGGGGTCCAGGTCGGCGTCCCCCAACACGTCCTCGACGACGACCAGCCCGCGATCGTGAAATGTAGCCAATTGCGCTTCGGTAAGGGCCATGGGCGGCCTCCCTGAACAGTCCCGGGCGATCTCCTTCAAATTCCACCCGTCATTCGCGCATCAGCAGTCCGATGGCCATCGGCAATCGGATCGTTGCCGTACTCCGGACGCCGAATACGCCGTGTGCTGCTGTACTCCGGGCGTTGCGTTGACAATATAGTGGCCGTAAAGTATTCTGGCAACGCTAGAAAGGACCGCGGGATCAATCCTGGTGAAAGACTTCCTCCATATTCGCCCACCATTCTCCTTCCTTCCGCGTCGGCAAGGGATCCTGCATGGGCATCATCACATCCCACCATTCCTGCGTGACCGGGTCGGCGGCCATCCTGGCCATGTCCGCCTCGAAGTCGTCGCCCACGTACTCGAAATAGGAGAAGAGGTAATCGTCCTTCAGATAGATGGAGTAATTCGTGATATTGCAGTCCGTGATCATTTTCGCCACGCCGGGCCACACCTCGGCGTGGTACGCCTTGTACTCCTCGATCCGTTCCGGCCTGACCTTGAGCACCATGCCATAGCGCCGGGATGATGTCACCGGATGCTCCTTTCTTCAATCCTGCTCGTCCGGCGTCTCGCCGCTCATGGACTCTCCGCGCAGCAGAAAAGCCCGGATATCGTAACGGCCGGGACGCTCCACCGGCAGGTCGCCGCTTTCTATCATCTCCTCCATGGGCGAGCTGTGGGTACGCACGGGCATCTGAACGACCTCGTGGAGCCGGGCGGATTCGTAAATGCCCATGATGATCTCCACGGCGGCTCTTCCGTTGGAAGCCTCGCCGCGGTGCGTGGACTTGCCCTCGATCCAGTCCGCCAGTTCCACGGCCTGACCCACACTCGGGTCCTCTCCGGTCGACGGACGCTCCTCCCAGCCGCCGGTTTTCGAATTGATGAGCAGGACGCGCTGTTCGTTCACATCCATCATGCCGTCCGTGCCGTAGATGTATCCGCCCTGCCTTCGTTCGGGGTGCAGTTCCTGGAGCAGCATGCCCACGGCCCCGTTGTCGAAGCCCACGATACCGGCGCTGCGATCCTCGATACGGGTGTCGCGCTCGTATCGGTCGGTCTTGCGTTCAACGTTCCCTATGACCCATTCCGGCGCGGGGTCGCTCATCACGTAGCGCATGAAATCAAACATGTGGGAACAATCGTTCAGCAGGCCCTGCCCGCCGCTGCACGTCACCTGACGCACGTCGCCGATCGCTCCGGCGGCGATCAGCTCCCGGGCATCGGTCCACACCGGGTTGAACCGACGCTGGTGCGCGATGGCCAGCTTTACATCGTTCCGCCGTACGGCGATCATCATCTCGTCGCATTCCCCCATGTTGACGCCCATGGGCTTTTCACACAGAATGGCCTTCGGACCGCGCGCGCAGGCAGCGATCGTCATGGGGGCGTGGAGGCCGTGCCAGGTGCAGATGCTGATGACATCAAGGCCCTCCTTGTCCATCATCTCCCGGGCGTCGGCATACCTTTTTTCTATTCCGTAGCGGTCCCCGAAATCCTGCCTGGCCTCGGCCACAGGATCGGCAAGCGCCACGACCCTGAACCGCTCTTCTCCCAGGTACCCCTTCATGTGCAGGTGCGAGATGCTGCCGCACCCGATTATGCCGACGCGATAGACCGTGGACATCAAACACTCCTCCCGGAAGAAGATTCATGTGCGAACACGCTTTGCACGCTCCGCATGCTTGCATAAAGACACTTTGCATTGCGGAATATAGATGCCGGCGAAGGCGGTGTCAACGATCCCAAATACCGTTCCGGACTTCGCCCGAACCCGTCGGACGCCCTTGACATGGCGTCTTCGATTAGCGTAGTATGCGGTCCTATGGAACTATTGATTGCACTTAACATCATCCTGCTCCTGATTCTCATCGGGACCTTCCTGTCGCTCAAGGGACGCGTACGGCTGCTTGAAGAAGACATCAGACGGCGCTTCCGCGAAGTGCAAGACGCGACAACCGGAAGAAGCAGGGTGATGGCCGAGCATCTTGAAGCCGCCGGCACGACTGCGGAAACCGCGGCGGCAGGGGAACACGCGGAGCAGCACGCCGAGATGTCGGAAACCGCGGCGGCAGAGACCGCGGCACAGGAAGCCGGTCCCGGTCCGGCGGGCGGCGGCCGGATATCCGCCCTGCTGCGGCCCCGCACCCGGGAAGAGTGGGAGACCCTGATCGGCGGCAAGCTGCTAAATCGCCTGGGTGCCCTTGCACTCGTCTTCGGCGTAGGATTCTTCCTGAAATACGCCTTCGACAACAACTGGCTGAACGAGACGGCGCGCGTCATGCTGGGTGCTGCGACCGGTCTGTTGCTGCTCGGCGGCGGCCAGGGATTTCACCGCCGCCACATGCGCGTTTTCGCACAGGGACTGACCGGCGCGGGCGCCGCGATTCTGTACCTTTCCATCTATGCCGCCTACGACTTCTACCATCTCATCCCGCAGCCCCTCGCCTTCTTGCTGATGGCCGTCGTGACAGCGGCGAACCTGCTGCTGGCCCTGCGCTACGACGCGCGGGCCATTGCCCTGCTAGGCTGGGCGGGCGGATTCCTGACGCCCCTGCTACTCGTGACTGCCGACCTGAATACCCTCGGCCTCTTTGTGTACGTCACCCTGCTCAACGCCGGACTGATCTTCATCCTGCTGAAGCGACCCGGCTGGAGACGGCTTGAGCCGCTGTGCATTAACGCGACTTACGGGACCTACCTGACCTGGTCGTTCCGGGCCGATCTGCCCGATGGACTCGGAACGGCCCTGATGTTTCTGACGCTGTGGTGGGCGATGTTCGTCGGTGTGAACCTGTACCGTTCCGCCACGGGCGACGGATCGGGCCGTCTGTGGCGCTGGATGGCCACTGTCTTCAACGCAGCGGGTTTCTATTGGATGCTCATGCGGCTTTCGCGCCATATGGAAGGTATGTGGACCTTTTTCGGCATCCGGTTCGCGTCCCCGGAAAGCGCATGGATCTACACCGAAGGCGTCATAACCGTGGTCCTCTCGCTGGCCTACTTTGCGCTGACAGCGTGGATCATGCGGCGAACGGATGATTCGCCTGCGGCCGCGCCTCACGCGACGGTTGCCATATTGCTGGCGATACGCGCACCGGCGAGTTTCTTCGTCGGTTTCGGCGTCCTCATCGTCTGGGCCCTTGAAGCCCTCGTCCTGTTCGGGTTCGGCACGCATTACCCGAGGCAGTCCGTTCGCCATGCGGGAACAGCGCTGTTCGTCTTCCTGTTCGTGGGCATCGCACTCGCTTCCGGCGCCTACGTAGTCGATCTGGTGTCCAGCCACGCTCCGGTGCGCTCGCTGCAAAGCGGCGTGTACTGGGTTGTGGCCGGGTCGCTGCTTGCCTGCGCCGGCATGCTGCAGGATCGCACCGAATCGAAAAACGACCACCGACTCCGCACGATGCTGCATCTGGCCTGGACCTTCCTGCTCCTTGCCTGGGGGACGTTTGAAGTCCTCGACTACTTCCAGGACCTCGCCGTCTCGATGGAAAGCGGGTCGGCGGAGCACTTGCGGAACGCGCAGCAACTGGCCGTTTCAGGGGTATGGCTGTTCGGCGCGGCGCTGGTCATGATCATGGGACGGTGGATGGACATACGCGCGCTTCGCGCCGCTGCCATCGTGTACTTCGGCGCCGCCGTGGTGAAGGCCTTCCTCTTCGACCTCATGATGCTGGACACGCTTTACCGGATCATGGCCTTCCTTGGGCTGAGCGCCATCCTCATCGCCGTATCCTACCTGTACTACCGTAATCGGCCGACTTCCCGACCGTAACCGACCGCAGGGCGAATTCGGTCAGTTCCACCGTCATGGGATACCGGTTGAACGGGGTGATCAGATACAGTCCGTTGAAGTAGGTCAGCACGGACTCGATGATCTCCCGTGCGATCCGGATGCCTTCTCTGCGGGCCTTTCTTCCCCGGTCGAAACGGGCCATACGCGCGCGCACGTCGTCGGGCACCACGAATCCGGGCACTTCGTTGTGCAGGAATTCCGTATTGCCGCTGCTGACCAGCGGCATGACCCCCGGGAAGACCGGCACGCCGGCATGACGCGTAGCCTCGTGGAGCAGGCGCGCCTGCGCCGGGTCGAACAGCGGTTGCGTCATGATCATGTCCGCGCCCGCCTCGACCTTGCGTTCCAATCTTCTGATCCTTCGCTCCAGGTTGGGTCCGTTGGGATCGAAGGCCGCCGCGACGGTGAACGCGGTCCGCCCGTTCAGGGTGCGGCCCGAAAACCCGGTACCCTCGTTCATTTGCTTGATCAGCCGGATCAATTCGAAGGAGGAAACGTCGTATACGTTGCTCGCGCCCGGCTGGTCGCCGAATTTCACGGGATCGCCCGTGACCGCGAGCACATGGTCGATGCCCAGGGCGTACAACCCCAGCGCCTGGGACTGCAGGCTGGCCAGATTGCGGTCGCGGCAGGTGATGTGCACAAGCGGCCTGATACCGGCCTCTTCCTTGACGATCCGGCCCAAGGCCATATTGCTGATCCGTGTGACGGCGAGGGAGTTGTCCGCCATGGTGAGGGCATCGGCGCCGGCCGCCTTCAGCGCCCGCGCCCCCCGCACGACGGGTCCGTGATCCAGATCCCTGGGCGGATCGAGTTCGACGATCACCGTCACCCGCCGCCCGACCAGTTCCACGATCGACGGCTCGGTGGACGGCGAGGACGGCGCCCCCGGGGTAGTATGCGTCGCTTGATCCCCAGCGCCCGTGCGGGCCGGGCGGGCCGGGCGGGGTCGGGTGCGGACTTCCACCGGAACGACCTTCTTGCGGGTTACAATCTCCCGGCCTTCCAGTGCCCGGGCCATGGCCCGGACGTGGCCGGGCAGGGTTCCGCAGCATCCGCCGATCAGCCGTACGCCCTGGTCCCGCAGCCGGAGCGCGCTCGTCGCAAAGTACTCCGGGGTCGCCTCGTAGATGAATCGGCCGTCCACGTAGACGGGGGAACCGGCGTTCGGAAAGGCGGAGAGGATCAGTCCGTCCGAAAGGGGCACCGGCGCCAAGGCGTCCAACAGGCCCTTGGGACCGCTGCGGCAGTTTACCCCCACCACTTCGGCGCCGGCCAACCGAAGCTGATCGAAGGCCTCCGCCACCCCGAACCCGTCGTCCGTCTGTCCGTACTGATCAACGGCGAGCTGACAAATCGGAGGCAGGTCGCAGACGTCCCGACAAATCTCCAGCGCACGTTTGATTTCGTCGAGACGGAGGAAGGTCTCCAGCAGGATCGCGTCCGCGCCGCCTTCCGCGAGGGTCGCAATCTGCTCCCGGTAGGCGCTGGCGCATTCATCCGGGGCGTATTCCCGCTGGACCGGACCGCGGGCCGGACCAACAGCGCCGGCCACGTAGGCGCGAGACCCCGCCGCCGCCCGGGCGATCTCGACGCCCCGGGCGTTCAGGGCATGCACCTGATCCTCCAGATTGTATTTCGACAGGGACAGGGCATTAGCCCCGAAGGTATTGGTTTCGATCAATCCGGCGCCCGCGGCCACATACTCCTCGTGGATCTCCCGCACCAGATCGGGCCTGCTTCGATTGATCTCGTCGAAACAGACTTCCAAGGGCACGCCCCGGGCGTATAGCATGGTTCCGATCGCGCCATCCGCTACAAGTAAGGAAGAACGGAGATGGTCAAGGAGGGATTTGGTCGTCACCAAGGGGTATCATTCCGTAGCGGCGCGCTGCGGGGCGTCATGCAACGCGTAGCGGCGCAACGCCCAGGCGAAGCCGTTCTCGTCGTTGGAGGGGGCGACGACCAGGCCCTGCGACCGGCCCTTTTCCTTGACCGCGTCCTCGGCGTTGCCCATGATCACCCCCAGGCCCGCGTTGAAAAGCATGGGCAGGTCGTTGTCGCCATCCCCGACGGCCATCACGCGATCCATGGATATCCCGTGCTTGCGCGCGACGAACTCGACAGCGGCCTTCTTGTTTACGTCGGCGTGCATCGCTTCGATCCGGTCCGGATTCGTCTTGACGAGATAGAGACGGGACTCGAAACGGCTCTTCAGCTCCGCCAGAACCTCCTCGCGCCGCGCCAGGCCCGGCAGAATCAGCATCTTGGGCGGGGACGGATAGTCGCCTCGCCTCAGCTTCGCCAGCAGCTTGTCGTCCCGGTCGACGGCGGCGCGGCTCTGTGTCTCTATGGATTCGATCGAACCGGTATACCGGTTCGCAATCACGCTGTCCAGCGGGCCGTTCTCCGTCACGCGCAGCCAACTGTACACGAAGTTGAGGTCGTTGTCTTCGACATAGTCGAGCAGTTCCAGAAAGACGCCGTGCTCTATACGCTTTTCAAAGAGTAGGGGTCTTCGGCCGCGACGAACCGGTCCGAGTATGATCCCGCCGTTGTTGGCGATCACGTATAGCCGATCGAAAAGCGACCGGGCATCGCGAAATGTTTCGCTGCTGCGATCGATGTTCCTGCCGCTCGCCGAGCTTACGATCAACCCCCGGTCGAGGGCGGCCTCGATAGCACGCAGACCTTCGGCCGACGGCCAGCCATCGGACAACAACGCCGTATCGTCCTGATCAAAGGCAATCAGTTCGATTTGTGGCCTGTCGGTACCGGTTCCGGGTGTTTCGGAATTCATTTCGTTCCTTCTCCGTCTAATAGGTAGTACGTTCGGACCTCTACTGCCCGCATTCCACTGCGCCATCCTGCAGCCGCCTTCCGAGTTGGCCGCCGGGATGGTACCGCGCGAAGTCCTCCCGCGTAAATCCGCGGTCCGCCTTCAAGGCCATGGCAAGCCCATCGGCCACGGCAAGTTGACAGGACGTGCTCGCGGTAGGCGCGAGGCCAAGCGGACCGGCTTCGGAAGCCACCGGAACGTATAACGTCGCAGCGCTCGATCGGGCCAGACGCGAGGATCGGTTTCCGGTGATCGCGATGATCGTCGCCCCGTTCGCGACGAGGGTTTGCGCCGCGGCCAGCAATTCCTCCGTCTCCCCGCTGTGGGAAAAGGCCACGACCACATCGCCTCGCGCCGCCTGACCGCTGTCGCCGTGGTTGCAATCGGTCGGATCGAGAAAATAGGCCGGCGTGCCCGTACTCTGCAACGTGGCTGCCAGTTTCCGGGCGATATGGCGGGACTTCCCCACGCCGGAGACGTGGACGCGCCCGCCTGCGGCCTCCGCATTTCGAATAATCGAGACTACCTCGTCGAAGTAGGTGTGGGACATCCCTTCATGCAGTCTCGCCAGCGCTTCGGCGGTCTTCCGCACGGCGTCCAGTCCGATTGCGCCGGAGGCGGTTCCGGGGGCGACCGTCTCGGGAGCGACCGTCCCGGAGACGCCGGAAAGGGCGGAATCGGCGCTTTCGGTTGCCACCCGGTCCGTTTCCGCGCCGGGGAGGACTTCCGGCGCACTCCCTGCCGGCGCGTCCCCTGCCGGTCCGTTCCCTGCCGGAATTGGCGGGCCTTCGTACAGTGCGATCACGTCGTTGCGACTCGTTTCCAGTATCGGGAAAGCTCCTGGCACGCCGCAACATACGGCACCGGCCGCATTGGCGAGCGACGCGGTATCCTGTAACGTGAACCCGTGGTAGAGTCCCGCAATCAATCCACCCAGAAAGGCATCTCCGGCGCCGGTCGTATCCCGTGCTGCCACGGGTTTGGCAGGCGAGCGAATCGTCTGCTTCCCGTCGGTGACGACCGAGCCCTGCGCGCCTTCGGTTATCGCAACCAGTCGGGCATCGTACCGTTTGAGCAGAAGCTCGGCCCGTTCTTCGGAGCTGTCGGCCTCCACCATCTGCAGCGCGGCGGCCTTGGCGGGTTTCACGACGTCCGCGAGACGCAGGGCCTCCTCGAGATCCCCGGCGGATCCGAGTCCGGCCACTTCAACGGCGAAATCCGGAGGAACGTCCACGTCCAAAACGGTCATTGCGCCGGCCTCCCGGGCAATGCGCATCGCCGCGATGACAGCGTCCAGCGGAAGTTGCGAGATCTCCGTCGTCACCATGGCGGCCGCACGAATGTACTCGGCGAAGTACGTCTCCACGTCCCCGGCCGTTGTCTCCGCCGTCAGGGCGCGGGCCATGTAGATCGCCCGGTCCGCGTCGGCGGCCACGTTCACCACCGAAAAGCCGGACGCGCGGCCTTCGAGGACCCGAACGGCCGATCGGTCGATCCCATGGCGGTCCATCTCCTCCCGAATCATTGCGCCGTACCGGTCGCCTCCCTGAAATTCGAAAAGCCCCGCGGGAACCCCCAGCAGGGCTGCCCAGGCCAGGTGATTGAGCGTTACGCCGCCCGGCAACTCGGTCACGACCGAACCGGCCTCGTCCGGCAGGATATAGGTCTTCTCCTCGGGTCCCGCGATCCGGTTCACCCGGTAGATCACGTCCACGACATTGCTTCCCACGCCCACTACGGCGCGGTTTCGATTGATTGCGTCAGCCATGCGATACCGCCCGGAAACTGTCCTCTCCGAAAGATTGCATCGTACGCCTCGCGTCGATTCGCGTCGATTCCCGCGGCCTTCACCACGCTCAGCCGCTGTTCACCAGGACGACCGCGACCAGGGTCAAACCGATGCCGAAATAAGCCGGCCTGCGCACGGGTTCCTTCCAGTACAATATAGCCACGAGCGTGGTGATGACAAGGCCGACCGCGCTGACGAAGGGAAAGACGACGGTACCGGGCAGGAACTCGAGCGTGACGACCAGGAGCCAGGTCCCCGAGACGTTGCACGCCCCCAGGACGAGACTCCACCACACGTCCGGCAGGCTCGCGCGGATCGGCTTGAGGCGGAGGTAGCAGAGTCCCATCGCGCCGGATACCGCGAAAAGCGTAAACAGATAGAGCGGCATCTGGCTTTGGGGGGCGAGTTCGTTGAAGAGTTTCGGGGACAGATGGCAGAATCCCGTCGTGACGAACAGGGCGCCGACCAGCCAGGCCACGCCGCGAAGGGGCAGCCCGGACTGTCGGCCCACGCCAAGCGTGAGGAGCGGCAGGGCTACGCAGACGGCCATGATGCCCGCGGTCTGCAGCAGGTTGGGAATCTCGTACCAGATGACGATGGAACACAGAATGGGAATGAGGACGGATAGCCGGACGATCGCCAGGGTTACGGCGACGCCGCCCTGCAGGAGTGCCTGAATCAGGAAGTAGAAGGCGATGAAATAGAAGAATCCGCTGGCAGCGCCGACAAGCACAGTGGTCCACTGCCAGATCCAGCCCGGATCGGCGAGCATCATCAGACCGGAAAATACGGCGCCGGCGCCATAATTCAGACTGCCCACGGCCAAGGCATTGTGGCCGTTGTGGTGGGCGGATTTGAGAATCAGGCCGAAACACGACGTCACGAGGGTCGCCGTGATCATCAAAAGGAGTCCGAGCGCCGTGGTCAGCTCTCCGTCTGTTGGATTACGGCGTGAAGGAAAAAGTTCCCACGTAGGCGCTGCGCTTGTTCGGTATGCTCCAGTTGGCGATCAGGTCCGAACCGCTGTACGCATGGGTGGCGGTCTGGACCAGCGTGGCGGATGCGTCCTTCGTAAAAGGATCGTACCACACCATACGGTCGCAATTGGGCTCGTGATCGGTCGCCAGCATGGTTCGGGTGGTCAGGCGGACCTGGCCGTCCACCGCGACGACGTAGCCATCTTCTCCGTCGTGACGGAAGGTAATGTCTGCGGGCTTCACCGTGTTCACGGTGCCGAAAAGATCGCCGTACCGCGTGGTGAACGTGCGCTTCAGCGCCTGGCGCTGGACCGGCGTCGCCCGGCGGTCGATCAGCAACACGGTTTCCCGGGCGTGTTGGCCGATTTGCAGGTTTCCTTCTCCAAGCATGACCGCGACGACGGCAAGATCGGCCAGCGCGCCTTCCCGGATGCGCCACGCCACCACGGCCTGGTTGGCATCGCCTCCCGCTTCGGCGGAGTAGGTGCAGCCGCCGCCCAGGATATGGTTGGAGCGCACTTCCACGTAATCGCCTGCGACCGTCGCCGTACCCGCCAGCGCCGGGGACGCCGCGAGGACGATCGCGGCCATGAGCGAGAAACCGAATTTCATCATAACTGCCTCCCTTGAACGCGAATGAGATGCGTCGTTTATTCTACCCTGCCGGAAGCATCTTTCGTATATTCATTCAGCATAGCCATATCATCAAACCATATCGACAAAGTCCTGATCCGCTATCGGACAGATTGCCGAAATCCTTCGGTGGCTGTTCAATGGATATAATACGATCTACCGGGCTTTCAAGTCAATTGCAAAAGGAAACGGACATGGAATACAGAGCGCTCGGTACATCGGGACTGACGGTATCGGTGATCGGGATGGGCTGCTGGCCCATGGCCGGCGTCGGGTGGACCGGCATTGACGACAGCGCTTCCCTGGCGGCACTGGAAGCGGCCATGGACGGCGGCATCACGCTCATCGACACCGCCTACATGTACGGACGCAACGGTGA
This sequence comes from bacterium, assembly GCA_965200485.1. Classification (GTDB taxonomy): domain Bacteria; phylum JAAXHH01; class JAAXHH01; order JAAXHH01; family JAAXHH01; genus JAAXHH01. The sequence goes on from CBDAUD010000001.1 coordinate 27,803, forward strand.
ATCGGAACGGCTGGTCGGACGGGCCATCTCGGGCAGGCGCGACCAGGTCGTCCTGGCAACCAAGTGCGGTCTCTACTGGGACGGAGGCAAGTTGCGGCACGACAGCTCGAGGAAGCGTGTTCTGGCGCAGATCGAGGAGAGCCTGCGCCGCCTGAACACCGATTATGTCGATCTGTACCAGGTGCATGCGCCGGACGAAAACACGCCTTTTGAGGAAACGGCCGCCACCCTTGCCGAACTGAAGTCGCAGGGCAAGATACGGGCGATCGGCGTAAGCAACTACGATGTGGTCCAGATGAAGCGTTTCGCGCGCCATACGCCGCTGCATTCGGATCAGCCACCGTACAACCCGCTGATCCGGGACATCGAGGTGGAGATTCTGCCCTATTGCATGGACAACCGCATCGGTGTGATTTCCTACTGGCCGATGTACAAGGGATTGCTGACCGGAAAGTACGGACGCGGCCACCGTTTTCCCGAAGGCGACGCCCGAAACGACGATCCCCGTTTCCAGGGTGCGGCGCTGGACCGTACCCTCCGCGCACTCGACCGGTTGAGGCCCATCGCGGACGAATACGGCAAGTCCCTCGCCCAGCTTGTGATTCACTGGACCGCCAGCCAGCCCGGTATCACCTCGGTGCTGTGCGGGGCGACACGGCCCGCACACGTAGCGCAGAACATCGACGCAGTGGGCTGGGAACTGTCCGAGGAGCATCGTGGACAGGTCGATGAAATCGTAGCCGGCATGCGCGGTTAGATCGAGATTGGGACCGGGCGGCCAGCACCACGCTACGATGCCAGTCGACCAGCGCTGCCTGCGTGGCTAGTTGGCCAGCGCTCCGCTGGCGATCGACCGGATCCTTTCGACCATCGAACGGAAGCCGTTGCTTCGGCTCGGACTCAGGTGGGACGCCAGGTCCAACCGGTCGAATATGTGCTCGATGTCGGCGTCCAGGATCTCTTGCGGCGTCTTGCCGGAATACACCATGAGCAGGACGGCCACGAGGCCGCGTACGATATGGGCATCGCTATCGGCGTCGAAGGTGATGACCGGCGGCAGGGTCTCGGCGACGCGGGGTACGAGCCAAACCTGGCTCACGCAACCCTTGACCCGGTACGCTTCCGTCTTGTAGGCATCGTCCAGGCGCGGCACTTTCTTCCCCAGATCGATGAGCTCCTGGTAGCGCTCTTCCCAGTCTTCCAGGTATTCGAAGTCTTCCAGCACTTCTTCTATCGTCGTCTCAAGCATCGCGTTTGCGCTTCCTCCCTGCGCATCCAGCCAGTCAAAGCGTGCGCGGTCCGGGCGTGGCCCGGGCTCGGTCGGCAGACAAGCGGACAGATTGCCCTCTTGCTCAACCCGCCTCCAGCAGCAACAGCGCCGAAATCCCTGCGGCAGCGCCCGATACGAAGAGGTTCCACTGGCGGTGCGGCGTGCCAAGCAACCGAAGAAAAACGAAAGCCACGCACGCAAACAGCCCGACGATCATCAGCTGTCCGAGTTCCAGTCCAATGTTGAAGGACAGTAGCGGCACAATGATCGATTCTTCCATGCCGAGCAGCGCCCTCAGGTAATTCGAAAAGCCCAAACCGTGGATCAACCCGAAGGACAGCGCCAGGCCGTAGCTCGTCTTCCGGCCGATTCTTCCCTCGAACGGCCTCAAGACGTTCATCAGGCAGGTCGCGAGGATCGTCACGGGAATGAGCGTTTCGACCAGGTCGGACGGGACGAGTATCACGTCGAGCGTGGCCAGCGCAAGGGTGATCGAATGGCCAATGGTGAAGGCCGTGACGAGCCAGATCACCGAACGCCAACGCTTCAGCGGATAGGCGGCGCAGAGCGCGAGGATGAAAACGATGTGATCATAGGCGTTCACATCCGAGATATGATCGAAACCGATTTGCAGATAGGTCTGGAATTCGGACATCGCCCCGCCATGGTCTCAGTCGGCCACTCAGCCGAAGTTTCGAAACCGGTCCCTGCCACAATCGGATTCCGGGCTGGCCATCGGCCGCCGCTGGCCTGAACAACGTCGTCACGAACCGAATCGGACGGTCCCCCTGAAGGTACGTTTGCCCAGGTTGACGTACTTCTTCTCGCCGGCGATTTCGAACCGCATCACGTTGGCCTGCGTGTCGAAGAGGTCTATCAGAATCCGGTTCTCGACCTCGATCGTGTTCACATGCTCCACATCCACAATCTGCGCCAGACAGGCCGTGGCGTCAAGGGCGTCCTCCACGCCGACATAAGTCAGTTTCCGATCTGCTCCGTTCACCCGGAACACGAGGCGCTCCGCGAGATAGTCCGCCACGTACCGGTCGCGATCGACCCGCGCCTGATCGGTCCAGAGCCTGAGCCGGGGACCTCCCTCCGCCAAGATGGCCTCTTCCAGGTCGTCTGTGAAAATTCGGACGGACACGTCGAGGCGCGCTTCATCCGCGTTCCATTTGACCCGCGCGATGCTCACGTAGAACACGTGGGCCCGCGCAGCGGTCGGTGCGGAAACCGCTTCGACGCCGGCGAGGAACAGCAGGCAGAGGAGGACCCTGAGCGTTCTCATCGCTCCTTCCCCTTCCTACTGCGCTTTTTCGTCCCCGAGGCCGTACTTGTCGATCAGATAGATCAACGTGGCGATGGACGCGCCGCCCAGTTCCAGTTCCCGGCGATTGACCGTTTCGAAAACGTCGGTAGGCGCATGGTGCAGATCGAAAGCCCGTTGCGAGTCGGGAATGAACCCGATGGTCGGCGTGCCCGTCTCCCGGCGGAGCGGCGTGATATCGGCCCCGCCGCCTCCCTTGTTGATGTATGCGATCGTATTCTGGGGAAACAGGGGCAGCCACGATCGGAAACGTTCGAGAACGTCGTCGTCGGCCGTCGCGCCGAACCCCCGCGGGCTGAATCCGCCGGCATCGCTTTCGAGTGCGATCAGGTGCCGCTCGCCCGTTTCCTTTGCAACCTCGGCGTACTTGATCCCGCCCCGGAGGCCGTTTTCTTCATTCATGAACAGGACGGCTCGAATGGTGTGCCGGGGCCGGATGCCCAGCTTCTGGAAGGTCCGCAGCACGCCGATGGCGTGGACGGTGCCCGCGCCGTCGTCGTGCGCGCCTTCGGACACGTCCCACGAATCGAGATGGCCACCCACCAGGATGATCTCCTCCGGCCGTTCGCTGCCTCGGATCTCGCCGATCACGTTATGCGACAGGGCGTCGGGATGCCATTTCGTGGACAGGTGCATGAAGAGTCTGGCTTCAGGCTGTTCCTCAAGCACCCGCATCAGGCGGTCGGCGGACTGGAAGCCCAGGGCGGCGGCGGGGATGCGTTCGACCCCCTCGAGATAGCGCAGACCACCGGTATGCGGGGCATCGTCGAAATTCGAAGCGACCGAGCGGATCACTACCCCCACGGCGCCTTGTTTCGCCGCCTGGGACGGACCCGCGAACCGCTGGTCGACTGCCCCACCATATCCGGCTCCGGTGCTGATCACCGTCTGGTCGAAGGGCCGGTTATAGAAAACGATCTTCCCCTCAATAGCCTCGCGGCCGAGTTCTTCCACTTCTTCGAGCGAATGGACCACCACCACCTGCGCCGTGATCCCGGTCGTCGGGGTCGGCACCGAACCGCCGATGGCGAGGGCGCGCAACTCGATCATGCCCTCCTCGACGCCGACGATCCGAACCTGCTCGGGATCGCCCCGTTCCCAGTGCGGCACCATGACTTCCTGAAGATAGACCCGGTCGAATCCGTACCCTTCCATCACGGCTTTGGCCCATGCCACGGCGCGCTCGGCGCCTTCCGAACCACTGAGCCGAGGTCCGATGTCTTTGCACAGATCCTCCAGGAGGTCGTACATCTCTCCGGAAGTCAGCCGTTCGTTGAATATGGCTTTGATGGTCTCGGCATCGGTGACCGGGGTGTCGCCGGTCTGGGTGTCGCCGGTCTGGGTGTCGGCAGCCTGGGCATGGACTTCGTGAGAGAAGTTCGATGAAACCGCCAGGGCGAACGCCAGGGCGACAAGCGTCAGGGCGGTTGTTCCCAGGGATAGATTCCGGGAGCACCGCGAGTTGGCCGGGCGCGCGACGCCGGGCAAGGCACCTCGTTGCGAGGATGGCATGGAGACCTCCGTGGATATCGATGGATTGCGCGGGGTTTCGTTCGCCGACGGCGCGTAATGCGCACAGTTGCACCCGGCTGGGGCGTCCAGTCGGGCCCTATCGGATCAGTTCCCAGCCCATGTGGGAAACTTCCGGCTCGATCAACTTCTCCCAGGCCAGTCTCACCGCGGCCGGCGAGCCGGGCGTGGAGATGATCACCGTGTTGCGGTACACGCCAGCCGTGGCGCGGGACATCATGGCCGCGGAGCCGACCTGGTCGTAGCTGAACATGCGAAAAAGCTCGCCGAAACCGGGTAGCGGCTTCTCCAGCTTGCGGTTCAGCACGTCGAAGGTCCGGTCTCGGCGCGAGATGCCGGTGCCCCCGTTGAAAATCACGACCTGGATGTCTTCGCCGGTGCAACTTTCCAAGGCGGCTTCCACCTGGTCGGGTTCGTCCCGGACCAGCCGGTAGGCGGCGACCCGGTGGCCCGCCGCTTCGACGCGTGCCCTGAGGTAATCCCCGTTGACGTCCGTTTCCGCCGTTCGGGAATCGCTCACCGTAACGATGGCGAAGCCCACGGGTCCGCGCTCGGCCGCGCGAGATTTATGCATTGAGGCGCTCTTGGACGACATGAGGGCGAATACCGGGGGCTATCTATCCGCGAGTCCGCTGCGGCGCGTTCACCGCGGCGAGTCCGCTACAGCACATCCTGCAACCGCAGTCCGTTTTTCTTCAGGAAGGGCATCAGTCCCATCTTCGTAACCGACCGCAGCGCATTGACGGACATCTTGATGCGTACCGTGCGTCCAAGCTCGGGCACGTACATGCGCTTCATCTGAAGATTGGGATACTGGCGCCGCTTGGTCTTGTTATGGGCGTGGGATATGTTGAAGCCGACAAGGGGTTTCTTTCCGGTCAGCTTGCATTTTCTCGACATGGGATAAACCTCCAGGAACGCCGCTAGCGCGTCTCCCGGTACGTGACGTGTCGCCGCAAAGTCGGATCGTACTTTTTGATTTCGATCCGCGCGGTCGTATTCCGCCGGTTCTTCTTGGTATAGTAGCAATGCGCGCTTTCCGTGCTCTTGAGTTTCACCAAGTCACGGTTTTTGCCCTTGGCCATGCCATACTCCTTGACGAACAATCTGCCATAGTCCGGTTTTCCTGCTTTGTCGATCTCTCGATCCTGGGTTCAAGCATATCGGGAATTAACGAATCTAATATGCGCGCGCGGCGAAATCAAGGAATAAAACGAAATCACCACGCGCGGACTATTTCGAAACGGCTTGCGTCCCGCCCGCAGCTTGAACCGCTACTGCGTGCGACTCGGTACCGCTCGCTACAGATCGAACAGGTACGCCAGCTTGACCACCAGCGTGCGGTCCAGCGGATCGCCCAACAGGGTATCCGACGCGTCCTCGTTGTCCCGCCGTTCGTTGTACACGATGTAGAGGTTGCTGCCCGGACTGATGATGTAGTTGAATCTGAAGTTGGACACGAACCGGTCCTGCTGCGTATTCCACTGCAAGAGCGCGCTTAACGACAGATCGGGAGAAAAGGAATAGCTCGTGCGGACACCGAAGATGTGGGCGGTGACTTCCCGTTTCTTGTCGCTGACGTCGGTGAGCGTGACGTCATTCAACTCGTACCGGGGCCCTATCGCGAACTTCGAGCCGGTGCGCAGTCCGCCCTCGAGGTTCAGCGACAGCCGGTTGCCGTTGATGTACTGGCCCACGATGAGCTGGGTGTCGGCGAAAAGGGGTTTGCTCAGATTCGTGGTGAAGTGCATGCGCGACCACGCGTCCTTGTAATTGCCGGCAGGTAGCTTGACGCCCAGAATGGGCCGCGTGTCCTTGCTGATTCGCCAGAAATCTCGGTCCAGCGTGATGCCCGCCCGTTCGCCCCCGGTGAAGAACAGTTCGAAATGGAAATGTTCCCGCCCGGTCAGCTGGGTGCCGTCTTCCGCGAAGGTGGCGGCCAACACGATATGCGGGAAATAACGCCGGACGATGCTGTTTTCGGGTTCCGGTGTGAAGAAAACGCGACCCGACACCTCGTGAAACCCGCCGAAACTTCGCGCCAGGCTCCGGCGGCTGAAGAATCCCATGCCGGGGTGGAAGAACTCGGATACCCCCATGTACAGGCCCTCGAGCTGCCAGAGCGGGCCGTTCCACCGCGACCAGATCCTGCCCGCGAAACCCGACTCGCTGTCTTTTCCTTCCTCGTAGGTGGTCCCGGCCAGGAAACCGCTCACGGCCAGCTTCGGTCCGACCGCCAGATTGACGTCCGCGCCGGCGGACCGGTTGTAATCGCCGCCTCCGGTCCGCTGATTGGTCACGATAAAGCCGACGTTCGACTTCTCGCCCACATCCTGGCTGATCCGCGCTACGGCGTAGATGTCGTCCTCGACCTTGAAGTCGTCGAAACGCGCGTCGCCGGTGCGCATGAGCAGAACCCCGAGGTTCGTGCGCCCGGCCTTGCCGGTCAGGCGCCCGCCACCGGTAATCGGTACCTGTCTGAGCGTGCCGCCGGGATCGCGCGCAAGCCCGATGTTGCGGCTGTAGAACAGCTCCGTTTCCCGTGCCACGCCGAAGCGGAAGAGCCCGGCGTTTTCAAGGAAGAAGGCGCGCTTTTCCGGGTAGAACAGGCTGAACTGGGTCAGATTGACCTGCGCGTCGTCCACTTCCACCTGGGAGAAGTCCGTGTTGTAGGTCAGATCCAGCGAAAGGTTGTTGGTCAGACCGTACTTGACGTCCACGCCACCGTCGATCTCGTCGTCCCGCTCGGTGGGTCCGGGCTCATAGGTCCACGTGGCGCCGCCCAGGGCGTAGGGTGTCACCTGCAGATACCGCCGGGCCTGTTTCGTAAGTTCGATGCCGGACAGGGTGCCGGCGACGGAGACCTGGGATATGCCGAAGGGACGGATGACCGGCGCCCAGAAGGACTGCTCGTTTCGGCGGCGGATTTGGCGCTCCAGATTCAGTCCGAAAGTCACATGCTCTCCCGCTTCGAAGCGCAGCGTGCTCCACGGGATGGCCATCTCGGCGTACCATCCCTCCTCGTTGCGGGAAGTGAAAACCTCCCAGACGCCGTTCCAGTCCGTCAGGATATTGGTGTTGAAGCGGCCCTCGGAACGGCCTTCGTTGCGCACCTGGGCGTCGTAGCGCGCACCATCGGGATTGGTGGCGAAGAGCACGCCGTTCTGACGGTCCAGGAACGTGTCCAGAATGATCTGGAAATAGTCGTCGTCGGCCAGGTCGCCGTCGCGCGCCATCTGCGTGGCAATGATCCCGGAGGGATCCGAATCAAAGGCCCAGACACCGATGTACAGCGTCTGCTCATCGTACAGCACGCGCACTTCCGTCCGCTCCGAAGCGGGCGATCCCTCGTCGGGACGCTGTTGGGTGAACCCGCTGGCCGGCATGGCTTTCTTCCATATCTCCTCATCCGGTACGCCGTCCATGCGAGGCGATTCCATTATACGCAGCGGGACGAGTTCCCTTTCCTGGGCAAGGGCGTTTTCGCCTGCCGATAAGATCAGAAGGCACGCGGTAAAAAGAGGCGTCATTGCGCGCAAACCCTTTCGGATCGCGCGAACCTGCTTGTATCGTCTGTTCAAAAACATCGCTCCGGTACTAAACATCATCGCTTTAATACTCCTCGTACTCCGGGGTTTTGCCGAAAGGAACGGACAAGCCCAACGTGATGTTCCGTCCCGGATTGTCGATGAAATACCGGAATCTGCTCAGATAGTCCCGGTATCGGGTATTGAAGAGGTTGTGCACGCCGAACTGCACCTGAAGAGGTTGATCGGCCACGGCGATTTCGCCGTGCAGATGGATGTCGAAAAGCGTATAGCCGTCCGGGGGATCGGCGAAGTCCACGCCGTCGGGGAAACTGGTCTGCCGCAGGACGAAACGGCTCTCGAAACCCACGCCCGCCTCAAGTAGTCTGCCCGTCGTGGGTAGGTGAAAGTCCAGACCGAAAATCATCCTGGGCGAAGGCATGTGGTACAGCGGACGGTCCAGTTCGGTATCCCGACCGTGGACGAACGAAGCCGACAAATAAACGTCCACATTTCGGACCAGATTGTATTCGAGAAATCCATCCACGCCCTGGATGATGCCATCAGACTGGACGTAGGCGAACTTGGGAAACGCGCCCCGGATGGTCAGGACGAAATCGTCCGCAGGGATCAGCGAAATGTAGTTGTCGTAATGGGACCTGAACAGCCCGATCTCCCCGCGACCGCGATCACTCCTGTACCGCAGGGTAAGATCCGTGCTCACGCTTGATTCGGTCTCCATTTCCGCATCGCCCACCTCGAACTGGGCCGTACCGTGGTGTACGCCGTTGCTGTACAATTCGTTCACCCCGGGCGGGCGCCACGCTCTGCCGATGTTCGCCGCGACGGCCACGGTTGGCGATAAACGGTAGATCAGGCCGACCACGCCGCTGACGTTGCTGTAGGCGTGCGTTCTGCCCGGTATCCGCTCGGACGCCCGCGTGCTCGGGTTCGCGTCGATGTCCACGCGGCGGTAGTCGTACCGCAGGCCCGTTTCCAGCGTCACCGTCTCGTTCGTCCATGATTCAATGGCGAAAACGCCGAAACCGTAGGTCGTGAAATCGGGGATCAGGAATCCCGTGCTGAACCGCTGGTTCCTCTGGCGCAGCCCGTTGGCGCCGATCTTGCCGTACCAGCGTGCCAGATTCGGATGCTGGTAGACCACCTCGCCGCTATGGGTTTGAAGTCCCAGGTCGAACCCCGGTCTCGTCGGTCTGCCGCCGCCGATTCTGTGGCTGTCCCACTCTTCCCTGCGGTTGTACTGCTGACCGTAGCTCAACGCCAGATTTCCCGCGCGCCCGAGTTTGATCCGGGAGCGGACCGAAAGCAGATCGTGGTCCACCCGCTGCCTGGGATTGTCGATCTCGTAGGTGAACGATCCCACGATATCGGGTTCCCCCCTGGCGATCACGCGCTGAAGATCCGTTGTGTTGCCGATGTGGGCGCCGCTGAATATGCCTATCCACGTACCGTAGTGACTGAAATAGGCCTCGATATCCATCCAGTCCGTCGCCACACCCAACGCGGCCGAATAGTCCCGTTCGTCGAATCCGGAATTCCGGATGACGTGGACCGGAGCATGGGAGTCGCCCGCGCGGCGCAGGCTCCCCTGGACGCGCCAGCCCAGACCGATTCCCCGCCAGCGCGGCAACGCGCCCTGCACCAGAGCGGATCCCGCGCCTTGCCTGTTGTTGGAAAAGAGTTGGACGTTTGTTTTACCGCCGAAGCCCGGACGCTCCGGGAGATCGGGGGGTTCTATGCTGATGACCCCGCCGATGGCGCCCGCGCCGTACTGCACACTCGCGGCCCCCTTCAACACCTTGATCCGCGCCGGCGAGAAGGGATCGATTTCCGGGGCGTGATCGCCGCCCCACTGCTGGCCCTCCTGGGTGATACCCGCGTTGAGCACAAGCACGCGCGCGCTGTGTACGCCGCGCACCACGGGTTTCGAGACGGCGGGTCCAGTGGTCATCGCGGACACGCCGGGCAGAGACTCCAGCGTCTCGCCAAGATTCTGCCCACGCCGCTCTTCCAGCTCCGCCTGCGGAAGGACCAGTACGGACTGGCTCGCACCGGCAAGTTCGCCGGCCAGGTCCCGCTCGCCGGTCACAACGACGTCTTCGCCAACGAGACTGTCTGATTCCATCCGGACCTCAAGCTCGGCCGGCCGGTTTTCGGAAACGGAGACCTCAATCGTTGTTTTCTTGTAGCCCACGAACCGAAATTCGATCTTGTGCCTGCCGGGAGGCACGTTTTCCAGGCGAAACCGGCCTTCCTCATCCGAAAGAGTACCCACTTCCAGACTGGGCAGGAAGACGGTTACGGCAGCCAGCGGGCGACCGCGATCATCCAACGTCGTTCCGGAGATCGTCGATGCGCGGACCGATTCGGCGAAGAGCAGCATCGCCAGAACCGGCAGCGCCCGGCTCAGGATTTGGCGCGTGATGTATACCGCGCGGCATTCACAGATCGCCATCATGATTCATCGGCGTGATCATGATCGTCTTCGTCGGAATGATCATCAGAGTGATCGTCGGAATCATCGCCCGAGTCCGAATGATCATGGCCATCATCGTCCGAGTGATCGTCAGAGTGATCATCATCATGATCGTCCGAGTGGTCGTCGGAATCATCGTCCGAGTGGTCGTCGGAATCATCGTCCGAGTCCGAATGATCATGGCCATCATCGTCCGAGTGATCGTCATCATGATCGTCAGAGTGATCGTCGGCGTCATCGTCCGAGTGATCGTCAGAATGATCGTCGGCGTCATCGTCCGAGTGATCGTCAGAATGATCGTCGGCGTCATCGTCCGAGTGATCGTCAGAATGATCATCATCATGATCGTCAGAGTGATCATGGTCGCCTTCGTCAGAGTGATCGTCGGAATCATCGTCGGAATCATCGTCCGAGTGATCATGGCCGTCTTCGTCAGAATGATCATGGTCGCCTTCGTCCGCATGATCATTGCCACCATCTTCCGATTGAACGGCGACTTCGAACGTCACGTCAATATCCGACTCGTCGCTCAATGTTTGACCATCCTTGGACTGGTCGTCGTAATGGCCGAGGACTATCCGGAGATGGCCATGCTGCGTCGCCTGCTGGAAGGCGATTCGGAACAACACGCCGACTGGATGGTCCGTGCCGGTGTTGGCTACGTAGGAGGATTCCATGTCGCGATACGTCACGACGGCATTCTCGATGCCGTCCGTCGGCAAGTAGAAGAACTGGTGCGATTCGGATTCCAACTTAATCTCTTCAGTCACGTCCACGGCCGGAGTTTGCGACTCGTCTACCACCTCGATTATGCCGTCGTAGGTCGTGTTCGCGGACACGATGATCCGGTCCACCTCCGGCGCATCGCCCCCTGCGCCGTCCAAATCGCGAAAATGGACGGTAACCGGCGTGCCGCCGTTTGTGGGCGTCAGGGTAAGCGTGAGGGTCGTTACCAATTCTACCTCACCGGGCCCGTGGTCATGATCATGGTCGTGATCGTCGTCATGATCGTCGTCGTGATCGTCGTCCGCGTGATCGTCCGCGGGCGCTGTGGGGCTCGAATCGCTGTCTGCGCATGCGAAGGACATCGCAACGGCTAAGCACAGCGACGCGACAAGCAAGTGAAATGGATGCTTCAGCATGGTCTGGGCTCCTTGAGACTACGCTATTGAGACTACATGATATGACCTGATCGTACTGGAATCGGGCACGTCCGCAAATCGGACTGGCAAAACTCAGCCGAACGCAACGAGACGTCGTCCGGATTCAGTACCGAAGCCTGTAACGATAGATGACGCCGCCATGTTTCGGTGTTGAAACGCGCGTGGGCGTCACGCAACAGGCATTATGATGCGTCAAACTGACCCGAGAAGGAGATGTTACGCTAAAACGGGAGGGGCCCGGCTACCGAGGATGCCGGATTGCGGGGTTGTGGCATCGGGTTCAATACCGTATAGCGCAGGGCCGGTTGATTCACGTGACGGAACAGTCGAGACAGACTTTTCGAACGTTGCTTCGACCGAATTACCGTACAGGCATCCCTGACAGTAGTCGTCATGGGCGGAATGCGCCTCGAACTCATGGCAATCAAGCGCCGGCCCCGCGGCGAGCAGGGCGTAGGCGATGATGTAGAACGGAGCCAGAAATTTCATAATAGAAGCAAGCCTGCAGATTCGCACACGGTTTCCAACTTAAAGTACGCCTAATGATTTACGACATTTTGCGCTGGAGGTCAAGTGTATTGTTGACACCCGACATCGATATTGGCCTTGACAGCACCTCGCGTCCTGTTTACTAATTCGTCGCCGGAAAAAGAACACTTGTTTCCATGCTACGCGGGCATGGTTCTGGATTTCAAGTAAGAATAGGAGTGGGCAAGGGTTGTCCGGAAGTGTAATGATTGAAGCAAAGGGGCTATGCAAGTACTACGGCTCCTTTGTCGCAGTTCAAGACATCTCCTTCAAAGTGCCCGAGGGTCAGATCGTGGCATTCCTGGGTCCCAACGGAGCAGGAAAGTCCACGACGATGAAGATCCTCAGCGGCTACCTGGGTGCGAGTGCCGGAAGTGCGGCCATCGCCGGACGGGACGTCGGACTGGAACGGCTCGCCATGTCCCGGCGCCTGGGTTACCTGCCCGAAAACGGACCTTTGTACCAGAACATGACGCCGCTGGAACTGTTGCGGTTCTTCGGCGAGGCCCGGGGACTGGATCCGCCCCTGCTGGACCGACGCCTGGGCTACGTCATCGACCGGTGCAGCCTGGACCAGGCCCTTGAAAAGCCCATCGACAAACTTTCCCGGGGCAACCGGCAGCGGGTCGGTTTGGCTCAGGCCCTGCTGCACGATCCGGACGTGCTCATCATGGACGAGCCGACCGCAGGACTCGATCCCAACCAGATTCGGGATTTCCGTCAGGACATCCGGTTGCTCGGACAGACCAAGACCGTGCTCCTGTCCACCCATATCCTCCAGGAAGTGGACGTCATTGCCGACCGGGTGCTGCTGATCCACGAGGGCCGGCTGGTTTTCGACGGGACGCCCGACGCGCTGCGGGGGGACGATTCGCTGGAAGCGTCCTTCTATGCATTGACCGGCCATGGCCGGTCAACGACCGCCGCGGACGAAGGAGAGTCGGTCGCATGAGCCGGGCGCCGGTCTATCAACTCAATATCAGGGTAATAGCCGCCATCGTCCGTCGCGACATGCGCCTGGCCTTCAGCAATCCCACAGGATACGTCTTCGTAACCCTGTTCATATTCCTCAGCGCGGCCGCGGCCTTCTGGCAGGTTCCGTTCTTCCTGAACAACCTGGCGAATCTCGACCAGTTGAACGCGGTGTTCCCCTATCTGCTGCTCTTCTTCGTTCCGGCACTGACCATGGGCGTTTGGGCCGAAGAAACCAGACAGGGCACCGACGAGCTGCTGCTTACCCTTCCGGCGACCGACCTGGAAGTCGTCCTGGGCAAATACCTCGCGGCGCTGGGTGTCTACACGGCCTCGCTGGCGCTCTCGCTGACCCATGTGCTGGTCCTGATGTTTCTAGGCAGTCCCGATCTGGGTCTCATGGCAGGCAATTACCTGGGGTACTGGTTCGCCGGCGCCGCCCTCATCTCCGTGGGCATGCTGGCGTCCCTGCTGACTTCCCATGTAACCGTCGCCTTCATCCTGGGCGCGCTTTTCTGCGCCGTGTTCGTGCTCATCGGTCCCATTGCGGGCGGCATCAGCGAAGACCTGCGCAACCTGCTCTCGCCCCTGGGTCTATTCAATGCTTTTGACGATTTCGCGCGCGGCGTCGTCAGTTTCTCCGGGCTGGTCCACTTCGTCTCGGTCGCCGGCCTGATGCTGTATCTGAACGTGATCCTGATCGGCCGACGTCATTGGCCCGTGCAGGCCGGAGGTTTCCGGATGGGGATGCATCACGGCGTCCGCGCGGCGGCGCTCGTCGTGGCATGTATCGGATTGAACGCGATCCTGGGGCGGGTGTCCTTCCGGCTCGATGTGACCGCGGAAGGGTTGCACTCCCTCTCTGCCGAGACCGTGCGGATGCTGGAAGAACTGGACCCGGAACGGCCCGTGTTCATTCAGGCCTTCGTGAGCCCGGAGGTCCCGGAGTCCTACGTACAGACGCGCTCGAACCTGATGGATGTCCTGAAGGAACTGGACGCCGCGGGCGGCGCCAGCGTCCAGGTGCGGATCGCGCAAACCGAAATGTACTCCGCCGAAGCCCGGGAAGCCAGGGAGCGCTTCGGCATCACGCCCCGCGAACTGCCGGACCTTCGGAGCGCCCGGTCCGGATTTGCTAGCGTTTTCGCCGGGATCGCCGTCACCTGCGGCGCCGAGGAACAGGTCATCGGGTTTCTGGATACGGGGCTGCCCGTCGAATACGAATTGGTGCGCAGCCTCCGCGTGGTCGCCCGCGCGGACCGTGCGAAACTCGGCATACTCGCCACAGAAGCGCGGCTCTTCGGGGGATTCGATTTCAACACCATGCAGAGCCGGCAACCTTGGGCCGTGACCGATGAACTGCGCAAGCAGTACGACGTAGTACAGGTCCAGCCCCGGGAGGACTATCCGGACGATCTGGACGCGCTCATGGTCGCCCTGCCCAACACGTTGGCGCAGGAGGACATGAACCGGCTTTCGAACTATATCGCGGCGGGCAATCCCACGCTGCTTCTGGTGGATCCGCTGCCCTCGTTCAATCTGTCTCTGGCCCCTTCCGAGAAGCAGGGCGCAAACGCCAATCCCTTTGCGGGCAACCAGCAGCCGCCCCCAACGCCGAAGGGCGACATCCAGAGCCTGCTACGTCGTTTCGGTGTGGAATGGCATACCGGACTGATCGTCTGGGACCGCTACAATCCGCACCCCGGCATGGCCCATCTTCCTCCTGAAGTGGTCTTCGCTTCACCCGGCAACGAGAATGCGGACACGTTCAATAGTGCATCCGCCAGCACCGCTTCGCTGCAGGAGCTCGTCTTCATCTTTCCGGGCCGGCTGCAACAGGCGGGAAGCGTGGACTTCACCTTTACCTCCCTGGTGCAGAGCGGCGCGGCTTCGGGGCTGACCGCCTATTCCCAGCTGGTTCAGCGCAACTTTTTCGGCGGCGCGCAACTGGTCCTGTCCAATGTCCCGCGTCGGGCAAGCGAAGAGGCCTATACGATAGCCGCCCACGTCACGGCGTCCCCGGAAGGGACAGGTTCGGAAGGTGCGGACGCATCATCAGCCAACACGGATGATGCGGCGGGCGCAGAGAAAGACGCGATGCCCTCGGTGGGCGGCGGGGAAACAGCGTCCATGAATCTGATCGTCGTAGCCGACGTGGATTTCGCTTCGCAGCAATTCTTCGATATCCGCCGCGTAGGCGCCGGGGGGTTCAATTTCGACAACGTCACCTTCTTCCTGAACGCCATGGACGTGCTGGTGGGCGACGAGTCCTTCATCGCGCTGCGCAGCAAGCGCGTTCGGTATCGAACGCTGGAAACCGTTGAACGGCAGACCCTTGCGTACACGCAACAACGGGTCGAAGATGAGGACGAAGCCGAGCAGGAAGCGGAGGTCGCCCTGCAGCAGGCCCAGCAGCGGCTTACGGCGCGCGTGGACGAGGTTCGGCGACGGACCGACCTGGACGAACAGACCCGGCTCATCATGGTCCGGAACCTGGAAGAGGTGGAAAACCGGCGGTTCGAGACGCTGAAGACCAATATCGAAGCCGAAAAGGAAGCCAGGATTCAGCAGAGCAAGGAGATGATGGAAAGCCAGATCCGCCTGATCCAGAATACCATCAAGAATCTGGCCGCCCTGCTTCCGCCCGTGCCGGTCTTCCTCCTGGGCGTTTTCATCTTCGTCCGGCGCCGGAGACGGGAGAACGAGGCTGCCGCCGCAGCCCGAAGGTTGAGGAGCTGACCATGGACGAAACCCGCAAGACGCTGGTTTTCGTCGGTGCAGCGGTGGTGGCGATCGTCGTCGCTTTTATCGCAGCGCCGGCCGATCCGACGCCGGAAGCCTTTTCCGACCGGGGCGAGGCCTTCTTTCCCGCATTCACCGATCCCAACGAAGCGGCTTCGCTGGAGGTCATCGATTTCGATGAGGTGACCGGGGACGTCGCCGCGTTCAACGTGGTGTTCAAGGGTACGCGCTGGCGCATCCCGTCCCATCACAACTACCCCGCCGACGACAAGGACCGGCTGGCCCGCACCGCCGCGGGACTGATTGCGGTCCGCAAGGACGACGTGGTCGCCGAGATTGCCGCGGATCACGAAGTGCTGGGCGTGGTCGACCCGCTGGACGAAACCGTCGCATCGCTGGCCGGTAGAGGCAAGCGCGTCACGATCAGGGACGGGAACGACAACCTGCTCGCCGACCTCATCGTCGGCAAAAGCGTACCCGGCCGGGAGGGACGGTACCGCTACCTTCGGGCGCCGGGACAGAAGCGGACCTACGCGGCGCGGTTCGATGTGGACGTATCGTCCCGGTTCGTCGACTGGATCGAGCAGGATCTGCTGGAATTGGAACCGAGTCGGATTGAACAGGTCACGCTGAGGGATTACTCGATTGACGAACGCACCCGGGTCCTGAATCAGCGCGACACGATCATCCTGACACGGAAAGACGACGCCTGGACGGTCAATCGCATGCGAAGCGGTCAGCAGGTAGACGAACCGAAAATGAAGGATCTGCTCAAGGCGCTGGACGAACTGAGCATCGTGGGGGTGCGTCCCAAACCCGCCGGTCTTTCCAGGCGCCTGGAAGACAACGACCAGGGCATCCGGATAACCCGCGACGATCTGGCGTCTCTGCAGGAGAAAGGGTACTTCTTCACCCGGGAAGGCCAGCTCGTTTCCAATGAAGGGGAAACCCGGGTTCGTACGAAGGACGGCATCGTCTACACGCTGCGCTTCGGAGAAATCGTATACGGAGTCGGCGATGCGCTCACGGCCGGCACGAGCACCGACATCGGAAGCGCGGGCGGTCCCGGGGAGAATCGGTACCTGTTCATCACGACCGAATTCGATGCGCGCATGTTCCCGGAACCGCGCAGACCCGCCGACACGACCTTCCAGACCCGGGCGGACTCCCTCTGGACTGCCGCCGACCGCGCCAATGCCGACTTGCAGGCCACCTACGAAACCTGGCAGGAAGACGTGGATGACGGACGGCGGACCTCTGCGGACCTGAACGCCCGCTTCGCCCAGTGGTATTACGTGATCTCCGCGGACAGCTTCGACCGGATTCGTCTCGGCCGCAGGGATCTGGTGACGACCGAGTGAACCAGGATCCAACCTGTGCGGCGGTCATCGCGCACACGCTGCATGACGCCGGTGTCCGCGTCGCCTTTGGCCATCCCGGCGGCGAAGTGCTGGAACTGATCGACGCGCTGGAACGCGCGGGCATCCGGTTCGTCCTGACCGGCCACGAATCCACCGCGGCGTTCATGGCCGCCGCCGTCGGACGCTTGACCGGCACGCCGGGCGTATGCGTTGCCACGCTGGGACCGGGTGCGTGCAACCTGGTCCTAGGGGTCGGAACCGCCTTTCTGGACCGCGATCCCGTCTTGGCCATCTCCGCGCGCACCTCGACGGAGCGGCACCGCCGGAGCAACAAGCAGAACC
Source organism: bacterium (assembly GCA_965200485.1). Lineage (GTDB taxonomy): Bacteria > JAAXHH01 > JAAXHH01 > JAAXHH01 > JAAXHH01 > JAAXHH01. The sequence continues at coordinate 45,062 of CBDAUD010000001.1, forward strand.
TCCCCCTGATCGAGCTGTTCACGCCCGTCACCCGCTGGTCCGCCGATTTGGAGCCTCTCGCGATCGAAGCGGCCGTGAAGGCGGCTTTGTCCGTTGCCGCGGGTCCGCCGCGGGGGCCGGCCTACCTCGCCCTGCCGTCCGACATGGCGGGCAAGCCCGCAAACGGGGGCGATGACGGGAATCGGGGTTCCGATCACAGGCCCGCGAATCGAACCGGCGACGGGCAAAGCGCGGATCCGCCGGCGGCGACGCCCGAGGATGAGTCCGACTTCCCACGCATCCTGGCCACGCTGAACCGCGCCGAGCGACCCATCGCCGTAGTCGGCATCGCCTTGGACGCTGCGGATGACGCGCCAGCCGTGCGGCAGTTCCTGCGAGATACAGGCATACCCTACACCACGACCGTTCAGGCGAAGGGCATCGCCGACGAGCGCGGAGCCGGATATCTGGGGGCGATTGCGCCGGCCGCGGGCGAAGACCGCATTATCGCATGGCTGGAGCAAAGCGATTTCATACTGGGCATCGGATTCGACCCCGTGGAAGTCTCCCGGCTGTGGCACTTCGACGCCCCATTGCACGTGATGGCCAACGCGCCCGTCGATTTCGGCGCGTACAGCCCGCCCGCATCCTGCGTGGGGGCGGTTTCGAGCCTGCTGGGCCGGCTCGCGGAGGGCTACACCGGATCCAGCGCCTGGACGGACGATGACATCCGGCGCTTGAGGGCCGACGTCGATGCGGTATATCGTCCGCCGGCCTCCTCGGGACCGGCGGGCATGTCGCCCTATCACCTGATCGGCGTCCTGCGGGACACCCTGCCCGAAGATACCGTCGTCTCTTCGGACGTGGGGGCGCACAAGAACGTCATGGGACAGCGTTGGCGCGCACCGGCGCCGGCCACGTTCCTGATGTCCAACGGCCTTTCTTCCATGGGCTACGGCGTGGGCGCGGCCATGGGCGCCGCGACAGTACGGCCCGACCGGCCCGTCGTGGCCGTGACGGGAGACGGGGCTTTCGCCATGATGGTTCAGGAACTTGAAACGATCAGGCGGACCGGCATCTCGCCCTTGATCGTTGTGCTGTACGACGCTTCGCTGGCGGTCATCAAGATCGCCCAGCAGGCCCGCGGGCTGCCCGAGACGGGTGTCGATTTCGCGCCGGTGGACTGGGTGAAGGTCGCGGAAGGATTCGGGGTGGGCGCGGAGGCCGTGCATAATCTGGAAGCGGTTCGCGACGCCGTTGCACGCTGGGTGCGGCATCGCGAAGCGCGGGTCCTGGTCGCCCACGTGGACGAGGGGCTCTATACCGGACTGAGATACTGAGCCCGGAAAATGAAGCGCCCGGTCCGGCCCATCGAAACTGGACTTGTGGCGTTATTTGCCTTGTGTCATCCTGACACCGGCAAAACGCCAAGGGAGAGATTGAAACCGTGGGATCGGAATTTACGCTCGTATTGGCCGTAGTACTTGGCCTCTACATGGCCTTTTCCATCGGTGCCAACGATGTGGCCAACGCCATGGGCACCTCTGTCGGTTCGAAGGCGCTGACCATCAAGCAGGCCATCCTCATCGCCGCCGTGCTCGAGTTCCTGGGCGCCTTCCTGGTCGGGGGACAGGTCACCAAGACCGTCCGCGGGGGGATACTGGACCCGATGGTCTCCGCGGCCGCGCCGGAACTCATCGTGTATGGCATGCTCGCTTCGCTCACGGCGGCCGGCACCTGGCTGGTGGTCGCTTCCAGGATGGGCTGGCCCGTGTCCACCACCCACTCGATCGTGGGCGCCATCGCGGGATTCGGCATCGTCGCCTTCGGCACCGGCGCGGTACAATGGGAACAGCTGGTGAAGATCGTCGCATCCTGGGTGGTCTCGCCCATGCTGTCCGGCGCCCTGGCCTATCTGATCTACCGTGCCATAACGTGGACGATCCTGCGTCATCCCGATCCCGTCCGGAGGACCCGAAGATGGGCGCCCCTGTACATCTTCGGCGTCGTGGTCGTCATTTCGCTGGTCACTTTGTTCAAGGGACTCAAGAACATCAACCTGGATCTCTCTCTCATGGAAGCCCTCCTCTGGTCCAGCGTTCTGGGTATATTCGCGGTGATCGCGGGCCACTTCCTGATCGTGACGATTGGAGAACGGAGAAACAGCGATTCCGCGGCTCCGTCGACCGGGAACGGGCAAAACATCGTGGTGGAAAAGATGTTCGGCGTACTTCAGATCCTGAGCGCATGCGCGGTGGCCTTCGCCCACGGATCCAACGACGTGGCCAATGCGATCGGACCACTGGCGGCCGTGGTGAATATCAACCAGTCCGGCATGGTCAACCCCGAGTCTCCGGTACCCGCCTGGCTGCTGCTGATCGGCGGTATCGGCATCGTCATCGGACTGGCAACGATGGGTTACCGCGTCATGGCGACCATCGGAACCAGGATCACGGAACTGACACCCACCCGGGGCTATTCGGCCGAGTTCGCCGCCGCGCTGACCATCGTCCTGGCAAGTCGTCTCGGCCTGCCGATCTCGACGACACAGACCCTGGTAGGCGGGGTCATGGGCGTGGGACTGGCCCGGGGCTTCAAGGCGCTCGACCTGAGCATGCTGGGAAGGATCGTGGTCTCCTGGATCGTCACCGTCCCAGTCGGCGCCCTGCTGGCAATCCTCTTCTTCTACCTGTTCCGTGCCGTGCTCTGATCCGGCAGGCGGTCGCAGATCTGCCGGGTAGGACGCGCCGCATCATCCGCATCATCCGCATCATCCGCATCATCCGCATCATCCGAACGGGCGGCCATCCGTATGAACGACATGCCCGGGAACCCGGTTGAATCCGCGAAGGACGCCGCGCAGCCCCGGTTGAAGTTTACACTCGTATCCGGCGCGCTGATCGTGGGCGTCTATCTGCTTCTGCAATTCGCCGCGACCAATGCCGCGGCGACCCTGCTGGGTCTGACGCCCTCGCAACACATGGGCGATCTGATCGCATTAGGCGTGCTCTCTTCCTCCATACCCTGCACGTTGCTGGTGTTGCGGGTCGTCAGCCGCACGCCGGGCATCGGTCCACGAACCTGGCTGGCGCTCCATCCGGTCCGGAGCCGGACCCTGTTCGGATGGGTCGTGTCCGCCTTCGTACTGCTGCAACTCGCCGACCTGGTCACGGTCGAACTCGGCCGCGCACCCGTACCGCCGGTCATCGAAACGATCGCCGAAACCACGCGGTACCCGGCCCTGCTCTGGTTCGCGCTCGTGATTACGGCGCCGGTTTTTGAAGAAGCGCTGTTCAGGGGGTTTCTGCACGAGGGGCTACGCAGAACGAGGATAGGCGGCGGGGGGACGATCCTCGTCACGACGGTGGTCTGGACGCTGTTGCACACCGCCCTCTACGACGTGTACTTTCTCACGCTGGTCGGATTGATCGGGATCCTGCTCGGGGTGGCCAGGGAACGGACCGGTTCGCTATACATCCCACTCGCCATTCACGCGATGAACAACCTGCTCGGCGGGCTGCAGATGGCAACCGGAGGAAACGCGCTCATCCAGCTGGCGCGATAACAGGACCGGAGAGACCATACCGGTCCGGGCTCGGCTTGGTTCAAACGCCCAGCGCCTTCTTGTTCTCCGGGGTCAATTTGGCCAGTGTGCGCTTGAACTTGTAGTGGCCTTCTGCGGACTTGACGGGCTTGACCAGCAATACGGTCTGGGCCTGTTCTTCCTGTTCCTTCTCGTTCCCCTTGGCCATCTTGGCCGCAAAGCTCCTGTCCTTAGCCATCTTCCGTATCCTCCGCTGTGAAGGTCCGCAAAAGTCCTGCGATCCGAACCGTTCAGTCTGTTCGCCGTCCTGGATGCCTTTCGTCAGAAAGATAGGCTTCGGGCGCAGGAAATACAAGGGAAGAATGGTCTGTCAGGGCGATTCCGGCCTCCGTTCTCTCGGAACGGGGTATCCCGGATCACCGGATTCCCGGGCGCTTTTGTATAGACATCCACCTCGATCCGTCGTATTTTGAGACCGTTCAAGGAGAATGGAGCAGAAGATGCAAACACCTGCGGCACGTACGGGAACCCCGGGCAGACCGGACCTGAGAGGGCTGACGCTGTCCGAGATTTCGCAGATCGTCTCGGACATGAACGAACCGGCCTATCGGACCGGACAGATCGCCTCCTGGGTGTACAAGAAGGCAGCTGGTTCTTTCGAGGAGATGACGAACCTGTCCCGGTCGCTGCGGGCCGAATTGTCGCACCGGGCTTGCCTGAATCCCCTGACCCCGGTAAAGCGGTCGAAGTCCCGGCACGGACCGACCACGAAGTACCTGTTCGAACTCGCGGACGGACAACGCGTGGAGACCGTGTTTATCGGGAGCGCGCGGCGCAATACGCTCTGCATCTCCACGCAGGTGGGATGCGCCATCGGATGCCGTTTTTGCGCGAGCGGCCTGGCGGGGCTGGCGCGCAACCTGACGTCTTCCGAAATCGTCGACCAGGTCGTGCAGGTCGGGAAACTGGCCGGCGATAGCCGGCCCATCAACAACATCGTCGTCATGGGCATGGGGGAACCCCTGGCCAATTATCGTCAGGTGCTCAGGGCGGTACGAATCATCAACGCCGACTGGGGGCTCGGCATCGGCGCCCGGAAAATCACCTTGTCCACCAGCGGCCTTGTTCCGAAGATCTACCAACTGGCCCAAGAGAAGATCCAGTTCGAACTTTCCGTTTCCCTCCATGCCGGCGACGACCGGACCCGTTCCCGGATCGTTCCCATCAACAAGCGCTATCCCCTCAAACAGCTCGTTAAAGCCTGCCGCCGCTACACCGAGGCGACCGATCGGATCATTACCTACGAATACGTCCTGCTCAAAGGCGTGAACGACCGATTCGAGGATGCGGAAAACCTGGTGAGGTTGCTGAGGAAGGACAAGTGCAAGCTGAACCTCATCCCCTACAACCCGGTGGCCGGCCTGCCTTATGAGACGCCCGACGAACACCGCCAGACGGTATTCGCGGATGTGCTGCGGGCGGGGGGACTGCAACTGACGATGCGCCGGGAGCGCGGACGGGACATCGACGCGGCATGCGGACAGTTGCGCCGTTCCGAATCCCGGCAGGTCCTGGAAGGATGACAGGGGGCGGGCGGGAAGGAGGAGCTTCCTTGGAGCAGGCGGCGTCACCGCGGATCCTGGTAGCGAGACCCGACCGGATCGGAGACGTGGTGCTGTCCTTGCCGGTGCTGGACGCCCTCCGCCAGCACTGGCCTCAGGCGTATCTTGCCATGCTGGTGCGGCGCTATACCCGGAGCGTACCGGACAGAAATCCCTGCGTTGATGCCGTAATCGAGGACGATCCGGAAACGGGTGGAGGCGGCATGGCGGGATTCCTTGCACAGGTGCGGCGTCTCAGAGCCCATCGCTTCGACACGGCCCTGATGCTGCTGCCGACCATGCGTCACGCCTGGATGTTCTTCCTGGCCGGCATCCCCCGCCGTTTCGGCGTGGGCCGGACGATCTACCAGACGGTTACGTTCACCCGGTCGGTCAGCCGCGGCGGATACGTTCCGCTTCGACACGAATCGGACTACTGTCTGGATCTGGCACGCGTGCTCGGCGCCCCGGAGCCGGGCGGACGGGCGATGATCGAGGTGGAGGAGCAGGAAAAACTGGCCGCGCGCGCGCTTCTCGGACGGACGGAAGGCGTACCGGTCATTGGTATCCATCCCGGCAATGGCCGGAACGCGCCCAACTGGACCGCCGAGCGATATGGCGCGCTGGCGAAAAGATTGCAGGACCGTCACGGGGCGAAGATCGTCGTCACCGGAAGCGCGGAGGAAGTCCCGCTGGGCCGATCGATCCTCGCCTCGCTGGATGGACCCGCCCTTTCTCTGGCGGGGCGGCTCTCGCTGGATGAGCTGATTGCGGTGATCGGCGAGCTGGACCTGCTGGTGAGCAGCAGCACGGGCCCCATGCACCTGGCGGGAGCGCTGGGCGTCCCCACGGTATCCGTCTTCTGCCCATTGCCGGCGAGGTCGCCGGAGCGGTGGCGGCCCCTAGGTGGACGCGACCTTAACCTGCTGCCCCCTGACGGCCAGTGTCCGACCTGCGAACGCGGTCCCCTCTGCGATCTTTCAGGCATCACCGTGGATATGGTCCGGGACGCCGTGGCGCAGCGACTGGGTTGACCGGTCTCCGGCCGAACCTTGCCCATAGACTCCCGTCCTTTGGCGTCTGATGCCATGGCTTCTTCTACAAAAGCATCAATCCGCATCCTGGTCATCCGTTTCAGCTCGATGGGGGATATCGTACTGACCTCTCCGGTGACCCGCCAGCTGGCCGCGATGTACCCCGGCACGGAGATGGATTTTCTCACGCGCGCCGACTTCGCCCCGCTCGCCCAGGCGCTTCCCGGCGTCACCGGGGTGCAGCGCTTCGAACCCGAGGAAGGACTCCGGCCTCTCGTCGTCCGCTTGCGCCGGAGACGTTATCATCTGACGCTCGATCTGCACGGAAATATCCGCAGCAGGCTCGTTGGACTGGCGGGCAATACGGGGCAAATCGTTCGGTACGACAAGCAGAGATTCGCCCGTATGGCGCTGGTCGCCCGGTCCGGGAGTTCGGCCGCAGTACCGCATACGGTCGATCGATATCTGGAAGTACTCAGCCGACTTCCCGCGCGGGCGATGCCGGGCGGAACTTCCTCACGTACATCCTCCCGTGAAGGCACACCGTATGCGACAGGGGGCACCAGCCCTTCGGGAGACCGCCTGCCGGAACTGATCGTGGCCGCATCGGCGAAGGATGAAGTGGCCGCGTGCCTGGCCAAGGAAGGTATCGGACCCGAAGATTCGGTGCTGGGCGTGGCACCCGGCGCCTCCCACGGACCCAAGCGCTGGCCTCCGGACCGTTTTGCCCGGGTTGCCGACCGCCTTGCTGCCGCCCATGGCATGCGGGTCCTGTTGCTGGGAAGCGAACGGGACCGCCCGCTGACCAGGAAAGTGGCCGACGCCATGACGGAGCCTGCGCTGGACTGGTCCGGGCGGACGGATCTGGCATTGCTGCCCGCCGTGGTAAAACGATGCCGGCGCCTGATCAGCAACGACTCGGGTCCGATGCACGTAGCCACGGCGGTGGGCACCCCGGTCGTCGGTGTGTTCGGAGCGACGCATCCCCGCCTCGGATTTTCCCCCCTGGGCCCCGAAGACGCCGCCGTATCGCTTGACCTGCCGTGCAGTCCATGCAGCCTGCACGGGGATCGGAACTGCCGTCTGGGTACCCATGCGTGCATGTTGGACCTGTCGCCCCGGCAGGTCATCGCCGAGGTGGAACGCAGACTTTCGGCATGACGGAAGACGAGCCGTTCGCGGCTATTCCGAATCGTATTCGAGAAGGGAAAAGACGGGACGGTTGCCCAGCCGGCGGCGCCCGTCCAGGAAGGGCAACTCGATCAGGAATCCCACACCGGCCACAGCCCCGCCCGCGTCCTCGACGAGCCGGCAGGCCGCCGCCGCAGTGCCTCCCGTGGCCAGCAAGTCGTCCACGATGAGCACGCGGTCTCCAGGCTGGACGGCGTCCATGTGCATTTCCAGCGCATCCGTGCCGTATTCCAGTTCGTACTCGATCCTCCGCGTCTCGGCCGGAAGCTTGCCGGGCTTGCGAAGGGGAACGACACCCGTCCCCATGCGGTAGGCCAGCACGGGGGCCAGGATGAATCCCCTGGCCTCGATACCGGCCACGAGATCGATGGCCTGTTCCGCGTACTTTTCGAGGAAAGCGTCCACGGCCATGCGAAAGGCGGCGGCGTCCTTGAACAGCGTAGTCACGTCCTTGAAGTTGATCCCGGGAATCGGAAAGTCCGGCACGTTACGTACTTTCCGCTTGAGTGCTTCCACGCAACACCTCGCTTCCTTTCATGCGTCCTGTACGGCGACTACCGGTCGAATTCGGTTCGCCAGTTCTGGAAGACGGTCAACACGGGCCGCTCTGCTTCCGCATTCACCGGCAGGACGAACTTCTGCCCGTCCCCGGTCACGTCAAAACCCGAAAAACGCAGGTAGTCGGCACCACCCTGTACACGGTCGAAGAGCACGCGCGGAGGGCCGAATCGGAAACCCTGGCCCTCAAGCAGGGCAACGGACATCATCCGATTGCCTTCAACATAGAATAGTTCATCCCCGGCGGGATTCCAGCGCGGCGTCCAGCCTCCGTCGACGGACACGCGCCAACGTCCCGAGCCGGTGGGGAAACGGGTCACGTATACCTCCGGAGACCCGTCCCGGTTCAATACATACGCCAGATACCGGTTGTCCGGCGAAAGGGCGGCCTGGGCTATGCGGCGCTGATGTTCGACGACCACACTAGACTCCGCGCCGCCTTCCGTGGAGACATACCGTATGCTTTGGCGCCTGAAAAAGACCAGCTTGCTTCCGTCGCCCGACATGACAGGCTCCCAGCCGGTAAGCGAATCCGCGGAGAACGGAGCCATCTCTTCCATGGCGTCGAGGTCCATCCGCATGAGCAACCCTTCGCGCCTGAAACGACCCGGATTCAGGGGTGAGGAAACCGCGAAGACGATCGATCTGCCATCGGGCGCATAGGTTGGCCTGCTGTAGTCCCAGTCGTCATAGGTCAGTCGGCTACCGGCGCCGGATTCGAAATCGTACAGCCAAAGCCCCTGGAGATTTTCGTCCCCCGCGTCCACGAGAACCCGCATCCCGTCGGGGGACAGTACCGGACCGCCGATCCATTCCTGCGAGCCGCCGATGACCCGCTCGCGCTGCCCGCGGCGGTTGATCACGGCAAGTTGCTGTCTGGGACGAAATGCCGGACGATACACCATGGTACCATCCGCAGACAGACTGACGGTATTGACGTGCCGCACGACCGGAAAGGCTTCGCCCGTCAATTCCCCAAGCCGGGGCGAAAAGGGCACCGCCCACAGGTCGCCTTCGGTGCGGGCGGTCTCACGGTAGTAGAGGAGGTGACCGGCCGCGAATCCGGCCACGGTGAGAAACTCGCCTTCCAAGGGCAGTGTCCGCCGGCCGTGATCCGGGGTTTCCACCACAATGCGCGACGCCGAGATGCGGCCCATGATGATCGCCAGGCTCAGCGGTGCATTCCCCCGGTACTTCTCGGTCAGATTGGCAATCACTTCGGGGTCGTCCTCGGCCATCAGGACCGAGTACAAATGGATATCATGCTCGGCAAGGCGCAATGGCGTAACCAAGGCCCATTCGAGTTTTGTTTCATCCGGCTCCGCGAACAGCGTCGGGACACCGCCATGTTCGGACACCGCATACAACCCGCCACCGGTCCGCAGACTGGCCATGCTGAAGAGGATCTGTCCGTCCCCGCCCCAGGAAACGCCCACCGGCCGCTGACCAGGCAAATCGCACAGACGAACCTGTCCACTGCCGTCCGCGCCTACCTTCCACATCGACCGCTCGGACAGGTATCCGACCTGACGGCTGTCGGGCGACCAGAATACCTGGTCCACGTTTTCCGTACCGGTAATCTCCCGGCCGTCCACCTGGTCCAGCGGCCGTACCCACAGCCTGCTGTCCCGGGTGAACGCAAGCATGGTCCCGTCCGGCGAAATGGCTACGTTGTCCCGGCCCAGATTGTCCAGCGAAACCTGAAACTTGCGGACGGGCGAGGGGGACTCTGTCGGCAGCAGGCCGAACAGGCCCGTTATGCCGAGCGCCAGCCCGGCGATTCCCGCAGCGCACGCGGCCAGCACACGCGGGTACCGGCGGATGGAACCCGTTTGCCCCGTATTCGACACGCCGGCGGTTCCGGTCGAAGACCCGGCTTCGTATTCATCCCGACTGTCCGACAGGTCATGGGCTACATCGAGCACGGCTTGATAGCGGGACCTGGGCTCCTTGGCCAGACAGCGCCGCACGATGCGGCTCAGCGAGGGCGGCAGATCCTCGTTGTACACGTCCACGGGTTCCGGTTCGTCCTTCAGGGTGCTGCTGATGACGGATACGTAGTGATCACCGGTGAAAGGCCGCCGCCCGGTCAGCGCCTCGTACATCATGACACCGAGGCTGAACACGTCGCTCCGGTGATCACCGCGGCCCCCGGTAGCCTGCTCGGGAGACATGTACGCGGGAGTGCCCATCACGGCGCCAGCCTGCGTAAGGCTCGCGGTGGGACCGCCTCCATCGGTTGCGTCCGGCGCCTCGGCGATTATCCGGGCCAGTCCGAAATCCAGGATCTTCGGTGTGCCGCCCTCCGCTATGATCACGTTCGAAGGTTTCAGGTCCCGGTGAACAATACCCCGGTCATGGGCGTGGTCCAGGGCTTCCACGACCGGTACGAACCAGTCGTAGAACGACGCCATCGGAAGGGGTTTGCCGGACAGGCACGCATGGAACAGACGGCCGGGTACATATTCCATGGTGATGAAACAGATCCTGCGCGGATCGCCCGGACCGTCGCGACCGCTACGATCGCGCCGATGGCGCCGTTCGGCATCTTCGTCTCCTTCCAGAGACGCTTCTTCGATGGCGTATATCTGGGCGATGTTCGGATGGTTGAGTTTGGCGGCGGCCTCGGCTTCGACACGGAACCGCTGCAGGGCCGCCGGATCGCCGGCCAGTTCCTCCGGCAGCAACTTCAGGGCGACCCGGCGCTTCAAACGGGTGTCTTCGGCCAGATAGACCTCACCCATGCCGCCCCGTCCGAGCAGGCGCTCGATGCGATAGTGGAGAACGACATCGTCCTTCTGCATGGCCCTCGTTCCATTACGGAAAAACTGTACTTGTACGTGAAGTACCGCCCCATAACCTAATAGCCTGCCGGGATCCCGGCAAGGCGCTTCGTTTACGCCAAACTCGTATTGTCATACCCTTGACATCCCCACGATCCGGTATAGATTGATCCCATTCCGTTTACATCGCGTGGGCTTCGTTCCACGTAGCAACGCCTTCTGGTAAACCACCATATGGATTTCGATTCCCGGCAGCTGTTCGAAAATGGCTTCATCGTGCTTCGCGGGGTAGTTCCGCCGGGCTGGCTCGACCCCCTGCGGGACAGTTTCGAACACCTGGTGGAGCGGCAGCGGGAGATCTCCGCCCGGGAAAGAAAACCGGAGGAACCGCCCGGGGGCGCGTGGGCGACCAGCCATCAGCCCAGGCTGTTTTTCGAGCAGCTTGTGGATCAGGACACGGCCAACACGATGGCTTTCAGCCTGCACGAGCACACCATGGGCGTCAGCCGCCGACTCATGCGCGCGGAAACCGCGGGCAACACGGGATTCTACTGCTTGTGCAACCCCGTGGACGACCATGGACCCGCGGCATGGCACCGGGACATACATCCCATAGACCAGGCGCCGTTGCTGGGTTTGCAGACCGACCTGATGAACAACGCGCCCGGCTACCTTCAATGGAACATCCCGCTATATGACGACAACGTGCTCTGGGTCGTTCCGGGAAGTCATCGGCGGGGAAACACGGCCGAGGAGAACAGTCACCTGGAACGAAACCCGCGCGAGGCGCTGCCGGGCGGGGTGCAGGTGGCGCTGAACGCGGGGGACGGGGTGGTGTACACCAATACCATTCTGCACTGGGGAAGCAACTACAGCACCCGCCTGAGGCGCACCATTCACCTGGGATACCGTTCCTACGGCGGACCGATCTTTCCCTATGTCAACCGGACGTTCCGGGATCTGGACTTCATTACGTGCCTGCCCGCCGATTTGCAGCAGGTATTCAGGGACACCAGGCGAAGATACGACGCGGAGTCGGATCTGATCGAATCCATTTTCCGCGCCGCGATCGACCGGGACGAAGCGACTTTCCAGGAGGGCGTTGCCGCGCTGCATCCCGGCGAAGTCGGCCGAATCGTATGCGTCGTACTCCTGTCCAAAATCGTCTACAAGATGAAATTCGCCACCCATCCGGTCCGGGTGCACTACGGCAGCGATATCTCCCATGACGAGGACCTCAAGCCCCGGTTCACCGCCGGCGAACTTGACACGCTGTGGCGGCGTTTCGCTTCCCTGGACGAAAAACTGAAGTCCGATACCCTGCAGTACGTTCCGGGTTTTCAATCGGAGCCTATGCCATACTGCTTCGAGGAAATGCCCGCCGACCTGGGCATGGACGCCTTCGTGGCGGGATGGCGCAATACCGGATAGAGGCGATCGTCCGGCGTAACGTGACGGCTGCTGTCCGCCACGACCCGGAGGCTATTATGGTTCGTCAAGACGGGAGACCCCGATGAAGATCACCGCAGTTTCCGTATGGGCGGTTGTCGTGCCCACCAAACCCGGCCGGGTCCACAGTCTGGAGTACGTGCCGAAGACGGGCTGGGACGAAGTGCCCAAACACATCGTGCGGATCGATACCGATACCGAGTATTCGGGCATCGGGGAAACCTGGCGCGGACTGCCCATCGAGGAAGTACGAAGCGGAGCGGGGATGCTGATCGGACGAGACCCCGAGGATATCACGCCGCAGGACATCTTCGGTCTGCGGGGCGAACGGGCGGACGACGCCATCGAGGCGGGGAGCGGTCCGGCCTGCGATACCTTTGAAATGGCCGTGCTGGACCTCCTCGGGCGCGTTCGGGGACTGCCTGTTCACACCTTCCTGGGCGGTGCGGTACGAGACCGCGTGCGTGCCGATTACTGGATGGGGCACATGACCCCGGAAGACGGGGCGAAAGCCGTGGAACGCGCACTGCGCCACGGATTCACCGGGGTGAAGATCAAATGCCGGATCGAGGAACCGATGTATGCGCGTTTGAAGGCCATGCACGACGTGGGCGGTTCCGGGTTCAAGGTCACGGTGGACCCCAACGAACGGTTCCATACCGCCGCGCAAACCATCGAGTTGGCCGAACGGCTCGAGCCCCTCGGGAACGTGGAGGTTTTCGAAGATCCCATACCCAAGACGGACATTGCGGGTTACGAAGAGATCCACCGGGCGATCCCCTTCCCTCTGGCCATGCACCTGGGCGACGGTCCGGGCGTGGTCCGGGCCCTGCAGGCCGACGCGGGCAGGGGTGTGGTCGACTGCGTGAACCTGGGCGGAAGCATGTTCGGATTTCAACGCAACGCCGCGGTGGCCGCCGCCGCGGACCTGCCCTGCTGGCACGGTTCCGGCAACGACCTGGGCATCGCCGACACCTCCTTTGTCCACGCCGCGGCAGCGGCGCCCAACTGCACCATGGCATCCGATTTCGTCGGCAGTTGGACCCGGGAGGACGATCTCATCGTCGAACCCATTCCATACGAGAACGGTTTCGTTCCCACGCCGATGAAACCGGGCCTCGGTTGCGAATTGGATTACGATGCGTTGCAACGATACACGAAACGATACGAAGCGTTGAGCTGAACATGCGAACCGCCGGAACGCAAGCAGCACCGCGCTGGAGTACTCGCAGCACCGCCGAACAAGCACAGCACCAAAGAAAGGAGCGTCCATGCGGCTAATCGCCGTGGGTTGCGAATACTCGGGGGTATCGACCCTGATAGACGGCCTCTACGCCTGGGGCAATGAACGGGGCATACACCACCATCTGGACGATCACTTCACCATCCCGGACGCCTTCCATCTGGACGCGGAGGAGCAGCAGGGTTTCATCGATATGCTGCCGGCCATAAAAGAACGGTTTCAACGATTCCAGATCGTCTACCACGTGCGCCTGATGCACAAGTTCGATCACATCCTTCTGGGCGGATTTCACATCGAGGAAATGGTTTACGGACCCCGATACTATTATCCGGGGATCGAAATCGCCGTGCGCGAATACGAGCCCGACATGCCCGACGATGCGATCCTGGTCCATCTCCACGCCCGCCCGGAAGTCATTCGGCAGCGCATGGAGACGGCCCCCCATCCCCATCAACTCGTCCCTTCCGGGGACGTACCGCTTGTCCTGGGACGGTTCGAAGAGGAAGTCGCGCAGTCGTGGATCCACCGGAAGTTCGCGATAGATACGTCCGACCTGACACCCGAGACCCTGCTGGAGACCTTCCTGGAGCGGTCCGTGCCGTATCTGAATACCCGGGACGCGCTGACCAGAATGCGATAAGACGGATCGCGACCGCGATGCGCGTAACGGATCGCGATGAAACGGCTACGTTGACGAGCGTACCGGCTTGATCAGCGGATACAACAACTGGAAACCGGGAGTCGCTATGAAAATCACACAGGTGGGCGCCGTGCTGCTTCAGCCCATTCCCTGGGTGCTGGTGAAGGTCAGGACCGACGAGGGACTGGAGGGCATTGGCGAGGCGTATCACGGCGCCGGCGTCCACCAGATCGCCACCGATCCCAGACTGGTCGAACGGGCGCTCATCGGCCAGGATCCGCGCAACGTGGACAAGCTCTTCCACGACATGATGGGTTCCATGTCCGCCTCCGGCTTCTACCAGGGGGCGGTCATGAGCGCCATCAGCGGAATCGAAATGGCGCTGTGGGACATCACGGGCCAGGCCTGCGGGGTGCCCATCTGGCAACTGCTCGGTGGCAAGTTCAGGGACCGCATCCGCGTATACAACGACTGTCACGCCGGGGACGAAGAAACCCCGGACGCCTACGCCGAAAAGGCGCGTGCGGTCGAAGCGCGTGGTTTCGATGCCATCAAGTTCGATATAGATCCCCAGCCTTCGCGGCGGGACCGCTACAACAGGACCATCAGCAACCACGACGTGGCCTATTTCGTCGACGTCATCACGGCCTTGCGGGAGGCCCTGGATCCCAACACCGACCTGCTCATCGACGCCCACTGGAACTACGCGCCGGTGGATATTCTCAAAGTGGCCTACGCCATTGAGGATCTCAACCTGATGTGGCTGGAAGACCCGGTGCCACCCGAGAACATCGAGGCCATGGCAAAAGTCACCCAGGCGACCCGCGTCCCCATTTGCACCGGGGAGAATTTCTATACGCGCCATGGATTCCGGGACCTCATCGAGGGGCAGGCCGCGGATATCATATCGCCCGATCACGCCAAGGCGGGCGGGCTGCTCGAGGGACGGAAAATCGCCGACCTGGCGGACATGTACTACATCCCCCTGTCGCCGCACAACATATGCGGACCCATCGGCACCGTGGCCGTTTGCCATCTGTGCGCGGCGGCGCCCAATTTCCAGGTGCTTGAATTCCACCACCTGGACGACGAAACATGGAACACGCTGACGGTGGAAAGAGACCTGATCCGGAACGGACACATCGATCTGCCCATGAAACCGGGTCTGGGCGTGACGCTGGACGAGGACACCGCCCGGCGCGCGACCCGGGAGGACCTCGGTTTCTTCTGATCACACAGGACAAGTACTGACACCACGCCCAGCCAGGGACCGAAATACCATGGGATATGATGCCGATATCGTCGGCCCCCGGATGAACCCGGACCTGACCCCCGGCCTGGAGAGGGAGGTTGCCTTCTTCCGCCGCTGGGGCTACCTCGTCGTGGAAGAGGCCTTGACCATCCGGCAGGTCGAGCAACTCGGGGAAGTCCTGAACGAGACCTTTGAACGGCGAGACGAGCCGTTTATCCACCAGCTCCTGGAGGAGGACGGTCGATTCGCCTTCCTGCTCGACAACCCGCCCGTTTTAACGCGCATGAAGGCCATACTGGGCAACTGCGTCCAGCTGCACAGCGCGACGGCGCGGGTCACGAAGCCCGGCGAACCGGATCAGAACTGGCACCGGGACATACCCTGGCCCAAGGATCCCGACCCGCCACCTTACGGCAATGAACCGGGCCAGATCAACTGCGGGTACTACCTGGATCCCTTGACCATGGAAAACCGCCCGATCGTCGTCGTGCCAGGCAGCCACAGGGCACCTTTCAAGCCGCCGGAGACCCATGCCCGGTTTCCGGACGAGAAGCACCTGCTGGCGAAGCCGGGACAGGCTGTCCTGTTCGACGGCTGGCTCTTTCACCGCGGAGCCGCCAACCAATCCGACCGCAACCGCCGGGTTTGTCTGATGTGCTACCAGAATGCCTGGATGAAATCCAGAGAGCCCTTCGACGGCCCCGTGTGACGGCCATGCGGGAGCACGGAACGAAGGAACAGAAGCTGCTGCTCGGCGCAATAGACCGCTGGTAGCGGAAACCCGTGAACCAGGCAGAAGTATTCATGATAAACATTCACGATATCGAACTGCCGGTGCGCGTAGGCATCTCGTCCTGCCTGCTGGGCGACCGTGTCCGCTACGACGGCGGGCACAAGCGGGACGACTATCTGGTGGACGTGGTCGGCCGGTACGTGGAGTGGGTCCCGGTCTGTCCGGAAGTCGAAGCAGGCATGGGCACGCCGCGGGAGACCGTACAATTGACGTCGGTCGACGGCGGTATCCGGATGCTGACGAAGGCAGGAATCGATCATACCGACCTGGTGGAGCGTTTCACCCGACAGCGGATGCAGTCTCTGGAGCGGGCGAAACTCTGCGGATACGTCCTGAAAAGCCGGTCCCCCTCCTGCGGCATCGACCGGGTACCCGTCGCCCAGCCGGGACGCGCAGTGCGCAGAAACGGGCGCGGCCTGTTTGCCCGCCGGTTGATGGAAGCGCTGCCCCACCTGCCCGTGGAGGACGAACAGCGTCTTGGCGATGCCCGGGTTCGGGAGAACTTCATCCGCCGGATCTTCGCCCGTTACCGGTGGTTGGAACTGGTTTCGACGGGCCTGACCCGGGACGCGCTGATGCGTTACCACCGTGCCTACAAGTACCTCCTCATGGCCCACAATCAGGAGGGCACGCGGCGTCTCGGGCGCCTGCTGGCCAAACCGGAACGGTACGTAACCGTCCATGGCCTGGCCGACGCCTACCTGGCCGAATTCAGCCAAATCATGCAACGCAGACCCACCCGACGTAACCACACCAACGTGCTCCAGCACATGGCAGGCTACTTTACCGACCGGCTTGACGGCCCCGCGCGCCGGGAACTAACCCGCATGATCGAGCAGTACCACGACGGCATACTGCCGCTGATCGTACTCGCAGTCCTGTTTCGGTACTATGTCCAGAAGTTCGATATCGCCTACCTGAAAGACCAGACCTACCTCCATCCCTTTCCCGGGGAAATGATGCTGCTCAACGAGTTGTAGCAACCGCTGTGCGAGAACAGTGCCGACCGCGCTGGCGTCCGACCGCGCTGGCGCTCGGCTTACGGTTCACAGAACACCTTGACCGGAACTCCCGGATTCGTTTTCTTTATATTGGGTGTTTTTAACCCGAATGAAGGTGCATCTCCGTTCATTGCCGCAGTGTGATGCCCGCGAGGACCCGCCGAATATGCAGAAGGAATCCTCACCCATCCAGCTTGACGACGCGCAGGTCGCGCAGTTTCAAGCGGAGGGCTATCTCGTCGTCTCCGACCTGCTGACGGACGGGGAAGTAGAGACCTTCCTCCATCACGAAGCCGATCCGCAGGCAGCGTCCCTGCGGCAGGGTCTGCGCACCCACCTGTCCGATCCATGCTGGCGCCGGCTCGCCACCCATCCCAACGTTGCGGGCGTCGCGCGTCAGATACTGGGCGGCCGGCCGCGCATCGTGCAAACCATGTACATGGCCAAGCGGCCCGCCGGACCGGGCGAGGAACGGGGAGGGGCCGGCATCTCGCTTCATCAGGACGCCCATTACCTGCCGAACGAGCCGGATACGCTGATGGCCTGCTGGATCGCCATGAGCGATACGGATCCGGAAAACGGCGGACTGTGCGTGGCGCCGGGCAGCCACCGGAACGCCCTGCGCGAGACGACCCTCAACACCAATCCGGAACACGTAAGCTGGGTGACCGAATACGGCATGCGGTCGCCCGACGGACGCGCATGGACGGAGAAACTCTACTCCTTCGACGTGGTAGACATCGGGGAAGAAGACCTGGTGCGGCTGACAGTGCCTCGCGGCAGCGGCGTGTTCTTCACCAGCCGGACGGTGCACGGTTCCTATGCCAACCGTTCCCGGACACGACCCCGGCTGGCCTTCGCCGTGCACTACGTGAAGGAAGGGACTTGGGTGTTCCGCACCGACGTGCAGGACACGACCCCGGTAGATCTGCTCGCGAAGGAAAACGGAGGAGCCTGAGATTCGATGGAGCGACTGAACGTCATTCTGCTGCCCATGCGTCGCCTGTATACGCCCTGGTGCGAGCACATCAAGGCGGCCATCGGGGACCGGCACGACCTGAAGGAACTGGACGACGACCAACCCCTGGCACCGCAATTCGCTGGCGTGGACGTGGTACTTGACCAGGGTGGAAGCCGGGGCACGCGGGAGATGATGGACGCGGCCTCGGGCTACTGCAGGCTCTGGCAGATCGTAGGGACGGGGTTCGACCACTTCGACCTGGCCTATATCAAAACCAAGGGCATTCCGACCGCCAATACGCCCGGTCTCTTCAGCGACGTCGCCCTGGCCGAAACGGCCATGATGTTCATCATCATGCTTTCCCGGCGTTACCGGGAAGCGGCGGAGAACTTCCGCACAGGACGATTCTACGAACCGTGCGGATATGAACTGGAAGATCAGCGCCTCGGTATCGTCGGATTCGGCGCGAGCGGCCAGGCGCTGGCGCGGAGAGCAAAGCCTTTCGGCATGAAAATCATGGGTATCGACGTTCGCGAGATCGAGCCCGAAGTCCTGGACGAGTTGCAACCGGAATTCATGGGCACGCCAACCGATCTCGATCGGGTCGTGGCGGAAAGCGACTTTCTCTCTTTGCACCTGCATCTGAACGAAGAAACCCGGCATACCATCGACGCCCGACAGCTGGGACGTATGAAGGAGACGGCGTGCGTCATCAACGTGGCACGTGGCGCGCTGGTGGATGAAACCGCGCTCCGCGATGCGCTGGTTTCCGGGCAGATCGGGGGCGCGGGACTCGACGTATTCGCCCAGGAACCACCGGACCCGACGCTTCCCGTCTACCAGCTGCCCAACGTGGTGGCCACGCCGCACATCGCCGGTGTGACGGATGGTACCGCCCGACGACGGGCCGCCGCGGCGGCGGAGAACACGAACCGGATCGCGCAGGGTCTGGAACCCCTGTATCGGATCGACCTGTGACCGCCCGCGCGGCCGTTCCCGCCGCCTCGTCGTCCATGGATGAAATGACGACCGCCGAAGCAATCGTCCGTACACTGATCGCCCACGATGTGGACACGGTTTTCGGGCTGCCGGGCGTGCAGAACGACGCGCTCTACAACGCGTTCTACGATCATCGGAACCGAATCCGGGTCATCCATACGCGCCACGAACAGGGTGCGGCCTACATGGCGCTGGGATACGCCCTCTCGACGGACCGGACCGGCGTCTACAACGTGGTTCCCGGACCGGGATTTCTCAATAGCGCAGCCGCCCTGTGCACGGCATACGCCACCAACGCGAAGGTCCTTTGCCTGACCGGCGAGATCCCCGCCAGGTTCATCGGGCGGGGGGTAGGCCAACTGCACGAAATCAACGATCAGCTGCGGGTTCTCCGCTCCATGACCAAGTGGTCCGCCCGGATCACGGATCCGGCCGAAGCGCCTGTCAGGACCGCCGAGGCCCTTCGGCAACTGCATTCGGGCAGGCCCCGTCCCGTGGGCCTGGAATGCCCCTGGGACACGTTGGCAAAGGAAGGCGTGGTGCAACACATTCCCGGTCCGTTGCCGATCACGCCGGACCCGGTCGATGTCGAGGCCCTGGAGGCGGCCGCACGCATCCTCGGCAAGGCCGAAAACCCCATGATCTTCGTCGGCCGCGGCGCCATGAACGTATCCGATGCGGTGCGCCGGCTCGCGGAGCTGCTCCAGGCACCGGTGATCGGGTACCGTACGGGACGCGGCGTACTGGACAGCCGCCATTATCTCAGTCACACCAACCCGACCGGACACAAGTTGTGGCCGCAGGTGGACGTGGCGCTGGCCGTGGGATCCCGCCTCGAGATACCCCAGCTCAACTGGGGGGTGGACGAGCATCTGACCATCATCCGCATCGACGCGGACGGTTCGGCGCACGACCGGATCGCCATGCCGGACCTGCCCATCACGGCGCGGGCGGAAGAGGCCATGCCCTTGCTGGTTTCCCTGGTCGAGAAACACAACAGGCCGAGGGCGTCCCGGAAGGATGAAATGCTGGCCCTGAAGAAGGAAACGGCGACCAGGCTTGCCGCGCTGGAACCCCAAAACGCCTATCTGCGCATCATCCGCGAAGAACTGGGCGAGGACGGAATCTTCGTAGAGGAGCTGAC
This sequence comes from bacterium, assembly GCA_965200485.1. Taxonomy (GTDB): domain Bacteria; phylum JAAXHH01; class JAAXHH01; order JAAXHH01; family JAAXHH01; genus JAAXHH01. Next base: position 65,234 of record CBDAUD010000001.1, read on the forward strand.
CCAGGTCGGCTACGCGAGCCGGCAGGTGATGCCGGTGTACAAGCCCTATACGTTCATTTCCACCGGCTACCAGGGTACGCTGGGCTGGGGGTTTCCGACTGCGCTCGGCGTCAAGGTCGCCCACCCGGACAAGCTCGTCATTTCCGTCGCGGGCGACGGCGGATTCATGTTCGGCGTGCAGGAGTTGGCCACGGCGGTACAGCATCGAATCCCGCTGGTTACGCTCGTTTTCAACGACAATGCGTACGGTAACGTGAAGCGCATGCAGAAGAACCTGTACGGCAACCGGGTCATTGCTTCCGATCTGCACAATCCGGATTTCGTAAAACTGGCCGAATCCTTCGGCGCCAGGGGCTTGCGGGCACACTCGCTCGACGCGCTGCGCGACGCGATCCGCGCGGGGTTCAAGGAAGACGGTCCGACCCTGGTGGAAGTCCCGGTGGGTGAGATGCCGGACGCCGAACGATTCAAGCGAGGCCCCAGGGTAAGAGGAGGCAACCGGGGCGCTTAGCGCGGTCCCGAACGGCATGTTCCTGATTTCCGAAGACAGCAGACTGTTCCGCGTGCTGAAGGACCTGGTGGACCACCGCAAAATGGTCTTCCTCGCCGGACTGCCGGGCACGGGAAAGAGCCTGCTGCTGCAACAACTTGCGATCATGGCCAGTGATCACGGCCGGGTGCCTCACCTCCTGCAGTGGGACGTCTGTCGGCTGCCTTTCTTGACAAATGCGCGCGTGAAGGAACATTATCAGGAAGAGGACGGCATAACCCATCCCGGCGTACGGAAGGCGATCGGCATGTGGGCGCGTCGGGCGGTCGGCAACTGGGCGGAAACACATCGCGACGACCGGAACATGCTCATCGGCGAAGTTCCGGTCGTCGGCAACCGGCTGGTCGAACTGGTCCGGAGGGAGACGGATCGGGTCGAACCCCTGCTCGGGGACGCAAAGACGACCTGGTTCGGTATTCCGACGCCGTCCCGGCAGATCAGACGTGTCATCGAAGTCCAGCGCAAGGCGCGAAGCGCCCGTCCCCTGCATGACCGGGAGAAGGGAGACGCTCGGCCCGACATCATGCACGCGCTGTGGCAGGACCTGCGCGCGGTGGCCCGGCGATTCGGGCTGCTGGACGGGGAAGGACCGGCCGGCCAGCCGGTCGAATACGACCCCGACCTGTATTGCGATACGTATTCCATCCTGCTTCGGCGTCGGTCCGCGGGCCGGATCGACTTGGACATGCGCCTTTCCACGGAAGGCCGGTCGGTCTACGATCTTTCCGCCGGACAGCGGGATCTCGTTCCGACGGAAACCGAGGTGGAAGCCGCGGTACTGGAAATGGAAGCACGGTTCTCCGATCCCGCTCAACTGAATCGCAGCGTGGATCGGTGGTACGAAGTGTAACGGGAGCGATATCATGAAAACTGCGCGGTTCGCCTGCAACGGCCAGGTACACGAGGCCGTTTACGAAAACGGTCAGCTTATGGTGGGTACGGTTTCCTATGATCCCGACGACGTCATGTTTCTCCCTCCAGTGGACCATACCGGCAAGGCCATTGGCGTTGCATTGGGCTACACGGAGCACGCGAAGGAACTGAATCTCGACCTGCCGGAGGAGCCTATCCTGTTCAACAAGATGCCGCAGACTTTCATCGGACATCGGGCGAGAATCGTCGTCCCTCCCGAATTCGACTACCTGCACTACGAATGTGAACTGGTCGCCGTAATCGGGCGGCCGGCGCGCAAGGTGAAGGCCGAACACGCACTGGAGTACGTGGGGGGATACACCATAGGAAACGATCTGACGATCCGGGATTTCGTCAGCAACTATTTCAGGCCGCCGATCAAGGCGAAGGGATTCGATACCTTCGGTCCGCTCGGCCCCTTTCTGACCACCGCGGACGAGATCGATCCCACGGACGTGCGTCTGCGCACCTATGTCAACGGCGACCTGCGCCAGGAAGGCTGGTCCGGCGACCTGCGCCACAGTGTCGCCGAGTTGATTGCGTACATCACCGCCTACATGACGCTGAACCCGGGGGACATGATCTGGTCGGGCACGCCGGAGGGCATTTCCCACATCCACGCAGGCGACCGGCTCCGGCTCACGGTGGACGGGCTGGGTACACTCGAAAACGACGTGGTGGCCAGTCACGAGGAGGTCGTATCATAGCCGGCGAACCCCATCCGAACCAGACAAAAGCGGCGGTACATTTGTCCCGCTACCGCGAAGAGGGCATCGGCCACCTGATTGGCGGCTCGACCATACCATCGGCCAGCGGCGCTACGTTCGAGAACAACACGCCCATCGACAACTCCGCGCTGTGCACCGTCGCGTGCGGCGAAGCGAAGGAAATCGACCTCGCAGCCCGTGCGGCGACCGCCGCCTTCAAGGACTGGCGGTATTCCACCGGAGCCGAGCGGAAACGCCTCCTGCACCGGGTCGCCGACCTGATTGAGGAACACGGCGAGGAGATCGCCCTGCTGGAGACCTGGGATACGGGCCAGCCCATCCGCTACATGTCCAAGGCCGCGGTCCGCGGCGCCGAGAACTTTCGTTTTTTCGCGGATCGCGCGGAAGCCGCCTCCGACGGACTGGCGCTGCCAACGGCCGGACACCTGAATTACACGCTGAGACAACCCATCGGTCCGGTGGGCATCATCACGCCCTGGAACACTCCTTTCATGCTCAGCACGTGGAAGATCGCGCCCGCGCTGGCGGCCGGCTGCACGGTCGTGCACAAACCCGCGGAATGGAGCCCGGTCACGGCCATGCGTCTGGCCGAACTGGTTCACGAGGCGGGCATCCCGGCAGGCGTGGTCAATGTGGTCAACGGCATCGGCGAAACCGCGGGACGAGCGCTTACCGAGCACCCGGACGTCAAGGCCGTCGGCTTCGTGGGCGATACGCGAACCGGACGCGCCATCATGCGTCAGGGCGCGGAGACACTCAAGCGGGTGCACTTTGAACTGGGCGGCAAGAACCCGGTCGTCGTATTCGCCGACGCGGATCTGGAGCGCGCCTTGGACGCCGCCGTGTTCATGATATACAGCCTCAACGGCGAGCGCTGCACCTCGGGCAGTCGCCTGCTGGTGGAACGGAGCATATACGATTCCTTCGTTGGGCGACTCGCCGAACGGGTACCGCGCATCCGACTCGGAAATCCCTTCGACCCGGCGTCCGAACTGGGTCCCATGATCCACCCGCTTCATCTTGAGAAGGTACGGGGCTACGTATCGGCCGGACTTGCCGAAGGCGCCACCCTTTTGGCCGGCGGCCGCTGTCCCCAGGATCAGGACGTCCGGAACGGAAACTACTTCGAGGCCACGCTTTTCGCAGACGCGGACCGGTCCATGCGCATCGCCCGGGAAGAGGTTTTCGGCCCCTTTCTTACCGTCATCCCCTTCGACACGGAAGCGGAAGCCCTCGACATCGCCAACGATGTCGATTACGGCCTGGCCGCGTACCTCTGGACGCGAGACGTCACCCGCTCGCATGCCTTCGCCCAGCGACTCGAAGCCGGTATGGTCTGGGTGAACTCCGAGAACGTGCGCCATCTGCCCACCCCCTTCGGCGGTATGAAGGGAAGCGGTATCGGTCGAGACGGGGGCGACTACAGTTTCGATTTCTATATGGAGACGAAGAACATCGACATCGCCCTTGCAGATCACCCGGTGCCGAAACTGGGCAAGGGATGATGCGGTTGTAGACCATGCGGCAGGCGCACCAGGCGAGAGGACGAACCGTGGCTATTCCCGAAGCGAACCCTTCCCCCCCTTTCAACATCGTCCGTTGCAGCCACACGGAGTGGGGCGTGACGGATCTGGACTATGCCCGCGACTTCTATATCGACCTGCTGGGCTACGCCTGCGAGGACGACACCGGCGACACGCTCTACTTGCGCGGCATGGAAGAACGCAACCACCATTCGCTGATTCTGACAAAGGCCGATGAACCGGTCGTTCACCGCATCGCCTTCAAGGTCGCCGGCGAGTCCGATCTGGATCGGGCCGCGGCTTTCTACGAGCAGGCCGGATGCCCCGCGACTTTCGTCGAACGGTACGCCCAGGGCCGGACGCTGCACGTGGAAGATCCCTTCGGCATTCCGCTCGAGTTCTACCACGAAATGACCCGTAGGGACCTGCTGCTGCAGGAATACCATCGACACGGGGGCGCCCATATTCAACGTATTGATCATTTCAACCTGTTCTCCCATGACGTCAACGGGATGACGGCGTTCTACGCCGAATCACTGGGATTTCGTCCGACGGAAGTCACCGTGGCGGATATCGGGAACGAGGACTCCGACCTCTGGGCTACCTGGCTGCAACGCCGGGGCGGCGTCCACGATATAGCGTTCACCAATGGAACCGGACCGCGCCTGCATCACATCGGGGTCTACGTGCCCACGGCCATGGACATCATCCACTTCTGCGACCGGCTGGCCAGTTCGGAACACCGGGACGCCTTCGAACGGGGGCCGGGGCGCCACGGCATTTCAAACGCCTTCTTCCTGTACCTGTTCGACCGGGACGGTCACCGGATCGAGCTGTTCACGGGCGACTATGTCACGGTCGACCCGGATCATCCCGCGCGGATATGGGACCTGAAAGACACCCGGCGACAGACCCTGTGGGGGCAGGCGGCGCCGCGTTCGTGGTTCGAGCACGGAACCCGTTTTTCAGGGGTTGATCCCATGCCCCCGGGACTTGAAGCCCAACCCGTCATTGCGCCAGAATAGGAAAGGAGCAGTTATGCCGATTTCCAAGGAAACCGGATTGGCCGACGATGCCATTCCTCCGGGACAGCCCCGGCTGCTGCGGGCGCTGAGTGCAAAGACCGGCACGGCGCTGATCATTGGCGCCATCATCGGATCGGGCATCTTCATGGTGCCGAGTTCGGTGGCGACCCAGGTCGGGTCGCCGTCCCTCAGCCTCCTGGTCTGGGTCGCCGGCGGCCTCCTCTCCCTGGCGGGCGCCCTGTGCTTTGCCGAGCTCGGGTCTGCCATACCGCGGAGCGGGGGGACCTATGCTTTTCTTCGACGCGCCTACAACACGGACCTCGTCTCCTTTCTCTTCGGATGGGCCTTCCTGTTCATCATCATCACGGGCGCAATGGGCGCGGTGGCCTCCGTGTTCGCCCGGTACGCAACCGGACTCTTCGGGATCGAGGACCAGTGGTCCGAGCGCTGGATCGCCGTGGGTTGCATTCTCTTTCTGACGGGAATGAACAGTCTGGGCATCAAGGTCGGCGGCATGCTTCAGAACGTATTCGCCTTCATAAAAGTCGGCGCCGTCCTCGCCGTGATCCTGCTCGGATTCATCCTCGGTGCCGGATCGGAAACCGCCTGGACGCCGCTGGTTCAGGAACAGACCGGCTTTTCGCTGCTGGGTGGACTCAGCCTGGCCATGCTGGGCGTATTGTTCGCCTACAACGGCTGGTTTTTCGTTACCTTCGTGGCGTCCGAAGTCAAAGAGCCGCAACGGAGTATTCCACGGGCCATCTTCTCCGGCCTCGCCATCGTGGCCACGGTCTACGTCCTGGCCAACATCGTGTATCTGTCCGTCCTCTCCTTCGAGGAACTCCAGACTTCCCGCCGTGTGGCCGCCGATACCCTGAACGTGCTGGTTGGCCCCGCCGGCGCGATGCTGATTTCCGCCGCCATCATGCTGACCTCCTTCGGGACGGTGAACGCCCAGTTGATGGTAGCTCCCCGGGTCTACCACGCCATGGCGAATCACGGCCTCTTCTTCAAGGCCTTCCAGTACGTGCATCCCCGGTTTCGCACGCCGGTCGTTTCCATCGTGATGCAGGGCGTATGGGCTTCGGTCTTCGCATTGAGCGGTACCTTCGTCCAGATCATCGGTTTCGCCATATTCTTCAACTACGTGTTTCTCAGCCTCGCGGTGATCGGACTGATCATACTTCGCTTCAAGGAGCCCGACCTCCTCCGGCCCTACCGCGTCTGGGGCTATCCCGTCACGCCCATTCTGTTCCTGATCATTTCGTCGGGGGTCCTGGTCAACGCCCTGATCACCGACTATACGCGCCCATTGCTGGGTCTCGTTATTCTGGCCGTGGGCATTCCCTTCTACCGCTACTGGAAAAAACGTCAGGCGGCCGAACTGCCTGCCGCGAATCGAAACGCGGATTGAACCTGGCCATGTCGCGACCGCATATCATCTACGTACTGTCCGACGAACACGCGGGACAGGCCATGGGGCACGCGGGGGATCCCAACCTCCGGACCCCGACCATGGACCGCATGGCCGCGGACGGGGTGCGCTTTGTAAACGCACGGGCAAACTGTCCCGTTTGCACCCCTTCGCGGGGCACGATATTCTCCGGCCGCCACGCCCACGCCGGTCCGGTGCAGGGATTTCACGACGTGTACAAGCCGGCGGCGCCAAGCACGGCTACCATACTTCGCGAAGCAGGCTACCATACCGCGCACTTCGGCAAGTGGCACTGCGGGACGGTTCGCGACCAGATCCCCCCGGAAGTGCGGCGCAATCCGGATTACTACGAACCGGAGTCGGCTTCGCGTACACCGGAATATCACCGCGGCGGATTCCAGGACTGGTACGGATTCGAGATGAACAACGCGCCGTTCAAGGGATTCTACTACAGGGGAAACGACATCGACCCGGTCCGCATGCCGGGCTATCAGACGAATGCGCTGACCGACATGGCCATCGCGTACCTGCGGGATTACGACGAAAATCGGCCGCTCTTTCTTGTGCTCAGCGTGGAGCCGCCCCACTGGCCTCTTGAAGCGCCGGAGGATTGCATGCGCTACGATCCAGCCGCTCTGAAGACCCGCCCGAACTTCGGCGACAAACCCGGGTTGCGGGAGCGGCTTGCCGTGTACTACGCCATGATCGAAAACCTGGACCGGAACATCGGCCGGCTGCTCGACGCGCTGGAATCGATCGACGGTTTCCGCGACAACACGATTACGGTGTATTTCTCGGATCACGGCGACTTCATGGGAAGCCACGATCAGATCGAGGACAAGGGGCATCCCCATGAGGAGTCCGTCCGGGTGCCCGCGATCTTCTACGGACCCGGCGTTCTGCCTTGCCAGGGCGCGCGGACGGAATTGTTCAGCCTGGTGGACATGGCGCCCACCACCCTGGGTCTGGCCGGCGTACCCGTGCCGGTCCACATGCAGGGCACCGATTTCTCCCCGGCCTGCCGGAACGCGGCATTCGACGGCCCCGGTGAAGTACTGCTCGAAATGGTCGGTGCGCCGAGGGTGCATTTCGACTATGCGGACTGGCGCGGACTGGTCACGGAACGGTGGAAGTACGCCTGTTATGAGACCGGCCACGAGGCGCTCTTCGATCTGTGGGAGGACCCGTACGAAATGCACAATCTGGCAGAGGCGAATCGGGCTGTCGCGGCGGATATGCGAAAACGGCTGCTGAACCTGCTGGAAGTCACGCGGGAACCCTATTTCGATGTGATCATGCAACACGGCGTCCGTCCCGACGGTCCGGTCCTGAACATTTCCCGGCGACGACGCGACGGCATCGCCCCGTCCTGGAACGACCTGATACGCAACGCCTGACTGCGCGACAACCCGCCGTTCCAAGAGGACAACCCCGGAGGGAAGTCATGCTGGAACAGTTTCATCGCGACGGATACATCCTCGTGCCCGACGTCTTTAGCGCCGAAGAAATGGACGCCGCGCTGGATGCCATGGAACGGAATTTCTACGGCAAGTCCTACGCGGCCTGGCTGAAGGACTTCGAACAGAGCGGCACCGGTTCCGTGGGCGATGGATTCACCACGAAACAGGACGAAGTGCATGGCCGGTCGCAGTTTCCCATCGGCGATCCGTCGCTCGACCGGCTCATCGAGAACGACCGCTATCTCGATCTGTTCGAACTGTTTCTGGGCGACAAACCCAGCTATTGCAACGCCCATCTCTTCATGCGCACGGGGCCCGTGGACGCGCGATTTCCGGACGAATCATGGAGCGGATACCATGTAGACCACAACACGAACTGCGTCCTTCCCCCGTCGATGGACGCGGGACGGTTTTCCTACGTCAATTCCGGCGTGTACCTCCATGACGTAACCCATGACAGCGCGCCCATGCTGCTCGTTCCCGGTTCGCACGTACGGGCGGCCGAGGTTTTTGCCAAAGGATGGGAAACCGGCAATATGGCCGGGGTCAGCCACATTCGCGACATTCGGAAGACCGGCTTGGCGGATCCGGTACCAGCCGTGGGCGCCCGGGGAAGCGCACTCTTCTATTCCTCCTACCTGCTCCATTCGGCACAGTCTTTCGAGAATAGGAAAAAGCAGCGGGCGCTATGGACGCTGTCCATGTGCCGCCGCGACGCCGATCGCTGGACCCGGTTCTCGAATCCCTTCGTCTATGGCGAAAGGGAATACATGCTGCCCTTCATCACGCAGACGAAACCACGTGTGCGGTCGCTGTTCGGCTGGCCCGACCCCGGCCATCCGTACTACACGGCCCGGACCCTGGACCTGCTCGCGCACGCCTTTCCGGGTCTCGATTCGGCCCCCTACCGCGAGATGCTGCCGGAATCATCATCTCCTTGACAACGATGCGCGTTGCCCTTTATTCGGTGCGGTGACGACGCGGACGCCTTGTTGCACCGTTCATCTGGCCGGAACCGCGGAAGCAGACTGGTTTTTACGGGAACCTACCCACCTCATGGACCGTCAACTCGATTTCCGCATGGATCCCGCCGGCATGGACGCCCGGGACGAACTTTCGTCCTTCCGGTCGCGCTTTCATTTTCCGCGCACCGAGGACGGCGCGGATGCCGTCTATCTGGTCGGTCACTCGCTGGGACTCCAGCCGAAAACCGCACGCGACTTTGTGGACCGTGAACTGGAAAGCTGGCGGAGGCTGGGCGTTGCCGGGCATTTCGAGGGAGAAGACCCCTGGATACCCTACCACGAAGCGCTGCAGGAGCCGCTGGCCCGGCTAGTCGGCGCCTCGTCCGGCGAGGTCGTGGCCATGAATACCCTTACGGTGAACCTGCACCTGATGCTGGTCTCATTCTACCGTCCCACACCAGAGCGAAACCGGATTCTCATAGAGGGTTCGACCTTTTCCTCAGATCACTACGCCGTCGTTTCACAGGTCGCCTGGCACGGCTACGATCCAGCCGAAAGCGTGATCGAACTGCATCCGCGAAGCGGGGAAGATACGATCCGCACCGAGGACATAGAGGCCCTGCTTGCGCGGGAGGGCGAAACCATCGCCCTGGTTTTTCTGGGCGGGGTGAACTACCTGACCGGGCAAGCTTTCGACATGGAACGGATTACCGCGGCGGCCCGGCGGCAGGGGTGCGTCGTGGGATACGACCTTGCGCACGCCATCGGCAATCTGGAATTGCGACTCCATGACTGGCATGTAGACTTCGCCGTCTGGTGTTCCTACAAGTATCTGAACGGCGGTCCGGGTTGCGTAGGCGGGTGCTTCGTTCACGAACGGCACGCACGGAGAGACGACCTGCCCCGGTTTGCCGGATGGTGGGGGCACGACAAGTCGACCCGTTTCCGGATGCCTTCGGCTTTCGACGCGACCCCGGGCGCAGCGGGCTGGCAACTCAGCAATCCGCCCATCCTCCCGCTTGCGACGCTGCGCGCCTCGCTGGCACTGTTCGACGAGGCCGGTATGGACCGGTTGCGGGCCAAAAGCATCCAACTGACCGGTTACCTGATCCACCTGCTCCAGACCCGCGTCCCGGACGACCTGGCCATCATCTCGCCGGCGAACCCGGCACAACGCGGCTGTCAGATTTCCCTGAGGACGGGACCGGAAGGCCGGCGCTTGCACCGGCATCTCTCGGAGAAGGGCATATGGTGCGACTGGCGTGAGCCCGACGTGATCCGCATCGCGCCTGTACCGCTGTACAACAGTTTTTCGGATGTGCATCGCTTCGCCGAAGTCTTGGCGGAGAGGTTGGCCGACGGCTTGGAGTCGGACGACTGACCTTGTTTTTATTCCGGCTCATGCCGGTACCGACTCGCATGCGAGCGTGCCGATGGCTACCAGGCAGGAAACCATAACGGTGGTGGGGGCGGGTCTTACCGGATCCTTGCTGGCGATCTTCCTCGCCCGGCGGGGATTCCGCGTCGAGGTATACGAGAAACGGGCCGATCTTCGTCGCACCGCTTCCGGCGCCGGCAGATCGATCAATCTGGCCCTGTCCGTCCGCGGACTCCACGCCCTGCGGCAAGTCGGCCTGGAGGACGAAGCCCTCGGCATGGCTATTCCGATGTCGGGCCGCCTGATCCATCCCGTAGCAGGCGAGCTGGCCATGCAACCCTATAGCCGGCGGGACGACGAAGTCATCTACTCCGTCTCGCGCGACGGCCTGAACCGGGTTCTTCTAGGTGCCGCGGAACGGCAGGACGGCGTGCGGCTTTATTTCAACGCCCGCTGCACCGATTTGGATCTCCGTACCAACGCGCTGCGCGTATGCGAAGACGCGACCAATCAGGTCCACTCGCTCCATCCGGAGCGGATCATCGGCGTGGACGGCTCCGCATCGGCCGTTCGAGACGCCATGATGCACATGGGGCGGTTCGACCTCACTCAGCAGCATCTGACCCACGGGTACAAGGAACTGACCATTCCAGCCGGACCGGACGGCGCGTACAGGATGGAGCCCAACGCACTCCATATCTGGCCGCGGGGCCTGTACATGCTTATCGCGTTGCCTAACCTGGACGGTAGTTTTACCTGCACGCTCTTTTTCCCCCACGAAGGCGAGTACAGTTTCGCCAGTCTCCGGGAACCGCGGCAGGTACGGGACTTTTTTCACAGCCGGTTTCCCGATGCAACGGCGCTCATGCCCGATCTGATCACGGCGTACCGCGACAATCCCACGGGCTCGCTTATCACCATCAAATGCAACCCCTGGCATTATCGCGACCGGGTCCTGCTCCTCGGTGACGCCGCCCACGCCATCGTGCCTTTCTTCGGTCAGGGGATGAACTGCGCTTTCGAAGACTGTACCGTCCTCGACGAGTGTATCGAGACCCACTGGCCGCACTGGGAGCGGGTATTCGAAACCTTTGGCGTCCGCAGGAAGGAAAACACGGATGCCATCGCCGATATGGCGCTGGCCAACTACGTCGAGATGCGCGACCTGGTAAACGACCCCGGTTTTCAACTGCGGCAAAAGGTGGGCTTCCTGCTGGAACAGCAGTTTCCGGAACTGTTCATTCCGCGTTACACCATGGTTTCGTTTCGGCGTTTTCCCTACAGCGCCGCCCTTCGCCGCGGCGAAATACAGGACGGCATCCTGCGGGAACTTTGCGCTTCCATCTCCACGTTGGATCAGGTAGACTGGAACAGGGCGAACCGGCTCGTCGCGGAGCGCCTCGGCCCCGCCATCTGAACAAGGAGGTTCGATCATGCCGGTGACGGCTCCATTCAACTTCAATGCCTGGATTGACGAGCACAGGGACCTGCTCAAGCCGCCGGTAGGAAACCAGTGCGTCTACACGGAGGCTGAAGATTTCATTGTCATGGTCGTTGGCGGACCGAACGCCCGCAAGGACTACCACTATAATGAAGGCGAGGAGTTCTTCTACCAGGTGGAGGGCGACATCGTATTGAAGATCATAGACGACGGCAAACCGGTGGACATCACGATACGCGAAGGAGAGATCTTCCTGCTGCCGGGCGGCGTGCCGCACTCGCCCCGGCGGCCGGCGAACACCGTGGGACTGGTCATGGAAACCCGGCGGAGGAGCGGGGAAGTCGACGGGTTCATGTGGTATTGCGAAGACTGCGGGGAAAAACTCTATGAGGAGCGTTTTGAATTGGAGGATATAGTCAGCCAGCTGCCGCCGGTCATGAACCGGTTTTTCAGTAGCGAAGCGCACCGTACGTGCAGTCGCTGCGGCGCGATCATGCCGAAACCTGAAGGCGCGTGACCCGGCTCAATCACGGTTCAAGTGCGCATTCCATCGTTTTTTGCGTGATTTTCTACCCCTTTTCGACTGTAAAGATTGAATAGCATCAAAGTCTGTGTCTTGTGGGTTCGCTTTTGCGGGTTCGCTTCCATTCGTACGGAATCCTCCCGGCGCGGGAAGCTATCCGGCCCGAAAACGCAGCGATTGACCGAGTACTAAACAAAGGGCGACAAAGAGTTGACAGGTCGCCAAAGCATGCTTATCTTATGTTTAGTAAATCGATGATGCTTTCGGAAAGGGGTAGAATATGGTTCTGATTTACCGCGGATTCGAAGGCAACAGGGTCTTCAAATGGAGCCGGGAGAAAGCGGACCGGGTGACCGTGATGTTTCCGGCAAAACCGTTCTTCAACCGGTGCATCAGCCGCGTACTGGACGAAACGCGTGCCGGAAAATCCGTACTCGCCTGGGGTGATCCGGAAGGCCTGTCCCGTCTGGGACTGACCCTCAACGAGCGGCATATCCCGACGACATCATTCGGCGAAGGCGCAGTCTGACGCTGATTCCTTCCGTACAGGGGGAAAATGAGCCGTTCGAATAGCACCGGACGCTATTCGAATGTTATGCCCAACTGCGCTGTAAGTGTGTGCGAAGTCGATCCGGTCCCGTCGTATGCCGTTCCATAGTCGCTTTCGCGCATCCACTCGATGGTGGCTATCCGTTGTTCGTTCCACAGGTAGAAATTGAGCGTCGCCACAAACCGGGATGCGGGCAAGTCCAGGCCGGCTGCTTCCGAAGTTCCGTGGTATCCCAGTACAATATCTCCCGGCCTGCGCGCCAATTCAAAGGCGTAACCGGTTTCAAGCACCCACGCCGATGGCCGGGCTCCCCGCGCCCCGTAGGGAAGCACGGCGGGATCAAACCGATTCCAGCCTGTAATCAACTCGCCGAAAACCGTCAGGTCGCCGATGAGAAGCTGTGTGGCCGCAGCCCAGCCCGGGACCTGTTCATCGACCTTCTGCCCGGCGCGTTTACGTGCTCCATCCGTCGCCGTGTCCCCTTCGAACAACACTTCCTTGAAATGGGTCAATCTGCCGAGATCATTGATGAAAGAGAGGTTGACCTTCAAGACTGAACCATGGCCCAGGAGGTGCTTGTACCCGATCCCGGCACCGTATCCGGTGCGGTTGCCGGACACCCTGGGGTCGGCACCGTAGTAACCGAAGATATCGCCCTCGAATTGGCCGACCGAAACCTCCAGTTGCAGGGACTGCTCAAGCTTCCCCCCGTACTCGAAGGACAACGGGTCGACTATTGCGGCCGACTTGAAAGGTCCTATGGCCGCATCGTCTACATGCTGCGTCGCGGCGTTGGTGAACTGGCTGAAGGGCAGGAATCCCAATCCACCCCTTATCCGCCAGAAGCCTTCCGGGGGACCGGCCAGGAACGTGGCGATCAGGTCCCCGAGATCCGTTTCGGTTTCATCGTGTGCGTGTCCGTGTGCATGTCCGTGCGCGTCTTCGTCTTCATGTTCGTGTCCGTGTGCCCAGATGAACTCGGTACGTACCCACTTTGGCAGTTCAATACCCACCCTGAACTCGAGCGTCTCGGCGGCCGTGAACCTGGCGCTTCCACTCCCGTAGGGCTGGTGGCGGGACCCCGACACTTCCACCAGACCGCCCAAGTCGAAGGAAACCGGACCAATCGCCGCATCCCCCGTCTCGGCCCGGGCATCGTGCGCGTCCGGGGGGGCGTGGGCATCCTGGGCTTTAGCCGGATGGACCAGCATGACGGTTGCCAGCACGACGGCGAACGTTACGACGAGCGTCCTGTCCCATCGTTTAACAGAGAGGAGGTTCCAGCAGGGGCAAGGATCTGTATTTGGGAGGCTTTGCACAAAAGTGACCGATGCATTCGGCATGACGGCGGACACACCCGAAATCGAGGGCATATATCCCGTTCACGGATGGGGCGCCATAAACACCAGCACGACCAGCCGGTCATCGCCGGTGTTGTGCACGCCGTGGTCCACGCCCGGAGGACATAGCACCGCCGTACCGGGTATGCCTCTTACGGTGTCCGCTCCGACTAGGAAATCTCCGGCGCCTTCCAGCACGTAGTAGATCTTGTCATTTTCGGCGTGGCTGTGGGCCTTCTGCTCCTGTCCCGGCTCGAAACAGTAGATGTCGCAGAACATGCGCTCGGAATCAAACAGATTGACCTTCTGAAACTTTTCTTCCGAGAAACGCTGCTGATCCGGTACGAAAACCGTCGACAATGGGTCGCACTCCTGCTATCCGGCGGCGGTGCGTGGCATGCCACGTACGGCCATGTGCAATACGCGTGGAAGACAAACCGCTTGCGGAGAAACGGGAATTCGGCTTAACTTCAACGGGGCCAGTACTTCACGGTGCAATGTATCTGCATGGGCAAGCGCTGTCAATATCAAAAGCAATCTCGAGGCCGGCAAGGAAACTTGGCACAGGAAATCACCATAGGGCCGCACCGCATTACCTCGCTTCGACCAGGCATGCCGATCCTTACCCTCGCTCCCATGGCGGGCATCAGCAACTGGCCCTTCCGGTTGATCTGCGCAAGAATGGGCGCCCAGATGGTCGGGGTGGAGTTCATCAACTGCAACGCTATTCTCCACAAGAACCCGAAGACGCTCCAAATGATGAACTTCCGCGACGCGGACATCTACCGCGACACCGGTCTCTCGCTTCTCGCCGCACAGATCTACGGAAACGACATCGATCGCATGGTGGAAGGCGCACTGGTTCTGGAGGAAAAAGGCGCGCAGATCATGGACATCAACTTCGGGTGTTCGGTGCCCAAGATCCTGCGCTCAGACTCCGGCGCCGCCTTCCTCAAGGACATCGATCGGATGATGAACGCGGTGCGCAGCGTGGCCGACGCCGTCTCGATTCCCGTCATCATCAAGACGCGGCTGGGTTGGGACCAGAGCAACATCAGCATCCTGGAGGTGGTAAAGCGTGCCGCGGATTCCGGCGCACGGGCGGTAGCGGTGCATGCCCGCACGGTGGCGCAGAAGTTCAACGGAACGGCGGACTGGTCCTGGATCGCCCGGGCCGTGGAAGCCTCCCCCGTGCCGATCTTCGGCAACGGGGACGTGTTTACCTATCAGGACGCCGTGCGCATGGTTCGGGAAACCGGCTGCGACGGGGTAATGATCGCCCGGGCGGCCCGGGACAATCCCTACATCTTTTCCGGGGACGTCCAGCCCGCGTTCGCCGACCGGGTCAAGCTCGCCCGCGACCATCTCGGCATGATGGTGGAGTACAAGGGTACCCGCGTCGGCGTGATGGAGATGCGCAAATTCTTCGCCTCCTACTTCAAGGGCTTTCCCAACGCATCGCACCTGAGAGCCAGCCTCGTGCAGGTGGACACTGTCACGCAGGCCCACCAGATTCTGGACGCGTGGGTGGCTGATTCGGATCGTCCGCCGCATGATGCTTGATCACGCGGCCTTCCGAGAAATACACCGCGCCTTCGGCGATGTTCGTGGCGTGATCCCCGATCCGTTCGATGTGACGGGAAATGAAGATCAGCTGCAACGCCTGGGGCACCGACCTTGAATCCTCCATCATGCAGGTCAGCAGTTCTCCTTGGATCTGATCCTGCAGTTGATTGACTTCCTCGTCCCTGGCGCAGACCTCCATGGCCAGCCGATCGTCTCCGCGAACGAAGGCGTTCAGGCTGTCCTTAACCATGGACCGGGACAGATCGGCCATGCGGGGCAGGTCTATAAGCGGTTTCAGGAGCGGCATCCCGACGAGTTTTTTCGTCTTCTTGGCGATGTTGACCGCGATGTCTCCCATGCGTTCCAGATCGATGGTGATCTTCATGCTCGACGAAACGAAACGAAGGTCCCGCGCGATAGGATGCTGAAGCGCCAATAACCGAACGCACTGCTCGTCGATTTCCAGTTCCATGACGTCGATGGGCTGATCACCGCCGATGACCCGGTCGCACAACGCGGCGTCCCGCTCCACCAGCGCCGTGATCGCCCGGTCAATCTGCTCCTCTACGAGCGCGGCCATGCCGAGCAGGGCGGATTTCAGGTTTTCCAGTTGCTGCTGAAGTGCCGTTTCCATGGTATTTTCGGGAAGTCGCCCGCAACGCCGGCCCGCAACACTATCCCGCCCGTCCGGTGATGTAGTCTTCCGTCCGCTGATCCCGGGGCGTGGTGAACAACGCGTCCGTTACACCCGCCTCCACCAGTTCGCCCGCCAGAAGGAATCCGGTAAAGTCCGACACGCGAGCCGCCTGCTGCATATTGTGCGTCACGATAATAAGGGTATAGTCGTTCGTCAAATCAAGCATCAGTTCCTCGATCCGGGACGTAGCGACCGGGTCCAGCGACGAGCAGGGCTCGTCCAACAGGAGGACTTCCGGTTCCACCGCGATTGCCCGCGCAATGCAGAGCCGCTGCTGCTGCCCGAGTGAAAGTCCGCGGGCGCCCGCGTCGAGCTGGTCCCGGACCTCCTCCCACAGAAAGGCCCTGCGAAGACATCGTTCCACGATCTCGTCGAGATAAACACCGGATTTCACACCGTGGATCCGCGGACCGTAGGCCACGTTCTCGTAAATCGATTTTGGAAAGGGGTTCGGTTGCTGAAAGACCATACCCACGCGTCGGCGCAGCCGCGTGACATTGGTGTCCGGGGCGTAGATGTCCACCCCGTTTATCCGTATTGTACCCGTAAGACGCGTATCGGGAACAAGGTCGTTCATGCGGTTGATCAGTCGAAGCAGGGTCGTCTTGCCGCAACCCGAGGGTCCGATGAAAGCCGTGATACCCTGGCAACCGATCGGCAGGGTTACGTTTTTTAGCGCGATCCGGTCCCCGTACCAGAAGGACACGTTCTCGATATCAATGACCGTTGCTTCACGCACGATCTTCGGGCCGACGGGCGAATCTTCACTCATTGTACGTTTCAAAACGGCCATGATGGAAGGCGCCTAGTAGAACTGCGCGGACCTTCGGCTCACTTCAGCAGCGTCATTTTCCGGTTTGAGACATGGACGGTCCGTCCATCCGCCGTCACTTCGAAGCGGTAGAAGTACACGCCGCTTGAAAACTGCTGCGCGTCCCAGCGGACCGTGTAGTACCCTGGCAGCCTGATGTCGTTCACCACGGTAGCGACTCTTTGGCCCAGGAGGTTGTACACCGCGATCAATACGTGGCTCGTCGAGGATACGGCGTACCCGATGTCCGTGGTCGCGCCGAACGGGTTCGGATTGTTCTGCGACAGACTGAACGCGTCGGGCCGCTCTGCTTCCGGTTCCATGGGTCCCGGCGGCCCGGGCGCCGACGCCGTGCCGAAATAGCCCAGCGCGGCCAACGCGGACCAGTTCGCCGCCCAGTTCTCCGTACCGAAGGCGCCGGCATAATCGACGTCCGTAAAAAAACCGCTGCTCCGGGGCTCGTCCATCAGCCCGCTCGCAACCCAGGCCGGACTGTCCCTACCGGGACGCGGATCCAGCCCCTGGTTGCGCTCCCAGCTGATGCCCTGAAGCATCGGGTCGGCGATCCGGTTCGCATTGCCCGCGTCGGCGAGCAGCGCCGACGAATGCGCATCGCCTCCCAGGGACGACGGGGTATTGCCCGCTCCGAACGCACCCAGGATGTTGTATTGAAACGACAGGTCGCCGGCATCAAGACGGGCTCGGCTGTCCTGTGCACTCCGCGACGGATCCAGGTCCTCCACAGCGAGCATGTGCCCCTGGAACTCCGTGAAAATGCTGTTGGCGTACATCCCGCCCGCGTTGTCCCGGAAGATCACCGCGTTGTTCGACTTGCCGCCTGTCGATCCCGCACCGCGGCCTATGAAGGTCGCGTTCATGATCCTCGGCGATGCGTACGGCGTCCCGTCCTCGGGGTCCGTGCCGCCGTCATGTTCGCCCGCGTGATCGCCCAGGAACGGGTCCTGGATCGAGAACCAGAACTGGTGCTCCCCGCGAAATCCCTCGTCGTAGTCAAAACTGTCATCGCCGGCGAACGCGGAGATCAACCGGCGCGTGTTCACCGTGCCTCCGAACCACTCGAAGCCGTCGTCCTGGTTGTAGAACACCTCGACGTGCTCAACCGTCGTGCCGCGGCCCACACCGCCCATGGTCAACCCGTTGATCTCGTTGTTCGCGCCGATCTCGGCGCCGCCATGGCGGATCGACACATACCGAAATACGCCCGAGTTGTCCTCGTCATCCGGGGTACTGCCCCCGCCGTAGACGCCTCGCGGCTCCGTACTGGCGTCAATACCCTCTATGTTGTTCTCGCCCGTAGCCGTGTTGACGGAAGCCCGGCCCAGGATGACGACGCCGCCCCACAAACCGCGGGAGGCCGTTGGAGAAGAAAGCAGGATATCGTCCGGGTCGTCGATATCGTCCGCCTCCGCCGTGAAGATAATCGGATCACGCGCCGTACCCTCGGCAAATATCTTTCCGCCTCGGCCGACCACCAGCACTGCATGGTCTCCGGAAGGACCTGACGCGCGCCCCTTGATCACCGTTCCCGCCTCGATCGTAAGCGTTTCACCCGCTTCCACGAAAACCAGACCCGACAACAAGTACGTATTGTCCGCTGTGAACCGGACGTTGCCCACGATATCCGCATCGGTGATCGTAATCGCCGGCTTAGCGGCCGGTTGCGCTTCTGCGAGGACTGGAAAGACCAGCGCCAACAAGGCCAAGACGATGGATGTGGTTATCGGACGTGGCATCGGATCCCGCTATATCCCGTACGAGAAGCCAAGGGAGAACGACCGACCGCGTTTGTATAGACTGCGGACGAACTCTTCGTTGTTGAACGTATGCACCTTCTTGATGGCGGGATTGAGGAGGTTCTTCGCGGAGAACTTGAGGGTTACCCGATTCCAGAGACGCTGCGATCCCGTGATGTCAAGCAGGCCCGCCGGCTGTTCGAAGGCATTGGGCGTTCCACCGGTGCTTACTTCGGAAAGCCGTTCGCCGAAAACATTGTAATGGACGCTTGCCAGCGTGCCCGTATCCGTATTGTCGTACATGACATCGAAATTGACTACGTAGGGAGACTGGCCCTGCAATTTTCGGGTGTCCGCCGCACCGGGATCAAGCGCCCGAATGATGGCGAGTTCCGCCGGTGCGATATCCACCTGGGACTTGACCAGGGACAGGTTGCCGCCGAGCTGGAAATTGCGCAGGGACGGATGGAGCCGGTCGAGCCGCTGCCGGTATTCCAGTTCCAACCCGGTAACGAATGCCCGGTCGACATTCTGAAACTGGATTTCGCCGTTTGTCGTCACGATCGCGCGCTCAATCGGATTTTCAAACTGCTTGTGGAAATAGCTGAGTGCGTAGATCTCGCCGGGCCGGGCGAACCACTCCCAGCGGAAATCGTAGTTGTCGATCAACGTTCGTTTCAATGCGCTGTTCCCGACGAAAATGTAGTCGCCGACGAAGAGGAAGGAGGCAAACGGGGCCAGCTCGCGAAAGGAGGGCCGTGCCAAGGTCCGGCTGTACGCGCCCCGAACATTCATGTTGTCTACAACCTGATACACGGCATTGAACGACGGCAACCAGTCCTTCTCGTCCAGAATTCCCGGCGCAAGCGACGCGTCGTGGCTGGCGACATTCAGCAGGGTGGACTCGTAGCGGGCGCCGCCCGTGACTTTGAACCGCCTGGTGAGCGGCAGGTCCAGCATCGCATAACCGGCCCGGATTTCCTGGTCTCCATCGTAGTTGTTCTTCAAGTCGGACTCTTCGGATACGAAATTTCCAAATCGGGTAAAACCCGGCGTATTCTGCAGCGCATCGGGCAGGATGCCGGTACGGGCCGAGGAGAAGAAGACCGTTGGGTCGTTTCGATATCGCAGGTCGTCCTGACGGAACGAGAAGCGCCGCTCCCGGAAAGTGTGGTCCTTGTCCAGATAGGCGCTGCCGAATTTCAGCCGGGCCGTCAATCCGGACCACGGCGAGAAGGGCAGCGTGAGATCCAGCTTGAGTTCCCGGTTCGATTCTTCCAGGTTTCTGAAATAGCGGGTAGGCGGCGCGTAGTTGGACAGCGCGATCGTGTAAGTGTCGAGGTCGGGAGTACCCCCGGCATCGACAGTCTGGAATTCGTTGGTGAAGAAACGAAGGTCGGGCTCGTCCTGCGTGGACCTGGTTAAAGCGCCGGTCCATTCGACTTCCATGCCGGAAACGGACGGAAGGACGTGTTTGCCCCGGAGCTGGAAGGATCGCATGCCTCGCTCGATGAAGGACAGCACACTGGTCTCGTACCGCACGTTGTCTCCCGGCAGGGAAGCGGGCCAGGCGCCGGTCTGATATCTGGCCAGTTTTTCCCCGCTGCGATTGTAGAGCACATTGGCGCCGATTTCGTGCGTGATGGTCGGCTGATAGGTGGCATTTGCCATCCCGCCCCAGAGCACCTCCTCGGAACCGCGGGTGTCCGTTGCGAAACGCTCCCGGTTCAGCCCTTCGGACTCCCGCGACAGGCGCTTCCATATACCGGAGACGCCATTGTCGTACGCCGAAATGTCCCGGCGGTAACTCACACTGCCCAGCATACCGAACGGTCGGTCGAAAACCGTCGTCTGATTGCCGATCGAAAAAGCATAGCTCTGGCCAAATCCGCCTTCCTGCATGGTCGGCGTCATGGTCTTGTCGGTAAACGACTTGGAATACAGGTCCAGGCGCTGCGCGGCATCCGGATCCCGGAGCGCGCTCGTAATATCAGGTATACGCACATCGGGATTCCGGAGGGGCAGCGGGATATCCCGGGTGCCGTCGTCGAAACCCAGAAAATCGTATGCGCCGCCCTCATAGCTCAGCATATCCTTGAAGGATGACTGGGCGTTGTATTTCGTGGAGGTGGAGAAGGACATGATGAAGGATTCCGGAAGCGACTTGGTCTTCACGTTGACGCTGCCGCCGGTGAAGTTTCCAGGCTTGTCCGGCGTGAAACTCTTTTCCGTGGTGATGTTGTCCAGCAGGTTCGTCGCGAAAAGATCCAGCTGGACCGACTTGCTGTTGGGATCGGCGTTCGGCAGGGCGGTACCGTTCAGCTGCGCGGTACTGTATCGTTCGCCCAGTCCGCGAATATAGACATACTTGCCGTCCACTACCGACGCGCCGGTGACGCGGGTCATGGCCGCTGCCACATCGCCCTGGGCGCCTCTCGAGATATCCTCGGCGCTGATGGCGTCGCTGATGGAGAGGGCGTTCTGGCGACGTTTCAGCAGGGCGGCTTCCGTGTTCTCCAGGGCGCGGGCTGTTACTTCCACCACGTCCGCCACGAGAAGCGCCTGTTCGACAACGAGGTCTATTCTACTCACCTGGCCGGGATTGACCTGGACTTCGGCGACCCGCTTCTGGTCGTACCCGATCATGGTTACCAGCACCGCGTGCCGCCCGGCGGGCACATTGCGAATGAGGTAGGCGCCTTCGAGATCGGCTATCGCGCCGAGCTGCAATCCCTCCACTCTCACCGTGGCTCCGATCAGCGGATCGCCGGTCTCCGCATCGACGACCGTACCCGATATGCGGCCTTCCGACTGCTGTGCGCCGACTTCTGCGGCCGCCGTTGCCGCCATGGCTGCCACGGCGATCACCGCGAAGCGCATCCATTTGAGAAGCCGTCCCGGTCCGTTGATGCGCGAGATAGCGGTTGGGGCCTCACTACAAAAAAGAACAGCGCTCGTCATGCAACATCTCCCTCGGTTCACGGTCTGCGCCAGGTTCGTTCATTTTCGCCCATATGATAAAGATCTCCGATGACAAAACCGTGACGGCCGCATGACAATCTGTTTTTTTGAATCATGCGCGTTCATGCGCGTTCATGCCTGGCGGTCCCGTTCAGCACATCGCCGGTCAAAGACGGCTTGACAAAGGCGCCGGGTATTCCGCTTTATGTCTATTCGGAGCCGGCGCGTACCCTAGTCGACCCGACCCCGAACCATAGACGACCGAATCGGCTATCGAAGCGGCGTTGCACGGATTGCCCGTTGCAGCTCGCTGGGCAACCTGTCATCACGGTGACTTGATTATGCCTTCCCAAGACGGAAACAACACAAGAAGCACCAGCGTTCGAACCATTGCTTCGAAGAGGGCCGGACGGCGGTACACCCGCAAGCCCCGGCCTTCCTCGGCGCCGCTGGTAACGAACTACTGGCGTCCAGAGCACTTCTTCAACCGGGAACTGAGCTGGCTGGAATTCAACGCGCGCGTGTTGGAAGAAGCGCTGGACCCCACGGTTCCCCTGCTGGAACGGGTCAAATTCCTGGCCATATTCAGCACCAACCTGGACGAGTTCTTCATGATCCGGGTTGCCGGCGTCAAAAGGCAGATCGACGCGCAAATCCAGTCCACGCGGACAGCGGACGGGATGAGTCCCAGGGAGGTGATGACCGCCCTTTCGGCCCGTATGCATGAACTGGTCAACAAGCAGCATGGCCTGTTCATCGACGAGATCCTGCCGCAGCTCACCGGCCAGGGCATCGACATACTCAAGCCCGAACAACTCAACGCCGCGCAGAAGGACTATCTCGACGAGTATTTCCGAAAGACTATTCTCCCCGTGGTCACCCCGCTGGCGGTGGACCCGGGGCATCCATTTCCCTACCTGGCCAATGCCACGCTCTGCCTGGTAGCCGAAGTCAGGAAGATCCAGCGGTCGGTATTTCCCCATACCAACCTCTCGGTCATCCACCTGCCCACCTCGGTCATGCCGCGTTTCCTCACCCTCCCTTCCGAAAACGGCCGACAGGCGTTCTTCATGCTGGAAGACGTGATTCTTATGAACCTCGACCAGTTCTACAATGGCTACGAAGTGCTGAACTGCGCGTCGATCCGCGTGACGCGCGACGGAGACGTGGACTACGAGGAAGAGAGCGCGGAGGATCTGCTTACAGTCATTGAGGAAGGCATACGAAACCGGCGCAACGGGGCTGCGGTCCGGCTGCAGTACGATCCGGACTTGTCCACCCGCATACTGGATATCCTGGTGGATGAGCTGGAACTGGAGCCGGAGGATCTCTATCCCACGGAGGGCTTCACCGCGTTCTCCGATCTCATCGAGCTCTACGACGCCATTGACAGGCCGGAACTGCTGGACGAACCCTTTCCACCCCAACTCGCGGCTTCCTTCGAGGGGGTCGCTTCCCTTTGGGACGCGATAAAGAAGGAAGACATCCTGCTCCATCATCCGTACCACCAGTTCAGCGCGGTGGTCCGTTTCGTTTCGGAGGCGGCGGCGGATCCGCAGGTGCTGGCCATCAAGATGACCCTGTACCGTGTCAGTGCCAATTCGCCCATCACCCGGGCACTGACGCGCGCGGCGCAAAACGGCAAGGAAGTATCGGTGCTACTGGAACTGAAAGCCCGGTTCGACGAGGCGGCGAACATTCAGTGGGCGAGGCAGTTGGAGGAGGCGGGGGCCCATGTGATCTACGGCATACCGGGCATCAAGGTCCATTGCAAGGCCTGCCTGATCGTGCGCCGAGAGGGCGACGGGATTCACCGCTACTGCCATCTGGGCACCGGGAACTACAACGACAAGACGGCCCGAATCTACGCCGATTTCGGGCTGTTTACGGCCAGGGAGGAATTCGGCGAGGACGTAACGCAGCTGTTCAACCTGCTGACCGGATACGCGCTGCCCACGGCCTTTCACCACCTCATTCTTTCTCCCACCTCGATGCGGGATGACATGGTGAAACGGCTGAGCCGCGAGGCTGAAAACGCGCGGAATGGACAACCGGCCCTCGTCATAGCCAAGATCAACTCGCTCGTCGATCCCGACATGATCGTGGCATTGTACCAGGCCTCCCAGGCCGGCGTGCGAATTCAGCTGATCATACGGGGCATCTGCTGCCTCAGGCCGGGTGTTCCGGGTCTGAGCGAGAACATCAGCGTCATCAGCATCGTCGACCGGTTTCTCGAACACGTTCGTCTCTTCTATTTCTATAACGCCGGGAACCCGGAATACCTGCTTTCCAGCGCGGACTGGATGGATCGGAACCTGAACAGGCGGGTGGAGATATCGTTCCCGGTCATCGACCGGGCGCTCCAGGCGGAACTTTGGGCCTATCTGAAGATACAGCTGAAGGACAACGTGAAAGCGCGGAGTTTGCAGTCGGACGGAACATATCGGTACGTCAAGAACACAGGAAGGCGTCTACAGTCTCAAAAGGAACTATACCTGGCGGCCTGCGAGATGGCGAAGGTAAACGCGGGCCTGAAACGCGCCGCGCCGAGCAGCGGCTCGTAGAAACCAGACCCGGCCACCGCGAAACGGGGTGGCCGGACCGGATGTGCCGGTACGAAATCGAGAAACCGTTCGAAGATCCGAAACGAGCGGACCTGGGCGGACCAAGCTTCCCCCGGACCGCCGTTCGCTTGTCCTCCTCAACCTTTGATCCGGTTCACGACCCGCATGAGCAGCACGGAAGGCACACTGGCGTACAGGGCCACGGCGGCCGCGCCGAGCATAGCGTCCATGTACCCGCCGATAGCCGGCAAGTGGGACAACACGTCCGCGCCGGCGGCTGCGCCTGTCGCGATGACCACGGCGAGATAGGCCGTCGGGTTTTCCGCGTCGATCCCCACGAAACCGTAAACGATACCCAAGATCACAAGCAGTAACATGATGGCTCCGCCATCATTCATCATGTTACCCGCCAGTCCCTTGACAAGCGTCAGCAGGACGAACAGTAAGACCAATACTCTGACGAGCATGCCTACCTCCTCATGTAGTGAAATGTATGCCACAGCCGCACGGCTGTGACGGGAAACAACAGCGGGCAGGTGCCGCGTTGCGTACGCAGGACCTGCTGGTCGCCTGCTACGTTCGAAACGATCCGTTCAGACGCGTCAGACGTGCACGCCCGGATAAGGCCGACTGCCTGCGGAAGCCCGATCGGAGTTCCGGTGGGATCGAATCCGATTCGTGGCTTCAATTAGATTTTGGATTATGCAAACAAATGAATACGGCAAGAGAAGGGCTGTCAAGCACAATCGCATGATTTTTGGCAAGTATGCGCGATCAGGTCATCTGTCCCGCCGAAGCTTCCTCGGCTTCCTGGCGTCCGTACGGCGGCAGGCGATCCGGCTTGTCGTTTGCCTCGTCGTCCGGCCAAACGGGCAGCGACAGGGAGAACCTTGCACCTTCGCCAACCCGACTCTCGACCCAGGCCCGTCCATTCAGCAATTCCATGGTGTGCCGTACGATCGCGAGACCGAGCCCGGTTCCCCCCAGCGCCCTTGACCGGGCTCGGTCCACCCGAAAGAATCGTTCGAAGATCCGCGGCAGGGCGTCGGAGGGAATACCGGGGCCCGTGTCGGACACGGACAGGACGATTTCGTCCCGCTGCGCTACGATGCGTACCGCAATCGATCCGCCCTCCTCGGTATACTTGACCGCGTTATCGATCAGGTTGGAGAGCGCGCGCTCCATCAGTTCGGCGTTGCCGCGCGCCGGTTTGTCCGTCTCGAACCCGAGCGTCAATTCCAGCTGCTTGCGGCCGATCTGTTCCGCGAAGGCCTCCGCGACCCGTTCGGCAACCTGATCAAGACGACAGGCCGTGATTTCCACCTTGTACTGCCCGGATTCGATCCGGGAGAGTTGAAGAAGATCTTCAACCAGCGCCTGCAATCGGTCGGTGTGAAGCAGTATGGAGTGGATGAACCGCCGCAACGCGGTCGTATCGTCCATTGCACCGTCCAACAGCGTCTCGACGTAGCCCTTGATCGAGGTCAGGGGGGTCCTGAGTTCGTGGGATACGTTGGCCACGAAGTCCTTCCGAACCTGCTCAAGGCGGCGCAGTTTGGTCATGTCGTGGAAAACGGCGACCACGCCGTGAAGCTGCACTCCGATGCGTATGGGCGTCAGATGTACATGGAAGATGCGCTGGTTCCACGCCAGCGTCAGGTCGAATACGGTGTCCTCGCGCGGGGAGGGCGCGGCGTCGATCGCGGCGTCCACCGCGCTTTGAAGTTCATGGTTTCGCACCACCTCGATCGGCCGTTTCCCCAGACACCATGCGTCCACATCCACCATGCGCTTGAAAGTCGGGTTGACCATCAGGATCCGGCCTTCCGCCGACGTCACCATGACGCCTTCCGCCATGCCGGAGAGCACGGCTTCCAGCTGCGCGTTTTCTTCGCGAATCCGGGAAATCCTCGCCTTGGACTGCTCCGCCATCTCGTTCAGGGCCGCGGCGAGAGACGCCAGTTCGGCGTGGGCCGGCACGGAGGCCGTGGCCTCCAGATCGCCGGAGGCCTGCCGGAGGGCGACTTCCGTCATGCGTTCGATGGGACGCGAGACCAGCCTTTCCGTGAACCAGCTCAGCACAACACTCAATAGCAAACCGATACACAGCGCGGCCAGCACGATCTTCCAGATGTGGGACTCGATCCACTGAAACTGCTGCAGCGGCAACGCGACGCGCACGACGCCGCGGGCGCCTTCGATCCGGAAAGGCACCGCCACGTAGGCCATGTCGGTTTCCAGGGTATTGCTGTAGCGAATGCTGTTCCCGACGCCGGACGCGACGGCCTCGATGATTTCGGGCCGGTCACCGTGGTTTTCCATAAAAGGAACGCCGGAAAGGGGAATGGAGGAATCACCGGCCACGACGCCATCTCCCGCAATCACGGTCACGCGGGCGCCGCACTGCTCCGCCAGCCGGTCCGCAATCGGATCGACCGTCTCCGGGTCGAGCAAATGAAACGAGGTGTTTTCAAGGTAGGACCGGATCAGGCGGGCATCGTGCAGCAACTCCTGGCGGGTGTGGTCGCGGACGTCCCCGCGCAGGGACGTGTTCAGGTACACGTATACCGCCCCGGCCACCACGATGGTGAAGGTGACATAGCCGACCAGAATTTTGGTTTGGAGCGAAAACCGCATGACCTGGCCTACCTGGTGAAACGGTACCCTACTCCGCGCACCGTTTCCACCATGCCGCTGGCCTCGCCGAGTTTTTCCCTCAGACGCTTCACGTGGGCGTCCACGGTGCGTCCGTATCCCACGTAGTCGTAACCCCACACCGCGTCGAGCAGCGCTTCCCGCGTCTGTACCCGGCCGCGACGCCGAAAGAGGATGACCAGCAATTTGAATTCGGTAGCCGTGAGGGATACGGGGCGGCCTGCGACGGATACGTGGTGCCCGCCCACGTCTATGACCAGGGGACCGATCCGGACCGGACCCGGCGTTTCCGGTCCGGCGCGCCTGCGCAGTATGTTACGGATACGCAGGGCGATCTCCCTGGGACTGAAGGGTTTGACCACGTAGTCGTCGGCGCCCAGTTCGAGTCCGATGATTCGGTCGATTTCCTCGCTCTTGGCGGTCAGCATCAGGATGGGGATGGACCGCGTGCGTTCGTCCCCTTTGAGCAAGCGGCAGACCTCGGTGCCTTCGAGGCCGGGCAGCATCAGGTCCAGCACGATGAGATCGGGCGTATCCGCACGGGCTTTCTCCAGGGCGGCAGGACCGTCCGACGCCACGATGACATCAAAACCCGACTTCTCCAGATTGTACTGGATGATTTCCACGATATCCGGTTCGTCGTCGACGACCAGGATGGTTTGTCGCATGTCCGATCCCTCGCCGATTAGACCGGGTCTTCGGGGCCGCGGGGCAACGGAGTGGCTCTACTTCGCCGACGGGCAGAGGTCGCCAAGGACACATTCGTCGCACTTCGGCCGCCGGGCTATGCACGTTTTCCGGCCATGGTGCGCGAAGAGATGTCCCAGCGCCGTCCAGTCCGATTTCGGAACGATCCGGGTCAGGTCGAATTCGATCCGGTCCGCGTCCGACCGCGTCGTGAATCCGAGCAGCCTGGACAATCTCTTGACGTGGGTGTCCACGGCGATGCCTTCCTGCATGCCGAAAGCGTTCCCGAGCACCACGTTGGCTGTTTTCCTGCCCACGCCGGCAAGGTTGGTGAGATCCTCCATGCACGCGGGCACCTCGCCGCCGTGCCGCTGGATCAACGCCTGGCAGCACTTCCGGATATTGGCCGCCTTGCTGCGGTAGAATCCCGTGGTAAAGATATCCGCTTCCAGCGCTTTGACGGGCACTGCCAGATAGTGTTCGGGGGTCGGATACTTCTTGAAAAGGGATTCCGTGACGATGTTCACGCGGTGGTCCGTGCACTGCGCGGAAAGGATCGTCGCGATCAGCAATTCGAATGGCGAGGTGTAATTGAGCGCCGGCTCCACGTCGGGCCAAGTCTTCTTCAGGCGGCTCAGCACCTCCTCCATCCGTTCCCGCCGCGCTGTCAGGCTCGCCATGCTTCAGGTCCTCCTCGCGGCGCAGTACCGGCCCGGAGATCGTTCAACGCACCGGTACGCCGTGTTTTTCTTTTTTCAATCCGATCAGCGCCGAAGCGGCCAGGCGATTCAGAAGGCGGTCCGCCGTCACCCCGCCCTTGCGGACCATGGAAAGCCCGTAATCCACGTAATCCAACGCGTCCACATGGTGGGCGTCGGGACCGATGCTGAACCGCGCGCCCCGGGTCATGCCGTAATCGAGATACCGCCAGTCCAAGTCGAGGCGGTGGGGATTCGCATTGACCTCGATGGCGACGTCGTGCGCGACCGCCTCATCGATGAGACGGGCCACGTCCACCGGATAGCCGTCCCGGGCGAGCAGCAGGCGCCCCGTGGGGTGCCCAAGTATGGTGGTATGCGGATTCCTGATCGCCTTGGCCATGCGTTCGGTCATATCCGCTTCGGACATGTCGAACTGGGAATGCACGGATGCCACGACCAGATCGAACGTGGCCAAGACTTCTTCGGGGTAGTCCAGACTGCCATCGGGCAGGATGTCGGACTCGATGCCCTTGAGGATGCGAAAATCGTCGTATTGGGCGTTCAGGGCATCGATTTCCCGTTGCTGTTCCATGACCCGGTCGATACTCAGACCACGGGCGTAGACCGCGGTCCGGCTGTGGTCGCAGATCGCAATGTAGTCATATCCCCGCGCCCGGGCGCCTTCGGCCATTTCGCGGACACTGTGCGTGCCGTCGCTGTAGGAAGTGTGGTTGTGGATGACACCACGAAGATCCGTGCGATTCGGCAGTTCCGGCAGGCGGTTATCCGCGGCCTTGGCCACCTCTTCGCCGCTTTCCCGCAATTCGGGCGGCACGAACTGAAGACCAAGCAGGTCATAGATTACGGACTCGTCGGGACAGGGTATCACGGCGTTATTACATATGATATGTCGGTCGGTAATGGTAACTCCCCGGTCGTCGGCATGCCGGGCGATCCGAGTGCGGTGTTCATCGCTGCCGGTCCAGTGGTACAGCGTGACGGCAAATGTATCGTCCGGGACGCAATGGACACGTATGGGCAGTCCGGAAGGTCCGGTCACGGTCACCTGCTGGCCGTCCGCCTCGCTCACCTGGCCGAAACGACGCAACACATCCAGGATCCCGTTCCGGTCGGGATGGCCTACGACGAGGTCCGCTTCGCGGATCACTTCCCGCCTGCGCCGGACGTCTCCCGCGATCTCCGCACGCCACACGTCCGGGTGGCTGAGCAGGCTGTCCGCCAGGGATTTCGCATCGTTCAACGCCTGGTCCAGCAGGTGGAGCCCGCGGGACCGCTTGATCAGGTCGATGCCCTTCAGCACGCGCTCCTGGGTTCTGGCGCCAAATCCGTCCAGCTCGACAAGCCGGTTTTCAAGGCAGGCGTATTCCAGTTCCCCCACGGTGTCGATCCCCAAGTGGTCGTAGATGGTCTTTACCTTCTGGGCGCCCAGGCCTTTTATGGAGAGCATTTCCTGCAATCCGGACGGCACGGTCCGAACGAGGGACTGATGATAACTCGACTGCCCGTCCCGGACGAGTTCGGTAACATGTCGCACCATGGACGCGCCCAGGCCGGACACCTTGCCGAGCCGGTCTTCGTTCACCAGACTTACAACGGGCTCGGACAGCGTATCCACCTTGCGCGAGGCATTGGTGTAGGCGCGGATCTTGAAGGTGTTCTCGCCCTGCAGGACCAGAAGCGATCCGATCTGCTTGAGGACCTTGCCGATCTGTTTATTGGTCATGCTTGGACTCTGTCTTGGCTCTTCTTGGACTCTGTCTTGGCTCTTCATCGTTCTGGCACGGTGAACCCATGCAACTTCAAGGCACCGAGCGGGCGTTCCGCTGGCAGGTTTCGACGAATTCCGGCAATCTCTTTACGAACTCGGACCTGGGCACGGCTTGTTCACAGCCCGCCGCCCGCGCGCGCTTAAAGGCTTCGGGTCGCGTATGCCGACCGTAGGCCAGCATTGGGATGTTCCCGGTCGATTCGCCGTCCCGCAGGTGTGCAATCAACGCGACGGCATCCGAACGCGAGAGATCGAGATCCACGATGATCGCGATTGGCGGCGGGCGATCGGCATCAGCCGGGATCTCGCTCGCCTCCGCTGCAAAGACCGGCTTTCCGCCCAGCTGCCGAACGGTCTCCCCGATTTTAGCAGAAAAGAACAGGTCGTCTGCCACCACGAGTACGGTATGATCGGTCATCACGGCTCCAAGGGTCGTCCGGTGCGTCCTGATCAGGCTTTGGCATCCGAATATAAGGACAGGTTTCTACCAAAAACAAGCGTATTGTTCAGGTGCCGGGCGCGGCACACCACAAACGGGTTGGCGGTTTCATCCCGGATAAGTTCAAGGTACCACCTAAACTAATCTATTGACACCGGCCTGAATAACTTTTAATTTAATGCGGGTTAAAAATCAGATCGTTCATCTCTCTCGTCTCGCGACGCCGCAAGCTGGACAACGGAAATCTTCCATGCCCACGCCCGCCACCGAAGACTACCTGAAGGCCATCTACAAGCTGGAGGAGAACGGAAGAGGCGCATCGACCAACGCCATTGCGGACCGGATGGGGGTTTCAGCCGCCTCCGTCACCAACATGATGAAGAGATTGTCGGAGACTGGCCTGGTCGAACACAGGCCCTACCAGGCGATCAGGTTGACCGACGCGGGCAGAAAGATCGCCTTGGAAATCATCCGTCATCACCGGTTGCTGGAGGTGTACATGGCGGAAGCCCTCGGATTCACCTGGGACCAGGTGGACGCGGAGGCGGAACGGCTGGAACACGTGATCTCCGAGGAGTTCGAGGACAAGATCGATGCCATGCTTGGATATCCGACGACGGATCCGCACGGATCGCCCATACCGACCAAGGACGGCTCCTTGCCCACCACGAATCACGAGAAGCTGTCCGACATGGAACCCGGTCGCACCGTGATCATTCGCCGTGTGACGGATACCGATCCGGCGCTGCTCCGTTATCTGGGAGCACTCGGTCTCCGGCCCGACAACGTCGTGGACGTATTGAACAAGGAGCCCTTCGAAGGGCCCATGCTGTTGCGTGTGCTCGGCGCGGAACGCCACGTGGGCCATCAGGTCGCCACCAGTGTCCTGGTTGAAAGCGTGCCCGTACCGGCCGGGCAGCAGGCCGGGGGGCAGGAAAACGACCGGGGAGAAGCATCATGACGGGTATCCTCCTGCTCATTGCCGCAGGCGTCCTTTTTCTGCCGCCATACGGACTGTACTGGCGATTCCGACGCAGGCGGTGGCTTCATTCGAGGCAGGCCATCGAAGACGCCCTGGCCCATCTCCATCAATTTCAGCACGATGGCCGGCAAGCGTCCCTGGAATCCCTTTCAAGCACCCTGGGCACATCGACGAAACACACCCTGGTCCTGCTTAATCGCATGGCGCAACTGGACTTGGTTATCATGACGGGACAGGGCCTGCGGCTGGCGGCGGAGGGTCACCGCTGGGCGCTTCAAATCATCCGGGCGCATCGCCTGTTCGAGCGGTATCTCGCCGACGAAACGGCTGTGCCCCGGGACAAGATTCATGCGCGTGCCCACCAGCTGGAACACACGTTGACCGAAGCGCAGGTGGACAAAATGGATGCCGATATGGGACATCCCGTATTCGATCCCCAAGGGGATCCGATTCCGAACGCCGACGGGGACATGAAGGAGATCGAAAGCCGGAAACTGGTGGACTGGCCGGCAGGCGAACCGGCGGAAATCGTGCATATCGAGGACGAACCACCCGAAGTGTATGCCCAGATTACCGCCGAGGAGCTCCATCCCGGCATGGTCGTCACGATCGTGGACCGGTCTCCGGTGCGGGTCGTCATCGGCACGCCGGACGCCGAACACGTACTCGCGCCGGTGGTTGCCGCGAACATCTCCGTACGGGAAGCGCCCACCGAACGGACCGAACCGGCAGGCGTTCCGCTCACCACATTGAAGCACGGCGAACAGGGCCGCATCGTAGGATTGGCGCCGGCCTGCCAGGGACTGACCCGACGGAGGTTCCTCGACCTGGGTCTGACCCCGGGCGCCCGCATCGAACGGGTCATGCAGAGCGCCTTCAGCGATCCCACGGCCTACCGGATCCGGAATACGCTGATCGCCCTGCGTCGCGAACAGTCGGATCTGATCAGAATCGAACAACAGAAACCGAACGAAAGGGAGATCGGGGTATGAGTACGGAATCCGCACCGCCCGGACATGACTGCAAATCCTGCGCGCTACAGGAGAACCTGATTCAGATGGGGATCTCGGTGGACCGTTGGGACTATGTGATCGCCCTGGCGGGCAATCCGAACGTGGGAAAGAGCACGGTCTTCAACGCATTGACCGGCTTGAAGCAGCACACGGGAAACTGGCCGGGCAAGACGGTGAATCGGGCCGAGGGCGGCTTCGAGTTCAATGGCAGTAGGTACAAGATGATTGACCTGCCCGGCACGTATTCCCTCCTGTCGGCCTCCATAGACGAGGAGATCGCCCGGGATTTCATTCTCTTCGGACGGCCGGATTGCACGTTGATCGTCGTCGATGCCACCATGCTTGAACGCAATCTCAATCTGGTGCTTCAGGTGCTGGAGATTACGGACAAGGCGGTAGTCTGTCTGAACCTGATGGACGAAGCCGAACGCCGGGGCATTTCGGTGGAGCACCGCACGCTGTCGCGTGAACTGGGCGTGCCGGTCGTGCCGGTATCGGCAAGGAAGAAGGACGGCCTCGGCCTCCTGATGCGCACGGTTGCCGACGTGATCCAGGGTGAGATCCGGAACGCACCGCGGCGAATCACGGGCGACAAGCGCCTCCGGCGGACTGTGGACGCGATTACCGGGATGCTGCGCGCATCCTACCCGGATCTGCCGAACCCCCGCTGGATCGCCTTTCGACTGCTGGACGGCGACTACCGGGTGCGCCAGGCCCTGGAACTGGGGGAATTCAACCGGATGGGCGCCGTACCGGCACTACAGACACAGGAATGAGGGCAATGAGCGACACGGTGACGAAACCCGATACCGGGGCGGAAATTCTCGGTCGGGTCGAAGAAATGCGACGAGGGCTGGAAGGATCGTCCTACCGGGACGAGATCGTCGAAGCGATCTACCAGGATGCGGAATCCATTACGCGCAAGGTCGTCCGCATCGACGAAAAAACGTCGTCGTCCTGGGACCAGAAGCTGGATCGTATCGTAACCTCGAGGGTGTGGGGGCTCCCCTTCATGGCCCTGCTGCTGGGCGTCGTGTTCTGGGTTACGATTTCCGGGGCGAATGTGCCCTCCGCCATGCTGGCCGAAGGTCTTTTCTGGCTGGGCGCGCGGGGCGTCGAGGCATTCGAGGCGCTGGGCGTGCCGTGGTGGATCACCGGGTTCATCTGGCACGGCATCTACCGGGGTCTGGCCTGGGTGGTCTCCGTCATGCTTCCGCCCATGGCGATTTTCTTCCCCATATTTACCATTCTGGAAGACCTGGGCTACCTCCCTCGCGTGGCATTCAACGTCGACGCGCTGTTCAAGAAGGCGGGCGCCCATGGCAAACAGGCTCTCACCATGAGCATGGGTCTGGGCTGCAACGCAGCGGGCGTCGTAGCCTGCAGAGTCATCGATTCGCCTCGGGAACGACTGATCGCCATCCTGACCAACAATTTCATGCCCTGCAACGGCAGGTGGCCCACACTGATCATACTCGCGACCCTGTTCGTTGCGGCGGCCTTCCCGCCGGCCTTCGCGGCCATGGCGGCCGCAGGATCCCTGGTCCTCATCGTCCTGATCGGCGCGGCGACGACCCTGCTCGTATCGGCCATACTGACCCGTTCCTTCCTGCGCGGCGAAGCCAGCAGTTTCACGCTGGAACTCCCCCCGTACCGTCGCCCCAGCATCCTGCGCGTCCTGTACACCTCGCTGATCGATCGAACGATCTTCGTATTGTGGCGCGCGGTAGTCATGGCCGTGCCGGCGGGCGGCGTGATCTGGCTGCTAAGCAACATCCACGCCGGGGGACAGAGCCTGACGGTCTGGGTCTCGCAGTGGCTGGAACCCCTGGGACGCGCAATCGGCCTTGACGGCGTGATCCTGCTGGCCTACATCATAGCCATCCCCGCCAACGAAATCGTGGTCCCAACTATTATCATGGCCTACACGGGCGCCGGCATGATGATTGAACTGGACACGATGGCCGAACTTCAGCACCTCCTGGTGGACCAGCAGGGGTGGACCCTCCTCACGGCCGTCTGCC
The DNA here is from genome assembly GCA_965200485.1 of bacterium. GTDB lineage: Bacteria > JAAXHH01 > JAAXHH01 > JAAXHH01 > JAAXHH01 > JAAXHH01. The sequence continues at coordinate 99,707 of CBDAUD010000001.1, forward strand.
TGATGCTCTTTTCCCTGCTGCACAATCCCTGTTCCACGACCATGTGGACCGTGTACCGGGAAACCAGGAGCGTCAAATGGACTGTCGTCAGCGGCCTCATGCCCTTGGGCATCGCCTTCGTTTTGCTGTTCATAGTCGCCCAGACCGCCTATTGGATCATGGGCATGGCGGGGTGGTAACGGGGAACGATCCGACCGGGGTGACTTGACCGGGACGATCTGAGGGGCGGACAGGAGAGGTCTCCCGAATCGACCGACCTCTCCTGTCCGCGTCGCGCTACGGCCTGGGAAGCAGGTAGCCTTTTTCTTTCATCAGATCGACGATGCGAGAGACGGACCGGTCGACCGGATCGGTCTCCGTCGAGACTTTCAGCGCCGGATTGCGGGGTTTTTCGTAGGGGAAATCCACGCCGGCCAGGTTGTGCAGCACACCCTCGTCCGACCGGACGTAGCAATCTGTCGTGTCGTGCGCTCGGCACCATGTCAGCGACGCGTCGACGAAGATCTCCAGAAAACGCTCGGTGCCGATGCGTTCGGCCACCTGAAGCCGGCTGTCTTCTCTCGGCGAGATGAAGGAGGCGATGACGATGAGTCCCGATTCATTCAGCAGGGCCGCGCATTCGGCGACGCGCCGCAGGTTTTCCGCCTGGTCCGCCACCGAAAAGCCCAAGTCGCGGCTGAGGCCGCTTCGAACGGTCGCACTGTCGAGCACCACCACCGAGTATCCCGCTTCGTGCAATGCTTTTTCAAGTCCGAAGGTGACGGACGACTTCCCCGAACCTACCAGTCCGGTGATCCAGACCGTGCACGGCTTCTGGCCATAACGCGCGACGCGGCGGTCCGGGTCCACCAGGCTGGAGCTTTTCGAAACAGCGGCTCTGGGCTTGGAACTGGTATTCACGTCCTTGGGCACGCGGTCTTCCGGCAGACGGTCGATGACCATGCCCGCGGCAACGGTATTGTTGCTGAGGTAGTCCACCAAGATGAAACTGCCGGTAAGCCGATTGTTTTGATACGCATCGTAGAACAGAGGCCGATTCGAGGTCAGGGCCACCCGGCCGATTTCGTTCAGCTGCAGGTGGGCAACCTTGACTTTGCGCAGCGCATCGATATCGATTCGGTAGTCCACGTGGTCTATGCTTGCCCGGGCGGTCTGCGTGGTCTGCTTGACCAGGTAGTGGCGGGAGGGATCCATGGGGGCTGCGTCCATCCAGACCATCATGGCCTCGAACCTCCGCTCCGTCTGCGGCAGATTCCTCGGATGAACGATCATGTCCCCGCGGCTCACATCCACCTCGTCCTCAAGCTGCAGCGAAACGGACATGGGCGGATAGGCCATGTCCAAGTTCCCGTCGAAGGTGGAAACGGCTTGTACGCGCGTCCGGTTCTGACTAGGCAAAATCAGCACTTCGTCTCCGGGCCGAACGACGCCGGACAGCACGGTTCCCGCGTAATAGCGCTCATTCTGGTTGGGACGAATGACGTACTGCACGGGAAAGCGCAGGTCCACCAGGTTGCGGTCGGTCAGGAATTGCACGTCCTCCAGGATGTCGAGCACGCTCTGTCCGTGATACCACGGCATGTTGTCGCTCCGCTCCACCACGTTGTCGCCGAGGAGGGCGCTGACCGGAACCAGACGGATGTCGCTCACATTCAGTTTGGCGGCGTAATCCAGGAATGCCCGGCGAATGTCCTCGAAGACTTTTTCGCTGAACTCCACCATGTCCATCTTGTTCACGGCCACGATGAGATGCTGGATGCCGAGCAGGGAGGTGATGAAGGCGTGACGACGGGTCTGCGTGAGCACGCCCTTGCGCGCGTCGACCAGCACGATCGCGAGGCTGGCCCCGGAAGCGCCGGTCGCCATGTTGCGGGTGTACTGTTCGTGGCCCGGCGTGTCGGCGATGATGAACTTCCGGCGGGGTGTCGAGAAGTACCGGTAGGCCACATCGATGGTGATGCCCTGTTCCCGTTCGGCCTTTAGGCCGTCCAGCAGCAGCGCCAAGTCCGGGGCCTCGTCCTTGCGGGCCTGCTGTTGAAGCGAGGCGAGGTGGTCCTCGTAGATACTCTTCGAATCGGCCAGGAGCCGGCCGATCAGGGTGGATTTGCCATCGTCCACGCTGCCCGCCGTACTGACGCGAAGCAGATCCTTCTCTTCGTTCTGGACCAGAAAGGCCTGTACTTCAGTAGCTTCTTGCACGTCGGTTGCTTTTCTCTTTGAAAACGGCCAACGAACCGGTTACAGCACGCCCTGTTCGGACAAGGCGCACCTAGAAATAGCCTTCCCGCTTCTTCAACTCCATCGAACCTTCCTGGTCGTGATCAATGATGCGGGTAGCGCGCTCGGACATGCGCTCCACCATCATTTCCCCGATAATCTCCTCGATCGAACCGGCCGCGGAATCCACGGCCCCCGTGCAGGGCGAACAGCCCAGCGAACGGAATCGGCAGATCATGGATCGGACCGTTTCATGAGGCTGGATGCGGGCCTGGCCGTCCAAGGGGATCAGCTGTTCTCCCCGGACCACGACCTGCCGTTCCCGGGCAAAGTACAGCGGCACGACGGGGATGTTCTCCCGGTGTATGTACATCCAGACATCCAGTTCGGTCCAGTTGGAAAGGGGGAATACCCGAATGGATTCCTCCTGGCCGACACGGCAATTGTACAGGTTCCAGAGTTCGGGCCGCTGGTTCTTCGGATCCCATTGGCCGAACCGGTCCCGAAAGGAGAAGAAGCGCTCCTTCGCCCGCGACTTTTCCTCGTCGCGGCGGGCGCCGCCCAGCGCGGCATCGAAACGCCCGGCCTTGAGTCCGTCGAGCAGGGCCTGCGTCTTCAACAGGCCGCAACAGCGCTGCGTGCCCAGGTCGTAGGGATTGGCGTCCTCGGAGATGGCCGTCTCGTTTCGGTAGACGATCAGGTCCGCGTTGTACTCCTCGGCCATGCGTTGCCGGAAATCGTACATCTCCTCGAATTTGTACCCCGTGTCCACATGCATGAGCGGAAAGGGCAGTTTCTCGGGATGAAACGCCTTGCGCGCAAGATGCAGCATGACCGAAGAATCCTTGCCGACCGAATAGAGCATCACGGGTCGTTCGAATTCGGCGACTACTTCCCGCATCACGTGAATGCTCTCCGCCTCGAGCTGCATCATGTGCGAGATGGCGTGCCGGGAAACCTTCATGGGTTCGCTCTCATGGGATTGCTCGTTTTAAGATGTGCGCGAAACTCATACGTAGCGTTCGATAAGTTCCATGGCCGCGTCCGCGGATTCCGCCACGGTTTGATTCGACGTTTCGATCACCAGCTCCGGGTTGTGCGGCGCTTCGTACGGATCGTCCAGTCCCGTAAATTCCTTGATCTCGCCCCGCCTCGACTTCGCGTACAGTCCCTTGACGTCTCTCGATTCGCAGACGGCCAGCGGGGTGGCAACGTGCACTTCGATAAAGCGTTGGCACCGTTCCCTCACCTTGTCGCGCGCTTCCCGATAGGGTGATATGAGGGATACGATGGAGCATATGCCGTTTCGCTCAAGCACCGAAGCCAGGTAACCGACGCGGGCGATGTGCGCCAGACGTTCTTCCTTCCCGAATCCCGTAGCCGGAAAAGCGGCTCTGATCTCGTCGCCGTCGAGCCTTTCCACCTTGATGCCCCGGTTTTCCAGCGCTTCGAATACCCGGTCCGCGATGGTGCTCTTTCCCGATCCGGACAACCCGGTGAACCAGAGTACGAAAGGATGGCGCGCTTCCCTCCGGTCAACGCCCATTTCAAAGGCACCTTTTGTCAATCGATCTGGTTATTCGTCGACACGACATCCCACGCCATTATCGGTTAAGCGATTCCAACTGGGCGACGGTCTTGCTCTGATCAATCATGTCGAATTGGCTTGATCCGACATACGCATGCCTGATCACACCGTTCTTGTCTATGATAAACGTACCCGGGCGGGCTATGCTTTTTGTTACATCGTGTCCCGCGAGGCCAAACCAGTGGAAAATCCCCCGGCTTCGGATGGCTTTGCGGGTTTCTTCGCCAACCAGCGGAAAACCCAGCTTGTCGAAGAGGTACAACCCCGGGAAGACCAGTTTCCTCGAAATATTGTGATACAGCACGCCCCGCCAGTGATGCACGCCATAGCTTTTGATCACCTTTCGATCGTCGTCGGCCGCCAGAGGGAAAGACAGTCCGACTTCCTCGGCGTAATCCTCTAGTTCCCGAAGTTGTTGTCCCGCCGCGACCGCGACGACCTTGGCGCCAAGCTTTTCAAATGCCTCCGTATTTTGCTGCACAACCGCCAACTGGCGACGACTTCGTCTTCACCAGGTTCCTCTGAAAAACGTCAGGATCACATGATTCCTGCCCTTGTGCGAAGCCAGCGAAAAATCCCCCAGATGAGTGGGCAGCGTGAAAAGCGGAGCTTCGTCTCCGGTCCCGACGGTTCTAAGTTTCAGTGGCATATGCCAAACTCTGACGGCGTGTGCTGGCTTCCAAGGGAAAGGCTACATCGAATAACCCAGCATTTCCATGCCGGGCCGGGTGGACCGATTGAGCATCTCCTGATCCTCCGGGGCAAGCCGGGCGAATTTGGATGACGTTTTTCGCGGAATCGAGGACGCCTCGTCCAGCCACTTCTCGTCCTCCAGAGCGGGATCGATGAATTGAATCATCCGCTGGAGCTGGCCGGACGGGTCGGCCTGGACGTCCTCGAAACGGACGTTATGCACTTTCTCGGGCGGCAGGCTACCGAGAATACGCGTCCCCCGTTCAATCATGGCACTCCAAAGCGACCCGTAGTCCTCCAGGGAGGCTTTACTTTTATTGGACGGCTCGCGGCCGGACCTCACCAAAAGGGGCGAAACCATTTCCAATTTCGGGACAAGAAAATTCCAGGCTTTGCCGCGGGCGAGGTATGCCATGCCATCGATTCCCACCGGCTTCAAGGCGTTCAGACTCCGGACGCCTACCTGAAAAATGTGATGTCCGCTCATCGAAAGGGCCGTTTCCCTTCCATCGCGGTACACATGTATGAACTTTGCTTCGGGGAAGCTATTCAAAATCAGCTTGCAGTACATTAGCGATGCACCGCTGCGTTCGACCCACGTGGCACACCCGTATTTGTCGCTCAACCAGCCTGCCAAAGCCCTGATATGGTCCGCGGGCGATTGCTTCGGCTGGTTCCGCACTACGGGTTCCAACTCGTCGAAAAGCTGCTCGTGCTGCTTCGAAAGATGCGGCAGCGTGACGCAGAGAATAGGCGGCACGGTATCACGGTCGAAACAGGCACCGGGATCATCGAAAGGATAAATGAGCTCGCTGTAGTCGCCCTGCAGCATCAGATTGGAACTTCGTCGTTGCACACTGTATCGATTCCAAATCCAATTCCCGGTTGCCCGCCGGCGCGAAAGCGTCCCGGATCCGGCGTAGCTTAGGAATTCGGACAGGCTCAGTACCGCGGGATGCGCATTCAGGATGTCGGACACCATCGTCGAACCGCATCGCCCGGTGCTTAGGACAAAGACCGGAGGGATTTTTCCCATGGGCACAACCAGATTACCAAGGTTTCGCTTCGGTGGATTTCAACCGATCCGGAATACGGTAACTCAGATCTTCAAGCATGGATGTTTCAAGCAAAAATCCAAAGTTGTTGCCACGCCATCGCTGGGTCTTTCCCGGAAACGCCCACTGCGCCAGCCGGTGCGCATAGCGTTTCGATCGAAAGTGGGGAACGACAAACTTGGCGAAGAATTGTCGGGGAAAACCGAGTTGGTTGGCCAGGTCGTTCCCCAACAGCGCTCGTGCGTACCGGTACCCATCTACAACCATTTTTTCCCGGCCGGCCGGGTCGCTTCTATTCGCTATATCGGGTAGCGATCTCACGATCGTATTGGCGGTTGTCTGAGACTCTTGACCAACCGGCGGTTCGCAGCTGTGACCGAGCGCCGAGAACCGTAGGGTCTGCTTGAAGTCCCCTTCAAAGATCAGTTTCTCCGGAACGCCCATCAGTGTGGAAGCGTACCGCCAGATCTGCATGTATCCGTCCATGGCTTCCGGGCGCATGTAGGCGCCGGTCCGGATGGCGTCACTAAGTGTCCTGGCCGAAAAATTCGCCGAAGCAAGCGCCATATGGGCCTGGCTGAGAGGTACGCCATAGCGGGACTCGTCCCAAACTCCGTTCGCCCGAATCAGTCGCCTGACCTGACCGTGCACGAAACGAATGCGGACGGACTGCTTCCAGCCATCCGAATCTCGGAGCATGGATCCGGGAAGCATGATCTCGATAAAATGCCGCACATTCTGTCGGATTCGCCGAGGTGCGAAAGGGCTGAGTACGCGACCGGTCGTGGCGAAGGTTTTGGCCATGAGCGTGGTCAAATTCCGTAGCGTCGCTACCAAAAAAGCAGGTATGAACAAATCGGAGTTTGCGTGGAAGCTTCGGCGCCCTTCACGGACGTCATCCGGGCTGAACCATTCCGGCGGCGTTTCTACCGATTCGAAAAAGTCGCGCAACTCCGGGGGCGCCTCGGCCAGGACTTCCGTCTACCGTTCCATGGCGGCATCGATAAAACGGTGCATTTCCTTATGGCCATAGGACGAAAGCGTTTCCAGCAACTCGTCCATGACCGTGTCGGAGGTCATTGTCGATTCGAGGTAGTTTCGAACCAATTCGGAATCGTCTCCCGCTGCCGACGAAGCCGCGTATCCCGGTTGATACACCTCAGGTATTTGCTCGCCGAAGCAAACCGACTTTTCGTTCATGACAGCTCCAACGGAAGGGGCTACGAAAACTCTCACCCCTCCCAAAAAAAGGGGGGGGGGGGGGGGGGGTGAGATTATGTGCTGTATTATAATCAACAACGAGGCAAGACGGCGATCAAGCAAAAAATGCAAACTGGATGTGTACGGATCATAATTCGGATTCGAAATGGACTAAAACAATCAGGATACATAACGATGCGCGCGAACAAGCGGCAATGTGCAAAAAGCGCTTGACGGTGGGCACGAATTCCGCGTTTTTTCGACCGGAACGGACGGCGATTGCCAACCCTCAGGCACCACATGGCGGATTCTTTTTCCTAAACTCCGTCGCGGAGCGAGTCGCATGAGAACTATTCCGATCTTTTCACTATGCGTTGCGCTCATGAGCGGCTGCGTGGCCGCGCCGGCGCTTCAGCGTCAGCCTGTCCCCAGTGATTTACCCGATCGGTGGACAGCCGGGCAGTCGGATAACGGGCAGGTCGACTCCGCATGGTGGACCGACTTCAAAGACCCGCGGCTGAATGCGCTTGTCGAAGAAGCGCATGCGCTCAATCACGATCTCAAGACTGCTGCCGGCCGAATGCGTGCCGCACAAGCGCAGGCGCGCATCGTCGGCGCACCGCTGGCGCCCCAGCTCGGGCTCGATTTCAACGCGTCGCGACAACGCCGCAACTTCATCGGGTTTCCGATTCCAGGCCGGGAGGGCAGCGTGCTGAAGACGACTTCGACGAATTACGGCGTGTCGACCAACATCAACTGGGAAATCGATCTGTGGGGTCGGTTGGGCGACGACAAAGCCGCGGCGCTGGCGGACCTGCAAGGCGCTCGGGCGAATGTGTACGGGGCACGAGCCTCTGTGGCGGGCCAGACCGCCAAGGCGTGGTTCTCAGCCATTGAGACCCGGCGCCAGCTTGTGTTGGCCAGAGCGACCTGGGACAATTTCAAGGCGGTGAACGAACGCATCGAAGACCGGTACGCGCGCGGCCTCAGACCGGCCCGCGACCTGCGGCTGTCGCGCGCCAACGTGGCGACGGCGGAGGCGGCCGTGCTGCAGCGAACGCAGGCGCACGACAGCGTGGTGAGGCAACTTGAGATTCTCCTGGGCAGATATCCGTCGGCCGAACTGAAAGTAGGGAAGGAGCTGCCCGCGGTCCCGGCGGACATCCCCGCGGGACTTCCCGCCGATCTCATTGCGCGGCGCCCCGACCTGATGCTCGCCGAACGACAACTCGCGGCGGCCGGCGCTCGGATCGGTGTCGCCAAAAAGGCCAGATACCCGGCTATCCGGCTGACCGGCTCCGACGGGCTCAGTACGGGCGCGCTAACCGATCTGCTCAATGGAGACTTTTTCGTCTGGAGCCTCGCTTCGAGTCTCTTCCAACCCCTGTTCCAGGGAGGACGATTGAAGGAAGCGGTGTCGCTTGCCGAGGCTAACCGGGACCAAGTGCTTTCTGATTTCGCAGGTCAGGCGCTCCGCGCCTACGGCGAGGTGGAAACCGCCCTTATGGCAAACACGCTGCTCAAGCAGCGGGAAGCCGCGCTGCGGGAGGCTTCGGTTCAGGCCGAGGCGGCGCGCGATCTGGCGGAATCAAGGTACCATGGAGGTCTAAGCGACGTGATCGCCATGCTGGATGCCGAGCGGCGCGCCTTCGAATCGGAAGGGCAGTATCAGGCCGTTCGGAGACAGCGACTGGACGCCCGGGTGGATCTCTACCTTGCGCTGGGCGGCGGTTTCGATCGTACGGAGCCAGCAACGGAGAAGGCACGGGAATAAACGATGAAGAAGTGGGTTAAGGTATTTCTGCCGGCGGCGATCATCCTCGGATCGCTGTTGATTCTGTCCATCATGATCCGCAACCGGCCCGTGGCGGAGAACAAACCGCCGGTCGTGTCTCCCCCGCTGGTGCGCGTGACTGCCGCGACCCTGGATACGGTACAGATCCTGGTACGATCCCAAGGCGCCGTGATGCCGAGAACCGAGAGTACGCTATCATCGGAGACGGACGGCCAGATCGTCTACGTTTCGCCCGCCTTCGTGCCGGGCGGCTTCTTTGAAGCGGGCGAAATACTGGCAAGGTTGGATCCGCGCGAGGCGGAACTGGCTATCACGCGAGCCGCCGCGGATACGGTCCGTTTTGCCACGGCGCTGCAGATCGAACAGGAAGAAGCCGTTCTGGCCCAGGCCGAATGGGATCGACTGGGTTCGGGCGCGCCGCGTCCGCTGGCCATGAGAGCGCCCCAGCTGGCGCAAGCCCAAGCCAATCTCGACGCGTCCGTCGCGGCGCTTCGACAGGCAATGCTCAACCTGGAACGGACCGAGATCCGGGCGCCCTACGCCGGCAGGATCAGGAGAAAACAGGTGGACGTGGGGCAGTTCCTTCGGCGGGGCGAAGCGCTGGCCACGATCTACGCGATCACCCACGCCGAGATACGGTTGCCCGTACCCGACGAAGAACTCGCCTTCTTCGAAATCCCCATGCGGTTCCGTGGCGAGACGAGCCAGGCCGCAAGCCCCCGTGTCGTGATCAGCGGCGAATTTGCCGGACGCCGGCATCAGTGGGATGGCAGGTTGATCCGCATGGAAGGCGAAATTGATCCGACGAGCCGGATGGTCTACGCCGTGGCAAGCGTGCCGAATCCCTATGGGCGCGGATCGAATGCCGATCGACCCCCGCTGAGTATCGGCATGTTCGTCGAAGCTGAAATTCTGGGTAGAAGCTATGCCGATGTGGCGATAGTGCCCCGGTCGGCGATGCGCGGTACGAAGCGGCTCGCCATTATTGATGACGACCAACGGCTTCGATTTCGCCAGGTGGACGTCCTCAGGATGGAATCCGATCAGGTCCTGATCCGAAGCGGACTCGAAGCGGGCGAACGCGTATGCCTGTCCGCCCTGGCTACGCCCGTGGAGGGTATGGAAGTGCGTATCCTGGAAACCGGCGAGGCGGACGTCGTCGTACAGGACGAGGAGGGCGCAGGCCAATGAACCACGTGATCGCCTGGTTCGCCCGCAACCACGTGGCGGCCAACCTGCTCATGGTGTCCATCCTCCTGGGGGGCGCGTTGATGGTCCCGGCGATCAAGGTCGAGATCTTTCCCGAATTCGAGGCCGATTTCATCACCGTTACGGTGCCCTATCCCGGCGCGGCGCCCGCCGAAGTCGAGGAAGCGGTCTGTGTCCGCGTGGAAGAGGCCGTCCAAGACCTGGAAGACATCAAGAAGATCAATTCCACCGCGTCCGAGGGGGTCGGCAGCATCCAGATCGAAGTGGAACCGGGCGTCGACACCAACGCGCTGCTCAATGAGCTGAGATCCCGCATCGACGCAATCGACACCTTTCCGGAAGAGACGGAAAAACCGGTGATTCGGGAAACTATTTTCAGACGCCAGGTCATAGACATCGGTCTGGCCGGAGACCTTGACGAGGTTTCCATGAAACGACTCGCCGAAGAAATTCGCGAAGAACTGATCGCCGAGCCCGAAATCAGCCAGGTCACGCTGTCGAGCGTGCGTCCCTATGAAATATCCATCGAAGTTTCCGAGGCCGCTTTGCGCCGGTACGGATTGACCTTCTCCGAGGTCGTCTCCGCCGTGCGCAACTCCTCCCTCGACCTACCCGGCGGTTCGGTGAAGACGTCCGCCGGCGAGATCCTGCTTCGGTCCAAGGGCCAGGCTTTCGTCGGATCCGAATTCGACCAGATCGCCTTGCGGTCCCGGGCGGACGGCACGCGGCTCCTGCTCGGCGACGTGGCGCGGGTCGTCGACGGATTCGCCGAAACGGACGTGTACACCCGGTTCGACGGAAAGCCGACCGTCCTCGTCAAGGTATTCCGCGTGGGCGACGAAAACATCCTGGATGTTTCGGGCGCCGTGCACCGGTACGTGGCCGCAAAACAGACGGAGCTGCCCGCGGGGGTCGAGTTGATCATGTGGCAGGACCAGTCCGATATATTGGAAAGCCGGCTCGACCTGATGGTCAACAACGGCCAAATCGGTTTTCTGCTCGTATTTCTCTGTCTGGCGGTCTTCCTGCGCATCCGGCTGGCGTTCTGGGTTGCCCTGGGCATCGTCATTTGCTTCCTGGGCACCTTCCTGGTCATGCCGTTTCTGGACGCCTCGATCAACATGCTTTCGCTCTTCGCCTTCATCATGGTGCTCGGCATCGTGGTGGACGACGCGATCATTGCGGGAGAGCACATTTACGCGCACCAGGAACGGGGCATGGAACCGGCTCGCGCCGCCCGCGTGGGGGTCCAGGAGATCGCCAAGCCCGTCGTCTTCGCGGTCCTGACGACCATTGTCGCCTTTTCGCCGCTGTTTTTCGTAGACGGGCTCATGGGGAAGTTCTTCGAGGTTTTCCCGATCGTGATCATCCTCATGCTGATCTTCTCCCTGGTCGAGTCCCTGCTCATTCTGCCGACCCACCTGCGGCACGGGCAGCCGAAACGAAAAGACCACCCGCTTCCGAATACGTTTCTGCCCCTGCGGCCGCTCTACCTCCTGTTTTTTCACGTCGAAAAACACCTTCACGATCTTCACGACGCCGTGGGTCGCCAACTCCGGCGCTTCGTCTCGGGCGTCTACGTCCCGCTACTGGAGAAGGCCCTCGCCTGGCGATACGTTACGCTGTCGCTTGGCATCGGCGCGGTGATCCTTGCCATCGGACTTGTGGCCGGCGGCATGCTGCGGTTCGTTTTTATGCCTGCGATAGAGAACGAGTACATTTCGGCGCAGCTGACGCTGGTCGAAGGAACGCCCGCGGAAGTGACCGACCAGTACATTTCGCTTCTGGAGGACAGCGCGGCACAACTGCAGCTTCAACTAGACCGGGAAAGCGCCGGCGAACGGCCCGGGCAAGACACCGGGGTGATTAGAAACATCATGGCGACCATCGGCGAGCAGCCAAACGGGGCCAGAGCCCAGCAGAACGCGGGCGGTGTGCTGGGATCAAACACGTCATCACATATCGGCGAGGTCGCCCTGGGCCTGTCCCCGTCGGAAGAACGGCAGATCGGAAGCGAGGAAATCGTACATCGCTGGCGGGAGCTGATCGGTCCGATCCCCGATGTCGTGGAGCTCTCGTTCACCTCCTCCCTCTTCGACGCGGGCGAGGCGATCAACATCGCGCTGTCCGGCCCCAGACCCGACGACCTGATCCGGGCGACGACGGAGTTGAAGCAGGCGGTGGCCGATTACGACGGCGTCATGGATGTCACGGACGATTTCCGGCAGGGCAAACGGGAGGTCAGGCTTAACGTCACACCCGAAGGCGAGACGCTCGGGATCAGCATGGCCGGATTGTCCCGCCAGGTCCGCCAAGCGTTTTACGGGGAGGAAGCGCAACGCATACAGCGGGGCCGCGACGATGTGCGGGTGATGGTGCGGTATCCCGAATCGGAAAGACGTTCCCTCGGCGATATGGAAAACATGCGGATACGGACGCCGGCCGGCATCGAGGTGCCGTTTTCGGTCGCCGCCCGGTTGGAAGAGGGCAGGGGCTACTCCAATATTCGGCGCACCGACCGAAGACGCGTCATCACCGTCACCGCCGATGTGAACGACGCCGTCGGCAACGCCAACGATATCCTGAACGAACTCACCTCGTCCTACCTGCCGGCTCTGATGGCCAAATATCCCGGTCTGACCTACACGCTCGAGGGAGAACAACGCACCCAGCAGGAGTCCATAGACAGTCTGGTCTTTGGATTGATGATCGCCCTGCTCGTTATCTACGGACTGCTGGCCATTCCCTTCAAGTCCTACACGCAGCCCCTGATCATCATGAGTGTCATTCCCTTCGGCATCGTGGGGGCCGTGGCGGGGCACGCCATCATGGGATTCCCGATCTCGATCCTTTCCCTGTTTGGCATCGTAGCCCTCTCCGGGGTCGTCGTGAACGACGGCCTCGTGCTGGTGGACTTCATCAATCGCAGGCGGCAACAGGAGGGATCCGGCGCGCACCTGCGAGAGATCATCCGCATTGCCGGCATCGCTCGATTCAGACCCGTACTGCTCACCTCGCTCACAACCTTCGCCGGCCTGACGCCCATACTGCTGGAAAGAAGCCTGCAGGCCCAGTTCCTCATTCCCATGGCCATATCCCTGGGTTTCGGCGTGCTCTTCGCCACGGCCGTCACGCTGATCCTGATCCCCACTTGCTACTACATCCTCGAGGACGGCCACCTGGTCCTCTCCCGCATGCGAAGCAAGCTGAAAGGACAGGCTCTGGAACCGGGCGATGCGTTGGAGAAGCCGCAGGCTACCTGAGCGCGAAACCGGCCGGTGCAAACGACAAACTACTTGCCCGCGCCCGGCGCATGCCTTCATCTTCCCACGCGTTGCGCACTACGTCGGAAGCGCTTGGAAGTAGACGCTTCCGACGCACGGAATCTGCTCAGGAACAACAACCGGGGTGCCCTTGCCTTTCCACGCCGACCTGCATATCCATTCCCATTTCTCCCGGGCGACCAGCAAGAACCTGAATCTGGAGCATCTGTACAAGTGGGCCCAGCTGAAGGGGATCCGGGTAGTCGGTACGGGCGATTTCGTCCATCCGGGATGGATGGACGAGCTGGAGGAGAAACTGCAACCGGCCGAGGAGGGTTTGTTCAGGCTGAAACCGGAATGCGAAAGGGCGATGCAGGATCAGGTTCCGCCTGCCTGTCGGGCGCCGGTCCGGTTCATGCTGACGGTCGAAATTTCTAATATCTACAAGCGCCTGGACGGCGTGCGCAAGGTACACAACATCATCTTTGCCCCTGGATTCGAAGCAGCCCGGGCCTTGCAAGCCCGCCTGGGGGCCGTGGGCAATATTCGGTCGGACGGACGCCCCATACTGGGCCTGGACTCCCGGGACTTGCTGGAGATCACCCTGGAAACCGACCCGCTGGCCTGTCTCATCCCCGCCCACGTCTGGACGCCCTGGTTCTCCGCCCTGGGTTCCAAGGGAGGATTCGACCGGATCTCGGATTGCTATGGCGACCTGACGGAGCATATCTTCGCGGTGGAAACCGGCCTGTCCTCCGACCCACGGATGAATTGGCGGCTGGAACAACTCGACCCTTACATCCTCGTATCGAACTCCGACGCCCATTCACCCGGAAAACTGGGCCGTGAAACCACCCTTTTCGATACCTCCTGCAACTATCCCGCGATCTACAACGCCCTCTCGGACCCGAAAGATGAAGGATTGACGGGGACGGTGGAGTTCTATCCTGAAGAAGGCAAGTATCATTTTGACGGACATCGGAAGTGCCGGAAAAGAATGCATCCCTCCGAGACAACGGCCTCGAACGGACTATGTCCGGATTGCGGCAAGCCCGTGACCGTTGGCGTCATGGCGCGTGTGGAAACCCTCGCCGACCGGTCCGAGGGAAAGAAGCCCCCGCGAGGACGCCCGTTCTTCAGTGTGATTCCCCTTCCCGAGATCATCGGCGAGGCAAAACAGGTCGGCGCCGGATCCAAAACGGTGGACAGGGTCTATCAGGCCATGCTCGCGCGGCTGGGCAACGAACTCGAAATACTGCTGGATCTGCCCGAAGAGGACATCGAGCAGGTGGCGGGACCGCTGATCGCCGAGGGCATTCGACGCATGCGCGTCGGCGAGGTGGACATCCTGCCTGGGTACGACGGAGACTATGGGGTGATTCGATTGTTCAGCCAGGCGGACCGTCTGGGCGGCGATACGCAAATCGCGCTGATAGACGGACTGCCAGAAACGGCGAAATCCAAGTCTCGTAAGGCGGCTTCGGACGAAACCGACTCCCTGCCGGCCGTGCGCGACCAACCCCCGATCGCGGCAGGCGAGTACGCGGAATACGAACGGTTGCCTGTTCAGGCTTCCCAACCCGCTCGGGATCCCGCGATGGAGGAAAGCGAAGAAGGCCGAAGCCTGACAGAAGCGGATGGTCGAAGCCCGCAGGAAGGCCTGACAGGCGGATCGTCTAACTTCGGTCTCAACGAAGATCAACAGCGTGCCGTGCGCCATGGCGCTGCCCATCTGCTCATCGTGGCGGGGCCCGGTACCGGCAAAACCCACACGCTGACCCACCGCATGGCCTACCTGGCGCGACATGAAACCACGCCCGACCGGATGCTCGCCGTGACCTTCACCAACAAGGCAGCCGGCGAAATGAAGACAAGGCTGGAAAGCCTCCTGGACGGCCAGGCCGCGAAGGTCATGGTCGGCACGTTTCACGGGATATGTCTGACGCTGATGCGTCAGTGGTCGCGTCATACGAGTGTCCCGCTGAGCCTGAACGTGGCGACGCCGGACGACCAGGAGCGACTGGCCCGGGCGCATTGGCCGCAGGACACGACCGCGCAGCGCAGGCGACGTCTGGAAGAGATTGCGCGATGGAAGGCGTCGGGTCGAACCAGGGAAATCCCGGAAGCGGTTTCTGCCTATACCCGGCTCCTCCGCCGTCATGGACTGCTGGACTTCGACGATATCATCCAGGAAACGACCAAGCTGCTTCGATCGGACGCACCGTTCAAAAAAAGCGTGCACGAGCGATTCCGTTATGTTTTCGTGGACGAATACCAGGACATCAATACGGCGCAACACGCCCTGCTCGGTATCCTGGCGGAAGATGGTGCGCGCATCACGGCCATAGGCGATCCCAACCAGTCCATTTACGGATTTCGCGGGGCGAACACCCGTTGTTTCCATTCCTTCGGGGACGATTTCCCCGGCGCGCAGGTACAACACCTCAAGAAGAACTACCGTTCCGCGACTGCCCTACTCAGCGCCTCGTCCCAGGTCATGTCCGCCTCCGTATCTTCGGCGGCGCCCCCTCCGGTCGCCGCGCTCCACCTCCCGGGCCGGCTTGTCATTAAAGAAACCCCTTCGGACAAGGCCGAGGCCGAATACGTCGTGCACCAGATCGAAAGACTGGTGGGCGGAATCAGCCTCTTTTCCAGGGATTCCGGCCGCCTGGAGGGCGGGGCGGACCCGGGCGAGGAACGGTCGTTCGGGGATTTTGCGGTCCTATACCGGACGAACAGTCAGCATACTGTCCTGGTCGAGGCCTTCGAACGTATCGGGATCCCCTATCAGGTCGCCGGCGACATGTCCCTCATCAACCGGGCGGGCGTGCAGGAGATCGTCACGCTGCTTCAACTGGGTGGCGGGCAGGCCGTCGCCACCACGGCGGCGCTGCGGTGCCTGTCGGCGACGATCGACGGACTCGGAGACCGGACCGTCGAACGCATCGAAGAAGTCTGGGATCGGCGCCCGCAGATCACAATCGACCGCGTACGGGACTTGGCGGAACAGCCGGGATTGTTCACGAAGCGATCGGCAACCGGCATGAAAGCCCTGATGGACGACCTGAAAACCGTTCACGACGACCTGAAGAAAAAAACGGCGTCCGATGTACTGAAAAACTTGGCCGAAAGGGCGATCTGGGGTAAATTGAAATGGCGTTATCCCAGGGTGGACGAACACCTGAGCGAACTGATCCGGTGCGCCCGAATCGAGACGGACCCAGCGGTCCTGCTCGACAAGCTGCTGCTCAGCCAGGAATACGACGGGTACGGAGCAGTATCGGAGCATGTGCATCTGATGAGCCTGCACGCGGCCAAGGGACTCGAATTCCCGGTCGTATTCGTCGTGGGCTGTGAGGACGGGCTGGTCCCGTTGCGGCAGGGTGGGCTGACCTCCGACCTGGACGAAGAACGCCGTCTGTTCTATGTGGCCATGACCCGTGCCAGGGAACAACTCTACCTCGTGCGGTCGAGGAAGCGGATGCTGTTCGGGGAGGTACGAAAGACCCGGCCATCGCCCTTCCTGGTTGATATCGAAGAGAAGCTGAAGCAATACGATGGAACATCTGGGTCTCCCGGATCGCGTGGACGTGGGCGGAGCAAGGCAGAATCGGGACGGACCAACCAGTTGGACCTGTTCGGCCTGGATCAATCCATGGGGTATTGATCCGGATGAGATCGGCCGGACACCTCTGCTACAAAGGAGCGCACATGTTACCTTCAAAACGCATTCTGATCACCGCACTGCTGGCAGGACTGTTCGCATGCGCGGTACATACCGAATACGCGTCAGCCAATTCGACGGCCGACGCGCAGCCACAATCCGGCGAGTCCGGCGACCACGCGCTGGCTACCTTCGCCGGCGGATGTTTCTGGTGCATGGAGCCGCCCTTTGACGAACTGGACGGCGTCATTTCCACGATCTCGGGCTACATCGGCGGTCAGTTGCGCAATCCGACCTATGGCGAAGTTTCCTCGGGCGGCACGGGCCATACGGAGGCCGTGGAAATCCGGTTCGACCCCACCAAGATCACGTACCAGGAACTGCTGGATGTCTTCTGGAAGAACATCGATCCTACGGTGGACGACCGCCAGTTCTGCGACAAGGGCAGCCAGTACCGCGCGGGTATTTTCTATCACGACGAAAAGCAGAAAGCCCTGGCAGAGGCCTCGAAACAGAAATGGATCGATTCCGGCCGTTTTGATCGCGTGGTGACCGAGGTTACCCCGGCTTCGAAGTTCTACAAGGCGGAAGAGTATCACCAGGATTACTATATCAAAAATCCGTTACGCTACAAATTCTACCGCTACAATTGCGGCCGGGACCGACGCCTCGAGGAGCTGTGGGGCGACTGACAATACCGCGCCGTGCGTCAGATCTGCGGGCAGGCGGGAAGGAAGTAGCGCGGGCGGCTTGTCATGGTGCCTGGACGGGATGTTCCGAGGAAGACCGAATTGCATGAACACATGGGAGAAAACGCATGGCTGAACTGGAAAACCTGGTCAAAATCACACTGGGCGAGCTGAGGGAAATGGCCAAGGCGCAGTCCGTCGTGGCCGATCCGGTGGAGGTCGAAAATACCACCGTCATCCCGCTCGTCAAAATCGGGTTCGGATTCGGCGGCGGAGCGGAAAACAAAGACGGCGGACGTAGCGGTAGTGGCGGTGGCGGCGGCGTGCAACCCGTCGCCGTGCTGGTCGTCAAGGACGGGAATGTCCGCATAGAACGCATGTCGGGCCAGTCGGGCATATCCACGGCTGCACACACCCTGGCCGACCTGCTCAAGTCTACGCTACTGAGCCGATTCGTGAAGTCGGGCGAACGTAAGGAAAGTTGAACCTTGTTGGGCCTGAATCTCGAGCCGGCGCTCATCATCTGTGCCGTATTGCTGCTTGCGGTCCTGTTTCTGCTCGTTACGCCTGTGACGATTTCCTTCTCGTTCGTGCTGCGGGAAGCATGCTCCGCCCGGATTACGATCGGTTGGCTGTTCGGACTGCTTCGTTTCACGCGACCCGGGGCAGGACGCGGCGACCGCAGGCGGAGGCGCAGACGGGCGAAGCCGACCCCGGTCGAACAGGCTGATTCGTCCGGTCAAACGCCGCGTTCCGCATCGGACCGCTTCCGCAGTTTGCTAAAAAGCCGGGAACTCATCTGGAGTATACTCCGATTTCTGCGTGACGCGACAAGGCGCGTGCGTCTCGTTTCTTTGCGTGTCGCCGGCCGCATCGGGCTGGACAATCCCTGCGACACCGGGCGCCTCTGGGGGATGCTCTGCGCGTTCACCGGATTCCTTCAGGGCACGAAGCGAGTCCGGTTGCTTGTGGAACCCGAGTTCAGCGAAACGGTATTCGAACTGGATGGCCGGGGCGAGGTGCGCGTCGTCCCCTTGTCCCTGCTCTTCCTCACCGCCCGCTTCGTCCTTTCTCCGACCACGCTTCGCGCGGCATGGGCTGCGTCCCGGAAGCAACAATAGGGCCGGTCTCCGGCCTAACATCCGATTCGTCTCCAGGAGCATGCATGGCAGCGCCCCTTCGCAGCACCCAATGGTTTGGTCCCAAAGACAAAGTGGGCTTCATTCATCGAAGCTGGATGAAGAATCAGGGCCTGCCCGAACATGTATTCGACGGCCGGCCCGTTATTGGCATCTGCAACACCTGGTCGGAACTGACACCGTGCAACGCCCATTTTCGCCTCATCGCGGAGCGGGTGCGCCGCGGGGTGTACGAGGCCGGCGGGTTTCCGGTGGAATTTCCGGTCATGTCCCTGGGGGAGCCGCTCATGCGGCCTACCACCATGCTGTTCCGCAACCTGGTCAGCATGGATGTGGAGGAGACCATTCGCGCCAATCCGCTCGACGGGGTCATCCTCCTCGTCGGCTGCGACAAGACGACCCCGGCTCTGCTCATGGGCGCGGCGAGTTGCGATCTGCCCACCCTGGCCATTTCGGGTGGCCCCATGCTCAACGGCCGATTCAGGGGACGGAACATCGGGTCTGGAACGGATGTGTACAAGTTCAGCGAAGAGGTGCGCGCCGGGACGATGAGCGTGGAGGAATTTCTTGAAGCGGAATCCTGCATGAATCGCTCCACTGGCCACTGCATGACTATGGGCACGGCTTCCACCATGGCCAGTGTCGTGGAAGCGCTGGGCCTGGGTATGCCCGGCAACGCGGCCATCCCCGCGGCCGACGCGCGCCGGATGAAGCTGGCGCATGAGGCGGGAGGACGGGTGGTGGAGATGGTTCGCGAAGACCTGCGCATGTCCCGGATCGTCACGCGAAAAGCGCTTGAGAACGCCATCCGGGTGGTCGGGGCCATCGGCGGCTCAACCAATTCGGTCGTGCATCTGCTGGCCATCGCGGGCCGGCTCGGTGTGTCGCTTTCCCTGGAGGACTGGGATCGTCTCGGCTGCGATATCCCGTGCATCGTGAATCTGATGCCGTCGGGGCAGTATCTGATGGAGGATTTCTACTACGCAGGCGGTCTGCCGGCCGTGATAAGAGAACTGGGCGACCTTCTTCATCGCGATGCCATCACCGTAAACGGCAAGACCATCGGTGAAAACACGATTGACGCGCCCTGTCATGATCGGGAGATCATCCGTACGCTGGACGCCCCGGTGGCCCCGACTGGCGGACTTGCCGTGCTCAAGGGCAACCTGTGTCCCGGCGGCGCCATCATCAAGCCTTCGGCGGCATCGCCCGAACTGATGCGGCACCGTGGCCGCGCGGTGGTATTCGAAAACATCGAAGACCTCCATGCCCGCATCGACGATCCGGACCTGGACGTGGACGCGGACTGCGTCCTTGTGCTGAAGAACTGCGGACCGAAGGGATATCCGGGCATGGCCGAAGTGGGGAACATGCCGCTCCCGTCGAAACTGTTGCAACAAGGCGTCACGGACATGGTCCGCATATCCGATGCGCGCATGAGCGGTACGGCCTACGGCACGGTCGTGCTTCATACCGCGCCGGAAGCCGCGGCGGGCGGCACGCTGGCGCTTGTGCAAAACGGGGACATGATCGAACTGGACGTCGGAGCGCGGCGTCTGGAACTCGATGTGCCCGAAGATGAGCTGGTCCGACGACGCACGCGCTGGACACCGCCGGAACCGACGAACGACCGGGGATACTGCCGCTTGTACGTGGACCACGTGCTACAGGCCGATCGGGGGGTGGACTTCGATTTCCTGGTCGGTGGCAGCGGCGCGCCGGTCGCCCGGGATTCGCACTAGGCTTTTGCTCAAATACCGACTATGGACGTATTGTCATCGTTCGAAAAAAACGGCTACCTGATGGTCGAGTCGCTGTTTTCCGAAGAAGAAATGGCCGCGTGCAAGACCGCGGCAAAGGAACTGGTGGAAAATCGCTCGGGATCGACGGGTGTACACGTTTGGATGTGCGACACAATTCCGCCTTTGTTCGAAGCCGTTTCCTGCGATCCGCGCCTGATCTCGGTCCTGCGGCGGCTGATCGGTCCCCGCATCGAGTTCCTCAGCGCGAAGCCCGTGTTCAAATCGCCCAAGGTCCACTTCGCATCGCCTTGGCATCAGGACCAGGCGTACTGGGGCGGCGTGACCAAATACTCCGTCTGGATCGCGCTTGAAGATGCGACGCCTGAAAACGGCTGCCTCAGGGTCATACCCGGTTCCCACCGCCGGATCCGGAATCATGCATCGGTGCAGGACATCAGGGGATTTTCCAACCGCATTTCAGACGAGGACCTTGCAGACGAGCCGAAGATGGACGTGAAGATGAGATGCGGAGACGTGCTGGTGTTTCATGACCGGTTGCTGCACAGTTCCCATCCGAACCGGTCCGGCCGGGACCGCTGGTCTTTCATTCCGACCTATCGAAACGCGGATGTGGCCGACACTTCGACAGTCTGGACCAGTGCCAAACTCATTGACGGTGTGGTTTGACCAAGATCAAGGAGACGAAATGAAAATCGCTCTGCAGGAAAGCCTGCTTCCTGGCAGCACGCTCGACGAAAAACTTGATTTCGCCGAATCATTGCACGTCGAAGGCCTCGAAGTATCCGGGCGGGGTCCGGCACAGCGCATTGACGAGCTGGAGTCCGCTTTGCGGAACCGTAGCATTCGGCTGGTCTCGCTCTGCGGCCAAGGTACCTTTGACTTCCTGGATCCGGACGCGGACAAAAGAAGCCACAGCATTGCCGAGGCGAAGGAGAACCTGGCGGTATGCGGACATTTCGGGTCCGTCGGCCTGATCCTGCCGCCCATATTCGGACCGCCGCGCCTGCCGGATCTCACGCCGCTTGCCGATGCCGTCACCCTGGAAATGCAATTGCTCACTGAGATCGTCCGGGACCTGGCGGAATGCGCCGCGGAGCACAACACGAAGGTCCTGCTGGAACCGTTGAACCGATACGAAGAGCACCTGCTTAGGCAACAGGAACGCGGAATCGAAATCATCAAGCGGGCCGGCGACCCGCCGGCCGCCAGCCTGCTGTGCGATTTCTTCCACATGCACATCGAGGAGACGGACACGCCCGCTACGCTTCGCAAAGCGGGACGCCGATACGTAGGTCACGTACACATGGCCGACAATACCCGCCAGGAACCGGGCTCCGGCGACATCGACTGGAAGGCAGGGCTGTCCGCACTCAGCGATATTGAATTCGAGGGGTATCTGGCTTATGAATGCGGCATTACGGGAAACAGCGAGGCGGAACGGCGGGAAACCCTGACCCGGTCCGTGCAGTTCATCCAAGGTGTCATCGACGGTTTATCCTGAAGAACACACGGCCGATCAGGCCGCCACGGACCGGGTAAACTAACTGGGGCCGCGAACCCGATCTGCGCATCCGGGTAGCAATCCCCCGTCATGGCAGGATGACGTCCCGGTTTTCGAAGCGCAGACGCATTACGAATTCAGGGCCAAGGGTCTCCCGGATACGCGTGACAGAAGCCCGGGCTTCAAGATGCAGAGGGTCCAAAGCGATCGCCTCCATGTAGGCGTCGTGGGCCTCTTCCAGTTTGTCCAGTTGCTCCAGCGTACCGCCCAAGTCGAAGTAGCTTTCAACAGCCCACAACTGGTCTTCATCCCGGGAGATCGCCTCCCGGAATTCCGTAACGGCCGCTTGGTACTGTCCGGCGGCGGCGTACAGGCGGGCGGTCATCAACCAGCAGGGCACATAATCGACATCCCGGCTTCTCGCCATGTGCACATACCGGATCGCCTCCTTCATTCGGCCCTGTTCGTAGAACAGGCGACTCATCCCCACGTAGGCCGGCGCGTAGTCGTCATCGAGTTGGATCGTCCGCCGAAATGCCACCTCCGCCTCGTCGTGCGCACCGGATTCCATTAGACGCAACGCCCGCGCATACTCGGCCTCGGGCGTATCGAGCGAATCCGAATACTGCATGGTTTTGGCACTGCACCGGGCGAACACCAGCGCCGCGATGACCAGTCCCAGGCAAACCGCCGATCGTCGCAAAGGGAACTCCCCCACAAAGAAAACACCCCGCGGATTAGCATACCGCGGGGCTGCCAGGCGGGAAACGGGGCTCGAACCCGCGACCCTCAGCTTGGGAAGCTGATGCTCTGCCAACTGAGCTATTCCCGCGGGACAAGCAGCAATCGGCATGACTACTGCCTAGGTTATTCTATCACTGCAACCCGTAATGTGTCAAGCGAAATCCGGTACGGTCCCGTGCGCCGCTCACGCGATCCGGCCGCTCGTTTACGCGCTCATGTTTCAAGCAGTTTCTCTTCGTCAAATCTTTCCAGCGCGAGCTGGATCAACCGGTCGATCAGGTCGCCATAGGTCACGCCGGCGGCCTCCCAGAGCTTGGGGAACATGCTGATCCGCGTGAAACCGGGGATGGCATTGAGTTCGTTTACCAGGACAGCACCGTCATCCCTAAGAAAGAAGTCAACGCGAGACATGCCCTCGCAGGCCAGGGTTCGGTGGACCTTCACTGCGGTCGCGCGGATTTGGTCCGTCAGGCCGGGTGACAGCGCAGCCGGGATATTCAACCTGGCACCGTGCTCATCGATGTACTTCGCCTCGTACGAGTAGAACTCGTGGGTAGACTGCACTTCGCCCAGACCGGAGGCCTCCGGTCGGGCATTACCCAGCACTGCACATTCTATCTCACGGCCGCGGATGTACTCCTCTACCAGGATCTTCCGGTCGTACCGAAAGGCCTCCCGGACGCCGGCTTCGAATTCACCGGCATCCCGAGCCTTGGTGATGCCGACGGAGGAACCCAGGTTGGCGGGCTTGATGAAACAGGGCATGCCCAGGCGATCCCGCACTTTTTCGTATTCAATCCTTTCTCGGTCGGCGGAGGCGAACGCCACGAAGTCGGGGATTCCGATGCCGGCATCCCGCAACAGGCGCTTCATCACGTCCTTGTCCATGGAGACCGCCGAACCCAGGACGCCGGCGCCTACGAACGGCAGATTGGCCAACTTCAGGAGGCCCTGCACCGTACCGTCCTCGCCGAAGGGTCCGTGAAGAACCGGGAATATGACGTCGATGTCGCCGGCCGGACGGTGTGTCTTCCGGGTCATCATCGGGTTGCCCGGGGCGCCGGGGGCGAGGGTTACGGTTTCACTCAGGCGGTTCAGCGCAATCCGCTCCGGATCGTGGGGGTTGAGCAGAAATTCCGCCGAATCGCCCAGATGCCACTGTCCGGCACGGTCGATGCCGATCAGAACCACTTCATACCGATTTCGGTCGATGGCATCGACGATATTCCGTGCCGACTGAAGCGAGACCTGATGTTCCGACGACCTGCCCCCGCACAGGATCCCTACCTTGATTTTCTTCATGATTTCGCCTCGTTCGGTTAGCGCGTCGATCCGATCGTCCAACATGACCAAACTGGGTCCAACAGGGTCAACATAGTCCGGCACGACTCGGCCACCGGCCGGCACGACTCGGCCACCGGCCGGCCAGGAGGCCGCCGGCTACCTTCCGAATGACTACATGAGGTAGGCGCAGACGCCGTCTGCCACGGCCAGTCCCTTTCGCGTCAGGCAGATCCGCGATCCGTGCTCGGCGAGCAAACCCTCCGCGGCCAATCTGTGGATAGCGGCATCCCGTTTGCCCAGGGCGTCTTCCCCGAACCGGTTCCGGAACTCCCGGATATCCATGCCTTCGACAGATCTCATGCGCAGCAGGACATATTCGTGCACGCGTTCGTCCAACGTAAGTGTTTCGTCCATTTCAATGGCGTCGCCCCGCGCGTCCATGGCCGTTAGATAATCCGCGAGGCTGCGTGTATTGGCCAATCGGCGTCCGAGCACGTGTGAATGGGCGGACGGGCCCAGGCCCAGATAGTCGCCGCCGTTCCAGCAGGCCACATTATGCCGGCATTCCGCGCCCGGTTTCGACAAATTGGAGACCTCGTAGTGCCGGTAACCCGCTGCGGAAAGGCGGTCCAGCGCCTCATAGTAACAGGCCATGTGAAGCGCTTCGGCCGGCAGATCCAGGCGACCTTCCTTATCCATCCGGGCGAATTCGGTTCCCGACTCTATAGTCAGCCCGTAAACCGAAACGTGCTCCGGGTCGAGGGCAACGGTGCGTTCCAGTGTATCCGACCAGTCCGACGCGGTCTGGCCGGGCGCGCCGAACATCAGATCGAGATTGACGTTTTCGAAACCGGCTTCTCTTGCGCGCGCAATCGCCCTCGCGGCCTGGTCCGCCGAATGGCGACGTCCGAGTCGTCGCAGCGTCTCATCGGAAAAGGACTGAACACCGATACTGAGCCGGTTGACACCCAATGCGCGGAGTCGCAGCAACTTGGAAGTCCGGACGGTTTCGGGATTCGCTTCCACGGTGATTTCGGCATCCGGGTCGACGCGGAAGAAATCATGGATCATCCCGAAGACGCGGGACAGCTGCCGATCCGTCAGGCAGGTGGGGGTGCCACCTCCCAGGAAAACCGTTTTTACGCGGGCCTCCGCCCAGGGCGATGCGCGACTGAGGCGTTCGGCCTCGGTTTCCAGGGCGGCAAGCAACCGGTCCACCTGGCCGTCTTTGAGTAGTTCGAAGGAAAAATCGCAATAGGGGCAAGCGTGCGCGCAGAACGGAATGTGAAAGTATAAGCCGGCCAAGGGTACGATTCCAGATGCGCTTCCGGGGGGATCCGCCGGCGAATCGGACGGTTTCCCGGATTCAGATGGTAACGGCATCCCTTGCCAGGCCAGCCGGTTTCCGGACGCCGCCCCGCGCGCCTCCGTCGCCTACCGGTCTACATGACGATTCTGCCGATGCGATTCCAACGAACGCGCCAAGGGACATGGACGATGTTGTGACCCAGCACATAGACGAGGGAGGCAACGCTCTCCAGCGGCCTGGATGATTGCCACACGAGTTCGGGGTCGTCCCGGTGCCGCTCCCAGGACCAGTAGATGACGAAGGCATTGCCCACAACGTCCTTCGTTTCCACGAATCCCCAGTATCTGCTGTCCGAACTGTAGTCCCGGTTGTCCCCCAGGACGAACAGGGCGCCAGCAGGAACGATCCTGGGTCCCCAATTGTCGCGCGTACTTCGCATGGCAGTCCGCACCGTCGGATCATCGAACTTGACCTGCGGGGGATTCTTTGCCGGCACATCGTCTACGTATACGCGCTTGTCCCGGATCTCGACCTTCTGCCCGGCGACGGCGACACATCGCTTGATGAACATCTGAGCCGGGTTTCGGGGGTAGGGAAACACCAGCACATCGCCCGGTTGCGGATCGCGCCAGGCGGGCAGACGCAGGTCCGTGAAGGGAATGCCGGGGCCGAAAATCATTTTGTTGACGAGCAGGAAATCACCCACCTGCAGCGTGGCTTCCATGGATTCGGACGGAATACGGAACGCCTGAACAACCTCGGCGCGGATGACGAGAAAGAGCAACACGGTGAATAGCACGATTTCCGCGTACTCTCGAAGCAGGGACTTCTTCTTCACCAGGAGCTATATCCTCTTGCGGTAGTGCGTTGTCCGATTGACATCCGGGCCGGCGCCTATCCTCCGACAGCCGCGCCTTCGCCCCGGATGTCAAGCACCGCCAGAAAGGCTTCCTGCGGCAATTCGACGTTCCCGACCTGCTTCATGCGCCGCTTGCCTTCCTTCTGCCTTTCCAGGAGTTTGCGTTTCCGGGTAATGTCGCCCCCATAGCACTTGGCTGTAACGTTCTTGCGCAGGGGACGGATGGATTCCCGCGCGATGACCCTGCCGCCGATGGCGGCCTGGACGGCGACCTCGAACATCTGTCGCGGTATGATCTTTCGCAGCCGCTGGCATAGCTCGCGGCCCCACTCGTAGGCCTTGTCCTTGTGGATGATAATCGAAAGGGCGTCCACCAGGTCCCCGTTGAGGAGCAGGTTCAGCCTGACCAGGGGCGAGGCGCGGTAGGCCAGGAAGTCGTAGTCGAAAGAAGCATACCCCCGGCTGATCGACTTCAGCCGGTCGTAGAAATCGAAGACGATCTCCGACAGCGGTAGTTCGTACTGCAGGGCAACCCGGGTCGCGTCGAGGTATTCCATGGTCTTGTATACGCCTCGCCGATCCCGGGTCAGCTTCATGATATTGCCGATGTAGTCCTTCGGCACCACGATCTGCGCCTGTATGAAAGGTTCTTCCACATAGCCAATGAGCGAGGCGTCGGGCATGTCGGCCGGGTTGTCCACCCTGAGCACCTCGCCCGCCGTGGTCGTGATCCGGTACTCCACACTGGGCATGGTGGCCAAAATGGTGAGTCCGTACTCCCGCTCAAGGCGCTCCTGCACTACCTCCATGTGCAGGAGTCCCAGGAACCCGCAACGGAAACCGAATCCGAGCGCTGCCGAGGTTTCGGGCTCGTACACCAGCGCCGCGTCGTTCAACTGGTATTTTTCCAAAGCCTCCTTGAGGGGTTCGTAGTCTTCCGAAGACGCCGGGAACAAACCGCTGAACACCATGGGCTTGGCCTCCCGGTAACCGGGAAGGGGCGCATCGCATGGACGGACGGCATCAGTGACCGTGTCCCCCACGCGGGCATCCGCCACGTTTCTGATATTGCCGATCAGATAACCGACTTCCCCGGCCGTGAGCGCATCCACGGGGGCCTTGTCGAAACGAAGGATGCCGGTCTCCGTAACTTCGAATCGTTTGCCATTGGAACACATCACGATTTCCATGCCCGGCTTTATTTCTCCACTCACGACGCGCACGTAAGGCACGGCGCCGCGATACTGATCGAATATCGAGTCGAAGACGAGCGCCCGCAACGGACCGTCATCGGGTTCGGGAGGCGGGACACGGTCCAGGATGGCCCGCAACACTTCCTCGACCCCGATCCCGTCCCTCGCGCTGGTCAGTATGATCTCGTCGGGGTCGATACCCAGGAGGTCCACGATCTGTCCCGTAACGACATCGACGCGGGCATTCGGAAGATCGATCTTGTTGATCACCGGGACAATGGTCAAATCGTTTTCCAGCGCCAGGTACAGATTGCTGATCGTCTGCGCCTCAATACCCTGGACCGCGTCGACGATCAGGAGTGCGCCTTCACAGGCGGCCAGGCTGCGGGAGACTTCGTAGGAAAAATCGACATGACCGGGGGTATCGATCAGATTGAGGGCGTAAGCCGTGCCGTCCGGCGAGGCATAGGACATGCAGATCGCATGCGCCTTGATTGTGATGCCCCGCTCCCGCTCCAAATCGAGATCATCGAGCATCTGGGCACGCATTTTCAAGGGAGACACGGTGCCCGTCATCTCCAGCAGGCGATCCGCCAGCGTCGACTTGCCGTGGTCGATGTGCGCGATGATGGAGAAGTTTCGAATATGTTCCGTGGACATGAAAACCCCTGCAGCCGCCCGGAGAACCGCAACAACGTCCTTGTTGGCCAGCGCATGCGACAGGGCGAAATAAAACGTTTGTACCGCCGGATGTCAACAAGTATGCGGGTTGCAGAGAAGCCGTACTACGGGCGGGAATCGCTTAGCGTCTCGGCCGTGCGTATCAGCACGTAACCGACCAGCAGCGTGGTGCTCACCAGCAGGAGGGAACTCCAGTCGACGGAGGCGGATACCGGTTCGGGCACGAAATTCGCCAGTGCGCCGACCCGGGTTTGCGCGTAGGTCTGCAGGTCGCGAACAAACGTCCCCACCGGTCCGACTACAGCCTGCACGGGGAGGGCATCTTCCACAATGCCCGCCAACGCTGCGCGGTACAACCAGACCAGTACGGCAACCATCAGCGTGCCGGCGAAGACTACGCGAGGGAAGACCAGGGACAAGACGGCCCGCCAGGACCGCCGGGGCGCCGGAAGCCTTGCCAGCACGTCGGTCAGGAAGGCGTCGGAAGGTGCTGCCGGAGGGGCCGTCTCTACCGCGTCGATCAGGGCGTCGCGCACGGCCAGCTCCGATCTGCAGCCCGCGCATTCGGTCAGATGGGCGTCTACCAGATCGCGTTCATCCGAGGCAAGCGTCCGGTCAACGGCCTCATACATCAATCGTCGTACGGATTCGCAATGCATGGTCATTCGGCTCTCCGCCATGCGTCCGGGTCAACCCGGCGGATCGGGCTCCATGGACTGGCCAACCAGGTTCCGCAAAGCGGCGCGCGCGCGGAACAGCCGGGCCTTGACGGTGCCAATCGGCAGTTCCAGCACGTCCGCGATCTCGTCATAAGACAGACTTTGCATATGATACATTGAAATCACCGCGCTGTAAATAGGCGGAAGCGCGGAAACCAGATTTCTGACCTGCGCGCTGAATTCAGCCTGCTCGAACCGTTCCGCGGGATTTGCCGAAGTGTCCGGTATCTGCATCGGCAATCCGTCCTCGGCGTCTTCCGATTCCGAAAGGGAAGTGGTGGAGACGGATCGCCGGGACCGCCGCGCCGCGCTCAGGCTGACGTTCACGGCGATCCTGTACAGCCACGTGGCGAACCTGGCGTCTCCCCGGAACCGGTCCAGGCTTTTGTACACCCGGACAAATACGTCCTGCGCCGCCTCTTCTGCGTCTTCCCGGTTTCCAACGATCCTGAAGGTCAGGTTGAAAACGGAAACCCGGTGTCTGTCCACAAGATGGGCAAACGCGGACCGGTCGCCTTTCCGGGTCCTTGCGACGAGTTCTTCATCGCTCAAATCCATGGGTCGCCTCATCCCTGTCTAAAGCGAGTCTCAGCCGCATGCAGGGCCGTTCCCCGGACAGATGCGACCCCCATCAGGCATCCCGGACCGGTTCCCTGTTCATCAAAAGACTACGGAAAATCTACAAATGTTTCACTGCATGCGTTCACTTTTTCTATGGCCATACCCGCAAATAGATTTAATTTGCAATTTTCGAAACAACCGTATCGGTTTTCGTGTCGAAAAAAAGAGCGGTGCCGTCAGACAGACGCGGCGCATGAGCAAGTGGGACTCTTCTGGAGGCTGGTATGGACAACTGGAAAGCGTGGACGGCTTTGTTTCTGAGCGTTTGCGTCATGGTTGTGACGCTTGCCTATCTGGATTACTGGGTAGTAGCCATCGTGGCGGTTTCCGTTTCATTCGGACTCGGCATGGTCTGCGCGCTGCTGGGTTTTCTGAAGCGAGGAAGGGAAATCAGACACCGGGAACGTCTGGCGATGATCGAGAAGGGAATCTACATCGAAGCCACCAGGAAGCACGAGACAGGCGTGCCGTCTTTGGCCGTGGTGCTCCTGGTCGGTATCGGCCTGGCCGCGGTCGTCGCAAGCGACGTGGCGTTTTTCGGATTCGTACTGCTGTTCGTGGGTCTGGGCCTGATTGTGCGCTCCCGGCTGCAGCATAACAGGAACCAGGAGCAGGCCAGCCTTGAACAAGACCAACCCGGTCCCGGCGCCGAAGAACATGCGACGCCGGAAACGCGGAGTGCGACATAACCCGTGCCCAGGAAAATCCTCTACAGATCCTCTTCCAACCGGATGATAGGCGGCATCTGCGGCGGGCTGGCCGAATACTTCGACGTGGATACCTCCGTGCTGCGGATCGCGCTGGTCGCCTTCACGCTGATCACCCTGCCCGCTTTCGGTCCCTTCGTCTTTCTGGCGTATCTGGTATGCATATTCATCATACCTCGAAACCCCGACCCGGATTCAGCGGAAAAGGCCGGCGCGCCAGCGGTTTCCGGGGAATCCGACCAAACTGAACCGGTCGTCCGGGAAGGCCGGGGAAACCCGGTGTCGGTCCAGAGCAACAGCACGGTCTGGGGCATTCTGCTGGTGCTCGCGGCCGTGATCGTGTTGACCTATTCCGTCGCGCCGGACTTCGGGTACTTCTCCTTCCTCCTTCCACTGGTGCCCATCGCGATCATCGTCGCCGCGATCTTCATCCCGTTTGCTTACAGAGGACAAATCATGGCGTTCTTCAGACATCGACGGCTGTACAGGCTGGATGAAGGCAAAAAGATCTTCGGCGTGTGCAACGGACTTGCGGATACGTTCGACCTCGATCCGACCCTGGTGCGCATCGTGTTTTTCATCGCCTTCTTGTTTTCCGTGGGCACCGTGACTCTGCTCTATCTCTTCATGGCATTTATCATGCCCGTGGGACGTCCGGAAATGCCCATTGAGCAGGCTGAGGCTTGAACCGACCCCTTGCACCCCGCCAAAGTTCGGTTCAGGTGCCGGATTCAACTTGACATAGGGCGTTCAAAAGCCTAGAATACATCGGTGTTTTCAGCGTCCCAGACCGGTTTTGGGCATTCCATTTTTTGAAGGACATGGGTAAGAGAAGACAGAGCAATCTGCGTCTGGCGCGCATCATACAATGGATCAGCGGCGGGCTGGCCATCCTCGTCATCTACCCTGTATTCCGCGTGATCCTGCCGTGCTGGCGCAGGATACGCGGTGACCGAAGACCCGGGGAAACGGGCGTTCGGCGCGCATCGGCATCCTCCGATTCCTCCCGATCACATCGCCATCCGGAAAATCCATTTCCCAAGACAAGCGAGCCGCGGTGAAACTGATAGTCGCCAACGATGACGGCATTGAGGCGCAGGGACTGCAAACGCTTGTCGACCTCGCGTCACGATGGGGCGAGGTGGTCGTCGTTGCACCGGCCGAACCACAGTCCGGCGTGGGACACCAGTTGACCAACAACCAACACATCCGCGTGGACGAACTTGCCGGACGACGATACAGGGTATGGGGCACGCCGGCCGACTGTACCCGTCTGGCGCTCAACCGGTTCGCAACCGACGCGGACTGGGTGCTGTCCGGCATCAACCACGGGGGCAACCTCGGGGTGGACGTCTACGAATCCGGCACGGTGGCCGCCGCCAGGGAGGCGGCGATCCACGGGTGCAAGGCCATGGCGCTGTCGCACTATACGGCGGACGATCGCGAGATAGACTGGCCGCTGGCCGCGGAACGGCTGCGGCAGCTCCTGGAACGGCTGCTGCGCGAGGACCTGGAGGCCGGGTTTTTCTTCAATATCAACCTGCCCCACCCCGAACACGACGAAACCGGTCTGGAGACGAAAAGCGCACCGGTAGACACCAGTCCCTTCAGCATCCGTTTCACTCCCAGCGGAAACGGGTATCTCCATACCGGGCCCTACCAAGAAAGACACCGGAAACCCGGCGGCGATATCGACCAGTGTTTCAGCGGACACATTTCCCTGTCGAAGATCGGAATCTGAGCGCCGCCGACAAGCACCATGCCCATCATCACCGTCATCGGCCGGGGACACTCCGGAACGCGGCTCATGTCGCACACGCTCTATTCGAGCGGCGTGTTCATGGGCCGAACGATCAATCCGTCGGGCGACAAGGTACCGCCGCAAGACCTGTACGACGCCTGCCGCATCTTCGCCAAATACGTCGTCTGGAAAGGTGGACTTGACTGGGATTTTTCTCGGGTTGTGGAGATGGACCCCGATCCTGAATTCGTGGAAAAAGTGGAAAACTACCTGGCCGACGTGCTGGAAAACGGAAACCCGTTTCGTGGTTGGAAACTACCGGAAACGACGCTCGTATACCCTTGGATCGTCCGCATGTTTCCCGATATCCGGTATATTCACTGGATTCGGGACCCTCGGGACGGCATCCTGGCCGACCACAAGACGGACGATCTCCGCGATTTCGGTATTGCGTATCCTGCCACCCCGAATTTACGCAGGCAGCGGGCCATTTCCTGGCTCTATCAGTTCCAGCTCATGAAGGCGACGCCAAAGCCGGCCTACGTGCTGACTGTACGTTTCGAAGACTTCGTGTTGAACCGGGAAGAAACGCTGGCGCGCCTGGAAGCCTACCTGGACCTGCCCCTCAGCAGGTTGACCGTCCGTCCCGAGGCCGTAGGCCGTTGGAAGATCACGGAAGGCGATCTTCCCATGGACCTGCTGCACGAAGCGCTGGCCGAACTCGGATATGCCGTCTGAGCAGGTGCCCAACTGCATGCATGCGGGCGCCCCCGACGCGTGTCTTTCGCAAGACGTCCGTAGCGGGTCCTATCCCTCCCGCCGCAGCATATCCGCCAGCTTGTCTACGCAGCGATCGATTTCGTCTGTGGTGTTGTAATAGTGCGTGGAGATGCGGATGCCGTAGTGCCCGTTCCGGTCGTGGTCGTCCACATGCATCTTCGCTTCCTCCTCCATGGGGCCCCGCCACCTGGTCGCGTTTATGCCGTCGAATTCGAAGATGGTCGAACCCGGAGACGAGATATCGTGGGACAGGCTGGTGAGCAACCTCAGCCCGGGGAGCGCCGCAAGGGCCTGTTTCAGGTGGTCGGACAACATGCGGAGCCGCTGCTCGATGTTTTCTATTCCGATACCGTTCAGATGGTCAAGCGCGGTTCCGAGGGCTGCGCGAACCGGAAGATCGTACGTCCCCTGTATCTCGTAACGAAGAGCATCCTCCCCGGTTTCCGCCGCCGGTGCGTACAGCGTGCCGAAGGCGGATTGCATGGCGGCGTTGACGTATAGGAACCCCGTGCCGGCTGGTCCCAGAAACCACTTGTGCAGGCTGTTGGTATACAGGTCGCATTGGATTTCGCCCAGGTCGACGTCCAGCATCCCGACCGCCTGGGCGCCGTCTATGGCCGATACGAGCGCTCGTTCCCTGGCCAGGGCGCAGAGGCGCTTGACCGGATACAGATATCCCCCGCGGGTTACGTGGCAGAAAAAAAGCACCTTCGTTCGTTCGTCGATCGCTTCCGATATGCGCTCCACGATATCATCCGCGCCAATCAGCGGACTGGGTATGTCGACTTCCTTGATCTCTATCCCGTCCCGTTCCGCCCTGACCTTCCAGGGGCGCACTGCGCTGGGATGTTCCTGGTTTGTCATCAGCACCCGGTCGCCAGGCGCAAGATTCAGGCCGTTGACGATATGATACAGGCCCTCGGTCGCGTTGCGCGCCAGTGCGATTTCACCGGTTTCCGCCCCGAGAAAACGGGCGATGGCCGGGCGCAGCGCGCCTTCGATGTATTCATGAAAAACCCGCTTGGCCTTCGACGGATTCTCCGACATCAGGCGAAAGCCGTCTGCCACAGCGTCCCGAACGGACCTGGGCGGCATACCCAGCGCGGCGTTGTTGAGGTAGGTGTGGCCCGGTTCCAGTATAAACTGCGACCGGATCCGGGACCAGTAGGCGCGATCGTCGGGATCGATACGCCGCGTGCGGGGTTCGGAGATGGCACTCAGCATGGGGATGGCTCGATGTCCTGTTTCCGGATAGGAAACCCGTTTGGAGGTTGCGTGTCCCGTGCCAGGGCCATCAGATCTTCTCGAGACCGTCCTGAGGGAGCCAACCGGTCTTGCCGTCCGGCAGGCTGATTCTCAACCAGTCGTCCCGGTGTTCGATCAACTGCACCTTGGCGCCGGCGTGTAGCGAAAAAACCGGTTCGGATGCGGCGTCCGGGCTTGTTCTGACCACGACCGCCGGACGCAGGATGATGCCTTCGTCGCGCCCCATGCTGTCGTAGATCTTGGCACCCGCAAAAACGATGCTCGTCAGCAGCAAAATGCAGACGACCAGGAGCGCGCAGCCTAACGCGGCTCTTGCGCGCGGTTTCCTGGCAAGCAGATAGCCCATCAGGACCAGCGAGGCGATGAATCCCGTTACGGTCGTAATGACCGTCGCTTCATTCACCGTCACCGCGTCAATTGCCTGCCGGCCGAACCATGACCATGGCACGGCGCCGACAATCTGGTCGACCGTCCTTTCATTGGCCAGGGCCAGATTGCTCTGCAGATCGTCGTCCCGGGGCATCAGGCGGGAAGCCCTTTCGTATGCCAGGATTGCCCGCCCGATCTGTTCCTGCTTGTAGTACGCATTACCCAGGTTGTAGTACACGTGTCCATTCCGTACCCCGCCCTGGATGATGCGTTCGTACGTCCGGATCGCCTCCGCGTATTTCCCGGTTTCGTAGAGCCGGTTGCCCTGCGAGTACAGGTTCACGGTCTGACGGTCCGCCGGGGCTTGGGCACAGCCGGCGGCAACGCAACCGGCAACCAGCACGATGTTGATCAGGATCAGCCACGAGGCCGGGCCGCGGCGACCAGGTTGCTCCGAATGCCCCGTCGCCTTCAAAGCGGTCCGCGCCATGTCCCTTGCGTCCATGATGGGTATCGGCATGGGTTTCATCGGTCCTTCGCCATCTGCAATTCGATGGACTCGATGCCCGACCGGGCCTTGTCGAGGACGTCCTCGGCGTGCTCCGCCGTGAGCGCCGTCGGGGCGAACCGAGCCAAGTCGCAAGCGTCCAGGCAGTCCTTGACCAGCGAAGCCGCGCCTTCGTTCACGCCCCCTTCCCTGAGGCGTTCGACGACGTTGGGCGACGTCAGGCCGGCCGTTGGCAGATTGAACAGGTCCGCGACATAACCGTACAGGGCATTGGATATGCCCGTGAAGGTCTGGCCCAGCGCACCCTGATCCAGCTGCGCCTTCGATTGCCCGAGTGCGTCGAGGGCATTGCTTTTCGCCCGGCGGCGGCGCGCATAGCCGGCGTCGCTTCGCAGGCGATGGGCATGGGAACGGTAGAGGACCGTGGCCAGGATCGCTGCGACGGGCAGGATATGCAACAGCAGATACCAAGTGGACCTGTACAGGACCTCTCCCTGGTCGCCGAGAAATACCGTTTCGGGCTTGATGTACTGTATATCCTCCCGTATTTGTCGGACGATTGTCTTTTGCGGCACGTCGACGACGGCAACCTGGCCTTCGCTGGGCGGAAGGACGGTGATGGTCAACGCATCCGTCTTCGCAACCCGGTAGGCGTCCACATCGGGATTGAAGAAGGAAAGCGCAAGCGACGCGACGGCATGTTCGCCCGGATGGGTTGGAATAAGCACATGCTCCCAAGTCTTCGTTCCCGAAATACGCGATCCGCCCGATGCGTATTCGGCCCTGTTCCCGGACTGGTACTCCTTGAAAAAATCGAGCTCCGGCAGGACGGGATCTGCCACCGTCTTCAGATTGCCCTCGCCGGAAAGCACGATCGTCAGCGTCACAGGCTGGTTGACCTCCGTCGTGGTCTGGTCGACCATGGCCTTGAGCGAGAAGTCGCCCACGGCGTTGCTGAAACCATCCGGGCGTCCCCTTTCCGGCAGCGGAACAACCGTGACGGTCTGCTCCGCGGAAGCCACCCTGATCTGGCGCGTGGTCGAGAAGAACGTATCCAGGGGATCACTCAGAAAGCGGTCGATGAGGCTTCTGCGGGAGCGTTCTCCCTGTACGTCGCAGATCATGACCAGCGGCGCGATTTTCAATTCGCCCGTCACGGTGGGGAACAGGGCGATCTGCCGCAGTTTCGCTATGGCGTACCGCTTGCCGGCGATGATTTCTTCCTGGAAATCAAGGTGTTGCGCGGTAAAAAGATCCTCCAGCCAGAATCCGGTATAGGAGGGCACCTCTTCGTACCGGGCATTCGAGAGGCCCAGACGGGTATACAGCGTATAGGTCACCGTTACCTGCTCGCCGATGTGAGCCCGCTTCTTGTCCAGGGTTGCCCGGATGTACACCATCTCGTCCAGGTCCGGCAAGGTCGCCTCCTGCTGCGACGGACCTGCAGGCCTGTTCGGAGAACCGCCAGGCGACGATGATGCACCCGAAGCGCCCTCCGACACCTTGATCGAAATGGGCTTCGTCCGATGGGCGGTTCCGCCATAGTTGATTTCGGCCGAGCCGATGACCAGGGTTCCGGTCTCCCGGGGCCGCAAACGATAGATGAACCGTACGGATCTGGAGGCGGTCAGGTTTCCGTTGACCAGATTGAAGCTGGTGGATGAGGAGGAGGTGTTGCCGATGACGATGAAAGATTGCATCTCGGGCAGTTCGGGCTTCGGGACGTCCTCCAGACTGGACCCGGACACCGTGATGGTCAGTACCAGCGTTTCGCCAGTCGTCACCCGGTTCCGATCCACCTCGGACGTTACGGAGATTTCCTGCCCCGCCACGGAAAACGGCGCCAAAAGCAGGAACCAGCATAGGCTTCTTCGCATCCACGTTCTCATGCGTTTAATCCAGATATCCCCGGGTTCGCAGCAGTTCCGCGTTCATGATGGCGGTACCTGCAGCCCCCCGGATCGTATTGTGGGAGAGTACTACGAATTTCATGTCCAGCACCGGGCAGGGGCGGATTCGGCCGACTGTCACGGCCATGCCGTCTTCGGCGTCCCGGTCCATCCTCGGCTGCGGCCGGTCCGGTTCGTCGCGCACAATGATCGGGCATCTCGGAGCAGACGGCAAGCCGAGTTCCTGGGGCAGCCCGCGGTGGTTGCGCAGGGCTTCGGCGAAATCCGTTGTGTCGACTTCATGCTCCAGGACCACGGAGACGCATTCCATGTGGCCATCCCGGACGTGGACCCGGTTGCACTGCGCACTGACAGTCATCCGGGCATGGCTGATCCGATCACCCTGCAACCTGCCCAGCAGTTTCAGGGTTTCCCGTTCCATCTTGTCTTCCTCTTCCCCGATGTAGGGCAGCACGTTATCCAGGATTTCGAGGGAGGGGATACCCGGGTAACCTGCCCCGGACAGCGCCTGCATCGTGGTGACCGCGACCTGCCGCACCCCAAAGCGGTCGGCGATCGGCTTCAGCGCCATAACCAGGCCGATGGTGGAGCAGTTGGGATTGGTTGCGATGAATCCACGATCAAATCCTCGTCGTTTTCGCTGATAGTCGATGATCCCGCAGTGGTCCGCGTTAACCTCGGGGACGAGCAGCGGCACGTCATCCTCCATCCGGTGGTTCTTCGCATTGCTCACGACCGCATAGTTGGACGCGGCGAAGGCCGTCTCGATCGGACCGGCCACCGCGGAATCCAGGCCGGAGAATACGAGATCGCAGTCCAGATCCGGTTCACAGCGCGCAACAGGCATATCGCGCGTGGCCGCCGGAATCGGCGTATCCAGCCGCCAAGCCACGGCCTCCGCGTAGGGCTTTCCGGCCGAACGTTCCGACGCCGCCAGGGCGGTTATCCTGAACCACGGATGGTTTTCGAGCAGCTGGACAAATCGCTGCCCCACCGCTCCGGTGGCGCCCAGAACCCCGACTTTAATCTCCTGCATCGACATTTCAGGTTCCCAGTTCCGATACAACGGTTGTATTGGCCGGGTTTACTCATCGCCGGCGGGCTGCATCCTTGCCGCCTTGATCAGATCGCCGAACAGACCGCCCGCCGTTACTTCCGGTCCCGCACCCGGCCCCCGGACAATAAGCGGGTTGTCCCGATATCTCTTCGTGGTGCACACCACCATGTTATCGGGACCGGTCAAGCTTCCCAAAGGACTTACGCTGTCCACGCTTTGGAGGCTGACCCTGCATGTATGGTCCGCTATGGCGGCGACGTATCGCAGCACTTGTCCGCGTTGCCTGCTGGATTCCACCCGCTCCGCGTAAG
The DNA here is from genome assembly GCA_965200485.1 of bacterium. GTDB lineage: Bacteria > JAAXHH01 > JAAXHH01 > JAAXHH01 > JAAXHH01 > JAAXHH01. The sequence goes on from CBDAUD010000001.1 coordinate 137,542, forward strand.
CGGCGTCCTCCTGCGGCAACATCTTCATGAGCGCATCCACCGATGGCGCGCTCAGCACGGAGTCGGACAGCATGCCCGCGACCTCCACCTCGTCGAGTTCAAGACGGTATCCGATCTCGCGCGCCAGGATCAGGGCTTTCCGCGCCACGTCCATACCGTTCAGGTCATCCCGGGGATCGGGTTCCGTATAACCAAGCGTTTTCGCTTCCCGGACGATTTCCGAGAAGGCGAGACCGTCGTCCAACCGGGAACAGATATAACCCAGCGTACCGCTCAGACATCCGACGATTTCGGTTACTTCGTCGCCCGTGTCCACCAGTTCCCTCACCGTACTTACGACCGGCAGACCGGCGCCCGCCGTCGTTTCGTACCAATATCGCATCCGACTGAAACGGCCAAGCTCCTGGATCTCGTCATAGACGTTCCCTCGGTCGGTGACGGGCTTTTTGTTGGCCGTTACCACCGGGATACCCCGGCGGAGGCACGCCAGGTGCACTGCCGTCATATCGGCGGCCGTCGTATCGATCACGCAAAGCCGTTCAGGAGGATCATGCAACAATCGATCGATTATGGCCGGCGCTCCGGGGTAATCCGTGCGCCTGTCGCTGTTGCTCAGCAACCCGTCAAGCCCGTCGGGGCTGCGTAGCGCCGCATTGAGTCCTCGCGGATCGAAGACCAGCATGTTCTGGCCGCATATCCCGACATACTCGAAGGAAAGACCGCAGGTATCCGCCAGCGTTTCGGACCTTTGCACCACCTGCCGGATCAACGCGCCGCCTATGTTCCCTTTGCCGAACTGAAACAGATTAATTGCCTTCAAGGCCTCCGTCTCCTCCCAGTCCAAAGGCCGCGTGCACCAGTTGAACCGTTTTCCGCAGGTCATTCCGTTCGACGACGAAAGAGATGTTCAGTTCCGAAGAACCCTGGGCGATGGCGATGATGTTGATTTCGTGTTCGCCGAGAATGCCGAACGTCCGCGCCGCGATACCGGGCGTTCCCTTCATGCCGCCGCCGACCACCGCCACAGCGGCCAGATCGGGTTGAACCGAGATTTCCTCCACACGGCCTTCGGAGACCTCATGACGAAACTCCTCCTTCAGCGCCTGCAGGGTTGCGGGGTTGTCGCGTTCGTCGACTACCAGGCAGACGTCGTGTTCGGAGGAAGCCTGCGTAATCATGATGATCCGGACCTTGTGTTCGGCCGTGGTCCTGAAAAGGCGGGCATGGGTGTCCGGGGTTCTGCTGAAGCTTGCGCCTTTGACCATGATCAGACACAGCCGATCGATACTTGTCACGGCCTTCACGCCGAGCGGAGCCGCACCGGTGCGCGACGATATCACCGTTCCGCTGCGCTCGGGGCGGAAGGTGTTACGGATTCGGACGGGAATTTCGTGTTTCACCGCGGGCAGCATGGTCATGGGATGAAGTACCTTGGCGCCGAAATAGGACATCTCGGCGGCCTCGAGATACGAAATTTCCTTGAGGACGCGCGCGTCCTCGACGATTCTCGGATCGGCCGTCATGACGCCGTCCACGTCCGTCCAGATCCAGATTTCCTCGGTGCGCAAGGCGCCGCCGACCAGGGAAGCGGTGTAGTCTGAGGCGCCCCGTCCCAGGGTCGTGGTGGCGCCTTCGTCCGTCGATCCCAGAAATCCCGTTATGACTGGAACACAGCCGTCGCGTACCAGGGGGGCCAGTCCATCCGAAAGGCGACGGTCGGTTTCCGCGAATTGCACTTCCGCCTCGGTATGACGCCCGTTGGTCTTCACGTACTCGCGCGCGTCGACGGGAACGGAAGACAGACCGACGGATCTGAGCGCCGCGGAAACCACGATCACCGACAGACGTTCGCCGAAGGAGCTGACCAGATCGAACGAGCGCGGGGTAAGTTCGCCGAGCAATCTGATGCCATGCAGAATGCCCGATAGCTCGTCAATCAGTCTGGCGCAGGCATCAAGCGCGCCCGTCCGTTCATTCCCCCTTGCCACGGCGCAAACCGTCTCCTCGTGGCGTTTCCGCAAAGCGTCCAGGGTATCCGCGGGCGGCGTGCCGGTGGAGGCCTCGACGGCCATGTTCCGAAGGGTGTCGGTCACCTTGCTCATGGCGGACAAAACCACCGACAGGCTGTGTTCGCGGTAGCTTTCAACGATTTCGACGACTTGTCGAATAGCCTCCGCACTACCTACGGATGTGCCTCCGAATTTCATGACAATCATAATACCACTCTATTCATCGAACCGATCACCAGTCTTTCTCCGGGTTGATCTGCGTAGCCTCTTGTCTGCGCAGCCGATGCTGCAAGTCCTGCTCATCCCGGTTCAGGGCATCCAACAGACGCTGCGCCTGTTGCCGGTTCAGCTCCCCTTCCTGAATTTCCTGCTCTTGTTCCGGGTTCTCCTCTTCTTCAGGTTGCTGTTCCGGATCGTCCTCCGGATCGTCCTGGTTATCCTGCTGGTTCTGATCTTCCGGTTGATCCTGGGGGTCCTCGCGGCCCTGCGCCTGTTGGGCCTGAAGCTGCCGGGTTACGAATTCCAGGTTGTATTTCATGTCCAAATCGTCCGGCGCGATTCGGAGGCCCGCCTTGTAGGCCTCAATGGACTCCTGCAGCCGACCCATGCGATACAGGCTGTTGCCCATGTTGTAGTGGGCGCTGCCGCCCAACGACGGCGCGCCTTCCACTGCGTTCGTATATGCCTCCAGGGCCGTGGGAAACTGCTCGGTGCGATACAGCGCGTTGCCTCGGTTGTAATGGAGCGCGGGATTTTCTTCGTCCGCCGCCAGCGCCTCGTCATAGGCGGCGAGCGCCTCGCTGTATTTCTCCTGGCTATACAGTTCGTTTCCGCGGGCGTTCTTTGCTGCGGACGGCTGCCAGCCGAACAACAATACGACAACCAATATGGTGCTCATGATTGACTCCGAGGCTTGCGATGCTACGATTCGGTGCGCAGGCTGCGATTCCGGATCACGGTATCCGCAATCAGGAACATCAGGCCAAACAACAATATAACCTGGAACCGTTCAACATACTGCGTAAATTCCCTGCTTTCGTATTCCGCCTGCTCCAGCGACGCCAGGGTATCGTAAATCAAATCCATCTCTTCGCCGGCAGCCGATACCCTGTAGTAGGCCCCGCCGGTCGTCTCCGCGATCTGGCGCAGGGTGGATTCGTCCAGCCGGCTCATGACCACTTCTCCCGAACGATCCCGCCTGTGGCCGGTGACTGTGCCGTCTTCGCCCTTGACCGGTATGGGAACGCCCTGCGGTGCGCCAACACCCACCACGTAAACACGCACATCCCGGGCAGCCAGTTGTCGGGCCATTGCGGCGGGGTCCTCCTGGTGATCCTCTCCGTCGGTGATCAGTACAACCGCCTTGTACCCTCTATGATTCTCCTGGAACGAGCGGCCCGCGATGCGCAACGCCTCCGAGATTGCCGTGCCCTGTGTACCCACCGTCCCGGTATCGACGCCTTCCAGAAAGAGTTCCACGACACTGTAGTCGGTGGTCAGGGGGCACTGAAGAAAAGCCGACCCGGCGAAAACCACCAGACCGACCTGGTCGCTACGGAGTTTCTGTACCAGGGACCGGACCGCATACTTGGCCCGTATGAGGCGGTTCGGCCGGACGTCCTCGGCCAACATGCTATTGGAGACATCCAGCGCAACCATCACCGAAAAACCCGTCTGACGCACCGTTTCGGAACGGGTACCAAACTGGGGCCGGGCGAGCGCCATAATGAAGCAGAACAGAGCCGCGAGCACGAGCGCCGCCTTGACCGACTGCCTGCGCTCCGCGGAGTACGGCGACAGTCTGCTCAGCAGCGCCGGTTCTCCCAAAGCCCCGAGCATGTCCCGCCGGTGCCGGAACCGAACGACAAAAAACACGATGAGCAGCGGGATCAGCGCAAGCAGATACAGAAACTCGGGCTGGGCAAGTTGCATGTGTACTCCGTCGACCCGAAGGCAAATGCCTGCCTACGGCAGTTTTCTTAACCGGGTTTGCGTCAACAGGGTTTCCGCCAGCAGCAGCAACATGGCCGGCAACAGCAGAAAACCGAACAATTCCGTGTATCTCGAGTAGGAGATGACTTTCATCTCCGTGCGTTCGAGGGCGTCGATACGTTGATAGATGTGGGACAGCATCTCGCCGTCGGTCGCCTTGAAGTAGTATCCTCCGGTGATGCGCGCGACCTGTTCCAGCGTTTCCTCGTCGATTTCCGTGAGGGCGAGGCTGCCATCCCGATTGCGGGCGTACGTCCGGCCCACGACCGGATCGTCGACCGGAATGGGCGCGCCTTCCTCTTTTCCTATCCCGACCGAGTAAATCCTGACGCCCAGCGCCTTGGCGGCCTTGGCCGCAGTAATCGGGTCGATCGCCCCCGTGTTGTTCACCCCGTCGGTCAACAGGATAACCACCTTGCTTTCGGCGCTGCTCTGCCGCAACCGGTTGACGGAATTGGCGATGCCCATTCCGATGGCCGTGCCTTCTTCGGTCAGCCCGATCTCCACCTGGTCGAGCAGGCCGAGCAGCACGTCGTAGTCCAGCGTCAGCGGACATTGCGTGAAGCTGCGCCCCGCGAAGACGACCATGCCGATTCGGTCGTTTGTCCGTTCCCGAATGAAATCGGAGATCACGGTTTTGGCGACGTAGAGCCGGTTGCGGGGCTTGTAGTCTTCGGCCCCCATGCTGCCGGAAATGTCAAGCGCCAGCACGATGTCGATACCTTCGGTCATCACTTCCGCACCTTCGGTCCCCGTCTGCGGTCGGGCAAGAGCCAATATCGCCAGGCCGACGGCGGCGGCGCGCAGCGCGAAGGGGACGTGGCGGTACTTCAGGATGGACGGACGTTTCAGCCGGTCTACGAAGGAGATATCGGAAAACCGAAGTGCGCCTCGCCGTCCCTTCATCTGGCGGCGATACCACCACAGCAGCACGGGCAGTACGGCGAGCAGTCCAAGCATCACAGGCATGGAAAAGAACATGGGCGTCAATCCTTTTCCGGTGTCCGCGTTGCATCGGCGGATCCGCCTGCGGCCTGGTCGGCCTGGCCGGAGACCGGCGCATGGTCGTCGGGCGGCTCGTCGGGCGCAGCAACATCCGGGACCTCGGGCGGGCGCGTAAACTCGACGATCTCGCGTCCTTCCTGTACCGAAAGCGCCTGACGGCCGGACTCCGGCGTATGTTTCGCGAATTTGACCATGTCGCACTCTTCAAACAGTACCCGGACTGCGCGGGTCTCCTCGTGCCCGAAATCAAGCGCATCCAACGCCGTCATCAGTTCGGAGGTCGTGTATTCCATGGCGTTTATCCGATAGCGCGCGGACAGGTATCGGCGCAGGATTTCCGACAACGCCGAATAATGCGCGTTCACGCGTCCCTCGCTCAGCCATTCCCTGCGGGCCAGCCGATCCAGCTCTTCCAGGGCGAGATCCTCGGCAGGACGCTCGACTGCTGCGACCGATTCGATCGGTGCGTCCCGATTCCGGCGACGCCTGATGTACAGCATAATCGCCACGGCCGCGGCGATCAATACCAGTCCGCCGATCACCCACCAGTACCAGGGCAACTCGTCGGGTATCTCCGCCGGATCCTTCAGATCGCGTATATCCGTTGCCTCATCGTCTATCACGCTGGCAACGGTGATCGATATGGTATCCGATACGGCGGAAAGCTCGGTACCATCCGGGAGAATGCAAGTAAGTGAAAACGGCGGTATGGAATACTCGCCCGTTCGATACAAGGTCAGTACGTAGCGGAGGGAATCGATGTTCGCATCGCCCGGGCCCGGAAGCGGTCCGTCGTGTTCGAAGGACAGCAGATCGAAGCCTTCGGGGGGCCGGTCGGATTCAGACCACGCTATCGCGGCGTCGCCGGGACTCTGTACGACGATCCGGTACAGGATGGGATCGCCCACGGTGATCCGGTCGCGGTCCACCGAGGCCGCGATCGAAAATACACTGTCTTCCTGTGGCAACGGACCGGCGTAGACTGGATTCGGCCAGACAACCGCCAGGATGGAGACGAATAAACAGGAACACCTCACCGCACGCCGCCTCATGTCACGATTTCGGTGTCTGGGCGACCATATCACTGATTCGAGCTACGAAACCGCCCTTGGCCAAGGACACGACGGGGCTGTTTCGCTGCTTGACGTAGACCAGATTATCGTCACCGGGAAAGGATTTGCCTACCAGGAGCGATATGCGTTCTTCCGGCACATCATCCCGGCCACCGACCTGCAGTGTAAGCTCCATGACCGGCCTGTCCAGTCCATAGGAGGCCAGGTCCGCATCGGGATCTGCCGTTACGAAAGCCTGCGAATACAATGAATCCAGCTCGCTAAAAGCCCGACCAACCGTGATCGCGTCCGCGTCGCCCGTCGCAGGCTCCTCCATTTTCCACACGACTCTTTGCTTCTGGTCCCGGCGCACACGCACGCGTTCCTCCGGCGTGACCACCTCGAACATGTGGACCTGATAGCCCTTGAACCGCACAATCTTGTTATCGCGCAGGTCCAGCGCGCTGGTCGGCAGACGCTGCAGCCTGGATGCGTCGACCGCGTAGATCCACTCCTCGGCAGGGTCTAGAACGTACATGAACTGCCCGTCGTCGGAGACCGTTCCAACCTGGATATCCTGGGGCTTCATCCGGTCTTCAATCGTAAGGGACAGGCTGGCAACCGGGGTCTCGAAACCATACCTCGCCCTGTTCTCGGAAGTAGCCGGGATGTGCTCGCGCACTCGCGCGACCTCCAAGCTGTCCAGCATGGCCGTAATGAAACGGTCATTGGCCCGGAGCGCATACGGAGCGGTCATCCGCCAGTCCTCGAACGCATGCTTGACCAGTGTCACGGACTCGTTTCCCAGGTTCATCGAGAACTCGGGAACCTTGTAGGACTGAAAATCGAAAGCCGTGATCCGCCTGTAGAAGTCGGGTTCCCGGTCCAGCTGTTGAAGGATGGCCGTCGAAACCGAATACACGTTGCGTCTTTCACTGGTCATGGCATAGACGCGGCCCATTTCTTCCTTGCCCAGTGAAATCGTATGTCGGATACTGCCGTCGGCGGATTTCACGGTTGCCTTCATTACCGGATTCGCCAACCCGTATGCTTCAAGCGAAGCCGGGGCCTCGTCAACGAAGGAGATGGCCGAAGCACCGGTGATGGTGTTTACGGCATTGACCACTTCGTCGCGCTCCGCCGGCAGGCGATACGGCGCTTCCACCCGCCAGGTCCCCATCGGATCCTTTTTGATGAAGATGCTGCGGTCTCCCTTCTCGAGAACAACCTCTTCCACCAGGTCGCGATCCACCCGCATCAGCCCGCGGTCCCGCAGCGCATCGGCCGACCTGCGCAGATTCCCATTGATCTGAGCGGAGATGAGAAACACCCGGCGCGTGCCCTTTTCCAAGGCGTAATAGGCCGCGCCCGTGGGATTCACGTCTCCCAAAAGCAGCACCATGGGCTTTTCAAGACCGCGGATCACCTCGACGGACGCCGATGGCGACTCGAGCCCGTATTCCGAAAGGGCTTCCGCCGAATCAGCCACGGTGCGGGCCGGGGACAGGTTGGCGAATTCCCGAAGCAACGTCCCCACGATATTCGGATCCGCCGCGTATCTGATCGGATCCGTTATCTCCCACCCCTTCGTCGGCACCTTCTCTATTTTGGTGGCGGCGCCGTCCACGGTGACGCTGATCTCGACGACCTCTTCCGCGTCGATCGCGAACACGCGCTCGGGTTCCGGGATCGGCTCATCCTCGAAAACGACGAAGAAGTAGCCGGTCGCCAGCAATCCCAGCACGACGGCCAGCACGATCGTGTAACGCCCACCGCTCACAGCCGCTACGCTCCTACCTTCTTCTCCACCATACCATGACGCCAACGATCAGGATGCCAATAGGCGAAAGTATGCCGGTGACGATAAAGATATCTCGCATCTGGCTCAGCGAAATCTGAACCAGTCTGGTATCGCTCGACTTGGGGCGGATCGCGAGCAGATCCTCCTCCTGGGCGAGCCAGTTGAAGATGTTCAGGGCCAGATCCCCATTGCCCGGCAGCATGATATAGGCATTGGAGACAAAGGTCGAGTTGCCGACGACCACGATACGTGTTTTCACCTCGTGCTCCTCAGGCCGCAGCGCCATCTCCTGAGGCGTCAGCGTGGACATGTCTCTGCGCGGCAGGGCCCTCGGTACGGCTGTTATGGCGACGGCTATGGAAACCGGTCCGGACTCGTCTTCCTCCGGATCCAGTTCGGGCGTGTAGGCCATGGCCTCGTCCGGCGTGGCCGGCAGGGTGGATTCCGCCCAGCTGCGGGTGCCGGTCATGGCAATGGTCTGTATCTCGACCGTGTCGTCGGAAGCCGACGCCGGGGCGATGGATCGGACCAGCGGAAAGAAACTGACCGTATTGCCGAGTGCCCGCGTGATCGGATGCGCAGGATATTGCATGACGGCAGGCATGTATTCGTTCATGCCCGGCAGGCGACCCACGGCACTCTGATCAATCACCACGTCTTCCCCGATCTCCACGTTCCATCGCGCAAGCAGTGCGGACAGATCGGCATGTTCGTCCGGATAGTCGGGATTGAGCAGGAACAACGCGCGGCCGCCCCTGTCGAGGTAGTTGCGAATAGCTTCCTGTTCATTGCCCACCAGGTTGGTCCTGGGACCGGCCACCACCAGTACATTACAGTCCAAAGGTACTTCCACTTCGCTGAGCAACGAGAAACTCCTGACTACATAACTCTGGTTCTCGAGCAACTGCATGATCCGGTTGTAGCCGGCCTGATCGGTCAGGTTGATATTGTGCTCGCCGTGGCCTTCCAGGAAGTATATGCTCTTCTGCCCTTCGCGCGTGACCTTGACCAGCGCATTGGTAACGCTCTCTTCCAGGTAACGGTTGATGTGCTCGGTCTTGCCTTCGCTCTCGAACACGATTGTTCCGTAGGAGGTGATATTGTATTGGCGCGCGATACTAGGCTCGAGGTCCGGATCGATGAACTCGTAGGTGATGTGATCGGAGTGGTACCGGAACTGGTTCAACATGTCGTCGAGCTGGTGCTGAATCGTGGCGTCCGATCCGCTGGAACGCAGGAATCCCACGATGTGAACGTCCTGGTCCAGGTCTTCCAGCACGCTGACGGACAGATCCGCGAGGCTGAACCGCTGGTTGGATGTCGTATCGAACCGCTGGGCGTAGCGCGAACCGATCAGGTTCACGAACGCCAGGATGCCGATGACGAGCAGGACCATGACGGCGGTATTGGCGCCGTATCTCGTCGTACGTCGTCCGAGCAGACTCCACACCCGTTCCCATTCGAAGACCAGCCAGATTGATCCGAGCGCCAGGCCGGCCAGCAGAACGATCAGAGCCGTACGCGGAACCACCGCATCCGAGGCATATAGATAACCGCTGACCAGGATCAGGATACAACCCAGGTAACCGGCCGACGATACGAGGTTTTTCATATGCGGATTGCTCTCCCCTGCCTGATGCGCACCATCCGGGGTGCGGGCATTTCGGCCTGCGAGTGCATGTGGTTTAACCGCGCCAGCGTGTTGACTCCACCGACCGGACCGTGATGAACAGACCCAGGAAGATGAAACTCAGGAAAAAAACGCAGTCTGTCGAGTCGATGATCCCCTTCTCAAAGGTATTGTAGTGCCTCAGCACGGAAAGGTATCCGACGATCTCCCCCAAAGTGCCCGTCATCGACTCCGAGGCGAAATCCATCATCCAGAGTATCAGCGCCGCGCCGAAGCAGATCACGGCGGCAACGATCTGGTTCTCCGTCAGCGACGAGGCGAACAACCCGATGGTGATCACGCCGCCCCCGAGGAGCAGAAGTCCCAGATAGCCTGCCCATATGGGGCCCCAGTCGGGATCGCCGTATATCTGGAGCACCAGCGGATAGATCATCGTCAGTCCGATCATGGCCGTGTACAGCGTAAAGGCCGCCAGGAATTTGCCCGCGATTACGTGCCAGTCCCTGACCGGCGAGGTCAGCAACAGCTCGATCGTGCCGGATTTCTTTTCCTCGGAAAAGACCCGCATGGTGAGCATGGGCATAAGCGTCAGCACGGCCACGAAACTCATCGTATTGAAGAGCGGACGCATGATCATCTCGTTGATGTTGATCCGTTCCATCATGGGCGGGTACTGAGCGGCCTGCATGAAATACTGGGTATAGTACTGCAAGCTCTGGAAGAACATGAAGCTTACGATAAAAATGAATACGGTCGAAAGGGCGTAGAAGATGGGCGAGATGAAATAGGCCCTCAGCTCCCGGCTCCATATGGCCAACATGCCCTGCATCGTCAGGCAACCTCCTCTTCCTGCGTCGTCAACTCCAGGAAGATCTCTTCCAGGCTCATACCGAGTGTGGTCAGTTCCAGGAGTTCCCAGTTGTTTTCGACCACGGACGAAGCCACTGCAGGCCGCAGGTCCTTGCCGGGAACGACGCTGATGTCATATTGCCACAGGCTGTCTCCGAGGGAAGACCTCGTCTTCACTTCCACAACGCCGTCCTTCTGCTTCAGCATGTCCATCACATCCCTGGCCGGACCCCGAATCTGCGTCGAGATGGATTGCGAACCCCGCAGCCGGGCATCCAGGTTGGCCGGCGTGTCCCCGGCCACGAGGCGACCCTGATTGATGATGAGCACGCGCTGGCAGGTTTTGCTCACCTCGGGCAGAATGTGGCTGCTGAGAATGATGGTATGGTCTCCGGCCAAGCTCTTGATGACCTCCCGGACTTCATTGATCTGCTTGGGATCCAGACCGTTGGTCGGTTCGTCCAGGATCAGGACTTCGGGATCGTGTATCAGCGCCTGGGCCAGTCCCACCCGCTGCCGAAACCCCTTGGAACAATGCCCGATGATTCGGTTTTCAACCTCTTCCAGAGCGGTCAGCGCGATTACGCGGTCAACCGCCCTTTTCCGGTCACGGGAAGGAATGTCCTTGATCCTGGCGATAAACTCCAGATAGGGCCGAACCCGCATGTCCAGGTAAAGCGGTACGTTCTCCGGCAGATAGCCCACTCTGCGTCGCACATCCAGGGATTGGCTGAACGTGTCGAATCCCGCCACGCGGACCGTGCCGGCCGTCGCGGGCATAAAGCAGGTGAGCACACGCATCGTGGTGGTCTTGCCAGCCGCGTTCGGTCCGAGAAATCCGAGTATCTCACCCTTCTCCACCTCGAAACTCACGTCCCGGACGGCGGTGAAATTACCGTATCTCTTTGTCAGATCCCTTACTTCGATCACATCCAGGCTCCCGGTGCCTTCCCGCAACTTGGCGCAAAACGGGTGAGTTATACAAAGTAACTTAATCTACCGCGCAGAGCGATACAAATCAAGCCTTTGTTGTCATCGCGCGAATTTGCGTTCGCGCAACCTGAAGAACTGCAACAGCGGGTCGATATAGGGCTGATCCGTCCGGATGTGGATGGCATCCACGCCGGTAATGCTGAACTGTCTGTCGCGTTCGCTTCGGACGGCCGCGTTGTACTCGGCGTACTGCCTTCGCCATTCGGGGTCGCCCGTATCGATCAGGACCTCTTCTCCCGATTCCGCGTCTTCCAGTTCGATCAGGCCGACACCGGGCAGGCTGAGTTCCCGCGGGTCGGCGACCGTGATGGCAACGACATCATGCCGTTTGCTGGCTGCCCGCAGCGGCTTGGTATAGTCCGCGGTCAGAAAATCGGATATGAGGAAAATGATGGCTTTGCGCGTCAACAGCCGATTCAGGTATTCAAGCGCCTGTGCGATGTCGGTGCCGGTGTGCTCGGGCCGGGCGTATAGCACTTCCCGTATCACCCGCAGAATATGGGTGCGGCCCTTCTTCGGCGGGATGAACTGCTCGATCTGGTCCGTGAACATGAGGAGGCCAACACGGTCGTTGTTCTTGATCGCCGCGTAGGCGAGCAGGGCGCAGATTTCCGCGGTGATCTCACTCTTCAACTGACTTGCCGTACCGAAATGACCCGACGCGCTGACATCCGCCATGAGTATGACGGTCAGTTCCCGTTCCTCGATGAAGCGCTTTACGTACGGACGCCCCAGGCGTGCCGTGACGTTCCAGTCGATCGACCGGATTTCGTCGCCCGGTTCGTACTCGCGCACCTCGGCGAATTCCATGCCGCGGCCCTTGAAAACGCTGTGGTACTCCCCGCTGAACACGTCGTTCACCAGATGCCTGGTCCGGATCTCGATCTGCCGGATCTTCTGGATGATCTGCCTGGGTATCACGGGATCTCCACACAATCGAAGACGCGCTGCAGGATCTGTTCGGAAGTCATGTCCTCCGCCTCCGCCTCGTAGGTGATAATGACGCGGTGACGCAGCACATCCATCCCGATCGCCTTGACGTCCTCGGGTGTCACGTAACCCCTGCGTCGAAGGAATGCGTGCGCACGCGCGGCGGTGGCGAGGAAGATCGTCGCTCTGGGCGAAGCGCCGTACTCGATCAGGTCGCGGATTTCGCCGAGTTCGCGATAGTCTTCCGGTCGACGGGTTGCGGAAACCAGCTCCACGATGTACTGCTTGATCTTCTCATCCATGTAGACCTGGTTGATGATGGTTCGCGCCTGGACGACTTCCTCCAGCGATACGACCTGCTCCGCTTCCACCGGCTCGCCCGACGTCATGCGGTCCAGGATCTCCAGTTCTTCTTCCTTGCCGGGATAGGTCGCGATCAGCTTGAGCATGAACCGGTCGACCTGGGCTTCCGGCAAGGGATAGGTCCCCTCCTGCTCAATAGGATTCTGTGTGGCGAGTACGAGGAAGGGATCCTCCAGCGGGAAGGTCTCGTCGCCTATGGTCACCTGGTGCTCCTGCATGGATTCCAGGAGTGCGCTTTGCACTTTCGCGGGCGCCCGGTTGATCTCGTCCGCCAAGATGAGATGCGCGAAAATCGGGCCCTTCTTTGCAACGAACTCGCCACTTCCCGCCTGGTAGATCATGGTGCCGGTCAGATCGGCGGGGAGCAGATCCGGTGTGAACTGTATGCGTTGGAACCGCGCAGAGACCGTCGAGGCCAGGGTGCGTACGGCTAGGGTTTTGGCCAGGCCCGGCACCCCTTCCAGCAGGATGTGCCCATTGGTCAACAAGCCGATCAGGAGACGCTCGATCATGTACTGCTGACCGACGATGACCTTCCCGATCTCCGAGATCAGGCGGTCGACAAAAACGCTCTGCTCGTAGATCCTGTCGTGGATTGCCTTGATGTCGTCCGGTGATTTCGCTTCTGCTGATCGCATGATGATCCTTCAGTTGGAGGCGGTTTAATCGGAGGACGAATCGACCTTCGCGGAGGCATCGGATTTCGATTTGCCGTCGGACGCATCGGAAGATCCCCCGGAGTCGGACTTGGATCCGCCCGACTTGGATGAAGCGGACTCCGTATCCGCCTTTTCGGCTTTCTTGTAGTTTTCGCTGCGATAATCCGTGGTATAGAATCCTTCGCCCTTAAACAAAAAGCCCGCACCGCCGCTGATGAGACGCCGCACCACGCCGCCGCATTTCGGACACGTCGAAAGCGGATCCGCCATGATCGACTGGAATTCCGAGAACTCGTGGCTGCATTCGTTGCAACGGTACTGATAAGTAGGCATGCGTTCCTTCCTAACAAAACCGGCGCCGACTGCTACCGCCGACGCCGGTCCTGACCGTTCCGATCTTTCGGCTGCGGCCTACTACATCATGCCGCCCATGCCGCCCATGCCGCCACCGCCGTAACCGCCCGGAGCGGGTGGAGGCTCTTTCTCGGGAATGTCCGTCACAAGGGTCTCGGTGGTCAACAGAAGGGACGCGATGCTGGAAGCATTCTGCAATGCGATACGGGCAACTTTCGCCGGATCGATCACACCGGCCGACATGAGATCCTCGTATTCGCCCGTATTGGCGTTGTAGCCCACGCCGCCTTCCTTCTGCTTGACGTGCTCGATGATGACCGAACCCTCCGCGCCGGCATTGGCCGCGATATGCCGCAGCGGCTCCTCCAGCGCACGTCGGACGATGCCGACCCCGGTAGCTTCGTCGCCATCGACTTCCAGCCCGTCCAGCGCGCTGCTTCCCCTGAGGTATACGACGCCGCCGCCGGGTACGATGCCTTCCTCCACGGCCGCGCGGGTTGCGTGAAGGGCGTCTTCGACACGGGCCTTCTTTTCCTTCATTTCCGTTTCGGTCGCCGCCCCTACGTTGATCACGGCCACGCCGCCCGCAAGCTTCGCCAGACGTTCCTGCAGCTTCTCTCTATCGTAGTCGGACGTCGTCTCATCGATTTGCCGACGGATCTGGGAGATGCGGCCTTCGATCTCTGACTGGGCCCCCGCGCCTTCGATGACCGTCGTCTCATCCTTGTCGACCACAACGCGCTTTGCCTGACCAAGATCGTCGAAGGTCACATTCTCCAGCTTGATGCCTATGTCCTCCGTGATTACCCGGCCGCCGGTCAGAATCGCGATGTCTTCGAGCATGGCCTTTCGGCGATCGCCGAATCCCGGCGCCTTGACGGCCGAAACACGCATGGTGCCGCGCAACTTGTTGACCACCAGCGTAGCCAGGGCCTCGCCTTCCACGTCCTCGGCGATGATCAGCATGGATTTGCCCTGCTGAACGACCTTCTCGAGGATGGGCAGCAGGTCTTTCATCGCGCTGATCTTCTTCTCGTGAATCAACACGTAAGGATCGTCCAGACTGGTTTCCATCCGTTCGGAATCCGTTACGAAATAGGGGGAAATATACCCCTTGTCGAACTGCATGCCTTCGACCACGTCGAGCGTGGTGTCCATGCTCTTGGCCTCTTCAACCGTGATCACCCCGTCCTTGCCTACCTTTTCCATCGCATTGGCGATCAGGTCGCCGATCTCGGCGTCGTTGTTGGCGGAGATCGTCGCGACCTGTGCGATTTCGGTCTTGCCGGCCGTCGGCTGGCTGATGCCCTCGATCCCGTCCACCACGGACGCTACGGCCTTCTCGATGCCGCGCTTCAGCGCCATGGGATTGTGCCCGGCGGTCACGTTCTTCAGGCCCTCCCGGTAGATGGCCTCGGCCAGCACCGTAGCCGTTGTCGTTCCGTCGCCGGCTATATCGCTGGTTTTCGAAGCCACTTCCTTGACCATCTGGGCGCCCATGTTCTCGTAGGGGTCCTTCAACTCGATTTCCTTGGCCACAGAAACGCCGTCCTTCGTGACGGTTGGCGAACCGAACTTCTTGTCGAGCACGACATTCCGGCCCTTGGGACCCAGGGTGACTTTCACCGCCTTGGCCAGCGTTTCAACACCTTCCAGCACGGACCGGCGCGCATCGTCCCTGAATTTCAACTGTTTTGCCACTGGTTCAACCCTCCTTGCATACGCTCAGGTTCAACCGCAACCGGAACCCGGTTACGGTTCAAGCACGCTGTGATCTAGGACACGATACCCAGGATGTCTTCTTCACGCATCATGAGGTACTCGTCATCGTCCAGCTTGACTTCCGTACCGGAGTATTTGCCAAAGAGGATCTTGTCGCCGACCTTGACTTCCAGCGCAACCCGTTCGCCGCTGTCGCCGACGCGTCCGGGGCCGGCCGCCACGACCTGGCCCTGCTGCGGCTTCTCCTTGGCCGTATCGGGAATGATAATCCCGCCACGCTGTACCTCTTCTTCCTCGAGGCGCTTGACCAGAACGCGATCGCCCAAAGGTTGTACATTCATCACTGTCCGCTCCTTTCAGGTGGGATAGATGATGCTGATTTGGATATCAGCACGATTTCAATTCCGATTCGTTATTCACTGTCAATTTATTGGCAAATTTCGTGCCATCATCGGATGCGCAATCTGTCGTATCATTTCTCCTGGATTCTTAACACGCTGTAACAGATACGGTTAACGCATCCCGACAGCAAGTCGTTGAACTTAATACCCATACCGTCCGGACGATTCCATGACGGCCGGAAATCACAATACAGCCATTATGGCATGTTCAATATGGCCTGTTAATGTCAATTTAATTGCGCCTTTATGGCAAGTCAAGGTCGTTTCAGAATTCTGTATTGTCAACGAACCGCGATGCGATATCTTGTATAATCTGATTCGGGAAACGACAGTCCGAAGTTGCCATTCCCGACCAAATCCAAAAGATCGAAAGAGACCGGAGGAGTCGGCGCATGCCTGTAGTTCCTTATGAAACACTGAACAGTCTGAGCCGCGAGATTTTCGAGGCGACCGGCATCCCCAGAGAAGACGCGCATATTCTCGCCGATCATCTGACGACCAGCAACCTGCTGGGTCATGATTCCCATGGCGTGTGGTTCCTTCCGCGGTACGTCCCGGGCCTGCGGTCGGACTACCGTCCATGGGAAGAGCATACCGTGCTCGTGGACCGCTCCGGCTTCGCGCAGATCGACGGGAAAGGCGCCAATGGTATCGTGGCGGTGACCAAGGCCCTGTCGCTGGCCGTGGCAAAGGCGCGGAACGCCACGGTCGGCATGGTCGCCCTGAGAAACGTCAGCCATATCGGTCGACTGGGGGATTTTCCTCCAAGAATAGCCGAACAAGGCATGATCGGCATGGTCGGGTTGAACGGCGGCGGCGAATTCGTAGCGCCCTTCGGTAGCGCCGATCGACGCCTGCGGCCCGAGCCCGTGGCCTTCGCCGTGCCGCGCGAAAAGGGTCCGCCGCTGATGCTGGACATGACGCTCAGCGTGGTCGCCGGCGGGAAGGTGGAGCAGAAGATCGAACGCGGAGAACCGATGCCCGACGGCTGGCTGATCGACCAGCAGGGACGCTACGTGAATGACGGGAGCCGGTACCACGCCGAGCCGGACCAGGTTGCCGTACTGCCGCTGGGCGGTTTGCAGTTCGGTCACAAGGGACACGGACTGGCCATGATGATCGAGATGATCATCGGCCCCCTGTCGAATGCCGGGTGTACGGGGGGCAAGGGCGGCGGCGGGATCCTCATCGCAGCAATGGACATAGCGGCGTTCATGGATCTGGATGCGTACAAGGCGGAAATCGAAGCCCATGTCGCCTACGTGGGTTCGGCGAAACCGTTGCCGGGATTCGACAAAGTCCACGCCCCCGGCGAGATAGAGGAGGTGGTGCGGCGGCAGCGGCTCGCCGAAGGCATCTATATACCCGACAAGACCTGGAACACGATCGGCGACACGGCCGATGAGATGGGCGTCGCAATGCCCGTGATTTAGCAAACAGGAGCGGTTATGCCTGAAAACTCCATCCGCGTGGGCGTTTACGGCACCGGCCGGTTCGCTCGGGCCACCCATCTGCCCAACCTGAGCCGAATCGACGGCGTTGAAATCGTGGCGCTGTGCGATATCAATGAAGACGCGTTGCGCGAAGCGGCCGCGCAGTTCGGGGTCGCCCGTACCTACACGGATGCCCATGCCATGCTCAGGACCGAAAAGCTCGATGCCCTCTGGTCCATCGTGCCGGCCTTTGCGCGCACAAATGTGGAAATCGCCGCGGCCGAACGAGGCATTCAACTCTTCAGCGAGAAACCCCAGGCCATGGATCTGGCCCTGGCAAAGCGAATCGACGAAGCGGTGCGAAAGGGCGGCGTGATCAGTACGGTCGGCTTCAGGGAGCGGTACCGTCCGATCTTTCAGGAAGCCAGGCGGCTGCTCCGGGACAAGCGCGTGGTGCACGTCCGTTTCCAGCAAATCGCACAGCGCACGAAGGCTGCCGGTCGGGACGGAACCGAATGGTCGGCACAGATGGAGAAAGGCGGGGTGCGTTTCTTCGACTGGGGGGTGCACGCCACCGACTACATCCGGTTCATGACCGGACAGGACATCCGCAGGGCACAGGCCTTCCTCTGCCATCCGGACGATTCCCATACGCCGCTTTCTTCGTCCTTTCACTACCAGCTTTCGAGCGGCGCCACGGCCACGCTGACCTTTATCGAATCCGATCCTGCCGGACCGGGGGAAGAACCCTACTTCAGAATCCACTTCGACGGTGGCCGGCTCGGTATCTTTGGCTACGAACGCATCGAGCTGAACGACAAGACAGTCTACGAGGCCGATCCTTTCGACCCGTGGATGGTCCAGGACCAGACCTTCGTGGAGGCGGTCCGATCGCATAATCCCAGTCTGCTTCGGAGCGATTACCATGACGGACTTAAATCGCTCGCCCCCATCCTGGCCGGATGGGCTTCTGCGCGCAAGGACGGGGTCTGCGTGGACGTGGAGCGGTTTATCGAAGAGGCGTAGTTCGCCCGGCGGGTTGTTTGCGATTCAATCCCGCAAGACTTCGGTGGTTTGACGAAGCCGCTTATGATACTTTATTGCATTGTCAGGGGTTCTTACCGACCTATGCGTTTGCCAGCCGCGACACTTCACGCTATCTGGAGATTCCGGGTATGACTTTCGTAAGGAATATCTCCGAAAAGTGGCATGGGGACGTCCCCGGGGCGAGGTGGTTCAAGGCGGACCTTCATGTTCACACGATTGATGATATGCCTGGAGGCAAAGTTGGGTTACCGGACGATTTAAACGGTCCTTTGGACTCGGAAGAAACGATTTGCGCCTATGCCCGACTGTTCTTGCAAAGCGCGGTGGAAAGGCAGGTGGGCGTAATAGGTGTGACGCCTCATTCACCACACATCGATACGAACCCAAACTTCAGCGCGGTCTGGCGCATCGTGGAAGAATGGAATAGCGGTGTAGACGATGACGAAATACCGTTCAGAGAGAAGATTTACGCTGTATTCCCCGGGTTCGAGCCCTCGTTAGACCATGGTCGGTCGGGGCTGCATCTGCTGTTCCTTTTCGATCCCGAGATAGGTTATGAAAGTTTCCTTCGGGCATTTTCGATTGTGATGGGCACCCAGTCATCGTCATGGCGCGATAACCAGCTTCAGCTTTCAAGCATTGGTCCGGAAGAAACCTTCCGAAAACTTCGCGAATTCCATCACCAAGAACAAAGTGAACACTCCTCGACCGGCTCGTCCGTTTGGAATTACATCACACTCGCTCCCCATATCGATAGCGAGAAAGGGTTGCTCGGGGCACAGAGAGCGCAAGTCCTGAGTTCGTTTCAGCATGGCGAGGTAGCCGGTCTTGAACTTGGTGATGAAAAAATGCCTGACGAGACTTTAAAAAAACGCCCTTGGCTGGCATCGGGGATGAAAGACCATCATCAGGCTTTTTTCCACAGTTCCGACGCGTACGCACTGGGCGATATTGGAAGACGTCATACATGGATCAAACTGGCCAGCCCGAAGATAGAAGCCCTTCGCCAAGCTTTTATCGCCAATGATTCAAGAATACGCCTGGGCTACGAAAGGAACGGGGACGGGTGCTTGAAGGAGATCACGGACTCGCCAGACGTAACGGTGAACAAACGACCGTGGCTCAAATCCGTCACAATCAAGGGCAGTGCTTCGTTCTTCAGCAGCGGCGGGGACGGACTTGATTGTCGTTTCGACCTCAGTCCCGACCTCACCTGTATAATCGGTGGCAGCATGACGGGGAAAAGCACTTTCCTTGATGGTCTGCGGGTGTACGTCAAAGCTTCGTTGCCCGAAGATGAGAATCTCGGGAAACAGGTAGAGGCACGTGGGAGGAACAGGTTTCTCGGAGGATCGCCCGATGTGGCATTGGATTGTCCGGGTAGCGAGCCGACTGCGCCTAACCACGAAAAATGGCCAGCTGTTTTTTTCGCGCAGAACGAGTTACAGCGATTGGCCGAGGAATCGGAGCAGATCGAGAACATTCTTAGTCGGTTAGTTATTTCGGAAACGCACGATATTGCAGACCGTGAAAAACGCATGAAAGCGTTTGACCTGGAGTTAAAATCAACTGCTAGGCGCCTCGCAAAACTTGATGGTGATCTCGCGGACGCGGAACAAGCTTGGGATCGAAGCCGGAGTGCGAGCGAAGCGCTAGAGGCTTTTTCGGATGCCGGAATCGAAAAACTCCACGAAGCTTCTCGCTATTTGAGACAATGGCAGGATTTCGAGAAATCAATCGATGATGTGGGCGCCAATCTCGACTGTACCTTAAAATCAGTGGAGGTAACCGATCCACCGCAAATAGACGCATATCTCTCGAATGTGCTTCGCAACGCGGAAAAGGACCTCATTGCGTCCGCAGAGGCAGCGTTGCAGGATGAGGAGTTTAAAACTGTATGGAAGAACGTCCATACCTACCTGCAACGCGCGAGAAGCGAGATGACCCGTACCGAGATCATCACTCGAATCGTCAAGGAAGTACTCACAGCTAACGAACAGGCCGTTCGTACCGAAGTAGATCAAGCACTGGCATCCCGCGGGATGGATGCGGCCAAAATACGAGAATATCAAGCGCTGAGCCGACAGGCCGGTCTGAAGGTGAGTTACAAGGCCAACCTCGACCAGGTTCGTGAAACGCTCGAATCCGAAGAGCGTACATTCGAGAATCTGCTTGCCGAAAGAAGTGACCTCCGCAACCAGCAGCGTGCAGCGTTCGATCGTGTGATTCAGACGGTCGACACGGATTTCGGTGGAAGAATCAAGGCCCGACGATTGGACGATGGCAACCGCGCGCCTCTTGATCGCTTTCTAACTGATCTAGGTAAACGTGGTATTACAAGATGGTGGCATGAGCTGGAGGACGAGAGGCGGCCGTCCCCCGAAACCCTGCTTTCCGCGTTCAGAAACAATCGATTGGCAAAGGTCGGGATGAGCAATGCGGTTCAGTCCACATTCCGGGAAGCCCTGGATAAATCGAAACAACGGGAATTGGAAACAATGCGGTGTCGCGACCGCTATATGCTGGAACTTGCCATGGATGATGACAGCTATCGTCCACTAGAAGACCTTTCCGGAGGTCAGCGAGTGAGCGTATTGCTCTCCCTGCTTCTAGAAACGAACGATGAACGTCCCTTGGTGATAGATCAACCGGAGGATGAATTGGACAATCGCTTCCTGATCGACACGGTACTTCCGGCCTTGAAGAAACTCAAGGGACGTCGGCAAGTCATCGTTGCAACGCACAATGCCAATATTGTGGTAAACGGAGATGCCGATCAGGTCATTCAACTCGAGGCAACCGCAAACCGCGGCCGGATAGCATGTGCGGGAGCTATAGAAGTACCTGCCGTTAGAGACGCAACCGTCCGCACCGTTGACGGCGGGGACGACGCATTTCGCCTTCGGCGATTGAAATACGGATTCTGAGGACGAAAAATGAAATGGCTGGAAATCCTAGAACGAATCGAAGCGGGTGAAAACGAAGAGACGGAATTCAAACGCGGCTTTGAAGACCTGTCGAAGATCGGCAAGGCGATTTGCGCTTTTGCGAATACAGAAGGCGGCGTAATCATCCTCGGGGTCGATAACGCGCAAGAAATCGTAGGAGTCAGAGAAGATAGTGAGGAGGTTCAGGAACGATTGACTTCTTTTCTCCAATCGGGTTGCAGTACCCCGGTTTATGCGCGTTGCGGTTGTCATCAGGACCCCATAGGCTGGGTTCATTGGATCGAAGTCCCGCGTCAACGCGGATTCGAACCTCTGTACTACGGTGGCAGGGTCTGGGTTCGTCGATTGCGTAGCAGCGTCCAACCATCACCAACCGAGCGGCAGGAACTGTACAATGTCTTTGGATACATCCTGACCGAGGAACGAGCAATACAGGCAGCCACGTCTGCGGACATCGACCTGCAGACGTTCCGCGCCTATTTGAATAAACTTGAATTCGACACCGAAGCGGAGCCTCAACCGTCGGGCGAGGATGATCTGCGCAATCGCGGCGTGCTCGCGGAACTTGGCGGTTCATTACACGGGACGCTCTACGGCGTGCTCGCGTTCGGAAAGGAACCCCAGCGTTTCCCGCAGACGAGTAGTTTTAGGATTCAATGCGTTGCCTATGGAGGTCGCGACCGAACCTCAGCCGTATTGCAAGTAGCCGACATAAAGGGAACCCTCGACGAACAAGTTAGCAGGGCGGTAGGATGGTTCACCGGCCTTGGTACGTTTGAAGACTACGACGAGCTGGTTCGGCGCGATCGTCCGCTGCTGCCTCGAGCCGCGATTCGGGAAGCGCTCGTCAACGCGGTCGCACATCGGGACTACGCCATATCCGGCTCGAAGATACTTTTCGAGGTCTTTGCGGGACATGTAGACATTACAAGTCCGGGCACTTTACCGAACCACATGCGTGTTGAGAGCGTCCAGGCCGGCGCCCATCCCAGGTCGCGAAATGAACTAATGGCGAATTACATGGCCGGCATGGGCTATATGGAGCAAAGAGGAAGAGGGTGGCCGTTGATGCGAAAGGCGATGCGCGAATTCAACGGCACCGAACCGGAGATGGACCAGAACGAAGACAACAAATACGTCCGGGTGAAATTCCGTCTTGATAACATTCGTCAATAACGAAAACTGAGTCGACCCCAATTTCAACCTATGCCGACCAACTCGTTCCAGAGGTCTTCCAGCAACGCCCATCGCCGGACTGCCTCCCGTCCGTCCGCGATCCCGTCCACCAAGGGCGACAACCTCGTTTCAAGGTTCGCCGGAACGATGTCAAACAGAGGAATTTGCTTGTGCGTCCATCCGGGCGTACTCAAAAACCGCCCATTCCGTATGTACAGCGCGATCAGAAAGTCGTTCACCGCCTGGTTGGCCAGACAGTAGAGGTGTGTCCGATCATCGGCGGCCACAGCTTTATGCAATAATTCGCGAAACCGGGGACGCCGACCCCGCACCGCTCCAGTTACAGCCCTCGCCGTCTCATCGGGTATATGCGCCAGCGCGCCCTTCCACCGAGCCAACCGTCCATCCGGATCGATCAGGACGCGGCCGTTCTGCAACGCCTCGGCGAGGATCCGCTGCCGGGGCGGCGTTGGAAATCCCGCCAGCATATCTTCCACAGTCTGACTGGTCCAGTAGCGGACATGGACCATCGCGCCATCAAGTACGACACTGTCGCAGGCCTGCTCAATCACCGGTCCGCAACGCAAGTCCGGCCAGGCCGAGATCAGCCCGCGGCGATCGGTCTCCTGGGGAATGCCCGGTCCGAAAACGAGCAGGTCGATATCCGACTGGCAATCGGCGAAACCCCTTCCGAGGGATCCGCCCAGGGCGACGGCATGGACACCCCTGAGCGACCGAAGGTTTCCCGCTATTTCCTCCGCAAACCGGTTCAATTCGTCAGGACCCCGAGATCGGTCCGGTTTGAATGACCCGACCTGGATATCCCGATCCAGTACATCCCTTCCCCTTCCGGGTACGTTCAGCAGGGCCAGGGTATCCCGTATCAGCCGCGCCGCCGCCGCCCATGCGATCTCGGGTACGCGTTCCGAGGCCAGGCTGGTCAGGGTTCGGCCCGCGCCCTCCGGCGTCCTGGGCAACCCGCTCAGGCGAGCTCGCGCGTTTTCAAGACGCGATGGATAGAACATGGTTTCCGGCAGACCGTTCATGCCGTACAATACGGTGGCAACCTGGTGGATGATCAGGTAGAGGGCATGGCGAAACCGGACGTGATCGCTCCGATCGATCAGGTTGGTCGGGGGAAGTCGCAGCCACCAGTGAAGCTGCGCCGCCGCTTCCGCTACATGGTTCGACATGGGAAGTGGGCCCGGCTCGCCTGTCGCCCGAACAGGCAGGTTACGGCAGAATCAACGGGGAACGGGAGATGGCATGATGAGGGTGGGGTCCTGTTGCAAGACCGGCAGGACCGGCTCCGGACCGCGCTGGTCTTCGGGGATCAGCGTCCGCGCCATGGCCGTCTCATCGCAATGGGTGAAGCGGGCACAGTGCGCGCAGTCCTTCCAGACCTTGTGCGGCAGCGTCTCCCGGTCCACCACTTCGAATCCGTAGCGGGCGAAGAAGCTGGTTTCGTAAGTCAGGGCGAAGACCCGCGCGACACCCAGTTCCTCCGCTTCCCTGATCAGTGCGTCGACGATGCGCCCGCCGATGCCTCCGCCCTGGCTCCCGCTTCGGACGGCCAGCGATCGGACTTCAGCCAGATCGTGCCAGACGATCACGAGGGAACCGCAGCCGATCACCTGGCCATCGCGTTCGGCGACGACGAAGTACCTGATCTGCTCGAACAAACGGTAGATCGAAACCGGAAGGAGGATCTCCGCTTCGATGTAGGGCTGGAGGATCTCCGTAATGTCGTGGACATCCGAAATGACGGCCGGTCGAACGACCGCCTCGTCGCCATGCGAATCCAGCATTCCGGACGCGTTCACTTTTCTCGTCATGACCGGCCTGCTCTCCGTGTACCGAAGACAACTACAACCGCCAAGGCCAATCGCAACCGTCGAGGTCAACCGCCGAGGTCAACCATTACGAATGATCTCGCGGGCATGTTCCAGCTGCCGCAGCACGGAGCCCTTACCGGTGCCGCCGGGAAGGTCGCGCTTGTCGGCGCTGTCATCGAACCTGAGCTGTCTGATCGCAGCCTCGTCGAAATGTTCCGAATGCCGCCGGTAGATGCCGATCGGCAGATCCCGCAGGCTGCAGCCGCGGCGCGCAGCTTCGTCCACGAGCGTAGCCACAATGCCGTGTCCTGCCCGGAACGGCACACCGCACCGGGTCAGGTAGTCCGCCAGATCCGTGGCCAGCATCGCGTCGTCCATGCGCTCGTGCAGCCGTTCCTCCCTTATTTCCAGCGTCTCCCAGATCGCCATGAACACGGTAAGGGCGACGCTGACCGTATCGATGGCGTCGAAGAGCGGCTCCTTGTCCTCCTGCATGTCCTTGTTGTATGCGTGAGGCAAGCCCTTGAGCATGGTGAGGAGGGAGACCAGGTCGCCCAGCACCCGGCCGGTCTTGCCCCGAAGCAGTTCGGCAGCATCCGGATTCCTCTTCTGCGGCATGATGCTGCTGCCCGTGGCCAGCCTGGGGTGCTGTGCAATATAACCGAATTCCGTGGACGACCAGATGACCAGGTCCTCGCAGGCGCGGCTGATGTGGATCATCAACATCGAACAGGCGGCGAGGAATTCGGCGATGAAATCGCGATCGCTGACCGCGTCGATGCTGTTGGACGACAGGCCGTCGAAACCGAGCGCTTCGGCCAGAAACGTCCGGTCGATGGGGAAGGCGCTGCCCGCCATCGCCCCCGCGCCGAGCGGCAGTACATTGATACGCTTCCGGCAATCCGCCAGACGTTCCCGATCCCGCTGGAGTCCCGACAGGACGGAAAGCGCGTAGTGGGCGAACCGGATCGGCTGCGCCTGCTGCAGGTGGGTATAACCCGGGAAGACGACGTCCACCGTGCGTTCGGCCAGACCCAGCAGCGCTTCCTGGCAGCCCCGAATGCGCTGCGTCAGATCGTCCACCGTCTCGCGCAGATAGAGACGCTCGTCCGTTGCGATCTGGTCGTTGCGACTTCGACCCGTGTGCAACTTGCCCCCCACCGGCCCCACTTTCTCGATCAGGCGCTGCTCCACCGCCATATGGATGTCTTCCAGATCGCGGGTCAGCGTATACGTGCCGCGCTCGATCTCATGCTCAATCTCCGCCAGCGCCGTTTCGATCGTCCGGCCTTCCTCCCCGGTGATTACGCCGATGCGCACCAACCCGCGGGCATAGGCTATGCTACCCCGGATGTCCACGCGAAACAAACGGCGGTCCACGTCGATGGAAGCATGAAAGTCATCCATCAGCTTTTTTAACGCTTCATCCCGGTTGTCAGTCATGATTTTCCAATCGAGTCATGGCGGTATCGTGCGGAGGGAACGCACAGCGCAGGCGATTCACCGCGCGTCCAGCACCCCGCCGATAATCCCCAGCGCCTCGTCGACGTGCTGCGCATCAATCACCAGCGGCGGCGCGCACCGGAGCACGTTTTCACCGGCCGTTCCCACGATCAGGCCTGCCTTCCGGCACGCATCCACGATGTCCCCCACCTTGTCTTCGAATTCCACGCCGATCAACAGACCCGCGCCCCGAATGTCCCTGATGTCCCCGTGGGTTGCGGCGAGCGCATGCAGTCCTTTCGTCAGTCTTCCGCCCATTTCCAGCGCCCGGTCCGCCAGCCCCTCGTCGATCATCTTGCTGACGACGGCGTGCGCCACATGGCAGGCAACCGGATTCGCCCCGAAGGTGGAGCCGTGCATGCCCGGCTTGAGTACCTCGGCGATGTGGGGCTTCATCATGACGGCGCCGATGGGGAGACCGCCGGCCAGCGGTTTGGCCAGGGTCATGACATCCGGTTCTATGCCGTGATGCTGGTAGGCGAAGAGCTTGCCCGTCCGGCACAGTCCACATTGGATTTCGTCGAAGATCAGGGCGACCCCGCGTTCGTCGCAAAGGTTGCGCAGGTGCGTCAGGAAATTCACGTGCGCGGGGTTGACGCCGCCCTCTCCCTGAACGGGCTCCACCATCACGGCAGCGGTTCTATCCGCCGATATAGCCGCTTCCAGGGGCTCGATTTCGTTCAGCGGCAGATAAACCATGCCCGGGAGCATGGGTTTGAATCCTTCGTGGTATTTAGGCTGTGCCGTGGCGCTGACTGCGCCGTAAGTCCTGCCGTGAAAGGCATTTTCAAACGTTACGATCTCGTGCTTGGACGCACCGCCCACTTCGGACGCCCATCTTCGGGTGAATTTCAGCGCCGCCTCGATGGACTCCGAACCGCTGTTGCAGAAGAACACCCTGGAAGGGAAGGCGTTTTCCACCAGCAGCTTTGCGAGTGCCACGTGGGGTTCGGTATGGTACAGGTTGGAAACGTGCATCAGTTTCGCGGCCTGCTGCGCCACGGCCCCGATGACTTCGGGCACCGCGTGGCCCAGGGAGTTTACGGCGATGCCGCCCAGAAAATCAAGATATCGCTTGCCTTCAAGGTCGTAGACGTAGGCTCCGCTGCCCCGGTCGAACACAACAGGCGGACGCACGTAAGTGGGTGCGATGTAAGCTTCCTCCAGGGCGATGATCTCTTCGGTAGTCATGCGTATTCCTTTCATCCACTGGTTACCACGGTACCATAGACACTGTCTTCGGACGACAGTTCCTTCCGTAGCGTTTCCGGTCCCTGCCAGGCAATGATGCGGGCGCGGCGAACACCGTGCGAAAGGCATTCGAGGGCGGAGCGTACCTTGGGGATCATCCCACCCGTGATCTCGCCCGATTCAATCAGCGTGTCGGCCAGCGCGGGAGTAACCCGGCGAAGAGGTCGTCCATTCGAACGGTGGATCCCGGCCACGTCCGAAATGAACACGATGTCGTCGCAGGCCATCGCGCGGGCTATGTCCAGCGCGGCATGATCCGCGTTGACGTTGTAGGTCTCTCCGTTCGCGCCCCCTGAAACAGGCGAGACCACGGGTGTGACGCGGTTCGACGCGCAGAGATCGAGCAGGGCGGTGTTTACTTCGACGATCTCCCCCACGAATCCGATGTCAACACCGTCCTCGCAGTACTTCACCGCCCGCAGCAAATCCATGTCCTTCCCGCTTACGCCGAGGGCGTTCACCCCGCAGCGCTGCAAGCGGGAGACCAACGCCTTGTTGACCTTGCCGGACAGGACCATTTCCACGATTTCGACCATGTCGCCGTCCGTGACCCGAAGTCCGTTTACGAAGGCGAACTCCTTGCCGAGCAACGCCAGGTGACGGCCGATCTCCGCGCCGCCGCCATGAACGATGATGGCCGACACATCCGGCATATCCCGCAAATCGGCGGCCAACTCCTCGATTACGCCCGCCTGTTCAATGGTCGCGCCGCCGAGTTTTATCACAATGCTTCGTTCCATCGCGATCCCAATCGCATGTCATGCCGGGCTAGCGCAATCCCATGGTTTCGTCCAGGCCGTTCATGACGTTCACGTTCTGCAACGCCTGGCCCGCGGCGCCTTTGACCAGATTGTCGATAGCGGAAGTGACGATGGCCAGATTCGATCCATCGACCCGGTCGACGCGCAGATCGCAGTAATTCGTCCAGGTCACGAACCTTGTCTCCGGATAGCCCGTGCGCGACAACCTGATGAAGGGCTCGTCTCCATAGCGCTTCGCGTACAGTGCGGCCAGATCTCTGTCGGCGGCTGCGTTCTTCAAGTGTACATAGGTCGTTGCGAGGATACCCCGGCTCATTGGGGTCAGGTGCGGCGAAAAGACCACGTAGGGCTGTTGCCCGGAGAACCTGGAGAGTTCCTGTTCGATTTCTCCCACATGGCGGTGCGTATGACCGATGTTGTATGGCGTAATACTGTCATTCACCTCCACGTAGAGATTCCGCAATTTCAGACTCCGGCCCGCACCGCTGACGCCGGACTTGGCATCCACGATGATCTGCCCGGCGTCGATGGCGTCCGCTTCGAGCAGCGGAACCAGCCCGAGAATCACGCCGGTGGGATAACAGCCCGGATTGCCCACGAGCACGGCGGTCCGTATGCGCTCCCGGTTCAGTTCGGGGATCCCGTAGACCGCCGAAGAAAGAAGCGACGGCGCGGTGTGCGGGCGCTTGTACCAGGACGTGTACACGTCTGGATCGTCGAACCGAAAATCGGAACTCACGTCCACAACGCGTATGCCCCGGTCCAGAAAGGTTCCGACCCGGTCCATGGCCACCCCGTCCGGCGTGCAGAAACAGACCACGTCCGCCCGGGCGCCGGTCACCTCATCCAGCCCGCGCAACGTGATGTGCCTGTCCGGATCAATCCGGGGGAAGACCGCTTCCAAGGGCTGCCCGCGGTATTGTTCCGACGTGGCAAAAACAACCTCGATGGCGGGATGACGCGACGCCAACCGGTACAATTCCATGCCGGTATACCCCGTCGCGCCAATGATGCCCAGTTTAATCACGTGCCTACCCTCTCTGTGACAATTTACCTCTTCTGCTCCAAAATCAGCCTGATGCGTTTCAGCGTTTTTCCGGCCTGGACCGGCGACTTGGTGAGCAGAATTATCGTGTTCTCCCCTGCGACGCTGCCTACAATTTCCGGCCATTCGGCCCGATCGATCGCCTCGCACACACCCGACGCATGACCGGCTGACGTTTTCAGGACCACCTGGTTCATGGCGTCTTCCGCGCTAACGACGAAATCCCGGATCTCGCGTTCGACCAGTTCGTCCCGGGTCTCCAGCGAATAGTAGCGTGGCAACACGTACCGGTACCGTCCGTCTGGGAGGCGCGTCTTGATCACGTTCAACTCCTTGAAATCCTTGGACAGCGTGCCCTGATTGGTGTCGATCCCTTCCGCGTGCAGCGCGGCAATCACCTCCTTGTGCGTGTGGAAGTGATCCCGGTCGATGAGTGATCGAATACTTCCCTGGCGCTGGCGCTTGGTGTTCATTTTTGGCCTGATACGAATAAAAATCCCTGATTTGGAATGATTATTCCAATCTGTTGTGGTCGCAATATAGGCGGGATTTCAGACTCGTCAAGGGAAACAGCTTTTATCGTCGCACTGCCTTGCCGGGAAAGTTCGGGGGGAAAGCGTTGCCACGGCATGCGAGACCACACCTTCGGACTGCCCGGCCTATCCGGGATGCTCCCATCCCGGTCGCCTGAACACGCCCGACCTGCCGCCCTGCTTCTCCACCAGCAGGATAGAGGCGATCTCCATGGTGCGGTCCACGGCTTTGCACATGTCGTAGATGGTCAGCGCGGTCGCGGAGACGGCCGTCAGGGCTTCCATCTCCACGCCGGTCCTGCCGGACGCGACGGCCGTGGCCAGGATGCCGACACTGCCCCGGTCCTCGTTCAGCGCGATCTCGATGTCCACGTGCGTCAGCGGGACGGGATGGCACATCGGAACAAGGTCGCCCGTCCGCTTTGCCGCCGAGATACCCGCGATCTTCGCGGTGGTCAGCACGTCGCCCTTGCCCATCTCGTCGGCGGAGATTCTCCGAATCGTTTCAGCCAGGGATCTGACCTCGCCGTAGGCTGTCGCCCGCCTTTCCGTTACCGGTTTTTCCGTCACGTCCACCATGCGGACGCGTCCCCGTTTATCGAGATGCGTGAGGTCCATAACCTCTCCGTTGCAAGAATTTTCTTAAAAGGATCGACAGAGGCGGGGCCAGCGCCAGAGCCAAACCGGCCTCCACCAGGTTGCGCGGGAGCTCCGTCATCGCGGCGACGCCTCCGAACACCAGCGCGATTTGACACAGTAACACATCGCCTTGACTTCGGTTACGTCTCCTATCCCTGCCAGTGGTACAGCATCAGATACACCAGCACGCCGGTAACGGACACGTACAGCCAGATCGGCAGCGTCCACCTGGCCAGCGGCGCGTGGCGCTGGAAACGGCCCTTCCACGCGTGCCGCAGCGTCAACACGACCATGGGCGCCATGGCCGTCGCCAGGATCGTATGGCTGATGAGGATGGAGAAATAGACGTAGCGGGTCCATCCTTCGCCGGTGAATGGCGTGCTCCCGTGATAGAAATGGTAAATCAGATAGGTCGCGAGGAACAGGCTCGACGCCGCAACGGCGCCCAGCATGCAAGTCCGGTGCGCGGTGATCCTGCGTTTTCGGATATAGGCATAACCTGCGACCAGGAACGTTGCGCTGGTCGTGTTCAGACAGGCGTTCACAATGGGCAGGTCGGAGATCTCCAGCATGCCGAGCGGGCTCACCTCCCCTGTATTTCCGCGTTACGGTACGATGCCACAACTACACCTTGTCATACGCCATCACGGAGAACTGAACCAGCAGGAACACCAGCGACGCAAAAAAGAGATTCCGCGCCGAGGCGTGTGTCCGGGTCACGGTCAGGTGGATGGCGAAAGCGAGCAGACCCATTCCGGCGGAGAAAGCCGCGTAGAAATACAGCGCTCCGGCGATGCCGATCAGCGTCGGGACCAGACTGAACGTGGTCAGGACCAGACAGTGGATCAGGATCTGCACGCTCGTGAACCGTCCATCGGGATCTATGGCCGGCAATAGCTTAAAACCCGCGCGGGCATAGTCTTCCCGGAAAAGCCAGGCCAGCGCGAGGGCGTGGGGCATCTGCCACAGAAAGAGGATGGCGAACAGCACGCCAGCCTCCAGCCCCAGTTCGTTGCGGGCGGCTGTCCAACCGGCCACCGGGGGCAACGCGCCCGGTATCGCGCCGAAAACGGTCGATAACGTGGTGCGGTGTTTTAGCGGCGTGTAGAGAAACAGGTAGGTGGCCGTGATCATTATAGTAACCAAACTGCTAAGCAGATTGATCACCAGGGCCAGGTAGAGCACGCCCGCGGCGGTGATGGCCAAACCGAACCACAACACCTGGACCGGACGCAACCGGCCCATGGGGAGCGGCCGCTTTCGGGTCCGCAGCATCAACGCGTCCCGATCTCTCTCGATGAACTGATTAAGCGCGAGCGTTCCCCCGGCCGCCAAGGCGGTTCCGGCCAGCGCGTGAAACAAACGCAGCCAGTCCATCGTCCCTTCGGAACCCAGATAGAACCCCACGCAGGTGGTCAGCGCCACCATGGTGACAAGACCGGGCTTGGTTAATGCGATGAAGTCCTTCATGGGCAGATTCAGGCAGAGCCATTCAGGGTCAGCAGGATCAGGCCCAGCAGGATCGCCACGGCGAATAGCACCGCGCCCACGATGCCCGACGCTTTGGACTTGAATCCGATACTGCCGTCTGCAAGGACCCGGGGTTCCAGGAGCCTGACCGCATGGTGTACGATCAATGCGACTACGATCAGGAGCTTGACGGTCATCAGGGCTTCGTACCCGGGCGGAAGCAGCGCATATTGCGCCGGATCGGACGACATCGCCCGGGCAGCCAGGCCATCCATGATCCGGTTATAAAGACTGAACGAACCACTCACAACCAGGATGATGATCGCGGTCCAGGACACCCGGCGAAAAACGGCGCCGGTTCTGCGCATGATTTCCACGCGTTCCTCCGATGCCCTCCCCGACCGGAGCGCCGGGACAAGCGCGACCAGAATGTAGAAAAAACCACCCGCCCACAGTACAACGCCGAAAACATGCAGCCACATCCACAATATCTTCGTATCCAACAGCATCTGCCGTCCTCCTCCCTTCCCGAGCAGGCAATGCAACAGCCGGATCGTCGCGCGTCGAGTTCAAGCGCCGGCCACACCGGCAATCGGCCTGGTCGACTCCTGCCAAAATGCCCGGATCGGACGGTAGCTGTCAATCAGTTTTTGGCTGCTCGCAAGGAGGTCCCACCGCGGCTGAAAGCAGTTGACACGATCCGTTCACGGGATTAAATAACTGCATGCTTGCCGTAAGGCAGGAAAGCGCCTGCGAAGCCCGGAATTCATGCGCTTACCCATGACTATGCCCCAGTCAGACCGAAACGCTCCGTACCTCCTGGGCCATGACATAGGCGGCACCAAGCTGGCCGTGGTCATCGCGGACCGGGAAGGAAATATCCTCCACAAGGTCCGAAGGCCCACAGCGGCCGAACGGGGTCCGGAAGCCGTGGTCGCGTCCCTGATCGATATGTCCCGCGAGGCCATGGCAAGCACTGCATTTGCCGTCGAAGAAATGGCCGGGATCGGGATCAGTTGCGGAGGACCGCTGGACACGAAGACGGGCGTGGTCTACGCGCCACCCAATTTGCCGGGCTGGGACGAAGTGCCGCTGAGGGCGTGGCTCGAAAGCGAAATGGCGCTGCCGGTCCACGTTGAGAACGACGCCAATGCCGGCGCCCTGGCGGAATGGACCTTCGGGGCAGGTCGGGGTTGCCGCCACATGGTGTACATGACCATGAGTACCGGAATCGGGGGCGGCATCATACTCGACGGCAGGCTCTACCGCGGGCCGGGCGACACGGCCGGCGAAGTGGGACACATGACCATCGTCGAGAACGGACCCGCCTGCGGTTGCGGCAAGCGCGGCTGTCTGGAATCCCTGTGTTCGGGGCCGTCGATCGCCAGGAGGGCACGGGAGCGGTTACAAAAGCGGCCGGGATCCGCTATGGTCGATCTGGTTGACGGCGATGTTTCCCGCATTACGGCGGAAACCGTCATGGCGGCTGCCAGGAAAGGCGATCCCTGCGCACGGGAAATCGTGGACGAGACGGCCCGCTACATGGCCGTCGGACTGGGAAACATTGTGAATATCCTGAACCCGGAGATCGTCGTCATCGGCACCATTCTGGTCAAGGCCCGGGACCTGCTGATGGAACCCATCCGCGACTATCTCCGGCGCGAGACCTGGTCGCGAGTCTACGACACGGTGCGGGTCGTACCCGCTGGACTGGGCGACGCCGTGGGCGATCTCGCCGCCATCGCCGTAATCAGGCAAGCGGTTCAACCTGAAGGGAGCATATAGGCCGTTGGACTGGAACGCAATGGGGCAGAAAGCCGTACGACTGCTGAGCGAGTACCTGCGAATCGACACGACGAATCCCCCCGGCAACGAGGGTCGCGCGACCGCCTTCCTCAGCCGTGTACTCTCTGAAGAAGGCATCGGCTGCCAGGTTTTCGAGTCCGCTCCGGGGCGCACCAATCTCTACGCGAGGCTGAAAGGGGACGGTTCGAAACGGCCCGTGGTCCTGCTGAGTCACAGCGATGTGGTGCCGGCCGACCGCCGATACTGGACCGTCGATCCTTTCGGCGGCGTGATCAGGGACGGTTACATCTGGGGGCGGGGTGCGCTCGACATGAAGAACCTGGGCATCGCGGAGCTGGTGGCGTTTCTCGCGCTGCACCGGAATCATTTCCCATTGAAGCGAGACGTAATCCTTCTCGTCACTGCCGATGAGGAAGCCGGAGGTTCGGCCGGCGCCGGCTGGATGGTCCAGCACCGCCCAGGGCTGGTCTCGGACGCGGAATATCTGATCAACGAAAGTGGCAAGGCACGCCTGGAGAACGGCAGGGCCGTCTATTCCATCGACATCACGGAAAAATCGCCCTGCTGGATTCGTCTGGTTGCCCGCGGCGAACCGGGCCATGGTTCCCGTCCCAGGCCCAATTCCGCCGTTAACCGGCTCATCCGGGCCCTGAACGCGATCATGAAATACACGCCGCCGATCAAGGTGACGGATGCGGCTGCTTGCTACTTCGAAGGCGTTGCGCATCTGCAGAACGAGAGATATCGCGAACACTTCAGGGACATCCGCGCCTCCGTACGGAACAAAAGGTTCCTGGCCGACCTGCTCCGGAACCCGCATCACGCGGCGATACTTCAGAACACCATCGCGATAACCATGTTGCAGGGCAGCGAGAAAATCAATATCATACCTCAGGCGGCAACAGCCGAGCTGGATTGCAGGCTGCTGCCCGAAGAGCGTCCGGAAGACTTCGTTCGGGCGTTGAGAACGGTAGTCGGTGACGACCGGATCGAAATGGAGACGACACTGAACTTCGGCAATTCGTCCTCACCCTTCGAGACGCCCCTCGTAGACGCGGTAAGGGCGGTCGTCTCCCGATACCATGCACAGGCGGAAGTCGTGCCGAACATGCTCTCGGGCTTCACGGACAGCCATTATTTCCGCGACCTGGGGATTCGCTGCTACGGGTTCACGCCCTTTCTGTTGACCGACGAAGAACTTCGTCGCATCCACGGCAACGACGAGCGCATCTCTGTGGAAAACATGGAACGAGGTCCGCGGTTGCTCTACGAAGTGATCGAAAAACTGTGCGATTGATTCCGTATTGAGGAGACGTGCCATGGAAGCGATTCGAATTCACCAGTTCGGTGAACCAGACGTAATGAAACTCGAAACCTGTGCGGATCTTGAAGTAGGCGGCGGGCTGATCCTGGTGGACATACGAGCGGCCGGCGTAAACCCGGTGGATACCTATATTCGCGCGGGGACCTACGCCATGAAACCCAATCTGCCCTTCACGCCAGGCATGGACGGCGCCGGCACCGTTGTCGCCGTCGGCGACGACACCGCCCACGTGGCGGTAGGCGACCGCGTATACCTGGCCGGCGCGCTTACAGGCTCCTACGCTTCCCAGGCGCTGTGCTCCGCGGACCAGGTGCATCCGCTGCCCGATAACGTTTCCTTCAAGCAGGGCGCGGGAGTATACATTCCCTATGCCACGGCCTGGCGCGGCCTCTTCCAGCGCGCGGCAGGCCGTGCCGGCGAAACAGTACTCGTTCATGGCGCCAGCGGCGGCGTGGGGATCGCGGCCGTACAGCTCGCGCGGGCTGCCGGCATGACGGTCGTCGGCACCGCCGGTTCGGAGCGGGGGCTGGCCCTGGTGGCGGAACAGGGCGCCCATCACGTGGTCAACCACAACGACGCCGACTACACGAACCAGATCATGGAGATCACCGGTGGCCTGGGCGTCGACGTGATTCTGGAAATGCTGGCCAATGTCAATCTGGACAAGGACCTGAATCTGTTGGCCTATGGCGGCAGAGTGGTCGTCATCGGCAACAGGGGGGTCATCGAGATCAATCCCCGGGATGCCATGGCGCGTGACGCCAACATCCTGGGCATGGTCCTGCTGCTCGCTTCGCCGGAGGACCTTGCAGCCATCCATGCCGGGTTGTACGCCGGACTGGAGAACGGAACGCTCAACCCGGTGATCGGAACGGAGTTTCCCCTTACCGAGGCAGCCCGTGCCCATGTCGCCATAATGGAACCGGGCGCTTATGGAAAAACCGTCCTGATACCCTGAGTCCGGGTTCAAACCGCGCATCGACAGTCCGGGAACGAACCGGGGGATCATGAACCGGCGCGAACCACGCGTTGAAGCCGCTATCCGGCGCACAAAGGAATCCGCCATGGCTAATCCGCTCATCCAACTCGCAGGCCACGGCCAGAGTTTCTGGCTGGACAACATCAGCCGCGATCTGATTGCTTCCGGCCGTTTGCAGAGACTGATCGGGGAAGACGGGTTGAAAGGGATAACCTCGAACCCGGCCATTTTTGAGAAAGCCATCGCCGGCAGTACCGATTACGACGCCGACATCCTGCGGATGGCGGCACAGGACCGGAACGCGGTGGAAATCTATGAAGCGCTTGCGATTTCAGACATACGGGATGCCGCCGACCAGTTGGCCGCGGTGTATGAATCCACCGATGGCGCTGATGGATACGTGAGTCTGGAAGTGTCCCCGGAGCTGGCGGACGACACCGACGGCACCGTCGCGGAGGCCAGACGACTCTGGGCGGCGGTGGAGCGCAGGAACGTCATGATCAAGGTGCCGGCGACCAGCGCAGGCATTCCCGCCATACGGCAGTTGATCGGCGGGGGCATGAACGTCAACGTGACGCTGCTTTTCTCCCGCGACGTGTACGAAAAGGTTGCCGAAGCCTA
The DNA here is from genome assembly GCA_965200485.1 of bacterium. GTDB lineage: Bacteria > JAAXHH01 > JAAXHH01 > JAAXHH01 > JAAXHH01 > JAAXHH01. The sequence continues at coordinate 173,673 of CBDAUD010000001.1, forward strand.
TATCGGCGGTTTGGAAGACCGTCGCGCGGCCGGCGGATGCATCAGCGAGATCGCCAGTGTGGCGAGTTTCTTCATCAGCAGAATAGATACGCTGGCGGATACGCTGCTGGCAGAACGCGCGGCACAGTCAGCCGACCGGGCGGAACGCGCCCGCTTCCTGGACCTCGTCGGAAAAACCGCCATCGCCAACGGAAAGACGACCTACCAGCGGTACAAGACGCTCTACGCGACACCGCGCTGGAACGCGCTGGCGCGTCAGGGGGCCAGGACGCAGCGCCTCCTGTGGGCCAGCACGAGTACCAAGAATCCTGACTATCGGGACGTGCTGTACGTAGAAGAGTTGATCGGAAAAGACACCGTAAATACCCTGCCCGATGAAACTCTGCGCGCCTTCCGCGACCACGGGCGCCTTTCCGATACGCTGGAGGCGGATATCGGCGAAGCCAGATCGGTCATGGAAAACGTCGAAAAAGCCGGGATTTCAATGGACCGGGTCGCGGAACAGCTCGTCGAAGAAGGGGTGAAGAAATTCGTGGACCCCTTCAAGAAATTGATAGACGCCATCGAACAGAAACGGTTACAGCCGGCCTGATTTCCAGTTGAAATCGCGGCGCGGGACGCCAGCCTACCATGGTCAGACGCCGATGCGTCGGCGTCCGGAGAGGAATGTATGCAACTGGGCATGGTCGGACTTGGCCGGATGGGCGGCAACATGACCCGCCGACTGTTGCGAGGCGGCCACACCGTCATTGCGTACGACCCCGACCAGGAAGCGGTCCGCGAAGCGGTTGCAGCCGGAGCCGCTGGTTCCCCGTCCCTGCATGATCTCGTGGCTGGCCTCGAAGCGCCTCGCACGGTGTGGGTCATGGTGCCGGCCGGCGACACTACGGAAAAAACCGTTGGTGAACTGGCGGAACGACTGTCCCCTGGTGATACCGTCGTGGACGGGGGAAACACCTATTTCAAGGACGACGTAGTCCGCGCGGAGAAACTGGCCGCCAGAAAGCTGCATTACATTGACGTAGGCACCAGCGGGGGCGTGTGGGGTCTCGAGCGAGGCTATTGCATGTCCATCGGGGGGCCCGCGGAGATTGTCGAACGTCTGGTCCCGCTGTTCGAGACGCTGGCCCCGGGGCCCGAGACGGAAAGTTCATCTGAATCGAACGCCCCGGACCGTTCCAGAACCCGGGAAAAACGCGGTTCCAATGCCCGGAAGGGCTACGTCCACGTGGGACCGGCAGGGGCCGGGCACTTCGTCAAAATGATCCACAACGGGATCGAATACGGCATGATGCAGGCTTTCGCGGAAGGGCTTGAAATCCTGCACGAAGCCGGATCCGGCCGGGTAGACCCGCGTCATCGGTACGACCTGGACCTGCACGACATAGCCGAAGTATGGCGACACGGCAGTGTGGTCAGTTCCTGGCTGTTGGATCTTCTTGAAATCGCCTTGCGGGAGGATCGGGATCTGACGGCGTATTCCGGTCACGTCCAGGACTCGGGAGAAGGCCGTTGGACGGTACAGACGGCCATTGAGGAGGACGTACCCGCCCACGTGCTTACGGCTTCGCTCTTCACGAGGTTCCAGTCCCGGCAGGACGTATCCTACGCCGCGCGGGTGCTTTCGGCCCTGCGTCACCAGTTCGGCGGCCACGTGGAACCTGGCAAGAATCGGGGATGACCATGATTCAAATCTCTCCATCGATCCTGTCCGCAGACTTCACCCGCCTGGCTGATCAGGTCCGTGCCGTGGAACACGCGGGCGCCGATCGAATACATGTTGATGTGATGGATGGTCGATTCGTTCCGAATATCACCATGGGACCCTTTATCGTAGAGGCCATCCGCTCCGTTACGGACCTCCCGCTGGAAGCCCACTTGATGATTGAGGATCCGGATCGTTACATCGATGTTTTTATGGATGCCGGGGCGGACGTGATCATCGTGCACCAGGAGAACACGGACCACCTTCACCGCGTGGTGCAGTCCATCAAAGAACGGGGCAACCAGGCGGGAGTCGCCCTGAATCCTGCGACGCCCGCTCAGGGAATAGACGAGATCATCGACGATCTCGACCTCGTGCTGATCATGTCGGTCAACCCGGGGTTCTCGGGCCAGCGCTTCATTGAATCCGTGCTGCCGAAGATCCGCCAGATCCGGGATACCATTGCGGAACGGGAAATCACCTGCGACCTTGAGGTGGACGGCGGCGTGAACGGCGACACCGCGCCGGCTGCCGTGTCGGCCGGCGTCAACGTCCTTGTGGCCGCCACAGCGGTCTTCAAGCATCCGGAAGGCATCGTCGAAGGCGTTCGATCCCTTCGCGAATACGCCTGATCCCCGAATCTCCAGTGTGCAGGGCTGAATCTGCGGTGCGCTGGCCGGGATACCCGGCACACTGGCTAGCATCCACCGGCGTTGCGAATCCGTTCCCCGGACAGTCCGTCTCCGTTCCCCCGGAACTCGGCGTCTTCGGTCAGACCACCGTCCTTTTCCAAGTTCCCTTGAAGTAGCGTCTTAGCGTAAGCATGCCCTGCAATGCGGCCGCGGCAAGCCAGGCAAGCCAGATTCCCGTCACGTCGAGTCCCAGCGGGAAGGCCAAGACGTAGGCGAACAGGAGCATGATACCCCACTGGGAGACGAGGGTGTAGTAGAGCGACGGACGGGTCTCGCCGCCGCCTGACAGCACGCCGCTGGCCACGATGGACAGCGCGGAGAAAACCTGCGCGATGGCGAAGAAACGCAACATGGGACCGCTGATGTCCAGGACGGCTTCGTCGGCCGTGAATGCCGCGGCGATGGCATGGGTGAATGTCCATATCACCGCCGAGCCGGCCACGACCAGGATCATACATGCGAGGATGGTCTGTCCGCCGTACTGCTCCGCCGACCGGACTTGGTGTCCGCCGAGCTTCTGTCCGACCAGAGAGGTCGCCGCGACCGAGAAGGCCAAGGCGGGCATGATGGCGAAGAGGCGGATCTGAAATCCCATGGTCAGCGCCGCGATGGCCGCCGTGGGGCGGGCGACGCCCGACACCACCCGGTAGAGCAGCACGCGCGCGCCGTTACGAAAGAAACCGGACGCGCCGGACGGCAGACCGATCTCGAGCATGCGAGACATGATATGCCAGTCCGGCCTGATGCGCCACTTGCGAGAAAGCCGCACCTGGCCGCGGCCCCGCACCAGTATGGAGAAACCGATGACACATCCGGCCAGCCGGGAGACGATCATGCCCAAAGCCGCGCCAGCCACACCCAGGGCGGGCAATCCCCAGGCGCCGAAGATGAATCCGTACGAGATCAGGCATTTCACGATAATGACGATTACGGAGATCTTCAGCGGTGTGCGCGTATCGCCCACGCCCCCGAAGATTGCGCTCATCACGTAGTTCAGGATCATGAAGATCATGCCGGCGCAGTAGAGCCTCAGGAAGAGGATGCCATGGACCAGCACTTCTTCAGGAGCACCGAGCAGAGACAACGCGGGCCTGGTGAGCACGATGCCCAGACCCGCGAGGACCAGGGCCAGACAGGCGCCCATCAGAAGCGCCTGCTGGGCGGTCCGGCCGACGTCCCCGTGTCGCTCGGCGCCATAGAACTGGGCCACCAGCGTTCGGGTGCCTCCGGTAATCGAAATGGCCATGACCATGACGATGAACACGATCTGACGGCTCATGCCAACGGCGGAGATCGCCGCGGGACCGAGAAATCCCACCAGATAGAGGTCGACGAGGCCTTCTGTGGCGTCGATCAGCGAAGCGACGACTACGGGCCAGGCTATGGCCCAGACATGGCGGAGCACCTGCGAAGGAGGATCATCTTTGTCGGCCGGTTTCGGGGAAACGGCGTTATGGTCGGGCATGGCGTTCAAAGTACCTCCGCGCGATGTGAACGACAAGGCAATTCAGCGCCGGTGCCCTGCTGGTTCGGGTTGTGATCCGGAGCGATGGATGGCGAGAGAGATAAGCAATGACAGGTCAGGCCGTACACCGTATATTTCTGTTGCGAATCTGGAACCATTTGGCTTGACGCGACGAACTGTTGTGTATGGACGGGCGGTATCCAAACGGAGGCATCAACATGCGTGGCATGCGAGGGGCGTCGTGCCCCACGGGATCTTGGCTGGCGTTCAGTCTGTTGCTCGCGGTACTCCTGGCGTGCGGCAAGGAGGATCCGGTAACGCCCGAGCCGATGGAACCGGCGGAACCGGTCGAACAACCCGCACTGAAGATCGGCCTGTTGATCGACCTGACCGCGAGCGGATCGGAACACGGCATACCCATGCGGCGGGGCTTCGAAATGGCAATCCGGCATATCAACGAGGTGGGCGTCCTGGGAGAGCCGGTCGTGGGGGTGGTGGGCGACACGCAACTTGACGCAGACACGGCCGTATCCCAAGCGACCGAAATGATAGAGCTGGAAGGCGTCCACGCCATTGTGGGGGCGTGGGCGAGTTCTTCAACGCTTGCCATTGTCGATAACGTGACTGCCGAAGCCGGCATTCCCACTATTTCCCCCGCCTCTTCTTCACCCGCACTTACGACCGCCGTGGACAACGATTTCCTGTTTCGTACCACCCTTTCCGATCGCGACCAGGGACCGGTGCTTGCGAAGATCACGCTGGATCAGGGCTTCGGCAACGTAGGCCTCATCTACCGCGACGACGTCTGGGGCAGGGGGTTGGCAGATGCCTTCACGGAGGCCTGGGAAGGCAGGCTGAACCGGATCGCGGTAGATCCTGCACAAACGGCGTTTGCAGATGAATTGAATCAAAGCAAAGGGACCGCGCTCGCTGACGAATTTCAGACTCAGGCCCTGGTTGTCCTGGCCTTTCAGCCCCAGCAGGAATCCATCGTGCGCGAGGCCCTGGACGCGGGACTTTTCACCCACTTCATCTTCGGACCCACCGGCAGGAGCCTGGACCTGCTCCGATCAATCGGTCCGGCGCACCTCGCCGGCATGCGGGGCACTTCGCCCGGCGCGGCGGAGAATACCCGTTCAGCGCTGGCATGGGAGGACGCCTACCGGAACGCCTATGGGACGCCACCGCCCTATCCCTACGTGCGGCAGACCTACGATGCAACCGTGGCGCTGGCGCTGGCAACCCAAGCGGCGGGCAGTCTCGAAGGCGCTGCAATACGGGACCAGCTTCGCAGCATCAGCAAACCGCCCGGCGAGTCCATCATCGCGGAGGCCAGCAGCATCGCGAGCGGTTTGCGCGTCCTGGCAAGTGGTGGACAGGTCAACTACGAAGGGGCGTCCATGCCTTTGGACTGGGACGAAAACGGCGATCTTGGATCCGGTTTCGTGGCAGTATGGCAGTTTACCGAATTCGGAACCATTGAAGTGATCCGGACCGAACCGTTCGCACACTGAACCGAACGACCCGGAAGACGCAAGGCCCACCTGGACGAAAAAGGGGAGCGCGTGTACGCGCTCCCCTTTCGCATGTCCTGTGCGACGTGTATGACCCCAACGGGATTTGAACCCGTGTTGCCGCCGTGAAAGGGCGGTGTCCTTGGCCAGGCTAGACGATGGGGTCGGCTTCTTCCAAAACCGTCCTAAAATACGAGACGAAGCCGGAAAACGCAAGTTTTTTTGCCGCAGGCGCCATCACACCGACACGGGCGTTCACGTTGCCACGAGCCGTATCTTCACGGCACCCGACATGCGCTCAGCGAAAGATTTGCCGTGCCTCATGATATGCCGATCAAACGGGGGACGTCCGTCAGCCGCCGGATGGAGGGAAGCCGATAACGCGCGTACTTTTCATGACGGTCGATGAGGAGCGCGTCCAGGCCGATGCGTTCGGCAGGCAGTATATCCTCCTCGGGATGATCACCGATGTAAAGCGTTCGGTCGATCGGAGCTTCCGCGCGATCGATGGCCATCCGAAAGATCGTCTCGCCGGGTTTTTCGCAACCTGCTTCGGCGGAAACGACGAGGAATTGGAAGTATCGGGCGAGGTCGTGTCGCTCAAGCACGAGCCTGAGATGTTCCGACCAGTTCGACAGCACGCCGAGACGCACACCGCAGGCCTTCAGGGATTCGAGGGTGGGCCGGACGTCGCGGTACACATCGAGATACCTGCCGTCCTGAAACCGTTCATAGTATCTCTGCAATCCGGGTAGCGGGTCGCCCGCGATACCCGCCGCTCCGAATACCTGCGCATAGAGATCCAGAAAGTACCGCCGCGTCTGCTCCGGCGTACTCATGCGGCCTTCACGCAACCGGAATCGGGGTTCCTTCATGACCTCTGCCAAGGCCGCTTTTACCTGGTCCAGCGTGATCGGCGTACCGAGCTCCCCGGCCGCAACAACGAAGAACTCCTCGAAGAAATCCGGAGAATCCCTTCCTATCAGGGTGCCCGCCGCATCGAAAATCACGGTATCGTAGAACATGGTGAATCCGTGCCGATTCAAGTCATTCGGCGGGCATGCCCCATTTTTCTGCAGCGAGATGCTTCACGGCGGGGTTGACCAATCCGTCTTCGGGCCAGCGGCCGCTGAGGATGCTGACCAGTTGCCTACCGGCCTTTTTTGCTCGCTCTACGGTGCCCCGCACCGAGGAAGAAGCGTAATGGGGGGTGAGGACCACCTGCTCCATGCTGCGCAACGGGTTGTCCGCAGCCGGCGGCTCCTGTTCCTGCACATCCAGTCCCGCACCGGCGATCCATGCTTCCTGTAGCGCCCGGATCAGCGCTTTTTCGTCCACCACCCTGCCCCGGCCGGTATTGATAAAATAGGCGGAAGGTTTCATATGCCTGAAGTCCCGCTCTCCGATGAGGTGGTGCGTCTTCGGCGTGAGCGGCACGTGACACGAAACGAAGTCCGATTCGGCAAACAGCGTCTCCTGATCGACCATGGTCACCCCCCAGGGAGCGGCCTCGGCCTGGGTGACGGCGGGGTCGCTGGCCAGGACGCGCAGCTCGAAACCCGCGGCGATCTTTGCCATGGCCCGTCCGATGTTCCCGAAGGAAACAAGACCGAGCGTCTGTCCATAGAGATGCTGTATCGCGCCCCGCGCGACGGGCCTTCTCTCGATCATGGCCCGGTTGATCGGCATCAGCCGACGCGCCAGCGCGAGCAGCAGCATCATGGCGTGCTGGGCGACTTCCCGTTCGAATACGCCGGGAATATTGTAGACGATGATGCCCCGTTCCGTGGCCGCTTCCACATCAATGAAATCCACGCCGATCCCGCCGGCGCCCACGACGCGAATCCGCTCGGGCAACCGTTCCACAGCGTCTCGGGAATAGGTCAGGCCGCCCTGGGTGAATCCGTCCACGTCCCGCGCGTCCTCCAGCATTTCCTCCATCGTTCGGCAGGGGCGGATCTTAAGCTCGGCGCCAATGGTTTCCAGTTCGTCCCTGATGTACTGGTTGGGACCCGGATGATCGGGATCGCCTGCCGCGAGGATGGTAAATCGAGCCATGCGAACTCCTTCGGATGAGGCTATCGGGTGATAATGACGTTCGGAATTCTACTAAGCGTGGCATCGTAATGCAAGAGACGATTGGATCGAACACGAAATAGGGAAGGCATGGACGGCGTCGACGGATGGCCGAGGTGACGCGCTGCCCTTGACTAACAGGAAAGAAACCTATACATAACGAACATCCTCGAAGCCGCAGACCATGGTCGATATGGCACAGATCGATACCTGTTCAACATGAATACAAGGCACCGGGAGCACTCAATGCATACGTTCGCCCTTTGGCTGACCGGCCTCTGCTTTGTCGCGCTGACCACCACTTGCTCACCGACGGAGGAGCCCATGCCTGAAGACCCCGTCGAGCGCGCCAAGGCGCTGCATGCGAAAGTCCCGTTGATCGACGGACACAACGACCTGCCCTGGCAATACCGCAACCGAGCGAACCGGGATGTCTGGGCGATGGACATCGCCGAACCGCAGCCAGATCTGCACACCGATATACCGCGGCTGCGCGAAGGCATGCTGGGCGCCCAGTTCTGGTCGGTTTACGTCCCCACTTCGATGCAGGGGAAGGAAGCCGTGCGGGCTACGCTTGAGGAAATCGACATCGTATACCAGATGATCGCGCGGTACCCGGACACGTTTCAGCTGGCCACAACGGCCGACGAGGTGGAGGTGGCCTTCGCCGCGGGAAAAATCGCGTCCCTGATAGGCATGGAAGGCGGTCATTCCATTGATTCTTCTCTGGGCGCGCTCCGCATGTTTCATCGACTGGGCGTCAGATACATGACGCTGACCCACAGCTGGAACGTGCCCTGGGCGGACTCCGCCACCGACACCGTGGGGGTCGGCGGCCTGACGAAGTTCGGAGAGGAAGTGGTTCGGGAGATGAACCGCCTGGGCATGTTGGTGGATCTGTCCCATGTCTCCCTGGCGACCATGCGGGACGCCCTGCGCGTGACGGAGGCCCCGGTCATCTTCAGCCATTCCTCGTCGCGTGCGAAGTGCGACCATGTGCGCAACGTCCCGGATGACGTGCTGCGGCGTCTGGCCGAAAACGGCGGCATCGTCATGGTCACTTTCGTTCCCGCCTATATTTCGGAGGAAACACGCCTGCACGGCGTGAAACGCGGCGAAGAACGGGAGCGGCTCACGTTGATGCCGGGCAGTACGGATGAATCCGTGGCGCAAGGCATGGCCGCCTGGAACCAGGCGCATCCCGCGCCGCGCGCCACCCTCGAGCAGGTCGCCGATCATATCGACCACATCCAGCAGGTGGCGGGCATGGATCACGTCGGCATCGGGGGAGACTATGACGGCATTTCGACGGTGGTGGCAGGGCTGGAGGATGTCTCCACGTACCCGATGCTGACCGCAGAACTGATCCGGCGCGGATACGCGGACGAAAGTATCATGAAAATCCTCGGACGCAACGTGCTTCGCGTGATGCGCGAAGCGGAGGAAGTAGCGGTCCGTTTGCAGCGGGAGCGCAATGCCTCGGGTGCCCGGATTGAAGTCCTGGACGGGACCTTGCCAAGTGGGGAATAGGCTGGACGGACGCAGGTGCGCCGCGTGGGAAGACACGGCGTGGAGACCACGGCGCATCTATTGGAAAGTCGGCGGCGGAGCATGCCTCCTCCGATCGCTCGGCATGCCATGAACGAATCACAGATCAGACAACTGCTTGAGCAGGTCCATTCGGGCGAAATGCCCGTAAACGAAGCGACCATGCGACTGCGATCCCTGCCCTTCGAGGACCTGGGTTTCGCACAGGTGGACCACCACAGAGCACTGCGCTGCGGGTTTCCCGAGGTGATTTTCTGTGCGGGGAAAACCGACGCGCAGGTCGGCGCAATCGCGGAACGCATTGTCGCGTCGGGCAACGATCTGCTCGCCACGCGGGCGACGCCGGCCATGTACGAAGCCGTGAAGGCGCAGTGTCCCTCCGCGGCGTATCATGATGCCGCCCGCACCATCGTGGTCCAGGAGACCTGGCAGGACCAGGGCAGCGGCGAAGTCCTGGTCGTCTCTGCCGGAACGAGCGATATCCCGGTGGCCGAAGAGGCCGCAGTGACCGCCCGGGTGCTGGGAAACAGGGTCGAACGCCTGTTCGACGTCGGCGTGGCCGGCATCCACCGCCTCTTTTCCCACCGCGAGACCATCATGAATGCGTCCGTACTCATCGTCGCGGCGGGCATGGAAGGCGCATTGCCCAGCGTAGTCGGCGGCATGGTCTCCAGACCGGTGATCGCCGTGCCTACAAGCGTGGGGTACGGCGCCAGTTTCAACGGACTAGCTGCGCTCCTGGGCATGCTGAACAGCTGCGCCTCCGGGGTCACCGTGGTGAATATAGACGGCGGATTCAACGCCGGCTACGCGGCGGCCCTCATCAACAGGAAACACGCATAGAGACGGCGGGTCCGATGGCTCTGGCGGGGTATTTCGACCAGTTATCCGGTTTCGCTTCGGACCTGCTGCTCGGTGCGCTGATCGACGCGGGAGCGAACCGGAACGCGCTTGAAGCGGCCTTGAAACGCCACCACGGCGTGGACTGCGAGATCCAGGTCGCACCGGGGCGGACCAGACACGGGCACGGAACGTGCGTTTCCCTGTCGTACGCCGACGCGTCCGTGCCAGAAACCTACCGGGCCATAGCGGAAGGCGGAGCGGATTCCCCGGTCGGCGTGCTGCTCGGCAGGGTGATCGACCATCTCGAAAGGAACGTGAACGCGCTTTGGGGGGGGCGGGATCACCCCCCGACCGCGCAGGAGTTGGGCGGTCGTCACACCGCATTGCGTATCCTCACCCTGTGCCACGCCCTTCATCTTCACGAAATTGATGTCCTCTACCATGGCGCGCTCCCCTTCGCCTCGGGCATAGAGGCCACACCGCCGCTCCTGGCCGCTCTGATGCGAGGCGCCGTCATCCATCCTGTCGACCACGCCCCGACCGACCTGCCCGGCTGTGCCGTTTTGACTGCGCTCTCGGCGGGGTCCTTGTATCCGTCCCGCTTTACGTTTCGAACGGTGGGCTACGGGAGCACGGAGGCCGGCCGTGATCATGGAGACGTTGTTCGGCTGTGCGTAGGCCGCGTCGTCGGCCAACCGGTCGATGCGGAGGACGCCGTGCAGGTTCTGGAAACACAGATTGACGACATGAATCCGCAGTTCTACAGCCATGTCCTGGACCTGCTGCTGGAAGCCGGCGCGCGAGACGCCTTCCTGACGCCCGTGATTATGAAAAAAGGCAGACCGGGCGTTCTGCTCACCGTGCTGGCGCCGGTCGCGCTGGCCGGCCGGCTTTCCGACGTGATTTTCCGGGAAACGACAACAATAGGCATCAGAAGCCATCCCGTTTCCCGGAGCGTGCTCTCCCGAAGCGAAACAACCGTCGAAACCCGATATGGCGGGATCCGGATCAAAATCGTACGGCATGGCGATGCGCGGCGCTACACCCCCGAATACGAAGACTGCCGCCGGGCAGCGCGAAAAAACGAAGTACCGCTTGCCGACGTGTATACGGCCGTCCACGAGGCCGCCGGGCGTCTGGGACTGGACCATCTGCCGTGATCGTCGCCGAGGATCTGACCTACAGCTACTCCCTTCAGCCCGGGCAAGCGGTTCCCACGCTGCGGGGCTTGTCCCTAGAGATCGCCGAATCCGAAAGCCTGGCCGTAATCGGTCCCAACGGCTCGGGAAAGAGCACGCTCGCCCGCTGTCTCAACGGGTTGATCGTTCCCCAGTCGGGCCGTGTCCTGGTGGATGGTCTGGATACGGCCGAACCGGAAAACAAATGGCGGGTTCATCAGCGGGCCGGGATGATCTTTCAGCATCCGGACAATCAGCTGGTCTCGACCACGGTCGAACGGGAAGTGGCATTTGGACTTGAAAACCTCGGTCTGGCTTCCCGGGAGATTCACCATCGCGTCGCGTGGGCGCTCGACCGGTTTCACCTGGAGAAATACCGCCACAATCCGCCGCACAGGTTGTCGGGTGGCGAAAAGCAGAGGCTGGCCATCGCTTCGGTGGCGGCGATGCGACCACGGTATCTGATCTGCGACGAGCCCACCTCCTCGCTTGATCCCGCCGACCGGCGAGACGTGCTTGACCTCCTCCTGGCCATCGCGAACGAATACCGGTTGAGCGTGGTCTTCATCACCCAGTCGCCTGAGGAAGCAGCCAGGATGGATCGCATCGCGCTGGTGGTAGACGGTGAGGTCGTCGCGGCGGGAACGCCGGAGGAAGTATACCAGGGTTCGGAGCGCCTCGCGGGATACGGTCTCAGTGCACCGCTGGCCATTCGGCTGGCCGATGCCCTGCGCGAACGCGGATTGGAAGTGCCTGCCGATACCGCCCGACCCGAGTCCCTGGTACGGTGGATCTCGGAGCAGAAGCCGATGTCGCCGAAAACCGGGGAACCGGCGCAACCCGTTTCACCATCCGTTGCCCGTCCGCACGCACGCAACGCGGCATCTCCCGCAACGCGGGACGGAACACCTGTCGGACGGTCTTCCGGCGACCGACCCGGACCGCCCGTCATCGAGTTCGACCGGGTATGTCATACCTATGCGCCCGGTACTTCGCTGGAGATCGCGGCATTGCGCAATGTGACCACGCGGGTGTTTCCGGGAGAATGCGTGGCATTGACGGGGCCGAACGGCTCCGGAAAGTCCACGATGATTCAGCACCTCAATCGCCTGCTGAAAGCGGATTCGGGCACGGTTCGGGTCGTGGGCGCGGACGTATCCGCTCCGGATACCGACCTGCGGTTCCTGCGCCAGACGGTGGGGCTTGTTTTCCAGTTTCCCGAGGCCCAGTTGTTCGAGGAAACCGTGTTCGACGACGTGGCCTTCGGTCCCAGACAGTTCGGCACGAAAGAACCGGACATTCCCGGGATGGTGAACAGGGCGCTCCAGCGGGTCGGCCTCGATCCGGATCGGTTCTCGCACCGGCATCCCCTGTCCCTGAGCGGCGGAGAAAGGCGCCGGGCGGCGATCGCCGGGACGCTCGTCACCGAACCGGCCGTGCTCGCACTCGACGAGCCCACATCCGGCCTCGATCCGCGAAGCGCCGGCCAGGTAGAGACGATTCTCAAGGGCTATGGCGATACGGGGGCGACCGTGTTTCTGATCACGCATGACATGGATCTGATCGCTCGCCTGGCGGACCGGATACTGGTCATGGAGCATGGCCGGATCTCGGCCGACGCCACGCCGCGCCGTCTATTCTCTTTGGCGCACGACGATGCTTCGCGGTCGCCGGGAAGGCCCGGGCTGAGCCGGCTGTTGACCGCACTGAGGGAGACCGGACTCCCCGTCGATACCGGCTGTGTGAACCTGGAAGAGGCCGCGGACATGATCCGCGCATGCGTTTTCAACGGCAACCATCACGTCAAAACCGAGGACAACCGTACATGTTAGTCGATATTCATACCAACCTGATGTGGTATCCGGACCATATGTCCGACGAATTCGTGGAATTCGCCTATGCAGCCAAGAAGGCCAAGATGCGGCTGTCCGAAGACGTATACTACGCCGGCCACGAGGACCGGTACAAAAACGCTTTCGACTCCACGCCCGAAACACTGCTGAAGGCGACCGAAGACTGCGACAAGGTGGTGGTATTCGGGCTCAGAGCACCCTACTGCGGGGTGAATGTACCCCAGGAACTCGTCGCGGAATTCGTGGCGAGACATGCTGACCGGTTCATCGGCTGGTGTTCAGTCGACCCGAACGACGAAGACGCCGTCGAACAACTCGAATACAATGTCAACGTGCTTGGGCTGCGCGGATTGAAGGTGGCCCCGATTTACCAGCATTTCGATCCGCAGGACTCATCCTGTCTTCCGCTGTTCAGGAAAGCGGAAGCGCTGGACATCCCCGTGATCTGGCACCAGGGGACTTCCTTCGTGCGGCCGGGGCCGCTCAAGTGGGCCAACCCGATTCAACTGGAGGACATCGCGGTAGCGTGTCCCGACCTGCGCATGATGATCGCCCACATGGGACATCCTTGGGAGGACGAATGCGTGGTCCTGATCCGGAAGCATCCGAATCTCTACGCGGACATTTCAGCGCTGCACTACCGCCCGCTCCGGCATTACATGGCGTTCATGTCCGCCCTGGAGTATGGGGTGGAACACAAGTTGATTTTCGGTTCCGACTTCCCCTCTGCCACGCCTGCGCAAGTCATCGCGGGACAGTGGAAGGTGAATGATATAGTGCGGAATACGTCCTTGCCCGTGTTTCCAGAAGAAGCCATTCACAATATGATCTATGAAAACTGGAAACCGTTTTTGGGGGAGCCCTAAAAAAACCGGGACAACCCTTTCGGGCCGCCCCGGTCTTGTGAAACCGGACGGACGATGCGGAGCGGCCGGCCGCTTATTTGCGCATCAACTCCACGCGTCGGTTCTTCGCCCAGGCGCTTTCATTGTCACCCATGACCGCCGGTTTCTCCTTGCCGAAACTGACGGTTTCGATGCGGCCTTCGGCCACGCCGGCATCCACGAGGTACGTCTTGACCGCCTGGGCACGTCTTTCGCCCAGCGCCAAGTTGTATTCGATCGTACCCCGCTCATCGCAATGGCCCTCGACAACCACCGCGTCTTCGGGCTGATACTCCCGCAACTTGCGGGCGTTGTCATCCATGGCCGATCGCTGGTCATCCCTGATGTTCGCCAGGTCGTACCCAAAGTAGATGGTTGCCAGGGACATCATCTCCCTGTGCCGGGCCTCGGCCGCGAGACGCGCTTCCTCTTCGGTCATGCGACGCGCTTCCTCTTCGGCCGCGAGACGTGAATCTTCTTCAGCCGCCATGCGACGCGCTTCTTCATCGGCCGCGAGACGCGCTTCCTCTTCAGCCCGAACCGCTCTGAGCGAATCCTCTATCGCGCGCTGGCGTTCCGCTTCCATTGCCGCCAGCTCCTCCGCGGAAGGTCCCCGGGTCACGGCGCAACAAGCCCCCATCCATACGGGCGCCGCCACCAGAACGCAGAGTGCCAAGGCCGAAACCGTATTGTTCCATCTTTTCATGAAGTGCTCCTTTCATATGGGTACGTTACGTTGTCGATAAGCGTATTGTTTCAGTCGGTCTTGCACATTAAACCCCAATGGGCGTAGGATGTAAAGCCTCAAGTTACTCCTCCGGCATCATATCCAGTCTCATCTTCGCGAGTTGGGCCTCCTCGCTATCGGGAAAGTCACGTATCACCCGATCCAAATAGGTCCTCGCCACGGCCGGTTCCTTCGTGGAGACTTTGACGAAGGCGATCTTCAACAGCGCGGCGGGTACCTTGTTTCCTTCCGGATACGCGGTCAACAGGGTCTCATAGGCTTCCAGCGCCTGGGTGTAGCGTTGCTGCGCATAATGGCAGTCGCCGAGATAGTACTGCGCCTCGTCCGCCAGCTCCGAGTCCGGATAATATTCGATGTACTGGGCAAACTGCCGGACCGCCACGTCATAGTCGCCCCGCTGGTAGTCCCGCAACGCGAGGTCGTACAGCTCGCCCGGGTCTATGTCGATGGCCCCGGACTGCGTCGCCGAAGTATCCGGCGTTTCCCGCGCACCCAACCGGACCTGTATGCCCTCCAGCCTGCGCACCAGGGCCGAGAACTGACGGTCACTTTCCGCGATACGCATGGAAAGAACCTGCAAACGGCCTTCCAGGGCGCCGTCACGCTGCCCAGTATCCGCCCGCATGCTCAGCAACTCGTCCATCTGATTTCGCATGAGGGTTTCCAAACGCACGATGTGCACCCTCAGCGAGTCCAGGTCTTCCCGAAGGGCAACCTCTTCACGCATGACCTGCAGCTGGGCCCGCAGCTGGGCCGTGTCATTCTTCACTCTGGTCAAATCGGACTGGACGCCGCATGCACCGGTGACGACCAGGACCCCGACCAACAGCAGGATACCCGGGCTGAAGTGTTTCAAGGCCTTCTCTTTCATTGCCGCCTCACGCCACTTCGATTCATTGCGGTCTCGGTCCCCAGCTGGGTTGGCGGCTGTTGCCCTCCGTGATGACCGGATGGACGTCTCCGCCATTCCAGTACATCCGGTAGAGACGGAACGTTCCACTGCGGGCGCGGTCGGATCCGAAAAGAATATGCAGACCGTCCGGGGACCAGCTCGGATTCACATTGTCTCCTTCCGATGCGCGGACTCCCGTGAGTTTCACGACATTCCCGCCGCTGACGTCGCAGGTATAGATATTGAAGACCCGTTCGGAACGTCCTCGCCCGTTCTCCATCAAATCGCCGCCTACGAAGGCGATGCGGTCGCCCCGGGGCGACCACGCGGGTGATCCGTTGTAACCGCCTTCGAAGGTGATGCGATGATCGTCCGAACCATCTGCATTAATAACAAACAGATGCTTCTCTGTCAACCGATCCGACATGTAGACCACCTGATCGCCCCGCGGGGACCAGGAAGGGGAAACGTTGATTCCGTAGCCCGTCGCCAATGGAACGAGGCTGCTTCCGTCCGGTGTGCTGATGAAAAGCCTGGAAGTTCCTTGCGTGATCAGGCCGAGCATCAGGTGGCGACCATCCGGCGACCAGCGTGGCGAAAGCACCGTTCTCCCCCGGAATGAGACCTTGCTGGTTTCCCCGCTCCCCAAGTCGAGAAGATAAAGATCGTGGGGCCCGTCCCGATAGGAGGTGTACGCGATCCTGGTGCCGTCCGGCGACCAGTTCGGCGAATACTTCCGGGCGCCGTCGCGGGTCAACTGGCGGACATTGAATCCGTCGTAATCCGCCAGGTACAATTCGGGGGCGCCGCTGCGCTCGGAAATAAAGGCGACGCGCGTCTGGGAGATACCCCGATCCCCGGTCAACTGATACACGATGTCGTCTGCCATGAGGTGCACGATCCTTCTCAGGGTCAGATCGAAGGCGGCGTATCCCTTCTCCAGGATCGTTCTCCGGGTGCCCAGATCGGTAAGGCGAACGGCGATCTCCACCCGGGGGCCCGCAACTTCGTAGGTTCCCGACACCATGACCTGGACGGACAACTTGCGAAGCAGCTCGAGGTCCACGTCGCCGGCGGCGTCCATGAACACGTAGGTGGTGTCCCCCCCGCCGTCCATCAGAACCGGAGCGCCCTCGTCCGCAGCGACCCGGGCCGGAATGGAAATATCCCGCACGGCAAAGACCCCGGAGTACGCCAGGTCCCGCATGAGCACCTGGTTGACCGTGTCCTGCACGGCGGCATCGAAAGCGGCTCCATCCCTGGGGGTAAAGGGTTTGAAAGCGATCGGTATGCGAGGCGAGACGCGGGCTTGCGCACTGAGATCGACCTCGTCCTGACCCGACGCGGGCAGCGCGCCGACCAGGAGCGGAACGAGTATCCCCAGCAGCATGCGCAACGACCAGACCTCCCGTTGTTTGTTCATTTCAGACCTTTCGTGCTGAACATCAATCATGCGCTCAGGCTTGGCGCCGGGTACATGCGCGCCCTCCTCTACAACGTATACTGGAAGGCGAAATGCACGCCCAGATAGGACTTTGTGTAACCTTCCGGCAGGGGGGGCAGCGGGTCGGCCGCACTCAACGCCCGCTGCGCCGCCAAGTCGAAGACCGGGTTGGAAGACGAACGCTCCACAACTACATTGGTTATCCGGCCCGATCGCTTCACGCGAAAATAGATAACGGTTTCCAGCTGCTTCACGCCGAGCATTCTGGGTACGGTGAATTGCTGTTGTATTTTTCGCTGCATGATACCAAGGTAGTACGGAAATTCGAAATCCCGTTCGTCCAAGCGGATTCCGGGCGAGTCTGTCTCGAAGGAAAGCGGTTCTTCCGGACCGGGATCCGGTTCTTCAGCGACCAGACGCGGGGTCCGTTTCAGCGCCAGCGACGCTTCCTCCTGCGGAGCGGCCGCCTCCTTCTTCGAAACGACTTCGTAGGCCTCATCCACCGGGGGCGGAGGCCGGACGGACGGGCTTTCGGGCAGCGTGACGAGATCAACCCGGTAGACCGGCCGGTCCAGCGGCGAGGCCGTCGCTGACCACCAGGCGTTCACGCCGATCAATCCCGCGAAAACTGCGATATGAAGCAATCCGGAAGCCCAGATCATGCGTGCCATCATCGTGACGGCCTCGCCCTGGTCGCCAGCCCGATTCGAGTTACGCCGTGCTCCTTGAGTTTATCGAGTACGGCAATGACGGCGCCGTAGTGCACCTGCTCGTCTCCCCGGACGAACACCGGTTTGTCCTGCTGTTCCTCGAATATCTCCCTGAACACCGCGTCGAACTGCCCGATCGAGAGCTGCCGGTCTTCCAGATAAAGCGAACCTTCGCTCGTTATCGTGAGGACAAGACCCTCGGCAAGATCCGGCGCAGCCGCGCTTGTCTTGGGCAGATCCACCTGGACGCCGCTCTGGATCATCGGTGTCGTGATCATGAAAATGATCAGCAACACGGTCATGACATCGACCAGCGCCGTCACATTGATCTCCGAAAGCGCGCGGGGCGAACCCGCGCCATTGAAATCAAACGAGTTCATGGCGGTCTCGCAACTGGATGAGGTTCATCACCGCAGTGGCCACATCTTCAAGTTCCAGGCCCAGTTCTCTCGACCGTTGCACGAAATAGTTGTACGCCACCATGGCCGGAATCGCCACGGCCAGGCCCGCAATTGTGGTGATCAGGGCTTCCGCAATACCAGGCGCCACGACCACGATATTAGTGGACCCCTTGGTACTGATATCCAGAAAGGCGGTCATGACGCCCCACACCGTGCCGAACAGGCCAAGAAACGGGCATACGCTTCCGGCGGTGGCCAGCACGGGAAGACGTCGTTCGAACCGGGCGAGCTCCCGGTGGGAAGCGAGTCGCAGATCGCGATAGACGGATTCCAAAACGTCCGGACCAGCTGCAGCTGCCTTGGACCGCCCTTCTGCGCCGTCCGCAGGGGTGAAGACCGACGCGTGCTTCTCGTATACCTCGCGGAAAACGACCGCGGCGGCGCTGAAGGGCCACTTCGAAGCGGCGGTATAGAGACGGCTGTAGCTGATCCGGGATCGAAACAGCGCCAGAAAGGCCACGGACTGCTCCCGGGCCCGGCGGAAATACCGCAAACGCTCTACCATAACCGCCCATGTGACGACAGAGAAAGCCAGCAGGAAGAGGATAACAACCTTGGCGACCGCACCCGAATCCAGGATCAGATTCAGGATGCTGATATCAGAAAACAATGCGCTTTCTTACCCTTTCGGTCTCGTGTCCCTGCCCAACTGCTCCGGTTTGATAGTAAGAACTCGAAAGGCGGGCGTGTCAAGCACTATGGATACCGGATATGGTCGCTCTCCACGGCCTCATCAGCGCGACTTCAACCGTCAGACTCGGCGGTCCATTGATCAGTTCGAGGGCTTCGGCAATGCGGTGCACGGGAAACACATGCGTCAGCAGGGGACGCAATTTTACCGCGCCGATGCCGACGAGTTTCAGCCCCCGTTCCACCAGGTAAGGGATTTTGAACGGCTGTTCCCGGCCCATGATCAGTTGCAGGGATCGTTTCGACCAATCCCGCATTTCGATGGATACGGGGTGTGTCACCGGCTTAAGGACCACGAGCTTGCCGTCCGGGCGCAACAACTGCGCACACTGGAAAAAGGAGACTTCCGTACCGGCGCATTCGAAACAGACATCCACTCCCTGGCCGTCGGTCTGTTCCATTACGCCCCGATGAGCATCCTCGGTGGAGACGTTGATCAAGGTGGCCGCACCGGCATCCCGCGCACGCTGCAGGCGCGTGGCGTGCAAGTCCGCAACAATTACGGTCTGCGCGCCGGAAATGTGCGCGATTTGGGTACAGAGCAGGCCGGTGGCCCCCGCGCCGCTGATGAAGACCGACTTGCCGTCCACCTGGGCGCGTTCTGCGCCATTCAGGACAGGCGGCAACAGGGAGGCGACGGCGCCCTCCTCAAAACCGATCCCGGATGGCAACTTGACGACGTGGTAGGCGGGTACGCTGTAGTATTCGGGGAAATCGCCGTCCGTATGACAGGCAATGACCCGATCTCCCGGAGAGAGGCCCTCCACGCGCGCGCCCGCGGACTCGATGATACCCGTGAAACACCGGCTCAACGAAACCTGCCGGTCCCTGCCGGTCGATACCGGCGTATCGTCGGCATCGGCGACTTGCGGGCGAGCCAGCACGCACGCCCGTACCTTGACCAGTACTTCCACCTCGCTGCAGGAAGGCATGGGTCCGCTGGACACCTCCGGATTGCCCTCCGAATTCAGCATCAGTGTCTGCATGGCGGTCTCTTGGTCGTACAGGATGCGAACCGGCTACCAGTATTCCTCGAAGTGTATGGTCCCCTTGTCCCTGCGATGATCGGCCTTGAATCCGCGCGATTCGAGCAATTCGACCAGGCCGGTGGGCGAGGGGTAGGACTTGTCGCCCTCCCGGGTATACTTGGGGACGCCAATCATGTCGGGGTTGCCGCAGATGTAAACGTGGGTTCGGTCCGGCTTGAGGACGACCCCGGTCCTTTCTTCCAGCTCCCCGGAACTTACCAGGTCCTGTATGTACACCTTGCGGTCGAGGTTCTGCGCTTCCCGGGTAGTCAACGTGATATAGTGGTAATTCGCATGCAGACTTTCCAGCCGTTCGTTGGTGCGCTGGTAACCCAGGTCCCGCGCGTATCGTACGCAGACCACCGATATGATGTCGGGCTTGTGGTCGTTCCGCAGCAATTCGGCGATCATGCAGTTGTGGGGCGCTTCTCCGGTGCCCGTCGCGGCGAAGACGACCTGGTCGTCCGGCCCCACGTGTTCCAGCGTGTAATGTCCGGTCACCTTGGGCCCCATCCAGAGCCGGTCGCCTTCCTTCAGCATCCACAGTCTGGGTGTCAGGGAAGGATCCTGGCCCTCGTCCCCGTCGCGCGCCACCAGCGTAATGTAGAACTCGTAGTAATCCATATCCCCCGGTTCAAGCAATTGCGCGGGATCATCCTCGTACATGGGGAAGGACATGGAGTAGGCGCGACGGATAAGCTTCGTCTTCAGGTTCTCGTTTACTTCCTCGTTATGGACCGGATCATTGGTGGGTTCCCAATCGCCCAGGCCGAGGGTCGTGTATTGTCCGGCCTCGTACGGTGGGAGTTCGCCGTCCGGCTTCACCCGGATTATCCACAGCTCGGGGTTCAGTTCATGGATTTCGGTAAGCGTAGCGTTGTAGTACCGATCCCTTAAAGCCCTGATTTCTTCTGACGTGTGCATCATGTGTACCTGTCAGCTCCAAGCCCGTGTGGCAATGCCGTATCAACGACAGGGGAGATGCGCCAATCCCGGATTGATGTGCAAGTGCATTCCTAGAAATCGGCCCCTATAGTAAAGAAGAATTGCGTATCGTCCAGCGCGCTCCTGAGACGGTACGAACGCGTGCCCGGGAACTCGGATTCCAGCCCGGCGGGTACGTTCTCGAGCCCTTCGTTGTTGTACCATGACGGTCGCCGTCCCAGGTCGAACTGACGGGCGATATCGAATTTCAGAATCAGGAAGCCGACGCGCGCGCGCATGCCTATGCCGTACGCCACGGCAAACTGCCCTCCCGACAGTTCTTCCATCCCGCGCGGTCCCAGTCCGTTGTTCCGGACCAGGTTGCCGTCTACGAATTCGCCGACGTTCGGGTAACCGGCGTACTGGTTGGCCTGGTTGGAACTGGTGGTCTGGTCCCATACGGACCCCGCGTCCACGAACAGCGAACCGCGGATCTGCTGAAAAGCGATTGGCAGCGGCCAGCCCATGGCCAAGACCTCGATCAGCGGAAACCGGAATTCCGCATTGACCAGGGCGACCTTGCTTCCCCAGACGGACCAGTAGTCCGCCCCGCGAAAATTGAAGGGGCCGCCGAAAGGATACAGCTCCTGGTCTCGTCCGTCGCTGCTCAGTCCGTACAGTCGAAAAGCGAAGGCATAACGCTGCAGGACGTTGAGGTAGGCGCGGTAATCGACGAAGACCCGCGTGAACTGCAGCTCTCCGAACGTTGGCGTCACTTCGACGCGGCCTCGGGCACCGGCGATCGGACCGGTAATGCCGTACAGCGTGTGATCGGTAACTAGGGCCGCGGTGGGCTGAACGAAGTACACGCTTCCCAGGCTCTCTCTCGTGTTCCTCCGAATTCCGAAGTAGTTGAAATTGACATCAACCAGTTGGCGGGACCGGTTGACGCCCTGGACACCGATTTCGAATCGGTTGAACTTGCTGAAGGGTCGGCTGAAGTAGAACTGAACGCCGCGGTTGATCTGGGTCGTCACCTGGGAAAGCCATGGATTCTGATAGTTGTACAAGAGATCATAGCTGTACTGGAAGGCCGCTACGCTCCAGTTGATGCGCCGGGTCAGGTTGGTGTACTGAAGCAGCAGATTCGCGTCCGTCAGGGATCCGAAAACGTTGGCGCCGACAAGTATCCTGTGGTTGTTCAGTATGTCGCTGAAGGAAAGAACGGAACTGCCGACCAGACCGAAATGCGTCGAGTAGCCGGCATTCCCCCCGATGTAGTCCAGCCCAAATTTCGGGGCGTACTTCTTCTTCTTGAACGTGCCGTCGGTCCAGGCGGTCGTATCAGGCAACTCGCCGGCAGGCCCGATCCCCTGCATGACGGGAGCGAAAGGAAACTCCGGTTCCTGAAGGAGTTCGGAACTCCCCGTCTCTTCGACCAACTCGTCCGGTATTCCGGCTTCGTTGACGGCGCTCGTATCGGCCGGCGCGGTAAGTACGGTCCGCACTGTGCTCACGGTCTCGGTTTCCGGCTCCGGCGCGGACTCGGCTTCCGGCGCGGACTCGGCTGCCGGCGCGGCCTGCGGCTCCGATGTGGAATCTGCTTCTGACACCGACTGCCCGGATGCGGAAAGCCCGGACAAGGCGTCTGGCGAAACCCCGTTCCCGGCGGCCAGCGTGTCGTCGACCGTAGGCGCCGTTCTCAGGGGCGGGGCGAGTTGCGCGGCTACCGGCGAGGCGCCGGGGGTCGCCGCCTCTTCGTGATCATAGGGCTCCTTCATCAAAGAAGTCGGGTCGCTGATGGAAAACAGGTCGAACCCGCCCCAGGAAAGGGCGGAAAAGACCAGGCGGTCCGCTTTCTGCGCCCAGCTTATCGCGGGACCCGCCGCCGTGACGTTGGTCACCCCGGTCAGCACATTGGTGATCTGATAGGTCTCGGCGGCATCCATGTCCCAGATGAAAATGTTGGAGACACCGGTGCGATCGGAGACGAACGCGATTTTCCGGCCATCGGCCGACCACTGCGGTGAAAT
Organism: bacterium; assembly: GCA_965200485.1. Lineage (GTDB taxonomy): Bacteria > JAAXHH01 > JAAXHH01 > JAAXHH01 > JAAXHH01 > JAAXHH01. The sequence continues at coordinate 196,361 of CBDAUD010000001.1, forward strand.
GCCCTTGCCGATCTGGTCGGGGATCTTTTCGATCGCCCCCGTGTCCAGGTCGTACAGGGCCAGTTGCTGGTAACCGAACGTAAGCGTTCGGAAATTGGTTACTTCGCCCCGATCCGTCGAAAAGGCGATTTTCGTGCCGTCCGGCGACCAGACTGGATCCCGATCCGTGTACCGGTCCTGGGTCAGCGCCTTCGCTTTGCCGCCCGCGGCATCCACCACGTACAGATCCGACTGGCCGCCCTGGAGGCCGACGAAAACCAGCTTGCTGCCGTCGGGGGACCAGCTCGGCGAGGTGGCCCCGTCCAGATCGACCTTGATACGCCTGATCACCTTGCCCGTCCTGACGTCCATGATGTACAGGGCGTCCCGCGCGCCCACTTTGGCCGGGAAGGCGATATGCCGCTCATCGGGCGACCAGGAGATGGACGTGGAAAAGAACCGGAGGGACTCGAAACTGGCCGAGCGTTCTCCTTCGACGAGCTTGGATATGACCTCGCCGTTGATGGCGGATGCGAGGTAGATATCGTTGTACAGGCTCTTGTTGGAGATGAACACCAGCTTGTCGCCGCGCGGCGAAATCGCCGGAGCGAGGTGGAGACCCGCCCGGGATTCCCGGACATCGGTGAGCTGTCGCGCCACGGCCTGCGGCTTGTCGTAGTCCTTGATCTGCGGCAGATAGGTCTTGCGGACATGCTCGTTCCATTCGTCGGAGAGCTTCTCGATGTCCTTGCCGATGGAGGAACGAAAGGCCTCGTCCACGTTTCGCATGCGGGCCGTCTTGCGGAGTATCTCGCCGATCTTCCGGTCTCCGTACCGGTCGCCGATATAGGCAAACAGGGCTTGTCCGAAACGGTATACGCCGAAACTGTAGTCCATGGCAGGGATGGACGCGGGCAGATAGCCCTGCAGCGCGGCGTCGCGCAGCCACATGTGGGTATACGCGTCGACTCTGCCTAGTGAAAGGTATTCCGCCATGCCCTCCATGAACCACAGCGGGGCGACGAAGGCCATGGGATTCAGGATGGAGACACCCGGACCGGCGCCGTACAGCATATCGCCTTGGAAGGCGTGAACAAGCTCGTGCGTAAGCACGTGCTCCAGTTCCGCGTACGACCCGGTGAAGGGAAGCAGGATCCGGTTCTTGTTGAATTCCGTTACGCCGCCTGTGCCCTCGCTTATAAAGCCGGACAGAACATTGGTCTGCTGGAAGTCCGTGTGGGAGGCGTAGAGGATGATCGGCACTTTGTCGGTGAAGCGGTGCCGAAGTATGCGACTCAGCCGGTTGTACGAGCGTTCCGCCATCCGCGCTGCATCATAGGCGACCTCTTCCTCCCCCTGGTAGAAGTAGATCTCGAAATGCGGGGTGGAAATGATCTCCCACTGGAAATCGCGGTACTGGACTTTGTTTCGCCCGAAGTAGTCCCCCTGCGCAAGCGCCGCGGTCGGCGCGGCCAGCAGGCACAGGACCACCGCCATGTATCGAAACCAATACAGCATCTGACATCTCCTTAGATGATAGATTCATCTTACTGGCCAGCCTCCCCCTGTGTCAAGCCAATTCGGGACCTTCCGCGCACCCGTGTCCGGGACGTTGCGACGGACGCGCAAGGTTGCTCCTGTACTGGTATTGGACGATAAACCGCCGACTCGGTTTCGATATTTCTAATGCGTTGCGGACGGCGATGCCGTGCGCAGGGCGATGTTCGAATGCTGACGTCGGAAGGGTGGCCGGCGGCAACCGGGTTGCTCGTGGGACTTTGAAGCAGATCTGCTTTGCGGAATGCGTCGAAATGAACTGATCCACGGCAGGGGAATGCGCTGGTCGGCGGGCCTGCCCGGACCGGGCGCACAACGAGCGCCTGACGCGGGCGTCAGGCGTGCGAAGCCGATTGAAGACGAAACGGAGACCGGCGGGTTCGGTTCAGAACCGCACGGAGACGCCTGCGGAAAGCAGACGACCGATTTCCGGCGCGCCGACGAAGGCGCGGTACTTCTTGTTGAACAGGTTGCTGGCTTCCACGCTGAAGGTGATCGCGGAAAACTCGTAGGCTGCGTTGGCGTCCAACACGACGTAGGAATCGACAGGACCCGCGTATACGCCGTCCTGCATCGGAAAGTCGCCGCGGTAACTCATCCGGCCGCCCAGCGTCAAAGGCATCGCGGAGGGGCGGAAGGTAAACCCTCCGCTGAATTTGTGCTTCGGAGCATTCAGGGGAATGTCGCCGAACTGCTCCGGATTCTCAAACAGATTGCGGTGCAAATAAGAGTAACTGCCCTTGAGGAGCAACGAACGCGTAGCGAAAAAGGAGAACCCCAAGTCGGCGCCGTAGACCGTGACGTTTCCGAAATTCCGGTAGGTCAGGGCCAAAGCCGTCGGATCCGAGACCTGCTCGGGCGTTACGGTGCCGAAGGGTATCATCGCAGTGCCTTCCGCCATCTGGGCGATGTACTGGTCCATTTCGTCCGTGTAGTCGCCGTTGCCGTTGCCGCCCAAGCCCGCCGAGTCGAGCAACCCGATCAGGCCGGCCAACTGTGCGTTCGCAGGGTCCGCCAGATAGTCGGCGATACCCTGGCTCAGGGCGCTTCGGAGAGAACCTTCGTTTAGAAACACCGACGGAGTGACCACCCAGAGGGGCAGGGTGTAGTCGGTCATGTGGGTGCGGTAGAAATCGGCCGCGAGGACCAGTCTGTCTCGGACAACGCTCTTGTACCCGACCTCAAGGGTCTGCGTGACGGTGGGCCGTATCCTGTCTATGTCCGTGACCGTCGAAACATCGTAGGGATCGAAAGCCTCCGTCCCCAGATTGAGCAGCCCGAGGGTATTGGTCAGGCCATCGAGCCGCTCGGGTATGACGTCGGTGAACTGAGCCGCCAGCTCGGGGGTTACCAAACCGCCGCTGTCCTCGCCCAGCTGCCTGACCAGCTCCGCGACCACGAGTCCCCTCGCCGCGCTCCATAGGATGTGGTTGGATTCCGGATCGTCAAGGCGGAGGTAGCTATCCCGCGCGAGCCCGGCCGTTGTGGCAAACGGCGACCGGTACATGGGCAAGCCGGCTTCGTCGCGGCGGAAGGTGAAGGGATTGCGCGCGCCGTAAGAGCGGACATCAATGGTGTTATTCGGCCCCAAGCCCGCCGCGCCGAAAAGACCGCCTAATCCGAACACGTCGTTGAACGCCCTGATGTCCAGCGACAAGTTTGTAACCGTGGGCGTTTCGAACGCCCGGTTGTATGTGAACCTGAAGGTGTTTTCAGGATTGGGCTTCAGCACCAGCGCCGCCCGCGGAGAGAAGACCGGGTCTTCCAGCCTGTTGTGCCGATCCAGCCGTCCGGCGAGCATCAGGCTGACCTGATCCGTGAAACGGGTTTCGCTCTGTAGGTAGACGCCGAACTCATTGGTTTCGTCGTCGTCTTCATACTGACCGTGGATGCTTCCTTCGGTCCGCGGATGGGTAAGCAGCAGGTCCACGCCGTAAATGAACTGCTGGCGGGCGCCGATGCCGGAGGTGTTCTGCAATTGCATCACGGCCAGCGAAGACTTGTCCACAATAGGGTCGCCCGTGCGAAGAAACTCGGTTGCTCCCGCGTCGCTCCTGTTGTAGAAAAACTGACCGAACCAGCCCTTGTACAGCATCCGGCCCTGGAAGTAACCGTATACCCAGTCCTGTCCCTGCGCCGTCCCCTGACCGGTCATCTGGATACCGGTGCTTTTCGAATAGCCCGCCGACGTGATGAACGTCAGATCGTCCGAAGGCTGGATATCGATCCGGATTTCCCCGTGCTGGGTTTGCAGGTAGGGCTCGCGCGGCACAACCTCCGCGGGATCATGGAATTCCCATTCCCGAGCCTTCAGGTACTGCCCGGAAATCCTGAGGCCGATCAGGTCGTTTACACTGCTCGCGTGGCGGAAAGCAGCCTTCCGGAGACTGCGTTCGCCCCCGGAGAGCGACACGAAGTTGCCTTCCGACCCGAAGGGAGATCGGGAGATGACGTGCATCACGCCGTTGGAGGTGTTGGGACCGTACAGCGCGGAACCGGGACCCCGAACGATCTCTATCCTTTCAATATCCTCGGTGGTGATCGGAATGGACTGGAATGCATTGATGCGCAGAGACGGAATCCGCGCGATGCGGTTGTCCACCATCGTGAGCAAGGACCCCGAAAGCACCTTGTTGAAGCCGCGGATCACCGTACTGCCCTGTACGATGCCGGTCTTCGCATGGTCCACGCCGCCCAGATCCTTGATGTGTTCATTGACGACCAGCGCCTGGGAATCCCGTATATCCTTGGTCTCGACCACCTCGACCGATGCCGGGGCGTCCAGCGCCTTCTCCTGCTTGCGGGAAGCGGATACCACGACCTGCCCGCCCAGGAGCGCCGTGGGGGCCAAGCGGAAATTCCTTACCGTAGGCTCGCCAGCCCGGATGGCCACGCTGGTAGCCGTTACCGCCTCGTACCCCAGATAGGAAACGGTGATGTCGTACTCGCCGGCGGGAAGGCCGTCCAAGCGGTACATGCCGCGTTCATCGCTCGTCGTGCCGCGCAACGCCCCGATCGCGGGGCCTTTGACCACGATGTTGGCCCCGAAGAGGTCCTCGCTATTTTCCGAGACCACTCTGCCAGCCAGACTTCCCGTTTCTTGCGCCGCCGCGGGCGCTACCATCAAGGCTATGGCCAGAAAGACACCTGCCAGTCGCATCTTGGATCGGTCCTTTCTATGGCGCTCAGAAACGCAGGGCGATTCCAGCCATGACCAGGCGTCCGATCATCGGAGCACCCACGAATGCCTGGTAGGCGTTGTCCAGCAGATTGCTGGCTTCCACGTTCAGGGTGACCTTCGAAATCTCATAGGAAGCGTTCAGGTCAACGACCGTATGGGACCCCACGTCCCCCACGTATACGCCGTCGGCCATCTCGAAGGGACCGCGGTAGCGCAGCCGGGCGCCAAGAGAAAGCGGCGTGCCGGGCGCCTTGAATCCGAGTGCCACGGACAACTTGTGCCGCGGCGTGTTCAAGGGAATGTCGTCGATGCCATCCACGTTCTTGAACAGGTTATTGCTGATATAGGAATAACTGCCCGCCAGGTTCCACACGTCGTTGGGATAGTACGTGAAACCGAGGTCCGTACCGTAGAAGGTCACTTCGCCGAAATTCCGGTAGGTCAGCATCACGGCGTTGGGATCCGAGGCCTGCTCGGGGGTTACCGTGCCGTAGGGGATCATCGCGGCCGTACCCACGAAAAACCCGGTCAGCTCGTCTACCGCCGATCCGTTCCCGTTTCCGCCCACACCCGCCGCCGGATCGTCAAGCAGCACGAGCGCTTGGGCGAGCGGCGCGTTCTCGGGCAGGGCAAGATTCTGCGTGATACCGGTCGCCAGGGCCGTGCTCAGCGAACTGGCATCCAGGAACACGTTGGGGGTCGCGATATGTAACGAACTAATGAAATCGTGGATCTTGTTCCGATAGAAATCGGCGGTCAACAACAGTTTGTTGCCGACCACGCCCTTGTACCCCAGCTCAAAGGTCTCCGTGATCTCCGGCCTGACCTTGTCGATATCCTGTACCGACGCGGGATCGTACGGATTGAAGGCGCCCGTACCGGTGTCCAGGATGCCGAGCGAATTCGTCAGCCCCGGCAACGCGGACGGGATGACGCCCGGGAAGGCGGCGGCCAGCTGCGCCGCCTGTTGTGTCGCCAGCTGCGCCGCGACCGTCGCCGGTACACCGCTGGCGATCAGCAACTGGGTGATCCCGTCGACCGCCAATCCCTGGAGCTGCGGCGTAAGCTGCGCCAGGACAGCGCCCCGTGCCACTCCCCAGAGGAGATTGGTGCTGTTCGGATCGTTCATGGCAAGGAAGGTGTCCGCAGGCAGGCCCGCCACGGGAGCGAAAGGCGATCGGTACATGGGCAGCCCGTTCTCTCCCCTCCGGAAGGTAAACTGCCGGCCGAGACCCTGGCTACGCAGGTCGATCGTCCGGTCCGGTCCCAGACCCAGGGCGGCGAAATTACCGCCAAGGCCGAACGGGTCGGAAACCGCCTTCAGGTCGAGGAAGTGGGTCAGGGGACTGGGTGTGCCGAACGCCCGGTTGTAGGTGAATCTGAGCGTATTCTCCTCCGTGGGCTTGAAAACCAGCGCCGCCCTGGGCGACACGGACCGCTCGTCCAAGCGGCTGTGTTCATCCACCCGGCCCGCCAGCATCAGGCTGATCTGGTCGTTCAGGCGGGTTTCGCTTTGCACGTAGAATCCGAATTCGTTGATGTTGTCGTCTGCTTCGAAGATGCCGTGGGTCGTGTTCCCGGTGTTGGGTCGGGTCAGCAGCACGTCGGCGCCGTAGGTGAACTGCTGCCGCGCGCCTACGTCGAAATTGTGCTGCAATTGCATGACTGTCAGCACGGAGGTATCCACGATAGGTTCGTTGGTTCGAAGCAGCTTGGTGCCGCCCGCGTCGTTCCTGTTCTGAAAGATCTGCGCAAACCAGCCCCGGTACTGCGCCCGCGCCTGGAAGAAGCGGGTGGACCAGTCTACGCCCTGCGCCGCGCCCTGCCCGGTCATCTGGATGGCGTTTATCCGGGTATATCCCGCCGAGCCTATGATGGACAGGTCGTCCGTTGGACGGATGTCGACCCGGACTTCGCCGACCAGGCGATCGCTGTCGTAATCCCGGGGCGCGACTTCCGCCGGATCGTCGTATTGCCACTCCTGGGACTCCACGTACTCGCCTGAAACCTTGAACCCGAATTTGCCGTCCACGCTGCTCGCATGCCGGAAGGTCGCCTTGCGCAGGCTGCGCTCGCCGCCGTAAAGCGCGATCGCGTTACCCTCCGAACCGAAGGGCGAGCGTGTTACGATGTGCATGACCCCGTTGGCGCTGTTCGGGCCGTACAGGGCGGATCCCGGACCGCGAACAACCTCGATGCGCTGGATATCCTCGCCCGTGACCGGAATGGAAGCGGACTGATTGAGGCGCAGCGAGGCGATCCGCGCGATGCGATTGTCGACCATGGTCAGTAGCGAGCCGGTATACGTACGGTTGAAGCCCCGGATGACGGTGGAATTCTGCGAGACGCCCACCTTCGCCTGGTCCACCCCGCCAAGGTCCTTGATGTAGTCGGTGGGGGTCAGGGCCGGTCGGTTCAGGATCTCATCCAGTTCGACCACGTCCACGGAAGCCGGCGCGTCCAGTAGCTTTTCCTGCTTGCGCGATGCGGAAACCACGACCTGCTGGCCGATCAGCTGTGTGGCGGCCAGATCGACGTCGTGCAGGGTGGTCTCACCCGTTCTGATCGCGACGTTGGCCGTGGTGACCGATTCGTAGCCGACAAAGGACACGAAGATCTCGTAGTTCCCAGATGGCAGGCCGTCGATGCGGTACATCCCATCGTCGCCTGTTGTCGTTCCCCGCGACGCTTCAATCGCGGTCCCGTTGACGACGATGTTGGCGCCGAACAACGCCATGCCGTCTTCTGAAGAGACCCTGCCAGACAGGCTGCCTGTTTCCTGGCCCGCCGCGGGCAAGACGCCAAACACAACGAACAGAATCACGCTAATGAAGCGCATGATGATTTCCTCTCCGCGAGATCTGGTGATGAATGGAGGCCGTGATTCGGGCCTGTAGTTGAAATTGTCTTTGAACTGTTTCAATGAAAAACTACCTCCCACTAAAGAATGCTTCCAACAAAGGTCAGCACATCGGCGAGCGGATACGCGCCAGCCCGCCGGCTCAACCGGTCTATGCTGGCGTAGCCGACCAAACCGCCGACCAGGCCGCCCCGTTCGCGTCGGACAGCCGCGCGCGGGGATGCACGGAAAGCGACAGCCCGTCCCGTTGTCCCGAGTTGAAACGATAGGAACCGGCCGCCGCGATCATGGCGCCGTTGTCCGTGCACAGAACGGGAGAAGGATGAACAACCCTGATACCCCTGACGGCGCCCATTTCCTTCATCCGCTCGCGCAGGCGGCTGTTGCAGGCCACCCCGCCCGTGATCAATATGGTATCGGCCTCCACGGCCGACGCCGCGGCGGCCGATTTGTCAACCAGGACATCGACGACGGCTTCCTGGAACGCAGCGGCGATATGTGTCTGGTCCCGGTCTATTTCCTCTTCGGATCGCTTCGCCAGGTACAGGCGCACCGCGTTCTTGAGGCCGCTGAAACTGAACTCGAACCCCCGGGGGTCCAGATACGTCCTGGGAAAGTCCACGAAACCGGGATCGCCATCCCGCGCCAACCGATCGATGACCGGTCCGCCAGGATATCCGATCCTCATCAGCCTCGCGACCTTGTCGAAAGCCTCGCCGGCCGCGTCGTCGCGCGTATTGCCCATGATTCGGTATTTCCCCCAGCGCTCGACGTGCACAAGCTGGGTATGGCCGCCGGAAACTACGAGCGCGACAAAAGGCGGCGCGAGGTCGGCATCCGCCAGTCGCCCCGCGAACACGTGGCCTTCAATGTGGTTCACGCCGACCAGCGGCTTTTCGAGCGCCAGTGCAATGGATTTGACAGTGGACAATCCGATCAACAGGCATCCTGAAAGACCGGGACCATAGGTCACGGCAAGGGCGTCCAGCTTGGCTGGATCGCAGGAAGCCTGTTGCAGGGCGGACTCGATAGCGGGCAGAATCAGCGTCAGATGCGCCCGGGAGGCCAATTCCGGCACGACCCCGCCATAGGTCTGATGAATGCCCTGCGAAGAGATGACGTTGGACAGAATAGTCGTTTCGTCGCGCACGACGGCAGCCGCGGTTTCGTCACAGGATGTATCTATTCCGAGGATGAGCACGCAACCTCCGGGCGGTCACTTGCGAGACTGCGCCATGAGCCTTCCGTACCTGATATCGCCGTTGTCTATGCGCATGTTGAAACCGCACGCCGGATCGGTGCACGTCCTAAACAAGCTCATGTACCGTATTCGGTTGCCTGTTATATGATGCAGCACGCGAGACTTTGTCAATGATAATTCCGCATGCGCTCCGCCATCGATTCGCGCAGTCGGAAAACTCGCTGTCCGGGTTGCCCGAACCGCGATCGATCTCAGCTTCTGAACAGGTTCCGCAGCACGAACCATACGTTTTCCCTGCGTTCCCTGAGCCGACGGTAGAAGTAGGGCATCCACTCCGTGCCGAAGGGTACGTAGACGCGCATCCGGTAGCCCAGTCTGCGCATCTCCTTCTGGTAAGCGGGCCGCAGTCCGTAAAGCATCTGAAATTCGAAAGCGTCCTTTGCAACCGCCAGGCGCTCGGCGAATCCCGCGACGCCTTCGATCAGGTAGTCGTCGTGCGTGGCGAAAGCGGGATAGTGACCGTCCCGCAAAAGCTGTTCCGCCATCGCGAGATATGCGCCGCGTATATTGGGCATCCGCTGCAAGGCCAGATCTGCGGGTTCCCGATAGGATCCCTTGCACAACCGTACCCGCGCGCCAATCTTGTTGAGCACGAAGAGGTCGTGGGGACTGCGGAGCAGCATGGCCTGGATCACCACACCGGTATCTTTATGACTGTCGTACAGGTTGTAGAAGATATCGAGGGTCTGCTGCGTACAGGACGAGCCTTCCATATCCAGCCGGATGAAGATCCCTTGCGCCTTGGCGGCTTCCAGGATCCGATACAGGCTGTCCACGCAGTATGTTTCGTCTGTATTCAGCCCAAGTTGGGTGAGTTTGACGGAGACATTGGCGCTTAACGAACGATCCCGGATCAGGTCCAGTACGGTGAGATACTGTTGGACCGCGTGCTCGACTTTGGACCGCTCCCGGGTTCCCTCGCCGAGCATGTTCAACGTAACGTCGAGCCCCGAACCGTTCAACTCGCGCACGACATCGACTGCGGCTTCGAGGGATTCTCCGGCAACGAACCTCCGGGCGAGGAAGAAGAGCCGGCTCATTACGCCTCCGTTGGACCGTGCGGCGGCTCAGTACGCCATGAAAGGATCGGGGCCGAAGCCCGGACGGCGTCGATAGGTCCATGCGACCCGGCTCACGTCTTCGTTTGCCATCCGCCAGTCCATGAGTCTCACACGAAGGTCCTGAATCGCGGCCATATAGCTTGGATCCCCCGCTACGTTTCGAAGTTCTCCGGGATCCGCCTCCAGATCGAACAGCACATCCGGCATGCCGTTGAAATGCCAGTACTTGAACCGTTCGTCCCGTATCATCCAGCCCCGGCACCGCTCCGGCGGAATGCCGAGCTTCTTTGGTGTCCAGTAGAACCGAAAATCCCAGTCCGCGTGCACCTCATTGCGCCAGTCTACCGGCCGTTCCCCCTGCAAAAGAGGAACGAGAGATCGGCCCTGCAGCGCCGCCGGCATGTCCAGTCCGCACACGTCCAGGCAGGTCGGAAGCACATCGAGGGATTCGACGAAATCGTACACCGCCGTACCGCGCGATCCATCGGCGCAGGGTCGGGGATCGCGGACTATGAAGGGGACGTTGTACGCCTCGTCGTAGAAGAGTTCCTTTTCAAACATCCAGTGGTCGCCCACGTATTCGCCGTGATCGGAGGTGAAAATGATCAGGGTACGCTCCCAAAGCCCGCGGTCTTTCATGAAGCGAAACAGGCGACCCAGGTGATCGTCGATTTCCGTGATCAATCCGTAGTAGGTAGCTCTTCGCTGACGCCAGACTTCCTCGTCGTCATACGCCACCCCCTTGCGTTCCTCCCGGAAGGGGACATGAAAGGGATGGGGCCGCGCCAATTCTTCCGGGGTCCGGTTCGGCGCGGGGGAATCGGCGGGATCGTACATTGCGTTGTACGGATAGGGCGCCACGATGGGCAGATGGGGTTTGAAATAGGAGAGGTGGAGAAACCAGGGCGACTCCCCGGCATCCTGCATGAAGCCCATGGCGCGGTCCGTCATGAACGCGGTGTCGCTGTCTTCCTTCCTGAAGCGCGTAGGATAGGCGGCGTGATCCCGCGCGGCGTTTCCGGGCATGTCTACCGAGAACGGATCGCGCACGACTTCGTCGGAATAACCCTTGCTTCTGAGATGCGCCAGCCAACCTTCGCCCCGTCCGTCGTTCAACTCCCAGGTCTCCAGACCGGCCAGCGTCGTTCGACGAATGTTCCCGTCGGGGTGGGCCTCCGGATCGTCGAACGGGTCGGGCGTGTAGTGGGTTTTGCCACACAAGGCCGCCCGGTAACCCGCATCCGAGAAGTAATGTCCGCTCGTCCGCTCGTCCGCGGGCAGGGGCACCTCGTTCCAGGGCGAGCGATTGGCATGAGGATACCGCCCCGTGTAGAAGCACATGCGACTCGGACCGCAGACCGCCGATTGCACATAGGCACGCCGGAACAGAACGCCATCAGCGGCAACTTCGTCCAGTTGGGGCGTTCGGACCACGGGATGCCCGACGCAGGACATGCAGTCCGCCCGCATCTGGTCGGTCATGATGAAGAGAACGTTCAGTCGATCGCGAGGCATGCGGGACCTCCGCGTAGGTGAGGAATGCGGCGAGCCAAGGCGGGTTTCGGCGGGTTTCTCTACGACAGTTGTTTGTGCCACAGCCTGGATTACGCAATCCGCAGGACATTCGGTTAATATGCACACGCGAAGCCGTTATGGCAAAAGCATATTCGGCGCCTGCGCAAACCGAGCGGCTGCCGTCATGGGCAGGTGCATCCGTTTCGGGGAGTACGCGGCGGGTTGCTGGAATGTGGATTGCCCTACAGGCGATGACGTACGGACGGGTTCAAGACGGGTTCAATATGAATGCGGGCTTCCCCGATAATGTATCAAGTACCACCGGGAGACGAAGCGTCGGGGCGGCCGGCGTGAGAAAGTGCAACTTTTCGCGCGGACCGCAAGTCATAGGAACAACAGATCGCATGAGTTTCGAGCAGGCGCAGGAAGACAGCAGGAGGCATCAAGTTGCATCTTACAAGACCCTTTCGTTGGACCGCGGTCCTTTCAATCGTATCCGCACTCGCAGCGGTCCTTGTATCGGCGGAATCCGAGGCGCGCGAACCCGCCCCGGAAAAACGGGTTTATCACACGCGGCAGCTCGCATCGCAACCCCCTGTCCTTGACGGCAAGGGCGACGATCCGGCCTGGAACGCCGTGGCGTGGTCGGGAGATTTTACCCAGCTGGACCCCGATAGCGGGGAAGAGCCGTCGCAGCAAACCGCGTTCAAAATCGTCTTCGACGAGCGCAACCTCTACGTGCTGATCCGCGCCTTCGACACGGAACCCGACCAGATCTTCGACCGCGTGACCAGGCGAGACGACTGGGACAGCGACTGGGTTGAGATCCATTTCGACAGTTATCACGACAAACGCACGGCGTTTTCCTTTACGCTAACCGCCTCCGGAGGTCGGGGCGACGAAGCCATAACGAACGACGGCAACGACTGGGACGCAAGTTGGGACCCCGTATGGTCCGGCGCGTCCTCCATCGACGAAGCCGGATGGATCGCCGAGATGCGCATACCCTTGAGCCAGCTGCGATTCTCGGGGGAAGACGAACAGGTATGGGGCCTGCAGGTGCAGAGAAGGCTCCACCGCCGAGAGGAGCGTTCCGGCTGGCAGCACATCCCCGCAAACGCCCCGGGTTGGGTCAGCCTGTACGGTGAGCTGCGCGGACTGGACGGCCTTGAGTCGGGCCACCGAATCGAGATACTGCCCTACATCGTGGGCGCTCACCACCGGTTCCTGGCCGAAGCGGGCAATCCTTTTCGCGACGGCACACATGCCAAGGGGCGTGTCGGACTGGACGGAAAGATCGGACTCGCAGGCAACCTGACCATGGATCTTGCCGTGAACCCCGACTTCGGCCAGGTCGAGGCGGATCCGTCCCGGGTGAACCTTTCGGCCTTCGAGTTGTTCTTCGAAGAACGGCGTCCGCTCTTCGTTGAAGGCAAGAATATCACGGATTTCCGCGTGGGCGGCGGCGGTCCATTCTGGAACGACCGGCTGTTCTATTCTCGCCGTATTGGCCGCGCCCCCCAGCGGACCCCGGATCTCGAGGACGGGCAGACCATGGAAATGCCCACGAATACAAAGATTCTGGCCGCCGCCAAGATTACCGGCAAGACCCGGAGCGGCCTGTCCATCGGGATCGTGGATGCCGTGACCCCCGAAACCAATGCGAGCATAGACACCGAAGGTACGCGGAGCGATGAATCGGTGGAACCGCTGACAAATTACCTGGTCACGCGGATTCAGCAGGACTTCAACGAGGGAGGCACGTCGTTGGGCGGAATGATCACCGCGACCAACAGAAACAACAACAGGGACCACTTCGACTTCCTGAACCGGGCGGCCTACACGGGCGGGCTCGACTTTCGCCATCAGTGGAGCGACCGCACCTACTGGCTAAACGCAAGCCTGTCGTTCAGCCACATCCGGGGCGAACCGGAGGCCATTACCCGCGTGCAGCGCAGCGCCGCCAGGTACTATCAGCGTCCGGACGCCGACTACGTGGACCTGGACTCGACGCGGACCGACCTGAGCGGCCATGGCGGCACATTCCGCATAGGCCGATCAGGAAACAGCCCGTGGAACATGGGGATCGCGGGAACTTGGCGCGCTCCGGGCCTCGAGCTCAACGACCTGGGATTCCTGAGGCAGGCCGACGTATTCATGCAGAACAGCTGGCTCGGTTACCGCTCGGTAAATCCGCAATGGATCTTCCGCAGCTACAACCTGTTTCTGAACCAGTGGCAGGGGTATACCTTCGGCCGGGATCGGAAATTCTTCGGCGGCAACATCAACGGGGGCGGTCAGTTCAACAACTACTGGTGGGTGTGGTTCGATATGAATACGGAGATCACCGGACTGTCCACCACCGCGCTGCGCGGCGGTCCATCCCTGAAAACACCGGGCAGCACGGATTTCAATCTTGAGGTCGACACCGACGGACGCAAGGCGATCAGTTTCGGCTTTGGGGGCGGACACAGCCGGTCCCGCGACAATGCGGGTCGTTTTTCCAATGTGTTTGTTTCCATGCGGTATCGTCCGAACAACGCCATGAATATCCGAATCGACCCCTTCTTCGACACCAACTGGAACAAGCTGCAATACGTCTCCAACGAATCGTTCCGCGACGCGGACAGGTATTTGATGGGCCGAGTCGACCAGAAGACGCTCGGAATCGGCCTTCGCCTCAGCTACAACGTCACCAACAACATGTCCATTCAGTACTACGGCCGGCCTTTCGTGGCTGCGGGCCGCTACTCCCGGTTCAAACGAATAACCGATCCGCGGGCAGCACGGTACGCGGATCGGTTCGAACTGCTTTCTAAAGATATGATCGCTTACGACGAAGCGGAAGAGGCTTATCGGATTGACGAAGATCTCGACGGCGGGACCGATTATACCTTCGACGATCCCGACTTCAACGTCCGCCAGTTCCGATCCAACCTGGTTTTGCGGTGGGAGTATACGCCGGGTTCAACCCTGTACCTCGTGTGGCAACAGCAGCGCAGCCGGTCGGGCGGCACGGGCGAGTTTTCCGCCGGGCAGGACCTGAACGACCTGTTCGACACGTATCCCTCGAACATCTTCCTGCTGAAATTCAACCACTGGTTTTCGGTTTAGCATCGATCGGCGACGGCAATCCGGACCAGGAAGCAATGCAGACCTCCACCGGGGCAGCGCTCAGGCCTGCGCCGGTGCAGGCTGAAATTTGTTCACCACCTCCAGCATGGCGGTCATGTAGCCTATGGCGTAGGCGCGACCGCGATGCCGCCAGTCCGTATCGTCCACGAAATCAGGGACATGGTCGGTGATCATGAATCCCGTAAAGCCGACTTCCTTCAGGACGCGCATGACCTCGTAGGGGTCTACATTGCCCTCGTTGATGAAACACTCGTTGAAACAGGGTATGTTGCCCTGTACGTCGCGGAAATGGACATAAATGATCTTGCCCTGGCCGCCGAAGTGCCGCACGGCCCGGATCACCTGTTCGTGGCCGCCCATCTCCGACCAGCATCCCATGCAGAAATCCAGCCCGTGATATGGACTGTCGAAGGTGTCCATAGCCCGTTTGAAGCCTTCGAAACTGCTGAAGATCCGGGCTACGCCGCCGAGCATGGGCACGGGCGGGTCGTCGGGGTGCACGGCGAGTTTGACATTGTTCTCCGCGGCGACGGGCAAAATCCGTGACATGTAGTATACGTAATTGTCCCACATCTCATCGCGCTCGAAGACCCGGCCATGCGTGGGTTCCGCGTCCCGGTGGGCTTCGAAATCGAAACGCGTGGCCGTCGCGCCGCCCCGAAGCACGGCGGGATCCGGGGTGCGCCACACGGCGCTGGGCATCCAGTGGTATCCCAGGATGGGGATGCCAGCCTCGCCCATGTTCCGGATGGTGTACTTCATGTGCTCGATCTGCTCGTCCCGACCAGGCAGACCCAGCATGGCCTTGTCGTAAAAATGGACTGGCACGTTCTCAAGCGCCATGAGACGCAATTCGGCCTGATCGGCGCGCCGTTTCAGGTCGACCAGATCTTCGAGTTCCCAGCGTCGGTCGCCCGGCAAGCGGGGCGTGTTCATGAGAAAATCGTCGGCGCCGAGCTGCTTGATGTAGGCCAGTTTTTCTTCGGTGAGTTCGTTGAACTGTCCAAGGCCGATGCGCATTTCAGGTTTCATCTCAGTCTGTTCCTTTCGCGTCGCGGGATCGGACTGTTGCGCAAACCCCCAAGATCCTCACGCATCACGACGCATCACGACGCATCACGATTCGGCGGCGCTTCGTCTGTTCAAGCGTCTTCAGCCTGCCCCTGCTTCCTGGACAGCTTGACGCCCTTGACCGTCTTGGCCGCCAGCCGGATGCCCTTGGCCCGGTTTCCCCGGACCGGATGTCGGGCGAGGTCGAACGTTTCTTCGAATACCCGCATGCGGGGCGTCGGCTTGTAAACGACGGTCGCCACGGCATCGGGATCTGTCGTCAAGCGGAGGATGCGACAGCCCTCCGGCACGAGTTCGTATCCCCGGTTCAGGATGAACTTGTCCAGCTTGCATCGCTTGACGAAGGGGTGGCCGTTCCGGTCCCTGTAGACCATCGTGAATACCAGATCGGGATCGACGAACCCGCAATACAGCATGCCCTTGTCCACGAAGAGCCGGCCGATCTCGTCGTGGAGCGCGTAGGCGCCCGATCTGCGGATAACGAGCACCCGATCGTATGACGACACGCTGAACAGGGGGTCGCCTTCGCTCAATTCATAACCCAGGTAGCCGGTGTTCCGATCGTACCTGAGCGCAAGATTTCGCTGGGCGGCCGCCCGGGCTTCGACCCGTTTGAAGGAGGTGATGGTCGTCCGTCTCGGGAAAGCCTCCCGATACTGGTCGATGAGTCCTTCCAGCAGCGTGATCGCATATGCCGAAAGGTTGCCCAGGTGATCCCTTATTTCGCGCAGGCGGGTGCGAATTGCCTTCATCTCCTCATTGGCGCGGTTGATGTCGTACAGAGATATGCGTCGGATGGGTACCTTGAGCAGGGTGTCTATGTCCTCGGCAGTCAGGTCTTTGATACCGGACTTGAAGGGTTCGAATCCCGCCCGGATTGCTTCGTGGATCTTGTCCTGTTCCCGTATCTCTTCGATGCGCTTGTAGATACGCTCCTTGATGAAGCGCTGTTCCAGCGTCTTTGCGCGCAACTTTGCCTGCAACCGCTGCCGTTCGATCTTCAGTTCCGCCTCCAGGACCTCCAGGAGCCGCTGCGTATTGTGCCTGAGCACCTCGGACACGGGCAGAATACAGGGATGGCCTGCCCGGATGACCAGTATATTGGTGGAGATGGACGATTCGCAGTCTGTGAAGGCAAAAAGGGCATCTACGATCTCCTCGGAACGCACGCCCCGGACCAGGCGGATTTCTATTTCCACCTCGTCCGCCGTAAAGTCGGAAATACCCGCGATCTTCAGCTTGTTCTTTTTTGCGGCCGACTCGATGGAAGCGATCAGGCTTTCCGTGGTCGCTCCGAAGGGCAGCTGCCGGATCACGATCCGCTTTGGGTCCGCTGCGTCCAGCTGGGCCCGGACCATCACCTTCCCGTTGCCGTCGTTGTACTCCGAGACATCTACCAGACCGCCCGTGGGGAAATCGGGCAGGACCTCAAAGGGCTGGTTCCTGAGACAGGCCGCCTGAGCCTCCATGAGCTCGATGAGATTGTGCGGCAGAATCCGGGTCGCCATGCTCGAGGCGATACCCTCGGCGCCCATGGCGAGGAGGACGGGGAGCTTCGCGGGAAAGGACACGGGTTCCCGGTTGCGACCGTCGTAGGAATCCACGTATTCGGTGATTTCCGGATTGTGCAGCGCGTCCCGCGCCAGCGGGGTCAACCGGCATTCGATGTACCGGGCGGCCGATGCGGGGTCGCCGGTCAGAATGGAACCGAAATTGCCCTGCTTCTCAATGAACATGTTCTTGTTGGCCAGATTGACCAGCGAGCCGAAGATGGACTGGTCGCCATGGGGATGGTAGCGCATGGTCTGGCCAACCACATTGGCCACCTTGTGGAACTTCCCGTCATCCATCTCGAACAGGGTATGCAGAATACGCCGCTGTACGGGCTTGAGGCCGTCGTCGATTTCCGGTATCGCCCGGTCTTTGATGAAATAGGAAGCGTACTTGAGGTAGTAATCGTCAAAAAGGGTATCGGCGTAGGCCATGGGGATCCTGTGCTTCGTCCGGTCGCGATCCTACTGTTTCAGCGCTCCTATACTTCGTCGAGCAGATTTTCCACGATGTATTCCCTGCGCTCCGGCGTGTTCTTGCCCATATAGAAATTCAGGGTGTCCGGTATGCTTTGGATGGACCGGACGTTGACCTTCACGAGCCGCATGTCGGGACCGATGAACTGGCCGAATTCCCCGGGAGAGATCTCGCCCAGCCCCTTGAACCGGGTCACTTCCGCGCCCCGGATGCGGTCGAGCGCCTCGTTGCGCTCTTTCTCGCTGTAGCAATACACGGTTTCTTTCGTGTTGCGCACCCGGAAGAGAGGCGTTTCCAGGATGTGGATGTGGCCCGCGAGCGCCATCTCTTCGAAGTAACTGAGGAAGAAGGTCATCAGCAGATTGCGTATGTGGTAGCCGTCATAATCGGCGTCGGTCGCAATGATCACCTTGTTGAATCGCAGATTCGACATGCCCTCCTCGACCCCGAGCGCCATCATGAGGTTGTACAGCTCCTCGTTCTTGTAGATGGCCGCGCGGGAGCGGGAGAAGACGTTCAACGGCACACCCTTCAAACCGAAAATCGCCTGGGTCAGCGGGTCCCGCGCGGAGACCATCGAACCGGCGGCCGAGGGGCCCTCGGTAATGAAGATGGAGGATTCCTCCCCGTGCCCGGGGTGGTCGTAGTGGTACTTGCAGTCTTTGAAGTTGGGGATCTTGATGGCGATGCGCCGGGCCGCCTCGCGGGCTTCCTTCTTGACCGCGCTCAGCTCCTTCCTCAGGCGCTCGTTCTGTGTGATCTTCTCCTGCACCCGCCGGGCGGATTCCTGGTTCCTGTGCAGAAAATCCACCACAGCGCTCCGGATCTCCGACACAAGCCAGCCCCGGATATCCGTATTGCCCAGTTTGTTCTTGGTCTGGGACTCGAAAATCGGCGCTTTCAGCTTGATGGCGATGGCGCCCGCGATGGACTCGCGCACATCGACCCCGCCGTAGCTCTTCTTGAAGTACTCGTTGACGCCCTTGAGTATGCCTTCCCGGAACGCGCTCTGGTGGGATCCGCCATCCGCCGTGTACTGGCCGTTGACAAAAGAGAAGAGCGTCTCGCCGTAGTTGGCGGTGTGCGTGAAAGAAAACTCGATGTACTGGCTCTTGTGATAAGCGGGTTCGTAGAGGACGTGCTCGCCGGTCTCGGCCTTCAGGAAGTCCAGCAACCCGTGCCGGGAGACGAAGCGCTTCTTGTTGCAGATCAGGCGGAGCCCGCTGTTCAGGTAGGCGTAGTTCCACATGCGGCGCTCGACATAGTCCGGCTGAAAGGCGTATGCCCCGAATATCTCCCGGTCAGGCAGGAATTCGACACAGGTGCCGTCCGGTTCGTCCGTATCGCCCTCCCGCTGATGCAACAGCCGTCCCTGCTCGTACGTCGCTTCCGCGAAACGCCCGTTTCGATACGCGGCGACCCGGAAGTCGGCGGAGAGTGCGTTGACGGCCTTGGCGCCGACCCCGTTCAATCCGACGCTGAATTGGAATACCTCGTCATTGTACTTGGCGCCCGTGTTGATAATCGAGGTGCACTCCACGACCTTGCCGAGAGGGATCCCGCGGCCGAAGTCCCGGACGCGGACCCTGTTGTCCTCGATATCCACATCGATCTTCCGGCCGTGACCCATGATGAACTCGTCCACGGCGTTGTCGATCACTTCCTTCAGCAGCACGTAGATGCCGTCTTCCGGATCGTCGCCGTTTCCGAGCCGGCCGATATACATGCCGGTCCGGAGCCGGATGTGTTCCAACGACGAGAGGGTCTTGACCTTGCTTTCATCGTATACGGACTGGTCCGCCACGACCGGCGATCCGTTGCCTTCCGCGGATTGCGCGCCGCTTTCGGATTCGGCGGGGCCTGCGTTTGTCGCTGCGCCGTTGCCGCCCGGGTCGCCTGAACCGTCCGGGTCGCCTGGACCGTCCGGACCGTATCCGTTTGCGGAACCGCTCCGTGACGCGTCATCACGCGACGTGAGCAGGTCCAGCTGGGCATGCAGGTCCTTTCCGTTTCCCGATCCGTTCTGAGTCGCCATGGGTCCTGTCCAAATAGAAAAACCGCTTTGCCAGCTGACCGACCTTCTTGCCGCGCTGGAAAACGGGCCGGGTCGCACCTCGGTCGCGCTGGCGCTGGAGAACCACGCGGTCCTAAACACGCCGCGCAGCGCCAGCACGCAGTGCAAGATGGCTGGCGCGAAGCGTGGCCACTGGCCGCATGTGACTGTTTACCTTACATTTGTTTGGTAAATTGTCAAGGCCAAACGATACCGGTGCGTGTCCCTCTGCAACGACCGAAACGCCTGGCCGGATTAGATGAGACGCCTGGCTGGTCACGGTCCACCAACGCCCGCCTTCAGGATGTTTCGGGAAATCACGATCTTCTGGGCTTCGGAGGTGCCTTCGTAGAGCGTGGTGATCCGCGCGTCGCGGTAGAAGCGTTCCACGTCGAAATCACGGACATATCCGTAACCGCCATGAATCTGAATGGCCTCGTTCGTAATCCGTATCGATGCCTCCGAAGCGTATAGCTTTGCCATGGAGGACGCCGTGATGTAATCCTGGCCGGCATCCTTCAGCCATGCCGCCCGGTAGGTCATGAGGCGGGCGGCCTCGAGCTCGGTAGCCATTTCGGCCAGCTTGAAAGCGATCGCCTGGAACTCGGCGATGGGCTTGCCGAATTGCGTCCTTTCCCGGGCGTACCGCACGGAGGCGTCGTAGGCGCCCTGCGCGATACCCAGGGCCTGTGCCGCGATCCCGATGCGGCCGCCGTTCAGGATGGACAGCGCAATGCGCAGGCCCCGGCCTTCCTCTCCCAGCAGATTAGTCGCAGGTACGCGGCAATCCTCGAAGAGCAATTCGCTGGTATCCGAGCCCCGGATGCCGAGCTTCCGTTCCTGGCGACCGACGGTGAAGCCCGGCGTATCCTTTTCCACAAGGAGCATGCTTAGCCCGCGGTTCCCGGTTCCCGGGGCGGTGGTCACCAGGACGAGCAGATAATCCGCGAAACCACCGTTGGTCACAAAGTGCTTCTTGCCGTTGACGACGTAGTCCGTACCCTCCTTCAGCGCCGAGGTATCCGTCGCGCCGACATCCGTCCCGGCGCCGGGTTCGGTCAGTGCGAGGCAGGCCTGCGCCGCGCCGCAACCCAGGGGCGGCAGGTAGGTCCTGCGCTGCGCTTCAGTCCCGAAGGCGAAGACGCCGTCGGCGAACAGGGAGTTATTAACGGAGACGCATACGCCCGTTGACGCGCAAACCCTGGAGAACTCCTCCACGGCCAGTACGTAACTCATCGTATCCAGTCCCGCGCCGCCATACTCCTCCGGAATCATCATGGCCATAAAGCCCAATTCGCCGAGCTCCCGGATCATTTCGTAATCTACGACTTCGCGCTCGTCGATGTCCCGGGCGCGGAGTTTCAGCTTCTCCTCGGCAATCCGGCGGGCAGTGTCCCGCATCATGACCTGGTCGCTGCTTAAAGCAAAATCCATCGCATCTTCCTCTTCAGTTTGCGCCAAGCAACCGGACCGCGGTGATTGCCATGACCTTGCAGCTCTGCACGAGATGATCGATCTCGCAGTATTCATCCGGCTGGTGGGCGAGATGCAATAGCCCGGGGCCATAGGCGACACACTGGTTCACGCGTCCCGTGTTTTGAACATGTTTGTGGTCATAGGTGCCCGGACTGGCCACGTAATCCGCAGGAGAGCCCGTGACGTCTCTGATTGTTCCGGCTGTCGTCTCGACCAGTTCGACTCGGGGGTCGGTCTCGACCGGATGAACGACCATCAGGTCGGTGAGCTCAGCGCTGAAATCCCGATCGGCCACGGTCAGATCCGCGAGCAGGGACTCGATTTCTTTTCTTACGTCGTCGAAGGACTCCTCCCTCAGGAAACGCCGGTCGAAGATCGCGGAGCACCGGTCGGCCACACAGGGCGAGCCCACGCTCCCGTCTGTCTGCCCACCGAAAATGCCATTCACGTTGATTGTCGCATGCCGCGCCTTCGGCGGATCGACCGGCATATGCGTGGTACGTCCTCGGAGCGCCGGCGAAAGGGTCGATTCGATTTGTCGCAGGACCCGCTCCATCAGGCTGATGGCGCTTACGCCAAGAAAGGGCATGCTGCCATGGGCAACGCGGCCGATCGTGTCGATCCGGAACCAGTAGACCCCGCGGTGTCCCAAGCAGATGCGTCCCGGTCCGAAGGGTTCCGGGATGATCACGTAAGACGTCCGTTCCGGGGCTATCAGACCTTCGCGGGCGAGATGGGCCATGCCGGCGAATCCGCCGGTTTCCTCGTCCACGGTCGCGCTGAATTCGAGACTGCCGCGAAGGGCAACCCCGGCCTCGCGCAACGCGGCCGCCGCGAAGAGCGCAGCGGCGATGCCGCCCTTCATGTCGCACGCCCCGCGACCGTAGATCCGGCCGTCCTTCACCACCCCGCCGAAGGGATCGATTGTCCAGTCGTCGCCCGCAGGTACCACGTCGGTATGGCCGTTGAAATGCAGCGTGGGCATCGGAGATCGCCCGGGAAGACGGCCCATGACGTTTACGCGAGGGCGTGCCGCGGAATGGTCCGGATGGTCCTCGGCGGTAATGTAGCGGGTTTCAAAACCCAGTGTCTTCAATCGGTCGCCGATCAGGCGGGCGCACGGCAGGTATTCGTCGCCCGGCGGATTGACGGAAGGAATGCGTATGAGGTCCCGCAGGAATACCAGCATTTCTTCGCGGAGCGCGTCTACCTGTTCCACGATACGCTGTTCCAGCAGGGTGATCATGGTTTATACGGGGCTGTAGGTGTCGGTACGAAGTGATCAGAAACCGGCCTCATGGACCCGGGGCGTCCAGACCGGATTAACCGGCGTCCTCCATCTCGTCGTAGAACTTGGCCACGCTGCCCTTTTCCTTCGCCGCGTTGAACCGCATGCCCGCCCTGGGATGCTGGTTCATCAGGCCCGTGATCATGTACGGTATGTCGAATCCCCACATCAGTTCGGATCGCATCGGTTCGACATCGTACTGAATGCAGTCCAGCAAGGGTCGCAGGCGGAATTTCGGGTTGTGAAGGAATCCGACGATCAGCTCCATGGGACAGTTGCCAGCGCCGCGGCCGAGTCCGGCCAGGCTCGCGTCCAGATAGTTCGCCCCGCGGATGAGGGCCTGGATCGTGTTGGCGAAGGCCAGTTGCTGGTTGTTGTGGGCGTGGATGCCCACCTGCTTGTCACCGGATTGCAGCACGTTGAGGAATTTGTCCACGAGCGCTTCGATCTGCTCACTGTAAAGCGAACCGAAGCTGTCCACCACGTAGATGGCGTCGACATGGGATTCGGCCAGCAGGGAAAGCGCTTCGTCCATCTTGCTTTCGGGCACTGTCGAAGCCGCCATGAGGTTCAACGTGGTCTCGTAGCCCTTCTCGTGGGCATCCTGGATCATGTCCAGGGCCAGTGGTATCTGGTGGATGTAGGTGGCGATCCGAATCATGTCCAGCACACTTTCATCCGAAGGCAGAATATCGGTCTTGTAATCGGATTTCTCCGCGTCGGCCATAGCCGCCAGCTTGAGGGGCGTGTGGTTTTCGCCCACGATGCCGCGGATGTCGTTTTCGGCGCAGAACTTCCACGGTCCGTACTCGTCGGTGGAAAAGATCTGCGACGAGTTGATGTAACCGATTTCCATGTAGTCGATCCCGCCGGCGACGCAGGCCTGGTAGACCGCCTTGACGGTGTCGACGCCGAAACGGTGGTTGTTCATCAGGCCGCCGTCCCGGATCGTGCAATCAATGAGCTTGATCTCCGGACGGAAGGTCAGCCACTGTCGTACCGGCACTTCGTTTGGCGCTGATTGGTCCATGATCCTGTTCAGAACGCTCCTGGTATCTGGTGAACGAGCGGTATCCCGCGGTATCCGGCGCATACGACCGAATGTCCTGGCGGCCGTGAAAAGGGCCGTCTTCAGTTAGAGAACCTACAGGACGGCCAGGCGCGAAACAAGGGATTTCAGGGACCCGTGTTTCCAGCGTGGCACGAAAGGCGTCCGTCTCGGAAAGCAGCGCCATCCTCGGCTGGATCACCGAACGAACGGAAACCCCGCCGGATCGCCCCCCGTTCGGCACGACCGGGTGAATGCCCTTGACTAAATCCCCTTCCCCTGTATCATGCCTGATGCGTTTCCGGTAGCGTCAGATCAAGCGCTCCCCCGAACACCCGGGCACAGGTTGTTTCGTGCTGATTTCCGTTCGAGGAATACCATGGGCATTATTCTCAAGACAGCGCCGCAGATCAAGGCCATTCGCCGGAGCGGCCAAGCCGCTACCGCCACGCTGCAGCGCATGGGGGAAGCGGTGGGACCGGGCGTTACGACTTCCGAGCTGGACGGCATCGCGCGCAAGATGATCCGGGATTTCGGCGGGGTCTCTTCCTTCCTGGGATACCAGCCCACCTACCATCCGCCCTTTCCCGCCACGATCTGCGCGTCCGTCAACCATGAAATCGTACACGGCATACCCGGTCCGCGGCGCAGGGTCGTGGAAGGGGACATACTCAGTCTCGACTTCGCCCTGATTATCGACGGATACCACGGCGACACGGCCTTCACCTTTCCCGTCGGGCGCATTTCACCGGAGGCGCAGCGGCTGCTGGACGTCACGCGGACTTCGTTGCTCAAGGGGATTGAGGAAGCGAAATCCGGAAACCGGCTTGGCGATATCGGGCACGCGGTACAGCTGCACGCCGAATCCCACGGATACTCGGTAGTGCGGGATCTGTGTGGACACGGAATCGGCCGCAGGCTCTGGGAGGAGCCGCAGGTCCCGAACTACGGCAGGCCGAAGCGCGGCATCCGGCTCAAACCGGGCATGGTCATCGCCATCGAACCCATGGTGTGCGCGGGTGCGCACCAGATCAGGGTGCTGGAAGACCAGTGGACGACCGTCACGGCCGATGGCCGGCTGTCCGCCCATTTCGAGCATACGGTTGCCATTCTCTCCGACGGTCCGGAGATCCTGACGGGAAACCCCGATCTGTGGGGCTAGCACGCGCTACAGAGACGCAGTCGCCCGTACCAGCAACGATTTCACCGCAGGAGAAAAGTCCATGCCCCGGGTTGCGGCCCGACCCGCAGCCGACATCTTCTTCCAGGTCTTGGCCAGTATTTCGACCAACTTCTCCTCGCTCTGCTTCTCCGCAAACGCAGGCAGGTAGAACCGCAAGAACACCAGACAGGCGACGTCCTCAAGCGTCTGCGCTTCGGGATCGGCCTTGAACCGCTCTTTTCTGACGAGGGACTGCACGCGATCAACGAGGGCCTCGTCATAGCCGACATCCCGCAGGATCGACCCCGCGGTCCGGGCATGGAACCAGGCCAGTTCCGTTCGCCACTGACGGTAGCCGAGCCGACCGACGGGGAAGTTTCCCCGGGGTATCTTCCATCTTTGAATGTGCTGGCAACGCACGGCAAGCCGCAATGCTTCTGAAGCGGCAGGCGCAAAGTCTTCCAGACAGGCTGACATCCGCAAGCCGTACAGTAGGGCTTTCGGCCAGGAACGGCCGTCCGCCGCTTCCACTTCCGGGTCGGCGCCGTTGGCCGAATCGATGCGTGCCAACGCATCTGAAAATCGATCATGATCCATCAGTTTTTTGCTTTCACTTAAAAAGCCGCCGTGACGTAGTCGCCGGCGGCTTCTCGTAGTAGCATGAGGTAGTGCGGAAATACGTTCAGGCGGAAATGGCGAACCGGTCGGGGTATCCCTGCTGCTCAAGCGTATGTTCGACCGGACGAAAATCGATCCCGTGCCGGGCGCAAAGTTTGCGCAACTTGTTGACCGCGCCCCCGACATGCTTGCCGTTCCGACAGATGCCGAACAGGTGCTGACTCACGACCCGGCGGGAGATGCCCAGGATCTCCGCAACTTCCTGCTGGGTTTTCTGATAAATGAAGTACAGCACCACGACCTCGCACTGTTTACGGGTCAGATAAAGGGACAGGAAGTCGTAGAGCGCGTCGGCCAGTTCGTCCACCCTGTCCTCCCGCCGATACCGGTGCGCCCTATCCTCCCCCGTCTCGTACCAGATATTCGCCTCGTTGGGAAACCGTTCCAAATCAACCTGATCTAATCGAATCTCCCAGAATTCAGGATTGTACATGCCGTAATTTTACCTCCGGTTCAATTCGTACAAGGACAAGACTACTGCGTGACTCAGGTCTCGCAGCTCCGGAGGGCGTGCGTCAATTCCCTTCTCAAAACGGGGTATCAGCGGTTACGCCAACAGCGCTCCGGAGGCGAAAACGGCCATCCTGCGTCAGAAACGCGAGGCTTCGGACGTCCGATGGGATGCATGGACCGCGCCGTATGGATGTTTACTGCCATCATCATGCCTCCTTTTGCGGGGTTGGCCCCGGGGTGGACGGTCGAAACGATCCGCCGTTGTTTTCAAACCGTCCATGTGCCTATACAATCCGGAATACCTCGGGGAACGGGCGTTATCTAAATATCTCCTTCCCGGATGCACTTTTTGCGACTCGGAGATATCTTCGGTGAAGCAAAACGCAGAAATAGGATCCGGGCAGGGCCTTTCAGAACGATCTAACGCTCGAGTCCCGACCCGGTTCCCGCAATCTGCGATTCCAGATCTCCTCTGGTGAACCAGTTCAATGGTCCGGGAACGGAACAGGCCAGCGCGGCGGCGGCACATCCGTACCGCAGCGCGGAATGAAGGTCGTCCTGCTGGCAACCGAGGAGATAGCCTGCCGCGAAGGCGCCCGCCGCGCCGTCGGCGTCTACCGCCTTTATCCGACATCGGACGTCTTCAAAGACCTGGCCGGACGGGGAGATCGCCATGCCGGAAATCTGTCCTGTTCCGGCTGTAGGGCATTGGTACGTCATGACCGCCAGATTCTTCCCGCCAAACGAAGCCCGCGCTTTGTCGGCGGCCGAGGCCAGCGGACCGCCGAACCCCCAGATCGTCTCTAGGGTCCGCAGCGTCACCATGAGCACATCCGCGGCTTCCAGGAGATCAAGCACCGGCTTCCCGATCTCGCCATCGAGACGCGCCCCGCCCGGCACGTCCAGCAGGATACTCAGTCGGATGCGCGCAGCCCGGGCCAGCTTGAGCATGGCTGTCAGGCGACCGGCATGGACTGGATCGACCATGGGGCCCGTCAGGTCCAGATGCAGGACGGCCGTTGCACCGGCGGCGGGCCATTCCGCCGTACCGGGGCAGATGGAACGAAAGGCGGTATCGCCCATGTCGTACCAGGACCGGGTCGACCTGGGCGCACTGCCGGTCTCCGTATAACACAGCCCGGTGCGTCCGTCCGGAATCCGGATCACGTGTTCCGTATCCACGCCGTGCTCCCGGACCTTGTTGACCAGCTTCATGCCCAGCGGCGTGTCTCCCACGGCGGAAAGCCATGCCGTCCGGAGGCCAAGCCGCGCAAGGCCAACCGCTGTTTCCAGGGCGCCGCCGGCCACGTCTACCCCAAACATCCCGGCCTGTTCGAATCGTTCCCGGCCGCGCGGAGAAAGGCGCAAAAACCCCTCGCCCCAGGTGATTGCGTCATACCGGGGTCCATCGCTGCTCATCGCGGATTCTCCTTTACGTCCGACTCCACCGATTCCAGGAACTTCAACGATTTCAGTTCCCGTCCGTCGTCCAACTGATACAGATAGAAGGCGCGGATGGCACGCTTTATCTCCCGCCGGGAGGTCCTGACGGGTTTCAGCCTGGGCAGAAGCTCCATCGGCATTTCGCGCACGCGGGACAACAACCGCGTGGTACCGAGAGAGAGTTGCATCGCGTCGCCGTCCTGGTGCTGGCAAGCGCGGCACAGAATCCCGCCCAGAGCCGGACTGAAACGAACCGACGCCTCCTCCGGACGCTTCCCGCATCCC
Organism: bacterium; assembly: GCA_965200485.1. Taxonomy (GTDB): domain Bacteria; phylum JAAXHH01; class JAAXHH01; order JAAXHH01; family JAAXHH01; genus JAAXHH01. Next base: position 223,895 of record CBDAUD010000001.1, read on the forward strand.
ATGCAAACGTCGAACTCGGGTCCCGTGCCGTAAACGTCCGCAAATTCGAGCTGAAATCGCCAGAACAGCATCTCGCACGCTTCCGAGGGCAACCGGTCGATCGCCGCCAGCGTACGCATGATCAATCCGAAGAGTTGTTCGCCAGGCTCCTCGCCGAGCACCAGCCTGTTCACCAGTTCACACACGGCGCTGGCATAGCCCACCTTCGCAAGGTCTTCCCCGATATGCCGGAAGAACGGCCCCGGGTCTACCTTCGAGAGTTGCTGCAATTCGCGGTTTTCGCGACGGTTGAACGTTACCGTGACTACGCAGAACGGTTGCAGCGCATACGCCATTTTCCGCTTTGGACGCCGCGCTCCGCGCGCGACGAGCTTCACTTTACCGAAGGTCCGCGTGTACACCGTGATCAGGAGACTGGTGTCTCCAAGCGGGATCCGGTTGAGCACGATGGCTTCCGAGGATTGAATGGCCATGGGAAGGCCCGGAGATTCCGGAGCGCACAGGGCTTCAGGGGGCGAAATCCGGCGGTCTGACTTCGGTCGTATCCGTTTCTTCGGCGGGAAATCGGTAAATCAACTCGTCTTCCCGGGCCATGCCATGTTCTTCCCGGGCCAGTCTCTCCAGCTTGAAGCGCGTCTGTTCATCCACCTCGGCATCGCCTTCCAGCAATTCCAGTTCGCCGGTCAGTTCCCGCTTGCGGGTTTCCAGTTCCCATACCTCGGCCTGCAACCGGGCTTTCTGCTGCCTGAGTTTCCACATGTTGTCCCAGCCGTAACTGCCTCCCAGATAGAGGTAGCCGAATACCATGACGATTACGCCGAAGATCGCCAATTTCAAGCGACTTCCCCTGGCGCCTTTACCACGCCGCCGGCCCGTGGGCCCCGAGACCGGTCCGGCGTTGTTCGGCTTCATGTCGGCCATGGCGGCACTCCGTTCACGGGGCCTGGCGCAGGACGGACCGGCCCGCGTACCTGGCCCGATCGCCCAGGGACTCTTCGATCCGAAGCAACTGATTGTACTTCGCGGTCCGTTCGGAACGACAAAGGGACCCCGTCTTGATCTGGCCTGCCGTTTTCGCGACTGCGATGTCCGCGATCGTGGTGTCTTCCGTTTCGCCGGATCGATGGGAGATCACCGTGGTATACCCCGCCGCCTGCGCCATGTCAATCGCTTCGAAGGTCTCCGTCAGCGTCCCGATCTGGTTGATCTTGATCAGAATACTGTTGGCAACCCCCCGCCGAATGCCGCGGGAAAGCCGGTCGGTATTGGTCACGAAGAGATCGTCGCCGACAAGCTGCACGTCTCGGCCGAGCCGCTCCGTCAGCAGTTTCCATCCGGTCCAGTCGTCCTCCGCCAAGCCGTCTTCTATGGACACCACGGGATACTTGCCAACCAGATCCGCGTAGAATTCGATCAACGCCTGCGCGGTCTTCTCGGGCGTAGTTTCCGCTCCCAGCCTGTAGACGTCCTGCTCATGGAACTCGGAAGCGGCGGCATCGAGCGCGATCGCGACATCGACACCCGGGTCATAACCGGCATCGGAGATGCCCGACATCAACACTGCTATGGCCTCGGCGTTCGAAGAGAGATTCGGGGCAAAGCCGCCTTCGTCGCCCACCGAGGTCGCGTACCCGTGTTTCCGCAGCACCGCCTTCAGGCTGTGGAAGACCTCCGCGCCCATGCGCAAGGCTTCCGAGAACGTCGCGGCGCCGACCGGCATGATCATGAACTCCTGCAGATCGACGTTGTTGTCGGCGTGAGAACCGCCGTTCAGGACGTTCATCATAGGGACGGGCAGCATGCAGGCCTCATCGCCGCCAAGGTAGCGGTACAGCGGCTGGTCCACCGCAGCCGCCGCAGCGTGGGCGACCGCCAGCGATACGCCGAGGATCGCGTTGGCGCCCAGGACATCCTTGTTGGCCGAGCCGTCGAGCGCGATCATGGCGCGGTCCACGCCGGCCTGGTCGGTCGCGTCCCGACCGCGCAACGCCGCGGCGATCTCGCCATCAACACTGGCAACGGCCCGAAGCACGCCCTTGCCCAGGTAGCGGGAATCGTCGCCGTCGCGACGCTCGTGCGCCTCGTGCGCGCCCGTCGAAGCGCCCGACGGCACGATCGCCCGACCGAATGCGCCACCGGACAGCCGCACTTCGGCCTCGACGGTGGGGTTCCCTCTCGAATCCAGTATTTCGCGACCATGTACTGAAACGATTTCTGTCATCCGCGCTATCTCCACGCAATCCCGCGTTACTTCGTGTTGCTATCCCCGTGTCGCAACTTCGCGTCGCAACTTCCGGGTTGAAGTTTCTGCGTTTCGGTTCTGAAGGTCATCGGCAGCCAACGATTTTGCTAAAGACTTTTGGTTTATGTTAAAGACTTTGGTCCATGCGTCAAGGACAAGGTGGTGGCCAGCGGACCAGACCGTATTCGGGTCCACGCAGATTGCGGCGGGCGGTCGGGGGCCTGGCGACTCCGGACCGCGCTGAAAATAGCTGCTCGTCGGCGATATGGCCGCAGTGCGACCCGAGGGACGACCGGGGTGAAAGGTCTTGACAGCGCGACCGCACTTGCCTTAGATTTAACATGTCTTCTCCATCGGTTAGGGAATCGGCTGTGGCGAACGGGTCGGGCGCCGAATGCCCGCAACGACTCGAAATGCTCACGACGAAAGGAGTCGCGATGAAACGGATCATACCGATCATTGCCGTGTGCTTCGTGATGATCGTTCTGCTCGACGCACCCGTGGACGCCCAGCGCGCCCCCAAGAACGTGCAGGTCCTGACGGATCTTTCCACGAGAGAAATCCGCAACTACATGAAGTCGGTCAGCAGCGGCATCGGGGAGAAGTGTGTCTACTGTCACAATTTGAAAGACTATTCGAGCGACGAGAAGGAAGCGAAGCTGGTTGGACGGGCGTTCATCAAGCTTGTAGAGCAGATCAATGCGCAGGTGGAGACCATCAACAAGGACGTCATGAAAAAAGCCGACCTGCAGCCCGTGACCTGTTATACCTGTCATGCCGGGGAACTCGCCATCATATCGGAGGACTAGCCTCCATGCCTCTCGCAAACCCCAAATTCCCGCGAGCCGACGAAACGTGACAAGATACGCGGCGATCGCCGCGCTTCTGGCCGTCGTCCTGGTGCCCTCTGTCCCGGCCATTCCGGCAGAGAACGCCTTCGAGGGGAATCTCCATTTCAACGTGGCGTTCACCGGCGGCGACCTGCAGGACCGTGCCAAGGTGGCGATGCTGGTACCGGAATCGTACCGGCTCTACTTCAAGGACAATCAGACCAAGATCCTCATGCGCGGCGGCATGATCGGTCTGACGATGGGCGAAATCGTGATCGACGGGGCGACGGGGCGTGGTTTCGTCATCAGCCACATGAACAGCAAAGCCTACCAGATCGTGGCGGATCTGAACCTGCAGGAACGGACGCCCCCGGTAATCTCGGACGAAAACGAAACAGTCACGATAGCCGGCTATAGTTGCAGAAAATACAAGGTCACCCGCATCAATCCGTCCGGCACGATGATTCAGTACATGTGGGTCACCGACGCGATCAAGCTGGACCTGGCCGCGTCGCTGGGGGGCGCCTTGAAGGACACCATGCCCTTCTGGACCGAAGGATTGGGCGGATTTCCACTTAAAATCATCACGACGTTCCCCGGTACGGCCATGACCATGACGCTGACGGCAACCAAGGTGGTGCCGCAGCACGTCGACCCGTCGATTTTCGTCGTGCCGGCCGGGTACGCCATTGAATCCATCAATCCGGATCAGCTCTTCGGCAGATGATCCGATCCTCCGGATCGGCCGCTCCCGCCGGACGGCCGCGCCCTGATCCGCCTGCATTGCCATGAAAATCGTTTCCGTCGAACAGTTCTTCCCCCGCCATCGTACCCGGCTCATCAAGATCACCACGGATACGGGCCTGGACGGCTGGGGCGAGACCACGCTCGAAGGAAAACCCGAAAGCGTGGAAGGCGCGGTCAGGGAGCTCGCGGACTACCTGGTCGGCAAGGATCCCCTGCGCATCGAGCACCACTGGCAGCACATGTACCGGTCGGCCTTCTTCCGGGGCGGCGCCATCCTCATGACCGCCATCTCCGGCATCGACCAGGCGCTCTGGGATATTGCCGGAAAGCACTACGGCGTCCCCGTCTACAAGCTCCTGGGCGGCGCCGTGCGCGATCGCATCCGCGTTTACGCCCACTGGGGCATCGGGAGTCTGACCGAGGAAAACCAGGCCGCTGCGCGGGAACGGCTGGACATGCTGCGCAAAAGCGGGTATACGGCCTTCAAGACCGGTCCGGGCGGCAAGTGGCGCGGGCATGAACCGCCGGCCGTCATCGACGAGTTCGTCGAATGCGCGTATCTCATGCGGGAATGGGTAGGTCCCGAAGCGGAACTGGCCTTCGACTTTCACGGGAAGATGACCCCTGCCCTGGCGATCGAGATCTGCCGCGAGATCCGGGATATGCGGCCCATGTTCGTGGAGGAGCCGGTACCGCAGGAGAACGTGGACGCCCTGAAGCTCGTTTCGGATCACGTCACCTTCCCCATCGCCACGGGCGAGCGGTTGTTGAGCCGCTGGGAATTCCGACAGGTATTCGAAAAACAGGCGGCGGCCTACATCCAGCCGGACGGATCCCACGCCGGCGGCATCACGGAACTCAGGAAGATCGCCAACATGGCGGAGGTGTACTACATCCATGTCCTGCCCCATTGCGCCATCGGCCCCGTGGCCTTCACGTCCTGCATGCACGTGGACGCCGTGATTCCGAACTTCCTCGCCCAGGAGCAGGTCGACTGGGCGCTGGGCGGCGGCATTCTGAAGGAGAACTGGCAGGTGGTGGACGGGCACATCGAATTGCCGGACAAACCCGGACTGGGTATCGAGATCGACGAGCAGGCCGTAAGCAAACGGGTGCCGTACGAGGAAGAAACCGGTGGCGAACACTATTATGAAACGGACGGCAGCGTGGCGGACTGGTAATGGACAGGCCGGGAGATCGTCCGAAGCGGCGCCGGACGGCAACGTCGAATAAGCGCGATGAAGGTCCCCAAAACAATGGGATGTGGCAGACGGCGCCTGCCGAAACGGCATGGCGGCTTTCCACCGGCCAAGTCCACCTCTGGCGCGCTGCTCTTGATCTGCCGCCGGACCAAGTCCACGCCTTAGAGCGCTTCCTGGCTCCGGACGAACTTTCCCGAGCGAAGCGTTTCGTCGTACGCCGTGTGCGGGATCGATACACCACGGCCCGAGCCGTACTGCGCAATATCCTGGCGCAGTACGTTGCCGTTAATGCGGCCGACCTGCGATTCAGCTATACCAGGCACGGCAAGCCCGATCTCGCCCATCCCGCGACCTCCGTCCGGTTCAACGTATCCCATTCCCACGACCTGGCCGTCTACGCGCTGACCTCGGACCTGCCGTTAGGGGTAGACGTGGAATACCTGCATCGCCGTTCGATCGCGGACAGACTGCGGATCGCCCGTCGCCTCTTCTCCGACCGGGAATACACCGCGCTGGCAGGCATGCCACAGCACCGGCGCGACAGAGCCTTCCTTGCGTGCTGGACGCGGAAAGAAGCCTTCGTCAAGGCTATCGGGCAGGGGCTTTCCTGCCCCCTTGACCAGTTCGACGTCACCATCGAACACGACGGACCGGCCGAGTTGCTGGCCACACGCTGGGACATCGCCGAAGCGCGACGCTGGTCCATGACCGGCATCGATCCCGGGCCGGACTACATCGGCGCGCTGGCGGTGAAACACCGGGACATCCGTCTCGCCTTCTGGCAGTGGGACAACGCGCAGTTTGAATGAACATGAAACCGTAAATCCGAGGAGTACCCATGGCCGACAAATTCTGCCCGCTGAACCTGACTCCGGAAGAGCTCGTCGAATACACGCCGGACTGGGACGGCGCCCGCTTCCCCGACGGACGTCCGATGGTGCCCGACGGGATCATCGAACGGATGAAGCGCGTATCCATCACCCAAGCTTGGGGCGTTTTGCGCGGCGCGGGGTACGAACACCAGTACGAAGGCGGATGGGAGCGCACCCATCCCGGCAAAACGCTCGTGGGACGAGCCGTGACGGCCATGTACATGCCCCGACGGCCGGCCATGCGAACGGTCATGGAGGCAAAAGGAGCCGCCAGCGGTTGTATCGGCGACCAGATCTCCTGGCCGATCGACATGCTGGTTCCCGGTGACGTCTACGTGGCGGACACCTACGGCAAGGTGGACGAGGGCCCGATCATCGGCGACAACCTGGCTACGGCCATCTACGCGAATTCCGGCAACGGCGTGGTCTTCGACGGATCTGTCCGGGACCTGGAAGGCATCGAGGAACTGGAAGATTTCGCCTGTTTCGTCCGGGGCTGGCATCCATCCTATGCCTCGCCTACCATCATGCTCCTGGGCGTGAATACCGCCGTACGCATCGGTCAGGCCACGGTCATGCCCGGCGACGTGGTCCTGGGCAAGCGCGAGGGCGTCGTGTTCGTTCCGCCCCATCTCGCGGAAACCGTGGTGAAGACCTCGGAACTCGTCCATCTCAGGGACATGTTCGGCAAGCAGCGGCTACGGGAGGGGAAGTACACGCCCGGCCAAATCGACGACCGGTGGACAGACGACACGGAGGCGGACTTCTCGGAGTGGTTAGAAGACCGCATGGACGAATTGCCGGTTCCGAAGGAGGCTATTCAGGATCTGCTGAAGGAACGGACTTGGTAGAAACCGCCCTGCTGCCGGCAATACCGAAGAATCGGTCGAAGAAGGCGGTCAACTTGGCCAATACGCTCTTTCTTTTCTTGGCTCGTTCACCGCTGGGCGAAAACCGTCCCCCCGGAGGCAGGATCTCGGCGAGGGCCGTCCCGGTCGATGAAACGCCCCCATCCCGAAACGCATTGTCCACGAAACGAATCGTCTTGTCGCGGTCAATCCCTTCGGCCAATATGATCTGATCAAGCTCTTCCGTCTTCTTTTCTTCTACGAAGCGTTCCCAGTCACGGTCCACTTCGGCATGGTCTCCGAGCGAATCGATGAACCGCTCGATGAGGTCCTTCTTGTTTCGCAACTCGGCGCTTGAGGCCATGGCTTTGCGTATATTGATCAATACCTCCTGGTCCTTGCGGTGATCCTCGTGGTACTTTTTAACAAGCGCCAGGATGTAGTCGATATTGATCTCGGTTTGCTTGATCAATTCCATTTCAAAGACCAGATCGTCGTTGATGTTCTGGCTCTCCCCGACCGCGCCCGATCGATGTTCGTCGTACAAATCGATGTACATGCTGCGGTAGTCCTGCTGCGCGTGCGCCGACAGCATCTCATTGCCTTTGAATTCATCGAAGGCGGTCAGGATATTGGCAATCCGCAGTATGCTACCGTACAGCCTGATGAAATCCCGCTGAGCCTGCTCGCCGACGATGGGCTCGCCGACCGGGTACTTTTCCTGCAGTTCCTTGACCAAGTCCGCGTAACCGGGCACCGCCTTGTCGCCATCTTGATAACCGTTATAATAGTCGCTGTAGGTCCTGAGCAACACGAGACCGCCTGCTTCCCTGTTGCCGAAAAGCGCGATGGATTCGTCCGTAGCCTTCTCCAGGTTTCGAAAGCAGACGATATTCCCGAAGGTCTTCACGCTGTTGAGTATGCGGTTGGTACGCGAAAACGCCTGCAACAGGCCGTGCAGGCGCAGATTTCGATCTACCCATAGCGTATTTACGGTCGTGGCGTCGAACCCCGTCAGGAACATGTCGACCACGAGCAGGATGTCGACTTCCCGGTTTTTGACCCGCTGGCTTACATCCTTGTAGTAATTCTGGAACTTGTCGGAAGACGTGTCGTACGACGTTTTGAACAGCGCATTGTAGTCCTTGATCGCGCTGTCCAGAAAGTCCCGCGAACTCGCATCAAGCCCGCTTGTATCATCCGAGTTTTCGTCTGCCAACTCGTTCGGGTCTTCCTCATTCACGCCGAAACTGTAGATCAGCGCGACCTTCAGTTTCTTGTCGCTCGGCAATTCCGACATTTGTCGCTTGAACTCAGCGTAGTACTGCTTGGCCATGGCAATGGACGCCACAGTGAATATCGAATTGAATCCGGCCAGACGGCGATCCTTCAGTTCGTAGAACGTGTTTCGTTTGGTTTTCTGGTCGAAGCGCTCGCGGATGTAGCTGACGATGTTCGCCACCCGTTCCGGGGCGGCCAACGCCGCGTCACGGTCGATGCCTGCCACCTGCTCGTCCTCTATGTCCTCCGCCTCCTTGACCGTCGAGACGTAATCCACCTTGAACGGCAGCACGTTCTTGTCCGTGATGGCATCGGCAATCGTGTAGGTGTGCTCCTGTTCGCCGAACGCCTGTTCGGTGGTTTTCAGGTCGGGTCGGCCGCCGGAGGAAGCGTTGATCGCGAAGATCGGCGTGCCGGTAAATCCAAAAAAGTGGTACTGCGAGAATGAGTTCTTTATTGCGGTGTGCATTTCGCCGAATTGCGAGCGATGGCACTCGTCGAAGATCAGAACCACGTGTTTCTTGAAAATGGAATGTCTGCGATTCCGGCGCACGAATAGATCCAGCTTCTGAATCGTCGTGATGATGATGTGAACATCGGAGTTTTCGAGTTGCTTTTGCAAAATTGACGTGCTGGTACTGCTGTCCGCGGCGCCTTTCTCGAATCTGTCGTACTCCTTCATGGTCTGATAGTCCAGATCCTTCCGGTCTACCACGAACAGCACCTTTTCGACGAATTGCAGTTTGCTGGCCAGCTGCGCCGTCTTGAAACTCGTCAGGGTCTTGCCGGAACCGGTGGTGTGCCATATATAGCCGCCGGCCTCGACCGTGCCCAGCTTCCGATGGTTTGTACTGATTTCGATGCGATTCAGTATACGCTCCGTCGCCGCGATCTGATACGGTCTCATGACGAGCAGTTCCCGGTCGGTCGTAAACACGCAATAGCGGACCAGGACATTGAGCAGCGTGTGCTTCGCGAAGAAGGTCGGCGCGAAATCCATCAGATCCATGATGGGCTTGTTGGCCGCGTCCGCCCACCAACTGGTGAATTCGAAGCTGTTGCTTGATCGCTTGGCGCGTTTCGGCTCGCCGGACTTGGCTTCCTTCACATGTTTAACGCGGGTAGTATTGCTGTAGTACTTGGTATGCGTGCCATTCGAAATGACGAAAAGCTGAATGTACTGAAACAGTCCCGAATCCGCCCAGAAACTCTCACGCTGATAGCGCTTGATCTGGTTGAAGGCCTCCCGTATCTGTACGCCGCGCCGCTTGAGTTCGACATGGACCAGCGGCAACCCGTTTACGAGTACGGTGACATCGTATCGGTTTTCGTGAAGTCCCTTGTCGGTGCCGTACTGGTTGATGACCTGCAGTTTGTTGTCGTGCAGGTCGAGTTTGCCCTTGCGGATCAGATAGATGTTCTTCTGCGACCCATCGTCGCGCGTAAGGAGCTTGATGTAGTCTTCCTGAATCGTCGCGGTCTTTTCTTCGATTCCTTCGTTTTGGTTCGCCAATCGTCCGTGAAAGAACCGGTCCCACTCGCTATCGCTGAAACTGTAGTCATTGAGTTCTTCCAGTCGGTCCCGGAGATTCTCGATGAGGCTTTGTTCGTTGGAAATCTGAACATGCTCGTACGCCTGCGATTCGAGCTGTCCGATGAAGGCTTGTTCGAGCGCGGCCTCGCTCTGGTAGCTGTCTGCTCGGTACTTCACCGGCGTATACTCGGCCACCACGGTATGCTGCGTCTGCTCGGCGACGACATTATATGCAGGAGGTTCGCTCATTTTCGACTCTCAAGGTTCCCCGAAAACCGGGTACTACAACTCCGCAGTCCCAAAACCTGTTCTTGTACGGAACGGATGCGACCACATGGTGAACGATTGTAGTACAAGGCATAGCCGATATCCACTGGCGCACAAACTTATCTACCTAGTGGATCAAAGTCAAGGCAGCTTGCAATCAGCGAATACCAAGGCTGGCTTACAGGAAAAACAGGTTCCAAACTGTAGTCCGAAACGATTTGATTTACGCTTTGACGAATCAGAGTCCTTGGGCTAAATTCGATCGTGTATAATTGTATCCAGCCAATTGCTCAGCTCAAGAAACCAAGGAACCCAATATCTTGTTGACCGAATTAACCGTGCGCAATTTCAAGACGCTCGACGAGGTCTGCATAGAACTTGGCAATCCCGTCGTGTTCATAGGCCCGAACAACTCCGGGAAAACATCGGCAATGCAAGCGCTTGCGCTCTGGAGCACCGGCCTGAAACGATGGAACGAGCGTCGTTCCGGATCGGCGGGACCGGATCGGCGACCCGGCGTAACGGTTAACCGTAGAGACTTGGTTTCCATGCCGGTTCCATCGGCTAATCTACTCTGGCGTGCGCTTCGCACGCGAAACGTAAAGAAGACGGCCAGCGGCCCTAGGACATCCAATATCCGCATCGACGTAATCGTCAGCGGTGTCGAGAATCAAAGCCTATGGAAGTGTGGACTAGAATTCGACTACGCGAACGAGGAATCGATATACTGCCGGCCTCTGCGCACTGATGATGGCGCCAAATCGCGCATGGCCATCCCCCCTGAGGCCAGTACAGTGGAAGTCGCCTTTCTGCCCCCCATGTCCGGTCTCGCAGCCACCGAAACGCGGTTGGATCCTGGTGCGATCGATGTGCGTGTGGGAGAAGGCCGCACCGCGGAGGTGTTGCGGAATCTGTGTTCTCAGGTTTCCGAGGGAAATCCCAATCACTGGGAGGCAGTCGTGTCGATCATGGCGCAGCTCTTCGGCACTGAAATCGATCCGCCGAAATATGTGATCGAACGGGGCGAGATCACTATGACCTATAAGGAACGCGGGGTACGACTTGACCTGTCCTCCAGCGGCCGGGGCATGCAACAGACTCTGCTGCTCCTTTCTTACATGTACGCCAATCCAGGCGCGGTCGTCCTGCTTGACGAGCCCGACGCCCATCTCGAAATCCTACGGCAACGTCAAATATACCGCATTCTCTCCGATACGGCGGAGGAAAACGGTTGCCAGATCATCGCGGCCAGCCACTCCGAGGTTTTGCTGAACGAAGCCGCGAACAAGGATACGGTAGTTGCCTTCATAGGGAGACCACATCGGATCGACGATCGAGGTAGTCAGGCGTTGAAGGCGTTGCGAGACATCGGTTTCGAACACTACGTACAGGCCACTCAGACTGGCTGGGTCTTGTATCTGGAAGGTTCGACGGACCTAGCGATCCTGCAGGTCTTTGCGAAGCGGCTGAAACACAACAAGGCGCACCGGGCGCTGGAACGTCCCTTCGTCCACTATATCGGGGGAAATCAGTTGTCAGACGCGGAAAGTCACTATTACGGAGTCAGGGAAGCCCGGCCCGCACTCCGAGGATTGGTTATTTTGGACGAAATCACACGGAATCCACCGGACGAAGGGTTAAACTGTATTTCATGGCAACGCCGGGAAATCGAGAACTACTTGTGCACGCAAGCGACACTTGAGGCTTTTGCCACTTCAAGCGGACGGAAGGTAGCCGCGGGGCCGCTCTTCGAAGATACCGAGACTAAAGAACGGCTGGACGCCATGCGAGCAGCCATAAAGAAAGTCTCCGCAGCAATGGAAACCTTGGGGGAGGGTTCTCCCTGGGATACAAAAACAAAGGTCAGCGATAAGTTTCTGACGCCGCTCTTCGATAACTATTACAAACGGCTTGAGCTACCCAATCTAATGAGGAAGAATAGTTACTACAAACTAGTGGAATACGTCCCAGAACAGGAAATCGACCCCGAAATAATTCGTGTCTTGGACGCCATAGCGGAAATAGGCGCGATGGCGGGCGAAAGTGGCTGAGGTCCAACGCCTAAGCACGGCATGACAGCCCGAAACGCCTAAATTAGCATAACATCGAGCGTCCCAATGGGTTACCCGCCTACTCCATGGCCTTGAACGTCAGCAGCCGATTTCGGTAATGCTCGTATTGCCTACGACGGGCGGCCAACTCGGCCGGTAATCCGATCGATATGTCATTTACCAGCATATCGAAATGATCCAGTATTGCGACTATACGCTTCTGGTCGGCGAGGGGTGGAACGGGGATTTTGAGCTTTTTAATAACGCGAGGATGAACTCGATAGACTTTTGTACCGGTCGTATATCTCCGGAACTCACTCAAGTACGCATTAGACATAAATATGTAGTTGAGAAAGCCTGGTACAATCAGGTCTTTTCGTGTGATTTTCAGTACGGTTGTTTCAGTGCCCGCGACGAACATGCGGCGTTTCTCGTTTTCGATCAATACTGCCTTCCCAATGTCTTCTTTCGTTTCCGACGTCAGATTGTATACGATATCACCGTCAGAAAGTAGCTGATCGTTTCGGAAGCGTTCACTTTCTGAGACCTTGATAATTCGATCGAACTCGAAATCTACGTTAACCACTCTGTGATACAGTTTGTATACATCCCCATAGTGTAGATACGGAATAGCGTTGTCTACGGAAGTTCTGACGCGCGGAATACTCGCGCCTTTACTGAACGTGACAACCTCACCCATCTCCACCCACTGTAGTTGGCCCCCGCCCCCCTCATTTTTGTTGAAACTCAGTAGCTTGTTTCTGTAATACTCATACTGCTTTTTTCTTGCTTCCAGCTCTGCTTCCAGCTCTGCTTCCAGCTCTTGAAAAGTGTCCAGAATCCTCACGATCTCTGCTTGGAACGGAAGAGGAGGAATAGGGATCTTGAGACGCGCCAGATCCTTGCCGTACACGTGCGGTACGCCTGCTCCCCGTTTCATTCTGTGAATGAAGTTCTGGTTGTTTTTCAGGAAATAGTAGACATACTTTGTCACCATAAGCGTCCCAATCGGGTCCACAGAAAACGAATCTGAAAGAAACACAGGGACCGCCCAGTAACTAACGAATCCTGCATATGCACCAGAACCCGCGACGGCGATAGTATCTCCTACTCTATTGGGAGTATCGTGATAATAGGCCGGTTCTCTGCCACCTGCTATAACAGGCACCACTCCGTCGCGCAGATCCTTCTTCGTCATGCTTCGCCCGCGCCGGAATTCACAGATCTCTCCCAGCTCTCTATACGCCACACCATCCGGGCACAACTCGGAAATCAGTTTCTCGATTCGACCGGTGGGGGTGTTCATTTCGGGCCTTCGATTTCCATTACGATGGCATCAATAGCTGTGCGAAGTTCTTGCTGGCGAGCGACAATCGACTCGATTTCCTTGTTCAGTTCTGCGATGTCAACTACCTCGCGGGTGTCCTCGCCCTCAACGTAGCTTGCAACGGCGATATTGTAGTCGTTCTGCGCAATCTCCTTGTTATCGACCAGTGTGGCGAAGTATTCGACGTCGGTCCGGTCGGTATATGCCTTGAGTATCTTCGCGCGATGTTCATCGCCCAGCTTGTTCTTGTTGCCTGATCGGACGAACTCGGCGGATGCGTCGATAAAGAGCGTCCTATTGTCCACCTTGCTCTTTTTGAGCACGATGATGCAGGTGGTAATGGTGGTTCCAAAGAATAGATCGGGGGGAAGCTGAATCACCGTGTCGATGTAGTTGTTTTCGATGAGATACCTGCGGATCTTCATTTCGGCACCCCCGCGATACAGCACGCCGGGAAACTCGACGATAGCCGCGGTTCCGCTGGTAGACAGCCAGGATAGCATGTGCATGACGAAAGCAAGATCGGCCTTGTCCTTGGGTGCTAACACCCCCGCCGGGCTAAATCGCGCATCGTTTACGAGGATCGGACTCCTGTCGCCTTCCCACTTGATCGAATAGGGCGGATTGGAGACGATGGCGTCAAATGGTTGGTCATCCCAGTGCACCGGATCGGTGAGCGTGTTACCGTGCACGATGTCGAATTGCTCGTAGTTGATGTCATGCAGAAACATGTTGACCCGGCAGAGGTTATAGGTCGTTGGGTTGATCTCCTGTCCAAAGAAGCCTTGGCGGACTTTGTCCTTGCCGAGCACCTTGGAGAACTTCAAAAGCAGCGAACCCGAACCGCAGGCCGGATCATAGACCTTGTTCACCTCTTCCCGGCCTACGGTCGTGATTTCCGCGAGCAGTTCGCTTACCTCCTGCGGGGTGAAAAACTCGCCACCGGACTTACCCGCGCTTGATGCGTACATCGTCATCAGGAATTCGTAGGCGTCGCCGAATGCGTCGATGTTGGCGTCCGCATAATCGCCGAACCGAAGGCCAGCGATGGCGTCTAACAGGTTCACCAGTTTCTTGTTCCGCTGTTCGACGGTCGGACCAAGCTGCTTGGTTGAGTTGACGTCAAGGTCGTCGAAGAGACCCTTCAGGTCATCCTCGCTTGGCGCGCCCTTTGCCGAGTTCTCGATATTACTAAAGACCGTTGCAAGCGTTTCATTCAAGTCCGGGTCTTGATCTGCGCTACCGGCCACATTGGCAAACAACTCTGACGGCAGGATGTAAAACCCCTTTTCGTTTACCGTCTGGTCGCGTCCCAATTCTGCTTTTTCATCCGACAGCTTTGCATAATCGAAATCCGGGTTGCCACCGCTCCGTTCTTCCTTGTTGATGTAGGCCGTTAGATTCTCGCTGATGAAGCGATAGAACAGCATGCCCAAGACGTATTGCTTGAAGTCCCAGCCGTCCACGCTGCCACGTAGTTCGTTGGCTATCCGCCAGATCGTTCGGTGCAGCGCATCCCGTTCCTGTTGATTTGCCTGTTCGTTCATTTGGCTAAAGCCCCTTCCCTTCTTCGTCCTCATCGCGACCATCCGTCAGTTTCTGAACAGTACGGGGCACGGCGTCGATCGGTGCGACTTCCGGCAATTCCTTGGATACGGGCACGTTCAGCTCCGGGAATCGCATGGCGGACGTGGCGACGCGCGCATCCCAGGAACCGACGGCCCGGTTGTAGCGGTCGGTCGCTTGCGCCAGCGACTTGCCCACGCCGGCGAAATGGCCGGCGAAAGCCGCCAGACGATCATACATCTCCTTGCCCAGGGCGCTGATCTCCCTTGCGGTCTCGGCGACGCGAATCTGCTGCCAGGACATCTCCACGGCCTTGAGCAGCGCGAGCAGGGCGGGCGGCGTGACGATGATCACGTTCTTCTCCAGCGCGCGTTCGGTCAAACCCGGCTCGCGCTCGATGGCGGGAAGAAAGGCGAATTCCGGCACGACCATCACCACCATGTCGGGCGTCGTGGCGAGGACCTCCCAGTACGCCTTGTCCGCCAGCTGATCGACGTGGCTTTTCATCTGGGCGACGTGCCGGTCGAACGCGGACGAGCGCGCCTCCTCGTCTTCCGTTTCGAAGGCGTCCATCAACGCGGCGAGCGACACCTTGGAATCCAGGATCAAAGACCGTTCCCTGGGCAGCCGAACGATCACATCGGTTCGTATCCTTCCTCCTTCAGCGTTAAAGCTCTCCTGCACGGTAAAATCGATGTCTTTGCGCAAACCGGACAATTCGAGCACCCGCTCAAGCTGGGTCTCGCCCCAGCGCCCCCGCACGTCGGGCCGCTTCAGCGCGTTCGACAACGCCTGGGCTTCTTCGGCCAGTTCCCTGTTGGTCCGCATCATGTGCGCCATCTGGGTGCGGAACTCGCCGGCATGCTCGGCGCGTGCCTTGTCCAGCGTTTCGATCTTCTCGGACAGCGGCTTGACCAGCTTCTCCACCGCTTCCTGCCGCGCCTTCAACGTTTCCTCGGCATTGGCCTTGAACGATTCCTGCTGCGACTTCAGCACTTCCGAGGACAGGGCCTTGAAGGTGTCCCGGAACCGCTTCTCCACCTCGTCGCGCTCGCCGAGACGCTCCTCCGCGTTTGCCAGTTGCTGACGCAGCGTCGCATTGGCGGTTTCCAGCCTGGTTTCATTCGTCCGGCTTTGCTCGAGGCGCACCTGCGCGTCGCCCAGCTGCGTGCGAACCAGCGGCAATGCGGCTTTGATGCCCGCCTTCTCTTCGCCGAGTTGGCTGATTCTTCGATTTGCTCGAATCAGCCAGACGGCAAGTGCGAAGGTCGACATGACCGCGGCGAACCCAACAATGAGGAGTATGATCGTCAATGGATCCATTTGCGGAGGCCTCGTTTCTTTTCTTCCAATACCAATACCAGCGCTTGCCTGAATTCCCTTGCGCCCGCGCTGCCGGCGCGCATGGCTACGCGCCCCGATCCGCCATCCATTCGGCCGAAACCCGTGCCAGCTCGGCCATGACGGGTTCGTCGGTGCGTCGCCGCTTAAGCACCTTGAATCCATGATCGGCCGTGTCCACGACGTGGAGCGTCGCGGGCGCAAGTCCGTCCACGACCGGTTCCAACAGGTCCAGGTCCGCCATCTTGTCCCGCTGGCCGGACAGGAACAGCATGGGCAATTCGACCGATTTCAGGTGTTCGGCGCGTTCCGTGTTCGGTTTGCCGGCGTGCAGGGGGAAGGCAAAAAACACGATGCCCTTCAGGCCGGGAACGGGTTCCCGGGCACAGACCATCGATACCATCCTGCCGCTCATGGAATGTCCGCCCGCAAAAACAGTCAACCCGTCCGCCTGCGCGATCGCCGTCTCGATCGCCGCGCGGACCGTGGCCAGTCTGACCTTCTCGCCGTCCATGCCGCCGCCCTTCTCGGAATACGGATAGTTGAACCGGAAGGTGGCGATCCCCGCATCGTTCAGCGCGTCGCTAAGCGCCTGCATGAACTGATGGCGCATGTTCGTACCCGCGCCGTGACCTAGTACCAGCAACGCCTTCGCCGCGACTGGCCGTGCGTGCAGGGCCGAAACTTCGCCCTTTTCTTCCGTCGCGGTGAACCGCAATTCCTCGGATTGGATGGACATCCGCTTTCTCCTCTGTGACCTGTGAGATGCGGCTTGAACAAGCCTGGGGCAACGACGGTATGCTACGGTTTTCGTCCACGTTTCGGAAAATCGTATAAAACCTCTCTACCTCGATCCGTTCCCACGGCCGACCAAGTGTCCACATCGAACTGGAGATGCAGCATGGCGCAGGTCGGCAGGTTGAGGATCTCCCTGGGGCCGAGTCGGTTGGCCAACACTGTCAGGCCGGGATTGTGTCCGACCAGCATCAGGATGCCAACCGACGCATCTGTTGCCCGGATCACCTCCACCAGTTCGGCCGGACCGGCGCCGTAGAGACGATCCTGGACCTTTATTCCATCAGGGGAATAGTCCAATTCTCCGGCGAGGATACGCGCCGTTTCCCGGGCGCGGACCGCGGAACTCGACACGATCAGATCCGGGTCGCATCCGCGCAGCCGCAAACGACCGCCCATATCCGGCGCATCGCGCCGACCCCGTTGGTTGAGCACCCGTTCATGGTCGCCGAGGGCAGGGTCGTTCCAGCTCGACTTGGCATGCCGAACCAAGATGAGGTCTTTCATGCCGGGCGCTTCCTCCGCTCAGGCTATCGCAAGGTGATCCGATGCGGACGCCGTCCTCGGCTCAGGCTACCGAACGCCGATCCGCTGCGGACTGGGCAGGTAGGTTGAACGGGCGATCGTGGCGAAGACTCGGTATGCGCTTGCGCGCGCTGGCTACGCTTTCCATGTTCACCGAGGCAACGAGGACCCCCACGTCCTCGCCACCATCGGCCAAGACCTCGCCCCAAGGCGAAATGATGAGCGAATGCCCGTAGACCTCGCCGCCGCCCGGAACCGAACCCGCGGCGCACGGAGCCACCACCACGGCGCCGTTCTCGATCGCCCGGGCACGGTTCAGCACGTGCCAGTGGGCTTGGCCCGTCGTCTTCGTAAACGCCGCCGGCACAGCGAGTATCCCGGCGCCGGCCTGCGCCAGCGTACGGTAAAGTCCAG
This sequence comes from bacterium, assembly GCA_965200485.1. Lineage (GTDB taxonomy): Bacteria > JAAXHH01 > JAAXHH01 > JAAXHH01 > JAAXHH01 > JAAXHH01. Next base: position 241,737 of record CBDAUD010000001.1, read on the forward strand.
GGAAACGTATATCGTAGCACGTGCTCATGCCAAGACGGCCCCACGGCGTGTCGGCCACCACGGCCGTTTCACCTGGAGAAACCACGTCCGATTCACAGTATTTCTCGTCCTTGGAGAGGTCGACGTCGAAGAGATGGATCTTGTCGTAGCGTGCACGGATTTCGCCCCGATCGTCCACCAGGAATCCCCGGTTGATCAGCAGACCGTCGAGTCCTTCCACCGCCACGGAGCCGATGAGCGTCCACACGCCGGCGTTTCGGGTGAAGTCCCTCAGGGACGCAAGCACGGGATGGCTGGCCTCCGGCGCGGCAGGTGGCGCAATCATGCCGTTGTCGGTTCGCAGACCGCCGCAGAACTCGGGCAGGCACACCAGTTCGGCGCCTGCCGATACCGCGTCGCCCGCCAGACGGCAGGCGACCTCCGCGGCCTCGTCGAAGGTGGCGGAAGCGGGCGTCTGCACGCAACCGATACGTATTTCGTTTTTTGATTTCATGACGCGCTCTCCTTGTGATCTGCGCAAGATGGTCTGCACATGCGACCAGACCGGCTAATGCGGAATCCCCAGCTGGTGCATCCTGCGGTGGATCGCCTCCCGGGCTTCGACGAAGGGTCGTTCGAGGTAGGCGAGATGATCTTCCTCCCCGTGATGATGCGTTGTCGTGCCGTGTTCGTGTCTGGCCGCAGTCTGACGAATGTACTGCAGGTCGCCGTCGATGAGCGTGAGCATGTACTGCGCGGCGTCCCGGTCGAACATCCACCACGGCCCCCCGCATGCGATGTATATCGGCGAGGTATGCGCAAAGATTCCCCGGCCCCATCCATCGTGATGCGGCACGCTGGTATAATCCGGCCCCGCGCACCGCGCGGCCAACCAGGTGTGTCCGCCCACCTTCACCCGCGCCTTCAGTTCCAGGCGGCGCGTCCCGTTTCGGTCTTCCGTAGCGGCCACGACCCGCCCGCCCTGGACGATCTCCAGGGTGTGGATCGGGAAGATGCTCTCCGACCAGGCCTGCACCTCCACGGTCCCGGGACCCGAAACCTGTACCGTATCGCCGACCTGATGGCCGTCCACCGAAAGATGGATGATGGGGCCGCCGCTGTGGAAGGTGCGGCCCTGCGAGACGGCCTTGCACCAGTTGTCGTAGGTGAAATCCTGGTCGGGCATGTAGGCGTAGGTGCGGTACAGGCCGACGGGCACGTAGCTGCTCATCTTGTCCGTCCCGCCCACCAGGGGCAGGCGGTATCCGCAGTTCAGATAGCGGTAGTATTCGACGTGGTTGAACGGTTCGTGACGCAGCATCTCCACGCCGTCCACGCGGCCCGTGGCGATCAGCGCCGCGGGTTCGCCGTTCGGATTGGGCAGATGAGGGATGACGACCGTGCCGCCCTGGGCGTGGCACTGGTCCGCCCAGTCGCTCATGGTGGCCTCGAGCGTGCCGCCCAGTTCCGCCTCGCCCGGACCGTCGCTGCACCAGGGCATGACCGGTTCCTTCAGACCCCACAGGATGAGATGGCCCAGAAAGTGCTGCCGGTTCTCCTGACCGACATAGACGATGTTGTTCCCGTCTTGCGAAATGCTCGGCCGGCCCGTGAAATCCTCCGTATTCGTGAACAGATTGCCCCATTGCGAAGGAAGCAGGTTCACGACGTTCAGGTCCTCGCCCTGGGATTCCGTGTGGCTGCCCTGCGTCGAGAGGAAGTGGACGTGCGAATCCCCGCTGTACCACCCCTGGGCGTTCATGTTCACCCAACGCTTGATACGCAGGTTCAACTCCTGCTGCCCCGGTTCGATCTTGACCCGGGTCCGCAGCGGTTCGTACTCGAAACCCCGCGCCACGTCCACGATGACCTCGCCGCGGGGCAACCACCCCTGGCACTTCCCGTCGATGTACGCGTAGGTGATCTGCCCCATCCGGAGGTCGCCGCCGATGTCGATATGCCAGGAATCCAGGTTGGAATTGACCTGGTTGTGGTGCCCGTAGGGCTGGTAGGGGATGCCTTCCGGGGATCGGAAGTGCACGCGGCACGGCACCGGCCTGCCCGTGTCGTCGTCGAGCACGTTGACATGGACCCAGTTCCGTCCGCGGTCGAGGAGTTCCACGCGCATGCGGGGGGTTTCGACGACCTTCTGCCGCTCCACGTCGGCCCATTTGACCTTACCCACCTCTTCCGCGCCCTGCGTCACCTTCACCGTTGCGGACGGAATGGCCGCCACCTCGACGTAGGCCGGACTGGACTTCGGATTCTGCGCCTCTCCCCAGCCGGCGAATTCGTCGTCTACAAACTCATCGGCCGACGCTTCGGGCAGGGGGTGGACGTAGGACGCGATCCCGCGGTCCACTTCCACGTTCAGATCGAAGGGTTTTTCGGCGTCTTCGGAGTCGGTCAGGATCAGCCGGGCTTCGCGCTTGCCCTGGCGGACGAAGGGATGTTCATCGACCTGCGAAATCGTAACACCGGCGATGAGGAAAGGAGGACCGGCCGGAACGACCTCCAGCGATTCGATCTCGCGGTCGGGATGCGGATTCCGCCAGGCCCACAGGAAGTAGCCTTTCGGCATAGCGCCCGCAACCTCCGTCTGACGCCGTCCCATCAAACCCCATTCCCCCTCGTAACGACTCGGAACCAGTTTGTCGTGCTGATCCGGTAGTGCGACGAAAGGCTTGCCGCCCAGTGAGATATGGGCAATCTCAAAACGTTCCCGGATGGGGACGCGCACCGTCTCGCCTCCCGACAGACGAAAGACGTAGTCGGCCACCGGCTTGCCCAGCGGACCGCCTTCCATCAGATCGGATGCCAGCAGGCGATGCGCGATGATCACACCGGTCGCCGTCTGTCGAACGGGGATGGTCGCGCCGCGGGAAGCCTCGTCGAATGCGACGAAACAGTTCGCGCTGTCGTCGTTTATGCGAAACGGCAGGCCGCGGAACAACTGCTCTCCGATGGGCGCCCCGGCGTTTTCGCCCAGAACTTCCAACCCGGCGTTGCATAATTGCGACAGGTCAAGAGGTTGGTAGTCGGACAAGGGCTGGTTCCTTTGCTTGAAGTTGATCAACCTATGTAGGCGTTTGGCTCTTTGTCAGGTTCTTGCGCTTTCAAACGTTTGTCCTTGGTCCAGATGTGCACGCGGCATTCCGGTCCATGATATCGCTTCTGCTTCAGTCTTTGCGCCTCGTCTATCAAGGTGCCGTCTGATAGATCAATGCCTTCGTAAATATGATGATCGACAAAACTCGATACCAGTTCCTTCAGGGCGTCCGTCGGTACGCCCCACGTCTGCAACTTCATACAAGGGCCTTCCCCTTGCTACGAACGAAAGCAACTCAATGGCTTCGATGACGTTGGTCTTCCCTGCACCGTTTGGTCCAATCAGAAGCTGAACGGTTTGAAGAGGTCGATGCTCGCTGTATCGAATCCTTTGAAGTTACCCAAGTAATGCACAGTTGGCCTCTATGTAATTGGCCTCTATGTAAGACGTTGGGAGATAGTATCTGGAACGCGGTATTTTAAGATTGGAAGTCTGTAACAAGAACCAGGATTCATAAACATAGGGAACCGCACCATGATTCCAAGACAAATCGCCGCCGATTTCATCAGAGTAGCTCGCTAATCGCTCGGTAATAGACGCTCCGGCAAAACGCCTTCTCCTTTAGATTACCTCGATGCCAAAAACTCGTCCACGGTGAGACCAATATCTTTTGCGATTCGGCGTAGAAGCAAAGGAGAAAGATCTCTCCCTTGGTGAAACGGTAGTGTCGTCGCTCTTCCATCGCTATGTCTATACTGTATATGCGATCCTCTCCGACGTACTTCCTTGAAATCCAACGACTCCAAGAGTCGCATCACTTCCCTCGGTTTGAGAATCGGTATTTTAGGCACTATGATGTAACAATCTGCTGTGTACAAACGAACTCGGATTCCAATTCGGGCTCGCCGTCCTCCAACAGCATTAGAACGACTTCCGTCAGATTTTCCTTCAGTTCGTCCAATGACTCAGCTTGAGAGTGAGCACCTGAAAAACCGGGCACGTAGCCCACGTACAGGCCCGTATCTTTGCAGTGTTCTACAACGGCCGTAAGTCGCATGCCCTACCTCCCTGCGTGTTACAAAATCGTCGTCGAATCAAGATATTACAACGGGCGAATTCCACGGTGATCTACCTGGTGAACGCCGTCATCCCACACAGTGAATCCTCTACATCTGCATATAGACAGTCAAGCTTATGCTGAATCTTATGCGTGATTCCAATGCTGTAACCATTAGACAATACTTACGAATTTCGTCTATATCTAGCCTACTGCCTTTCCGATCCTTCAACCACTTATAGCAAATCTGGTATCCCCCGATTCTGTGCTCGTAGATTTCCAAGGGGATAGGACTGAAGTACTGCGACTTGCTAACGTACATTCTTTGATCGTTGCTTTCGTAACGAAAACCCAAAACCTTAGTCTTTGCGACTTGCCTATCGCCTTCCCCGTCGAATCGACATGCCGGAGGATCAAGTTCTGATGACTTGAGAAAGTGCAGGTTAACCAGTCGTTCGCCGAGCGAGGCAAGTTCGCAAAACAGTTCTATGTTTTTTTCAATGCCGGATAGAAACTTTCCTCCCGTGCATCGCCCTGGTGGGATACATCAGAGAGATCCTGGAGGTACTTTGAAAAGATAGGTTTCACATCTGCCATGTTACTTGCCGGTCCCCAAATAAGGCGTGAATCCTTCGGTACAATTCCCAACTACAACTTGAAAAACGTACCGTTTGTGGTATTTTACAGACTCGATATTTGTAACAAGAACCGAGATCTATAACAATGGGAACCGCGCCATGATTCCAAGACAAATCGCTGACGAATTGTCGGCGACCGCGGCGGAATTCCCCGTGGTGACGATCGCCAGTTGCGCCAGCGGGAAGCGGTCTCCCAGTCCCTTGCCGGACGTACCGCCATTTTGCGCCTGTTGCCCCTGTCGATATCGGAACTCGAAACGGCCGGCATCGCAGACACGCGCGACGAGTACATCTACCAGGGATTCATGCCTCGGCTATACAGTGAAAACGTGGATCCACTGCGGTTGTACCGCAGTTACTATCAAACCTACATAGAACGCGACGTCAGGCAAATAGTTAACACCAGAAGGCTAACGGATTTCGAACATTTCATCCGTCTGCTGGCCGGTCGGGTAGGGCAAGTGCTGAATCTCAACGCATTGTCCGGCGACCTGGGAGTATCCGGCACCACACTGAAGGAATGGTTATCGGCGCTGGAAGCCTCCCATGCCGTCTTCAGGTTGCATCCCTATTTCGAAAACTTCGCCAAAGGGGTCTTCGCGATTCCAGAAGATCGCATCCACCACGCAAAGGGGTTACGTCGTGTATGCGCGAGATATGACGCCGGCACTGCCCGACGCCCGCGTGCTGCACTTTTCCGATGTGGCAGAGATCTTTCGAGTCCCCTCCCGTTAAGCGCGGATTGTATACACCTATCGAGACGCCAATGTCGGGTCTGAGCGGTGTTGCAGTATCGACCATCCCAACACGCCGCCCTTACCTTCTCCATCATTAGAAAGTATCGGTCCCTTCAACCGTACCAACCGGTCGCCCTCACCTTCCCCGTCATCCATACCGTGCCGCGGCAGCCCGCATGTCCCCGGCGACCTGCTTTCGCAGCTGGGCGGGACTGAGCACTTCGCACGCAGGGCCCCAGCTTCGAATCCACGGCAGCATCTCCAGGGGATTGGAAACCTGCACGGTCAGCTCGCAACCGCCGTCCGACGTATCCACCGCCTCGTCCGCGCCGGGCCAGTCCGATTCGCGCACGCGGCGTCGCACACCAGCGGCAAACCGCAGACGCACTTCGGTGGGTTCGCGCCCGCCGATGATGCCCCAGGCCGTCGCCAGGTGTCGATAGGGGTCGAAATCGTCTCTGACCTCAAACTTGGTCTTCAGCAGTTCCGCGCTGAGGATCCGCTCTACCTTGAAGACCCTTATGGCGTCTCGCGAATGATCGTGGGCGATGAGGTAGCACCCGAGGCTGCTCGCCGTCGGTTCCAGGAAATAGGGATCGACCGTTCGGGGCGGCGGTGGACCAGACGGTTCGGGTCCGGCCTCGGATAATTCGGAAACCTCGCTTTCAGCCGAGTCGGAGGGCAGGTTCGGTGCAGCCGTCGGGCCCGGAACGGCAGACTGGTCCGATTCAGGCGGCTCCGGCGGCGGATCCAGTCCGAGCGGTGTGTCTGCGGTGCCCAGTGGCTGGTAGACCATGCGGACCTGTCGCCGATGTATCCAGGCCTCGGCCAAACAGGTCAGGATCTGCACAAAATCCGTAGATCTGCGGCGCGTTTCAATATCGGCGGCCGTTCGCTGAATGTGTTCCGCGATTCCCGGTGGCATGATGCGGGCGAGTTGTTTCAGAGCATCGACCGAATAGGGGTTGTAGCGGGTGCTGTGCGCACTCATCAGGCGGACGGCAAGGTAGACGGACATCGCTTCCATGATCGAGAGATGGACGGGATACCGCAAGGGGCTGGCACCGTCCACCAGCTGCCAGATTCCCTTCTCGTACGATACCGGAAGGCGCCCGTCGTCCATGCCGGACAGCTCGGAGATGTACCGCCTGGCAGTGCGGGCCGACACGCCTAGTACCTCTGCGACCTCGCTCGTGGTGAAACCGGCCGTTCGACCCAGGGCGAACAACTGCAGTTTGGCCATGAGCTCCCACTTCTTGCCCGCGCGTCGTGTTGGCATGGGCACACGCTCCTAATCGAAGTCTTCCAATTCAAGTCTTCCATCGACAGTCGACTTGACGCCTGCCATCGACGGTCAAACGATCCCGCTCTCTCATTAGGATAATGTAGGTTCGCTGTCGGGCAACCAAGTTATCTTGTTCCTAAACCCTCGTTCAACACCTGGAGTACAGTTCCGCTCTCGACCGATACTTCCGCGATAACGAAGTGCCTTACGCGTCCACCAAAGACGTTCGTTCCCGTGTACTCCATGCGCACGATATACGTTGTGGGGTATTTGCTTCCCTTCATGGTCCTGGTTTCAAGATGCTCGAAACTGTCGGGGTCGTACAAGTTCTGTTTGACCAATCGCACCAAGTTTCGGTGACTGCCGTCCCACAAGCTGAACTGGGCGTCAATCTTCTCCTGAATCGGGTCGGATGGTTTACGGTCGGTCGTTTCGTCCGACGTGTCGCCGATTCGAGAACAGACCAACCATATCAGCCCGAACACCACGAGAACCAACACTAGACACCCAATGACCAGTCCCTGCGAATCTTCCTTCTCTCCCTCCTGAATCAGTCGGGTCATGGCGACACTCCCAGTTCATCCGCAACCGCGCTCTTGGTGATACCGGCCACTCGCCGAGGGCATCCTGCTGCTGTGTGGCCATAGCTCCTATTGAATTCCTGTGAGTCGTGTCGACTTGAACGTCTACTCCGCGAATTTCATCTGCATTCCCGCTCAGTTAACTCTATTACTGGACCATATCGGGCTATGAACGCGTCCAGGGCCATGTTGGGTATTTCAGTCACCACGTCGGGCGTAAAACCGATGAACTTCGTACACGCCGGCCATTTTAACGGCGTTAGAAAAACACCATTGCGCTGGATACGATAAAGCGGATTGAGGAACAGATCGTCGCCTGTAGAAACGTAATGTTCATCCTTCCCTTAGTACCTGCCCAAAAAAAGGAGAACTCCGTGACTTTCATAATCTCTTCCTTTTAAACAACAACTGCTTTTCCATACGTTTCGACCTTGGTATGTTCTATAGCGTGCGAGGCAAACCGAAGCGCCGTTCTCACTCCCGGTCGCCCAGTATCCGCAATGCGATCACCTCTCCGGTTCGATTGGCTCCCGTGCCGAATACCGCCCCTGCTATCTTCGCCCCGGCGCTCGGTTCGTCTATGGCGGGCATCAGGATGGCATTGGCGCCCATTTCTCCGGCTTTCTTTCTCATTGATTCCATCATTTGGGTGCGGGATGTCCACGAAGTGTTTCCGGAAGAACTGATGATGGCTACCCGAACAAACTCGTATTTTTCCAGCTCCGCCTCGCTTGTGAAGATCCGCACTGTAGCTGGATCAACTGCCGGATGCCTCGCCGTAGGATCAAGCAACGTGGCTCTGGTCGTGACGCAACCGGTTACGAAAACGGCGAGCAACAACAGGACGAGATAGCGCATTGCAAAACCTCCATGGGGCTGATTGACAGACAAGCGCCCGGCGACCCTGGTGCCGGAGCGCTGTTTCCGTCTCGATGGGTTCTCACGTGATCTGGATGGCCGATCGTTACTGATCTGGATCGGACTTCGCCGCGTCTTGCTGCCGCTACGGTCAACGCGCGCAACCCGGGACCACCACGCCGTACGACGCGCACGCCTGGTATACCGGAAGGATGGCGTCCACCTCGGCCTGATCCATCGTCAAACCGTACTTCCGCTTCACCCCGACCCAGACTCCGACATACCAGCACCGGTTGTTCGCGGGCATCCATTCCGCGGGATCCTTGCCGCTTTTCTGATGTCGGTTCAAACCCGGCGCGGCGGTAGTCAGGTTGGCCAAGTCCTGGGCAAACCGCGCTTTTTCATCATTGGAACGCATGGCCATGCCGCTGTCGTGCGCTTCGGAAGTCGCGACGATGTGCTCGATGTCGGTCTGTCGGAGACTGGTGAAACAGCGCAGGCTGTAAGGCGAAAAGTGACCGCCCTGTGCATTGATGATACGCTGCTCGATGGATGACGGATAACGATAGGCGGAGCGATTGTACGGAGCGGAGCGGGACTCGGGTGCGACGCGGACGCCCAATACCGGATGGACCGCGGGCGCCGGCGGCGCATCGATGGGCACGGGCGCTTCGGCAGGAGCCGGATTTGCCACAGCAAGCGCTGGGCCGTCCTGCGCAGCCGTCGGTGCGGTGCAGGAGGCAAGAAGCATGGTGGATACAAAGAACGAGAGGAAACTGCTGTACATTTGGACGACCCCCTTTTGCGGCGCCACGAGTTGGTGCCAACAGATTGAGCAGATCGCCCCAATGTATCCGGGGATGGGACAGTTTTTGACCGCACTGGCCGGCTTTTTGAAGTTGTACGTTTTTTCTGCGCGAAACGGCAGATGGGCGGACACGACGGCGCGACGGCAGACAATGCGGCACCACCGCAGACGCTGCGGTTGTTGCTTGATGTGGTCCGGTAAACATTGTACTTTCGGGGTTATAGCGATCCGGCGGGTTTCGGATTTGCCTGCCGTCAGGGTCCCAGGGACATTGGCAAGCGGATCCTGTGGACAAGCGCTTCCTGTGAACAAGCGCAGCCTTTTCCCTCGCGAAAGGACCAGCGGCATGGCGCACCACAAGGCCCTTCTGAAGGGCGGCTTCGCCCTCCCCACGTGCGAACGGCACTTCCACGACCACGACGAAACCTGGCTGATCCTGCAAGGCAGCGGGACGGGCTTCTGGATCGATCACGACGGCAACCGAGAGGATTTTGAACTGGAAGCGGGCGACGTCTGGATGATCCCCGCCGGGTTTGAACACGGCAGCGACGGTCCGAACAGCGACGACTTCACCATCAATGTCTTCGACGGAACGAAACCGCCCGGGTGTCATGAGACCGCGCATTACTACATCGAGCAGGAAGGCTACATCCCTTCGTTGCGTCTTGTGAAGACGCCAACGGACCGTTACGAAGGCTAAGGTGGAATAAATGCGGAGTACATCCGGGCCCTGCCGGAAGCGCACGCAGCGCTCGGACGGCCCTGATCCGTAGACCCGTCTATCCTCGGAGGCGCCATGTACAGTTACGATCCTCTGCCGCCGGTCGATCGACGCAGGACGGAAATCCGCCACCTCGATCTGCCCTGCGAATTCGCCGCACCCGCTACGAAGGAAGCCTGGGAGAAACGCGCCCGGACGCTCCGGGAACACATTCTGGTCAGCATGGGGCTCTGGCCCCGGCCGGCCAGAAACGCGATGAACGCGGAGATCACTTCCCGGATCGAGCGCGCAGGCTACAGCATTGAAAACGTACGATTCCAGAGCCTGCCGGGGTTCTATGTGGCAGGAAATCTCTATCGGCCCGCCGAAACGCCGGCGCCTTGTCCCGCCGTGCTGAACCCTCACGGCCACTGGCCGGAGGGCAGACTGAACCACGATCCCGACGGGTCCGTACCCGCCCGGTGCATCAACTTCGCCCTGCAGGGTTACGTGGCCTTCGCATGGTCCATGGCCGGCTACAACGAAAGCACGCAGCTGGCGCACCGGACGTTCGGCGACAACCGGAAGCAGCTCTGGGGGTTGAGCCTAATGGGGCTTCAGCTCTGGCACGGCATGCTTGCCGTCGACTTCCTCCAGTCGCTCCCGGACGTCGACAACAGCCGTATCGCCTGTACCGGCGCTTCCGGCGGCGGCACCCAGACCTTCATGCTCACCGCGGTCGACGACCGGGTGAAGGCCGCCGCGCCCGTAAACATGGTATCGGCACATATGCAGGGCGGCTGCATATGCGAAAACGGTCCGAACCTGCGCATCGAAACGAACAACATGGAAATCGCCGCCCTGGCCGCCCCCCGGCCTCTGCTGCTGGTATCGGCTACGGGGGACTGGACGGTCAATACCCCCGTGGTGGAGTATCCGGCCATTCGCGCGGTCTACGCGCTCTACGGCGCCGAGGACCGCCTCGCGGAAGTGCAGATCGATGCGGACCACAATTACAATGCCGCCAGCCGGAAGGCCGTGTACAACTGGTTCGGCAAGTGGGTGCTGGAGGACGAAAGCGGCGATCGGTTGGCAGAGAAACCCGTCGTTGTGGAACCCGCGAAAAAGATGCTGGCCGTCACGCCCGACGCCGTTTCCGACGACTGGGTCGATGAAGACGGTCTGACGAGCATCTGGGTCAAGCGGGCGGCAAAACAGCTCGACAGGATGAAACCCGACGACGCCCGGTCGCTGCGCAGATACCGGCAGGTCATGTCGGCGGGTTTCCGGTCGATCATCGGACTCCCCGACGGTCCTGACGACGACCTGGTCGGGACGCTTCAAGGCAAGCGCCAAAGCCTTGGCTGTACCGCCCGATCGGGTTTTATGGGGTGGCGGAACCGCGGAGACCGCATACCCTATACCTCGTTTCATCCGGAGGGAAACCCCTCTGGCGCCGTCCTTGTCGTCCACCCCGAAGGCGTGTCGGCATTGACGCAGGACAATGGGCGGGACCCCGGACCGCTGATTCAGCGTCTCCTGGACAAAAGCCAGATGGTACTGGTGGTGGATGTATTTCTGACTGGGCTTGCGGATGGGAAGCTGGACACCGGGGGATATGCCTACTTCTCGACCTACAACCGCACCGCGACGGCCCACCGCGTGCAGGACATCCTCACGGCCGTCACTTGGCTCAGGCGTTCGAGCCTGTGCTCGTCGGTATCCCTGATCGGCCTTGGTGAGGCCGGGCCGCTTTGTCTCCTGGCCTGCGGGCTGTGTCCCCAGGCCGGCAGGGCCGTAATCGATGCCGACCGATTCGATACGGACAGCGATGAAGCCTACGAGGAAAAACTGTTCATACCCGGATTGCGGCGGCTCGGCGGACTGCCCTCGGCGGCCACGCTTGCAACACCCGCCGAGCTGTATCTGCACAACATCGGCGCTTCGTTCCAAACCGATGAGATAGAAGCGGCCTACCGCGCAGCGGATGCGACCGATCGGCTCAGAGCGCAGCCCACCCCTGCCGACATGCGCCAGGTCGTCGCCTGGACGGTCGCAGGTTCCCCCCTATAGCCCTGTCTCGGAAGAGCGACCGGTTGACGCGCGTCAGCCGGACAACGGTCCGGCCTGTCGAATGCGATTGCCCGAACGCGCCGCATAACCTATATTAACGGGGTTGTACCGCGGGCGCCGACACGGGCGGCGCCCGCACGCCAATGCCGGTGCTGTTTGCCATCAGGTCGTTCATGCCCGGACGGAGCAGGATCCGGCTGCCGAAAGGATCGATCTCTTATGACCAAGCCCCCCGACATGGGTGATGTGCAGAAAGACCTCAAGGAGTTCTTTTCGAACAAGTACGGCGCACAGGTCCAGTTCGCCCAGCCCGAGAGGGAAGGCGTCCCCGTGGATCCGCCTTCGGAAGACGCCCCGCTGCCGGAGATCCGGTTTGATATGAAACCGGAAGAACTGGAAGCCTTTCTGGACGAGTACGTCATCCGCCAGGACGATGCCAAGGAGATCCTGGCGACCAAGATATGCACCCATTTCAACCGCATCAGACTTCAGGAAGAACAGGAACCGGTCGGCAACATCAAGAACAACATCATTCTGATCGGTCCGACCGGTGTGGGCAAAACCTATCTCATCAAGCTCATCGCCAGCAAGATCGGCGTGCCCTTTGTCAAGGGCGACGCCACGCGATTCAGTGAAACGGGCTATGTGGGCGGGGACGTGGACGAACTGGTCCGCTCGCTGGTCCACGAAGCGGATGGCAACATCAAGCTCGCGGAATACGGGATTATCTACATCGACGAAATCGACAAAATCGCCTCGTCGGGCAGTGTCGTGGGTCCGGAAGTCTCAAGGACCGGGGTGCAGCGCACGCTCCTGAAGCTGATGGAGGAAACCGATGTGGACCTGCAAGCGCCTCATGACCTGACCTCCCAGATGGAGAACGCCCTCCAGTTCCAGAAAACGGGCAAGGTGGAGAGAAAACGCATCAATACGCGAAACATCCTGTTCATCGTCAGCGGGGCCTTCGCCAACTTGGAAGAGATCATCAAAAAACGCATGAGCGTGCAGACGCTGGGATTCGAATCGGGCGGCGCCGAACGGCAGCAGGATGGCGAATGGTTGCAGCACGTCACCGCGGAGGATCTGATCGAGTACGGCTTCGAGTCGGAATTCATCGGGCGCCTTCCGGTAACCGCCGTACTCCACAAGCTGAGCGCCCGGGACCTGTTCCAGATCCTTCGGAATCCGAACAGTCCGGTCATCGTCGCCAAGAAGCTGGACTTCAAGGCCTATGGTATCGACGTGGACTTCGACGAGGAATCACTGCGGCTGATCGCGGAACGGGCTCACCGTTCGGGTACGGGCGCCCGCGGTCTCGTCGGCACGATGGAGCGGATCCTGATCAAGTTCGAGAAGAAACTGCCTTCCAGCACGGTGAAACGGCTCGACGTGACGGCAACGGTGGTGGAAAAACCGGAAAGTGAACTCGAGCGGATTCTTGCGGAAGCGCCCGCCGGGCGCTCCGAGGTACGGCGGGTGTACTTCGAGGAGCACGACATTACCCTTACATTGGACGAACCCGCCTCGTTGGCCTTGGAAAAACTGGCGGCTCGACGCGACATGACCACGGAAGATATGGGTATGGAGCTGTTTAAGGACTATGTCCACGGATTGAAGCTGATCCAGGCCAAGGAACTGAAACTCACGGAAGAAGCGATCGCACAACCCGGAGAATACCTGGATCGCCTGATCAAGAAGTACTACGAAAACCAGACCAGGACCAACTGACGACCGCCGGCGCGAATCATCGTGCATGAATCCGGTCGCGCTCACCATGCCAGCCCGCTACTTCTCACAATGGCGTCGAACAGCGAATCACCTCACATGATCCCGGTTGCCCTTACCATCGCAGGTTCCGATTCCGGCGGCGGAGCAGGCATTCAGGCGGACCTGAAGACCTTTTCGGCCCATGGCGTCTACGGGGCGTCCGCCGTCACGTCGGTCACGGCCCAGAATACGATCGGTGTCCAGGCCATCCATAATCTGTCGCCCGAGGCGGTGTCGGCCCAGATCGATGCCGTCCTGTCGGATCTAGGCGCCCAAGCCATCAAGACCGGCATGCTTGCGAACGCGGAGATTATCGGCGCCGTGGCGGATGCGTTGCAATCCTATCCGGAAATTCCGCTCGTCGTAGACCCGGTGATGATCGCCAAGAGCGGAGACGCCCTGCTGGAATCCGATGCGGTGGCCACGTTGATCGAGCGGCTGGTCCCGCTTGCCACGGTAGTTACGCCGAATCTGGACGAGGGGAAGGCGCTGGCCGGGATAGACGCGGCGGACTTGGAAGGGATGGAAGCCATTGCCCGGAAGATTTTCGGCATGGGAGCCCGCCACGTGGTCGTCAAGGGCGGTCATCTCAGGCAAGAGGAGGCGGCCGTCGACGTGCTCTACGACGGAGTGAAGTTCGAGACTTTCGAAGCGGAACGCATCGATACACGGAGCACCCATGGCACCGGCTGCACCTTTGCGGCGGCGATTACCGCCGGACTGGCCGGGGGAGCGCCCGTCGCCGAAGCAGTGGGCCACGCCAAGCGCTACCTCACCGATGCCCTGCGCCTGGCCACTCCCCTAGGTGCGGGACATGGCCCGGTGCATCACTTCCACAACCTCTACCGCGAAGGCGAACGCCGCTCGGTCCTGGCGCAATTGTCGGCTGCCGCACGACGTCTCGAGAACACCCACGCAGGGGATCTCGTCCCCGAAGTACAATGCAACCTGGGTATGGGTTTGACGGGCGCGTGCTCGGCGGGGGACGTGGCAGCCTTTCCCGGTCGGCTCATTCGCCTGCACCGCGATCTGCGCGCTGTGGCGCCACCCGAATTCGGCGCGTCGTCCCACGTGGCCCGGATCATCCTCACCGCCATGGGGACGGATCCCACGAAAAAAAGCGTAATGAATATCCGTTACGACGAATCGATCCTGGAAGCCTGCCGTGGGCTGGACCTGTCGATTGCCGCTTTCGACCGGCACGAAGAGCCGATCGAATCGCAGCGGCAGGAAGGCTCGTCGCTGGAATGGGGAACGGCCCGCGTCATTGCCGAGCAGGGTTTCGTGCCGGATATCGTCTACGACCGGGGCGGCGAGGGGAAGGAACCCATGATACGGATCATCGCCGGGAATCCCGAGCAGGTGGTAGATCTCGCGCTGGCCCTGCTGGAAAGGTCCCGCGGCAAATAGCGGTACTTCAATACCCCAGTTTTCGGAGATAGGCGCGGTCCCGTCGCATTTTCTCCATGTCCGACAGGTCCGACTGGCTGGGACACACAGTCACCCAACGGTCATAACCGATCTCCTCCAGTGCCTTCATGGCCGCGCCAAAGTCGAGCAGCCCGCCATCGCCCAGCTCGACGAAGCGGTAATCCTTGTAATCCTGCAGGTGCACGTACACCAACCGGTCCCTGAAATCCCGAATGGACTGGGCGGGATCATAATGCCAGAACGCCGAATGGGAGACGTCAATACAGAGTTGCGCCCGTTTCATCAGGCGCATGAGGAGTTCCCATTCCTCGCGGGAATCGACCGTGGTGGCGGTGTGTATATGGTAGCACACATCCAGATCGTACTGTGATGCGTAGTCGGCGAACTCGTCGGACAGATCCGCCAGGACCCGGATGTCGTCCGTCGTCGAGGAGCGACCGTAGGGGCGCGTAGCGCCCATGAACATGAAGGTGTCCGACTCCACATCGGCGGCAAAATCGATGCGGCGCTTGTTGCGTTCCTTCATCTCGTGATCCCCGTCGAGCGTGACATTGTTTCCGGTGACCACGGCGACCGGGATGCCGGCCCGGTCCGATATGGACTTCACCCGACTGGCAGACCCCAGCCAATCCAGCGACTGCCGGATTTCCCAACCGTCCCAACCCGTCTCCTTCAATTGCCCGAGAATCTGATCCAGGTCGGGCGTTCGCCACCTTAGGCCGCTGTACCCCAGCTTGAATTTCATTGTCGCTCCAGTTCTCCGGTGATCGCGATCTTCCGGACCTCTTCTCCGTCGAGGCGATAGTTGGTAGACAGGGCGTCAATGGCCTCACCGACACGGCTCAGCGGCAGCGTGTGGGAAACCATCTCGCCGAAAGGATACCGGCCCGATTCGAGTATGGGCAGGCCTCGGACGAAGTGCGAGATGTTACTCGCCCAGACCCCGACGAGGTTGATGTGACGGAACACGAAGTGGTTGAAGGGATTCATGCGGACGTCCCCCGCGTCGGTAAAATGGCCGCCTTCCACATAGGTTCCGCCCCGCCGGAGCATTTCCACACCCTCCGGGATGGCCGGCGGCACGCCCGCACATTCGAATACCACATCCGCTCCATGTCCGCCGGGCGTTTCCGCCTTGACCAGCTCGATGCGTTCCTGCGCATCCGGCACGTCCTCGATGTTGATGGTCACGTCGGCGCCGAAGGCCTTCGCCAGCTCCAGCCGCGAGGCGGGGGCACCGACCACGATCGTGCGATGCGCGCCGGCCTCGCGCGCCGCGGCCAGACTGAACAGACCGATGGCGCCCGCGCCCTGGATCACCGCCGTGGAACCCAGCTTCATCCCGGCTCTTTCGGCGAAGTGCAGGCCAACCGTGAAGGGCTCGAGCAACACCGCGACTTCGGGGGGACTCTGTACCTTGAGAAATTTGGTACGGGGTATGTTCAGTAGGACATACTCCGCATATCCGCCCTGGAAGTGGGGTTCTATGTCGGCATAGGGTCGAAATCCATAGGCCAGCACGTTGGGACAGAGCCCGGGCTCCCGTACCACCGCGCAGAAATAACAGGTTCCGCACTGCTGCCCCGGGATGATGGCGATGAGATCGCCTTCTTCCACCGGCTTGCCCATCGCGTCGACCGTGACACCGGATCCCAGTTTCTCGATCCCGCCGACAATTTCATGGCCCAGCACCAAGGGAAAGGCCTTGCGGCGCATGTGGCCGTTATAGATGTGTACGTCCGTGCCACACACGCCGCACATGGACTGCCGGACAAGCAGCTCGCCCGGTCCCGGGTCCGGGACCACCGTCTCGCCGACGGTGAAGGTGCCCTTCTCCCGGTCCAGGATAGCCGCGCTTCCTGTTCTAGCCATAACGCCTCCAGGCGCAATCAGCTGTTGAAGCGTCTTTCCGCCTCCGCCCAATCCACCACGTTCCACCAGGCCCCGATGTAATCCGGACGAAGATTCTGGTACTTCAGGTAGTAGGCGTGTTCCCACACGTCCAGTCCGATGATAGGCGTCTTCCCTTCCATGATCGGGCTGTCCTGGTTCGCTGTGGAGTAGACCTCGAGATTCCCCGCGCCATCTTTGGCAAGCCAAGCCCAGCCCGAACCGAAGCGCGTCGCGCCCGCGGCCGCGAACTGTTCCTTCATCGCGTCGAAACTGCCAAAGGCGCCGTCGATGGCCGAAGCCAGGTTGCCGGTGGGATTGCCACCGCCGCTTCCGCTCATGATCGTCCAGAACTGCGAGTGGTTCGCGTGTCCGCCGCCATTGTTCCGCACCGCGGTCTTGATGGCGTCGGGAACGATGGCAAGATTGTCCGCCAGCAGCTCGTCCAGGCTCTTACCGGTCAGGTCGGCATGGTCCGCGAGGGCATTGTTCAGATTAGTCACGTAGCTGTTGTGGTGCTTGCCATGATGGATTTCCATCGTGCGCGTGTCGATATGGGGCTCAAGCGCGTCATGGCCATAGGGCAGATCGGGCAATGCGAAAGACATGGTACTCTCCTCTGGGGATGATTCCACACAACTACTGAGTATTGCGGTACCGGCCAGACTGACCACTGCGCCGGCTGCCATACGACCCAGAAAGCCGCGTCGGGACAGGCCGGATCCGGTCGCTTCCGCATTTGGATCCGCAGCTTGGACTGAAGCACTACCGGGTTCGGTCGACTTCATGCAAACCTCCTTGGTCACCTTCAGGTTCTACTGCGGTGGTTTGAAGCATTGCCGGGTTCGGTCAATCTGGTCAATCCTTATGTAAACCCCCTTTGGTTGTATTCGGGTTCTATTGCGGTGTCGGGGCCGTAATTTCGGAATCTGTTGCTTGTCCTTGTGATCCCGTCACCTGTTTTGAGCGGGGTACTGTCTCGAATCTGCCATCGGCCGATGCCCGTACTGCGGCGCTGCCGAACAGCGTGAAGGGCGTGGACCCGGTTACGTGCACCGGAACGACCGTGTTGGAAACGATCCCCGCCTGTGCGGGGAACACGACAGTCTTGAAGGAGTCCGTCTTGCCAAAGAGCCGGTCGGCATCCCGTTTGGACCGGCCCTCGACGAGCACGTGCACGGTCCGTCCCCTGTACGCCCGATTCCGGGCATCCGAGATCGACTTCTGCATGGCTATCGTAGTCGTCAATCGCCGGGCTTTCACCTCTTCCGGCACGTCGTCAGCCAGCTTTCTGTGCGCGGCCGTCCCGGGCCGGGGAGAATACTTGAACATGAAAGCGCTGTCGAACTGCACAGTACGCATCATCTCCAGGGTCGCCTCGAATTCTTCTTCCGTCTCGCCGCAGAATCCCACGATGACATCCGTCGTCAGAGCGATTCGGGGCATACGTTCCCGGAGCCTGCGGACCACATCCAGAAACGTTTCCGGCGTGTAATCTCGACGCATACGGGACAGGGTCGTCGATGCGCCGGACTGCAAAGGCAGGTGCGTATGCGGGCATATCCTGGGGGAAGTCGCCATGAGATCGATCAACCGGTCGGAGAAATGCGACGGATGGGGCGAGGTAAACCGGATGCGTTCGATGCCGCCGACTTCCGCAACCCGGGAAAGGAGCTCCGCGAAATCGACCTCGCCGTCCTGGTACTTGTTCACCGTCTGGCCGAGCAGGGTCACTTCCCGGTATCCTTCCGCCGCGAGCCGCTCGATTTGACGAATCACCTCGTCGCAGGGGGTGCTGCGCTCGCGGCCGCGTACGAAGGGCACGATGCAAAAGGTGCACATCTTGTCGCAGCCGCGCATGATCGTGACCCAACCGTTCACGCCGGCTTCCCTGACGGGATCAATGTCGAGATAATGTTCCGCCCGGTCCCAGGTCAGGTCGAGCGCCGGATCGTTTTCGGTGGACAGCGTCCGCAACATGGCCGGCAACCGCCGATAGCTGTCGGGCCCCGCCACCAGGTCGATATAGGGCGCCCGCTCAATGATCCGGTCACCGAGGTGCTGGGACATGCATCCGCAGAGCCCCAGGATCAAACCCGGATTGGCCGTCTTGAACCGGTTCAATTCCGACATGCGTCCGAGTACCCGCTGCTCCGCGTTCTCACGAATCGCACAGGTATTCACCAGGATCACGTCGGCCCGGTCTACGCGATCGGTGACCTGGTAGCCGTCGCGGGCGAGCAGCCCCACGATCAGCTCGGAATCCGCCTTGTTCATCTGGCAGCCATACGTCTCCACGTACAGTGCGCGGTTCGATGCTGCCGGAGCGCCCGCAGGCGATTCGGGTAACGTCTTTCCAGTAGCCATGTCTTCCTGTCTATCAGGCGTTTTGCCGTCAATTTAACAATGCGCGCTCAGACCGTCAATCTAAAACACACCCGTGCGGGCGCATCCGGCCCCGCAACTGTTCCAGCCCTTCCCGGACCTCGTCGCGGGGCAGGCCGCCCATTTCCAGGCAGTCGTCCGTCATGGATTCGAGCCGCTCGTAGAAACCCAGACCGAGGTCGGCGATTTCGGACCCGGCCACTTCGTTGTCCATCATGTGAAACAGCATGTCTTCCGCCTTGCCGTACTGTCCGTACCGTTCGTAGTATCGAAAAAGCAGCTGCAAGGTGTTCCACGGAAGTGCTTCGTCGGCCAGGAGTTCCAGCAATTCCCGAATGGCCGCACGCGGGTCGGTCACGAGGCCGGACTGATCAATCTCCTCGCTGATCCAGCGGAAGTCGTTCGCATCGACAGACGGTTCCACCGCGATTTCAAGGTAGCAGTTCAGTGCTTTCAGGTACTGGCCGAGGCCATCGTCCCGCTGTCCGTCCGCCATGGCCAGCGCACCGTCTTCCTTGAACAGCCGCGCGGCCATGAGGGCTGTGTCGATAGCGCCTCCGCTTCGTTTCAACAACATGGACAGCAGGGTGCGTTCCGACAGGGCCATTACGGTTTCCGTCGAAAGGCCAAAGAGATCCTCCCGCGTCTGGGCGATAATCAGACGGGCGCGGGGATAGTCCTGGTCCCGACGCGCCCGGATCAACAGGATCAGCGCATCGATGAAAACCCGAATGGTTCTCAGGATGTAGTCTTGACGAAACAAGGTATTGTCGGGTTCTCTGTACGGAACAGGGAAGAAACACCCGAGTAACCCCCGCGGTGATGGATGCGGGGCGGATAGGGAAAAAGCAGGACCTGAACAACATCCCGCCTCGGCGCACACTACGCGGCCGGTACGAATCAGCAGCCGTCTTCGGATCGCATAAACTGCATTGGATCGATACGGCTATGGCCCTTCTGAATCTCGTAGTGCAGGTGATACCCGCTGGCTCTTCCGGTCATGCCCACCTGTCCGATGATGTCGCCGCGTTTCAGTTCCATGCCCTTCTTCACCAGAACCGCGGAAAGATGACCGTAGTGGGTCTTCAAACCGTTCCGGTGATCGACCACAACCAGCCGGCCGTAGCGGCCGTGCTCTCCAGTTGCAACCACGACGCCCCTGGCGGGCGATTTGACCGGCGTGCCCGGCGCTGCGGAGATATCGACCCCGTAGTGCATCGCGTAGTGACCGGTAAAGGGATCGTTCCGCGGCCCGTAGCGACTGGTTATGACACCCGTCACCGGCGTGACGGAAGGTATGAATTGCCAACGGTCGTCAATTTCCCGGATGCGTTGTTCAATATCCTCCATGCTTTTGAGCGAAAGGCTCAACTTGCGCTTGGAGGTTTCCATCTCCGCATGCAGATCGAAGGCCCGGTAAAAGGGCGAATCGGGGCTGAAACCCGGATCGGGCGACTCGACTTGTCCCCCCACACCCACCTGGCGCACATCCGGATGAATGCCCGGGAGGCCCGAGATGAGGCGCGCGGCCTCTTCCATGGCGACAAGCGATTCCAGCCTGGCCTGCTTCGAACGGCTGGACTGTTCCAGGCTCCTGATCTCTTCTTGAATGTGGCTATGCGCGGACTCCGCCAGCCAGGACCTCGTACCGGCGTAAAGCAAACCGGTGGCGATGGTCAGCACGCCCAGCAACGCCACAATCAGCATTCCGGGCAGACGAACTGTTCTGTCTCCGAAACGCAACACCATGAACCGGGTCGGCATTCGGTATTTTATCAAAACCACACCTTCTCAGACAGATGCCCGTATGCAAGCAGGCCTTCATGCCTATGCGGCAGAACGCCCATACTGGAAAACGTAGAAACTGAAATCATATAGAACACGCGGGCGTGCATGTCAAGCTGTTTTGGCATTCCCCTGCGATTGACCCGCGGCTTGCCGGCTGAATTCACAGATCCCGATCCGGAAAAAACCACATCGACGGATCAAGTATGCGTCCGTTATGGTAAATCTCGTAATGAATATGATATCCGCTGGTCTTGCCGGTCATCCCTACCAACCCGATGACCTCCCCGCGCGCCACCTGTTTCCCTCTTTCGACGAGCACTTCGGCGAGGTGGCCGTAACGCGTGACATATCCATCCCCGTGGGTGAGATCCACGTACCGGCCCAGATGCGGGTCCATGCCGATTCTTGATACAACCCCGAAAGCGGTCGCGCGCACTGGATCGTCCCGGTTCGCAGCAATGTCCAGGCCGCCGTGCACAGTTTGTTCATCGCTCAGCAGATTGCGCGACGAGCCAAAGGATCTCGAAACGGGACCGCGTACTGGCGACACGATTGGAATACTGTGCCAGTACGTCTCGTCCTTCCTGGATGCTGCTTCGATCGACTGCAGACTGACGAGTTCCGACCGGGCTTCGGTCAGCAGACGGTCGAGCCGTCCGTCGAGCCTGCGTAACAGCGCTTCGGGCGAAGCAGTCGATTCGAAGGATACCTCGGACGAGGCGATATCACCGGCTCCGGCTACTGGCCCCGGCGCATCGGGTCCTTGAACGATCCTGCTGATGCTCGCTGCGCGCTCCGACAGGGTGGAAATCTGCGATTCGAGCGTGCCGTCCAGTGCATGCAGAGCGCGAAGCTGCTCCCGCAACCGGTTGTTTTCCCTCTCCCGTTCCACCAGGGCGTTCGCATGGGGCGCGGCGAAATGCCATCCCGCCAGCATGACAAGCACGAGGACGCAGAGACCGGCCAGGATCGACCAGATGCCGTATTCCCTGGGATCAGCCTCGGTATTGGAAGGCAGATACGTGAATGAGATGAATTTTCGCCGGATCATATTGAACCCCGCCCCCCGGCGGTCGATACGACTCTGTCACTGGTAGATAAATGGCGGATGGCCGGAAAGGCATCCGCCGAATCCTGGATGGGGATGGATCAGTTCAGATAGGCCCGGAGCTTCTGGCTTCTGGAAGCGTGGCGAAGCCTGCGCAGCGCCCTTTCCTTGATTTGGCGCACGCGTTCTCGCGTGAGATTGAACCGCGATCCAATCTCCTCCAGAGTATGGGATTTCTCCAGGTTGATGCCGTAGTACAATGCAATCACCGCTGCTTCCCTTTTGGTCAGGGATCCGAGCGCCCGGAAGATTTCTTCTTTCAGCGAATCCACCATGAGCGCTTCATCCGGCGCATCCTGGTCCTCGCTCTCGATGAGATCCAGCAACCGGTTGTCTTCGCCCGCCTTGAGCGGCGCATCCAGCGATA
The DNA here is from genome assembly GCA_965200485.1 of bacterium. Classification (GTDB taxonomy): domain Bacteria; phylum JAAXHH01; class JAAXHH01; order JAAXHH01; family JAAXHH01; genus JAAXHH01. Next base: position 264,238 of record CBDAUD010000001.1, read on the forward strand.
CGTGGCGACTTGCGATGCGCATCGTATCGGTCACGTCGCCGGGATTCATGTCCAGTTCCTGCGCGATCTCCTCGGTACTCGGCTCGCGGCCGTATTCCTGCTCGAATTCGCTGGACAACCTGCCGATCCGATGGAGCGTGCCGACGCGGCTCAGGGGCAGCCGGACAATGCGGGACTGCTCGGCGAGCGCCTGGAGTATGGACTGTCTGATCCACCAGACCGCATACGAGATGAACTTGAAGCCCTTGGTTTCGTCGAATCGCTTGGCCGCCTTGATCAATCCGATATTGCCTTCGTTGATCAGGTCGGACAGGGAAAGGCCCTGATTCTGATACTGCTTGGCCACGCTGACAACGAACCGGAGGTTGGACGCCGTAAGCTTCTCCAGCGCCTTCTGGTCGCCGGCCCGGACCGACCGGGCCAGTTCGGTTTCTTCTTCGGCCATCAACAGCGGTACGTCGCCGATCTCCTGAAGGTAGAGGTCGAGCGAACGGTCCTCCGATGCCGATGACTGGCTTTTTGTCTTCGTTAAGGTACGCACGCGCTACGCCAACTCCTGTTTAACAGTACGACCTCGGGACGGTTTTCGTCCCTCGGTCCGGAAATCCCGCCCGGGTACAGGCGGTCCGGCTTCCACCGGCAGAAACTGAACAAGTTGACTAATATACAATCGCCCGGGCATCCTGTCAACAAAAACAGCCAGGATCCGTCAGGGGCATATCATCGGGGCAGGGATGCCAGCGTACCCTGGTCGTCGAATTCAAGCGGGGCGTTCCGGCCGGAGACTTCGATGTCTTCCCGGTCGGCGATTTCCTCCAGCAGGGCGTCTGAAACCGCGATGCGCCCGAGGGAAAGCGTGTTCTGGATGCGTACGGCACGCCCGTCCCGGGCCGGTTTCATACCGATGGTGGAAAAAGCCGCTTCTATGACTTCGCGGTCGGTGTCAAAAAAAACGGGGATGCGGGATTTTTGCGGGCTCATGCCCGTGATGGAGTTCACGTAGGTATACCGGTGATTGATCTTGTCCACCAGGCGGCGTGTGGTGAAGTCAGCCAGTCCGATGCCTACGGCGTTGCCCTCGCTCTCGGAAGTCAGATCGCGAACGACGATACGCAGGATCCGCGGAATCTGCGGTTCGGTCTCGAAATTCTGCATGCGTCGGCCGATGATGTTCGTGTCCATTCCGGTTCCGCTGATGTTCTTGCCCATCTCGTCCACAATCAATATGTCGATGTCCTCGGACGGTAGACGGGGCATGAGCCGCTGCGCATCCTGGAAAAGCAGACGTTCCTCCTGCTGCAGGACCTGCGCCGGAACCCCGACGATGCGCGCGGTCTGGTCGTAGGCGTTCTCGATGATGGCCACACCGAATGCCACCGGCGCGTGCTGAAGCACATGCTGCGACACGGTCGTGATCATGTGCTCGAATCCGTACTCGAATACCGCGCCGTGGTAGTAGCTGGCCCCTTTTTGCTTGCCGAGTCCGATCGCCAGCATCTTCATCAGACCGCTTCCGACCGACCCTTTGAAGTCGGTGTGGGGTTTCACGCGGTTGATCACGACGATATGATCGGCGCCCAGGGCGTTTCGATCCAGGTAGACGGGCAATCCGTCCTCGGTGTCGCCGAGATGCACCGGCTCGATGTCGGAGCGAATCGGGCATCCGGTCGTCGCTTCGCTGATGCCGTAGTTTTCCAGGACCCGCCGCTGACCTTCGGAAGTCGCCCCCCCGTGGCTGCCCATGGCCGGAACGACAAAGGGTTTGAGACCGGCCTCTCCAAGCGCGGAAACGGCGCTTCCGACAATCTTCGCAATGTTTCCGATTCCGCGGCTACCTGTCGCAACGGCCACCGTGGATCCGGCGCGCATGCCGGTCTCCTCGATCATGCGGGAGACTTCCCTCCCGGTCGTCTCGGCGATATCCTTGACGAAGGGCGCATCGAACCGTTGGCGTATTTCCCTGAATTCGGGCAGTTTCATAATGGGTTCTCCCGTTTTTCCGCCGATATGTGTCGTATGCCAGGGCACGAGACGAAGTCGGCCGCGTTCAGATGCCGTCGACGAACCGTCCGGGATTCAGCGTTCCGTTCGGATCGAAACGGCGCTTGAGCATCTCCATGATGCGCCGGTTTGCACCGGCCGATCCCCACACGGAAACCCGCGCCTTCAGGGCGGTCGGAGCCTGTTCCACGACGAAAGCGCCATGTCGTTCCGAAGCGGTTCGCAACGCCTCGACCAGGTCCGCAAGCCCGTCAAAATCCGCCTCCTGGAAGGGCCTTCGCCCGTAGAAGACGAAGGCGACATGACCGCTGGCAAAATGCGAGAGCATGCCGCAACAGATCGACAGGCGTGCACAGTGCGCATCCGCCAGTCGATACAGCGCTTCCACCTCGTCCGGGGTAACGCTTGCCCGGCAGACCAGACCGGATTGCATGCCGCGGGGGGCCATCCGGCCCGCGGGGAAGGCCCGCAGCGAATCCAGCGCCTGCCGGTATGCGTCCCCTTCCAGATGGATGACATCGCTTGCGCCCATGGCGCGCACAATCCGTTCGCATTCCTCGATTTGCCAGCCAATCGTCTCTTCCGGGCCCAACATGCCCGCGATGAGCGAAAACCCCGCATCGTCCCGGGAATCAGGGACGCCGTCCCCGCCACCCGAGGTCCGGCTTCCCGGATGCTCCCCATGCTCCCGTGCCAGCAAATCGCGCGCTACGGGATTGGCCAGTTCCAGAAAGGACGGCATAATGTCGGAATCCAGCACCCGAAAGGCGCATTCGGCAGCCGTCGACAGGTCTGGCATGCTTCCGATGATCATCCTTGCCGCCGCCGGAAGAGGCTGGAGCTTGAGGTTCACCTCGGCCAGTACGCCGAGCGTGCCGAGGGAACCGATGTACATCTTGTTCAGGTCGTAACCCGCCACGTTCTTTACGACCTGGCCACCGGATTTGACGATCGTGCCGTCCGCCTGGACCACCCGAAGCCCGATGACCATGTCCCGGACCGTACCGAAGGAGGTCCGCAACACGCCGGAGGCGTTGGTGGCGAGTGCCCCTCCCAGGGTGCCTGCGCTTCCACCGGGCGGATCCAGGGGAAGATACTGGTCCCGTTCACCCAGGCCGGCCTGCAGCCCGGCCATGGTAATGCCCGCCTCCACCATGGCCGTCTGATCCGCCGGCTCGTGGGAGACGATACGATTCAGGCGAGCCAGGGACATCACGATATCTGCGCGGGAAGGCGGATGGCCGATGCGCATCCTCGTGCCGCCGCCCCGTGGGATCACGGTGTAACCCTGTTCCGAGGCCATCTTCATGACGACCGACAGGGTTGCCACGCTGTCCGGAGCCGCAACAGCCGAGGGAACCACCCCGTCCACGGCGTGGGCGGCCAGCGTATCCTCGCTTGCCGGCGCGTAGCCGTCCACGAGGGAAGCGAGTCTGTTATGCAGCGCCGCATCGGGCATGGGTGCGAACCTGTTCCATTCGGAGCTAAAGCAGTGCGGCTTGTCGATTGGTGTATTTCAGCTCCGCCGTACCGCATCCGATGCAGCATCGGTTCGTGGGAAACATCTTGCCCGGATTGCTGAGATGACGCTCGTCGAAGACCGCTTTGACCGCTTCCATGGCCTGGATATCCGGCTCGTCGAAAATCAGCGGCATCAGATCGACCTTTTCGTATCCGATGCCGTGCTCTCCGGTGATGGAACCGCCGAGGTCGACACAGGCCCTGAGAATTTCGTTACTGGCTTCCACGGTCTTCCGCGCCTGTTCCTCGTCCCGGTCGTCATAGGCGATACAGGGATGGATATTGCCGTCGCCGGCGTGGAATACGTTGCCGATCAGCAATTCGTACTTCTCCGCCGTCGTCCGGATGACCCGCATGATATCCGGTATCTTCGTTCTGGGGACCACGCCGTCCTGCACGTAGTAACTGGGACTCAACCGCCCCATGGCGCCGAAAGCCCGCTTGCGACTCGTCCACAGCAAGGCGCGTTCTTTCTCGTCTTCGGCGATGCGGACATCGCGCGCCCGGTTTTCCCCGCAGACCGCGATCACCGCTTCGGCCTGGGTATCCAGGCCTGCCTCGTGCCCCGCAAGTTCGATGATCAGGACGGCTTCGGCGTCCAGGGGAAAACCGAAGTGGTAGGCGGCTTCGATAGCGCCTATGGCGACCTTGTCCACCATTTCCAGGGCTGACGGGACGATCCCTCGCGCCACGACACCGGCCACCGCGCGGGACGCATCCTCCACCGTGTCGAAAACCGCCAGGAAAGTCCGCCAGGCCTGCGGAAGACGGGTCAGCTTGACCCAGGCCCGCGTGACGATGCCCAGCATGCCCTCGGAGCCGATCAGCAGACCGCGCAGATCGTAACCCGCGGCGTCGTCCGCCTTGCCGCCGAACCACGTGACCTCGCCGTTCGGCAGCACCACCTCCACCCCCAGGGTGTGATTGGTTGTCACACCGTATTTCAAGGTATGCGGACCGCCCGAGTTCTCGGCGATATTGCCGCCGATGGTGCAGGCGTACTGGCTGGACGGATCAGGGACGAAATGATATCCCCGCCGCTCGACTTCCTTCGACAGACGCAGGTTGACAACCCCGGCCTCCACAAGCGCACGCTGATTCCGGAAGTCGACTTCCACGATGCGGTTCATCTTGGTCAGCGCGATCATGACCCCGCCGTCCGGTGGCAGACTCCCGCCGCTAAGGCCGGTACCCGCGCCACGCGCCACGAAGGGTATGCCCGCTTCATGGAGTATCCGAACCACGGCCGCCACCTCCTCCGTCCGGGTCGGGTACACCACGGCGTGGGGCGTGTTCCTGTCGATGGTCAGTCCGTCGCACTCGTAGACGATCAGCTGGTCCGGCGCGTCGATGACGTTATCCCGCCCCAGCACGGCGGCGAGTTGATCCACGAGTTGGTCTTTGTTCATCAGGGTCCCGGTCAATCCGGCATACACCGCGCCAAAAGCTATCCACAGTGCTTTGATCTGGTCAAATCGAGGAATTCCATCCGGGCACTGCGATCGTCCCGGAACACGCCGAGCATGGCGCTCGTCGTAGTCTTGGAGTGCTGTTTCTCCACACCGCGCATCATCATGCAGAGATGGCCCGCTTCCATGACGACGGCCACCCCCAGGGGATCGAGCCAAGCCTGAAGGGTCTGGGCGATCTGGCAGGTCAGGCGTTCCTGCAACTGCAAACGCCGAGAGAATACCTCCACGATACGCGGGATCTTGCTCAGTCCGATGATTTTTCCCTTGGGAATGTACGCGATATGACACTGCCCGAAAAACGGCAGCAGATGATGCTCGCACAGCGAGAAGAACTCGATGTCCTTCACCAGCACCATTTCATCGTGGTCTTCCTCATAGATAGCGTCATTTATGACGGCTTCAATGTTTTTTTGATAGCCCTGGGTCAGAAAACGCAGGGACTCGGCCACCCGGCGAGGCGTCCGCCTGAGACCGTCCCGGTCCGTATTCTCGCCCAGTTCCTTGAGCAGCGACCTCGTCAATCCCTCAATCGGGTCCATCTTGGTTCCTGTTCCTCTTCTCTTCGCCAAAGTACTCAAAAGCGTTCTTGGCGGTCTCCACCAGGCGGAGCCTGTACAGCGCGGGGCTGTCGAAAAACGGAAGCAACCGCTTCCAGATTACTCTGAGCAACTCCTCGGAGGTCGGGTTGACCGTGCGGAATTCCGCCAGATCGTGGTTCAGATGCCGATGATCGTAACGATCGACGACTTCCTTCTGGAGGACTTCATCAAAACGCCCCATATCGATAACGGTCCCCGTCGCCTCGTCCAACGGTCCGCGGACCGTAACGGCCAGTTCGTAGTTGTGGCCATGGCCATGCGGGTTGTTGCATTTGCCGAATATACGCACGTTCTCTTCGTCGCTCAACCTTATACTGTGCAGGCGGTGGGCGGCGTTGAACTCGACCGTTCTCGTGACATAGACCATGCTGTCGTCTCCGGTGTATTCAATGTTTCTTGCGCGGCTTTCATGAAGGCGGATGCGGGTAAGTCCGCAAGGCACGTTTGCGCTTCCCAGCGCGTGCCAGAGATACCGCGCCAGTCCTTCACTGGTAGGCGCCGGACCTTCCAGGGACCCGTGGTCATGGTTCAGATGGCTCAGATGCAGCGGCTCGATTACTTCGTCCAGTTGACGCTTGACTTCGGTCAGATTCAGGACAACGCCGGTCCGGGGGTCGACCGGCCCGCTGAAGGTGCATTCGGCCACGTAGTCGTGGCCATGGCCGCTGCCAACGGCGCAGGGGCCGTATACCCGCCTGTTTCTGGCTTCCGACCAGTCCGGGTTGCGGCACTGGTGCGCCGCCGAAAACCGGGCTTTTCTGGTGAGGAGCATCATGACTGCGAAGCATTCGGGCGGACGGCGGACCTGGGGAAAGGTACGATTTCGCTAGCGCGCGGTGACGGCGGCCGTGACGGCCTTGACCGCTTGCTCAATCGTACCGTTGAAACTGGCGCCCGCTGCATTCCTGTGTCCGCCGCCACCCAACGCGACGGCGAACCGGCTGACGTCGACTTCCGGACGGGACCGCAAACTGATCTGAATCGGACCCGCTTCGGATTCCACGAAGATCATCCCGATTTCGATTCCGCCGATCGTCATGGTGACATCCACGAATCCGCTGGTATCCGAAGACAACGCGCCGGTTTCCTCTATCATGGCCCGTGTCACCGTCAGCCAGGCGACGCGGCCGCACGGGGTGAACTGAATGTTCGAAAATACGCGACCCATGAGCCGGGTACGGGCCCCGGTGTTGTGATTGTATATCTGGTCGTAGACGCGGGACGGATTGACACCGGCGGACAGGAGTTTGGCCGCGACGACATGGGCGCACGGCGCGCGCTTGGCGAATCGGAAGGACACGGTGTCCGTCAGTATGCCCGTATAGAGGGCGTCTGCCGCCCGCTTCGTGAGCGGTACGCCTAACGATTCGATCAGGTCGTAGACGAGCTCCGCCGCGGAGGATGTCTTCGTATCGATGACCGAAATCGGCGTAATCAGCTCGGTGTAGGGATGATGGTCAATCACGACGGTGACCTTCGCCGCGTCCTCCAGCGACTTCCGCAGACTACCCAGCCGGTCCCAGCTGTTGGCGTCTACGATGATGACAACGTCGATGGTACCCAGGCGCGTGATGTCGGCTTCCGTTGCGGGAGCAAGGATATCCCTATCGGCGTCCAGCCAGGTGTAGGCGCGGGGGATGGCGTCGCTCATGGCGACCACGGCATCTTTTCCAAGGGCCTTAAGGCACTCGCAGACCCCCAGGGCCGATCCGATCGAATCGCCGTCGGGATTGACGTGGCTGGAGATTACAAAGGACTGGTTCGATTCGATGACAGCCTTGACTTCATCCCACATGGCCATATCTCATGGGTCGGGTCTGGTGTTTTCGCATGAATCGACTTCGGATGACACCCGCTCGACGAACCGATAGCAGGTGGCAAGTCGTTCCGCTGGCCAAAAACCGAAAGATAGCACGCGATCGTCCCATGTCAAGGTCGTTGTTGGTCCGAGGTAGTTGGAGAATAGTTTAAATAATTGATAAATATGTGTTTTAGTTGACATGCTTCAATCCACCGGGTAGTATGCTTCGAAACGAAAGAAGCACATTCTCCCATACTTGACTTGGCCACCTGGCCGCCTCCGGCTCCGGACTGTTCTATAGTTGCCTGTTCAGAACACGCCCATGTCGAACGCACTCGTTCTGTTTATGAAAGCCCCGAGGCCCGGAACGGTAAAGACCCGGCTGGCCCCGCGGATTTCAGCCGAGGCGGCAGCGGAACTCTACACCGCCTTCATACGGGATACGCTTCATCTCGCACAGAGCGTATCGGGCGCGTCGGTATTCGTGGCCTGGACGCCGAAGGACGGACTGGCGGAACTCAAGACCGCCCTTGGCGATCCCGACGTAGGCTGGTTTGCGCAGCAAGGCGACGATCTCGGGGAACGGTTGTCCGACGCTTTCGCGGCATTTCTGCGGGAGGAGTGGGAAAAAACGATCGTGCTCGGTGGAGACAGCCCCCTGCTGCCACCCGTCTTCGTCGAAGCGGCATTCCACGCGCTGGACCGCCACGACGTTGTCCTGGGGCCTGCCGCAGACGGGGGCTACTACCTGATCGGACTGCGCCGCAGCGGGCAGGCCGCCGACTACTACGCCAGGCTGTTCGAATCCATCCGCTGGGGTACGGGCGTTGTATTGGAGCAGACCCGGTCTGCAATCCGCGCATGTGGGCTGTCGTGCCACGAACTCCCGACCTGGCACGATGTCGACCGCCCCGACGATGTGGACCGAATCGCACGCGAAATACGGTCGCTTCGCGCCGGAGGCGATCAGATAACCGGGCGCTGTACGGAATCCGCGCTGGACGCCGCAACCCGTGCAGGACGCCGCAACCCGGGAATGGATACCGCATGAAAACCGAACGTGATGAACGCGGACGCCGCGATCAACCGGAGATGCTGCTCGCCCGCCTGCCTTCCGTGCACGCATTGCAACGCCACACTGGAATCAGCGCGCTGCGCGACCGGTTCGAGGACAGACAGATCAATACCGCCATCCGCAAGACGCTGCACGAAACGCGGAACAGGATCCGGTTCCGCCCTCGGGAGGCGGAGGCAACGGGGTTGGCGCCGCAGCGCCTCGCCGAACGGGTCGCCGGGATTCTGGAAGCCGAAGTCCGTTCGGCGGAAGGGGAGCTGATCAATGCTTCCGGCATCCTGTTCCATCCGCGGACACGGAACCAGTATGCCGGCACGGCCGCCCGGCGGGCTTCGAAACCGGCGCTCGCGCTCGTGCCCGGAGAGGACGACGGCCGCACCGGCAGGCTGCTGAACGAGTTGACCGGCGCCGAAGACGCACTGGTCACCCGCTCCGTCTCCGCCGCATTCCTTCTGGCAGTTCGGGCCCTCGCGGAAGGACAGGAAATCGTCATCAACCGCGGCCAGGCGGGTTTGATCGATGCGCCCTACGACGGACGACCTCTGGACCCGGTGTCGATCTGCCGGCTCGCGGGCGCCAGTGTGGTCGAGGCCGGCGCCACCAACAAGACCCGGTTGTCCGATTACCTTTCCGTTCTGGGTAGCCGGACCGCGCTGATCGTCACGGTCCGGCCGTCCACTTACGCACTGCACGGTTTCGTCGAAGAAACGAGGCAGGAAGAAGTCGTCCGGGCTGCGGTCGAGAACGGCGTCACGGTCCTGCACCTGGCCGGCGATACGACGTTACGACCGGTCGTTTCCGCTGCGTATGCTCCCGCTTGCTCCGTCTCCGAGGCCGTGCAGTGGGGCACGTCGCTCATTATCGCGGCCGGCGGCGGCCTGATCGGCGGACCGCCCTGCGGACTACTGATCGGAAACCGCCACGTCATGGCGCAGATGAGAAGGCATAGCCTGTGGCCCGCGGTACAGGCCGCCGGGCATGTGCAGGCGGGACTCGACGCGCGGCTGAAGGAACTGGCCAACAGTCAGAGCGACCTGGAATGCCATCCGGCGGCCCACATGCTGATCGCTTCCGGCGACGAGGTGCGTTGCCGCGCGCGTCGGCTGCTCGACAGCCTATTGGAAAACGACCGAGCCGGGGCCGCGTGTTCCGTGGTCGAACGACAGGCGCACCTTACCGCGTATCGCCTGCCGGGCGACGGCATGCCCAGCTTTGCGGTATTGGTCCGGTCGGATGGGATAAAGCTCGAAGACCTGGCGAACCGCTGGCTCGAAGGAACCCCTGCGCTGCTTGCCGACTGCTGCCGGGACTGGATCCGGATCGATCTGCGGGGTGTGAAAAAAAGTCGGATTCCGGAGGTGGCGCACATCGTAGGGATCGGCTTGGAAGGCTTATAACTTGTTAAAATAAAAATACTTGTACGGGAACGGCGGGCTGGATATATTCGAAACCGGAACATCGTGCGAAGCAGGAACGAAGACTCCGGGCTGAGGAACCCACATGACGACGACACGTAGAGAGCTGGTCAATGAAATCAGTGAGACGCTGGGACTGAAGAAGACGCAGATCTATCCTGTGATCGACGCGCTTTTTGAAGTCATGCGGGAAAACCTGGTCGAGGGCAACCGGATCGAGATCAGGGGATTCGGCGCGCTGGAAATCAAGCATACCCGCCCGAAACCGGCCGCCCGCAATCCGCGGACCGGGTATACGATAGAAGTGCCGGCTCGCCGAAAGGCCAAATTCAAACCCGGAAAGATATTAAAAGAAGCTTTGCGTGCCCAGCGGAAGCAGCCGGACTAACGCGGCCACGGCCACTCGAAACGTTTGACGCGTGGACTAAAGCGACCACGCCAATCACCGAAACATGCCTCCCAATTACTACCCCGTGGGCAAGTTGCCCGCGGAAGATCTGGACCGCATACTGCGAAGCCATGCTTCCGGAACCGATCCGAGGCTGCTCGTGGGTCCGGGTATCGGCCAGGACGCGGCGGTCATCTCATTCGGCTCCAGCGTCCTGGTAACCAAAACAGATCCCATCACCTTCGCCACCGAAGAAATCGGTTGGTACGCCGTTCATATAAATGCCAACGACGTCGCCGCCATGGGTGCGACGCCCCGCTGGTTCCTCACGACCATACTGCTCCCGGAAGGGAAGACGAGTCCCGCAATGGTGGACCGGATATTCTCCGGCCTGTCCGAAGCCTGCGCCGAACTCGGCGTCACCCTTTGCGGCGGGCATACCGAAATCACCCACGGTCTGGACCGACCGCTCGTGATCGGGCAGATGCTGGGGGAAACGACCCCGGACGGCTACGTTTCCGGTTCCGGCGCCCGGGTGGGAGACCAGATCCTTTTGACCAAGGGAATCGCCATTGAGGCAACCGCATTGATTGCCCTGGAAAGGGAAAACGAAATCAGGATGCGCTTCGGCAACGAATTCCTTGAAACGTGTCGCCGGTACCTCAGGCGACCCGGTCTCAGCGTGGTCAGAGAAGCCCGCATCGCGATGGAAACCGGAGGCGTCCACGCCATGCACGATCCGACAGAGGGCGGACTTGCTTCCGGCCTGCGGGAAATCGCCGTTGCTTCCGGGGTCGGCATGCTCATAGAGGAAGACCGGCTGCCCCTGCTGCCCGAAGCGGACGCACTTTGCGACTTCTATGGCCTGGATCCACTTGGCATCATCGCGTCGGGCGCCCTCCTCGTCGTGGTGGATCCGAACCAGGCGGAGCGTGTTGCAGCCGGCCTTTCGAAAGCCGGCATTCCCATCGCCGCCATCGGTTCCGTGCGGCCTCCCGATTTCGGAATTCGAATCCGCAGGAAGGGTGCGCTTGTCGATCTTCCGGCCTTCGACCGGGATGAAATCGGTAAGGTATTCGAAGCCTCGTGACCGCATCCCGATCTGGGAAAAACACTTGCACGCAACCCCCCGGAAGATTAGATTTGCAAATCGTAAAGCAGGAAATCAGGCAGGCCGCCCGGACATGGTCGCGCCGATCAGATTCTGTTACCGTCTTCGCATTCCTTGCAGGAGCGCGTTATGGAAAAAGTGATGGAAATCATCGTTTTCCTCATGAAGCACATGCAAGATGAAAAAGGCCGTTTCAACGACATTGCCGATGTTTCCCAGAAACTGGTTGGTCACGGCTATACCCAGCAGGAGGTCAACACCGCCTTTGCCTGGCTGTTCGATCGCCTCCAGGCCCAGGCGGAAGTCATGGTTGATCCGACCAAGCCGCTTCAGCCCAAACCAAACCGGATTCTGCACGCAGTCGAACAGCTGATGATCCGGCCGGACGCGTACGGCTATCTCCTGGAGCTCCGCGAGCTGGGCCTGATTGACGATACGCAGACCGAACTGATCATCGAACGGGCCATGCTGACGGGTGCCCGTACCGTCACCCGGGAAGACATCAAGACCATTGCCGCCCCGATTCTGCTCGAATCGGAGTCCGGTCCGGTGATGATCTGGCTGCCCGACGACCTTGAAGACGGCATAATCGGCAACTGATACCGGCCCTCCCCCAATCCATCCCGACTGCGCACAGATCATGTCCAAATCACTTGTTATCGTGGAGTCCCCGGCCAAGGCGCGTACAATTAGGAAGTACCTGGGCAAGAATTTCGAAATCATGGCGTCTGTGGGCCATGTCCGGGATCTGCCGCCTAAAAGCCTGGGGGTCGACGTCCAGAACGGTTTCAAGCCCGAGTACGTCACGATTCCGGGCAAGGAGAAGGTCGTAAAGGATCTGCGCGGCGCAGCGCGTTCGGCTGACCAGATCTTCCTCGCGACGGACCCCGACCGGGAAGGGGAAGCCATAGCCTGGCACGTGGCCAGCCAACTAGGCGGTGGCAAAAAGGAGGTCGGAAGGGTCCTCTTCCACGAAGTTACCCCCCAAGCGGTACGGACGGCGATCGACCGTCCCGTGCCCATCGACATGCAGAAAGTCAATGCCCAGCAGGCACGCCGCGTCATGGACCGCCTCGTCGGGTATCAAGTCAGCCCCTTTCTGTGGAAGACGATCACCGGCGGGTTGAGCGCGGGACGGGTACAGTCGGTGGCGCTGCGGCTGATATGTGAACGGGACAAGGAGATCGCGGACTTCAAGGTCGAAGAGTACTGGTCCATAACCGTCCATCTCCAATCGGAACGAGGCGCCGTATTTCCGGTGAAGCTGATCCGTGTCGGCGGGGAGAAGTTCCGTATTCCGGACGAAAAGTCGGCCGGGGCGCTGGTCGCGGACCTGCACGGGAAAACCTTCGCGATCGAAAACATCGCCAAGAAGCACACGCGACGCAATCCGTATCCGCCCTTCATCACCAGCACGCTGCAGCAGGACGCCGCCCGGCGCCTTCGATATACCACCCAGAAAACCATGATGATCGCCCAGCAGCTCTACGAGGGCATTGATCTGGGAGACGAGGGGACCATAGGCCTCATCACCTACATGAGGACGGACTCGACCCGTATCGTGAACGAAGCGATCGATGCCGTGCGCGGCCATATCGCCGAAGTCTACGGTACGGAGTACGTGCCCGCCAAGCCCCGGAGATTCAAGACCAAACCCGGAGCGCAGGACGCCCACGAAGCGATCCGGCCCACAGGGTTGGACCGCAGTCCGGAAAAAATGAAGTCCTTCCTGACAGCAGACCAGTTCAGGCTGTACGAATTGATCTGGCTGCGCTTCGTGGCCTCCCAGATGCGGCCGGCCAGTTTTGATGTGACCACCGTGGACATCCAGGCTGGCAAGTACCTGTTTCGCGCCACGGGTACCGTACCGACTTTCGCGGGATTTCTGAAGGCTTACGAGGAACCAGTAGACGATGATGCCGAACAGAAGGAGGACGAGAAATCGCTGCCGGAGTTGCGGAAGGATGAAGCGCTCAGTCCGGTGAAAATGGAGCCCAGACAGCATTTCACCCAGCCCCCGCCCCGGTACACGGAGGCCAGCCTCGTCAAGGAACTCGAGGTCAGGCAGATCGGCCGACCGAGCACATACGCGCAGATCATCAGTACCCTGCGCATGCGCAAGTACGCATCCATGAAGCAGGGCCGGTTCAATCCCACGGAACTGGGCACGGCCGTAAACCGCATCCTGGTTCTGGCCTTCCCGGATCTGTTCGATGTGGCGTTCACGGCCAAGATGGAAGACGCACTGGACCGCATCGAAACGGGCGAGCTGGACTGGACCGGCACCCTGATGGATTTCTACCAGCCTTTCAACGAACGACTTCAGTCCGTGAACGCCCAGCGATCCGAGTTGAAAAGCACGCTGATGGAGGAAACGGACGAGACCTGCGAGAAGTGCGGCAAACCCATGATTATCAGGTGGGGCCGCAACGGCCGTTTCATGGCATGCGGTGGATTTCCCGCGTGCAAGAACACCAAGCCGATCAACGAAAGCGAGCATACCGGCATCAGCGCCGAACTGAACGCCGATCAGGTATGCGACAAATGCGGGCAGAAAATGGTCATGAAAACCGGACGATACGGTCCGTTTCTGGCATGCAGCGGATATCCGAACTGTCGGCAGACCCGACCGGTCAATCTCGGTGTCAACTGTCCGGAAGCAGGTTGTGACGGATACATGACGGCGCGGCGGTCGCAGAAGGGTCGGAACTTCTTCGGCTGCAGCAACTACCCGGCGTGCCGGTTCGTGGTCTGGGACACCCCGGTCGATCGCCGCTGCCCCGCTTGCGACTATCCCCTGATGGTCGAAAAATCGGATCGATCCGGACGGACGGCGTTGCAGTGTCCGAAGTGCAGGCACCGGCCCCGGCCTTCCGAGCCGGTCCCGGCTGATTCCGCCGATTCGGACCCGACCTTCCAGGAGGCGTGACCGACCATGGAAAAAGAGATCGGACAGTTTCTCAAGCATCTCGATATAGAACGGAACTACTCCCGGCATACGCGATCCGCCTATGCCGGAGATCTGGCCCGGTTCCAGTCCTTCCTGTCCGACAACAACGGTACCGAAAGCCTGCAGCCGGATGCCGTCGACAAATCCCACGTGCGGGGGTTCCTCCACCACCTGCACCGGGAAGGGCTCGGCAGACGGACGATCGCGCGCCGTTTCGCGGCCGTGCGATCCTTCTTCCAGTTCCTGTGCCGGGAAGGGATCGTGACCTCGAATCCATGCGTCTATCTGGCCACGCCGAAATGGGACCGCCCCCTGCCTCGGTTTCTGAACAGGAATGAGGTGGAAACACTGCTCGACCTCCCGGACCGCAGCCACGCGCTCGGGCTGCGGGACGTGCTCATCCTGGAACTGCTTTACGGATCGGGCATGCGGTTGTCGGAGCTCGTTGGCCTTGACCTCGGCGCGATCGAACTGTCTGAAGCACGTATCCGTGTAATCGGGAAGGGGGACAAGGAACGCATTGTACCGCTGGGCGGGGCAACACGGTCCGCCTTGGCATCCTATTTGGAATCCCGTCCCCTTCTGATGCGCAGCGGGCAAACGGATACGAACGCGCTACTGCTGAATCAGCACGGACGCAGACTGACCGGACGCGGGGTTCAGTACATCCTGGGACGATACGGTCTCCGAACAGGCCGGCAGGGCCTGACGCCCCACGTGCTTCGGCACACGACCGCGACCCACCTGCTTGACGCGGGAGCGGATCTGATGGCCGTC
Source organism: bacterium (assembly GCA_965200485.1). Lineage (GTDB taxonomy): Bacteria > JAAXHH01 > JAAXHH01 > JAAXHH01 > JAAXHH01 > JAAXHH01. Next base: position 279,348 of record CBDAUD010000001.1, read on the forward strand.
AAGGAGCTGCTGGGCCACGAACGGCTTTCGACCACGCAGATCTACACCCACGTTGCCCTGGACCGCCTCAGGAAAACCTACGACGAAGCGCATCCTCGCGCCTGACCTATGAACGCGACGCTGGTCACTTTCGCTCTGACGCTCCTGGTTGGCCTGTCCGCCATGGCCTGCGCCCGCGAAGGCTTGCCGGTTGGGGGTCCCCGGGACCTTGTGCCGCCCTACGTGGTAGAAACCGATCCACCATCGGGCTCGACCCACGTACCGTTGGATGTGTCTCCAACATTGACCTTCAACGAGCGCATCGAACCCCGGTCCATAGAAGGCAATCTCTTCATTGCGCCCATTATTGAATTCAAAGCGGAAGCGAACTGGCGGGGCAACAAGGTTACGGTCCGGTTCGAAGAGCCCATTGCAGGGGACAGAACCTACATCATCACGGTCGGCACCGGTATCCGGGACACACGGGGGAATCGCATGGATTCCACCTACGTATACGCGTTGTCGACAGGTCCCAACATCGAACAGGGGGAGGTCGACGGGCTGGCAGTCCACGACGGTCTTCCCGCCAGAAACGCCTATGTCTGGGCCTACGGCCTCTCCGAAAAACCGGATCCCAACCCGGCCACCACGCCCCCGGACTACCTGACCCAGGCCGGGCGGGACGGGACCTTTTCGTTCACCCATCTCTCCGCCGACCGGTACCGCTTTTTCGCCTTCCTGGACCAGGGCAGAGACCGACTCTACGATGCGGACGCGGATCCCGTCGGCATACCCGCGCGGGACGTTGCGCTCGCGGAAGGGAAGATGACAGACGGTCCCCTGTGGTTCCGGATGGCCGTGCATGACACCGCCGCCATGCACGTGATTTCCGCCCGACCTTCCCATACCCAGGAGCTAAGTGTCTACCTGAGCCAGGCACCCCGCCGGGAAATGGTCCGGGACGTGGCTGCCTATGTCATCAACGGCGTGGAAGACGAAGCACGACTGGCGGTCCATGCGGCGTATCAGGACCCCTCGGATTCGGCGACCATCGTACTGAATACGGCACCCCAGGAACGCGGCAAGGCGTATCTTCTGACCGTGAGCGGGCTCGTAAACGGTTGGGCGGAACCCATAGACTCGGTGGAAAATACCGCAGCGTTTACCGGCGCGTCCAACGAGAACCCGCCCGCACCCAGGTTGCTGGAAGTGGAACCGGCCGATCGATCGCAGAAGATCGCGCAGTCCGCCGAAATCCGATTCTCCTTCAGTGAACCGGTTGTCCTGGAGGAGCATGCTGTGGTTCTTCGGGACTCCACGGGCGAGGCGGTAGGCGGGGATATACGATGGCTTACTCCCACACTGGCCGCCATGCAGCCCGATACCTTGCTGCAGCCCAACGCCCGGTACGAGATCCTGGTGCTGGGCAACCTGGTGCGTAATGCGTACGACCGGCCGCTGCAAACCCGGGGCAACCGTCCGGATACGCTCGCTTACGCCTTCTCCACCATTGATCCGGTTGAATACGGTTCGCTGTCGGGACGGTTCGAAGACGAAGACCGAGAGGCGGCGGGACCGGTGGAGATTTCCCTTCATCGCGAACGCGGCGCAGACGCCGTGTCGGAGGTCCGGCTGCCTGGCCCGGGCGCATTTCGGTTCGACCGGATTCGGCCCGGGAGGTATATTCTGCAAGCCTATCGCGACACAAATGGAAATGAACGGTATGATTTCGGTACCGCAAGGCCATTCATGCCGGCCGAACGGTCCATGGTCCATCCCGATACCCTGGAGATACGATCGGGTTGGGAGACGGAAGACGTGACGATCAGATTGAACCGATAGCGGTCCCGCCATGAAAAGGGAGTTGCCCGTGCCTCACAGTGATCCTGGACCTGCTTTGCAGGACGCAGTGGATGTTTTGAAGACCCGGGGTATCGTAACCGTCGAAGGCGTGTTTTCGTCGGATGAGATGCGGGTATTCAGGAACCTTCTGGACCGAACCATAGTGGAAGCAAGCCGCCAAGCGACGTACAAGGGGCGATCCACCGACAAGCTCCTCGGCAAGTCAAAGGATACGGTCTGGCTGTTGTGGGAACTCTATGCCGTATGCGAAGGCGGCCTCCGGTTCTCTAGGCACCCCGCCATCGTCAGCGTGCTGGAACATGCGCTGGGCGAATCGGTCAGGCACGCCAGTATCGGCACAATGTTCGACAAGGTGGCCGGTGGGGATGCCGAGATCGGTTGGCACCAAGACACCTTTTTCATCGTCGACCCGCCGGACTACGCGGAGGCCGACCTCACGGGATACTGGACCCAGTTCGGCCACGTACACGTCCGGCCCGGTGATATTGAGTGGAAGGAGGACTACTTCCGGAAAACCCTGATCGTCCGCATCAACGTGGACGAACAGACCGTAGAGAACGGCGCCATGAAGGTCCTGCCCGGTTCGTATCTCGAAGGGCCCCTCGAGCTGAAGGGCAGGTCGGACGGGCGAAGCGCGCTGGAAGACTACGTCGCCCGACACGAACACGAAGCCATCGACTGCACGGCGGGTGAGGGAAGCGTCACCTTCTACTACCCCACCATGCTCCACAGTTCGGAGGTCAGCACGGCGGCGCCCGGCGCACACCGGCGGGCCGCCGCACACCGGGTTCGGGCCGAAAGCCTGGAGATTCCCGGATGGGAATGGCCCGAAGACTGGCCCGAAGGCGCGGAAAGGATCCTGCCGGAATCCGGTTTCGACCTGGATCCCTTTTCCTGATCCCTACCTCCGCCCCGATCCTTCTCCAAGATTTCCGATGTACAGGGTGGCGAAAGACGGTGCGAAACCGCTCCACCTGCGATCGCCGTACCGGTTCTCCTCAATGCCCATGACCCACGGTTTGCTCAGCGTTGCATTGACCATATGGTGGAGGAAAACGCCTGCGGCTTCCTCGGCCAGGATCACCTCGGCATCCTGATACATGGCGACGCGTTCCTCGTTGTCGAAAACCCCCGCGGCGGCATCCACCAAGCGGTCGAATTGATCGTGTTGCCAGTCCTGACGGCCCGATCCGGCGGGTTGCGAGCGCCACGGCACGGCGATCATGTCGCTGGGATCCGGATAGTCCATGTTGAACCAGAGAAACCCCCACGGAATCTGGTGATCGCGCATGAAGGCGTTGAAGGTGTTGGTGGACTGTTGACGCAGCTTGACTTCTATGTCCAGGTGGTCCCGGAACATCTGCTGCATGGCAACGACCACATTCCATTCGTCCGGCGTTGGCGGCTGGCCCCGAACCCATAGTTCGAGCGTCGGAAGACCCGCTCCGTTCGGATAGCCCGCTTCCGCCAGTCGCCGTCGGGCAAGTTCCGCATCAAACGCCTGGAATTTCCGGATCCGGTCCACCTGATAACCGGGAAAACCCTTTGGCAGCATGCCATAGGCCGGCGTGGCGGCGCCACCAAGCACGACGTTGCAGATGGACTCGCGATCTATCGCATGGGCGAGGGCCTGGCGTAGCCGGATATTGTTGAAGGGCGGCTCGCTGGTCTTGAAGATCGTGTAATAGGTTCCGAAGTTGGGATAGGTAATCAGCTCGCGGCTCAGGACGGGGTCCCTGCGTGCGTGATGGTAATCGGGACCCATCACGGCGATCCGGTCGAACTCGTCGTTTTCATAGGCCGGCAGTCCACGCCAGCCCGGTAGAATGAAGGTGAACTCGATGCGTTCGAGGTAGCCCTTCCACGGTCCGGTGTAGTGGGGGTTCAACGTATAGGTCATGCCGACGCCCTTGTCCCAGGTCGCAAGACGCCAAGTGGAATTGGACACGCAGTGTTCCGGCTCGGACCACCGTATACCATACTTTTCCACCTGCCATCTGGGCGCTGGTACGGAGGTGAAAAAGGTGAGTATGTAGGGAAAATAGGAACAGGGTTCTTCGGTTTCGATCACCAGCGTGTGGTCGTCCACCGCCCGGACGCCGACGATTGACGCATCGTTGGACTCACCGGAGTTGAAGGCCCTTGCACCCTTGATCGGGTAGTAGAAATAGGCGAAAATGTTGGCGTTGGCAGGATCGAGCAATCGGCGAAAGGACCATGCGAAATCGTGGGCGGTCACCGGTCGACCGTCGCTCCACTTCGCGTCTGCCCGGATTTTGAAGGTCCAGGTCACGCGGTCGGCCGCTACGGACCACGCCTCGGCCGCTGCACCCCTGATCTCCATGTTTTCGTCGAAGACCAACAGGGATTCGAAGAGAAAGGCGTTGAACTGGGCGTCGAAGAGCGCGATACCCACGTCGAGCGTGGACGGCTCCGGCATGCTCAGCCGAATGTACTGCTCGCCCAAGGGTGCGGCGTCGGCCGGGAGATCCCGGCCAACCGAGTTGACCCGCGAGATCGGCGTTCCGACGCCGGATCCGTGATCCGGCGATCCGCAGGCACCGGCGAAAAACGCCGTTGCGCAGACTAGTCCGTATATCCATCGACGCATCGAACCCTCGTGTCCACCGCGCGCGACTGCGCCATGCGACGCCGTTCGGCTATACGGTCATTCTTCCGCGAAGGCAGCGTCGAAGGCTACGTCGGATGGCGGAAAGTCGACGCCCTTTGTGAACGCGCAGGCTTCCTCGGCCCCATGTTCGCGGTCCATACCGCTATCTTCCCACTCGATGGAAAGCGGGCCCTGGTATCCGATCTCATTGAGCGCGCGGATGATCTCTTCGAAATCGATGCTGCCGCGACCAAGCGAGCGAAAGTCCCAGTAGCGGTCGGCGTGTCCGAAGTTGACATGGCCCCCGAAAACGCCGGCTCGGGTCGGGCCTTCGGACCACCATACGTCCTTCATGTGTACGTGGTAGATACGGTCCCTGAAGGTTCGGATAAACCCGACGTAGTCCACGCCCTGGTAGCCGAAGTGGCTGGGGTCGTAGTTGAAGCCGAAGGCCGGCCGGTTTCCCAGCGCGTCAAGGGTCCGCTTGGCGGACGAGAGGTCGAAAGCGATCTCCGTAGGATGCACTTCCAAGCCGAACTTCACCCCGACCTCGTCGAACACGTCCAGGATCGGATTCCAGCGCGCCGCAAAATCCTCGTATCCTGCGTCGATGGAACCGGGGTCCACGGGCGGGAAGGAATAGAGCAGGTGCCAGATCGACGAACCGGTAAATCCGTTGACCACGTCCAGCCCCATGTTCGCGGCCGCTCTGGCGGTCTGCTTCATCTCTTCGGCAGCGCGACGGCGCACGCCCTCCGGCTCCCCGTCCCCCCAGACATGTGGCGGCAGGATTGCTTCGTGCCGGGAATCGATCAGGTCGCAGACCGCCTGCCCGGCGAGATGGTTGCTGATCGAAAATATCTGCAGACCGTGTTTGTCCAGCAGGGCCCGACGGTCCTCGCAGTACGCCTTGCTTGCAGCGCCCTGATTCACGTCGAAATGATCACCCCAGCAGGCCAGTTCGAGTCCGTCGAAGCCCCAACTTGCCGCCTTCTCCGCAAGCGTTTCGAGGGTCAGGTCCGCCCACTGGCCGGTGAAGAGCGTTACGGGACGAGACATGGTCGCTGGCTCCTTTCCGTGTCATGTCCGGCACAGGCTGGCGTTTCCCGCCTGTGCCCGGATCGTGTCTACAGGTCTGAAATCCTGACCCAGGCGCCGTGCTCCGCCGAGCGTGAAACGGCTTCCAGTACGGCCTGGTCCCTGACGCCTTCGTCGAAATCCGGGTGGAGATTGTCGTCGACGCCGGAGATGGCCTGCATGAGATCGTACACCTCATGGATGAAGGTGTGTTCCCAGCCGATAATGTGCCCGGGCGGCCACCACCGGTCCATGTAAGGATGAACGCCTTCGGTCACGATGATCTCCCGGAAGCCCTGTACATGGTCTTCGTCTTCCCGGTTGTAGTATTGCAACGCGTTCATCTTCTCCAGGTTGAAAGCGATGGATCCCTTGCTGCCGTTGATCTCGAAACGGTTTCCGTTCCGTCGTCCGCCGGCAAACCGGGTGGCTTCGAAGGAACCCACGGCACCGTTCTCGAACCGGGCAAGGGCCAGGGTCGTGTCGTCCACCGTCACCGGTCCCTTGCGGGTGGAACCCCCGGCGCTGGCGCCGAGGGCCGCGTCGATCTCGTCCACGATGGGACGTTCTTTGATGAAAGTCTCCTGCATGCCGGTAACTTCGGTGATTTCGCCGACCAGATACCGGGCAAGGTCGATGATGTGGGCGTTCAGGTCGCCGTGGGGGCCCGACCCCGCCTTTTCCTTCTGCAGGCGCCAGACCAGAGGAAAGTCGGGATCCATGATCCAGTCCTGCAGGTACACGGCGCGCCAGTGGTAGACCTGGCCGATACGCCCTTCCTCGATGAGGCGCTTGGCCAGCGCGACCGCGGGCACCCGGCGGTAGTTGTAGGCGACCATGCTCTTCACACCCGCCCTGTTCACGGCTTCGGCCATGGCACGGGCCTCCGCGAGACTGTTGGCCAGCGGCTTCTCGCAAAACAGGTGCTTGCCGGCTTCCGCCGCAGCGATGGCGATCTCCGCGTGGCTGTCTCCCGGCGTCGAAACGTCGATGAGATCAATGTCGTCCCGGGCGATGAGGGTCTTCCAGTCCGTTTCGTATCCCTCCCAACCGAATTCGGCGGCCGCGCCTTTGACATTCTCTTCGTTCCGGCCGCAAATGGCTTTCATGACCGGTACGCCGGCCGCATCCGGGAAAAAAAAGGACATGTCCTTGAAAGCGTGGCTGTGGGCCTTGCCCATGAAAGAATAACCCACCAGACCCACATTGATGCTGCGTGCCATGTAGCACCCCTTTCTCGTCTCGGGCGCCCGTTCATACAAGGGCGTTCCGGCTCAAGATCCCAGCTTTTCCTCCACATATTCCATCAACTTGTTGACGGGCACCCTGTTCTGCGCCATCGTGTCCCGGTCGCGCACCGTCACCGTCTGGTCGCCAATCGTCTGAAAATCGACCGTGACACACAACGGGGTCCCGATCTCGTCCTGACGCCGGTAGAGCTTGCCAATGGCGCCGGTGTCGTCGTATACCGTGCGTATCCTGCCCCCGGACTGCAGCGACTTGCGAATATCCCGGGCGGTGGAGGCAAGCCGGTCGTCCGTCCGCTTCAGAGGGAAGACCGCGACCTTGACCGGGGCCAGGTGCGGTTTCAGCCGCAATACCGTTCGGTAGTGGTCGGCGATGACTTTCTGGGACAGATTCCTCAGTGCCTTGCCCTCCCGGATCCGGTCGGCGCCGGGCATGGCCAGAAGCGCATCGATGCGCGGCATGCTTTCAGGCAACTCGCCGGCTGTCTGCTCCCCGAAGGTAAGCAGGGATTCCCGCTCCTCCTCCGGCAGCTTCCTGTTCTTCGCGACAGACGCGTTGAATGCTTCCAGTCCGCCTTTGATCCCTTCCAACTTATCGATGGGCGGCGCCTTGACCATGGGTTCGCCATAGGCTTCGCTGAGGACGGCCAGCAGGCATCGGCCGACACCGGCCGACGGCTCGACCACGAAGGGTATCACGTGACGGTTCGTCTGCGGGTCGAAATAGGAAAGGCGTGTCGTGCTCGAAGGGTTTTCCATCACTTTCGCCGTGAGCTGGTACTGTTTCTGGTGGCGTGTGTGAGAACCCAGGTCGAAATCCGTGCGACTTGCAATGCCCTCCAGCTCCTCATAGCCGAGGGATGGATAGCCGTACATCAGATCGTAGGTCTTCTTGGAGTAATGGGCGAGTTCTTCCCGCGGAACCTCATGGATGCGGATGGTACTGCGATCTACGCCGATGTGGTCCCACCAGGCGAGTCGATCCTCCAGCCACCGGTCCTGCCACGCGTCCTCCGTACCGGGATGGACGAAAAACTCGATTTCCAGCATGTCGAATTCGCGTACGCGGAAGAGGAAGTTGCGCGGATTGATCTCGTTGCGGAATCCCTTGCCCACCTGGGCGATACCGAAGGGCAGCTTGCGCGCCGTGGTGGTCAGCACATTGTTGAAATTGACGAATATGCCCTGGGCCGTTTCAGGACGCAGGTACGCGTAGGCGCCTTCTTCCGAAACCGGTCCCACCTGGGTCTTGAACATCAGGTTGAAGGGCCTGGGTTCGGTCAGATCCGCGGAACCGCACGCGGGACAGGATGCGCCGACTTGATCGGCGCGCCACCGCCCCTGGCACTTCCGGCAGTCCACCAGCGGATCGACGAAAGTTTCCTCGTGGCCCGAGTACTTCCAGGTCAGCGGATTCATCAGAATCGCGGAGTCAAGGCCCTCCATGTCATCGCGTTCGTAGACGTTTCGCCGCCACCAGGAATCCACGATGTTGTTCTTCAGTTCAACACCCACCGGACCGTAATCGTACAAACCCTGAAACCCGCCATAGACTTCGGAACCCGGGTAGATGATTCCGCGACGTTTGCAGAGCGATACGAGTTGCTCCAGAGAGACAGCAGGCACAGCAACACCTTTCCGGTCTGAATGAAGGGGAGATGGCGAGGTAGCGCAACGGTTCGGATACGCCCCGCATCATCCGTTCAGCATAACGAAATCCCGGTGCGGAGTCAACCCCAAACGGCTCCGCATGCTCGAAAATACAGATTGACAAGAGCCGGGGACCCGTTCATTGATACATAGCGTTTTACGGGGGCTCTTCCGCTTATCGGCAACCTGATTCAACTCCGGGCGAAGCGATGCATGAAACAACCATAAACCACGACGGTCTCGGCGCAGTGACCGGCGACTTCGGTGGCCGTACCGTCGTGCTGCACTACGGGGATATCGCCGCCGAATACCGGTCGGTCCGGACCGGCGTCGGCCTGTGCGATCTTTCCCAGCGGGGCAAACTGCACATCACCGGACCGGACCGGCAGCGCTTCCTGCATCGCATGGTGACCAACGACGTGGAGCGGTTGTGCGTCGGAGAGGGCGTTTATGCCTGCATGCTGACGCCTCAGGGGAAAATCGTCTCGGACATGACGATCTATTCCCGCGAAGACGACCTCCTCATCGACGTGGAACCGGGAATGGCGGGTATCCTGCGGGAAACGCTCGACCGCTACGCCCTCATCGACGACATCGAAATCGAGGATGCGACCGCCAGGTACGGGTTGATCGGCGTGTGCGGCAGGAAGGCGGAGACCTGCCTCAAGGCAACGGTCGGCCTACCTGATGCCCTGCCCTCAGGCGGAAATGCCGAGATCGAATGGAACGGTCTGCGGATGACCGTGACGCGGTCCCATCGTACGGGCGAACGGGACTATGACCTCTATGTCCCCGCCGAAAACGCAGACGAAACATGGAAAGCGCTGCTCGCGGACGCTGAAGCGTCCTCCTGGCGCCCCGTCGGTTACGATGCGCTTGAGGTGCTTCGCGTGGAAGCGGGCATCCCCCGCTGTAACGCGGAACTGGACGACAGGATCATTCCCAATGAGGCGGTGAAAGACCGCGCAGTCAGTTTTGCCAAGGGATGCTACATCGGCCAGGAGCCCGTCGTGATGATGGAACACCGGGGACGCCCCAACCGGTTGCTTTCAGGCCTCGCTATAGCCGGGGATACGCTACCCGAAAGGAACGCCGTCATCCGGCGGGATGGCCAGGATGCCGGCTGGGTCACCACGGCAGTCCGAGGACGCGGGGTACGTGGTATCATCGCGCTGGGATTCGTCCGACGCAGGTACAGGGCGTCGGGCGGACCGGTGGATGTCATGGTGAACGGCGGCCTCGCCGGCGCCGAAATCGTGGACCTGCCTTTCGTCGATCTCGATCCGCACTAACCGCGGAATACCGGGAACCACGGTTTACACCGGAACCTTAACACCTTATGCCGATTCCTTCATTCTCGCTGCATGCTCCCCTGGACATGCATATTCACTTCCGCGAGGGCGCCATGCTGCGTCACGTGGCGCCGCTGAGCGCGGAGACCTTCGCCGGGGGCGTGATCATGCCCAATCTGGTGCCCCCGGTGGACAACCTCGACCGGCTGGATCGATATGAACGGGAAGTCAGGGAGGCGGTGTCAGGCCGCACATTCGACCCCTACATGACCCTGTTCATGCGGCCCTACGACGAAAGCGAACTGGCGTCGGTGAAGGACCGTATCATCGGAATCAAGCTGTACCCCGAAGGTGTCACCACGCACAGCGAACAGGGGGTCGGCGATCTCCGCGAGGTGGAACATACCCTGGCTCTGATGCAGGATATGGGCATCCGGCTAATGGTGCACGGTGAATCGGCGGATTTCGTGATGGACCGCGAACGCGCTTTCCTCCCAGTCTACGAAGACCTGGCCAAGCGCTTTCCCCGGCTGGCCATCGTGATGGAACATATCACGACCCGGGAGGCCGCGGCACTGCTGGACCGGCATGAGAATCTGTTCGCGACCGTTACCCTTCAGCACCTGATGATTACCCTGGACGACGTTGCGGGGGGGCTGTTGAACCCGCACCTCTTCTGCAAGCCGATTGCCAAGCGTCCGGAAGACCGCGACGCGCTCCTCGCCCTGGCCCTGGAAGCCCATCCCAAACTCGTCTTCGGCAGCGATTCCGCACCGCACCCGGTGGACATGAAAGAGTGCGCAGGTTGCGCCGCGGGGGTCTTCACCGCACCCGTCGCCTTGCAGATGCTTGTTGAACTCTTCGAAGAGCACGGCGCGCTGAATCGGCTGCAGGCCTTTGTCTCGGACAACGCAAGGCGGATATACGGGGTCACGCCGCCCGAAAAGGAAGTGGTGTTCGCGAAAAACAGGACAGTCGTCCCCGATCGATACGGCGCGGTTGTTCCCATCTATCCCGGCAGGACATTGGACTGGCAAGTGACGGAGACGCGACAGACCGGATCAACCCGCCGCCGGAGTCGGACCTAGTTCAGCCGAATTGCGTTCGAGATGATCCAGAGCCGCGGGTTTTCTCCTCGCAGGAACGTGGTCCGTAACTGATAGACCTCTGCATGATAGACGCCCGGTCCGGGCGCTTCCACGATCAGTTCGGCGCTATCCCTTTCCATCAGCGACACCCCATTTCGATACAGCCTGATTCGAACCGGACCCGATGAAGGTGCGACCACGTGCAGACGGCTGTCGTTCTGAAAGGCGGCCTGCGCGCCCATGGACAGTGTATCCGGTCCCGATCCCACCGTGAGTTGGAACGCGAAACCCGGCGCAGGTTCGTAGCCTTCCTGCACCACATAACAGCTTCCGCGACGGATTGCCTCTATCAGGACCGCCTCATCCACGTCCGCGTCGCCACTAAGCTCGGCGTCCGTAATCACATAGGTACGGATCAGGTCGAACATCCGCCTGTAGGTAGGAAAAGCCAGGTAGCGTTCCCCCCAGAGCGGTATGCGCTCGTGCGCGTCCAGACTTCCGATCACGGTCACTTGCTGCCGTCGCGCACGATGGATCCAGCGACGGATTGCCTCGTCAGGCCGGTCGACCAGGGTGTTGAAAACGCCATCCGGCAGGAAGGGCAGGAAAACCAGGGCTCTCGCCAGTTCCATCACGCTGTCGTCGCGCCAGGCGGAATCCGCATTGATCAGCTCCAGGCCGTCCATCTGCTCCAAGGTCCATTCGGTCCACGGTCTCCGGCCCGTTGGATGTGCCGCGATGGAGAGTCCGCCCGCGTCCGAAATCTCGTCAAGCAGCCGCGGCAGCCCGTCGGGACCATCCTGCGATACATCCCGGTCCATGCCGAGGGCGAGCAGGTGGCCCGCGCTGGTGTTGACCTCTTCGCCCACCAGCAGCAGCAGGCCGTCATGATATCCCTGGTGACCGTCGTACTTCGGCTGCAGCGTATCGTGGTCGGTCAGGATGAGGAAATCGAGTCCCGCCTCCTGCCCTGCCCGGACGATATCCGCTACCGTACCCCCACCGTCCGAGTAGGTGGAGTGAACATGGATGGCACCGGCGTAGCGCGACCCGGTCCCAGGTCCGGAAGACGGTGCCGAACGGGGATACTCGGATCGTATGAGCAGGTAGCCGTCGACAATCCAGAGCAGGCCGCAGACCGCCACGAGGAGGATCAACGTATTCTTCAGTTTCGGCATGGCATGCCCCCTGAAACGAAACGGACTGCGCGCCGGCAGCATGCGTATCGCCAGTCGGCACCCGCCGGGCAGGGCTCCGACCGCATCAGTTCGGACTCCAGAACGCACGCGCTATGTGCGTTATGCGGGGCGGGTCCAGCGACAGATCGATCCCGATGACGTCGAAGCGGCACGGCAACGCATGCCAGTTGCGTTCTTGCAGGTAACGCCGGGCCACCTGGGCGATGCGACGCTGTTTTCGCGCGTCTACCCAGGACTGTGGATCGCCGAATCGACGCCCTGTGGCCGCCTTGACTTCGACGAAGACAATATCATTCCCGTCCCGGGTGATGAGGTCGATTTCAGATCGGGTGACGGAATCCCGGTAATTCCTGGCCAGGATGTTGTGGCCCTTCCCGCGCAGGAACTCAGCCGCGATGGACTCGCCGCGCAGACCCCGGATATGCGTTGATTCTTTCATGATGCCTTGAGGTCCGCCGCAAGTTTCGCGGACCGTTTCTGCGGTCGTGAACGGGCAAATAGACGCGGGTCCGGACGACCTCGGAAAAGGGAACGGCCTCAGCACAACGGCCGGCGGTGTCTTTTTCGCAGGAAGGAGCGACGATGCATGGCCGACGGACCATGCACTTCAAGCGCGGCCAGGTGCACTGCCGTGCCGTATCCCTTGTGGCGGGCAAATCCGTATGCTGGAAAATCCGGGTCGCAGGCAATCATGATCCGGTCCCGCGTGACCTTCGCGATGATGGATGCGGCTGCGATGGAGAGACTGCGCGCGTCCCCGCCCACCACGGTGGTCTGGGGACCCTGCCAGTCGATGGTGTCGATTCCGTCGATGAGCAGCTGGTCGGGAGGCGGCGAAAGGGTTTCCACGGCTTCCTTCATGGCGAGGAGGTTCGCTCGGCGAATGTTCACGGTGTCGATCAGCACTGTGTCCGAACGCCCGATGCCGATTGCCGTAGCCGTTTCAGTGATTTCGTCGTAGAGCGTGTCCCGTTTTGCCGGAGATAGCCGTTTCGAGTCGTTCAGGCCGTTTATCATGGCACCATCCGGCAAAACCACGGCTGCTGCGATCACCGGACCGGCCAGCGCCCCGCGGCCGGCTTCGTCGACGCCGGCAACGTAGCGCACCCCGGATGCACGGAAAGAACGGTCCAGGGCAGCCATAGTCCGGAGTCTTGCCTCCTCCGCATCGGCCGCATTCGTGTTCAATTACGCCGCTCGGCGATGCGCGCGGCCTTGCCTCTCAGCTTTCTCAGGTAGTAGATTTTCGACTGCCTTACCTTCCCCCTTCGCAAAACCTGAATCTTGCCTATCGACGGTGAATGCAGCGGGAAGATGCGCTCGACGCCTATGCCTTGCGAAATCTTGCGTACCGTGACGGTCTCGCCGATACCATGGCCGGACCGTTGGATGACCACGCCCTGGAAGAGCTGTACGCGTTCCTTGTCGCCTTCACGGACCATGACCTCCAGCCGAATGGTGTCTCCGGTACGGAATTCGGGCAGATCCGCCCGCAACTGGTCCAGGGAAATCGTGTCTAGTACGTTCATGTTCGTACTTCCGTCCTTTCGAACGATCGCGAGTCTCGCGCTACCCGTTCCCGTTCCGTTGAAGGGTCTTCAGAAAGGTCAGATCCTCTCCGGTCAACTCCGCCGTTTCCAGCAGATCGGGTCGATATTGATAGGTTCTCTTCAGGGCGTCCTGCCTTTCCCATCTCGCTATGCGTTCATGATGCCCGGAAAGCAACACCTCGGGCACACGCCAGTCCTGGAAGCGCTCCGGACGCGTGTAGACGGCGTGGCCAAGCAATCCTTCGTAGTGCGAATCCGTGACCGCCGAAGCCATCTCGCCCAGCGCGCCGGGAAGAAGCCGGATCACGGCGTCCGCCATCATCATGGCCGGTAGTTCCCCACCGGTTACCACGAAATCACCCACGGAAAACTCTTCGGCGCCAAGTCCCGCAGTCACGCGCTCGTCGATGCCCTTGTAGTGGCCGCAGACCAAGATCAGCTGATCAAGTTTCACGAAGGAACTTGCCGTTTCCTGTACAAACGCCCCGCCTCGGGCGGACAGCACCACGGTGCGGGACCGCCACGTCGGATCCGTCTGTCGTCGAATATGCCTTACTCCCCGGAATACGGGCTCCGGCTTGAGTACCATACCCGGGCTCCCGCCGTAGGCGTAGTCGTCAACGGTCTTGTGCCGGTCCGTCGTAAACGCCCGGAGATCATGGATGAAGAGGTCCACAATGTCCCGCCTGCACGCACGTCCCACGATGCTCTCGCCGAAAGGGCCTGCAAATACACCGGGGAAAGCCGTCAGAATGTCGATACGCATAGACTTGTACCGCTACGAAATCAATCCGGGAATCGCCCGTATGACGATTTTCGATTCCTCGGGACTGAGTTCCACCACGATGTCCCGCACCACGGGGATCATCGCCTCTCCCGCCGGGGTATCCACGACGAACACGTCGTTGGCCGGCATGGGCATGACTTTTCGGACGACGCCGATCTCTGCGCCCTCCTCGGAAACAACCGCGCAACCCTCGAGCTCAAACACATAATACGCGTCCTCGGGCAACGGGGCGATGGCTTCCTCGGGCACCTGGATGTACGCGCTGCGAAGCCGCTCCGCGTTTTCAGTCGAGTCGATCCCGTGGAATTTCATCAGCCAGCTGTGCCCGTCCTGCCGGCAGCGTTCGATCTCCAGGGACTCCCGGCTGCCGTTCCCGAGTTCCACGCCGATCCGGTCCAAATCCTCGAACCTGCCCGGAGCGTCCGACAACCCCTCCACCCGGACATAGCCCTTCAAACCGTGGGGTTTGCGGATGAATCCGATATTGATCCACGCTGTGCCCACTGCATCCCGTCCCGGTGAACCGGCCGACGATCCGCTTCCGTTCACTCGGCGGCTTCGGCCGAGGTCTGTTCTTCGCCGCGGGACTTCGCCATCGCGCCGCTCTTTACCAGCAGCGAGCGCACCGTGTCGCTCGGCTGAGCGCCGCGGTTGATCCAGTAGACGGCCTTGTCCACGTCCATCTCCAGCTGTTCGGGCGATATGGGATTGTAGTAGCCCAGGCTTTCGATGTACTTCCCGCCCTGGCGGGTCCTGTTGTCCGCCACGACGATACGGTAAAAAGGTCTGTTCTTGGCTCCCGAACGACGAAGCCGAATGGCCACTGCCATATTTCGCTCCTCTGTTACCTGAACGGCAACATCCTGTGGCCGAGTTGCTCCATCGCGCCCGGCCGGTTCAACTGTTTCATCATTTTCTGCATCATGTTGTATTGTTTCAGTAACTGATTAACCTCCTGCACGGTCGTCCCGCTTCCCCGTGCAATGCGTCGGCGTCTGCTTCCGTTGATCACCACGGGGCGGGCCCGCTCGTGTTTGGTCATGGAACCCAGAATGGCGTTCATGCGTACAAGCGCTTTCTCGTCCATGTCCATGCCCTTTAACGCTTTCCTGTTGACGCCGGGCATCATCTCGACCAGTTCCTGTATGGAACCCATTTTCCCCAGTTGCCGGAGTTGAGACCGGAAATCTTCGAGATCGAAGGTCTGCTTGCGCAGCTTCGTCTGCAATTTGCGCGCTTCCTCGGCATCTATCGCAGTCTGCGCGCGTTCGACCAAGGAGACTACGTCGCCCATCCCGAGGATCCGGGACGCCATCCGTTCGGGATGGAATACCTCCAGGGCGTCCAGTTTCTCGCCAACCCCGATGAACTTGATGGGCTTGCGGGTAATCTGTCGAATGGACAGCGCTGCGCCGCCCCGGGCGTCACCATCCATTTTCGTCAGGATACAGCCGTCGATGTCGAGGCGACGATGGAAGGCCTCCGCCACATTGACCGCGTCCTGGCCCGTCATCCCGTCCACGACCAGCAGGATTTCGTGGGGATGGACCGTCCCGCGAATGCCGCTCAATTCGTCCATCATGGCGTCGTCGACGTGCAGACGACCCGCCGTATCCAGGATGACGACGTCGCAATGCTCTCGCACCGCCCGGTCCACGGAAACGCGGCAGATCGTCTCGGGAGAACGGCTCTCGGCGACGGAGACTACCGGTACGCCCAGCTGCTCGCCCAGTACCTGCAACTGCTTTACCGCCCCGGGCCGATAGATATCCGCCGCAGCCAGCAGGACGCGACGGCCCTCCTTGAGGAGACGATGGGCCAGTTTTCCCGTGGCTGTTGTCTTACCGGAGCCTTGCAGACCGACCATCATGACCACGGTCGGGGGCGTTTCCGTGAAGGCGATGTCAACGGCCTCTTCGCCCATCAGGGACACCAGTTCCCGATGGACGATCCCCACCATCTGCTGGCCCGGGGACAGGTTTTTCAACACACCCTGCCCGAGCGCTTTCTCCTTGACCGTGTCGATGAAGGTGCGGGCCACCTTGAAATTCACATCGGCTTCCAGCAGGGCGCGGCGGACCTGCCGGAGACTGTCGTCAATGTTCTTTTCCGTCAGTTTGCCCTGGCCGCGGAGCTTCCTGACAATCTCCTCCATGCGACCGGAAAGTGCTTCAAACAAAGTGCCCCCTATGCGGTCAGCCGACTCTTCTCAGTCTTGCCGCGAAACTACCGTCAACGCCGTGCGTGGAAGGCAGCGTGGCGATCCGGCCCGTGCCGTCCATTACACCGGCCAAGTCCTCGGGCCAGTCTTCGGGCCTCTCCAGCCGAAACCCGGGATGGCGGCCGCAAAACGCGGCCACGACCTCTTCATTCTCCTCCGGCTCGATAGTGCATGTGCCATACACCAGCACACCGCCCCGCTTAACCAGGCCGGCGCCGCTTTCCAGCAACGCGAGCTGTTCGCCGCGAAGCCGGTTTATCTCCTCTGCCTTTCGCCGCCATCGCAGATCGGGGCGGCGGGCGATGACGCCAAGCCCGGAACAAGGGGCGTCGACCAGGACCCGGTCTGCCGCGACATTCATACCGGGCAACCGGCCATCCATGCGAACAAGACGCACCTGCCCCAACCCCATTCGCCGCCGGTTCTCTTCCACCAGGCGAAGGCGATGCGGTGACACGTCACAGGCGATAACCCTGCCACCTGTGCCAACAATCTGCGCAATATATGTTGTTTTTCCCCCCGGAGCGCAACATAAATCGACAATGGTCTCTCCCGGCTTCGGGTCGAGCAGCCGCACCGCAAGGCCCCCGCTTTCGTCCTGCACCTGAAACATACCCGCTTCATGGGCGGGCAGGCGGCGGAGGTCGCCCACACGGCGGACCGACAGGTAGTCACCGAGCCAACGACCCGGTTCCACGTGGACGCCATGGCGTTTGAGCGCCTCGGCGAGGTCCTGTGGCGTGGATCGGGCCGTGTTGACCCGGATGGTCACGGGCGGCGTGCGATTGCCTGCCTGCATGAAGGCGCCAGCGGCCTCCACGCCGAAGCGCGCGATCCAGCGTTTCGTCAACCACGTGGGGTACGAATGCGTGACGCCGAGCTCGGTGACGGGGTCTTCGCCGCATACCGGCCGCTCAAGCTGGTCCCGCTTTCGAACGGCTGCCCTGAGAATGGCGTTGGTCAGACGGGCGGTGCCTTCGTGTCCGTAGCGCCTGGCCAGCCGCACGGACTCGTGGGTGGCGGCCGCTGCGGGGATCCGGTCCATCATCATCAACTGATACAGACCCATGCGGAGCACGTGTCGAATCCACACCGTCAACGTTTCCGGGTTGCCGCGCATCAGCCGACCGAGCATCCAGTCCAGGCGGCGCCGCCAACGGATTGTGCCGTAGGCCACTTCGGTTGCCAGCGCCCTGTCGCGTTCGCTGCACGCGTGGCGCCGGAAGAGGGCGTTGAGGGCTTCACGCGGCGGGACCTCCCCGGATTCTGCCCGATGCAGCGCCTTCAGGGCGATTTCGCGCGCACCCCCGGGCAGCAAGCTGCCCGGAGCGGTCTTCGTTTCTTCAGGTAGCTTGACCAAGGTTCCATCCCGTCAGATCGCGCCTCAGCCGGGCTCCGCATGCGGGAATCCGAACCGGTCACCGGCCGCAGGACGGTATCCTCGCACGAACTCCGCGCCATTGATCCGGTTTCGGCCCTGGGGTTGTACGCTGACCAATGCCAGGCCGCCATCCCCGGTCTGAACGGTGACGCCCCTGCGTTCGTCGGCGCAGACGATCTCCCCCGGTTCGGCTCTGCCATCCGCTTCAATCCGCACGAACCGGCTCGCCAGGACGCGGAGGTCATTCCCCCGCCATGTGGTGAAGGCCATGGGAACCGGATTCAGGCCGCGCACCCGATTCTGGATGATTCGGGCCGGCAGATTCCAGTCTATGCGGCCGTCCTCCCTGGCGATCTTGGGCGCCGGCGTCGCCTTGCCTGTCTGGGGCCGCGGTCTGATGGCGTCAGCTGCGACCAGGTCCAGTGTCCGCAGGAGCAGGTCGGCTCCGAGACGGGACAGGCGGTCCTGCAGTTCACCAGCCGTTTCGTCCGGTCCAATGGGCACGGTCTCCTGACAAAGGATATTGCCGGCGTCCACCTTTTTTTCGATCAGGAAAGTGGTCACGCCCGTTTCTTCGTCTCCGCTCATTACCGCCCACTGTACAGGTGCTGCGCCGCGATACCTGGGAAGCAGAGAAGGATGCAGATTGATCGCCCCCCTCGGCGGGATGTTCAGGAGGGCCGCGGGCAGGATTCGAAAAGCCACGACCACGAAGACATCGGCCTCCTGATTCCGCAGGGCCTGCAGGAAACCCGGGTCGCGCAACCTGTCCGGCTGCCACAGAGGAATGCCGTACCGCAAAGCAGTTTTCTTCACCGGCGACGAAGCAGTCTTCAACCCCCGACCCTTCGGCCGGTCGAGCCCGGTGACGATGCCGGCCACCTCGTGGTCCGTCGAGCCGATCAGGGCTTCCAGACCCGGTACGGCGAAGTCCGGCGTACCCATGTAGATCACACGCATTTCAATCCACCTCGCCGCTGGCCTTGAGTTTCTTCAAACGGTTGCGGAGGAATCGGAGGCGAAACTTGCTGAGGTGATCAATAAAAAGGACGCCTTCCAAGTGGTCGTACTCGTGAACCAGAGCCCGGGCGAGCAAGCCGCTGCCCTCGATCTCCAGGGGACGGCCATCCAAGTCCGTGGCCTCGACACCCACGATGTCAGGCCGGGTCACCTTGTCACTGATCTCCGGGAAGCTCAAACATCCTTCGATCCCCGTCTGTTCACCCTCCTGCCGGACGAGGTGCGGGTTCACCAGGACCAGGTGGTCCGGATTTCCCTCCAGGGACGGCCCCGCGCGGCGCCGGAAGAGTTCGGGACGGATGGCTTCGAGATTCAACACGTACATTCGGATGGCCTCGCCAACCTGCGGGGCGGCAAGTCCGATGCCCTCCGCTTCAATCATGGTGTCGATCATGTCCGCCGCAAGACGGCGCAGTTCATCCGTTGTCTCTTCCACCGGACGCGACTTCTTCCGGAGGACCGGATCTCCGAACAAGCGTATGGGTATGACCGCCATGGCCGATTCCTACTCTTCCTTGTTTCCCTTCTTGCTGCTGATCAGGCGGGAAATTGCGCTGCGCTGCAGATCAATCCGTACATCGTCGGCGATCCGCACGGTGACCACATCCGCTTTCAAACCGGTGACAACCCCGATTATCCCGCCCTGCGTTACAACCTTGTCTCCGTTCTGCAGGGCCTCCAGCATAGCCTGGTGTTCCCGCTGTTTCTTCTGCTGCGGCCGGATCAGCAGCAGATAGATGATGAGAAACATAAGCAGGATGGGGATCATGGAGATCAGAAATCCCGGTCCGGAACCCTCCCCGCCGGAGGCGGGACCCATGGCAAAGGCATCTTGGATCACTTGGGATACTCCTTTCTGTCGATTGTACTGCGAAACGTGTTCAAAAACGAATTTCGCCAAGCGGAGAAGCGCCCTTCCAGGATGGCTTCTCCCATCTCGGCGACCAGCCCCACGTAAAAATGGACATTGTGCAAGGTCCCCATTCTCGGTCCGAGTATCTCTCCCGCCCGGTACAGGTGCCGGATGTACGCTTTGCTGAAGGTCCGGCAGGCGTAGCAGGAACACGAGGCATCAATCGGCTCCGCGTCCGTCCTGAAACGCGCGTTGTAGATGTTGATGCGACCGGAACGGGTATAGAGCGCACCGTTTCGACCTTCGCGCGTGGGGATCACACAGTCGAACATATCGATTCCCCGCCCCACCGCGTCAATGAGGTCTTCCGGCTTTCCGGCACCCATCAGGTAGCGGGGCCGGTCCTCCGGCAGACAGGCGACGGCGGTGTCTATCAATGCCCCCATGGTCGACTTCGGCTCTCCGATCGACATCCCGCCGATGGCGTAGGCATCGAAATCCATGGCGACCAGCGCACGTGCGCAGTGCATCCGGAGATCTTCGTACACGCTTCCCTGCACAATGCCGAAAAGCGCCTGGGGATTTGCGCGTTCCCCTTCCAGCTCTTCGAAGCGCTGACGGGACCGGGCTGCCCACCGCAACGTCAGGGCGGCGGAATCCTTCGCGTACTGGTAATCGCAGGGATAGGGCGGGCACTCATCCAGCGGCGCGATGATATCCGCGCCGAGCGCAGTCTCGATCTCCATGACGAACTCCGGCGTGAACAAATGCCGCGAGCCATCGATGTGCGATTGAAAGGTTACGCCCTCTTCCCCGATTGACTTGAGGTCCGAGAGGCTGAAAACCTGGTAGCCTCCACTGTCCGTCAGCAGGGGGCGTCGCCAGTTCATGAAACCGTGCAACCCGCCCATCTCCCGGATCAACTCATGTCCCGGACGGAGAAACAGATGGTAGGTATTGCCCAGTACGACCTGTGCGCCGGCCGCTTCGAGATCCGCCGGCGTAAGCGTCTTCACCGTCGCCTGGGTCCCCACGGGCATGAATACTGGCGTGCGGACTTCGCCGTGGGGGGTCTGCATGCGTCCGGCCCGCGCGTTGGAAGCCGGATCGACGGCGAGCAGATTAAAGTCCAGCGACGCCATACCGGAAGACCCGTACCCCTCCTGCAGCATGATTCATGGCTATTCCAGTGATTTTATGGGGCCCTCGCCGCGACCGAGAATGAATTGCTGAACCAGAGGGTCATCGCTGCTTCTGATCTCGTCCGGCGTCCCCACGAAATGGATGACGCCGTCATGCAGCATGGCAATCCGGTCGGCGATCTTGTACGCGCTGACCATGTCATGGGTCACTGCGATCGCCGTCACCGACAACCGTTGATTCATGTCCAGGATCAGATCGTTTATGATATCCGCCATGATTGGATCCAGACCCGTCGTGGGTTCGTCGTACAACATATACTCCGGATTCATGGCGATAGCGCGGGCGAGCCCTACTCTTTTCCGCATGCCGCCGGACAGTTCCGCCGGTTTCTGTTCCTCCACGCCGGACAGGCCGACCATCTGAAGGCAAGTACGTACCCTTTCCTCTATTTCCATCTCGGTCCGGTCGGTATGTATCTTCAGACCGATCCCCACATTCTCCCCCACAGTCATGGAGTCGAACAGCGCGCTGCCCTGAAACAGGAAACCGAACCGCTTCCTGATCTCGTCCAACGCGGACCCTTTCAACCGGGTCACGTCCCTGCCGTCCACCATCAGGGTGCCGCCGTCCGGGCGCAACAGGCCCGTGATGTGTTTGAGCAGCACGCTCTTGCCACACCCGCTGCGGCCGATGATGACCATGGTTTCGCCGGATTCGATCGTCAGGTTGACGTCCTTCAGTACCGACTTGCCGAAGGCCTTTCTCAGATGAATGATTTCGATCATGTGCGGGTTAGTGGACGTATGTTGTGAAAAAGCAAGGTCAACCGGCGTCTTCGTGGTACGGATCAGGGTTTTCAAAGCGCGCGAATCGGTCCACGAACACCAGATCCACCGTACCTACGGGACCGTTGCGCTGCTTGCCGATGATGACTTCGGCGTGGTTCTCGTCGTGTTCCTGTTCTTCCCCGTAACGGGCGGGCCTGTAGATGAAAAGGACCACGTCGGCATCCTGCTCGATAGCGCCCGATTCCCTGAGGTCCGACAGTTGCGGCCGGCCGTCCCCGCCGCGGGTTTCCACTGCCCGGGAAAGCTGCGAGAGCGCGACGATGGGAACGTCCAGTTCCTTTGCCAGCGCCTTCAGATTCCTTGAGATGGCGGAAATTTCCTGCTGCCGGTTTTCCACGGAATTCGGGCCTCGCATCAGCTGCATGTAATCAACGGCCAGCAGACCTATGTCGTTATGCTCGGACATGAGTCTACGCGCCCGGGAACGCATTTCGGTGACAGAAAGCGCCGGCGTCTCGTCTATATGCACCGGGGCGGTGGCGAGCGCGCCCACTGCGATGCTCAGGTTCGACCAGGCGTCTCCCGGCAACCGGCCGGTGCGCATCAGATGGGAATCTACCCGTGCTTCGCTGCACAACATCCGCTGGGCGAGCTGGTGGCTGGTCATCTCGAGGCTGAACAGGCCGACACCGATCCGGGCTTCCACGGCAACGTGCCGGATGATGTTCAGGCAGAGGGCCGTCTTCCCCATGGCCGGACGGGCTGCAATGATGACCAGGTCCCCCCGTTGAAAACCGGCGGTCATTTCGTCCAGGCGTTGGAATCCCGTGGGAACGCCGGTGACGGTGCTGTCCTGTTCATGCAGTTTTTCGATGTTCTCGAAGGTGTCATGCAGGATGGGATTGAGCTGGGTGAACCCGCTGCGGGCGGTACGCTGGGAAAGGGAGAACACCATCTGCTCGGCCTCATCGAGCAGATCCGCCGTGTTCTCCGATGATGCATACGCCCGGGAAGCAATCTGGGTGGCCATGTTGATCAGCTTGCGGCCCAAGGATTTCTCGAGCACAATCCGGGCATGGTATTCCACGTTGGCCGCCGTCGAAATGCTGTCCACCAATCCGGTTAGATAGAAAGACCCCCCCACGGAAGCCAGCTGCTGCCGCTTTTCCAATTCCTCACTGAGGGTGATCAGGTCGGTGGGCTCGTTCCGGTCGAACAGGGTGATGATGGCGTTGTAGATCCGGCGGTTTGCTTCACGGTAGAACGCCGTCTCGTCAAGGATCTCGAGGACGACGGATATGGCGTCCTGCTCCAGCAGCATGGCCCCCAGCACAGCCGCCTCGGCTTCCACGGCCTGTGGCGGCAGTCGTTCCGCCCCGTCGCTCTGGCTATTCATGGGCGCTTGCTCCCAGGTTGCTTCGCATCGGATTGCACGAGGAGGTCGTATTCCTTTCGCAACATCTGCACATCTTCCCAGGTCGGCCGTTTATAGGCAGGATTGCGAAGCAGACCGGAGGGGTGGTAGGTCACGAGGAGCTTCGCGCCGTGATAGTCGTGAAACCTCCCACGCAAGGTCCGTATCGAACTGTTCTTCTTCAGCAGTGCCTGGGCGGCGACCCGCCCGAGGGCGCAGATCAACCGGGGCCGGACGATCCGGATTTGCTCCTTCAGCACACCGTCGCAGGCGTCTATCTCATCGGGTTGCGGATCTCTGTTGTTCGGCGGACGGCATTTCAGGATGTTGGTGATGTACACCTCGTCCCGGGTGAAGTCAATGGCGTTGAGTATACGGGTCAGCAGTTGGCCAGCCGGCCCCACGAAGGGCTGCCCCTGTTCGTCTTCCTGGGATCCCGGCGCTTCGCCCACGAACATCACATCGGCCTGCTCGTTGCCGGAGCCGAATACGAAGTGTTTTCGCTTGTATCCGAGTTGGCATGCCGTACATCGATGGTATTTTTCATACAGGGCGTCGAGCGAATCGATCCGGGGACTCGGGGCGGACTGGCGAACCGGTTTCGGCATCGGGAGCGACGCTTCCAGTCCTGCCGGCATGAAGAAGGATTCCATGCCCTGCTCCCCCTCTTGTTTCACGACCTCGGCGGTCTTGCGTATCAGGTCGGCCAGCAACGCGTGTCGATTCATGCGGGAACGCCTTCCCGGTTTCTCAGCAGCGCCGCGACCTCGTCCATGATGCGGTCCGCCACGCCGGCCTTGGCCTGTTTGGGCAGCGCCACCTCCCGGCCGTCGCGGTGAATCAGGGTAACGACATTGGTATCCGAGCCGAAGCCGGCGCCCTCGATCGTGATGTCATTGTAAACCACCAGATCCAGGTCCTTCTCCGTTCGCTTCTTGCGTGCAAAATCGAGGCCGCCATGCGTCTCGGCAGCGAAGCCGATCAGCACGGGCGGTCTGTCGTTGGCCAATTGTTTCAGGATATCCGCAGTCGGCGTCATTTCCAGCGCAAGACGCTGCTCCGTCTTCTTCATCTTGCCCGGCGTTTGAACGGCGGGTCGGTAATCCGCCACCGCCGCGGCCATGATGACGACATCCTGTCCTTCGCGGTTCCGGATAACGGCTTCGTGCATTTCACCGGCGGACCGCACGCGGTCCACGGCGACCCCGTACGGATCCTGGAGATTGGTCGGTCCCGAGACCAGCCGCACCGCCGCGCCGCGCCGCGCCGCCGCCCGTGCGACGGCAAAGCCCATCTTTCCGCTGGAACGGTTGGTAATACACCGGACTGGATCGATATCCTCTTCGGTGGGTCCGGCGCTCACAAGCACGTTGCGTCCGGCCAGGTCCGGCGCCGGATCGGCAAGAATCCCGATCGCCTCCACGATACGGTCCGGAGCCGCCAGCCGGCCTTCACCCGTTTCTCCGTTGGCCAGCACGCCGAACTCCGGTTCGATGACGCGTACTCCCCGGCTTCTGAGCCGTTCCAGGTTCGCCTGGACGGCCACGTTTCTCCACATGCGGAAATTCATGGCCGGGGCCAGACAGCAGGGTACCTCGCAGGCCAGCATCACGGTGGAAAGCAGGTCGTCTCCCAAACCATTCGCCATCTTGCCGATTATATTCGCCGTAGCGGGCACCACGGCCACGGCGTCGGCCCAGACCGCGAGATCGATGTGCGCTTCACCGGGGACACCGGCTTCGGGAAACTGCTCAACGGCCACGGGATGCGCGGTCAGCGCGCTGAATGTCATGCTTCCGACGAAGGCGCCGGCTTCACGCGTCATGATCACACGGACATCGGCTTCCTCCAGCACGAGTCCGCGGACCACTTCCGCCGCCTTGTAGGCCGAAATACTGCCTGTCACCCCGAGGACAATCCGGCGACCCTTCAACCTGGACATCGGAAACCTCTGTTTCTTGGGGAACCTCTGCGCCTACGCTTCGGCCTCGTCATGCTCGGCCGGCTGGTAATCGAAACGCAACTCGCCGCCCAGCAGGCGATCCAAGGCAATGGTCGTCACTTTTTCGGCGCGTTCTTCCTGCGTACCCAGCATTTTGTTGTGGAGATTGATTCGACGAGCTTCCAGGGCAGTTATCATGACGGCTTCATAGATATTCTCGGTGACATCCCTCATGCGTTCCTGCGATGTGTACTGTGTTGATCCTCCGGCGTTCATTTCGGCTCCCATCGCGTGATGCGGCGCCGTTCGGCGGCTATAATCCCGCGAACGGCGTCTACGGTTGACTGTTGCTTTCCATCTTCATTCTCTACCCGGTAGTCATAAGCCGGCAGGTACTTCATTTCGGTACGCGCCTTGTTCAGCCTCTTCCGCATCTGTTCATCCGTTTCCAGACCCCGCCGCTTCAACCGCTTTGACAGGCTGTCCAGGGAAGGCGGCACAAGAAAAACCAGAACGGCTGCGGGGAAGATGGCCTTGACGGACCGTCCGCCCTGCACATCGATAACCAGCAGGGCCACGTCTCCAGACCGGATGACCCGCTCCACGGGTTCCCGCGGGGTTCCGTACAGCACGCCATCGTACACTTCCGCCCATTCGAGGAAGGCCCCCTGTCGAATCTTTGCCTTGAACTCATCGGCGCTGACGAAATGATAATCTGTTCCGTCTTTCTCGTTCAGGCGCCTCGCCCGGGTCGTCATGGATATCGACCTTACGATGGTCGAATCCCCCGCAGTGAGTGCATTGCCAACCGTCGTTTTTCCCGTGCCTGACGGCGCGGAAAGGACCAGACAAAATCCCCGGGAAACCGATCCACGCCGTGGAACGATATCATTCAATGTTCTGCACCTGCTCACGAACCTTCTCGAGCTCTTCCTTGGCCTGGATGACGGAATGACTGATTTCCGTGTCATTCCCCTTCGACCCGATGGTGTTGATCTCCCTGTTCATTTCCTGTACAAGAAAGTTCAGCCGTCTGCCCAGACTCCCGTCGGTCTCCAGCGCGCCCAAAAAGGCATCGCAGTGCGCCTTCAGGCGGACGCACTCTTCGGTCACGTCGATGCGCTCCGCAAACAGGGTGATTTCCATGGCCACGCGCTGCGGATCAATCTGCCCTTCACCCAACAGGTCCCCGAGCCGGCTGTTCAGGCGTTCCCGAAACTCCGCCACGTGGTCCGGTGTCCTGTCCTCAACCGTGCGCAAAAGGTCCAATATGGTCTCGATCCGCATGCGCAGGTCGGTTTCGAGGGCCTTCCCCTCGCTTCTCTTCATCTCCTTGAAAGCGGACAGCGCTTTCGCCAGAGCGGCCTCTATCCCGGGCCAGCGCTCGGTCGGATCGACTTCCTCCTTTTCCGATGTCACCAGACCCGGAAAGGCGGCGACCATATCGAGGGACACCTCACCGGAAACACCGAGTTCTTCCTTGAGTTGCCTCAGTGCATCGCAGTATTTCTTCCCGGCCTCCACATCAATCCGCATCAGCGCCGCGCCTGTATCGGCGTCGTCGCATCGAATGGACGCGGAAACGTTGCCCCGGGTCACGTGTTCCTGCACGGAAGCCCGCACGCGACCCTCCAGCGATCCCAGCGATCTGGGCAACCTTACGGCGATGTCACAGAAGCGGCCGTTAACCGAACGCAGCTCAACGACGGTGCGGACGCCCTCAAGGTCCGATTCTCCGGCTCCGTAGCCGGTCATGCTGCAGATCATTCGAAGCCCCTGAATCCCCCTTGTTCGTCCTCTTGTAAAGAAACTCAAAATACACGCTAAACAACAATTTGTCAACAATCTGTTGGCGGCTTTCCGGCAGGGGGATTCCCTCCTTTCTGCACGTCGAATCCAAGATTAGCAACGCTTGACGCGCCGATCGGGTTATATTAGGAAAGGGGCGCTCACGGATCGCAACCACATCGTCGCACTTTTTGGACTCGGAACAACCGGACACCGGACCACGGATTGAAACAACATGGACGCCTTGGCTTTGCAGGCCGTAACAGACGAATGCAGGGACCTGGAGGGGGCACGTATTGTGGCCATCGAACAGAGCGGGCCTATGGACATAGGCCTCGCGCTGAGGAACAGCTCGGGCAAACGGTTTCTGTCTCTCTCCGTGCAGCCGGGTTTCGCCCGAATACATGTGTCGGATACGCCAAGGAAGAGCGTGGTGTCGTCTGCGCTGCTCGCGGCGCTGCGTGATCGCCTCATACCAGGTCAACTGGAGAAGATCGAGGCGACTCCCTTCGAAAGAGTGGCGGAAATACGCTGTCTGGCCAAGTCTTCGCCCGGCCCGCGCGGCTACCGGCTGATCGCAGAACTCATAGGTAACCGGGGCATCCTGGTGCTCGTTTCCGAACCCGATCAGGTGATTCTGGAGACCTTGAGGCGGATACAGGGTACCGGCAGGCGGCTCGTTCCGGGCGAGACCTACGCGTTTCCGCCGCCCATGAAGAAAACGCCGCTGACTGAAGCCACGCGGGAGCTGCTGGCGGGAACGGGCGGCCTGCCGACACCGGAGGACCTGACACGCCGTTTGACCGATTCGTTTTCGGGGCTTTCCAAGGCAACAGCCCTGGAGCTCCTGGCCCATGCGGGCTTGGCGGAGCCGGCCGATTTTGCGCATTCGGACGCGGAAGAACGCATCGACAAGATCTGGCACAGCCTGCAAGCGCTGAATCACCGGGTACAAGCCAGGGTCTGGTCGCCCTGCATCGGAAGATCTCCCGATGGCCGGGCACGTCTAGTTTCGGCGGTCCCCATTCACTCTTTGCCGGCGGAGCAGGTCGAATCCTGCGCATCCATCAGCAACGCGGTGGAACGATTCTACGAAGAGCGGATGGCCGAAGAAGCGACGAAGCAACGCAAGTTGAAGGTTCAGGCTGCGTTGCGGGCCGAAATACGTCGACTTGAAAGGCTGAATGGCAATCTGGCGCGCGACCTGGAACATGTGGAACGGGAGGAGGAATACCGCAGATTCGGCGACTTGATTACGTCGCACATGGACCGACTGAAAGCGGGCCTGTCAGAAGCCAGAGTCGAAGACTACTTCAGTGGAAGCCGGGAGGAAGTCGCCATACCGTTGAAACCTGGCCTCTCCCCGTCGGAAAACGCCCGGTGGTACTTTCGGCAGGCAAGAAAAGCCAGAGACGGCCGGAGGGCGGTGGAACAGCGGATCGTCCGGGCGCGGGCACGCCTGAAAGACGTTATGGATATCCACGAGATGCTGGAACCCGAAATGGACGAAAAGACGCTGAATCAGGTTCATAGGGCCTGCGTCAAACTGGAAATCATCAAGGCGCCCCGGAAAAACGCCGCTGCAACCGGCAAAATCGGCGCCTCGAAACGATCGCGCAAGCAGGCGAAGAGGGAAATCCACCCGCGAAGGTACCTCACCTCCGGCGGTCACCTGCTGCTTGTGGGACGGAACAGCCGGGAAAACGAAGCGCTCACCAAATCTGCGGCGCCGGATGACATCTGGCTCCACGCGCGGGACCTCGGCGGTTCCCACGTGATTCTGCGGCGGTCGGACAAGACGCAGATGCCGAGCCGAAAGGCCCTCTATGAAGCCGCCTGCCTGACCGCATATTTCAGCAGGGGCAGGGGGTCTGGCACGGTGCCGGTGGACTACACCGAACGACGCTATGTTCGGAAGATGAAAAACGGCGCGCCTGGACAGGTTGTCTTTACCCGGGAAAAAACGCTCTTCGTCGAACCCAAACTGGCACTCAGGCTGGCCGATTCGCCGGAGACGCCCGATTCCGGATGAAGTTGCCTGCAGGCAAGTCCGATCAGACGCGTTCCACGAGCCTGCCTTCTGCGTAGGATCCCAGCAACTTGAAGTTGGTCGCAATCTCCCGAAGATGGTTGAGCGCCCGACCGCAGAGCAGGCTTTCCGCGTGTCCTTCGAAATCCAGATAGAACAGGTATTCCCAAGGGGATCCGACCAGGGGTCGCGATTCAATCTTGTTGATGGATATGTCCCGCAACGCAAAGACACTCATCGCCTTGAACAGCATGCCCGGTTCGTGGGGAACCGAAAAAACGATGGATGTCTTCAAACGCTCGCCTTCAGGCCGTTCCGCTTGCCTTGCCAGGACCAGGAAACGCGTATAGTTCTCGGGGTTGTCCTCAATCCCGCTTTCCAGGATCTCCAGGCCGTAGCGCTCCGCTGCCCGAGTGCTCGCGATCACGCCGATGTCCCGAGCCTCTCCTTCGCATAGCATCTTGGCCGCTCCGCCGGTGTCGTATACGGTTTCGGGTTTCAACGAAGGATGATTTCGAAAAAACCGTACGCACTGCTCCAGCGCCTTGGGATGGGACTGTACCCTCCGGAGATCCTCCCGCCGGACACCTGGCTTCGCTATCAGATTATGGACGATGCGAAGTATGATCTCGCCGACAACCTGCAGATCGTGCTCCTGCATCAGATCGTAATTGACGTGAATACTGCCCGCAAGCGTGTTCTCGATCGGTAGCATCCCATAGTCGCAGTGGCCCTTCTCCACAGCCCGGAAGACTTCGTCGAACCAGCCGTGAGGCACCGGCTCCGCCGCATCGCCAAAATACGCAAGCACTGCCATTTCGCTGAAGGCTCCCAGTTCACCCTGGAAGCCGGCCCTGGCCCTCCTCAATCGATTCTCCTTTCACCAAGCACCGACGCCCGGCTTTCCTTTGCTTTCGTCAATATCCTCACCAGTGCCGTTTCGTTCCCCGCCTCAATCTGAACCGACAGATCGTCCAACAGCCGTCCGGCTTGCTCCATGGCGCGGAGCAGGGGTTGCCTGTTGGTCAGGCAGATATCCGTCATAACCCGCACGTTGGACGCGGCCAGGCGGGTGGTGTCCCTGAACCCTGAAGCGGCCAACGCACCCAGGCGGTCCTCTTCGCGCGCCGTGTTTTCCGCGACAAGGGCCAACACGATAGACAGCAGGTAAGGAAGATGGCTCGTAATGGAGACGATCCGATCATGGCGTTCGGCGGAAATGACGACGGGACAGGCGCCAATCCGACGAACCATATCCAAGAGCAGCTCGACCGCCCCTTCGTCCGTTCCCGCGGTTGGCACCAGCGCGAAAGTCGCCTCTCGCAACAACCCGGCATCGGCGTGCGCGATGCCGGTGTGTTCCGTGCCCGCCATGGGATGGCCGCCGACGTACCGGCGTATACCGGCCAGACCCGCCGTGGCGGAAACAATGGCTTCCTTCGTGCTGCCCAGATCGAAGAGGATCGTTTCCCGATCCAGCATCTGCGCCAGATCGGGCAGCATCTCCAGAATGGAACGCACCGGCGTGGCGAGGACAACCACGTTGGCTCCGGATACGCCCTCGGCCAGATCGAGGTGTCCCACGTCGATCGCACCGCGCGCCAGGGCGCAATCCAGCGTGGCCTGATCCAGGTCGACACCCGCGACACGATCCGCGGCGCACGCCTTTCGAACCGCCATACCGAACGAGCCACCCAACAGCCCGACGCCGATGATGGTAACTTGCATAGCCGAGCTCAGCCGATGGAACGATTCACGGCCGCCGCCACGGCCTGCAATTCCAGGGTTAGCGAGGTAAACGCTTCCGGGGTCAGCGACTGGTCGCCGTCCGAAAGCGCGCGCTCGGGGTCGGGATGCACCTCGATCATGAGCCCGTCCGCGCCGACCGCCACGGCCGCCCGGGAGGCCGGCCCCACGAAATCGGCGTTGCCGGTCCCGTGACTCGGATCGATGAACACGGGCAGATGGGTGTACTTCTGCAATACGGGAACGGCCGAAATGTCCAGCGTATTCCGTGTCCAGGTTTCAAACGTCCGTATGCCTCGTTCGCACAGGATGACGTTGTGGTTGCCCTCCGCCATGATGTACTCGGCGGCCAGCAGCATCTCCTCAAGCGTGGCGGACATCCCCCGTTTGAGCATGACGGGCCTGGTACTCTGGCCCACCGCCTTCAGCAGCGGGTAGTTTTGCATGTTTCTGGCGCCGACCTGCAACATGTCCACGAACTCCGACACCATGGGGGCCGTGTCGGGTTCCATCACCTCCGAGACGGTCGGCAAGCCCGTTTCCTCGCTGACCCGGGCCATGATCCTGAGGCCTTCCTCCCCGAGCCCCTGGAAACTATACGGCGAAGTCCTTGGCTTGAACGCTCCGCCTCGAACGATGTGGGCCCCCGCCGCCCTCGCGTGTTGCGCGGCCTCCAGGAACTGATCGTAGGATTCGATGGAACAGGGCCCGGCGATAATGACGATGCCATCCCCGCCGATTGTGACGTTGCCCACACGAAATCTGGTCTTGTGCGGCTGGACTTCCCGACTCACAAGTTTGTACGGCCGCTGGATACGCTGCACACGATCCACCCCGTCCAGAATCTCAAACTGTTTCGTTGCGAGGCTCAGGGTATCTCCGATAACGCAAATGATGCTCATTTCGTCGCCCTGGATATCCCTTGGTTGACAGCCGAAAGCCCGAATGGTCTCCCGGACATGCTCCTTCTGAGCCTCCGTGGCCTGCCGTTTCATTACAACCACCATTTCAACCTCCCTCGGCTATGTCCGGACGGAGCACAACGGCCCCGTCCAGGTAAACATGCCGTATTTCATCCTGCGATTTATTCGCGTTGATATGCATCAGTACCCGTATGCACCGGGGAAGTCCGCCCGGGACCTCCATCTCTTGCGTACAAAAAAGGGGGATTGAAGCCCATCCCAACAGGCGCACGCCATAGGCGGGGGTTTCCGCGTCGAGATCGCTTGTTGCCGAGAAGACAACGCTGACGATCTGCTTCAACTCAATGCGATTGCGTTCGACAATCGCAGAAATCAGGCGTTGCGACGCTTCCCTGATGGCTTCGGCGGAATTCGATTCAACGGTTGTCGCACCTCGAACGCCTCGGACCATAATCCCTCCCGGTATGGCGAATGCTGGACATTACCTGGCGAAAGCATGAACAAGGTGGAAATACGTGGGAGTCGCAAAGACCGGGACGGCCTCGTGGACTCCCACTCGCATCTCCCTGGTTGACTGAAACTTCTACCATCGCAATACACCTTTAGGAGTCGCGCCCGATTAGGAGTCGCGCCCGATACCCGTTCGGCTAAGGGAGCTTTCCGTCAATGCCCGCTCTCAGGGAGGTCACGTATTCGCCCACGAGACGGATCATATCCGGCGCGCCGGCATGTTTTTCCATCACGTTGATAATGGCGCTGCCCACGATGACGCCGTCGGCCAGCCGCGCGGCCTCATGGGCCTGTTCCGGCGACGATATGCCGAATCCCAGGCCAAGGGGACGGACCGTATGGGACCGCACCTGCGCCATGAATTCGTCCACCCCGTCGGCCAGTTCTCCCCGAGCGCCGGTGACGCCGGTCAGGGAGACGCAGTAGACGAATCCCGTGGTGTGGCGGCTCACCAGTTCGATCCGGTCTGCGGTGCTCGTGGGCGCCACCAGAAAGACAACAGTCAGCCCATGCCGCTGGCAGGCAGCGGAAAGTACGGTACCCTCTTCCGGCGGAAGGTCGGGTACGATCAGACCGTCCACCCCCGCGCGGGCGGCGTCCCGACAGAGTTCCTCGATCCCGTACGCGAGCACCGGGTTGTAGTAGGTCATCAGGACAATCGGTATGCTGGAATGCGCCCGGATGGATCCGACCGTATCGACGATGCCCCGCAGGGTCGTACCCTGATCCAGCGCCCGCAGTGCGGCGCGCTGGATCGTGGGACCGTCCGCAATGGGATCGGAGAAGGGAACGCCCAACTCAACCAGATCGGCGCCGCGGCGATCCAGTTCGGCAACCAGCGCGACGGTCGTTTCCAGGTCCGGATCCCCCGCCATGATGTACGGGACCAGCGCCTTCCGGTCCGCGGCCTTAAGCGATGAGAAGGTCTCTTCGATACGATTCACTCAGCACCCCGTTGCTGCGGGTCCATAGCACCGTATACCTGCTGGACATCCTTGTCCCCACGACCCGACAGCCCGACGACAATAACCTCTTCTCTGTCCATTTCCGAGGCGATTCGGACGATATGTCCGATGGCGTGGGCACTCTCCAGGGCGGGAATGATCCCTTCGACCTTCGACAGCAACGCGAAGGCCTCCAGCGCCTCGTCATCGGTCACGCTGACGTATTCCGCCCGACCGGAATCCTTCAGGTAGCTGTGTTCGGGGCCCACCCCGGGATAGTCCAGTCCGGCCGAGATGGAATGCGCAACCTGAATCTGGCCGTCCGCATCCTGTCCCGTGTAGCTCATGGCGCCATGCAATACGCCCGGCGTGCCCAGGCCGAGCGTCGCCGCGTGCAGGCCGGTCTGGAGTCCGTGCCCCGCACCTTCGACGCCGATCAGTCGAACGTCGTCGTCAAGAAAAGGATGAAAGAGTCCTATGGCGTTGCTGCCTCCGCCTACGCAGGCGACGAGTGCATCGGGTAGCCGCCCTTCTTTTTCCAGAATCTGCTCGCGGGCCTCGCGGCCGATGACCGACTGGAAATCACGTACCATCATCGGAAAGGGATGGGGGCCAGCCACCGAACCGATGATATAGTGCGTATGACGCACGTTGGTTGCCCAGTCGCGCAGCGCTTCGTTCAGCGCATCCTTCAACGTACGACTTCCCGCGTCTACGCCGTAGACGCGGCTTCCCATCAGGCGCATCCGAAAGACGTTCAACGCCTGGCGGTCCATGTCCTCCGTCCCCATGTAGATGTCGCATTCCAGGCCGAACCGGGCAGCCACGGTCGCTGTGGCGACGCCGTGCTGTCCGGCCCCGGTCTCGGCGATGATCCGGGGTTTCTGCATCCGCCGCGTCAGCAGGATCTGGCCGATGGTATTGTTGATCTTGTGCGCGCCCGTATGATTCAGGTCTTCCCGCTTGAGGTAGATCCGCGCGCCGCCAAGTGTTTCCGTGAGCCGTTCGGCATAGTAAAGGGGCGAAGGGCGACCCACATAGTCGCTCAGAAAGTAGCGGAATTCGGCCTCGAATTCCGGGTCCCGTTTCGCGGCATCATACACCTCAAGGAGTTCGTCCAGGGCCGTCATCAGCGTTTCCGGGACGTAGCGGCCGCCGAAGAGGCCGAAATGTCCCCTTTCGTCGGGCAATGCGGCAGCGGCGGATACTGCGGTTGCGGTCATTCTTCGCTCCCCTTCCCGATATGATCGACCAGGGTCTCCAGACCAAGCAGGTAACCCTTGCTTCCATGTCCGCAAATCTGCCTGAGCGCTACAGGCTCGATATAGGAATGATGCCTGAAATGCTCCCGGGCGTGAATATCGGACAGGTGCACTTCCACGACGGGCAAGCCCACGGCGACGATCGCGTCGTGCAGGGCGATGCTCGTGTGCGTGTACGCCCCGGGATTGATCAGGATACCGTCTGCCTGCTTATAGGCGCGCTGAATCTCGTCGACCAGCGCGCCTTCGTGATTGGACTGATGAATATCCAACTCGACGCCCTGTTCCGCCGCGGCGGACGCGAGGTACCGGTTGATGTCCTCCAGCGTATCGGAGCCGTAGATCTCCGGCTCCCTAACGCCCAGCATATTAAGATTCGGACCGTGCAGTACGAGTATCTTCATGATACCATCCCTGTTTCGCGCGAGTGCACCGCCGTTCAGTCCCCTGTCGCCAGCACCGACCGAATGTATTCGTCAGGAACGTCGTCCCGGATCTCCACCTCGCCGATACGATTCGGCAGAATGAATCGTAGGCGGCCTGCGACCGACTTTTTGTCGCGCTTCATGGTTTCGAGCGTTGCCGCGACGGGCAGTCCGTCGCATCGCTGCGGCAGCCCCGTACGTCGCACCAGATCGGCCAGCCTTTGCACACTCCCTCCGTCCAGCATGCCCATGCGTTCCGCAACGCGTGCCGCGTAGACCATGCCGATCGCGACCGCCTCACCGTGTATGAGGCCGGTCTGCGTCTCGATGGCATGCCCCATGGTATGACCGAAATTGAGTATGGCGCGCCGGCCATGTTCCCGCTCATCCCCGGCGACGACATCGGCTTTGATTTCGCAGGACCGGGCAACGAGGTGCGCCAGCGGTTCCCGCTTGCGGGCGAGTACCCCGTCAAGATGCTCCTCAATATAGGCGAAAAGACCGGGGTCTGCAATGACGCCATACTTGATGACTTCCGCCATGCCGGCACGCAGATCGCGGTCGGGAAGACTGTCGAGCGAATCCAGGCTGACGAGGACAAGCAGGGGTTGGTGGAACGCACCGATCAGATTCTTCCCGAGACGATGATTCACGGCGACCTTTCCCCCCACGCTGGCATCCACCTGAGCCAGCAGAGAGGTGGGCACCTGAATGAACGGGATGCCTCGGAGGAAGGAGGCCGCGGCAAACCCGGCGAGGTCTCCGACCACCCCGCCGCCCAGCGCCACGACGGGTGATCGGCGATCCATGCGATGGGACAGCATGGCGTCGTAAAGCTGTTCGATCCATTGCAGCGACTTCTGTTCCTCACCATCCGGTACTTCGATGACAGCCGGCTCGAATCCGGCCGAGCGCAGGGAATCCGTCGTCCGCGCGCCATAACGTTTTGCGATGCCCGGGTGGGTTACAACCAGCGTCCGTCCGGTCAGGTCGAAAGTGCGCATCAACGGACCCAGACGGTCGAGACAAGCGGGCCCGATCACGATATCGTAGCTGTCTGCCTCCAGGTCCACCCGGATCGCCCGCTCGGCGTTTCCGGTCCATGCCATGACCATCTGCACGGTCTCCTCTATCGTATGCCGTGACGTGTCTACTTCGTGGTCCGCCCGACCGTAAACCGGCGCGCGCTCCCGTTGAAGCGACCTGATCCGCTCCAGCGGGTCGTCTCCGGCCAGCAGGGGTCGCGCCTCGGCGTCCCCTTTCGTCCGCGCCAGGACGGTAGATGCCGACGCGTTCAGGTGAATAACCGAACCGAGGGATCGGAGCACGTCGAAATTGTCCGGATCGAGTACGGCACCGCCACCGGTGGCGATCACCCTGCGCTCCCCGTCGGCAAGACTGTGAATGACCTCCTTCTCGATCGCCCGGAAACCAGTTTCTCCCCGCGTTTTGAAGAGCGTTGGAATACGCGTCTCGGTCTTCTCCTCGATCAGGACATCGGTATCCGCAAAGGGCAGACCAAGGATGCCGGCAAGCCGATGGCCCACCGCCGACTTTCCTGTGCCCATGAATCCGATCAGGACAATGCCCCTGGCGGGCTCATTTTCTGTTACCATCGTGTTCAGCCTGCTTGTGGCAGGCGCCTTTGGCCGTTGCAATCCGGGCCTTCGCCGTCATCCCGGACATCTTCCGCCAACGCGCGCCATGCTCCGCTAGTAACGGGCCAGTTGATCCATGTAGCCCTGATAGTTTCGCTTCATCTCTTCCAGACTGTCGCCACCGAATTTCTCCTGCATGGCGTCGGCGACGACAAAGGCCGCCACCGCTTCGCCGATCACACCGGCCGCAGGCACAGTGCAGACGTCCGAACGTTCCTTGGCGGAATCGAAGGCTTCCTTGGTCTCTATATCCACCGACATGATGGTGCGCATCAGGGTCGCGATGGGCTTGAGGGCGCCGCGAACGACGATTTCCTCGCCTTCGGTCATACCTCCCTCGACCCCGCCTGCCCGATTCGTTTTTCGATAGAAGCGGCCGTCGCCGTGGAAAATCTCGTCATGAACCTCCGAACCCAGCACCCGGGTAGTGCCGAAGCCGAGGCCGATCTCGACACCCTTTACGGCCTGGATGCTCATGATCGCCTGCGCCAGGCGTCCGTCGATCTTGCGATCCCACTGCACATGGCTACCCAATCCGGGCGGTACGTTGAGCACCTTTACTTCGAAGACGCCCCCGATCGTATCCCTGAGCGCTTTCGCCCGGTCGATCTCCGCGATCATGCTTGCCGCCGCGTCCTCGTCGGCACAGCGCACGGGCGAAACCTCGGTCCGTTCCCGGATCTCGTCATTCGAAAGTCCGGCCAGCTTCGCATCCACTTGCCCGATCCGGACGACGTGACTGAGTACCTGGATGCCAAACTCTGCCAGGAACCCACGGGCAATGGCGCCTACGGCCACGCGCATGGTCGTCTCCCGGGCGCTGGCCCGTTCCAGGATGTCCCGTAAATCGCGCCGATCGTACTTCAGGCCGCCTGCCAGGTCAGCATGTCCGGGCCGTGGACGCGACACCCGTCTTCTTACCGGACCGTCAACCTCCTCTATGGCCATCACGTCTGTCCAGTTCTTCCAGTCCCGGTTCCGGACGACCAGAGAAACCGGACCGCCCATGGTCTTCCCGTGGCGCACTCCGCCCTGGATTTCGATCGTATCGGTCTCAATCTGCATTCTACGGCCCCGGCCGTATCCACCCTGCCGCCGCTTCAGATCCCGGTTGATCTCTTCCGCCGCAACTGGCACGCCAGCTGGCAACCCTTCGAGGATTGCCGATATTGCCGGTCCGTGAGATTCTCCGGCTGTCAGATATCGTAGCATACCGTCTCCAGATCCGATGTTTCCGGTCCGGACAGCGCCGGACCCTCCCGGTCTCATGTCCGCCGGTCAATGTATCCGTACAGGCGGCGTTCCGTTGAATACCTGCGATTGACCACCTGCGATTCCTAGAACCTTTGCCGGTTGTCCCGATCTGCCGGAACTTCCTGGTGCATCCTGAGGCGCAGCTGTTCCGCCAAGGCGCTTCTCATCACCTCGACCGGCGCCGGCCGTCCGGTCCAGATTTCAAAAGACGCCACGCCCTGAAACAGCAGCATCTCGATGCCGTTCGCTGTACCCGCGCCCCGGGACCGGGCGCATCGCATTAGTCTTGTTTCCTCTTGATCATAACGCGTTTCGTAAACGAATTGCCGGTCTGTGAACCAGTCGACATCCAGGGTCAGATCCCCCGGGATCGCATTGATGACCAGATCGGCCTCGCCGAGCGCCGAACCGAGCGCGTGCGGTGCCAGGGAGATCACCGAAGCGCCTGCCACCGCGGCGGTCCCACGCGCCCGCGCCAGACTGCGCGCGGCGATGACGATCCTGTCCGCCCCCGCGTTCCTGGCCATATCACCCGCTGCTCGCGCCGCACCGCCGGCGCCCAGGACGAGTACCCTGGAACCGGCGACAGATACGCCCTTTTCGGCAAGCGCCCGCAGGAGTCCCGTCCCGTCCGTTGAAGAGCCGGCGAGACGGCCCGATTGATTGACAATGGTATTGACCGAACCGATCCTTCGCGCCTCGTCGGCCACCTCGTCCAAAAGGGGCAGCACGTCCGTCTTGAGGGGCTTGGTCACGTTGACGCCCGCCAAGCCGAGGCCCTTGATCCCGTCTACCGCCTGTCGAACGGCATTTGCAGCAACTTCGAAGGTTACATACACATAGTCCAGGTCGCAATGCCGAAAGGCGGCGTTATGCATGGCCGGCGACAAGGTATATCCGATACCCTGACCGCATACCCCGACCACACGGGTCGATCCGGAAATGGGCAGCCCCCCGGAATCGCATTCATTTTGGCTGATCATCACAATCCCCGCGCGGCCGCCACGAAAGCCCGGACTTTTTCATGATCCTTGTAGCCCGGTTCCCGCTCCACGCCGCTTCCGGTATCCACGGCATAGGGCCGTACGCGCCGTACGGCTTCGGCCACGTTATCCGGATTCAGGCCGCCACTCAGTATGATCCGGTGCGGGCTGCCTTCCGCGAGCCGCCAGTCGAACGCAACCCCCGTGCCACCATACCGGCCGTCGGCGAAAGTATCAAGCAGCACCGCGCCGAGGGCATAGGTCGAGGCGTCGGAAATCCAGGAGTCGTCCCGGACGCGCAGGGCCTTGATGACCGGCCGGTCCAGTTTCCTGCAAAAAGCCGGCGATTCGTCGCCATGGAGCTGTGCGACCCGTATACCGGCATGCGTGCAGATTTCATCGACCTCGTCGATCGACGCATTCACGAATACACCGACCGGAACGACGAACGGAGGCAGGCCAGCCACGATGCATGCGACCCGCTCCGGTTCCACATATCTGGGACTTCCCTCATAGAAAATGAAGCCCAACGCGTCCACCCCCTCACGGACGGCCGCGGCGGCATCCGCTTCGTTCGTGATGCCGCAGATCTTGACCCTGACCGAGTTCATCATCCTGTCCACTCCACCTTTTCGCAGAGAGATCGCCCGGGCCCTCATCCTTCTGGTGCGGGTGTTCGTCCCAACAGGGCATCCAATTGTTCCCCGATCCCGTCCGCCACCATCAGGGACTCACCCACGAGCACGGCATCGAATCCCGCCTCCTGCAGCAGGAGGACGTCTTTTCGCGTGTGGATCGCGCTCTCACCGACGGTCACAATTCCGTCGGGAATGCGCGGCCTCAGCCTCAGCGAAACATCCAGCGAAACGACGAAATTCGTCAGATCCCGATTATTGACGCCGATAATACGGCTGCCGGCCTCCAGGGCCCGGTCCAGTTCCCGCTCATCGTGTACTTCCACCAGGCAGTGCAGGCCATAGGCCGCCGCGGTCCGCTGCAGGGACCGGAGTCTGGCGTCATCCAGTATCGCCGCGATCAGAAGCAGGGCATCGGCACCCATCGCCGCGGTCTCGTGGACCTGGTATTCATCCAGGATAAACTCCTTTCGCAGCACCGGGACGGGCACACTCCGGCGTAGCGCCACCAGGTCCGCGTCAGCCCCCT
This sequence comes from bacterium, assembly GCA_965200485.1. Lineage (GTDB taxonomy): Bacteria > JAAXHH01 > JAAXHH01 > JAAXHH01 > JAAXHH01 > JAAXHH01. The sequence continues at coordinate 319,139 of CBDAUD010000001.1, forward strand.
GGAAGAACCGCCTGTCCGTCAACACCGAGATGGCCGATGCTCCGTGCGCTGCATAGACCGCCCCGATCTCCTCGGGTACCGCATCGGGACGGATGGGACCTTTGGAAGGCGAAGCGCGCTTGAACTCGGCGATTATCCCGACGCCGTCCTCCTGCTTCAACGCCAGATTGAACGGCCGAACATCGCCTCGGAGGCCGGGCTCGACCAGAGGCAACGGATTTCGGCGCTTTCGGTTCTCGATCTCACCGGCCTTGTGTGCTACGATCTGGTCCAGGATATTCATGGCTGCCACGTCTACCCTTCGTACGTCTTCCCCCCTCGGAATACGGGGGCTTATTCGTTGGTCATCCTGATCAGCGCGTCAAGTTTCGCTTTTGCCGCGCCGGAGTCGATCGCACGCGCTGCTTCGGCGATTCCCTCGTTGAAATCCTCCGCCCGGCCGCCGGCAACGATCGCAGCGGCGGCGTTAAGCAGAACGATGTCCCTTCGCGGACCCTTTTCTCCGTCCAGCAATGATCGGATGATCGCGGCGTTCTCGTCCGCCTCGCCGCCCTTCAATTCTTCGATGGCACTCCGCGGCAGACCGAAGTCTTCCGGTGCAACATCGTAGGTTCTTACGGTGCCGTTCCGTACTTCCGCCACACGCGTCGTGGCCGTGGTCGTGAACTCATCCAGACCATCCGCGCTGTGGATCACGAACGCACGCTCCGCGCCGAGATTGTTCAGTACATGAGCCGCTGTCCGAACGACCCCTCCATCATAAACACCCATGACCTGTGCCGTCGTACCGGCCGGATTGGTCAGCGGACCCAGCAGATTCAGCACCGTCCGCACGCCCAGTTCTCGACGCGGACCGCTCGCAAACCGCATGGCCCGATGGAGGGCGGGGGCAAACATGAATCCGATTCCAATTTCGTCGATGCAGGCCGCGACCCGTTCCGGCGGCGTCTCGATGTTGACCCCCAGGGCGGTAAGCACGTCCGCGCTCCCGGCCCGGCTGGAGGCCGCGCGCCCCCCGTGCTTGGCGATCGAGGTCCCGCAGGCCGCCGCCACGAAAGCCGCTGCCGTCGAAATGTTGAACGTATGCTTGCCGTCGCCGCCCGTACCGCAGGTGTCCACGATGGGATGCGCCCGGCATGCGATCCTGGTGGCCTTCGCGCGCATTACCCGGGCGAAGCCGGTGACTTCCTCAATCGTCTCACCCTTTAATCGAAAGGCGACCAGCAAGGCACCGATCTGCGCAGGCGTCGCGTCACCGGACATGATACGCTCCATGACCTCCATCGCTTCCGCCTCGGTCAGCGCGTTCCCGTCAATGGCTTTCGATATGGCCTGTCGTATCATGGACGCCCCGCCTCTCTCTGTCGCGTTACCGGTCCGCGAGAAAACACAGCGCGCTGATTCACATACGCTCCGTTTCCACGAAATTCATCAACAGCGCTTTACCGACTTCGGTCAATATGGACTCCGGGTGGAACTGCACCCCGAACACCGGCAGGGAACCATGCCTCAATCCCATGATCAGGCCGTCCTCCGAGTGCGCTGTCACCGCCAGACATGCCGGCAGTGTTTCCTCTTCGACGACCAAAGAATGATAACGCGTCGCGACAAAAGGGTTTGGCAAACGTTTATAGATGGATTTGCCGTCGTGCACGATCGAGGAGGTCTTCCCGTGAACCGGCTTCGGCGCACGAACGATCCGACCGCCGAAAGCCTGGGCGATGGACTGGTGCCCAAGGCAGACGCCCAGGATGGGCAACCGGCCTGAGAAGTGCCGGACCGCCGCGACGGACACGCCCGCTTCGTCGGGAGTGCAAGGTCCGGGAGAGAGGACCAGGCGATCCGGTCCGAGGGCTTCGATCTCCCGGGGGGAAATCCGGTCGTTGCGGCGCACGGCGACCTGCTGACCCAGTTCCCCGAGGTACTGGACGAGGTTGAAGGTAAACGAATCGTAGTTGTCGATGACCAGGATCAAGAAAACACCTCGGTTTCTTTCACCGCCCGCAGCAACGCTTCGGCCTTCTTCCAGCATTCTTCGTACTCCTTGCGGGGGTCCGAGTCGGCAACGATGCCCGCGCCGGCCTGGATGTAGGCCCGGCCGTCCTTTATGACCATCGTCCGAATGGTGATGCACAGGTCGAGATTGTCCGAAAAACCGATGTAGCCCAGCGCGCCGCCGTACACGCCACGTCGCGCGGTTTCCTGTTCGTCGATGATTTCCATGGCCCGTATTTTGGGGGCGCCGGACAAGGTCCCCGCGGGGAAGGTCGCCTCCAACACGTCGAATCCGTCAATGCCTTTCCTGAGACGTCCCTCCACGTTTGATACGATATGGCTCACATGGGAATAGCGCTCAATGCCCATCAGCTCTGTCGTTCGAACCGTACCGTATTCGCAAATGCGGCCTATATCGTTGCGGCCCAGATCCACCAGCATGACATGCTCCGCGCGTTCCTTGGGATCGTTCAGCATGCCTTCGGTCAACAGGCGGTCCTTTTCTTCGTCCGGGTCCCGCCGGCACGTTCCGGCCAGGGGGCGTACCGTCACCCTGCGGTCTTCGACAAGCACCATCGTTTCGGGAGAAGCGCCCACGATATGCACGTCGTCCAGCCGCAGGTAGAAAAGATAGGGAGATGGATTCAGTCGGGCGAGCGCCCGGTACACGTCGAAGGGGTCCCGGTCTATATTCATGCTGAACCGCTGCGACAGCACCACCTGGAAGACATCCCCTGCGGCGATATATTCCTTGGCCGCTCGTACGATGTCCTCATAGTCGTCCCGGGTCATATTGGAAGACACCGTTCGATCCGTTTTTGCAGGGGCTCCGCCGTCGAGGGATGCCGCAGGAAGCAACGGCCGGTCGATCCGCTCCAGCATGTCGTCTATCTGGTTCATGCCCTGCTGGTAGGCCGAAGCGGGATCCGTCGTATTGGACAGCATATTGACGATCACGTACATGCGCTTGCGCGCGTGATCAAAAACAATGATTTTGCCGGCCACGATGAAATGCAGGTCGGGCATTGCCAGATCATCCGGATTCTCGTCCGGAATGTCTTCGAAGTGCCGCACGACGTCATACCCGAAATAACCGACGGCGCCTCCCGTAAAACGTGGCAGATGTTCGAGTACGGGGGTTCGGTACTCCGTCATGATCTCACGCATCAGCGCGATGGGATCGCCCTTCAGCGTCCTTACGCCCCGATCGTTGATCCGGTTAACCCCGCCTTTTACCCCGACGATTCGTTCGAAAGGGTCCGCGCCCACAAAGGAATACCTTGCCGTCTTCTGATCGCCTTCCATGCTTTCCAGAAGGAAGGCGTACCGGTATCCCACACTGATTCGGTGGAACGTTTCCTCAGGCGTTTCGACCGTCAGTTCCCTTTCATGCCATATGGGCACCAGGGGGAAGTCGGGTTGGCTGTTGTACGCCATGAATGTTTCATAGGACGTGCTGTACATGCTTAAGCCCTTTTGCGCGATGACCGGTCGCCGGCGACATCGCCTGCCCTGGAGCGACACCCGCAGTTTCCCGACAATCTACCCGCTCAAAACAAAAAAGGCCGCTACCTTGTGAGGGTAGAGGCCGGTCAGATCAACGAAGGATGAATCTACTTCAATCAGGCGCCGCTTCGCATGACATGCCGCCTCGTCCCGTAAAAAGGCCACCAGGTAAACAGATCGCTCTGATTCCGCCAATACTTGAGTCGGGATAACGGGGATGGGTTGGCAGCCGTCATTTGAGTCCAGTTTCTGGTATGTAGTCCCTTTCGACCATCATGCTGCAGACCGTAGCAATATAGCACGGCCGGTCTGCGAAGTCAAGGGTTTTGTCACCAAGAAAACAGTTGCGATTTCACGGTCGGCACTGTACCATGCAGGCGTTATCAAACCGGCCGGGCCGGTCTGCGGAATCGCGTCTGACAAACCGCAGCGGGTGGTCGCAAGCCGCGTGACAGGGTACATCGCCTATGCCGGACAAGGAACCCGGACTGTTCAGAAAGTGGTTTTGGAATACCTATGACTACCTGGGAACGCTGATCGTGATCAATATCCTGTGGCTTTTGTTCTCCCTGCCGCTGGTCACCCTGCCGCTCGCCTTCGCCGGACTGTTCCGGGTCTCCGGCCGTATCGCCGCCTACGAACAAACCGGCATACGGGATTTCTTCGTTCACGCCCGGGAGGATATGGGCAGGAGCTTTCGCATCTGCGGATTGTATGCGGGCGTATTGTCTCTCCTTGCCGTCAATCTGGTTTTCTACATCCGGCTCATAGACGCCTGGCCCTGGGTGGGGGCGATCCTGAGCGGCGTGATGATTTGGTTGATCGTCTTCGTATGCATGACGGCCGTCTACGTCCTCCCGCTCATGCAACGGAGCAAAGCTTCTGTCAGGCAGATCGTCCGGTCGGGCATGTTCCTCGTCGTGGACAACCCGTGGTATTCCTTCTCGCTGCTGCTTTGCGCCTCCGTTACCATAGCCTTCAGCCTGGCCAGTGGCATCGGCCTGGTCTTCCTGGGCATCGGGGCCGTCAGCGTACTGTGGAGCACCGGCCTGCGAGAGATGCTGAAACGGTACGACGCAACGAACGGGCATGTGCTGGAAGAGGCGCGGGGATGGCGGGACCTGCTTCGTCCGTGGGGGTATTCATGAGGGAGGAGGAGGTCCGCGGGGATGACCGGGACACCGCCGCGCCATTCATCGTGATCGAAGGGATCGACGGCGCGGGCAAGACAACTCAGCTGAATAGTCTTCACCGGTGGATGGAAACGCACTATGCCCGTCCCGTCCACACCACGGGGGAACCGACGGATCGTCCCATAGGCAGGCTGCTGAAGGAAGCCCTCCAGCGCCGGGTGCAACTCGACGGCATCTGTCACGCGCTGCTGTTCGCAGCCGACCGGATCGATCACGTCAAATCGGAGATCGAGTCCAAAATTCGGTGCGGAATCCCTGTGCTGTGCGACCGTTACTTTCTCTCGTCCTTCGCCTATCAGTGGCGGGAAATGCCCGACGACCTGGAATGGATCGAATCGATTAACGCCAGGACGATACACCCCGACCTCACCCTGCTGATCGATGCGCCGGCCGAGGTGTGCCTGGAACGCATACGCCGGACGCGCTCGGAAACCGAACTGTTCGAGGATCTGGCAACGCTTCGAGCCATCCGGGACAATTACCTGGATCTGGCGCATCGGAGAAGAGCCGTGGATCATATAGAGATCATCAATGGCGCGCATGCGCCGGCCAAGGTGCAGCAGGCCGTGCGCCAGCGGGTCGAAGAGGTCATGCAACCCTACAGCAACCGATAAGACCATGCTGACGTACCTACTCAGATTCGTGATGAGATTCCTGGCGGGCATACTGATCCAGCAGGCGTTTCGTTTCCTGACCGTGCTGATCACGCGTCCTCGCCGGCCTGCGCCCGAACCGAGAACCAGAACGCCGAAGAAACCAAGAACGACAATCGATCCGAAGCATATCGTAGAAGGGCGATACGAGGATATACCCGAGAAGTGACACCGCGAGCGCCATATGCTGATTAACTTCACCTGGGTCATTCCCCGGCGACTGGCCGGCATGGGTTTGCCTACAGGCGCCTATCGCCGACTCGAGGCAGACGCGACGGACCGGACCCTGGAACGAGACCTGACGAGCCTCAGAGAACTGGGCGTAGAATCGGTGGTGACCCTGACACCGGATCCGCTGCACGAGAAGACGCTTGATCACTGCGGGTTGGGACACCTGCATCTCCCGGTGGAAGACATGACGGCGCCGTCGCCGGAACAGATTCGCCGGGCGGTGCGTTACATAGATGAACACGACGGCGGCGTGGCCGTGCACTGTACGGCGGGCAAAGGTCGGACGGGGACCGTATTGGCCGGATATCTTGTCTCGCGGGGAACCTCGCCGGAAGCCGCCATCGAAGCCATTCGCGACATCCGTCCGGGGTCGGTTGAGACCTTCGGGCAGGAATCGTCCATATTCCGTTTCGCCGAATCCATGGCGGAAAGCGACCCGTAAGGGTGCAGACGGAGCCCATGTTCAAGATCGCCGTAATCACCGACGAAGTGTCCCAGGACCTGGATACGGTCGTTGCGTTTGCCCGGAGCTTCAATCTGGACGGGATCGAGATCAGGTCGATCTGGGACAAGCCGCCCCAGCAGCTCACCGATGACGAGATCGCACGGATCCGGGACCGGACCGGCGAGGCCGGACTGTCGGTCGTGGGTGTGGCTGCGCCGTTCTTCAAGTGCGACATCGCAGACGAGGAAACGTGCCGGGAACACCTGGACATCCTTCTCAGATGCATTCGGGTCGCTCACGGACTGGACACCAAGCTGATACGCGTCTTCGCCTTCTGGAAGAATGAACCGCTTGAAAGGTGCTGGGACCGAATTGTCCGCCGGTATGAGGAACCCGTTCGGATCGCCGAAAGCGAAGGGGTCTTGTTGGGGCTGGAAAACGAGGCTTCCACGCTGATCGGCACCGGTGCGCAGACGCGCCGTCTGGTCGACGCCCTGGGTTCGCCGGTCGTCAGGCCCCTCTGGGATCCCTGCAACGAACTGTTCGACGAGGCCGGTCAGCGACCCTACCCCGACGGTTACGACCATGTCCGCTCGGACATGTGCCACATGCATTTCAAGGACGGAGTCAGGGGTACGGCCGAAGGCGATGTAAACGTGCCCATGTGCGAGGGCGAGATAGACTACCGCGGGCAGTTCGCCGACCTGATAGCGCGAGGATACGGCGGCTGCCTCTCGCTTGAGACCCACTGGCGCATCGGACCGGAACAGATCGAACAGACGCTGATCGATCGGCCGGGGGGACAGCAGTTTTCGGAGGCGGGGGAAGCGGCCTCCAGAATATGCATGCGGAACACGCTGGAGCTCCTGACCGAACTGGGCGTGGAAAGACCCGCGTAGCAGTTCAGTCGGGAAGGGAAGAGAGGACCTTCAGATGGCAGACCACCCGTACAGGACGCATACCTGCGGCGCACTTCAGCAGCGCGACGAGGGATCCCAGGTAAGACTCGCCGGCTGGGTGCACCGGAAGCGGGACCACGGCGGCCTGCTCTTTATCGACCTCAGGGACCACTACGGCATCACCCAGGTCGTAATCACGCCCGAAAGCGGATTTCACGAGGAAGCGGGAAACCTGCGGCCGGAGACGGTCGTCACCTTTACCGGCGAGGTCGTCCTGCGGGCGGACGATGCAATCAACGCCAACCTGCCTACCGGGCACGTCGAGGTAAAGGCTGTTTCCATGACCGTGCTCAGCGTTGCGGATCCGCTGCCCATGTCCGTCGCGGACGAGCGGGAATACCCGGAAGCAACCCGGCTGACGTACCGTATGCTTGATCTTCGCAGACAGCGGCTGCACCACAATATCATCACGCGGTCGCGCATTGTGGCGAGCATAAGGCGCCGCATGACGGAACTGGGCTTCAACGAATTCAACACACCCATCCTTACAAGCAGTTCGCCCGAAGGCGCCCGCGACTACCTGGTACCAAGCCGCGTGCATCCCGGCAGGTTCTACGCCCTTCCCCAGGCGCCCCAGCAGTTCAAACAGCTCCTGATGATTTCGGGGTTCGACCGATACTTTCAGATCGCCCCGTGCTTTCGGGATGAAGATGCCCGGGCGGACCGGTCTCCCGGTGAATTCTACCAGCTCGATGTGGAGATGTCCTTCGTGGAGCAGGATGACGTTTTCGAGGCGCTTGAAACCCTGTTTTTCGGCCTGTTCACGGAATTCAGCGACTGGGAGGTCACCGAGCCGCCCTTTCCGCGCATCCCCTATCGCGACGCCATCCTCCGCTACGGAACCGACAAACCCGACCTTCGGTTCGGTCTGGAGATAGAAGACGTCACCGAGGCCTTCAGGGAATCCGAATTCAACGCCTTTCGCAAGATCGTCGAGCAGGGCGGTGTCGTTCGCCTCCTCGCAGTCCCGGGCGTGGCGGCGCGTCCCCGCAGTTTCTTCGATAACCTAGACCGCACCGTCAAAGAGGAATTCGGGGGACGCGGCGCGGCGTATGTTTCATTCACCGACGAAGGGGTCCGGGGATCGATTGCCCGTGCCGTCGATGACCGAACCCTCGACAGGCTGAAGGCCGTCATGGCGCCCGAACCGGATTCCTCATGGTTCTTCGTGGCCGACGCGGCGGACCGGGCAAACGACGTGGCGGGCAAACTCAGACTGCATTTCGCCGATCTGCTTTCTCTGCGGGAACCGAACGCTTACCGGTTCTGCTGGATCGTCGATTTTCCCATGTACGAATACGACGCGGAAACAGGCCGTGTGGTTTTCTCGCACAATCCCTTTTCCATGCCGCAGGGAGGCATGGAAGCCCTCGAGACCACGCCGCCCCTGGATATACTGGCCTATCAGTACGACATCGTTTGCAACGGGACGGAACTGTCCAGCGGCGCCATCCGGAACCACCGGCCCGACATCATGTACCGGGCTTTTGAAATCGCCGGCTATTCGGCCCGGGAAGTCGATGCGGAATTCGGCGGAATGATCAGCGCGCTCAAATACGGTGCGCCTCCCCACGGCGGTATCGCGCCGGGCGTGGACCGCATCGTCATGCTGCTCACCGACGAGCCGAACATCCGGGAAGTCATCGCTTTCCCGTTGAATCAGAACGCCCAGGACCTGCTGATGGGCGCCCCGGGCGAGGTCGACGAAAAACAGCTTCGGGATCTCCATATTCGTCTCCGGCGGTGATCCAGCCTCTCGCCTTCATCTCCCTGCATTTATTTTGTATACGCCCTTGACAAGGACAGGGATGTTGATTATATTGACCTGTCTGTGTTCTTGGGGTGCTCCAGACGCGGATCGACTGATTATAATGGCCACCATAGCTCCAATGGCAGAGCGGCTGATTTGTAATCAGTAGGTTCTCGGTTCGAATCCGAGTGGTGGCTTCCAGGCAGCCGGGGGAGGTTCCAGAGCGGTCAAATGGGACGGACTGTAAATCCGTTGGCTCAGCCTTCGCAGGTTCGAATCCTGCCCTCCCCATGTTTCACCGAAGAGGGCCAACTGGCCGCATCGGCATAAAGACAAGCGGGAATAGCTCAGTTGGCCAGAGCATCAGCCTTCCAAGCTGAGGGTCGCGGGTTCGAGTCCCGTTTCCCGCTCTCTGATCGCCCGTGTCCGGGTTTTCAGGAAAATTGAAGACTTCGGCCGTTTCATGGTAGAATGTTATCTGAACTTGGAACGAACGCGCCCTTGTAGCTCAGCTGGTAGAGCAACTCCATGGTAAGGAGTAGGTCGCCGGTTCAAGTCCGGCCGAGGGCTTTGGCTCTGACGCTTATGGTGTCTTTGTTTCATTAAAACCATTCTGGTCCAGGAGAAAGCCTCCATGTCGAAGGAGAGATTCGAGCGTACGAAACCGCACGTGAACATAGGCACGATAGGTCACGTGGATCACGGCAAGACGACGCTGACCGCGGCGATCACCCGCGTGCTGGCTGATCAGGGGCTTGCCGAGTTTCAGGATTACGACGAGATCGACAATGCGCCGGAGGAGAAGGAGCGCGGCGTCACCATCAACGTGCACCACGCCGAGTACGAGACCGCCAACAGGCACTACGCCCACGTCGACTGTCCGGGGCACGCCGACTACATCAAGAACATGATCACCGGCGCCGCGCAGATGGACGGCGCCATTCTCGTCGTCTCCGCCGCGGACGGACCCATGCCCCAGACCAGGGAGCACATCCTCCTGGCAAGGCAGGTCAACGTGCCCGCCATCGTCGTCTTCCTCAACAAGTGCGACCAGGTGGACGACGAGGAACTCCTCGAACTCGTCGAACTCGAGGTCAGGGAACTCCTCTCCTCCTACGACTTCCCGGGAGACGACATACCCGTCATCAGGGGCAGCGCACTTCTCGCCATGGAAGCCCAGTCCGGGGGGGACGACACCGAACCCATCGCAGAACTCATGGCCACCGTGGACGAATACATCCCCACCCCGGTAAGAGACGAGGACAGACCCTTCCTCATGCCCGTCGAGGACGTCTTCTCCATTACGGGAAGGGGTACCGTCGGAACCGGACGCGTCGAAAGCGGCGTCATCAACAAGAACGACGAGGTCGAAATCATCGGCATCAGGGAAACCAGAAAAACAGTCGTCACCGACATCGAAATGTTCAGAAAGTTCCTCGACGACGCCAGGGCCGGAGACAACGTCGGACTCCTGCTCAGAGGCGTGGACAAGGAATCCCTCGAAAGAGGACAGGTCGTCGCAAGACCGGGGTCCATCACACCCCACACCAGGTTCAAGGCACAGGTCTACGTCCTCAAACAGGAGGAAGGAGGAAGGCATACCCCCTTCTTCAACAACTACAGACAACAACTACAGACCCCAGTTCTACTTCCGGACCACCGACGTCACAGGGTCCGTCGCGCTGCCGCAGGGCGTCGAAATGGTCATGCCCGGAGACAACGTGGACATGGAAGTCAGTCTCATGCAACCCATAGCCATGGACACCGAACTCAGATTCGCCATTCGAGAAGGCGGCAGAACCGTCGGAGCAGGTGTCGTTACCGAAGTCATCGAGTAGAAAGCCGGGGATCGGCGCATGCGCACGAGACGGGGCGGCCGGGACGGCCCCTTTCCCTCTGGTTCGGACGATTTTGGCATAGAAGACACGCAAAATCGCAGGCCGGCGACTCGCACTGAGCGGAAATCGCCGTTTCGGCCTGCGATTCTACGCAAAGCACACGGGTAGCGGCAAACAGGTGGCCATTTCAGCACGGAACACGTTGTAAAGACGGTACTTATGTACGAACGAACCGTAGATTTTCTTAGAGAAGTAAGGACAGAATTGTCCAAGGTGAACTGGCCGAGCCGGAATGAATTGATTGGTTCGACGACCGTAGTCATCGTGATCACGCTGATTCTGGCCGCCTTCACCGGCGTAATCGATTTCATTCTGTCCATCATACTGAGCCGTTTGCTCGGGGCCTGACGCGTAGCAAGAGATGATGAGGTGAGTCATGGACAAGCGCTGGTATGTGATCCATACCTATTCAGGTCATGAGAACAAGGTGAAAACCCACCTGGAAAAGCTGAAGGTCCGGGAAGGGTTGGAAGAAAAAATCGGCGAGATTCTCGTTCCGACCGAAGAAATCGTCGAGATGAAGCAGGGGAAGAAGACATCCACCATACGCAAGCTTTTCCCCAGTTACGTCCTCGTGGAAATGGAGATGGACCGTGATTCCTGGCATCTGGTGACCAACGCGCCCGGAGTTACCCATTTCGTTGGAAGCGGACCCAGACCGCAGCCCCTGCGCGAGACTGAGCTGAATCGTATTTTGCACCGGGACGAGCCACGCAAGGAAAAGGGAGAAGATCCGGAAATCCCTTATCGGACCGGCGACCAGGTCAAGGTGACCGACGGACCTTTTACTGATTTCACTGGCGTTGTGGAGGCAATACACCCCGACCGGCAGAAGCTCAAGGTCATGGTGAGCATTTTCGGACGCGCCACCCCGGTGGAACTCGATTTCCTCCAGGTCTCCCAGGTTACGTAGGAGGGTTTTGTGGCCAAGAAGATATCAACGGTGATCAAGCTCCAGGTACCGGCAGGCCAGGCGAATCCGGCACCGCCTGTGGGGTCGGCGCTCGGCCAGCATGGCGTCAATCCCATGGAGTTCTGCAAGGTCTTTAACGCGAAGACCCAGGACCAGATGGGTCTCATCATACCGGTCGTGATCACGGTCTATGCCGATCGCAGTTTTTCCTTCATTACCAAAACACCCCCAGCCGCCGTGCTGCTCAAACGCGAAGCGGGGCTGGCCAAAGCTTCTGGCGAACCGAACCGCGACAAGGTGGGGAAGGTCACCCGGGACCAGGTCAGACAGATTGCCGAACTGAAGAAGCCGGACCTGAATGCCGCGGATACGGAGGCGGCCATGCGAATGATCGAAGGCACGGCTCGCAGTATGGGCATCGAGGTGGAAGGATAACCAGGGAAAACCGCAAGGAGACGGGGCATGAAAAGAGGAAGGCGCTATCTGGCCGCCAGCGAGAAAGTGGAATCCGAAAGGGAATATCCCCTTGAGGACGCATTGTCAATCGTCAAGGAAACATCGAAAACGAAATTCGACGAGACCGTTGAGGTGGCCGTGCGGCTGAACGTGGATCCTCGGCACGCCGATCAGATGGTACGAGGGGCGGTGGCGCTGCCTCATGGAACGGGGAAGGAAACCAAGGTGCTCGTGCTTACGCGGGGCGAAATGCAGAAAGACGCCCAGGAAGCAGGCGCCGACTACGTGGGCGCCGACGAGTACATCGAGCAGATCGAACAGGGCTGGTTCGAATTCGACGTCGTGATCGCCACACCCGATATCATGCGCGACGTGGGCAAGCTGGGACGCGTACTGGGTCCCCGCGGTCTCATGCCCAACCCGAAGAGCGGCACCGTCACTTTTGACGTCGGTCCGGCGGTTCGGGAAGTAAAATCCGGCCGGATCGAGTACCGGACTGACCGCAACGGCAATCTGCACGGTCCCGTGGGCAAGGTATCCTTTACCGTTCAGCAGCTGAAGGAAAACGCTTCGGCGTTTATCGACGCCGTCATGCGAGCGAAGCCTGCCTCCGCCAAAGGGCAATACATCAAACGACTTACCATCTCGTCTACCATGGGCCCTGGCGTATCGGTCGATCGCCAGGAAGCGACCGTCGAGGCGTAGACGCGACCACGGTCAGGAACCGTGGGTAGAAAAGGAGTCAGGACACCATGCCCCAGCCGCGCGCCGTTAAAGAACAGATCGTTCAGGATCTCACGACGAGATTGAAAGACGCCGATAGCGTTTATCTGACGGATCTGACCGGACTGCATGTCGGCGAGGTAACGGAATTGCGCAGCCGGTTGCGGGCGGAATCCGTGGAATGCCGCGTGATCAAGAATACGCTTACGCGCCGTGCTGTCGCCAACGCCGGTCTGCCCGATCTGGGGGAAACCCTGGATGGCCCGACCGCGCTCGTCATGTCGAGCGACCCCGTGGCGCCGGCGAAGATACTCGTCACTTTCGGCAAGGAACACGAGGACCGCCCCCGCATCAAAGGCGGCTTGCTGACCGGCGAGGTCATCGATACCAAACAAGCCCTGACGCTGGCCAGCCTGCCCGGAAGAGACGAACTGCTGGCCCGGACAGTCGGCGGTATTGCCGCACCGATTACGGGTCTGGTGTTCACTTTGTCCGGGGTGCTGGGCAACCTGGTTCGCACGTTGTCGGCCGTTTCGCAGCAGAAGGCGGCGAATGAAGGCGGCGAATGAAGGCCGCCTGTGCCCGCTTTGTGGGTGAGCATCGTTGTTGGGGACCGTACAAGCATAACCAGTCGAGCATAACGTAGAATGGTATTCCTTTAATATACAACGGAGGTACGTTACATGGCCGTGTCCGATATCGTAGATCAGATTGAACAGCTGACCGTGCTGGAGCTGAATGATCTCGTGAAGACGCTCGAAGACAAGTTCGGTGTTTCGGCTGCGGCGACCGTGGCTGTCGCCGCCCCCGGAGGCGAAGCCGCCGCCGCCCCGGCTGAAGAAGAAAAGGATTCCTTCGATGTCGTGCTTACCGGTTTCGGCGACAAGAAGATCCAGGTCATCAAAGTCGTTCGCGCAATAACCGGACTGGGCCTGAAAGAGGCCAAGGCGCTGGTTGACGGTGTTCCCGGCGCAGTGAAGGAGGGCGTTCCGAAAGAGGAAGCAGACGATATACAGAAGCAGATTGAAGAAGCGGGCGGAACTGTCGAACTCAAATAGGCTGGGCGGGTAAACCGTATCAGTCCGCGTGGCGAGTGCGACAATCCCGTGTCGCGTACGGGGTCGTAGCACTTATCGTCCACGGGTTCTATTCACCTGCCCGCCGAAAGGATGTGGTCAGCCGATGGACAAAACTCAGATCACACGCCGTGATTTCTCCAAACTGCCCTCCATCATCGAAATGCCGAATCTGCTGGCGATTCAGATAGATTCCTTCAATGCATTCCTGCAGGCCGACGTACCCGTTTCCGAGCGCAAGAATCAGGGTCTGCAAGCCGTTTTTACCGACATATTCCCCATCACGGATCAATACGAGAACTTTTCGCTCGAGTTCATCGAATACATGCTTGGCGAGCCCAAGTACACCGTCCTCGAATGCCAGGAACGGGACATGACCTATGCGATCCCCCTGAAGGCCAGGCTTCGCCTCGTGATCCGCGAGGAGGGGGACGGAGGCAAGGGCGAGAAGAAGGTCAAGGACATCATTGAGCAGACCGTGTTCCTCGGTGAACTTCCACTGATCAGCGAGAAGGGCACGTTCATCATCAATGGCGCCGAACGGGTCATCGTATCACAGCTGCAACGTTCCTACGGCGTGTTTTTCTCCGAAGAAACCCACTCTAACGGAAAGCAGCTCTACTCGGCCCGCATCATACCGGAACACGGTACCTGGCTGGAGTTCAGCCTCGACGTGAACGATGTGCTTTTCGTGCATATCGACCGAAAACGAAAACTTCCCGTGACCCTGTTGCTCCGCGCGCTGGGATACGAGAGCAACGACCGCATCTATCGTCTGTTCTACGAACTGGATGCCGTTCGGGCCAAACAGGCCGGTGATCTGATCGGACGCAGCATCGGCGAGCCGGTCGTCGACAAGGAAACCGGGGAGATCATCGCGGAGAGCGGCGAGCCGCTGACGGAAGCGCTGGTGGAGCGGTTGGCCCAGGGAAACGGCCGTGCCCCAAGAATAAAGATTGTCCGGATGGATCCGACCCGGGAACCGGATGTCCTGGGCAATACCTTCAAGAAAGACACGACTTCGACTTCGGAAGACGCGCTGGCGCGCATGTACAGTCTGCTGCGGCCCGGCGATCCGCCGAACACCGAAACCGCCCAGGCGCTGATGGACCGCATGTTCTTCAATCCGAAGCGGTACAACCTGGCGGCCGTAGGGCGGCACCGGATCAACAAGCGTCTGAATCTGGACATACCGATCGAGACCACCATCCTGACCGCGGAAGACTTCATCGCCATCATCGATTATCTGTTGAAACTGCGGCGCGGTGAAGGCGTTACCGACGACATCGATCATTTGGGAAACCGCCGCACACGTTCCGTGGGCGAACTGCTCGCCCAGCAATTCAACACCGGCCTGACCCGCATGGCAAGGACCATACGGGACCGGATCAGCCTCCACGACGCCGATTCGATCACGCCCCAGGACCTGGTGAACGCGCGGACGGTCTCTTCCGTCATCGCCGCGTTCTTCGGCAGTAGCCAGTTGTCTCAGTTCATGGAGCAGACCAATCCGCTGGCCGAACTCACGCACAAGCGGAGACTAAGCTCCCTCGGTCCGGGCGGACTGGACCGGTCGCATGCCAGTTTCGAGGTACGCGATGTTCACCATACGCACTACGGTCGCATCTGTCCCATCGAGACGCCGGAAGGCCCCAACATCGGCCTGATCGCCTACATGGGCACCTACGGCAGGCTCAACCGGTTCGGCTTCATCGAAACGCCATACCGCAAGGTCGAAAACGGCCGAATCACCGAACAGATCGAGTACCTGTCGGCCGACCAGGAAGAAGACTTCATGATCGCCCAGGCCGCCGTTTCGGCGGACGATCAGGGACGCCTGGCCGGACGCGTACCCACGCGAAACAGGGGAGATATCAAGCTGGTCGAGCCCGGTGAAGTCGATTACATGGATGTTTCTCCCAAGCAGATTCTGGGGGTGTCCGCGGCCCTGATTCCTTTCCTGGAACACGACGACGCCAACCGGGCCCTCATGGGATCCAACATGCAACGGCAGGCCGTGCCTCTGCTGCGTACCGAAGCGCCGCTGGTCGGCACCGGCATGGAAAGAAAGGTCGCCGTGGATTCCGGGGCGGTCGTGGTCGCCCGGCAGAGCGGGACTGTGACGCAGGTCTCTGCCGACATGATCACGGTGACACCGGACGACGCGGATGATTCAGCCCTCTTCGACACCCCGCCCGACGTGTATCCGCTGACCAAATTCAAGAAGTCCAACCAGGAAACCTGCATCAACCAGAAGCCGATTGTTCGGACCGGCGCGCGCGTGGAAGCGGGGCAGGTCCTTGCGGACGGGCCCGCCACGAACCACGGCGAACTCGCCCTGGGCCGCAATGTGCTGACCGCTTTCATGTCCTGGGAAGGGTACAATTTCGAGGATGCCATCGTCGTTAGCGAAAGACTGGTGAAACAGGATGTCTTTTCTTCCATCCACATCACCGAGTTCGAAGTTCCGGCGCGGGAAACGAAAGTAGGCACCGAGGAGTTCACGCGGGAAATCCCCAACGTCAGCGAGGACGCGGTCCGCAACCTCGACGAATCCGGTATCATTCGGATCGGCGCCGAGGTAGGACCCGGCGACATTCTCGTGGGCAAGGTGACCCCCAAAGGCGAACGGGAACTGTCTCCGGAGGAACGCCTGTTGCGTGCGATCTTCGGCGAGAAGGCCGGCGACGTGCGGGATGCTTCGCTGAAAGCGCCGCCCGGCATGCAGGGCATCGTCATCGACACCCGGCTGTACAGCCGCAAGGACAGCGACAGTATTGCCCGGGAGAAGGAAAAGGAGACCCTGCGCGAACTCGAACGCGATTGCCAGCAGCGTATCGATCAGGTCAAGGAGACGCGAAACGAAAAACTGATAGAACTGCTCAAGGGCAAGGTGACTGCCGAGCTTCGGGACGGAGAGACCGACGAAGTCGTCGTCCCGGCCAAGCGCAAGTACACGGACAGCAGGCTGGCGGAACTCGATTTCGATCGGGTCATCCAAAGCGAGCAGTGGGTGGTCAACGCGGCCATGAACGAGCAAGTCCAGAAGGTGATCCACGCTTCGTCCAGGAGTATCCGGGAAATCGAAAGCGAGCTGGAACGCGAACAGGAGAAGATCCGGCGCGGGGACGAGCTGGCCCCGGGAGTGATTCAGCTGGTCAAAGTGTACGTGGCCAAAAAAAGAAAACTGGCCGTGGGCGACAAAATGGCAGGCCGGCATGGGAACAAGGGCGTGGTGGCGAAGATCGTTCCCGAAGAGGACATGCCCTACCTGGACGACGGACGTCACATAGATATCATTCTGAATCCGCTCGGCGTACCGGGCCGCATGAACCTTGGCCAGATCATGGAGATCCACATCGGATGGGTTGCGAAAGAAAAGAACACCCACATCGCGACACCGGTTTTCGACGGGGCCTCCATTGACGAGATCAAGCGGGAGCTGGCTAGTGCGAACCTGCCCGAGTCCGGAAAGAGCACGCTTTACGACGGCAAGACGGGCCTGCCCTTCGACAAGGAAGTCACGGTCGGCTACATGTACGTCATGAAACTGAACCACCTGGTCGAAGACAAGATCCATGCCCGGTCGATCGGCCCCTACTCTCTGGTCACGCAGCAGCCGCTCGGAGGTAAGGCCCAGTTCGGCGGTCAGCGCTTCGGTGAAATGGAGGTCTGGGCCCTGCAGGCCTACGGCGCTTCATATACGCTGCAGGAAATGCTGACGGTGAAATCGGATGACGTCAACGGCCGTTCCCGGCTGTACGAGGCCATCGTCAAGGGCGACAATCCGCCCGAACCGGGGATACCGGAGTCTTTTAACGTCCTCGTCAAGGAACTCCAGAGTCTGGCTTTGGACGTCCAACTCGAAGAATGAATCGGTCGGCACCGCGCCCAGCGCGTTCCCGACCGGACTCCGGCCGCCGACAGAGGCTTGCAGAGCAGGCAAAGATCAGGAGGTGTTCCCAGTGGTCGATCTAATACACAAGCAGCCCAAGAACCGCAGCACGATTCGGATACAACTCGCCTCCCCGGAAACAATCCGCAGATGGTCCTACGGGGAAGTGACCAAACCGGAAACCATAAACTACCGGACGTTCAAACCGGAACGCGACGGCCTGTTCTGCGAACGGATCTTCGGCCCCGTGAAAGACTGGGAATGCAATTGCGGAAAATACAAGCGCATCCGGTACCGCGGCGTCATATGCGACCGTTGCGGTGTGGAAGTCACCCAGGCCAAGGTGCGGCGGGAGCGACTCGGACATATCGAACTGGCTGTTCCGGTATGTCATATCTGGTATTTCAAGTCTCCGCCGAGCCGGATCGGCAACCTGCTGAATCTGTCCATCCGGAACCTGGAAAGAGTGATTTACTACGAACACTACATCATGCTGGACCCGGGCGACACCGACTACGAAAAAGGCGAGATCATTGATCAGGACACCTTCATGGATCTCGAGATGGCGGGTCACGAGTTCGAAGCGGACATGGGCGCCAGCGCCCTTCGCCGCCTGCTGGCCGATATCGATATTGAAGAACTGTCCGTCGATCTGCGGACCCGGGTACGTATGGAAACATCGGTGCAACGGAAGAACGATGCGCTGAAACGGCTGAAGGTGGTTGAAGCTTTCCGAAGTTCCAACGGACCGGACTCCGACGGTAATCGACCCGAATGGATGATCATGGAAGTGCTGCCGGTCATCCCGCCCGACCTGCGGCCCCTCGTGCCCCTGGAAGGCGGGCGGTTTGCCACTTCGGATCTAAACGACCTCTACCGGCGCGTCATCAATCGGAACAACCGTCTCAAGAAACTACTGGAGATTCGCGCACCCGACGTCATCCTCCGCAATGAAAAGCGGATGCTGCAGGAAGCGGTGGACGCCCTGCTCGACAACGGCCGGCGCTCCCGCGGCGTGCGCGGCGACGGGAACCGCTCCCTGAAATCCCTTTCCGACCTGCTCAAGGGCAAGCAGGGTCGTTTCCGCCAGAACCTGCTCGGCAAACGGGTGGACTATTCCGGCCGATCCGTGATCGTGGTGGAACCCGAGCTGAAAATACACCAGTGCGGGCTGCCCAAGAACATCGCCCTGGAACTCTTCAAACCGTTTATCATCCAGCGTCTGGAAGACCGGGGCTTCGTGCAGACGGTCAAGAGCGCGAAGAAGATCGTGGAACGCGAGGAACCCGAAGTCTGGGACATCCTCGAAGAAATCATCAAGGATCACCCGGTACTCCTGAACCGGGCGCCTACGCTGCATCGACTGGGTATCCAGGCTTTCATGCCGGTGCTCGTGGAAGGTAAGGCCATCCGCATCCATCCCCTCGTCTGCGAGGCTTTCAACGCGGACTTCGACGGCGACCAGATGCCCGTGCACGTCCCGATGTCCTTCGAAGCCCAGATCGAAGCCCGGGTGCTGATGCTCTCCTCCAACAACATCCTCGATCCGAAGAACGGACAGCCCATCTGCGCGCCGAGCAAAGACATCGTCCTTGGCTGCTACTATCTGACCAAGGAACTCGCCGGCTGTCGGGGCGAAGGAAAGGCATTCGCGAGCGTCTCCGAGGTCATGCTCGCCTACGACAACAACTTTGTGGACCTGCATGCCCTCATCAAGGTGCGCCTGGACGGGAAGATGATCGAGACGACCGTCGGTCGGGTCATTTTCAATCAGATTCTGCCCCCGGAGATCGGATTCCAGAACGAAGTGTTCGACAACAAGGCCATCCGGAACATGGTGGCCGACGTCTACCGGCGTTTGGGCAACTACCGCACCTGTATGCTGCTTGACGAGGTCAAACGCCTGGGTTTTCGCTATGCGACCCTGTCGGGCCTGACCTCCGGGATCGATGATGTCGTCATCCCCGAAGAAAAGAAACAGATGATCCTGGATGCCGAGGCCGAAGTACAGTCCATCAAGGACCAGTACGAAAATCACGCCATCACCGCGGGCGAGCGCTACAACAAGGTGATCGACGTATGGCAGCATACCCGGACCGCGCTGAACGAAATCGTCGAAACCACACTGGAGAAGTCGGACAACGGCTTCAATCCCTTCTACATGATGATGGCATCCGGTGCGCGGAGCAAACTGGACCAGGTGGGCCAGCTGTGCGGCATGCGCGGTCTCATGGCCAAGCCTCAGCGGAAAGTGGTCGGCCAGATCGGCGAGTATATCGAAGAGCCCATCCGCTCCAACCTGAAGGACGGCTTGTCGGTACACGAGTATTTCACCTCCAGCCATGGCGGCCGCAAGGGGCTTGCCGACACGGCCCTCAAGACTGCCGACGCCGGCTATCTCACCCGGCGGCTGGTGGACGTGGCACAGAACGTGATCATCAACGAGGTGGACTGCGGTACGATCCGCGGCATCGAAATCGGCGCCCTGAAGGAAGGCGAGAATGTCATGGAGCCTCTGGGCGACCGGGTACTGGGCCGGGTCGTGCTGGACGACATCTTCGATCCGATCACGCGGGAACTGCTGACGGCTGCCGGTGAAGAAATCACCGAGGAAGTCGCCGACCTCATCGAACAACGCGGCGGCGTGCAGTACGCCTCCGATCCGGATGCGGAGATGAGCGAGACCGTGCATATCCGGTCCGTGCTGACCTGCGAAACCAAGCGCGGCGTGTGCGCCCGCTGCTACGGCAGGAACCTCGCCACGGGCTCGATGGTGGAAATGGGCGAGGCCGTCGGCGTCATGGCGGCGCAGAGCATCGGCGAACCGGGCACCCAGTTGACCCTGCGCACCTTCCACATCGGCGGGATCGCAAGCCGGGACGCCACGCAGAACAAGATCACCACGAAGCAGGCAGGCAGGGTCGTCTTTTCCACGGTTGAAACCGTCACCCAGGAAAACGGCTCCGAGGTCGTCACCGGCCGGGCCGGCGAAATTACCATCCTGGACGCCGACGGCAGCCGCAGGGCCCATTTCTTCATCCCCTACGGCGCGGTCATGCTTACGACAGACGGCGAGGCCGTCGAGGAGAACCAGGCGCTCTTCGAATGGAACCCATACATTATACCGATTATCGCCGTACAGGCCGGATTCGTACAACTCGAAGATGTCGTGCCAGGTGAAACGCTGCGCGAGCAGCTGGACGACACCACGGGCATGCGGCAAAAGGTGATCACGGAAAACCGGGGACAGCAGCCGCTTCATCCCCGCATCTACATCGTGGACGCCGACGGCGAGAAAAAAGACGAATACAACCTGCCCACCGGCGCCCACCTGCTGGTCACCGAGTTCATCGATCAGCATAACAGCGAACGCACCCAGGTGCTGCCCGGTACGGTGCTCGCGCGCATGCCGCGCTCCATCGGCAAAACCCGGGATATCACCGGAGGCCTGCCGCGCGTCGGTGAACTTTTCGAAGCGCGTCCGCCACGCGATCCCGCCACGGTGGCGAAGGTGGATGGTGTCGTAAAAGTAGCCGGCATCGTCCGGCGCTCCCATCGCCTCCTCGTGCGTGCCGACGACGGATCGGAGCAGGAATACCTGATCCCCCAGGGCCGCCATCTCAGCGTGCGCGACGGCGACCGGGTACAGGCGGGAGAACCGCTGTCGGAAGGTTCGATCAATCCCCATGACATTCTTGAAATCCAGGGCGTGAACGCCGTGCAGGAGTACCTGGTCAACCAGATTCAGGAAGTGTACCGCATGCAGGGCGTGAGCATCAACGACAAACACGTGGAAGTCATCGTGCGCCAGATGCTCCAGAAGGTCAAGGTGGACGACCCGGGCGACACGGTGTTTCTCAAGGGCGAGCAAGTGGATCGCAGCCGTTTCCAGTCGGAGAACGACCGCGTGCTGCGCGAAGGCGGCGATCCGGCGACGAATCAGCCCCTGCTGCTGGGCATTGCCAAGGCGGCGCTCAGCACCGAGAGCTTCGTTTCCGCCGCGGCTTTCCAGGAAACGACCCGCGTGCTGACTGAAGCTGCCATACAGGGCAAGAGAGACTCGCTCCTCGGCCTGAAAGAGAACGTCATCATGGGCCACCTGATTCCGGCGGGTACCGGACTCGACAGGTACAACCAGATGCGGTTGGTAGACGAAGAGGGGAATGAGATCGAGCCGCCGAAGATAGAGGTGGAACCCCTTTTCGACGCGGAAGCGGTCAGTGGCGAGGGGAAAGCCGAAACGCTGACAAACGTGGCCGAAGCCGAGCCACCGTCTGTGGAAACGGTCTGACGAAGACAGACCAAGTCGATGACCGGGTGGCTGATGTTCCGCGCCACGGCGCCATTGTTCTGTGCGGCCCGATCATCGCAATAAAACGTTTGACATAGCCCAAGAGTCCTCTTATATTGTTCTATCTGTGGCTTTTGGGAAATCCAGGTAATCCGGGGTTCAAAATCGTGCTTCACGGAATGGACGGATTCACGCAACAGGGAAGGCTGGACGGGAAATGCCGACAATAAATCAACTCATTCGTCACGGCCGGAAAAAGGCGCAGCAAAAGACGAAATCGCCCGCGTTGCGGGGTAGTCCCCAGAAACGGGGCAACTGCCTCCAGGTGAAAACACAAACGCCAAAGAAGCCGAACTCCGCGTTAAGGAAAATCGCCCGCGTCCGCCT
Organism: bacterium; assembly: GCA_965200485.1. GTDB lineage: Bacteria > JAAXHH01 > JAAXHH01 > JAAXHH01 > JAAXHH01 > JAAXHH01. Next base: position 341,510 of record CBDAUD010000001.1, read on the forward strand.
GATGAACGGCATTGAGGCCACCTGCTATATCCCTGGCGAAAGCCATAACCTGCAGGAGCATAACATCGTGCTGGTCCGAGGCGGCCGCGTGAAAGATCTGCCCGGCGTGCGATACCATATCATCCGGGGCGCGCTGGACGCCAGCGGCGTGCCCGACAGGCGCAACGGACGGTCGAAGTACGGCACCAAAAAACCAAGGTAGCGAGAAACCCGGGCAAGCTGTGGTGTGCGCGCCTTCGATGGAAAGACGGAGAACGAGATGGCAAGAAGGAAAGAAGTCGTAAGACGGCAACCGGAACCGGACTGGAAATACGACAGCGTGCTGGTGTCCAAGTTCATCAACGGACTGATGCGCAAGGGGAAGAAGAGCATCGCGGAACGCGTATTCTACCAGGCGCTCGAGCTGATCGAAAAACAGACCGGGCAGGAACCGCTGCCCGTATTCGAGAAAGCGGTCAAGATTGTGGGCCCCGTCGTACATGTCAAGTCCCGTCGGGTGGGTGGTTCGACCTACCAGGTCCCCGTGGAAGTGCGAGACGACCAGCAACGAGCCATGGCGATACGCTGGATCATCGAAGCCGCCCGGGCCCGTTCCGAGAAAAACATGTACGAGTGTCTGGCCGGAGAGCTTACCGCTGCCGCAAAGGGAGAGGGAGCCGCCGTTCGCCGGAAGGAAGAAACCTACCGGATGGCGGAAGCGAACAGGGCCTTTGCCCATTACAGGTGGTAAAGGCTGCCGACATCACGTCTACACAGCATGCACGGATCATCCTCTTCGCGATGATCCGTACTTTATGAGGTATCTGGCGCAGTGACAGAAGCAACGATCAAACCGAAAGAGAAAACAGCAGAAGCATCCGGCAAGCATGCTTCCGAGTCGAATCTGGCAAAGACCCGGAACATAGGGATCATGGCGCATATCGACGCCGGGAAGACGACGACGACCGAACGTATACTTTATTATACGGGACGGGTACGCCGAATGGGCGAAGTCCACGACGGCGCCGCAACCATGGACTGGATGGATCAGGAACGCGAGCGGGGTATCACGATCACGTCCGCGGCCACGACATCCTTCTGGCGCGATCACCGGGTCAATATCATCGATACCCCCGGTCACGTGGATTTCACAGTCGAGGTAGAACGATCGCTACGGGTGCTTGACGGCTCCGTAGCGATTTTTTGTGCCGTAGGCGGGGTCGAACCGCAATCCGAGACCGTGTGGCGGCAGGCGGACAAGTACGGCGTGCCCCGTATAGCCTACGTGAACAAGATCGACCGCGTCGGGGCGGACTTCCATCAGGTCGTCTCCATGATGCACGAACGGCTTGGAGCCAATGCCCTTCCCATCCAGCTGCCTATCGGCGGCGGCGACCTGTTTACGGGGGCCATCGACCTGGTCACCATGAAGGCGCGCAGCTACCATGAAGACAACATGGGCGCCACCTTCGACGAACACGACATACCCAAGGACCTGGCCGATTATGCCGCGGAGCACCGGAGCAATCTGATAGAGGGTCTCGCCGAAGTGGACGAGGAGCTGATGGAAATCTATCTGGCCGGCGACGAACCGACGGTTTCCGAATTGCGGCAAGCCATTCGCCGGGCTACGCTGTCCGTGAGCCTGATCCCGGTGCTGGTGGGCTCCTCCTTCCGGAACAAGGGGGTTCAGGCCCTGCTCGACGCGATTATCGACTATCTGCCCTCGCCTCAGGACGTACCGCCGGTGACAGGAAAGAATACACTGACCGGCGAACAGGAAACCCGGCTGAGCGTACCCGAGGCGCCGCTTTCCGGCGTAGCCTTCAAAATCATGACCGATCCCCATGTCGGCAAACTGGCGTTCTATCGGATCTATTCCGGCACGCTGCCCTCGGGCTGCTACGTGCTGAACACCCGAACCAACCGACGGGAACGCATCAGCCGAATCCTTCAGATGCACGCGAACAAACGGGAACATCTCAAAGCAGCCGAAGCGGGCGATATTGTCGCACTGGTGGGGGTCAAGAACGTGGTGACGGGCGACACCCTCTGCGACCCGGAATGGCCCATCGCGCTCGAAGCGATGGAGTTCCCAAAACCGGTCATGTCTGTCGCAGTCGAACCCAAGACCCGGGCAGACGAAGAGAAGCTTGGCCAGTCCCTCCAGAAACTCTCCGAAGAAGATCCCACTTTCCGCGTACATACCGATGAAGAAACCAGCCAACTGATCATATCGGGCATGGGTGAACTGCACCTCGAAATTCTGGTAGATCGCATGCTGAGAGAGTTCCGCGTGGAAGCGAACGTGGGGCGTCCCCAGGTCGCCTACCGGGAAACCATCGGAACCTCCGTGAAGAGCGAAGGACGTTTCGTCCGTCAGTCGGGCGGACGGGGCCAATTCGGTCATGTATGGCTCGAAATGGAGCCCGTGGAGGATAACGACGGGGACGAGGACGGGGTCGAATTCGTGAACGGCATAGTCGGAGGCGTCATCCCGCGGGAGTTCATCCCCTCCGTCGAGGCGGGGGTCCGGGAAGCTGCGCACAATGGCGTGCTCGGCGGATATATGGTGCAGGGCGTCCGGGTCACCCTGTACGATGGTTCCTACCACGAAGTCGATTCTTCCGAAGTAGCCTTCAAGGTGGCTGCCTCAATGGCCTTCCAGGACGGCATGCGTAAGGCCGAACCCGCTCTGCTGGAACCGGTCATGAGCGTGGAAGTGGCCGTTCCCAGCGAATACGTGGGCACCGTGGTCGGTGATCTGAATGCGCGCCGAGGACGCATCGGCGGCATCATTCCCCGGACAGACGCGCAGGTCGTGGCGGCTACCGTTCCGCTCAGCGAGATGTTCGGCTACGCAACGGTATTGCGGTCTTCCACGCAGGGAAGGGCCGTGTCCACCATGCAGTTCTCGCATTACGCGGAAGTACCCGAAAGCATCAAACAAGAGATTCTTGAAAAGATTCGCGGCGGCGCATAACGGTTCATTATCTGGAGGATATGCAGCATGTCGAAGGAGAGATTCGAGCGTACGAAACCGCACGTGAACATAGGCACGATAGGTCACGTGGATCACGGCAAGACGACGCTGACCGCGGCGATCACCCGCGTGCTGGCTGATCAGGGGCTTGCCGAGTTTCAGGATTACGACGAGATCGACAATGCGCCGGAGGAGAAGGAGCGCGGCGTCACCATCAACGTGCACCACGCCGAGTACGAGACCGCCAACAGGCACTACGCCCACGTCGACTGTCCGGGGCACGCCGACTACATCAAGAACATGATCACCGGCGCCGCGCAGATGGACGGCGCCATTCTCGTCGTCTCCGCCGCGGACGGACCCATGCCCCAGACCAGGGAGCACATCCTCCTGGCAAGGCAGGTCAACGTGCCCGCCATCGTCGTCTTCCTCAACAAGTGCGACCAGGTGGACGACGAGGAACTCCTCGAACTCGTCGAACTCGAGGTCAGGGAACTCCTCTCCTCCTACGACTTCCCGGGAGACGACATACCCGTCATCAGGGGCAGCGCACTTCTCGCCATGGAAGCCCAGTCCGGGGGGGACGACACCGAACCCATCGCAGAACTCATGGCCACCGTGGACGAATACATCCCCACCCCGGTAAGAGACGAGGACAGACCCTTCCTCATGCCCGTCGAGGACGTCTTCTCCATTACGGGAAGGGGTACCGTCGGAACCGGACGCGTCGAAAGCGGCGTCATCAACAAGAACGACGAGGTCGAAATCATCGGCATCAGGGAAACCAGAAAAACAGTCGTCACCGACATCGAAATGTTCAGAAAGTTCCTCGACGACGCCAGGGCCGGAGACAACGTCGGACTCCTGCTCAGAGGCGTGGACAAGGAATCCCTCGAAAGAGGACAGGTCGTCGCAAGACCGGGGTCCATCACACCCCACACCAGGTTCAAGGCACAGGTCTACGTCCTCAAACAGGAGGAAGGAGGAAGGCATACCCCCTTCTTCAACAACTACAGACCCCAGTTCTACTTCCGGACCACCGACGTCACAGGGTCCGTCGCGCTGCCGCAGGGCGTCGAAATGGTCATGCCCGGAGACAACGTGGACATGGAAGTCAGTCTCATGCAACCCATAGCCATGGACACCGAACTCAGATTCGCCATTCGAGAAGGCGGCAGAACCGTCGGAGCAGGTGTCGTTACCGAAGTCATCGAGTAGCACGGGAGAAGGAAGTCGTTATGGCCGATCAAGCGGATCAAAAGATAAGGATCAGGTTGAAAGCCTGCGACCACGCCATGCTGGACAAATCAGCCCGGGAAATCACCCAGGCGGCGCAGCGGGCGGGCGCCCGGGTCATGGGACCGATACCGTTGCCGACGAAACGAACCGTCTATACCGTCCTGCGCTCTCCTTTTATAGACAAGAAATCCCGGGAACAGTTTGAAACGCGTGTGCACAAACGCCTTATCGATATCTATGACACGTCGCAACAGACGGTGGACGCGCTCCTCAAACTGGATCTGCCCGCCGGAGTGGACGTGGAAATCAGGGTGTAGGAGTCTTAAAGGATGCGTGGCCTAATTGGCAGAAAAATAGGGATGAGCCAGGTCTTTGCCGAGAACGGGGACGCGGTTCCGGTCACGGTGATCGAAGCAGGGCCGTGTTTTGTCACCCAGGTTAAAACACTGGATCGGGACGGCTACGAGGCGGCCCAGATCGGCTTTGAACCCAAGAAGGAAAAACAGACCACCGGGCCGCTTCAGGGGCATTTCAAAAAGGCTAAGGTCGATCCAAAGCGGATCCTCCGCGAGGTCGAAGTGGACGACATTACGGCCTGCGAGCCCGGCCAGGTGTACGGTGTCGATGTCTTCAAGACCGGTCAGCTGGTCGACGTGACAGGAAATCTAAAGGGAAAAGGGTTCCAGGGTGTTGTAAAGCGACACGGTTTCCGGGGCGGCGACAAGACCCGGGGACAAAGCGACCGCTGGCGCCATCCCGGATCGATCGGACAGAGTGCGACGCCTTCCAAAGTTTTCAAGGGAACCCGCATGGGCGGGCGGATGGGCAACAAGCGCGTGACGATCAGGAATCTGCAGGTGGTCGGTGTGGACGCCGAGCAGAACATCCTTCTGGTAAAGGGTGCGGTTCCGGGCCACAGGAATGCATACGTACTGATCAACCGGACCGGATAGGCGTTGGCGCGAAAGGTACGATGGGAGCAGTGATGCCGGTAGCAAGATTGTTCAGCAGCGACGGGACGGAACAGGGCCAGATCGACTTGGACGAATCCGTCTTCGGCCTATCCGCAAACGCGCATGTCATGTATGAAGCGGAAAAAAGGTACCAGGCCGGCCAACGGCAGGGAACAGCCAGTGCGCAGACCCGCTCGGAAGTATCCTACTCCGGGAAGAAGCTCTACAGGCAGAAGGGGCTGGGGCGAGCCCGAATGGGTTCACGCCGTTCCCCCGTTCGCGTCGGGGGCGGAAGAGCCCACGGACCTGCGCCGCGAAGCTACCGTTATCGGATCCCGAAGAAGGTGCGACGCCTGGCGCTGAAGTCCGTGCTTTCGACCCGTGCGCAGGCCGGCTTCGTACTCGTTATCGAGTCGCTCGAATTCGATGCGTCGAAGACGCGCCAAATGGTTGCCCTGCTAGCCAACATGGATGTGCGCGACCGGAAATGCCTGGTCCTCATGGACCGAAACGACGATGCGGTGTACAAATCCTGTCGAAACATACCCGACGTGAACGTCAACGTGGCCACGGACACCCACGTGCATGAGATTCTGCGCAACGACTGTCTCATCTTCACCCGCGAGGGTCTGAAGCAGGTTGAGGAGGCGTTGAGGTCATGAAAAAAGATCCGCGCGCCATCGTGGCGAAGCCTCTGGTAACGGAGAAGAACCACGTGCTTCAGGAAGAAGAGAACAAATACGTTTTCGAAGTGGCCAGAGACGTAAACAAACTGGAAATCAAGCAGGCTATCGAGGAGATTTTCGACGTGCGCGTCGAGTCCGTGCGCACGCTCCGCATGAAGGGCAAAGTGAAGCGCTTCGGCCGTTTCGAGGGCCGGCGACCCGCGTGGAAGAAAGCCATCGTGAAACTCGCCGATGGCGATATTATCGACCTGTATACGGGGGTCTGATCAGGCGCATGCCGATCACGCTGCGCACCAGGAAGAGGAAGAACTTCTATGGCAGTACGCACATTTAGACCCAAGACACCCGGCCAGCGATTCAAGACCGTGTCCTCCTTCGAGGAGATCACGAAGGAGACGCCGGAGTCCTCCCTTCTCCGTCCCCTGAAGAAGTCGGGCGGGCGGAACAATCTCGGACGAATGACCGCGCGACATCGTGGAGGCGGCCACAAGCGGCGCTACCGGTCGATCGATTTTCGGCGCGACAAGATCGGCATTCCGGCCAGGGTACATGCCATTGAATACGACCCGAACCGTTCGGCGCACATCGCGCTGTTGCACTATGCGGACGGGGAGAAACGCTATATCCTTGCGCCACTCGGTCTGGCTGTGAAGGATACGCTGATGACCGGTGGGCAGGCGGAGATCCGCAACGGCAACCATATGCCGCTGGAGCACATTCCGCTGGGCACCATGCTTCATAACATCGAACTTTCGCCAGGCCGCGGCGGCCAGCTCGTGCGTTCCGCCGGCGGGGCTGCCCAGTTGATGTCGCGTGATGGCGGTTTTGCCCAGTTGCGCCTGCCGTCCGGCGAGATCAGGCGGGTGCCGGTGGGGTGTTCCGCCACAATTGGCCAGGTAGGCAACACGGATCATGAGAACATTTCGCTCGGCAAGGCCGGGCGGGCGCGCTGGCTGGGACGACGGGGTTATTCCCGCGGCGTCGCGAAGAACCCGGTGGACCACCCCATGGGCGGGGGAGAAGGCAAGAGTTCAGGCGGACGCCATCCCGTATCGCCTTGGGGGAAGAAGACCAAGGGCCTGCGGACTCGCAAGAAGAACAAGAAGTCGGATACGCTGATCGTCAAGCGGCGTAAATAGGCGAAGGCAGACAGCGGGAGGCGATGATGGCTCGTTCGGTGAAAAAGGGGCCGTACATTGACAGCAGCGTCAAGAAGAAGATCGACGAACTGAATCGAACCGGCGAGAAGCGGGTAGTCCGCACTTGGGCGCGCGCATGCACGATTACGCCGGACTTCGTCGGCCATACGCTGGCCATTCACAACGGAAACAAATTCATTCCGGTCTACATCTCGGAGAACATGGTGGGCCACAAGCTGGGCGAGTTCGCGCCGACGCGCACCTATCGGGGGCACAGCGGCCGGGTCACGGAACGGTCTACCCAGCTGAAGTAGTCGGAATCGGGTCGGGAACAAAACAAGGGGTGTACAACGATGGAAGCCCGTGCAACAGCGCGGCAGGTACGCGGTTCCGCACGCAAGATACGTCAGGTGGCGGACATGATCCGCGGCCGGACCGTGCAGGAAGCCCTGAACATACTGCAATTTGTGCCCAAGGCGTGTGCGAGGCCGATAGAAAAGACCGTACGCTCCGCTACGGCGAACGCGATGAACGTGGATGACGAGCACACACTGGATATCGAAGATCTGAAAGTCAAAACCGTTTATGTAGACGGCGGACCGGTAATGAAACGCATTCATTACGGCCCCCGGGGAAGCGCTTCCACCATCCGGAAGCGCACCAGCCACATTACCGTGGTGGTCGCGGACTAACTTGGACCGGCCTGGAAAGAACAGGCCTTTCGCAAGAGGATCCTGACAACAGGAGTTGACGAAGTGGGTCAGAAAACACATCCCATCGGTTTTCGTCTTGGTGTAATCAAGACGTGGCAATCCAACTGGTATTCCGACAAGAACATGGCGGAACTGCTCCAGGAAGATCTGATGATCCGCCGTTATATCAAGAGCCGGCTTTCGCGGGCCGGTATTGCCAAGGTCGAAATCGAGCGGGCGCCAAAGAAGGCCACCATCACCATCCATACCGCCCGTCCCGGCATCGTGATCGGACGCAAGGGCGCCGAAGTGGACAAACTCAGGGATGAACTCCAGCATCTAACCAAGAAGGAAATCTACATCAACATTCAGGAAATCCGCCGTCCCGAACTCGATGCCCAGCTTATCGGCGACAGCATAGCGCGGCAGATCGAACAGCGGATCAGTTTCAGAAGGGCCATGAAGAAGTCGATTACCGCGGCCATGCGCATGGGCGCGGAAGGCATCAAGATCACCTGCGGCGGCCGGCTTGGCGGTGCGGAAATGGCCCGTACCGAGTCCTTCAACGACGGACGCGTACCGCTGCATACGCTCCGTGCGGACATCGACTACGCTCGTTCCACCGCCCACACCACCTACGGGTGCATCGGCATCAAAGTATGGATCTGCAAGGGCGAGATCATCAAGGGCGAAGAAAATGGTACAGGGCGGGAAGCAACGGTTTAAGCGGGACATACAAGGGCGTCCGTTGCGGACGCGGGAACATTCGGGGAGAAATTTGAGATGTTAATGCCCAAGCGACTGAAGTACCGGAAGAAACAGCGCGGGCGCATGACGGGCTCCGCAACGCGGGGCGCTACGCTGGAATTCGGCGATTACGGCATTCAATCGCTTGAACCGGGCTGGATCAGCAACCGGGAGATCGAGGCAGCACGTATCGCCATGGTCCACCACATGCGGCGCGGAGGCAAGGTGTGGATCAGGGTCTTTCCGGACAAGGTGCTCACGGAAAAGCCCGCCGAAACGCGCATGGGCAAAGGCAAGGGCAATCCCGAACACTGGGTGGCCGTGGTCAAGCCGGGACGCATCCTATTCGAATTGCGGGGCGTGGCTTCCGCCATGGCCAGAGAGTCCATAGCGCTCGCCCAGCAGAAATTGTCGGTGAAGACGCGCCTGGTGGTCCGCGAGGATCTGTAGCCGGTCCGTTCTCGAGGAAGGGAAGCAATGAAACTGTACGAGCTTCGGCAACTGTCCGAAACGGAGCTGCATGATCGGGCGGCCGAATTGCGGGAAGAGATTTTCAATCTGAATCTTCAGAAGGCGACGCGGCAGATGGCGGATGCGAAACGTATTTCGGCATCCCGCCGGGAAATCGCCCGGATTCTCACGCTCCTGCACGAGGATGAACTGAACATCCGTTCCATCCGGGCAGGGGAAGGACAGAACCGGGAAGACGGACAGGGTGGTCCGGGAGAAGACGCATGAAGGAACGCGGACACAGGAAGAACCGGGTGGGGCGCGTGCTCAGCAACAAGATGGAAAAAACCATCACCATCGCCGTGGAACGGATGGTGAAACACCCCTTCTACGGCAGGTATGTGCGGCGCACGACCAAGCTGACGGTTCACGATGAAGAACAGACTTGCCGGATCGGCGACATCGTTCGGGTGACGGAAACGCGTCCGCTGAGCAAGAACAAGCGCTGGCGGTTGACGGAAGTCATTCAGCGCGCGGAACAACTCTAGTTTCGGCGGCGTTTCCGGTAACGGAAATAAAAGCGGAACGGTGAACAGGACGGATCAGAGATGATACAGGAATATACATGGCTGAATGTTGCCGACAACACCGGCGCCCGACAGGTTCGCTGCATCAAGGTTCTGGGCGGAACGGGTCGGCGATACGCCAGCGTCGGAGACCGGTTCGTGGGTTCGGTGAAGGAAGCCTCGCCCGGCGGTTCGGTGAAAAAGGGCGAAGTGGTGAAGGCCGTGGTCGTGCGGGTCCGCAAGGAAGTGCGGCGCCGCGACGGAACCTATATCCGATTCGACGAGAACGCGGCCGTGCTGATTGATGATCAGGGCGAACCGAGGGGTACGCGTATTTTCGGTCCTGTCGCCCGGGAACTGCGCGAGCGGGAATATACCCGCATCGTTTCACTCGCCCCGGAGGTACTGTAGGGTTCGGGATTTCGGCGGATGGAGGGAGCGGTTCGATGCACGTAAAGAAAGGCGATACCGTGGTGGTGCTTACCGGTGCTACCCGAGGCAAGACCGGAAGGGTATTGAAGGTGTTGACGGACAAGAACAGGGTCATCGTGGAAGGCCTCAATTTCGTTACGCGCCATACACGGCCCACGCAGACCAATCCGCAGGGCGGCCGGCTTGAGAAGGAAGCCCCCATGCATGCATCCAACGTGAAAGTGATCGCCGAAGCATAACGGGAATACGAACATGGCACGACTGAAAGACCAGTATCAACGCGAGATCAAGCCGGCGCTCCTGCAACATTTCGGCTACGGCAACACCATGCAGGTGCCCCGTATTGAAAAAGTAGTCCTCAACATGGGTGTGGGCGAGGCTTCGCAGAATGCCAGCCTGCTGGACAGCGCGGTGTCGGAACTTACGGCGATCACCGGGCAGAAGGCCGTGGTGACCCGGGCCAAGAAATCCATTTCGAATTTCAAGATTCGGGAAGGCATGCCCGTGGGTTGTCGGGTGACACTCAGGGGCGCGCGCATGTACGAGTTTCTGGATCGCCTGATCAACGTGGCGATACCCCGTATCCGCGACTTTCGGGGCGTATCGACCCGGTCGTTCGACGGCCGGGGCAACTACACCCTGGGGTTGACCGAACAGACGATCTTTCCGGAGATCGACTATGACGGGGTCGATCTGTTCCGGGGCATGGATATCACCATTGTAACCTCGGCGGGCACGGACGAAGAGAGCGCGGAGTTGCTCAGGCATCTCGGCATGCCCTTCAGAGATCAGCCGGTGTAGGGCTCGGTCGTTTCGAGCTGGCATCGGAATCATCAACAGGGGGATGAGTGGCCAAGAAGTCGTTAATCGCAAAGGCGAAAAGAAAACCGAAATACAAGGCGCGTGCGTACAGCCGTTGCCGACAGTGCGGACGCCCCCGTGCCTACATGCGCCGGTTCGGGATCTGTCGCATCTGTTTCCGGACCCTCGCCCTGCAGGGTGAGATTCCAGGTGTGACAAAAGCCAGTTGGTAGGAACACGGGCTGTTTTTCAGGGAGAACCGCAAGATGTCAATGACCGATCCGATCGCGGACATGTTGACCCGGATACGCAATGCGTGTCAGGCTAAGCATCCGAGGGTCGAAGTGCCGGCTTCAAAAGTGAAGACGGAGATCGCCCGCATTCTGATGAGCAACAAGTTCATCAGCCACTATACCGAGGTTGAAGACGGGAAACAGGGCGTTCTCTGGATATACCTCAAATACGGACCCGTGGGAGAATCGATAATCTCCACGCTCAAGCGCATCAGCAAACCGGGTCGCCGCGTATACGTCGGGGCCGATCGCCTCCCCAAGGTGTTGAATGGGCTCGGGGTAGCCATATTGAGTACGCCCAGGGGAATCGTAACGGATCGCGAAGCGCGTCAGTTGAACACGGGTGGAGAAGTGTTGTGCTATATCTGGTAGTCCGAGATACCGTGTGGTAGGTCGGACTACCCGAAGGAGTCGGCGTGTCACGAATAGGTAAACTTCCGATTGCGATCCCGGACGGGGTCCAGGTGTCGATAAACGAACAGTCCATCAAGGTGAAGGGTCCAAAGGGCGAGCTTTCCCACCGGATACCCGCCCAGATCAACGCTGTACTGGAAAATGGCCACCTGGTAGTGGGACGCCAGAACGAGTCCAGGCAGTCGCGCGCGCTGCACGGCCTGAGCCGGTCACTGATCGCCAACATGGTGGAAGGCGTCGTCAACGGATTCGACCGGACGCTTGAAATCGTTGGCGTGGGCTACCGGGCGGAGTTGAAGGGCAGGAACCTGACCCTGAGCCTGGGCTACTCCCATCCGGTGATCTTCCAGGCGCCGCCGGACGTGGACCTCGAGGTCACGGGCGGCAACCGGATTACAGTCAGGGGCATCGACAAGCAACTCGTAGGCCAGGTAGCCGCGGTGATCCGATCTTTCAAGAAACCGGAACCTTACAAGGGCAAGGGCATACGGTACGACAACGAACAGGTACGCAGGAAGGCCGGCAAGACCGGCGCCTGACGGGAGGCTGATGTAGTATCATGGCCAAGAAGACGCTGCAGAGAGCCAGAATGCGGAAAGTCCGCCATCGCCGCGTGAGGAAGTCCATCCGTGGCAACGCGGCACGACCCCGCTTGAACGTTTTCAGGAGTCTCAAGCACATCTACGCCCAGGTCATTGACGATACGGCGGGCGCCACGTTGCTGTCCCTCTCCACCAATACGCCGGAAATTCGGTCGAAGCTGGAGTCGGGTATGGACCGTAAGGCCCAGAGCAGGCTCGTCGGGCAGGTGCTGGGAGAAAGGATGAAGGCGCAGGGCGTGTCCAGCGTGACCTTCGACCGAGGCGGATACCTGTATCACGGCCGGGTGAAGGCCCTTGCGGACGGTGTGCGCGAGAGTGGGCTGGATTTCTAAATCTCCCGCTGAGGACCGGTGAGTTCGGCTTTTCATTTCTGATGAAGGGAGTAGCAATTGCCGAGAATCAATCCCGATGAATTCGATCTGTCGTCGGAACGTCTGGTCGATATCAACCGGGTTGCCAAGGTCGTCAAGGGCGGCCGCACGTTCAGCTTCAACGCGTTGATCGCGGTGGGCGACGGAAACGGCCACGTGGGCCTGGGCATGGGCAAGGCGCTGGAACTATCCGAAGCCATCCGGAAGGCGACGGAAACAGCCCGCAAGCATCTGCACAGGGTACCGGTAGTCAACGGCACGATCCCGCACGACGTCATCGGGCGGTTCAGCGCGGCGGAGGTGATTTTGAAACCGGCATCGCCCGGTACGGGCGTTATCGCCGGCGATGCGGCCCGGGCGGTCCTGGAATCGGCGGGCATTCACAACATCCTCACGAAGTCGATCGGTTCATCGAATCCCTACAACGTGGCCAAGGCGACCCTGCAGGGTCTGCTTGATCTGAAAGTGGCCTCGGAGATCGCCAACGTGCGCAACGTGGATATAGAGGAACTGAAAGGGTAGCGCTATGGCGACGCGGCTGCGCATTACACAGAGAAAAAGCGCCATCGGCAGACACCGGCGACAGAAAAAAACCCTGGAAGCGCTGGGAATACGGCGTTTGCATCACAGTGCCGTGCACAACGACACGCCGCAGATACAGGGCATGATCGCACGCGTCGGCCACTTGGTGGAAGTGGAAACAGTCACCACAAATGACGACGAATAGTCGGCGGGTTTCGTGAAGAAAGGAAGACGTCTGTTATGGATGGCGGCAGTTTGAAACACGCCTCCGGGGCTGTGCGCAAGGTCAAGCGCCTGGGTAGGGGACCCGGTTCCGGCACGGGCAAGACGGCGGGCAGAGGGCACAAGGGGCAGCGCGCCAGGTCCGGCAAGAAGCTTCATCCTTCCTTCGAAGGCGGGCAGATGCGCCTCATACGCCGACTGCCCAAGCGGGGCTTCACCAATATCTTCCGCAAGACCTACCAGATCGTCAACCTGCGCGATCTTGCGGACTGGGACGAAGAAACCGTGGTGGATGCCGGCTCACTGGCTGAAAAGCACCTGGTCCGAAAATCGACGGAACCGGTAAAACTGCTTGGTGTGGGCGAGGTAGACCGGCCCGTGAAGGTAAGCGTGCACAAAATCAGTGAAGCGGCGCGGCTCAAAATCGAGGCAGCGGGCGGTTCGGTAGAGGTGATCTCCGGATGATCGAGAGTTTTCAGAATGTATTCCGGATACCGGAGCTTCGCCGACGAATCATTTTCACCCTCAGCCTGCTCGCGGTCTACCGAATCGGCGGTCAGATACCCACGCCGGGCATAGACCACGATGTCCTGAGCGCCTTCTTCAGCCAGATGGGCGGGACCATCTTCGGTCTGTACAACATGTTCGTGGGCGGCGCGTTCGAGCGCGCGACGATTTTCGCCCTCGGCGTGATGCCCTATATCAGCGCCTCCATTATCCTGCAGTTGCTCGGTTCCATGTGGCCGTATCTGCAGAAGCTCCAGAAGGAGGGACAGGAAGGGCAGAAGAAGATCAACCAGTACACGCGCTACGGAACGGTGTTGCTGGCGATGGTGCAGGCCCTGGGCATCAGCTACTGGCTCCAGGACATTCGGGACGAGGTGGGGCGTTCCGCCGTCATTGACCCCGGCGCGGGATTCATCTTCGTCACGGTGGTAACCATGACCACCGGCACCATCTTTCTGATGTGGCTGGGCGAACAGATTCAGGAACGCGGCATCGGCAATGGCATATCGCTCATCATCTTCGTCGGAATTATCGCCCAATTCCCCATCGCGGCCAAGAGTGAAATCGACGCAGTGATGAACGGATTGCGAAGCGGCCTCGTCGAGATCTTCATCGTGGCCGTGTGGATTCTGATCATCGCGTCGGTAGTGCTGATCACGCAGGGACAGCGGAGAATCACGGTACAGTATCCGCGGCGCGTCGTCGGACGAAAGGTGTACGGCGGACAGAGTACCCATTTGCCGCTCCGCGTAAACGCCGCCGGCGTGATGCCCATCATTTTCGCCCAGTCGATCATGTTCGTTCCGGGAACGTTTTCGAGCTTTTTTCCGACCATGGCCGTGTTTCAGACCATGGCCGAGTGGTTTCAACCCGGCGCTTTCATCTACAACGCGCTATACGGCCTGTTGATCGTGTTTTTTACGTACTTCTACACATCCATCATTTTCAACCCCGTGGACGTAGCGGACAACATGAAGCGCGTCGGCGGATTCATTCCGGGGATACGGCCCGGCAGAAGAACGGCGGACTATCTCGATCACATTCTGACGCGCATTACGTTGCCCGGTTCGGTCTTTCTGGCGATCATCGCCATTGTGCCGTTTCTCATCATCCGAAGCATGAACGTCTCTCTGAGCGCATCCTCTTTCTTTGGCGGCACCGCCCTGCTGATCGTGGTAGGCGTCGCCCTGGATACGCTCCAGCAAATCGAGTCGCATCTCGTGTCCCGCCACTACGAGGGATTCATGAAGCGTGGTCGCGTACGCGGGCGGGCGGGTTAGGCTTTTTGGAGCGTCCGTTTCAGGCGTCTGGCGGCGACCTGGTGCCAGTTGAGCGGAGTTATGCGACTTATATTACTTGGAACGCCGGGTGCTGGAAAAGGTGAACAGGCGCTCAGGCTGTCGAAAAGGTTTCATATTCCGCACATATCAACGGGAGACCTTTTGCGGCGGGAAATGGAGAAGGGGACGCAGGTTGGCCGCAAAATATCGGAATTCGTGAACCGGGGTGAACTGGTTTACGACGAGATTATCCAGACCATACTGGAAAACCGGTTGCGGGAAGCCGATTGCGCGGCCGGTTTCATCCTGGACGGTTTTCCAAGAAGTCTGAATCAGGCCGAGTTCCTGAACGACGTGTTGAAACGCATGGAAGTGCCCGTAGACGTCGTACTCAACATCCAGGTGCCCGACCAGACGGTCGTGCGCCGGCTGACCCGAAGGAACCGGGAGGACGACATGCCGGAAACCATTCGCCACCGGCTGAGAATCTACAGGAAGGTGTCGGCGCCGCTCGTTGCGTATTACGACAGGGAAGGTCTGGTACGGAAAATCGACGGCGATGGTTCACTGGAGGAAGTGACGCAACGTATTCTGAAGTGTCTGGCCAAGGCGAATTAGGCCGATGGACAGGCCGCCTGGCCGGATGTTCGGGCAGGCGGAATGCGATTGTATGACGAAAGGTAGACTCGCTATGCCGAAAGAGCCCCCGGTACAGGTGGAAGGTACGGTGGTGGAGCCTTTGCCCAATGCGTCGTTTCGCGTTGAACTGGAAAACGGCCACAGGGTCCTAGCCCATATATCCGGCAAGGTTCGCATGAATTTCATCAAGATCCTGCCCGGCGACAAGGTCATGGTCGAATTGTCGCCCTACGATCTGACGCGTGGCCGGATTACGTATCGTTACAAGTGAACCCGGATACGACTGCATCCGGCGTCCTGTTGTAACGGGAAAGCAGGCCTGAACAGAGTGCAAATCGCAACTTGAGGACCGGAAGATGAAAGTACGCGCTTCGGTAAAGAAAATCTGTGAACACTGCAAGGTCATCCGCCGCAGGGGCGTCGTGCGCGTGCTCTGTCGCAACCCGCGCCACAAACAGCGGCAAGGATAGTAGCGACTCATCGCCAAGGAGGGCATGGTGGCACGTATTGCCGGTACTGATCTGCCGCGTGACAAACGGGTGGAGATCGGAATCACCTACATTTTCGGAATAGGACTGACCACCGCGCGGAAAGTGCTCGAAGCGACCGGCATCGACCCGGAAACCCGCGTAAGGGACCTGACCGACCGGGAGATCACGAAGCTCCGCCAGAGTATCGAAAACGACTACCAGGTCGAAGGCGCGTTGCGCAGCGATATCACGTTCAATATCCGGCGTCTGATGGATATCGGATGTTACCGGGGCCTGCGTCATCGTCGCGGACTGCCGGTGCGCGGGCAGCGGACCCGTACCAATTCCCGCATACGAAAAGGACCCCGGCGCACCATCGGTGCGCGGCGTAGCAAGAGTTAGAAACTCACTTTATTCCGTGGAGGTAGCAGGTTGGCTAACGCTAGAAGAAGTCGCGCACGCAGGCGCGACCGGCACGTGGACTCCATAGGCGTGGCCCATATCAAGGCGACATTCAACAATACGATTGTCACCCTCGCTGATCAGCAGGGACACACGATCAGCTGGGCAAGCGGCGGCAAGGGCGGCACGTTCCGCAACTCCCGGAAAAGTACGCCTTTCGCCGCGCAGAAAGCAGCGGAGGCTGCGGCAAAGGAAGCCATCGAACTGGGGTTGAAACGCGTGGAGGTCTGGGTGAAGGGACCCGGAGCCGGCCGTGAATCGGCCATTCGGGCATTGCAGGCCGCGGGTCTGGAGATTTCCGCCATCAAGGACGTCACCCCTATTCCACACAACGGATGCCGGCCTCCGAAAAGACGTCGCGTCTGATCGTGAACCATTGATGGACGTCGGATGCCGGGCCTGAAACCGCCGGCGTACGCCGCCCGGGTCGTGCGTGTTAGGAGCAAATATGTCTCGATACACAGAGGCCAACTGCCGAATCTGTCGGCGGGAAGGCGTCAAATTGTTTCTGAAGGGTGATCGGTGCTTTTCCGAAAAATGCGCAGTGGACCGTCGCGCATTCCCGCCGGGCCAACACGGGTCCGTTGGACGAAGGAAACCCACGGAATACGGGCTGCGGCTTCGTGAAAAGCAAAAGATGCGAAAAACATACGGTATCGGCGAAGGGCAGTTCCGGTCGTATTTCGTGAAGGCTGCCCGGACCAAGGGCAACACGGGAGAGCGCCTCCTGCAGCTGCTCGAAACCCGCCTGGACAACATTGTTTACCGCCTCGGTCTGGCGCCGTCGCGCAAGGCGGCCCGTCAGCTGGTTCGCCATCGTCACATCCTGGTCAACGACCGCATCGTCACCATCCCCTCGTACATCGTCCGAACGGGTGAAGTCATTCAGGTAAGGGAAAAAAGCCGCCAGCTGGACTGCATTCACGCCTCCCTGAGCGCCGCGAACCAGCGTCCGGCGGTAAACTGGCTGGATCTGGACAAGACCACCCTTGCGGGGCAGTTGCTGGAAGCACCCATTCGAGAAAACATACCGACACCTGTACAGGAACAGTTAATCATCGAGTTGTATTCGAAATAGGGCTGCCGTACTGCCGCTGCCATCCTTGGGTTCACTCGAAGCGCGCGACGAGGGGCAACGAACGTTATGAAATTAAAGAACTTCCAAATGCCAAAAGGCGTTGTTATTGAAAACGATACCGTAACCGATGGCTACAGCAAGTTCGTAATCGAGCCGCTGGAGCGAGGATTCGGGACGACCATCGGCAATTCCATCCGCCGGGTTCTGCTTTCCTCTCTCCCCGGCGGCGCCGTCATCGGCGTTCGCATCGACGGGGTTGCCCACGAGTTCTCCACTATGCCAAACGTGGTGGAAGACGTAGCCGAGATTATCCTGAACCTCAAGGGGCTCAGGCTCCGCCTGCACAGCGACGAACCCAAGACGCTGATGCTCGAAGCGGAAGGCAAGGGCGACGTAACGGCCGAAGACATACAGACCGACGCCGACGTGGAGATCCTCAATCCGAATCTTCATATCGCCTCCCTGGACGAGGGTGGACAGCTGAGGATGGAGATTCATGTCAACAGCGGTCGGGGATACGTGATAGCCGAACAGAACAAGCTGGAGGACCAGCCCATCGGCGTTATTCCCATGGATGCCATGTTTTCTCCGGTAACGCGGGTGAATTTTCAGGTGGAGAACACGCGTATCGGGCAGCGCACGGACTACGACCGGCTCGTGCTGGAGATCTGGACCGACGCCAGCGGCGAACCGCAGGACGCCCTGTCGACCGCATCCCAGATCCTGCGCAACCACCTCCAGTTGTTCATCTCGATCGACGATCAGGTCATCACCGAGCCGGACGAAGAGGTGGATGAGGAACACGAGGAAAGAAAGTTGATGCTGCTGATGAACGTGGAAGAACTGGAACTGTCGGTGCGTTCCAGTAATTGTCTGCGGGCGGCGGACATCAAGACCTTGGCGGACTTGGTGCAGAAGAGCGAGACCGAGATGCTCAAGTACCGGAACTTCGGCCGCAAGTCGCTGACCGAACTGAGCGACATTCTTGAGGAAATGAATCTTTCATTCGGCATGGACATTACCAAGTACGTCGAAGCCGAAAACACGTAATCGGATGGTCCGGCGCCGGGTCATTCGGCAGGCGGGACGGGAGTACTGGAATGCGACATCGAAAGCAGGGGCGCGGTCTCAGCCGTTCTCCCAGCCACCGCAAGGCGATGCTGAGCAACTTGGCCACGTCGGTGCTGGACACGGAACGCGTACGGACCACCACGGCGAAGGCCAAGGAAGTACGGCGCCTCGTGGAACGGCTCATCACCTTCGGCAAACGCAATGATCTGCACGCCCGGCGGCGGGTTCTCCGGGTAATCCGCAACGAATCCGTGGTCGCGAAGCTGTTCGGACCACTGGCCGAACGGTACGCCGAGCGGCCCGGGGGCTACACCCGTATTGTGCGCGTCGGACACCGGCAGGGCGACGCCGCCGACATGGCGATACTCGAGTTGATCGACCGGGAAGGCAAAGCCGAAGAACAGGGCGGCGAGACGACGGAAGAAGAAAAGAACTAGGCGGAGGACGAATGAATAATCCGGCTTAAATGCCACGGAAGGCGTGGTCGCCGGAATCGGCCTCACCGCCATCCCGCATGATCGAATCCAACGCGTAAAATCGAAACGATAGTACCAACGGCGGCACCCGGTTTGGGTAGCCGCCGTTGTCGTTGATGGCAAGTTGTGACGAAGACAAAGTGCGTGCTTCGAATCGCTTAGGCTTCGTCGTCTTCTTCGGGCATGTGCACGAATTCGGGGTAGGCTTCTATACCGAGCTCCGCGACGTCCTGGCCCAGTCGTTCGACCTGGGCGGATACCCGCACCCCCAGGACCAGGTCGATCAGACGCCAGAGAATATAGGAGACGACGAAGACGAAGCCGCCGATGGACAGGATGCCGATCAGCTGAACGCCCAAGTTGCCTCCGCTCACGATACACACGGCCAGCGTTCCCCAGATCCCCGCGAAGAGGTGGGCAGGCACGGCGCCGACCACATCATCAATCCGAATCGTTTCCAGCAGTTTCATTCCGACCGTGCATACACCACCGCCGACGGCGCCGATAATGACAGCCCAGTAATGCTCAACCATGTCCGGACCCGCTGTGATGGAGACCAGCCCCGCAATCGCACCATTCAGACAGGCGAACAGGTCGATACGCCCGAATACCGGCCTCGCGCATATTAACGCGGTCAGCGCGCCCGCTGCCGCAGCCAAGTTCGTATTGACCAGCACATGACTCATGGCCACCGCGTCCAGGGGACTTCCCAGCGCCAGTTGCGAGCCCCCGTTGAAACCGAACCAACCGAGCCAGAGGATGAATACGCCCAGCGTCACGACGAGCACGTTGGATGGCGGCGTAGGCTTGACCGAACCGTCCTTGCGGAACTTCCCGAGCCTGGGGCCCAGAACCAGCAGACCGGCCAACGCCGCCCAGCCTCCCGTGCTGTGCACGATGGTCGATCCCGCGAAGTCCTTGAATCCCTCCTTGCTGAGCCATCCCTCGCCCCAAGTCCAGGCGCCGACGATAGGATAGATGATCCCGGTGAGGACCAGGACGAAGAGAAAGAAGGACCAGAGTCTGACTCTCTCCGCCAGCGCGCCCGACACGATGGATGCGGCCGTGGCCACGAAGACCATCTGGAAAAACCAGTCCGACATGGTGGAATATCCCAAGGCAATCACTTCGCCGACGGCCCCTTCAGTCCCGTTGATCAGCGCGACCTCGGCATCCGTCGGGGCACGCATGAACGAGATGGATCCGATGTAATGCTCCACGTCGACATACATGAGATTATAGCCGATGAAGTAGTAGGCGATCCCCGCAATGGAATAGAGACCGATATTCTTCAGGCAAATCATGGAGGCGTTCTTGGACCGCACCGAGCCGGATTCCAGCATGGTAAAACCCGCGCACATCCACATAACCAATGCGCCCCAGAGCATGAACGAAATGGTGTTGAACACGAACTGGCTAGGCGCTTCGACCAGGACGCTTTCGTGCTCCGCCAGGGCGAAAGCGGTTCCGGCACCGCAGACCAGTGCGGCAAACACAGCCAGCAGTTTCATGACTGACATACCGCGGGGTCTGTACGACCAGAGGCGATTGAAACTTGCATCCATAGCGTAAACTCCCAACTGACACCGTTCCAGACGGATGAGATGAGGTGATGGAGTAACTAGGTATTAAGGAGGTGGAAACGAAACTGAAGTATTGACTTTACAGGTCGCTACGCGCCGTGTCAAGCATGAATCAGCGATCAGTTCACCCGTCGCCGGCGGTTTTTTACATAGTCCACGAGTATGTATTCGCCCAGGCTGTCGAGCGTGGAGTAATAGGCGCGGCCACGATTCATTTCCGTCAGTTTCTCTACGAAGCCGACCAGGTGGGGGTCCTGCGTGACCATGAAGGTGCTGATGGTGATCTTCTCCCGGCGGCAGGTCATAGCCTCGTCGAGCGTCCGGTTCACGATGCGGGGGTCAAGACCGAAGGAATTCAGGTACAGGCGGCCGTTTCGGTCGTAGATTGCCGAGGGTTTGCCGTCGGTGATCATGAAGATTTGTTTGTTTACGTTGCGGGTTCGTCGGAGTATGTTCCGGGCCATGAGGAGACCGGCCCTGGTATTCGTATGGTAGGGACCTACCGAAACGTAGGGCAGGTCTTCGATCTTCACCTGGGTCGCATCGTCGCCGAACAGGACGAGGTGCAACGCATCCTTGGGATACTTGCGGGTGATGAGCTCGGCCAAGGCCATGGCCACACGCTTGGCAGGCGAAATGCGGTCCTCGCCGTACAGGATCATGCTGTGACTGATGTCCAGGAGCATGACCGTGGCGCAGGACGTGGCATGCTCGACTTCGTAGACTTCGAAGTCGTCTTCATGCAGGTCAAGGTCCAGGCCGGACCGGCGTATCGCATTGCCGATGGTGGAGGTGAAGTCCACGTTGGACGCCTGATCGCCATACCGGTAGGGCCGGGTTTCGCTGAGTCTTTCAACGCCTTCCCCCTCGAATGGCGTCTCGTGCCCTCCGCTTAAGCCTTTCTTCAGGCTGCCGTATACGAACCGAAGCGAATCTTCCCGGATGCGTCGGCCGCCCTTCCGGGTCAGGGTATAGTCGCCGCCGTCCGGCTTTACGTAGCCCCGCTTTTCCAGTTCCTTGACAAAGGACGCGTAACTGATCGTTTCGTCGAAGATGCCCTGCCGCTCGTCGAAGTAACGCATCCATTTCAGGGCTTCTTCCACATTGCCGCTGGTATGGATGAGCAACTGGCTCAGCAGACCCAGGAGCTGTTCTATCCGGTTCTTGACATCGGAGCCTTCGGGTATCCACCTGGCGTATTTTATCCCGATCATTCCGGCCTCCGGCCTGTCTGTTGTCGCGCCTTACCTGATCTTGAGGGTAGACAACCCGATAATCGCCAGGATACCGGCGATGATCCAGAATCGGATTACGACCTTGGTCTCGGCCAATCCCCGGTACTGGAAGGCGTGGTGGAGCGGCGCCATGTAGAAGATGCGCCGGCCGAGCCACTTTATTCCAATCTTCTCCTGCACCAGAACCGAGAACGCCATGGCGACAAAGATCCCGCCGGTAATGACGAAGAGGAACTCCTGCTTGAGCAGCACGGCCAGGGTGCCGACGATGCCGCCCAGCGGCAGCGCGCCTACGTCCCCCATGAAGATCTGGGCAGGATAGGCATTGTACCAGAGAAACCCCATACAGGCGCCGAAGATGCCCGCGCAGATCACCGTAAGTTCACCACTGCCCGGAAGAAAGGTGAACTGCAGGTAACCCGCATAGATGGCGTTTCCGATGACGTAGGCGAATACCCCGTAGACAACCACGGTGAAGGAAACAGGGACGATGGACAGTCCGTCCAGTCCGTCGGCGAAGTTTACCGCGTTGGCGATCGCCACCACGACGAAGGCGATGAAGGGCAGGTACCACCATCCCAGATCGAGGACGGGGTCCTTGACGAAGGGAATGTAGAGCTCCGAGGCGACTTCCGCGGAAACCGGGGACAGGCCGGGCAGCAGAAAGACCAGTCCGAAGCCCAAGCCGAAAACGGCCTGGAGGAACAGCTTGCTGGCCTGCGACAGGCCGCGATCGCTGTTCCGGTGTCTGATTTTCATATAGTCGTCGAGAAATCCGAACAGGGAAAACCAGACCAGCGCGAGCAGCAGGATCACGGTAAAGCGATTGAACAGGTCGCTCCACAGCAGCACACTGGCGAAGATGGACAAGATGATCAGCAATCCACCCATGAGCGGCGTGCCGGCCTTCGAGGCGGTGGAAAGCGCGCCATACGTCCTGGGATTATCCCGGACACGGTTCACGTAGAGCAGGCGAATGACGCGTTCACCGAAGAGCAACGTTACGCCGAAACCCGTCAGCGCCGCGCAGATTGCGCGAAAACTCAGATACTGGAAGAGGCGCAGAAACGACAGGGAGTCGACCGAGTCGAAAAGATAGGTAACGAGGTGATAGATCATTAGGCGCTCACGAGGTTTCCTGTTGGCGGCGGATCTGGTCGATCAGCCGGTTCAATGTGCGTTTTACCGGGAAGTCCGGGTCGAAGTGGTTGCAGGTTACCAGGATGCCGTCCAGCTCTTCGTGCAAACCGTCCAGGTCGGCAATCAACTTCCGCCTGACCAGGTCGGCCAAGGCGTCGATTACCGCCGCCCGAACCTTCCAGTTCGGGTCCTGGTAAAACGGTTTGAGCCATTCGGCGACGGCGACACCGCCCATCTTGCCCAGGGCGTGTATCGCCGCCGACCTGGTTTCGAAGGAGGATTCCCGCAGCAGCCGTCTCAGGCCGGCCAACACCTCTTCGTCCGGATTCGATCCTTCCGGAGCAAGCGCGGCGAAGGCCCGGGCGGCCGCCGATCGCACCTCGTAGTACGGATCCGCAAGCAGGTCCAGCAGGGTGGCACGCACCGCGTCGTCGTACACCCCGAGCTGGCTGATTGTAGTCACAGCGTTTCGGCGAATGAAGCCGACCTGGCGGTAGTCGCCGCCAAACAGCCGCTGGAGCGGAGACGCAGGCGTCCTGTCACGGAGCAGCGTGAGGACGAAGGGCAATCGGTCCCGGTAACCGAGCAGGCCCACGAGTTTGACGCCTTCGTTCCGGATCGGCCAGGACACGGCCTTGAGATACCCGTCAACGCGATACTTCAGATAGTCTTCACCCACGGATTCGATGAAAGTCCGGTCACGGTCGTTCGCGAAACGACGGACCAGCGAAAACGCGGAGAACGTGAATTCGGGAAGCGCCCCGCGTTCGCCGACGCCGGACTGCGTGGTCCTGACGTTGGCGGAAACGCGGTGTGCCCGCCCGCCCGCCAGCATGTGATCCAGCTGGTCGCCGATCCGCTCCAGACCGCCGCGATCGAAGGTCGCCCGCGCGCGTCGGCTCATGGCGCTGTGACGGATCGGGTCCTCCAGGATTTCGAGAACGAGCTTGGCCAGACGATCGCCGTCGACCACGCCGATAGTATGGTCGGCGGGATGGCCGTCTTCGTGGGCAATCGATTCATACACGACGCACGCTGCACCGCTCGATTCGAGCGCCTTGGCGTTCATCGCCTGGTGGTCGCCTGGCGCGTAGGGCAGCGGTACCAGTATGGACGGAAGCCCGCAAATGCCAATTTCGGTAACGACGCCCGCGCTGGCTCTGCCTATGACCAGGTCGCTTGCGGCGTAGAGCGTTTCGATCTCGTGCGCGTAGTCCGACTGGTGGTATCTCGACCGCTGCGCGTCGGTCAGTTCGAGTCGTTCCAGACGATCCCGGGTGTCGGTTTCGGCATCGTAGTCCGAGCTTCGCGTCTGTCCGATGACGTGGATAACGTGGATATTCGGCGCGGAGAGCAGCCGGGGCAACGCGTCGACCACGGCCCGGTTGATGGAACGGGCGCCAGACGAAGCGCCGAAGGCGAATACGATCTTCGCATCGTCCGGCAGGCCCTGCGCACGCCGAGCCGCCTCTCTGGACACGGCGCCTATTTCCCGGCGAACCGGATAGCCCAGCCACGTCGCCTTCCCCGAGGGAAAATACCGCAGCGACGCTTCGAAGGAAACGCCGATGCAGTCCGCGATACGGCCGGCGAGCCGGTTCACCTTCCCCGGCACGACGTTCTGTTCGTGCACGAAACATCGGCAGGCCCCCCGGATACGGAGTGTCTTGAGCAGCCAGTGGGCCAGAAGGACGGGACTGCTGGCGTATCCGCCCGTGGCTATGATCATGCGAGGCCGATGTCTTGCCAGGAGAACCAGGCTTTGGAGGACGCCTGCGCCGGTGCAGAGTGCGAATCCCAGTAAAGCGAGAGGGCGCCTCGCCGACGGCAGTCCCCGGGCGCAGACCAAGTGGATCGGATACCCCCGCTTCGGCACCAGGGTGGTTTCCATTCTGCCCCGGGCGCCGATGTAGACGATACGGGCTTCGGGGTTCCGGGACCGGACCTCGTCGGCGATGGCCAGCCCGGGATAGACATGACCCCCCGTTCCCCCTCCGGTGAACACGTAGGTCATCGGGCGCTTTGCGCCAGAGGTTGTTTCCGAAGCGTGCGCCACCGTCTCATCCGGTTGTCCTGCTGCTTCCTGTTGCAAGATGGTCTGAGACATGGACGGGTTATTCGCTATCGACAACGCCGGTCTCGGTGGGAATGCGATGCCTGCAGTCGCCGGACATCGGCCATGCCGCGCGGTTCCGGCAAGCGCTTGATGAGCTTAGAGGCTACCGACACGACACGAAGCGCAACAATCAGCCCAGATCGACCTGCTCCATGAGGAGTCTAACAGAATGTAGCCCGATTTGCAACCCTGTCAAGATCGAACACTGTCCCGCCGGGTTCGAAGCTGACCAGCCCTGCGAAGGTTTTCGGTTCATACACGCCAAGTATTCTTGACAAATCTCGACTATTGCATATATAATGTGAAATTATTGCTTGAAATAGAATCTAAATCCAATCACGAATCAGCATGATTCGCGGTTTAAATACTCTACTGGAGGAATCCGATGCGACGTGTATTAGTATTGTTATCCATGACGCTGTTCATTGGATGCGCAACCGAGATCGAGTCCTTCGAAGAACTCGTGGAGCGGTTGGACGCCACGGAACAGCAGATCCGTGCCAGACAGGATGAGATAAAAGCAACAATAGAGGATTACAACGAGAAGAATCCCGATGCTCAGGTCGATGTGCAATCATTGACGAATATGGCGCTGAACCCTGACCACGAAACCGTTTTGAACGAGATGTTGGCCGCCGAGGCGGACGTGTCGTATCGCGGCCTCGTGCAGGAGATCATCAATTCCCGGGAAGAAGTCGCCACCCTCCAGCAGGCGATGCAGGATCTTCGAAACGATCTTCCGGCCCCGTACACAGTGCAGGACAATGAAAGCCATCTGCAAATCGCGCTGGAGTACCTTATGGAAAATCACGGCCTCGACGCAGCCGCGGCCCGCGATGCGGTTGAGCAGACCGCGCTGGTGGAGAACCTGAACGTCGGCAACCAGGTTTGGCTGCTTTACAGAGACAACGTCCTGGGTACTTACGTGACACAGGGTAGCGCGGAGATATCGCCGGGCCGTGCGCAACGCATCGCCATTGCGCGCATCAACCGGACCATAAAGATGCTGACCGAAGAACGCGACGACGCCCAGGCCCGGGCGGCTTTCATCGCGGATTCGCTGGGTCAGGTCAAGGATACGCTCGAAGAGCGGATCGTGTTCCTGCGCAGTGAAGAAGAACGGCTCAATGACCAGATTGACATGCTGGCCGAGGCCCGAGACCAAGCTTTGGCCCAGCGGGATCTGGAGGAAAGTGCGAGGCTTGAGGCCGAGATGAAGTTGAACTCCGTTTTCTTCGCAGTAGGCACCATGGACCACTGGAAAGACATAGAGGTCATCAAGGATCCTTTCTTCGGCGGTCCACGGGTTGAATCGCTCGCCGGTGTAGACTTCTCGAAGTCCCAGGACCTGCGCGAGAGCACAGTGCTCACGATTGAACGATCCGGGTTTCCTTCGCTGGATCGAATCAAGAAAGTGGACGTGTTTCCGCGTGCCTTCCGGGAAGGTCAGGACTTTGTCATCGCATTCCATCCCTCGGGCGACAGGGTATCCGTCGAGTTGCTCGTGCCGGACAACTTTGCCGGTCAGAACGTGCTCTTCGCACTGAGAGACTAACGAAACATTCCCATCGAACGATTTGATCTATCTATACGCAACGCAGATCCAAGGGCGGGTGGCAGCCAGTCAGGCAACCCGCCTTTGTCTGCTTAGGAGCCGGGTTGCATGCAGTGGAAACAGGTACGCGTCGTCCTCATTCTCGTCGTAATCTTCACCGCGTTGTGGTATGTCTATCCTTCCTTCAGGACATCCGACTACTGGCAATACCTCCCCATCCAGGGGGCCCTTGTTCCGGACCAGACCGAAGCAATCGAATCGGACCTGCTGCTGACCGCTGAAGACAAAGCCCTGCTGAAGCGACAGAACCTGACCAAGACGGAACGCGACCGGTTGCGGGACCAGTCCATCCGGCTGGGTCTGGACCTTCAGGGCGGGGTGCATATCAAGCTTGAAGTAGACAAGTCCAATCTCCCTGAGGAAGAAGCCGTAGACGTAGTGGAGCGGGCCATGCAGGTCATCTCGAACCGCGTCAACGAATTCGGCGTCACCGAGCCAATCATCCAGCAGGAAGGCGAAGACCGCATCATCGTCGAGTTGCCGGGCCTGAAGGACATCGATCGGGCGATGACGCTGATCAACCAGACCGCCCAGCTGGAATTCAGGCTGCTGCGCGACGGGAATGAACTGCGTTCGGTCGTCGAGCGCATAGACGCTCTGCTGGCGGTCCGGGATACCGACACAAGCGCTCCGGCAGATACGAATGCCCTGATACCCGAAGCGGATACATCGGCGGAACGCAACCCCTTTCTGACCCTCGTCGACGTTTCGGACAATGAAATCATCGTACCGGCGAGTAACATCGACCGCGTGGACGAGATCCTTGCCCAGCCCCAGGTCCAGAGTTTCATTCCGGACGGCGCGGAACTCCGGGGCGGGGTGATCCGAACAACCGCCGGCGGACAACGCGTCCGGTCCTATTTCTATATGAACGTGCAGCCGGAACTGACCGGCGCGGTGCTGGCGGACGCCTATCCGCAGACCGGTTCAGGGTCCGACATCGGCAGTATGGGAGTGGCATCGGTCGGCTTCACGACCACGGACGATGGCGCCAGGACCTTCTCCCGCGTTACGGGGAACAACATCGGACAACGCCTGGCGATCGTGCTGGACGGACGGGTATTTTCCGCTCCGGTCATTCAGGGACGCATACCCAACGGCCGGGGCGAGATCACCGGCATCAACTCCCTGGAGGAAGCCAGGGACCTCGCCATCGTCCTGCGCGCCGGAGCCCTGCCCGCGCCCATGGAGATTATCAGCAAGTTCGTCGTCGGACCGTCCCTGGGACAGGACGCCATCAATTCCGGCAAGTGGGCCTCGATCCTCGGGCTCATCGCCGTCATGATCTTCATGGCGATCTACTACCGGTCGGCCGGCTTCATCGCCAATTTCGCGCTGATCCTCAACCTGCTCTTTCTGCTGGCCGTGCTGGGTGCTTTCCAGGCGACACTGACGCTGCCCGGCATCGCGGGCATCATACTGACCATGGGCATGTCGGTGGACGCCAATATCCTCATTTTCGAACGGATCAAGGAAGAACTCAAATCGGGACAAAAAACAATCCGGCAGGCCGTGGACAGTGGTTACGGAAACGCCCTGCGCACCATCGTGGACGCCAACATCACCACGCTGATCACCGCCTTCGCCCTGTACGAGTTCGGCACCGGCCCGATCAAGGGCTTCGCCGTGACGCTTGGATTCGGCATTCTCATCAGCATGTTTACCGCCATTTTCATCACGCGGTCGCTGTTCGACGCGCTTATCGACCGGTGGCAACTCGCCCAGGTCAGCATTGGCCGGACCGATCCTTTCGGAGGTCTCTTCTTTGGATTCATGCGATTCGGGAAGCTGGCGTTTCTCATCACCTGGTGCATAATCGCGGTCGGTCTGGGGACCATCGTCCTGCGTGGCGGGGTGAACTGGGGCGTGGACTTTCAGAGCGGTTCCCTGATTGAGGTGCGATTCGACCCCCCTGTGCAGGTCCAGGACATTCGCAGCGCGCTGGGCAACGTCGCCATCGAGAACCAGGATGTCGACCTGAGCCAAAGCGAGATCAAGGTGATTGGCGAGGAAGACAACATTCTGATCAGGGCGGCGGACAGCGACTGGAACGAACAGCAGATCGCATCGGCGGTTAAAACGACGCTCCGAGAACAGTTTCCCGACAACCTCAAGGGCGCCGAACAGGACTGGCTGCGACAGGAATACAATGTCAGTCCGAAGATCGGCAAGGAACTCACAGTCGATGCCATGGGTGCCGTGGGGGCTTCCATTATCGGTATCGTCCTCTACATCACCATTCGGTTCCGACAGGTCAACGGGTTCCGGTTCGGCATCGGGACAATCGTTGCGCTGATTCACGACGTGCTCATCGTCCTGGCCCTCCTCACCCTCGTGGGCGAGGAGCTGACTATGGCGGTCGTGGCGGCCCTGCTGACCGTCGTGGGGTATTCTACGAACGACACCATCGTAGTCTACGACCGCATAAGGGAAAGCCTGGGCCGAACCCGGACGGAAGGATTTTCCGGCGTGGTGGACCGCAGCATCAACGAATGCCTGAACCGAACCATGATGACGTCACTCACCGTCCTCCTGGTCCTGGTCTTTCTGTTGGGCGGCAGCGCGTCCACCAACTGGGGTTTCGCCTTGGCGCTGACCTTCGGCGTCATCACCGGAACCTATTCTTCGATCTTCATCGCCAGTCCCATCGTAGTCTGGTGGCAGAACTGGATAGCGAGGAAACGCGAGGCCATCAGACGCGGCAAAAAGTCGCCGCGGTCGAAAGTCGCCCGCGCCGGTTAGCGCAACTGCGGATCCCATGTCGCCTGCCGAACGCATTGAAGTCCTGCGCCGGGACATCCGGTCGCACGATCATCGGTACTTCGTACTCGACGATCCGGCCATCAGCGATTACGACTACGATATGCTGATGACCGAATTGCGGAACTTGGAATCGGACCATCCCGGCCTGATCACCTCCGATTCGCCCACCCAGCGGGTCGGCGGGTCGCCTTCCTCAGACTTTCCCGTCGTCCGGCACCCGGTCCCCATGCTCTCCATCGCCAACACGTACAACGACGAGGAGATCCGGGACTTCGACCGCCGGATCCGCGACATGCTGGGTCCGGAACGGACATACGCCTACTCGGTAGAATTGAAGATTGACGGAGTGGCTGTCAGTTTACGCTACGAAAACGGCGCGCTGACGCTGGGCGCCACGCGCGGGGACGGCGAGCAGGGGGACAACATCACGGCGAACCTGCGAACCATCCGGTCCATCCCGCTTCGTATCGCCGAAGAACATGCCCCGCTCAACCATATCGAGGTGCGCGGGGAAGTGTATCTCCCGCACGACGGATTCCAAAAACTGAACGCCCTTCGCGCGGAGCGGGAAGAACCACGCTTCGCGAACCCCCGCAATGCCGCGGCAGGTTCCCTCAAACTGCACGATCCCAGGCTTGTTGCAGACAGACCCCTCAGGGCGTTTCTCTACACCTTGCGTTTTGAAGATGAAGACGGTGCGCTCGCCGCGCGGCCGGATCTGGACAGCCATTGCCGGCGACTGTCCTGGCTGGCCGACCAGGGGTTTCCGACCAACCCGGAAACCCGGCGATTTGATCATATAGACGAAGTAATCGCATGCTGCCGTACATGGGAGGCGCGCAGGTCGTTCCTGCCCTACGACATAGACGGCATGGTCATCAAGGTGGATTCCATCGGGCTGCACGGTACGCTCGGCGCCACGATGAAGAGTCCCCGCTGGGCTATAGCCAGCAAGTTCGCCGCGCAGCGGACCAGGACGCGTCTTGTGGATATCCGGCTGCAGGTCGGCCGGACCGGCGTAGTAACTCCGGTCGCCGAACTCGAGCCGGTATTCCTTGCCGGATCTACGATCAGTCGGGCCACCCTGCACAACGAGGAAGAAATCCGGCGCAAAGACCTGCGCGTCGGAGACACCGTATTCATCGAAAAAGGCGGGGATGTCATCCCCAAGGTCGTTTCCGTGGACAAGATCGAACGGGAGGAAGGGGCAGCGCCCTTTCAGATGCCGACAGCCTGTCCGGCTTGCGATGCCGAACTCGTGCGGGTGGACGAGGAAGTAGCCCTGCGTTGCGGGAACGCAGCCTGTCCGGCGCAGACGCAGGCGCGTGTCGCCCACTTCACCGCGCGCAACGCCATGGATATTGAAGGGTTCGGACCGGCAGTCATCGGTCAGATTCTGGAACGTGGTCTGATCGGGGACGTGGGCGACCTCTACCGGCTGACCCGGGAAAACCTGGCAGCGCTGGAACGCATGGGCGAGAAATCCGCCGACAAACTGCTACAGGGTATTCAAGCCAGCCTCGACCACCCGCTGGACCGACTCCTCTTCGGTTTGGGCATCCCCCACGTGGGGGAGCGGGTCGCTCGTCAGATCGCCGATCGCTTCCGCTCCATCGACGGAATCAGGGCGGCATCCGAAGAGGAACTGGTCGCCGTACCGGAAATCGGTCCGAAGATCGCCAGGAGCATCGTCTCGTTTTTCCGGAATGAGCGAAACCTGGAAATAGTAGAAAAACTGAGCGCGGCCGGCATCCGCATGGCACTGACGGAGCCGGACAGGAGTGCGGACGCCCTGGTGCTGGCGGACAGGATTTTCGTCATCACAGGAACACTTTCGCGGTACACCCGAGACGAAGCCGCGGACCGGATTCTGGCCGCCGGAGGGCGAGTCACATCCAGCGTGAGTCGGAAAACGGATTATCTCGTGGCGGGAGAAAACGCCGGGTCCAAGCTGAAAAAGGCCCAGTCGCTCGGCGTTGAGATATTGAACGAGGCAGGTTTCGACGCCCTGTTCTCCTCCGCGAAGGACTGATCCGGGCGACTCGGATGCAGGGTGACGGCCGCTCGACAAGGGACCTGTCGGCCGCTCAGACGCATCCATTGGCGGTCGGGACTCCGCCCGAATACTGGAGATAACCACGCATGAACAAATACCGGGCGGGTTTCATCGGTTGCGGCCGCATCGCAGGCGCTCACGCGGACGGATACCGCCATGTTAAAAACGCCGAAATCGAACTGGTCGCCGGGGCCGATCTCCATCCCCGGGGCGAGCATGCCCTGGCGCTCGCGCGGACACACGGCATCCGCATATACGAAAATCATCGAGAAATGCTGGACCGGGAAAGGCTCGATCTGGTGAGCGTATGCACCTGGCCTCGGGGACATTGCGAAGCAACGATCGCGGCGGCGCGAAGCGGCGTCAAAGGCATCCTGTGCGAGAAGCCCATGGCCGTTTCCCTGGACGAAGCCGACCGCATGATCGAAGCATGCGAGAGAGCCGGTGCAGTCCTCGCGATCGGCCACGCACACCGGTTCTCTCCCCAGGCCGTCCAGGCGCGGGCATTGATTCAGGCAGGGGAAATCGGGGAAATCGCTTTGATATGGGGGCACTGCTCCCTCGATCTGATGAACAACGGCGTCCATGTCATCGACCTGATCGGCTTTCTGAACGGAGACAACCCGCCGCGCTGGGTCATGGGACAGATCGACCGTCGACACAGGATCGAAGGACGGCGCAACCATCCGGACCTGCCGGTCGAAGACATGGCGATCGGGCGCATCGGTTACGACAACGGGGTAGTGGGATTCGTCGAGCTGGGTGAACGGGCGAACCAGTCCTTTTCTTTCCGGGTCATCGGTTCCGAGGGCGTCATCGAAGTGAACAGCCCCGGGGGACCGCCGCTGAAGATGCTGTCCAGCTACCGCACCGACGGCTGGCACACGCCGCAACTGGAGGCGGTACATTCGAATGTCTGCGGCGAACTGGAGGAGCTGGTCTCCGCGGTGGAAGGCTGCAGCACCCACCGATCCGAGGCGAGGATCGCCCGTGTGAGCCTGGAAACCGTCATGGGGATTTTCGAGTCTTCCACCAGGCGGTGTGTCATGGAGTTCCCGATCCAAGCCCGTGATTTTACTTTGGAACGCATGGTCAGGGAAGGAGTGGTGTGAGTTGAACACAGCCTCGCAGGACGGACCACAGGAAGGGCGGCAGACCAACAAACTGATCCATGAAACCAGTCCCTACCTCAGGCAACATGTTCATAATCCCGTAGACTGGTACCCTTGGGGCGACGAGGCGCTGGAGAAGGCCCGGGCGGAAGACAAGCCCGTGATGCTGTCCATCGGATACTCCGCGTGCCACTGGTGCCACGTCATGGCACACGAGTCATTCGAGAACGCGAATACGGCGGCGATCATGAATCGTCATTTCGTCAATATCAAAGTGGACCGGGAGGAACGGCCGGACCTGGACGAGATCTACATGAACGCCGTCACTGCCATGACGGGCAGCGGCGGATGGCCCATGACCGTCTTCCTGACACCCGGACTGAAACCCTTCTACGGAGGCACCTATTTTCCTCCGGAAGACCGCTACGGCCGGCCCGGGTTTCCCCGCATCCTCGAGGCGGTGGCCCAGTTTTACCGGGAACGCCGATCCGACGCCGAGGAGCAGGGTGATCAGCTGCAAGAACGTCTCGTCGAGCTGGCGGGATTCACTTCCGGCAACGAGCGGCTGGATACGAGTTTGATAGAAAAGGCTTTTGCCGGGATCACCGCAAGCTTCGACTCCACCAACGGCGGTTTCGGCACGCAGCCAAAGTTTCCCCCGTCCATGGCACTGTCCTTCTTGCTGCGCGAGCACCTGAGGTCTGGACGGCAGACGGGGCTCGACATGGTCCGCCATTCCCTGGTGAAGATGGGAAGCGGAGGGCTGTACGATCACCTGGGCGGCGGATTTCACCGCTATTCCGTCGACGCGAAATGGTTGATTCCCCACTTCGAGAAGATGCTGTACGACAACGCGCTGCTCATGCGAACCTATACCGAAGCCTTTCAGGCCACCGGAGACCTCCTGTTTCGCAAGATTGTCGCGGAAACGGCAACTTATGCCATACGCGAGATGCTGCAGCCCGGCGGTGGATTCTATGCGACCCAGGACGCGGACAGCGAGGGCGAGGAAGGTCGGTTCTTCGTGTGGACGCCAGACCAGATACGGGATATCCTCGGAGAAGAAAAAGGCCGCCTGTTCTCCCGGTACTACGGCGTGGAAGAAGGAGGGAATTTCGAACACGGTACCAGCGTACTGCATGTGGATGTTGATCTCGAACCACTGGCCGACCACCTGGAGATAGCCCCGGATGCATTGCGGACTATCGTGGATGAAGGCCGTCGGACCCTATTCGACCGCCGTGAAAAGCGTATTCGTCCCGGACGGGACGAAAAAATCATGACGGACTGGAACGGCCTGATGATCGGCAGTCTGGCCCGGGCGAGTCGCGTTTTCGGCGTGCCGTCCTGGCTCGACGCGGCGACGGATTCGATGCGGTTCATCCTGGACGCGTTATGCGAGAACGACCGGCTTCTGCACACGTTCAAAGACGGCCGCGCCCGTTTCAACGGCTATCTGGACGATTACGCCTTCACGGTTGCCGCGCTCCTGGATCTATACGAAGCCACCTTCGACCCGGTCTGGTTCGTCCGTGCCAAAACGCTGATGGACACGACGATCGAGCGTTTCTGGGACCCGAAGGAAGGTGGGTTCTTTTTCACCAGCGACGACCATGAAACACTCATCGTACGGTCCAAGAATCCCTACGACAACGCAATCCCCTCGGGCAATGCGGTGAGCGTGCAGAACCTGCTGCGGCTGGCCGCGTTCACCGGCAAGAACGAATACCGGGATCGGGCCGGCCAGACCCTCTCCCTGTTCACCGATTACATGGGCGCCGCCCCGGGGGGGTTCGGCCAGTTGCTGTGCGGACTCTCGTGGTATCTGGATTCGCCCGTCGAAATAGCGCTGGTCGGCGACCGGGAAGACGCCATCACGGGAGCCATGCTGGACCTGATCGACAGCATGTTCCTGCCGAACAAGGTCGTTGCCCTGCACGATCCGAACGCCTGGAACGGGCGGACAGCGGAACGCATCCCGCTCCTGGCCAACCGGTCGCGCATTGACGGCGGAACCACCGCCTATGTCTGCGAACAGTTCGCATGCCGCCAACCCGTGACCACCGTGGACGGCCTGGCCGATCTGCTGAAGGAACGGACGGGCATGCAGAGCGCTCGGGGGTAATCCCGGGCTTGCGCGTCTTACCATCGCGCTCACCGAATCAATCGGCCCGCTGCCCACCCATATGCCCTCAGTCAACCTCCAGCAGGCGGGCGACGGCCCCTTTGCCGGCGGCCTGGTCGCGCGTATAGTGCGCAGGCATCTGACTGTCTGTCCAGCGTCCGGCGTTCTGCAGCTCAACCAAAGTGGCACCGCGCTGCGCGAGTTCTTGGGCGGTACCGATGCGAAGACTGTGGCCGCTCACATGCTTGATGCCAACCCGCTTCGCCGATGTTTTGATGGCCAGCCGCGCACCGTCCGGCGACAGTCGGGCATCCTTCATTCGGTCGCCCTTCACCATCCGTCGGAAGAGCGGTCCGGCCGCGTAGCCCGCCACTTGCTGCAACTGCAGGAGCGTACTTACGGTTCGGGCAGTCAGAAAGAGGCTGGCGCCTCGCCCCTCCTGATCGGTCTTGCTCCGATGCAAGAGAAGTCGCCCACTTCCGTCCTCCAGGACGGTGATGTGCTCGCAATCGATGGCGACGGCCGCCTCCCCGACCCGCAACAGGGCATCGCTCATCACGCGAAACAGCGCGGCGTCTCTCAGTCCCGCCAGCGTACGGGTGGCAATCGCGTTCTTCACCATGAGATTGACCGTAGCACGGGACAATCCGGCTGCCTGGCCGCGGCCCCTGCCTCGACCTTCGCGCCGGACGCCGGCCAGCGTTCGTGCCGTCAACGAACCCACACTCGAAGGACGACGTTCCAGTTTTTCCCAAAAACGGACTGCTTGCACCACGACCGTGACGGAGGACGGCGCAAGTCCCCTGGTATACAGGTGGGCTAGGTACCCCGCCAGCGCAACATCGGTCAATGGCTCCCCATCCAGATGCGTGAACAACTTGCGCAATGCTTCGCCGTACGCCTTTGCCGTGTTCGGCGCGATACTGGCCTGTAGCAATCGCGCGACATCAATGGACAACGGATCGGACTTGCTGGAAGGCTGTAAGGAGATTTCGCGCCGCAAAATACATTCTCCGCACAAGAGATACGGTACGCTCTTGCAGTCGAGAGCGTTTCTCTCGTGCTCTGGGTCAATAAAACAGGACTTGGGCCAATATGAACCGGCTTGACCTGTATTACATCTGGTTGGCTATGAGAATGGGGTAGTTCAACGTATTCGGACTGCTGAGTCTACAGGATCATCCCCGCTGCGTCTCAAGGAACGGGATCGAGATGGTGGCTGGCGGTTGAATACGAGGCGTGTTTATCGGACAGGGCAGCTTCCTTTCCTTCCTTTTGTTTCTTCCCGCTTATATGATTTAAAGGTACATTTGGATGCCGAGGTAGGTCAATCTCATTTTTTCCAGGCCAAATGGAGCATGACGGTTTTCTCAATCAAAACGAAGACGAAACCGAACATCAATGCGGTTTGCCTACCCTGGCAGCGTGCGTACCGGCATCTTGCGGGTCCTCCCGGACGCCAGGTCTATGCCCAGGTGTCGAGATAGGTTTTCTGTTCCGCCGTGAGCGTATCGCAGGACATGCCCATGCTTTTAAGCTTAAGCTGCGCGAGCGCCCTGTCCAATGGGTCGGGCAGTGTATGTATACCGGGCGCGAGTTCGGTATGATGGGCTACCAGGTACTCGGCGGCCAGTGCCTGGTTGGAGAAGGAGAGGTCCATGATCGCCGCCGGGTGCCCTTCTCCCGCGACAAGGTTCACGAGGCGACCTTCCGCCAGGAGGTACAGCCTTCGTCCGCTCGCCAGCGCATACTCCTCTACGAAGGGTCGCACGGACCGTCGTTCGACCGCGAGACTGCCTAGCGCGTGCAGATCGATTTCCACGTCGAAGTGTCCCGCGTTGGCCAGCATGGCGCCGTCTTTCATGGTCTCCAGATGATCGCGGCGTATGACGCCGCGGTTTCCGGTCACGGTGATGAAAAGATCACCGATTGCCGCCGCTTCGGTCACAGGAAGGACCTGGAATCCTTCCATGGCGGCTTCCAGGGCTGCGACGGGGTCCACTTCCGTTACGATGACCCGGGCGCCCTGACCCCTCGCCCGGTCGGCTACGCCCCTGCCGCACCAGCCGTAGCCACACACCACCACGGTTTTGCCCGCGATCAGCGTGTTGGTGGCCCGCAGGATGCCATCGAGTGCGCTCTGTCCCGTACCAAACCGGTTGTCGAAGAGGTGCTTGGTCTTTGAATCGTTGACCGCGATGACCGGAAAGCTCAGGTTGCCGCTTCGAACCATGCTTCGGAGCCGGTTGACTCCCGTAGTCGTCTCTTCCGTTCCGCCGATGACTTGGGCAAGATGCTGGCGGTGATCCCGATGCAGGGTAGTCGTCAGATCAGCGCCATCGTCGAGCAGAAGATCCGGTTGCGCACTCAGCACCGCCTGCAGGTGGCGGCTGAAAGTGCCAGCGTCCTCCCCTTTTTTCGCGAACACGGGAATCCCGTGATGCCTGACCAGGCTGGCGGCTACGTCGTCCTGCGTACTGAGGGGGTTGGAAGCACAAACAAATGGGGTCGCCCCGCCCGCCTTGATCGTCGTAACCAGATTGGCCGTCTTGGTCGAGATGTGCAGACACACGCCGACGCGCAGGTTGCGAAAGGGCTGCTCTCGAGCGAATCGGTCTTTTATCGATCGCAATACCGGCATCTCGCGCGCATCCCATGCCATGCGTGCCGCACCAGTATCGGCGAGACGGGGATCCCGGATGTCAGATTCCATGACCGGACCATGCAGGTTGACGAAGGGCTGGTTTGGCGATTGGGGCTGCACAGCGTAAACGAATCTCTTCCATACGATGCAGCCGCCCCGGAGACACTGTCATTATGGTGTTTCGCATGTGAGGCGTCAAGGTAATGCGTAAGCTGAAACCTCCACCTCATTCGCGTTCTGAAGCACTAGCCGTCGCATTCCCAAACGCTGTCGCGGCGCTCGACGACACGCGATGGTCCCGTGTCTCTGGAGACGGCATAGGCCTTGACATCCAGGGACTTCAACAACTACCATGGTGAGATTTTCCTTCTTGGCAAGTGACCGATGCCGGGTTCTCACTGAATTTCCCGACCCCTGCCGATAGCGTGGTCCCATGCTCGACCTCTCCCGAAAACGTCTCAACCGCACCATCCTCCATCTTGCCTGGCCTGCCATTCTGGAAAACCTGATGCACACGTCGGTCTACATCGTCGACAGCATCTTCATCGGCTCCCTGGGTACGATGGCCTTCGCCGCTGTCGGCCAGAGTTCCATGATCCTCTTTACCGTGGTGTTCGTGTTCTACGGTATCGGGGTGGCGACGGGTGCCGTTGTGGCAAGAAATCTGGGTCGAAGCGACCTGAAGACCGCTGGCGAGGCGGCTGGCCAAGGCATCTTGCTCGGCACGTCCATTGGTCTGATGCTGGCCGTGCTGGGCGTGGTGTTCGGTGAGGATCTCATGGTGTTTCTGGGCACCGACCCGGATGTCGTCGTACGGGCCCGGGAGTACATGCCCATCGTATTCGCATTCAGCGTGCTGCGTCTTTTCATCTACACGGCCAGCGGCATCCTGCGCGCGGCCGGCGACACCAAGACACCCATGTGGATCACGGGAATCATGAACGTGTACAACATCCTCGCCGACTGGGTGCTGATATTCGGAATCGGACCCTTCCCGGAACTGGGCATAACCGGAGCGGCCCTTGCTACCGGGACGGCCTACCTCCTGGGCGCCTCCCTGCTCACCTTCAGACTGTTTCGCCGTTACGCGAAATTCAGGCTGCACGGCAGCGACCTGAAGAGAATCAGGCCGGACCACATACGGACCATCGTACGGATCGCCGTGCCGAACCTCGGGGAACAGCTGGTCATGCAGAGCGCCTATTTCTCGTTCATGTGGATCGTAAC
This sequence comes from bacterium, assembly GCA_965200485.1. Taxonomy (GTDB): domain Bacteria; phylum JAAXHH01; class JAAXHH01; order JAAXHH01; family JAAXHH01; genus JAAXHH01. The sequence continues at coordinate 380,200 of CBDAUD010000001.1, forward strand.
CGGTCTGGGTACGACCGCCCTCACCGCGCATTTCATGACCATTCGGGTGGAAATGCTATCCTTCATGCCCGTATTCGGACTGTCCATGGCCGTGGCTACAATCGTCGGGCAGAGCCTTGGGGCGGAACGCCCGGAGATTGCGGAGCTGGCCGTCAGGAAAGCTGCTCGAATCGGCCTGATCTCCATGAGCGCGCTGGGGCTCGTCTTCGTCGCGGTACCCGGCTTGCTCGTCGGCATCTACAGTCCGTCCCCGGACGTGTACGCACTGGCTGTGCTCTGCGTGCGTATCGCGGCCCTCGAATTGCCGACTTCGGCCCTGCTGATGATCTACACCGGCGCCATGCGGGGCGCAGGGGATACGCTGAGTCCCTTGCTGATCAGCATCTTCGGTGCGATCTTCCTGCGGATCGGCATGATGTACGTCCTGGTGATCGAGCTGGATTGGGGACTGCCGGGCGTATGGTACGGCACGGCGTTGGACTGGGGCATCCGACTGGTGATCGCCTACATGCTGTTCCGACGGGGACGCTGGAAGCGCGTGGCGATCTAGTCTGCATGTTTCTATCCTGTCTTGACAGCCCGGTTCCAATATGTAATGTACGATGCATGATGAACGCCGAAGTGGTCGACCGGCGTGGCGGCGGACCACCGATGGCCGAGCCGGCCGGATCGTTTTCCGGAGAGTGAATCCATGCGCGCCGTATTGCAACGCGTCACAAGCGCCTCCGTGAAAATCGATGGCGCGGTAGTGGGAGAAATCGACACCGGTCTCGTCCTGCTCCTCGGCATTGCGCGGGAAGACACGCCGAAGGAGGTGGCGTATGTCATCGACAAATGCGTTGGACTTCGGATCTTCGGCAATGATCAAGGAAAGATGAACCGGTCCCTGCTGGATGTGAAGGGTGAAGTCCTCGCGATTTCGCAGTTTACGCTTTTTGGCGACACCCGGAAGGGGCGCAGACCCAGTTTCGAGGGCGCCGCACCGCCGGAACACGCCGCGCCGCTGTACGAGCTGGCGATCGAACGCCTCCGGACACACGGGATCAGGGTCGCCACCGGTCGTTTCGGGGCTTTGATGGAAGTAGCGCTGGTCAACGACGGACCGGTGACCCTGACTGTCGAGTCACGCCCATGAAGAGACTCGTTTTGGCTTCTTCATCTCCCCGCCGATCCGATCTGCTCAGACAGATCGGGATCCCGTTCGAAGTCGTCGCCCCCGATGTCGACGAGTCCCGATTCTCCTTTGAAAGCGATCCGGCGCGAACGGTGGAACGGCTCGCCCTGGCCAAGGCGCGGAGTGTGGCGATCAGGTCCGACCTCCGCGGTCGGCGCCGTCTGGTGCTCGGAGCCGATACGGTGGTTTGCTTCGAAGGCGGGATACTCGGTAAACCGCGAGACGCCGACGACGCCTGCGCCATGCTGGGCAGACTGAACGGCCGATCCCACCGCGTCCTCACCGGATTTGCCTTGCTGGACACCGAATCCCACCGCCGAGAGACGGGACACGAATGGACGACCGTCTTCATGCGGACCTGTACCGAAGCCGAGATCCGGACTTACGTGGACACCGGCGAGCCCCTGGACAAGGCGGGTTCCTATGGTGCAAATGCGCTTGGAGCCAGCCTCATCACGCGCGTCGAGGGCTGTTTCTACAACGTGATCGGCCTGCCACTGGCTCGTTTGCTGATGACCCTGAAGCAATTCGACGACGCCTTCGGTTCCGCCGACGGTCGCGTAGCGAAATGACGACAACGCATGGCCGATTTCCGCGGACATCTATGGGGCGGTTTCGTCGCTACACTGCTGGCAGGGGGTCTCTGCGTCGCCGGTCTCTGGTGGACGGGAAGCCTCGAATCCTACCGAACCCTCGACGTATGGCCGCAAGTGTTGCTCCTGGTTGCCATCGGTTTGCTGTCCGCCTGTTTCCCCGACGTGGATATAGAGAGCAAATCGCAGCGTCTGTTCTACCGCCTGTTGATTCTGGTGGATATCTGGTTTATCTTGATCGGAGACTACGGGACCGCTGCGCTGCTGGGCTTCGGTGCGATGCTTCCCTTGCTCGGCAAGCACAGGGGGTGGACGCATACATGGCTCGCCATGGCGCTGGTACCGGCATTCTTCCTGCTCGTCCCCATGTACTTGAGACAGACGGTCGAGTCCTTTCCGATCGTCTGCTACGTCGTATCGGTATCGGCCTATGCCAGCCACCTGGTCCTGGACGGTTACATGGAGGAAACCGCAAGGCGCTTCCGTCGGCTCCTCGGCGCGAAGTAGGCGGGTCGAAACGACCAAATCGATGGAACGAACTGATCGAAAGATCAGGTTGGAGGTATTATGAAAAGCGCATTGGAAATCGCTATGGAGAAGACCGCTGGTGCGCAACAGGGCGGTAAACTGACCGATGAGCAGCGCGTGGTGATTGGCGACCTGGAGAAGGAATACCAGGCCAAGCTCGCAGAGCAGGAGATCATGATCGAGTCGAAGATCAAACAGCTCGCTGCGCAGGCGACAGGTCCCGAATTCCAGGAGCAAGTACACGCCCTCAGGGAACAGCTGGTGCAGGAACGGGAACGCCTGGAAGCAGAGAAGCAGGCCAAGGTCCAGACGATTCGCGACCAGGTGCCGTAACCGCCGCTTGAAGTGATTTCGGATTTACATCGCATGATCATGACGAACGCATTGCGATGCACATCAGGGAAACCGGGAGAACTGGCATGAGTACATCGAAGCGCCTGGACGGGAAATGCGCCCTCGTAACCGGGGCAGGCCGCGGAATCGGCCGGGCGATCGCGTTGCGGTTCGCGCGGGAAGGCGCCCGGGTCGCCGCCGTGGACATCGACCGGGAAGGCGCGGAAGAAACGGCCGGGCAAATACGGGACGGCGGGGGTGTAGCAACGGCGCTTTCGGTCGACTTGGTCCAGATCGCCCACATCGAACCTATGATTGCGGAGGCCGTATCGTTTCTGGGCAGGCTGGACATCCTGGTCAACAACGCCGGACGCGTGGAGATCAAGCCGTTCCTCGACGTCACCGAAACGGAATGGGACGAGGTCATGGACCTGAATCTGAAGGGAACGTATTTTTGTCTGCAGGCCGGTGCCCGATACATGATCCGGCAGGGAGACGGCGGACGCATCATCAACATGTCCTCCATCTCGGGCCGTCACGGACGGGCCGATTCCAGCGTGTACGCCGCCAGCAAAATGGCCATCATCAGCATCACGCAGTCCGCGGCGCTGGCCTTCGCGGAGCGCGGCATCCTGGTCAACGCGCTTTGCCCGGGCGTCGTCGCCACCGCCATGTGGGATCACATTGACGAGGACCGCGCCCGGCTGTTCGGCTACGAGCGGGGAACGGCTCGCGCCCGGCTCGTAGAGAAAATACCCCTGAAGCGGGCCTCGGAGCCCGAAGAGATCGCCACCGCCGCGGTCTTCATTGCTTCCGATGAAAACACGTTGATCACCGGCCAGTCGATCAACGTGGACGGCGGCATGGAAATGAACTGAATGCGCCGAGCGAACCCGCGTTCAACGTGGCGCGACCGGGCGGGATTCATCTTGACAGCAGGCAATACTCGGCATATACTCCGGTAGATTGGAATTCCTTCAGATCGCGCAGGCGTATCGCACAAAACGACATAGGAAAGATTCCCCAATGGATGAACGAAGACGCGAAAGACTGTCCAAACTCCTCTCTCTGATACTCCGACACAAGCCCGATAGATTCTCCATCGTCCTTGATGAACAGGGATACGCGCTGATCGACGAAATCGTCGAGGCCATCCAAGAGAAGTTCGATGCGTTGACCCGGGACGAAATCCTGGAGATCGCAGACGGCGCCGAGAAGAGAAGGTTCGAGGTGGAAGAGGACCGCATCCGTGCGCGTTACGGACACAGTTTCCCGATCGAGCTAGGACTTGCCCCCGCAGCGCCTCCCGAGTTTCTCTACTACGCGACGGTGCCCGAGCGCGCGGCGGTCATCAGCAGCGGTGGCCTGAATCCAAGCGACCGGCAGTACGTCCACCTGTCCCTCTCCGAAGAAACCGCCACGCAGGTGGCGAGGAACCAGACGGAGACGCCTGTCGTCTTTCGCATCAAAGCCCAAGAGGCTACCGAGGGCGGTGTTGACTTCTATGACCGCTCGCCGGTCATGCTGACGTCGGGAATTCCCTCCGAGTTTATCGATGTCTTGAAGGAAGCTGCGCCTGCTGCATACGGACGACGGAGGCGTAAAGCCCCGCGTCGCAGATAACATGCGTCGCCTCGTCCTTCCGTTCCTGGGCTTGCTGCTCGCAATCTGCCTGTTGTTGTTCGATCTGACCATCCTCTGGTCGGGACGCACGGCCATCCGTCCCGTGATGCAGAAGGGCGTCGTTCTGGGCATCTTCAAAGCCTCGGAAGGGATGTCCTATTACAAGTCCTCTCTGGACGAAATCGCCGCCTTGGGCGCATCCCACCTATCCGTCCCCGTTTTCTTCCTGCAGGACTCGGTCCACTCCGTCACCCATTTCTCCCGGCCGTCGGACGGCGCGACCCATGAGCAGTATGATCGCGTGGTGCGGGAAGTAATCGATTACGGGCACCGTCTGGGACTGAAGGTTCTGCTGACGCCCATCGTTAACATAGATCACCCCCGGAAGGCGGAATGGCGCGGGGTGATCGCGCCGCACAACTGGGACGCCTGGTTCGACAGTTATCGCGGTTTCGTCCGACACTACGCCCGCCTGGGCGCTGAGATGGACGTAGAGTATCTGAGCGTGGGGACCGAACTCTTATCGTCCGAGCGCTATACCGGACAGTGGCGAGAGATCATCGCCGAAGTACGGAGCATCTACCCGGGACAGCTCACCTATTCGGCAAACTGGGACCGGTATGACCAGGTCGCTTTCTGGGATGATCTCGATTTTCTGGGGATTTCGGGTTACTACGAGTTGTCCGCATCGCATGAGCCCGACATCGAGTCCCTGGTGGACAGTTGGGTTCCGGTGAAGGAAAAACTACAGGAATGGCGGAGTCGGTGGAACAAACCGCTGCTGTTCACGGAAATCGGTTACATGAGCCAAGATGGCGTAGCCAGCCAGCCTTGGAACTACGTATCGCAGGCACCGCTGGACCTGGAGGAACAGCGCCTTTGCTACGAGGCGTTGAGGCGGACGTGGGAAGGAGAGAAAGGCTTCGCCGGCCTGTATCTGTGGATATGGGAACCGGATAAACGGGGCGCGGAGGACCGTGGTTACAGCTTCGCGGGAAAACCTGCCGAAGGCGTGGTCCGAGACTGGTACCGCAGTCTTCCTGACAACGCCAACGTCCTGGATTACGCTGTCAATGGCATGGAACGCTTTCTGCGGAATCTGCGGCAGGGACTGTAAGGCACCGGTTCTGATTTCAGTATAACCCTAGGCGCGACGCATGGGGCGGGCAATGCGGCTGGCGTCGGAGGGATTAGCCCACCGAGCCAGTTTTTTCACATCGTCATCACTTCCGATGACGATCAGCGTGTCCCCAGATTTCAGGGTGCGGTCCTCTGGCGGGTTGAAGACCACCTCCCCGCTGCCCGTTCGGACAGCCATGACGATCACGTCGAAAGCCGTGCCGAGTGCCGCTTCCTCCAGGGTGGCGCCAGCGAGCTCCGTGTCGGAACCGACCTCGATTTGCTCCAGTTGCAGATGCAGCTGGTCCGCCATCGACGCCAGTTCGATAAATTCCGCCACGGCCGGTTTGAGCAGCATCTGCGCCATCTGCCGCGAACCCGTGATTACCGGTGAGACCACCCTGTCCGCGCCGGCGCGGGTCAACCGGGGGATGACGGACTCCTCGTTGGCACGCGCCACGATGTAGATGTCCTTGTTCAGATCCCGAGCCGTCAGGGTGATATACAGGTTCTCCGGATCGGACGAAACCGCACACACGATGCCCCGGGCCCGTTCTATTCCGGCCGTCTTCAGCACCTCCTCGTTCGTTGCATCTCCCCTCAGCACGCAATATCCTTCCGATTCGAGGGCTTCTGCCATCTCTCCGGTCTCGACGAGTACACAGACCTGGTCGCGGTCGGCGATTTCCTGTCCGATCCTTTTGCCGACGCGGCCCGCACCGCAGACGATATAGTGGTCGGACAGCGCCGCAAGTTCTTTCATAAGGCGTCGTTTCCCCAACGATGAGACGATTTCGAACGATACGAGTGATTGCACGACGACGGACAGCGCATAGCCGAGCGTACCGACGCCCACGACGATTAACACCGTACCGAAATAGCGACCACTTTCGGTCAGATCCGCCGGTTCGGTGTACCCAATGGTCGTGACGGTAATCAGGGTGAAATAGAAACTCTCAAACCAGGTCCACTCCGTAAGCAGCTTGAAACCAACGGTTCCGAATCCCAGCAAAAGGACGATCGCTACGGTGGCCCCGGTGACCTTGCTCTTGGACGTCATGAACGGGACCGACTATCCGGACGCCGTCGCCAGGTGGCCGCCGTAACCGTGGGCGTCCGCTTTGTGGTGGAGATGTTCAAGGACCTTGGACCGGATCTCTTCAAACAGCGGCCGGGTCAGGAAATGCGCGCCGGGCAGGTCGCCCTTGGCCGCACCGACAAAGACATCGGACGGCATATCATATTCGTCCGGCTCGATGCCCTGTTTCTGCTCCAGGGCAAAACCCAGCAGGTAGGCCCGGTAGGTGGCGTCCAGCATCCGCTCCCCGGTGAAGGGAACGCCGAAAACAGATTCGATCCCTTCGCTGATCTGTTCGGGAGGCGACATGGTGAACAGGCATCCCCCGTGCAGGTCCTTGTTCACCATCTTCCAGCCTTCCTTTGTGATATTGTGTACCCAGTAGTCGGCGGAATCCGGCTTGCAATCGGGGTCCATCACATACAGCAGGAAAGTACGCATAGACATGTGCCCGCCCGCGACGGCGAAGGGGTAGCCGGGATTGGTCTGGCCCAGGTAGGCGGAGAACTCGACGCCCTTCGAATGCATGGCAAAAGCCTGCCCGCCGATCTCTTCGGCAATCACCCGAACGCCTTTGCCGAAAAGGGGTTCGCGGCCGTAGGCAATATCTTCCTTGATACGACGGGTGCCTTCCACGTCTCCGAAGGTTACCCCGCCCGCGATAGCCCCGTTGCTTCGGGCATTGTAGTCCATCAGGAAGGACAGCACCACATTGACGGATATCGTATCGAACCCCAGATCATCGTCGAGCCGGGCGAGTTCCAGATTGGCATGGGGGTCCAGGATGCCGAGATTGGCGCCGGAAAGTTCCATGGGCTCGAACTCGAACCGACCCAGGTAGTCTCCATGATTCTTCCGGGCCTGGCGCCAGTCGGGGTCCTTTCCGCCTTCAGGCACGTCATAGAAATCCTGATGGCAAGTGATCTGACAGCCGAAGCAGTTCTTGTCGATGACGATGAAGTCCTCCGAATCCCGCATGGTTTCCAAGTGCACGGGAACGGCCAGATTCTCCCCCGTCGGTGTGAAGTTGCGGAAGGGCAATACCCCGAATTCGTCCAAGATCTTGCTGTTCTTGCCCGTGCCGCCCAGTCCTTCCCGGTTGTTTGGATGGCGGTATCCTCGACTCTGCTCGCCACGACCGATCTCGTTGTTGATGGTCTTCAATCGGGCGTCGCCCTTTCGATAATAGTCTTTGGGCGATTCGGCAACGATGCCAATGATGTTCTTGGAGCCGAGGACCGATCCCATGCCCAGCCGCCCGGCGAAACGCCACTTGTCTTCGCCGCTCATCAACTGTTCCTGCGTAGTGCCCACCACGGCGGCGAACCAGACCGTATCCCAGTGTTCCCCTGCCGGACCGATCACGGCGAAATGGGCCGGGAATTGCTTGTTGGCGACGTCGTTGTACCGATCGTTCAGGTAGTTCATCTTGTCCCGGACCCGTGCACCGGAGAGGGATGCGGGTGCGTCGACCAGGGAGATGCGGGGACCGTTTTGGGTCTGTCTGATTTCGAGTATGCTAGGCATGTCGGCGCGCCCCGTGAGAATCAGGTCGCCGATCCCGGTATAGGAGAACTTGCGTCCGAAACTGCCGCTCATGGCGGACCAAACGGGCATGGGCATGCCTGCGCGGGTGCGTTTCAGCGGAGAGTAGCCGGAGAAATAGGCCCGCAACCCGGTCATGAACTGGGTGCCGGTGAAGCATCCGGAATTGATGACCAGCGGGGCATCCGGGGCGAAGGGATCGTTCACGTCGTAATCGGCGAGTATCTTGAACGAACGGCCGATGCCGCCCAGGAAGTCCATGTCGTCCTGCACCTGCAACGTTTCGTTTCGGACTTCGCGGCCGTCTGCGACGTCGTATTCGATCCGCGTATAGCAAAAATCGGTCACGGCACCCGGCGTGCCGTTTACGGGCTTCAGCACAGTAACCCCCTCGTTATTGGACGCTAACGCTGCGTCGAGTCGCTTATGCGCTACATGACGCTGGCATGATCACTTTGGCATTCGAACGGGACCGCGACGGCTTCATTCGCGATTCCATCTAATATAACCCAATGCATCCGGCAATGCACGCGCGAAAACAGCAATCGGTCTGGGCGGAGTAATGTACAGTTGACAATTCCGCCCTGTTTCATTAGAAATAACCCAAATCCGATCCCGCATATTCACCGCGCCGAACCGCATGTCTCCGAGGCAACCATGATAGATCTTTCCCAGCAGACCGAACCCGCGATCGAGGTCCCTCGTATCGTCGACGACCGGCAGATCCAGTCCTTCGTGGACAACGGCTTTCTCGTCGTCCCCGACCTGATGGCCGCCGAAGAACTGCAGGAGTTGAAGGACGAACTGATGGCGGTCGCGCGGGGGAAGTATCCGTGCAGGGGACTTGACCTGCCCGGGCCGGAAGACGCCGACGAGGATGTGCTTCAGCGCATCCTGTGTATCCACCAGCCGCACTTCGTCAGCCCGGTGATCGAAAAATACGTGCGCCATCCCAGGATCTGCGGCGTACTGAGCCAGATCACCGCCGCCCACCTGCCCCACTGGGACGGTAGCGTCAAATGCATGCAGTCCATGTACTTCATCAAACCGCCCTGGTTTCAGGGCCAGGCCTGGCACCAGGACGAGATCTTCATCCCCACGCGGGACCGGTCCCTGATCGGAGCCTGGATCGCCGTGGACGACGCCACGATCGAAAACGGCTGTCTGTACGTCATACCCGGTTCACACCGCAGGGGCTACCTGTATCCTCAGCGACAGCACGAGAATCCCGACGAGTTCGACTTCGCCCCGGAAAGCTACGGCTTCGACGAGTCCGTGGAAGTGCCGGTTGAAGTCGAGGCGGGCGCCCTGGTGTTTTTCAACGGCTATCTCCTGCATCGTTCCTTCAAGAACCGGAGCGGCCAGACGCGTCGCGTGCTGGTCAACCACTACTGCAACGCGTGGAGCCTCCTGCCGTGGGGCCTCGAAGAGGGTGAGCGTCCGGCCACGGCCGACCGCCGGACCATCGTTCCGGTTTCGGGTACCGATCCCTACGCCTGGAAAGGTTACGAACCGCCCCAGAAAGAGATCTGGATACGGAACTGCAAGGCGGCGGACGAGATGAAGGCGGAAGAGTGATATAGGCGCCCGGTCTTGACTGCAACCCGTTTTATTGCAGCCTGCAACGTTGTTTCGGCGGACGTGATTTTGCGATCTTCGGTACTGAAGTACGCAGACCGAAGTGCGCAAAACTCACCTTTGTTTTGGTTTTTCCTGTCCATCCTTTCTCGAATTCAAAACGTGGCGCGCCATCCCAGTTCATTCTGGCCTCCAACTGCATCGGGTCGGTTTATCCGGACTTTGCGGCCTTGCTGCAGGCCTGCGCGATGCGCCCTGCAATTCCGTTGACGTAACGGCCTCTTCCTTTTAGTTTCCACTATGCGATACTTCGTTGCCGTAGCGGTAGCCGTTTTCAGCTTGCATGCCGAAGCCCAGACCAAGCTCGCCGGCTCACTTCGCTACACCGAAGACGGTGGCGCCGGCGCCTTTCGAATAACTCACCTTAAGGATTTCGAATACCCCGACGTGCTCGTCGGTTTCAGAATGAACAGCGCGTACGGTTTGACGTGGACGGACGACGACGGCGCGACGAAACGGACAGACAGGGTGGAGGTATCGCTGAAAACCGCGCTCAAACGCCGGTTGGGCCCGTTCATGGGGATCGACATACGATCGGACTGGCTCGAGGCGATACAAATAGCCACCATGTACAATATCAACCACCCACGGTCCATGCGGCTCAAGGCCGGAGGAAACGGGCATTGGCATGGCGTCGATGTGGCGCTGGCCGCCGCGGTGGAGAAGCGCGAAATCTTACCCGATGTGGACTTGGGGGTCGAGTTGTCCCCGGAGTACAAGCTCACGCTGAAGGAGGGCGGGACGTTCACAACCACTACGAAGATGTTCTACGGGTTGGAAAACCTGCTGTCGGTGAGAACGTACAACTCGCTATCTTTCCTGTTCACGTCGGCCATACATCTGACCTTTGACTTCAATCTGTTCGTGGAACAGTACCATTTGCAGGACACCGAGATAGATCGGGAACTGCTCGCGGGTTTTTCCTATGAGTTCTGAAATCGGTTTGGTCCCGGACCTTGCCCCATCATGCGGCTAGCGAACAAAACCGCCATCGTGACGGGCGCCGGGGACGGGATCGGACGCGGAATCGCGTTGGCGTTCGCCCGAGAGGGCGCTTCGGTGGCGGCTTGCGACCTGAACGCCGAAACCGTTGCGGCGACCGGTCGCCTGGTTGAAGCCACAGGACGGTCCGTCCTGACCGAGTCGCTGGATGTCACCGACCAGGTCCGGGTCAGGTCCTTCGTAGAGGCCGCCGCGTCCCGATTCGGGCGGATCGACATTCTGGTAAACAATGCCGCGATCATGCCGGTCTGCCCGATTGAGGCGCAGGATGAGGAGACCATGTCCCGCATCCTCGCCGTCAATCTGCTGGCCCCGGCCATAGTCAGCAAATACTGTATTCCGCATATGCGGAAGGCGGGCGGCGGATCGATCATTCACATGGCGAGCGTCACGGGCCACAACGGTTTTCCTGGCGTGGCCATCTACGGTGCGACGAAGGGCGGCCTGATCGCGCTTGCCCGCGGCCAGGCCATGGAACTCGCGGCGGACAGAATCAGGGTGAACACGGTGTCGCCCGGGACGGTGGATTCGCCCATGCTGCACAACTTCGTGGAGGAGCACGCCGAGGATCCGAAAGCGGCACTCGAGGCTTTTGACCGAATACACCCCATCGGCCGGATCGCAACCATCGAGGAGGTTGCCAACGTATTCGTGTTTCTGGCGAGCGAGGAATCCAGCAACATCACGGCGACGGATATCCGGTGCGACGGCGGATCCGCGGTCCAGGGACGGCAACCAACGGAGTAACAACGGAACGGCGGCGAAACAATAGCCGCAAGGAGCACGCATGTCGGCAGGAGTTTGCGCGTACTCGTTCAACACGGGGTATAGCGCCGATCAGCTGATGGACATGGCCGTCGATCATGGCCTGGGGGGCGTGGAGTTTCCGCCCGACGACTGCCTGCCGGATCTGTCCCCGTCCACACTGGAGCACGTCCGTAACCGTGCCGGGGGCAACGGACTCTTTGTCGTAGCGGATGGCGGGGAAATCGAAGCCGGGATGCTTCGGCGTCTGATCCCGGCGACCGCCGGCCTCGGCGCCTCGACGTTGCGCGTGGTCATGAGCGGGGTGCTCGGTGGCGACCGGCGACCGCTTGCGGGTCGATGGGACGCCCATCTTGCCCGATGCGGCGAGATCCTGCACGAGGTGTTGCCATTGGCGGCGGAGCACGGCGTGACCATCGCCGTGGAGAACCACTCGGACGCCACATCCCATGATATGCGCTGGCTTTGCGAAAAGCTGGACAGCGCGTACATCGGCATCACGCTTGATGTAGGCAACGTGCTGGCGGTCTGCGAGGAACCGATCGGATACACGAAGCGCCTCCTGCCCTATCTGCGCCATGTCCACCTCAAGGACTATACGATCCATCCCTCCGACGAAGGTTACCGCATCGCGCGGTGTCCGCTGGGCAGCGGGGTGGTCGACTTCCCGAACCTGCTTGCCCTAGTCGACGGCTACCGGAACGAAACGGGACAGGCGGACGAATCGGGACGGACCGGTCAACCCGTACAGGTCTCCGAGATCACCAAGACCATCGAACTCGGCGCGATCTACGCCCGGCACGTACGCATGCTCATGAACGACTACTGGGCGGAATACCCCGAGCGGGACATCGGGGACCTGTTGCCGTTTCTGCGTTTGTACTGGTCCCATGTACGCCCCGGAACGGAAGACTGGCGCACGCCCAGGGAGAAGAATGAATCCATGGAGGCGCTGCGGACGTACGAGACGCGGCAGTTCGAAGACAGCGTCGCATATCTGAAAGAAATCGGGGCGGTCCGGACGAAGACCGGCGCCTCCTGAAACAGGCGGGTCGACGCATGTGTTATTCCTTTGAGAACAGCGACCATCTTGAAAAGAAGGCGGTTGAAATGAAGATGGAACGCCTGGACCGGTCCGACATGCATGGATCCATTGGATCGATCCCCGCCCAGATGGAAGCGGCCTGGGATGCAATGGCTGGCCGCACTTTTCCTGACACCTGCCGAAACGTCAACCACGTGGTTGTAGCCGGCATGGGGGGATCGGCGCTGGGCGCTCACCTGATACAAGACGTCTTCCGCGACCGGTTGCGGGTACCGGTGACCGTGGTTTCCGATTATGCGGCGCCTGCCTGGATCGACGAACGGACGCTCATCGTGTTGTCCAGCTATTCCGGCGGAACGGAAGAGGTGATGGCCATAGCGGAATACGGCACATCAAGAGGCGTACCGATGATCGCCCTGACCACGGGAGGCGCTCTGGAAGCGTTCGCGCGGGACCATGCGCTGCCGACCGTGGTGTTCAGCAGCGAACTCAACACCTGCGGCCAACCCCGGATCGGTTTGGGCTACGCGGTCACTTATCTCCTGATGATCTTCCGGCAACTGGGTTTCGTGGAGCTCGCGGGATCGGAAATAACCGCCGCGATCATGCAACTTCAAGCGGTCAATCCGGTCTACGCTACGCCCGAGGAGGAGAACCCCGCCTTCGAACTGGCCTTGAAGACGCGAGGGAAGTCGGTTCTGATCATGGCCTCCGAGCATCTCACAGGCAACGCCCACATCCTGGCCAACCAATGGAACGAGAACGCCAAGAACCTGGCCGTATGGTTCGCCATACCGGAATTGAACCATCATCTGCTTGAAGGAATGACCCATCCGAAGGCGCATCGGGAAGGACTCGCCGCCGCGCTGATCCAGTCCGATCTGTACGAGCCGCGCAATCGGCGTCGCCACGAGATAACCCGCGCGTTGCTTGAGAAACAGGGCATCGCGTGCGCCGTCATAACGCCTCGGGGCGAGACCGCGCTTGAGCAGGCCTGCGACCTGCTCCTGCTTGGCACCTACGCCAGCTTCTACCAGGCGCTCATGAACGACACCGATCCGTCCCCCATACCCTGGGTCGATCAGTTCAAGCAACTGATGGCCCAGTGAAACCGCCTACCTCATTGTCGGCTCCGTCCTGGGGCGCATCGAAAGATGGACAGGTATGAGTGAAATCGTAACCTGCCTGCGGGGAAAAACCCTGCTGATTACCGGCGCCACGGGTTTCCTCGCGAAAGCGGTCGTGGAAAAAATCCTCCGGTGCGTGCCGGATGTCGAGCGCATCTACCTGGTCGTCCGGTCCCGCCGCAAGAAGGATGGTACTACGCTGTCCGCGCAAGAACGGGTGGAGAAGGAAGTCCTGTGTTCCGCCGCCTTTGCCCGGTTGCGCGATCTCCACGGCAGTGGTTTCGGCAAGGTCATGCGCGCCAAAGTCCGGGCCATAGAGGGGGATCTCACCCTCGACCACCTCGGACTGGAACCGAACCTGTACCAACGGCTCGCCTCGGAAGTCGACATCGTACTCACCTGCGCGGCGTCCGTTACCTTCGATGAAGAAATCGACGCGGCCCTCCAGCTCAACGCCCTCGGCGCGAGACGCATGCTGGATTTCGCCAAGTCGTGCGAAGACGCCATACTGGTTCATGTCTCGACGGCCTACGTCAACGGACAGCGCAAGGGGCGCATCCCCGAAACCCTGCCCCGCCCGGACCGGTCCATGGCCCAGGAAATGGGCGTAAGCGACGCGCCTTTCGACCTGGAAAAGGAAATACGGGACATTCTTGCCACAGCGGATGAAATACACGACGAATCCCGCTCGCCAGACCATCAGAAGCGGTTCAGGAAGATGGCGCTGCAACTGAATCCAGGCGCAGCGCAGCGCTGGCTGGACGCCCAGATGGAGACGTTTCGCAAGCGCTGGCTCAAGGATCGGCTCATCGAAGAAGGCATGCGCCGCGGACAACAGCGGGGGTGGCACGACAGCTATACCCTGACGAAGGCCATGGGCGAGCAGTTGATCGTCAAGCACCGGGGCGACCTGCCCACGGCCATCGTACGGCCTTCCATCGTGGAAAGCGCGCTGGTCGACCCCGAACCGGGATGGATCGAAGGACTCAAGGTGGCCGATCCGCTGATCGACGCGGTGAGCAAGGGCCGCCTGCCCGACTTCCCCGGCCGCAAGGACATGATCGTGGATATCATCCCGGTGGACATCGTGGCAAATACGATCCTGGCGGCCATGGCGCGTACAACCCAGGCGGGCGGGACAGCCGTGTACCACGTATCCACGGGTGACCGGAATCCCGTCCTCTTCCACCAGGCGTTCGATTATTCCTACGAATACTTTCAGCAACATCCCCGCCTGAACCGGAACAACGAACCGATTCCGGTTCAGCAGTGGACCTATCCGACCCTCGCCCGGTTTCGGCGACGGTACAACCTGCGCTACATCTACCCGCTGCGCGCCGTGCTGTGGATACTGAACCGCTTCAACCGAATCACGCTGCTGAACAACCTGAAGCGCAGAATCGCGGTGATGAAGTCGGCAATCTCGCGTATGCTCTACTACGCCGCAATCTACAGTCCCTATACTTCCCTGGAATGCACCTTCGAGACGGACCGGATGGTCGCGTTGCACGAAAGCATGGAACCGGAAGACCGGAGACTATTCAACGGCGATGTCTCCAGGATTCACTGGAAGACGTATTTCCAGGAAATCCATATTCCCGGCCTGAAACGCCACGTGCTGAAAACGGGCGATCCGAAGCCCGCAGGCACGGAAGAAGAAGAGGTGGCCGAACGATCCGGGTTCGGGCGGACTGCCGAAGATGCCCTGCCCCATCTCGATACGCTGACCGACATACTGGCCAAGAGCGCGGACATGTACGGGGACAAGACCGCCCTGCAGATGCAGCGGGACAACGGCTGGGTTCGGTATTCGTTCAAGGAGGTGTTCGCCCTGGCAGGGCACATCGGCTGGCAGTGGCGGTCGGCCGGTCTGCATCCAGGGGATCCGGTGATGCTCTACTCGGAGAACAAGCCCGAATGGGGAATCGCCTGTTTCGCCGGATTGGTTGCGGGGGCGGTGCTCGTGCCGGTGGACAGCCGTTCGACGGCTGAGGAGGTATGGCGCATAGCCCGGTTTACCGGGTCGCGGGCGATTCTCTGCACGGACAGCGGTTACGCGTCGCTCGCGGCTTCGGCGGAGCGTGACGGCGACGTAATGTGCTGGAACATCGAAAACTACGGGTTGCCTTTCGACGCGCCCCGCCGGACCGACTCGCCCGTCAACCTGGACGACGAGCCATCTCCGTGGGCACCGGTAGAACCCGATATGCCAGCCGCCATCCTGTTTCCCAGGGGCATGGCGTCCGAATCCCACGGCGTGGTACTGACCCATCGGAACATCGTCTCGAATCTGCAGTCGCTTGCCGAGATCCTTCGCGCCTACCGGACGGATCGATTTCTGTCCCTGCTGTCCATGGGCCAGGCCCTCGAGTTCACGGGCGGCTTCCTCATGCCGTTCTACGCGGGAGCAGCCATCACCTATACTGCGTCGCTACGGCCGCGATCTCTGGTCAACCTGATGGAGGAAACCGGGATCAATTGCCTGATCGCGACGCCGCGGATATTCGGGTTGTTGTATGCGTTGCTGCGGAAGAGGGCGGCGGAAAACGAAGAAAGTGTCGTTTCCCGCATTCGATTGCTGGTAAGCGGCGGCGGCGCGCTCGATCCGGATTTGTACCAGGCCTACCGGGAAATCGGACTTACGCTGCACGAGGGGTACGGACTCGCGGAAGCGGTCTCGGTCGTGACCGTCAATCCAATGGACCGAAGCAAGCAGTCCACCGTCGGCGTGGCGTTGCCCGCGATAGACGTTGCAATCCACGCGCCCGATGCGGAGGGCCAGGGCGAGATCATCGTACGGGGACCCAGCGTGATGCAAGGCTACTACAGGAATCCCGAGGCGACGACGAACCGGATCCGCGACGGATGGCTTCATACCGGGGACATCGGGCGCATCGACCGGGACGGGTATCTGGTCGTCACCGAGCGTTCGGGTGGGGCCGCATTGAAAGGATCAAAAGGATCAGGCGACCAGCCTGCGGAACGCGTTGGAAATGAGGGGGCGCACCCCGCAACGGCCTTCTTCGACGTGGACGGCACCATTGTGGACGCGACCATCGTGCATTACTACGCATTCTACAAAACCTGGGGGTATTCCGCGCCGCGGCGTCTGCTTTGGACCACCGGCTTCCTGCCGAAAATTCTCTACTACATCGTTTTGGACAAGATCAGCCGGAGTCGGTTTATCGAGGTGTTTTACCGGCAATACAGGGGTTTCCGGCGCAGGGACTGTGTTTCCCGAAGCGAACAGCTTTTCGAAAAGATCATGCGGCCGCGCTTGTACGATGGCGCAATCGAACGCATTCGGGCACACCAGCAACGGGGCGAGCGCGTGGTGCTGGTTACCGGATCCCTCGATTTCGTCATGGAGCCACTGGCGGAATACACCAAGGCGGACGACCTCATCGCCCTGTCCATGACGGAAGCCGAGGGTCGGCTGACCGGGCAGACGGAAGGTCCGGCCATCGGCGACGAGGCAAAAGCACGTATCATCACGGAGTACGCCGCACGGCGCGATATAGACTTGGCTCGGTGCTATGGCTATGCCGACAGCAGTTCCGACCAGCCCATGTTGCGCGCGGTGGGGCACCCTGTCGCGGTGAATCCGGGCGGAAAACTGAAAAAGGCCGCGGACGACGGTGGCTGGGAAGTCGTGCACTGGACGCACGCATGAAAGCGGTACAGTACATCAAAAGCGTACCCCGGTACCTCTTCGTCCGGACGCTCGGTCATCGCCGCGCCGCCTGGGCGACCGGTGCGCTGTCGTGCATCCGCATGGCGGAGCTCGAGCCTCCGGAGCTGCCTACGCCCGGCTGGATGCGCATCAGGCCGCTGCTGAGCGGGATATGCGGATCGGACCTCTCCACCATACGGGCTAGTGGCAGTCCCTATTTTTCTCCGTTGATCTCCGCGCCGTTTGTGCTGGGTCACGAGGTCGTAGGCGAGGTCGTGGAAACGGGGGACGGCTCCGGATCCTTTTCCGGCACCGAAGCCATTAAACAGGGCGACCGGGTGGTGATCGAACCCGGCCTCTGCTGCGCCGTTCGGGGTATCGATCCCCCGTGCCCGTCCTGCCGGAACGGCGATTTCAACCTGTGCAAAATGGTGACGCACGGAGCCATTTCACCGGGCATACAGACGGGGTACTGCAGAGACACCGGCGGGGGATGGAGCGCATCCCTGGTAGCGCATCCCTTTCAAGTCCACCGGGTACCCGACCAGTTGACGGACGAGGAAGCGGTCCTGGTCGAGCCCTTCAGCTGCTGCCTGCACGCGGTTTTGAAATCCTACCCTAGCGACGACGAAACCATACTGGTGATCGGTTGCGGCGCTATTGGACTCCTCACTATCGCGTCCATCCGTGCGCTGGGATCCAAGTGCCGCATCCTGGCCGGCGCCCGTTATCCTCATCAGCAGACTGCGGCGGCCGCGCTCGGCGCCGACCAGGTGATCGGTCGTAACGACGATCTCTACGATACGGTCAGCAAAGTTACAGGCGCGGAAATCCACCGGCCCGAAATCGGAAAACCCGTTTTTATCGGCGGCGTGGATCGCACCTTCGATTGTGTGGGTTCGTCACGCACGATTGACGACGCCCTTCGATTGACCGGTTCCGGTGGTACCGTCAACGTCGTGGGCATGCCGGGCATTCCTTCCGGAATCGACTGGACCGCGGTGTGGTACAAGGAATTGAACGTGCAGGGGGCCTACGCCTACGGGACGGAAGCGTATGAAGGCCGATCCATCCGGACGTTCGATCTGGCCATGGAACTGATGACATCGGGGAAAGTAGACTTGAAATCCCTGGTGACGGACCTCTTCCCCCTGAAGGCGTACCGAAAGGCCATCGGACGGGCGCTGGAAGCCGGACCGTACGGAGCCGTCAAGGTGGCCTTCGACCTGCGAAACGAGCCTGTGTCGTAATACGTCGCTGACTGTAGCCTGCTGAACCGGAGCGAAGCGGAGTCATACCGTGCCCTACCTCAAGGTGTTGCACGAAAACGGTCCCCAGGTGCATGTTTTGTCGGACGATGTCACCACGCTGGGTCGCACCGACGGGGTCGACGTCGCCATACGCGGCGATCGAGGTGTTTCGAAACGACATGCGCGCATCGAAACCGAGGCTTCGGGTTACGTCGTCGCGGATCTGGGCAGCCGAAACGGGACGTACGTCAACGATCATCCGGTGGGGGACGAGCCCGCCCCGTTGCTTCCGGGAGACCACATCCGAATAGGTCGGACGATCCTGATCTTCGAGGCGGGAGAACCGGCCGGATCGAAGCCCTCGGCAAGCGCGGACGACCCCCGGCAGCAACCGTCCCTCTTCCGCGCCGATCAACTGCCCTATACGATGGCCGGCGACACAGCCGGTCGGCGGCGGGGCGATGCGGAGGGACACTTGCTGAAGCTCACGGAACTGAGCAAGACCGTCCTGACGGTGCCCAGCGAAGCGGAGCTGGGCGAGCTGGTGACCCGACACCTGCTGGACTGGCTGGACGCGGACTGCTGCGCGGTCATCCACCCCCAGGAAGCCGAAGCAGGCTATGAACTGGAGACCCGCGCGTTTGCGACACGGACCGGAGCGGCGAACCCGGAAATCTCGATCAGCACAACGGCGGTGAAGCAGGCGCTGGTGAACCGGATGGCCTCCATCAGCACGAACGCCATGGAGGATGAACGGTTCCGGGACCAGCAAAGCGTCATCGCCCGTCGGCTGGCCGCCATCCTTTGCGTGCCCCTGTGGCACGAGGACCAGGTATTCGGACTGCTTTATCTGGATTCCTCGGATCCAGATGTGCGGTTTACCGTGGATCACCTCGGGCTGGTCAGTGCGGTGGCCAATCTGACCGCCATGAAGATCGACAATCTACGCCTGTTCGATGCCGCCGTGGCGAGGAGCGCGCTGGACAAGGAACTGGCGCTGGCCGGCGAGATACAGGCGGGGCTGCTACCGGGCGAAAACTATGCGTTCCAACGCCTGGCCTGCGCGGGCACCCACGTGTCCTGCGAGGAAATCGGCGGGGACTACTACGACTTCATTCCCTGCGGCGACTCCGTGCTAACGGTTACGATTGCCGACGTGACCGGCCACGGCCCATCCAGCGCCCTGCTGATGGTCGCATGCAAGACCATGCTGACCACACTCATCGAGATTGGCGTGCCGCTCGTGGAACGGATCGACCGGTTGAACAACTACATGATCGATCATGCCGCCGACAGCCAGTTTATTACCTTCTTCCACGGCGATGTCGATATTCGGACGAAAACCCTGCGTTATTGCAACGCGGGGCATAATCCACCCTTGCTACTGCCTCGGGAAGGACCTGTGCAGAAACTGTGTTCCGATACGCCGCCGTTGGGCATCCTCCCCGTTGCGTTCGAGGCGGAATCGGCGCGGTTCGAACCCGGTGACAAGCTGATCATGTATACCGACGGCGTCACCGAAGCGGCCGGCCCCGATGGCGAACTGTACGAAGAGAGCAGGCTCGAAACCCTGCTGACGGACCACAGGCGCCAGAACGCGGCCGATCTGAAGCAAACCGTCCTCGAAACGATATTCGCGTTCTCCGCGGGATCGCGGCCAAGTGACGATATTACGCTGGCCGTGGTGGAACACACCTGACTTCCTCGCCCGGCAGTATCCTCTATATCCAGCCGTGTTTGATTTGGACGGGGGTGCCGGACCGCTGATGCGTCCAGTTGTTCGAATCAGTCAGCTGGACCTCCTGGCCGGTTATGGCGGACTGCTCGGCGCCGAACACGATCTCCATGACATGGCGCCCCCATTCTCCGGGCGTGGGCGGCTCGATATTGTTGCGGATCGACTCGATAAACCCCCTCCACTCGTTGTACATCGGATGGGGCGGGTCGTCGAACGGCACGTCCTCCCACTTGTTGTCCTTGCCGACCCGGACGTATTTCTCCCCGGATTCGCAGAAGCGGAGCGAGCCGTTGGCGCAGATGATCTGGCATTCGTGGATCGGCGCGCCATCGGCGTAACCGACGGCCACGGCCACGCCCGCCGTGCCGTTCTTGTACCGGATGAAGGCGGTGGCGGAGTCGTCGGCGGCCTGATAGTGCGCCCGGTTGCCGATGGTAGCAGTAACCGTAGCCGCCTGGGAGGCCATCATCCAGGATAACCGGTCCACCACGTGCACGCCATTGGTCATCCACATGCCGCCGCCGTGAAACCGGCTGCGGTACTGAGGCGGACGAAAACCGTATCCCCAGTGCTTGCTCATGTAGCAGACGCCTGTGATCGCCGGTCCGAGGGCGCCGGAATCCAGGATCTCCTTGGCCTTGACGCTCGTACCGTAGAAATGCTGGGTCAAGCCCACCATGAGCTTGACGCCATTGTTCGCGGCGGCGGCGATCATGTCGTCGCATTGTTCCAGGCTAAGCGCCATGGGCTTCTCCACCAGGACATGCTTGCCGGCGTTGCAGGCGTCCACGGTCAGCCGGTGGTGCAGCTGGTGGCCGAGCACGACGGCCACGGCGTCGATTTCGTCATCCTTCAGCAGTTCCGTGTGGGAAGGGTATCCCTTGGGGATGTCGTACTTTTCCATATACTGGCGACGTTTTTCCTCCAGCAGGTCGGCAACCGCCACGACCTCCACGCCATCCAGATTCGCGATGGCCTCGCAGTGGGGTCGGGCGATGCCGCCCAGTCCGATGATGCCGATGCGCAGGTTCGACACGATGATGCTCCTTTGATGGATGATGGATGTACGGCGGTGCTCGACAACGGCGAACTAAGTATCCTCGCCGCCGAAATCATGCTTGCCTATGTCTATTCGGATTTTGTACGCCACCAGAATACATAAAGATGGCGTAACCCGGACAGGAGTTTATTCTCAAATACACTGTGAAATGACCGGCTTAGATACCACGAAGGCCAGGTTTTCTGCCGTTGATTCGTAATGTAGATGAGGGGCCGGGGCCGTGAGTATATTGTTGCGATTCGGTTAATTCTCGTTTATGTTGTGATACACAGATAATGTGATACTGTGTATATGCGGGTTCATATGATTATGAGGAATATAACTGTATCTGTCGACGAACAAACGCACCGACTGGCACGCATCCGAGCCGCGGAGTTGGACACCTCTGTCTCGGCCCTGGTTCGAGACTATCTGAGAAGTCTTGCTGCAGACCCAGATATGGACGGGAATCCCAGCACGGAGGCCGACGAAACAATCTATCAACGTCGGTGCCGGTTGCTGCGGGAAGTGCTCGCTGACTTGGATAGCCAGCATGTCGGATTGCGGATGTCCGAGAATCTGCCCAGAGAGGCGTTGCATGACGGTAACGGGGTAGGGGCCAAATCTGCCACCGAGCGCGAGCGGCAACGTAGCGTTTTCGAAGAGCAAGATCCTTTTGAAGGTCGCAACATCTCCCCATGCGGTTCGTAGATACCAACATTCTTCTATACGCGGTAAGCGAGGTCCCGGAAGAGGCAGGCAAGCGGGATCGGGCACGGGAGATCCTGACAGAACCCAACCTCGCCGCGTCCGTCCAGGTGCTGCAGGAATTCTACTATCAGGCAACCCGGCCGACAAGAACGCACAGGCTTTCTACCTATAGCGCAATGCAATTCCTGGAACCGATTTTGCTGTTCCGAATTCAGACCATGACGATGGACATCTTTCTTGAATCCATCTCCATAAGCCAACGTTTCCGGCTGTCCTACTGGGACAGTGCGATTCTCGCCGCAGCCTTCGCCCAAGATTGCGAAGCTGTGTATTCCGAAGTTATGAATGCGGAACAGAACTATGATGGCATGAAGATCATCAACCCGTTCACAGACATATAGGGTTTGAACTACCACGGACGCATATGCAAGAGACGTTATCGAAGATCTCGAGAATCGTGGCATCCAATGCTACGCTTGAATTGCAGGGAGCATTCCATGTATGAACACCAGAAACGGCACGAGCGCCTGAATCGGCACGAGCAGTGGAAATGCGGCCCCGGAACCAAAACCGTCCGCGGTCTGATTCTGTGCGTCCTCATCGTCTTGGTCCAGCTGACCGCGCTGCCCGCCTCCGCCCAGTACATGCCGGTCGGTCCCGATGACGTAGTCGACCTTTCGCCCGTCATTTCCGGGCGGCACTACCAGTACTGGCCGGGCGGACAGGTCCACCACCAGCCGCTCGTCGTACCATATATCGCCCACGGCGATCGACCCTGGGCGTCGGACCTGATTATGCTGGACGAGAACACGGCAACGCAGACGGATATGCCGGCCCACATGATGCCGCCGCAGCACAGCGGGCTGCCCAATGCCCATTACTGGGGCGATCTGACAGCCGAAAAAGTCCCGGCTTGGCAACTGGTCGGTGAAGTATACAAGATCGACGGCCGGTCCATACTGGATCAGGCCCCGCCCGGGATGAGCCCTCTGTTCACCATGGATCTGGTCAAGGCTGCCGAAGCAGCATACAGACCCATGGGACCGGGAGATGCCGTTTTGTACTGGAGTGGATACGACGACCGGCACGATCGGCCCGCGCCGGACGACCGGCGACTGATCGTCGATCCGATCGCAGGGACTGCGCCCGCGTGGCCCGCGCCGGACTACGACGCGGCGGAATACGTGGGCAGCCGGGGGGTCTGGCTCATGGGTATCGACAGCCCCAGCATGGGCGGGCTGGGTCCGCCCCACTATACGCCGCAGGGTCCCCAGGGCATGTTCGAGAACCCGCTCGCGCTGGAAAGCCATCTCGGCCATTTCAAATACGGTGCCGTCCATACGGAGGGCTTGATCAACCTGGACAAGACCCCCAACGGTTCCCTGTACATTGCCCTGCCGGTGAAGCACGAGAACTCGCCGACGGTCGAGACGCGGGCCGTTGCCATTGTCAACCCTGCGCTGGCTTCGCGTCTGCTCAAGGCAGTCAAGGCGAAACGCGTGGTCGATCTTTCCGTCACGCTTTCCATGCAACATCCGGTCTGGTGGCCGGGCCGCGGAGTGGGCCGCCATGTCTTTCCCTATTCGCGGGTGCAGCCCGTAAACTACTTTGACGGACCCTTCGGTCCCTACTGGGTCAACACCCACATCATGGACGCCCAGACCGGAACGCATGTGGACCCGCCCGCGCACTATGGACCGCCGCCCGGTTTCGACGTCGCCGGCTATGACGACACGACCCGCGCCGCGCTGAAGGCATTCGAAGCCGAACACGGTCCGCTGAAGCGCACGGCGATGACGACGGAGAAGGTTCCGTTGCACCACTTCATGGGTCCCGCCCGGGTCGTCAACGTGCAGGACCGCGTGGGGACGACCGCCAGACAGGACTGGCCCGCGTCACCGGCCATCACCGTGGAAGACGTAAGGCGGCACGAAGCGCTGTATGGGGACATTGAGGAAGGAGAGGTCGTCCTGTTCCACACCGGCCACACGGACACCCATTTCCGCCGTTTCGAGCGGGGCCGTTTGGAACAAAGCGTCAAAGCCCCTCTGGATGGATTGTCCGAGGGCTGGCCGGCACCGAGTGCGGCCGTTATCGGCTATCTGGCCGGGAAGGGCGTAAAGCACGTGGGCATCGACGCACCCGACATGGGATCGGTGAACCGCGTGGAGTCGATGAAGACGCACTGGGCGGCGGTGAACAACGACATGATCTTCACGGAGTATCTAATCGGCATAGGGCAGCTTCCGCCGAAAGGCGCCTTCTATGTCTTCCTGTGTCCCCGGATCGAGGACAACCACGGCGGGCCCGGCAGGGCCATCGCTATACTGCCATAGCCCAGCCATTGCCATACTGCCGTAAGGCGGCGCTTTACCCGTCACCCGCCAGACAGCCTCCTACGAATCGTCCTCGTCCGACCCCTCGTCCCGTCCAACCCCCAAGGCGTCCGCGACGCGGTTGATGTAGTTGAACCAAGACGCGATCAGCGTGATCTGCAGGATGGCGACGTCGTCGAATCCCACGGAACGCAGGCCATCCAGGTCGGCTTTCCGGATTTCGGTGGCATCCTTGGTGATCCGGATCGCGAAATCCAGCATCGCCCGGTCCTGCGCATCCAGCGGCGCTTTGTCGTAATCGTACTTGATCGCATCGACCAGCTCGGCATCCAACGTGACCCGACGCAGAAACTCTGCGTGCGAGTCGATTCAGTAAACACATCGGTTGACCGAAGACACCACGGTGGAGATCATCTCGTGTTGCCGGCGGTCGAGCGGGAGGTCGGGCGAAAGCAACACCCCGAAGGTGGCGAAGGCGTGATGCAACGCTTCCGGTATCAGCGAGTGCGACGCCACGATGCCGGAAGTACCGTCGTCCGTGGGATGCACCGGCGTGTCGTACTCCGCGGGATAGAGCGCTCGCTGCGCCTCTAGGGCGGCGAGCAGGCGTTCGTCTCCATCCGCGGCGGAAACGGTTTTAATCCATGCCATGATCTTCTCCTGTCTTGCTGTCCTTACTGCGTGATTTGCCTTTACCGCGTGATTTGCCTTTACTGCGTGGATCGACCGCGAAACGCGAGATAGTAGGCCGGGATCCCCAGGGCGGTCACGCCGACGCCCAGCAGGGCCTGCAGCGGACTGTTGCCGAAGAGCAGTACGAGCAGGATCGCGGCGAGGATCAGAAAAACAATCGGCGTGACGGGATAAAACGGGGTACGGTACGGCGGCAGATCCGGCTGTTTGCGGCGAACGACGAACAGACCCGCCACGGTCAGGGCGATGAACAGCACAGCCACAAAAATGAAATAGTCGAGGATCTGACTGAAAGTCCCCAGCCATACCAGAAGCGATGCCAAGCCTCCCTGGATGGCGATCGCACGGTAGGGGGTTCCGAAGGCTGGATGGATCGCACCGGCGAAGCGGAGAAAAACGCCTTCCCTGGCCATGGCGTAGTAAACCCGTGGCGCCATCAGCAACAGTCCGGTAAGGCTGCCGGTGATCGAAAGAATGACCACGAAAGAAAACAGCATGCCGCCGCTGCGGCCGAAGAGTATTTCGCCGACCTGTGCGGCAAAAGTCTCGTCGCTGGTAACCTGGGATACGGGTACGAGATAGATAAAGACGGCGCTGGTGGAAATGTACGTCAGCGTGACGATGCCAACCGCCAGCAGCAGCGCCTTGGGCAGCGTGCTCGCCGGATCGCGGATTTCCCCGGCCACCTTGTTGAGATCCCACCACCCCGCAAAGGCGAAAAAGGCGCCGACGATGCCGCCGGCAAGCGCGCCGAACAGCGGACCCGAATCCGGCGGCCGCTCCGCGAAGGGGACGAAATTCGACCAGTCGCCGAGTCCCAGGCCGAAACCCAGAATGGATATGGCGGCGAGCACCCCGACTTTGAACACGGTCAACAGGACGATGATTCGGGCGCCTATGCGCACGCCATAGATGTTTACGCCTGTCAGGACGACCAGCATGCCGATGGCCAGCAGCTTCAGGACGACCGGATCCATGGGATGGATGTGACCGGCGTAACTCGCCAGTCCGGTCGCGAGCGTCGCCGTGATACCGGGATCAAGCACCATCAGGGACATCCAGCCGTAAAGGAAGGCCGTCGGTGTCCCGTAGGCTTCGCGGAGATAGATGTATCCGCCGCCCGCCTGGGGATAGCGGGAGGCCAGCTCTCCGAAGCACAGGGCGCCGCACAGGGCCATGCCCCCCACGCCCATCCAGACGATCAGCAGCAGGAGAGGCGATCCCAGGGACTTGGCCATCCCGGCGGGCACCAGAAAAATGCCCACGGCGATCATGCCGCTGACGACCATGGCCGTGGTCGGCCAGATGCCCAGTTGGCGTCGCAGATTAGCCGTAGTCATCACACCAGTTCGGGCTCGTTTTCGATTCGGCTTAGCCAGTAGTGATTGTCGAACTGGTCGTCGCCGGTCAGGAAACGCCATAAGTGGATGCGGTTGACGTGCTCGATGCGGTCCTCGTTCCCGTGCCACGGCTGGTTCGTGCTGAGCAACTCGCTGACAGCCGGGTCGTCTATATCCTCCGTGTTCCACAGACGAAGCTGACGGACCGTGGGATTGAGGCGCAGCTTGAACATGTACCGGATCTGGTCGGTGCGATTGGGCTGGGCGCAGTGCCACATGCCGTGATGCAGGACGATCATCGTTCCGGCCTTGCAGATCATCGGTATTTGGCCCACGAAGTTGTGGTACCGGGCGATGTCGGATTCGCTGATTCGCCGGTAGTGGCTTCCGGGCAGGATCAACGTGCCACCCATCTCCCTGGGCGTGTCGTGGGCGAAGTACATGAACTGGATGTCGAAATGCATCCGCGTGTCGATGATGGCGTCCGCATGCCAGTGTTGTCCGAACTGATGGCCCGCCGCTACGGTGTGCACTGCGTGGTGATCGTACAAGGGATCCGGTCCGACGAGGCTGTGGATGATGCCTTCGACCTCCGGCATTCTAAACACGCGTCCCACGGCCGCTTCCGGCCATATGGCGCTCAGGGGCGAACCGGCCTCTTCCCGGGGAATGGCCTGGTTGTCCATTTCCTCCTTCACCGCCCGGTTCAATTCGTCGGGCACCAGCTCATCGAATCGGAGATACCCCTCCGCAACAAAACGGGCCATTTGCTTCGAATTCAAAAGATGGGTGCTGTCAGCCATCTACCACCTCCATTTTTTCGAGTATGTACTCGTATTTGAGATAGGAAGTCTGGTATTCCGTGCCCGGATAGGCAGGGTATTGCTGAGGAAACTGTACGACCCGCCAGCCGTCCCGCATGGCATCCACTACCGAGCCGTAGGGCGGACTCGTGGCGCCGCCCGAATCCGCGGCGTCGCCCGAGGAATGCCGGTCGTCTGCGGGCGCGGTCCCGTCATATTCGGACCAGGCCACGACACCGGCATGCAAGTCCGGGGACCGCAGATACAGCACCAGCAGTTTCTGACGTGTTTCAGACATGAAGCGCCCTTTCTGGTTTTGCGCCTTCAAAGTAAGGATACGTTGTGCGGTCACGTCCCTGGCGAACGAGCCATCACACGGTTTCGTTGATACGCGCTATCGTGTTCGTGGTGGACCTGCCTTCCAGTACGGGTACTCTTTCCACGCGGCCCCCGTATTCCTCCACCACGTCCCAGCCCGCCACCTCCTCGTGGCCGTAG
This sequence comes from bacterium, assembly GCA_965200485.1. Lineage (GTDB taxonomy): Bacteria > JAAXHH01 > JAAXHH01 > JAAXHH01 > JAAXHH01 > JAAXHH01. The sequence goes on from CBDAUD010000001.1 coordinate 407,851, forward strand.
TGATCTCCCTTCACGAGAATATCCGGTTTGAGCAGTTTGAGCAGTGGAATGGGCGTCGGTTCGCCAAACAGGGTCACGTAATCCACGCAGGTCAAGGCACTGAGCATGTATGCCCGTTCCGCTTCGTCGTATATCGGGCGCCCATCGTCCTTGATCGACCGGACGGACGCGTCGGTGTTTATGGCCACGACAAGCAGGTCGCCGTATGAACGTGCGGTCTGCAACAGGTGGACGTGGCCAGGATGAAGTAGGTCGAAACACCCGTTCGTAAAAACGACGATTCCGCCCTTCCGCCGCTCGCGCTCCAACACTTTCGCCAGTTCGTCGCGGCCGATGGTATTCCCGCAATTCTGCCGAAAGTGCATGGACTGCCACTTGAGGTTGAAGTGGGCGATGCAAGCCGGTGTGCTTGTCCTTGATTTAGATTTAACATCGTGGGAGATCGGACTGTCAACCTAAATAACCGTCCCAAGGTCGATGGAAAGGGTGTGCGGCAGGAGCATGGGAGCCATCGGGTCAGGACCGGACGAACATCATGCCCGGCAGTTGCCGCACCGCCCCTTTCAGCTCAAGCGCCAGCAGGATGCCAAGTGCCTGCGAGGAGGTAAGGGCCAGGGCGGACGCCAGTGGATCGATGTGTTTCGGGTCGGCGGTCAGCTGGTCGTACATGGTTTTTCCTCGGGCAGCAGGTCGAATGCCGGATCGGACGGTATTTCGTCCGCCCGCTTCGGACGGTATCCCAGGCGAGGCGCCAGTTCGTCGATCACGTCGTCGACGCTTTGGATCAGCTTGGCGGTACCGTCCTTGATCAGCCGGTTGACGCCCTCGCTTCCGGGCGTGTTCAGCGGACCGGGGACGGCAAAGACTTCGCGGCCCTGGTCCAGCGCAAAGCGCGCGGTAATCAGCGCACCGCTGCGCTTGCCGGCCTCCACCACGACCGTGCCCAGCGTCGCACCGCTGATGATCCGGTTCCGCTGCGGGAAATTGACGGCGTCCGGACCGGTTTCGAAGGGTTGTTCCGTGATCACGGCCCCGTGTTGACGGATTGATGTCATCAGCTTGCGGTTTTCCGCGGGGTAGGGTCTGTCCAGGCCCGATCCCAGTACGGCTACGGTGCGGCCGCCTCCACGCAGCGCGGTCTGGTGGACCCGCGTGTCTACGCCCCGCGCCATGCCGCTCACGATAGTGAATCCAAACGAACTCAGCGCCGCACTGAACGACTCGGCCATCTCGCGGCCATAGGACGAGGTAAACCGCGTGCCCACAATGGCGACGGACTGTTCATCGCAGGCTTCCCAAGCGCCGGAAACGAACAGCAGCGGGGGCGGGTCGTAGATCTCCCGCAGACGCTCGGGATAATCCTGATCGCCGAAAGTGACGACGCGCGCCCCGTACCGTTCCAGCAGGCGCACTTGACGAGCGACGAAGGCCTCGTCCCGGCAGGTGCGTATCGCCCGGACAATCTGCGGTCCGACCCCGGCTATCATGTTCAGTTCGTCCGCCGAGGCGGAAAGGGCCGCGGCAGGGGATCCGAAATGACGCAGTAAGGCCTGAAACCGCGCGGCCCCTACGCCTGGCACGCGTGCCAGGGTCAGCCAGGATGCCAGATCGGACATGGGCAGTTCCTCGCAGAATAGGAAATCGATGCTGGTTCAGGTTACCACGGACTACCCGAGGACCATGCGCTATGCATCGCATTGTTCGACTTGATATTAGTCGGGCGGGTCGGATCTAATCTCGTCAAGAATCCGCCCGATTTCCCCGAGGAGTTCGGGAATGCCTTCTCCGGTGGCGGATGAGATCGCCAGCACAGGTTTGCTGCGGTGACCCGGGTGGCCAGGGTGACCCGGGTGGCCAGGGTGACCCGGGTGGCCAGGGTGACCGGCTTGATGGGGATCTTTGGGATGATCGGTATTCAATGGAATGCTTTTTAAAACGGAACGATCCACGATCAGGTCCAGCTTGGTAAAAACGACCAGGGCGGGTCGGGAGAGGAGTACGGGGTTGAACTGCCTGAGCTCATTGACGAGCACTTCATAGTCGTGCAAGGGATCAGGCTGACTTGCGTCCAGCAGAAACACGAGAATCCGGGTCCGTTCGATGTGTCGGAGGAAACGGTGCCCGAGTCCCTTGCCTTCGTGCGCACCTTCGATCAGGCCCGGGATGTCCGCCAGCACGAAGCGATCGTACGCGCCAAGCTTCACGATGCCCAGGTTGGGCTCCAGGGTGGTGAAGGGATAGTCGGCAATCTTGGGTCTTACGGCGGACAGGCGCGACAGCAGGGTGGATTTGCCTGCATTCGGATGACCGACCAGACCCGCGTCGGCAATCAGCTTCAGCTCAAGTTCCAGCAGACGTTCCTCGCCCGGCTGACCCTCCTCGCATCGCCTGGGCGCCCGGTTGGTGGACGTGGCGAAGGCCGAGTTTCCGCGGCCCCCGTTTCCTCCGCGGGCGATGACTACGGACTGGTCTTCCCCCACCATGTCGGAGATCACGGCACCCGATTCGCGGTCCTTGACGATGGTGCCGGGCGGAACGCCGATGACCAGATCCGGGGCGTTGCGGCCGTGCATGTCCTTGCCCTGTCCATGCAGGCCGTTCCCGGCCCGATGCAGGTGCTGGTACTGAAAATCGAGCAGGGTGCGCTTGCTCGGATCGACCTGCAGGACGACATGTCCGCCGTCGCCGCCGTGGCCGCCGTCCGGACCGCCTCGCGGCACGTTCTTCTCGCGGCGGAAACTGCAGCAACCATTGCCACCGCGGCCGGCCTTCACGTGAATTCTCGCAAAGTCGACGAACATGAGGGAGATCCCGGAATCCGAACACCCGCGCTCAACGGAATGGTTGCGCCGTTGGCGGCTTACATCCGCTCAATGATGGCCGTGCCGAATGCCGAGCACCTGACTTCCTGCGCATCTTCCATCAGGCGTGCGAAGTCGTACGTCACGATGCGGCCCGCGATGGCTTTTTCTATACCCTGAATGATCAGGTCGGCCGCTTCGTCCCAGCCGATATAGCGTAGCATCAGTTCGCCGGAAAGAATGACGGAACCCGGGTTGACCTTGTCCTGGTTGGCATATTTCGGCGCGGTCCCGTGGGTCGCTTCGAACACGGCATGTCCGGTCTTGTAGTTGATGTTTCCGCCCGGCGCAATACCGATACCGCCCACCTGCGCGGCCAGTGCATCGGAAATGTAGTCGCCGTTCAGATTCATGGTGGCGATGACGTCGAACTCGTCGGGACGGGTCAGGATCTGCTGCAGGAAGATGTCCGCAATGGCATCCTTGATCAGGATTTTGCCTTCCGGCACGTCGCCCTGGCATTCGTCCCAGCTGATCAGGCGATCCGGATACGCCTCTTTGGCGAGTTCGTATCCCCATTTCTGAAAAGCACCTTCGGTGAACTTCTGAATGTTGCCCTTGTGCACCAGGGTGACGCTCTTCCTGTTGTGCGCAATGGCGTATTCGATCGCCGCGCGGATCAACCGCTTGCTGCCCGTCTCGCTCACCGGCTTGATGGCGATACCGGAGTCCGGCCTTATGTCCCATCCGAACTGTTCCTTGCAGTATGCGATCAGTCTGCCCGCCTCGTCGCTGTAGGCCTCCTGTTCCTTCCCGGCGTACACGTCCTCCGTGTTTTCGCGGAAGATGACCATATTCACCTTCTCTGGATGACGCACGGGACTGGGTACGCCGGTAAACCATCTTACCGGTCTCAGACATACATACAGGTCGAGGAGCTGACGCAACGCCACGTTCAGACTGCGGATACCGCCGCCCACCGGCGTCGTCAGCGGCCCCTTGATCCCCACCAGGTATTCCCGGAAACTGTCTACCGTTTCGTCCGGAAGCCAACTGCCCGTGCGGTTGAAGGCCTTTTCACCCGACAGCACTTCGTACCAGACGATGCGCCGATTCCCGCCATACGCCTTTTCAACAGCCGCGTCGAAAACGCGCTGGGCCGTCCTCCAGATATCCGGTCCCGTACCATCCCCCTCGATAAAGGGGATAACCGGCTGGTCCGGGACATTGAGCACGCCCCGCGCATCAATGGTGATGCGGTCCCCATCGGCGGGTGGTGTTTTCGCAACCATGTCTCTTCCTTCCTCCTCCGTCAGAGGATCGTTGAGCCTCATACATGATGTCATGCCATAGGCCAGGCAATGCCTGTTATATGCCCAGTTCGTCCAAGCTCTCCTGATACACGGACGCGGAAGCATGCAGCGCCGCCCGTTCGTCGTCCGAAAGATCCAGTTCGATCACTTGCTCGATGCCGTCGCTGCCCAACTTCACGGGTACCCCCACGCAGACGTTCCGCAGTCCGTACTCGCCTTGGAGCATCACGGAGGCGGGCAGCACGCGGTTCTTTCCTTTCAGGACGGATTCCACCATCTGGACGACGGAGGCGGCAGGAGCGTAGTAGGCGCTCCCCGTCTTGAGATAGTTGACGATTTCCGCGCCGCCGTCCCGGGTCCGTTGCACGATACGGTCGATGGCTTCCTGGGACAGCAACTCGGTGATGGGTATGCCGGAGACCGTGGTGTACCGGGGGATCGGAACCATGGTGTCCCCGTGTCCACCGAGAATAATCGCCTGCGTGTCTTCCATGGATACACCCAGCTCCATGGCAATGAAGGACCGGTAGCGGGCGCAGTCGAGCACGCCGGCCTGACCGTAGACGCGTTTTCTTCCGTACCCCGATACCTTCAGGGCGACATACGTCATGACGTCCAGGGGGTTGCTTACCATCAGGATCTGGGCATCCGGCGCGTACTTGACAATATGCTCGGTCACCGATGTGATGATCTCCGCGTTTTTCTTCAGCAGATCCAGCCGGTCCATGCCCGGTTTGCGTGCCAGACCGGCGGTTACGACCACGAGAGCCGCGCCTTCCAGCGCCGCGAAGTCGTTGGACCCTACGATTGCCGAATCATATCCCAGCACGGGGCCGGCTTCCATCATGTCCAGTCCCTTGCCCTGCGGAATGCCGTCCACGACGTCGATCAGGGCGATGTCGCCCAGTTCGCTCTGGGCGGCGTACAGCGCTGCGGTCGCCCCCACATTACCCGCACCGACAATGCCGATCTTTACCATTTGATCCTCCAGATGACCGCGATGTATGGACGTCCTGCGTTCCGCTCATGCTCGCGAGGGTCGATAGATTAAGAACTCTTCAACGCCGACAGCCCTTCCGCTACCCGATCCATGCCCCTTTCGATGATATCCAGCGTGGTTGCGTAGGAGAACCGCAGACACCCTTCCGTTCCGAATGCGGCGCCCGGCGCCGAGATCACCTGATACGCCTCCAGCAGGTACATGGCAAGGTCCACCGATCCTTCGATTGCGCGGCCGTCGGGCCGTCTGTAGCCCGTATAGGTTGACAGGTCCGGGAAGACGTAGAATGCGCCGCCGGGACGGGCACAAACCACGCCCGGCATGTTGTCCAGTCTTTCAAGGATGTAATTTCGCCGGTGATCGAATGCGCTGATCATGGGCGGGAGGAAGTCCTCGGGACCGGTCAACGCGGCAACGGCGGCGTGCTGGGTGATGGCGCTCGGATGCATGACGGTCTGCCCCTGGAATTTCACCACCAACTCCATCACCTCCCTGGGACCGGCAGCGTAGCCCAGGCGCCATCCGGTCATGGCATACGCCTTGGACAGGCCGTTGACCACCAGCGTCTGTTCCATCATCTGCGGATGGAGCGCACCCATGCTGATGTGGCGGTGGCCGTCATACAGGATTTTCTCGTAGAGCTCGTCGGTAATGACGTAGATCCCGGATTCCATGACTACTTCGGCGATGTCGGCGAGCTCGTCCTGCGTGTAGACCATGCCCGTAGGATTGGAAGGGGTGTTGAGCATCAACGCCTTGGTCTTCGGCGTAATCGCGGCGCGCACCTGCCCGGCCGTCACCTTGAATGCAGTGTCCGGTCCCGTATTCAGCGCCACCGGCGCGGCACCCGCCAGTTTCACCATCTCGGGATAACTGACCCAGTAGGGCGCCGGGACGAGCACTTCGTCGCCCTCGTCGCAGATCACGTAAAGCAGATTGTACAGGGCGTGCTTGCCTCCGGACGTCGCCGCTATCTGGTTCGGCGCGTATGCAAGGCCATTGTCCCTGGCGAGCTTGCGGCAGATCGCTTCCTTGAGGTCCTGGATGCCCGTCGCGGGCGTGTATCGGGTGATATTGTCCCGGATCGCGGCCATGCCGGCTTCCTTGATATGGATCGGCGTGGGAAAGTCCGGTTCGCCGACACCGAAATTGAAAACCTCAATGCCGTCGCGTTGCATCGCAATGGCGCGTTCGTTGAGTACCGTAGTAGCGGAAGGCGCGATGCGATCGAGTTTTCGGGAAAGGGGACGCATAGCGGACATGGAAAAAAGTGGGCAGAGGGTGGTGTGGGCGTCAGTCCCCGGATAACCGGGGATCAGCTGACCGGACCATGCTTCTTCGACAGCGCTTTCAATACGGGGGGCGGGACTTGATCGCTTATGTCGCCACCGAATCGAAAGACCTCTTTTACGAGCGACGAACTCACGTACACCGATGGTTCACCGGGAAAGAACGATACCGTGGTGACCGACGGTGTCAAACGCCGGTTCATGAGCGCCATTTGGGATTCCGTTTCGAAATCTCCGGCAGATCGAATGCCACGGACGATGGCGCAGGCCTTGAGCCGTGTCGCGAGGTCGACCGTCAGCCCGTCCGAGGACAATATCTCTACACCGGACCAGGCATCCACGGCATCTCTGAACATGTTCACCCGTTCCTCCACCGAAAACATGGGGCGCTTGCCCACGTTGGGCGCGACGGCCACCACGACCCGTTCGAACACGGTCAGCGCTTGTCTCAGTACATCCAGATGCCCATTGGTCACGGGATCGAATGTACCGGGATACACCGCAACACTCATCGCCGGTTTCTCAATGAAGGAGGTGCAAGATCGGTGGGCAGGACATCCGACCTACGCGCGGTAGCCGTCGGGACGGGCCCGAAGAACGAAAGCGCCGTCGTACCGATGTCCAGTCGGCGCACCAAGTCGAGTCCGGCGCATGTTTCCGGGGCGTCGTCGCCACGATGTTCCAGGACGAGCAGGCCATCGGGGGCCAGTACGCCGCGCTCATCTATGGTCCGAATGACTTCGCGGGCAACAGGATCGCCATAGGGTGGATCGGCAAAGATGATGTCCACCACACAGCCGCGGTCGGCAAGGTGTCCAAGGCTCCGAACGGCGTCCGCCCTCCACACCCTGCCCAGTCCGTGCTGTCCGTTCGAACCGATTCGTCCATGCGCGCGTTGCCGACCATGCTGGCCACCGAATCCACAGCGAGCCAGGTTGTCCCTGATCATCTGGACAGCACCCCGGTCGTTATCGACGAACAGACAGCAACATGCGCCCCGGCTCAGGGCTTCAATACCCAATATTCCGCTGCCGGCACACAGATCCAGTACAACGCGGCCGCCGATTCGGGTCGACAGGATGTCGAACAACGATCCACGCACGCGACTGCTGGTGGGGCGAATCGTACCGGTTACGGATTTCAGCCGACGGCCTTTGGCAACACCCGTACCGACACGTAACATACACTACAATCCCCACTTACGGTCATTACCTTTCGGACTATACCGATAATAGCGTGGCAGAAGAGGACTGTCAATGAAAAAGGGCGGGCCCTGAACCCGTGTTCACGGCCTTCCAAGGGGCGAACGGCACCGGTTGCGTCGGGGTGGTCAGGCGGCTATCGGAGTTGCACGAAGGGCCGCATTCGGTCGAGCTTTACGGGACCGATTCCCTTCACCTCAAGCAGTTGTTCCATCCGTTCGAAGGAGCCCGTGTTTTTCCGGTAGGCAATGATCCGCTCCGCCAGCCTGGGACCGATGCCGGGCAGCTTCTGGAGTTCGGACGCCGGCGCGGTGTTGACGAGCACATACAGGTTTCCTTCGGCGACGGGCTGCGACGGGACGGGCCGATCCTGACGTTCTCCACCCGCTCCCTCCTTGGCCTGCGGCGACTCGGATTGTGCATACGGCATGGCCATGGCGTTTCCTTCGGATTGCAGCGATTGTCCCGACTCTTCGGCATGCAATCGTCCGTCGGCCGAGGCCGGAGCCAGGTCGGGCATGAAATCGGGTTCGAACTGTTTCACCAGCAGCACCAGCGCCCCGATCAGCAGGCTGATCGAGACGAACAGGATAGCCTGTATCTCCCGTTTAGTCATGGTATGACCGATCGTCGGCATCAGTTGAATATGAATTCGGTCCACAGTCCGCCGCCCCGCCGAAGCCGCTTCTGCTGGGTAATCACATTCAGGGTATTCGTCAGTTCGACCGTGACGCCGCCGCGCACGTAACGGCTGAAACGGTAGTCCGTCGTGACCGAGAACCGGTTTTGATCCTGCCCGTTATTGGCCTGGAATTCGCCGCCGATTCTTGAGATCAGGGTCCTGTTGGAATTCCGGGTGAATTGCAGCCGGGCATTTATGTCCCCGCGTGTTCTCCTCCCGAAGATCCGAAGCCCGGACCTGAGCCGGTAGTCCACCGCGACGGTGAACGACCTGTTCTGTTGTTTCTGGTCCGTCGCGTTCCGTCCGAACTGGCTTAACCGGTCCAGCGTGGTGAAACTGCCTCTCATGACCAGGCCGGCGTTTAGATCCGCCACGAAACCGATGAGCGGAGACAGGGTGGTGGTCGTCGTCCGGGTGACTCCGATTTCGGCGGGATCCGAACCCCCTGCGGCGGCGTCACCCTGCGCGGCCGCGAGGGCGACGAGTCTCAAGTCGGTGTTCTTCCCGTTGCGCCTCGAATACCCGCTGGACAATTCGACGCGTCGGAACATCCGGCCGAAGTTGCCCAGGCTCCTGGGATTGGGATTCCAGCGCAGATTCATCTCGGGCCAGGTGATGTTTTCCTGTTGCCGGTTCAGATTCGTGGACCGGTTGTGCGTAGTTACCCAGGCGGGTCTGATAGACAGAGTGGTTCCGAGAAACCTTAATCCCGTTCCAAGGTTGAAGGAAGACCGGTTTGCTTCCGTTTCCTGGTTACGCTGAATGCCGGTAGCGCCCCCGCCGGACCCCAGGGTATCGAACAGTACTGAAAAGTGATCCGACAGCCCCGCGCGTTCCCGGAAGGTTGGACGGGACGTCGCGTTGAAGAAATTCTGGTTGCGGCTGATCGTGTAGTTCAGCGTGACCGGGGTGAGATTCCTGAAAACCGCGGCAAGCCGGTTCAACACGTTGTGCCGAAACCATCCGGCATCTTCCCGGCCGGCCCCTCGCGCGGATCGTCCGAATACGTTCGATACCATCCTGGCCATGTTGACGTTCGTTCGCACGCCCTGCTGGTTGCTGAATGTAATTGATCGAGACTCGGGAGAAGCGCCGACAATCTGCAACTGGGGATTCCGGTTTTCAGCATAAGACGTGGTAAAGTTGTAGGACGGCCGGAACCATGTCGTGATCTCGGGGCGGTAGTCGACGCCCACATTCTGGCGATAGCTGGTCTCCGGTCCGAAATCCAGCCTGGTAAGCGATACCGTGGAATCTGATTTGATGTCGTTGGAAACCGCGAGATTGTAATTCATCCTTACCGACTTGAAGGGCTCCATGATGGCCCTTACATTCCGATTCAGATACCGGGTGAACCGTTCGCTTCGGTCCGAGCCGACCGATTCGTTTTCACCGGGATCTTCGACTTCGCCAGTCTGCGCCGTCCTGTTGAGATAGATCCGGTTGTCGCGGTTGATTTCCGAGAAGAGCTCCAGACGCACCGGAAGCGGGTTGAAGGCCAGATCCGAAATGAATCCCGGCAGCGGCATCCACCCGAACACCGGCCATTGGACTTTGGAGCGCGGGGTCAGATTGTAGTACATGCGGGCCCGATACGAACCGGACGTATCGATCCGCGACACGGCGTGCCGAAAATAGCTGGTCGACGTGAAATCCAGCCGGATGCGTTCCAGGGTCCAGGCGACGAGGGGATTGGTGGATCCGATACGCTTCGAGAAAGACGCCGTGAAGGAACGGTCGGTGTTCTCCGTGCGCTGCGCTTCGCGTTGTTCCCGGTTCTGCAGGATGATGTCGGAACCGACCTGCAGCCGCGGCAACCTCAGGTCGTTCTGCCAGCGGAAACGCAAGGGGATGGAAAGTCCCCAGTCTTCGGGGAGCGCGTTGCCCATATTCAGCAGGGTGGAAAGGTTCATCACCGTGGACCTGCTTCCCGCCTCTTCCCCGCCGATCCTTCGAAAATGACTGCCCACGCTTCGGACGCTTCCGAACAGCGAGAAAACGTCGGCAAGGTCGGCGTCTACCTTCAGGCGACCCGCCAGGCCGCGATCACGCCTTACATCACCGGCCCGCAGTTCGTCCAGCCAGAGTTCACCCCCCGAAAGCGGCTCGTCGTACGGATTGTAAATCCCCACCGTGATATGGCGAATCCGGGCCAGCGCGGGGGCGCCGAGTACGCGGTACTGCCTGTTTCCTTCCAATTCCACTATGGCCAGCGTTGGCTCCTCTCCCTCCGGGTCTTCCCTGAACCGCACCGGATGTCTTCGCCCGTCGGTCAGAGTGACGGCGTAGGTGGTATCCGCCGATGTTGCGGTCCTGCGCGCCGAAGCGGTTTCGCTCTTGAGGATGGTCAAATCATCAAAGTTCACCCTGAGATGATTTGCTTCGTCCCAGCCGGGCAATACCCGTGTCCGATACTCGTAGTAGTCGGTTTCTCCACTCCCGAATCGAATAAAAAAGTCGGGCGAACGGCCGTCCGCGAGCAGGTCGGAACCGTAGATGTAGAGCCTCAGGGTGTTGTACAATGTGTAGTCCTGATCGAAAAACAGGGTGCGGTAGGCCTGAGCGCTGTGGCGGGGCTGCAGGTTGGTATAGGTGAGAATCAGCGACTGCTCCTTGTTCTGCAGGCCCGTTACGCGATCATACTCGACGATCGCGCCGGGAGGCGACATGTACTCGCCCGGATTGTCGAAGGTGTTCTTTACGGCGACATCGAACGTCTCCCCGTACGCGGCCAGCGTGGAAGCCGGCACCGGATTGCCGCTGGAATCGATTATGGCCCCGTGGAAATCCTCCTGCCACTGGTTGCCGACGATATTGATGGAGGCGATGCGCATCTTCACCGGTTCATTCACCATCGTGACCCAAAGTCGCACCATTTCGATTTCGTCGAATCTCGGTGTGCCAACCGCGCCGGCAAAGGCCCGGTTGATCCCGGAAATGCCGTCGCCCGGAACAAACTGCTCATCCCCGTTTCCCGAGGCGTCGGACCCGGTTGAATCGGCTCCGAACAGTTCGGTATCCAGCGCAATGCGGTACATGCGCCAGCTGTCCGGATTGCCCCAGTTGGATTGCTCGCGGTCTCCCCCGGCTACGAGCAGCGTGTCTTCGTGATCCGGGCTCAGATTCACGACAAATTTGAAATAGTCGTTCTGGCTATCGAGGAACCCGGAATAGTCTAGGTCCTCGGAGTCGGGACGCCGGTTCTGGTCCGGGTCGGTGGCATTTTCCTCCGGTCCGTTGATCCGGCTGTAGTCGACCTGATCAACCGGCACGGAGCCGCCCATCGTGCCCTCGAAGGAAAAGTTGTCTCCGTGCGGGTCCGGATTGTCGACCGGATGGTAACCGGTTTCGTCCTCGTCGCGCAGCCCATCCATGCCGATGTCTTCTTCCGGTTCCAGGAGATTGTTTCCGTATCCATCGCTTCTGTCGTCTTCCGTATCGAGCCGGTTGTTGTCGTTGACGTCCTCGCTGATCTTCCCGAGATCGATGTGCAGCTCACCGCGGTTTCCGTTCACCCACAATTCGATGAATCTGCTGCGCGTCTGGTCCACGTTGCTCCCGGACAGCGGATGCATCAACCCGGCCCAACGGTTCAGCACATCCTCCTGCCCACCTTCCCGCCACAGGGCGTTGAAGGTCGAATCCGCGGAAATCCCCCCCCAGCGCAAATCCGGCGCCGTGGGATCGAACTCCATGATCAGTACGTGCTGCAACTGGTCCCGCCCCGTAACCTCGCGGGTGGGGTAAATCTGGCGCACATCAACCTGCTCCAGCGGATTGTACCAGATCATCCTGCCCCGCTGGTCGTGCGTATGGCGGTCTGGCGGACTGGCCGGCCGCCAGCCGCTGCGACGCACACCCAGGCTGGTTTCCTCCTTGCTTCCCTCGAAGTCGTCGATGAATCCGTCGCCCAGCACGTTGGGATTGGGTATGCTCTGGGCCAGCTCGGCCTCTATGATCAGCGAGGAGGCCTCGTCCTCCAGGTCTGCCGGAGAAATGCGATCCACAAAGGAAGTCAGGAAATCCGGTTCGAAGGTCAGTCGGGTATCGATCCCCCACATCATGTATCGGCCGGTCTCCTGGCCGATGCGGGACTTCTGGTCCAGCGACTTGTCGGACCGGTAGAGCAGGGTGCCCTTTATCCAGGACAGTTCATTGAACTGGTATTCGCCCTGCATGCCCAGCAAGGTGTTCGAAACGGGTTTGAAAAACGGGGCGTACTGGAACTGGACGGTCACATCCGCGTCCGGGCTCAGGGCCTCTTCATTCGTGAATCGAATCTGCCCGACTTCGTACAGGATGATGTAATCCGTGCCCCGTTGCAGTTGCTGGCCGTTCAACCGCACGATTTCACTCCCCTCGATGATATTGGAGCGGCCAAGCGAGTACTGGGACAACTGGTCGCGGTACGCGACCTCCATGAAGAACTTGTGCAGGGTGCTGAACTGGCTGTTGATCAACTTGCTTGTGAGCGTATAGAACTCGGGGGTTTCGTCCGGAAGGCCGGCCCCTTGCGTATTCGGATAGGCCAGCTGGCCGGCGGCGTTCCGTGTCAGGGTGGGCGCGAAGGGATACTGATCGGGGAAGATCAGCTCCCCGCGCTTGAAATCGAACAGCGCATAATCGATATCGACGAGGCGATCGGGCTCGGAACCGGGGTCCACACCCCTTCGGTCGAGTCCCAGCAACTGGATGTAGGGTGTGCCGTTCTCGGCGACTTCACTGTGCTCGCCCTCGGACTGCAATCGGTATATCCTCAGCTCGAAGTCGTTGGGGTCTATATCCGTCTGGCCGAGGTAGTAGACGTTTCGCCACTCGTACTGCCAGGTGTCCCACTGCGACGGATCGTCCGGGTTTTCAGGTATGAGATCCTGTTGTCGCTTGAGCAGGCGCAGCAACGGAATATCGCCCTCCACGCTACCGTATCTTTTGACCTCTCCGTCCCGGTTCACGGTCTCGTAGTAAACCCCCAGCAGGTCGTCCTCCTGCAGCGGCGTGTTCAGTGCGATATAGCCGAATCGTTCGTTTATGTAGAATTCGTCGGATTCCAGGTACCGGAACTTGCCTTCCACGAATTCGCCGGTCTCCGATCCCTCGAGGAGGGTACCCGCCGCATCGTAAACCGGGGGATCGGGATAGGCGTTGGCGATGACCAGTCTCGGCTGGTTGGTCACGGTGAGCTGTCCGGCCACGTAGACCTGGATCAGCCGGACGGAGTCTTCCGCCGCGACCCGGTATCCGTTTTCGTCTCTTCGCGAGAAGTTCCGGCGGTATCTTTCATCAATGAAATAGTAGGTCCTGCGCCTGAAGTCGAGGTCCCTGATCACCCGGCTGGAACCCTGCGAACCCGCCTGGAATGTGGCCGATTCCCCTTCGCCTTTTTCCTGGCTGGCGATGGCGGTCAGGTGGAAATTGCCGAGCTGGCCGACCATTTTGATTCCGAACAGGCCGGTGTGCTGCTGGGTATAGCCGGTGAACTCGGTGTTCTTCAGTTCGAGGGAAACGTTCCCCGCCTCGAAGCTCTTCAGTATGCCGTTTCCATCCTGGCCATCGTCGGAGACGTCCTGATAGCGTATGGCCAGGTTGTTGTCGAGATCGGTGAACGCTTCGCTGTTCTGCTTGATGTTCACCTCGATCTTCTCGCCGATGTTCCCCGTTACGGTAAACTCCTGATTCTGCTTCATGGATACGTTGGGTGCCCGGGAAACCCGGTTCGTCGCCGTGCTCGCGCTGCCTTCTTCCCATTCGCTGGCCATGTCCACCTCGATCCGCTGATTTCCGAGAATCCGGATGACCGGCGAGCCGCCGCCCAGAAACGTAGGCAGGTTCACGGGCACATCGAGGGTCAGCAGGCCTTCCTGGTTCATCCGTGTTTCGGTATCGAAGACGTAGGACAGCACCGAGGTGCGCCACAGTTTCCTGAAATGTACCGAACTGCGAAGCCGGTAATACTGGTCGAAGGAAAGCACAAGCGGGACGCGCAGACCCAGTCCTTCTTCGTCGTCGATGAACGCCAGAAGCCGGCGTTCGGGATAAACGACGGTTCGGCCGCCCAGCGGCCAGGGCCGGTTGGTAAGCGTACGCAGCGCGGATCGGCTTTGCGCGCGGGCGATTTCATCAACCTCTTCGAAAGCCACGATGTGTTGCCGCGCGCTTTCTAGTCGGATCTTCGGGCCTTCCGCGTGTGTGGCGAAGGCGAACAGCGACACCAGCGCGTGGCTGAAGAAAATCGTGCAAAGGCGTTTCATAGAAAAACGAAAATAACACCGGGGTGCGATACTTGCAATACCTGGTTCAATTACGATGGAAGGACGACAGAAGGATGCCTTCCGTTCCCTGCAAGAAGCCGACGGCAAAATGACTTGACTGGCGCCGAAGCCCGGATTAGGGTATGTTGGAGCCATGCCCGGACCGTATGCTGAACTGGAACCAGGAGTTTGCTCCCCATGGAACAGCAAGCCACCGAGTTGACCACGGGAGGATGGGTTTTTCTGATTCTCGCGTGGACCGTGTTCACAACCCTTACCGCCGTCTGTTTCTACCGGGTTAGAAAGCTGAAATAGAGCCCGGTCCGCGAACGGGTTGCCCAGGCGTCTCCAGACCCCCGTTTCCCACCTTCAAATGAAGCCTGCAAGGACGGCCATGCGGATCATCGTGAAGTGTTTCGCCGGGTGCAAGGACGCGGTGGGCGCGACATCGGTTTCAGTGGACGTCCCGGCGGGAACCACCGCGGGCGAGGCCTTTGCGGGGCTGATCGCATCCTATCCCGCCCTCGCGCGTTACGAACGCAGCGCGATGCTGGCCGTAAACCGGGAATACGCCGATCGGCAGGTCGTGCTGGAAGAAGGCGACGAACTGGCATGCATTCCGCCCGTGAGCGGCGGCAACTCGTGAGCGATGAATCCATGCCGGATGAAGGACGAAACAGGCGCGTGTACAAAATCACGACCGACAGGATCGAACCGGACGCCCTTTTCGAATGGGCCCGCAAACCCCACCACGGCGCGGTGGTCACCTTCGCCGGTACGGTGCGGGACAACACGGATGGACGGCGGACGCTTCGGCTGGAATACGAGACCTACGCCGAGATGGCCGAAGCCAAGATGCAAGAGGTGGGCGAGGAGATCCGCACGCGCTGGGGCATTGAGGACGTAGCCATGGTTCACCGTGTCGGTCCGGTCGACATCGGGGAGATCAGCGTGCTGATTTCCGTATCGACTCCCCACCGAAAGCACGCATTCGAGGCCTGTTCCTACGCGATCGACCGCGTGAAGCAGATCGTGCCCGTCTGGAAGAAGGAAATCTGGGCAGACGGCGAGCGGGAATGGGTAGAGCGCAATTCCTGAAAACCCGCTTCTGTCATGATATACTTCGACCACGGCGCGTCCCCTCCGGTTGATCCCCGCGTCTTCGACGAGATGATGCCCTGCCTCACGGAATGCGCCGGGAATCCGTCCGGCCTGCATCGTCTGGGCGTCGAGGCGCGCCGGGTGCTGGATCGGGCGCGGGGCCGGGTCAGCGGGCTGATCGACGCCGCTCCGGACGAGATCGTATTCACAGCCAGCGGGACGGAGGCGGACAATCTGGCGGTCAAGGGACTCGCTCAGGCGAGGACGCGTCACGGCAGGCATATAGTCGTATCCAGCATTGAGCACCATGCCGTGCTCTACGCCGCGAAAGCGATGGAACGGCAGGGATTCACGGTCACGCAGGTCCCGGCCGACAGGGACGGCATCGTGCAGCCCGACCAGGTTGCGCGGGCCATGCGGGACGACACCGTGCTCGTTTCCGTCATGCTCGCCAACGATGAAACCGGCACCATTCAGCCCGTGCGCGAAGTCGCCGGAATCGTCCGCCAACACGGGGCGGTCATGCATACCGACGCCGTAGCGGCATTGGGACGGATGTCCGTCAACGTCAATGAATTGAACGTCGATGCCCTGTCCCTTTCCGCCCGTCCCCTGAACGGTCCCCCCGGTGCCGGCGCCCTGTATCTGAAATCCGGTACCCGGCTGCGTCCCCAGATGGAGGGCGGCGTGCAGGAAGCGGGCCGGCGCGGCGGCCACGAGAACATCCCCGCCATTGCGGGTTTCGGCAGGGCAGCGGAACTGGCGGCGACTGAATTGTCCGCCCGGATCGACCGGCTGAAGCGGCTGGATGAATCCCTGGTGCGCGGATTGATGGATCGCCTGCCGGATGTATCCATCAATGGACATCCCGGCCGACGCCTGCCTGGCCACCTGAACCTGTGGATACCGGGCGTGGACGGGGAATCCCTCGTCCTGATGCTCGATGCCCGGGGCATCGCCGTTTCCGTCGGTTCCTCATGCGCAGCCCATGCGTCCAAGCCATCGCATGTGCTCTTGGCCCTGGGGCGGACGGCGGCCGAAGCCCGCTGCTCCCTGCTGGTTACCGCGGGTCCGCGCAGCGGGGAATCCGAGGTGGAGAAAGCGCTGGACGCGCTCGTCGAATCCGTGGGCGCACTGCGCGACATCGCCGGTCGTGCGGGCTGACCCGCAGCGGACCGGCTGATGAGACCGGTCCAAGTAGCAGACGAGCGGCAAAACCGGCTGATGAGACCGGTACAGGCCGCAGGGAGGCAGCAACGAGACATGATTCGGCCAGCCAGGACCCTCGACACCTACGGTCTGCTCTGTCCCGTGCCGATCATTAAAACCGCGGCCGCCATCGGGGAAATCTCCGCGGATGAAGTGCTGGAAGTGCTGGCTGACGACCCCCAGATACTGGAGGACATGCCGGCCTGGTGTGCGAGTCATGGACACGTATTGCTCAAGATCATCGAAGAGACCGAAGAGTTCAGGCTGTACGTGCGCAAGGTAAAATGATTGCTCCGCCTGGACGCAGCGTGTAGATTGCGCAGCGAGATGCGGGAACCGACGAAACGCGATCGGAACCTCGGTCTCTTGTTCGTCGCAGAATACTAAAACCCACCGGACAGCCCAGGCCTGTGGCCTGCGACGCACCGATTCGCGAAGAATCAGGAGAAGAAAATGGCCCATGAAGTGACCATGCAGGACGTGGTGAACCGATTGAAGCAGGTCATGTACCCGGGATTCGATCGCGACATCGTCTCCTTCGGCCTGGTCAAGAACGTGCAGGCTTCCGGTGGACACGTAGCCTTCAGTCTGGCGTTTTCCACGCAGGACGAATCCTTGCGCCGCCAGATCACCCTCGCGGCCAAAGAAACGGTGGAAAGCATGGCGGGGGTTCGGGACGTGCAGATCACCGGACCGCCCCCTGGACAGTCGGCCACCGCCCAGGGTCCCTCGCCGGGACCGGCGGCGGGGCAGCCCGGCAAGATCGAACTGCCGGGGGTGAAGACGATCGTTGCTGTAGCCAGCGGGAAGGGTGGCGTAGGCAAATCCACCGTCTCCGTGAACCTGGCGGTGGCGCTGGCCGACGCGGGCGCCAGTGTGGGTCTGCTCGACGCCGACATCTACGGTCCCAGCATTCCTACGATGATGGGCGTCAGGGATCAACCCGGCGTGGTAGGCCAGAAGATCCTGCCGATGATCGCCCATGACATAAAGATGATGTCCTTCGGCTTCCTGATCCCGGAAGACCAGTCCGTAACCTGGCGGGGCCCCATGGTCCACCAGGCCGTCCAGCAGCTTTTGCGCGACGTCCTGTGGGGAGAACTGGACTGTCTCGTCATCGACATGCCCCCGGGTACGGGAGACGCGCACTTGACGTTGACGCAATCCGTGCCCCTGACCGGCGGCCTGGTGGTCACAACGCCGCAGGACGTGGCCCTGATCGATGCGCGGCGCGGCGTTGCCATGTTCCAGCAGGTAAACGTACCCATACTCGGCATCGTCGAGAACATGAGCTATTTCAACTGTCCCCACTGCGGCGAGCGTACGGATATCTTCACGACCGGCGGAGGCAAACGGGCCAGCGAAGCGCTGGGCGTGCCCTTCGTCGGCGCATTGCCCATCGATCCGGCCGTCTGTCTTGCCGGAGATCAGGGCATCCCGATCGTCCGGCGGGAACCGGATTCGCAGCAGACGGCGGCCTTTCGGCAGGTGGCGGATGCGCTGCGCACATCCGTCGGGGTATGAGCCGTCCGGGCGGGCCGTCCCGGCCCCGGTCCGGCAAACGGCCTGGAAGGAGCGTATGCGATGTCAAAACCCGTGAAGGCCGTCGGCCTGCTGTCGGGCGGACTGGACAGCACGATCGCGGCCGCTATGCTAATGCGCCAGGGTATTGAGATTCAAGGACTTACCTTCTATACCGGATTCTGCGTGGTGGAGCACAATCGCAGATCCCGGACGCGGAAGCGCAAGAAACCCGTGCGCAACGAGGCCCTGCAGGCCGGCGCCAAACTGGACCTGCCCATCGAGATGATCGATATCTCGGGTCCGGACTATCTGAACGTCCTGACCGACCCCAAATACGGGTATGGCTCCGCGGTGAACCCGTGCATCGACTGCCGTATTTTCATGTTCAGGCGCGCCCGCCAGTACATGGACGAAATCGGCGCCCGGTTCATGTTCACCGGCGAGGTCCTCGGCCAGCGGCCCATGTCCCAGCGCAGGCAGCCCATGAACGTCATTGACCGGGATGCGGAGCTGGACGGACTGCTGCTGCGGCCCCTTTCCGCCAAACGCCTCCCCCCCACCGTGCCGGAGCAGGAGGGCTGGGTGGATCGGGAAAAACTGGGTGACATCCAGGGCCGTTCCCGCCAGAAACAGATGGAACTGGCCGAGGAGTACGGCATCGAGGACTATCCTTCCCCCGCGGGCGGATGCTGCTTCCTCACCGACCAGAATTTCGGCCGACGCATCCTCGACTTCTTCGAGCACGAGGGCAAGGAAAACCTGACGATGGATGACGTGATGCTGCTCAAGATCGGCCGTCATTTCCGCGTCAAGCCGGACGTCAAAGTGGTGATGGGACGCGAAGAAGGCGAAAACAAATTCCTGGACCGTTACACGCCCGGCCGCTGGAGACTGGAAACGCAGGGCGTCACGGGTCCAACCGCCCTCGTCGAGGGCCATCCTACGGACGAGGATCTTCGCAAAGTCGCGGGGATGACCGTCCGGTACGCCGGATCAAAGGCCGATCCCGGCACGCCGGTAACCTGTCGCTACGAAGACGCCGAACGCATCCTCGAACCGGTCCAGGTGGAGGAGTCCGTGCTGGAGACATGGCGGATATGAGGAGCGGCAGAGCAGCGGAGGACACGAGTTGCACGGAGTAATGCGACCGGCATCGAAGGCAATAGTCCGTTACAGCCGGTAAAATGAGATCGCATTGTCCCGAAACAGCTTGCGTCTTTCGGCGTCGGAGAGGTCGCTTGTCGCCCAGGACAGCGCCTCCACCCAGCGCGGATAGGTCGTGGCTTGGGCGGCGACCGGCCAGTCTCCCCCGTACATGACGCGGTCCATGCCGAAACACGCAATCACGTGGTCGATGTAGGGTTTGAGATCTTCCGGTGTCCACCGTTCCATGTCCGCCTCGGTGACGAGCCCCGACACCTTGCAGACCACGTTGGGCATCTCCGCCAGGGCTTTCAGTTCGTCTTTCCAGGGATCGAACACCTGTTTCCTGATATCCGGCTTGCCGATATGATCAAGGATAAAGGAAACTTCAGGGCACTGACCAACGAATGTGATCACATTCGCCAATTGTGGATGGAAGATGCAAATGTCGAAGGACAGCCCATGGGCGGACAGCAGTCTGACCCCTTCGATGAATCCGGGTTGCAGACAATAGGCGGCGTCTTCGGATTGCAACAGGCGGCGTATGCCCTTGACCAGCGGAATACGCGTGAGCGCCTCGAGGTCTTCCGCAACGACCTCCCCCCGTTCTAGCGGCGCGTTGGCCACAATTCCGCGAATCCGTCGGTCCTGCCGTGCCAGCCCGGCAACCCATTCCGCTTCCTGAACGTGCTGGTCCGCGGCGCATTCGCATTGTACGAAGACCATCTGGTCCACCTGAACCGTTCCGCAAGCCTGTCTGTATTCGTCCAGCAGGTACTGCTGATTAAGCAGAGGAATATCGTCCAGCCAACTGTACCTCAGGTGATTCGGATCCCAGAGATGCACATGGGTGTCGACAATGGGGAAGTCCACCATGGGAAAGTCCTTGAAAACGGTCCCTAAAGCGATGTGGAAGTCTCGGATGTTTCAAATCCGGGCGATGTGGATTCGCATGATTGAGCGATCATACTATCTACCCGCCCCGTCGTCTTCCGTCAATGGGAATCACGCCTTTTGTGCTTGAACTGTCACCCTTCCGCGATTAGAATTCCGTTGCAAGCCCGGTCCGTTCTCCCGAGATGGAAATCCAACCACCGGACGCCGCTTCATGTCTGCCGATAACAACGCTGAGCACAACGCCGAAACGACTCGACCGCTCGGCCGCCTGTCCCCGTTGAAGATGGCTGCCGTGCCCACCTTCGCCGGCATGCTGAAGTACATCGGTCCGGGTATCGTCTGGGCGGGACTCGCCCAAGGCAGCGGCGAGCTCATCTGGTGGCCCTACCTGACCGCCAAGTACGGCGCCGCCTTCATCGGGCTCCTCATTCCCGCCGCCCTGATGCAGTTCTGGGTCAACGTGGAAATCGCCCGGTACACGATCATGACGGGCGAGACGGCGCTGACCGGGTTCAGCCGAATCGGGAAATGGTACGTGTCGGCCATCTGGGTCGGGGTATTTCTGGAGAACATCTGGTTCGGCGCCTACGCTTCCGCGGGCGGCGGCGCCCTGGCGGAGCTAACCGGGTTTCCTTTCGGATGGACGGTCCGCGGCCAGTCGCTATTCTGGGCCTACCTGACCATCGGGATCTATCTTGTTGCCCTGTTCATGGGCCGGGTGGTTTACTTGCTTGTGGAACGGCTCACCATAGCCGTGGTCGTCATCACGATGGTGGGCATCGCATTCGCCGTGTTCCAGCGGCCGGTACTGGACGTGGCGGGCGAGTTCTTCGGCGTCCTGCTGACGCCCGGCTATCACAAGCCCGCCAACTGGGATCCCGCCGATCTTTCCACGGTCCTGACCGCCATCGTCTTTGCAGGCGCAGGCGGATTCGGCCAGCTGTTCCTCTCCTACTGGATGCGGGACAAAGGTGTGGGCATGTCGGCCTACATCGGGCGGATAACCAGCCCGCTACGCTCGGCGCCGGAGGCCATCTCCGCGACGGGCTACGCCTTCGAGGATACCGAGTCCAACCGGACGAACTACCGGAAGTTCATGCGGTACCTGAAGATCGAGTCCGGTCTTGGCGTCGCGCTGAACCTTGTCACCACGGTCATCATGTGCTGGCTGGCATGGGCCCTGCTGAAGCCACAGGGCATCGTTCCACAGGGCTGGGAAATCGCCGTGGTCCAGTCGGCGTTCTTCGAGGTCAGCTGGGGCGCGGTCGGCAAAATCGTCTTTCTGATCGTTGCCGCGGCGTTCCTGTGCGATGCGTGGCTGCAGTCCACCGACGGTTTCGCCCGCATGCAGGCAGATTTCGTCTACGCCAACGTAAAACGGGCGCAGCGGTTTCACTTTCGCACGCTCTACTACGGCTTCGTCGTGGCATTCACGCTGCTGACCACGATCACGCTGCCCCTCGCGCAACCCGGGGATCTGCTCATCATTCGGGGCGTCATCGCCTTTATGGCCATGGGGCTGTTCTGTCCCGGACTGATCTACCTGAACTACGTGCTCGTCCCCCGGGCCTTCCCCGCGTGGGTGAAACCCCATCCCCTCACCCGGGCCATCATGGTCGCCATCACCGCAACCTACATTTCCATCGGGCTCTGGTACGTGTTCGTACGCCTGTCCTGACCGCCTGAACGGTCTCCTTACCGGAAGCCTACTTCCCTGGCCGACAGCTTAGACGGTCGCCGCGACCCGCGCCGTGCGCGCTTCGGCCAGCCGCACACCGGCCTCGATGATCTCCAGGGATTCATCGATCTGGGCTTCCGTGATGGTGATCGGCGGCATGAACCGGAGCACGTGCGAACCCGACATTTCCATGAAACGCAGGCTCAATGGATCTTTTCTCTGCATCCTGGGTACGATGGGCAACCAGAGACCGTTCTCGTAGCAGTGCTCCGTTACCATGGCGGATCCGTCGAAATTGGGCGTCCGGCTTTGCTTGTCCGTCACCAGCTCGAGGCCCAGGCAGAGACCCAGCCCGCGCGCCTCGCCCACGATTTCGTATTCCGCCTCCATGGCCTTGAGTCGGTCCATGAAGTAATTGCCCACGACACGCGCGTTTTCCACCAGATCATCCCGGTCGACGATTTCAATGTTGGCCAGGCCGGTTTCACAGAGCAGCGGATCCCCGGCGTGGGACGAGAAGGGCATGAATCCCTTCTCCACCGCCGCATCCGCGATCTCTGCGCTGGTCATGACCGCACACAGGGGTACGGCGCCTCCGAGCCCCTTGGAGCAGGTCACGACATCGGGCACGAAATCGAAATGTTCAAAGGCGAACCACTTGCCCGTCCGCCCGAAACACGTAAGCGCTTCGTCCGCCACCATCAGGATGTCCCGTTCCCGGCAGATTTCCACGATGCGCCCGATCCAGTCTTTCGACGGTACGATCTGCCCGGCCGCGCTCATGAGCGGTTCGAAGAAGAAGGCCGCCGGTCTTCCGGAGGTCGACGAATCGATCACGTTCTCCGCGGCTTCCGCGCATCCCAGATTGCAGCAGGCTTCCTCCCGGCAGAACTGGCAACGGTACTCGTAGGGCGTCGGTATGAAGGACGCGCCCGTCGGCATGGGACCATACCCTTCCCGCAGCATCCCACCCCGTCCGGTGATGGAAGCGCTGCCGTAGGACTGGCCGTGGTAGCCGCGCATGAGGCCGATCACCTCGAAACGGCCCGTGTATTTTCGCACCAGACGCAGCGCCATTTCGTTGGATTCGGATCCTGTACACGCGAAGAAGGACTTCTGAAGCGGGTCCGGCGCGATTTCGGCCATCTTCTTGGCCAGCAACACCTCCGAGGGCGCGATGAAGGTGGTGCCGACCTGGATGATCTTGTGGGCCTGATCACAGAGGGCCTTCACGTACTCTGGGTGGGAATGGCCCAGGGTTACGCACAATTGCCCCGACTGAAAGTCGATGAACCGGCGCCCTTCCACATCCCACATGTAAAGCCCGTCGCCGCGCTCGGGAACCAGAGGCGCGGTGCGCATCGGATGACGCAAAAGATACTGATTGCCGAGTTCCAGCCAGCCTTCATTCGTGGTGGGTAACGACGCCATGATTCGTCTCCTGCAGTGCTGTGAAGTATCTGGACGGCATTGTGAGGGCTTTAAGGTGGGGAGGAAAGACAAAATCATGCTAAACCAGACCCCCCGGCATGTCAATACAATTCGCCTGCTCCGGCACGGGTTCCCCAGATAGCTTTTGCCATACTGTGCAGCCGGTTCTATATTCAGATGTCATGAAAACCTATCGCGTGGGCATCATCGGCCTGGGCCGCATGGGCAGTACGATCGACGACGAGGGTCATACGCCCCTTCCGTATTCCATAGCGGCAGCCTGCTCCGCAAGCGAACGGCTGGAAATCGCCGCCGGCTGCGATCTGCGGCCGGAACGCCGGAATGACTTTGCCACACGCTGGGGCATTCGGGCGCTTTACGAGAATTTCGGGGAGATGGTCCGGCAGGAGCGTCCGGACCTCGTCGCAGTATGTACTACGGCATCGGGGCTGCAGAAACCGGCTCAGCGCGCGCCGGAAGCATCGTTCCGCGGGGATTCCCACGCCGAACTGGCTGTGGCGCTATCGGATATGGGCGTCCCCATGCTCTACGTCGAGAAGGCCATGGCCAGCTCCATGTCCGCGGCAGACCGCATTCGCGATACCGTATTGCGGAACGGGACGGTCTTCAACACGGGCGTGCTTCGCAGATTCGACAACCGCTACGGCGTGGTTCGAGACGTGGTGCTTCGCGAGGACGTCGGCGTGCCCAGGGCAGCCGTGCACTATGCGCAGTCGACGCTTATGCACGGACACATTCACTCCATCGACACCCTGTCCTGGCTGATCGGCGATCCCGGCATCGCCTCCGTTCGCGGCGAGATCATCCCGCGGGACTACATCATAGAACACGACCACATTCCCTACGATCCCGTCGCAACCTACGAACTGATCTTCAAGAACGGCGTGCGGGCCTGGTCGATTCCCGCAACGGGATGGGAGTACGAGGTGATCGGGACCGAAGGGACAGTCCGGTCTCTCAACAACGGAGCTGGCGCGTCGCTAAGGAAGCGGAAGGATCAGCGGGAAGACAGCGGGAGACGAAGCGCCTGGGAGGAGGCGCCTTTCGAGTTCGTTACGCCGAAAAGCACGGTCGTTTCCTGTCTCGAAGATCTCGTCTCCGCATACGAAACAGGGCGCAAGTCCCTGGGACACGTCGAAATCGCCCACCAGATCACCGAAGCCTGCATTGCCGTTGCCGAAAGTCACCGACGAGGAGGCGCCTGGGTGGACTTGCCACTGGAACACCGGAACCTGTACATCTGGCACGTCTGAGCGCTTGTCCCGGTACGACAAGCACTCATCGACCGGCATGAAGCCGCTCATGCACGGGCAGGCTGGACGCAACCTGAACCATCCGATCATCCTCCAGCACGTAACCGCTCAACTTCCCGCCATAGATACATCCCGAATCCAACCCGATAACGTAAGGCGAGCCGTCTTCCCGGCGTTTCACAACGAGGCCGCCAGGCGCGTCGTGGCCGAATATGATCAGCTTCTCCGCCGAATCGTATGCGTCATGCCACCGCGGACCCGCGATGCCACCGACGGGAGGCCAAGTTCGGATGGAGATAAACTCGTTCGCAGTAGTGCCTCTCAGCCCCTTTTCCGGATTGATCCCCGCATGGACCAGGAGGTAACCGGGTTCGTCGATCCACAGCGGCAGCGATTCCAGCCAGGGAAGCAGGGTATCCGCCATCGGTGCGAGGGCTTCCAGCGTTTGCAGTTCATTACGCCACCGCGCGGGGATCGGCGCACCGGACAGGAAGCCCCGGAGCCGGTCCCGCAGTCGGAAGTCGTGGTTGCCGAGCACCATCTCCGCACCCGTCTGCTGGATCAGCGACCACACCGCCGCGGGATCCGCTCCCCGGGTAAACGCATCACCGGTCAGATAGAGGCGGTCCGTATCCCTTCTGAACGCCAGCTCGTTTAGCAGTCGTTCGAATTCACGGGCGCAGCCGTGTATGTCGCCGATGAACAGAGTACGCAAAGAAGCGCTGGCCTCCGAAAAGAACCGTTGGCCTCCGGGACCGATTACGGTCGCGATTGATAAAGACGAGGGCCCGATACCTTCTGGCCGCGGTACGGAAGATCGGTCGTCTCGTCATGTGCTTGATAATACGCGATCGGTCCGGGGGCGGTCAAGGGAATGCGCGACAGGCTTAATTGGCTTGAATCGGCACCGACGAAGCTTATATTGGCTAGATGGTGAAGTTGTGTTCAGAGGCCGGAATCAGTGGATGTATCCAATTGACTATCGAGGTTTAGATTGCGCAGAATCGGAATCTTCGGTTGGGGCATCGTAGCGCCTCGTTCGCCCAACATGGAAGCCTTTGCCCGCAACCTGGAGCAATCGGAGAGCTGGCTTGCGCCTTTCGAAGGATTCGGCCCCAACAATTTCCTCGTCGGCGAGCCCGATTTCGACTTCGGAGACTACCGGACATGGATCGACGACCGGTTTCCGTCGAACCGATACCCCCGGCTGGTTGACAAGATGGACCCCACCACGCTGCATGCCGTTGGGGCCTTCATCCAAGCACTGGAACAGAATCCGGGCTTGGAAAAGGAACTCCAGACGCTGGGAACGGCCGCGCACGTGTATATCGGCACCGGCGTGGGCAATATCCCGACGATCAGCCGGATCAGCATGGAATTGTACCGCGCCCAGCGTGCATGGGACCGGTTCTGGAGTTCAGCGGAACGGAATGCCCGGCTTCGCGCATATCTTTCCCGGGACGACAAGGCCGAGCATGGCGCTCAGCTGGACGAAAGCATGCCGGTCCATCCCGACACCGCATCGGCCGCGGCGCGAGATCAGGCCGAAGAAACCTGGAACGCCTATTGGACCGCCCAGTCCGAAGAATTGAGGGCCTATCTGGGAACCCTCGCCGAAATCGAGGGCATGGGCGTAGAGGGTACCGTTGAATCCGGCAAGCTGAAACTCATCCGGGAAAAGGAACGCCGCAAGCAACAGCTGCAAAGTGAATGGGGCGCCCCCAAACCTCCCTGGGAATGCGTTTCGGCCGACCTGATCTGGAATATCCACAACACGCCCGCGTCCCAAGTCACCATGATGGGCCAGATCCACGGGCTGTCGCTGGCGCCTGTGGCCGCCTGTTCCACATTCGGCGTTTGCCTCAAACTCGGTATGGATGCCATCCGGCGGGGCGAGGCGAAGGCGGTTGTCGTCGGCGCCACGGATCCACCGCCGACGGCCCTGCTGGTGGGCGCATTCTACCGTGCCCGCGTCTCCGCTGCGGACGGCGCCGTGTCCAAGCCCTTGACCGGGCTGCGCGGCACGCACGTCTCGGGCGGTTCCGCGCTGTGGATCATCGGAGACTACGATTACATGATGAAGAAGGGGTTTGAACCGATCGGGATGGAACCCCTGGCCGTGGGCGTCAGTTCCGACGCAGACCATATCATCACGCCATCGAAGGAAGGTCCGCAGATGGCCGTCCATCAGGCCATAGCGGACGCGGGGGTTTCCACCGAAGACATCGCCTCATGGGACCTGCATGCTACCGCCACGCCCGGTGATTTCCTGGAAATGGAGAACCTGCTTGAACTGGTGCCCGGTTCCGTTACGGTCACCGCGCGAAAAGGCACCTTCGGTCACGGCATGAGCGCAGGTGGGGGTTGGGAACTGACGGCCCAGTACCTCGGTTACGAACGCGGCACGCTGTATCCCACGCCCCTCTCCCGCGACGAAGTGAATCCGGAGATCGGCAACCTTCACAGCCGTTTCGTCTACGATACGTCCTGTCCGGCTCCAGAGGGCATCGCCGGCAAACTGTCCATGGGGATCGGCGGGATCAACGCCTGCGTGGTCTCCCGGCCGCTTGTGAACGACTGAAAGCAGGAAGCGGTCCCGGTTTCGATCAAGTGCAAACGTTTCCAACGATTCTTGACAGCCTAACCACTAAAATCTACTTTATTTCATGATGAAATCATGGTCAACTCAATCAATGAATACGTTTGAAAGAAACGTTCGCCTCTTTAAGGAGTTCACCTCGTGAAAGCTACCTTATCCGGAAAATGGTCGGTAACTATCCGGGTCCTATGCGGTGTGTGGGCCCTTGTCGGGTTGCTCACGTCGACCGTCCCGGCCGCTGGCCAAGACCTGCTGACATTTCCAGCGGTGACCGTTCCCGCGCTGACCGTCGGCGACGTTACCGCGGATGAGGTTACCAACCGGGACAATCTCAAAACTTTCGTCCAAGCCGGCGCCGCGGCATATAAAAACGCCATCGACCAGGTGGGCTTCGCAAGAAACGATGAGGTCGTCAAGGCCTTCCGCGTGGACGACGGCGTATGGAGAGAAGGCGACATCTACCTCTTCATTACGACACTTGAAGCGGATATGGTGTTCCATGGGGCCGACATGGACCTGGAAGGCCAGAATCTGTGGAATCTTGAGGACAAGGACGGCGTCCTCATTGCCCAGGAACTCGTCGCCGCGGCCAAGGCCGGAGGCGGCTATGTCAATTACTACTTCGACAACCCGGACGTCTCGGGCGACGAGCCGGACGGATCACCCAAAGTCGGCTATGCCGAAATTGTAACCGCCGACGGCATGCAACTCATGATCGGCTCCGGCTTCTATCCCGTGCCCGAACTCGCCGCCGCGGACGTCACCGCCGACCAGGTTACAGACCGCGAAAACCTCAAGGCCTTCGTCAACGGCGCCGCTAACGCCTACATGGCCGCAACGGACGCCGTGGGCTTCAAGCGATCTGACGAGGTCACCGAACCCTTCCGTGTGGACGATGGCATATGGAGAGAGGGTGACATCTACCTCTTCATTCTCAAGCCCAACGGGAAGATGGTCTTTCATGGCAACAACATGAGCCTGGAGGGGCTGGACCGGTGGAACATCAAGGACAAGAACGGCGTCCTGATTGTCCAG
The DNA here is from genome assembly GCA_965200485.1 of bacterium. GTDB lineage: Bacteria > JAAXHH01 > JAAXHH01 > JAAXHH01 > JAAXHH01 > JAAXHH01. The sequence continues at coordinate 436,277 of CBDAUD010000001.1, forward strand.
AAGCTTATCGCGGCGGCACAGCGCGGCGGCGGCTATGTCGAGTACTACTACGACAACCCGGCCGTAGAAGGCGATGAGACGGACGGGTCACCCAAGGTCAGCTACGCCCAGACTGTCATCGCAGGTGGCACGGAAGTCGTCATCGGTGCCGGATTCTATCCCGTGCCCGAACTCGCCGCCGCGGACGTCACCGCCGACCAGGTCACAGACCGCGAAAACCTCAAGGCCTTCGTCAACGGTGCCGCGGACGCCTACATGGCCGCAACGGACGCCGTCGGCTTCGCACGCACCGACGAAGTCACCGAACCCTTCCGAGTGGACGACGGTATCTGGCGCGAGGGCGACATATACCTCTTCATCATCAAGCCTGATGGACATGCCGTGTTTCATGGTGCCAACATGAGCCTGGAAGGCCAGAATCTCTGGGACCTTGACGACAAAAACGGCGTCCTCATTGTCCAGAAGCTTATCGCTGCGGCGCAGCGCGGCGGGGACTATGTAGAATACTACTTCGACAACCCCGACGTCTCAGGCGATGAGACCGACGGGTCACCCAAGGTCGGCTACGCCCAGACTGTCATCGCAGGTGGCACGGAAGTCGTCATCGGTGCCGGATTCTATCCCGACCTGACCGGCTACATGCCACAGGTAACGCTGGCCGCGAATCCGGCGACCGTCGCGGAGGACGGCAGCGCGCAGACGCTGACGGTTACGGCCACCCAGACCGGAAGGGCTATCCCCTTCTCGACGATGATCCAGCTTGCGCTTTCCGGTACGGCGACCAGCGACGACTACAGCGTGAGCGGAGATCTGAGCATCACGATTCCCGGTGAGGCCACGCAGGGATCGACGCAACTGACTGTCACGGCGCTCAGGGACGACGTGTATGAATCCGGTGGCGAGACGATTGTGGTCACAGCCAGCCACGAAGGGCAACACCTCGGTTCCGCAACAGTGACGGTATCTGATGCCTACGATGCCCCCTCGGTAGTTGGCAGTCCGCCCCCGATTACGCTTGACGCCGGCGAATCCGAGACGGTCAACGCGGGTGCGCTGTTCAGCGGCAACAGCCTGAGCTACACCGCCTCGTCGTCGGACGTCGGCGTGGCCACGGCTGTCGTCACCGCGGCGACCGTTACCGTGACCGGTGTGCGCAAAGGAACCGCCACGGTAACACTCACGGCGAGCAACGCGGCGGGCGAGGCCAGTAGCGTCATGCGTGTGAACGTTACAGCCGTTGCGGCCGAAAGGGAAGTCTACGAGAACATACTGGCCGCCATGGGTCGGAACATGCTGGTCAGTGTTTCCACCACCATCGGGGAACGATTCTCCACGGCCGGCGGACGGCACGAACTTGCCTTGGGCGGTCGCAGCATAAACGGGCTCACGTCCGGGATATCGGCTCTGGTCGGCCTGACCGGCCACAGGCCTCAAGCGACGTCGAAGCACATGGAACTGCTGCAGGACGGCGGTCAAAGACGGAGCGCCACCAGCGGTTACCTGTTGCGGACAAGTTCTTTCTCCTACCCGCTGGAAGATCAAACGGCTGGCGGTGGACTTCGCTGGTCCGTCTGGGGCGCCGGCGATTGGCAGAATTTTGAAGGCGAGCCCAATGTGGACGCCCGCTACGATGGAGATCTCAAGACGGCGTATGCCGGATTTGACGTTGCGGCGCAGCAGAACTGGATGGGAGGCATTGCCCTCTCGTACGCCATGGGTCAATCCGACTACGACGTCACCGTCGCGGACGGCACGCTGAAATCGACCCTTGCCAGTGTATTGCCGTACGCGCGATGGACGAGCATTTGTGGTCGCGCTGAAGCCTGGTCGATCCTGGGACTCGGTACGGGAGAGGTGGAAGTCGAGGACGCCACGGGCGACCTCGCCATGCGCATGGCCATGTTGGGCATGCGTCTACAGCTGGCAGCGGCCGGGCGCGTCGGAATCGACGTGATCGGCGATGCGGGGCTACTTCGTCTGTCTACCTCTGAAAGCGAATCGGCTTCGCTCAGTGACATCACGGGCGACGTACAACGCTTGCGCGTCGGGCTGAAGGGGTCGCATCGCACAAAACTCGCCAGCGGAGCCACGATCACGCCATATGCCCAGGTTGCGGGCCGTTATGACGGCGGAACCGGCCAAACCGGGCAGGGTCTGGAGATATCGGGCGGTCTGAAAGTTGGCGCCGGACGCGTCGGCATCAAAGCGCAGGGGAGATTCCTGGCGATGCACACCGCCGATGGCTACCGGGAAAACGGGGTCGCGCTCGTCGCCTACCTGAACTCCGGCGCGGGCGGCCAGGGTCTGTCCATGTCCGTATCACCGCGGATGGGCGCCGAGGCGAACGATTCGGGGACGATGTGGCGCGACAACCCGCTGACCGACGCTTCGAACCATCGTAATTCGGGCAGAAACGCGGTCCGAACCGCGGTGGGCTACGGGCTCACATTTCCCTCGAAGGGCCTGGTCATGACGCCCTTCGGAGAAATGTATCTCACCGGGGATGCCAGGCAGCTGATGCGACTCGGAACCCGTCTGGGAACTGCACACCGCGACTCGGGCGCCGTATCCGTCGAACTTTCAGGCACGCGGGTCGGACGGCAGGACGGTGATCTGCGCATCGCCCTGATCGGTCGTATGAGTTTCTGACAAATGAGTTTATCCCAAGAAGAAGTCGCCCACTTCAACACCTGCGGGTACGTCGCAAGCCCGGCATTCTTTTCGGACCGGGAAACCCGGGCGTTGCAGGCCGAAGTACACCGGCTCATGGATGAAGGCGCTTTGCGCAACGTCGCCACGGAAGGGGACGGGAAAACACCCTCCACGACGCTGACTAATCTGCAACTATGCCCGATGTACCGGCATAGCAACCTGTTTCGTGCGCTTCCCTTCCAGCCTGCGGTGGTCGCTGCCATGTCTCAGTTGATCGGGGATCCCTATCTGCTGCATCTGGACCAGGTTTTTCTTAAACCCGGCGGTGGCGCCGGCATGGGCACCCACTGGCACCAGGATAACGCCTATTTCAGGATTCGCGATCCGCTCAAGGGCGCGGCCATGTGGATCGCCGTGCACGACGCCACTTTGAAAAACGGCACCATGCAGGTGATTCCTGGCAGCTACCAGACCCCCTACAAACACAGCCGGGACCCGTACAGCGACCACCATATCCGTTGCTATCCTCCGGAGGAACAGGCAGAGTGCGTTGAACTGAAAGCGGGTGGCGCCCTGTTCTTCTGCTATGGTACGGCGCACTGTACAGGTCACAACCAAACGGACAAGCCTCGCGCCGGCATCGCCTTCCACTTTCTTCACGCGGACTACGCGCCGGCCCATCTCATCTCGGACGACCGCGATTACCGGCCCTATATCACCGGACCCCGTGCGACGGGCGGTCTGGAGGAATATGGTATTCGTGTGGACGGCACATGGGAATCCGAAGTGGAAACGGCGCTGAACACGGCCGTACTGCGGGATGAATAACAAGAAATGAATCACGTGATTCGAGATCATCTTGTGTCCCTCCGCCTTATTCTCGCCACCTGCCTGGTGGTGGCGACCGGTGTCACGGTAGCCCAGCAGCCTCCTCCAACGGCCTACCTGGCCGCCCTCACCGGCGGCAACTACATGCATAACTTCTACTTGCCGCCCCCTTCGACGACCACGCCCCGACGGCCGGCATGGTCCCCGGACGGGACCGAAATCGCCTTTTCCATGCAGGGGTCGATCTGGCGGATACGGCCGGACGAAAACATCGCATACGAGCTCACGGACAATGAGACCTACGACTCTTCCCCGGCCTGGTCGCCCGACGGCAAGTGGATCGCGTATACGGCGGAATCCTATGATCGGACGATCGACCTCAGGGTTTTGAACGTCGAAACAGGCATGTCGCGTGCGCTGACGACCGGAAATCATCTTTACCTTGATCCCGCGTGGTCCCCGGACGGTTCCAGGCTGGCCTACGTGTCTACCGAACCCAATGGCTATTTCAATATCTACGTGCAGGACATGGTGGACGGCCGCGCGGTCGGAGACCCGATACGGCTGACCCGCGATAACGACCACGGCAAAAGCCGCCTTTACTTCGGCGCCTACGACCTTCACATCGAGCCGAGCTGGTCGCCCGACGGCCGCGAGCTGATGTTCATCAGCAACCGGGGTATTCCGCTCGGTTCGGGCGCGGTTTGGCGGATGCCCGTCGAGGCGGGCGGCATCGACCGGGCCAGGATCGTACTCGAAGAACAGACACTGTACCGGACCCGGCCACACTGGTCCCCGGACGGGTCGCGCTTTGTGTACGCTTCACATCGCGGCGGTCAGTATACCAAACTCTACCTGCTTCCTGCGGACGGGGGGCATCCCTACAAAATCACTTTTGGCGACTGGGACGATTTCTATCCCCGCTGGTCGCCGGACGGATCGAAGATCGCATACATCACCAATGAGTACGGTCTACCGACCCTGCGGATCATGGAAACAGTGGGCGGCAAACTGACCGATATCCGGGCCTTTGAGAAACGCAGGCGCGGTCCCCATGGACGCATGGCGGTCACCGTCCTGGATGGCGAGACCGGAAAACCGACCAGAGCCCGCGTATACGTCCAGGCGGCCAACGGAAAATCCTACGCCCCGGAAGGCACCTATCATCGGGTCGGCCGTCTCCGGGAGCAGTTTTTCCATGCGCCCGGTTCTTTCGTACTGGACGTGCCCGCCGGGCCGTTGACGGTAGAAGCCATGAAGGGCTTCGAATACCACCCGATCAGCAAAGCCGTCGAGATCGAGGAAGGGAAGACGGTCGCCGTCGCGCTTACGCTGCGGCGCATGGCGGACATGCGGAAAAAGGGATGGTACAGCGGCAGCACCCACGTACACATGAACTATGCGGGAGACCTGCACAACACCTTGGAAAACCTGATGTACATGTCGGACGCGGAAGACCAGTCCATCGTGAATGAGCTGGTGGCCAACAAGGACAACCGCATGCTCGACATCCAGTTTTTCACGGGACGGCCCGATGTCCTGTCCAGACCGGACCATATCCTGCACGTGGGGGAGGAATACCGTCCCGCTTTCCACGGGCACGTCTATTTTATCGGGCTATCGGATTACCTCCTGTCCCCCTTTGCGTCCGGTTACGAGGGCACCGCGATATACAGTTTGTACCCGTCAAATACGGATATGCTGAGGCTTGCCGGTGCACAGGGCGCGTTCAGAGGATACGTTCATCCCTATTTCGGCGAGGAGGACCCGCTGGACGGAGAAAATCCTACGCTGGGCAGCGCCAAGGCCTTTCCCGTTGACGCGGCGCTGGGTACCGTTGAAGCCCTTGAGATTTCCGGGGCGGGACACGCTGTCCTCAACGTGTGGCATCACCTGCTCAACAACGACATCAACATCATCCTCACGGGCGGGGAGGATTCCATCAGCAGCATGTACCGTACCGCCATCGTCGGCCAGGTGCGGTCCTACGTCTATCTGGGCGACGAACCCCTTTCTTGGGACGCCTGGCTGGCGGCGCTGCGGGCCGGAAGGACGTTCGCCACCAACGGTCCCCTGCTTGATTTCACCATCAACGGCGCGGGCCCCGGCGAGGTGATCCGACTGCCAAAGGAGGGCGGTGCGATCACGCTGCGTGGCGCGGTCCAGAGCATCGCGTCTCTCGACCGAGTCATGGTGTACCACAACGGCCGAATACTTAAGGAATTCCCGCTGTCCGGGAAAGGGACAGACGCGGAATTCGAGGAGGAACTGATCGTTCGAGAGAGCGGGTGGTACACATTGCAGGCCGCGGGATCCGAACGCACCCATCCCATTGACGACCGCTATCCGCTGGCCACCACGCAGTCCATTCGGGTTTACGTGGGCGACGATCCCATTCGCAATCGGGATTCCGCCCAATACTTCGTCCGATGGATCGACCGGCTCATCGAAATGGCCAGGGCGCATGAAGGCTGGCGTTCCCAGCAGGAAATCGATCACGTGATCGGCCAGTTCCTGGAAGCCCGCACGGTTTACGAAGACCTCGCGCGATGACCACCGGATAAGCGAAGCGCACGATTACGGCAGTTCTTTCAGGCCGGTTCCCCCAAACTGTTCAGTACGGCATCCCAAGCCAGTTCCGAAGCGACAAGCCCGAAATCGGTCGTGCTCTTCAAACGCCTGTTCTCCACCTCACCAGTCGTTGCGGTAAACAGCACGTCCCCGTCCCGCATCGTGTGAAAAGGCTGGATCGCGCGGGCCATGGACGCGTGGACCTGCCTGCCGATCTGGCTCAGATCGCGCTGGGTCCACTTCTGGTTGGTCACGACAAGCGTCAGCGTGGTGTGCCGGCCAGTCTGGTCGGACTTGGATTCCGATCCCCGGGCAAGCCGCGCTTCCAGCCGTTCAACGGGATGGCGGTGATCCCGCGTTCGAACACGGCCTTCGCGGTCGACGATATCGCCCAAGGCGTTTACCACGGTGAACACGGCGATCTTCGTGGCTCCGATTTCCCGGTAGGCCCCGCCCTGTCCCACGCCCGCCCAGCGTCCGGCCCCGCGCCGACCGTAGTAGAAACGATCCGGGACTGCCGCGGCGGTGGCGGCTTCGCCAAGCTTCCGGTCGGGGTGGACGAATCCCTTCCGGTTGAACCAGTCGAAAATGATCGCGCCGGCGACGAGCGGCAGGGCTGGCGGATCGCTCGGCGCCTCTTTCGCAGTCAGCGCGGCCCGCACACCGGATACGGCTTCCAGTCCGTGCAACGAACCGCCTGCGAAACATATGGCATGATGGAACTGGTACTCGGATTCGACGACACCGGGCATGCCGCCCCGCACGTCGACGGCCGTGACGGCACCCTGGTCGAAGAGGAAGACCGTACAACCCGTCGGCCCCTCGTCGTATTCAGCGCATCCAATACGCAAGCGGGGGAGGTCAAACGCGAGAAACGGAGCGGTAAATTCGGTAACCGGTACGGGCATGTCGCCGCCAGCCATGTTGCTTTTCCTTTTCCCGGCGTTCGGTCGCCCCCTGCCTCCGGGAATTGAGGCCGGGGTTCTGAGCCCAGTTCGGGGTTCTGGGTCCAGTTCGGAGTTCTGGGTCGGGTTTCTATCCTGGATACCGACCACAGAACGATCCGTCAAGTTTTTCTAACGACGTTCTCTTTCTGCTCCGGAACCAAAACGCACAACACAGAAGATGACTGAAGCCTGTTCGTGTGCATAAACAGGTTGCCTTTAGCCGGCTTCATGCTACATATAATGAAATGCTGCGTATTCACCCCCCCTCACTTTCAACCGCTGCATCGGATATAGGCAGACGACTTGGCCACCTTCGCACACGCTATCGGCCTGTAGGGTGCCAAGTCGGTGCAAGATGCCCGTCCAAATAGCGGACCGCGCCGCCGGTGCATATTTCACTGACGGCGGGCTGCCAAAGCCGGAGGTACTCTCATGTTTTCCTCGCCCGACCTCAACTTCGATCCAAGATTCGAAGATCCCAGAGAACTGGAGGCACTGAGTCGCCGAGGTTTCCTTGGCCGCTTCGTGGGTGGCGCGCTGGCCGGCACCGCCTTTCTGTCGCTGGGCGCGAAAACCGCCCGTGCCGCGGAGGACATGAACGGTCCGGGTGCGGTCGCCGCACCTGATGACGAACAGTACTGGGAACTGGTAGCCAGACAATTTCTGATTCGTCCGGAACTCGCGTACATGAACACAGGGACGCGGGGGCCCTCTCCACGCAGCGTCCACATGGCGCAGATCGAAACACTGCACCGCATCAACCAGGATTACCTGAGTTTCAGACGAGGGGTCTATACCGAGGAATACAGCGACGCATTCATGGCCAAGTTCGCAGCATTCATCGGCTGCAAACCCAACGAAATCGCGCTGGCGAACAATACTACGGACGGGATGATCACAGGCACCTTCGGGCCAGTCCTCGAACCCGGGGACGAGATCGTCTATACCAACCACGACCACGGCTCGGGAACGAATCCCGTGCTGAACCGGGCGCATCGGGACAAACTGAAAGTAGGTATCGTAGACCTTGCCGACCCGAAACTGCATCCACCCGAGTCGCCGGACGACCTCCTGAAGGCATTCGAAGCCGCCATCACGCCGCGGACCAAGCTGCTCAGCTTCTGCCATACGAACTATACGGACGGCTTGTTCATGCCGGTCAGGGAAATCTGCGAGATGGCCAGGTCAAAGGGGGTCATCACGCTGGTTGACGGCGCCCAGCCCCCCGGCATGATCAAGCTCAATATGCACGAGTTGGGATGCGACATGTACGCCGGTCCGGCGCACAAGTGGATGCTGGCTTCCATGCAGTCCGGGTTCTTCTATGTGCGCGAAGACATGTTCGACCGGATCCAGCCCGTCACGTCAACCACGCCTTTTGCGGGGAAGGACATGTACGGCAGGGATGTTACCTCGAACGAGCGCTGGATCGAACGGATGGGTTCGGCCCAGCAGTATACGCGCCGGGGATCGAGCAGCTATCCGAAATGGGTGGCCGTAGACGCAGCGCTCGATTTCCACAACCACCTGACCCGCGAAGGCATCGAAGCCCGTATCCGCTATTTGGCCGGAAAACTGGCCACGGGACTTCGCAACATCGACGGCGTGGAGGTATTCGCCTCCGAAGATCCGCGCCTTCACGCAGGTCTCGTCCCCTTCAAAGTCAAGGGCGTGCCGACCCGGGAGCTCAACACGACGCTCTGGGAGAAATACGACATCTACATCCGCAACGTGACGCACCTCGCGGTGGGCTGGGACGCCAATCGCGCCTCGATGCACATCATGGTCACGGCGGCAGAAGTGGATAAGCTACTCGGTGCCGTCGAAGAGATCTCGAGATCGGTGAACGGGTAACGTCAGGACGGGCGGCCGGCTTCGGTATTGCGCCTTTTGTTTTCCAGGTTCTGCAACCGCTTCCAGAGGGTTTTTACAACCCATTCCATCAGACGAGGCGACAGTCGGCGGAAAAGAACGAATGCCTTGCCGTAGAAGGAAATCACGACTTCCCGGCTTCCCTTGCGGGTCGCCCGGACAACCGTGGCCGCAACGGATTCGGCGGAGATGGCCGGCGCACTCATCCGTTGCCCTTTCTTCAGCCTCATGAGCGGGGTGTAGTGGAACGCCGTATCCACGCGGGGCGGACAGACCACGGATACGGATATGCCGTGTTGGCCCACTTCCATGCGGAGTGTATCTGAGAAGGCCTGCACGGCGAACTTGCTGGCGGCGTATGCGGAGAGATGGGGCAGCGGGCTTTTTCCGACTACCGATGAAACGTTGACGATCCTGCCGTGTTTCTGCCTGGTCATATGGGGCAACACCGCCTGGGTACACCAGATCAGACCAAAAAGATTCACCTCGAAGACCCGTTTCAGGTCCTCCGGATCCATATCTTCCACCGGACTCAGCAGGCCGATGCCGGCATTGTTCACCAGCACGTCGATACGCCCCTGGGCTTCCGCAACTTCTTTGATTTTTTCAAACACGGCGGAACGGTCCGTGACATCGACAGCCACGGGAATCGCCCGCCCGCCCGCCTGCTCGATCTCTCCGGCAATCCGGTCCAGCCTGCCCTCGGAGCGGGCCGCCAGCACAACCGTGGCGCCTTCGCGAGCGAAAGCTTCGGCCGTGGCCTGACCGATACCGGTCGAAGCACCGGTAATCACCACCACCTTGCCGCGCAATGAAACCATGTGCCCTTAGTCCTCCGCGGTCCGATCATGGTATAACGAAATCATGCGCCCCGTCTCGCTGGACTGGTAGGCCGCTTCTATGATCCTCAGTACGCGCAGGGCGTTTTCTCCGTCGCCGGCCGGAGGATCCCCCCGCATGGCCGATGCGATGAACCGTCCGACGAAATCCTGGCCGTATTGACCGCCGTAGGCGTCGGTTTCCGCGACGGCGTACTTCAACTCCCGACGGGGTGTCTGACGCCAGACCTGCGAGGTACTCTCTACGACTACGGGGCGATCTTGCTCCGTAGGATACCAGGTGATGTTTCCTTCCAGTCCACGGAAACTCAGGTAGGTGTCGTAGCTCCCCGAAAGGTACCCGGACGGGCTGATGGGCAGGAGGTACCCCGCGTGGAGCGTGGCGATCGCGCCGCTTTCCATGCGCATGACCATCCCCGCCGTGTCCTCCACGTCGATGGGCTGTTCGTTCAACGTGCCGACTAGGGCGGAGACCGCCGTTACCTCGTCCTGCGTGATGTACCGAATTGCATCGATCCAGTGGCAACCCAGCCAGCTCAGGATGCCCCCTCCGGAAATCCGCTTCTGGAACAGCCAGTGTGCGGGGTCGCGAAAACGGACCTGAGAGGTGACCATCCGGCCTTCCACGGACAGCAATTTTCCGATTACACCCGCTTCGATCAGCGCCCGCAGTTCGTTCACGATGGGGTTGGACCGCCACGTGTAGAACACGCCCAGGTGAACCCCCGCACCACGGACGGCGTCCAGCAGGCGTTCCATGTCCCGGCTTGCCGCCGCGACGGGTTTCTCGGTGAGGACGTGCTTGCCGGCCTGCGCCGCCCGGATCACCCAGTCTGGATTTCGGTCGTTCGTCGCCAGCGATACGACGACGGGAATGTCCTCCCTTTCCATGATCTGGTCGAACGAAGCGCCCGCCGCCTCCAGTTTGGGATGGGCGTCGTTTCTCAAGCGTTCCAGCGCGCTTTCGTCTTCGTCCCAGGGAACGACGGACACGACTTCGTCCAGCAACTCGAGCGTGCGCAGATGGGGACCGGAATGGGGATGGGTAACCCCCAGAAATCCTGCCTTGACCTTCATGCCATCCTTCCTTCCCCGGCGCATCGGCCGTCCGCGTTCATGGAAGAGGCCGTCGCGCCCGCTTCGCACGCGCTAGTCCGGGGCATCCAAATCGCGGCCTGCGTTGTACAGAAACTCATACGTGTATATACCGGTATTATGACCATCCTTCCAAGTGAACTGCAGGGCGTACCGGCCGACGGTACTCATGTCCACCACCTCCACGCTCGGATCCAGGGACTCGTTGGCAAGCAGCGTCAGCCCGCTTTGTGCGGACAGCTGATCGCGCAGATCCCGGCAAGTGGCGCAGGGACAGGCTTTTCGAAGTTCGGAAAGCGCATACCTTCTCGCACAGCCATCACTCCAGAAGACGGTCAGTTCGCCCTTTTCCGGGTGGTCCAGGGCCAAGTGCTCGGGCGCGGGAGGGGCGGCGGACACGACGGCTCCATCACTCCGGCCGTCCAGCGGGGCCGGTGTCGGCGGGTTGGGTATCTGACGGACGCGTGTCGTGCGAAACACCGGAGGTGTCGGAAACTCCGAATGCGCCCGGTACGGCGTTTTCCTGCAACATTTCAGGAGAAACGGGCAGCGGGGACGTAAACACCAGGTCGCTTAAGTGTTCGAACACCGCCAAGTCTTCGTGGTAACGTTTTTGGCCGTCCACCTTTTCTCGTTCCGCCGAAAGCAGGATGTCGCCATAACGACGCCAGTCGTTCCACTTCCACTCGCCTCGGGTTCTCTCGTCCTGGCCTTCCCGCAATTGCAGCAAATAGACCCATTTTTCCATCAGGCGGGTTTCCCTGTTGATATAGGCCCAGTATTCATCGTCCGGCGTATTCCCTACATTTTGAAAACTGAGATGCAACTTGTCGAAAACGACACCGTCGATGGCTTCTTCGCCCGCGTAGACCAGATCAACCCCCGGGTCCTGCAACTTGTAGGGCATCAGCAGCCAATACGTGTCGTTGATCCACGCGTCCCAGGCACGTTCCAGCAACCGGTTCCGCGCCTCGCCGTCCGTAACTTCCGTTCCGTCCGCGAACGCCTTCCCGTCTCTCGTGTTCAAATTCATCAGGACGACATGGAACTGTCCGCTTTCCCGATCGGTCCACGACACGCGATATCGACCGGTACCCTTATCCCAGTGATGCGTTCGAAACCCGAAGAACGAAAACCGAATGTACCGGGTAGCGTTCCAGTTTTCCCAACCGCCCATGGCTTCCATGGATTCTTCCGCGACGATTCGGGCTTGTGCCCGACGGTCACCTGCGGAATCCGGTTCCGGACTCGTGCAGCCTAAAGTCAAGGAAAGGAGCAGGAATATCTGCGGAAGCGCTGCGCATCGCGGGGCGACCCGCCGGGGCGTACTCAGAGCGCAACCCATGTTTGGCGCTCCTCCGAAGTCTTTATGGCATCGGCGACCTGTTGCACGCAGAATCCCTCGTGAAAACTTGGATTGGCTTCTGTGCCGGAACGGATCGCGTCGACGAAGTGCCGCTGCGCGGACGGCGCGCCTTCGCGGGCAGGCACCGGCAACGGCCGAAGACTGCTTCGCAGACCCTGTCCGTCTTTCAGGCTGGCCTGCATGGTTTCGCGGACGAACTGGAACTGCAGGGCGCCGTTGCTGCCATGCAGGTCGATGTGAATATAGTCCGTGCACGGCGCGCAGCGACTTACATGGAAAACGGCCTGGACCCCGTTCTGCATGTGGGACATGAAGACGCAGGCGTCTTCTAGTTCGGATTGCCGCATCGTGTCCGAATCGGGGGCGATGCGTTCCGGGATGAGCGTATGCATCAGCGAACATACCCGTTCGAATTCTCCCACCCACCATCGGGTCATGTCGATCAGATGCACACCCAGATCGCCCATCGCACCGAGGCCGGCCTCCACGCGCCGCTCCCGCCAGCTGTGTTCTTTCCGGGGGCTCGCCCGGTAACCCATCATGTAACGCGCGTTCAGATGATAGATCCGGCCGATGTATCCTTCCTCGAGCAGGGATTTCATGCGAAAGGCCGGACTGTTGAACCGCCAGCCGAAATTGGTCATGTGAACCCTGCCGCTCCGGCGGGCACGCTCCAGCATGTCCCCGGCTTCCGCGGTGTTCAGTCCCAGCGGCTTCTCGCACAGCACGTGTTTGCCCGCCTCCAGGGCCTCAACGGCCATCTGCTTATGCAGATGCACGGGCGTGCAAATACTGACCGCGTCAATGTCCTTCCGTTCCAGTACCGCACGGTAATCCACCTGTGTTTCGGTGATCCCGTACTCTTTGGCTACGCGCCGCGCGGTTTCTTCTCGGTCCTGCTGCAAATGGTCGCTACCAACACGCCAGGACAGGCCTGATACCCGCGGATGTGGTGTTGACCGAATCCCAGGCCGATGACGCCTACGCGCAACTGCTCGGATGCCATGTATGTTCCTCTGCGATTGAACCATACCCGGACCGTGGCAAGAAGACACTAAATTCTACGGCCGAACCGGGGGTTTGTCAAGCATATTGGGGCCGGTTTCAACCCGGTTAGGCCACCCGCCCGGTTCTTCGTTCGGGCTCTGGATAGTCCTCGGTTCGCGCCTTTATCCGGTCCTTTCGGCGACAATCACCAACTGGTTCGTACCCCAGTCGTACGACCTGAAATCGAGTCCGCCGAGCACCTCCCTGATTGTCATGCCCGCGGCGTTCAGCAGCAGGTCCAGTTCCGTTACCGTATAGACCCTGATGGAAGACGCGTATTCCCGCCTTTCGGCGCCGCGGCATACCGTCGTCCTGGTATGAACCCGGCTTGCGACCGGATCGAATTCGCGCTCTTCCAGTACGATACGATCATCCCGGCGATGAACCTCCTGGGCGGGAAACCGCTGGACCAGGTAGTCCCGATTGACCAATTGGCACACGAATCGGCCGCCGGGACGAAGCGCCTCCGCGACGGACCGCATGACCCGGAAATTACTGTCTTCCTCCTCGAAATACCCCATCGTATTGAACAAACTGACGACCCAGTCGAATTCTTCGAGAAAGGGCAGCGCACGCATATCACCCCGAACCCAGATCCCGCCGGGATCCCGTCCGCGGGCATGCTGCAGCAGCGTCGGGGACAGATCGTAGCCCACGACGCGGTAGCCCCGTCTTCTCAGCGGCGTGCTGATGCGCCCGTAGCCGCAACCAAGGTCCAGGATCTCCCCGGCCGCAGGTCCGAGCAGGCGCACGAGACCGTCCACCTCCAGGTCGGTATCCTCGTGGTGGTCGAAGTGATAGTAGTCTTCGCCGAAGTAGTCGACGTACCAGGGATTTTCCATGATGACGGTCCCGCCGTTCGCCTCAGGTTAATCCCCGCCGCCGCGTATGACAAGCGTCTTTTCCGAGATTCGGGAACTACCGTGAAATCCCTTGATTTCTAAACACGCGTATAGCAACTTTCTGTTGCCGTACCGACGCGTTGCCGACCTGTCCGCCACCCTGTAGAAGCCGGACCTTCCTGCGAAGTCCGGTCATCTTTCATGGCCGCAACGAAAATCCAGATCAAAGGGGCCCGCGTTCACAACCTGAAGAACGTCAGCCTCGACCTGCCGAAGAACGCCTTGATCTGCTTTACCGGGGTATCCGGTTCCGGAAAGTCCTCGCTGGCCTTCGATACGCTGTACGCGGAAGGTCAGCGGCGCTACGTCGAATCCCTTTCGGCCTACGCGCGGCAGTTCCTGGGCCAGATGCAGAAGCCCGACGTAGACCGGATCACCGGTTTGGCGCCCGCTGTTTCCATCGAACAGAAGGCCTCCGGGTTGAACCCGAGGTCCACGGTCGGGACAATTACCGAAATCTACGACTTTCTGCGCGTGCTCTACGCACGGGTGGGGACGCCGCATTGTACGAAATGCGGAGACAGAATCGGGGCGCAGACCCTCGAACAGATCGTCGCGCGCATCCTGGCGTTGCCCGAGGGCACGAGGCTGCATGTTCTGGCGCCGGTCATCCAGGGTCGCCGCGGAGCGTATCGGGATCTGTTCGAAGACCTGCGCCGACAGGGCTATCTGCGCGCGCGGGTCAACGGCGAGGTCGTCAACCTCTCCGAAGATCCCGATCTCGACCGCAACATGCGGCATACGATTGAAGTGGTCGCGGACCGCCTCATTGTCCGGGATGACATCCGCACCCGCCTGACCGAAGCCGTGGAAAGCGCCTTGCACCTGGGCCAGGGGACCATGATGATTCAGCTGGCGGAAGGCGACCGGACTTCCGACCAGCTCTTCAGCACGCGGTACGCCTGCAACAAGTGCGACCTGAGCTACGAGGAGCCCACGCCGCAATTGTTCTCCTTCAACAGTCCCCAGGGCATGTGCACGAACTGCCACGGGCTGGGCACCATGATGCGGGTCGAACCGCGGCTCCTCGTACCCGATCCGTCGAAGTCCATCAACGAGGGGGC
This sequence comes from bacterium, assembly GCA_965200485.1. Lineage (GTDB taxonomy): Bacteria > JAAXHH01 > JAAXHH01 > JAAXHH01 > JAAXHH01 > JAAXHH01. Next base: position 451,460 of record CBDAUD010000001.1, read on the forward strand.
AATCGAACCCCTCGGGCGCATCGCCAATCGCTGGAAACGGCACTTCTTCGAGGGGATCTCCGACTATGTGGGGTTCAGTCTGGATACCCCATGGCAACAATTGACCGAGGAAGCGCGACGCGTCGTGCTGTACGGCCTGGGCTACAAACGCATCCACTTCACCTTTCGCAACGGAAAGGGCGGCGAATGGACGCACAGGGACCGGTTCAACGGGGTCGTGACCGACCTTGAAACGCGTTATCACCAGCTCAAGTCCCCGCGGCACAAAGCCGAGATCGAAAAATACATGGCCATCGGGGAATGCGATCACTGTCTGGGCGAACGTCTGAGGCCGGAAGCGCTCGCCGTCACCCTCGGCGGCCGTTCCATCTCCGCGCTGTGCCGGGTGTCGACCGCGGATGTCAGGGCGTTCTTCCGGCAACTCTCCCTGTCGGATGCCGAAGCCCGAATCGGGGACGAAGCGCTCAAGGAGATCGTCGCCCGCCTGGACTTTCTGCTCAATGTGGGACTCGACTATCTGGCGCTGGATCGCACGGCGCCGACGCTCTCCGGCGGGGAGGCGCAGCGCATCCGGCTCGCGAGTCAGATCGGCCGCGGCCTCGTCGGTGTCATGTACGTGCTCGACGAACCGAGCATCGGGTTGCATCCGCGAGACAACCGACGGCTGCTCGATACCCTCGTCCAGCTGCGGGACCAGGGGAATACGGTCATTGTCGTGGAGCATGACGAAGAAACCATGTGGGCGGCCGACCACATGGTGGATTTCGGTCCTGGCGCCGGCGTCAACGGGGGGAAGATCGTGGCCGAAGGCAGCCCCGGCGTCGTGGCCGCGGCGGACGGCTCATTGACCGGACAGTATCTGAACGGGAACAAGACGATCCCCGTTCCGACCGCGCGTCGCCGGGCAACGGACCGGCAACTGACGATCCACGGCGCCCGGCAGAACAACCTCAAGAATCTGGACGTCCGCATTCCGGTCGGGCTTTTCACCTGCGTCAGCGGCGTGTCCGGTTCCGGTAAAAGCTCACTGGTCAACGACATACTGTATGCGGCCCTGGCGCGGATCCTCAACAAAGCCGGCACGGATCCGGGGGATCACGACAGCCTCCGGGGCGCAGGGCACCTCGACAAGGTCATCAATATCGACCAGGCGCCCATCGGCCGGACACCACGCTCGAATCCGGTGACCTACACGAAGGTCTTCGACGCGATCCGGTCCCTTTTCGCCGAGACGCCGGAGGCCCGGGTGCGCGGCTACCGGCCGGGGCGGTTCAGTTTCAACGTCCGAGGCGGACGGTGCGAAGCCTGCGAGGGCAACGGGGCTACCCGGGTAGAGATGGATTTCCTCGCGGACATGTGGGTCTCCTGTCCCATATGCGAAGGCCGACGGTTCAACCGGGAAACCCTGGAGGTGAAGTACAAGGGCCACTCCATTGCGGACGTCCTCGACCTGGACGTGCAGGAAGCGTTGGCGCTATTCGAACCCGTTCCGTCCATCGCCCGCGTGCTGCGGACCCTCTACGACGTGGGCCTGGGGTACATCAAGCTGGGTCAGCCCGCCCCCACATTGTCGGGCGGAGAGGCGCAGCGCATCAAGCTGGGGCGCGAGTTGTGCAAGCGCAGCACGGGCCGGACCCTGTACGTGCTGGACGAACCCACGACCGGCCTGCATTTCGAAGACATCACGCATTTGCTCGCCGTGCTGAACGCCTTCGTGGACAAAGGCAACACCGTCGTCGTCATCGAGCACAATATCGACGTGATCAAGACGGCCGACTGGATCATCGACCTGGGTCCGGAGGGCGGCGAAGCGGGTGGGCGCATCGTGGCGGAGGGCACGCCGGAGGCGGTGGCGGACACCGAAGCGTCGGCCACCGGGCATATCCTGCGGAAGGCGCTGCGGCCCCGCGCGCCCGGGACGAACCAGGAGAGCCAGGCGGGCCAGACGAACCAGACAGTCGGGGCGGACCAGGCAGCCCACGGGGACCAGGCAACACGGGCAGACCAGCCGACACGGGCAGACCAAGCGCATCCGCGGTCCACCGAAAAGGGGGCGACGGGGGACGGGCACATCCGCGAGATCACCGTGCGCGGCGCCCGGGAACACAACCTGAACGATCTCTCCGTGTCCATCCCCCGGGACCGGATGACCTTCTTCACCGGCGTATCCGGTTCCGGAAAGACCTCGCTCGCCCTCGATACGATCTACGCGGAAGGTCAGCGGAGATATGTGGAATCACTGTCGGCTTACGCCCGCCAGTTCCTCCAGCAGATGCAGAAACCGAAGGTGGACCATATCGTCGGCCTTTCTCCGGCCATCTCCATCGAGCAGAAATCTCCGGGCAGGAACCCCCGCTCCACCGTCGGGACCATAACGGAAATCTACGAGTATCTGCGCGCACTCTACGCCTTGGTCGGCGTACCGCACTGTCCGACCTGCCGGGTTCCCATCGGGGCCCAGACGCCCAGCCAGATCGTGGACCGCATCCTGACCCTGCCGGACCAGACCCGTGCCACGCTGCACGCGCCGCTGGAGCCCGAAGGTGCAGAGGGATACGACGCCCTCCTGAACCGGGCCCGCCGCAACGGATTCATCCGGGTGCGCATCGATGGCATCCTGCGCAGGCTCGAGGAAGAGATCCAGATCGACCGGCGGCGACGCCACGAACTGTGCGTGGTGGTCGACCGGCTCGTCATACGCGGGGACGTGCGAAAACGCCTGGCCGATTCGGTGGAGACGGCCCTGGAGCTGTCGGGTGGGCTGATGATCGCCGAGGTGCAGGAACCGTCCGACGACCACGCCCGCGATATCCGATTCAGCCGGGACTATTCGTGCCCGTCCTGCGGGGCAAGCTATGAAGAGCCGTCCCCCCAGAGCTTCTCCTTCAATCACCGATCGGGCATGTGCCCGGAATGCGAGGGACTCGGAACCCAGCCCGGTATCGATCTCGACCTTTTGATTCCGGATCGTTCGCAATCCATTCGCCAAGCTGCGGCGGCGATCTGGGACGAAGGTACGATGGGCGAACGGTCCATGCTCGACTTGCTGGAACAGTTCGCATCCGCCAGGGGTTTTACCCTCGAAACGCCTGTCGATGCGTTGTCCCCGGAACAGCTCCAAGCGTTTCTCTACGGAAGCGATCAATGGATCGAAGACGATCGGATTTCCGGCCTGTTGTTCCAGTTCCGTGGCATATTTCCGACGGTTGAGCTGATCGCCCGATATGCGAACCGCTTCCCGGAACTGGCTCGCATGCTGCAGCCGACACCCTGCTCGGCCTGCGAAGGCGGTCGGCTCCGTTCCGAAAGCCTTTCCGTACTGATCGACGACGTGTCTATCGCCGGGCTCTGCGCCATGTCCATCGACCGCGCCACGGCATTCGTCGACGGACTGGTTCTGTCCGAATCCCAGCGGGAAGTTGTGGGCGAGGTGATGACCGAGATTCGCAACCGCATGCGCTTTCTCCTCAACGTGGGACTGGAATACCTGACCCTCGATCGCCGCGCGCCCACGCTTTCTGGCGGCGAAGCCCAGCGGATCCGGCTGGCCAGCCAGATCGGATCGGGCCTGACCGGCGTGCTCTACGTCCTAGACGAACCCACGATCGGTCTCCATCCGAGGGACAACCGAAGACTGATCGAGGCCCTGGAAGCCCTGCGGGACCTCGGCAACACGCTCATCATGGTCGAACACGACCGCGACACGCTGGAGCATGCCGACCATCTGGTGGATTTCGGTCCGGGAGCCGGCACGCACGGTGGACGGATCGTGGGAAAGGGCACGCCGGCCGGGCTCAAGGCGCACCCGACTTCGCTGACCGGACGCTACCTGGGCAACCGGCTCCGCATCGAAATACCGCAGGAACGTCGCAAACCCGGGCGAAACAAGCTGCATATCCTGGGGGCGCGCCAGAACAACCTGAAGAACATCGACGTGACACTGCCTCTCGGTCTTTTCATTTGCGTTACGGGCGTGTCCGGATCGGGGAAGAGTTCCCTCATCAACCATATTCTGCATCCCGTACTGGCCTCCACGCTGCACCGAGCCCAGATAAACCCCGGTCCCCACGACGAGGTCCGGGGCCTGCGGTTCGTCGACAAGGTCATCAACATCGATCAGACGCCCATCGGGTATTCGCCCCGTTCGGACCCGGCCACCTATGTCGGGCTTTTCCAACCGATCCGCTCGCTCTTCGCCCAGACCACGGAAGCCCGCATGCGAGGCTACGAACCGCGCCGATTCAGCTTCAACGTGTCCGCGGGCCGCTGCGAGGCCTGCCAGGGACTCGGGGTGCGCAAGATCGAAATGCACTTTCTCGCGGACGTGTGGATGCCCTGCGAGGTCTGCAACGGGAAGCGCTACATGAAGGAAACGCTGGAGGTAACGTACAAGGGTCGGCACATCGCCGATACCCTGGAGATGACCGTGGCCGAGGCACTCGAGCACTTCGAGAACGTGCCTCGCATCCGGCGCATGCTCCAGACGCTGTACGACGTGGGACTCGACTACATCAAGCTCGGCCAGTCGGCCATCACGCTATCGGGAGGCGAGGCGCAGCGCGTCAAGCTGGCCAAGGAACTCTCCCGGCCGGGTACCGGCAAGACCGTCTACCTGCTGGACGAGCCGACCACGGGGCTTCACTTCGACGACATCCGCAAGCTGCTTAGCGTCCTCAACAGGCTGGTGGACAAAGGGAACACGGTGCTGGTCATCGAACACAATCTCGACGTCATCAAAACGGCAGACTGGATCATCGATCTCGGTCCGGAAGGCGGCGACCAGGGTGGACAGGTCGTGGCGACGGGCACGCCCGAGCAGGTTGCGGCTTCTCGCTCGCACACGGGACAAATTCTCGCCCGGGAACTGGCGGCTGAACCGTGACCGGCGCACCGCCGCCTAATTTAGTTGATAGAGAGCAATCCGATGTATAGTTTGTTGTATATCTAACAAACCCATGGATTGTATTAGGTCGGAACACGTCCGAATTCGGACTACAGGATTCAGCCCGAGGATCGTTTTCGTCTAATGGGAAGAAACGCATCAGGAGATCGAATACATGGCAGAAGACGCGAGACAACACGAATTGCTGGAGAAACTAAAAGCGCATGCCGTGCTCGTGAGTTCACTCCGAGAACTCTGTACCAACGAAGAACAGACGAAGGTCTCGTTGATCAACCCATATCTTGAACACTTGGGGTTCAATGTACGTGATCCACGCCATGTGAAGCTTGAATATCGGTCCGATATAGGATCGGGTACAGAGCGTGTAGATTATGCGCTGTTGAAAGAGGGAAGGCCTGTGCTGCTTATCGAAGCAAAAGCCGCGAATAGCGAACTGCCGCCTAAAGCTACTGAACAGTTGAGGCGCTACGCCATGGCACTTCCCGAACTTCGCCACTGTGCGATTACCAATGGCATTCACTGGCAATGGTACGCCAAGTCCGCATCCAAAGATTCCGGCGATTTGGACCCTCAACCGTTCTTGGTTCATGATGCGACCGCTCCCGTTGCCGTCGAGGTAGAATGGCTCGCGTCCCTCCGCGACGATCCGCAACACTGGGACGGCATCGCAACAGAGCAGAACCTTCAAACCAAGATCGGGGATTGGTTTGTTGACCAATGTAGAGCTCCTGACAGAGACTTCATTGTTTCTATCATTCGCGGTGTGGACGAGACTAACAATCAGAAAACGAGAGATACGATATCACGCATCTGGAAAAAAACCATCACTTTGCACGTCCAGAAGGAAATCGACAAGGCCTTAAGTCGCGCCGCCACTGACCCGGAGGAACGCATCAATCCTCCCGTAATCGAACCGCCGGATTCCGTTGGGCAGAATACGACGGAAAAGGAGTTCCGCACGGCAGAAGGAACGGTACGAATTGACAGCGGGAGTCTAAAGCGCGCCTGGAGAAAATCCGGCGAGGAGCGTTGGACGATCGAGCCCAACATGACCGCGTTATGCCGCGAAATCTACCTGAACCTTTACAGGATGCATGACCCGGGTATGGGTGATTTCTTCGCTCAGGCCTCCCGTGGCCTGTCAGATGACCGGAATAAGTCTCGCTGGATACAAAGAAAGTGCGATTTGAGTCCTGAGCAGCTCAAGCGCAAGTATACCGAGTTGACTCCAGATTGGTGTTTTCTTAGCCACGCGAGTAATCGGGATAAGATCCACTGGTTGCGCGAAATCGCACAGTTCTGCATTTCCTCGGGGAAATCTATCGTGCTAGACGACCATTTCGAGATCTGGGATCCTCGAATGGCAGATGACGAAAGCTCGTGAGTTAAAACGTCCTCAGACGCCGACTTTCCATGCACGGCCCAGCAGTTCCCAGACCCGCCCGAACCGCAGCGAAGCCTCGGTCTCGCCCCGGCAACTGTACCAGCACCGGTTGCAGTCCACCTTGCGGGATACCGGTTTGTAATCGGCATAACCGGATTGGACGGGCAATTCCGCACAGGGCTTTACGTCTCCGTCGGGGGTCAGTTGCACCAGCCACTTGCCCGCCGCGGTGCAGGACCGGGGCAGCCGGTCCCGGAAATAGGATGGGATCCGGCGCAGGTACCAAGTGGAATTGACGATGTTCCCCAGGCGGGATTTCAAGGAGATCAGGTTTTCGATCACGGATTCCAGCCGTTCGCCGTGTCCGCGATCTACCAGGTGGGTTTCGTTCCCGTTCTTGAAATCGCTGTAACAACTGTAGGACACCTTGGCGCCCATGGACCGGGCGAGATGCGCGATGGGGACGACGTGGTCCAGATTGTCGCGCATGACCACGGTGTTGAAAATCACATTGATGCCCCGGGCGGTCAGTTGGGGCACGAGCTTGGAGATATGCTCGTACAGACCCGGGATCCCCCGTTCCTCGTCATGATTCGGGCCGATATAGTTCAACGAAATCGAGATATGGTCCATGCCGGCTTCCCACAGGGCCTCGGCCTTTTCCACGGTCAGCAGGGAACCGTGGGTGACCATGCCGACGTAGACGAACCCCAGCGACGCCTTGATGCGTTTGACGGCTTCGGGCAGCTGCTTGTTGATCGTCGGTTCGCCGCCGGTCAACGTGACCGTCATCGGATCCAGTTTCCTGATCGCCTCCACGTAGTCGTAGTCGCCCAGCTTGCCCGACCGTTTCGACTTCCAGTAGTCGCAGAAGTCGCAGGTGGCATTGCAGAGATAGGTTACCTCCATGTTCACGGCCATCGGGCCGCCCCGGAGCCGCACCCGGAGATACTTGAGCACACCCCGGAGCTTTCTTCCAAGGGACATGGGCCGCAAAAGCGACTGGTCATACCCCAGATAGCCGGCATCCGGCCGCAAAACGGGCGGTGCGGGAGACGGCGGAAAGTGGTCGGCCAGCGGAGCGACCTGGATTGGTTCGGACATGTACTGCAACTCCTTCATCGTCGTGCGTCAGGCGGCGGCGACAAAATCGGTGCCGTCGATTTCCCCCTCGACCGACCGTCCGGTGAGACGCAACATGGCGGGGAACAGATCCACCGTCCGCAGATAGTCTGCCGGAATCTCCGTATTCATGAACAACGGCACATGCATGTGTTCGCGGTGGAGCGAACCATGGGACGCCCTGTGTTCAGGATGCTCGTGCCGGATTCTCAGATCGTATCCCTTACGGGCGCTGACGATCACATCCCCCGACCGGGATGAACCGATGACCTTCAGCAACTGGTATGGCGCGTCCGGGTAGTCCGTGTCGAACGTGGCGGAAAGCACCTCTTCCTGGGACATCTCAACCGGTAGGGCGCCATATCCGAAGGGATCGCTGCCCTCGCGGACACGGTAGGTCAGGCCCTGCCCCGTCTCCCTGATCTCGGCCATGCCCCGGCGCCCGCATACGATAACGCCTTGATCGCCGTCTCGAACCGCCACCAGATCGATGGCTTCCTGCGAGAGCAGGCCTCCGACCATATCCGTATCCCCCATGGAACGAATCTCGTCATAGGAAGGTCGTTCCTCCCACGCATCGCCCTTCCGGAGGTATATATGAGCCATGCCGTTACCGGATACCATCGAGGCCGCGTTGCACCCGTTCCGCAGCACCTTCGGATAGTACAGCGTGTTGAACCCCAGTTCGTCCAGAAACGACCAGAGCTCGAAATGCGTGTGGGTGGCGGTCAGACCATGGTCGCTCGAGATCACGAGCAGCGTATCATCCAGTCTGCCTTCGCGGCCGAGGCGTTCCGCCAATCTTCCGAGTCCCCGATCGAACGCCCGATACGCATCCAGCGTCTCATCCGAAAAGGGATCGGTGTAATGCGAATACTCGTCCACCGCGGGAAAAACGACCGACAGGAAGTCCGCCTCCCGGTCAATCGCCCGGTCCACGTACCGCCATGCCGCATCGTCCACGGCTTGCCAGCGGCCGGAGTAATGGGCGTAAAGCCAGTACCAGTTCTTGACCAGCAGGGTCTGATTTTCGAAAATACGCAGACCCCGGTTCAGAAAACTGAATACGCCGGCGGGTTGTTCGAAGTACTCGAATATGGTACGGACATCCTCCCCGAGGTCGCGGTCCATGTACAACCCCCCCGGTCCCACGTAACTGCGCGCCTGGTTGAAATGGGTCAACCCGCCGGGCCTGGACCGATCGAACCAGCGAATACCGGGCAGATTGGACGAACCGGGCGTGCAGCCGGTAAGAAAGGGGACATGGGCCGGACCGGTCGTGGACGGAAAGGAAGTCACGGCCTTCCGGTAGTCTCCCGGGTCGAGCAGGAAGCGCTGAAGGGAGGGAAGTTCACCCGCCTCGACGAAACGCTCCATCACATCAGGACGGGCGCCATCAACCAGCAAAAAAACGCACCGCTTGTACGCCGCACGCGCCATGCGTTCTCCTAAAGATTTAGGACATGGATTTGCAAATCGGACCAAATCCCGACTTGAAATCCCATTACACAGACTGATCAATATACACAGCGAGTCAATCCGAGTCAATCGGATTCAAGTGTTTTCGCACGGAGGGTGCCGAGGAGTTCCTCATAGGAGGACTGGCGGATCTTCTTGTAAAAGGCGTCCCGGTTGGCCAGCGCCACGCTCGCCCCGTCTATGACCATATCGTAGATGAACCACTGCCCCTGCTTCATTTCCATCTTGTAATCGACGAGCGTTTTGGTGCCCTTGTACCATACCGTGGTGCTCACCAGCGACCTGTTGCCCCGCGTTTCCTCTCCGTCGTACGTCGTTTCGTCCGATCGCTTGCGCAGTTTGTCGAGTGCCCTGTTCTCCGTCCACTGACGCAGTACCGCAACGAATTCCTCCTGCTCCGCGGCCGTGCGGTCCCGCCAGTATCTGCCGAGCGATATCCGGCTGTGCCGTTCGAAATCGAAACCGGAGACGACGGCCTGGCGTACCAGGCTGTCCCGGACGGCTTCGGTTGCCGACCCGTCCAGGGCGCGCAATGCGGCATCCCTTCGCTTCAGCGTCTCGATGGGCGAGGATTCCTGTGCGTAACTTCCGAAGGCAGGCAAAGACACCACCAATGCGGCCATGCCGGCGATGCGGAGTATCTCACGACGTAGAAAGTGCATTTCCTTCCTCCATGCATGCGGACGGTCAGGACCCGGTCTCGCGGCGATGAACTACGAAGTCGTCGTAATCCCCCTGCGAATTCGTTCCGGTCGCATTGCCATCCGTCAGAATACCGATTCCCACGGCGTTACGGGGCGGTTCTTTTCCAAAGTACTGGACATAGTCTGCGTACACGTCGACCGACTCTTCGACCCACCGGCCGAGTTTCTCCTTCCCGCTTTCGAGGACGATCACGTGGGGACGCCCGATCCCGTCGCGGCGATGGGAGGTGCCAACCGGCAGGGTGGTACTCCAGACGTACTTCAGGGTCTTCGGCACACCCAGGAAGTTCTGGTCCAGCACCACGTATACGGCGACGGCGCTGTCGTTCCTGGAACTGACCCGTTCATCCCCGCCTTCGGGCAGGACACGCGCTCGCCAACGCCAGGAAAGCACCGGGTATTCGCGCGCATTCCATTCGTTTAGTTTCCTGCGGATAATGACGGAGGAACCGTCGTCCACCGCATGCAGATACCGGTTCCCGCCTTCTTCCCGGACCGTGTACATATTGCTGGCCAGGCCGTCGTCTCCCCGCCAGGCCTTCCAGGCCAGGGGAAAGCCGCCGGGGTCCGAACTGTCGAAGTCTTCGATGACGATAGACTCCTGCCGCGCATCGCGGCGCTGTGGAAATTCCGCCCACGCGGCCGCCGGTACGAGCGAGACGGGCTGAGGCCGGTTGGATGTGGATGCGGGCGCCGGCCGCATGCCCTCCGACATGGAGCGGAGGATGGCATGCGGATCGATGATCACGGCGCAGAACAAAAAGAAGCCTCCGGCGAGCAGACAAAGCGTCTTGCCCGCCCGTGCGCCCAGTCTATTCATCATCTTGCTCCCTTCCGTGTCCTGATGTCGCCCATTTGAAACCCCGTTACTTCGAAACCCCGTTACTTCGAAACCCCGTTACCCGTTACGTGGTCGAGTTCGGCCAGCGAGACCCGGTACGCAAACACGGACTGCCGGTGTGCATGCTGCATCTTAGCATAGGCGGTGTAGGCGTCCAGCAATTCCGAACTGTCGCCGGTGACGTCGAAACCGAGCGTCGCGGAAGTCAACCAGGCCTTGGCCGACCGGAGCGCCCGGTCGCTGTTGGCCACGTTGGTACGGGCCTCGATCGCATCCCGGTAGGTCTGTTCCACCTGCAGCGCGATCGCGTTCACCGCCTGCGACTCCTTGCTCGCCAAAGACGCCAGCTCCGCTTTTTCAGCGAGGTACTTGGCGCGGGTCAGGCCGAAACTGAAGTTCTGCCGCAACATGATCACGGCCCCCCCGCGAAGGAAATTGAACTCGTCCCTGAGGAACGGATTGTCGAGTTCCGGTCTGTGGGGCGCGATACCCCACTGGACCGATCCCGCCAGGGCGATCTGGGGATAAAAGTCGCTCTTGGCCACCTTCAGCAGCGCCCGGCGCGCCAGCACCCCCGCTCTGAGCTGCCGCAAATCGTACCGCCACCGCTTCGCCTGTTCGATGTAAACATCCAAGTCTTCGAGATGCGTCGGGTCGGCTTCGGTTGCCAAATCGACGATGTCGAAGTCGCTGGAGCGGTCGATGCCGAGTACGGCCATCAGGGCCGACTTTCCCATTTCGATCGACTTTTCGGCACCTGCGCGGCTTTGTTTCACCTCGAATTCGAAGATGTCGATTTTCAGCAGGTCATGCTGTCCCACGTCTTCCGAATCCTCCTCGATCATCTGATTCACGCGCTGTCTGGCCTCCTGCACTTTCTCTTCGCTTTCCAGAATGATCGCGCGCAATTCCCGGGCCAGCACGAGACCGTAGAACAACTTCCTAACCTGAAACGCTACGTCGCGCTTCTTCGATTCCACAGCCGCCTCGCCCGCTTCGAGACCGAAAGCGGCCGCCTTCTTCGCATTGCCGAGTTTCCCGAAGGTATACAGCGGCTGAACCAGTTCGATCTGCGTCCGGGAGAAAACGCCCAGGTCGGAGAGATCGCTCCGGATGGTCTCGACGCGGTCCGTATCGCCTTCTATGCCAGGCGCCAGTCCGAACAGGTTGGTCCACTGCAGCCGAGGCGTGATCCCGGCGAATTTCGCTTCGCTCACCCGGGCTTGGAGGCCTTCTGCGGCAAGGGCGGCCTGTTCGATGTCCGGGCTGATCCTGAGCGCACGGTCCACGCACTGTTCCAGCGTCATGCGAACAGGCCGGTTCGATCCCTGGGCGATGGCCGGGCCGGCGATCAGCGCCGCCGCCAGCAGATGGATCGCCAAGTGACAGCCGTGCGACACTCGGCTCAGCGATAGAGGACTCGGAAAACGAAACACAAAACCTCCACATGACCTGATCGTGGATTCACTCGCATGGCATGATCGTCGATTGTTTCGTGCTCGACCCATCGTGCCTAACTATATTAAACGCGCCTGATCAATTGTTGATCCAATAATTCCAACCTGCGGGTTTCCGGAGACTGGAGACGGGGAATCACCGGCCGACCGCTTGAACGGGCGCTAAACGGACCCTTTCGTCTCGTCCGCCGGCGCATGTTTCGGTTTCGACAACAGCCAGATCGCCCGCGTCCAGTGAAATCCCGCTGTGATCACCGTCCAGAGGGCCACGACAGCAAACGCTTCCCCCAGCATGCCGGCCAGCGCACCCGCAAGCAGCAAAAGCACGTTCGTATTTCGCCGCGCGCCGATGCGGCGAAAGAAGCGGTCCACGGGCTCGTAGTCAAACAGCTCGATACCCCGTCGAGATTTGAACATCCCCGTTGCGGCCTTGTCAAGCAGATAGAAAAGGGTGATCACCCCGCCGAGCACGACGGGAACGGCCTGGTCGCCTCCGCCTGCGCCGCTGAGCATCCACCCCAGGGCCCAGTACCAGGTCAATTCCCAGACCACGTCCAGGATGTGTTCGTAACGATCCCCGAATCGGGTGCAGCGTACCGTCGTGCGAGCCAGTTTGCCGTCAACGCCGTCCAGTACGCCCACGAAAAAGGCGATGATCAGTCCGATGACCGGGTAGCCCGCGGCAAGCAGACCCGTAGTCAGGAAGGCGAGCGCAACGGTGAGGGTGGTAATCTGGTTGGGCGTGACGGGACCGGCCGAAATCCATTTTGTAAGCAGGTTTTCCAGGGGAGGATGGATGAACTCCGCCGGAAAATCCAGCGTACCCTTCTGAGCCGCGTCGATCAACAGCCGCTCCGCCCTGCGGGTTTTCCGGTCCGAATCGAGGACCAGCCACCAAGGAGGCAGCCGGCGGCGAAGATTCACGATGTATGGATCCATATCGCGGAGATCGTATACCGGACAGATCGATTCCGGCGCGGCTGCGAGCGCCGACCAGAACGATTCGGATCCGGTCCAAGTTGCCGTTAATGCCCTGAGCAGATCCGCATCGGCCACAAGGAGCCTGACGGATGCCCGGGCCGTCGAATCCACGACGCGTTTGTTTGAACCGCCCTCAAGAATAGTCCTCAATATGCGGGGATCGTGGAGGTAGTTTGCGTCCAGTACCAGGGCGGGTTCGTCTTCTTCCGGAAACCAGGAGGCTGGGCTTTCGTCGGTCCCCACGCAGTCGACGACCTGCAACGCCCGGAACCACGTCTCGTCGAATCCGTCCACCCGTGCCTGCAATGTGTGTCCGGCGGCCGGTCCAATCACCGAAACCCGCCGGGCGCCCAGATCGGCAAAGACCCGAAGATGCCGTTCGAGCAGGGAAATTCCATAAACCGATCGCGCTACGCCGGCCGTGATGGAATCCGTGTCTGCGAACAAGACCACGCTGAACTTCAAGACGATTCAAACTCCCTGTCAACAGCAGTCGACGTTTTCGGTTCGCGGGATGCGCCCTGTTCCCGGCTCGACTTCGATCTCCCTTTGAACATAGGCAGGGATGAACGCACGAGCCCGAGCACGGCCCGGTCCTCCGCTTCCAGCCGCAACAGACTCAGCACGCCGACGTAGGCGGCCACGAAGATCGCGGGAAGCGCAGCCATGCGCAGCCACGGGAACTCGGGCATGTGGTTTCCCGCCAGGAACGCGCATGCGAAGGCGAGCATTGCGGCGACACAGGGCTTCAGCATGCCCCGGCTCAGGGGATGAATCCGGAAAAGATGATACACTTCGACCAGACGTATCAGGGTAAGCAATGCGAAGGATATCAGCGTGCCCAGGGCTGCGCCTACCATGCCCAGGGTGGGTATCAGCCAAAGGTTCAAGGCGAAATTCACGGCGACCACCCCAACCGTGTTGACGAGATTCAGATAGGGCCGGCCCGACATGATGAGCACGGTATCGCCCGATCCCATGGCCGCGTAGACGACCTGGCTTACGGCCAGAACGACCATCGCCATGAATCCCGCGCCGAATTCCGGTCCGAACAGGCCAAGCAGCTCCGTGCCAATCAGCGACACGACGCAAAGAAAACCTACGCCGATCGTCAACATCCACCGGGTGACCAGTCTCAGGTTGCGTTCCAACCGCTGCAGGTCGTTCCGATGGTTCAGCTCGGCGACGATGGGACTGAAAATCGGGTCGAACCACTGGCGAACCTTCTTGGTCAGCAAGGCGATTTCGACCGTGATCACGTAGATGCCCACCTGCGCCGCCGGGAGAAAGTATCCGACCATAAGCACGTCAAGCCGGATCATGACGATGTAAATCAGCTCATAGCCCATGACCGGCAACGAGAAGCGGGTCAGCGGCGTGATCAAACGCAGTTCGCGCAGACGGACGAGGCAGGCGCGCCAAGTATAGAACCGGGTGAATACGTAGACAGCGAAAAGAAAGCCGCAGGCCAACGCAGCCAGATGGGCCGCGGCAATGCTATAGGTTTGCCAGCCCCAGTAGAACGCTGCGCAAGCCGCGCCGAACAGCACCAGCGGTTCGGCGGCGCCACGGATCATGGCATCGTACTTCATGACCTTGTGGGCACGGGTGACGCCCAGCATGATCTGGGTCAGGGCGATGAACGGAAGGGCGACCGCCATCAACCGCAGCATCCCGGTGAGCCTGGGCTTTTCGAGCAGGCCTTCCGCTACCGCGGGTGCGCCGATGAAGAGCGCTGCGCCGGCCGCGCCACTCAGCAGCAGACCCACGCCGAGCGCCTGGGCGATGATTCGGTGGATTGCCCCGGTATGTCCGTCCTCGCGCAAACGCGGGATGAAATTGACCAACCCCTTGTCCAACGAGAATCCACCGACCTTTGCGACCAGATCGACGATGGTCCATCCCAGCATGTACAGACCGAAGATCTCGGCGCCGAAAAGTCGCGTAAGGACGATGAACGAAACGGATTTCGACAGCCGCGCCACCGTTCCGATGAAATTGACAGCCGCGCCGCGGGCGATCGTCGATGCGTCGGATCGGACCGTCATGCGCTGGCTCGGTCCCCCTGTCTCAGCGTGCGGTCCCGGGCCAGCAGCCGGCCCGTCGAAATGAATATGGCCAGTCCCATGATCAGACCTCCGACCGTAACGGTCCAGAACATCCAGTTCAGGAGTCCCAGCGCGGCGAAGCAGAGCAGCAGCATGGTAAAGAAATCACGCTTGGCCATCATCCGAAACAGGTTGAGCAGCCGGGCAAGGAAAGCGCCGCGCCGGCTGGCTGCGTGCTTTTCGAAGGCCCGGTTGAACCGGACCAGACTCCCGCTTCCACCGGTTTGCACCAGATAGTAGTACATCACGAGGATCGACGCCGCCACGACGGCGACCGATCCCATGCCGAGGGACCGGATCACGGTTTGATCGGAGTCCCCCGCGTAAGCCCAGACCACCGCGGAAAAGAACGCCAGGTAGGTCAGGTTGTCCGTGATCGTGTCTAGCCACGATCCGTATTTCGACTCGCGGAAGGTCAGGACCGCCACTTCCCCGTCGCATCCATCCAGAACGGATGAAATCTGGAAGAGCAAGGCACCCGTCAGCACCATCCAGTACGCGCCGTCCAGCACGAACCATGCACCGAGCAGGCCGGAAAGAAAAGTAGCCAGCGTGACCAGGTTGGGGGTGATCGGCGTCCGAACCAGCCATCGGCTGATGCGGGTCGAAATCGGCCTGTTGATGGACCGGGCAACCCAACCGTCGGTGGGTTTGACGAGACGGCCGAGCAGCGTCTTCTCGCCGTGCGCCAGCATCTCCGGCGTATCCACGTCCTGCCAGAAACCAGGTCCAATGTCGAAGGCGCGCATTTTGCCCGCCCCGGCCAGCACGCGAATGCCATCGCTCAAAGCACATCCCTCGGGGCCGTTCACGGTATCCAGCGCGGCGAACAGCGCCGGCGTGCAAAGAAACATGCCGGTGTCGACCGCGTTGAACTCCCGGAGCCCCTTGCCGATTTGAACGACCCGGTCATCGCGCACCAATACCCGGGTGGCATCGTCCAGGTCGTATACGCTTTCGATTTTCCGGTCGACCGCGAGCAGGCACTCCCCTTCGCCGACCGTTTCCTCGAGCATGCGTTCCAGCGTGCTTTTCTCGAACAGGTGGTCCGCCATGAGCAGCACGAAGGGCTCATCCAGAAGAGGTCGGGCGGCCAGGGCGGAATTGCCGTTGGGCATCTGCCACCGTTCGTTGTGCACCCATTCGATCCGGCAGCCCGCCAGACCGGGATCATCCGACAGCGTGTCGTGAAAACGATCCGCTTCATACCCCGTTACAATCACGAAGCGTGTTATACCGGCCCTGTGGGCCGTCAGTATGATCCGCTTGATCAACGGCACGCCGCAGAGCTTCATCAGCGGTTTCGGCGCGGGACCAGTTACCGTTTGAAGACGCGCGCCCGCGCCGGCGGCGATAATAAGCGCCGAAGTCGCCCTGTTCGTATGCTGGTCCATTGGTCGAGACTCGGATTGCCCTGTGGCAGATTGAAAGCGCCAGAAGCGCGTCAGAAGATTGAAGGTGTCAGAAGCGCTAGAAGATGGCGGAAAAGCCCAACGTCATCTCCGGATGGGGAGGGGAGACGACACCCAGTTCCTTTCGGTAGGCCGCCTGTACCACCAGGGCGACGTGCCGTTCCCAGAAGTAGCGCAGCCCCACACCGGCGTTGACCATGGTCGTGTGGCCGTTCCGGGGTCTGATCTCCAGACCGGTGCCACAGCCCAGGAAGGGCGTGAAGGAACCGCCCGGAACCGGAAGATTGTAACGATAGAAAGCCCCGACCGTGGTGATCCGATCCACCTGCTGTTCCTCTTCGGCGTCAAGAATCCCTTCGCGCAAGGCCGTGTTTCCGAAGCCGGCCAGTTTTCTGGCACGAAGGAGGTTGCCGCCGTAAGCAGCGCCGGAAGACTGTTGTGGATTGTCAAACGCCTCCGGGTCGTTCGGCTGCCGGATGGAAAACACGCCCCCGAACTGGTGGACGGGCGTGAGGAAGTAACCGGCGCTCAGGGAGACCGCGCCCGGATCGTACAATGCGTTCCTGGTCTGACCCACCCCCTGTACCTCTATGCGTCCGTGCCGGTGCCTGGTCCCCGACGACCGGGTTCGGCTCGGCGCGAGTACGGAAACCGAAGGGCCGAGTGCGGCCCGATTTATCTTCTGTGGTTCCGGGGATACAATCGCGCCGCCTGGAGAACCGACATGCGGTTTGGTCATCATGACGGCCATTGATCTGCGCGGCGCGGGCCGACCGTCGACCAGTATCTTGGAAACATCCTCCCCTGGGACGGATGCCATGCTGCGCACAACCGACGCATGCGACCCGCCGTGTTCGGCAGCGCCAGGATCCTTCCGGACCGGATCGACTCGCACGGGTTGCGGACGGGTTGCGGAACCGTCTGGCTGCGAAGCAAAGGGCTTGTCGGCCGGCGCATGCAAACTGGTACGGAACAGGGGCATCACAGCAATCACCGTACAGAAACCGACGGCCAGCAGGGAGATGAAGGCGTTTTGCTTCCGGTCGACGGCCGAACCGAGCACATCCCGGATCCGGATGGCTACAACGGAGGCCGACCTCGCCAGCTCAAGCACCGCCTGCCAATGCGTCCGCACCTTGCTCCCGGCTACCTTGATCAGGGTGGAGGCGTAGCGCTCCGGATGGCTGGAAGCCCGGACGACCGCCGCGTCGCAAGCCCGTTCCGCTTCAATGCCGATTCGGTGCGCAGCGTACCAGACCGCGGGATGGAAGAAGAAGAAGATCCTGGCGAACTGTACCAGAAGGACCGTGAGATGATCCCCTCTTGCATAGTGCGCCAGCTCATGGAGCAAAACCTGCCTGAGTTCCGTTTCCGAAAGCTCCAGGATGCACCATGAGGGGATCACGACTACCGGTCGGCCCACGGCAATCAGCGCAGGACCTTCGAACTCGTCCGAGATCCGCAAGGTCACGTTTCGTTTCAATCCCGATTCGGCCAGGCACCGTTCGAACAGCGCGGTTACCCGGGGTACGGCGACCGGGACGGCGCGCCCCTTTCGTCGCGTCAGCACGATGACCGCGGAAACCACACGAACCAGGCCGATGCCCGCAAAGGCGATCCATACCAGGGCCACCCCTGCGTAGATATGGTTTGTCAGGTTGCCCGGACCACCCGGAGCGGGTTCCGCAGCGCGCATCGCGGGCGCCCAGGGGACTTCGAAAGGACCCGGCCAGGGCAACAGCGCGGCGCAGACCAGTTTGGCCAGAACCAGCAGCAGGAGGAAATGCCTGATCCTGGGCGAAAAGATCCGGTTCGACAGGAGCAGCGCCCAGACCAGTACCCCCAGAAGCAATGCCTCCAGGCTCGGCAGCCACAACAGATCCACGAGTTGCCGCCCCAACCGGTCGAAGAACGCGATCGCGTATCCCGGATCAGTCATGCTTGGCCTCCGTGGCCTCCGAGGCCAGCCGGTCCAGCAGATTGCGCAGGCTTTCGGCTTCTGCCGCGGTCAACGTGTCCGATTCGATCAGGTGGAGGACCAGGGACTGCGACGATCCGGCGAACAGTTTTTCCACAACGGCCGCTATGACTTCCCGGCGCACGCCTTCCGGCTTCAGGATGGCGGTGTACACGAAGGCCCGACCTTCCCGGGTATATTCCACCACGCCCTTCTGCGTGAGGATGGACAGGATCGTCTGAACCGTTGTGTACGCCAGGGGACGCTGGTCTCGCAGCGAATCGACGATCTGGCGCACCGTCGCCCGTCGTTGCCGCCAGACGACATTCATGATATCGATTTCCAGGTCGGTCAGCGAAGAAAGCTTCTTTCGGGCCATCCGTTCCCTTCTCCGGCTCATCGCTTATTGGGGGCCGATTGTCGCGTCGGGCATCCGGGCGGGCATGCCCAAGTTTTTAGTAGTTAAATATATGGCCCCGTGTACCTTGTAAATAACGCGCGGCAAGGGAGCGTTGTCAATTCAAAGTTGGGCTTCGGATACCGGAGAGCGCACCCGGTTTCCGGCAGGATTCGGACCTGATACCGGCCATGAAGGAAGACCATGAAGGAAGATCCCGTCTACTTCATTTCCGACGTCCATCTGGGGATGGAGGATTACGCGGCAGAGGAAGCGCGGAGAACGCGCCTGCTGACTTTCCTGCGAAGCCTAAGGGGCAGGACCCGGCATTTGTATATCGTCGGCGATCTGTTCGATTTCTGGTTCGAGTACCGCAGCGTGGTGCCGCGCCAGCACTACACGGTGCTGCATGCGCTGAGCACGCTGGTCGAAAGCGGCATTCGGGTCACGTACCTTGCCGGCAACCACGATTTCTGGCTGGGTACATTCCTGCACGAACAGGTCGGGATCGAAACGGCCGACGGACCGCTGACCGTTACCCACCACGGCCGGAAGATCCTTGTCGCCCACGGCCACGGGCTCATCTCCAGGGACCGCGGATACAGGCTGCTTTCGAAGATCATGCACAGCGCTTTGAGCATCCGTCTGTTTCAGTTGATTCACCCGGACTGCGGCTTCCGGATCGGTCGCCTGGTATCGCGTTTGAGCCGGCGCCACGCCGCGCCCTCGGCGTGGGACCCGCGGGAAGCCTACCGGGACCTGGCCTTCTCCCTGCTCGACGACGGCTATGACGCGGTGGTGTTCGGGCACAACCACTGTCCGACGTTGCAGCACAAGGAAGACAAGGCGTATATCAACCTCGGGGACTGGCTCCGCCACGACACCTACGGCGTGTTGCGCGATGGTGAAATGACCCTGGAACAGCATGCGCCAAGGGACGATGGCGCCGCAGAAACATGAACCATGAAGAGTCGGCGCGTCCGGACGACCCTGGCACGGGGCGCCTGAGCGCGTTCTCTGGAGCCGCATGCGTCACGGCGGGAACGGGCGGCCTTATGACCTGGGCGCGATACCGATGCCCGGCCCTTCCGGCAGAACCAGTCGTCCCTGCCTCACCGTCGCTCCGCGGAAGGGGTCGTTGGAGATCAACAGGTTGCCGTCCAGATCGGCGTAGTCGGCCAGGGGCGTAAGGTGCGCCGCCGCGGTGATCGCGACGGATGTTTCGATCATGCAGCCGATCATGACCCGCATCCCGTGCGCCCGAGCGGTATGGATGAGCCTGAGCGCTTCGCGGATCCCGCCGCACTTCATCAGTTTCACATTGATACCGTCCACAAGACCCGCCACAGCCGGCACGTCGGATGAGGTCAGCACGCTTTCGTCGGCGAAGATCGGCACGGTCGCCGCCTCGCGCACCCTACGCCAGGCGGCAGGCGAACCGGGCGGAAGGGGTTGCTCAATGAGTTCCACTTCGAACTCGGTCAGACGTTGCACCATGTCCACGGCCTGATCCGCCGTCCACCCCGCATTGGCGTCGATCCGGATCCGCGCATCCGTTTCGCTCCGGATGGCGCGCATGGCCTCCAGGTCCTTTTCCGGTTCCGCGCCGAGCTTGATTTTCAAAGCGGGGTATCCGGAGGCCGCGCGCACTTTGCGGCGGATAGTCTCCGGTTCGTCCATTCCGATGGTAAAAGAAGTAACGGGCGTCTTCCCGGGATCGAGACCAAGCCATCTGTAGAGCGGTATGCCCAGCTGTTGCGCCGCGAGGTCGTGGAGCGCTATATCAACGGCCGCGCGCGCCGAGGGATCGCCCGGAAACCGCGAAACGAAACGATCCGTCACGGACTCCAGTTCGAAGGGATCGCCACCCAGCAGCCCGGGCGCCTGCTCCAGCGCGCGCAACACCGAGCCGGCGTCTTCCCGGTAATAGCGGGAAGGGGCCGCTTCGCCGATGCCGGTCGGCCCGGCTGATCCGCCCGGTCCGACTCCGGAGATGCGTACGAGCACGTTCTCCTTGTGGCTGCTCACCTCGCGGGCGATACGAAACGGATGGACGAGGTCCAGGCGGATCTTCTCTGTGCTGAAACGCACGGCCTCTCCTCCTAAAAACTGCTGAACACTTCGGTCATCAGGTGCAGGCTGATCTGGGCGGGCACCGCGATCCAGGTCCGGATAATGCCCAGTCGCAACATCTGGTCCGCCACGATCAGGCCGATCAACAGCATCGGGCCGTACATCTCCAGCTGGCTGTAGCGCCGGGCCTGCGCCGCGGGCAGCAGTCCCGTCAAAACCCGCGAGCCGTCCAGCGGCGGGATCGGCAGCATGTTGAAGAATGCCAGCGCCAGATTGATGATGATGCCGTAGCGAAGCATCTCGCGCAGCGTCTCGGTCAGCGCGCCGGCCGGCGGCATATGGGTGAAGATGCCCACCAGGATAAACGCGAGGATGATATTGGACACCGGTCCGGCCAGGGCGATCCAGAGCATGTCCTTCCTCGGATTGCGCAGGTAGCGGGGATCCACGGGTACGGGTTTGGCCCAGCCGATGCCGAATCCGCTCATGACGGTGATGACCAGCATGATGGTACCGACCGGATCGAGATGCACCAGGGGATTCAACGATAGCCGCCCCATGCTGCGCGCCGTGGGATCGCCGAGTTTCCACGCCGCCCAGGCATGGGCGTATTCGTGAAAGGTCAGCGCGAAGAGGATCGCGGGCATGGCGATGAACAGCGTGGTAAAATCGAAGGGCATGAATACTCCTTAGGTGCAACCGTGGATCGTATCAGATCTCGGGGCGGTTCCGGCGCGACCAGCTCTCCTGCGCGGCGCGGCGTTCCTCCGTGGCCGTCCCGATTTCGCCATTGATTTTCATCGAAAGGACTTCGTCCAGGATCCGGCGGTATACCGGACCCTCCGGGATGCCCAGCGCCTTCAGCGTTTCTCCGTCGATGGACAGGCGCATGGCCCTGTGATGGTTGTAGTAGGATGCGCAGCGGCTTCGAACGCCTTCGTCCGGATGCGTCAGGGCGAGAAACCGCATCGTGTCCTCTGAAATGGTCCGCACTTCGCGGTAAAAGTCGGCGGGGGTGTCGATGCCTCCCGACAAGACGGCCTGTTCCACGCGGGACCAATGCGACATGTCCGTGATGGCTTTACGGAGCCGCCTGTTCGGTTTCAACCGATCCAGGACGTTGCGAAAGGTCTCCCCCGGACGCGGCCTGAACAGCGCGATCAGATACAGTATCCACCAACCGTCATCCCGTGAAGCCGCCTGCGATACGCCTTGGCCGATCTTCCGGACCAGCGTTTTCAGTCCATCGTCGGACGCGAGGGCGGGGTGGATGGCTTTAAACACGCCGAGTTGGTCCAGCCGTTTGAAAACCGGCCAAGGATCGGGTTCGACGCAGATCAGCCTCAACTGTTCCAGCAGCCTCGGACCGGAAAGGTGTACGATCATCCCGGCCGAAACCGCGTCTCGATACCGCTGTGCCGTCCCGCTTTCCAGCCTGAACCGCAGGCGCTGCTCGAACCGCGCGGCCCGGAAGAGCCGGGTCGGGTCGTCAACGAAACTCTGTTCCTGGAGGATGCGGACCTGGCGTTTTCGCAGGTCGCCCCGCCCGTTGAATGGATCAACCGGTTTGCCGAAGTTTCGTCCGTTCAGGGAGGCCGCCATGGCATTGATCGCGAAGTCGCGCCGCGCCAGATCGACGTCCATCGACGCAGGCGCAACCCGGGGCAACGCGCCCGGACGTTCATAGACCTCGCTGCGGGCTGTGGCCACGTCCAAGCTGTTCCCTTCGGGCAGATCCACAGTGGCCGTCAGGAATCGGGGATGCGGTGTGCAACGGCCGTTGATCTCCCGGGCCAGGTTCCCGGCGAATCCCATCCCGTCCCCCTCCACCGACAGATCGATGTCCGCCCTGGACCGACCCAGGAGCATATCCCTTACGGTCCCGCCGACCAGGTACAGATCCACACCCGACTCGTCGGCCAGCCGCCCTGCCTGGCGCAGGCGAGCCCTGATACCCTCCGGCAATCGGGCAATGGCGTCTTTCATGCTCCGGTCCGATCGATCCGTCCCTGGGGGATCAGGCCTCTTTGAGAAACCGGTGAACGATAATCAGATTGTCGTTCGTTTCGAACTTTACCCTGCGTCGCTGCGCGCTGTGGCGGTATCCCCGGGCGATCATCGATTCGACGAAGTGGGCGGTTGCCCGGCGGTCCGGATCGCTCGTCAGGAACATCCCTCCGGGTTCCAGCGTGCCGTTCAACAAATGCTGGATCGGTTCGTGGTTCGGTCTTTCGTACAGGATGTCCGAGCCGATGACGACGGCGTACTTGCGGTCGAGCCGCGGGATTCTCCAGTCCAGAAAACGGAAGGAAACGCGTTCTTCCACTTGGTTCAGGCGGGCATTGCACCGGGCAAAAGCCAGGGCGTCCTCTTCGTAATCGCACGCGGTGACCCGCAAGCCTGCCGCGGCCGCCGCAATGCCGGCCACGCCAATACCGCAGCCCAGTTCAAGGATTTCCGAACCGGCAGGAACGGGATACTCGAAGAGGTGCCGGCCCAATCCTATCGCCGACGGCCAGATTTCCGCCCAGTAGGGCAGGCGTTCCTCGTCATCATAGGATGCGGGGTCGATTTCGTCGATGAGCACATCGGGATCGCGCACCGCCAGTATGTCCAGGTTCACCCACTTGCCAATGGCAATGGTCTTGCGACAGAGTTCGTAACGGCGGGCCAGCTCGGCGGGTGCGGCGAACGGTGCCATGGTCTTGAAATTAGAGAAAATCGTCCCCGCGGTCAATCGAATTCAGGCTTGACACGTCGCGCGGTTCCAACTATTATGAAGGTTCGACCGCCTCGTGTTCACGGTATGTTGGTTTAAAGAACCGCAGCGGTGCGTTCTGTTTGACCGATACCAGTATTTGTTCGACCTATCCGCAAAGCCGGATTGTTTCCTTATGGCGCGTTAAGCGAGGAGACTCGTATGACCTATATTATCGCAGAACCGTGCATTGACGTAATGGACAAGGGTTGTGTAGACGTATGCCCGGTGGATTGCATCCACACCAAAGACGGCGAACGCATGTTGTACATTGATCCCGAAGAGTGCATAGACTGCGGCGCCTGCGAGCCCGAATGTCCGGTCGAGGCTATCTTTGCCGAAGAAGACACACCGGACGAATGGCAGGGATACATCCAGATCAACGCGGATTTCTTCAGCGACTGACGTGACGTGACGCCGGCTTTATCGATTACCTGCCCCACGCAAACCCACACACGTACCGCGGCGCAATACTGGCCGCGCGCTCACGGTAACGGTCTCCGTTCATGAAGGCTCGCACCGTCAAGAACTTCCTGCTCGCTTTGTCCTGTCCACAGGGCAAGGGATTGATCTACACGGTTTCCCGCTGGCTGGTGGAACAGGACTGCCACGTCATCGAGTCCGATACCTACATCGACACCCATAGCGACCGGTTCTTCATGCGCGTGCACTTCAGCGGACGGGTCACCATGGGATCGTTGTGGCGAACCTTCGCCCCCATGGCGGAGGAAATGGAAATGCAGTGGGATCTGGCGGCCGACGACACCCGCCCCCGTGCGCTGATCATGGTTTCGCGGGAATTGCATTGCCTGATGGACCTGCTGAATCGTATACGTACCGACAACCTTCGGCTTGATATCCCGCTGATCATATCCAACCACAGGGACGCCGAGCAACCGGCTAGGGAAGCGGGCATCAACTTTCTGCACCTGCCGGTCACCGGGGAGAACAAGGAAGAGCAGGAGGAGCGCCTGATCGACGAAATCGAGGAAAACAATATCGATTTCGTGGTGCTGGCCCGGTACATGCGGATCCTCGGCGCCGAAGTCTGCGAAAGGATGGCTGGACGCATTATCAACATCCACCATTCCTTCCTGCCCGGGTTCAAAGGCGCCAGGCCCTACCGCCAAGCCTATGACCGCGGCGTGAAATTGATTGGCGCCACTGCGCATTACGTGACCGCCGGCTTGGACGATGGTCCGATCATCGAACAGGACGTGGAAGCCGTGAGTCATCGCATGTCGCCGACGGAACTGGCAGCGGTGGGACGCGACATCGAGTGCGTCGTGCTGGCCCGGGCCGTAGTTAACCATATCCAGCACCGGGTGCTGATCAACGGGCGGCGTACCGTCGTGTTTCGATGAATGTGTTCGATGGACGTGGATGAACGTGCGGGATCAGATCGGGGCAACCGGGGTCCGGCGGGCGGTTCGGGAAACGGGGCTGCGTCCTGTCGCCCGGCTCAGGCGTACTGATCCATCAGGGCTTCAATGGTCGCCTGTTCACTTGCGTTGGCTTTGGCGTACACGTCCTGCAGCTTCTCGGAATAGGTGCGGTACCGGTCCTGGAAGAACACGCCGCTGTGGAAAACGCCCTCGCCCACCTCTTCCATCGCCCTGTCGATGGCCTTGATCCGGTCACCGGAATCCCAGTCGTCCGGCAGCGGCAGGAAGGACTCCTTCCACGGGTCGTAGGTGTTGTAGAAGGTGGGGCAAGGACTCATGGCATGGACGAAGGCGAATCCGGCGTGGTCCAGCCCCTGTCCGATGATTTTCGCCATCTCCGTCGCCTGGCTCGAGAACGTGCGCGCGACAAAACTGCAACCGTATACGATGACCATGGCCAGGATGTTCAGCTGGCCTTCCAGCACGCCGCCGTAGGGCGCCATCTTGGGCATGGATACGCTACGCCGCAGCGCCTGCATGCCGGTGGGCGTGCTGGGTGACGGCTGTCCTTTGGTCAGTCCGTAGACCTGGTTGTCCATCACAATGTACGTGATGTCCTGATTGCGGCGGACCGCATGGGGTACGTGACCGCCGCCGATGGCGAATCCATCGCCGTCGCCACCCACCGCGATTACCGTCAGATCGGGATTGGCCGCCTTGACGCCCTGGGCTGCGGGAAGCGCCCGGCCGTGCACGACGTGCAGGCCGTAGGCGTTGACGAATTCGGGCAGACGACCGGAACAGCCGATGCCCGATACGATGACCACGTTGCCGGGATCCAGATTGCGTTCCGCGAGGGCGCGCTGCAGCGCGGCAAGCACGCCGAAATCCCCGCATCCCGGGCACCATGTCGGCTTGACCTCGCTACGGTAGTCCTTGAGCTTGCGTTTGACGGGCGTTCCGGACTGGCCCGGCTGACCGGGCTGCCCCGCCTTCTTCGGACGCTCGGGCGCGGTGGTCCTTGCGATGTCGGCCGTACGGACTTCAGCCATACTGTAGCACTCCTTCGATGTACGCTTCGATGTCACACGCCTTGAAGGGCAATCCCGTGTATATGTTGAACCGCTGCAGCGAAACGGCGAGGCGCCCCTGCAGGTAGTTCGCGAACTGGCCGCTGGCGTTGAGCTCCACCACCGAAACCACCGGAATGGACGCGATGAAGTCGCGCGCTTCTTTTTCCGGCAGGGGATGGATCATCTTGAAAATCAAGGCCGCCACCTTGCAGCCCTTCTCCAGCGTGCGGTCCAAAGCTTCCAATATGGGTCCTTCCGACGAACCCCAGCCGATCAACCCCAACTGGGCATCCTCCGCGCCGTATCGGTGCACAAAACCGGGTTCGTTCACGGCGGATTCGATCTTGTTGGCACGCTTCGCCGTCATCCGCATATGCGCTTCGGGGGAATAGTCGATATGGGCGTGTTCGTCGTGCTCCAGGCCCGTGGCCACGTAGTGCTGTCCATGGCGGCCCGGAATGGGCATGGGGGAAATGTAGTCGTCCGTCATCTCGTACCGGTCGAATTCCCTAGGGGAGACGTCGCCGTTCGATTCCGGCTGCTTTCGCTCCACGATCTCTATCCGGCCGAGATCGGGGCGGGACATGACCTGGGCCCTTTGCGAAAGATGCAGATCGCTGAGCAGAATGACCGGGGTCTGGTACTTTTCGGCGAGATTGAAGGCCTGGACCGCCGTGTAGAAGCAGTCTTCGGTATTGGTCGCCGCGATCACGATGCGGGGCGCTTCGCCATGCGCGCCGTGCAGGGCCAGATTCAAATCCGACTGCTCCGTCTTCGTGGGCATGCCGGTACTCGGTCCGCCGCGCTGGACGTCGACGACCACGAGCGGGATCTCCTCCATGGTGGCCAGACCCAGCGCCTCGACCATGAGGGACAGCCCCGGACCGGCCGTGGCGGTCATCACCTTGGCGCCGGAAAAAGAAGCGCCTATGGAGGCGATCACGGCCGCGATCTCGTCCTCGGTCTGCATCAGGACGCCGCCCACCTTGGGCATCGCCTTCGCCAGGGTTTCCATGATATCGCTTGCCGGCGTGATGGGATAGCCCGCGTAATAGCGGCATCCCGCGGCCAGCGCCCCCATGCAAAGCGCGTCGTTTCCCGTCATGATCAACTGTTCATGCCCGTTCTTCCGATCGACCGGGACCCGCAAACCGAGGTCTATATCGTTTTCGTCCACGTAGATATAGGCCTGCTGGAGCGCATTGAGGTTGGAGTCGAGAAACTCCTTGCGGCGGCCCCATCGGCTTTCGGCCACCATCTGTTTGGCGCTTTCGACGGGAATGCCCAGGCACGCGGTCAGGATGCCGAAGGCCAGCACGTTCTTCGACTTCATCGTCTTGATGACGGTCTTGGTGATCTTCTGGAGCGGCACGCCGATCTGCGTCAGCGCCAGGCTTTCATCCGGCTCGCAGGCTTCCGGATCGAAAATCACGACGCCGGAAGACCTGACTTCCGCCGCGTGTATGTCGTAGTTCTCCTGGTTCCAGACCATCAGTATATCGAGCGCGTCGCCGGGCGAGCGCACAGGCGTGTCCTGCACCCTGACCTGGGTCATGGACGCGCCGCCCTTTATTTCCGCCGGGAGATTCTTGAAGGTGTAGATGTGCAGACCGGACCGGGCCAACGCCTCGGCCAGCACGTCGCCGACGGTAAGCACGCCTTCGCCGTTCTCTCCGGCGATGCGTATGGTCAGATCCAGGCGATCCACTGAACAGGCCCTCAATGCTTCTTGCCGGCGGATTCAACGAAACATCACATTATATATGACTGGATACCCTAAAGTCAATCTCTATTCGTCAGGGAATCCTAACGTCGCATGTCTGTTCGCACTTGCCTTGCTTTTACCCGCTTGCCTGAAATACAGACCCGTCAGTAAAGCGCCTGGGGCGGGCGCCGGACTACCGGCCTTCAAATCCGACTTGACAACGGTTGTTTGCGGCTCTTATCTATTTGATAGAAGGTAACCTATTGTAAATAGTCGAAGTTACACACTCATTCCCGCGCCTTATGACTGCCACGGCTGAAAACACCCATCCGAGCCTCGGGATCGTTCCGGTCCAGGCCTTGCTGGAACAATACGCCATCTCCCATCCGGAAGTGGATTCCGACGAGGTACTGGAAGAGCAGCTGGACCTCATCGAGCGTGCCTATCATTTCAGTACCCTGCACCATGCCGGCCAGCTACGCAAGTCGGGGGAGCCCTTCATGGTGCACTGTACGCAGGTCGTACGTACGCTGATCGGCCTGCAACTGGACGCCGTCACCATCGCGGCGGGCCTGCTGCACGACGTCGTCGAAGATGTGGAGGACGTATCCATCGAACTGGTGGCCGCGGAATTCGGCGAGGAAGTGGCCGTCCTGGTGAACGGCGTAACGAAGATCACCGGGCTATCCTTCAGAAGCCAGGAGGAACTTCAGGCCGAATATTTCCGAAAAATGCTGGTATCCATGGCGAAGGACATGCGGGTCATCCTCATCAAACTCGCGGACCGCCTCCACAACATGAAGACCCTGTCCTATCTGGACGAGAAGAAACAGCAGCGCATCTCCCTCGAAACCCGGGAGATCTACGCCCCGCTCGCCCACCGGTTCGGCATGGCCAAGATCAAGTCGGAACTGGAGGATCTGAGCCTGAAATACCTTTCGCCCGACATATACCGGGATCTCGCAAGCAAACTGGACCAGAAACGGGCGGAGCGGGAAAGGCTGATCGAAGAGATCCGCCAACCCATCGTCAAAGCCCTGAAGGACGCGGGCATCGATGCCACGGTGAGCGGGCGGGCGAAGCATTTCCACAGCATCTACACGAAAATGCAGCGCCAAAACCTGCATTTCGAGGAAATCTACGACCTCCTGGCGCTTCGCGTCGTGACCGACACGGTGCCCAACTGCTACCACGCGCTCGGGATAGTCCATATCCTATACACCCCCATCTTCGACCGGTTCAAGGATTACATATCCCGTCCCAAGATGAACATGTACCAGTCGCTCCACACCACGATCATCGCGTCCAACGGAGAGACGGCCGAGATTCAGATTCGCACGCGGGATATGGACCGGGTCGCGGAAGTGGGGATCGCCGCGCACTGGCGTTACAAGGAAGGCGCGGAAGAGGTTGGGCAGAACGGCGTCCGGGAAGACTGGCTCAGCCAGGCGCTCGACTGGCAGACCGAGATGACCGATCCGAAGGAATTCATGAGTTACCTCCGCATGGACCTGTACGACGACGCAATCTTCGTATTCACTCCGCGCGGGGAGCTCAAGGAATTGCCGAAGGGCGCAAGCGTGCTGGATTTCGCCTTCGCCATTCATACCGATATCGGACTGCAGTGCAGTGGAGCGCGGGTGAACGGCAGCATCGCGGCGCTGGGCAAGAAGCTGAACAACGGCGACACGGTGACCGTCTTCACTTCATCCCGGCAAACGCCGAGTTCGTACTGGCTGGATATCGTCAAGACGACCAAGGCTTCTTCCAAGATCCGGTCGTGGTTCAGAAAAGCCACGCTGGAGCAGAGCATCAACCTGGGCCAGGACCTGCTGGAACGCGAATTGAAGCGGCTCAGGGTCGAGCCCAAGGGGCCGGACGAACTGGAGGCGCTTGCGAAGGAGTACGGGATGGCCGATGCGAATCGACTGTACGCCGCGATCGGCCGGGGCGAGTATTCTGCGGCGCAGGTCGTCCAGCGACTGCTGCCGGAAGAGCACGCTTCGGGAAAGAAGGCATCCAACGGTTCGGTGCTGACCCGTTTCGTGGACCGGATGCGGCGTTCCCGGACCGGGGTCAAGGTAACGGGGATCGACAACCTGATGATCCGTTTCGCGCAATGCTGCCAACCGGTTCCGGGGGATCCCATCATCGGCTTCATCACCCGTGGACGCGGCTTGACGGTGCACAACAAGGAATGCGCGCACATCGTGGACGACCTGGAACGGCGTCTGGCGGTGCACTGGGACGTGGAGAAAGACCAGTTCTTCCACGTCAACCTGCGCATCTACGGCACGGACCGGCCCGGCCTGCTCAACGAGATCTCCAGGACGATCACCGAATCCGGCATCAACATCACCCAGGCCGCAATGGACACGTCGGACGGACTGGCGGACGGCAAGTTCGGGATCGAGGTGGAACACCTCAGCCGGCTGGAACGCCTGATCGTCCGCATCAACAAGGTCAAGGGCGTGGAACGCGTGGAACGGGAACGGGGCGAGAAAGAAGGGGAGCCTGCGCCCGACTAGCCCCGGTTCGTCTAGCGCCCGGTTGATTGTTCGGGATTGTCTTAATAAATCTAAACTGGCTTATTGTCGAGCAGCTTTAGCCTCCTTGCAGGATACTTTCCTCACACCGGTATCCTGGGAATACCCCGAGCAGATAAGAAAACATGACTATAGTGTACCCGGACAAAGAGATATTTCAGCTGGTCAATGAGCGTAAACCACTTCCCAAGGACTGGCACGCGCGCTTAGAACTAAAGGCCAAACGGAATCACCAGGAATGTCAGTTAGACTGTAGCAGCGTGTATGGTAACTCATTTCGCATCATCCTCCGCCAGAGCACCGTGAACGTGCTTGATTTTTCAGCAATTCTGACGGTACGCGTTCCACAGTCCAACCGACTTTTTCGACTGAGACGCTATAATGGAAAAAGCCACGAACATACAAACGGACTGGAAGGAGAGACTTTCTACGATTACCATATCCACATAGCCACAGAGCGATACCAGGAGTTGGGATCCAGAGAGGACTCCTACGCAGAGATAACGGAGAGATACAACGACCTATATGGTGCGCTTGGCTGCCTATTTGGAGATGCTGGGTTCGACGTTCCTCCCTTACTACAGACACGTCTATTCTGAAGGAGACGCTGCCGTGTCAATCGCCCAAATTGAACGGGACTTCCAGACGAAAACCTCCGCCAAAATCCGTCTTGAGCCTGAGGGACTGAATCGTTACCGAGTCTTCACGCCCTTCCGCTTCGACGATGGCGACCATCTCGTTATTGTCCTGAAGCAGGTCGAAAACGAATGGGTCCTGTCGGATGAAGCGCATACCTATATGCATCTCACCTACGATATGGATGAGCAAGAACTGCATCAGGGCACCCGTCAAACGGTAATTTCCAATGCTCTGTCCGTATTCAAGGTCCAGGACCGGGATGGAGAGCTTGTGCTAAGTGTACCGAACGAACAGTACGGAGATGCGTTGTTCTCCTTCGTTCAGGCTCTACTAAAGATAACCGATGTGTCGTATCTGTCTCGAGAGCGGACTAAATCCGCCTTTCTTGAAGACTTCAAGTCGCTACTGACGGATTTTGTTCCAGAAGACCGCAGGGTTTTTGAATGGCACGACTCAATGCATGATCCAAGCGGTATCTATCCTGTTGATTGCCGAATCAACGGGATGCCAAGGCCGCTTTTTGTACACGCGCTTTCTAACGACCGCCGAACTCGTGACGCCACGATCTCGCTGCTTCAGTTCGAGAAATGGGGGGTGTCGTTCCGCTCACTAGCCATTTTTGAGGACCAGGAATCCATTAGTCGAAAGGTGCTGGCGCGCTTCAGCGACGTATGCGAGAAACAGTACTCGAACATAACAACCAACAGAGACAGAATCGAACGTTACCTTGAAGAGGCCATTGCGGAGGAATAATGCATAGAACGAGTTTAAGATGGCCACATGGCAACCGCCGCATAATACCGGATTGAGAACGGAAGCAGGACCTTGATCGGCGGCTTGTCCACTATGCGGCAGAGGAAAGAAAATCCTGTGCCTGGGGCAAAACATGAATATCGCACAATTCGTGTCGGACGTATCCAAAACCTATGAGACGGGCAATGCGACAGAGCACTCCTACCGCGCCTCTCTGGAGAATCTGCTCTCCTCCATCGACCCCGGCACGGAAGCCCTAAACGAACCCAAGCATGTGGATTGCGGCGCCCCTGATTTTGTCGTGACGCAAGACGATATCGTGATCGGCCATGTCGAGGCGAAGAACATCGACGTTCCCATCAGGGCGTTGAAAGACAACAACAAGGAACAACAAGAACGCTATCGCGCGGCGTTGCCGAACCTGATCTACACCAATTGCCATGAATGGGATTTCTACCGGGACGGCGCGCTCGTGGATTCCGTCAACATTGCGGAAATCGGCACTGAGCTGCGGCCCCGGTCCGCTGATTTCGACGCCTTCGAAAACCTCCTGCGGGAATTCGTCGCGCAACACCCGCTGACCATCACCAGCCCGGCAGAACTGGCCGAGCGCATGGCGGGCAAGGCGAGGCTGATCAAGGACGTTTTGAACCGGGTTCTGACCCAAGACGAGGATCAGCAAACCGAACTCGCATTGCAATTCCGGGCGTTTCAGGAAAACCTGATCCGCGACATCACTGCAGAGGACTTTGCAGACATCTACGCCGAAACCATTGCCTACGGCATGTTCGCCGCCCGGCTGCACGACAAGAAGCTCGACACGTTCTCGCGGCACGAGGCGCTTGAACTCCTGCCCAAATCCAACCCCTTCTTGCGCGCGCTCTTCACCTATGTGGCGGGTTATGATCTCGACGACCGGCTCGTATGGATCATCGACGATCTGGCGAACGTTTTCCGTGCATGCGACGTGACCAAACTCATGGAAGGTTTTGGTAAGCTGACCGGCCGGAACGATCCGTTCCTGCATTTCTACGAAACGTTCCTTGCCGCTTACAACCCAAAGAAACGCAAGGCGCGCGGGGTCTGGTACACGCCGGAGCCCGTGGTGAAATTTATCGTGCGCGCGGTTGATCAGGTGTTGCAGACCGAATTCGGCCTCGCGGACGGTTTGGCCGACACTTCGAAAACCACCATCGACCTGGGTACCGGCACATCGGCAGAAAAGGCAACTCTGCCGCTATCAGGCAACGAGGCGCATCGCGTCCAGATCCTCGATCCCGCCACGGGCACCGGCACCTTTCTGGCGGAAGTGATCAAGCAGATCGCACCCAAAGTGCAGGGCATAGCGCCCGGCATGTGGAGCCAGTATATCGAGGACGACCTGATTCCACGCCTGCACGGGTTTGAGATTCTGATGGCAAGCTACGCCATGTGCCACATGAAGCTCGACATCATCTTGACCGAGTTGGGTTACAAGCCCACAGGCAACCCGCCCCGGCTGTCGGTTTATCTGACCAACAGCCTTGAAGAAGGCAAACCCGTCAATCAGACCGACTTGGCCTTCACCCAATGGTTGAGTCGGGAATCCAGCGGGGCGAGAGCCATAAAACGAGACCAACCCATCATGTGTGTCATCGGTAATCCGCCTTATCTTGGCGAAGGGGGCGCATCCAAAGGGTGGTTCGGCCGTCTAATGGAAGATTACAAGAAGGAACCTGGCGGAAAGGTAAAGCTGAAAGAAAGCAACTCGAAATGGATTAACGATCTGTACGTGAAATTCATCCGCTTGTCATCACATCTGATCGAAAAAAACGGGGAAGGGGTGCTGGGCTTCATCACCAACCACGGATACCTCGACAACCCCACCTTCCGCGGAATGCGGTGGCACCTTTTAAAGACCTTCGACCGCATCTGGGTCATTGATCTGCACGGCAATGCCAAGAAGAAAGAGGTGACGCCGGAGGGCAAACCCGACGAGAACGTCTTTGCCATTCAGCAGGGCGTTGCAATCATCGTCTGTGCGAAGAAAAAAGGCGAAAGCAACGGGCTGGCAGAGGTGAATCACGGCGATCTTTGGGGCTTGCGCGAAGCGAAATACAAGGCGCTGGAGACGTTGGATTTAACCGCACCGGTTTTCGAACCGCTGGATTGCCTCGCGCCTCAACATGTGTTTGTGAGAAGAAACAACGAACACCTTAAAAGCTACGAAAAAGGATTCTTGATAACGGATCTAATGCCGGTCAACTCCGTGGGCATCGTCACAGCGCGGGACGGTCTCACAATTGACGAAAGCAAAGATCACCTATGGGAACGAGTTCAGGATTTCGCTCAATGTGAGCCTGAAGTCGCCAGAGAAAAGTACAATCTGGGAAAAGACGTCCAAGACTGGAAAGTTGCTGATGCGCAGAAGGATCTGAATCGAAATATGTCCCATGCCAAGCTGACCCGGATCGCTTATAGACCCTTCGATACGCGCTGGAGCTACTACACCGGGACGTCGCGAGGCTTCATGTGCCGCCCACGTCATGAAGTCATGCGGCACATGTTGAAAGGATGGAACATAGCGTTCAGCTTTACAAGAACCATCGAAGGCTCCCGTCTGTTCGCAGACTGTTTTGTATTCGACCAGCCAATTACGCATCACTCGCTCAGCATAAAGGAAGTCAACATTGCATGTCCCCTGTACCTCTACCCTGACGGAGAAATCCTCGACTTCGACACGCGACGCGTCAGTTTCGACTCTAAGCTCTACACACGTTTGCAAAAATCTGCCAAGCACCCTGAGCATGGTACTCCAGGCGAGGTGGCCGTCTTCGATTACATCTACGGCGTCCTGCACTGCCCGGCCTACCGCGAAACCTATGCCGAGTTTCTGAAAATGGATTTTCCGCGTATCCCGTGGCCTTCCAATCCCGATGAATTTTGGGACGTGTCGGCCAAGGGCACGATATTGCGCAAATTGCATCTGATGGAACCCGAAGCCATCGGACAGACGCCTTTTCCTTTTGTGGGCGAGGGAGACCATGTTATCGTCAGGCCGCGCTACGCGGACGGCAAAGTCTGGATCAACAAAACCCAGTATTTCGACCATGCGCCTGAAATCTCCTGGGGATTCTTTATCGGCGGCTACCAGCCCGCGCAGAAATGGCTGAAAGACCGCAAGGGACAAGCCCTTGACTTCGATCGCGTGAAACACTATCAGCGCATCCTGAAAATCCTGTCCGAAACGGACCGTATCATGAAAACCATCGAAATGGATTTGGGCTGAACGTGACTTCCCCGAATAAAATCGACGACCTTGATCATCCTATGGTGGACCCGTCCGACGATCCGCTGTCGCGAAGGGACTTTCTCCAGGTCGGCCTGACGGGTGCCGCATTGGCGGCCGGCCTGCATGGACTGGATGCGCCCGAAGCAATTGCAGCCCAACTTTCGGGGCGCCGTCCCGCGGACGTAAAGGGCGTGGGGGTCCGACCGGGGCGGGTACGGCTGGCTTTCAACGAGAACCCGCTGGGGGCTTCTCCGGCGGCCATAGAAGCCGTGCTGGCAAACCAGGACGGGATGAATCGGTACGACTACACGGCGACCCTGCAACAGGCGATCATCCGACACCACGACCTGGACATCCCGTCTCCGTCGGGCTTCGACTTCAAGGCCACGGGCGAGCGCCATGGCCTCATGCTGGGCGTGGGAACGACCGAACTGCTCCAGATCCTCGCCCTGCAGGCCCTGATGAAACACGGCGAAATCGTGGAAGCCCTCCCGTCATACGGCCAGGTCACGCGCGTCGGCGACGAACTCCGCGAGGCGGGCTATGCGGTGCAGGCGCAACGGTCGCCCGTCCTCCCGGACGGAAACCACGATCTCGACGATATGGCGAAGCGGATCGGCGACCGCACGGGCCTGGTCCTCATCTGCAACCCCCACAACCCCACCGGGGCGTTGCTGCCCCATGCGCGGATCCTGGATTTCATCGACCGGTTGCCGCCCCGCGTCCTCGTGGCCATGGACGAGGTTTACGTTCATTTCGTCCGCGACCCGGCATACCGGGACTTCATCCAGGTCGCCAAGGAGCGCGAGAACGTGATCGTGCTCCGTACGTTCTCCAAGGTGTACGGTCTCGGCGGCATCCGCGTGGGCTACGCCATAGCCCATCGGGACGTGATCTACCGGCTGGCGCCCTTCTCCATGGGCCTCCTGGGAAGAAACGTCCTGTCCGTTCACGCGGCGGCCGCGGCGCTAGGAGACGAAAAACACGTTCGGCGGTCCCGGCAGGCCGTCTGGGACGGAAACGACTACCTGACCGGCGAATTGACGCGCCTCGGCGCACGGGTCGCGCCCGGGCATGCGTGTTTTCTCTGGGCGGATTTCGGTCGGGAGACCCAGCGCATCGTCCGCGCCCTGTGGTCCAGAGGGGTCATGGTCCGGACCGGCGCCGGGCAGTGGACCTCGCCGAATCACATGCGCATCTCGACGGGTTCGAGGGAAGAAAATGAAGCCTTTGTGTGGGCGTTGGAGCGGACCCTCGGATAAGTCGGACCACGCGATCAGCATCATCATCCCCGCGCTCAACGAAGCGACGACAATCGAAGCCTGTCTGGGCCAGTTCGGTCGCGGACGCGGTGGCACAAATGCGCCGGACGGCATGGCCGGACCCGGTGGGACGAGCGTACCCGACGGAACGGATGGAGCACGTGCGCAGGCCGGACCCGGCGGAGCGGGATGCCTGGAGATCATCGTCGTGGACGGCGGAAGCGACGACGGCACGCGTGCGATCGTCCGATCTTGCCCGGAGGCCAAACTCATCGAGTCCGGCATGGGGAGTCGGGCGGCGCAGATGAACGCGGGCGCTTCGGCTTCATCGGGGGACGTACTGGTCTTTCTCCACGCAGATACCAAGCTTCCGGTGCGCTGGCGGGAACACGTGATCGAATCGATCTTCCGTCGCGGCATGGCGGGAGGGAGGTTCCGTTTCGACATCGCCCATGCAAGCCGGATTTACCGATGGATCGCGTGGGGCACCAACTTCCGGTCGCGCTTCCTCGGGATAACCTACGGAGACCAGACCATCTATGCGGCGCGGGGGGCCTTTGAAGCGGCGGGCGGATATCCCGAGATTCCGATCTTCGAAGACGCCCGATTCGCCGACCGACTGAAGCAGGTCGGCGGTCTGGACTGGATCGACGACGCCGTGCTGACTTCCGCACGACGCTGGGAACGCCGCGGCCCGGTGCGCACGCTGCTGCTGACCTGGTTCCTGCGGCTGCTCTATACCCTTTTCGTTCCTACTAGGTTTCTTTCCCGATTTTACGGCGTGGTGAGGTAAGGGCTTAAGTCTCTGCGAGATGTTTACAGGGAGCGATCTGCCAAATTGGCATATATCTGCTATTTTGGCAGGTTTCCATCATGCAAACTTGAAGAGGAAGCCGCAATGGGCGATTCGCCGGATGTAACCCCGAACACCCTCCAGACGGCCGCTGACGCGGTACGC
This sequence comes from bacterium, assembly GCA_965200485.1. Taxonomy (GTDB): domain Bacteria; phylum JAAXHH01; class JAAXHH01; order JAAXHH01; family JAAXHH01; genus JAAXHH01. The sequence continues at coordinate 488,628 of CBDAUD010000001.1, forward strand.
TCGAACGGATACATTGCACAGACTCAGGACCTGCTGGTCAGCGCCTTGGGAGGAGCCATGCCCGGACTCCTATACGCCGCGATTTCGATTCTGGCGCTGATCATGCTATACAGGATCTCGAAAAACCTGGTCATACGGGCCATGAAGGAGGTAGACCGCTCCGAAGCCCAAATCCTGCAGTTCACTTCCATGTGGAAGTACGCCTTTTTTCTAACGGGCATCGTACTGTGTATCGTGAGCATGTCCGGTTCGTTCGCTGCCATGGGTCTGACCGTGGCGTTCCTGGGCATGGTGCTGGGCTGGTCGCTCAGGCGTCCCATGACCGGTGTGGCGGCCTGGGTCATGGTCATGGTCAGTCGACCCTTCAGGATCGGAGACCGAATCGTGATCATGGGCGCCCGGGGCGAGGTGCTGGATATCTCGCTCACCCACATACTGCTGAGCGAGGTCGGCGGCGAGGAATCCTCCAACCGGGACATCCTGATCCCGAACTCGGTGCTGTTCGAACAGATGGTGATCAACTACGCGGTTTCGAAGGAAACGAAGTATGTTCAGGACGAGGTGCCGGTGCGGGTGTCCTACGATTCGGACTATCGCCTTGCGGAGTCGACGCTGATCTCCTGTGCACGGGAGGTGACGAAGGACATTGTGGAAGAACTCGGAAGGGAGCCGGATATCACAGCCGAGTTCGTCGATTCCGGGATTCTCATGCAACTGCGATACCAGTCTATCGCCGTAGAACGCCAGAAGATCTCCACGGCCATCGTAGCGAAAATCGCGGACGCTTTCTCCCGCAGCGACCGATTGGGATTCGCCCCCCAGCCAAAGGCGGTCCGCGATTCAGGATAAGCGCGCAATACGGCAACCGTCGCATGTGCAAAGCACATCGAAATGGACGCGCCGGACCGATAAGCATTGCGTCAACGCACCCTGTAGTTTAATTTGAAAAGACAATCGAATACAGCCGCAGGTGGCGGTTAGCAAGAACGCTGAAAAGGGAAGATGGTGCGAATCCATCGCGGTCCCGCCACTGTGTTCGGGGACGAAACTCAAATGCGTCACTGCCGGTCAGGCTCAATCCAGCGATCGGCGGGAAGACTTGAGGAGTAGGGTGATCCGTAAGCCAGGAGACCTGCCTGCAGGCCGTGCAAACGCTTCTCCGTGCGCAGAGAGGCCGAGCCTGGATGTGCATGTTCTGCCTTCCCGACCCAGCCCTTCTATCATGGAGCGGCTGGTTTTTTTACGCGGGATGAAACAGCATGGATGTCGCCCTCGGAGTCAAGCAACTGGCCTGCGGCTACGGCCGGCGCGAGGTGCTGGAGGATCTGACCTTCGACCTGCATCAGGGCGAGATGCTGGGCGTGATCGGGCCGAACGGGTCCGGCAAGAGCACGTTGATCCGCGCGCTTACGCGGATCCTGTCGCCAAGCCGGGGAAGCATTGCGCTCTACGGCCGGCCGCTTCAGCACCACACCGTACGGGAAATTGCGTGTCAGATCGCCGTCATCCCCCAGCAGACGCCGGTTACTTTCGCCTTCTCCTCGCTCGATGTGGTCAGGATGGGCAGGACACCCCACCTCCGACGCTTTAGAAGAGAGAGTTCGAAAGACCGGGAAATCGCCCTCGAAGCCATGCGGCGGACCGATTGCCTTGCCTTCAGGGACCGCCCCATTCACGAACTGTCCGGCGGCGAGCGGCAGCGCGTCATCATCGCCAGGGCGCTGGCTCAGCAGCCTTCGATCCTGCTGCTGGACGAGCCGACCTCCTTCCTGGACCTGAACCACCAGGTCGAGATATTCGATCTGCTTCGTCACGTGTGCGCGAGCGACGGACTTGCCGTGCTGTGCGTTTCACACGATCTCAATCTCGCATCGGAATACACGACGCGGCTGATCATGCTGAAGGACGGACGCACCTACGCCGACGGACCGCCCGAACGCATCCTGACCCGGGGGTACATCAAGGCCGTCTTCGAAACGGAGGTGACCGTCATACCGAGTCCCTATTCGGGCGCGCCCCAGATCATCCTGAAACCGGGAAACGGACGAACGGCATGACGATGAAACGACCCTTCATGCTGGCATCGACGGCCGTGCTTCTCTTTGCCGCCTGCGTCCTCTCCATGGGATACGGCGCCGTGCATATTCCCGCCGGGACGGTATTGCAGGTGCTGGCGGACCACCTGTGGACAACGGGTGCGGCGGACGCGATCGATCCGACGACCGATACGATCGTCTGGGAAATCCGCCTGCCGAGAACCCTCCTCGCCGTGCTTGTCGGGGCCGCTCTGGCCAGTTCCGGCGGGGTGATGCAGGGTTTCTTCCAGAATCCCATGGCCGATCCCTATATCATGGGCATATCGTCCGGCGCGGCGCTTGGCGCCACGCTCGCGGTCACGCTAAACATGGAATTCTGGTTCCTCGGGCTCAACGCGGTATCCATCGCCGCTTTCCTGTGCGCGATGGTTGTCACCCTGACGGTGTACGCCTTTTCCCGCCGGGGAGGCCGCGTGGCGTCTACCACCCTGCTGCTCACGGGCATAGCCATCGGCGCCATGGCGACATCCGTCACGTCCTACATGCTCGTGATGGTGGGCGATAATCAGCGGGAGCTGCTTTTCTGGCTGATGGGCAGTCTGGCCGCCCGGAGATGGGATCACATCTGGATGCTGTTGCCCTACGCGGCGGTCGGGCTGACCGTCGTCCTCGTATACGCGCGTGAACTGAACGTCCTGCTGCTGGGGGACGAACAGGCGTCCCAGCTGGGCGTGCATGTCGAAAGGGTCAAAATGGTCCTATTGGCGGCAGCAGCCGGTCTCGCAGCCGCCGCGGTTTCGGTGAGCGGCATTATAGGATTCGTCGGCCTGCTCGCGCCGCACATGGTCCGGCTCGTCGTGGGGCCCGATTATCGCATCCTGACGCCCATGGCCGCACTGGCGGGCGCCCTGCTGCTGGTGATGGCCGACATGGTCGCCCGTACAGCCATGGCCCCTGCCGAAATGCCCATCGGCATCCTGACCACGGTGCTCGGCGCCCCCTTCTTCCTGTACCTGCTGAACCGGCAAAGACGGGTCTGATCCCGGGAGGTATCCATGCCAAGACTGACGAAGATCTACACCCGCAAAGGCGACGACGGAACCACCGCCCTGGGCAGCCGCCGGCGCGTATCCAAGGACGCGCCCAGGATGGAGAGCAACGGCACCGTGGACGAACTCAATTCCGTCCTGGGCCTCGCGCTCGCCCACGGACTCTCCCCGCGTCTCGCGGAAACGCTGCCGGTCATCCAGAACGAGCTCTTTCATCTGGGTTCGGATCTGTGCTTCACCGAAGAGGACAAGGAGAAATACCAGATCCCGCTCATCGAAGCACGCCACATCGAAAAACTCGAGGAGATCATCGATACGCTGAATCCCCTCGTCGGACCGCTGGAGAACTTCATTCTTCCCGGCGGATCGCCGGGCGCGGCGTATCTCCACCTTGCACGGACCGTCTGCCGGCGGGCGGAAAGAGAAGTGGTGTCCCTGGCCCGCGACGAGGCGATCGGGGGGTATGTGCTGGCCTACCTGAACCGCCTCTCCGATCTGCTCTTCGTCATGTCGCGATACGAGAACAGGGAACGGGGCGTGGACGAACCGCTTTGGGATTCCAGGCTGTAGGCGGGAGTTGAGGCAGGGTCAGTCTATGGTCGATATCATGACGGCCGGGCAGCGAAGCGCGCTCATGAGTCGCATACGGTCGGTCGACACCAAACCTGAACTTTATGTGCGTCGGGCGCTGCATGCCATGGGCTACAGGTTTCGTACCCATGTCCGCGGCCTTCCCGGACGACCCGACCTGGTTTTTTCGAAGCGGCGTGCCGTGGTGTTTGTTCATGGATGCTTTTGGCACAGGCACGGGTGCAAGAAAACCTCCGTACCCAAAGTGCGCGAGGACTTCTGGACTGGGAAATTCAAAAACAACGTGGATAGAGACGAACGAAACAGATTGCAACTGCTGGAAGCCGGTTGGCGTGTGATGGTCGTCTGGGAGTGCGAAGTGGAAAATGACGATACGGTGCTGGACCGCATCGTCGACTTTCTGGGGCCGACCGTTTTCAATCGGTAATATACCGCATCCTCCATCTAGGACCGCCTTACCAATCTCAATCGTACCATATCCCCATCATGCCATCCCAACCTATGAATCAGTGATACGGAGGAGCAGTTCTTTAATAACGCCAACATCCGTCTTGAGCGTTGATACGTCCGTCTTGAGCGTTGATACGTCCGTCTTGAGCGTTGATACGTCCGTCTTGAGCGCTGATACGTCCGTCTTGAGCGCTGATACGTCCGTCTTGAGCGTTGATACGTCCGTCTTGAGCGTTGATACGTCTTTCTCAAGGTTTCCTACGCTACATTCAAGACTGGCCAATCTTGCGGAATCCCTTTCTTGGACTTCTTTCATCTCTTTAACCATGCCGTAAAGTTCTTGTACGTCGTCCTTATATATGGTCGCCATGAGTATAAGCCCCTGGGTTAGGTGGAGATAGCCCGTCGCCTATATGTAGTATGGTGGATACATGGTTTCACTCCGCGATCTCCTCGTTGAGTGTCGATTTGGGAAAGAGCACCTGATAGCATTCAACCATCCTCGTTCCAGAATCCTGGTAGTGATAGATCGAGCGGTTGATGTCTCCGTCGGCCATACATTTGCCCGCGACGGTCAAGTGGTAGTGGGAGGTCAGCGCGAAGTTGACCAACTGCTGAAACTGGTCGAACTGTATTGGTGGGTCGGTCCGTCCCGCGGGGTTTCCAGACTATGTAATTCCATTTTCCCGATTCTCCTTTGCGCCTACCCACTTTTCAGACGCTGGTGGCTGAAAAGAAAACACCGTACCTTTACCGGCATATGGCGCTTCTCTTGGGTGGTAGCTTATAGATTACACCATCCCCTACCGCTCAGGATGATTATTGGCACTAACCGTATAGTCTATAAACTTTGGAATTACTCGTATGAAATTTGAAGAATGCAGGGCGTACCCTTAATCCCGTTTGGCGAACGCCCGTTCGTTGTGCCTCATCGACCAAGCACAATCGACGGTTCGCATCGGAATCTGGTCCGCCACTTCATCTAGTCTGCTAGTCTGCGTTCACGACCAGACGTAGACTTCCGGATCGTCGGGGGAGTAGCCGATGAAGGTGGCCAGGACGATGCGGGGCAGGTCGCCCTCCACGGCCGGGACCTCGTGGATGAGCCGGGTATTGAAGAAGTAGAGATCGCCCTGCTCGAGGTCGACGGTGTAGTTGCTGACGCCGTTGCGCCGGGCATAGTCGGGGAAGGTGTCCGTGGCAATGGATTCCTGTACTTCGGGAGTCCAGATGCACTGGTGCAGGATGGCCTGGGTGCTGCGGCCCTCGTGCAGGGCGTTCTGGAAGCAGAGAACCCCGGCGAACTGGTGATCGAAACGGGTCACGTCGTAATCGAATCGTTTTTCCCGCAGCGTGACGTGGTCGATGTGGGGCTTGTAGGTATGCCCCCCGTAGTGGATGCGGAAAATGGCCGGACCGTATTTGCGGCCGTCCGGCTCCTGCGCGGTCAGGACGCGCTTCGGGCCCGCGAGCTCGTCCAGCGTGCCGTAGAGCAGCTTCACCGGATCGTCAAAGCCCTCGAACAACGTCTCGTACATTGCGGCCGTGCCTTCGGCATGGCCCAGAAAAGCCTCCTTGTCGGAACCCCGATTCGCCAGGCTCGTCCCGATGTCGATCCGCGTGCGGTTGTCCCTGGCCGCCGCATCCGGGTCGTTGGGGTCCCGCATTAGGCCGCGATCGATAAACCGGGCAATCAATCCCTGACAGTGGGCGGGCGCATAGGCCCGCCGGCATATGATGGCGGGTACCCGGCCCTCCGAAAGGGCCAGGAGCGGATCGTTTTCTGCGGCCAGGATGGATTCCACATCCGGGCCGAGGGGTTCCCACCGGGGGGGTTCCGTCATTTCAGACTCCCTAAACGCGCATCCGAAGCATGGGATGAGCGAATGAAACATCGATGAATTCGCCGGACTGCATGCGCTTCGTGCCGGGCGTCATGTAGTGAATGGCAAAGGCCCGCCGCTGCCGGTCGGTGGCGTTGGCCGGGGTGTGGTGCATCGTCTGGCAATGGTGGAACATGGCGCCCCCGGCCGGCAGATCCACCACCGTCGCGTTCCGCACGTCGGCCTGATCGCCCAAGTCGAGCAGGGCGCCGGTGCTGGCTGACCGTTCGTGCGAGACCAGATGCCGGTGGGACCCGGGGATCAGGTGCATGGCCCCGTTCGACGCGTCCACGTCGTCCAGCGTGATCCAGCAGCTCACCATGGTCGCGGGGGTGCATCGCCAGTAGCCGTTGTCCTGGTGCCAGAATACGGGGCCGCCCTGTCGGGGCGGCTTGTACAGCGCCTGGTCATGGAACAACTGGATGTTCGGTCCCAGCAGCGACTCGACAATGTCCAGGATAGGCGCGTGGTACAGCAGCTTCCTGAACTCGATGCTGCGCTCGCACATCTGCATGATCTGCAACATCTGAGACCGAGCCTTGCGCTTACGCTCCACATCTTCCGTATCGTCGATGGAAAGATTCCGGTATCGACCACTGGCACGCGCATTTTCGAACAACCGGTCATACTCGGCCCTGAGGACCGCCACGTGATCGTCGTCCAGCAACTTGCCGATGGCCAGGAAACCCTGTTCGTGGAAGCGTCCGACCTGTTCTACGGTCAACCCGCTATGCGTTGCGGACGGTGCCAAAGACATCTCCATCTCCGTTCAGATTGAAGCCTGTTCAAGGCCCTGCGGATGGTCCTTCGGACGGTCCTTCGGGAGGGAAAATCAACCTTGCGCCGCGAAACGCTCTGCCTGTATGTTTGAATACACCCGACAATCTACAGGCTCATGTTCAACAGGCAAGTTTTTTAGCCGGAGCCGGCCATGCCCGTCGATCGTGCAGACCGACTCGAACTGTATCGATGGCTGTATCGGACCATGTTCACGATCCGGACCGTGGAGGAGCGGCTTGCAAGATCCTTCATGGCGGGTTTGATACATGGCGCATGCCACACCTATGTCGGCGAGGAAGCCGTTGCCGCCGGGGTATGCGCCGGCCTGACGGACGAAGACGCGGTGTTCAGCACGCACCGTGGTCATGGGCACGCCCTGGCGAAAGGCGTTTCTCCGGCCGCGCTCATCGCTGAACTGTACGGGCGCAAGACGGGATGTTCCCACGGTCGGGGCGGAAGCATGCACCTCTTCGCCCCCGAGATCGGCCTCATGGGTACCAGTGGAATCGTCGGCCCCTGCATCCTGCAGGCCGTTGGCGCCGGGTACAGCGCGAAACTGCTCGGAAACGGCGGGGTAGGCGTCGCCTTCTTCGGCGACGGAGCCGTAGGAAACGGCGCCTTTCACGAGGGTCTGAACCTAGCTGCCATCTACGATCTTCCCGTATTGTTCGTCTGTGAAAACAATCTGTATGCCACCGAGGTGGCGTTTTCCCACGCCGCCCGGAATCCAGACGTGGCCGCGCGTGCTTCCAATTACGGCATACCGGGTGCAAGCGTCGACGGCAACGACGTACTGGCTGTCCACGAGGCGGCCGTTGCGGCCATACTGCGGGCACGGTCAGGAGAGGGCCCCACGCTGCTGGAAGCGAAGACTTACCGCACACGTCCGCATGCGGAAGGGATGAGTCCGACCGGCGTGTACAGAACCCCGGAGGAAATCACGATGTGGAAAGCCAGAGACCCCATACCGCGCTTCAGAGCGCGCATCCAGCGTGAAGAGATCATGGCGGAGTCCGACCTGTTGCAGATCGAATCCAGCGTCCGCGTGGAAGTAGACGAGGCGGAACGGGAGGCCGCCGCCGCGCCATGGCCCGATGGCCGGACGGCCGGCGCTCACGTTTACGGGGAGGCAACTTGAGGGAAAGATCCTTCACGGAGGCAGCGCGCGAGGCGCTGTCCGACGCCATGGATGCCGACCCCACGATCTTCGTGGTCGGAGAAGGGGTAGGGGAGCGGGGCGGGAACTTCGAGACCACGGCCGGACTCTATGAGCGGCACGGTCCCATGCGCCTTTGCGATACGCCCATCTGCGAACGGGGGTTTGTCGGCATGTGCACGGGGGCGGCCATGACTGGAACCCGGCCTGTCGTGGACTTCATGTTCACGGATTTCCTCCTCGACAGCCTGGGCGAATTGATCAACCAGACCGCCAAGATGCAATACATGAGCAGCGGCAGGCTGAAAATGCCCCTGGTACTTCGGGGATGTATCGGGGTCGGTCACTCCGCCGCCACCCATCACTCCGGAAGCTACTATCCCATTTTCGCCCACATTCCGGGATTTCGCGTCGCCCTGCCTTCCAATCCCGCCGATGCCAAGGGCATGTTGGCTACCGCATTGAGGAGCGACGATCCCGTAATCTTCCTGGAACACCGTCAGCTGCTTAATACCCGGGGGCCCGTACCCGATGGCGAGCACCTAGTTCCCTTCGGACAGGCTACGGTGGCGCGGAAGGGGACGGACGCCACGGTCGTGGCGTTGACCGTCATGGTGCACCGCACCTTGCGGATCGCGGAAAAACTGTCCAGCGAAGGGGTATCTCTGGAGGTCATCGATCCGCGCACCGTGGCGCCGCTGGACGTGAACACCATCCTAGAATCCGTGCGGAAAACGGGCAGACTGCTTGTCGTGGACGAGACCTTCATGCCTTGCGGCATTGGCGCAGAGATCGCCGCCTGCATGACGGAACACGGCTTTGACGAACTGGACGCCCCGATCAAACGCCTGAACGGCACCCACGTGCCAACTCCCTACAGCCCTGTGCTTGAACAGGCGGTCGTTCCGGACCAGGCATCGATCGAACGCTCTGTCCGCGACTTGCTTGCAGAATAGGAACGGGCCATGTCCTACGAAGTCGTCATGCCTCGGCTGGGGTGGAACATGGAAGAAGGCACACTGGTCGAATGGCTTAAGCAGGACGGCGAGATGGTGCGTCAGGGCGAAGCCGTATGCACCATTGAGGGCGACAAGGCCGTCTCAGACCTGGAATCCTTCGAATCCGGCTTCCTGAAGATCCCGAAAAACGCGCCGCAACCCGGAGATGCCGTTCCCGTGGGAACGCTGTTGGGTTGCATCGTATCCGAACAGGAAGCGAAAACCTTCGGTCGTGATGCGCGTACGCCAGATGCAGGCAGGAATGTGGCCGGACAAGAGACAACGGACATGGGCGCGGACGATCTCGGCGGCGATACAGAGGATCTGACAGAGGATCTGGCTGTAGACGATGCCGCGGACGATGCCGGGTACATGGCTGTCGAAACCACCATTGGTCCCAAGGAGACGTCAGACTGCGCGCCGAGTAAGGAGGCTCGGGATGGCGAAGCGATCCAACCTGCCATCAGCCCGAGGGCACGGCGTGTGGCACGGGCCTCGGGGATCGACTGGACGTTGTTGAAGGGAAGCGGGCGATCGGGCCGCATTGTGGAACGGGACATACTGAAAGCTGCACGGAAACAGGCGGACCCGCTGGATCGCTGAGAACCTGTCACGTCCCACTTTCGTCAATCGGGCGATCGGTGCATTGCGCTGCGGCAGACGGCGTGCTCGGTACGCTGTGCTCACGCCCCGCCCGCAAGCACCTCCCGGCATCGCGCTGCCACAATCCGCTCCTGACCGTCCTGCAGGTTGTGGGGGTTGATCGAGAATCCCTCCTCCCCTTCTTCCTGCACGATGATTCTGGGGGTTCCGTCAAGCAGGGCCTTCACCGCTTCATCTCCGGTCAAACCGGCTTGCGCGTCGAGGGCAACTTTGAGCCGGGGCACGGCGTAGGTCTCTTCCGGATCGAGCCGGTTGAGGGAAACGTGGCGAAGACCGGACAGTTCCGCTTCGATGTAGCCCACCTTCGCTTCCCAGCCTGCCGCATCCGCCGCGTGGTCGCGGCTCAGGTACATTTCCAGGGCCTTGATGAAGGCGAATATCTCCTCCCGGCTGACCTTCATCGGCCGGCCGACCGTGGCGAAAGGGGTCCCATTTAATGCGCAAGCCCCGATCAGGTCCCTTCGTCCGACAATCAGGCCGGTCGACTGCGGCCCCTGGAGGCTCTTCCCGCCGCTGAAGATGACCAGATCGGCGCCGGCCTCCGTGAAACGGGTCAACGTGGATACCGGCGGACATTCCGAGGCGGCATCGACGATGACGGGCACGTCTGCGGCATGGGCCATGGCCGCCACCTGTTCCAGCGGGATTGATTTTTCGTTCCTGAACTTTTTCCCCAGATAGAAGACCGCGGCAGTCCGCGCGCCGATGGCCCTCCGCATGGCCTCAACCGGCGGGCCGTCCGAATCGTCCAGTTCTATCAGCTTGGCTCCGGTAAGACGAATGGCCTGGTCGTAGGGGATCCGGTGTGTTTTCTGAACGACCACCTCGTCGCGCATGCCGGTCGTATCCGGGAGCTGGCGGATCCGGTTCTGGTCCGTGCCCGTCATGCAGGCCGCGGCGGTGATAACCAGGCCGCACGCCGCGCTGGCGGTGACGTAGGCCGCCTCCACGCCCAGCATGTCGGCGACCTTTTCTCCGGCTTTTTCGTGCAATTCGTCCAGGGGACAGAATTCCCGGGAAGCCACACGCATGGTCTCCAGGATTTCCGGGGCGAGGAGCGCGCCACCGTAACGCGTAGCCGTGCCGATGGCGTTTATGACGGGACGCACGCCAATGTCCTCGTAGATGCCCATGGTTGCGGACCCTCCCTCTGGCTGGCAATGCGCGTGCCGGTCGGAAATTCCTTGTCCTGCCGGCATTTCGCACTGCATATTTCAACTGTTGATCCAATCGCAGGTCTGTAGGGAAATTGGTCTCACGCGGCCCCGGAATCAAGGATAAAACATGCATTACGACGCAGCACGGCGGACCTTCGATTGCGCGCCTACGCTGACCGACTCCGAAGTACTGCGCTTTTGCAGGGACGGATACCTTCATTTCGAAGGCGTCGTCTCCGACGAAATCAACCAGCGCACCTGCGATTACCTGAACGGCAAGACGGAGATCAATCCGTGTTATATGCCCGACGGCATGTCCAGGGAAGACCTGGTCCGCATACGGGGCACGCATGAACCGAGTTCGATTCTGCTTGAAGACTGGTTTATCGAACACGTGCTGCTCAACCCGGTGTTGACCGGCGCGTTGCGCGCGCTGCTGGGCCGGCACGTGGGCCTGCCCGTGCTGGTCAGCAACCACCGGGTCGAGTGTCCCGAGGGTCCGCAGAACTGGCACCACGATCTCGATCACGTGTTCGGACCGGAAGTCGAGTTTGTCGAGGTGTTCTATTTCCCTCAGGATACCCCCGACGAGATGGGACCCACCGAAGTCACACCCGGTTCCCACATCCGGACAACCCGCAGGACACCGGAAGAGAAGGGCGTTTTGTGTTCGGGCCCCGCCGGCACGATCGGTCTGCATTCGCAGAGTATCCTGCATCGTCGCGGCGCATCCACCGCTACCGGGTTGCGACACATGCTCAAGTACAGTTACTGGCGCACGGTACCGCCGGCGCGGGACTGGGTCGTTGATCCCGCATTCGACTTCCGGCATGCCGACTACGGTGGGCACAGATCCGCCCGCTACGTTGCCCACATGTTCTACTGGCTCTGCGGAAAGGGCGACGATTTCCGTATCATCGGCGGTCAGGCGTGGCCATGGAAAACGGCCAACCAGATCGGACCCTCCTATGGTTTCGGACGCACGGAGGGTTATCTCCCGGACTGGCGCGGGAACAACGACGACGATTATGCCCGGTAAGCGACCGGGTCGGTGATGAAAATCGACCGGGTCGGCGATGAAGATCGACCGGGTCGGTGGATATATCAAAAGCGCTGAACGTCGAGGGGGTCTAACGAAGTCCGCGCCGCTGCATTTCCGCCCTGGCTGCCACAGCCTCTCACCACAGCAGGCCCCATTTGTCCGTCATCGCAGAAAATCGGCCCCGGTTTACGCCCGAAGCGGCCGCCGAAATCGCCCACGCCCTTTATGGCGTATCCGGCAGGCTGGATGCGTTGACAAGCGAGCGGGACCAGAACTTCAGGCTGACCACCGAGACAGGCGACGTTTTCGTCCTGAAGATTTCCGGCGCGGGCGAGCAACGGAGCATTCTCGAACTGCAGCACGACGTCCTTCACCACCTGGCCGGACGGTTCACCGAAACCGAGTGGCCGCGGGTGTGCCGTACAAAGGACGATCAAGCCGTCACCCGGGTCGATGGCGGGAACGGACTGCGCCATCTGGTCCGGATGCTCACGTACATCGAAGGCAGGCCTCTTTGCGAGACCAGACCGCACAGTCCCGGTCTGCTGCGGGACCTGGGGGCGTTTCTCGGCCGGTTGACGCGCGCACTATCCGACTTCTCCCATGAGGAGAAACAGCCGGACCTCATCTGGCGCATGGACAACGGGCCCGAAGTCGTTCGCCGGTATGCAGACCTGATCCCCGATGCCGACCGGCGGCGGCTGATCCTGAATTTCTGCACGACGTACGAACATACCGTTGTGCCCAGTCTGGATACGTTGCCGCGCCAGATCATTCACAACGACGCCAACGACCAGAACGTACTGGTCCGCCGGGCCGATCCCGAAGATCCGGCGTCCAGCGCGTTGAACGTGGCCGGCCTGATCGACTTCGGCGACCTGACCCATTCCTGCGCACTCTTTGAACCGGCCGTCGCCGCGGCCTATGTCATGCTTGGCAAATCGGAGCCGTTGTCGGCCGCGGCCCATGTCGTTGCCGGCTACCACGCCGAGCGCCCGTTGACGAGCCTGGAGTTTTCGCTGTTCTACCACTGTGTCGTGATGCGTCTATGCATGAGCGTGGCCGTCTCCGCCCACCAACAGGTCGCCGAACCGGAAAACACCTACCTTTCCGTCAGCGAGCGGGATGCCTGGGATCTCCTCGAGAAACTGGCGGGCACGTCCCCCTCCTTCGTCGAATACCTGTTTCGGGACGCCTGTCAACTGCCGCCCTGTCCACAGACTCCCGGAATCGAAGCGTACCTGGCCTCGAAGCGCGGCAGCTTCGCGCCGCTCATGGGTCCCGACGTAGACCTCGCCACCGCCCTCGTGTTCAATTTCAGCGTGGGGAGTCCGAACCGCGCTTTGCTCGGGGGTTCGGGCGACGCAAACGAACTTGCCGCGGACATTTTCCAGCAAATGGAAAAGGCCAACGCGGAAGCGGGTATCGGGCGATACGACGAGGCCCGCCAGGTCTACACGGCCGACCAGTTCATGCTCGACTTCGAAGAAATGCCCGAAAGGCGGACGATCCACCTCGGGATGGACGTCTTCCTGCCCGCCGGGTCTCCGGTCTATGCACCCCTCGGGGCGATAGTCCATAGTTTCCGGAACAACACCCAGCCGCTGGACTACGGTCCCTGTATCCTTCTGGAGCACGCCACGGAAGACACGGGGCAGGTGTTCTACACGCTGTACGGCCATCTCAGCATGGAGTCGCTGACCGGCCTGTACGAGGGGAAGCAGATCAAGAAAGGGGAACGGTTCGCCTCCCTGGGCGACCCGAAAGTCAACGGCGGCTGGCCGCCCCACCTGCACTTTCAGATCGTCACGGACATGCTGGGCTTCCGGGGGGACTTTCCCGGCGTGGGCGCACCCCGGCAACGGAACGTCTGGCTGAGTCTCTCGCCGAATCCGAATGTCATCGTCGGCGTGCCGGACGGAGCCTTCCCGCAGGAGCAACGCACGTCACGGGATATTCTCTCGGCCCGCCGGCAACATATCGGCAGGTCGCTAAGCATCTCCTACAAAAACCCGCTGAAGATCGTACGCGGACACATGCAGTACCTCTACGACGAGGCGGGACGCGCCTTTCTCGACGCCGTGAACAACGTGCCGCATGTGGGACACAGCCATCCAAAGGTGGTCCGGGCCGCCAAGCGGCAGATGGCCGTACTGAACACCAATACCCGCTACCTCCACGACAACCTCGTCGATTACGCCGAAAGGCTGTGCGCGAAACTGCCCGACCCGCTCAGCGTGTGCTTCTTCGTGAATTCCGGAAGCGAGGCGAATGATCTCGCCCTCCGTCTGGCACGGAGCCATACCGGACGGCGCGACCTGCTCATCCTCGACGGCGCCTATCACGGCAACCTGACGTCGTTGATCGAAATCAGCCCGTACAAGTTCGACGGACCGGGGGGCGAAGGTGCACCGTCCCACGTACACAAATTGCCCCTTCCCGACCCCTACCGCGGTCCGTACAAAGGCTATGCGGCGGAAACCGGGGCGCGATACGCGGATCACGTCCGTGCAGGTATCGACACGTGCGCCGAACACGGAAGCGGGATCAGCGCGTTCATCGCCGAGTCCCTGCCCGGTTGCGGTGGACAGATCGTATTGCCGGACGGGTACTTCACCGAAGCTTTCGGCCATGTCCGCGAGGCGGGAGGCGTGTGCATCGCGGACGAAGTGCAGGTGGGATTCGGCAGGGTGGGCACCGACTTCTGGGGATTCGAAACCCAGGATGCGATACCGGATATCGTCACCCTGGGGAAACCGATCGGAAACGGCCATCCGTTGGGCGCGGTCGTCACTACGCCGGAGATTGCCGGCGCCTTCGACAACGGCATGGAGTACTTCAATACCTTCGGAGGCAATCCGGTTTCATGCGCCATCGGCCTCGCGGTACTGGACGTCATCGAGGAAGAGGGCCTGCAGGCCAATGCCCTGGACGTCGGCGACTACCTGCTGGCCGGGCTGCGCGCCCTGGCGCCGGACCACCCGATCGTCGGCGATGTGCGCGGAAGCGGGCTCTACGTGGGCGTGGAACTCGTGCTGGACCGCGAAACCCTGGCGCCGGCCGGACACCAGGCGTCCTACGCGGCGAACCGGATGCGGGACCACGGGGTCCTGATCAGTACGGACGGTCCATTGCACAATGTCCTGAAAATCAAGCCGCCGCTGGTCTTCAACAGGGCCAACGCCGACTATCTGCTGCACTGCCTCGGGAAGGTGCTGAAGGAAGACTACCTTCGGATTCCAGCGTAATCCCCGTCTGCCACCCGTTGCGAACCCCGCCTAGTGTATTTCGCCGCCCACCAGGTTGCCCGCCACGTGGACGGGACGGTACAGCGTCTGACGCAGGGGCGGCATGGCCGCGAGCAGGTCCGGATGCGGATCCCAGTTGTGCCACTTGCTGTTGACGGAATTGTAGCAACTGAAAATAGCGATTCGCGGGACCTGTTCACTGGCCCACGGCCTTCCGCTATGGGTCAGAGCCTCGGTGAAAAACATCAGCGACCCCGCCGGACAGGTGTACTGATCCCAGATCGGCGAGTCCGGCGACTGTATGGACGCCGGCGCGGGAAAGACCGACTTGTGGCTGCCTGAAACCAGGAGCGTACCATTTCCTTCCGTTACCGGATTCAACTCCCAGACCACCCGCGTCAGAGCGGAATTGGCCTTGCCGGGAATGCAGCGATAGAGATGGGAATCGCCCGGAAAACGCAGCATGCCGTTGCCGTTGTGGGGGCCGAAATCGCCTTCGCCGACTTCCCGGTACATCAGGTTGGCGGACTCCTGCCGGAATCCGTAGCAAATCTGGCTGGACAGACCGGGATAGGACAAAAACTCGTTCATGAATCCCACCACGAGCGGATGGTCCGTCAGGCGCTGCAAGGGGCCGCCGATCGCCGACCGTTCCGGCTCGGGTATGGACTCCGGATCGTGGTGCAGCCGCTCGCAGAACGCCCGCATCTCGGCGCACTCGGCGTCTGAAAGCACGCCCGGAATTAAGAGCCAGCCGTCTTTGTCGAACAGGTAGCGCTGTTCGTCCGTCAACGGGACCACTTCCCTGCCCTCGCTGGTCACCCGAGTCAGATCGGCCTGGGATTCATCCAGACGCGCGCCGAGGTTCTTGTCTATGATGAACGCCCCGTTGGATGCCATGGGTTCTCCTCCCTTGATGCGTGTTCGACCCTGTTTAACGCTGAACCGGTAGATCGATGCCCTGTGCCGTCGTTACGCGTCGTCCGAGCCGGTGGTATCGAATTCGATCCCCTGGGCAAGGGGAAGATCGGTCGACCAGTTGATCGTATTGGTCTGGCGCCGCATGTAGGCCTTCCACGCGTCCGAACCGGATTCGCGGCCTCCTCCGGTCTCCTTCTCGCCGCCGAAAGCCCCGCCGATCTCTGCGCCGGATGTGCCGATATTCACGTTCGCAATGCCGCAGTCCGACCCCGTTGCCGATAGGAAACGCTCCGCCTGGCGCAGGCTGTCGGTGAAGATGGCGCTGGAAAGGCCCTGCGGCACGTCATTGTGCAAGCTTATGGCCTCTTCGAGAGACTCGTATTCCAGCATGTACAGAATCGGCGCAAAGGTCTCCTGTTTTACGATGTCCGACTGGGCGGGCATGCGAATGATGGTCGGTTCGACGAAGTTCGGTCCAACGTCCGGGCGTCGTTTGCCGCCGGCCATCACCTCGCCCCCCTGCGACTTCGCCTGCGCGATGGCCTGCATCATGTCTTCCACAGCGTCGGCCGAGACCAGCGGTCCCATGAGCGTACCGTCGTCGATCGGATCCCCGAGGGGCACCTGGCCGTAGGCATGGACCAGCCGCTCGATCAGTCCCGTCATCAGGCTCCGGTGTCCGATGATGCGACGGGTGGAGGTGCAACGCTGGCCCGCCGTGCCAACGGCGCCGAAAAGGATGCCGGGAACGGCCAGCTTCAGGTCGGCGTTTTCGGTAACGATGATCGCGTTGTTTCCCCCCAGCTCCAGTATGGTGCGGCCGAACCGGGACGCAACGCGCGCGGAAACGGTCTTTCCGGTTGCCGTCGACCCCGTGAAGGAGACCAGGGGAATTCGGCCGTCGTCGAGCATGAGACTGCCCACGTCGCTTCCCCGCCCGATGATCAGATTGAACACGCCGTCGGTACCGTGATCGGCCATGACCCGGTTGCACAGATGCTGCGTCGCCACAGCGGCAAGCGGCGTCTGGCCACTCGGCTTCCATACGGTCACGTCGCCGCACGCCGCGGCCAGCGCAGCGTTCCACGACCAGACCGCGACAGGGAAGTTGAAGGCGGTGATGACACCGACCACCCCCAGCGGGTGCCACTGTTCGCTCATGCGATGGTTCGGTCGTTCACTCGCGATCGTGAGTCCATACAACTGCCGGGAAAGGCCGACGGCGAAATCGCAGATGTCGACCATCTCCTGGACCTCTCCCATGCCTTCCACGCGGATCTTCCCCATCTCCAGGGAGACCAGTTCGCCCAGCGGCTCCTTGTACTCCCGCAGGATATTGCCCAGATCCCGGATCATGTCGCCCCGTTTCGGGGCGGGAATCGTTCGCCAGGTATCGAATGCGCCGCGGGCGTGTTCGATTATGCGGTCGTAGACCTCGGGCGTCGCCTGGCGTACCCCCGCGATCGGCGCTCCGGTTGTCGGGTTGTACGACGTAAGAATCGGACCCTCGCCATGTATCCAGCCATCGACTCCCGTGCACGCCCCCGCATTCAACGCCTCGACGTTCAGTTTTTCTAGCAATGCCTTCATTTTCACCTCGTACCGGTATCGGATGAATTGCCGCTATGCTACCTAGCGCGTATTCGGCGCCATAACGCGTATTCGCCACCGCGGCACACACTCGCCACGTTGTTGCGGATGCTCGAATCTATACGAAATCCTTCGCATCCCGGTTCAGCCGTCTGATCTTCCGCATGTACGCCGTGACACGTCGATCCGTCTCATGGGGATAGTCGAAATCCAGTCCGTCGGCGACCGCCACGGCAAGCCGCCTGAACAACCGGACCGCATTGAACAACGCGTCCCAGTTTTCTTGCAGATCCGCTCCTGAAAACGTGGACTCCAACTCGGTCCATGTCCCGGCGTCCAGGTATCTCTTGAACCAGCGTCCGTGCTTGTTGGTGGTGACCGACCAGTCGTATCGCATGCCAATATACCATGCGACGACGTGCTCCAGAAAAGGGAAATGAACTTTTCCGTTCATGTATTTCGCCCAGTAGAGCTCATCGCGCCACAGGCTTTTGGCGACATAGGTGATATCCCACCAGAAATCGGCGACCAGTTCATCGTATTCCGCCTGCGAAGGTTTGCGGACGTGGTACGCGCCACGATAGGGCCGTACGGGATGTTCTACAAGGCCGTCTTTGTCGATAAGCACCCGGTAGGGTTCGGACGAACCGGACGGACTGTTGTATCGTGCCATACGCTCCGCCTTGACGATGCCCCAATCGATCCGCACGCCGTCTTCATAGATCACCAGACGGAACACCTCGCCTTCCTCGGTCCATGTTGGCTTGGGTGGCCAGCGGGTCATCACGGGGCCGAAAGCCTCCAGCCACCCGTCGTCCCTTCCAAAAGGCGTCTGATCCCGCACGAACAGTAGGATGTCGTAGTCCGACAACAGGTCGACGTCGGCGTCTTCGTCAACCCGGGCACTCGACAGAACCAGGCCGCGTATCTGATCGTCTTCTTCCGCCCAGCGCTGCAACTCGGCGAAGACTTCCTTCGCACTTCGCATGGCCTGATTCCCCTCAATAAACGACCGGCGAATGGGTACTCCGGTTTACCGCTGCCACGGCCAACCAACCGGCCTCTATCTGTACGTTCGATTTTCCGCCTTTCAATCGAGCGCCAACCGAACCTCGGTCACCCGCGGCGTGCCACCCCCGTTTTCGGCCCCGAGGGCAAGCCGGTACTGTACCCAGGGTCCTGCGCAGCGTACCGGCAGCCGCCGGGGGGATTCGTACCAGGCGCCTGCGCCCTCCGGCCCGTGCCAGGCGGCCAAGATGAGCGCTTCCTCCGAATCGGCATGCCTGATCTGGGCGCGCACCCAGGTCCGCGGTGCGCAATCCACCTCCCAGGCTATGTCCGTTATGGACGCGCCGTCGGGAAGCCGATAGGGCGCCGATACATAGTATTCTTCAGGGCCCCCGTCCAGCATGTTGCCCGTCTGAACGGCAGTCATGCCGTGGGGACCGGTCGTGGGCAGGCGCGTGACCCGTCGGACGTCGAATCCGTCCGGGCCGTTCCACCAGACGGCGGAATGGCCGACGTGGTCCCCCTCGACCTTGTGATAGGCAATGGCAAGGTCGACCCGGCCGTCGCCGTCGAAATCCGCCGCCAGACATCCGGAAGCCGAATGGGTGAACAGCCGGGTATGGTCCTCGGCCGAGAAACCGCGGCCCGCCCGATTCCAATAGATATAGGAATCGATATCCCGCACACGGTTGTCGTGATAGGAACAGATGAAGAGGTCGAGTAGGCCGTCGCCGTCGAAATCCATGATCGACATGGCGTTCACCGCGTTTGACGGCAGGAGGGTGCGGCGGTCCTCGCGGAGACCATCCGGACCGTTCCAGTAGATGTGCACGAAGGAATCGTGAGGCGCCCCGTGTGACGGTTCATGACCGCCGATGATCAGGTCGGGATACCCGTTCCCGCTGAGATCCGCCGCGCGCGCGCATGCGCCATGCCAGACCGAGAGCGCCTGACTTCGGTCCATACTGAAGCCTTCCGGACCACCCCGGAGAACGAAGCTGTAGTCGTCGGCAATCTGCGGCACGACCAGATCGAGCCAGCCGTTGCCATCCAGGTCGACGAGGAAGATCCAGCGGGGATCCCGGTAGACGACGCCTTCGTATTCCAAGCGGATTCGCTCCGTTCTGCCGGGATCGAAGCCGTCCCGCGCACCGTAGAAGATTACGATATCCGGATTGTCGAATCCGCAGAAAACCAGATCGAGATACCCGTCACGGTTCAGGTCCGCGCAACAAACTCCGTGGGCGCGAACCGTCGGCAAACGCACGTCCGGTTCGGTCCCGAAACGCCCGTCCTCGTTGAAGTACAGGTAGGACCCTGGATCGTCGTTCACCGAGTTTTCGGATGCGTTGGCCAGGATCAGGTCGGGGAACCCGTCGTCGTTCAGGTCGCATCGGAGCGCTTCGACCGCACCCCATCCCGGAACTTCCCGTCGTCGTTCCGGCGTAAACCCTTCAGGGCAGCCATGATAGATGTAG
The DNA here is from genome assembly GCA_965200485.1 of bacterium. Taxonomy (GTDB): domain Bacteria; phylum JAAXHH01; class JAAXHH01; order JAAXHH01; family JAAXHH01; genus JAAXHH01. Next base: position 508,678 of record CBDAUD010000001.1, read on the forward strand.
ACGGGGATGTCCCCCCTGAGGTTGCGGCTGAACTGGTTGACGAAAACGACCTGCGACAACGGGTCGTCCGAGGAACGCGCAAGCAGCACCCGCCGGGCGTCATGGGTCTCGAGGGCCTTCGGTTCCGATAAACCGCTCCCGGTCCAGCGGTATGCCAAGGATTCCGACGTATAGCTTTCCGGCCGGTGTATCTGGCAGATCGCAATTTCGGGCCGGCCGTCGCCATCCAAGTCCCCGACGACGACGTCGCAGGCCGAACGGGTGGGTATCGCCGTGCGGTTTTGATCACTGTATCCCGTTTCGCCGCCGTGATACAACCACGAACATTCCGCTCCGCCGGTCTGGTCTCGGCAGGCCACGACCAGGTCGGACCGACCGCTGCCACCCAGATCGCCTTCGGCGGCGGCGAATGCGTTGCGGCAGGACAACCGCAACGGCTCCCCGGGTTGTCGTCCGGCATGGAACGGCATCAGGTATACGGCGTCCGATCGGGCGACGAAAACCCAACGCGTATCCTGGATTCGGAGTACGGATACCAGCGGAACAGCGGGATCCACTTCTTCGGGATAGCCGCGACGGCCGGGATCCGGATTCGCCGGGGGGTCAAGCGCAACGGGCATGGCCGCCGATCTGTCCGGATCCAGTCCATCGGCGCCGCCCCAGTAGACGCTGACCTCGCCCCCGGCGGCGCGAACGACCAAGTCGTCGTATCCATCGCCGTCCAAATCGGCGGACGCAACCTGGTTGGCCGACAATTCGAGGTCGGCGTATGCTTTGGGCTCGAATCCGAGGGCAGTCTGGTAGAACAGCCGCGGATGCTCGTTGGAGACGAAAGCCAGATCCGGTCTTCCGTCCCCGTTGAAATCACCGGCGGCCACCGACGTGCAATAGGGCGCCGGCAGGTACTGCATCCGCTGCTCTCCGAAGCCGTCGGAGCCGCCGTAGTACAGGTAGGCGTTGAGCTCCCGCCGGATCCCGTTATAGAACATGCCGACGACCAGATCGTCGTATCCATCGCCGTTCAGATCGGCTACGACGCCGGTCCTTCCCCCGTCGGACGGGAGGAAACGGGCGGTGGAATGGCCGAATACGTCATGATACACCGTGACGGGGGGCTTTTCGCCGTGGTTCTGGCTGTTGCAGAAGACCAGGTCGACGTGACCGTCCCGGTCCAGGTCGAACTGGTGAATGCGCTGCAGCACGCCCGCCCGGGACACGTAGAGATTCTGGCCGCCATTGCCGAAAGCGCCCTGTCGAAACGCCGCGAAACCCCGGGTGGTCCACGAGGACGGATTGGAGACGTTCGGTGGAGGGGACATGGCCCTAACCTACGGAACGGATAGCGGTCAGATCAACCCATTTGTGCCCTTACGGCTCGAACAGATTCAGGGTTCCGGCAGAGCCACCGGCGTTTCCGTCCACCATGGCGTCGAGGATGCCGAGGAGGTCCCGGGCGACGGGCATTCGCCGGTACCTGTAGACCTCGCCGGGTATCTCCGCCGAGGATGCTTCGTCCACGGCAAGATCGGACGAAACCGCCAGGATCATGTTGGTAGGACCGTACCTGCGCAGCAGCTCCAGGCGCGTCTGCACCCCGCTGGAACGCCAGAAACCGAGAAAATCCAGATACACTGCCAGGCCGGTGGGATGATGGGTGAACAGGTAATCCGGCACCAACACACCCTGACCGCCGAGGTCGACGATCTCCGATCCCGCTTCCATGCGCCAGGCCGAACCCAGCCGGGCGAAGCGCTCTTCAAGCCAAACCACCTCCTCGGGCAGCCACTGGCCTGTGGCAGAACTAATCGGTTTCAGACCCGTTTCGGGGGTCAGGCGAAAAACCCCTTTCCTGCGCCTTGCGCCCCACAGGACGGAAGCGGCAATGCGCCAGTGGGCGCAGTGCAGGACCGTGGGGAGAAACTGGGCGATCTGCAGACCGTATCGCTGAGAGGAATGGAAGAGCGACATGGGACCGTCCATGCGGATGTGGTATGCTCCGGGTCCCGTTTTCCGTATCTCGTGGAGGAGCCGGAAAAACTTCATCTTCCGGAAAAGATCCCGATAGCGTGCCGGACTTTCCCCTTCGATGTGCAAGTCCAGTTCCGACGCCCGGAGCAGGACAGCCTGCGCAAGGGCGACATTATACCGGCTCAACAGCCAATCGGGGGCGCAGGGCTTGAAAGACGCCAGTCGCTCGGCCTCCCTGAGATCGGCGTAGAAGGCGCTTTCGACGACATCCGCGCCTATGGCGGCCGACTTTGCCGCTTCGGCCAGAATGGCTTCGCGATTGATGCGGACCTGCGCCGGATGCCGGTACGCCGCCGCCGCGTGTTCGAATATACGCCTGCGCAGCGCCACCGGATCGACTGGCGATGCCGACGCAAACGTACAGCGATCCTTCAGCAACTTGCTCAGTCCGCGATGAAAGAGGAATTCCGTTCCGGCGCCCGTGGTATCCCGCAACTCTTCGTCGAGTTCCTGACGGGTCCCGCCTTCATGACGCTTGAAGATGCCGATCAGGCTTTCGGCAACCGCGAAGTTGTCCGCGTCCAGCTCGTCGATGTAGGGAAGACGGATCTCGCCCTTGCGAAACCGGACACGGAGCAGATCGCCCGTCAGCATGTCAGTGTTTCCCCGCCGGCGCATTCTGGTAGGCGCTGTGTTGTCGCCGCCGGGAACTCGCGTATTCCTCGCCCGTCTGTTCGGCAACGAGTTCGTACAACACCGCATGCTTGCCCTCGACCTGCCGGAGAATTCGGCCGAGCCGCTGTACGTGCTCCCTTACGCTGCCGGAACCGGACAGGACCACGGCCACATTGGCTTCGGGGACGTCCACCCCTTCGTTCAGCACGCGGGAGGTGACCAGAAAGGGATAGACGCCCGCGTTGAAAGCGGCCAGGATTTCCCGGCGTTCCTTCACCTTGGTCTGGTGCGTGATGGCGGGAACGAGGAACCGGCGCGAGATCCGGTACACCGTTTCGTTGTCGCTGGTGAAGATGAGCATGCGGTCCAGGCGATGCTGCCGGATCAGTCTTTCCAGGACACGCAGCTTGGCCTGCGAACCCTGGGCAATGGCCTTCTGGGTCCGATAAGCCGTGAAGGCCCGGCGACCTTCCTCGCTGCGGGAAGTCGCCGCCAGAAATCGGACCCACCCGTCGGGGCCGGACAACGAAATACGGTGTCCGGACAAAAACGCGCGGTAGATCCCCCGGGCTTCCTGATACTCGTCCCGCTCCTCCGGCGAAAGCCGAACGTTGATCTTGATTGTTTCATAGCCGGAAAGGTATTCCCCGCTCAGCGCCCCGATCTCCTGCCGGTAGACCGTCTCCCCGATCGCAGTCTTCAACAGGGTTTCCGCGCCATCCTCCCGCTCGAGCGTGGCCGTCAGCCCAAGCCGGTAGGGGGCCAGCGACAGATCCGCGGTCATGCGGTAGGAGGGGCCGGGCAGGTGATGGCATTCATCGAAAATCACCAGTCCGAAGCGGCAGCCAAGCCGTTCCATGTGCAGGTACGCGGAATCATAGGTGGACACGGTGACCGGTGCGATGTCGTAGTAGCCCCCGCCGATCAGGCCCGGTTCGACGTCGAACTGGCTGGAGATCACGCCATACCATTGTTGCATCAGGTCAATGGTGGGAACCACCACCAGGGTGCTGCGCTGGACGCGAACCATGGACATCAGGGCGACGAAAGTCTTCCCCGACCCGGTGGGCAACACGACCACGCCGCGGCCTCCGGTCTTCCACCAGGTGTCCACGGCTTCCTGCTGGTAGGGAAATGGGGATCGATCCGACTGGAGCAATAGGTCCAGCTTCTCGTAGGAACGGGCGTCGTCCCGGAAAGAAATGTCCCGGTCGGCAAGCAGCGTGATGATCTCGCGATAATATCGCGCCGGAACCCGGTGCAGGCACACCCGCCGGTCGAACGCGCAGCCGGGCAAGGACAGGGCGTCCACCTGGTCTCGATCGCCGTGCACCAGGATGGTCCCGCGGTCGAATTCGAGTCTTAGCATGGGTTCGGGACCTTGCACGCACGTGTCGGAAACCGTTGCCTGCCCTGCATGGAATGTGGCACAGATTGCCCCGGTGTCAAGCGGTTTAACAACCCGACGCAGATCGTATCCCGCGATGCGGGCTAGGACTTCCGAACTTGACAGCGCCTACCGGGTGCGTATGTTAGCATCCTCCCCCAGCCAGCACGAATCCGGGTACCCGTCACGCAGGAACAGGCAACCATGTCCGGTCCCAACATCATATTCATCATGGCGGACCAGATGCGCGGGGATTGCATGAGCTGCGACGGCCATCCGGTGGTGGAAACGCCCAACCTGGATCATTTGGCCGCCCGGGGCACGCGGTTTCCTCACGCGTACACCGCGGTTCCTTCCTGCATCCCCGCCCGTGCGACCACAATGACCGGTATGGACCAGTGGCACACGGGCGTCCTCGGCATGGGGCGGGGACAGGGACCGATACCCAACGACTTCCCCCATACGCTGGCCGGTACGCTGGCGGACGCGGGATATGCCACGCACCTGGTTGGCAAGGGTCACTTCACGCCGCAGCGCGCGGACATGGGCTTCCAGTCGGCGGAGCTGGACGAATCCGGCCGGCTGATCGCCCACGGTCAGCGGGACGATTACCGCAGGTGGTTTGACCGGGAAAAGCGACGCGACCTTACGCCCGACGATCACGGAGTCAACTGGAATTCCTGGATCGGGCGGCCCTGGCATACGGAGGAGTATCTCCATCCGACCGCATGGACCATGAGCCGGGCGATCCGCTACATCGCGGACCGGGATCGCGCGAAACCGTTCTTCCTCAACGTCAGCTTCGCCCGGCCCCATTCTCCGTACGTACCGCCGGGCTGGTACTTCAACCTGTACCATGATCGGGAAACGCCGCCGCCTCACATCGGCGACTGGTCGGCCATGCACGATGTCCCCTTCGACGCGACGGACGTAAACGCCTGGCGGGGCAGGCAATCGTCCCGGCGCATACATCGCGGAAGGTCCGGCTACTACGGTGAGATTTCCTTCATCGACACGCAGGTCGGCCGACTGAAGAACTGGATGGAGCGGCATGAGCCGGAGGCCTGGTCCAACACGTGGGTCGTCTTCACGTCCGACCACGGGGACATGGCGGGCGATCACTATCTGTGGCGCAAGACGTACGCCTACGAAGGCAGCGCGAGAATACCCCTTATCGTATGTCCCCCGTCCGCCTGGACCGAACGGGTGCGCGCTCCCGTCAGCGACGGGGTGGCCGAACTCCGCGACATCATGCCGACGATCCTGGACGCGGCGGGCGTGGAGGCGCCCCCGACGATGACCGGAAGCAGTCTCCTCCCGCTGGTTCGCGGCAACGCGGCGGGCTGGCGGTCCTATATCCACGGCGAGCACTGCTGGTGCTACGCGCCGGAACAGGAGATGCAGTACGTGACGGACGGACACCGGAAGTTCATCTGGCTGCCTCGCATAGACCAGAGGCAATTCTTCAATCTGGATGAGGACCCCGGCGAGTGCCGCAATCTGATGGGTAGTTCAGCCTACACGCAGGAGATAGAGAAGTGGGAGGGCTATCTCGTATCGGAACTAGAAAACCGGCGCTGCGGATGGGTGGTGAATGGCCGGCTGCACTGCCCGGACGCCCCGCTGGTATCGCCTTACCGGGACAGGCGATTTCAGGGATGATGGAGGACGGCAAAGCGCAGGCGATGGCGCTTGACGAACCCTTTCCTTTTCCGTACACAGTATACTGTCGGCAATAGCCAGACCATACAACCAGAACAAGACCGCTTGAAAGGAACGCGCTTTGGAAGAAGTCGGAACGCGCAAGGAAGAACTGGATACCCCGGTGCTGTGGGTTGATCTGAATCGTCTCGAGCACAACATCCATACCGTAGGACAACGTCTGAACGAAGCCGGTGTGGGCTGGCGACCGCACGTCAAGGGGGTCAAGATACCGGCTATCGCCCACAAATTGCTGAAGGCCGGCGCATTCGGGGTCACCTGCGCCAAGCTCGGAGAGGCCGAAGTCATGGTCGCGGGAGGCATCGAGGACATCCTGGTCGCCAACCAGGTGGTGGGAGCGCGGAAGTACACGCGTCTCGCCCATCTGTGCAAACAGGCCGACGTGAAAATCGCCGTAGACAGCGACGCCACGCTGTCGGATCTGGGCCGCACCGCGGTCGATGTCGGGGTCGAGATTGGCGTGCTCGTCGAACTGAACACGGGGATGGAACGCGCCGGTGTACGCCCCGGCGAACCGGTTGTCGAACTCGCGCGAAAGGTCCACCAGACCCCCGGCCTGCGGTTTCGGGGCGTCATGGCCTGGGAGGGACATGCCTGCGTGGACGAACATGCCGACTGGAAACATGCGGAGATCAAGCGGGCGGTGGGAGCGCTCGTGGACTCGGCTGAACGCTGCCGGGCCGCGGGACTGCCCTGCGATATCGTGAGCGGAGGCGGAAGCGGCACCCTGTCGGTAACTCCAGATCTGGAAGGGATCACCGAGATCCAGGCGGGCGGCGCGATCTTCAACGACGCGATGTATACCCTGTGGGGCGTTCGAACCGACCCGGCCCTCTACGTGCACGTGACGGTCACCAGCCGTCCCGAGCCGGACCGCCTGATCGTGGACGCCGGATTCAAGACGGTGCCTGCGTGGTTTGGCATGCCCATGCCGGTGGGCGTCGAGGGGGTAAAGAGCGTGCGCACGTCCGCCGAACACGGAACCGTGACCTTCGACGCGCCGAATCACGAGATCGCCGTCGGAGACCGGCTCGACCTCATGGTGGCCTACACCGACGTTACCCTGTTCCTGCACGACCATCTCTACGGGATCCGAGACGGGGTCGTCGAGACGGTCTGGCCCATCATCGGCCGTGGTCGACTGCGCTGATCCGAATCCCGTCCGTTCAACTGAATCATCGCATGGAAACACATCCGGACATGACGGCAAAGTGCAATACAACTCGGCTCACACCGTCCGGTTTCGGCGCCGAACTCGGAGACGTGGACCTCGCAAGGCCCGATGAAGCCATGGTCGAAAAGGCCATGGACGCATTTCATGAGGCGGGGGGGTTGATCGTCATACGCGATCAAGCCCACGTCGAACCCGCCCATCTTCGCCGTTTCGTGCGCCGGTTCGGAGCACCCGAAGGAAACGACAAGTACGACCCGGCTTTTCTGGTTCCGGGATTTCCCGACATGCTGCGCATCGGGAACACAAAGGAAAACGGAAAGTATACTTCGCTCTTCATCCAGGCGGATCCGCCGCCGCTGCTGTGGCATATGGACGATTCCTTCCGTGCGCCCCAGCCGATCGGATCCTGCCTGTTCTGCGTCCGTACGCCTCCGGAAGGCGGGGAGACCGGCTTTGCGGGGTTGACCGCGGCCTATGCGGACTTGCCGGATGAGATGAAACGGCGGATCCAGTCGATCCGGACCGTTCATTCCTACAACCATCTCAATGAACTGCTTCGCAGGAAGAATCCGCACCGGCCTCCGCTCAGCCAAGCGCTGCGCGAGCAGTTTCCCCCCATTGTCCGCCCGCTGGTCGCACGGCATCCGGAGACCGGGCGAAAGGCGCTCTACCTCTCCCTGTGCCACATTGAATCCGTGGAGCATATGGACACAGCCGAGGGTGGGGCGCTGCTGAACAGCCTGCAGGCACATGCGACCGGAGCGGACTACACCTATATGCACAGATGGCGTCCGGGCGACCTGGTTGTGTGGGACAACCGGTGTACGCTTCACGCGCCGACGCCCTTCGACGACAGGCGCTACGAGCGGCTCATGTACCGACTCACCTTCGGGGGGCGTCAGATTGAAAGCCGCTGATCCGCCCGGACCAAGGAAGTCCACCGTTCCGCGGCTATGCATGCAAGTTTGATGCAAACCGCATAACATGGATGCTGGCACAGTGGCCAAACAGATACCCTATCGCCAATGGGGGCGAAACCTGGACGCGAAGTCGATCCGGCAGATGGAACAGGCCTGTTCGCTGCCCGTCGCCCTCGCCGGCGCGCTGATGCCGGACGCGCACGTGGGCTACGGCCTGCCCATCGGCGGCGTCTTGGCCACGGACAACGCCGTCATACCTTATGCCGTCGGCGTCGACATCGCCTGCCGAATGAAACTGACCGCCCTGGACCTGCCGCTGAACACGCTGGATCGCGACCGGGGAACGGAACGGCTTAAAAGGGCCATCTCGGCCGAGACGCGATTCGGTGTGGGGGCCTGTTTCAAGCAGCGCCGAAAACATCCGGTCCTCGACCGGAACTGGTCCGTCTCGCCCGTGACCCGAAAAGCCAGAGACAAGGCCTGGAGCCAGCTGGGTACCAGCGGGAGCGGAAACCACTTCGTCGAATTCGGCGCACTGACGCTGCACGAACCGCTCAACGGGCTGGATGCCGGCCGCTATCTCGCGCTGCTTTCCCACAGCGGAAGCCGGGGGACCGGCGCCATGGTCGCCGCGTACTACAGCAAACTGGCCATGTCCCTGCGCCCAGAATTGTCCAGGGAGCAACGGCACCTGGCCTGGCTGGACTTGGACACCGAACCCGGCCGGGAGTATTGGGCGGCCATGGAGCTCATGGGCCATTACGCGGCGGCCAACCACGCCTGCATACACCGCCACGTGGCCGGCAACCTAGGCGCGGAAGTGCTGCTGGACCTGGAGAATCATCACAATTACGCGTGGAAGGAAAAGATCTCCGTCGCCGGCCAAAAAACGGACCGGAAAGCCGTGGTGCACCGGAAGGGCGCCACGCCGGCCGCGCGAGGCGTACTGGGCATCATACCCGGCTCCATGGCCAGTCCCGCCTTCGTGGTCCGCGGCAAGGGAAACCGGGACGCGATGAATTCAGCCGCACACGGCGCCGGACGCGTGATGAGCCGAAAACGGGCGATCCGGAACCTGAACTGGCAGGACGCCAACCGACTGCTCCGTGAGAAAGGCGTCACGCTCATGTCCGCCGGTCTCGACGAAGTCCCCTATGTATACAAGAACATCGAAGAAGTCATGGCGGACCAGACCGACCTGGTGGAGGTGGTCGCCCGTTTCGAACCCAAGCTGGTAAAGATGGCGCCTCACGGCGAACGTCCCGAGGATTGAAACCATGAAAATATCGAACATCGAAGCTTTTGCAATACGAATCCCGAAAGAAGGCGATCCGTTTATCGGAGGAGGCGAAGCCACTGAACCCGATGCGTCCTCCCTGTACTTCATACCCGATAACCGACATGCCTTCAAGTCCAATATGCACGAAACCCTGGTGGTGCGTGTTACGACGGACAACGGCCTCGCAGGCTACGGCGAAGGGCAAACTCCCATTTCACCCGATACGACCCGGACGATCGTGGAAGACCTGTGCCGTCCCGTGCTGATCGGAGCGGATCCCTTCGACGTGGAGTTCCTCTGGCAACACCTGTTCGAGGGCATGCGGGAAAGAGGGCACCCGACCGGCTTCTACCTCGACGCCCTCGCCGCGTGCGACATCGCGCTGTGGGACCTGAAAGGCAAGGCGCTGGACATGCCGGTCCACAAACTGCTTGGGGGACGGTTCAGGGATCGGGTGGCGCTCTATGCGGGATGCGCGGGCCGAGACCCGGAATCTGCGGCGGATCGTGCCGCTGGACTCGTTGCCGCGGGCTACCGCGGACTGAAACTGTCCCCGGCAAGGGACCGCAGGGGTACCGTCGCCATCGTCGAGGCCGTGCGCGACCGGGTGGGCCCGGACATCGCCGTCATGGTGGACGTGCACACCGAATTCGACGTGGCCGAGGCGATCAGGCTGGGCCGGGAACTGGAAGCGCTGGACGTGTACTGGCTGGAAGCGCCGACCTTGCCCGAAGACCTGACGGGCCACGCGGCCGTGACGCAGGCGCTGGACATGCACGTTGCCAACGGAGAGTGGTACCGTACCCGCTACGAAATGAAGGAAGCCTTCGAAAAACGCACCTGCGACGTGGTGATGCCGGATATCGGCCGCACCGGGCTGACCGAGGGGAAACGCATCGCCGTGCTCGCGGAGACCTACAACATCCCCGTGTCGCCTCACATCGGCGGAGGCGGATTGCTGTCCATCGCCGCGACCGTTCAACTCTCCGCGGCCATACCCAACTTCCTGGTCATGGAACACGGCCACGAATCCTATCCCACGAGATGCCGGTACGCGGTGGAAGCCCCGCAACCCGTCGACGGTGCCTTCCCGGTGACGGAACGGCCCGGATTGGGCGTCCGGATCGACGATGAAGCCCTGGAACGATTTTCCAACACCCGGCCGTAGGCCCTGCCTCCTGCAAAGAGATCCCGGCCGGACCAATCCGCTGTTCACGTCAGTCTAACGCGGATTTCAGCCAGTCCCAGAAGCCGGGCTTCACGGACGGATCCGCCGCGGCAGCGTGGTCGGGTTTTCTAAAATAGCCGTTCATCCAGGTCAGGTTGCTCCAAACCTCCATGCCGAGACGGTTCGGTAGGAGCGTGGGGCTATGGAAGTGCGGTTTCCACAGACGGTGCTCCACGGGAAACCAGAGGAAAATCCCGCCCACATCCTCCACAAGCCTCCGCTCGGCGGCGTGGTATATGGCATACCTTTCTTCGGGCGGCCCCATGAACTCGTTGCCCTCGTGAATCAGCCGTTCGAAGGTCTCGTCGCGCCATGCATGGCGCCCCGTCGACCGCCAAAGCCCGAGCAGGTTGGCCGGGTCCGGGAAGTCCTGGCTGTAGGCCACCAGGGCCAGCGTCACTTCGTGGTTGTTCAGGCCGTCCGTGAACACCTTGCGTTCGATAACCCGCACCCCGACCCGGACGTTCAACGCCTCAAAGAGCATGGCCTGGATGGCCTCGGCAGGCAAACGGGTGGCCTGGACGTCGTGGGCGCGGATCCAGATATCGACCTGGGGAAACCCCTTTCCCCCGGGGTATCCGGCTTCGGCCAGCAGCTGTGCGGCGCGTTCGGGATCGTAGGGCAGCATGTTTCGGAAGACCTCCGGCTTCGAGCCGGGGAAGCCGGGGGCCAGCATGCTGTAGGCTGCCACACCCACGTCCCGCAGGGCGGAATCCATCAGGGCGGTCCGGTCGATGGCATGGGCAAAGGCTTTCCGGACGCGCAGGTCGTCGAAAGGCGGACTGTAGGTATCCATGGTCATGTAGAACGTGACGAAATTGACCATGGAATGCAGCTCTTGGCTGAGCGTCGGGTCGCTCTTGACCCTTCCGAGAGACGCCTGGCCCGACAGGAGGATCATGTCCACCTCATCGGCCGTATAAGCCGAAAGCATGAGGGGCTGGGCGGACTGCGAGAACACCCGGATGATCACCTGGTCGAGCAAGGGCGGCATCGAACCCCGGTACATCGGGTTGGCGTCCAGGACGATGATTTCGTTCTTGCGCCATTCAGCGACTTTGAACGGGCCGGACGAGATATGAGTCTCGGCCCGGGTCGACCATTCGTCCCCGTACTTGGCCACGGCGTGCTCCGGCGAGGCCCAGCTCATGATGAGATTGTAGGGCAGGTAGGGAACGGGCTGCTCGGTATGCACGGCCAGCGTCGTGTCGTCTATCGCCTCCACGCCCAGCGAATCGACGGGCAGCTGCCGAGCGACCACGGCGCTCCAGTTCTTGATGATGCGGTAGTGCCACTCGAAGTCGTAGGCATTGTCCGGGTCCGCCCCTCGGCGAAACGTAAAGACATAGTCATGCGCATTGAAAGGGCGCCCATCGTCCCACTGCATCCCGGATCGCAGGTGGAACAGCCAGGTGTATCCGTCCGGCGTGGCCTCCCAGGACTTCGCGGCGGCAGGCACCAGATCGTAGTTGTGGTCCTGACGAACCAGCGGCTCGGAAACGAGATTCGTGGCCGGGCTGCGCTTGTAAATGGTCTTGAACCATTCCATGTAGGTCCCGTCCATCTCGAAAAACCGCAACCGTTGCTGCGCTGGCGGCGCGGCGTCTTCGGGGAGTGCTACGCCAACGGAATTGACCTGTTGGGCGGAAAGTTCCGGGGTCGAAAGAAACAGGACCAGCATTGCAAAAAGCGTGATTCGGTGCATGGACGGTCTTTCAGGGAAAAGACTGGTTGCAGGTTAATAGTCGAGCCCGTAAGCGAGCAGTTCGAAGGACGCGCCGGTATTCCCAACGGTATCAAACAATTCGTGGCTACTCGCAACAACCGAATATCAGCTAAGGACGGCCGTCAGCATCCCTGCCGCAGCGAAGCATGCGACCAGGGCCAAGACCGGTAAACGCAACACGCGCAACAGGAAAAATCCAACAACGACGAGCGAAAAGTCAAGCGCGGAAAAAACGGCGTTGACGAATACGGGCTGGTAGAGCGCGGCCAGCAGCAGTCCGACAACCGAAGCGTTCACGCCCGCTACGGCGCCGGCCGCGCCTGGTTTCCGCGCCAGCGTTTCCCAGGTGCCGTGAAAGGACAGGATCAGCAGGAAGCCCGGCAGGAAGATTCCGAGAACCGCCAGCAATGCGCCGGTCAGCGCCTGATCCGGCATCATCTCCGCGCCGAGGAAAGCGGACAGGGCGAACATGGGGCCGGGAATCGCCTGGGCGGCTGCGTATCCGAGCAGAAAACGATCGACGGAAAGCACATCGCCCACGATCTGCTGAAGCAGCGGCAATACGACATGCCCGCCCCCGAAAACCAGGCTTCCGGTCTGATAGAAACGGGCAAGCAAGTCGACGGACGGCAACAGATTTGCCAGAAACGGCAGGACGACGAGCAGGAGAAAGAAGAGGGTCAATGGCATCCACGAAAACCGGAGCCTGTCACCAGCCGGAGCCTCCGGCGCACGAAGAAAGCGCCATCCGATCAGCGCACCCGCCGCCAGGACCGTAAACTGCGTCGCCATCGAAGGGGCAACCAGCAAGGCCGACGCGGTCACCACACCGATCACCCCGGTCAGCCGGCTGGTACAGAAGGTGGTATACATCCCCAGCACGGCGTCGGCGACCACGACAACGGCCAGCAGTTTCAATCCCTTGACGAATCCGGCGAAGTAGACCGTTTCCGTCAGGGTCCCGCCGGCCGTCGCAAGCAGGAACAGCAAAAGGAACGACGGCAGCGTGAAGCCCAGGAACACGGCGACACCGCCGGCGACGCCCGCCCGCTGGTATCCGATGGCAAAACCAACCTGGCTGGAAGACGGTCCGGGAAGGAACTGGCTCAGGGCGATCAGTCGGCCGTAGGCCGCTTCGTCCAGCCAGTTCAACCGCTCCACGAAAACCGTGCGAAAGTAACCCAGATGGGCGACGGGGCCGCCGAAGCTGACACAGCCCAAGGCCAGGAACCGCCAGAAGAGTTCCCACATGATTCCGGTGTCCCGAGGCAAGCCGAAGTTACGATACGATATGGAGGTGCGGGATCCTACGAACCGGCCGGATCGGCTCAATCGGACAACGCCGCCCGAGCCGCCGCCAGGCAGGCTATGGGCACGCGGTACGGAGAGCAACTGACATAATCCAGAGCGACATCGTGGCAGAATTCGACCGAAGCGGGATCTCCACCGTGTTCACCGCATATGCCCACCTTCAGACCATCCCGCGTAGCCCGACCGCGCTCGACGCCGATTTTCACCAACTCGCCGACGCCGCTGCCGTCGATGCTGACGAAGGGATCTTCCGGCCAGATTCCGGCATGCAGATAATCAGGTATGAATTTCGCGTCGTCGCGGGAGAGCCCAAAAGTCGTCTGCGTCAGATCGTTCGTTCCGAAAGAGAAGAACTCCGCCTCTTCCGCGATTTCATGCGCGGTCAGCGCGGCCCGCGGCAACTCGATCATCGTGCCGAGCTGGTAGTCCGTCGCCACGCCGGTCTCGTTCTGCACAGTCCGGGCGGTTCGGCGAACGACATCCGCCTGCAGACGCAACTCGTTGATGTGGCCGACCAGCGGAATCATGATCTCGGGCATCGCCTTGATGCCGCGTTTCAGGCAGTCGCTCGCGGCCTCGAAAATCGCCCGCGCCTGCATCTCGGTAATCTCAGGGTAGGCAATGCCCAGCCTGCATCCGCGATGGCCGAGCATGGGATTGGCCTCCCTCAGTTCCTCCAGTTTTCGCTGGAAGCGCTCCACGGACACCCCGGTCTGCGCGGCAAGCTGTTCAATAGCCCCGGCCTCGTGCGGCAGAAATTCGTGTAGCGGGGGGTCGAGCGTTCGTATCGTGACGGGATAGCCGTCCATGACCTCGAAAATCCCGATGAAATCGCTTCTTTGTATGGGCAGCAGCCTGGCCAGCGCATTCCGACGGCCGGTCTCGTCATCGGCCAGGATCATCTCGCGGACCGAATCGATCCGGTCCTCTTCGAAGAACATGTGCTCCGTCCGGCAGAGGCCGATACCCTCGGCGCCGAAGGCGCGCGCTGTGGCGGACTGATCGGGCTGGTCCGCATTGGTCCGTACCCGAAGCCGGCGTATACGGTCGGCCCAGTTCATCAGGCTTTCGTACCGCTGATAGACCTCCGAGTCTTCGGCCGACATGGTTTTCTGCAGCAGGACCTGCAGCACTTCCGAGGGAATGGTCGGGATGGCCCCGGCAATCACCTCCCCGGTAGATCCGTCGATGGAGATGTAGTCCCCCTCGGCGATCACCCGATCGCCGACGTGCATCCGACGGGCGGCGTAGTCTATGTCCAGCGCGCCGCAGCCGGCGACGCAGACCTTGCCCATCTGGCGGGCGACCAACGCGGCATGGCTGGTCATCCCACCCCGGGCGGTCAAGATGCCCGACGCAGCGTTCATGCCGCGAATGTCTTCGGGTGAAGTTTCGATACGGACAAGGATGACCGAATCGCCGCGATTCGCCCAAGTCTCCGCATCGCGGGCATTGAACACCACCTTGCCCGACGCCGCACCCGGACCGGCGTTCAAGCCGCGCGCGAGGACGCTCCCCTCGTGCTCCGCCTGGCGCTTTGCTTCCACGTCGAATACCGGACGCAGCAACTGGTCGAGCTGGTCAGGCTCCACGCGCCGCAGGGCTTCTTTCTCGTCGATCAATCCTTCCCCGACCATGTCCACCGCGATCGTGACGGCGGAGAACCCTGTGCGCTTGCCAACCCGGCACTGCAACATCCACAGATGCCCGCGCTGGATGGTAAATTCGATATCCTGCATATCCTTATAATGGGATTCCAACGTATCGCAAATCTGCACCAATTGATGGTAGGCGTCCGGCATTTCCTCCTGCAACTGTTCGATGGCCCCGGGAGTCCGTATGCCCGCCACAACGTCCTCGCCCTGTGCATTGACGAGGTATTCTCCGTAGAACCGCTTCTCTCCGGTTGCCGGATCGCGGCTGAACGCAACCCCCGTGGCGCAGTCGTTCCCCATGTTGCCATAGACCATGGCCTGCACGTTGACGGCAGTGCCCCATTCATCCGGAATATCGTTCAGTCTCCGGTACACCGCGGCGCGTTCGTTGTTCCACGAGCCGAACACGGCGCCGACGGCTCCCCAGAGTTGTTCGCGAGGGTCGTCGGGAAAGTCCGCGCCGGTGCGCGCCTTGATTTCGGCCTTGAAGTCGGCGACCAGCCCTTTAAGGTCTTCGGCCCCGAGCGCCATGTCCTGCGTGACCCCCAAGCTGGCCTTCCTGCGTTCCAGCAGGGCTTCGAAAGGATCGTGGTCCTCGTCGTCCGCCGGGCGCACGCCCATGACCACGTCGCCGTACATCTGCACGAATCGCCGGTAACTGTCGTAGGCGAAGCGGCCGTCCCCGGACTGCGCGATCAGTCCCTCGACCGTTTCGTCGTTCAGGCCGAGATTCAGAATGGTGTCCATCATGCCTGGCATGGAAGAGCGGGACCCGGAACGGACGGACACCAGCAGCGGGTTATCCGTGCTGCCGAAACCGGCGTCCATGACGGCTTCTACCCGCGCCATCGCCTGCCAGACCTGATCGTCCAGATCCGCCGGATACCGGCGATCATGGTCGTAGTAATAGGTGCATATCTCCGTTGAGATGGTAAAGCCTGCGGGTACTGGAATCCCAAGGTGGCTCATTTCGGCCAGATTGGCGCCCTTACCGCCCAGAAGTTCCCGAAAATCCGCGGTTCCGTCCGCCTCGCCACCACCAAAATAGTACACATGCTTCGTCATGACGCTCCCATGCTCCTCTACGCTGTTCGGCCGCTGAATGCCGGTCTAATCCGTCAAAAATCAAGACGTTAGCATAATCCTTCAAGGCAGCCGTGTCAACCGTTTTGAACGTACCGTCCTCGGGCGCGGCGAACGGATTACTCCTCGCCAGCCCGGTGTCGTTGTCGAAAAACCTCATACAGTACGAGCGCCGCGGCCACGGATACGTTGAGCGAGTCCACGTGCCCCGCCACCGGGAGACGCACCACCTCGTCGCAGTTGCGTCGGACCAAGGGACGCAGCCCATTTCCCTCGCCCCCTATGACGAGCGCTACGGGCACGGTATAGTCCACCCGGTCGAAGCGTGCAGGACCGTCCGCCGCCAGGCCCATCAGCCAGATCCCCGCTTCGCGAAGCGTCTGCATGGCGTTGTTCATGTTCGCCACCCGTGCGACCGGCATATGCGCGCTGGCTCCGGCGGAAGCCTTGACTGCGGCAGCGGTCAGGCCCGCGGCGTTTCGACGGGGAATCGCGACCCCGTTGGCGCGGACGGCGTCCGCGGTCCGAACAATCGCACCGAGGTTGTGAGGATCCTGTATGCCGTCCAGCAGGACTAGGAACGGGGGAGACGCTGCACGCCGGGCTGATGACAGGATTTCCGCCAATTCGGCGTACTGCTGTCCGGCCACCATGGCGACGACACCCTGGTGCCTGCCATCGGTCAACCGGTCCAACTTGCGGCGATCCGCGAACTGGAATACGACGCCCTGTTCGCGGGCGAGGTCCAGGATGTCGGCGACGTCCCGGCGCGACACGCCGTCGGCGATAAGGATCCGATTGAGACTCTGGCCGGCTTGCAGGGCCGCCCTGACCGGATTCCGCCCATAAATGATGTCCGACATCGTTGCCTCCGTTTGACGCATGTTTGACCATCCCGGGGCGGCGGCAGGGCGACGCAACGTCCCGACCATTTCTCCTGCGTCGACACGCCGTCGCGCACCTCGTCGCCTCGTTAAGATAAAGCGCAGAAGCGGCTGCATCGAACTTTTTCGTTCAATCGCGTTCAGCCCCCGAACGCGCCGTCTCGTCACGCACCTGCGGCCGGATGGCCGTTTTCCCAGTCGGTGGAGCGCATCCGTATATGCTTGACGTCCCGGAGGGTTGCCGGTACCATATCGGGGCTCGACGCCTGTGTTTCGTCTTCGTGCCAAGGCCCGAAACGGACGGCGCGCCTCCCGTATCCCGAAACGGCGCACGAGGCGAAGCGGCCATGATCCCGCCCGCGCAGAAAGAACCCGGACGCTCCTCAATTCCGTAATCCATGTTTCAAGGCCTCAAACGACTTACCACCCACTCCGCGATCTACGGTCTCAGCGACGTGCTCGGCAGGTCCCTGGCCTACCTGCTGGTACCGGTTTACACCCACGTCATGCCCGTGGAAGAATTCGCCTACTACGGGCTGGTGTACACTTTCATCGCACTGGCCAATGTGGTCTTCCTCTACGGCATGGATTCGGCCTTTCTCAGGTATTACGTACTCAATGAAGGGCGCAAGCGGGATACGCTGAGCACCGGCTACCTCGCCATGTTGACCACTTCCTGCGTGCTTGGCGCGATCATCGTCCTGTTCGCTCCCCGCATAGCCCCGGTCATTGCCGTTTCCACTTCGCTGACTTCGTACGTCCAGCTGGCTGCGGCGGTACTGGCCCTGGATGCGCTGAACGCCATTCCATTTGCGCGCCTCCGGGGAGAAGGCAGGGCCAAAACGTTCGCCGCCCTCAAGCTGATGAAAGTGATGATCGAACTGGGTGGAAACTGCTATCTCGTCGTCGTACTCGACATGGGGCTGCAGGGGATTTTGATCAGCAATATCGCGGGGTCCGGGATCGTGTGCCTCATTCTGGCAGGCATCACGCTGCGACACGTATCCTTCTCCTGGTCTCGCGAAACCATGCGCCGACTCTTGAAATTCGGCCTGCCCTACGTACCCGCCGGCGCCTGCATCATCATCATCGAAACCATCGACCGGCTGATGCTGGAACGGATGGCCGGGACGGAAACCCTCGGCATCTATCATGCGGCCCGAAAACTGGGCGTTGGCATGCTCATCTTCGTTACCATGTTCAGGCAGGCCTGGCAGCCCTTCTTCCTGGAGGCATCCAGGGAGGACAACCCCAAGCCGATGTTCGCCCGCGTATTGACCTACTTCCTGGCCATAGCCGGCGGCGTCTTCCTGGCGCTATCCTTCCTGATTGACGACCTGGTCCGCCTTTCCATCGGAGGCTATCACCTTATAGAGGCATCGTACTGGGACGGAGTCGGCGTGGTGCCGATCCTGCTTGCGGCCTATATCCTGTATGGGATCTACGTCAACCTGACCGTAGGCGTCTACCTGGAGAAGAAGACCGTCCAACTTCCGTTTGTTACGGCGGCGGCGGCCCTGACCTGCGTCCTGACGAACTACTGGCTTATCCCGGGTTTCGGCATGTACGGCGCGGCGACGGCCTCGGCGGCCGCCTACGGCGTGATGGTGGCCGGATTGTACCTGATCGGTCGCAGATACTATCCGATACCCTACGAGTATGCGCGATTGCTCAAGGTGATCCTTGTGGGCGGCGTGTTGTTCGCGGTGCGGCAATTTGCTGAAATCACCTGGGCTGGAGAAATCGCCCTGGTCGCGCTCTACCCGGCTGCCCTGGCGGCCACCGGATTCTTCAACGCCGGGGAAGTGGCGATTGCGAGACGATACCTTCGCCTTCGCGGATCGTGATCCACTGCCCCCCTTCGATTCCGGTAACGACGTCTCGCCTGCCGCCGGGCCAGTCCACGATGACCGAATCCGTCCCGGCGTAGGCGCCGAGCCCGAAATGGGTCCTGAGATCGCTGGCGGCCAAATAGCTGTAGGCGCTTCGCACTTCCCGCGATTGCCGCACGGCCTCCGTGACCACGGTGACCCGCGCTCCGATGCCGTTTCGATTGCTCTGGACGCCCTCCGTGGAGACCAGCAGGCTGGCCGGATGCCCGGCTGCGTCTCCCGCGCCCCGCGGGCGGCCGGTACCGTCCGGACCGGACCCTTCGGAGCCGCCGGGAGCACCTCGCCCGCCGATGCCGTCGTTTCGCAGCAGCAGAGGCGCGTCGTTCACCGTCGTGACCAGGATATCGACGTCGCCGTCGTTGTCCACATCGCCGAAGGCCGCGCCGCGGTGCACCCGTTTCACCTGAAATGGCGCGCCGGCATCGGCGCTGACGTCGGTGAACGTTCCGTTCCCCTCGTTCCGAAACAACTGATTGGTCTGTGCGTAAGTCATCGTCGGATCAAATAGCGAGATGTTGTCGATCACATGACCATTCGCCGCGAACAGATCGAGCCAGCCATCGTGATCGAAGTCCTTAAAGGCCGTACCGAATCCCAGGAAGAGGAGCGTCGGATTGCCTACGCCGGCGCCGAAAGTGGTTTCCGTGAACGTGCTGTTTCCGTTGTTCCGGTGCAGCGAGTTGGGTTCCAGCGAGAAATTGGTCACGTAGATATCCGGCGACCCGTTCCGGTCATAGTCTCCGAAATCCACCCCCATGCCCGCCCGGGCGACGCCATCCTCTCCATAGGCCACCCCCGCCAGCAAGGCCTGGTCCGTAAAGGTGCCGTCGCCGTTGTTCCGGTACAGGAAGTCCGGCGTCAGGTCGTTGGCCACGAATAAATCCGTCCATCCGTCCCCGTCGTAGTCGCCTGCCACGACCCCGAGACCTTTTCCGGCCGGATTCGCGATCCCCGCCGCCCTGGAAACATCTGAAAAGGTCCCGTCCCCGTTGTTCCGGTAAAGCAGGTCGGCCACGCCGTCGTAGATATCGGGTCCGCAGTAGGACTGGATGCCGTCCCGCGAGCATCGTTTGTTGGTGTCGAAGTCGAAGTCGACATAAATGCACACGTACAGGTCGAGATGTCCGTCGCGATCGTAGTCCAGGAAAGCCGCGCTGGTCGAGAACGTGGGATTGGCAGGTACCGACAGCCTCGCCCCACCGGTCACGTCCCGGAACGTGCCGTTCCCCTCGTTTCGGTAGAGCACATTCTCCCCGAAGTTCGTGACGAACAGATCATCGTCCCCGTCGTTGTCGTAGTCCGCGACGGCCATGCCCATCCCGTAGCCGCCCGCATTGCCCACGCCGACCTGGTCGGTCACATCCGAGAAAGTTCCATCGCCTTCGTTACGATAGAGCACGCTGGACAGGGGTTGATCCGGCTGAAATCCGGGGATGGCCGCGCCGTTGAGCAGATAGATGTCAAGATCGCCATCGCCGTCGTAGTCGATGAAACCCCCGCCGGAAGCAACCGTTTCGAGGAAGTAGTAGCGGCCCGACTTTCCGTTGGAGTGGCGGAACGAGATGCCCGAGGCAGGCGCGATGTCCGTGAATTGCACCACCGTCCGCTTCGATTCCGGGCGGTTGTCGGAAAGGCTACAGGAAAGGAAGGGGAACAGGAAGAGCAGGAGCGCCGCAATCCGGGGGCATGGGGATGCCAAAACCCGGCGTATAGCATGCATGAGACTACCGAACCTCCCGGCGCCCATGCGCCCGATCGGCGCGCATAGGCGAACCGGCGACCAGCCACCCGACCAGCGGACACGCCCGGCCAGCGGGCAAGCACGGACCCATGACCGACTGGTTAGCGGCGTCTTCGTATGAGCGCTACGGCCATGCCCACGAGAACCAGGACACCCAGGCTGATTCCGACGACGAGATAACCCGATACCGGTTCCCTGATCAAGGGAACTTCGAAGGTCGTACGCGCTTTCTGGTCTCCGCGCACTGCAAATTCCACTTCGACCTGGTGTACGCCCGGAACGCGCCGGGTCCACATGATCGGACGATCTATGGCTTCGGCTTCGGCGCTATGGTAGTGCGTATACACGTTGCCCTGGGGATCCACGATCCCCAGCCGAATGACGCCCGCATAGTACTCGCCGGATATTTTTCGTTGAACATACACCACGAACCGGGCGTCGCCGCCAAGATCGTAGGCCTTGAAGGTCAGGGTGTAGTCGGCCTCCATATCCAGCGCGGCGTCAACGACGGCCTGCTCGGAGTACGTATAGCCGACGAAAGTTCCGCCAGCCACCTGGGCGGTTTCGGGGGCGGTGTTGCAGCCCGATATCGCGATTATCAGCATTAAGACGGCTATGATTCGGTACACTAGTTCAACTCCTCCGGGAAGACGAAGGTATATCGGACGATTCGATCCTCCTCCAGTTCCGCGAAGTAGATCTGGCCCTGTCGGTCCACGTGCATCGGAATACCGCTACCGTCGAACTTTGCCGTCATTTCCCATTTCCCGTCGGGCGTAAAGAAATCGTACCATCTGTCCAGTTTCGTCATCTTCAACTGGGGCATGCCGGCTACATTCAGGCCGACCTGCTCGAACTCCTGATACTGAATCGAGTTCATGATGCGGCCATCGGGTAATACCGCCAGGCCGCCGGATATGCCGACGGGAGGCGGCGTCTGCGTGGTGGTCCACCGTTCCATCGGTTTCATGTCAAATGAAGTGGTCCGGTTGAATTCCAGTTCCAGCCCGTTCACCCGGTCGAATTTGCGGATCCAGTACGGGTGTCGCGCCGAAACGATGACGTACCCGTCCTCCGTCGTTTCCATGGCCGCATCCGAATAGGCGATAAACTCCTTAAGGGTGCCGGTACGCCGCAGGGTCTCCATGGGATTGTAGAACTCGTCGATCGGTTGGCCGTTCGGCGTGAATTTGTAAATCAGATCGTGCTGAGTCAAAACGAAAATAAGCACGTTGCCGTCCGAATCGATGCGAATGCGTCGGGGCTTGGAGACCTGCGTTTGCCATATGTCTGCGAAACTCAGGTCCGGATTGAACACGGTGACCCGATCGAGCTCGGCGTCCACCACGTACAATCTTCCGTCGTCGTCCAGCACCATGTCCACCGGCGCCCTGAATTGCAACGGGCTCACGCCATATGATCCCACGGACGTCAGAAACGTACCGTCGGGATCGAATTTCAGCACGCGTTTCTGTTCCGAGTCGGCCACGTATATGTTGCCGTTTCGATCCGTCGTGATCCCGAAAATCGACGTGAAGGAATGATTCCCCTGCCCGTCGATCACCAGGTTCTCTTCCAGTCTGACGTCTGCCGTCTGATCAGCCGCGTGCCGAATGGGCGCGTCGCTGATGACCCTTGAGACGCCCGCAACCACATCCGTTCTCCCGCGCCACAGCCCGTCATCGCGCGTGTCGCCACAGCCGGTTGCCAGTACCGCCGCCAGAAACGGCAATACGCCGGCCGTCAACCGCCGCCTCATCCGCTGCTCCTTCCAGTATGGTGTATCATGAACCGTTCCGGTCTTTCCTGATCTGTTCCCAGCGCTGCTGCAACATCGCGTTTTCCGGCTCGAAGCGCAATGCGTCCCGCATGGCCTCATCCGCTCCGCCGTAGTCTCCTCTCGCGTTCCGCACGATAGCCAGCGTTTCGTAGGAGACCGCCGTCGGCGCCATCCTGACGGCCTGGTCCGCCAGCTCCAGCGCGCGTTCCAGGTCCTCTCCGTGCTCCGCGTACAGCCAGGCCAGGTTGGTATAGGCTTCCACATAGGTGGAATCCAGCAGGACCGCCTGCTGATAGGCATCGCGGGCTTCGTCGAACCGGCCGAGTTGCACGTAGGCCACACCCAGATTGTTAAAGGCCTGAACGAACCGGGGCGCCAGATCCGTCGCTATCCTGAATTCCTGTACGGCGTCCTCGTACCGGCCCAACCGGGTCAGCGCGGTCGCCTTGTCGTAGTGCACCTCCGCCACCCTTGGATGCAACCGGACCAGGGACTCCGCCTGCGACAACGCCTCCCTGAATCCGTTGAGCTGCTGAAACGTGTCGAGAAAACGCCTGGCCTCGTCCTGCCTGCCCATGGCGTTCAGCGTGTTCCCAAGGGCAAGATAGGGTTCGGGATACGCTCGGTTGCGTTCGATAGCCCGTGAAAAGGCTTCCAGCGCCTCTTCATGCCGTTGGGCGCTCGCGTAGGCCGTCCCGGCTTGATAGTGCAGGGACGCCGATTCAGGATCCATGCTCAAAGCGCGCTGGTAGAGGGATATCGCCCGTTCCGTCTGACCTCCACGCTCCGCCGCCCGAGCCAGTCCGGCTATCGCTTCCACCGAGTTTTCATCGATGCGCATGGCCTGTTCATACGCCTGAATGGCGTCTTCGACGTTTCCTTCGCTCAATGCGACTTCACCGAGCCGGACGCAGGCCGAGGCCATACGGGGATCCAGGCGGAGCACCTCCTGAAAGGCGTCGCGCGCTTCCTTGAATTTCCGCTGATCCGCCAGCACCCGGCCCTGGGCATATCGGGCTTCAACGTAGTTCGGATCGATGGCCAAGGCGTTGTTGTAGGAGACTTCCGCGTCGGCCAAGGCCCCCAGCATCTCTTCGGTGGTCCCGCGGCCGTAATGAAACCGGCTGTTTTCGGGGTCGAGCGTCGTGGCCTGCGCGAAGGACTTGACCGATTCCACCAGCCTGCCTGCGTACTGGTACGCCTGACCGAGGTTGTAGTAGGGCTCGACCCGTTCGGGGTCCAGCTCCACCACCGTGTTGAAGGCGTCAATCGCCTCGTCGTACCGTTCCTGGTCCGCGTAGACCATACCCAGATTGAAATGGGCGTCGACATCCCGAGGGCGCAAACTGACGACAACCTGGAACGCGGCTTCCGCCGTGCCCAGTTTATCCAGCGCTACCGCCGCGAGACCGAGATTGTAGTAATTGTCCGGTTCACTCCGGTTGGCCTCGATCTGCTCGCGGAAATACATCACATCTTCAAGCAGACGTTGCTCGTCCTCGGGCGAGAGCTCCCTGGGCGCATCATCCTGGCGCACGGTGGATATGTACGTGAGGTATGGACCGGTATCCGTAAGCAGAGGCGTATAGAGCAGAAGAGCTGCGAGAAGGATATTGCGCATATGCTCAGGCGGGGCGGTATGGCATCAAGGACGACATCTCAACATCCGAACAGGTTGTCCCGGCACCGGCGTACGTATCGACAACCCGCACATGCCGTACCTGTCAATCGAAGTATGATCTGATGCGATCGCGGAGGCTCAGTCCTTTCGAAGGCGTGGAAACCTGCTGTTGCGCGGCCGGCCTTATCGTGGTGACGTCCGAAGCCACGGCCATGTCTTTCTGCGTCCACTTCTTGAGATCCGCCAACGGTTTGAACGCCCGCCTGTAGATCAGATCCGTATGGATATCCACGCGATCGACACCCGACGGCACTTCAAACGTATACACGGAACGATCCGCCTCACGCGCCCTGATGCGCGTGTCTTCGACAATACGGGTCGCCTGCCAGTCCATGACATGGGTGTTGCCCTCGTCATCACCGAAAACCAGGGCGAAACCCTTGCCCGGGTAGCCCGCGTAATTGCCTTCGGCCGGATCGCCCTCGCCGCCGTATGCAGGCACGCGCTGATCCCCCGCAAAGCGCAGGGTATCGCCATTCGCCAAAACGGGCGTAACGAGCAGCAGCATGTTCCTGATGGTGATGCCCGACGGGATATGATGCCCGGTGTTGACATTGCGCACATCCACCGTCACCGTCAACAGTTCATTGGCAATAACGGCGTCGATGGCCAATGTGGCGGCGTTGGGCAGGAGTACCTCCGTGGCGCCCGGAAATGCGTGCGTCTTGACGGTAGTCGGGTCCCTGTATCCTATGGGGGTCCAGAACTTCTCCGCATCGCCGTTTACGAAGGAACCATAGGTGAAACCGTCGGATTCCGGTTCCATGTGGCAGTCCTGGCACTCGATGCCCATCGCGGAATAGGGACTTTCCTTCCATTCCCGGTAGGTGTCCATGAAAGGAAGACCGTGCTTGTTCTTGTGCTGATGGCAGGCGGAGCAGTAGTCGCTGCTCGTGTAGATCGGATTGTAGCTGGCCACCATGGGCGACGTGTTGGATGTACCCGGTATCGGCGTGAAGTTGATGACGTCGTCATAGGGTCCGTAGACGAAGATCGGCGGGAATTTCCCCTTGATGAGCCGCTCTTCCCTTTCCTTCTCCATGCTGATCAGATTCAACTTGATGGATCCGTTCACGCCCGCATGGTCGTTGACTTCGACATCTTCAATCTTGTGGCAGAAATCGCAATGGATCCCCGCACCGTCGACCGAACCGGCCAGTCTTTCGTACTCCATGCGTTCGAGCGTCTTGTAGTCCTGCGTCGTTGGATACGCCATCGATCGATTGTACACCACCTTCAAATCGGTTTTTCCGGGGGAATCGATAGCAGCCGAAGGCGCGTGGCAGTCCGCGCATTCTCCGGGATCATCGGGAAAATCCAGCCTGTAGCCCGGTCCGACGTTTTCATTCCCGTCCGCATCCGTACCGTCGTAGAGATTCAACGTCCAGAGATTGGTCACGCCCTTCGCATGCTGTGAAGTACTCCACTGATCGTAGAGATCCCTGTGGCAGAGGTAGCAGGTCGGTTCGAAGTGGCAGAGATTGCACCCCTCTTCAAAGCCCGTATGGGATTGCGATCTCAGCCGCTCCAGTTCCGCGGGTTCCTTGCGCAGGTCGACCAGAGACTTGTGCGGCGTGATGAAATCGTAGGAGTCGCCGTCTTCCTCAGGTATTTTCTGCAGTATGATCGTGGTATAGGACGTTTTGGGATCTACCAGGACGCCTCCGTTCAACCAGCCTTCCTTTCCGGCCGTGATGGCGTAGGCCTGTACCGGGTCTTCGGGGATGTTCAGGGTAAATCTTCCTTGCGAATCGGTGACAACGAAATTCGGTTTGCCGTGCTCCCGCACGCGGACGCCCGGCACCGGGTCCTTCCCGTCGATTACGACACCGCTCACCTGTATGCCCATGGCCTCCGGCGCCATGACTGCGCAGACAAATGCGACGATACCCGTGACCAGCAATCTTGCCAGATGAAACGACGTACGAATCCGTCCCGCTCCGAACCCCATGTAAATCTCCCCGGTACTTCCTGCTTTACAATGCATACATAAGAGAATCCCTCATCAAACGGACTGAGGGATTCTCCTGTTGCTCCAGCTCACGATGATTTGCATCCATCCGCGCTGTGTTTTCAGGCTCCTTAGAAGCCTACACCGACGGACACGCGATGCAGGTCGTCCAGCAGCTGGTACTGCGTGTACGCGTAATCGACGTTGAGGCTCATCTCGCCCTGATTGAACCGGAGACCGGCGCCAGCGGAGACGCCTTCATCCTGGCCGCCGCTGTATCCGGCTTTCCAGCCTATCCGACCCGCGATGTACTCGTTGACCCACCACTCGATACCCAGATTCAGTACGGAATCGAACTCGCGAAGCTTCCAGAGTTCGGCGCTGATCATCACGCTTCCCACCGGCAGTTCGGCCGGCTCGCCGGCGAAACCGATGCGGAAAGTCGTGGGCAACTGATCGCGCGCGCTGGATTCGTCGATGAACTGCATATCCGGACCGAAGTTCTGAAACGAGGCACCGATGCGGAAGTTACGAAAATCCGTCGTATAGATGGTGCCTACGTCAACAGCAACGGCCGTGCTGGTCCGGTCGTCATCGCCGGCGCCGCTCGTACCTTCCGATACGTACTTGATCGATCCGCCAACCGCGAAAGAATCCGTCAAGCGGCGGGCATAACTCGGACCGATGGCAATGTCCGTTACGGAAAAGTTCTGGCCCGCCGTATCGAACTGGTGTGTCGGGTCAGTGGACGTGGTGTAGGGTATGTCGCCCGAAAGAAGCGATTGCGCACTCAAACCCACGGCGCCGTTGTCGCCGAGATTCCACACCGCGGCAGCGCTGAACAGCGTCATTTCCGCGAAATACTTCGCGTAGGAAACGCCAACCGCGCCAGTGCCCTCGATGAAGACCATCGTGGCCTGGTTCGTCAACGCTGAAAACGCGCCCAGATCGGTATAGGCAGTGGCGGAGGAAGCCACTCCCGCAACACGGGCACTCGAATCCAGTGTCAGAAACTTCGTCGCGGCGGTTCCACCTTTGGAAACCTGAGCGTGTACCGGCGCCGACAGTGCCATCAGCAACCCGGCGACCACGCTCCAGCGAACAAATACTCTCATTAGGATAACCTCCCTGAAACGGTCTGTCCGCGCCATGGCGTGCTATCCACCATGGCGCGAGACGTGCCGAGGGTTTACCGTCGGACGTAGAGTTTCAACGTTTTGGCGTAGTTGGTGCCGCCGACTTCCGCTTCGATTACACAAATGTACAGACCGCTGGAAACCGGTACGTTGGACTCGTTCTTCAGATCCCAATCGAACACACCGCCGATCTGCGTCGTCTGATCGCCGGGGACCGAGAATTGCTTGACCCGAAGTCCGGCCGAATCAAAGATCGTGACTTTGGACGGTACGGGTGCGTTGAAGAACTTGACGGACTGCGACTTCGTCGCCAAATCCCATTGCGCCTGGAAGACGAAGGGATTGGGTGCGACTGTAATGGTATTCGCGAACTCCGCCGGATCACGGGCTATGGTCGTCGGGATGACATCCTGTCCCGGCACCTGCGGTCCCACCGTCAGACCGCGATACGGATACTGACCATGCCAACGTCCGTCCGTACCATTCGCATTCATGGTATAGAAACTCTCAAGCCCGTTGATGGTACGGGAGATTACCTGCTGTGACGAGTTCTGGTCCGCTACGTAGTTATCGAAGTCGCGTTGTACGGCGCTTTCGTTATCCACCGCAGCGACGTAGTACCAGTAACTGAAACCGATCAGTACGGAACGATCTTCGAAAATGTACCCGCTCTGACCAGACAGTCGGGGATCGGTTGCTATGCCGCCGACACTGGTGATCTGGGAATCGCCGGATCCGATGGTGTCGGAATAGCGATCCGAGAAGTTGATGGCAAGCGCCGTCGTCGCACCCAAGCCGTTGTTCGTCTCGACGATCTGAGTCGAACTGGGCTTGGTTTCGATGTTATCGTCCTCGAATCCCGGCAAACGGTTCGCTGCCGGATACGGATTCGGGTACGAGACGGATTCGGGCGGACTCAGGGTATTGACCTGATTACCGCCGCCACCGCCAAATTCGCCGATCTGTACGTAGGGACCGGAGAAGTTCGGCGCTGCGAATCGCTTGATCAGGTCATCCGCGACGAAGTCGTATACCCGGCCGATATTGTAATCGGCGCCCAAGGTAAGGCCTTCATGGATGAATCTGGCGTAAGGATGGCCCTGCTTGACCGAACTGGCCGTCGGGTCGGTCACGTCCGTAATCGGGGTCGCGCCGTCGCTCAGACCAAGGCTGGGCGGGATAATGGTACTGTTGTAACCGATTTCGTGTGCAATCGTCGAAGTCGGGAACTGATCGATGAAACCGGAAGCGCGGTATAGACGGTATTTCGCGAAGTCCGCCGTTCCGCGACCCGGATCAATGGCCGTCTCGGCATTGTTCGCCCAGGCGATCGCAATCGTACCGTTGGCGGTCGGGAAGACCGACAGGGTAGGCGGAGGCGCCGGGTGGAACAGCGTGCCGCTGTCGGCACCACGACCTAAGTTCATCACCTCTGTCACGACTTCGCCGTTGGTATCCCGCACGACGGAACCATCGTCGTTGTACATGGGAATGATACGGTCATTGGAGCCATCCCAGTAGAACGTGTTGTTCGCGGGATTGTACTTCCGCTGCATCCAAACGTCCTGCGCACGCAGGTAGACGTCGTAGGTACCGTCCTTGCCCGCGCCGATCAGATCCACATGCCAGATGCTCAGATCTTCGCCCGGCGCCTTGGTGTACGGACCCCAACCCAGCGCGTTACGGATACATCCGGCACCGGAGGTCTCGTCCTTGGTATCGCTGCCATTGTACGGATCGGGCACGATACCGGCGAACACGCCATCCAGTTCGAAGAGCGAGATATGATCGTACTGGCCTTTCTGCAGGCCGACAGTCGCTATGCCGCGGTTGTTGGGCTGGGTCAGATTGCGCGGATCACCCCACATCAAGCCCATGCCCTCGGCAACCTGTCCGGTCTGCGTCTTGGCCGTCCAAGTACTGATGTCCGTGGTTCTCTCAAGCGAAGAACCGCTTACGAACAGATCGGGGTTCGGCGCACTGCTTCCGCCCGGTACGTTCACCCGCTTGTTTTCCAGATACTTGGTAGCGGAACCTTCATACCAGCCAAAAACAGTTCTCAAGTCGGCAATCCACCATTCGTGCAGACCGAAGAGACCGACGGAAGGCGCCTCGTAGATATCCAGCGCGGCGACGGCGTCCAAATCACCCATCGGGGTTTCGCCGTTGCCCTCGAATACCATAAGGGAAGCTTCACCCACGTGCAGCGGGTTGAAATTACCGTTCGTCGTATTCCACACGTAGGAGTCAATGCCGGGATGGCCCGGATTGTCCTCGTCGAACATGGTGACCAGACCCGAGTAGAAACGCGGGCTGTACGGCGCCTGATTGTACCGGCCGGAATTGATCAGGCCTTCCGGAACGGCGAGGGGCATTTCCCTGAGGAACATGCCGGGCGGCTGCTTGTCGTCACCGCCGGTACCACCACCGGTCGCACCGCCGGTCAGCAGCGGATTGTTCGTCCAGGGTATATCGAAATCATAGTTGAAGATGACGAAGAAGTTCCGGATCGGAACGCCTTGCTCTTCCAGACTGCCGTCCTGATTCACATCCACATCGCCGTGCACTTTCAGCACGTGACGCAACAGGATGAAATCATTGGTATGGCCGTAGCCGTAACTGAAGCTGTACGACTGACGCTGGACGCGAATACCGGCATTCGTGTTGAAGGTGGTTTCGGTAATGAACGGTTCGCGGTATCCACCCGGACCCACGGTGCCAGCGCCGAAACCGGGACTGCCCGATCCACCCTGATCGGACCAGAAACCCTGGGGAGCCTGCTCGCGCTGATGAGGCGGCGCCCGGTATACGTTCGTGGTACCGATGAAGTGTCCTTCCGCCCGGCTGATCGGCATACCGGCGACTGCGTTCGGCTGGTAGGCCGTTATACCGAATGCCGAAGCCCATAGCGGCGCGTCAAGCCCGCCGGCCGGGAAGGTGTACGACGGATAACCCATCGTGGGGCTCATGGAACGTCCCGAACCGCGCCAGCCCACGCCGGTGTAGGTATCGGTAATTTCCGAGTTCATGATGGCCATGTAGGTCTGGCCACCGATATAGGCATCTTGTCGCTCGTCCAAAGCCAGTTCATTCGGAACTGGAACCAACTGACTGGCTCCGGACCCTGCCGGTGCGTCAGGCAACGCCCTGAGGTACTGTCCGACCCCCAGGATGGCTGCCGCCGCAAAAGCGACTGCACCAACTGTTACATATCGACGCCAATTCTTCAAAATGAACCTCCTTTGTGGCAACGCTTTGTGCAAAGCGCCGCCAACCTTACGCGGAATGCGCGCCCGAAGGCACGCTTCCGCGTTCGGGAATCACACTACCAGGAAAAGTTGAGACCCACCCAGATGTCGCGCGGGCCGTTGGCCTGGGTACCGATGCCACCCACAGGACCACCCACGAGACCGACCGGGTCTCCACGACGCTGCCAGCGGTCGGAGGCCGCATTGTCGGCGCCACCTGAGATACTATAGATATTCACACGGTCGAACAGGTTGTTGACCTGCGTGAACACGCCAAGCTGCACGTTGCCCAGATCAAAGTTCTTCTGGGCGTACAGATCGGTCGTCCACGTCCAAGGCGAACGCTGCGATACCGCGAGCAATCCGAGCGGATCGACCGTTTGCTCGTTGGACGTACGATACTGGTTGCCGCTCTGCGCCTTGGTCAGGAAGGAAGCGCTGATTCCGTACGGCAGGTCGATCAGCAGATTCGCTACAATACGATGCCGGCGGTCGAACGACGTGAACTCGCGGATGTAGGTATCCGGAGCCGGTGTGCCTTCCAAGAAGTCGGAGAATTGAAGGATCGTCTCGCCGCCACGCTCGCGAACCGTAATCGGCGTGGTCAGGTCAGACGTGAAAGCCAGCGTGTAGTTCGCACGGACTGAGAACCGGTTGGCCATCTGGCGCCGCAGAGAGATCTCGAGTCCTCGCGTATCCTGCGCGAAGGTCGGCAGCAGGATGGAGATTTCACGCTGGGAACCGCCGATGAAATCCGTATTCGGCGCGAACAGCCAAGTCAGCGGCAGGCTGTTTACGTCGCGGAAATAACCCGTGACGTCCAGGTAGTACCCGGAATAAATCTCGGCCTGCAGACCCATCTCGTAGTTCGTGGACTTCTGGAACGGGAGATCCGGGTTGCCGTGGTTACGCTCGAAAGAGGAAGTCTGAACCAAACCGTCGTACAGGTTGGTCAGCGGCGGACGCTGGTTGAAGATACCGTACGAATAGTGCAACGCTGCGCGGTCCGTGATCGGATGGGAGATACCCAGGCGCGGCGCGAGACCCGTCTTGATGGACGGTTCCAGCGTACGGTATTCCGGATCGTCGTGTTCGGGATCGGGACCCGGACGTGGACGATACGGGTTGATCGCGTTGGCATTGGCGTCGAAGATATCCAGCCGCAGCCCCGCGTTTACGACCAGGCTTCCGTACTCGATCCTGTCCTGCATGTAGGCGAAGTACTCCACCGGGTACACATGCGCCTGCCGGCCGGCGAGCGGAAGCGTACTGGCGGTCGGATCCCGGTTCAGTTCGTTGAAGAGCGTCACGGCGTTGCCACGGGCAGGACCCCGAGCGCTGTCCTCGAAGTCGTTCATCGTGACGCCGAATCCACCCTTGAACTGATGGTTCGAGGTTACCTGGCTGGTGATGGCGAAGTTGAGGTCCGTCTTGAAGGGCCGGACACTCCAGTAGTTGCCGTAATCAATCCATCCGTACGCCTCGTCGCCGTATACCTGGTAAGGCACCTGGGCGCCGCTACCCTGCTCGAGAGGCGAGTAGCCAATGTTGTCGAGGAAGAGCGCGTTAAGCGCCGGCAGCGGCTCTTTGCCGTACCGGGGATTGTAGCGTTCGTTGTACTCGCGCAGGTGGCTGAAACGCACCTCGTAGAAAGTACGCGGGCTCAACGTATGGCTGTACGCCAAGTTGACGTGCAGGCGGCCGTTGTAACGCTGATTCAGGCCGTCCGCATTGTACTTCCAGGCGTAGCTGGTCTGCCGCTGACCCTTCTTGCTGAAGTAACCTTCGTCTTCGATGAGCCCGGACATGGACAGCTTCATGTTGGCGCGAGGCCGGTAGGTCATCTTGATAAAGGTATTCATCAGACGGGAATAATCGTTGGGGTTGCGTCCCCAGCTTTCGTTGAATCGACCGGACGCGAACCAGTTCAGCTTGCTGCCCAACGGGCCGCCCATGCCGAAATCGATCTGCACCGGACGTTTCTCGGTACGGTTGTTTATGGCAAATTCGTTGTATTTGTTGGGCGTGAAGGCGCGATCTGCCCTAGCCTGGCTATTGGCCTGCGCCTCCGGGAGTCCATCGGTCAGGTAGGACCAGTTGATGGCCTCGACCTCGGGAATGACCCGGTCGTAATCCCAATAGTAATTTTCGCGGCTGTAGCTGGCGACCCAGGTTTCCGGCGAACCGGTCATGGACAGCGTGTCAAACGGGTCTTTCAAACGAAGGCCGTCGTCCGCGCGCGCGGGATCATTATTGAACGCATTGGTCTTGTCGATCGCGTCCTGGATAACCTTGCGAAGATCAGCCTCGGACCAGGTGCCGGCCCGGTAGGCGTCCACGATGTCGAGATCCGGCGGCTTGACCCAGTTGAGTCCCTTCTGACCGAGCGTGCGGTACTCGAAGTTGCCGTTGAAGCTCGAACTTCCTTCGCGGGTCACCACGGAGGTGATACCAGCCAGCGCGTTCACGTATTCGGCGTTGAACGTTCCCGTCTTGACCTCGAGCTCCTGGATCATATACGGGTTGATCGTAAACGCCTGTCCCGTGTTGCCGTGCTGCATCGTCACCGTCGAACCGTCGATCGTGGTCTGCTGATCCTGCGCGCGACCACCGCGAAGGTTCCCGGCGAAACTGCCTGCCGTGGTCAGGACCACTTCGGCGATGTTCACAACGGGGAGTGCCTGAATTTCCTCGGCCTGCACGATGGTACGCGTGGAGGTAAGGCTCTTCTCGACCAGATCCCGCGTCGCCACGACCTCGACCGCTTCGGCGGATTCGAGAATCGTGGATTCCAGCTCGAAGTTGAGCGTCGTGGTCAAATCGGCGTTCACCAAGGCGTCCACGGCTCTCAACGGAACGTAACCGATGACGTTCACGATGAGGTTATAGTTGCCGGGCGGTACGTTCAAGATGAAGTACTCACCCATGTCATTCGCCATCGCGCCCAGTACAGTCCCCTCGACGCGCACACTGGCTGCCGGTAGCGGTTCCCGCGTCGCCTTGTCGACCACGACACCGGAAATCTTACCCAGCGACAACTGCGCCAGCGCTTCCGTCGAGAAACTGAGCACTAGCGCGAAAGCAAATGCGAAGCGCAAAGCTCGTGAAATTATAGACATCAATTCACTCCTCAATTTAACAGAGCCCTTCTGATTTATTGCCAGCTTGCCCCGGCTTGCTGACGGTATCGTAGTATTGCAGATTCAAAATCTGAATGTAATGCTTAAAGCTCACCTCCCTCCGACGGTTTTCGTAATGGGGCAATACGTAATAATAATGTGACATAATCCTTTATTATCCGAGACTGAAAGTACAAACAGCCGTGTGCGAGGGCGTGAACACACGACAGTGTAAAGAGCTATAAAAAGAACGCGGGAATTGCTTGCCTGTATTCAACAGCAAACAACGTGCCAGATCTCGAAAGAACCGATGACATACGTTCAGCGGCACTTGAAACTCCAAGGGGCGCTTCATAAAACAAGACCTTGCTGCCATATTCTGCCATCTGCCAAGCTTCCATGCGGACAGCAAAAATACGAAATAAACTTCATCCCCGCCCTGAAGACCGAAACGAATTGCATAATACGCCCAAATTCCCCTACAAAATCGCAAATAGCGCAATCCGCAACACCATTGACCGCAGCCAGATCTTCCTTGACTTTATGAACGGTCCCGTCTAAGGTGTTGCGCTGTGAGGGGTTTCGTCTGTGTCTGTATTTCATTGACAACGATGCCAGTATATATGCCGTTCTTTCCATAGTCAACATTTTATTTCAAAAAGTAGCGGTAGCGTCACAGTAAAGCAACGATCGCCGGAAGAAACGGGTTCGCATGGAAAACAGGGCATGGTTTCAGTGCATTGCGGGCTGCAGCGAAACCTATCCGCTGAACGAAATCATCTATCGATGCCGGGTTTGCGGGGGCCTGCTTGAGGTCGTCCATGACCTGGCATGCCTCAGGAAGCGAGACGCGGCGGACTGGATGCGCTTGTTCGACGGTCGGTACCGGCGTACGGAGTATCCCTACGGGAGTTCGGTCTGGGGAAAGAAGGAATGGGTCTGTCCCGCAGTGGAAGATCAGCACGTCGTCTCCATCTACGAGGGCGGCAGCAACTTGTTCTGGGCCGAGCGACTCGGCCGGGAACTCGGCCTCGAAGACCTGTGGGTGAAACAGTGCGGAAACAACCACACCGGTTCGTTCAAGGACCTGGGCATGACTGTGCTGGTTTCCGTGGTGAACCAGATGATGGCCGAAGGCAAGGGGATCAGAGGCATCGCGTGCGCGTCCACAGGAGACACCTCGGCGTCGCTGGCCGCCTATTGCGCCTCGGCGGGCATTCCGGCCATCGTGTTTCTGCCCAGGGACAAGGTTTCGGTGACCCAACTCATACAGCCCATATCGCACGGCGCGCTGACCCTGTCGCTGGATACGGATTTCGACGGATGCATGGAGGTCGTCCAGCAGGTGGCCGAGCGCGAGGACATCTATCTGGCGAATTCCATGAATTCCCTGCGCCTGGAAGGCCAGAAGACGATCGGGATCGAAATCTGCCAGCAATTCGACTGGGAGGTGCCGGACCTGATCATCATACCCGGCGGAAACCTGGGCAATGTTTCCGCGCTGGGCAAGGGATTCCTGATGATGGAGGAACTCGGGCTGATCGACAAGCGGCCGCGTATCGTCTGTGCGCAAGCGGCCCGGGCCAATCCGCTCTACCGGAGTTACCTGACGGGGTTCAGCGCATACGAACCCGTCCATGCCGAACAGACTGTTGCCAGCGCCATTCAGATTGGCAATCCCGTCAGCTATGAACGCGCGGTGCGTGTGCTTAAGGCCTTCGACGGCAAAGTAGAACAGGCCACCGAGGACGAAATCGCGAACGCCTCTGCCCGCGGCGACCTCACGGGACTCTACAACTGTCCGCATACGGGGGTCGCGCTGGCGGCGCTCTTCAAAATGGTCGAGCGGGGCGAAATCGATGCCTCGGACCGGGTCATCATCATCTCCACGGCCAACGGCCTGAAGTTCACCGATTTCAAGGTCGGCTACCACGAAAACCGCCTGAACGACGTCAAGGCGAAGCACGGACACACTCCACTCGAACTTCCCGCCCGCTACGAAGACGTGGTACGGGCGATAAACCATACGCTGGCATGAACATGAAAGAGATCCCCGTGACCACCACCCGACGCCTGCTGCCGCCCTTGCCTTCCGTGTTCGTGCTGTCCCTGCTCGTCCTCTCCCTGCTCGTCCTCGCCTGCGGCGGGCGCATGCAGCTTCGGGAGGCGCCAGGCGGACAGGAACGTCGTCTGGCCGAGGACCTGCACCGGATTCTGGACCACCCGGACCTGTCCGGCATGACCGTGGGCGTGAAGGTCGTGTCGCCAGTCACCGGCGAGACACTCTTCTCCCGACGGTCCGACGGACTGTTTCATCCCGCGTCCAATACGAAGCTGTTCACCGCAGTGGGCGTGCTGCGCACCATGGGAGCAGACTACCGCTATCTGACGAGCGTTTTCGGCGACGATGATGCCTATGCCAGCGGCGATACGCTGCACACTTCGCTTTATCTGTTCGGGCGCGGTGATCCGCTGCTGGAATCGACGCACCTGGACCGCCTCGCCGCCACCGTCGCGGCATGGTGCGGGACGCGGGTAATCGCGGGCGACATCGTCGTCGATGCGGCCTACCTGGACGATGTACCGTACGGCGAAGGATGGATGTGGGACGATGTGCAATACCCTTATTCCGCCGCCCTGAGTGCGCTTTCGGTGAATGATAACAGCGTCAGGATCGACATTGCGCCCGGCGCCGCCGTCGGCGCGCCCGCGACGGTCCGGGTGGAACCGAAGACGACGTCCGTCACCTTCGACGTGCAAGCCCTGACGGCCGCGGCCGGGGATACGGTGGTCGCCGCCGATCCGCTCCGGGTCGAACGGGACTGGCCGGCACGATCCAACCGGATCAGCGTTACCGGACGGCTCGGAACGGACGCTGACGAACGGACCTACTACCGTTCCGTCGAAGCACCCTGGTTGTATGCGGGAAACCTGTTTCGGGAAGCGCTGCATGCCCGTGGGATTCGGGTCACGGGATCGGTCCGAAGCGGCCTCACGCCGACGCGTGCCAAGGCCCTGGCGACCTACCGTTCACCTCCCGTGACCGACGCCCTGGCCCGGCTGCTCAAGGACAGCAGCAACCTGACGGCGGAACTGCTCGTGAAAACCATGGGACGCCACGCGACGGGTAGGACGGGTACGACCGGCGAAGGGCTGGCCGTGCTGCGTAAGGTCCTGGCGGACTTTACCGGCCTGGAACCCGCCGCCTACCGATTCGCGGACGGTTCGGGCCTTTCCTGGTACAATTACGTTTCGCCCGACCAGATTGTGGATCTGCTGACGGCCGCATACCACGATGCCGCGATCGGCGACAGCTTTCGCGCGGCATTGCCCGTCGCCGGGGTGGACGGTTCCCTGAAAAACCGGATGAAGGATACGGCGGCCATGGGCAATCTCCGGGCGAAGACAGGTACCCTGACCGGGGTAAGCTGCCTGAGTGGCTACGTACATACCCGGGACGGCGAACCCCTGATTTTCTCGATCATGATGAACAATTTCGTCGGCTCGGCGTCGAAAGCCCGCCGGGCGCAGGATGAAATCGGCATCCTGCTTGCGCGTTTCAGTCGATAGCGACCTGCTTGATCAACCACTCCGGAAAGGGTCGAACATGGCGGATTCCAGGGATCCTCACGTAGAAGGCCGGGTCAACCGGACGCACTATTCGAGCAAGACGGAACTGTCGGCGCGGCTATTTGCCATCCTGGACCTGGCAACGGAAGATCGCGGACTGAATCTGATCCCCCAACTGTCCCGGGCGGTGCGGCGGGGCGATGTCCTGGAACTGATCTGCACCGGGGAAGAAGACGCCGGTCCGAGTTCGACCGTGCATCACGCCGCCTACATCGGTTTCGCGGAAGTGGCGGAAACGGGATTGCTGCTCTGCGGCGACACCGTCACCGTCCGCCGGGAACAGATCGGACAGATCGCGGGTTTCGACGAGACGCACCTGCCCAACCACCTGAACGTGGTACTTCGTTCGAACCGTTGCGCCACGGGCCGTGAGCGGGCATTGCCCCTGGACTCGGTAGTTACCTTTTCCGGAATAGGCGGGGACGAGGACCGGGACATCGGATTCCGAGCCGGCGGCTGAGCCCGCTGGTCGGTCACTCACCCTATCGCCCGTCGGTCAGTTCTTTCCGCAACGCGATGTAACTGTCGTATCGTTCCCCGGACACGGCACCCGCCGCCAACGCATTCCGCAGGGTACAGTCGGGTTCGTGGACGTGCGTACAGTCGTGAAACCGGCAGCCCGACAGGTGATCGCGCATTTCGGGAAACAGCTCGGGAAGTGCGCGGGGCGGCACGTCCCACAGGCTGAATTCCCGGATGCCCGGCGAATCGATGACCAACCCCCCTGCATCGAGCCTGTGCGCGGCGAGATAAGTGGTTGTATGCCGGCCTTGGCCCGTGGTCCGGTTCACCGCCCGAATCCGCAGTCCCAGACCGGGCTGCATGGCGTTCAACAGAGACGTCTTCCCGGCCCCGGACGGACCCGCAATCGCGGATATGCTATTCTGCAGCGTGGACTTCAATTCGTCAACTCCCTGCCGGGTTTCGGCGCTGGTCGGAATGACACGAAAGCCGCTTTTTTCGTAGATACCCGGTATATCCGAATCCGCTTCCGTCGCCAAGTCGACCTTGTTCAGGCAGATGACGGGGACCAGATTTCCGGCTTCCGCGGCAACGAGAAGGCGGTCCAGCAACTGCAGGTTTGGCTGCGGATTTCGCACGGCGAAGACGACGACGAGATAGTCGGCATTTGCGATCATGATCTGTTCGACGCGCCGCCGGCCGGGGGCAAGGCGGGAGAGTTTCGAGCGGCGGGGAAGCACCTCTTCTATGGCGCCGGTTTCCCCCTGGTCCTCCACGATGCGTACCCGATCGCCTATGGCCACGGGATTCACCGCGCCGATACGGCCTACCTGCTCCACGGAGTGATGCTGGTTGTCCCGCTCCGGATAGATCAGCGCTTTCTTCATCCTGCTGCGCAGCGCGCAGGCGAAGATGCCGTGGCAAGTCTCCACGTCGAAAACACCCCGGTGCTCCCTGATTACGATACCTTCCGTGATCTTCATGATCGAAATACAGGCTCCTCTAGGGCCGCTCCGGCCACCGCCTACCGACTCGTCTGGCTGGCCGGCTCTGTTGCTTATGCCGCCGCACCCGTGCACAACGTGTACAATAAACGGCGCATGACGAGTTCCGGTGGCTGCGTGCTGGTCTTCAGGGCAATATCGGCTTCGTACAGCGCCTCGAAACCGGTCAGCAGCTCTCGTCCCGCAAGGAGCCGGGACTGCGCGACGTAGCGGTTGTAGAAACGGTTGAATCCCCAGCCCAGCTGCAGTTTCTTCTTGATGCCGTCGTCGGTGTGGCGATCCCGTTTCAGGAACCGGATCTTCCAGAGGATCACCAGATGGCGAACGAAGAGCGACACGACGGCCTGCGGTGCATCGCCGGCGTCTATCGCACGCTGATAGGCGCCCAGCGCCTTGGCCAGGTCTTTCTCGCCTACCGCCTCGGCGATGTCGAATACCGAACCCGCGCGAACGGGCCCGAGCAGGCTCTCTACGTCTCCCGCCGCTATCGTTTCCCGGGCGCCCACGAACACGGCCAGTTTCTCCAGTTCTCCGGCCAGCTCTCCCAGATCCGTTCCCCCGATGGCCTGCAGCTGATGGGCCGCCTCCGGACTCAAGCGCTTCCCATAGCGTCTGGCGTGCCGTTGCAACCATGCCGGAATCCGCTCGGAAAACAGCGGATAGAACACCACCGAAACGGCCGCGGCCGCCAGCCTTCCGTACAACTTGGTCTTCAGATTCACCCGGGGGGCCTCAAGCACCAGCACAGTGCTGGGCACGGAACGCTCCGCGTAGTCTGCAATGGCTTCCCGATCCCTTTGCGGCAATTGATGGAAATCCCTGACCACGACGACGCGGCGATCCGTCATCATGGGTACCTGCGATGCGGTCGTCAGTATGGCCGAGGCGTCGCTTTCATCGCCGCGAAGCACATCCAGGCAGAACGCTTCCGTCCCGGGGTCGATGACGCGGGCGATAAGGACGTCGATGGCTTCCTCCTTCCGATACGACTCGTCACCGGAAAAGAAATA
Organism: bacterium; assembly: GCA_965200485.1. GTDB lineage: Bacteria > JAAXHH01 > JAAXHH01 > JAAXHH01 > JAAXHH01 > JAAXHH01. Next base: position 548,344 of record CBDAUD010000001.1, read on the forward strand.
CACCGGATCAATCCGGTCCTGTTCTATGTTTTCGATCAACTGTTCGGGATTCATTACGGGCACCTTGCCATCGAGGCTTCCATCAATCCGGGCCGCCACCGAGCCGGGCCGCACTCGCCAGCGAAACAAATCGGGTTACGAGAGACGTAGCATACAATATATATAGTCAAGTCAAGGCCCTGTGAGATACCTGGACAGGAATCCAGACATTGCAACCGGTTCGACAGAAAGGTCCTTCCGCCATGGCGCGCATCGACCAGTCCGCGATAGGAATCCGGCTGGAAGCGTTGTACCGATCGTTCGATCTTACGATGATTTCGCCTGATCCGCTCGAGGTGGTGAGGCGCTTCAAGCGCCCCGAAGATCAGGAGATCGCCGGACTGGTAAGCGCTTCGCTGGCTTATGGCCGGGCTGAACTGATCACGGCGGCGGCGGACGAAGCGTTGCGCAGGATGGGGGGTTCGCCCCGGGACTTCGTCCTGGGTTTCGACCCTGGGCGGGACGCCGGACGATTCGACGGATTCGTATACCGGTGGACGCGGGGGCGGGACCTGTCGATGCTGGTCGCAAGCATGCAGCAGGCCCTGCGCCGGCATGGCTCCCTCGGCGCGCTGTTCGCACGGGGACACCGCGCATCCGATGCCCATACGGGTCCCGCGCTGAGCCGTTTCACCGAGACGCTCCTCGGGTACGTCGAGACATTTCATGCGGAGGACCGGGCGGGGGCAAGAACGGGCATCCGCTACCTGTTGCCTTCTCCGAGAACGGGCAGCGCCTGCAAGCGGATGAACCTCTACGTCCGCTGGATGGTGCGCACGGAAGCCCCGGACCTGGGTCTCTGGGCGCATGTTTCGCCCGCCAGTCTGGTCATGCCGATCGACACCCACGTGGCCCGGATCTCCCGGCAGCTAGGACTGACCTCCCGGCGGCTGGCGGATTGGAAAATGGCCGAGGAAGTCACGCAGGCGCTGAGGAAATTCGATCCGGAAGATCCGGTAAAATACGACTTCGCCCTGTGCCATTGGGGCATGCTGGAGTTCAGAAACCGTTGATCTTGCGGAAGCATCTTCCTATTTTACGTGCCTTGTAGCAGCCGGTCATCCGAGGATGTCCAAAACCATGCTGTGATGCGCGCGCGTGTAATGCAAGCGATACCCGCCACGGAGGCCACATGCTGGACCAGCGATTCGTCAGGGACAACCCCGATACGGTAAAGCAGGCAGTTGCGAATAAGAACGAACGGGTCGACGTAGATCAGTTTCTCGACCTGGACGTCCAGCGGCGGGGACTTCTGCAGACGAGCGAAGCGCTCAAGCAGCAGCGAAATACCGTGTCCAACGAAATCGCCCGCATGAAGCGTGGCGGCGAAGATGCATCCGGCCGTATCGAGGCGATGCGGGAGGTATCTGCGCGTATCCGGGGAATCGACGCGGAGTTGTCCGACATAGCGGATCGGCTGCGAGACGTGCTCGTACGCCTGCCGAACATTCCTCATGCTTCCGTGCCGGTAGGCGCGAACGAAAATGCCAACGTGGAGGTGCGCCGCTGGGGCGCCACCCCCGAGGTTGCCTTCGAACGCAAGGCCCACTGGGACCTCGGCGAAGCACTCGATATCATCGACTTCCAGCGCGCGGGCAAAATATCGGGAAGCCACTTCGTCCTCTTCAAGGGAGAGGGCGCAAGACTGCAGCGCGCGTTGATCCAGTTCATGCTCGACCTCCATATCCGAAAGCACGGTTACACGGAAATCATACCGCCCTACATCGTAAACCGCCAGAGCATGTTCGGCACGGGGCAGTTGCCGAAGATGGAAGAAGACATGTACCGGACGGATATGGACGATCTGTTCCTCGTTCCCACGGCCGAGGTCCCGGTCACCAACATGCATCGCGACGAAATCCTTTCCGAGGACGACCTGCCGATCTACTATACGGCCTACAGCCCCTGTTTCCGTCGCGAAGCCGGTTCCTACGGACGGGAGACCCGTGGATTGATCCGGGTGCATCAGTTTGACAAAGTGGAAATGGTCAAATTCGTCCGTCCCGAAACCTCCTACGATGAGCTGGAGTCTCTGGTGAACGATGCGGAGGCTGTGCTGCAACTGTTGCATATCCCCTACCGCGTGGTGGTCCTGAGCACCGGCGATCTGAGTTTTGCCGCGGCGAAGTGTTACGATCTGGAGGTCTGGGCGCCCGGCGTGAACCGCTGGCTGGAAGTCTCCTCGTGCAGCAATTTCGAGGATTTCCAGTCCCGGAGGAGCGGGATCCGGTATCGTGACAAGGCAGGCAAGAGTCAGTTCGTGCACACCCTGAACGGATCCGGCCTGGGTATGGCGCGGACCCTGATTGCTGTGCTTGAACACTATCAGACCGAGCGAGGCAGCATCCGCGTACCGGAGGCGCTTGTGCCCTACATGGGCGGATTGAAGGAAATCGGATGAGCGCCCGCCTCAGCGGAACGCGCCATGCTGCGGGCGAGATGATGGTTTCCATGCCGACCTTGCGGTCCCGACATGTCAACACTTCCTGAACGGATCAGCTACAACTCCGGAAACCCGGATCAGACGGCGCGGCTCGGAGCACGCCTGGCCGGGCGGCTGGAGCCGGGGGACACGGTGCTGGTGGCCGGAGATCTCGGCGCGGGGAAAACCTGCCTGATACAGGGGATATGTGCCGGCCTGGGCATCTGCGAACCGGTTACGAGTCCGACCTTCACCCTGGTGAACGAGTACGAGGGCCGGGTTCCCGTGGCTCATTTCGACCTCTACAGGCTGGACAACCCGGAGTCGGTGCTCGACCTCGGCTTTGACGAATTGATAGACACCCGCGTCTGTCTCGTGGAGTGGGGAGACAAATTCCCGGAGATCATGCCCTCCGACGCAATCACGGTGCAAATTGAGATCGGTGACGGAACGCGGAGAGCGCTGAATATAGCCGGCACCGCCGGTCTCATTTCCGAACTGGAAGAAGCGGCGCCCTGACCATGGCAACACCGGACGACGATCGACGACGCACGGTCGGTCGACCCGGGATGGCCGTACGGGGCGGAGCAGCCCGTGGCTAAAGCGGTTTGATCACCGGCTGCGGGACGGTCTGTTGGGGGAGCAGGGCGGGAACGTGGGATACCGTTGCTGAAATGCCCATGGTTCGTTTGAGGACTTCGTCCATGGTCGATACCGGAATGATTTTGATCGCGTCCTTCACCTCCGCAGGAACATCCACCAGGTCCTTCCGGTTGCGGAGCGGAATCGCCACTTCCTTGATTCCGGCCCTGAGCGCGGCAATCAGTTTCTCATTCAGGCCGCCGATGGGCAACACGTTTCCACGGAGCGTAATCTCGCCCGTCATGGCTATATCGCACCGTACCGGAACGCCGGTCAGCGCCGAACACAACGCGGTCGCAATGGTAATGCCGGCGGAGGGGCCGTCCTTCGGGATCGCGCCTTCGGGCAGGTGCACGTGAATCTCGACATTCTTGTAGAAATCCGGATCAACACCCAGCGAGGCAGCCCTGGAGCGGGCATAGGCAAGCGCCGCGTGGGCTGATTCCCGCATCACCTCCCCCAGTTGTCCGGTCAGCGTAAGTCGCCCGGATCCTTGACGGTTCAAAATACTGATCTCAATGGTGAGGATGTCGCCGCCCGCCTGAGTCCACGCAAGTCCAGTAGCAAGACCAACCGAATCCTGCTTCATGATTTCGGTGTCCAGATAGCGTGGCACGCCGAGGTATTCCGAAAGCCGATTGCGCGTTACCTGCGTCCGTTTTCGGGACCGGCCTTCCACCACCTTGCGGGCCAATTTGCGGCAGACCGCGGCGATATGGCGTTCCAGTCCCCGGACACCCGCTTCGCGGGTGTACTTCCGGATGATGTCCAGGAGGGCGTCCTTCCTGAACACAATGCCTTCCTGCTTCAATCCATGGGCTTCGATCTGTTTCGGTACCAGGAACCCCCCCGCGATGGCCAGCTTCTGCGTTTCCAGATAGCCGGGCAGATCAAGGATCTCCATCCGGTCGTTCAGCGCAGGCGGGATGGTGTCGGTCGTGTTGGCCGTCGTCAGAAACAACACCCGGGACAGATCGTAGTCCACTTCAAGATAGTGGTCGCTGAAGGCGCTGTTCTGCTCAGGGTCCAGCACCTCCAGCAGGGCGGACGCGGGGTCGCCGCGGACGTCCCGGCCCAGCTTGTCCACTTCATCGAGCAGAATGACCGGATTGACGGTCCCGGCTCGGCGCATCGCCTGGATGATGCGTCCGGGCATGGAACCGATATAGGTCCGCCGGTGGCCCCGTATCTCGGCTTCGTCGTGCACGCCGCCAAGCGACATGCGGACGAATTTACGGCCCATGGCCCGCGCGATCGACCGACCCAGGGAGGTCTTGCCCACGCCCGGAGGACCGACCAGGCACAGGATCGGTCCCTTCAGATGCCTGGTGAGCTGAATCACAGACAGGTACTCAAGGATGTGCTCCTTGGGTTTTTCCAGCCCGTAGTGATCGGTATTGAGGACGGACTCCACCTTGACGATATCCCGATTGTCCCGTGTTCGCTTTCGCCACGGCACCTCGACGATCCATTCAAGGTAGTTGCGAATGACCGTCGCTTCGGGAGAGGTTGGATGCATCTGCTGGAGTTTCTCCAGTTCGTTCATGGCCTTTTCGTGGGCTTCTTTAGGCATCTTCGCATCTGCGATCTGTTGTGCCAGGCCACCCAGATTCTCCGGCGAATCCTCCAGTTCACCCAGTTCCTGCTTGATCACGCGCATCTGTTCCTGGAGAAAGAACTCCCGCTGCGATTTGTGAATCCGCTCCCGGACTTCGCCATCGAGTTGATTCTTGATCTCCAGGATCTCCAGTTCGGTGGCCAGGATGGCGGCCAGTTCATCGAGCTGCTCGATAATCGAAGGGGCTTCGATGAGCCGCTGCTTGACCTGGGGACTCTGCTGGACGAAGGCCGACATGGTATCCACCAGGCGCTGTGCGTCATCCATATTCTGCAGGGACAGGAGGATCTCGTCGGGCGCCTGCTGGTTCAGCTTGATATACTCCGAGAACTGATCCACAACCGTCCGAAGTCTCGCCTGCACTTCCGCCTTGTTGTCGTCGGCTTCTTCGACCAGGGCAATCTTCACCCGCATGTAGGGGTCGGCGGACAGAAACCGGACGACCCGTGCCCGGACGACCCCTTCGACGAGCACGCGGATCAGGCCGTTTGGCAGTTTAACCACCTGCAGGATCCGGGCTACAATCCCCGTTCTGTGCACGTCCTCTTTGACTGGATTTTCGATATCCGGATTGCGTTGGGCGGTCAGGAAGAGCAGCCGGTCGTTGTTGACTCCGTGCTCCAGCGCCTTAATCGAAGCGTCCCTCGCTATGATGAGGGGATACTCCATGTAAGGAAAAACAACCACCTCGCGGAGGGGTATGAGGGGCAGCTTGTCGTCGAACGTAATGGGCTCGTTGCGCTTCAGGGTAATCATGGGAAATCGCCGGGTCGGAGGTTCGTGGAAACGGGACGCGGGCGGGATGTCAGGCGCTTTGCCTGCTTTCCTTGCCCTGCACGTAGACGGGGGGCGCTTTCGAGATCACGGTCTCATCCGTAATGACGACTTCCGCCAGGTCTTCCTGCGTCGGCGCACTGAACATCACGTCCAGCATCACTTCCTCCAGAATGGACCGCAACGACCGCGCGCCGGTCTTCTTTTCCATCGCCCCGGCAACCACCGCCCGGAGCGCTTCGTCCGTGAAGGTCAGCTTGACGTTTTCCATTTCGAGCAGCCGCTGGTATTGCTTTACGAGGGCGTTTCTGGGCTTCAGCAGGATTTCCATCAGCGCATCGGCGTCCAGTTCACCCAGGGTGGCGATGACGGGGAGCCTCCCGATTATTTCAGGGATAAGTCCGTATTGCAGCAGGTCGTCGGGCTCGACCCGGGCGAGGAGGTCGCCGGTGTTGTGCCGCCCGGAGTTTCTTGACACGCCGCCAAAGCCGATCGTGCCTTCCGCGGTCCGTTGCTCGATGATCTGGTCGAGATCGTCGAACGCGCCGCCGCAGATGAACAGGATGTTCCGCGTGTTGATCTGGACGAAGTTCTGTTCGGGGTGTTTCCGGCCGCCCTTCGGAGGTACGTTGGCGACGGTGCCTTCAAGCATCTTGAGCAGGGACTGCTGTACGCCTTCTCCCGACACGTCGCGGGTTATGGAAGGGTTGGCCGACTTGCGCGCCACCTTGTCGACCTCGTCGATGTAAACGATGCCGCTTTCCGCTTTGGGCACGTCGTAGTCCGCGGCCTGGAGCAGACGGACCAGGACGCTCTCCACATCTTCGCCCACGTATCCGGCTTCCGTGAGTACCGTGGCGTCCGCGATGCAGAAAGGCACGTGCAGCATCTTCGCCAGAGTCTGGGCCAACAGCGTCTTCCCGGTACCCGTGGGACCGATCAGCAGGATGTTGCTTTTCTCCAGTTCCACTTCGTTCGGCCTGGCGCCGTGCTGTATGCGCTTGTAATGATTGTACACCGCAACGGAAAGCACTTTCTTGGCCTGTTCCTGGCCGATGACGTAATCGTCCAGCGCCTCCTTTATTTCCGTGGGCAGCGGAAGATGTTCGACGGCGAGCGGCGTGTCGGGGTTCGTTTCCTCCGCAAGGATCCCGTTGCACATCTGAATGCACTCGTTGCAGATATATACGTTTGGACCCGTAATGAGGCGTTCCACCTCTTCGGCGTTTCGATTACAGAAAGAGCAGCGCAGGTCCCGCGACCCCGATCGTTTCTTCATGTTCCCTTCCTAAGCGGTCTTGTCGTTCAACGTTTCCGCAATGGCCTTGGAAGCGGCCGTTTCAACCACGTGGTCCACCAGGCCGTACTGAACGGCCTGTTCCGGCGACATCCAGAAATCCCGGTCGGTATCCGCCTCGATTTTATCCACGGACTGGCCGGTATGGTGGGCCATGATCTGATTCATAGTCCGTTTCATGCGAAGCATTTCCTCGGCCTGGATTTCGATATCCTTCGCCGTGCCGGCCATGTGGGGGATAGAGGGTTGGTGAATCAGTATACGGGCGTAGGGCAGCGCGTAGCGCTTTCCGGTTCCACCCGCCGTGAGCAGAAAAGCGCCCATGCTGGCAGCCATACCCAGGCAGTAGGTCTCCACGTCGGGCTGAATGAACTGCATGGTGTCGTATATGGCGAGCCCTGCGGTGATACTGCCGCCGGGGCTGTTGATGTACAGTTTGATATCCTTCTCGGCGTCCTCGTATTGGAGATAGAGCAACTGGGCGATCACCAGGTTCGCGATGGTATCGTCTATGGGGGTACCGATAAAGACGATACGATTCTTCAGCAACAGCGAGTAGATATCATAGGCCCGTTCCCCCCGGCCCGTCTGTTCGATCACCATCGGCACTAACATGATGCGCTCCTTCTACTCCGTTTGTATGTCCGCGTGCCGCACAAGAAACTCAACGACCTTTTCCTCCTTCAGGTCCGCCTCGATGCGCTCCAGCCGGCCGTTTTCCTGAAAAAGCCGCCGGATCTGGTCGACCGAGGCCTGTCCCCGTCCCGCGATCGCCTCCAACCGCTCGTCGACTTCCTTCTGGTCTACTTCCAAGCCTTCCTCTTCGCCTATGGCATCCAGAATGAGGTGACGCATGATCTGTTTGATCGCTACCGGCCGGTACTGTTGCCGAAGGGCGTTCTCGTCGATTTCCTCCTGGTTCCGCCCGGACCGGCGCGCGTCTGCCACGACCTGGTCGAGGTAGGCCGTCATCATGGACTCGGGGACTTCGAAGTCGTGGGCGTCCACGATCTGCGTGACCAGGTCCTTGCGCATTTCCCAGTCCGGCTCCCGCTCCATTTCTTCCCTGATCGACTGTTTCAGGGCGTCCAGGTCTTCCATGCCGATGTCCACGGCGAAATCGTCATCCAGCTCCGGAAGCTGCCGTTCCAGCACTTCCAGGACACGCACGATAAAACTGGCGTCCTGGCCGGCCATGCCTTCATCGGGATAATCGGACGGCAGGGTCGTTCTGACAGACCGTTCCTCATCCGTTCTCACACCGACCAGCTGCGTGTCGAATCCCTCTCCGAGGCGACCCGATCCAATCTGAAAAAACTGATTTTCCTCCTTGCGCCCGATGATTGGCACCCCGTTGTCATCCGCGTGTTGCAGATCGGCCCGCAGAAAGTGATTCCGCTCCGCTTCCCCGTCGATCCGGACCACCGTGGCGTATCGCTCCCGCAACCCTTCGAGCCGCTCGGCCACATCGTCCTCCGTAATGTCCACCGTGCGCCGGATCACCCGCAGGTCCTTGTACTGTTCGAGTGCTATGGGGGGTTTGACCTCCACGCTTGCCCGCAGCTTCAGGTCCTGCCCCTCGTCGTAGTCGATCTCCTCGATAACAGGCCGACTGATCGGCTTGATCTCGGCGCTTTCATGGGCGCTATTCAGATACTCCGGAATCTTCCTTTCGAGCACTTCCGCGCGAATCTCATTGCCGAGCCGGGCTTTGAGTACGCTGAGCGGCACCTTGCCCCGGCGGAAACCCGGAAGACGCACCTCCCTACTGTAACGCGCGTAGGCTGCGTCCAGTTCGGATTGAATCGCATCGGAAGGAACTTCGATCTCCAGGACGCGTTTCCAAGGTTTGGGTTCGGAGACGGTGTAGTTCAAGTCATCCTCCTGTGCCGCAATCAGGTAGCTGCTGGTCGGCGGGACACCTACGCGCTCGCGGACACGAAGGCATCCGCACGTCGCTTGACAGCCCGTCCAATTAATCGCGGAGGGGGGGACGTGTCAACGGAAAAGAGCCGGGCTTGCCGCGCACGGCGGCCGAAGATTCCAGACGTGATGCGAGAGGGGGGAGTCGAACCCCCATGGGTTGCCCCACTGGATCCTAAATCCAGCGCGTATACCAGTTCCGCCACCCTCGCGCTGCCTGCGTAGATGCACCCGGATGCGGCCCTGCCACTTCCCGTCGTCTTCATTCTTCCGGGCCGTTTCCGAGCAGCTTCCGGTATCTGTCTTCGTACGCGAGGATCTCCAGGGCCGCCCTGATCTGCGGATCGTGTTTCGTGGCGAAGGCGTACCTGCCCACCGTTCCCCAGAGTTTCGCGCTGATTTCGGTTCCGATACGGGCCATGAGCAATTCCCGGTGCCTGAGATAGGCCAGGTCACGCTGGCGGTTGAGCTTCGTCCGCAGCTCGGCAAGCGATTCCATGACTTCTATGGACTCCGGACGATCCCGGACGATCGCTTCCAGCTCGTCGAGTGTCCGGTCCGCCATGGAGGTGTATTCGAAGGAACGCGCCTGGACGAACTGGTGAAAGGCGTCGATCATCGCGTCCGACACGTGAAATGTGGCGGGATCCGCTTCGGGGTTGCTCGCCACGTAGTGGACGGCAAACTTGATGAACAGACTCTGGTTGTTCAGGGCTTCTATCAGACGAGGATATTCAGGCACCGGGATCTCGACATCGGGCGTGATGCCTCCGCCGCCGTAAACGGTCCGGCCGATGTTCGTCACATACGTTTCCCGTTCCGCCCCTTCCGGCGGGTCCGCGTCGCCGTGCGCCGTGTTCGGCGGGTCCATTTCATGGCGGTCTCCCCTGGTCCGCTGTATCAGTCTCCCGCTCGGGGTATAGTACCGTGCTGTCGTGATCTTCAGGGCCGTTCCCTTGTTCATGGGGAAAATCTGTTGCACCGAAGCCTTGCCGAAGGTCGTCTGGCCGGCGACGACGCCTCGGTCCCAGTCCTGGATCGCTCCGGCGACGATCTCCGATGCGCTGGCGCTGTACCGGTCGACGAGAACCACGAGCGGCGCTTCCTTCAGGGTAAACGAATCGGAGGCGCGATAGGATCGCCGGTCCGCACCGGGACGCCCCTCGGTATACACGATGAGACGGTTTTCTTCCAGGAATTTCCCCGCCACGCCCACGGCCTGCTCAAGCAGCCCCCCCGGATTGCCGCGCAGATCGAGCATGTAGCTCCGGGCGCCCTGCTCCCCCAGATGGTTCAACGCCCGCTCCACTTCGCTGGCGGCTTCCTCGGTAAACTGATTCAGCTTGATGTAGCCGACCGCGCCTTCCAGCATGCCCGCGTAGGGAATCACCGGAATGGTGATGATGGCCCGCGTCAGGGTGTAGTCGATAACCGCCGCCTCGCCTTCCCTGCTGACCGTGATCGTAACGGACGTCCCCGGACTTCCCCGGAGAAGATCCGCCGCCTGAGAGACATCGATGTCGGCCGTGGACTGGTCCTCGACCCGGACAATGCGATCGCCGGTCTGCAGACCGACCTCGTAGGCAGGCGTATCGTCAAACAGCGCGACAACGACCAGGGCGTCCTCCTGTTTCTGGATCTTGATGCCCAAACCGCCGTACTTGCCCTGGATCTGTATCATTTTCATCTGGTCATTCTGTTTTTTCTCCAGAAATTCCGTATAGGGATCCAGCGTGCCGAGCATACCTCGGATGGCCGCGTCTATCGCTTCTCCTTCATTCAGGTCGTCCACGTACTGGGCCTGGATACGCTCGACGACCTGTTCCAGCAACTCCAGGTCGTACGTCTGTTCGTCGACCGCCTGCACGCGTTCCTGACTGAACAGCCATCCGGCGACGAGCAGCGCAACGAACAGCACACCAACCACTATGATTCTTCTTCTATGCGGTCGCATGAACCGAACTCCTGTGACGCAAAGCTGACGTACTTCGTACCGGGACCGTCAACGACCACCGGCCTTCTCGCGGTCCGCCAACGGGGGATGCACACCCTTTTCACTACACGTTTAGTTGCTAGTTGCATGGCGCCTTGGACTGCCTGCGGATGTGAAACAGGCGGGTAACGGCGGTGTAATTGGACACCACGGCGATAAGCACCAGCGCAACCGGCAGATACGTTTCGCCAAGCAGCGCACCCAACCCGAGACAGATGATTCGTTCCGGCCGCTGCATGAGTCCGACGGTACAAGCCTGCCCAAGCCCCTCCGCACGAGCCCGTACGTAGCTGACCATCAGGGAGCCGCTGATAGCCAACACGGACGCCAGCACCCAGTAGGCGCTCAAGTCGCTATTGCCTGCATTGAAAAGGTAGAACGCGATGATGCCGGTGAGTACGGCGATCTCCGCGTAGCGATCCAGCGTTGAATCGAGGAGGGCTCCGAAGGTACTTCGGGTTCCCGTTTCCCGGGCAAGGTGTCCGTCCAGCACGTCGCAGCTGCCGCCGACGAACATGACCAGCCCCGCCCACCTGAAAGCGCCGATTCCGAACAGACAGGCCGCGATCAGCGTGATCCCGAAGCCAAGCATCGTCAACGCGTTGGGATGAATCCCGAAACGCACGGACGTGCGGACGAATGGGCCCAGCATATTCACGTACCATGTCTTCACTTTGGAGCCAAGCATGGCATACTCCGCATCAGGCCAGGACGCCCATCGGTCCGCACTCCGCTACGCCTTTCCTGCCCTGTGCCGCACAACGCGACCGGGATCACGGACAGATTGTTGCAGGGGTTTCATTGCCGGAAACGTAACGCCGGAATATAGCCGTTGACACCCCGCACAGTCAAGGAAAAGTCGTTGAGCGCGCTGCGGAAAGCGGTTGCCGGAAGCCAGCTTTTCGCTTGACATCGCCGGAGAAGATCGGTAAATAACGAGTCAGGTTTTGCGTATGATCGCCCGCCTCCGGCAGGCATGGAACATCGCGGCCCCGCTTTTACTCAGTCCGGGGCCGAGTCGCTTCCGACACCTGGTCTGTACGGTTTCCTCCAATTTACCACTGCGGGATCGATATGGCGTATGCACTTCAGACCGACCGGGCAAAGGACATTCTCCGAAACCTGGTGGAACGCCATGTAACCACGGGCCAACCCGTCGGTTCCACGTCGATTGCCAGTACCGGACCGCTGGCCGTCAGTCCGGCGACGGTTCGCAACATCATGGTACATCTTGAAGATGCCGGTTTGATCACCCGGCCCCACCCCTCGGCCGGCGCTGTTCCAACGGACAAGGGCTACCGGTATTACGTGGATGCGCTCCTTCGCATGCGGCCCATCAAGAAGCGGGACAGGGAGAGAATCAACCTCGAACTGGAAAACGACTGGTTGAGCGTACAGGAGCTGTTGAGCCACACCGCGCATATACTCGGTCTGGTGTGTAAGGAAGTCGGCGTCGCCCTCGCGCCAAAGCTGTACGACGGAAAACTCGAGCGGGTGGAACTGATCCCGGTCGGCCGACGCAAGGTGCTGCTGGCGCTGACCGTCACTTCCGGCCTGGTACGGAGCATCGTCGCCGAACTCGATGCGGACATTTCCGCGGATCGGCTCGCGGAGGCCAACTGGTTCCTGAACGAGCGCCTGGGCGGCTGCTCCCTCAGGGAAATCCAGGGTCAGCTGGACGAACGCCTCGAGGACGCATCGCAGTCCAAACGGAAAATCGTTCAATTGCTGATCCAGTACAGCAACTACCTGTTCGATTTCGAGGAGAACGAGAAAACCCATATCGGCGGCACGACCTATATCGTGTCGAAGCCGGAATTCGTGACGGATTACACGAAACTGTCATCGCTTCTTCATTTTCTCGAACACAAGCGGACGGTCGCCCACTGGCTGAACGAACGCCATCATGAAAATCAGATCGCGGTTACCATCGGCCGCGAAAACGGTCAGAACGAAGTGCAATCCTGCAGCGTGGTAACGTCGACCTATCGTATCGGAGACATGACGGGTATCATCGGGGTGATCGGCCCGACCCGCATGCCCTACGCACGTCTTATGTCCGTTGTCGGATACACGGCGAGATACCTGAACACGAAGTTCGCGTGAGTCCTGCCTTTTGCGGCACGGTCCGGACGGGTTCGATTCGCCAGAGGACGCACGCAATCACACTTGTCCTGGCATTACGGGCTTGGCCGCGGCGGCGTTTCCGCTTAGAGCCGGAAACCGCAACACGCGAGGTTGTTCCCGAATTGATACTGGAGGGTGAATACCGATGAAGGGCAAGGAAGAGGAAGTCGAGCCGGAATCCACGGCATCGCCCGGTGCCTCGTCCGGCGACATGGCTGAATCGAACGGAAACGCAACGGAAAAGAACGATCCGGAGGCCGGTCCAATGCCCGGTGTCGGACGAGACGCCGCCGTTGCCGAAACGGGGAACGGGCAGGCTGCCGTAACAGACGACCGGTCAGCCGAATCCGCAGCCGGCGAGGAGTCAGCGGTCGATGGTGGATCGGCCGATCCTGCGGAAGCGGCGCCGGAAACCGGAACGCCGGAAGACGAACAGGCGAAACTGGCGGACGAAGTCCGGCGCTACAAGGAACGGTGGGTACGCCTCGCCGCCGAGTTCGACAACTACAAAAAACGAACCGGCCGCGAATTCACCGCGCTGGTCAAGAACGCCGGGGAATCGCTGATCACCGAGTTGCTGCCCATACTGGACAACATGGAAAGGGCCCTCCAGGCGCCGCAGACCACCGAGGAAACCCGCTCCTTTGCCCAGGGATTCGAGATGATCCACCAGCAATTGCGCGAAAAACTGGAAAAGACGGGCCTGACAGAAGTCCGTGCGGAAGGAGCGCGCTTCGATCCGACGCGGCATGAAGCCGTCATGGCCGTCGAAAGCGAAGATCATCCTGCCGACATGGTGCTGAACGTGGTTGAAAAGGGATACATCCTCAATGAAAAGGTCCTTCGCGCGGCCAAAGTCATCGTGACGCGACCGGCGGCGAAGGCGCGGAATCAGGACGGCGATTAGAAGCGGAGTCCAGCGGAAGATGGCAAAACAGGACTATTACGATGCCCTGGGCGTTGCGCAGTCGGCATCCGAAGACGAAATCAAGAGGGCCTACAGAAAGCTGGCCATGCAGTATCATCCGGACCGGAATCCGGGCGACAAGGCAGCGGAAGAGCGATTCAAGGAGGCCGCCGAAGCCTACGAGGTACTCAGTGATCCGGACAAGCGCACGCGTTACGACCGGTTCGGACACCAGGGCGTGGCGAACGATTTCGGATCGCGCGGTTTCCAGTGGACGGACTTCAGCCATGCGGGGGATTTCGAGGACATTCTGGGGAACCTGTTCGGAGGCAGCCTGTTCGGCGATTTTTTCGGTGGACGAAGCCGCAGAAGAACGGGCAATCGCGGCGAGGATCTCCAGGTCAACCTCAAACTGACCCTGGAAGAACTTGCCCAGGGCGTCAGCAAGACGATTCGTATCAAGCGCCATGTTCCCTGCGAAAGCTGCGGCGGCATCGGCGCGGACGACCGGAACGGCGTGCGAACCTGTCCGACCTGCCAGGGCCAGGGCCAGGTGCAGCAGCGCGCTAACTCGCTGTTCGGCGTCGTGATGAACGTGACGACCTGTCCGACCTGCCAGGGCCAGGGAAAAACCATAGACCGGCCCTGCAGTCCGTGCCAAGGCCAGGGAAGACAGGTCAAGACCGTTACGGTCAAGGTGGACATCCCGGCCGGCGCAGGCGACGGGAACTACATGCGCCTCCAGGGCCAGGGCCACGCGGGTATTCGAGGCGGAGCGGCAGGCGACGTGCTCGTCGTCATCGAGCAGGAACAGCACGAGTTGTTCGAACGACAGGATGCCGATATCGTCTACGTCATGCCGCTCAGTTTCAGCCAGGCGGCCCTGGGCGACCAGGTTGAGATTCCGACCCTTACCGGCAAGGTTCGTCTTTCGATTCCTTCCGGTACCCAGTTCGGCAGGGTGTTCCGGCTGCGGGGCAAGGGGATGCCCCATCTCAACGGAACCGGCCAGGGCGACCAACTCGTAAAGGTTATCGTTTGGACGCCCACGGAACTGACCGGCAAGGAAAAGAAACTGTACCAGGAGTTGTCCCGGTTGAACAGCGGAAAGACACCGGAGAACGACCGGGGATTCTTCAATCGGATCCGGGAAGAGTTGTTCGGGGACTGAGCAGCTGAAGACACACCGGACCCGGTCCGGTTCCCCCCGGTCCTCGCCTATGCGTCACTGGGTTGAAGTCACCATAGCCGTATCGCCCGAAACCGAAGAAGCAATCGTCAACGCGTTCTGGGAGCTGGGTTCCAGCGGGGTCCTTCAGTCTGGAGGCGGGCATGCCGGCGCATCCGAATGGATAACCGGTTTTTGGTCCGATCGTCCCGGTGTGCATGAGAAGATCGACCACGTTACCCGCCTCTGGGAAGCACTTCGCGGTCTGGGTTTGGCGCACGGGGCATGCCGGATTGCCACGCGTCGGGTTTCCGAAGAAGAGTGGGCCGGGAAATGGAAAACACAGACCACGCCCGTTCGAGTTTCGGACCGGCTCCTGATCGCCCCGCCTTGGTCCGAGACGGACCCGTCCGAAGACCTTCTTGTCGTCCGGATCAACCCCGGCGCCGGATTTGGCACGGGCGGCCACGAGACCACGCAGCTGTGTCTGCGGCAACTGGAAAAACGGGTGCGGCAGGGAGACCGGGTGCTCGACGTCGGATCCGGGTCGGGCGTACTCTCGATCACTGCGGTCCTCCTGGGTGCTTCCTCGGCGACAGGCATCGACATCGATCCCGAGACCATCGGAAACGCGCTTGAGAACGCACGGCTGAACGGAGTGGCCGACCGGGTAGCGTTCTACGCCGGCCATGCGGACCGCATGAGGCACTCCGCAATCGACGGGCGCTACCGGATCGTCGTCTCCAATATCAGCGCATCCAGCCTCACCGCCATGCTGCCGTGGTTCGCAACCCGTCTTCACCCCGCCGGCGAGTTGATCCTGTCCGGTCTACTCATAGAGGAAGCTCCGTCCTTCGAAACCGCGCTCGAAGAACGGGACTTCACTTTAATCGAACGGGAGACACGGGGCGTGTGGTGGGCAGGCGTAGCCGGTCGCGCGGCCAGTCGGTCCGTCCCATCCTGATCGGTGATACTGTACTTATGGAAATCAGTTATGTGCCGCCCGAGCGGATCTCGGGGAACGCGGCATTCGTTGCGGACGAGGACGAACAGAAACACCTGGCGCGTGCATTGCGTAAGAAGTCCGGCGATGCCGTCCGTTTCGTGGACGGCGAAGGCTCCGTCTACGACGGCGTGATCGTCCGCATGAAACCGGAGATCGAAATCAGGATCCGGGACCGCCGGAGACATCGCGAGTCGGAATCTCCCGAAGTCACGCTTGCACCGTCGCTACTCAAGGGGTCGCGGCTGGACCTGGTCGTCGAGAAGGCAACGGAGCTGGGTGTCTCCGCCATCATACCCATGCGTAGCGTCCGGACTGTGGCAGGCGGCGGCGAATCGGGCGGCCAACGGCTGGATCGCTGGAGACGTATCGCCCAGAGCGCAATGAAACAGTCGCTGCGGGCCAAGCTGCCGCGGATCGCACCGGTCCTGAGCCTGGAGGAAATCGTGCGCACCGCGCCATCCTACGACCTGGCGCTGATCGCCTGGGAAGAAGAAAGGGACAGGCGACCGGCCTCTGCAACGGACCGCAACGCGGAAACGAAGCGCGTCCTGCTGATCATCGGCCCCGAAGGAGGGTTCGCCCGGGACGAGATCGCCATGGCCCGGGCAGCGGGTATTCAAACGGTCTCTCTGGGACATTCGCGCCTTCGGTCCGACACGGCGTCCATCGCGGGGCTGACCCTGCTTATGGCAGCGCTTGAGGCCGCGTGACCCGAATCGGCGGATGCGGGTATAATCGGGACGCCGGACGGCGCGCACTGCTTTATGGAGGACGACAACATGTCCGAGTGTCTGTTCTGCCAGATCATCGCCGGATCGCTGCCAACCGAATTCGTCTATGAGGACCAACAGGTTGTGGCCTTCCGGGACATCAATCCCGCCGCGCCGGTTCATATCCTCGTCGTACCGCGAACCCATATCGAAACCGTCGCCGACCTGGGCGGCGACAAAACCGGGATCATGAGCCGGCTAACGGCGGCAGCGAACCGGATCGCGCGGGAACTCGATGTCAATACGGATGGATACCGGCTGATCGTCAACTGCGGCCGGGACGGAGGTCAGACGATCTTCCATCTCCACATGCACCTGCTGGGGGGACGCAGCATGCCGGAACTGACCCCTTGAGCGGCGACAGGCAAGGTGATCGCCCCATATCGGGAATGGAGCAATTAATCTCCTTGCTTATTCAACTGATTCATGGCATATTAGAAAGGTTGCAACGGAGAAGAGAGAGAGACTTGGTTCACCCGATTCGAGTGGTATGAGAGGGGGTGTGAGGATGCCAGGTATTCGTGTCAGGGAAGGAGAGCCGTTCGAAAAGGCCCTGCGTCGTTTTACCAAGACATGCGAGAAAGTCGGCATCATGTCTGAAATACGCAAGCATCAGCATTTCGAAAAACCGAGCGCGAAGCGCAAGCGCAAGTTGAATGCTGCGAAACGGAAGAATCAGAAGCGGCTCCAGCAGGAAAGATACTGATCCATCGGAGCGAGGCATGACGCTTAAAGAGCGTTTGACGGATGATATGAAGTCCGCACTCAGGCATCGGGAAACCGTTCGCCTCGGCCTGGTTCGTATGATACGTGCGCAGATCAAGAATCGGGAGATTGCCAAGGGGAACGAACTGCCTGACGAGGAAGTCATCGAGGTGGTCTCCTCCCTGATAAAGTCCCGGAAAGAAGCGCGAGATTTCGCCATCAAAGGCAATCGGAAGGACCTCGTCACACAGGCCGAAGAAGAGCTGGAGATCCTGGCGTCCTATCTTCCGGACCAGTTGTCGGAGGAAGAGGTCAGAACCCTGGTGCGGGAAGTTATCGACCAGGCCGGCGCCGAGGGACCCGGAGATCTGGGCCGGATTATGGGATCGGTCATGCCCCGTGTCAAGGGCCGGGCCGACGGCAAGCTCGTCAACGGCATCGTGCGGGAATGCCTGACCATGCAGCCCGGTTGATTCCGTCATCTTGTTGGAATAGCGACAGCCCATTTACGAAGCCTCTCCGAAACCCCGGAGGGGCTTTCCGTGTTTTGATGCCATGAACTGGATCGATGTCGCCATTGCAGCACTCGTATTGCACCAGATGGTCGCCGGCTATCGAAAGCGCTTTGCCGGAAGCCTGCTGGACCTGGCGGGCAGCGTCGCGGTCGCGGTCATTTCACTGACCCAGTTCGGCTTGGTGTCCGACCTTCTAGGGCGCATGACCGGCGTTTCTTCCGGTTGGCTGCACTGGTTCAGCCTGTTCCTCTGCCTAGGCCTTTCTCTCGCGCTGGTCAACACGACATCCGGCGTGGTCCGCCGGTCCATTCGAGGTACTTCAAAGTCCTTTCTCGGAAGCGTGGTCGGTTTGCTGGTCGGAGGTGCGCGCGGATGCGTCATTTCGAGCCTACTGCTGGTCCTGTATATATTCATCCCGTTCTCCGATACGGCCAGGGAACAGCTTGACCGTTCAGCCCTTGCGCCATGGAACCTGTCCATCGTCCCCGCCATGGTCGATACCGTGAGGAACCGGATCGATCCCGGTTCGCCACCCCTTATGGAGGAACTGGAACGGTATCTTCGCTCCACACAGCGGACCGCCAGGCCCGCCGACGGCATACGGCAGTGCGGCGTACCGGGCGCATGTCCCGCCGCGCCAGGCCAAATCCGCTTAGCTTCCGTATAGTCAAGTCAGACTGGTGACAGGAACCAACATGAAGCCCGGAATCCCCCGCCACACGCTGAACGTGCTGGAATTCGATGCCGTACGGACCATGGTGTCGGAAAGGACTGTATCCGCCTTGGGTCGGCGCCGGGCCATGTCCCTGGAGCCGGACAACGACATCGTCGTGATCCGGAAGAACCTGCAGACGGTCAGCGAAATGCGCGGACTCCTGGACCGGGAGGAAACCGTTCCTCTGAGAGGCATAAAGGACATCGGAGCGGCCCTGGATCAGGTCCGCGCAGCCGGCGCCAGGCTGGAACCCCAGTCGCTTCTGGACGTGGCCGATACCCTCCGGACAAGCCGCCTCATGCACACGTTCGGCCGGCGAACGGCCAACGGTTCCGCAGTCGCCCATGTCAGGGCCCTCACCGCCGGGCTGGGAGACTTCAAGGAGATCGAAACGGCCATTGCGCATGCCATCGACGCGGATGGAAACATACGCGACCAGGCCAGTTCAACACTGCGCCGGATCCGCTCTACTCAGCAGACCGCGCGAGAACGCGCACGGAACTGGCTGCAGCAGTTTATGCAGTCCCAAACCGGCACGCGCGCGCTGCAGGATCCGGTCATTACCATGCGGGACGGGCGATACGTGGTCCCCGTGCGGAGGGATCACCGTGGCCAGGTCCCGGGCGTGGTGCACGACCAATCCGCCAGCGGCGCCACGGTTTTCGTCGAGCCCATGGGCGTCGTAGGACTCAACAACCGGCTTCGCGAACTGATTGTCGAGGAAGCCCGCGAAATCGAACGTATTCTGTCGGCCCTGACGGACCGTATACACCGTCAGGCCGAAGCGATCGCCGAATCCTACGGGCTCCTGGGGCAACTCGACTTCTATCATGCCGCAGCCCTGTTCTCCCTCGACCTGAGGGCCGCGCCGCCTCGATTGAACACCGACGGGCGTATCGTCCTGCGCAACGCGCGGCATCCGATCCTGCAACTGTCGGACCAGGGCGAAGCCGTCGTTCCGCTGAACCTTGAGATCGGAGCACACGCAAGAACACTCGTGATTACCGGTCCCAACATGGGCGGCAAGACTGTCGCGCTGAAGTCGATCGGTATCATGACCTTGATGGCCCAGGCCGGTTTGCATGTTCCGGCGGACGACGACACCGAAATCGCCGTTTTCAACGTCATCTTTGCGGACATCGGGGACGAGCAGTCGATTGAGGCAAGCCTGAGCACCTTCTCGGCTCATCTGGGCCATATCCGGACCATACTGGACGAGGCCGACGCATACACCCTGGTGCTCCTCGATGAGCTGGGCGCGGGAACGGACCCCTCGGCGGGCGCGGCCATGGGCATGGCCATTCTGGAGTCGCTTACCTTGCGGAAATCCGTCACCGCGGCCACCACCCATTTCGACGCGCTCAAGGCCTTCGCATCGAGAACCGATGCCGTCGAGAACGGTTCGATGGTCTTCAATGTGGATACCCTCACGCCCTCCTACCTGTTCAGACAGGGGATACCGGGCGCCAGCTACGCGATCGAAATCGGAAGTCGTCTTGGCCTGCCTGCGGATGTGCTGGAGCAAACGGCCCGGTTCATGGGTAACGCCGAACGAAGGCTGGACGAAGTCGTCATGGAAGTGGAACGCAAGCACGAACAGCTCGTCGCCGCGCAGGAGCAAGCCGATGCCTTGCGGGAAGAGCTTGGTACATTGAAACGGGACTACGAAAATCAGATCGCCGCCTACAGGCGGAAAGAGCGCGACTTGAACGCTTCCGCCCGGGAAAGCATGGAACAGATGCTGAAAGAAGCCCGGACCGCGGTGGACCAGGCGGTAGCGGACATCCACCGCGCACAGGCCGAGTCCAGTGTCGTCGAAGAAGCCCATGATGCGATCAGGGACCAGCGCGCGCTGCTTCAAACCATGCTTGATTCCATGGGTACGGATGCGTCCATGGAGGATACGTCCATGGAGGATGCGTCCGGGGCGGTGGATACGTCCAATATCGACCCGGCGGTCCGGGCTGCCGGGTCAGGAGTACCCGCCGGGCGTGCCGTCGCGGTCGGCGATGAAGTCTGGGTACAATCCGTCCGTCAGGCGGGTACGGTGCTTCAGGACCAGGGAGCTCGCCTGCGCATCCAGACCGACAGGATGGAGATCACGGTTCGGCGATCCGAGGTGCGTCTTCATCAACCGGAGTCGGAAGCGTCCAGCGCAACGTCGGCAAAGCCCGTCCAAGTACAGGTGGACCGCCCCCGCGTTTCCCTTTCGGAGCTGGACGTGCGGGGTTATCGCGCCAGAGAAGCCATCGACGCAGTGGATCGCTACATCGATCAGACGGTCCTTGATGACCTGAACGAAATTCGCATACTGCATGGCAAGGGTACAGGCGCGCTGAGCAGCGCAATCCAGGAATTCCTGCAAAACCATCCCCTCGTGGAATCTTCCTGTTTCGCTGAACAGCGAGACGGGGGCACAGGGGTGACCATCGTGGAAATGAAAGCGTAGCTCCGGTCGCGAGGCGCCGGCAACACGGTGGCGTGATTCGGCAAGATGCGCCGACCAGCACAAAAAGGGAACATGGCAGATCCGGCTGCAGACGGCCGGTTGACGCGGGGAGAGCGCCTTGGCGAGGATACCGGACGACCTCATCGACGCCATCCGTTCGCAAGCGGACATCGCGGACGTCGTGTCCGACTATGTCACGCTGCGGAAATCGGGCAGGAACTTTGTGGGACTCTGTCCGTTTCACGACGAGAAAACGGCTTCGTTCAGCGTCAACCCGGAACGTCAGATATTCCATTGCTTCGGATGCGGCAAGGGCGGCAACGTATTTACCTTTCTCATGGAACACGAGCATGTTTCCTTTGTGGAAGCGGTCCACCACGTCGCCCGACGCCTCGGTATCGCCATACCGGATACGTACCGGGAACGCGAAGCCTCGAGCGAGGCGGAAAGCCTGGCGCGGATCACCCGGTTCGCCGCACGGTTTTTCCATGAACGTCTGCTGAACAGCGCCCCAGGTTCGATCGTACAACGCTATGTCACGAAACGGGGCTTGTCGGACGAGACAATCAAATCCTTCGGCCTAGGCTACGCGCCGGACTCGTGGAACGACCTGCTGAACGCAGCCCGGAAACAGGGCATCGACGCGGACTGGCTGGTCAAGGCCGGACTGGCCAAACGCAGCGAACAGCGGACCTACGATGCCTTCCGCAAGCGGCTCGTCTTTCCCATCCAGGCCCCGAGCGGACGCGTGGTAGGGTTTGGCGGCCGGGCGCTTTCCGACGACGATCAACCCAAGTACCTCAATTCGCCGGAATCTCCTATTTACCGTAAGAGCCAGGTGCTGTACGGGCTGTACCAGGCCCGGGACGCGCTAAGGCAGCTGGGCAGGGTCCTGCTCGTGGAAGGATACATGGATCTGCTGGGCCTGCATCAGCAGGGCGTCCACGGGGCGGTCGCCCTGTGCGGAACGGCGTTGACCCGGGAACAGGCCCGGCTCGTGGCACGGTATGGTCAGCAGGCGTTCCTGGTTTACGACTCGGACCAAGCCGGGGTAAGGGCAACCTGGCGGGCGATCGAACCTCTGGTAGAAGCCGGATTATGGACCCGGATCGTGCGGTTGCCGGACGGATACGATCCCGACTCCTACGTGACGGACCACGGACCGGATGGATTCCTGAAACGTGTCGAACAGGCTGATTCCATCGCCGATTTCATGGGATTTCATGCCAATCTCCAACAATCGGGCGACCGGGAAGACGTATTTCGAACGCTGGCCGACCTGATAAAAAAGACGACGAACCTAGTCCACAGAGAACGGTACCGGGAAGAAGCCGAACACAGGTTTCCGGCGCTCCAGAGCCTGCTGGCTTCGGAACTCCGGAGCCCGGGCGCCGTCCAGCGGGACCGCCGTTCCGCTCCCGACGGCAGAGAAAAGGTTCGCGAGGAAGCACCGGTAGAACGGGATCTGGTCCAACTCATGCTCAACGACCGCGCTATCGCCGAACTCGTCGAAGGGCAACTGGAGTCCCGGGACTTCAGCAGCCCGCTGTACCGCCGGATCGTTGAACACTGTTTTGAAAAACTGGGTGGCGAGGAGTCATACGATCTTTCCGGTCTGGTCGACAACATCGACCAGGACGAGACCCGCAGGGTCATCACGGAACTGATCAATACGGCCGACTCGGGTAAACACCTGGAACAGAGAGCCCGGGACCATATCCTGCGTATCAGGCAGAAACGACTCAAGGAAAGCATGACCCGCCTCATGGAACAGATCAAGCAGATGGAGAAGGACGGTCGAAGCAGCGAATTGACCGAAACCATGGCCATCTACATGGAACTCAAGCACCAAGAGAGATCCCTCTTGCAGTCGACCCGCCGAGATTGACCACCCCCATCTTTTGCTTGACGACATACCGCCGTAAGTCTATATTGATCTGGTCTGTCTGGTATGCTGACTGGGCGGTAACCATGGGCCCGTAGCTCAGTTGGTTAGAGCATCCGACTCATAATCGGACGGTCCCAGGTTCGAGTCCTGGCGGGCCCATATGCCGGGCGCTTAGCTCAGCCGGTTAGAGTGCCACGCTCACATCGTGGAGGTCAGTGGTTCGAGTCCACTAGCGCCCATTTCCGCATTGATTCCACAGAAAAGGCGGGGACTTTCAAAAGTCTCCGTTTTTTGATTTTGATCCGGTTCTATGTATCGCCTCATCGCCTTGGACATTGATGGTACGCTGCTCAACAGCAGGCAGGAATTGACCCATGGTACAGCCGACGCCATTCGCCACGCCGTCAGCCGCGGCATCCTTGTAACCGTATGCACCGGGCGAAGCCTGCCCTCCGCGGCATCCGCCGTGGAGGGGTTGACATTGAACGCGCCGTTCGTGCTGAACAACGGCGCGATGATTTATGACGTACCCAGGCGCCGGGCCAGGTACATCCGGCATCTGCCGACGAAAATCGCACGCGATTCCGTCAAACTGTTTCGAAGCCTGCGGTTCCATCCCATCGTATACGGCTCACTGCCCGAAGTGCGCTACTTCTACTACGACGGTTTCGATCCCGAGAACCGTTCCTTCATCGACTACGCCGCGCAGAACGCCGAGCGTGTTCACCGCGTACAGGATGTATGCGATTTTCTCCGGCAGGAGGTCACCTGCATCTCATGTAACGAGCGCATCGAACGAATCAGGGAATGCGAAACCTGCATGAGGGAGCAGCTTCCCGACGCCCAGGTAACCTTGGAGATCAGTCCGTGGGACCCTCGCTACGGTCACGTCACGGTGATGCCTGCTGGCGTTTCCAAGGGCGACGGGCTGGGCAGGCTCGCCTTGATGCTTGGTATCGACCTTGCCGAGGTCATGGCCGTGGGGGACAACCTGAACGACTTGGAAATGCTCGATGTCGCGGGCCTGGGCGTGGCCATGGGAAACGCTGCGCCCGAAACCCGGGCCAGGGCGGACTACATCACGACTTCGGTTGAAGATGACGGCGTCGCCCGGGCCATCGAACGATTCATACGCTGATTCACAACGAGCGCTTCCATGTCCTACGACCTTATCGCGATCGACATAGACGGCACCCTGCTGACCTCCCGTCGCGATATCTCCCACCGGACGCTCCACGCACTTAGAAGTGCTGTCGCAGCCGGAAAGCACGTAGCCCTCTGCACCGGCAGAAGCCTGAACTCCGGCCGGGACGCTGCGAAAAAGGTACCGCCCTCCACGACGCTGATCTTCCACAGCGGCGCGCTCATACTGGAGTCCCTTGATGGTCCGCTGCTCAAAGCGGTGAACATGCCGCGATCCCTGGCGATCGAGCTGGTCGATTTCATCAAGCGACGAGGATACGATCCGCTCGTCTACGAGCCGGTGCCGGAAAGCCGGTACATCTGGTTTGAATGCCCCCGTTCGGACAATGGCTGGCGGGAACGCTACCTGGCGGCCAATGCGGACAAGGCCTTTCAGGTGGACGATCTGGATCAGGTGCTGAATCGGGATCCAGCACAGCTCGCTGTTGCCGGGAAGGGTTCGTCCATGCATGACCTGGAGGCGGAGCTGACGGTCTACGGAGACCGGATCGGCACCATCATGTCACGCAGCACGCTGGTGGACGACTACTGGTGCATGGAAGTCGTGCCGGCCGGCGTTTCGAAAGCGGGGGCCCTCGCCTTCCTTGGCGAACACTATGGAATCGAGCCGGAGCGGATGATCTGTATCGGGGACAACTACAACGACTTGGACATGATCGAGTACGCCGGACTCGGCGTGGCCATGGGAAATGCGCCGGAACCGGTGCGGCGCGCGGCGGATCTGGTTGCGCCGTCAAACGACGCGGACGGCGTCGCGCACGTCATCGACACCTGCCTCCTTTGAACGCGTTCCGCCCGGTGGATTCCGGGAGATTTACTTGATTTTTTAAGCGTTCCCGCCTATCTTCCCCTATCATTTCGCGTTGGCGTGTTCGATAATCATGTCAAGGTAGATTGGATCTGGACTTAACAACGTGCCCTGAGCGGTAACAAGGAGGTTTTTTTAATGATTCGCATGGTTTTGGCTCCCCTGGGGCTTTCAGCCCTGATGCTGCTGGTCGTTTCCATCGCGCCCCTGCATGCCCAGCATGACGATCCGAACATGGAATGGGAGATGGACGGCCCCTTGTACGACCGCCTGGGTGGGGAAGAGATGATCATTGGCGTGATTGATGACTTCATTGCCTCGACTGTGGAAGAAGAACAGCTGAAGGCCCATCTCGCCGGGGTCGACCAGGCAGCCTGGAAGGAGACCCTGCTGGCGCAGTTCACCGCCGCGGCAGGTGGTGAAATCGAGTACGACGGCAAGCGTTTCAAGGAGAGTTTGACGGAATTGGGCATCGCGGAAGAGGCTATGGACCTCGTCGCCGATCAGTTGACCAAGGCGCTGGAGATGAACGAAGCCTGGCCGGAGGACGTGGATGAACTGCTGGTAGCCTTGGAGTTGAAAGAAGCCGACATGACGGCGGAAGAGATGGATACGGACGGCGCAGGCGATCAGGGTGAAATGGAAGAGGAAGAAGGCAGCGAGCAGCAAGAAGGCGCGGCTGACGCCGACGGTGAAATGGACGCCGACGGTGAGATGGACGCCGACGGTGAAATGGACGCTCCGCGCAACTAGCCCCCGGCAAGGCACCGCTATTGGTTTCTCATGACCGGACGATTGAGGGTAATCGTCCGGTCATTTACATATATCAGGTATATACGATGGCCATAGCATACTTCGACTGTTTCTCCGGTATCAGCGGCGATATGATTCTCGGCGCGCTGGTAGACGCCGGTCTGGATTTCGAAACCCTGTGCAACGAACTGCAAAAAATGCCTCTCGAGGGCTATAGGCTCAGTCGGTCGACGGTAACCCGCCAGCATATCTCGGGAACCAAGATCGACGTCGTCATCCGGACTTCGGGTGGCCGGGAAACCGTGGAAGGACCCGGCGAGGACGGACCCTTTCACGACCACGGGGAAACGAGGCATCTTGGAGAACTGACGTCCCTGATCGAAGACAGCACCCTCGACGATCCGGTCAAACGCAAGGCCATCCAGGTGTTCGATCTGCTGGCGACTGCGGAAAGCAAGGTACACGGGATTCCAAAGCAGGCGGTTCACCTGCACGAGGTCAGCGGGATAGACGCCATGGTCGATGTCGTCGGCGCTTGCATCGGTCTGGCCCTGCTCGACATCGGGAAGGTGTACGCTTCGGCGCTGCCGATGGGTCGGGGATTCGTCCACTGTGCACACGGTCTGATGCCGGTCCCGGCCCCGGGTGCGTTGGAACTGATGCTGGATATGCCGGTCTACCAAACCGGCATCGAGGGCGAACTGGTCACGCCGACTGGCGCTGCGTTTCTGAAGGCCACCGCCTGCGCCCACGGCGCCATGCCCGGTATGATGTTGAGGAAAATCGGATATGGCGCCGGTACGAAGGAATTCCCGGAGCATCCGAATCTGCTGCGGGTATGTATTGGAGACGGCCTGGATCAGGAGTAGCCCCGACCGACCTGCGCTATGCGGACATCGCCATCATGTTGCTCCAACTTGCCCTGGACACACCCCATGCCAGCACGGTTCGTCGCCTGCTGAAACAGACCAACTTCGGGGTGGACATCGTCGAGCTCGGCACGCCTCTGCTTATCCGCTACGGAACCGACATCATATCCGAGATCAAACGGGACTACCCCGGGATGACGATCCTGGCGGATCTCAAGATCGTCGACGCGGGCGGACTGGAATCGGGCCTTGCCTTCGAAGCCGGGGCGGATATCGTAACCGTGCTCGGGACGGCCCACCAGGCTACGCTCCGTGAAGCAGTTGAACAGGCGAAGGTATCCAACGGCCGGATCATGGCCGATCTGATCACGGCACGCACAGTGGACGAGACCGTGCGCCTCGCCCGCGCACTGGACCTGGCTGGTGTGGATTTCATCTGTCTTCATACGGCTGTTGACGCGGGAGTACCGGAGGATTCAGCACCGATGCTGGAACGAATCGACCGGGTCGGCGGCGTGGTTCACCGGTCCGGAGTCGCCGTCGCGGGCGGACTGAATCCACGGATGATCGCGCACATTATGCCCTACGAGCCGGATATCGTGGTCGTGGGGAGTTACGTGACCGGCAATATCGATCCTGGCAACGCAGTCCGCCAGATCAGGGAAATCATGCATCGAGCCGACGGTCGAGTCTATGGATAACAAGCCGATCCCTTCGCCGTTCGACGAAATGATGCAAACTGTCCTGGACGAAATTCGGCGGACGCTGGATCAGGTATCCTGGGAAGAATTGGAAGCGCTGGTACGGGAAGTCACGCAAGCCAAACGGATTTTCGTGTCCGGATCGGGACGTACTGGTCTCGTCATGAAAGGTTACGCCATGCGGCTTGCGCAACTGGGTCTTCCGGTCCATGTGGCAGGTGAAACAACCACACCGGCGGTGCGATCTGAAGATCTGCTTCTGATCGGATCGGGATCGGGCGTAACGGAGAGCCAGGTCCGCTATGCCGAAAAAGCCGTCGAGGCCGGTGCGCGGGTTGTCGCAGTGACTGCGGATGCCGAATCGCCTGTGGCCCGGCTGGCGGGCGTTGTCGTCGTCATACCGGCGTCTACGCCAAAATCATCGAAGGAGATCAATGCTCCCGGACTCCAGTCGCGCCAGCCGATGGGTACGTTGTTCGAACAGAGTCTCGGGGTGATGTTCGATGCCAGCGTGATGCTGCTCATGAGACAGCAGGATGAGACCGAGCGCAGCATGTTTGCCCGCCACGCAAATCTTGAATAACAGCAAGTTCCCGTTTCTCAGCCCCTGCTTTCTTCAGCGTCAAAACGCCTGGCCGAGCCCGAAGTAAAAGAAAGTACGGTCGTACAGCCGTGCATTAGGATAGTCGACCGCGCTCTGACCGTGAATACCCACGTCGCCCCGGATTAGGCCTATGGGCGAGTTCACCCGTAGTCCTCCCCCGTAACCGAAAAGCAGATCGTCCATTCCGAATGTCTTCACGGTCTTTCCGACTCCGCCCCAATCCACGAAAAACGCCAAGGTGAACAGCCGGAAAGGCAAGCGGATTTCATTCTGGGAGCTGATGGCGATCAGGCCGCCATCGGGCTGGCCGATCTGGTTGATACTGAACCCCCGCACCGAACGGTCACCACCGATGAACAGTTTGCTGTCCAGCGGTATGAGGTTGTCATCCAGCGCTCGTACGTAGCTGAACGACAGCGAAGTGGAA
This sequence comes from bacterium, assembly GCA_965200485.1. Classification (GTDB taxonomy): domain Bacteria; phylum JAAXHH01; class JAAXHH01; order JAAXHH01; family JAAXHH01; genus JAAXHH01. Next base: position 576,667 of record CBDAUD010000001.1, read on the forward strand.
AAATCCGGCGCGTTGGAAATGGACAGGTATTTCCGGACGATGGCCGTCAGCGTCATAATGGAGTTCCGGTTCTGCGTGGAACTTCCGAGCAGCGGGCTTGCCAAGCTGCCCTGGAGTTGACCGTAGAATCCCGTTTGCGGGTTCAGAATGTCATCCCGCGTGTCATAGGCCATGACCCCGGTCAAACTGCCTTCGCGACGGGACCGGAGGCTGTCGGCATCCGATCCGCTTCGAAGAAGTTCGGTCAATTCCTCACTGAGCGAGGACACCTTGATGTTCTTCAGCGTGTAGACCAGCTGGCTGCGGTAGGTGAGGGTTAGCTCGCGGACGACCGCCGCGGACACGCCCATTTCACGCTCGGTATGGCTGATGCGGTTCTCACGCCGGAAAAACGCCCTCAGGATGCCCGTCGTCCTGGTCCGGAACAGCCAGGGTTGCGTGATCCCGGATTCGGCCTGCTGGAAAAGCGAACTGATCTGACCGTTCGTGCCGATGGTGATCCCCCGCCCCAGCCAATTGCGGTAGGCGACGCTGAAGCTGCCCCGGAAGCGTTCGGCTGACGCGAATCCGGCGCCGAAGCTCACTTCGCCGCCCGGCAGTTCGGTGACATCCACCAACAGGTCCCGGACCGTGGATGCGGTGTCGCTTACCTCGGGTGAAAGTCGGATGCTGCGGAACAAGCCCGTTCTGAAAAGCCGGTTCTGACTCAGTGATATCTTCCCGTTGTCGTATAATTCTCCCGGCCCGATTTCCAGTTCGCGGAGCACGACGCTACTGCGTGTCTTCTGCAGACCTCGGACCCGTATCCTACCCACCTTGATCGGATGCCCTTCGACAACCAGAAAGTTGACGGTAACCGTATGATCTTCCGGATGCTGCACGACGTGCAGGTCGACCGTCATGTCCAGCAACGCCCTTCGGTCGGCGAGATGCTGAATGTGGCGTTTGTCCGTTGCGGCATACAAACGGTAGAATACCTCGCCTTTCCGCGTCAACAGGCTCCGCCTAACCTCGGCTTCGGACAGGTATTCGAACCCGCTCAGGTTCACCTTGCGCACGGTGTATCGCTGACCCTCGTCGATAAATATCCTGAGCTCGACCCGTCCCGCCGTGAGGTTTTCACGAATAGACCGAACCCGGGCATCGAGAAATCCACTGTTCATGTAGAAACTCTCTATGGCGTCCAGGTCGGTCTGCCAGATCGCGTTGTTCATGCGCCCGGCGCGAAGGAAACCGTCCGTTCTGGTCTTGATCAGGCTACGGAGACGGTCTTCCTCGATGGCCGTGTTGCCTTCGATCAGAATGCGATCAACGATGAGGGACGGCTGGGCGTACGCAGGGGATGCACACAGAGTCGCCAGAAGAATCAACGACCCGATCGTGCCGGGAAATCGCATTCGCCAGGATGGACTGTTCCAACCCCGCGTTGCGGTGGCTGGATTCGGGGAAAACTTCAGACCCTTCACCATGTGAATTGCCGGACCGTTTGGTTCTCTATCGTCATTTCACGCAAGGTACGGGCTCAACGAAAGCGGAATTTCACCCGGAGGTCTATTCCATTCTGAGGATGTTCACCCAGCTGTTCGGCGAACGTCTCGATAAAAAGATAATCCGTCAGCTGGTAACCTACCCGGAACGTGTATTCCGAAGATTCGAACAGACGGGTGTAGCTGACCCGGGCCCGCCGATTGATGCGTTTGCTGAGGGTAAGCTGCGCAGGCGATCCGGTTCGACTGTCGGAACCTGCGAAAAGATCGCCCTCGATCTGGACTTCGTCGAGGTTCAACATTCTCTCTGCCGTTGCCCCGGTGGCCATCAGTATCGCTCTTTGTCCCATCCCGGCCATCGCGTCGGGAGTACCCAAGGTGGTAAGTTCGGCCATGCCCAACGTCAGCAGCGAGATGACCTCGGGACCTTGCAGCGGCCCCGGCGACAGGACCGACGGTCCGTTATCCTCAACCGGAAACGCCCGCAGCTGGGGCGTTACCGTCGACACCGGACCGGACGCGCGTAGTTCTACTTCGTAATCGGTACCGTAGATGTCTCGCACGTGCCGGGCCCTGGCCTGTATACTAAGGGTCGGATCGAGCTGCTCCACGGGGTACTCGAGCAAGGCGGTGAAATTCTCAAGCGGTACGCGTCTGGTCAAGTCGATCCGGCCCGCATCCAGTTCGAATGTCGTACCCAGGTATCTTACCGCACCCTCTTCCCTGGCGATGGCGTTACCGAGCACCAGAGGATTCTGCGCCGTATTGCCGAAGGCCACACCGCCCTCGAGGGCCAATTGGGCGATATTGTTCTCGATGGCCAGATCAGGCATGTCCACGGCGACGTCCAGCGCAATACTTTCCAAAAAAGGATCCGGCGCGTCCTGCGGACGTATGATCGCGTTGTCGAGCAGGAGTTCGCCCACGTTCAGCGGATGCGTGATCACGCCGCCTACGACCAGCGGGTCGGTGACATGGTAAATCCGTGAACGATCCCGATTGCCGGTCCATGCAAGCGAGCCATCGACCTTGAGCATTGCAGAACCGACCAGCTCCACTTCAGCCTGGTTGAAATCGGCATGGGTTTCGATTTCGGCTAAAGACAGATCAGTCGTGACCACCATGTCGCCGGCAAGGCGGATCGTTCCCTCCCCGGCACGGAAGATCACAGGTTGCAATGTGAGGGTTTCTCCGTCGACATCAAGCTGCAGGGCGTCCGCCTGGAACATCGGTTCGATATCGCGGATACGCAGCCCGGCACCGCGTACGGAGAGCCGACCGAGCGCTCCGGTAGCAGAGGGCAATCTTCCGAAGGACAGCCGAAAGTCGGCATTCCCCTCGATACTTTCGAGATCGTATACCACACCGCTCAGGAAGGATAAATCGATGTCGTTTCCTTCCACTGTCAAGGCCATATCCTGCAAATCAACCGTTCTGTCAGCTTGACCCGGATCGAAAAACACGGTACCGTGCATGGTGATCAGATCGTCGTTTTCCCGTATGCGCAGATCCCGGATGTCGACTTCTCCCCCATTGTACACCATATGGGCGGTTACGCTGTCCACAGACACCTCGTTGTAGGTCGGTTGATCCATGAACACGCGGGTGTCTATGACCTGGGCAGAGGCCGGCCCGCTGATGCTGATCCGGGTATTCACGCGTCCCCCCATGGGGAGGTCGAGATTCGCAAGCGCCATGAGCGCGTCCATCCGAATGGCCTCGCCCAGGATGGTGAAATCGGACTCCAGCGTGCCCGCGCCGTCGTTTCCATATGCCAGGCGTCCCTGCATCGTAAGCGATCCACGCTCGTCGTCCGAATGATTTCGGTGGCGTATCGTGGCGGACAGCGGCTCTATTTCGATATGCCCGGCGTCGAAACGCGCCCGGATGGAACGGGTATTGACAAACTCGTTCTGCAAACCAAACAGTTTCAGCGAATCCAGCGCCACGACACCGGTCAGATCAAGGCTGTTCCGAACCGAACCGTCCAGGTCGATTCGGCCTCTGACGTACCCGTCGAGGTCGGCCGGTATCATCTTTAAAAATTCCCGCATGGGTGCCACAGCCAGATTCTCCACGACCATGGACGCCGTGTATCTGTCGGACGGATTCGCTTCCGCCTGATCCACGGAAGCCCAGCTCAGGTCGAGCGGATAGGCCAGGTCGATCTCCGACAGACCCAGCGGGGACTGCACCGACAGGACTGGAATCCGCAACAACTGGTTTTCATAAAACACCGAGGCCGTTACCGTTCCGAGCAGGCTGGTTCTGTTCTCTATCTCGTAGTGCACGTCCGATACGGTGAGCAGGCTGTTCACCGTAGGAGCCGCGGGGGTTCCTCCCAAGGAGATCGCTCCATCCATGGCACCGCGGAAAAACCCGTCCGACACCAGGAAAGGAGAGATGAATTCCAGCTGCACGTTGTCCAGAAGGGTCTCAAGGTCGACCCTTCCATCGGCGGCGAGACTTGCCGTACCGTTGACCGTTACCCGTCCGAAATCACCGGTCAGCCTGAAATCATCCACGGTGATGACCTGGTTTTCCAGTTTCACGGTGGAGGGGGCCGCGAAATGCAGTTCCCGGTCGCCCATCAGGATACCCAGCGAATCGAGGGCGACCGTTATGGTCGAAAGGTCTGGATATCCGGCCAGCCCCACGGCATGTACGTTTCCGCTGAACCAGCCGGTGCTGTCTTCAATCGGTCTTTTGGAAAGTATGGAGAGGAGCGGCGACAGCGAAGTATGTAGCAGATCGACCCGTAGATCATAGGGGTAGTGCTCGGCCAGTTCAATTGATCCTTCTGCCAAGACAGTGGGACCGGGGATTCGCGTCATGGTGAATTCCAGCTGGTCTTTGCTGATCATCATGTCTATGTCGGTGTCTCCCAGATCTTCGTTTCGAATCACCAGGTTTCGTACGGTGCCCGTCCCCGTGAGAAGGGGCTGCGCGATCGTTCCGGCCACGCTGCCCTCCATGCGAAGGACGGCATCCAGACCCCAGCCGGTTTCGTCCTGGAAGTGATTCCCGAGTCTGAGGTCATGCACGTTGAAATATCCGGAAACAGCCTGGTCGCCGGCGAGGTGCGCCGTCGCGCGGAATTCCAGCCTGTCCAGCACGGCGTTCATGGCGAGACGTTTTCTTTCGTCCAGAAACGCTTCGATCTTCATTTCGCCGACAGGGACCTCCCCGTAGGCGACGTCGCTCAGCCAACCCGCCAGCCGAACGGTCGGCCGTTCAAGTCCCCCCAGGACGTAGAGATCCAGTTTGGCTGAACCGCGAAGTCTTTCGAAATCCAGCGGGGGAGGCAGCGCGCCAACGTCAGTCACATCAATCGAACCGGTAAGTTGCATGTCTCCATCCGTATCGAACCGGCCTTCGCTGTTTAGCTGAAAAGACGCTTCCCGGAGGTCAACCGCGAGTTCGCCCCTCCGGTACCGGGCCGATGCATTCAAGTCCCGAAGCGGAATATCTTCTAAATGCACGAGAGGGGAAGATGCGTTCAGGTCGACCCTGCGGGGTGCATCGTCGAATCCGTTTCCTTCCATTTCGAAGGTGAAATCCACTTCGCCCGCAAGTTCGGTCCCGCCGGCGACAACCGCCGATGGCAGCTTGGTGAGGGTGATTTCCGGGGACTCCAACTGCAAGCGGTAGGCGGTGGATCCCCGGTTGAAATCGAGCAAACCGTGACCCGAGAACCATCCGGCCTCATGCTTTCCCCGAAACCGCTGGATCGCGAGCACCTGCTGCGCATATTTCATTTCCACCGTGGCCAATTCGAACGAACCGTATTCCGACCGCACCGCCGGCGACGTGAACCGGGTCTCTATGGACGGATCGGAAAGCCGGTTGCGCAGTGACCCGGCCATGCTGAAGATACCGGACATGGTGCTTTCGAGCCCCATGATGCGCAGTAGAGCCCCTGCGTGCCCGTGCGCGGCAATATCCAAGGTGGCGGGGTACCCGCCTGTGGTCGAGATTTCGCCGGTCGCGTAATAGCTGATCGGAGGGCCATGGGCGGATTCCATCGTCAGGTCGTGCACCGTAAGCGCGTCCTCTTCGAAGTATACGACCGCTTTGAGGTTCGATACGGCGTCTCCATAGCCGCCTATATCGAAATCAACCTGCCCGGCGCTTATAGCGGCTTCCACCTTGAAGGGGCTGAGCACAGCGCCGCGGAACGCCAACTCCCTGGCGCTTACTAACGTGGAATCCGCGGGGTCGAAGTATTGGAAGTGGCCATTCCGGATCCGCAAATCGCGCAGGTCGAATGGCAGCCCGAACGGTGCTCCGTCCAATGATGATCGCGCTGCCTCCCCGGGATCGTTCGTCGGAGCCTGTAGCACCAGATCCAGGGTATTCATCCCGCTGCCGCCGGCATCTTCGATATAGGCCATGCGGAATCCGTCGATACTTATGCTGTAGAGCGGAGCCCCGCCGACCAAGGCGTCCCAGCCGTTGAAATTGACCGCTATTTCCTCGGCTCCCGCGACTTCCCCGCCTCCAAGGGTGTCCGCCAGTTGAAGAGATACGCCGTGCAACGCCAGGTGCTTCTGCGCGCCAAACGCAACCCGTTCGATCCTGATCTGGCCGTTGAGTCTGTCCTGGACAGCCCACAAAATGGCGTGGCGGACCAACGTCACGCCAAAGGCGGTACCCAGCAGGAGGAATAGTCCCAAGGCCGTAGCCAGGATCGACGACGCGAGTAAGGCCAGCCCTATGGTCCATTTGTTTCGCAGCAGGTTCATTGTGCCCTTGCCGGAAAGTGAAAATGGCATCGCCGCTAATCGAACAACTTGTGGACAAAACGGGTTCTCAGCGCCCGGGCTGCCCATTCCATGTTTCGTTCAATATCCAGCCACAGCTGTTCGCCCGGACTGGTGCCGTTTTCTTCCTCATATCCCAGACGACGGGCGAGAAACAGGAATTCCTGGGAAGTCTTGTCCGGGAGGACCAGATCCGTGGCGTTGCCGCGCACCATGCGCAGGGCGTTGATCAACCTGACCAGGAAGCGATACGACCTGCCCAGCATGCAATGTTCTTCTTCCGAAAGATGACCAGCCGCGTTCAGTGCTTCCATGGCCTCCAGCGTAGTTGGCCCGCGAACCGCTGGATTGTCAACGCCGTACAATATCTGTAGATCCTGCGCGAAATACTCGATGTCGATCAGTCCGCCATAACTGTATTTGACGTTGATCGTTCCGGTTTCGACCAATTCGTCGTTCTGCCGTTCACGCAGATGGGTCCATGAACGTCCGTCCACCGGGGTATTGTTGTACACAAAGGCATCGCGGGCGGCTTCGACGGCGGTGCCCAGACGAGGATCGCCCCCAATGGCCCGTAATTTGATCAAGGCGTGGCGCTCATAGGGCAATGCGCCGCCCTTTTCGTTGAAATACTCGTTGAACTTTTCCAGCGACGAGGCCAGCGCACCTTTTTCTCCGTAGGGTCGCAGCCGCAGATCGATATCAAACAGACCTTCTCTCCGGGATTCGATGGTGCCGCAAATCATACGCACGAGGCGCTCGTAGTACTCCGAATTCAACACGGTCTGGGGACCGCTCGTACTGCCCTGCCTGGCGTAAACGAACAGCAGTTCGAGATCTGAAGCCCAGCCCAGTTCCCGACCGCCGCACTTTCCCAGCGCGCATATACTGAAAACACAGGGCTCGCCGGTGGGAGACTGGGGTGCGCCGTATTGCTGGCGCTGTTCCTGATCGCAGATCTGGTAGGCCGCTTCCAGGACCACCTCGGCCAATGTAGTCAGTTCGCGGGAGAAAGCCTGGATGTCCTCGTTGTTCTCCAGGATCTGGCGCATGCTGATCCGCAGCATCTCCTTGTCCTTGTATCGGTTCAGCAGGTTTTTGCGGCGGGCATAACTGCCGACCTTGGACAACCGCGCGGCCAGTTCGCTTTCCATCTGCCCGCGCGATCTGACGATGCCGACCACCTTGATGTCCTGTAGCACGGGGAACAGGTTCTTGTACTGAATCCTGAGAAAGTCTTTCCAAAGGAAGTCGCTGGTGCCGAAGAGTTTCGCCATTGCGCCGATTACTTCCTGCTTCTCCAGCTGATCGAACATCTCCTCCATGGCCCGGCCGGGCCGCACATTGGCCAGGACCTGATCAATCAGTTGGTTGAAATGTTCCAGCGCCTGGGCGGGATTTGGCGCCCGGGTTAGCAGGTGAGTGAACTGTTTGATGAGGGCGATAACGAATTGAAGTTCATGGAGTTTTCGCGGATCGGTTATTTTCGAGCCGAGCCGGTCGGTCACCTCAAGCGTATCCTGGACCTGAATCCCCGTGGCCGCTATATCGATTCGTCGGATATTGATGTTCCGCAGCGACAGCGCAGTAGAAAGTGCGTACAGAAAAGCCGGCGTGTCCTGACCGCTGATGTCGAGACGGGTTGCGTCGGACACGGTGTCGTTGTCGAAGTCTACTTCCACCGGAAACATGAAAGAGATCTCCGAGTGCTGCGCACGACGCAGGTAGTTCACGACGCGCTCGTTGATCCCTCTCTGTATCGCTCCGGCGCCGTTCAAACGCAGACCGCGCATGGCTTCTTTGATTTCCAGCGTTATGGCGGTCCAGTCCGGAGGCTCCTCCGAGGGTGTGCGTACCCTGAAGACATCCACGATTTTTCGCTGCGAACGCAACGCCGACGAGGTGATGCCCGGTGACGCGGCCGGCGTGCCTGAACGAACGCGGCGGCGTCGAGACCGGGGGGACCGTTTGCCTGGATCGTCTACCGGTTCCGCATCGGCGTAGGTAAAAGCGTCCCCGCGGCGTATGCTCAGTCCATTGGACGCCAGAAGACCCGACAGGATGGACATCACAGACAGAAAATCGAAAGCCACGACCGTAAGGCGCCACGTCGAATCACCTTCGTACGCCACGTCGATCTCCGCGGCGTTATCCGGTCCAAGCCGGCTGATCATCTCGATATGGCGCCGAACTACTTCGGGTTCGTAACGTTCGAAATAGGCCGGTACCATCCTGTCGATATGATCCCTGACCAGGATTTCCGGCAATGCATCATCCTTAAGCCGTTCCGAAAGTTCCGTGGAAGGTATCGGATTCGTCATGTTCGGTTTCCGGGTGATCTATCGGATACAAAACGCCTAGTATACAAAATACAAACAACCCTGTGTAAAAATCAACCGTCACACGTATTTGTGCGTTGCGCGTCCGGCCATGCCTGAAAATCAGACTTTTCCACTTTTTTCTTGACTGTCCTACAAAAAGTTATATAGTTAGAAACTATATTTGGCTATCCAAACTTTTTATTGTATTGGCAACGCGATGGTTGTCATAACGAATCGGACCGCCTATGGATGTCTGGAAAGAATTCGAACACAACGAGATCACGCACAGTGGCGCGCACTACCTGATGACGGTCCAGCAGTTGATTGAGGACCAGGGATACGCCCGGGTTTCGGATGTTGCCCGGGAGATGCACATCACACCAGGCAGCGCGTCGATCATGATCAAATCGCTACGGGAAAAGGGGTACCTCGAAGAGGACAGAAACCGATTTCTCAAGCTTTCGGAAGAAGGGAATCGGGTGGCCCAGTCGGTATGGTCGCATCGTCTGATCCTCATTGCTTTTCTCAAGGATGTCCTGCACATCGACGCAGAACAGGCGGAAATCGACGCCTGCAAGATCGAGCACCTGATCAGTGCCAGGACCGGAGAACGACTGCTGCTGTTCCTGCAATTTCTCCTATCGGACGATCCGCACGGCAAAGCATTCCTGAAATCGTACTGGGACGCCAACGTGCCGTCCATCTGCGACCTCGAAACCTGTGCGGTGTGCGAGGAAACGGGCGAATGTCTGGTAACGCGATCCGAGTCGGCGTGAGGGAAATCGAACAGCTGATAGCTTGAGGGGGATGATCCGGCGTCTGTTTGAGAAAAGGGACTATCGCGACATGGCACGGCAAGCCCGGCGATAGTCCCTAGGCAGGACAGAGGTTGGCTGTCCCTGAGGACGGTACATCGTACACGGCCCTCTTGTTTACAACATACATTGATCGCTCGCCGGGGTCAATGTAATAGTCGATAAGGTATTTTCATGTATCGTCATTTGCTTGTCGCCCTGATCACCATGCTGATCTCCCCGCAGGTCCTGTTCGCCCAAGACGACGCGAAGGAGGAAGCCGAGGAAACCAGACGGCGTATCGATGCGCTCGCTCAGGAAGTCGAGCAGCTGAAGCTGGGCGAGGCGCTGGTCGAGGCCGACCAGAGTCGTTTCGGCTTCGGTCCGGCGGCTTCGAAAATCTACCGGACCGAACGCGGCGTTTCAATCGGGGGTTACGGGGAGGCCGTATATTTCAACTATGCCGCCGAAAAAGACAATGGAACTGACGGAGGCAAGGTGGACGTAACCGACCTGCTTCGAGCCATCGTTTATGTGGGCTACAAGTTCAACAGCAAATGGCTGCTCAACACGGAATTCGAATTCGAACACGGTACAACCGGGGTCGCCGGTAGTGTTTCAGCCGAATTCATCCACCTAGAGTATACACACAGCCCCGCGTTCAACATGCGGTTCGGTCTGTTGCTGGTTCCTATGGGACTGGTCAATGAACTGCACGAACCGACGGTCTACATGGGCGCGAACCGGCCGGACGTCGAGAAAGCCATCATGCCCAGCACCTGGCGGGAGAATGGACTGGGCATATACGGCGACACGGGAACGATTTCCTACCGGGCGTATATCGTCAATGGGCTGAGGGGCTCCAGGTTCTCCGCCAGTGGCCTGCGCGGCGGACGACAGAAGGGATCGAAAGCGCTGAGCGACCATTTCGCATTGACGGGCAGAGCCGACGTCACGCCGCGTCCCGGTTTCCTGGTCGGAGGATCGTTCTACTACGGCAACTCCGGACAGGAGCTGGACGTCCCGGTTTCTACGGGTATCTATGAGGGGCACGTCGACCTGCGCCATGCCGGATTGTGGGTGAGCGCGCTCGCCGCCCATGCGCAGCTCGGCGACGTGGCGGAACTGAACGAAGCATTGGGGTTCAGTGGAAGCCAGTCTGTGGGCGAGACGCTAACCGGCTACTACGTGCAGGCCGGGTACGATCTACTGCACCGCGCCAGCTACAGCGGCCAGTCCGTCATACCTTACATCCGGTATGAAAAAGTCAACACCCAGGCTTCCGTACCGTCGGGGTTCGCACAGGACCCGGGAAAGGACACGAGCAGTTTGACCTTCGGCGTTTCCTATCAGCCCGAGCCCAGGATCGTTTTCAAGGTGGACTACAAGAACAACCGCAACGAAGCCGATACGGGCCTTGATCAGTTCAATCTCCAAGTAGGATACGTCTTCTAGCCCATGTTGCTCAGCTTGTTGCTCATAACCGGGTTGGTCCCTCCGACCGACGCCCGGTCCGAAACGGTGCGCATTGAGCGTCATCTGACCCTGATGGGTACCACATTGATGATCTCGGTGGAAGCCGGGGACCGACGCGCGGCGCTCGCCGCCAGTGATACTGCGCTGGCGGCGTTGCAGCGGGCCGAACGCCGGCTGTCCACTTGGACGAACGAGTCCGAGGTGGCGCGATTGAATGAAGCCGAGGTGGGGGAACCTGTGATCCTGTCCTCAGAGCTGTCTGCTGATCTGAACCGGGCCAGGCAGTGGTGGGCGGCCACGGATGGCGCATTCGATCCTGGGAAAGGGAAACTCTCGGAGATATGGGGACTGCGCGTCGGAGGAAAGAAGCCCAACCAGGCATTGCTTGACCAAGTAGCGGATGTGCCGGGATTGGAAGCGCTTGACCTGGATGGTTCCACTGCTGTACGGCGGCACCCCGAACTGAGCATCGACGAGGGTGGATTCGGTAAAGGCGCCGGCCTGGACGACGCGATCCGAAAACTGAAGGATACGGATGCGACAGCCGCCATGATAAACCTGGGCGGGCAGGTTGCGCTTTTCGGCAGCGGCACGCCGGTCCGGTTCGAGGTGGCCGATCCTCTGGATCGGAAACGGACCGCGCTGACGCTGACCGTCGACCGGGGCGCGCTGGCCACATCGGGAAACAGCGAGAGAAACCTCGTGATCGGGGAAAGGACTTATAGCCATATCCTGGATCCACGCAGCGGAAAACCCGTGCCGGATTTCGGTTCGCTGACCGTGTGGGCCGACAACGCGCTTGTGGCGGACTGCCTTTCGACCGGTCTCTATGTGCTTGGGCCGGACGGTGCCATCGACTGGGCGGAAAAACACGAAGGGATCGAAGTACTCGTACTGGAGGCCACCCCCAACGGGCTCCGAACCCGCGCGACGACCGGAATGAAGCCACGAATAGATACAGACCACTCGACATGGCCGTGGCATGCCGCTACATCGAGTTTGTCGTGGTCGGCGTTTCGATTCGGCCCCTTTTTCTTTTCGACTGACCCTCTGTTTTCGATGCCGGCGCCTCCTTCCCCAAATGTTTACCTGTCGGTAGGCGAAGCGCTTGAACTGGCGTTTCCGGATTGTGAAATCGTACGGCGAACGGTTTACCTGACCAGAGCGCAGCAATCCGATGCCCGCAGGCGGGCTCGCATTCCCATTGAAAGCTTGATCGTCTATCCCTATCTGGCGGTGAGGGAAGGTCAAATCGTGGGGGTCGCCTACTTCGACAGTCATGTCGTGCGTACGCTGGACGAAACGATCATGGTAGCCCTCGACCGGAATGGCGCGATAAGGCGCGTGGAACTGCTGGCCTTCAACGAACCCCCGGAGTATATCCCTCCGGACGCCTGGTATCGGTTGTTTTCAGGTCAACGGCTGAACGATCGTCTCGCAGTGAATCGAGATATACGGGGCGTGCTGGGTGCAACTTTAACGACGCACAGTACGACCGATGCGGCGCGACGCATGCTGGCGATTCATCATGTTATCAAGGATCAGCTGGAACATTGAACAGGATCGAAGCATGGTTTGTGCACATCTCGACCATCCTCGTCGGGGTGACCGGGGTAGTTTATGCCGTCATGAGATACCTGATGGAACCCGTGGACCTGTTTTCGGTGGTCAACCACCCTTGGCAGCCCCAAGTGCAGCATATCCATATCATCGTCGCCCCATTGCTGATATTCGCCTTCGGTCTGATTTGGAAAAACCACATTTCCGACCACTATCTGCGCGGGCTCGTTGCCGGCCGGCGCACCGGGTTGAGCATGATACTCACCATGGCGCCGATGGCCGTATCCGGTTACCTGATCCAGACCGCGGTACACGATGTGTGGCGCATCGTCTGGATCGTAGTACACTGTGTGACGGCTTTTCTTTGGCTGGCCGGATACCTGGTGCACCAAATCATACACTTCCGAAGAAAGAGGATGATTATACAAAAAGCGGCTTTCCGTTCCGAGACAAACACCGACCTCAGACCTATTGACGCGAGATAACCCATGCATTCCGAGCTGTCTACCAGTATGCAGAAGAGGACGGTTCGCCTGGACGAGTTGAAACCGGGCGAGCAGGCGACGATTCGACAGATCAGAGGCACGTCGGGAGAAGAAGTGCACCTGATGGAACTCGGGCTTTTGCCCGGCACAATTGTCAATATGATCAAACGCGCGCCCATGGGCGATCCGATCGAGATACGCGTTCGGCGCTACCACCTGTCCATTCGCTGTGCAGAGGCGCGTTCGGTAATCGTAGAAAGGGGCTGAATTACAGACCGCGCCGCTTTTTGTTCCCTTTTCGTCTGTAAGGGGTATATTGTCTTGTCCTGATACGGGCATGACGATTGTACGGTCCGACCGAAACCAGGCTTTCAAAACAAACACGCAGTGAATATGACCGAAACAACCGATGTGCCTCCGGTCCGGGAATCCGTGTACGACGTTCTCCTCGTCGGCAATCCGAATACCGGCAAGACGTCTATTTTCAATGCGCTGACCGGGCTTCGCCAGAAAACGGGCAATTACCCCCGTGTGACCGTGGAGAAGAAGACGGGCACCGTGTCGGGCCCGGACGGCGGGACAATCCGTCTCCACGACCTGCCGGGGATGTATAGCCTGACCCCCAAGTCCCTCGACGAATCCATCGCCCGCAAAGTGTTGGTCGGAGAGGCGGATGAAGATCTGGACATCCGGCTCGTCGTGGTCGTGGCGGACGCCTCGAATCTCAACAGGAACCTCTATCTGGTCACGCAGCTCATTGACATGGGCGTCTCTGTCGCCTTGGCCATGAACATGATGGACAACGCCGTCGGCAGCGGTATGCACATAGACCTGGATGCGCTTTCCGATCAACTTAAGATCCCCGTTGTACCCTTGATCGCTTCCCGCCAGAACGGCATAGACGCATTGCGCCAGACGATGTTCGATCTGGTAGGACCCGCAGTGCCGGAAGGAGTCGCGTCCGATGCAGCCGGACCGGCCGCGGCGTCCACGTTCTCCTTTGCCGAACGGTTTCCGAGGCAGCGGAACCTGGGCGAACTGCTCGACGAAGCGCTCTCCCCGGTGGCGGCTTGGTTCGGCAACGCTACGAACCTCAAGGAGTTCGCGCAGAAGTCGGAAGCGCTGCGCGTGACTTCGAGTGATCAGGCCCTGAATACCTGGATGGAAGGGCGCCATGAACAGACCAGCAAGGACGACCTGAAACATCTCGTCGCACAGACCCGGCGGCGGCTGGACGAGTCGAAGGTGTCGTGGCAGATGCTGGAGACGATCCTGCGCTATGACCAGATCGACGCACTCTATTCAAAGGTGGTACGGGAAGAACCAAGTACCCAGGCCAGCCTGAGCGTCCGCCTAGACCGGGTATTCACCCACCGCATCGCCGGTCCGGTCATCGTCCTGGCCGTGTTCGCGCTGGTCTTCCAGTCGATCTTCTCCTGGGCCGAAACCCCCATGACATTCATCGAGGACGGCGTCGGGATCGTGGGGCAGTTTGTCTACCAGCTCCTGCCGGAAGGCCTGGTGCGCGACCTGCTCGTGGACGGCGTAGTCGCCGGCGTGGGGGCTGTGCTCGTCTTTCTCCCTCAGATCCTCTTTCTGTTCTTCTTCCTGGCCCTGCTTGAAGACTCCGGCTACATGGCGCGTGTCGCATTTCTCATGGACCGGTTCCTGAAGAGCATGGGGTTGTCTGGACATTCGGTCATGCCGCTGCTATCGTCTTTTGCATGCGCGATTCCGGGTATCATGGCGACGCGATCGATTTCGAGTTGGAAGGATCGCCTCATTACGATCATGATCGCGCCCCTGATGAGCTGCAGCGCGCGACTTCCCGTGTACATTCTGCTGATCGGCGCGTTTTTTCCTTCCATGACGATTTTCGGTATATTCACCCTGCAGGGGCTCATGCTGTTTTCCATGTACCTGTTGGGTATTGCCGTCGCGATCGCAGCGGCGCTGGTATTCAAACGGACGTTCATGAAGGATGCTGTTTCCACCAATTTTCTCATGGAACTGCCGCCTTACCGTCGGCCTTCCCTGAGATGGGTGTTCCTGCAGATGGTCGAAAGGGCGAAGACCTTCGTGACGGAAGCGGGACAGATCATCCTGGCCATATCGGTCGTCCTCTGGTTCCTGGCTTCCTATCCGCAACCCGAAGGATATGACGCCATGTCGCCTAGGGATCGCATACAGCAGAGTTACGCGGGGGGCATTGGCAAGTTGATCGAACCCGCCATTGAACCGCTGGGTTTCGATTGGAAGGTTGGTATTGGCCTGATCACTTCTTTCGTCGCCAGGGAAGTGCTGGTCAGCACCATGGCCACGATCTACAACGTGGAGGAAGCCGACGAGACCTCGGTCGATCTCAGGACCGCCCTGCGGAACGAGGCGGACCCAGAAACGGGCGTGGCGGTATATACTCCGCTGGTCGCGGTTTCGCTCATGGTGTTCTTCGCCCTGGCCTGCCAGTGCATGGCCACGGTCGCCATCGTGAAGCGGGAAACGAACGGCTGGACATGGCCGATTGTCATGGTACTGTACATGACCGCACTGGCCTATGTCGGTTCGTTTGTGGTCTACCAGGGGGGATTGCTTCTTGGCTTCGGATAACCCGCATGAAAACCGACCATTGGCCGTGGACGCTTGTGCCCCTATCTTGTAAACATGGAAAACATGGAACTGCAAACCCTGATCACCACGATAGCCGTAGTACTCGCGGCGGCCTTTATCCTGCGTACCTTCACGCGGCAATTTACCGCCCGGGGCCAGAAGGGCTGTGCGAGCTGCGGCCAGCGCGGCGCCCGACAGGAAGGGCAACTGATTTCCATCGAGTCCATCGGCGAAGAGCGGTAATCGATTAAGAGGCCACATGTCCGTACTCGATACGATCCGGAATAGACGGTCGATTTATCTTTTCAGGGAGGAGCCGGTTCCCAGAGAAGTGATTGCCCGGTTGCTCGAAACGGCCGTGTGGGCACCGAACCACAAACTGACGGAACCCTGGCGCTTCCTGGTCGTGACGGGTAAGACCAAGGAGATGCTGGCGAGCATCTACGGCAGGCTCCAGTGCCAGAAGACCCGGTCGGACGACCCCTCGATTCTAAGGAAGGCCACCGACAAGGGGTGCGCCAAAATCATGTGCAAACCCGTCATTATCGGCGTAGTCTGTAGACGGACCGAGGACGCTTTCCGGGCGCGCGAGGACTATGCCGCCACCTGTTGTGCCATCCACAACATCGCGCTTTCCGCTTGGGAAGAGGGCATCGGCATGCAGTGGAGCACGGGCGGACTGACCCGCGACCCGAGGACACTCGAACTGCTGAAAATAGACTCGCATGAAGAAGAAATCGTCGGATTCCTCTACACGGGTTATCCGGCGGAGATCCCCGTCCAGAAGAGAATACCCGCCGCCGAACGGACCGAATGGTTCGTCTGATGAAACCGTAAGCTCCTTCAATACCACCTGGAGCAATACCACCTGGAGCCGTCATGTCCGTAGTTTCCGAAGTGCGATTCGACTCGGGATTCCGCTGGGAAGACTATATGCAGCACAGCGAAAAGAATCTTGAAAGATTCCATGAGAATTACGAAAGAACAACCGTGCATCCGGGGGACGCGGAGTTTCTCGCCGCCATCCCTACGCCTCTGAAAGTGCTCGTTCTGGCGGAGGACTGGTGCGGCGATGTGGTTCAGAGCCTGCCACCCATCGTTCGCATGTTCGAAAAAGCGCCGTCCGTCACATACCGGATTTTCCGCCGGGACGAAAACCTGGACATCATGGACAGGTACCTTACCGCCGGTTCAAGGGCCATTCCCTATCTCGTCTTCATGGACGAGGGCCTGAACGAATTGGCGCGATGGGGACCGCGCCCGGACGCATGCCAAGCGATCATGCGGGACAACAAGGGCAATATCCCCATGGAGGACGTCTACGCACGTATCCGTTCCTGGTACAGACAACACGGAAATGGTCCACTCATGGCGGAGCTACGGTCCGTTCTCGAACGAATTGCCTGATCCTTTCATGGCCGTCACCGTTACGGAAATCAAGCACAACCTCAACAAGCCCGACCAGTCCTTCTCGTGCCGCCTGCATTACCACGGGGGCAGCTGCATGGTGATTTCCTATCAGTCCACCCGGTCATATCAGCAGGGAGACATCCGGATTCCCGCGGACACGCAGACCCTGGCCTATTACGAGGAAGGGTTGTCCTACGTCCTCTGGAAGATGATCGGACCGGATGGAAGTCCCATCGGGCACTACGTACACCTCTGCGACCGGCTTCGGATCGGACCCGATCGCGTGGAGTACGACGACCAGCTGCTGGACCTGTGGATATATCCGGACGGCGACTGCCGGGTACTGGACGAGGACGAGCTGCGGCTGGCCACAGAGGCCGGGCTGATCGAAATGGACGCGGCGGATCGCGTAAGGCGCACCGCCGAAGATGTCCTGCGTCGTATCGACACGATCACGGCGGATTTCGACGCGCTGCTCGACAGCCGCGGAATCGCGCACCACGCCGGCTAGCTGCTGAACCATGATGCGCACGAGCCATGCCGCTGTATCATGTACCGTGATGCGCACGAGCCATTTCGAGGGCAGTCGGGACAGGCTTCGTGCCGTGGAATCTACTTGACAGCAGGCCGTTTTTCCCGTATTTTCGTATTATCGGTATACGGTGAAAACAAGCTGCCTGCCCGGGTCCATGGGAACGGACGGTAGAATCTCGCCGTGCACGTAGACCTGTCCATTTATGCCATCATTGAAAAAAACGGTTACGCATCGCTTCTCGGCTAAGGGTATTGATCCCCTCGCGCTCTATGGTCAATACGATTCCAGGTTGCGCGCCATAGAAAACGAGTTTGACGCGAAGATCACCGCCCGCGGCGAAGAGGTCGTGATCACAGGCAAGGCGGAAGAGGTCAGGCAGATCACCCTGGTGCTGCGCGAAATGATCAAGTCTGTCCAGCAAGGGCGCACACGCGAAGTAGGAGACATCATCCAGGCGACCCGGACCGAAAAGAATAACAGCGACGACCAGCCGGCGGCGACCGGCGCATCACTGGAGGTGCTGTCCCGACGGGAACGGGTCCGGGCTCGGAGCCCCAACCAGCAGCAATACGTGGACCAGGTTCGGAAATGCGACATCGTGTTCTCCATCGGACCGGCCGGTACGGGAAAGACCTACCTGGCCGTGGCCATGGCCATCGCGGCCCTCCGCAGAAATGAAGTCGACCGGATCGTATTGGCGCGGCCCGCCGTAGAAGCGGGTGAAAGCCTTGGGTTTCTGCCGGGCGATCCGCGGGAGAAGGTCGACCCGTACCTCAAGCCCCTCTACGACGCGTTGCACGACATGATTCCGAACTACAAAGCCGGGCGTCTCATCGAAAACGGGACGATCGAAATCATTGCCATGGCCTACATGCGAGGCCGCACACTGAGCAATGCCTTCGTGATCCTTGACGAGGCCCAGAACACGACCACGGCGCAGATGAAGATGTTTCTGACCCGCCTGGGCGCCAACTCCAAAGCGATCATAAACGGCGATATCACCCAGATCGATCTGCCCGAAGACAAGGTTTCCGGGCTGATTCACATTCAGGAGGTGCTGGCGGATGTTCCGGGCATCGCTTTCGTATACCTCACGGAAACGGACGTGGTCAGACACCGGCTCGTTCAGGACATCATCAAAGCCTATGAACGGCACGAGAATCCGCAAATTCGCTCGCTTTCGTCTTGACTGTTGAAATCGAAGCCACTGTGCCCGCGCTGGCCGTGCCGCGCGAAGCGCTCCGCAGGACCGTTCGCCGGATACTTCGGGGAGAAGGCCGAGACCATGCGGCCGTGACCGTGGTGCTGGTCGATGATCCCTACATCCGGGGGCTGAATCGCAAGTATCGCCATCTGGATCGCGCGACGGACGTGCTCTCGTTCAATCTGGCGGATGACACCGGACGCGACGAAGACGCCTTGGGCGAGGTGTACATTTCCATTGACAGGGCCCGGGACCAGGCCGGCCGTTATCATGTGTCCCTGGATGGCGAGCTGCGCCGGCTCGTGGTTCACGGGTGTCTGCATCTGCTGGGATATGACCATCGCAACGCTTCGGAACGCAAAGTGATGCGCGACAAGGAGCGGGTCTACGCGGCGGCCTCCGACGCCGACGCGACGTCACCGGATCGTATGGGAGAAAAATGTGATGGATGACGACATTCCCCTATTGGTCGAATGGCTGATCCTGATTGGCTGCACCATCTACGCCATGCTCCTGACCGGAGCGGAATCCGCATTTTCCAGCCTGCCCAAAATCACGCTGCAAGAACTCAAGGCCGCCCATGAAGGCGGACAATCCAATCGTGTTACCCGATGGCTTGATAACCAGGAACGGCTGTTTACCACACTGCTCATCGGCAAGACGATCACCACGGCTGGCGTCGTACTGTCCGTGGCAGCGCTGGTCCTGACGCCGCAGCTGACGGGTGCCTTCGGCTCGACCCTCTCGCTGATTTTCGCCGGGCTATTCGCCATCGGGCTGTTGCTGATCCTGATCGAATGGATTCCAAGACTACTCGTATCCCGATACTCCGACCTGACCGTTCGTGTTTCTGCCGTACTGGTCCTCGTCAGCTCCTGGCTTTTCTGGCCGTTGATTACGCCGCTGCTCGTGCTAAACCGACGCATGGCGCATTCGGGGCTGTTCAGCAGCGGACGAAACCCCTATTGGCTCGACGACGAGCTGCACCGCGTACTCGAACTCGAGGAAACCCGCGAGCTGAACCCCGACGACAAAGAGATGATCAGCAGCATCATCGAAATGCACGACACCAGTGTACGCGAAGTGATGGTCCCCCGGGTCGACATGGTGTGTGCGGAAAAGTCCCGCCCTATTCCAGAACTGCTTGAACTCATCCGGGAGCAGGGACATTCCAGGATTCCGATCTACGGCGACTCCGTAGACGATATTGTGGGGGTGGCCTACGCCAAAGACCTGCTTCAGCTAAGCGAAGATCCCGATATGAAAAAAGGACTGCCAGATCTGCTTCGCCCGCCCTATGTGGTGCCGGAGACCAAGAAAGCCGCCGAACTGTTGAAGGAGTTCCAGCAGGAAAAAATCCACTTGGCTATCGTCGTGGACGAACACGGGACGACGGCGGGTCTGGTGACACTGGAAGATCTGCTCGAGGAGATCGTGGGCGAGATTCAGGACGAATACGACGACGAGGATCCGATGTGCGAAGCGCTGCCCGACGGCTCGTTCCTCGTCCACGCACGGCTCAACATAGACAGACTGAACGACATCCTCGATCTGGATATTACGTCGGACGGATTCGAAACCGTCGGCGGCCTGGTTTTCCACGAACTGGACCGGGTGCCGAAACCGGGAGAGGTCGTGTCGTTCCGTGACCTCCGGATCGTAGTCCACGAGGTAGAGGGGCAGCGTATCGTCAAGGCGACGGTCAGCCGCCTGCATCCCCGCGCTGAAAAAGGCGCGGCCGATACGGTGGTGGACCCGTAGCCTGATATCAGCCGGATCAAGCGGGCATGCGGCCATCCGGTGCCGGCATTCCATCGCTTTTCCCTACACCATACACCATCGACCCGGGAGCCCAGCTTTGGCCGGGGACCGCCCAAACATCATCCTCATCATGACCGACCAGCAGCGGATTGATACAATCCGCTGCTGGGACAATCCCCACATGACGACACCGGCGCACGACAGGCTGGTCCGGGAGGGCGTTTCCTTCCGCCAGGCTTACTGTCCGGGCGCCACCTGCGTGGCATCCAGGGCCGCCATCTTCACGGGCATGTATCCGCACAACACCGGCGTCTACAGCTTCAATCCATGGGGAAGCCACCGCAACTGGGTGCAGGATCTGGCAGAAGCAGGCTACTGGTGCGCCAGCATCGGAAAGATGCATTTCATACCCCGGGACATACCCGGCGGTTTTCACGAGCGGGTTGTCGTCGAAAATCCTACTGGCCTGGATCTGGCCAGCGGAGGCGCGGACGACGACTGGGGGCGTTACATGACCTTCCACGGCGTGCAACGGCCTAACGACCGGCACAGGACGGACCCCGACTGGTGGACCAGGCTGCAGGGTGTACCATGGCACGAGGAGGAGCGGTTCCACAGCGACGTCTTCATCGGCAACTCGGCGCTCAACTGGATCCGAAACCACCGTGGCGAGAAACCCTTCTTTCTCGAGATCGGATTTACGGGTCCCCACGAACCTTGGGATCCGCTGCCTCGGCATTTGAATCTATACGACGGCGTCGAGCTACCCAGGCCAACGACCCGGGAAAACGAGTTGGCGGACAAGCCACCCCAGCAGGAAGCGCTGAAAAAGGTATTCTCCACCGCCGACCACGAATCCGGCATCAATATGTACCTGGCGAACGATGACCGTGTCGACAACATGCGGCGACACTACTATGCGAAAGTAACCACGGTGGACGAGAAGATGGGGGAGATCCTGGACGCCCTGGAAGAAAGAGGCTACTTGGACAACGCCCTGGTCATATTCTGCTCGGACCACGGCGAAAACCTGGGTGACCACGGGCTGGCTTACAAATGGCTGATGTATGACACGGTCACCCACATCCCGCTTATCATCCGCTACCCTGACCGCCGGCGTCGGGGCGATCGGGTAAACGATCTGGTATCTCTCATGGATCTGGGTCCCACCGTGCTCGAAGCGGCCGGTGTGACCGTTCCCACCTGTCTTGAAGGAAGATCCCTCATGCCCTACGCCGATCCGCGGGAGCAGGTCGCACCGAGGGATTACGTTTTCTGCGAGGACAACTACCAGATCATGATGCGGAGCCAGACCCATAAGCTGGTCTACTATATCGGCCAGGATGAGGGCGAATTGTACGACCTGGAAGCCGATCCCGCGGAATTATGGAACCATTGGGACGACAGCCAATACAGCGGAATCAAGGCTGCGATGAAGGAACGCCTGCTCGAGTGGCTGGCGGCGAGCAACTACTGGCATGCCGGATACAAGCGGGACCGCTCCGCGCACTATGCGATGCGCTGGCCCTCCGGCGACAACGTCAACCTGCAGGGTCCGTCCGCGCAGGACGTGCAGAAGCCGGAGTTCTAGAACCCGCATTCGCGTTCAGAGCCGGATCACGATGAACGCGACCGGTTTCGCATCCGCCCGACTCCGACCGAAGTCCTAGGCGGATAGCTAATTCGACACTCCCTTGAATTCCGCAAACCGGTCGTTGGTCACGACGAACACGGTGGTCCGTGTGGCGGTGTGACGGGTATGAAGATCCGTTACACGAACCGTCATTTCGTAGGCACCCGTGGGGGTGCCGCCTGTATCGATGGAAGTGTAACTGTACTCGTCCGGGCGGTCGCCTTCGTTTTCAAAAACCATGAAGACGGACTGTTCGTTGTCGTTCTGTCGCACGAGCCGGTCTATACCCTTCAGGATGCGCCAGAACAGGTTCTGCGGTCGGTCCTTGTGCTTCACTTCCAATTCCACCTGGTACGAAGATCGCCCCATATCGTCCAGCGCAAGGTTGTATATTTCGTAGTAGAAATGAACGGGAGATGTACGCTGGTAGAGCCGGGCGGGGTTGGGTTCGACTCGAAGCCCGTTGCGGATGAAGGGACCTTCCCGATCTGCCGAATCGGCCGGGGCGATGGAGACGGCCAGCCTGATATCGCTCAGCATCAGCGCGTCGCCAGCGTAACCGGGAACGGTATACTCCTGTTCGAATATGCCAATGCGCCGCGTGGCTTCGTCCCTGATCTCTACGGCGGCGCGGTAACGGCCGGCCGGCGCCTCCATGTCCATCATCCCGGTATGCAGTTCGATGCCCACCTCTTTATCCGAAACAGAGACGTGCGGTCGGTCAATCGGTCCGATGCGGCGGGAGACCTGGGCTATACGATTGTAATCATCGTCCTGCAACATCATGTGGCTGTCGAACCACGTGCGCATGCCTTTCCCGTCCTTCACAGTTTCCAGCTGCTCGGCCGGAACCATGTAGGCCACCTCCACTTCGGCCAAGTCGTCGTCCCCCTTGTAGGATACAATATCGTACATGAATTGCAGCGGCACGCCGCCGTAATCGAAACCATAGGACTCCGGGGTTTTCTTGATCAATGCCGCCGCCATGCGCCGGGGATGATACTTGTCCTGGACGACGGCTTCCGAGATATTCGTCTCGTGCACCTGTAGCGGGTAGTCGTACTTGCCGACCCCCACCTGATCGACAAAAAACAGCTCGAGGTCGTGCGCAAGGTATACCCAGCTTTCAGCGAGAAACCCCAACGCCTGTGTTTTCGCGGATTTGGGCGGAAAGGGGTTGAAACCTGAAACGCGCTGTTCTTCCAGTTCGGGCAGGTAATCTCCCGCGTCGGGATCGCGGGTGCTGCGCGTGGTCGGACTACGCCATTCCATGCCTGCGTTATCGATCTTCAGCCGGTATCGCCACATGAAGTTGCGCTCCCGGATCGCATCGATGCGGGCGTCACCGGTCGGCCGGTAATTCTTCAGGGCATTCTCACCGGTCTGCATGATGAAATGCTGCCGATCATCCGGTTCCCCGTAACGAATGTAGATGACACCACGACGATCCCAAGGCTGCTGACCCGCCGAGAAATACTCCCGCGCATGCATGACCCGCCTATAGTGTTCCACCAATCGTTCATTTACGGCCGTCGCCGGCCTGGGGTCCCGTGCCGCCCAGTAACGGCGCCTGAATTCTGTTTTTTCCTCCTCTGATTCCAACTGTTCGAATTGCCGGTATTCCTCTTCCGAAGCGACGTAAAAAAGGTTCAAATAGTGTGCCCGTTCCTCCGGTTCCACCTTGGTCAGGAAATCCTCGTAGGCCTGATCCGCTTCGGCGAATCGATTCTGAGACTGCAGCATCGTGGCCCTGAGTTTGTTAATCAACGTGTGTACGGAGTCCGGCACCCGGTCGCCGTGGACCTCGACCACCTGCATCAGCAAATCAATGCCTTCCTGATACTGCTTAAGCAGGTAACTGCATCTTTCCAGGTGATACAGCGCGTCCCGGTGATCGGGTTTGATCATCAGCTGCCGGTAGAAGAGGGCGAGCGCCCGCTTGAAATCCCGCGAGGGATTCTCGTAGGACAGGCCCAGCTGGTAGAAGGCGTCGGGATGCGATGGATTCGCCGCCGCCGCCCGGCCGAAGGACCTCCGGGCCTGCAGGACGTAAAGCGGCGCCGCAGGATCCCGTTTGCTCTGCATCATATACGCGATGCCGAGGAAGTAGTGCACCTCGGAATGCTCCGGATCGTATCGGAGGGCCTGTTTCAGACTCTTGCGCGCGTCGACCATGCGATTCTTCATGCGCATATACGTCCGACCCAGTGCGAAGTGCGCATCCGGGTTCTTCCGGTCGTGTCGAACAGCGATTCTCAACTGCTTCGCCGCTTCCTTGTCGTCGCCGGTCTCATAATGGACAACACCCAGCCAGTAGCGGGCTTCACCCGACCTCGACTTGACGCGGACCGCCTCCGCGAATACGGCTTTTGCCTCTTCGAATTTCCCTTGGTCGTAGAGTAATCTGCCTTGCTTGAGGAGCGCCTCCAGAGAAAGCGCGGATTCCGATTCGGACTGCGCGTTCAATGGCATCGAGACCGCCGCGGGCGTCGCAACAGCGATCAGAACCAGCAGGAAGCAGGATATAGGGAAACCGACGATGATCGTGCGACCCGTGCGCGGCCGCGAAGACTGTGTAAACATAGGTTTAACGGTGGGATCTATTTGGTTGGATGACAAGCCCATCCGACGTACATCAATCAAGACATGGACAGGCTTGTCCAGACCTGATCGGAATATCCAAGTACCAACCGGGTACTGTCAAGTCGAAACGCGAAGATCGGCTGACGTACCGATCGTACTCTGAATCACCCGCAACAGGCGGGCGTACGTGGAATCGTCAGGAAACCGACCAGCCCCGGCCAAGGCCGGATCAGCAGGCAACGAATCCGACGAAATCTGCGCATCGTTCGCATTTTCTTCCTCGACGCGCTTTTCCACAAGCAGGACTTTCACGTTGCCGGTGCACCCATGTCGCGGATCGTCCAAGCATAAACGTACCGGGACGTCGATCCGCTGGCATAGCATCGCCGGCAACAGCTCCGGACACGGATTCAGATTGATCGCGAGACTGATCCCCTCGTTCGAAAGCCGATCCACTATCCGGGCGGAAGGAAATCCGAAACCCCATTGAGCGGTCTGGTCCAGCGGTACCAGGGTGATGCGATCATCTGCCAGACTACACCATTCGAGAGACTGGGGTTCACCGGCCAAGAACACGGCCTCCGCATCCAGACTCGCAATCAGATCCGGGATGATCTGGACAGCTTTTTGGACTTCGTTCGAATCCGACGGGATGCACACAAGCAACCGGAGCGGCCGGTTCCAAACATCCGACAGACTGAAGGACGACCTGCCGAACTGAATCCACCAGGCATACAGGCTGAATAACCAACGATCTCTAAAGGACATTCCCGCCATGCACGGTCACTGTGGAACTACTTGGGGCCGTCTGCCGTGGAACCGTTAGCCTCATCCGACTGGTCTCCCTTCTTGCGGATATCGTAATTGCCGTACATCTGGCGGACCATGTCGTTGCTGAGGTTGCTAAGCGCGTTTTCGACGGATACGGTGTACTCGTTCTGGCCCTGGCTGAAAAAACCGATTCTCTCCGATGCGATCCCCACGCCGGACGCCATGATCCCAGTGAACAGGATCATCTCCGCGTCATAGAACGTCAGTTCGACAGAAAGGGACGTGTTTCCCCGGGCATCGTCCTGAAAAGGACCTTCCTCCCTGTTCAGTGTGATCATGGCCGCGGTCACTTTGGGAATCAGGACCAGGTCAAGCGCGTTTTCCCTGATGACTTCCGTGGTGGGTTGCGCGTCCAGTATCGAAACCTGGCGAAAAACGCGGTTTGCCGATTTCGTAACGATCGACTCGAGCGATGCGCCGATCTGGAAAACGTACTTGTCCAGGTCGGCCCGATCAGTAATCGCGAATCCTCTGAATTCCTAGGGAACATAAAGCCCGACCTTCAGGTCAACCGGCCTGGCGATACTGGCCGTGGGTCCGATGTTCGGGTTCATTCGTATACTGTGGGTGCATCCCGTCACAAGTACGACCAAGGCCAATCCAGCTGAAAGTATCAGTGATCGCATGCGCCGCTCCTTCCTGATCCGTCTTGTCCGGGCGTCTGCCGCGTGTGATGGATGTGCCGGCCTGGCCAGCTGGCAATCCTCGCCCGCTGTCCTGCTTTACGGCATCTGGTTGCAGACTTCTCGCGTTGACCGCAGGGCACTACACGTAATATCCTATACTTGATTCTGACGCATATACACCCGCTTTAGTTGCGTTAAAAGCTAAGGCAAAACAGGTGAAGTGTCAAGCAGAGATCGCCGCCCGTGGCAACCGGCCGCATACAGGCCGTGAAACCCCGATAAAACTTGACCTGTCAATGGATTATCGCTATTTTCGAAGACCGCCAGCAGCCATCCGGCGGAGCCGGTTTTCGAAGTGTGCAGCACCCGGAGATAGCGGGTTATTCTCACCCGGTCCGAAAGATCATGATCCCTATGACGAGAATCTACCTGGATCATAACGCGACCACGCCGGTCAGACCCGAAGTGTTCGATGCGATGGTACCCTTCTTCGCAGACCAGTTCGGCAATGCATCAAGTATCCACTGGTACGGTCAAGAGGCGCGGGCGGCCGTGGAAGAGGCGCGGGCCCGGGTGGCTGGTCTGGTAAACGGGAAACCCGGCGAAATCTACTTTACCAGCGGCGGAACAGAATCCGACAACCTGGCGCTCAAAGGCATCGCATACGCTCGCAGAGCGTATGGCAGGCACATCATCACCACGAATATCGAACATTCGGCCGTGTTGAACAGCTGCAGCTTTCTTGAACGGGAAGGTTTTGAAGTGACCTACCTTCCAGTGGATGAATACGGCAGGGTAGACCCCGGCCAGGTGGCGGACGCCCTGACCGACCATACGATATTGGTCAGCATCATGCATGCGAACAATGAAATCGGCACGGTTCAGCCCGTGGACGAGATCGGAAGCATCACCCGGGACAAGGGGGTGTGCTTTCACACGGACGCGGTCCAGTCCGCCGGCAAGATGCCCATCGATGTGGAATCCATGCAGGCGGACCTCCTTTCGCTTTCGGGTCACAAGATCTACGGTCCCAAGGGCGTGGGAGCCATCTACATTCGCAAGGGAGTAGAGATCGAGCCCACGGCACACGGCGGACATCACGAGAACGATGTGCGGTCCGGAACCGAAAACACCGTGGGAATCGTGGGACTCGGGAAAGCCGCCGAACTGGCGGCAGAAGACCGGAAAAGCGAATATCGGAAGTTGTCCGAGCTGCGCAACGTACTGGAAGGGCGCATCCTGGACGAGATCGAAGACGTGCGGATGAACGGACATCCGGAATGGCGTCTGCCCGGTACTTTAAACGTGTCCTTCCCCGGTACGGAAGGCGAATCGCTGATTATGAGCCTGGATCTCGCAGGAATCGCCGTATCCACCGGCTCGGCTTGTACCTCCGGGGCGATAGAACCGTCCACGTGTTGCTGGCGCTGGGCAGAGATCGGCGCATGGCGCTGGGCTCGGTTCGCTTCAGTTTCGGACGCGACAACAACATGGCGGAGATGGACTACGTCATGAGCCGGCTGCCCGGAATCGTATCCCGTCTCCGCGAAGTCGCTGCCGTGCAAGTGCCCTTTTGAGGCGTGTTGTTTGAGGCGTGTTCATGTACTCACCCGCCGTAATGGATCACTTCCACTCGCCCCGCAACGTGGGGGATCTGCCGGACGCGGACGGTGTGGGCAGCACGGGCAACCCCATCAGCGGGAATTCCATCGCGTTGTATCTGAAGATCGCGAACGGCACCATCACGGACGCGAAGTTCAGGACGTTCGGTTGCGCGGCGTCGATCGCGGCAAGCAGCATGGTCACCGAGTGGGTGATCGGTAGAACAACAGAAGAGGCCGCGTCGATCGAAAACCATACGATCGCGGATGCGCTCGGTGGTCTCCCGCCTACCAAGATGCACTGCTCGGCCATGGCCGCGGACGGCGTGCGGACGGCGATTGCAGATTACCGTTCGCGTCAAGCGCCGAATCGGAAAGACTAGCATCATGCCAGTGAATGCCGCATCGCCTGTGCGCGATGCGTTCGAGACTGATTCCGGCTTCGATCCGGACGTCAACCGGCTACCACCCCCCGGGTCGAAGGTTGTGGTGGCGATGAGCGGTGGTGTGGACAGCTCGGTGGCGGCGGCACTGCTTAAAGAAGCGGGCTGCGAAGTCATCGGGGTCACGATGCATCTCTGGGACTATGACGGCGTGGGGGGCGACGCAACGTTCGAACACGGGTGCTGCACGGTCGAGGACCGCAACGACGCAAGGGTGGTGGCCGGGCGGCTTGGAATACCCTACTACGTAGTAGATTTTCGCGAGGAATTCGAGCGGGACGTCATATCCAATTTCGTGTCCGAGTACTTGCGGGGCCGCACACCCAATCCCTGCGTGGCCTGCAACAGCAAAGTCAAGTTCGGGGTGCTGCTCGACAGGGCCACGGCACTCGGTGCCGATTACGTGGCGACCGGACACTACGCCCGAGTCGTCCTCGATGAAAAAACGGGCAGGTACGTTTTGAAACGAGGCTTGGACGAGAACAAAGATCAATCCTACGCGCTGTGGGAGATGACCCAGGAAGAACTGGCACGCACCGTCTTCCCCGTGGGCATGCTCACGAAGGCGCAGACGCGGCAGGTCGCCGAAAGAGCCGCGACGCGTGTGGCCGACAAAAAGGACAGTTACGAAGTCTGTTTCATCCAGGACAGGAGCCATGAACGGTTTCTCCGGGAGTGGACGGCAAAACACTCCGCGGACATGGAACCAGGACTGTTGTCCATAGAAGATCCTATCCGGCCGGGGCCGATTGTAGATGTGAACGGCCGTTTTCTAGGAGAACACCGGGGGCATCCACTCTACACGATCGGACAGCGGAAGGGACTTGGACTGGCTGCCGGACGTCCGGTATATGTGGTGGACATCCGGCCCGATACGAATACGATTGTGGTCGGTGACGACGAGGATCTCCGCTGCGACCGGCTCGTCGCGGACGAGGTCAACTGGCAGTCCATGCAGGTTCCGTCGGAGAAGATCCATGGTCAGGCCAAGATCCGGTACCGTCAGAAAGCAACGCCCGCGGTGATCACACCCGGTGAGCCCGGGGTTGCGCAGGTTAGCTTCGAGCATCCTCAGCGGGCGGTTACGCCGGGGCAGTCCGTCGTCTTCTACGACGGCGAGACGGTTCTGGGAGGCGGCATCATACGCGAATGAGGTTGTTATGCACGTCGATAGGCCGACCCGCGGCGTTCTGATCCGCCTTCGGTCCTGGTGCCTCGGAACGGTCAGCGGCGTGCTGGTGCTGCTGGCGAGCTTCGAAACCGGCGCGGAAGAATCCGTGAGAGTCGCCAACGGGGTTCGATTTACTTTTGAACCCGCCGATGCGCCTTTCGTGGAACACGTGCTGGGCATCGTACGCGAAGCAACTCCGCATCTGCGTGCCACCCTGGGCCTGCCGGCCGCCGAAACCATCCATATTCACATCGCCCCCACGCAGGAAGCATTCCTGACCTACACACCCGGCGCCATACCCGACTGGGGAGCAGGATACGCCGTGCCTGACCGAAGGCTGGTCGTGCTCAAATCCCCCCGGATTACCGGCACGTACGATGGTTCCAGAGAGATCGTTGTTCACGAACTTGCCCACGTGATACTGCACAGCGCGCTCCGCGGCGTTGACATACCGCGGTGGCTGGACGAAGGATTCGCCATGCACATGGCGCGGGAATGGGGATTCTGGGACCGGGCCTCTCTGGTGATCGCCGTCGTGTCCGGCAACCTCGTCTCCCTGGGGGCCATCCAGCGTGTGAACACGTTTTCAGAACCTCGCGCCCAACTGGCCTATCAGGAAAGCGCCCTCGCCGTACAGTACATACTTCGACGCTACGGTGAACCGGGACTGCACACCCTTTTCGACCGTCTGAGACAAACCGGCTCGATAAATCAGGCCTGTTTGGATGCCTTTGGCGTGGGCATAGCGGGTTTCGAGCGGGAATGGCTGGAGTACATGGAACGCAATTACGGCTGGCGGATGCTGCTCGGCGAGAACCTGTCCATCCTGATCGGTCCGCTATTCGGTGTGCTTTGCCTTCTTGCCTACCTGCAGATTCGAAGGCGGAGGAAGGCCACGCTGCGGCGATGGGCGCGGGACGAAGTGGACAACTGGCATTCGGACGAAGACGACTGGCGACAGAAGAACGAAGCATGGACCATGTCCAGAGCGCGGGATGAATGATACGCTTTCTCCAAAGGCGCTTATAGGACTGGTCCGCAACACATATGATCGTGCCCGAACGAGAATCCGTTTCGAATGAAATTTTCACACGCGCTCGAATATGCGGGGCTTCGACTGTTAATGTTGCTGACAACGCGGCTGTCTCCTTCCCGGGCGACATGGGTGGGAAGCAAATTGGGAGACCTGGCGTTTCACGTGATTGGTACGAGGAGGGCGCTGGTCATGAAGCAGCTGAGGCGTGTTTACAGAGATGCAGAAAACGCCGAGCAGCTCCGGGACCTCGCGCAGTCCGTCTACCGCCAATTGGGCCGGACGGCTGTAGAACACGCACGGCTGCTCAGTGGGAGAACGACAGACCTGCGGGACCGCCTTACGATCACGGGCCAGGAACACATCGCCGCTGCCCGGCACAGAGGCCGCGGGGTCATTCTGATCACCGGCCATTTCGGTTATTGGGAGTTGCTTGGCGCAACGGTCGCCCTACTCGGATATCCCATTACCGTCGTCGCGAAGAAACTGCACAATCCTGCTGTAAACCGTCTGATGCACGCAGGCCGCGAGCGGCTTGGCATGGCGGTGACCTCCATGGAGTCGGCGCCGTCCGCCATCTTCAAGGCGCTGCGGCGAAACCAATGTGTCGGGCTGATCGCTGACCAGGACGCGGGACCAGGCGGGGTATTCGTCGAATTTCTGGGAACAAGGGCGTCCACCTACCAGGGACCTGCGCTCTTTGCCCTGCGTACAGGCGCGCCTATCGTGCCGTGTTTCATCATCCGGTCCGGTCCGGAGCAACATCATGTCTGTTTCGAATCCCCTATCGACGCTATTTCGACAGGCGATGAGTCGGCAGATATAGCGCGGACCACCCAGGCCTACACGGAGGTACTGACCCGATACATCATGAATTATCCTGATCACTGGTTCTGGGTACACCGAAGGTGGAAGACCCCGGTGCCAGTCGATTCAAGTCATGTTCACTAAAGGAGGTCCGTTTCATGCCATGCTCTCTTCGCATCACCATTTGCGCCTTTTTCCTGTCCGGTGTCGTTTCGGCCTGCGGCAATGGAGGAGATCAGTCCGATTCACAGTCGTCGATGCCGCCTGGCGATCCTCCACCGACCGTGCCGGTTCCTGCCGTCGCGGGAAAGCCGGATGCGACCGATCCGATGTATGCCCAGGAAGGAACGAAAACGGGCGAAACAGCGGGCGTCGGCTGGACGGTGCCCGCGCGATGGGAGGCACAACCACCCCGGACGATGCGTGTGGCGACCTACCTGATTCCGAAAGCCGAAGGGGACGACGAACCCGCCGAATGCGCCGTGTTCTTCTTCGGACGGGGACAGGGTGGCGGTGTTGAATTGAACCTGCAGCGTTGGCGGGACCAGTTCGAAATGGAATCCGGGTCGCAGAACGGACAATCCGGTCCACCCGAACCGCCGACCCCGGCCCAGCGGAAGTCGACCATCAACGGCCTGACCGTAACCACCGTGTCCCTGGCGGGTACCTACCTCGCCTCCATGGGTCCGATGTTCCAGTCCGGCGCGGTGAAAAAACCGGGTTACAAAATGCTCGGAGCCATAATCGAGGCTCCGGAAGGCAATGTGTTCCTCAAGCTCACCGGACCGGAACAGACCGTTCTGGCCGCAGAAGGAGAATTCCAGGATTTTCTGAAATCGCTCAGGAAGTAACCGCGCGGGCAACTTGAGTCCGCATTTGAACCAGGAACCGCTTCGATTTGAACATGCTTGTCATACAAACCGCTTTCGTGGGCGATGTCGTGCTGTCCACCCCGTTGTTCGAAGCGGCCAGAAAACGGTTGGGCGCTGACCGCGTCGGAGCGGTTGTGCGACCCGAAACGGCCAGCCTGCTGCGAAACAATCCCCACGTCGACGAGATCATCACCTATGACAAGAAAAACGGGCAAAAAGGCCCCCTGGCACTGCTTCGCCTAGCCAGCAATTTGCGACGCGCTTCCTTCGATGCGGCGGTCATTCCTCACCGGTCGTTCCGAAGCGCACTGGTCGGCTATCTGGCCGGGGTGCCCGTCCGGGTGGGCTTCGACCGAAGCGCCGGCCGGCTACTTCTGACGGAGCGGGTGCCATACCGATCCGTCCACGAGGTCGAACGCAACCTCTCTCTTCTCGCTTCGTGGCGGGCAGATACGGCCGACATTCATCCCGCCCTCTATCCGGATAAGGCGGATCATAGGGCCGCGGAATCTCTGATGCGCGCATCCGGCATAGCACGTTCCACACGGATCTGCGGCGTAAGCCCCGGTTCGGTCTGGGCAACAAAGCGTTGGCCACCCGGTCGGTATGCGGAATTGGTCCGTCGTCTCGCAGAGGAATACGGTTATCGTTCCGTGCTCTTCGGCGGTCCCGGGGACCGGTCTCTTTGCGCCGGGATATCCACTGAATCCGGTGTCGATCCGCTTAACGCTGCCGGAAAGCTGACCCTGCTTCAATCGGCTGCCCTCGCCGCCCGGTGCTCGGTTTTTGTTTCCAACGACACCGGCATGGGGCATGTGGCCGCCGCCATGAATATACCGGTTACTGCGATATTCGGGCCTACAATTCCCGCCTTCGGCTTCGTTCCGCATGGCGCGGGGCACCAAGTCGTAGAGACCTCCCTGGACTGCCGACCCTGCAGTATCCATGGCGGAGACCGATGTCCGATCGGCACGCACGACTGCATGCGCGGCATCACCGTGGAGCGGGTGGCAGATGCGGTGACCATACGCCGCGTGGCACCGGAAACGCACCAATGGAGTAGTTGCGAATAAGACATGCGCATTGGCATCATCGGCCTCATCAACCATGACACCATCTTCACGACCGGCGGCCGTCAGATAAGGGATCTCGGCGGAATCCTGTACAACACCACAGTAATGGCCGACCTTGTTGAAGAGAGCGACCGGGTGTATCCCATCAGCCGCATCGGCGCGGAATGCTATGACGCCATGCGCGCCATACTGGACGCTCGCCCCGCCGTAAACGCCCGGGGAGTCGTCATTTCCCCAAAAGGTACCAGCCGAAACCAGATCCGCTACGATGGCGCGATGGAAAAAGTCGAGCAACTGACGAACCATATCGAGCCCATTCCCTTCGAACAGATCGAACCCCATCTGGAACTTGACGCCCTGCTCGTAAACTTCATCGTCGGCGACGACATCACTCCGGAGACCATGGAAGCCATACGGAATAGCGCCTCCGGTTTACTGTACCTGGATGTGCACAACCTCTGCCTTGGCATCGACGCCAAGGGATACAGGCGACGACGTGCGCCGAAAGACTGGCAGCGATGGATTGAGCGGTTCGACGTGGTTCAGATGAACGAAGTGGAGGCGCGTCTGCTGGCCGACGCGGGCCCTGAAGCGTTGACCGCATCAGGGGTGCCGCTGGAGACGGAGGATGATTTCATCGCCTTCGGACGTTCGATCACCGCGCTTGGCCCATCGGTATGCGTAACCACCCGGGGACCCCTCGGCCCCGTCACAGTGTATCGCGAGGGCAACGTCATCAGATCCATCGTCGTTCCGTCGGTTCCAACCGCGGATGTGATCGACACGACCGGATGCGGAGACGCCTTTGCTGCCGGCTTCGTAGTAGCATATCTGAAATCGAGAGACCCCGTCAGGGCAACCCGCCTCGCGAACCGGGTTGCCAGTCTGAACTGCGCCGTGGCCGGGCTGCCGGAGCGCGGCAGATTCTCCGGCGTCCGATTCTGAGTCCGAAGTCCGCTTCTTATCTCTGAGGAGTCCGTTATGAAAGGGCGGCAAGAAGACGTAGTCATTCTCTTTCGCGGGGGACGTTTGCCGGAGTGGCATCTGCTGGACGAAGCCCGGCGGATCGAGTACGAGCGACATCATGTTG
Organism: bacterium; assembly: GCA_965200485.1. Taxonomy (GTDB): domain Bacteria; phylum JAAXHH01; class JAAXHH01; order JAAXHH01; family JAAXHH01; genus JAAXHH01. Next base: position 610,833 of record CBDAUD010000001.1, read on the forward strand.
ACCTGATGCTGTCTGTATCCGAACGCCACGGCCTGATCGGCCTGCACGGTTACAGGCTGCTGGGACCCCGTGGCAATTGGGAACGATTCTGGACCATAGGATTCCCGGACCTTGCCGGCGCGGAAGCCTGGATGTCCGCAGAGACGGAACCCCCATACGGACGCTACGGCTTCTATGACTATGCCCTTGCCCGCCGGTGGCAGCCGGAGGGCCTGGCCTGGCTGCCCCGGAGACCGGAACCTGCCTCGACTGCGGACGCCGACCCGCACACGATCCCGAACCTGCGTGCCGATCCTTCGTCGATCGTATTGTTGGCCTTCGGAAGGCTTCACCGCGGCCCCGACCAGGTTTCCCGTGGGCACCTCGACGAGGAGAGATGGCGACGATTGCGGAAGGTAGGCAAAGACTATGGCCTCATGCACGGCGAAGTCTTTCGTCTACTGGGAGACAGCGTGTTCGGCGAGGTAGTGTGGATTCTCGAATTCCCCGAACTGGCTGGCATCGAAGCCTGGATCGATGCGGAGACGACACCGCCCGCCGGTATTCATCTCAGGCACGAATTCAATCTTTCCAGACGCTGGGCGCCGGCGTACTTTGCCACCTGGCCTCCGAGGCGGGACGAAGACCTGGCTTGATCACGCCACCGGGAGGACGCGGAATCGCGACCGGTGCGTCAATGCCGTACATGATTCTCGTAGACGGATCGAGTGAAGCCGGCTATCTTCATTGATCGCAGACGCATCGCATGCCAATTTAAACCGCGTATGCCAGTTATCGCCATGACTCCTCCACACGCGAACGCCGGCGTAAGACAGCGGCTACTGTATCTGCACGCGCGAACGCCCAGCGTTTTTTCCGAAATCCTTGGATACACGCCTATTGAGCCCGTCAAGGGCTACAAGGCGGAAATCACGGCCGATATTCCGGACTGGCCATACGACACCGTTCACGACGCCTTGGTGGACGGTTGGCAGATCGTACAGTTTCCCCATCACCAGGCACCCATCGAAGACAGAGATCTCGATGTCGTAGGCTACGAATTCATCTTGCAGAAACTGGAGGAGGTTCAGGATGGATAAGTCCCTGCTGCTTACGGATATGGAAATGGTCGATTTCATCGTGAACGGCTATCACCTGCTCGAACTCGATCTCCCAGGAGGACTCGACGGGCGGATCGCCTGTCAGCTGGACGCACTGAATAGCAATCCCGGCGACGCTATCGCGGATGCCGTACCGGAACTGTGGCAGGTGATCGAGCATCCGGCCGTGCATGGCGCCCTCGTCAGCCTGCTCGGCGAAAACTACGAGGTGCAATCCCATCGCCACTGGCACTGCAAACAACCGCATACCGGCCACATGTCCTGGCACCAGGACAGTACCAACAACCGGAATACCCGTATCGACCGACTGCTCGGGCTGTACTATCCGACCGACATCACCCCGGAGATGGGGCCGACGGTAATCGTTCCGGGCACGCAGTTCCGCAATGCGCCGACGGATCGCATGGCCACCTATACCAATATCCGTGGGCAGGTTCCCATGGTGCTCAAGGCGGGGACCATTGCCCTGACCCATTACGACCTGTGGCATGGCACCGCGGCCAACCGGTCGTCCGTCAAACGCCACATGATCAAGTTCCTGTTCCGAAGGGTTCAAGACAACACGGCACCGACATGGAACCACCAGCACGATGCCATGAACCATCCCACCGACTGGAACGGCAAACGGGAGGATCCCCGGAACGTCCTGTCTTTCGGCAACCCCATCGGCGTCGGCCAGAGTGATCATTACAAGGAACGCCAGATTCGTTGGCGTTGCTGGAACAACCTGTTGGGAGCTGCCGATGCGTCTGACGCTTAGCAACCATTCCTTCGAATACCTGGATCTGGAAGGCACGCTGGCGCTGGCCCGGGCGATAGGCTTCAGCGGGGTGGACATCGCAGGGTTTCACAACCGCGGAAGATGCAGCCTGGAACCCGATGAGGTGGGTGCCGACCCGCAGGGACACTCGGACCGTCTGAACCGATTACTGGAACAATACGAACTTGAAGCAGTAGACTTCTTCCCTCAGTTCGGTGCATCCCTGGACGAGCGGTCTTTCAATGCGCCAGATCCGGCTGTGCGACAGAGGAATCGGACTTCCTTCGCAGGGATCATCCGCTTCTGCAGCGCAGTCGGCATCCCGGGATTTACGATCAGCCCGGGGACGCACCATCCCGACCGGTCTTTTGAAGAAAACCTCGCGACTGCGGCAGAAGCCATGAACGACCTGACCGACATGGCGGGGGAACAGGGGATCACCGTCCGCTTCGAACCCCACGTCCAGTCCGTGGTCGACACGCCTGAACGCGCCATGGAGTTGCTCGAACGTGCCCCAGAGGCCACGGTTACGCTCGACTATTCGCACTTCGTCATGCAGTACATTCCCGCGGAGCGGATCCATCCGCTCCTCGCCCGTACCGACCATTTCCACATCCGCGCCGCCCGTCCCGGCAAGCTACAGTCCAGGCTCGATGAGAACACCATTGATTTCATCGATATAGCCGAACGCCTCAAACGGCTGGATTACCGACGGTGCCTGTCCATTGAGTTTGTATACATGACTTGGTACGACTGCAACCAGGTCGACTGCCTTACGGAGACGATCTTCACGAAGGACCTGATGCAGGAGCATGTTTCGATATAATGCCTGGCCTGTACGCCGGCGCCGCCCGGCAGCTGATCAATCCACCGCCGGGCACGCGCACTTTCGGCTTCAGTTCCCGGGAAGGCCTCGTCCAGGCTATCGAGAGCGATCTGTCGGTCACTGCGCTGTCGCTGTCGTGCGGCAGCGACAAGGTCGTAATCATCGCAACCGACACGGGCTGGATGGATCTGCCGGTCATGAACCGTCTGCGCGGGCGAGTCGCAGAAGCAGTGGGAACCGTCTCCTCCCATGTCATGATCAACCTGAACCACACGCACAGTTCCCCGGCCATGCCGGAGTGGTTCCCGGACGAACCGGATCAGATCGCGCTGCTCGCCCGGTACCAGACAGATCTCTGCAACCGGATAACGGAAGCAGCGCAAGCGGCGGACGCACAGCGTATCCCCGCCCGGATCGGCGCAGGGCGCGGCGAATGCCCGATAGGGGTATACCGTCGGGAAACAGGGCCAGACGGGGAGGTTTTCCTCGGCGAAGTGCCAGACCATCCGATTGATACGGATGTAGGGGTGCTGCGCGTGGACGATCTGGCGGGGCGCTCCATCGCAACTTTGTTCAGTTACGGATGCCATCCGGTAACCATCGGCCCCAGGTCACTGGTTGCCTCACCGGACTACCCGGGCGCGGCGAGATCCGTAATCGAGAACGCCATCGGCGGGCTTTCACTGTTTCTGCAAGCTTGCGGCGGGAACATCATGCCAAGGGGCGGCCTGAGCATGGATGCAGATTGTCGGGACGAGAAAAACCGGACAGGCTACACGCTGGGCGCAGAAGTCCTCAAAACCGCCGCAGCCATCCGTACCCACAAGAAACGCGGGGAGCGGCAGAGCATGGGATCCCTGTCTCGCATATCCGTTTGGCCCTGGGAGCCCGTCACCGGGGCATCGTGCGTGTCGTTGGCCGCCGCGGACGAAACCCTTTCGCTCCGTTTCATGGACCTGCCTCCGCTTTCCGAGGCCCGGACGATGCAGGCCGAATGCCACCAGGCCAAGGACCGCGTCGTCTCACAGCGCGGAACAAATTGGGAAATGCTGGTAAACAAGAGGTTTGCCGATTGGAGCGACCGGTTGGTTGAGGCGATTGAGAACGAGAGAAACACGTTGGAAGTCGTCATCCAGGTCATTCGAATCAACGATTTCGTCCTGGCGGCGAACAGCACGGAGGCCTTCTATGAGACCGGCATGACGATCAAGGCCGCATCGCCCTTCCCCCATACCCAGGTCCTGGGCTACACCAACGGCTGCGTATGCTACCTACCGCGTAAAGAGGATCTGCCTCCGGGAGGTTGGGATATCCACAAGCGATGGTACGGCATTCCAGATCTGCTGTTTCAGGCTTACAGTCTTCCAACGGCTATCCACCCGGATTCTGAGCAACAGGTGGTTGATCGAACGCTGGCGTTGATTCAGCGCTTGCGTTGAGCGAGCGCGTTCGATCGACGAATCGGGATCACATGCGTCGATGGTTCGCGAGAGGGATTTAAATGGGTGAAGCGATTTTCGAGGCGCACAGACAGAATCAGCCGCGTGCCGTGGAACTGTATGCTCGGGCCCTGGAAACGCTGGCCGGGGGCGTGGGACACGATCTCCGCAGAGGCCATCCCGTACCGCTTTACATATCGCGGGCGGCGGGATCCCGGAAGTGGGACGAAGAAGGTCGAGCGTACATTGACTACGGCATGGGAAACGCCGCGCTGTTGCTGGGGCACGCGCCGCCGGAGGTGTGCCGTGCCATGCGGGACGCGCTTGAACACGGCTTTCATTTCGGCAACGACCATCCGAAACAGTTGGAATGGGCTGAACTGATTCAGAAACTGGTCCCCTGTGCGGAACGCATACGCTTCGTAAACTCGGGGTCCGAGGGAAGCATGCTCGCGCTCCGTGTTGCCAGGGCCTTCACCGGCAAGACCAAAGTGTTGCGCTTGGAAGGCCACTTCAGCGGTTGGCACGACGGGGTTGGCAAGGGCGCAATGATCCCCTTCGACAAGCCCGTCTCCGCAGGCATACCGCAGGCCGTGTTGGATACAATCGAAGTCGTCCCGGCGGATCTCGACCGGATCGCCGATGTATTGGAGCATGACCGGGACATTGCCGCGGTGATGCTTGAACCCTCCGGCGCCTCCTGGGGTACCGCACCCTTGTCCGTGGCTTTCAACGCGGGACTTCGCGACCTGACCAGAGCAAGCGGTGTGCTGCTGGTCTATGACGAAGTCATCACCGGATTCCGATATGCGCCGGGGGGTTATCAGACATACTCGGGGATCACGCCGGACATGAGTTTCCACGGCAAGATCGTGGCTGGCGGCATGCCGGGCGGCGTGGTCGCAGGCCGTTCCGATATCATGGAAGTATTCGACTACTCCGGCGACACACAACGGGACCGGTACGAACGGGTGCATCACCTGGGTACTTTCAATGCCAATCCGGTCTCCACCGCTGCCGGCATCGCCACCTTGGAACGCGTGGCGACAGGTCTTCCTCACGAACGGGCGAACCAACGCGCAGATCGTCTCCGGCGGGGCCTGGATGACATCCTCCGCGAGGAACGCGTGGCGGGATTTGTCTATGGGGAAGTGTCCATCTTCCACATATACCTGGAAGCCTTCCCTGGAAGCGGAGCCTCGGCTCGGGAAACACTGATGACCCGTGACGTGAACATCCTGAAGGGAATCCCGGCTTCTCTCGTCGCCACCTTCCAGAAGATGCTGCTCTCCAAGGGCATCGATCTGGTCTCCTATACGGGCGGGGTCACATCCTCAGCCCATTCCGACGAAGATATATCCTCTACCCTCGACGCCTTCGGAGAAGTCATACGCGATCTGGTACAAAAGCAGCTGATTGCGACACTGAAATAAAGGCCTGAATAACCCCCACCGGACCATGGCCGTGTAGTGCAAAGTGCAACGCGAATGCGGCCTACAACCGATTGTAGCAAAGGGAGCGCAAGATACCATGAAACTGACTCTGACCTCGCCACGTTCCAGAGCAGCCCAATTGGCCTCCATACCGGCACCCGACGACTGCAGCGCGCCAATCCTTCGCCTTGCCTCTAAAGCAGGCGGGGTCCTTGTGGCCGAGCGGGATCCTCTTTCTCCCGTATACCATGCGATCCTGCCATCCATGGAAGCAGACGAGGAATCGAACTGGGACGTCATTGCCACCGAAGAAGCCGATACCCTCTGCGGGATAGGCCACGAATGCCACGAAGACCGGGTGGAGGTATCTCTGGGGGGTGCGCCGTTCATGACCCATCACCACGGGGTCGGGTATCCCAAGCCCTTCATTAATCCCATATTGACCCCCGGTGGCGTCAATATGCTCAGGGAGCCCTTGCCGGCCTACAGCACGGGAGAACATCCCTGGCAGCGCGGACTCAGCCTCATGCAGGGCGCCATTAACGGGGTGGACTGTTGGGGTGAATTCGACCGGTCCGGTTTCGGACGAACCGTCCAGGATGAAATGACTATCCAACAGGGAACGCTTTCACTCACCATCGCCACGGGCAACACCTGGTACGAAGGAGACCGGCCGCTGATGTCGGACCGGCGCTGGTACCGGCTGTTCGAAACCGACCGGGATGCCGTCGTGCTGGACGTTATCTTTAAGCTGATCACCGATCACGGCCCCGTCACGATAGGGTCCACGAAAGAAGGTGGGTTCCTGAGCATCCGCGTCAACCCTTCCATGAACGCCTCTGGCGCCGGTCGGATGCGCAATGCCTACGGGGCCTCCGACGAGATCGGATGCTGGTCCCGACGAGCCCACTGGATGGACTACTGCGGCCCTGTCGGCAAAGAAACAGGTGGTTTTGCGGTTTTCGACCATCCGGACAACCCGCGTTACCCCACCGCATGGCACGTACGAGGGTACGGGTTGTTTGCCGCGAATTGCTGGATGATCTGGGACGACTACCACTGTGCAAAGGACACCGAAACCACCTTCCGGTGGCGCGTGGTCATACATACCGGCGACACACGGGAGGCGGCCATAGCGGACCGCTTCCTGGATTATGTGGATGGACCAAGGACGAATTGGGATCTCGGCACAGCTTGATGGAACGCCAAACCCAGGCGCGTTGTCCTGCAATTGTCGCAATAGCCCATGCTGTTCGGAAGTACCGGACGGTCCGTTGAAAGGCTCTCCTTTTTCTCGAGAAAACCACAAAAGAACCGACCAATAGCAAAAGTGCACATGCTCAGCTCGGGATCACTTCTGCTAAAGGAGGTTGCTATGTCAACCAACGAAGAGTTAGTCAAAAATCCAGATATCTTTACGAAAGAGATCACCAACAGATTCAATATCTTTGGAAGGGAAGTTACGCGAAAAATCAGTGCGTTGCACGAAGCCATGGACCAGCGGTTCGAGGACTTCGACCAACGGTTCGAAGCCATGGACCAGCAGTTCGAGGACATAGACCGACGATTCGAAGCCATAGACCAACGGTTCGAGGACATAGACCAGCGATTCGATGCTATGGACCAGCGGTTCGAAGCCATAGACCAACGGTTCGAGGACTTCGACCGACGGTTCGATGCTATGGACCAGCGATTCGAAGCCATAGACCAACGATTCGAAGCCATGGACCAACGGTTCGAAGCCATAGACCAGCAGTTGAGTAGCATCGCAACAAGCGTGGCCAACATCAAGGACCTTCTGATCGTTGGACGAGACGAGGGAAGGTAGGCCGAACCCGCCTCTTAAACTACTTGATAGCCTTTCCAGTGTACCTGTATCTTGTCCGTATGAATGCGCTGACGGGGTCTGAAGCCGAAGTCAGTAGATCGCCAATGGTGTTGCGCGGCAATAGAAAAGGGATGTTATTCTTCGCGGGAAGTGCAAATGAATGAAGGACAGCAACACGACGACGATCTGAAGATGGCCGAGGAACTCAAAGAAGCGGGCGAACGTATACGGACTGAGATTTCCAAGGTCATCATCGGCCAGCAGCATGTGGTTCAGCAGCTCCTGACCGTCCTTCTGGCCAACGGTCACGCACTGCTGATCGGCGTTCCAGGACTGGCCAAGACGTTGCTGATCAACACGCTTTCCAACACGCTTGATCTTAAATTCAGTCGAATACAGTTCACGCCCGACCTGATGCCGTCCGATATCACGGGAACGGAAATACTGGAAGAAGACCGGACGACTGGACATCGGGCATTCAAGTTCATCCGTGGACCGATATTCGCAAATGTAATCTTGGCTGACGAGGTAAACCGTACGCCACCCAAAACCCAAGCAGCCCTGCTGCAGGCAATGCAGGAACACGAAGTGACGGCGGCAGGGGAATCCATGAGGCTTGACGAACCGTTTTTCGTCTTGGCGACGCAGAATCCCATTGAACAGGAGGGTACCTATCCACTGCCCGAGGCCCAGTTGGATCGCTTCATGTTCAGCATCTACATGGATTATCCGTCCCGAAATGAAGAGATCGAAATCGCCCGACGCACGACGAGTGTTCAGGAGGCCGTGCCAGCGCATATCCTGAAGGGGAGCGATGTAAGGAAACTGCAGCAATTGGTCCGGAAAGTACCCGTGGCGGACCATGTAGTCGAATTTGCCGTCTCACTGGCTCGCATGACCCGTCCGAACGAATCGGACGCCCCTTCTTTCATCCAGGACAGCGTCAGTTGGGGCGCCGGGCCGCGGGCTTCCCAGTACCTGATTCTGGGCGCAAAGGCCCGTGCGGTGCTCATGGGAAACTATACGCCCACGCCGGAAGACGTTCGCTCCCTGGCGCTACCGGTGCTGAGACACCGCATAGTGACCAACTTCAACGCCGACGCGGACGGTGTCACCGCCGACGACATCATCACGCAGTTGATAGACGCAGTGACAACGTCCTAGCCCGCTTCACGCCTGTCGATCACCCATGAACACGCCCGACTATCGCAAGTACCTCGATCCAGCGACCGTGTCCCGGCTTGCCCGGCTGGACCTGAAGGCGCGTTTGGTCGTAGAGGGGTTCATCGCCGGACTGCACGGCAGTCCCTACCATGGATTCAGCGTTGAGTATGCGGAACACCGGCAGTACATACCGGGCGATCCCATTAAGCACATCGACTGGAAGGTCTTCGCCAAGTCTGACCGATTCTACATCAAGGAATACGAAGAAGAAACCAATCTGAAGTCCTATATCTTCCTGGACGTCAGCGGGTCGATGAAATACGCGTCCAAAGGGATTAGCAAACTGGATTATGGCAGGTATCTGGCGGCCAGTCTGACCTACCTTATGCTGAGTCAGCAGGACGCCGTCGGTCTGGTGCTGTACGACGAGCGCATACGGCAGTATATTCCCCCGCGGTCGATCCGTAACCACCTGCACGCCATTCTACAGCGGCTGCACGCTGCGACGCCCGGGTCCGGAACGCGAAGCCGGGCAACATTTCACTCGCTTACCGAAAGGATCAAGCGGCGCGGGTTGATTATCATCATTTCCGACCTGCTTGATAACCCCCGTGACATCGTGGACAGCATCCGGCATTTCCGCCATCGAAAACATGAAGTGATCGTATTTCGCCTGCTTGATCCCACCGAGAAAGACTTTTCCTTTCGACACCCCGTTCGTTTTCGCGACATGGAGACCGGGGAAGAGGTATACACACATCCCCACGTCATCCGTGAAGCCTACCTGGGCGACCTAAAGGATCAGGATGCATTGTATTCCCGCGTCTGCCGGGAGAACGCTGCGGACTATCTCAGCCTAGACACCGGCACACCCTTCGATCACGCCCTGCTGACTTTCCTCGCCAAACGCGCTCACCTGGGCTGACGTCGGATACCCGGTAGCCTACACGGTAATCAAGCAATTACCACTTCATCTTCCACTGAGAAAAAGTGGGCCCGGGCCATGTTCACGAGGAGCGGCATCTCGGAGTTTATACCGGGGTCCACGAAGGCGTCCACCCTGGCGATGAACGGGTACCTGCCCGTATGCATGTACAGAAAGGTCTCACTTCCCATGGGTTCCACCAATTCGACGGTCGCCTTGATCTGACAGGCTTCTTTCCAGTCCTTGTTGGTATCCAGGGAGGTAATGTCCTCCGGTCGTATACCGCATGTGACTGAACGGTCTCTCCAAGGCGCGAGATCTTCCCGCATACCATCCGGAATGGGAAACCGGAGGCTGCCTTCGTGGAACTCCGCATGCCCGTTGTTGAATACGATCCTGCCCTCCAGGAAATTCATGCCCGGGCTACCGATGAAGCCGGCGACGAAACGGTTGGCCGGTTTCTCGTAGAGCTCGAGGGGCGCGGCGACCTGCTGCACCTCGCCGTCTTTCATGACCGCGATCCGGTCCCCCATAGTCATGGCTTCGACCTGGTCATGGGTAACATAGACGATGGTTGCTTCAAGGCGATTGTGCAACTTGCTGATCTCCGTCCGCATTTGCACACGCAACTTGGCGTCCAGATTGGAAAGGGGTTCGTCAAAGAGAAACACGCTGGGCTTTCGTACGATGGCGCGGCCCACGGCAACGCGTTGCCGTTCCCCTCCCGATAGCGCCTTCGGTTTGCGTGCCAGCAGATGGCCTATACCCAGGATACCGGCGGTATCGTTGACCCGCGTCTCGATCTCGGAACGGGGAAACTTGCGCAGCTTGAGCCCAAACGCCATGTTCTCATAGACTGTCATGTGGGGATATAGTGCGTAGTTCTGAAATACCATGGCGATGTCCCGGTCCTTCGGAGGTACGTCGTTCATGCGTTTGCCGTCGATGTGGATTTCACCAGACGTCACTTCTTCCAGGCCAGCGATCATGCGCAGCGTGGTGGATTTGCCGCAACCTGACGGTCCGACGAGGACTACAAACTCGCGGTCATTGATTTTTAGATTTACGTTGCGGACGACCGTATTCTTATCGAACCGCTTCTCGACGTTCTTCAGCAGGACATCCGCCATGCGCGTATTCCTCCGGGAATCTTCCAGCGCTTTTGTGTTAGATTCCCGTATTTTGCTGTCCGTGTTTGCTCTTGTCAATACAATATCCCTGCCGGATCGGAATGCCCCGACGGTCGTCTGATCGCGCCCGGAACGTGTGTCCCCGACGCAATGTCTCCATGGTTTCTGATTGACTTCGGCCCGCGCATCTGTTAAATTGCCTGCTCATTTGCTTGCGCGTGATCCATACCTGCTGTACCAGGCTTGAGACCTGTTGTACCGGCCTTGAACACAGATCAACTTCACCATCGGGAGGAAGCCTTACCATGCCGCTTATCGTCGAACTGGACCGCATCAAGGAAGCCTTGGAAAACATAGACGTCATCCAGGATATAGAAGACGGTTTCGTCGCCTATTCTCAAGGGAAGGTGCAAGTGCCTCCAGTCGGGGAGATGCACTTCGAAGATCCGCCCGGGAACGTGCATATCAAGTACGGCGCGATTAACGGTGACGACTACTACGTCATCAAACTGGCGTCAGGATTCACCGAGAATCCGACCGTTGACCTTCCGCGCGTTCAGGGCATGATGTTGGTCTTCAACCAGCGAACGGGCCAGCCGGTTGCGATACTGCTCGACCAGGGGTACCTCACCAATGTCCGAACGGCGGCCATGGGTCCCGTTGTGGCCAAGGTTGTCGCGCCGAAGACCGTTCACCGAATCGGCGTATTTGGCACGGGCTTGCAGGCGCGTATGCAGGTCGAGTACCTCAGGGGGGTCGTCGACTGCACCGAGGTGGTCGCCTGGGGCCGTTCGACCGAGAGCAAGGCGTCCTACAAGACCGAGATGGAAGCCTTGGGATATACCGTCGAGATTACCGAAGACGCCGGCTTCGTTGCGGCTGAATGCAACTTCATCATCATGTCCACTCCGTCCCTCTCGCCGCTTCTGACCGCCGACCAGGTTCGTCCCGGAACCCATATCACGGCCATGGGATCAGATACGCCGGACAAGATCGAACTTGATCCCGGCGTCCTCGCAAAAGCCGACGTGCTTGTGGCGGACAGCATTCCCCAGTGCCGGTTGCGTGGCGAGATCGCGCAGGCGATGAAGGCGGGCGCCATTACCGAGGACCGGGTAGTCGAGCTGGGAAGCGTGATCCAGAATCCCTCCCTGGGCCGCACATCCGAGGATCAGATCACGATCGCCGATTCGACGGGCGTCGCCGTGCAGGATATCCAGATTTCCAAGGCCGTCTACCACGCGGTGAAGTAGCGTAGCGATCGGCCGGTCCGCATGGTCCGCATTGACCGGCCCTGACGGCATATCAAACCAAGGAGCAAGCACATGGCAGCGGCCTTCCAGACTTTCGACCTGGAACGCATCATGTCGGACTGGGAACAGCTCGTGGAATACAACCTTTCCGAGAGTGGCGCCCACCCGGTGAAGCTCAGGGAATTGATCGACCATGATCCCGGCACGCTGGATCGCATGCTGGAGACCGAATTGGGCTACGGATACGCCAACGGTTCGCCGGAACTGCGGGAGGCCATCGCCCAGTACTACCCCGGCGCAACGGCCGAGAACGTGCTGGTGACCATAGGTTGCATCGAGGCCAATTTCATCACCTTTCAGACGTTGTTGGATGACGGAGGCGAGGTGGCGGTCCAGGTGCCCTGCTACCTCCAGAGCTGGGGACTCGCGCACAACCTAGGCGCCGTCCGCCGAACGTTCAACCTTGATCCGGACCGTGGCTGGGCGCTCGACACCGACAGTCTGGAAACCGCTGTGACGGATGAAACCAAACTGATTTCCGTATGCAACCCGAACAACCCGACTGGGCAAATCCTGACGGAATCCGAAATGGATGCCATCGTTCGTGTGGCCGAGCGCAGCGGCGCCTATCTTCTTGCCGATGAGATTTACGCCGGATCCGAACGGGAACGTGAAGAGGTTTCATCTTCCTTCTATGGACGCTACGACCGGGCGATCGCAGCGGGGAGCATGTCCAAATCCTTTGGCATGCCCGGATTGCGTATCGGCTGGCTTGTGGGTCCCGAGGACCTGATCAGTCGGTGCTGGATGCGTCACGAGTATCTGACCCTCAGCACAGCCAAACTGTCCAACCACTTTCTTGCGCCGCTGGCGCTGCGTCCGGACGTACGGCAGGCTATCTTCGAACGAACACGGGGCTACATACGCCGCGGATGGGATCATTACAAGACCTGGATTGACGACAACGCGGATATCCTGAGTCTGGTGCCGCCCCAAGCGACCGCCGTTTCCTTCGTTCGGTACAATCTGAAGACCGATTCCGCGACGCTTGCGCACCGCCTGATTCAGGAAAAGTCGGTGCTTATCGGCCCTGGCGACTACTTCGGTGTGCCCAATCATCTCCGCATCAGTTACGGCCTGCCGCGAGACTTTCTGCTTGAGGGCCTGCGCCGTATCGGCGATCTGCTCCGCCAGGCAGCCGAGGAAGAAGCGTCGGGCTTGGAGACCGGGCGTGCCGGGGCCGCTGGCTGATCAGGAAAGCGCCCGACATGGACATATCACTCGATCCGCTCGTACCGGTCGATGAGTTCCCCGTAGCGCAAACCTGCACGTACCTCAACGCCGCCAACGTGGCGCCCATGTACCGTCCGGCGGCAACGGCAATCGCCGAGTGGTACCGGGACGTCGCCGAGAACGGCAGCAATCACTTCGACGAAGAAGCCGAAGCCACGGTTTTCGATGCGCTCCATCGGCAGGCGGCCCGGCTCTTTAACGCGTCCCCAACGGACATTGCCGTTGGTTCCAGTACCACGGAACTCCTGAGTTCCCTCGCGTGGGCGGTTATGCCAGGCGCGGCGGCCAATATCGTAAGCACTGACGTTTCCTTCCCCGCTTCCGTCTATCCCTGGAGACGCGTTGCCAATCACACCGGCTGTGAAATCAGGCTGGCACATGCGCAGGGAGACACCGTCGATCCCAATCTCGTCAGGGACCTCGTGGATCACGACACGGCCGTGGTGGCGCTGTCCCACGTGGAGTTCCGAAGCGGTCAGCGATGGGATCTCGCCGCCTTCGCGGACCTCGCGCACCGGCACGGCGCCCTGCTCGTCGTGGACGCGACCCAATCCGCCGGCGCGGTACCCATCGACGCACCAGGCATGGGCGTGGACGCCGTAGCCGCCGGGGCATACAAGTGGCTGTGCGGACCTTTCGGAGTGGCCGTCATGTACCTTTCTCCGCAACTCGCCACGAGTCTGGAACCCGGCCTGGTGGGCTTTCGAAGCCAGGTGGACATCTGGGATATTCGGACCGATCCGCCGGACTACCCGGAAGATGCGTCCCGGTTCGAGTTCAGCACCATGGCCTACGGATGCGCCGGCGGGTTCGCGAAATCGATCGAGTTTCTCGTGGATACGGGTATCGACCGGATCTTCGCCTATAACCAGATTCTCGCCGACCATCTCATTGACGGCTTGGGGTCGGTCGGCGCCGAGGTTTCCTCTCCGCGGGATGCCGTCGAGCGCTCGGCCATCGTAACCGCCCGCTTTCCGGGTCGCGATATTGCCAACGTAGCGCGGCACCTGAAGCAGTCTGGCGTCATGGTCGCTCTGCGCGGCGACGTAATCCGGTTCTCGCCCCACCTGTACAACCAGATAAAAGACGTGGAACGCACGCTCGAAGTGATTTCCAACATGCCCTGATCCCAACCTTCCCCGTCCGGAACGGAAGTCCATGTACAAGTTCCAGTGGTACCAGTCGATCTACGAGCACTTCGATGAAATTACCGAAGAAGCCCGCCGGTACGGCGATCAGATCGGGACGCTCAGACTGAAACAGGACATCGGCCTTTACGCCGGCAGTTCTGCGAGACCGGGCAACCTGCCCGACTACGTACTCAATGCTATCGTGGAGGCCAACCGGAGCGGCAAGACACACCCGGTGCGGGTGATCGAAGATGAACTGCGCGAAGTGGTCAAGGACGTCTACGGCGACGAATACGACGCCGTGGCAGCCAATACCTGCGAAGCGCTGCTGCGCCTCACGCTCGAGACCCTGTGCGCGCCACCCTCCATGCGTCACGGCGACATCTACCGCGGCCGCCTGCTGATGCCCTACGGGGAGGACTACGAATGGCTGGGCGGGTACGGCAGGGCCTTCCCGCCGCGGTACAAGAACCTGCTCGTGGACCGGACGATCGCGGGAGGCGAGCTGGGCATCGAGAACAAGAGTCTGACAAATCTCGAAATCCTCTACGTCCGCATGGCCGGCGCGAAGTACGATCCCCACGGGATCCGGTACAATCCCACCTCGCTGCTCACCGAAGTTGATGTGGACCGTACCATCGAAAACGTCAGGAAATCCGCCGAGCGAAACGCTTCCCTGCTGACTGGCATCGCCACGGTGGGATACGACACGCCCAGCTACGGACTCGGCGACCAGGACGAGCACGGCGCGCCGATCCTCCTGAAGGAACTGGCCGAAGTGGCTCGGGAGTACGACGTTCCATACATCGTCGACACGGGAGGATCCATACCCGTCGTGGGCATGGATCCCCGGAAAATCGACTGCGACATCATCACCTACAGCATGGACAAGCCGGGCCGCGCGCCCGCGTCGGGACTGCTGATCGGCAAGGAAGAAACCATCAACCCGATCCGCAAGGGCATGGGCCTTGGCGGCCAGCGATATGGCGAACTGTCTTCACACGGGAAAGCGGTCTACACCTACAGTGATCCTGGTCGGGACACCCTGGTGGGCCTGGTCGCCTATCTGAAGGTTCTGCGCGACCGGCCCCGCCTCGTTACCGGTCCGGTGGACCGCTTCCATGAGATCATCGTCGAGGAATTCAGCCGGATGAAGCCCGCGCGTTTTCGGGACGACCTGATCTTCACCAAGACCTACCAGCTGGGCGGCACCGAGCTCAACTACGAACGCACATGGAAAGACGGCTCCTTCGGCATCCCGATCTTCAACCTGGAAGACCTGTGGGCCAATACGAACCCCATTGTGCTGGCACAGGAATATATGGGCGTCGAACCCGCCACGATCTACAGCGGGAAGATGTTCCTCGGACCCGGGTTGGGCACCCTCGACCAGGACGGCAACCTGATCGAGGAATACGCGGTGCTCGGCGCGAAAACCCTAGTCAAGGCAGTGGAAATCGTATGTCGGTATGCGGGGCTGGGGGATTGACCAGTCACGTTGTCTCGACGACAGAAGCGCTCTCGGGTAATAGTAGTATTCGGATAAGCACGATATAGCGTTTCGCCTAGAAGTCTGTCGGAGTTCAATGCCGTGGCCACATCGCATAGCGTTCTATTTCAAGATTCTCGGGCTCTTGAAGATATCCCGTCAGATAGTATCGACTTGATTGTTACCTCGCCACCGTATCCCATGATTGAAATGTGGGACGACATTTTCGGTGCGCTGAATTCGGAAATAAACAGGAAGATAAAAAACGCTGATGGAAACGAAGCCTTTGAATTGATGCACAAGGCGCTTGATGCCGTATGGCATGAACTGTTCCGCGTGCTGAAAGATGGTGGATTCGCCTGCATAAACATCGGCGATGCCACGAGGAAACTAAAAGACGACTTTCGTCTGTATCCTAACCATGCCAGGATCCTGAACTGCCTTTCTCGTATCGGTTTTTCAACGCTACCGGATATTCTTTGGCGCAAACAGACGAACGCGCCTAATAAATTCATGGGATCGGGCATGTTGCCAGCCGGTGCCTATGTTACTTTAGAACACGAGTATATCTTGATCGTTAGAAAAGGGACCAAGAGAGTTTTCAGCACGGAGCAGGAAAAAACAAACCGGCGTGAAAGCGCTTTATTCTGGGAAGAACGGAATAGCTGGTATTCGGATATCTGGCTCGACGTGAAGGGTTTAGGGCAGAACCTGACCGATTCAGTGTCGCGAACGCGAAGCGCTGCGTTCCCCTTTGAATTGGCATACCGGCTTATCAACATGCACTCTGTCAAAGGTGATTGGGTCCTTGACCCATTTGTTGGGACAGGAACCACGATGGCCGCCGCGATGGCGTCAAGCCGGAACAGCATTGGCATCGAAATCGACCGCGGTCTTGAGCGTGCTATCCAGCCTGTTGCGGACCATATCAGGAGTTTTTCCAATAAATATCTGATAGAACGACTTCAGAAACACTTTGTCTTTGTAGAAAACCGAATACAAAACGTACAGCCTCTGAAGTATATGAATAACGCACACGTTTGCCCTGTAGTGACAAGCCAGGAGCAACTTATTCAGATAGATTCCCTGCTAGACGTTCGCAAACAAGATGGAACAAACTTTGAAGTAGCATATTCCAGGCGACCGGAAGGCAGGATGTGTTTCTCGAATTGGCGTGCGGATTATCATGGGCAATCCGCGAACAGGAACATTGAAATGGATCAGATCCGCTTTCCAGAGCTCGAAACTACCCCACCTTCCTGAGCGCTTCAAACCAGCCCTCGCCGAACAACCTCACCCCCGCTTCGATACGTTCCTTGCTGCCCAAGTCTGCCCACTTGGCGTCTTCGGCCCGGAACGCACGGATCCGTGCGCCATCTCGCGCCTGTTCCAGGAAGAAATCGATGATCGAAAAGGGGCCGGCCGCTTGCATCTTCGCGAGCGCTCCCGGGGACATGGCATATACACCCATGAAGGGTACGGGCGCGACTGCGCCGGGCGACGGCCGGTCCGGCCGGACCATGCGGGTCTCTCCGGTAAGGTCGGACCGCCATCCGCAGAGGACGTCTTCCCCGTCGAAAAGCAGGTGGCGCGAGCTTTTTCGTTCCTTCACGGCAACGGTTACCAAGGCGTCCGATGCCTGGTGGGCGTTCATCAGTCCGGATAAATCCAGATCGGTGAGCACGTCCACGTTGTGTACCAGGAACGGCTCGCTCTGGTCAAGGAACCACGCGGCCTTCCGCACCCCGCCGCCCGTGTCGAGAATCTCCTCCTCCGGGGAAACGGTCAGCGATATGCCGGGATGCGCAAAGGCGTCCGAGAAAGCCGCGATCTGCTCCGAGAAATGGTGGGCGTTGATGATGAGGTCGGTGAATCCGTGTCTGGCCAGGCGGGCGATCACCCAGGAGATCATGGGCCGCCCTGCGACCTCCACCAAGGCTTTGGGCCGGTCGTCGGTAAGGGGGCGGAGCCGGGTGCCCAAACCGGCGGCGAGGATCATCGCCTTCACGCCTCCTCCTGTTCCCGGTGTCTGAGTTCCACCACAACACCCGGGCGACCCGCCAGGTGTTCGGCGAGCCGCTCGGCAAAATAGACCGACCGGTGCTGGCCGCCGGTACATCCGAATCCGACGGTCAGATCGGTAAACCCGCGTCGGGTGTGATGGGCGACTGCCCGATCGACCATCGCCGTAACGTCCCGCAGCAGCGTCTGCGCCTCGTCCAAACGGTCTAGAAAGGCCGCGACTGGCGCGTCCATGCCGGTCATGTGCTCGTATTCCGGGTATCTGCCCGGGTTTTTCACAATGCGGCAGTCGAAGACGAACCCGCCCCCGTTGCCGCTGGGGTCCCGCGGCAGGCCCTGATGGTACGAAAAACTCCAGAGGCGCACGGTCAGACGGTCAGGGGATGTCGCGCCCATTTCCCGCAGCGCCGGGGTGTCGAGGATGCGGTCCCAGGTTCGCCTCAAGGCTGGAAAGGCATCCGGAAGCTCCGCTCTTGCGAGCACACCTTCCAGGTTCCTTACGCCGTTGGAGATGCTGGTCAGGAAGCGAGACTTCCCTTCGTAGAGTCCCCGATACCCATAGGCGCCCAGCGCTTGCATGAGGCGGACTAGGGCGTACCCATAGTAATGGGCGAGAAAAGGTTCCCGCCGAACCAGGGTATACCGGCTCGCGGTATTGATGTAGTAATCCAGGAACTCGTCCCGAATTTCCCATGGAATGGCTGCCTTGGCATCCTGCAGCAGCGAGGCGACATCGTACTGCAGGGCGCCCCGCCTTCCACCCTGGTAGTCGATGTAGTACGGGCGCCCGTCGTGCCACATGATGTTGCGAGACTGGAAATCGCGGTACAGGAAGTATCCGGTTTCCGCGTCCAGCAGGAAGTTGGTGAACCGTTCGAAATCGTCTTCCAGGATCTGCTCGTCGAAATCGATGGGCACCAGTTTGAGGAAATGGTATTTGAAATAGTTGAGGTCCCACCGGATAGACTGTGCGTCGAAACGACGGCGCGGATAACAGACCGAATAGTCCAGGTCCTGGCCGGCGACGATCTGAAAACGGGGCAGATCATCCAGTACCTGTCTGTACATCCCGCTCAATCGATCCGGGAAACCATCGTTCTCCCCGCGAATCGCCCGCAGTCTGTCGTACAGCGTCTCGCCGCCCAGGTCCTGTTGGAGATAAACCCCCTGTTCCAGGTCTTCTGCATAGATCCCGGGTACAGGCAAGCCATGGCCGCGGAATTGTCGGGAAAGGGAAAGAAAGGCAACATTCTCGCGTCGGTCGGCGTTTGCCGTGCCGATGACGGCCCTTTCACCATCCGACAAACGAAAATACCGCCGCCTGGACCCATCCCCGTCCAGCGCGGCCGTACGCGTCGGGGCGCGACCGAACGTGCGCTGAAAGAGGCCTTCCAACCTTGCGCGGACATCAGACATCATGGTCGGTCATCCGGGACGTTTCATGATGAGAAGCAAAGGACGCCGGTCAGCGGGATACATCCGTCGCGCGTCGTTGTTGTTGTCGAGGATGACATAGACCCGGTCGCGGTCCATGGCGAGTCCCTCCGCCGTTTTCGCCCCGAACCGTTCGTGCTGATAGAGGTATTCCGGCTTGTTGACGATATGGGAAAAGGACCAGATCGTCGATGGCGCGTCCACATCCAGATAACGGATGGTCTTTCGGATCGTCGCAGTGCCGCGCTGCAGGATGTAGACGTTTTCATCTTCCCGATGCAGCCCCGTGTAACTGTCCGTCGAGCCGTGATTGGCGATCTCCACGACCCGTTGCGCCCCGGCCGTGTCGATTTCGATCAGACCGCGGGGCTGTCGTTCCGCGGCGACCAGGAAACGGTGCGGCGCCATCAGCGTGATCCCTTCCAGATACCCTCCCCGCGTTTGAAAAAGGCCGGCCGACTCGCCAACTTCCCGAAGGTTCGTGGTCTTCCAGGAGGTTTCCTTCCCATCCGGACTGATCTTGAGAATGGCGAAGGCGCCCTCGCTGGCGAGATAGAAGTTGCCGGTTTCGTCGCGGGTTATGCCTTCGAGATCCAGTCTGAACATGCCGAAGGATCTGGACGCCTTGAACCGGATGTGGGGTACGAATACGGCCGCATCCTCTCCAAGCTCGATCCTGAAGATGGTGTCATCGTGTTTGTCGGAGACCGTATACAGAGTATCGTTGTGCATGAAGAGTCCCGAAGGCTGGTTGGATTCGGGACCCTCGACGGGCAGGACGCGGATAGCTTCCAACGGAATCGGCTCATGTTGCGCCAGAGCGGACTCGGTTATCCACAACAGGGCCGAGACGGATAGGCAGAGCGGTGCGAGCAGGAGGCGAAAAAGGAACGGCACCCGATGCGGCGCCCGATGAGAACAGGAAATGTCCCTACTCTCCATCGCCCACCTCGGCGATGTACAACTTGTGCCAGCGGAAGGAACCCACGGTGCCGTCTTCGTTTACCGCATACCCCTTCAGCCATGGTTTTCGGAGTTGCAGTCCCATCTCGTGATAGAGGAACGCGGCGGGATAGTCCGCGACAAGCACGGCCGAGGCTTCCCGGTACAGTCCGTCCCGGATTTGCGGATCCAGTTCGGCGGCCGCGGCATCCACGAGACGGTCGAAGGCGGGATTGCGCCAATCCTGCCGGCCGTGGCCTCTGGGCTGGGAATGCCAGATCATGTCCAGCATGTTCCGGGGGTCGAGAAAATCGGCGCCGAAAGCGATCAGGCCGAGATTCATATTCCACTCGTAGAGGTGGTCCATGTAGGTGCTCAAATCGGCCGTTCGGATGTCGACGTCAACGCCGAGATGCTCCTTCAGCATGCTCTGTATCGCCACGCCGATCAGACGAACCGAGGGCGTGGGCGCCCGCAACCACAGCTCCTGCCGGGGGAATCCCTGTCCCCCCGGATAACCGGCTTCGCGCATCAGGGCCCTCGCCCGTTCAGGATCGAAACCCTGCAGCTCGGCGTGGGAAGCGCCTTCATACTCCTTGAAGCCGGGCGGGATCATCGCATAGGCCGGAACGCCCCCGCCGCGCAGAATGAGGTTGCAGATGTTGTCGCGATCCATCACCCGCGTGAAGGCCTCCCGCACGCGCATGTCGTTGAACGGCGGCAACTGTGTCCTGAAAAAGAGATACCAGGTGTTCAGCCCGTGAAAACGCACGAGATCCTTCTTCAGCGCAGGATCACGCTCAATGCGGCCCAGATCGTTTACATCTACGTTCTCCATATCGACCTCGCCGCTTTCGTACGGAAGAATAGTTGCCGCGGCCGCGTTGCGAAAGGGATGTATGACCTTTTCCAGAAAGGGCTTGTGCGGACCGTTGTAGTGGGGATTCGGCACGAGCGTCATGTGGCTGCCGTGCACCCATTCGGAAACCTTGAAACCGGAATTCGTGATGATGTGCTCCGGCTCGGTCCACTTCCGGCCGTATTTCTCCACCAACCGCTTCGGAACCGGCATGGCGTCGCCGAAAGAAACGATATGGGGCAGGTAGGGCGCCCGCTTTTCGGTCTCAATGATCAGGGTCGTATCGTCCACCGCATGGACCCCCAGGGACGCAACATCCTTGTTCTCCCCCTTCACGATCGCTTCGGCGTTCTTGATATCGTAATAGAAGAAGGCGTAGATGTTGGTGGATTCGGGATTGACCATCCGGCGGTAGGAATACACGAAGTCGTGTGCCGTGAGCGGCGATCCGTCGCTCCAGCGCATCCCGGGGCGGAGGTGAAAGGTCCACACCTTTCCGTCTTCTGAGTCCCAGCTGTGCGCGGCGCCTGGAATCGGATTCCAGTGCTCGTCCTTGAACAGCAAGGCCTCGAAAGGCAGGATCGTCTGTTCGGTATCGTAGGGCTCGATACTGGGATCCAGGCTCTTCGGCTCGGGACTCATGGACCTCAGCACCTGACGGGAGGCGTCCACCGCGTCGTCCGGGAGGACCACACCGATCGAGTTCACGCGACCGCCGGCTGGTTGCGGGTCGGCGTCTTGTCCTCCGGCTCCGCACGAAACCATGAAGAGTGTAGATGCCAATATGACGAGAATGCGCATAGTGTACCGCAGGTATCGTGATCCCGGTATCGTGATCCTACCGGTAGCTTTGACGGATGTATCGCGGACTGTCGCGGCGGGGCGATTTCCTTAAACTGCTCGCACTAGATCCGGATCAGTTCTTTTACGAGCAGGTTGTTGATCCGGCTCGCGAACCCCACGGGATCGTCGAGCTTGGATCCCTCGGCCACGACAGCCTGCTCGTAAAGCAGGCGCCCGATGGACTCGACGCGCGCGTCTTCGCTGGCGCTGTCGTGCAGCTTCTGAAGACCCTGGACGACCGGATGTTCGGCGTTGAGTTCCAGAATCCGCTTGGCGGTATTGTGACTATGGGCCCCGTCCTCGCCCATGCGCTGCATAAGCCGTTCCATATGGGCGCTCATGGCGCCTTCTTCAGCCACCAGGCAGGATGCGCTGTCCTTCAGGCGGGTGGACAGCCGGATATCCTGCACCTCCGATATCTTGTCCTTCAGGGCTTCGATCAGCGGCTTGAACGTCTTCTCATCGTCTTCCGCCCTGGCCTTGTCGGACTCATCGGCGGTTATGTCGCCTTTGTTGGCCGCCTTGTAGTTCTTCCCGCGGTATTCGGTCACCGACGACATGACGAATTCGTCAACAGGATCCGTCATGAAGAGGACATTCCAGCCGCGATCCCGGAATACCTCCAGATACGGCGTCCTTTCGAGCATGCCGCGATGCTCGCCGATCAGGTAGTAGATTTCCTCCTGGTCGGGCGGCATCTGGTCGACGTATTCATCGACCGAAATAAACTTCCCGGCCTCGGTGTTCATGGATTCGTACACGGCGAGGGAGGTAAGGGCGTCCCGATGCTCGAAGTCCTGCGCCATGCCTTCCTTGAGAATCAGTCCCAGTTCCTTGTAGAAATCCACGTACTTGTCGAACTCTTCCTTCTTCATCTCCTCCAGTACGGAGAAGATCCGCTTGACGATGTTCTTCCTGATGCGGTCGAGTATGGGATTCTGCTGCAGGATCTCGCGGGAAACGTTGAGGGGCAGGTCGGAACAATCCACCACGCCCTTGACGAAACGGAGGTAGGACGGCAGCAATTCTTCGCAGTTTTCCATGATCTGGACGCGCTGCACGTACAGCCTGAGTCCGACTTTGGGATCGCCGAACATCATGTCGAAAGGTCTCTTGGCCGGGATGAAGAGCAACACCCTGAACTCCGTCAGCCCCTCGGCCGCGTAGTGGATTACCTTGGTCGGATCGCCGTAATCGTGGGAGATCTGGCGGTAGAAGGCGTTGTACTCGTCTTCTTCGACCTCGTCCCTGGACCGTAGCCAGAGCGCTTTCATGGAGTTGAGCGTCTCTTCCCGGACAACCGTCTCCGTCTTGTCGTCCTCCCCATCGACCGGCTCGTGTCGTTCCACGTCCATGACGACCGGGTACTCGATGAAGTCGGAAAACTCCTTTACCACCTGCCTCAGTCGCCATTCTTCATGAAAATCCTTCTCATCCTCCTTGAGATGGAGCGTGACGTCGGTGCCGTGGGTCTCCTTTTCCACCTGCTTGACCGTGAATTCACCCTCTCCCGCGGAGACCCATCGGACGCCTTCGTCCTTTGAATCGCCCGCCATTCGGGAGACCACCGTCACCCGGTCCGCTACCATAAAGGACGAATAGAAGCCCACGCCGAACTGCCCGATCAAATCGGGGCGGCTGGCTTCGTCCGCCTGCTGCAGGGTCTGGAGGAATGCCTTGGTACCGGACTTCGCGATCGTGCCCAACTGGTCTATAATGGTTTCACGGGACATCCCGATGCCGTTGTCGGAAACCGTCAGCGTGTTCTTGTCCTTGTCGACGATCAGCTTGATTTTCCACTCGGTGCCACCATCTGTCAGGTCACTGTTATTGATCGAGTTGAAACGAATCTTGTTGATT
Organism: bacterium; assembly: GCA_965200485.1. Classification (GTDB taxonomy): domain Bacteria; phylum JAAXHH01; class JAAXHH01; order JAAXHH01; family JAAXHH01; genus JAAXHH01. The sequence continues at coordinate 634,563 of CBDAUD010000001.1, forward strand.
GCGTCGCTGGCGTTGCTGATCAACTCGCGAAGGAAGATCTCCTTGTTGGAATAGAGCGAATGGGTGATCAGATGGAGGATCTGCCGCAACTCGCTCTTGAATTCCATCGTTTCCGGGGGTGGGGCGGGGGCATCGGACATCTGTCGGCCTTTCCTCATGAGCGGGGAGCCGTTTTGCTCCCGGTTTGACACACTGGACGGGGTCGTATGACTACGCCTGGATACAAGCCGTATCGTTTGAATACTACATGCGGAACGCGTTGTCGCGCTCCGGGTTTCCGCGCTTCGGCTATAGAACGGGCAATCTACGTATTATAGCGACTTCCGCTGTTTGTGTCAACACGGAGCTTCCGTCAAAAAAAGCTTTGGCGGCATCGTGCCAAGCGGTAGATTGGTAACCTGACGCACACCCATCAAAAGAAACCGAAAAACCGAGGACCCAATCATGCTGGCCGATGAAAAAGTCGCCGAATTCCACCGCAACGGGTTTCTCAATGGCGGACGCATCCTGGACGACGACGCGGTGCAAACATTGCGGGACGAACTCCAGCGCATCCTCGATACCGGACCCGAGGGATTTCCGGAAAACGGACCAAGGCCGGTGCTGTTCCACAACATGGTCCGGGAACGGGAACCGGAGCGCTGCGTCTGGCAGATTGTGAACATCTGGGAAGTGTCCGACGCATACCGCCAGCTGATCCAGCACCCCTTCATCGTCGAAGCCATCAGTCAGCTCACGGAGGCCGACGAACTGATGGTGTGGCACGACCAGATCCAGTACAAGCCGCCGGACCACGGCGGGGTTACCGGCTGGCACCAGGACGCGCCGCTGTGGCCCATCATCCGTCCCATGACCCCGGTATCCGCCTGGGTGGCCCTGGACGACGCGACGATAGGAAACGGGTGCATGTGGATGACGCCTGGAAGCCACAAGTGGGGCAACCAGATCGAGTTTCTTCGGACGCAAGCCCATTTGAAGCACGCCGAGGACTTCGGAGGAATCGAAGGCTTCACTCCGCCCGGCGGTGCGGCGACGACCACTGTGGAACCCAGGCCCTGGCCGGTGCAGGCGGGCGAAGTGTCGTTTCACCACTCGTTGACCTGGCACGGCTCGCCCTTCAACCGGTCCCCGTTGCCGCGACGCGCCATCGCCATGCATTACATGACCGGCGAATCCCGCTTCGTCGCCTCCGGCCAGCACGTGATGAAAGCCTTTGTCGACCTGCCGGACGGCGCACCCATGAACCAGGCGGGGGAACATTTCCCCTGCGTGATGCGGAACGGGAAGCCAGCCGCTCCCGTCGGATAAGCGAATTCCGTCGGGGAGCGCGGCACAGTAAGGAGACAACCATGGACGCCATACGCATCGGCATCATCGGTGCAGGAAACATGGGTAGCCACCACATCGCCTATTTGACCGGAAACGGGCTAACCGGCGCTGTGCTGAAGGCCGTCTGCGATGTCGATACGGATCAACTGGCCCGGGCGAGGTCGCTTGCCGGTCCGGATGTCGAGGCCTACGAAAACGTGGACGAACTGCTCCGGTCGAAGGAGATCGACGCCGTGATCATCGCGACGCCCCATTATGATCATCCCCCACTGGCGATCCGGGCCTTTGAACAGGGCCTCCACGTCCTCTGCGAGAAACCGGCCGGCGTGTATACGCGACAGGTGCGCGAAATGAACGCGGCGGCCAAGGAAAGCGGTCTCGTCTTCGGTTTGATGTTCAATCAGCGGACGCTCGGAGAACACCAAAAGCTCAAGGAGCTCGTGGCATCCGGCGAATTGGGCGAACTCCGCCGTACCAACTACATCATCACGAACTGGTTCCGCGCCCAAAGCTACTACGATTCCGGCGGCTGGCGCGCCACCTGGTCTGGCGAAGGTGGCGGCGTGCTTGCCAACCAGTGTCCTCACAACCTCGATCTCTGGCAGTGGATATGCGGCATGCCGGTGCGCATCCGGGCATTCTGCGGCTTTGGCAAGTATCATGATATCGAGGTGGAGGACGACGTGACAGCCTACGCCGAGTACGAGAACGGCGCTACGGGCGTATTCATCACGACCACAGGCGAATCCCCCGGAACGAACCGTATGGAAATAACCGGGGACAACGGCAAATTGGTCATGGAGGAGGGCAGGATCACGTTCTGGCGCAATCGAACGCCGGCGAATGTCTTCAACCGCGAATGGAAGGGGGGGTTCGGAAGTCCGGAATCCTGGAAGTGCGAAATCCCCTTCAAAGCCGGAGGCGAAGGACACCCGGGTATCACCAGGGACTGGATACGCGCAATCCGGGAGGGAACTGCCCTGATCGCGCCGGGTATCGAAGGCATCCGGGGCGTCGAACTCGCCAATGCCATGCTGTTGTCTGCCTGGCTGGACGACTGGGTCGATATTCCGGTCAACGAAACCCTGTACTATGAGAAGCTGCAGGAACGGATCCGTTCGTCCACGGTGCGCAAAGGGGAATCCGGCGGTACGACGCTAAACGTGGAAGGTACGTTTTAGTACAACGCAAGTCGGCAGGCCGATTCCAGCCGCGCAGGCCGATTCCAGCCGTACCGACTCCGTCAGCCGGCTCAAACGCTTCGCGTATGCGGATTGTCCACACCCACCGCATCCGAAATTCGGCGTAAGCCCACCCGGCTCATCAAGCGGCACAGCCCCCTGTTGATGCGCTTCACCAAACCCGGACCGTGATAGATCATCGACGTGTACAATTGTACGATCGTGGCACCCAGGCGGATCTTCTCGTAGACGTCCTCGGCGGTAAAGATACCACCCGTACCGACGATCACGTGGCGACCGCGATCCATCCGCGGATACCATGCGCCGATGGACGCGTTGATCAGTTCCCGGACAGGACGGCCGCAGAGCGTTCCGGGCATGGCGTCGAGCACGTGGCGCGGAGTCTTCAGATCGGCATAGGGCTTTCCGGTCGGCAGTCCGAAAACGATCCCTTTCACGAAGGGGAAGGGATCCATGGCCGAGAGCGTCCCTTCAATGGCGCCGGGATCGGTAGTAGGCACCACCTTCAGGAACGTAGGCGGCATGGCATCGTACTGCGCATAACCCGAGAGCAATGACCGCAAGTTGTCAGGATCGTCGAAGGGACTTCGTCCCGAGGTGGTATTGGGGCAGTTCAAATTGAGCGTCACGTAGTCGGCGAGACCCTGAAATGGACCTGCCGCCGCTACCATTTCGTCTATCACCTCGTCCGGGTCCGCGGGCTTGCCGCTGTTCGTTTCGACCAAGTTGATGCCGAGCGGAACAGACAGCTTGGCGGTTTCGAGCCGTTGCGCCACGGCTTCCGCGCCGTCGTTGGGTACCCCGTAGTTGACCACGATCGCTTCGTCTTCCGGCACCCGGAACAGTCTCGGGCGGTCCGGATTTCCAGACGACGGATATGCGGAGACCGATCCGACCTCCACGAACCCGAAGCCGGCCGAGGCGAGTCCCCCCACTGCGACCCCGTTTTTGTCGAATCCGGCAGCCAAACCGACCGGATTTGGAAAGACGAGCCCCCCAACCTCCACCCTGAGCCGCGGGTCGTCCACAGCCAACCGCCGCCGGAGCAGGCCGCGCAAGGGTGGAATGCGTCCTACCGCACCGACGGTCGTCAGCGTGAGACGGTGAATCCGCTCGGGGTCCATGTTGAAGAGTACGGGGCGCAAGAGGCGGTAGAGCGACATGATGTCTGGCGTATCCAAGAAGATCGTGAAGATCGTGGCGGACCCGCGGCGGACCGTTGTTTCGAAAGTGCGCCAGCCGGGTGACGTCCACCGTGGATTCCGTTTTGCCACTTGACGATTACGGCAGCGCGGCATGCGGCGCAAGCACAAAAACCGGGCGCCTCGCAAAAGCGAGGCGCCCGGCCGCTTCTGGAGGAATGTCAACTGATCGGATCAGTCGTCACACCTCCGCTGTTCAGATATCATACTTCCTCCTTTCCTTTTGCGCCGCCGTGCTGCAGTACGGGACGCGGTCCATGCCGATGCATCAACATGCCGGACATGATCCGGCGCCAAATCCCCAAAAGTCGGGGATTAAATCTACAAGTCCTGATATTCATCACGATGCGGAATGCCTGAACGCCTCCTTGAATTCCACGGGAGGGGATGCACCTGCCGAGGCATGTCCGCTCTCAGCCTCGCTTGCCCATTAAGCATAAGCCGATTTCAGGGTGACCCCGAAGCCGGGTCGGGCCGGCGGTGCGATCTCGCCGCCTGACACCACGGGCTCATCCAGCAGGATCAGATCGTCCGGATCGTCCCATCTGCCGGGATGGGTCTCCGCGAGATCGAGGCAACCGGTTGCCGCGACCAGGTGCAATCCCCAGATCTCGCCGCCCCGGTGCGGACAAACGGCTACATCATGGGCCCTGGCCAGTTCCAGGATGCGCAGGCCCGCAGTAATGCCACCGCACCAGGTGATATCGGGTTGCCACAGATCCAAAGCTCCGGCGCGGGCGATGGTCCGGAAGGCATGGTGGGAGAAGTCGTGCTCGCCCCCGGCGAGGAGTACCGGCGCCAACCGGGGCCGAAGGGCGGCCAACTCGTCCAGATGATCGGGGGTTATGAGATCCTCGAACCAGTAGGGTTCGTATTCGTCCAGCAGGTCGCGCATTCGCAGGGCGACCTCTGCACTCCAGGACATGTAGCTGTCGAACATGAGTAGCGCATCCCGGCCGAACATCTCGCGGACACGCGCCGCCTGCGCCGCGGCCATATCGTAGTCGGCGTCCCGCTGCCACTGGTGGGAGCACTTTACGGCGGTGTACCCCAGATCGCGAATACGGGCCGGATCGCCCCCCGTCGCGTAGGCACGCACCGTCTTTTTCTTCAACCCTCCGATCAGCTCGTACACCGGCTGGCCTTCCGCCTTGCCCAGCAGATCCCACAGCGCCAGATCGATGCCACTCAGCGCCATGAGCACGATTCCGTTGCGGCCGTAAGGCAGTGATTTGAAATAGAGACGATCCCAGGTATCCCGGATATCGTCCACGCAGCCGATCGTCGTGCCGAGGAGGACGTCGCGAAGGTGGCCGTTGACGATCAGCTGGCCCGGTTCCCCGCCGCCGCCATAACCGTATCCCACCACGCCGACATCCGTCTCGACCCGGACTACGATCTGCCAGTAGTATTCCTGCCAGGCCCCCGTCCCATGCCTCTTCCGTACAGGATAGGCCGCCCGGACATCCGTGATTTTCATGTCTGACCGCGGAAACCGACGTGCTACGCGTGCTCGAAACAAGAAAGCAGCATTTCACCCCTGCCCGGAGCGGGCATGTACGGGGTGGCGGGGAATGGGCGCTAGTGGGATCGAACCACTGACCTCCACGATGTCAACGTGGCACTCTAACCATCTGAGCTAAGCGCCCTGCCGTACGAGTATTCCTCTGGTGTGTTCGCGACCCCGAATGCCGAGGGCCGGACTCGAACCGGCACGGACTATTGAGGTCCGGGAGATTTTAAGTCTCCTGTGTCTACCAATTCCACCACCCCGGCATACCCGTCCCGTATCTCCCTACACAAAGGAACATGGCATGGACGGACCGATTTGGATCGGCCGACGTAGCCTCGGGTGAGCCGATTCTATCCCGTCAAATCGCCGAACAGGTACCCTTTCCATTCACATCACCGGTCCGGCCGTCTGTGCGTTGCTTCGGACCGGCCGCCTGCGCGCCACTTAGCCTATAGCGTCATTTAAAGCCTTGCCGGCCTTGAACTTGGCCACGTTCTTGGCTGCGATCGTAATAGACTCTCCCGTACCGGGGTTCCGCCCTTGGCGCGCAGCACGTTGCGATACGCTGAACGTGCCAAAACCGATTAACGTGACGGAATCGCCATCCGCGAGACTGCTCGCGATCGAGTCAATAACTGCGGAGACTGCGCTGTCGGCCTGTGCTTTAGACAAACCCGCTGCCTCGGCAACCTTTCCGGCCAATTCTGTGCGATTCATTGATTACCCTCCAGATGAAAGAATGGGAGTAATGCACCCTGTTCGAGTGCGAGAATCCCCGCGACAGACCGCGCCAAGGTGCTGTGCTTGCGGGTGCTTTACACGCAATGTACGTGCAATTTATATTGAACTACGACGCTACATGCAAGTTTTTTTTCCCTTTTAGTCGATGTGTAACTGCGGCTGGCCGGGCGATTTCATTGATTTTGATGATTGAAAACGCTATTTTCCAATCTTGGCATGTCAGACATATCTCCGTCCAAAACATTCCTGTTCCTGATGCCGGCGACGATCTGCCGGACTGGTCCTTTTCCGGCGGCGGCTCGACGGATGCACTTGAAAGTCGTCATGGGTTCGGCTTTCTGCTGCGTACTGACGTGCGAAAGGGACATTCCGCTTTCCCTTCGATTCGGGCACGTGTCCCAAGCGGAAGGGTCTTTTCCGCACCGCATCAGGGCATGAACGGAGTAGCAGCGATCCGGGGATCGCAATGAGGAGAAGCGCACCATGTCAAAGCACTACGAGCGGGTTATGGCGATCTACAGGGAGGTAAGCGACTTGCACGGGGCCGCGGCCCTGATGGGATGGGATCAGGAAACCTACATGCCTCCCAAGGGTGCCGTCGCGCGGGGCAGGCAGCTCGCTACCCTGTCGGGTTTGATCCATGAGCGCATCACGTCGGATGAAATGAGACAGGCGTTGGAAAGTGCGCAGACTGAGTCGCTGACATCAGATCAGGAGGTCAACCTCCGCGAAATCTCCCGGGACAGCAACCGGGCGGTAAAGATTCCCGTCACCCTGGTCAAGTCGCTGGCGGAGACCAGTTCGGCGGCCATCGGCGTCTGGATCAAGGCCCGGCGGGAAAACGATTTCAAGACCTTTGCGCCGTGGATTGCGAGGCTGATCGACCTCCAGCGCCAAACCGCCGAGGCCGTGGGATACCAGGACGAACCTTACGACGCATTGCTTGATGAATACGAACCCGGCGTCACCACGAAGGAAACCGTGGCGGTTTTTGATTCGATTCGCGCTCCACTTGTCGACCTCGTGCAACGTATTGCATCATCGGGTATCGCACCCCGCACCGACTTTCTGGAACGAAACTATCCCATCGACGATCAACGACGCATGGGCGTCATGGCGGCCGAATGCATGGGCTTCGACTTCGACGCCGGACGCCTGGACATCTCTCCCCATCCCTTCTGTACGCATCTGGGCGTGCACGATGTCCGGATGACGACAAGGTACGCTGAGAACCTGCCCATGCAGTCTTTCTACGGCGTGATCCACGAAGCCGGGCATGGTCTGTATGAACAGGGCCATGATCCGGAACATGAGGGCACCCCCCGGGGAGCGTCGGTTTCACTCGGCATCCACGAGTCCCAGTCACGCCTGTGGGAGAACATGGTCGGCCGGAGCCGGGCTTTCTGGCAGTATTTCTATCCCGAGTTTGCCGCCATTTTCTCCGATCAAACGGCGGATGTGAGCGAAGAAGAAGTATATGCCGCGGTGAACGAGGTAAAACCCTCCCTCATTCGGGTCGAAGCGGATGAAATCACCTACAACCTGCACATCCTGCTTCGATTTGAAATAGAACGCGGGTTGTTCGCGAATGAATATGCGACCGACGATCTTCCCGCGGTCTGGAACGAGAAGATGAAGGCCTTCCTCGGCATCGGACCGGCCGACGACAAAGACGGCGTGCTACAGGACATCCACTGGTCGCACGGCAGTTTCGGATATTTCCCCACCTATACCCTGGGCAACCTTTACGCTGCCCAGTTCTACCGCGCCGCCGAGCGCGACCTGCCCGAACTGTCGGACCATATCGCCCGCGGCAAACTACTCCCGCTGCGAGACTGGCTCAGGGAACGTATCCATCGACCCGGCATGACATACCGCGCCGGGGATCTCGTACGGCACGTCACCGGACAGCCGCTCACCGCGGAGTTTTTTTTGGACTACATTCAGGCCAAGTACAGCACGCTGTATAGCCTATGAGCACCACGGGCGAATCCTCCACTCCCGGCGCAGCGACACCACGGGCCGTGTTGATCGGCCTGGCGCTGGCGATCGTGGTCAACCTCTTTTCGGTTTCAAGCAATTACCTCCTCGGATATGTGCACCTTACCTTCGCCCACGTCGACCTTGCCCTCCTGATTCCCTTTTTCCTGGGTGTGCTGGGCCCGAATATCCTAGTCGGGGCAATTCGGCCGTCGTGGAGACTGCGGAGCGGGGAACTGCTGTTCGTATTCGTCCTCGGCTGGGTCGGGTTCATGGTGCCCACCTGGGGGATGTCCAATTACGTGGTCAGCGTGATGAGCTCGGCGGAGTACTACGCTTCGCCCGAAAATCAGTGGCGCGAACTGTTCTTCCCCTATCTGCCCGAATGGCTCATCGTCACAAACGAACAGAACGCGAACCGGGACTATTACTGGAGCCTGCCGGAAAACGCCCCGATCCCATGGGCGGCGTGGATCATCCCTTCCTTCTGGTGGCTGTCGTTCTTCGCAGGCCTCCTGGCCGTGGGCATCTGCTTCGTCATCCTTATGCGCAGACAGTGGGTCGAACACGAACGGCTTGCCTATCCCATCGCCCAGGTTCCGGTCGTTCTGACGGAAACGGACGACGAAGGAAGCGCGGTTCTTCCGGAAATCATGCGAAATCGCCTGTTCATTACCGGCGCCGTGATCACCTTTTCGATCATGCTCTGGAACACCGTTTCCTACTGGACGCAGTGGACCTCGTTTCCTGTCGACGCCAGCGCCGTCGTCAACATCGAATTCGGCCGCGCCTTTCCCCCCCATCCCGTCCGCATGAACGTACTCACGTTCGCATTCTCCTATTTCATCAACGTGGATATCCTGTTCAGCGTCTGGCTATTCCAGATCGTCAATACGATGGAACAAGGTATCCTGGCCCGGTTGGGGATTGCGGGCGACTCGGGAACCGCCGTGCCGGGCGGCCTGGTGGCGGTCCAGTTCGTAGGGGGCATGGTCGCCTTTGCGCTCTGGGGATTCTGGGTGGCACGGCGTCACCTGAGGACTGTCTGGCAGCACGTGCGAGGTCGCGAAACGAACCTGCGGGAAGAAGACGAGTTTGTTTCCTACCGGGCCGCTCTGGCCACGGGCGCCTGCGGCATGGCGTACGTCGTCTGGTGGCTGAACGCGGCGGGCATGTCCTTCCCGGTAATCGCCGTATTCCTCACGCTGCTCTTCCTCTTCTACTTCGCCCTTTGCCGCGTCATGGCGGAATCGGGTCTGGTGTTTCTGGACCTGCCCATCAACGCCCACCAGTTCACGGTGGCCATGCTGGGTTCCGCCTCGCTATCGCCTCATAACCTGACTGTCCTCGGCCTCGGTAGCGCCTTCGCGCGCAACTGGAAGACCTTTACGATGATCATTCCCTCCCACGTTGCCCGCCTGAGGCCGGCGATGGGTCTCTCAGGTCGTGTCTTGTTCCTATGGTGCACCGTTACCTTTACCGTGAGCGCGATCACCGCCATCGGTTTCTCCGCGTATTCGGGCTACCGGCTGGGCGGCGCGGCGAACTACTACAACAACATCGCCGGCGATCCCGGCTTCTATAACCTGATCGTCACCTGGATGCAGAACAGTACCACCATCTCGGGATCGGAAGTGATCTTTCTTTTCTCCGGCATGGCGATGGTCGCGGGCATGACGATCGCCCGGTACTATTTCAGCTGGTGGCCCATATCGCCCATCGGATTCGTGGTGGCGGCCGGCGGACCGGCCCGCAACGCCTTCTTTCCCGTCTTTCTCGCGTGGCTTTTGAAAACCGTTCTGATCAGGACGGGCGGCGTACGACTTTATCACGCGGTACAACCGCTTATGATCGGCATCATGGTTGGTTACGTCCTTGGCTCGGCTATTGCGATCCTGGCGGATTTCTGGTATTTTCGCGGGTCCGTACACGAACTGCAGTTCTTCTAACTTCAATCCGTGCATCATCCGTGCATCCGAGAGATGCTGTGCCACGCGTTAGAGAGATGCCCGAATGAGTAGTGTACAGGCCATCCTGAAAATCAACGCATGGGTCGCCAGTGGGGACCTCTCCCGGACCGCGGCCGAGGCGCTTGTCCAGTGGCTGACGGAGGCGGACTTCGCGGCGTTTGGCGCGGAGATCCGAACCCTGATCGAAGCCGGCGACACCCATGAACTGGAAGACGCCTTCGGCAAGACGATCGCCTTCGGTACGGGCGGCATCCGAGGCCGTATGGGACCGGGGCCGAATCGGTTCAACAGCCGAACGGTAGGGGTGGCCGCACAGGGGTTGGCCCGGTACGTCTCCGGAGCCCACGAGGCGCGAGTAGGCGAGACGCGAGTAGGCGAGGCGCATGGCATCGTCCTGGCATGGGACACCCGATACAACTCGGAGACGTTTGCGAAGGAGACCGCCCGGGTACTTGCCGCCAACGGCGTGCCGGTGCTGATCTTCGACGGCTATCGTTCAACGCCGGCTCTTTCCTGCACGGTACGCGCACTTGGGGCGGCGGCCGGTGTGATGATCAGCGCCAGCCACAACCCGCCCGGCGACAACGGATTCAAGGTGTACGGATTCGACGGCGGACAGGTGGTGCCGCCCCAGGACGAAGCCATCACCCGGGAAATGCGGCGTGTCGTCAAGATCAGGCGGATCGACTATGATGAGGGCGTCCGACTCGGCCTGATCCGCATGGTCGACCGGGATATGGACCGGCGATACATCGGTGTCCTCGCAAACCTCTCCCTGTCCGATAGCCGGGACGTGCGCGTGGTCTATACCCCCCTGCATGGCGTGGGCATGACCTCGGTGGCCGTTGCGATTGCAGCGCTGGGCTTCCGAGACGTGCACTACGTGGCCGAGCAGACCGAGCCCGACAGCGCGTTTTCCACACTTGAAGAGGGCATCGCCAACCCGGAGAAACCGGAGGCATTTGCGATGGGTATACGGAAAGCCGCTGAAACCGGCGCGGATCTCGTGCTGGCCAGCGATCCCGACGCAGACCGCATAGGGTGCGCGCTTCCGCTGCCGGAACGGGGATGGTCTGCCCCTCCGAGCCTCCTAACGCTCAATGGCCACCAGATCGGTGTCCTGCTTTGCCACTATATCCTGAGCCGGAGACGAGCAGCCGGAACGCTGCCACCGAACGGATTGTTCTGCAAGACCGTAGTCACGTCGGACCTGGCCACGGTCATCGCCCGGTCCCATGGTCTGGAAACTGTGAACGACTTGCCCGTTGGTTTCAAGTACATCGGTGCGGAAATAGCCAGGATGCCACCGGGCATGACTTTCGTATTCGGTACCGAAGAAAGCCACGGATACCTGGCGGATGCACGGATACGGGACAAGGAAGCCGCCACCGGCATACTGCTCGCCGAGTATGCCGCCGTGGTGAAGAAGGACAACCGCACCCTGCGGGACGAACTGGACGACATATACCGTAAACACGGATATTTCAGGGATATCCAACGATCGGTCGCCCTGCCGGGCGCCGACGGCATGCGCCGAATCGGCGACATCATGGCCGGCCTCCGCGCGTCGCCTCCGCGACAACTCGCCGGGCAATCCGTATACTGCATGATCGACCGACAGCGTGGTCAGGCGCTGGATGTTCGCACCGGGACCGCTACGTCGGTCGTTGGCGACCGCGTGAACATCCTGATCTTCACCTTCTCGGAGATCGGCCATACGCGGGTCATCGTGCGACCCTCGGGGACCGAGCCCACGATAAAATGCTACGTTTCCGCCGCGACGGTGGACATGGCCGGAACGCGAGCCCGGACGGACTGTCTGGCGGAATCCCTGCTCACTGCCATGGTCGACAGGTGTGGAAGCATCTGAGGACCGCATCGTCGCCCGGACGAACCGATTCGGAAACCGACATACACAGGATTATTCATCTATCCAGAGAGGCAGATCTCCATGCGAATCATCGACTCCGGCGTCATCAGCCGAAGCGCGCCCGGCACAAACCGCGCGGCGCTCACCTTCCCGGCCCTGCTCAGCAAATCCGACGGGACGCTGATCGCCACCTGGCACAGCGGGTCGACCAAAGACTGCGCGGATGAAGTCGTGGAGGTCAGCCGCTCCATCGATTTTGGTCGAACCTGGAGCGCGCCCGATCGCCCTTTTGAGGCCCCGGCCATCGGTGGCGTGAGCGGCTCGGTCAAACTCGTCTACCTTACGGAACTGGCTACCGGCGGGATCCTGGCCGCGGCCATGTGGATCGACCGCGAAACCTATCCGGATGCCCCCGGACTCTTTAATCCGGAGACCGAGGGATGCGTGCCCATGTCCATCCTCCTGGCGGACTCGGAGGATGGCGGCGACACCTGGTCGGCCTGGCGCGAAGTACCCATGCCGGAAGTGATCGGACCGGCGAGCCTGACCAATCCCGTCATGCAACTGGCGGATGGCACCCTGGTCATGACCATAGAAAGCAACAAGCAATACCTCGACACGTCGAAATGGTACCAGCGGGTCGTCGCCTTCCACTCCACGGACGGGGGAAAAACCTGGGACGAACCCCGGATCATCGGGTTCGACCCCACGGGTCGTATCTTCAACTGGGACCTGCGTTCGGCGGTGTCGCCGGACGGGAGAATCGGGGCCTTTGCCTGGACGTACGACACCGAAACGGAATCCTACCAGAACATACACCGCCGCATCAGTTCCGACGGTGGCCGAACCTGGTCAGACCCTGACGACATCGGCGTCACGGACCAGGCGGGCCATCCCGCGGTACTTCCGGATGGACGCGTCGTCCTGGCCTGGGTAGACCGCTTTCATACCCAGACCATAAAGGCGCGTGTCGCACCGTCTATGGACGGCGCCTTTGATCCGGAGACCGAGGCGACCCTGTATGCCCACGAAGCACCGGCGGACGACCCCAAGGGAGCGCTGGGATTCTCGGTTTGGTCCTTCGGCCTGCCCTACGCGGAAGCCTTGTCCGACGGAACGGTCATGGTGGTCTACTACGCCGGAAACGAAACCGCCATGGACGTCCACTGGACCAGACTGGCGCCCTGAGGCAGGCTGCACTCCATAGTGGTCACCGTAACGGAACTGGCTGGGAGAGATTGGTTCGCAGACGCTTCAAACCATCACCATGAACCTAGAAGAGGCAAGGCGCCGTCTGCAACAACCCTCGCTATAAGATATGAAACTACTCGAAGACCAGTTTTACGCCCGCCGCAATGTATTCCGGGGTGTCGCTCGGATGGAATCGGAAGCGCAGCCGACCCTCCCGGTCTACCAGGAACAGCGTAGTCGTGTGGGCTACCAGGTAATGGCCGGTTTCGTTGGGCTCCTGCAACTTGTACAGCACACCGTATTGTTCGGCGACCCGGTCGATCTCCTCCCGCGATCCCGTGAGCCCATGGACGTCCACTGTGGAAAAGTACGCCAGGTATTCCCTCAGCTGCTTCGGCGTGTCGCGCAAGGGATCGACGGTTATGTATATCGTGCGGACCTTCTGGCCGGGCGCGAGATCAAGCACGTCGTAGACGGCCGCCAGCTTCGAAAGCATAAGCGGGCAGGCATCGGGGCAATACGTGTAGCCGAAAAAGATCAGGAAGGCGTCACCCCGGTGGTCAGCCAGGTCGAAACGCGCTTCATGCTGATCCGTCAGCGTGAAATCGCCGCCGAACCGTTCGCCGTAGTCCAGGAGTTCCGGGATCTCGATATCTGGCGGGGGGGCTTCGTTACCGCATCCGGGAAAGAGCACCAGGAACACGGCGAGCATGACGACCCGGCCGGGAAGGCGACCGGATCTGCGCGCCAGAAGCACCAATCGTCTATAATAGAACATCACGCTCATGATGACACCGCCCATCAACGGCCCTTCGTCACCACGGCCGCTACGTTTCGGATCGACTCGTCGGCGAAACGCAAGGTCAGGGATACCGAATCGCCTTCCGCCAGGTGCCGTTTCACCCCGAACAACATGAGGTGGTTTCCACCGGGCTTCAATGCCACCTCGCCCTGTGAAGGAACCACCAGGCGTTCTATCCGCTCCATCGACATCATATCGTCCACGTAGCGCATGGTGTGCAGCTCCGTGTACTCCGCGGCCGGCGTCTCGACGGACAACAGGATTTTGTCCCTATCCGACAGGTTCCTGACAACCAGGTAGGCGGAGGTGACACTGCGGTTCGGCGGCGTGGCGCGGACCCAGACGCCGGTGATCTCCAAGTCGTCGGTCGGCTGGCAACTGGCGATCACGAACGCCAAGAGTATCCAGATCCGACACGCGCCTGTGCGCAAGGTCTTGTTCGACATGCAAACTCTACGGATCAGAAGACGGTACTTCGGACGACGCGTCGGATGACGGCTGGAGAGAAGCGATGTACATGGCGATCTTGAAGCGCTCCCGGTCCTTGATATGAGGGAAGGGCACCATGGATGGACTGCCGGGGATGCCCTCCTGCAACATGCCAGCGATCGTGACCACGTCGTGCCCGATACGATAGGCCCCAGGGTCCCTGAAGTCGCGAGGCGGCGGTTTCAGCGTATAGGCGACCGGCCCATCGCCATGGCCCTCCATGCCGTGACACACCGTGCACCCGTATCGGAGGTACAAGGCCTTGCCCTCGTGCACATACTTTTCCGGTATCTCGTGGAAGCCGATCGTACCGGGCGTGATCGTTCCTTCGACCAACCCGGTCATGAACGCCCGGTACGCAGCTTCCGAATCCGGTGCGTCAGAATCCGAAGAACCGCAGCCGGTGTGCGAGATCAGCAATCCGCAGACGATCATGCTCCCTACGTAGAAACGCAACGTCCGAGCAAACGAACCCCACGTTGCGATGGAAGAAAACATGGTATTATCCTACCCGTATGCCGCCGCGCTGTCAACGACTACCGGGCCGACTGCCGCCTTGGAAAGCTTCGGTCGCACGGAGCAGGGAGAGGCGGTTCAGAGTCGGCGGGAAGCGGGAGCGGATTCGCGATGAACACAAACCGCAGGCCTGTGCAAATCAATTGACGATGTATACCGGCGTGCATACCTTCCCATCGTCTTCAACGCCCCAGCCTAGCCTGATCAGATGCGAAACGGCGACGGAGCGACACCATGCGGAGCTTTACTGAATCGCTGTCGATCTACTTCGAACGCCGTATGGCCCGCATACTCCTGCTCGGCATCATCAGCGGTTTTCCCTGGGTGCTCATCGGCAGCTGCCTCAGCCTCTGGCTGAAAGAAGACGGCCTATCGCGCACTACCATTGGCTGGGCCAGCCTGATCTTCGGGGTTTATGCCTTCAACTTCCTCTGGGCTCCGCTGATCGACCGGATCCGGTTGCCCCTGCTGACGAAGCGCCTCGGACACCGACGGGCCTGGATCGTTGCGCTCCAGGCGGTTATCCTGGCATGTCTCCTGCTCTGGAGCCTTGCCGAACCGACCGCTGATCTCAACGGGGTCGTCGCCATCGGACTCGTCATCGCCATTGCGTCCGCCACCCAGGACATCGCGATCGACGCGCTCCGCATCGAGCAGATCGGCACATCCGAAGGCGAAGCGATGGCCGCGGGGGCGGCCACGGCCGTCGTCGGCTGGTGGACGGGGTTCAAGCTCGGCGGTGTGATTGCCCTCGAGACCGCGGCGGCCTTTCAGCACGCCGGCGTCGAGGACTACTGGCAGACTACCTTTCTCTGCCTCGGAGCCGTGGTCATCCTTTGCAATGCGGGTCTCGCCTTCGTACGGGAACCCGCCGCTTCGGATCGCATAGCTGCACAGGCCGGAGACGATCGGCAACTGGCCTCCGGCCTCGACCTGCCTAATGCGTTCAGCCGCACCATCGCCTGGTTCGCGGGTACCGTAGCCCATCCACTGACCAGCTTCTTCCGGCGTAACGGTTTCGCCATCGCCGCGGCCGTGCTCGGCTTCGTCTTCCTGTTCAAAATCGGCGAAGCGTTCCTGGGCCGGATGTCCCTCCTCTTCTACAAGGAGATCGGATTCTCCAAGTCGGATATCGCCCTCTACGCCAAGGGACTGGGCTGGATCGTTACCGTGGTCTTCACGGTACTCGGCGGTTTTTTCGCCATTCGAATCGGACTGGTGCCGGCCATGTTCGCGGCGGGGATCGCCATGGCGGCGACGAATCTCCTGTTCGCGATCATGGCCTGGGTGGGCAAGTCGGAACTGATATTCGCCATCGCAGTCGTGGTGGACGATCTCACGAGCGCTTTCGCCACCGTCATATTCGTCGCCTTCATCTCCATGCTCGTAGACCGGACCTATACGGCGACGCAATACGCGCTGCTCGCATCGATCGGAACGGCGGGAAGAACCCTCTTTGCGGCGTCCTCGGGCCTGCTGGTCGATTGGCTGGAGGGAGACTGGGGAACGTTTTTCGTCTTCACCGCTTTGATGGTGCTCCCATCCCTCGCATGCCTCTGGGCGATCCGTCGAAAGCTGCGGGACATGCTGGCCGGCAAGCAAGTGCAGCTGTAATACAGACTCCCAACTTGCCGACTATCGACCATTGCATTGAACCAAGGAGGAATGACATGTACATCGGAACGCAGACCCGCTGCCGAAACGACACGGACATAGAGGTCCTTGCCCAACTCGGCGTGTTCAACGTGGACCAGACGCCGGCCGAGCCGTGGTCCGAATGGTCGGTCGACCTGCTCAAAGCGCTGCGCGAGCGATTCGACCGGCACGGCATCAACCTCGAGATGATTCATATCCCGCTCGGCTCTTCCAGCGCTTTCGACAACGAGGCCGGCGCGATTTTCCTTGGCCCCGGCGACGCGCGGGATCGCGCGCTGGAACGCATGTGCGAGACGGTACGCATGGCGTCCCAGGCCGGGCTTCGGGGCCTGAACTACAACATCACCCTCCTGGGCCATCTGCGCACCGGGTCGAGGTACGGCCGGGGCGGCGCACGGCTTTCGTCCTTCGAGTACGACAAGCTCGACCGGTCATTGCCCGAATTCGAAGGCGGTCCGGCCGACGAGGACGAGATGTGGGCGCGCATCGACCACTGGCTGAAGGTCATCATCCCCGTGGCCGAGGAATACAGGATTCAGATGGCCTGCCACCCGTCCGATCCGGGCATCGGGTACGGCAGGAGATACCGCGGCGTGGCCCGGGTACTGGGCATGGCCGAGGGATTCAAGAAATTCATCGACCTGTACGACAGTCCCTACAATGGCCTGAACTTCTGCCAGGGCTGCATGTCGGAAAGCCTGGAGAACCCGTCGACGGAAATCTTCGACGTGATCCGTTACTTCGGCTCCAGGAAGAAGATCTTCAACGTGCACTTCCGGAACATCAAGGGACGGCTGAACGACTTCGTGGAGGTCTTCCCGGACGAGGGCGACGTCGACATGCTGAAGGCGATGCGCACCTACAAGGAAGTGGGGTATGAATACATGATCATGCCAGACCATGTGCCGGGGATTTCAGGACCCGAAGCCGGTCAGGTGGGGTTTGCCTACGCCTACGGGTACATTCACGCAGCGATCCAAGCCGCCAACGCGGCAGACTCGGACTAAAAGCGCCGACACCGAAATGCAGGCCGCCAACGCGGAAAGACAGGTCGGTTAACGGACATAGGTCCGCAACCCGTCGTCTTCAATCGGCACCAGAGGCGTAAAGTCCCGGTTGTTCTGGTACCAGGGCCTGACCTCGCGCGTGCAGGCGTTGCCTACGGCATTGTAGATCAGGTAGAAGATGGCGCGCTGCCAGGGCGAAACATTGTCCGCCGAACCGTGGACGATATTGCTGTGGATCAGGGCGACCGAGCCTGCCGGGCCGATCAGGGGTTCGATGCCTTTCTCATCGGCCAGTTGTTGCAACGTCGGCCTGTCGATATGGTACAGGTCGTAGCCTCTGCCCCGCGCGTCGGGATGAAGTTCCGATTCCAGCAGGCCCCATCGGTGGGATCCCGGAATGATCAGAAGCGGCGAGGTGACGGGCGTGCAGTCGTCGATGAAGACCGACGCCATGATGCACTGCGGTTCGGGCATGCCGTCCACCTTGTACCATGACGGAAAGTCCTGGTGCCAAGTCCAAGACGCACCGCTCCCGAAACCCTGCTTGGGATTCATGCGGGTCTGATGGAGATAGACCTCGTCCTCCAGCAACTGGCGAACCGGATCCATCAGACGCGGAAGCAAGGCAAGGCGACGAAAGGGCTCGGAGTACGTATGGGCTCCGAAGGCCAGTCGGGCGGCCGTGGGATCATCCTGCTCCCGCACCACCTCCGGTCCCTGTCGACCGAGCACATCCGGTACCGCTTCCTTAAGCGTCCGCACTTCCTTTTCGTCGAGCAATCCGGAAAAGAACAGATAACCCGTTTCCCGGAACGCGGCGATCTGCCGGTCGTTTAACGTCATACCCACCTCAATCTTTTTTTGATGTGCTTCACGTTGTTCGGCCAGTCGAATGCCGGGCGGGGCCTCCGTCTCAAGTCGATCCGGCGAGACCGTGAACTTGCTCGACTACTGTTCCATTTTCGCCCGTTCGACCCGCAGCATCAACCGTTCCATCGTGGAAGCGGGAATCTGCGTCTTGTCATAGACGTACTCCAGCGGCACCAGCCGGGCGCCGTCCGCGTTGGCCACGGCATAGCTGTCCCGTCCGGGGAAGTATTCCAGGTATTCGTCCGGCAGCTGGTACATGGTCGCGCCGCCGAATCGGCCGTCCTTGGCCACGGCATAGAAATTCAGGCTGAACATGGGGCGGCCCTTGTCGTCCAGGAGCCGGTCCTCGGTCATGGCCACGGCCCGCTCAAGCGCCGCCAGACAGGCCTCCTGCGGCGATTTTCCGCCTCGCATGAATTCCACGATGAGAAAGGCGCCGCATACCTTGATGTTCGCCTCCCCGCGTCCCGTGGAACCCGCAGCCCCAACCCCGTTGTCGCAGTACTGTCCCGTACCGATGATGGGGCTGTCGCCCACGCGGCCCGGGATCTTCCAGGACAGGCCGCTCGTGGTCGTCACGCTCCCGATATCCCCGTTGGTATCGACGCCGCACATGTTGATCGTGCCGCCCGGCCGTTCGATCATGACGTCTTCGTCGTGGTCCAGCCAGTCGTCGTCCGGATTGAGCTGGGACCGCCAGCGCAGCCAATCCTGGCGGCTTTCCTCGGTGAGCAGATCCTGTTCCTTGAAGCCCATGTCCAAGGCAAAACGCTTTGCGCCTTCGGCGACCAGCATGACGTGGTCGGTGTAGTCCATGATCGCCTTGGCCACCAGCGACGCCGAGGCGATATTCTCAAGCGCGGCAACCGAACCGGCCCGGCGGGTGGGTCCGTGCATAACGGACGCGTCCAGGGTGACGACGCCATCCGCGTTGGGACGACCTCCGTATCCCACGGACTGGTCTTCTGGATCCAGCTCCTGAATGTTCACGCCGGCAATAACCGCGTCCAGGGGGTCGACCTGGTCCGTGGTCATCATCTCGTAGGCTTTGGCGACGCCGCGAATGCCATTACGCGACGCGACCACCGTGGGCGGCGCGGGAGCGGCTTGATCGCTGGGGACAGGGGCGGCGTGCGCCTTCGCGGAAGCGGCAAGACCGGTCACCGCGAGGGCGGAGGTTTCCAGGAAGGTGCGTCGGGTGATGGACATGGTGGACCTCTTCTGGCATGAGACATGAAATGGTATGTGGCTTATTTTGTTACCTGAAAAACGCTTCTTCCAGCGATATAAGCTCTACGGTTTGTTTCACTGACCAGCAGGCATTGCGGCATAAATCGTAAGCAACAATTCGGAATCGTCAATGAGACGGTATTCAGGCCGCCTCTTTGCAAGTTTTTCGCTTTCTGCCAAGATGACCGGGACGCCGTCGCCCCGTTTTTCCATATAATAACTCCGCTGACCGCTACCAGGTGTATCTGCCGCTGGCGTCTCTGCAAGTAGGCTCGTCATCAATTCGTTTCTGGTAGCTTGGCGGAGTGCTAAACTATCAACGGTCACCGTATTGGGAAGCGCACCTGGCGAATAGATCTCCAGCCTGTCATCAAACATAAAGAACCTGATCTTCGAACTCGCTATTGAGTAATCCCGGTGGGCAACCGCATTGACAATCGCCTCGAATACGGCCCTTTCACTAAATTGCGGGGTTTCGATCCGATGTGGTCTTTTTTGGGCGGAGATCGACTGGTTTCGCATGAGGAATTTCATCGCCTGTTCAATCTGTCGATACAACGGGCCACGAATTCTTTGGGCGTCTACCTGGTAGTTGGAATCTTGATCTTTCCCCCTATAGCGTACTGCTTCGATATAGGCGTTTGCCAGAAAACGATCCGGTTCTTCACAACAAAACAATACGCCCGCGACAGAAGCTCGGACGGCTCCTGTATCGTCCTTCGAAAGCAGACCCCTTTTTTGTAGCATCACATCGCGCGGCTCGTCTGAAAGAGTTGTGTAATTGGACCACAGTTTTTCTGACAGCGCATCAATACCAGCATTCGGAACTGGTTGCTCCTCGAATCGAATCAAACCAGCTTGGCTTCGCTGTTGAAAAAGTCTGGCCAGGTATTCCGGTGGCATTTTCTGAGTTCTGCTTCCCTGCCGAAAATAGTAACCATCCGGACTTTCGTGTACGAACAGACTCCGCGGTACTTCTATCACAAGTACGGGGCGCATCTCTCCCGTAACGTCGGGAAGTTTCAAGCGGAAAGCACGGTAGGGCAGCGGTGGTTTTATACTATCATTACACAATTCGAAAACGTAACGTTCAACCTCGTCCAGGAACTCCCTAGGAATACCTGCAACATCCCGCGGTGGTTTGTCTCGCACACCAAGAACTACGGCCGCGTCGTAACTATTTCCGATAGCCGCCAGCACGGCCGCCAGCTCGTCGCGTCCCGGACTGTAGACGCGGTTGCCGCGAAACCGGACTTCTTTGAGTTCCAGCGACGTATCTTCTCCAAGGTGTATCCTTCGTAGCAGTTCTTCAGGATTGCTATTCATCGTGCCTTTCCAGCAGGATGCGACGATAACGACTTTCAAAGGCCTTTCGCCCACCCTCCATTACATTACAAATGACATCCCTAACCCTTTGTTCCTGCAAACTACCGTCGCACTCCTTCAGCGTTTCCCCATTACGTGCAACGAGCGCCACCACGAGTTCGGCATCGCCATTGACCACAATGTTTGCGTTGTGCGTGACCACAATGACCTGCCGAGAACGCTTGACCTCCCGCAATTGCGTTACGATCAGATCGTAGATCAAGTGATTGTCCAGATCGTCCTCAGGTTGGTCAAGAATCAACGGTTCGTCGCCATAGGATAGTATAAAGGCAAGCAATGCCGCCGTTTTCTGCCCTGGAGAACCCTCTCTGATGGATTGAAAGTCCTGACCGTCACCAGCCGTGCTGTATTGAACATCTAGCGTATCTTCTGGAAACCACAAATCGAGACGATCAATAGCCTCGGGAGAGAGCCTGCCAAGGTGGTTTGCAAATCGCTGGTCTGACAAGCTAGTCACCCCATGGTCGCCTGAGGCGATCTTCCTGATGTCAGTTTTTAACTTCTCAAGATTACTTTCGAAGGCTTCGGTGTCATCTGCCTTATATAGTCTGCCCAGTATTCCTCCCCCACTCGGCTTGCCAACATCACCCTCAAAACTCTCACCTTCTTTTTGTATCAATGCACGAAAATTGTCCTCGACTGACTCCTGACCTCCATAGGGTACCATAGTTATTCGCACGTATTGATTGCCTCGCAGAACACTTTCCAAGAAAGTTCCACGGGAAACGGTTAACTCCCGACGAGCTTCCTTTAGTCGCTTCAAGCTTTCTTGAGATTGTCCATTCAGTTCAATGATCTGTTTTTTATCTTCGTCCAAAGATTCCAGTCGCTGTTCTATCACTTGCCTTTGCCGCACCAATTCACCATAGTTTGTTGGGTCTCCAACTTTTCCTAGCTCCACGCTTTCCCGTAACTGCTCATAGGCAATTGCCGTTGTTTTAACGCTCTGACTCCACGACGACGCCTTACATTCTTCTTGCCACTTGGCTAGGATTTCATCTGCCCGTAGCGCAAGGGATTCGACAGATGCGCGAATCTTGGTCAATTCCTCATTCGCCCTTGCTGCTAGTTCGCGTATGTTAGCATCTGATGACTCGTCTGGGCCGGATGGAGTAATATCCAATCGGTCCGGCACGACTTTCGCCGCAGCTTCTCTTAGCTGATTCCCAACATCTTTCCAGCTAGCCTCCCAAGCCTTTACATCTCTCTGCTGTCGTGATCGTATCTGGAACATTTTGAGGACTTGAGCATGTCCCAATTGTTCAAATATCTCAAGTTTTCGTTTCACATCGTCCAATTCACCTAAAAGGCGCTGCTCTTCGCCAAGGCCAACCTCGATTTCTCTTGCCTTGGCACGAAGGTAAAGAAAACGCGTTTCCTCCTTTTTTTGTTCTTCAGACCAAGCACGAAAGCCAACTTCAGGCGCTTCGTTGATAATCTTAAGCAAAGCGTCCGGTGATTTGGCTAATTGAAACACCTGCTTCTGGCTGTACATCCGCACCGGAAAACGTTGGTTGACTTCACCTTTGGCCAACTCCCAACCTGAATCTACCTCATGCTCTATAGGATGGGGAGCACCCGTTGGTTCCCATTGGACGCGAAACCGTTCCCCGTCTTTTCGGCAAATCACCCGTAAATTAGCGTTACGGGTAAGTAGCCCAGGATCATTTCTATTAGTGTAGACTTGATCATATTGCTCGAACTCGATCTGTATCTCCCCACGCAATTCGTCTTTTCGCCGGAGAGCATTGCGCAGGAACTCTACGGTGGAGGACTTCCCAGTACCCCGACCACCGATAATCGCGTTGAACCATGGATTGAAATTGATAGAAAAGGGGGCTGATCGGCCCATATAACGTGCGTCGGAAACCTCAATGGCCTCCAATACCAACGATGGATATTTATTGGGGTCTTCTTCATATTCATCGGACCGACGTATGGAGAGAGCACCATCCAACAGAGCCAATCTCAATCCCTCTATGCTGGGCGACCCCATTTTGACCCAGGTAAAATGACTACCCGGATAACGGTCCCGGTCCTCAGGTTTTTCTGGGGGAGGATGGTGGGCGTCGGAGCCAAGGATCTCCGTCCAGCGCATTTTCCGATCAACATATAACTGTGGTTTCGTGTACGAGGGATCTGTCAGCTCCATCGAGAAAATCTGACCATCGGCCAGTATCTGCCCCAAAGTTGTACCGGAAATCTCTTCAAAAATCCCGCTGCATCGGTCTACGTGCGCCGGTATCGCAATCCCGCCAGCCTTATCAATCTCTCTTGCAACTTCAGGGAAGGGTTTAGTCGTAACTTGATGGCTAGTCCCTCTTTCTCCATACGGAAATCCGACGTCATGCAGAAGATAATCAACATCCTCTGTGGTTTTATCTCTTCCCAGAATCGCGAGAAGATGGACGCCACCATGGGACGATATCTCCACGCCAGGAAAAACATACAGTGGTCGGAACCCATCAGGTTTTTCTGATTCGAGCTCAGCGAGCGCGGACTTGATGCGATCAATCCAAGCTCCCGAGTTATGGTCCGTGATAGCCACGCAGTCGACACCAGCACCCATGTAATTAAGAAGCCAAGCTCTAGGGGTTATCCACTTCAGACGTTCTTGCTCCGATCCTTTCCCGTAGTCTTTGGAAGCTGGTGTATGCGTATGGAAATCACATTTCCACCATCTCGCACCATTCCATTCCATCTTACGTCTCTCCAATGCGTCTGCATACCTGATCCTACTTAGGAGATCAACAGTATATCCTCGGAGTATAATAAAGCACCTGCTGGAAAACAATCAGACGGCTTCCAAATGTGGGGGTTCTCCACATGCCAGTTGATCGTATGCTTCCAATACATATCGTTGCGTGCGATACTCGCCAAACTTTTTGATTTCGTTACGCTTCAAACTCGAAAATGAAGCGCTTGGAGGCCCCGCGTCCAAGATCCACGCTAACTCAGCACGTTCCAACTGATACATATGTGCAAATATCGCATCAAGTTCACACTGTAAGGCATGCCTGCGTTTCTCGTTCCATGGAAACGGTGGGCCTTGGTAACCAATGTCTCGTGCAAAACCTTCGAGGTCCTTGCCTGTGTATGTCAACTCCACGGCACGAGGAATGATTAGCTCGACCCATAAAAAACGCCGACAGGCCTCTTCCAAGTAGGACTCAGGTGGCAGGGCGGGGAGTTGCTTTACAATAAAGTAACTCATATGCGTGCCCCCTACTGAAAGTCTCGCCGCCCAGTCAAAAGGCAAGCTGTTCATGTTTGCCAAGACCAATGCGGATGCTACCATTCGACCACATTGGTAGTTGATCACTGGCGCGTTATTGCCTACAGCCGCAGTAGGTAAATTGTCTACTATGTGCGTACGTTCGTTTGTGGCGTTCGTGATGTCACGAAAAACCTGGAACGATCTAGCATAATCAAATTGTATCAGAGGAGTGCCTTGGTTCATCGCAAATTCTTGTATGACTACTACGATTGATGTCCTCAAGTCTGTGGCACGTGCAACATCTCTAAACGAGATGCACCAACCCGAAGGATCGACACAGTGTGCCCTAGTCCCACCAAGGGTACCATCGCTACGATCCCTGACCGTTCGTTCGTTGCTCCACCAATATCCCTGAAAGCGAGTTGCGTGCCATTTCGGAGAGAATATTGAGTGTCCTGTCGTTCGTTCGTTCGTTCGTTCATAAAAAGATTGTTCATTTCTGACTCGTCACCCAATCTTTTTTTCAATTCTTCTTCGAGTATCCAATACCGAGGTAAAACGACGAAATCAGGGTTCTCTTTCTCAACTGTGGTCACGCTTCTGGCATTGCCGTTTTCAATGTCACTAAGGGATACATCATCGAATGTGGCAAATCTGTGATCGTATTGATGGAAGAGCTTAGCCTCGTAAAGCGGAACATATCGGGCTCCATCCAAAACGAATACGTTTCCCTCCAAAGTCCAGCCCTCTTCTTCCAGCTGGTTACGGGTCTTGAAGAGGTCGGAGTCATTGGACATGTCGAACATCCTGGAGAACTTGATCCCCCATGGGTTTACTTCCGATTCATCATCTCCGCCTTCCTGCCACAGAACTCCCGCACGTTCATACATTTTGCGTGCAATCTTCATATCGCGGCGGGTTCGGAAAATTGGGACAGTCCGGGTATTGGGATTAAAGAGAGCTAATTCTTCAACTGAAAGAGAAAATCGCCTTTCAGGTTCTCGAAGGTGCTCTACTTTTTGCAGGAAGAAGGCGAACTCTGCATGGGAACTTGTGCGTTCAGTACCGGTCAACGTAAGCAAACAAAACTTGTACGATCGATGAACCCCTGAGAAGACTGCTTCCTTATTTTCGAAATCGTAAAGACTTGCAAGACGCTGTTTTGCCATCGTTTCATTGAAGAATGTTTTTGTTGAGTAATCTGTCGCAATACCCGTGGGGACGATCAAACCAGCACGCCCCCGTGAGTTGGTCAGTTGTAAGCAGGTCTCCGCAAACACGGCGTAGGTATTCACGTCTCCGATACCCGTGAGTGGAAACCGCCTTGAAGTACGTACAAATTGGCTCGTTGCTTCAGCACCTCTCCTAGCTACCTCATAGTCCGTATACAGTATCTTATCTGACAATGATGCATAATCACTGTTTAGCTCTCTGATTAATTGACTACGTGCAGCCTTATTGGGTGCACTGGCTATTTCTGACGAACGAGTTTCGAAGAATTCCTTCTCTTCGAGTTTTATCTTTCCCCAAGGAGGGTTACCTAAAACCACATCGAAACCGCCACATTGCATGATTTCGGCAAAGGCGAGGTTCCAATGAAAGAACTTATGTTGGTTGGCTAATTTCGTAGCTGCAACTTCAATCCCAGGACGGCCTGGATCTAATTTTCCTATCCGAGTGAGATCTTCCGTTAGAGGCACCGAAGACGAATTAGTCAAGGTTTTGGGAGCGAAGTAGGCTCCAGTGAAGATATCTGCTTTCAGTTTTTCCCGTTTACGGGTTTCATCCCAGCCAGCCTGTGTCCATGCGGCGGACTTTCGTTCTATCTCTTCAAGCGTCTCTTCCGGCATACTGTCTAGGTCGGCGGTTGCGATGGCAACGTCGAACAAGCTTTCTTCATCAAATAGCTCGAGTTGCAGGGAGGCCGCTTCCTTCTTGTTACGTTTTTTGAGACTGGCACACACTGCCTTATCATCACCAGTCAAAGCCTTGTAAGCGTCCGCCGGAATACCTTTCGCCGTAATCTCAGGATCAAGTATGCCGACGAGGCTATCGCCTTGCTGTATATGGTAATCGAGGAATGTAAGCGGCTTACCCGGTTCAACTGTTTCTATCCACAGTGCGGTCCGACAAAGTTCAACAGCCAAAGGATTCCGGTCTACGCCATAAATACAGCGTTGAACTACCTTTCGTAACGCGCGTTGTCTGGTCTCTTCGTCGAATGTGTCGGATCCTGATTCAATACGCGCGATTTCTGCGGCCATGCGCCGCGACGCTGCAAGAAGGAAATGGCCGGAACCGCACGCGGGATCGAGAACCTTGAGATTCAGAATAGCTGCTATCGGATCTTCGGGATGTTCGGATACTGCTTGAGCTAATACCGGTTCCAGTGTGGATTTGATCAACTCATTCACAAGTTCTGGGGGCGTATAATAAGTACCGGAGAGCTTTCTCTGGTTGCCTCTGGTCGTTTCTTTGTTCTCCGTGCCAACGAATCTGAAGTGCCAAGGGGTGGTGTCCACCACGGGTTGAAGCTCCAACAAGCTTTCATATACTGAACCCAGTTCTTCGGTACCCATATCACGATAGTTGACAAGCGTGATCACCCCTTCTGAACGGAAAAATCCAAGACTCCGAATGGCCTCCAACAGCCTCTCATTGGAAATCGTCGAATTGTCCACCTCGGGACATTGCTCATCGTGAAACAGTCCAGCCAAGGCGGGCAGTCCCAGTTGGGATTCTCCTCGCGCCAACGAACGAAAGGTAATGCGCATCCCTTGCCACAAGTCTTGGTGGCTGTCATAATGCCTGCGAGACATGGCTCGTTCTCGCAACCTTGCGAGCGAGTACCCTGATCTGTAAACCTCCCTGTATTTGTCCTTTGACTCTGGATCATGGAGCAGGTTGCGCTCTTCGGCCGCAAACAGGAAGATCAAACGATACACCAATCGGAGGAGCTGTTGAAAATACCGCTCTGTGGAGAGTCTGCCATCCTCAAGTACGGTACGAAGCGCTCCGTTGTCCTGATGCTGAATAAATCCATTTCCTATCTGGCGCAAAGCTTCGGTTACGCCTTCTCTCAAGTTCTCCAGAGCGCGTTCGCCGGTCTCGTGAGCCTCAGTACGCCAAGTCTCAAGAATACAACTATATGGATTGTCGTCGGGCGACTTCAACCTACTGGCATGTATGGCTAACCAGAGCATGGCAAAATCGGAATAAAGTTCCTCTTCAAAAATTTGTTTTAGATCGGCTTCGAGAAAGGCGGGGCGGGTAAGACTGGGATTGTTTCGAAGGACGCGAAGTTTATCCCCGTTGGCCACGATTCCCCAAAGGGACCGGTCCTCGGCATTGAGGTATTCTTGCATCAGTCCATGAGGACTTCGCCGTCGTCCTTCGTCTCCAAACCGTGTTTCGGATTTTTCAAGATCGTAGTCGTCCGTAACGAGCAACAGCGGGACAGAATCATCGCAGGCCCTATGGGACAGCTTGAAGATTCGATCATGAAACGTTACAGGGCGAGTTGCGTTCAGATCGTCGTAACCGAGCACGTTGCCCAGCAACTCCACGAGCCACTCTTCAATACCAACCCGATGTTTATCCAGATCGTTTCGAGTAGCCCGTTCGCTATAGTTGGTATAGAGATCGTTGCCAATACGCCAGTAACGAGCCAGTTCTTCCTTCAACACCAACGATTTGGACAGCCCGTAGTCGGCATCGTACTGTTTAGGCGCTTCCCGCGCCGCGATCGTCTGGAGGAATTCAGGAGGCAGTATTCCACCTTCGACCTTGAACGCAGTGTATCCGTTACTGCGACGTTTACGTGCCATTCAATCCTCAAAGATCGGATTTCGGCAATAATATATACACCCCGATCTTGTCGACCGGTAATGCCGGTGTCACCTTGTAGCTCAAGCCCTTCGCTTGACTGGCTGCACGAACCCGCTGATGGTCTTCACGTTGTATCCTGGCTCTCTCACGTGCAATCCCATTGAGTATTTCTTCAAAGGCAGGCAGTTGCTTTATCGCTTGCGCGATATGGTACGTCTTCATTCCATCGTTCATATTTCCGCCGGGTTCAAGCGAGAGCAAGGCAAGCGACTCGTCTTCTGTCAGCAATTCTGGCGCATCGCCACCGCGTACCGCCACCCCGATACATTCCTCGGCAAGAAGCGATTTCAATAGTTTGCTTTGCCCATCGGCACCGCGTTGCTCTACTTGAATTTGGCTCCTTAACCGCACCAGAAAAAGAATCGTGCGCTTATCAACCCCACGCGTAAAGATAGCGCTGGAACGAGCAGCAATGGTTGAATCATCTGCCTCAAGGGTCCGTTCTACTACATAATCCGCAAGCGTAGAAACCAGCGGATGCGCTCGGTGTATGTAGACGGATCCTGCTGGGGCGGGCTGCTTGAAGGCGACACGCGTCGATTGGGTGAATCCAAAGGTCTCCAGGCTGTCCTGCAACGGTTTAGGCAAGTGGGTTACGGGCAGACGATTATGTCCATTAACTTGATACAATGGAGCCCCCAACTGCGCTGTTGAAAGACGGACAAAACGAGCAACATCGTCAGGTCCTCCTAAAACCGAGACCGCCTTACGCCATTCTGGCAAAACATCGTTTGGTCGCAACCGTCTCTGAGCAAACACCGTTCGTGTTACTTTTTCCTGTACAGTTTGCCATGCAGCATCCATCTGGTCCTCGGCTTGGCCGATGTCAAGACGCATCTGTCGGACGTTTTCTCTTCCGACATCCTGCAGGAGGATCGCCTCCATTATAGCGTCAACTACTTTGTTCCCGTCTGTTGGCAATGGCACTGCAACGCCCAGTTCCCTCCGGATTTTGTCCGCCTTGCGAAGGATTACGCGCAGTACGGCACCGTCCACCGGATTGTCTTCTCCATACAACATCAACGCCCTGACGTTTTCGGATGCTTGCCCAAACCGATCGACGCGGCCTTCCCGTTGTTCATGCCGGGTAGGATTCCATGTAAGATCATAGTGAATGACTGCATTAAAAAAGTGCTGTAAGTTAACCCCTTCGGAAAGGCAGTCCGTTGCAACAAGTACCGGAGTTACGTGCTCTTCCAATTCACTGAGCGATTCGACCCTTTCCTCTCGCTGGTCGGAAGTCAATTCCCCGGTAACGACTTCTATGTGGATGTTGCGGGAGGAGAGCGCAGATCGAAGTTCATCCCCCACATACTGAGCGGTGGCAATGTACCGGCAGAACACCACCGGGTTGAACCCATCCGCAAGGACTTGGCGAATCTCGTGAATCAGAATATCAAGTTTTGGATCATTCCGCGGCCCCCTGAGGCACTCAGCCCGCTGAATAAGACGTTTGAGCGTCGGAGCATCTTCCGGGACCTCAATAGTTCCTGCCGGCACGCTCTCATTGATTGACAGGGAATCCTCAACGGCTTCATCCAATACCGTTTCACTTGCCACAAGGTCCAGTGTTGCAACTTGCTCTTGCTCAGTCATGCTTTCTGCCGCATTCAGACGTGTTCTGAGTGCCATTAGTGCCGCGGCCGGACTAGAGGAAACACACCTTAGCAACGCAAGAGCCGCCCACCATGACATGCGCTGTTGCAATTTCGTACCACCTTCTGTTTTCCGGACCATCGTACGTGCATATGCGAGTACCTCGTCGAAGAGGTTTCCCCATTTACCTGTCAGCTTATAGGTAGTTTCGCGACTACCTCGGACAGGGAACCCGGCTTCATCGTTCCATTCCGCTATGTCACCACGTCGGCGTTGCACAAAATGTGCTGCGAGTTCTTCCCGAAGTAATCTTCGAGGTTCGCCTTCGGGCATTTCGACAAATTGCCCGAAGTTCGGGTGCAACAGACCGAGAAGATTGTGAAACGCGGTATCGTCGCCCGAGTGCGGCGTCGCGGTGAGAAAAACCATGTTGCGATCCGGGTCACTCTCGACCAAACCCTTCAGTAACTCGTATCGCTGATGTCGCGTATTGGTATTGGACCGGACACAGGTATGCGCTTCGTCCACAATGACAAACCCTGGACATGCGCGAAGAAAGTCATGACGGCGATGATCAGACTTAATGTAGTCCAGTGAGACAACCGTGAAGGGATACACCTCGAAAATTGATTCATCAGGGTGCAGACCTCTCTCGAGTCGAGAGGCCGTTCCGGTTCGAACCACTTCTGCGTCAATGCTGAACTTTTCAGCAAGCTCACGCTGCCACTGCTCACAGAGATGAGGCGGACAGATTACAGCCAACCTTGGAACTTCGCCACGGTCAATCAGCTCTCGCGCAATCAGACCGGCCTCAATAGTCTTGCCGATGCCAACATCATCCGCAACGAGGAGACGGACTGGATTCAGTTTCAACGCCATGAGCAACGGTACTAATTGGTAGGGACGGGGCTCGACGTTGATATTGCCGAAACTCCGAAACGGTCCTGCCCCTGCTCGAAGTTTGAGTCTCAGGGCGTCCCTCAGTAGCAACGCCGCTTCACGTGAACCTGGATTGTTGGGATTTGGCGGATCAAACTTTGCCGCTCTTGGTTGCTCGGGTTCAAGTGGTACGTAGATTAGTGTCGCATCGTCTTCCGCACCGCCAAGCGGCCTGAGTTTCAGCAGATCCGGCTCTGTCTCCGGCAGAACAACCCATTCACGGCCACGCGCATTGACCAGATCTCCCGGCTTGAACTGACCAGCGGTTGCCATCACGGAGCTCCATTCGTAGGATTGGCCACTAAGTTGGAGCCAGTTCCGAATGCCCAAGCATACTTTTTCAGCAGGTCACGCCAAGTCGATTTGTCTTTGTCAAAACGCACAACGGTATAGCCCGCGTCAGTCAGTTTTTGGGTTATCTCTTCGTCTGTTTTCTTTTGCTTTTTTCCTTCATGATGTGGTCCATCAATGTAAACCAAGGTCTGTTGATCCGTAGTATAAGCGAAGTCGGGGCGAGTGTTGTAGTCTTCGAGGTAGGGTTGCGCCTTATCTGGAAGGTTAAATCCATTAGACTTGAGATACTCCAACCAAGCCTTTTCAAGGCTGGAAGTTGATGCATTCATTAATTGCTCAAAGCTGTCTCCCTGGCTCGATTTGGCTAGACCTCTCACCCGTGTAAGCTTACACAGCAAATCACGCAGTTCTTCCTGTTTTCGATCAATTAGAGGATGATCCGGTTGATTGTAATAACTGAGCAGACACTGATAGCAACCAGCCTCGCAGCCTTCGTTTTGATCTAACAGATCTTCGGAATCAGTCCAGAAGCCAGACTTCGAATCATAGTGACATAGTTCCAGTGCCTTGATCGCAATCTGTCTTATCTTTTCCGGGTTGCGGGCTAATTGTGTCAATACGCCTGCACCGCCCTCTGCTGTCTCGTAGAAGAGTATTGCAGTACGGTTGTAGTTATCCGGCAATGACTCGACCGCCAGTTCCGACTCCTCAAGTTGGAAGACCCGCTCAACACCGCGTTTAAGCGCATATTGCAATGAAACCAATGTTTCGTCTGAAAGATCGAAACGTGGTGTGAAGACTAGAACATCTCGAGTATCCTCTACAAAAGGAGTGATACGGTGTAGCGATTTACCCTCAGTTACATTGTCATCTTCCGCGTCGGTAGGGGCTTGCGCGTCCTTTGTCCATTCACCGGTATGGGTGTCTATGCTGAAACCATAAATCGATTTTTCTTTACGACGACGCCACCCCAGATTGACTCGAGCGAGTGAAGCCGACGGTCCAAACTTTAACGTCATGACCGGTTCTTCGTCATCCAGCAAATCCACACTGAAGAATCGTAAAATGCCATTCTCCTCGCTGTACCGAAGCGTCGTAATCATCTCATAACCTTGCCGTTGTCTTTCTTCCTCATCGGAGGTTATACGTGTGGCTCTTCGTGTGGAGACTTGCTCTATTCGATACAGATTGGTAACGGTACGACCTCCTTCCAGAAGCTCTTCGCAGCTGACACAGCGCTCGTAGTCTTTCTGGTCACCGAAGTGCCCATAACCGCAAGTCGGACAGGTACGTACCGTTTGAACAGAAAGTTGCGATGAACTACTCACACCAGGTTCATCACGAATCGTGAGAATGGTACGATGCACGCGATAGGTGCTGCCTTCGTGGTATATGATGGACTGTGGGCCGAATTCCGTGAGGCCGAGAAATCTTGGTCGACTCAAAAATGAGTCCCGCACCACCTGTTCCTTACGAGCAGGGATATATGCCATAAGCGGTAAACGAGGGAAGTTGTAACCTGGGAGAAATCCTTCCGAAGCAAGATACCTGTATGTATAGAAATCCGAGTTCGTTGTAGTTCTACTGTCGAGCAACAGTTTCTGTTGCTGGTATGCCTCGTCATGTCTTCTCTTAGCGTCTGCTCGTTCCTTTTCGGACGCTGCAGCGTTATTTAAGATATCATTGGAAGACTTGATCTGATTAGCAGTTGCTTGATACAGAGACCGCCATCGGTCGAAAGCCGCGTCGAAACAATGCATTGTCGCGTTCATCACACCAGCAAGCCATGTATCCGTATACCAAGGGGCCGACTCCTGAGTAAGGTCTTCGACGAGTGTACTTAGGATGTTCTCGCCCCTCAACTTCGTATTGCTGATTGCTTTAGAGCTTTGCAACTGGTCTACGATCTCCTTATGGACGGGCAGTTTTGAGGGTTGGGCACGATCAAGTACGTCATTAACGGATGAGCCCAGTTTAACACCCGTTTCGCCAAGCCAGATCGCGTGCAAATGGTTACGAATCAGGTCCTCGTTGGCCAAGTCGATCGTTGGAGGATTGACGACACCGGCAACCATTCGAGTTGGATTGGAGAAGAAATACTGATCATGCGGTGACCTTGCTGCGCAGTAGGTGATTACAAGGGCCGGTTGTCCGCTGCGGCCGGCACGACCGCTACGCTGGGCATAGTTTGCTGGTGTTGGGGGGACATTTCGCATGTAAACCGCATTTAATGCTGCTATATCGACACCCAGTTCCATTGTAGGTGAGCAGAACAGAACAGGTAGCCCGGACGGTTCCACCTTACCATTGACGATTTGCTCACCTTTGAAGCCCTTTCGGAATCGCTTCTCACGTTCTTCCCGAATCTCTGTATCCACCTGTGCTGTATGCTCTCGGGCTTCCAAACGATGCAGAAACCGGTCATCACCACTTATGACCGAAGCCACCCCTTCATATAGCGTTCGAAAAAAAACATTCGTAGACCCCTGATCAGCGTAATTGTGGCCGCCAAGCTTCCACACTAGAACGGAACTGTTGATTCTATACCCTCTCGTGTTGCCGTCCAACTCTGTGGGCTCCACATAACCGAAATTCGTCAATACATCCATCACATCATCTACGATCGTATTATACACGTCCTCATCAAACTTTGCAGGGTAGTGCTGATCGTCCGGTTTCCAAAAGGCTTGAGACTTGATTTCACGTCCGAAAACAGACCGATGGGAAACATGGAACAAATGGTTGTCTGTGCGCCGTGATGCTGTTCCAGGTCGTGGAATCATATACGCGTGGGAATATAGACGTTCCTCCTCCGAAAGACCCCAAGGCTCCTTCAATTCATTGTAACTACGGTTTCGGATTTGCTCCTGGAAGTTCGGATCCAAGTAGATCGTTTTGATACATAATGCGCGGCGCATGCGGTCAAGGAGTTTACTGATTAGGTCAAAACGTTTTGGGGAAGAGCTTCCGGCGAGCAGTGGATGCTTCGATTGCCATTCGTCCTCATCACTGCAACAGTCTATGAGATCGAGATATTGAATCTCAAGAAGACCGAGTTGTTCCAAATTAGGATTGGTAATTCGCCAACCACGTTGCAGATCGAAGTAAAGACGATAGCCCAGAACGTCACGCATCGCACTGAGTGAGTTCTGGGCTTTTATTCCCTTCGCGTGAGGGTTTGATGCGTAGTCGGAAGGTGTCAGGTTCAGGTTTTCTTGCACACGTTGGGTAAGGACCTCGTCGATCAACTGGCCTTCAGGGGCGGTCTTTATCGCGGCGAGAAGTGCGCCTCTTAATAGCAATACCTGTATAAAATCATTGAAATGTCCTGCCTGAAGACTTGCGTCCTGACGATTGTCCGTGAAAGCAAGTAGTTTCTTCGTACTTTCTTCGAGGTCGCTGTCCATCAGATGCTTCAATGATGAAAGCGTCAGGACAGTAGTGGCCGAACTTCTTCCTTCACTCGACAGACCGGAAAGCTTCGTCAACTCACTTCGAACCGTACCGTCGTACTTTGCGTCGCAATCGGGATTAAGACAGAACCGGAATTTCTCAGGTATGAACCAGGCTGTTAGGCCTTCATTAGCTAAATGTCCCAAGGTATTCACCAACACTGGAACAGGAAGGTACTTTCGGAAATGAGATCTGATTCGTGACGTGCCATTCTTGTATTCTACCCATTCCGAAGGAACTTGTGCTTCCAGATCATTCGGGTCAAACATCCCTTCATTATCTGGTACAAGGTATCCGTATTGAACGGACTCTTCGTCGCTGGATCGTTCTGTAAGTTCTCTAGGTTCAAATTGCTCAGGGTTACCGGCCTGTAGTGTTCGCCAAACAGGGAGGTATTCCTGGCCGCAGTCTCTACAGAAGCAGAGCGTGTACATCGGTCGATCGCGATCACCGGGTTTGTATTGCTGACCGTTCAGCGTCAGATATCTCTCACCGGGTGATTCAAGTGTAGTAAATGCATTCCACGCACCGCTGATGAACTGATGCAAGCGGAAAGCGTAGAAGCTTTTGCCTTGTCCGTCTCGGCAGTCAAATGCAGCCAATAGGAACTCAGCTAGGTACTTCCGACATGTTTCAATATTCAGTTCACTTTCCCGGGCGAGTTTTTCCGCTGCTTGTTGGACCGTCTTCGGTTCCGTGATCCGAGTGTATTTGACATCTTCGCTCTTTTTTTCCAATCCGATGTTATGTTCAATCCATGCTGATATTGGATGTCTGGAAAGTTCTTCGTGTGTTGGCGATTCGGGCACACCGGACTCTATAGCATGCTTTAGGCTCAGTCCGTCTGTTGGCGTGCTTGCTTCGGATACTGGCCTGAGAGTCTCGGAGATGACACATTCCGGTTTTACAGATGCGCCAAATAAACGGCTGGCGATGTTGGCTACTGCTTCATGCTGGTCCTTCGCAGCTCCCTCTGAAACCATTGTAGCCGATGTACCGATACAGGTCAGGTTGTCATTAAACTTTTCCCTAACTCGTCGGATGAGCATGGCAACATCAGCTCCTCGGCGTCCCCTGTAGCTATGCAGCTCATCAAGGACAAAGAATCGAAGCCCTAAGGCATGTTGCCTGATAGCCTTATCAGTTTCCACGAACCTAGTCATCATCAGCTCAAGCATGACGTAGTTCGTTAAAAGTATGTCGGGCGGGTTCTTGGCAATCTTCTCCCTCTCTTCATCCGACTCCTGCCCAGTATAGCGAGCAAAAGTTACGCGCTGCTTATCCGGTACGGTGCCAAGTTTCAGATACTTTTCCAATTCCTGGTACTGGCTATTGCACAATGCGTTCATCGGATAAACCACTATGGCAGCGATGCAGTTGCCGAGGTCGTCTTTCTCCCGTCTTCTCAGTACATCATCGACTATCGGAATGAAGTATCCAAGAGATTTACCGGACCCCGTTCCGGTCGTCAGTACGTAGTTTTCGCCACGTTTAGCGATTTCGACGGCTTCATGCTGATGCTTATGCAAAGTGAGCTTTTCGGAGAATTGACAGTCTGGCTGTTTGATCCTAAAAATGTCCCCACAAGCAGGATGGAACGTTCCATCTGAGACAAGGCTGTCTACATCCGGACCAGGTACATAAGTTGGATTTAACTGGATAATCGGATCTGGCCAGAAATCACCTTTTGAATAGGAATGATCAACGACTTGTCTTATGTCATCCGATTTGATTTTGACAAAACTTCGGGTGAATTGCTCGTACTCGGCAACGAGTTGATCGCGTAAAGTAAAGACATCCATCGAGCACCATCCAGTTAGGACTTATACCAAGAATACGAAGGTCTGGGAACCAGATTATCAGGCCGAGCGACCATACGTTTGTAGCGTGATTCGAGTAAAATATACCCTCGCCAACTTGCAATTTCAACGCATTGATCCGATCGCCAAATGCACACGTGTGTATCAAGACGGCAAACGTTTGTATAGGCAAGTATTAACCCCCGCTACTGCTTCTCTACCGTGCCTATCCTACGTCCTCCCGGCTCCGATTAAACACCTCGTACAGCAACACGCCCGCGGCCACAGCCAGGTTCAGGGAATCGGTCCGGCCGCGCATGGGGATCCGCACAACCGTGTCGCAGGCGGCAAGGTGCTCCGCCGACAGACCGTGTTGTTCTCCGCCAAGGCTCAATAGGACGGGCGGCGCATAATCGGCCTGCCGGTAGTCGGTAGATGCGGCGTCCGATGCCCCGATCATTCGCATATCGGATCGCCGCTTCCACTGAACCAGTTCTTCAAGCGTCGTACGGACGACCTGTTGCGAGAAAACGGCGCCCATGCTGGCGCGAACCGCATCCGGATCGTAGGGATCCGCCGAAGCACCGACCAAGATGACGCCGGACGCGCCAACCGCATCCGTCGTGCGCAGGATCGAACCCAGGTTGCCCGGGCTGCCTACGCCCTCAAGCACCACCCAGCCGAGGGACGCGGTGGATTCCGCCTCTTCCAGCGTAGTCCACCGTTGCTGGACCACAGCCCCGAGACCCTGCGGACCATCCTTGATGGACAGCGTCTGAAACACATCGGCGCTTACTTCTAGGATCTCGGTATTTTGCTTTGCGCACCGATCAACCAGCTTCCATCCGAAATCACTTCGAAGCCGTTCCGGTGCGACAACAAGCGCCTCGATACGCGCCCCGGTCTGCACCGCCTCGCCGACAATCTGAATGCCTTCCGCGAAGAACCGCCCGGTTTCCTGGCGTCTTTTGCGCTGTGAGAGCGCGCGAATGGCCTTGATTCGGGGATTCTGCGCACTGGAAAGGATCATGATAGACCACCGTAAGCGCGGAGGAACGCAGCGTCAAGTCTATCTTCCCGAACCCGGGGACGGCGAGGCAGGGCCTAAGAACGGAGAACGAGCGTGAAAACCGGAATGCCGGACCAAAGACCGTTGCAAGGGAACCAGGAGAAAGGACGGTAAGACCGGGGCACGCAGACTCGACCCACGGACATTCCGCTTGACATCGACTTTCAAACCGATTTACCATTTTCTTCACCGGTCGCCCGTGATGACCGGTCCGGTCGCCCGTGATGACCGACTTGCCTGAAATGCAGAACCCGCCCGCCCGAAAGGCCCTCCATGTCGGTCGCCGGTCCGGAAACAACCCGGAATCAACATCAAGTCTCCGCGCCGAGGGAGATGGTGACGCCACGTGCCGTGATCGTTGGCATGGTCTGCGCCTTGATCCTCGGGATCGCCGATCCCTATTCCAACATGATCATCCAGGGGTCCTACCTGGCCAGCAACTTCACCCCCATCGGCGTGGTCTTTCTCTTTGCCGTCCTCGTCGGGATCGTCAACACGCTCTTGCGCATGTGGTCGCCGGCGCAGGCGCTCAGCCAGGGCGAGCTGGCCGTCGTATACATCATGTCGCTCATCGCGTCGGCCATCCCGTCCTACGGATTGACCGAAGTTCTGCTCCCGGCCATGGCGTCCATGTACTACGCCACCCCGGAAAACCGCTGGCTCGAAAACGTGAGCCCCCACGTCGAACCCTGGCTGATGCCCCAGGATCCCGAAGCGGTAAGGTCTTTTTTCGAAGGCCTTCCCGGGGGCGGAAGCATACCCTGGAACGATTGGGCTGTTCCGCTTGCCGTATGGCTCAGCTTCGTCCTGGTGCTGTACTTCGTGGTGTTCTGTATCACCGTCATCCTGCGCAAGCAGTGGGTGGAACGGGAACGCCTCGTCTTTCCCCTGGTCAAGCTGCCGGCAGAGATGATCGATCCGGGCGACGACCGCTCCGCTTCCCCGCTGGCGCCGTTCTTCCGGAACCGGATGATGTGGGCGGGGTTCTCCATTCCCTTTCTGCTCAACGCGTGGAACGCCATACACAACCACATCTACTTTTTTCCCACCATCTACTTTCAGGAAACCATCGGACTCTTCAACAACCAGCTCGTCCTGCCCATCAAACTATCCTTTCCCCTACTGGGATTCGCCTATCTCCTCAGCCTCGAGATTTCGTTCAGTCTATGGCTTTTCTTTTTGCTCGGTCGGCTGCAGAACCTGGCAAATGCCAGCTTCGGGATCGACCTGGCAGGCAGCACCACGCTGCCGGGCGAATACCAGATGTTCGGCGCGCTGCTGGTCCTTGCCCTGTTCAGCCTCTGGCTGGCCCGGGCGCATATCCGCGAGGTTTTGGGCAAGGCGTTTGGCCGGAGAGACACCCCGGACGATGCCAACGAATGCCTTTCCTACCGGTTCGCCGTGACCGGCGCCGGACTGGGCATCCTGTTCCTGCTCGCATGGCTGTGGATGATCGGACTCTCCGCATGGCTCGCCATCGTACTGCTGATCCTGGTGCTCGCGGTCTACGTCGGTTTCGCGCGGATCGTGGCGGAAGGCGGCGTGATTTTCGCGGAGACCTTCAATCCTCAGGAGTTCATGATTCACGGATTCACCGGCCCCCTGATCGGCGCGCGCAACCTGGTCGCCATCGGGCTGACCAAGTTCTGGTTCACGCATACGCGCACGCTCATCATGCCATCCATGGTCAACAGCCTGAAACTGGCCGATACGGCGAGGATCCGGAACCAGCGCTGGCTGACCGCGGCCATCGGTCTGGCCATACTCTGCAGCCTGGCCGCCTCCATCTATACGGTCATGTACCTGGCCTACGAGTACGGGGGCATCAATCTCAACTGGCACTTCTTCGGCGAGCTTCAGCAGAACCGGTTCAGTTACTATGCGACGACCATCACCTCCACCTCCGAACCCGCCGGGCGGTGGTTTTTCTTCGGACTGGGCGCCGCCATCATGTGGGCGCTGATGTACGTGCGGCAGAAGTTTATCTGGTGGCCCCTCCATTTCATCGGATTTCCCGTGGGCGCTTCCGCTCCGCTGCTCGCCGCCTGGTTCTCGATCTTCCTGGCATGGATGATCAAGG
Source organism: bacterium (assembly GCA_965200485.1). Classification (GTDB taxonomy): domain Bacteria; phylum JAAXHH01; class JAAXHH01; order JAAXHH01; family JAAXHH01; genus JAAXHH01. Next base: position 673,852 of record CBDAUD010000001.1, read on the forward strand.
GACTCATCCTAAAGTACGGGGGGATCGAGATCTACCGCAAGATGCTGCCCTTCTTCCTGGGACTGATTCTCGGAGAGTTCGTCAGCGCGGGGTTGTGGGTCATCATAGATGGATTGACGGGCGTCACGGGGCACATCATATTCAACTGAAAACCCCCTTGGAACCGGAATCTCGCATGAACGGCGCATGCATGCAATCCGTCCTGTGGACGAGTGGCAAGGAAGGGTACGACACCTATCGCATTCCGGCAATCGCCGTAACGACGCGGGGAACGGTCCTCGCCTTCTGCGAAGGTCGCCGTAACAGCCGAAGCGATACCGGCGAGATCGATATGCTGGTAAAGCGCAGCGAGGACGGCGGAAGCACATGGTCGGCTCAGGAGGTGGTCTGGAGGGACGCCGGAAACACCTGCGGCAACCCCTGCCCGGTTTTCGACCGCCATACCGGAACCACCTGGCTCCTGATGACCCACAACCTGGGCATTGACCGCGAGTCCCGGATCATCGAAGGGACGAGCCGGGGTTCAAGGACCGTGTGGGTCACGGCCAGCGAAGACGAGGGACGTACCTGGCGGTCCCCGCTTGAAATCACCGCCGGCGCCAAGCAACCGGACTGGACATGGTATGCCACCGGACCGGGCGGCGGAATCCAGCTTTCCTCGGGCCGGCTGCTTATCCCTTGCGATCATATCGAGGCCGAATCCAGACGCTACTATTCCCATGTCATCTACAGCGATGATCACGGGGAAACCTGGCGGCTGGGCGGTACGACTTCGCGAGACCAGGTCAACGAATGCTGCGTCGCCGAACTGGCAAGCGGCGACGTGCTGCTCAACATGCGCAACTACGATCGATCGCTACGAACCCGGCAGGTCACCGTCAGCAGCGACGGCGGGACGACCTGGCGGGAGCAGCGCCACGACGACACCCTGATCGAGCCGACCTGCCAAGCCGCGCTGGTCCGTTATCCCGGTCGGAGGGACCGGCTGCTTTTCTCGAATCCGGCCAGCCGGGACGATCGGCGCAACCTCACCGTGCGTTTTTCAGCAGATGCCGGGGCGTCCTGGCCCCATGGGAAGGTCCTGCATCCCGGCCCGGCGGCGTATTCCGCGCTGGCCGTGCTTTCGGACGGGACCGTCGCCTGTCTGTACGAACGGGGAGATGAACATCCCTACGAGACGATTGCGCTGGTCCGTTTCGATCTCGACTGGCTGACGGACGGGAGCGACAGATGAAGGGCATCATGCTCGCGGGTGGTCAGGGGTTGCGTCTCTACCCGCAGACCCTGGCCATCTCGAAACAGCTCATTCCCATCTTTGACAAACCGATGATATACTATCCGTTGTCGGTGCTCATGATGGCGAATATCCGGGAAATCCTGGTCATATCCTCCCCCGAACACATCGACTTGTATCGCGGGCTCTTCAGTGACGGAAGTGCGCTCGGGATGCGCTTCGAGTATGCGGTGCAACCCGCACCCGAAGGGGTGGCGCAGGCCTTTCTGATTGGAGAGTCGTTCATCGGCGATGACTCCTGCGCCTTGATATTCGGCGACAACTTCTTCTACGGAAGCAACTTGTCCAAGCTGGTCGAAAGCGCTGCGCGGCACAAAGACGGAGGCCGGGTCTTCGCCTGCTACGTCAAGGAACCCGAACGGTACGGCGTGGTCGAATTCGACGCGCGCAACCGCGCCGTCAACATCGTGGAAAAGCCCGCGCGTCCGCAGTCCAACTACGCCGTCACCGGACTGTACTTCTACGACAACGAAGTCGTGTCCATCGCGAAGACCCTGCGCCCGTCGGGACGCGGAGAGCTCGAAATCACCGACGTCAACAACATCTATCTTCGCAGGGGCCAACTGACGGTGGAACGCTTCGACGAAGGGATCGTCTGGATGGATACCGGTACGCCGGAAAGTCTGCTGGAAGCGAGTAATTTCGTCCAGGCCATCGAAAACCGAACGGGCCTGAAGATAGGCTGCATCGAGGAAGTCGCCTACCGGAAGGGGTACATCGACCGGGACCAGGTGCTCCGGGTAGGGCATTACGTGGATGACAACGCGTATTGCGAATACCTGCGGCGGCTGGTGGAGTGATCACGACGGCTGGTGGAGCGGCTAAGCAGGTTTGACGCTTCTTTGAATGCGTCTCGCGTCCTGCGCAAGAAGTCCTCTTCGAACCTGCAAACCGCGTCCGGCCTAGCCGGGACGGGTTGGCTGCCGCTTCAGCCTGACCTCCGTGAGATCCGCGCCATCAAGCAGTGCGCTGCGTATTTCCGTTTCGTACATGTGGGCGTGGGTCAAGTTGGCGTTTCTCAGGTCCACGCCGGTCAAGTCGGCATCTCCGAAGAGGCACCAGGTCATGTCCGCGCCGTCGAAGCACGCGGCCGCGGCGAAGGGATCGTCGGACTGGAATTTCGGCACGCCGATGCGGGCTGCCCTCAGGTCCGTCTTCCTGAAACTTGCTCCCGCCGCCGTCGTGCCGTTGAGAAAAGCGCCGACCATACGGGCGCCATCGAACCGGGCTCCCACGATATGCGCGCCGATAAGCACGGCACGTTCCATGGTTGCACCGGAAAAATCCGCGCCGTTCATCTTCGCATCGCGAAACTCCGATTCGGTCAGATCCGCTTTGCGGAAATCCGTCCCTTCCAGGTTGGCCTCCCTGAAATCGACGCGGGGCAGGCTGGCTTCCGACAGATCCACACCGCCCAGGTCCACGCCGGTCAGATCGCCCGTGGCCGCCGCCCGGGCGAGCGCCTCTTCCCTACTCAGTTTTTCCATTTTTCCCTTGCCGGCTAAATGTTGATTCAGGTTGCGAACAACGCGGTACGCGTGTTCGCGGACCGCGCGACTACCGGACGTGGTTCTTCAGCGTACCGATGCCTTCTACCCAGGTTTCCATGTAATCTCCGGCCTTGAGCAGGATCTTCGGATCACGGAACACCCCCACGCCCGCGGGTGTTCCGGTCGAAATCACATCGCCCGGGAACAGCGTCATGGCACGTGATATGCGTGCCACCAGGGTGGGCACATTGAAAATGAGGTTGTCCGTATTGCTGTCCTGCAGGACTGCTCCGTTCAGAGTCAGCTTCACGGCGAGGGTATTCGGGTCGGGGATCTCATCCCTGGTTACCAGCCACGGACCCATGGGACAGAACGTGTCGTAGCTTTTGCCCTGGTGCCACTGTTGCTGCCGGAACTGGATGTCTCGCGCACTGACATCGTTGGCCACTGTATACCCGGCAATACAGTCGTACGCATCCGCTTCGGAAACGGCGGTAGCGGTCCTGCCCAATACCACGGCGAGCTCCACCTCGTAGTCCACCTGCTCGCTTTCCGCCGGCAGCACCACGTCGTCGTACGGACCGACCACGGACGAGGTGGCCTTGGAGAAGAGCAGCGGGTGTTCAGGCAGCGGAACGTTCTGCTCCGTCGCATGATCGAGGTAGTTGAGCCCGACGCAGACAATCTTAGGCGGACGCGGTATGGGAGATGCCAACCGAGCGCCATCCAGAGGCGTCCGCGCGCCGGCGCCGCTTTCGACCACGCGCGCGACATCGTCCAAGGCGTCCGCCTCCAGCAAGCCCAAAACAGTGTCGGGCAGCGATTCACTGGCGGAATTCAGATCGACGATTTCATCGCCGACAACGGCCCCGATCCGTTCCTGTCCGCTTTCTCCATAGGTCACAAGCTTCATATCCGGCTCCTGTATTCGGTGATTCCGGCTGTGATGAATGTTTCCGATGCGGTCTTGTTTCTGTTCTATAGCTGATTCAATCCGCCCCAGAGGTACGATACCGCTTCCACTCCGGGTTCACGCAATTTGGGGGCTCCTGCCCGTTGACCATGGCGATCAGGTTGGCCGCGGCCATGTTGCCCATCCGGATGCGCGTGGCGACCGTCCCGCTGCCGACATGGGGCAGCATGACGACGTTCTCCAGGTCCGTAAGCCCCGGTTCCAGCTCCGGTTCCCGCTCGAATACATCGAGACCCGCACCGGCAATAACGCCATTGCGGAGCCCCCGTACCAGGGCCTTTTCGTCCACCACGGGTCCGCGCGTGGTATTTACAAGGTATGCCGTGGGCTTCATCAGTTCCAGCTCGCGCGCGCCGATCAGGTGGGTGGTGGCGGGAGTAAGCGGTACGTGAAGCGATACGAAATCCGCTTCCCGAAGCAGATCGTCCAGCGGGAGGTAACGGGCACCCAGACGCTCGATCTCCTCGTGGCGGCTTCGGCTCGCATACACCAAGGGCATGGAAAACCCGGCCGCCCGGGCGGCCGTGGCCGTACCGATGCGTCCCGCGCCCACAATGCCCAGCGTCTTGCCGGAAACGTCGCCGCCCAGCATCAGCAGGGGGCCCCATCCGGTGAAACGGCCCTCCCGCACGAACCGGTCCCCTTCCGCCACGCGCCGTGCCGCGGCGAAAATGAGCGCCCAGGCTATATCGGCGGTCGTGTCGGTCAGTACGTCCGGGGTGTTGGTCACCGGTATGCCCCGCCTCGTGCAGGCATCCAGGTCTATATTGTTGTATCCTACCGCGTAAATGGCGACGCCCCGAAGCCCCGGGGAAATGTCCAGCACCTCATCGTCTATTTCCTCGGTCAGCAGGCAGAGCAAACCGTCGCAGCCCTGCACGGCTCCGAGAAATTCATCGCGGGTCATCGCACGGTCGTGCGGATTGACGTCCACTATGCCGCAGGCCGATTCCAGCATTCGGATGGACTCGTCGGGGATGCGCCGCGTAACGAGCACGTTAGCTTTCATCGGGGTCGGACTCCACTTCCCATCTTCGCAATGCCTCTTCGTAGTCGCGGCGGTAATCCATGTCGAACAGTACCGCGTCCGTATCCACGGGCACGAGGCGGACGCTTTCCGCGTGCCGGTCGCGCAGCCCCTTCAGGCCGCCCCGAAACGACTGAAACAGCACTTCTTCCCGGTACGCGGGCGACATGATCATGGGATGACCCCGCTTTCCGTCATATGCCGGGAGCACCATGCCTTCGGGACGCCGTTCGTATTCGGCAATCAACCGATTCACGGTCTCCTTAGTGACCAGAGGCTGATCACCGAGGGCAATCAGGCAGGCATGGTCGGGACGAATGTAAGCGAGACCGCACCGTACGGAGGAAACCATATCGCCATCCGGGTCCGGATTGTAGGCGAACCGCACCGGGAGCGCGGAAGCCTTGTGCATGATCTCCTCGGCCTGATGGCCCAGTACCACGACGACGTCTTTGCCCAGACGCGAACGCGTCAGCGTCCGGACCACCTGTTCGATCACCGTTCCTTTGCCGAAGGGAAGCAGTTGCTTCGGCGTTCCCATGCGTTCAGAACGGCCGGCCGCCAGTACAAGCCCCGTGATCATAGCGTCAGCTGCGCCCTCGTCCGACCACCAACCATCAGTCGTCCACGTGGGTTGCGTCGATAAAATACACCTTGTCCCGGTCATACCATTGCCGATCCTCTTCACGAAACCAGGTGTATACGGTCTTCCCGTCGGGGCTCGTCGTGATGAAACGCTGGCCGAGATTCGCGATCGTGGAACCCATGACGATATTTTCGGCGCGGGCGGGCTGAGGATTCAGCGGTGTGGCCACCAAGGCAAGATCATCCTTGAACGCATTGGCCAGCAGACCGACGGCGATCAGCGTCAATACGATTTTCGTGTAGCGGTCGATTCGGATATCCATGTGACGCGGATCCTCCACGTTGACAAGGTGAACAACCTTCAGACAGGCTACCCGGGATACGCAGCTCCCGAGTGCCCGTGCATGCATTCTTGCAGTATGGAGAATGCCTGTCCGGAGACGGCTCCATGCCGTTTCAGCGAATGCGGAATTAGAGGAAATCTATCCTTTTCAGGGGGTCCGAGTCAATCAAAAAATGCTTGACGCTGAAGCCCTGGAAGTGTATGCTCTACGGACTTCCATCCGCGTTGTAAGTCGGATAAATTCATGTGGTTTAGCGTGAGAAATCCCTGCCTGTACCGCATGCTGCAAAGGGTCCAAGGAGTCCGACATGCCTACTGAAGTCATCATGCCCGTACTCGGCATGACCATGGAATCGGGCATCATCGTGGAGTGGATGAAAGCGGAAGGCGATTCCGTGGCCGAAGGCGAGGTGCTCTTCAACGTCGAGACGGACAAGAGTGTGATGGAGGTGGAAGCCAAAGCGTCCGGCACGCTGCTCAAGATATTACACGGTCCGGGAGACGACGTACCCATACAGCAGGTCATTGCGTACATCGGAGAAGCCGGCGAGGCTGTCGGCGGCCCTGGAGACGAAGGCTCCGGCGGCGATGGCGATTCCGGTGTCTCGAAGACCGACCGCGGCGCGGTGCCGGAAGCGGTCCAGGCCGCGGCATCTTCCCGACAGCATGGCCAAGTCGCATCGGCCGTAGACGAGCCGGACGGCCAAACTGCACCGTCCGGACCATCCGCCCGCGTCAAGATTTCGCCCAAGGCGCGACGCCACGCGCGGGACCTCGGAGTTTCATTCGAAAACATCGCGGGGACGGGACCCGGCGGACGGATCGTGTTCTCCGATGTAGAGGCCTTTGCCGCCCGGGGCGCAGCGACAGCGGCGCCTGCGGCAACTCCCGCTACGCCCGTGCCAACCCCTGCAACGGTTTCGGCTCCATCCGGTCCGGGTTCAAAGCACGTACACCGCCGCACGCCGCTCAGCGGATTGCGCAAGGTGGCCGCAACGCGCTTGGCGGAAAGCGCTTCGACGATTCCGCACTTCTATCTCACGATGGACATCGACATGACGCGGCTCGTCAGCCTGCGGGAACAGCTGATCGGCTACGGTGAAAAACGCGACTTGGCGCGGGTGTCGGTGAACGATCTGATTATCAAGGCTGCCGGCATCTCCCTGCGGGCCTTCCCCTCCGTCAACGCCTCCATCGAAGGCGACGAGGTGGTGGAATACGCGGACGTGAACATCGGTTTCGCCGTCGCGCTTGACGACGGTTTGGTCGTGCCCGTTGTGGCATCCGCCGACCGGAAGTCGGTCTTCGAAATCTCCGCGGCGACCAAATCGCTCGGCGACAAGGCGCGCGGAAGGGGACTGGGGCCCGAAGACTACGGCTACGGCACCTTCACCATCTCCAACCTCGGCATGTTCGGCGTGGATCAGTTCACCGCCATCATCAATCCTCCGGAAGCGGCTATCCTCGCCGTGGGGCAGGTCAAGGACACCCCCGTCGTGGTGGACGGGAAGGTCGAGATCAGGACCATGATGTCGGTCACCCTTTCGTCCGACCACCGGCTCATCGACGGTGCGGTCGCCGGTCAGTTCCTTGCCCACCTCAGGGACGTTCTCGAGCAACCGCTCGAACTGTTGATCGGCCAGGACGGAGCGTAATCCTCGCACGCACGGCCTGGCGCGTGCGGCCTTTACTGCTGTAAAGTACCTCGAACATTTCCCATCAATAGAGCTGGTCTTTTTTTCGAGTTTTTCGATGATACGCATACAAACTACAGTATGCGTATATCACGTCGAACTCAAGCCGGAGACCATCCACTATGGAGAAAATCGGTACATTGCACTCAGAGGGGACATTAAGGAGATTCGAGGTGACGTAAAAGAGTTACGTAACGAGATGAACCTGCAATTCTCAGAAGTACGGACTGAGTTGCATAGCATGAACACGCGGCTTAGCAGGGTCGAAGGACACATGCGAATATCCGATGGCTCAACAACGCCTTAGCAGGTTCGGAGGAAGTCTGCGGATTTCCGATGAACAACCGATCGAACGTTGAGCTCGACTTTTTTATCTCAAACCGGAGGCAATTGTGGAAACCATAGGCGTCTTCATCCAGGGTACCACGGCCGTGGGGGTGCTCGTGCTAGCCATCCTCACCTTCATGGGCCGGTCTACAAACGCAGTACGGGAGGACATCGCCACACTCAGAGGAAACATTAAGGAAGACATCGCCGCACTCAGACAGGACGTTAAAGAGGACATCGCCGCACTCAGACAGGACGTTAGAGAGGACATCGCCGCACTCAGAGGAGACATCACTGAGATACGAGGCGAAGTCAATGAGTTACGAACCGAAATGCATAGCATGAACACGCGGCTTAGCAGGGTCGAAGGACATATGCGAATATCCGATGGCTCACCAACGCCTTAGCAGGTTCGGAGGAAGTCTGCGTATTTCCGATGAACAACCGACAGCATAACCTCCACGTTCCACGAAGGAAACCCGGGGCCGAGCCGTACATGCGCCCCTTCTTGGGTGCGCGCGAATATCTGCAGGGTGGTATGCGCTGGATTCTGGCACTGCACGACGCGCAACCGAACGCGTTGGCGGCGCTCCCGCTGGTTCGCGAACGCATGACCGCCGTCAGGCAGTACCGGGAGGCGAGTAGCCGCCAGTCGACACGGAAGCTGGCGGAAACGCCGACGCATTATCAAGTCAACATCCTGCCCGAAGCGCCGTTTCTAGTAGTCCCCGAAGTCAGCTCTGAACGGCGGGAATACATACCGATCGGTTGGCTGGAGCCGCCAACGATTCCAAGCAATCTCGTTCGCATTCTGCAAAGCGCCACGCTATCCGATTTCGCCCTGCTGACCTCCACCATCCACATGGCCTGGCTCCGTCATGTAGGCGGCCGTTTAAAAAGCGATTATCGTTACGCCATCGGCCTTGTCTACAACACGTTGCCGATGCCGCCGACAGAAGCGGACCTGACGCGCCTTGAACCCCTAGCCCAGACCGTGCTGGATGCTCGCAACGCACATCCGAACGCCACGCTGGCCGATCTGTATCACCCGGACCTGATGCCGCCCGACCTGCGGCGCGCACATCGGGCGCTCGACCGCGCCGTGGACCGGCTCTATCGGTCCAAGAAGTTTGTCTCGGAACGGGAGCGTGTCGAACATCTGTTCAAGCGGTATGAACAGATGCGCATGCCATTGATACGTGGTGCGTGAATCAATAAACACGACCGGGAAGACGACGGGTGGGTGCTTTCATGGGCGCCCTCGCAGAGTCTCGATTTCGTCCGGCTCCGGCATCTCCGCGAATCGTACCGTCTTGACTGTCTTACGACCTTCGAGCAAGGCGCGGGCCAGCCGGTGGCCGCCGTCCATCAATCGGCCGTCGTCGTTGACGATGACGGGAAGGGCGAGGTCGGCCTCGTTGATCCGGCGGCAATGCACGGCTATTTCCCGGATTGTCGGGATTCGGCCTTCCCCGAACCAGCAGTCCCGATCCAGTTCCGAAAAGCCCTCGACCTCCGCGTCGAATACCGGCAGGTCCTTCGCAAGCTTCCATAGCCGCTCGGTGTGCCAGATGTACCGCTTGCCGTTTCTTTCCGTCGAATGAATCTGTCTGGTTCTGCGCACTGGCATACCTCCGGGTTCGTCGGGGTCGGACCGTCACCCCTGCTTCACCGCCGCAAACCGCAGCCGGATGTAGTCCGCCGTCCACATCCCCTCCTCGTCGCATAAAGCAGGCTTCAGCATTTCACGCACTTCGTCGAGAAATCCGGGGTGGTCGGCCACTGGAACCCGGGCGGTGAAGCTCTGGGCGAAGGTTTCCAGCCAACCTCCGACGTCGCCCGGCAGCGGCGTGGGCCGGGGGATGAGTGCGATGTACCGCACGTCGAATCCCTGGCGCTCCAGACGGCCGCGATACTCCCCATCGGTGGGGAAGTACCAGGGATTGGCCGATTCCTCCCAGAGACCGCGCCGCTTCAGGGCCGAGGAGAGCGCCTGTACAATCTGGTTCACGCACCCGTACCCGCCGCATTCGGCCACGAATCTTCCGCCGGATTTCAAAGCGCGCCGGACGCCGGCGATCACTTCGTCCGGATGGCCCATCCAATGCAGCGCGGCATTGCTGAACACGGCGTCGAATGCGTCTTCGTAGATCAGGCGGTGGCCGTCCATCACATGCGCATCAAGGCCGAGCCCGCGCGCCGCCTCTACCTGCTCCGCGCTGCTGTCGACCCCGACGACACGGCACCCCAGGTCGACGAGTTTCTCTGTCAGCGCCCCGTCGCCGCATCCCAGGTCCAGAATGCGCTCCCCGGGCCGGGGTTGCAACAGCTCGACCACGGGCATGCCCAGGTCGGCCACGAAACGGGCGTTTCTGGCGTAGACTTCCGGATCCCAGGACTGCGATACGTTCATTCGACCCTCCATTTCCGCGGCCTGCGCCTCATGCGTTGCGCAGCACTTCCGCGGGATTGGCGAAAGCGGCCCTGATCGCGTGATATCCGATCGTCATCAACGTGATCAGCAGGGCGATGCCGCCCGATGCGAGAAAGATAGCCCATCCGATCTCCACCCGATAGGCGAAGTTGTCGAGCCATAGCCGTATGATCAGCCATGCGGCCGGCCAGGCAAACACATTGGCGACCAGTGCCAGGGCGACGAATTCGGCGCACAGCGTACCGAGTAGCCGGCGCACGGAAGCGCCAAGCGCCTTGCGTATGCCGAGCTCCCGCATGCGCCGCTGCGCCGTGAATGAGATCAGGGCGAAGAGGCCCAGGCAGGTGAGGAGCGCCGCAACCGCGGCAAACGCACCGACGAATGTGCCGATCCGCATTTCGTTGCGATACAGGCGTCCGATGTCCTCCTCCAGAAAAGTATAGGCGAAGGGGTAGTCGGGGAAGAACGCGGACCAGGTCCTTTCGATGAATGCCAGCGTGCGCCGCGTGTCGCCTGCCTGGATGCGGACCACCAGGTGCAGGCCGGTGCCACCAAAAAGGACAAGCGGTTTGATTTCCTGGCGCAACGTCCGATAGTGATAGTCCCGTACCACGCCAATCACCGTTTGCTCCTGGCCGCTGGCGAAACGGATCTGCCGGCCGATCGCCTCGTCGGGCGTTGGCCAGCCCAGGACACGGACCGCCGATTCGTTGATCACGATGTTTTCCCAGTCCGATTCGTTTCGATACGGACCGCGATGCGTTCGACCCGCGAGCAGTTCCATGCCCATCGTCTCCACAAAGCCGTCGGCGGCCCGGTATCCTTCGACGCCGTGCATGACGTCTTCCGGCGCATCGACGCGACGCATTGAACCGGCGGTAGACCGGCCGATCGTCCCGAACAGACCGGGGATCGTCAAGGCCTGGCTCACGCCTTCGACCCCCGGGTATTGCAAAAGGGCATCTTTCCACGGCGAGTAGTTGAGCGCTACTTCCTGAACCGTGGGGATCACGATCACCAGGTCCTTTTCGAATCCCAGTTTCTTGTTCTTGATGAAATCCAGCTGGGCGAACAAAACACCCGCGCCGATGATCAACACGATGGAAATAGTGAACTGACAGACGACCAGCATCTTCCGGAACCAGGCACCACCCGGTTGGAACCCCGGTCCGGCCCGGAGCCCCGCGATGGTCCGCTCGGAAGAGCACAGGACGGCCGGATACGCGCCTGCGCACACGCCGATGAGCATCGCGAACAATAGCAGGACGAGCCACCAGGCGGGCCCCATGGCAAACGATTCGGTGACCGGCATGCCCATCAGTCCATCAACATACGGAGACGCGAGCCGGATCGCCGCCGCGGCGATCACGACGGCGATCATTGCCGTACATATCGATTCGCTCAGGACCTGTCGAATCAACTGGGGTCTGGACGCCCCCAGTATCCTGCGCATGCCGATCTCGTGCATCCTGTGGGCGAATTGCGCCGTGCTCAGATTTACATAGTTGGCCAAGGCGATGATCAGGATGAACAGACCAATGGCAGCCAGGATGTACAGGTAGACGATGTCGGAATTGGCGCCGGACTCGTTTTCGCGTTGGGAATGCAGATGAATGTCGGTCACGGGCTGAAGCGCAATGTCGAAACGCCTGCCCGGATCGCCGAACCGATCGCCGGCACTCCGTTCCAAGAAGGCCGGCAGCTTGCCCTCCGTCTCGGTCGGCGAATGGCCCTTCGGCAACACGACGTACGTGTAGAACATGAGCGCGCGCCAATCATCGTATTCCCTTTTCCACTCGAACTTGTCGTAGCCGGTTGCGAGCGAAATGAGAAAGTCGGCGTGAAAATGCGCGTTGTCCGGGATGTTCTCCATGACTCCGGTGATGGTCAACAGCAGAAAGCCGTTGTCGGCGACCATGGTCCTGCCGATGGGATCTTCGTTCCCGAAGTACTTTGCGGCGATGTCTTCGCTGATCACCACGGTGTAAGGCGCTTCGAGTGCGCGTTGCGGATCGCCGCGGACCAGCGGCATGGTAAAGACGTCAAAGAGTGAATTGTCGGCCCAATACACGCTTTTTTCGTAGTAGATACGGTCTTCGTACCGCATGATCCATGTTCCGAACGTGGGGAGCAGGCGGGCATATTGCTCAATTTCGGGGAGTGCCTCCTGCATGGCCAGAACCAGGCTCCGGGGCGAACGGGCATCCTCGTTGACCACCACCCGGTAGATCCGGTCGGCCTGCAGGTGATGGCGATCGTAGCTCGATTCGTACCGGATATAGAGGAATATCAGCAGAGTGCACGCCATGCCGACAGCCAGGCCGAGGACGTTGATGGCCGTGTAGCCCGTGTGTCTGCGCATCTGGCGAACTGCGATCGCAACGAGGTGCTTGAGCATCCGGAAAACTCCGCTTCTTCCCTAGGGCTGCGCGCAAGCTGGCGTCCACATTCCGGTAACGTTGACGTGATACGCAATGTATATTCTATTTGTGTTTTGATCTATCCTAAAGAACCGGTCGGTTGCTGTTGCATTGAACCCGAACCGCGCGGCTGCCGAAGACCCGTTCCGGACAGCAGCCGCCATCGCAAGTAAACAGGTCGAACACCCGTTTTCCATGGAGCGTCCGAAATGACCGATCCACCGATTCAAACCACCGTGGTCGGCAGCTATCCCGTCCCCGACTGGCTGGCAGCCTATCCCACCACGCCCAATCTGATCGACGCCGCCAAGGTGATTCTGAAGACGCAGGAACTGGCGGGCATCGATGTACTCACCGACGGGGAATTGTCCCGTTTCGACGTCGGACACCCGGAGACCAACGGGATGATCGAGTACTTCATCCGGCCCATGGCCGGGATCTCGACGGAGGTCTCCCGCGCGGTGCTGACCGCGTTCAGGTCGCGCGCCGGGATGGCATTCCGAAACGCGCCCGCCGGCATCGTCCGAGGAAAGATCGGGGAAGGTGCGCTCAACTTGCCGGCCGCATGGCAGACCATCAGTCCGCTCACCGACCGGCGCGTCAAGTTCACCGTCACCTCGCCCTACATGCTGGCCAAGACGCTCCTGGACGAACACTATGGCGATCTGCGGGCCCTCACGATGGACATCGCCGAAGTATTGCGCGGACAGGTCGCCGAAATTGACGCGCCGGTCCTGCAGGTGGACGAGGCCAACCTGACCGGCCACCCGGAAGACGCGGACTGGGCCCACGAACCCGTCAATCACGTCCTGGGTGCCGTGCAGGGGGAACGGAGTCTGCATCTGTGCTTCGGGAATTACGGCGGACAGCGCATCCAGTCCGGCCTGTGGAACGATCTCATGGGATTCCTGAACAACCTCCACGTCGACCATCTCGTCCTGGAATTCGCCCGCCGGGGTTACGACGAACTGCCGCTGTTCAAAGACCTGCGCGCCGATATCGCGCTGGGCGTGGGCGTGATCGACATCAAGGACAACGAAGTGGAATCCCCGGAAGAAGTGGCTCGGCGTATCGAACATGCCATCGACGTGCTCGGCGCGGCGCGCGTGCGCTGGGTACATCCCGACTGCGGTTTCTGGATGCTGCCGCGGAGCGTCGCGGACCGCAAGATGGCGAATCTGGTGGCCGGGCGCGATCTCGTCTTCGGTCGGGGGTAGATGTCCGACCGGCCAGACTTCGGTGGCCAGACTTCGGCGGCCAGACCACGCGGTCGTTCCTCGCCGTCGCGTCGTACGGGTCCTTCACCACGGGCGGGCGAGGGCGGTGGTGGCTTCACGCCGGGGCGGCTCCAGCGCTTCTTCGCCTCAGACCCCGAGTATCCGAAGCATCACCGTATACGCGAGCAAGGTAATCAACACGACGCCGATCAGGTTCAGCCAGAACCCCGCGCGGATCATCTGCTGGATCGTGACGTGCCCGGAACCGAATATGATGGCGTTGGGCGGCGTGGCAACCGGCAGCATGAAAGCGCAACTGGCGGCAATGGCGGCCGGCACGATCAGCATGTAGGGATGCAGGTCGAATACTGGCGTCAGGGCGGCAAGGATGGGGATCAACGTGGCCGTGGTGGCGGTGTTGCTGGTCAGTTCGGTCAGGAAGATCACCAGCGCGACGACGGCCATGACGAGCAGCAGCGCGGGGATGCCCGACAGGAAGGCCAACTGATGGCCGATGTATTCTCCCACGCCGGTGTTCCGTATGGCCGCCGCCAGACTGAGGCCGCCACCGAACAGCAGCAGGATTCCCCAGGGGAGTTTCACGGCGGTTTCCCAGTTCATCGCGAACACCCGCCTTTTCACGTCCACCGGTACGACGAAAAGGGCGAGGGCCGCGGCCATAGCGATGACAGGATCGGACAGACCTGCCAGAGGCCGCAGGTCCGCGACTTGCACCTGGACCAGCGCCGGGCGGGCGATCCAGGACAGGGCCGCGAGAAGGAAGACCGCCAGCACGACCCTTTCTCCCCGCGACATGGCGCCCAGCTCCTGGCAGGCTTTCTCGGTCACCGCGCGACTTCCAGCGATCCGGACGGCCCGAACGGGATACAGGACGCGGGTCAGCATCAGCCAGGTCAACGGCAGGAAAACGGCCACCAGAGGAAGTCCCACCCCCATCCACCGGACGAAGCTGATCTCCTCGCCGAGGTTGGACTGGATGAAAGAGGCAAGGAAGACGTTGGGCGGGGTGCCTATAATCGTGCCGATGCCTCCGATGGACGCCGCGTACGCGATGCCCAAGAGCAGACACAGGGCGAAGGGCGACAACGCCCCGGATCCCGACCCGCCGTTTTCTGAGCCACTTCCGGCGCCGGTTCCCACGCTTTCGGGCTTTTCCCGCTCTACCAAGGCAATGATACTAAGCGCAATGGGCAGCATCATGACGGCGGTGGCCGTGTTGGAAACCCACAAGCTGAAGAAGGCGGTCACGCCCATGAAACACGCCACGATACCGGCCGGACGATCGCCGGCCGCGCGCAGGGCCCTAAGCGCCATGCGTCGATGAAGTCCCCACCGTTGCATGGCCAGGGCGATGAGAAAACCGCCCATGAAGAGAAAGATCAGTTCGTGCGCGTAAGGCGCCGCGGCCTCGCGCAACCCGGCCGCTCCTGTCAGCGGAAGCGCGACCAGCGGCAAAAGCGCGGTGGCATAGAGTTCAACGGCCTCCGTCATCCACCAGATCGCCATCCACGCGGCAAGGGCTGCCGTGACGCGTCCCGCGTCCGAAAACGCCACCACGTCGCCCGCGCCGTTCGTGTACGCGTGAGGCAACAGGCCGTAGAACAAGATCGCGCATAGCGGACCCGCGATCAGACCGATCCATTGGATGGTGGTTTTGAGGCTTCTCGGACTGATCATTGTCTCTGCCCCCCAGACAAGCTTCAGTTCGAAGGTTTTCCGCTCCCCTTCCTTCCCATCTTTCGAAACAATGCCCTGATATCTCCGATTGCGCCTACGCCGACATATACGGCCACGAAGGCGAAGAGCAGAAGACAGCACACGAAAGTAACGGTCCAGAACACACTCCAGAATTCCATCACGCTTCCACCTTCCGGTCCGGAAACAGCAGCGAACCCGTGAACATGAGCGTCAGGGCGAGTGCGGTGACGGCCAGACCGATTTCTTCGCTCCGGAAACTTTCCAGTCCCAGCGCCCGGTTCACCGGGCCCAGACCGGCCACTGCGCCAATGCCGGCGATGAGCGCCAGGTAGGCGCCCACGGTGCTCGCCCGCCTCCAGTACAGCCCGGCCAGAAGCAGGGTGAAAGCACCGGTAAAGTAAATCGCCCCGCTCACGGCCATGTAATCCCACAGATCCTGGCCGAGATCGTACCAAAGTCCCCATAAGAGCAGGAACAGCCCGATCAGGAGAATAAACATGCGTGAAAGCGTCAGGCGCCACCGGGCATTCAGTTGCTCATTCGTGGCCGGAGCCACGACGTCCTGAGTCAGCACGGACGCCCAGCACAGCAGATAGCTGTCATGGGTCGACATGAAGGCGGCAAGCAATCCGGCGCCGACAAGGCCGATGATGCCGGCAGGCAGGATCTGGGACAGGAAGAGGGGCATGGCCTGCAGGGTCGTCGCGGGGTCGGTGGTGGGCAACCCTGATTCGTCAAAGAAAAACCCGCGCAACTCGGGTGTGTTGAAGAAGTACGTCAAGGCGCAGATGCCGAGGAACTGCGGGATCATGAACCGGATGAGGAAACCGATGGAGGACCACCTGTACAGCCGCCTCACCACGGCCACGCTTTCGGCCGCGCAGGCGCGCATGACGGAAGTCTGCCACACGGCGCAGGATACGAGGCCGGCCGTGAAGATCATCCACATGATGTAGGCGGGACCAAACCCGCTGCTGCCCTTGAGCATGGGGTTGAAACCGGACGCGCCGTGGACGGCCGCCACGGTTTCGATGATGGTTGACCAGCCGAGGGCGTAGACGGCCATCCCGCAGGTGAGGATCATACCGAAGGAGAGGACCACGAACTGGATATAGTCGGTAATCACCACCGAGACCATACCGCCCATGATGGTATAGACGATCACCAGCGCGAGCATGACGGTCATGACCACGGCGACGGAACCCGGATCAGTCAGGCCTGTCAGGCCCGTCACGAACAGGGCGCCCGCCTTCAGGAACAAGCCCATGTTCAGAATGCCGGCCAGGGCGAGAAGCAGACCGCCGAAGATGCGCACGCCACGGCTGAACCGCTTCTCGTAGAACTCCGGGATGGTCATCACCCCGAGACGGCGCAGGGGCACGACGATAAAACCGGTCATGCCCACGATGAAGGTCACCACACCGGCGATCACCGCGATGTGGAATGCCGCGAAACCACCCGTAAAACCCTTCTGGGCCGAGTACATCACCGTTACCAGTCCCAGCTCGCTGCCGATCATGGTGGCTACCGCCAGGCGCGATTTCAGCGACCGGCCCGCCACGATGTAGTCCCCCATGTCCCGGATGTACCGATTCATGTACAGGCCCACCCCGACGGTTGCCGCCATGTAGACGGCGACGATCAGCCAATCCAGCAAACCGAAATTGGAAGGGAGAGAGGGCATGGATCAGTTATGCTCGCCCTCGCGGGCGAAGCGTCTGACCAGGTTCGGCGCGACACCGATGTAGTCCTCGGGGGTCAGGGTGCGCAAGCGCAGCTTGTCATCTTCCGGCAGATCCAGGTTGTCGATCAGGTCTGCCATGATCTCGCGCGTGATGACCTGTCCCCGGGTCAGCGCCTTGATCCGTTCGTAGGGATGTTCGAGCCCCGCCTTGCGCATGACCGTCTGCACGGCTTCGGCCAGCACCTCCCAGGCCGCGTCGAGGTCGGCGCGCACCGTTTCCCGGTCCACAGCCACGCGGGCCAGGCCCTGGACTGTCGAGTGGATCGCCAACAGCGAATGGCCGATGGCCACGCCGACGTTGCGGAGGGCGGAGGAGTCGCTCAGATCGCGTTGCTGCCGCGAGACCTGCAACTTTCCGGCAAGGTGTCCCAGCAGGGCGTTGCCGAGGCCCGCGTTGGCCTCGGAGTTCTCGAAATCGATCGGATTGACCTTGTGCGGCATGGCGGAAGATCCCACCTCGGCGCCGACTACCTTCTGACGAAAATAGCCCAAAGAAATATACGACCACAAGTCCCGGTTGAAATCGAGCAGTACGCCATTAAAGCGCATCAGGCCGTGGAAGAGTTCCGCCATGTAGTCGTGGGGCTCGATCTGCGTGGTGAGCGGGTTAAAGGTCAGTCCGAGGCGGTCCTCCACGAAACCCCGAGCCACGGTCTGCCAGGGCACATCGGGATACGCGACAAAGTGCGCGTTGTAGTTTCCCACCGTCCCGTTGAACTTGCCGAGGTATTCGCTGCGGGAGACTTGGTCGAGCTGGCGCTGCCAGCGGGCGACGAAGACGGCCAGTTCCTTGCCGACGGTCGTGGGCGTGGCGGATTGCCCGTGGGTGCGGCTCAGCATCGGGATGTCCGCCGTTTCGTCGGCAAGGGCCGCCGCCGCCGCGATCAGTTCCCGGGCTTTCGGCAGCCACTCCCGCCTTATCCCGTCCCTGAGCATGAGCGCATAGGCCAGGTTATTGATATCTTCAGAAGTACAACAGAAATGCACCGATTCGGTGACTTCATCCAGGGAGGTTCCGGTAACGACTTCCCGTATGTAGTACTCCACCGCCTTGACGTCATGCCGGGTTTCCCGCTCAATTTCCTTGATCCGCCGGGCCTGCGCGTCGCCGAACTCGCGGACCAGCGATCGCAGGAAGTCCGTCTCTTCCTTCGAAAATGGACGCACATGTTCGATTTCAGGCTCCTCCGACATGGTGATCAGCCATTCGATCTCCACATGCACACGGTACTTGATCAACGCCCACTCGGAGAAAATGGAGGACAGTCCCTTCAACCGGTCGGCGTAACGACCATCCAGAGGAGATAGGGATTGCAAAGAAATGAGTCGCCTCGAATCTGTTTTAAACCTGCGATTTCGCGCCTGTAAGAACCGGCAGGTCCCGTTAATCGGAAATTACCCTCGGGCACTCTACCGCAAGCTTCAGTATATCCGAAAACCGACGTGATCGGCAAGGTTCTTTGCGCAGGATCCCTGTGAAATCGCTCTTTCGCAGGCGTTGATCCGCTTGATTCACTACGCGCCTCCCGCTATATTCAATCCACCGTCATTTGACCACGCGACCTGCCTGATCTACCCTGGAAACCCTGATTCGTGAAACCTTCATCGGCGAATTACGACGTCATCGTGCTTGGCGTGGGCGGTATGGGCAGTGCCACGGCCTGGCATCTTGCCCGGCGCGGCTGCCGCGTACTGGGTCTTGAGCAATTCAACATCCCGCACGATCTGGGTTCTTCCCACGGTCAGACGCGTATCATCCGGCTGGCCTATTCGGAACATCCTTCCTACGTACCGCTGCTGCGACGCGCGTACGCGCTCTGGCGCGAATTCGAAGAACGGGCGGGCGAGCGCCTGCTGCACATCACGGGCGCGCTGGACGCCGGACCGGCGGAGGATTGGGTCTTTCAGGGTTCGAAGGCGTCCTGTGAAGCGCACGGCATCCCGCACGAGATCCTCACGGGCGCAGAGGTGAACCGGCGATTCCCCGGCTACAGACTGCCGGAGGATATCATGGCCGTATTTCAAACGGACGGCGGCTATCTCCTGCCGGAACGCTGCATCGTCGCCCACGTCGAGGCTGCGCTGGAGGCAGGTGCCGAGTTCCGCGGATGCGAGCCGGTACTGGAATGGCGTTCAAACAGCCGCAGCGTCGTGGTAAAGACTTCGAAGTCGACCTACGCGGCCGAGCGGCTGGTGGTCACCGCGGGTGGCTGGATCGGCAAGGTAGTTGAACAATTGGATCGGATGGTCCAGCCGGAACGGCAGGTCCTGGGCTGGTTTCAGCCCCTGCGGCGCGATCTGTTCCTGCCGGACCGGTTTCCGGTCTTCAACCTGCAGGTGCCCGAGGGCCGGTACTACGGGCTTCCGGTCCATGGGGTGCCGGGATTCAAGATCGGCCGGTACCATCATCTGAACGAACAGGTCGACATGGATCGTATCGACCGGTTCACCCATCCACGCGACGAGGCCGCGCTCCGGTCATTCACAACACGCTATTTTCCGGAAGGTTCGGGTCCCACCCTGAGTCTGCAGGTCTGCGCTTTCACCAACACGGCCGACGGCCATTTCATTCTGGACGCGCACCCGGAGTTCCCAAACGTCTTTGTAGCCTCCCCTTGCTCCGGCCACGGGTTCAAGTTCTGCAGCGTGATCGGGGAGGTCATGGCCGATCTGGCCACCACAGGGCATACGGATCACGACATCGGCCTGCACGCGCTGGCACGGTTCGATCCGTAAAAGCAGGTGGCAGAAGATAGGAAGGGGTTGAAACGGATGACCGGATGGCCTAGCCGCGCGGTTCGTAGTCGAGCCTGAGATAGGTGACCGTTGCATGGGCAATCCGAACCCCTGCATCGTTGGTAATCACCACTTCACCGTAAAGTACTTTGCGGCCGTTCTTGATGACGCGGGCATCGGCGTGGAGCGCCTCTTCGCTGGCTGCGTGCAGGTACGCGACCGTCAGGTTTGTGGTCACTATGTCCCGCGCGATCCCGCTCAGTGTAGCATGGGCCATGTACGCCATGGTATCGGCCAGCGCGGCCGTCACGCCGCCGTGCACCAGGTTGTAGGACTGCGCAAACCTGGGTTGGTATGGCAACCGTCCGCGGCAGACGCCTTTCTCTACCTCGACGATCCGCAATCCAAGGTCATGGACGAAGGGCACGCGGTCCACAAACTGCTGCAGTTCCTCGACGGTTACCTGGGACATGGGAATGGCATGGCCTGTTCGGCTATCTGACGAACCTGGACGGGTGAGTCAATCGCAACGAATGATAACCGGAATTCCGCAACCTGTCCATCACATTCTCGCCCAGCGGCCATGGCGTCCCCGGACCGGACATTCACACGGGGAATCGCCGGTCCGGGCGGGCGCACTTTTTCCGGCAGCTGATGCATCCGTCTGTTTTCATCCGGCTCACATCAATCCCACCGGATCCACGTCGATTTTCAACTGAATACGCCGGTTGTCCGCGCCGCGGTCCCAGTCCATCCGGGTCCGCCGCACGGTTTCGCGCAGGTGCGCGGAGTGGCTGCTCCGCACGATAATCTGCCAGCGATAAAGGCTGCGCACCCGGGCAATCACCGGAGGCGCCGGGCCGAGTATGTTCAGTGCGCCCGCGTACTTTCGCATGATCTCGGCGAAGCGACGCGCTTCACGCATCACGTATTCGTCCTGCTCACCCTGGAACAGGATGCCTACCATGCGTCCGAAGGGAGGATAGCCAAGTGCCTTCCTGTCGGTGATTTCCCGACCGTAGAAGGATTCGTAGTCGTGCGCCTGCGCGCTGGTGACGCTGTGATGACCCTGGGAATAGGTCTGAACGATCACCTCTCCGCCCAGTCTGCCGCGCCCGGTCCTGCCGGCCACCTGCGTAAGCAACTGGAAGGTCCGCTCACTGGCCCTGAAATCGGGGAGGTTGAGCGAAGTATCGGCCGAGATAACGCCCACAAGCGTCACGTTTGGAAAATCGAATCCCTTCGCCACCATCTGCGTGCCGAGCAAAATATCCGCCTCGCGATTGAGCACGCGATGGAAGATCTCCTGGTGTGAACCTTTCCGCGTCGTGGTGTCCAAGTCCATCCGGACGATCCGGGCACTTGAAAAACGCTCCTTCAGTTCCTCCTCGACGCGCTGGATGCCCAGGCCCCGGTATCCGATGGAATCGGAATGGCACTTCGGGCAGGCGGACGGCGCTTGTTCCCGATGGTCGCAGTAGTGGCACCGCATGAACAGGCTGTCGGCGTGGTACGTCATTGTGACGCTGCAGTAGGGACAGGACACGGAAAATCCGCAGTCATAGCACTGGACGAAAGGCGAGAATCCACGGCGATTGAGAAAGAGGATGATCTGCTCCTGCCGCGAGAGTCGATCCTTGATCCGGCTGGCCAGCGGAGCTGAAAACATTGAAAAACGGCCCAGCCTGCGTTCTTCCCGCATGTCCACGATCCGCACGCCAGGCAGGGCACGCTGGTCCACCCGGCTGGTCAGGCGACAGCACTCGAATTTGCCACTCCGGGTATTCGTGTAGGTCTCCAGGGATGGTGTCGCACTACCCAGGACCGTCACGGCGTTCACCATCCGGGCCCGAACAACGGCCACGTCTCTCGCATGATACAGCGGAGGGGAGTCGAATTGCTTGTAGGACGGTTCGTGTTCTTCGTCGATAACGATCAGGCCGAGGTTGGGCAGCGGCGCGAACACGGCGGAACGGGCGCCCACCACGACGCCGTAGTCCCCGGCGCGGGTCCTCCGCCAGGAATCGTACCGCTCTCCGGGGGACAGGCCACTGTGCAGAACGGTCACCAGATCGCCGAAATGGGCGCGGAATAGTCGCACGGCCTGCGGGGTGAGTGCGAGTTCCGGCACGAGCACAATGGCCGACCTGCCCGATTTCAGGGTCTTTTCTATGGCTTTGATGTAAACGTACGTCTTACCGCTGCCGGTCACACCGTAGAGCAGCATGGACTTGAAGACGCCATCGCTTATGGCATCCCGGATCGTATGTAGTGCGGCTGCCTGTTCGGTCGTTGGGTCGACCGTGTCCGGCTCGGGCAGATCGGCATTCCGGTAGGGGTCGCGTATCCGCTCGACCTCGCTGACCGAAACCAGCCCCTTTTTCTCCAGCCTTCTGACCACCGTTCGTTCAATTTGGCCCAGATGGCGCAATTGTTCTGTGGTCAGCCTGCCATCGTGCCGCACCAGAAGATTGATGCAGCTGGCCTGTCGGGGCGCGCGGGGCATCAGCCTCGAAACGACTTTCTCGGCATCCTCCCTGGACGGCACCAATTCGACCCAAGTCTCGTACCGTATGCCCGGACCGCCGCCGCCATCTCCAACCGTTATCGATACCAGGCCCTTCGCCTCGAGGCTCCGCAGGACCGTAAAGGGCTGTCGAATGCGGGTTAGGCGGCGGAGGCCGGACAGCGTGATGGTCCCCTGTTCGGGAACCTGGGCGAGCAGTTCGGCCTGCCGGGGGGCGGTACGGCCGAGCTGGTCCATACACTCGGGGGGACAGGGACCGTCCCGGCGTACGACTTGATCGCTCTCCGACAACAGACCCGCGGGGAGGGCCGCCTTGATGGTCTCACCCCACGAGCAAAGGTAGTAACGGCTTATCCATCGCGTGAGATCGAGCAGGGAGGCATCCAGGACGGGATCGTGATCGAGGACGTCCAGCAGGGGCTTGTGGCGTTTCACGGGACAGGTGTCCGAAAGGGCCGTGATTACGCCGGTCATCTTGCGGTTCGTGAAGGCGACGGACACCCGGCGCCCGGGCCGAGCCGAATCCAGGAGATTTTGCGGTATGCTGTAGGAAAAAAGCTGGTCTACCGGAAGGGGGAGGGCTACATCGGCAAACCGAACGGTGGTCGCCATAGGCTGTGACCACCGTTTCAATATACCCGGTATAGCTGGTATCTTCCGTAGCCGTCGAAGTCGACAAAAACGAAACTGCGGCTGATGCCATAGAAATGCCAAACCTGATAGGGATGGGAATAGGATCGGTCCCAGGTATGTCTTTCCACTTCGTCCGGCGGACCATAAACGATGTAGATCCGCCCCTGGTCGCTGCGCCAGCCCTTCCTCAGCCCATCGTCAAAATGCTCGTTCGCATACTCAATCCGCCGGTAGTACATGATCATGTTCTCGTTTCGGCTTGTACCCGGCGTGGGGTCCCGCCTCTTCCAGAACGACTCCAGGGCGACTTTCTGTTCGCCGGCCGGGGCGTCCCTGTATTTCTTGAGTACGTCCAGTTCATCTTTCTTGGCGATGTATCTCAACTGCTCGGTGATCTCCTTGAAATTCCTGGCCGTTGTAAGCGGCAGGAGAAATTGCCAGGTGATATGGAATTCCGACTTGGACTTGGCCCGGTTGCGCACCGCCGGATCGTTTACCTCTATCTCGAGGGTGTAAACCCCCTGGGACATTTCACTCGTGTCGAATCGGCTGCTGTACGCGCCGATATTGCCCTGTCTTTCCAGGGATTCCTCCCGGTCCAGCACCACCCGGCCCGACGGCGACTTGATCTTGTATACCACCGTCAGCGGCTGTTGCGCCTCCTCGGGCGCGTCCGAGTACACCTCGTAGTAGATGTACATGTCGGTATGATCCTCGCCGAAGGCGCGGGACAGGTTGGGAACAACCCGGATGCCTCTGCGGTCCAGACCAACATCGGAAGGGCCTTTCTGGACCAGGCCGGCAAATTGAATGTCGCTTACGCTGAGCCGGTCCTTATAGTAATCCGGTACCTCGAAAGCTTTGGAAGTATCTTTCTGATCGCCCGTTTCCTGATTGTAGAGCTTGAGTTCCAAGGTGTACTTCCCGGGCGGGAGGTAGGTGGTATAGAGCTTCGCGCTGGACCGGTCCATCACGCGCATTTCGGCGTCCGAATTCACCACGACGGAATCCCGGATGGTCTCCGCGGCAACCTGGTAATCGTCATCGTCGATCACGAGGAGGGAAAGCTCGAAACGGGCGGCATAGCGCGTTCCGGACTTGATGAAATCGAACAGTTCATTCGAAAAGCGGTAGTAGCAATCGACGCGGGTGCTGTCGACCGTATCGGCCCGGGAGGTCACGATATCCACCACGGCAAGACCTGGGTTGATGCTACCGCGCTCGTCAGGTCCGGGACCGCGTGGTCCACCCATGGCAACGGCGGGAATCAGCAGCACAATCCAGACTCCCCTCCATAGCCGTTTGCCTATTTCCATCATACAGACCATCGGACGCCTCACCGAGCATCTGAGCAACACGTGAGAAACAAGAATCCCCGCGAACCGGACTGGCTAGCAAAGGACGGCGTCCGCTTCGCGATCGTGGCAAGCTTCCGTTCGATAAAGAGATGTTGACACGGTTTTCGGGATACTGCTTTCAATATATCTGCATAAACCATCCCTACAAAAGTTTTATTTGCACCTGCCCAGCGGGTCGTTTCGACGACGAACCGACCTGACATTACGCTTTGCCGTCGGCATGCGAACCTATTATATAGAAGTCGCAAACTAGCGCACAGGTTCCCTTTTGAAGTTTTCGAAAGACGGTTTCATGTGTCGGGATTGTTTACGGCAGGACCTTACCCGATAGAGACCGGAAAGACAAAGATCAGCAAGACACACTTGCAGGCTGTGGCAAAGAAAGGATGGAAGCGTGAGCAGAACGAGAGTGGGCTTCATCGGCGGAGGCGGAATCGCCCGTGAACACATGAGGCATCTGTCCGGCATGGAGGATGTGGAACTGGTGGCGGTCGCGGATATCAGCGGAGGCGCGCTGGATCTCTGCCGCGAGACGTACGACATTCCCCACTGCTTCTCGGATTACCGGGAACTGCTGGAGATGGACTCAATCGATGCGGTCACGGTCGGTACGCCGAACAGCGCACATTACGAACCGACGATCGATGCGCTTCGGGCCGGGAAGGACGTGCTGGTGGAAAAACCCATGGCGATCACGGCGGAAGAAGCCGCAGCCATGGTCCGCACAAGCCGGGATACGAACCGCCTCCTGGTCATCGGTTTTCAGCACCGGTTCGCGCCCGAGGCACAGATGCTCAAGCGGTTCATCGACCGGGGAGAATTCGGCAAGATCCTGTACGGACGCTGTCTCGCACTGCGACGTCGGGGGATTCCGAACTGGGGTGTTTTCGGCCGCAAGGATCTTCAGGGCGGCGGGGCTTTGATCGATATCGGGGTGCACATGATGGAAGCAGCCCACTATCTCATGGGATCACCGCAACCGGTAAGTGCCTTCGGCAGCGCCTACACCTACCTCGGCGACCGTCCCAACGACACCGTGTCCGTGTGGCCCGACTGGGACCATGAGACCTATTCGGTCGAGGACCTGGCCGTGGGGATGATCCGGTTCGACAACGGCGCCACGCTCTCGGTGGAGGCCTCCTTCGCAGCCCATATCGGCAAAGGCGAATGGACCTTCTCCCTCATGGGCGAGAAGGCCGGTGGCGAGTTCAATCCGCCCCGTGTCTTCAAAGACCAATCCGGCACCATGGTCAATATGACACCGGACTACCTGCCGGACACGGATGGCTTTCAGCACAAAATGCGGCACTTCATGGACTGTGTACAGACTCGAAATCCGTCGGAGGCGCCGGGAGAACACGGCCTCCTTGTGCAACAGATGCTGAATGGTATTTACCGCGCTGCCGAAACCGGCCGGGAAGTACCTATAGAACCTTTGATTTAGGCGCCTGGAAACGCCCAGACGGCGGTGGAGACTGATTTCAGGGTGCCTAACCGCCTTCCAGTGCTTTCAATGCAAGGAGAACTGTGTTGCTGACTGATGAACAGCGGACCTGCTGGGAGAAAAACGGCTATGTGATCATACCCCGGGCCGTCCCAGCATCCCATCTGTCGGCCACGATAGCGGCGATCTCCGAATTCCTGGAACTGGATCCCGAGGACCCGACGACATGGTACGAGGTCCCGCCGCGCCGTCTCGGGTTCGTCGAGATGTACCATCACCAGGCCCTGTGGGACAACCGGCAGGCTCCCCGCGTATACGAGGCCTTCCGGAGCCTTTGGGCTGAGGATAGGCTATGGGTCAGCATCGACCGCGCCAATATGACGCCGCCCGAGCAGCATGGCAAGGCGCATGGGTTCAACGAGCCGTTGATACACTGGGACGTGGACACGTCGGATCATCCTGAACGGCTCGGGATGCAGGGGGTGCTGTATCTCACGGATACGGTGGAAAACCAGGGCGGATTTCAATGCGTTCCAGGCTTTCACCGGGCATTCTTCGAATGGGTAAAGACCCAGCCTGCGGATCGGAATCCGATGCAGCCCGATCTGACGGATCTAAAACCGGTTGCCATCCCGGGCAAGGCGGGGGACTTGCTCATCTGGCACAGTCTTCTTCCCCACGGTAACAGCCGCAACACTTCGGACATACCGCGCTGGTGCCAGTATATTTACGCCTATCCGAGCCGGGAAAAGGACGAGGCCATGCGCCAACAACGCGTCTCGCTCTGGCGGGATCGCATGCACCCACCGGGATTTCCGGGCGATCCGCGCGGCGTCGAAAGGCGCAGCAGTCCTGCGCACCTTACTGCCCTGGGCCGCAGACTGCTGGGCCTGGATCGTTGGGAATGAATCCGCCGTCGATTCAAACCAACATCGGTTAAGCGGCTAGTTCGTTCCGCCAGATGATCGGATCTGGCCACCGCTCCCGTCAGACGATTCCCGTTCGATGAGGCGGGACCGGAGCGTGACCTGCTCCACCTTGTCTTCCCCTCCGATCTGACGCAGCATCAGATCCATAGCAGTCCGGGCAATCTCCTCGTATGGGACGGCCATGGTAGTCAACGCGGGCGAAAGGTAGGCGGATACCTCCAGATCCCCATAGCCGATCACCGCTACGTCCGCCGGAATGCGAAAGCCCGCATCGCGCAGACCGCGACATACACCGATAGCCGTGGTGTCGTCCCTGCACAGCAAAGCGGTAAAGCGATTCCGGAGGTTCCGGCCCTGGATATAACCGCCTTCAACACGGGTACCCGTCGGAGACATGATCTCATACGGCATGCCGTGCTCCCTCATTGCCTTTGCGTAACCTCGCCCTTTGGAAGAAACACGGGTATCCGATTCCAGCTTCCGACCGATGAAGGCGATCTTGCGGTGTCCCAATGTGATCAGGTGGTTCGTCGCCATGTGGAAATCAGCCTCAAAATCCACAACGACCCCCGAGAGCTGATCCGCGGGGTTGTTATACGTCACTACGGGAACGTGATTCCGCACCAGGCCGCATATTCGATCCGATTCCTCCCTGTCGCCCAGCGTGGCGACCAGGAGTCCGTCCACGCCTCTTGAAATCAACTGCCTGATTTGCATGCTCTGGTCGCTCTGCGAGGACCGGGAAATCCCGTCTGGCACCATGCTGATCAGCAGTCGATAATGTGCTTCTTCCGCGGCCTTCAGCATCTGCTCGATTTGAGCCCCACACGTTCGAAATGAATCCTGGGAGGTAAGCAAACCCAGCGTGCCGGTCTTCCCGGTCACGAATCCCTGCGCCATCAGATTGGGGGTGTATTGCATCTCTTCCGCGGTCTGTCTGACCAGCATGCGGGTCTTCTCACTGACGAGGTGGGCTGCTTTGTTGGATAATGCCCGCGAAACCGTGGAATGGGAGATGCCCAATCGGTGCGCAATGTCCTTGATGGTTGTCAGCCTGACTTTCATGTACGATCCGATCTACTTCGGGTGCGGGGAGCCGACAAGGCACGGGCTGCCATGCAACGCCGAACAAGCCCGGACCGGTCGATACCGGATCGCGAAAAGTCTGGTGCGTTCGACACGTGAGTTGATCTGAAACTGGTGAGTCACAATGAAGCCTTGGCAGCATCCTTGATGGTTGATCCGCAGGATTCTCTTACGATCAGGTGGGACGTAAGGACGATCTGGCACACGACTTCCCGACCTTCGATTATCTCCAACATCAAGTCCATTGCCGCGCGGGCGATTCTTTTGGTGGGCGTTGACTGCGTGGTCAGTGCGGGCGTCACGAAGGCCGATACGACTGAATCTCCGCAACCCACTATGGCCACGTCCTCCGGTATGCGGATCCCCGATTCGCTCAGGCCGCGATAAACGCCGATGGCCGTGTAGTCGCTGCAGCAAACGAGGGCGGAATACCGGTCTTTTACTTCTCTGGACAGCCGATATCCCGATTCGGTCTCCTGGCGGCCCACACCCAGGGTTTCCGGATGGAGGGCGTATTTGCTCATCGCGTTGAAATACCCTCTGCCCTTGGAAGCACCATGACCGGATCCTTGCCAGTTTTCGCCGAGGAACGCTATACGTTTGTGTCCCAGCACAATCAGGTGCTCTGTAGCCCGGTAGAAACCGGCCGTGAAATCCATTACCACGCCCGCGAAGCCACGGGCGGGCGCGCTAAAGGTCACCACCGGTACCCGACCGTCTACCGCGCCCAGGATACGTGCCGACTCTCCGGTGTCGCCTGTGGTCTGCACCAGAAGTCCGTCTATTCCACTTGATATGAACTGCTCGATCTGGGTCGTCTGTTCAATCTCGGAGGGGCCGGAATCCCACTCGGCGGACATCCCCACCAGAAGTCGGTAGTTCCTTTCATCGGCAGCCCTGAGAAAGCACTCGATCTGATCGGAGGCCTGCTCCTGAAAGCACTCGCAGGCGAGCAGGCCCAGTGTGCCTGTCTTTCCCGTGACAAACCCCTTGGCCAGCAAGTTGGGCCGGTACGAGCACTCCTCGGCAGCCCGTTGGACCTTTCTGCGCGTCTCCTCGCTTACCATGTGGGCCTTGCTCCGAGACAGGGCGCGAGATACCGTCGAGTGGGAGATCCCCAGCGTCTTCGCGATATCTTTGATGGTTGCCCGCTTCTTTCTCATCGACCCTTTCCATACCGGCTTGCCGGATCCGTTCCGGGCAACCGACATGCGCCGGGGAGCGTGTCCGGTCTCCAAGTGAGCAAGGATACTGGAATGAATTACACACGTTTGCAAAAATGAAATTAGGCACAGGCCGACCCGCGTGTCAATCTTTTTTTGGACTGTTTCGACTCCTGTAATCCTACCGCGCGCCGCAGGAGTCTCTTATGGCGAGATGCGGTTTGAAGGAACGCCCTGTCGGGGCAGGTTGACCCTGGATCTGTTGCAACATCCCCTGCATCGCAATGAGGGCCATTTCCTCGAATGGGATGGAAAGCGTGGTCAGGGAGGGGTTGACGTAGGAAGATATCTCGAAGTCTCCGCAGCCGGTTACCGCTACGTCATCCGGCACATGCACGCCGAACTCGATGAGTGCCCGGCAGACGCCGATCGCCGTATAGTCGCAACAGCATACCAGTGCCGTAAACTGGCCGGCCAACTCCTTTCCCGCATGATAACCGGCCTTGGTGCGCATTGCTTTAACGGAAACCTCGCTGGGATGCAGACCGTGCTTGCGCATCGCGTTGCGATAACCCTTTCCCATGGCCGGCAGGTCGCTGGCCGGAATTCGGTCTTCGCCCAGAAAGCAGATCCGATCATGCCCGAGACCGATCAGATGCTCGGTAGCCTCATGCATGCCCGATGCCAGATCCAGTGAAACCCCGGTCATAACGTCAAGATCGGATCCAAAGGCCACAACGGGAAGTTTACCCCACGCGGCATGAACGATCCGTGCGGCATCGCCGGTGCCTGTCCGGATCAGAATGCCGTCTACGTCGCGGGACAGCAGCTGCATGAGCTGCTCACCCCGTTCGTCTTCGGGAGAAGATATGTTAGAGTCCGCCGTCGCCGTGACCAGAACCTGGTACCCGTGTTTACCGGCTATCCGTACCAGATGATTGATCTGTCTGGCGGTGATTTCCGGTCCGATGCGGTCGGTCAACAGACCCAGGACGCCTCCCGTGCCCTTCACGAGATGCTGCGCCATGAGATTGGGCGAATAGTCCATGTCCTTGGCGGTCTCCTTTACGAGACGACGCGTCTGTTCCTTGACGAGATGCGAGGCGCGGGAGGACAATGCCCTGGAGACCGTGGAGTACGAAATACCCAAGCGTTTGGCGATATCTTTAATGGTAACCGGTCTGTTCCTCACGGGTCTGGTTCCCATGGCCATAAGCAACGCATGGCATGTGCGGGTGATACGCTCGCCTCTGAGCGCACACGTGTGAATAAGCCCCTGTGAACACATGTCGGATTCATGGTATGATATCTCGAAAGCAGTGTGTTAGTTTAACCTTCGGAATGGGTACCCTGCAGAAGTTGAATCGACCACCGGGGATTTCCGGTTCGGCGCAGGCGGGAACTACCTTCACCGGTTCATTATATAATAGTAGGCTTTGAACGGGAGGCCTGTCAAGTGTTACAACTTGATGCCCGACTGTTTTCAAATTAAAGCACGTTTTGTGGGCCTCGCTATCCGCCAAGTCTTCCTGTCCCGGCGGCCTTTTTCTCTTTGAAAGCCGTCGCGAACAGGATCAGAACCAGTACGACCAGGAACGCGGGCAGACTCCAGAACACCTGCCAGTCGGAGAGGCCAAGCCCGCCGGACGAACCGAGAAAGGTATTGTATACCCGACCGGCGACCTGCGCGCCGATGAGCATGCCCAGGCCGCTGGAAACGAGAACGAACAATCCCTGGGCCTGTCCACGGTTGGCGGGTGAGGACTGCTGATCCACGTAGACGTGCGCGGTCACGAAAAAGAAGTCGTAGCAGATGCCGTGGAGGATAATACCCGTGACGATCAACGACCACAGGGCGTCCGGTGCGCCGAGGGAGAATAGCCCGTACCGTATAATCCATGCTGCCATCGCGATCAGTAACATCCGCTTCACCCCGAGTCGGCGGAAGAAGAAGGGCATGCACAGCATCAGGAACACCTCGGAGACCTGGCCCAGTGTCTGCGTCCCGGCGATGTTTGAAAAGCCGGTCGCGCCCAGGTATATCTGCGTGAAGTTGTAGTAGAAGGCGAGCGGGATGCAGAGGAGCAGCGCGCTGAAGATGAACAAGTAGAACGACCGGCTTCCCAGTTCCTGCAAAGCGTCCAACCCGATCACGGACCGCAGCGACGCCTTCTTTCCCGCGGCCGCCGGCGGCGTCCGACCGAGCGTGAAACTATACAGTCCCATGACCAGGCCGGCCACCCCCGCCGTGTAGAGCGGCCAAGCCGTTTCTTCTGGAATGACCCGGCCGGAAAAGAGGCCCAGGAAAAAGCTGATGAAGAGCCCGGCGGCGATCCAGCCGATCGTGCCGAACACGCGGATCAGGGGATACTGCGCTTCCCGGTCTTCAACGCGATGAAAGGTGATGGTGTTCACCAAGCCCAAGGTCGGCATGTAGCAGATATTGTAGACCAGCAAAAGCAGGATGAAGAGGAGGGGCGTATCCACGGCGCGAGGCACGAGCAGCATGACAGTACCCGCCAGTATGTGCAACCATCCGAGTATCCGCTCCGGCGCGAAGTACCGGTCCGCCACCAGGCCCAGAAAGAAGGGGGAAATGATCGCGGCCACCGGATTAACCGTGTAAGGCCAGTGGGTAAGGTCTCCCATTCCGTGGACGCTCATGTAGACGGCGATCGTCGTAAACCAGGCCCCCCAGATGAAGAACTGGAGGAACATCATGAGACCGAGGGATGGAAACATGGCATCCTGAGTCTGGCGGACCGGCAGCCATCGGGCGGCGATTTGACCGCCTGCAGCGTTACCCGCCTACCTTGTAACCATAACCGACAGCGATCCACGCCTTGACCGGCCGTTGTTTCAACGTGGCGGGATGATACCGGGACGTGTAGACCTTCTCAAGCAGAAGTTGATCAATCTCCGGGTATCCGGTTGATTCGATCATGGCCGCGTCGACAACCCGGCCCTGTTCATCGATCAGCAGTTCAAACTTGACGATGCTGTCCTTTACGTGACGCAGGTTTCGCGGGATCTCCTTCCGCGAGATATTCATATTGAGGCGCCGCGGGATCGGGCGCGTATCGTATCTCCAGGTGCCGTCGCCACCGTCACCCAGACCGCTCGAACCGCCTGTCCCGGTCCCGCCGGAGGCGGTGCCGTCAACCCCGGTCCCTCCCTGGCCGGCCTCGTCATCCGGTTCGTCCTCGGCGTCCACGGCGACAGCCGAGGACTGCGCGATCTCCTCCTGCGCAGCGACTTCGTGCTCCTCGGCGATCAGACTGTGATCGACAGGCTCCGGGATGGCCACGACCACGGGAACGGGCGCGCCCCGGGTCAAGATATCGTCCGCGGAGTCCGCAGGCGGCTCGAACCGACCAGGACGGGCGCCGCCCCGTTCCGTCGTGATCAGTCTGTCCGGATTGATGATTTCGATCAAATGTTCGGGATAGGGCACGATTTCGATTTCGACCAAGGGCACCCGGTCGATCAGGCTATGCAGATAAGTTCCGGCAGAAGCCATGACATGCAGCAAGGCGGCTCCGCCGACCCCGACGGCCAGGAACTGCCGCGAAAACCGTTTGAGCGGGTGGGGGACCAGGTCATCGGCCTCGTACCATGCCAGAATACGTCCCATCCGGTGGGCGATTCTTCCCATTTCACCATTCATGGCAGGCCAACATCGGTTCGAATACGGAAAGCAGTCCCGGCCGACCTCTCACGCCAGGACCAAATACCTTCAAGTTCCGCCGCACCTATCGCCCTGTCAAGGCTTTTGGCGGAGCAACCAAGCCCGGCAACCCCGCTGCAAGCAACCATAAAACGCTTGACAGGGGCGCGCTCCTGTTTCATCATGTTTCGAGTGCTCTGGTTCGTTCGCCTTGCCGGTCGAACCGGGTATCCGCTGCTCTTTCCATGCACGCACGACCGGGCTCAGACCACCGACATCCGGTGTGGCCGTCACCGACGGTCGTGCCGCCTTGCACCGAACGGCTCTCATGCTCATGGGCAATCCGGCGACGAAACGGAAACGTATCCTGGCCGGCCTGCTACTCTGCGGTCTCTTCGGGGAGCCGGCCGATCCAGCCTGCGCCCAAGAAAAAGCGGTCATTCTGGAGATGACCACGGAGGCGGGGATCATCGAAGTCGTACTTGACCCGGTCCACGCGCCGGTTACTGTGGCGAACTTCCTGCGGTACGTGGACGCGGGCCAGTACGACGGCGGGGTGTTCCACCGAACGGTGACTATGGACAACCAGCCGAACAACGACGTGAAGATCGAGGTAGTACAAGGCGCCGTAAATCCTGATTACCGGGACGACCATTATCCGCCCAACAGCGGATTCGATCCGATTCCCCTCGAACGAACCTCCGAGACCGGACTCAAGCACCTCGACGGTACCATCTCCATGGCGCGCATGGGACCCGACACGGCGACTTCGGGTTTCTTTTTCTGCATTGGCGATCAGCCTGAACTCGATTTCGGCGGTAAACGCAATCCAGACGGGCAGGGGTTCGCCGCTTTCGGACGCGTAAGCCGGGGCAGGGACGTGATCCGGAAGATCCAGACGTCCCCCCGGGAGAACCAGCGCCTCACTCCTCCGGTCGCGATCGTCAGGGTGGAGAGGAAAATCAGCCAGGCACAACCGACAGGAGCGTCTCATGGCCGACGGCGTTGAGCGACCGGAATCCTTTTTTGGCTTTCGGCTCGGGGACGACTACAAGATGGCCCGTTGGGACCGCATCGCGGAGTACTTCTACCTGCTGAACCAGCAGAGCGACAATATCCGCGTTGCCAACCTCGGTCCCACAACGGAGAACAACCCCTTCCTGCTGGCCATCATCACGTCCTCCAACAACCTCGCCCGGCTGGAAGCGCTGCGAGAGGTCAACGGCCGGATCGCCGATCCGAGAGGACTTGCCGACAGTGAGATTGACGGTCTGGTGCAGCAGGGCAAGGTCGTCGTCTGCCAGTCCATGGGCCTCCATGCAAGTGAGATCGCCGCGACACAGATGGCGCCCCAGCTCGCCTACAACCTGTTGACTGGCGAGGACGACACCACGAAGAATATCCTGGAAAACGTCATCTTCCTGATGGTGCCGTGTTTCAATCCGGACGGACAGATCATGGTGGCCGACTGGTAC
The DNA here is from genome assembly GCA_965200485.1 of bacterium. Lineage (GTDB taxonomy): Bacteria > JAAXHH01 > JAAXHH01 > JAAXHH01 > JAAXHH01 > JAAXHH01. Next base: position 708,137 of record CBDAUD010000001.1, read on the forward strand.
AACGAGCACCTGGGCACGGACTACGAGGGATGCGACCTGCCTTGGCTGTATCACCGTTATAGCGGGCACGACAACAACCGGGACGCCTTCATGCTGAACCTGGTGGAGTCGAGGTACATGGCAAGGATCATGTTCCAGGACTGGCACCCCCACGTCTTCCAGGACCACCACGAAATGGGTGGCTACCAGCCCCGGCTGTTCGTCTGCCCCTACTGCGAACCCATCCATCCACACGCCGATCCGCTTGTATGGCGCGAGATCAACTGGTACGGGGCCCATATGGTCTACAAACTGGAAGAAGCGGGCAAGCAGGGCGTCATCAGCGGCGCCATGTTCCCAGCCTGGTACCATATGGGTTTCCACTGGCTCGGCAACTACCACAACATCGCGAGCCTGTTGACCGAAACCGCCCAAGCGAAACTGGCCAGCCCGCTCTACGTACACCCGCATCAGCTCAGAGGCGAGGACGGCAACACCCTCCACACGCTGCCGCACTACAAACCGCAGACCAACTTTCCCAATCCGTGGCCGGGAGGCTGGTGGAGATTGCGCGACATGGTGGAACAGCAGCTTGTCGCCGCCACGGGGCTCATGGACATCGCCGCCCGATGCCGGGAAACGGTGTTGCGAAATGCCACGCAGAAGGCCCTTCACCAGACTCGAAGAGGGGAGGAGGAGGATTCGGCGGGATTCTTCATCCGCACGGACCAGCACGACCCTCACGTTGCGACCCGACTGGTGAATGTCCTGATCCGACAGGGCATCGATGTGCATCGCACCGGAACCGCCGCAACCGTGGGAAGCCGGGTGTATCCCGCCGGCACCTGGTTCGTATCCAACGCCCAGCCCAAGCGGGGGGTGGTAAAGACGTTGCTGGAACGGACCTTCTGGCCCGATGACGCTTGGGCACGAAAGGCCGACGGTTCGCCCACCCGGATCTTCGACACGACCACGGACACCCTGGCGGAGATGATGGGCGTCCGGGCGGAATCGGTGGAAGTGGGCTACACCGACCTGGACACCGAATCATTGAACCTGGATCTCGTGATCGAACCAGTGCCGACGAACGGAAAGGTCTCCGGCGAAGGAACATACGGCCTGGTGGTCGATCCCCGACACAACACCGCTTTCGGCGCAGTCAACGCGCTACTGGATAAGGGCGCGGAAGTAAGGCGAACCGGCAACGGCCTTTCGGAGATTGGCTTCGGTATGCCGGCCGGCGCATTTATCGTCCGCGACGTTGATCGGACACGGGCCGAGGACATCATTCGGAATTCCGGGGCCACCGGTTATCGCCTGGAAGAACCGATAGAAGGCGCATCCGTCGTGCCGCCGCGCATCGCCATGTACCAGCGGTACTGGGGCGGCAACATGCCGGAAGGCTGGACCCGCATGACACTGGAACAGGCGGGCTTTTCATACCGCTCCGTACGGGACGCCGATATCCGGGACGATCTCCACGACCTCTGCGACGTATTCATCCTGCCCGACGACACATTGGACCTGATGGCCGGTACGGAGCAGGAGATAGAAAAGCGCCTGAGTAACATGCCGCAACCCGAAGCGTATCGCAGCGGCCTGGGCGAGTCGGAAATCAGGGCCATCGGAAATTTCGTGGAAAAAGGCGGCACGCTCGTGGCCGTCAACCGTGCCGGCCAGTTGCCCATCGAGAAGTTCGGCCTGCAGATCGCAAACGTCTCCGCCGCGTTGCCGACCAGCACGTTCTTCTGCCAGGGATCCACGTTGCGCGTTCGGGTCGACACCACCCACCGGCTCGGATACGGTATGCCGGACCGCGCCCTGGTCATGCACCGGGACAGCCCGGTATATTCGATCAATCCCTCGTACTACAACGACCAGTACGAGGTGGTCGCCGCCTATCCTGAAAAAGACGTGCTGGAAAGCGGCTGGCTGATCGGCGAGGAGATCATTGCGGGCAAACCCGCAATGATCAGCGTGCGCCTCGGCGAAGGGCGTATCGTACTCTACGGATTCCAAGTCAACTTCCGCAACCAGACACACGGCACCTTCAAGCTGCTTTTCAACGCGTTGTTCGCGCGTTGACGTTCAACGGCACGAACTCCCGGAGATGAACACCCATGCCCGTCGTCGATTTCCACAACCACGTCTATCCGCCCCGGTACGTCGAGGAGATTCGAAAGGGTCCGAGCGCGTACACGGTGACGGAGGACGATGACCGGAATCCGGTCTTGCACTCCCCGGGCGACTATAACATCCTGGTGCCGGGTCATCGGCTCATGGACGTTCGGCTGAAAGCCATGGAGGAAGCCGGAGTCGACACGCACGTCATCACGTTCACGGCACCGGGCACGCTCATCGAGACGCCGGAGCGTTCCGCGGATCTGAGCAGCAAGGTCAACGACCTCTTCGCGGAGATACAGCGGGCGCATCCGGATCGATTCCCGGCCCTGGCCACGCTGCCGCTGAACAATCCGGAGGCTTGCGCGGCCGAACTGGAACGGGCGGTCGGCACGTTGGAACTGAAAGGGGCCTGTGTGTACAGCAACGCGAACGGCGTAGCGCTCAGCGATCCGTGTTTCTGGCCCATGTACGAGATAGCGGACGATCGCGAGATGGTCGTCTTCATCCATCCCACCTTCCCCTTGGGTGTGGAGGCCATGAAAGATTACATGCTCATGCCGGCGGTCGGTTTCCTGACGGACACGACCCTGGCCACGGCCAGCCTCCTTTTCAGCGGTGTCGTGGAAAGGTTTCCGAACATTCGCTGGGTGTTGGGCCACCTGGGCGGCGCAGTGCCTTATCTCGCCGAACGCTTCGACCGGTGCTACGAGGCCTATCCGCAGTGCCGCGCGAATCTGGCGAACCACCCGACAGTCTACCTGAAAAACCAGTTCTACTATGATACGGTCAACTTCGACGTGGACGCCCTGAATTTCGCCACGGGCTTCGCCGGCGCCGACCGCATTCTGGCGGGAAGCGACTACCCCCACCAGATCGGCAGCATGCCGAAGATGATCGAAAGCATCAGCGCGATGGATCTGTCCGAAGAAGACCGCGCCGCCGTGCTGGGAGGCAACGCCATCCGGCTGTTGGGACTCTGATTGATCCGGCGGCGGCGCACACCAGCGACCTGGAAACCTACCTGGAAACCTATATTGCGGACACCCGTCGACCCGGAAAATTAGGCCATGGAACTGGGACTCCGTCAAAAGAGCGCGATCGTTACCGGCGGCAGCCGGGGCATAGGGCGTTCCTGTGCCCTCTCTCTGGCCCGTGAAGGGGCCCGCGTGTGCGTCGCGGCCCGAAGTCGCGAACGGCTCGAAGAAGTGGTCCGGGAGATCGGCGACGCGGGCGGCGAAGGTCTTTCGGTCGAAGCCGACCTGACCACGATGCACGGTTGCCGCGAGGTGGTCCGGGCAACCGTCGATACCTTCGGCGGCGTCGATATCCTGATTAACTGCGCCGGCGCGGCGCGCGGCGGCGACATCCTGGGACTGCCCGCGGAACAAATCGACGAGGGGCTTGCGCTCAAGGCCCACGGATACCTGCGGATGTCCCAGCTGGCGATCCCGCACATGCGGGAGAATCGATGGGGCCGCATTGTCCAAATCGCCGGCGGCGCGGGAACGAGCCCAGACCGCTACAACATGCCCTTGAGCGTGGCGAATATCGCAGTCCTCAACTGCACGCGGGCCCTGTCGGACGCGGTATCCGGCGACGGCATCCTAGTCAACGCCATCTGTCCCGGCCTGACGAACACGCAACGGGCCCGGGACGTGCAGCAGGCGGAGGCCGCGCGGCAGGGACGCGATGTCGAGGAATTGCTTTGCGAAGCCGGAGAACAGCTTCCCGCCGGGCGTATAGCCGAACCGGAGGAGATCGCGGCCGTGGCAACATTCCTCTCTTCGGAACCCTGTTCCTATGTCTTCGGCGGCGCCGTCTACATGGATGGCGGCGGAAGGCGGGGCATACCCTGAAAACGCTGGAACGAATCATCAGGCATTGGATCGCCTCCGCAACCCATCGAAAGGAGTATCATCATGGCTGAGCATACTTCCAAATCCTTTGCGGCCCGGACGGGCGATGCGGATTGGGTCAAGGGGCTGCGGCCCTATTTCGTATACCGCGACCTCGGCATGAAGGAGGCCACGGAGGGCCGGGTGATGGCCCACGTCATCCGCGCGGCGCAGTCCTGCGACGGTCCCATGGGATATCATTCCCACGAACTCGAGTTCCAGATGAACTACCTGCTCAAGGGCTGGGCGCGCGTCGATCTGGAGGACGTGGGCGAAATCGAGGTGACTGCGGGCGACGCGTGGTACCAGGCCCCCGGCGTCAAGCACGAACTGATGGCGTACTCCGACGACTTCGAAGTCATCGAGATCACTATCCCTGGCGATTTTCCAACCATCGACGAGACGCGTCAGGACTAGCCATGAAAGTGGGGTTCATCGGGCTGGGCAACATGGGCAACCCCATGGCCGCCAGCCTTCTGCGGGCCGGACACGACCTTCGGGTCCATGACCTGCGCGAGGACCGGGCTTCAAACCTGTTGGAAGCCGGAGCCGCCTGGGGGGCGTCCCCCCGTGAGACGGTCCAGGATGCCGACGCGGTTATCACGTCGTTGCCCGGTCCTGCCGAGGTGGAAACGGTGGTCCTGGGCGCAGGCGGCATTTTCGAAGGGCTTGGACCGGGAACCGTCTACATCGATACGAGTACCAGCGAACCGGGGCTCATCCGCAGCATCGCGGCGGCAGGCGCCACGCGGGGAATCGATGTACTTGACGCGCCGGTGAGCGGCGGCGTTTTCGGGGCCAGGGACGCCACGCTGTCCATCTTCGTCGGAGGCGACCAAGGGGTGTTTGCCCGGTACGAGTCCCTCTTGCGCGACATCGGCGAAACGGTCGTTCGCATGGGGGATACAGGCAGCGGGGTCGTGACCAAGTTGGTGAACAACTTCATGATGTTCATCAATTTCATTGGTGCATGCGAAGGCATGGCCATCGGCACCCGGGCGGGACTCGATTCCGGGTTGTTGGTCGAAGCCATCCGGCCGAGTATGGGCCAAAGCCGCATGATGGAACGATGCCTCGAGCGCTTTCTCAAAGGCAAGCCACTGTATTCCGCAATCGACCTGGGGGTGAAAGACATGCACCTGGGCGTTGAACTCGGCAAGGCGCTTGATGTCTCGCTGGAAATCGGTCCCATGGTCGAGGACATACTCAGACGGTTTCAGGACCAGGGTAATGCCCAAGCGGACCTTATCGCCTATATCGGGGACTACCTTGAGCGGTCGGGCACCGATTCGGCCGAGAAATCGTGAGGACGGTCATGCACAAGAAAATGTCCATTTTGCTTGCCGTGTTTCTGGGATTGAGCGCTTGCGTATTGGGACCCGCCATACTGAGCCTCGTCTTATCAGGCCCGGTCCCGCCCGCACAGTCAAAGGTCGTTTCTCCGCAATCCTCAGCCGATTCACCCGACGTCCGGGGATCCTGGAAACCGGAAACGTACCGGCTCAAATCCGGACCCGTCCACAAAGTGACCGGTCTGATCACCTTCACCGAGCAGGACTGGTCGGTCCTCTACTTCATCGTCACCGACGAAGGACCAAGGCGGGGTTCCGGCGAGGGAGGCACCTATACCCTGGAAGGAGACCAACTGACGTTCCGCCACCTGTACAACCTCTCAGGCGGCCACGCGGTCGATGGCTTCGAGGCCAGCGAACTGTCGATGAAGGTGAGACCGCCGAACACCGAAGACGCACCGGCCGAACCCTGCACCATCACGATTAAGGACGACCTGCTGACCATCTCCTTTCCCAGCGGAAACCAGATGACCTTTCGGCGCAGTTCCCGTTGAAGTACAGGCACTTAGAAAAAAGCATCCAAGTCAGGGTTCATCCTGTAAGCCTATAAATATCAAGCTCCTGAACAACGAATCTACGACCTTTCCTATAGACTCGAAAGAGGGCTATCATGGGAAAATGAAATGGAGCGATTTTATAAAAGCTTCAGGATGAAATTTAGAACGGAGAATATAGCAGCTATTGTAATCCCAATGGCAGTCATTCGCGTAGATTTACGAAAAACTTGCCTCTGTTGTTGCCTGTTTTGTAATTCAATTGCTGCTGAGAATGACATGCCCTTATGGTACTCCATAAAGAAGCAACTTTCGCCTCTATCCTTCGAGACGAATTCAACAAGTTTCTGATCTCTTACGGAAGAATCCAATCCCTGACTCCATACTTCCCGTTTGCACTCTGGAACAAAATCGTTTTTGACCTCTACTTGCTTTCGCTCTTCTTCATCCCAATGGAGGTTTAACGGATCAGCACGCCCAGGAACAACGGTATATTTCGAAAGAAAATGACAGTATAAGGCAGTTTTTCATTCGATCTTCTGTGTGGAAGTGCCTACAACCAACACCCTTTCATTCATTACTTGCTTATGCATCGTTAACTTACTCGTACCTTCAAGATTCCATATTGCTGTTATTTTAGCTTTTCTCAGGCAATTTAAACCCGCCTAGTGTATCAAGTGGGATGGTGTATGGTTTGGGTTTAATATGGCCGTACTGTTGAGAAAGTCTCAACGCATTGACAGCTTCTTTCGAGAGTACGCCCTCGTCGTGAAGCCGGGCACAGTCTTCTTGTCTGCGCCGGACCTTATTAACCAGCGAGTCAGTCTTTTTCATGATTCAGGCTCCATTAGGTGACTGTGAAAAAAGTACGTGAGTCCCATCCTGTCACAGTAAGCAGTGAGTAAATCGTTGTACCCACGTATAGCACTTCTTAGTTCATCTTCTTGTGAGTAATCGTCTATCTCCAAGCGAAGTGCTTTGAGTTTCGTTAAGTCCAAATGTCTACCATGACTATGCCAGAGTTTATTATCGCACAAAGCATCTGCAATTTCCTTGGCTCTTCCTACTTTCTGCTCTTCTGAAACCTTCGAACCTGGGTCAGTTGTGCGATGGTGTGTCCACTCTTTAAACTTGTATTGAACTAACCATTTCTTGAGCAAGTCAACCGAGAGATCTCTAGCTTGCTCATACAAGGCTAACTGCGCAAGATCAAGTTGATTCAAAAAAACGACATCAGCAGGTCGCAACTCCTCCTGAGATGAGATCTCGTCCACCTTATCCAGATAACCAAGTGCTGCAACATAGTTTGAACCATCTGGCAAAAGAACTTGGGGATCAATCGGACCAAGACTTGAAGAGTAATCCATTTCTACATGAGTTTTTCAACAGCTTTTTGACTAAACGGTTTCAAGCCACTACGCCACAAAAGACCGGAATCAGTTGACTTTACCGGGCGTTTTCGCTTATCTTGAATAACTGTCATTCGTCATGAGCGAGACCGGGAAACAGACGATGGTTTCCGAAGCACCGACCTGCGAAATGAAGAAAACGGTTGGCGTCGAAGCCGCCCGGATGGTCGGTCAGGGCGACGTGGTCGGGCTGGGCACGGGATCGACAGCGGAGTTCATGATTGAGGAACTGGGGCGCCGCGTTCGGGAGGAGCACCTCGATATCTTAGGCGTACCCACGTCCTTCAGCGCCGCAGCACTCGCTCGCGCGAACGGCATCCGTACCGGAACGATGGACGATGTGGACCGGATCGATATCGCCGTGGACGGCGCGGACGAAGTTGATCCCGCGATGAACCTGATCAAGGGCGGGGGCGCCGCCCATCTGCGCGAAAAAATCGTGGATGGACTGGCCGAGCGATTCATCGTTATCGTGGATGAATCGAAACTGGTCGAGCGGCTGGGAATGCAATGCCCTGTGCCGCTGGAGGTCCTTCCCATGGCGGTTCAACCCGTCATGCGGGCCGTCGAAGCGCTGGGCGCGGAACCCGTGCTGCGCATGGCCGCACGCAAGGTCGGACCGGTTATCACGGACCAGGGAAACATGGTGGTGGATGCCCGTTTTAACGGGATCGACGACCCCGGCGGTATGGAAAGCAGGCTCAACAACATCCCGGGCATCCTTGAAAACGGCCTCTTTGTCGGACTGGCAACCGAGATACTCATAGGGAGCATATCCGCACGGGGGCGGATCGAAGTGAAAAGAAGAACCTAAGCCCTAGAGGCCTTCGCGACACGGATCAATGGCCGTCCGCCGCCTGGACCCGCAAGGCCCTACGCCTGGACCCCGCGGCCCGCTCCGACTGAGTCGACAAATGAACGATATAGGATACTTCAGCCTGCTGCTCGCTTTCATGACGGCGACCTATGGCGGCGTAACCAGTGTGGTTGGCGCCCGGGCGAGAAACCCGCAGATGATTGCCAGCGGCGCCCATGGCGTCATCGCCACGTTCGGTCTGCTGACGCTGGCTTCGCTGGTGCTGGTGTACCAGCTGTACACCAGTAACTTCCAGGTGGAATACGTCGCCTCCTACACCAGCAGTACCCTGCCCGAATTCTATCGGGTCACGGCGCTTTGGGCCGGACAGAAGGGATCTCTGCTCCTGTGGGTATGGACGCTGTCTCTCTTCGGACTGGTGGTGCATCTCACCAACCGGGACCGCAACCAGTCGCTCATCCCTTACGTCCACGCCGTGATGATGTCGGTCACGCTGTTCTTCATCGCTCTGCTCATATTCGTGGCCGACCCCTTCGAACTGCTGCCCTTCGTGCCCAGCGAAGGACGCGGCCTCAATCCGGTGCTGCAGATGCCTTTGATGATCATTCATCCGCCTATACTTTACCAGGGTTATGTCGGGACGGTGGTGCCCTTCGCCTTCGCCATGGCGGCATTGATCACCAGGGAACTGGGCGATACCTGGATTCGGACGATCCGGCGGTGGACCCTCTACGCCTGGTTTTTCCTCGGATTCGGCCTGATGCTGGGTGGCCGTTGGGCCTACGTGGAACTGGGGTGGGGCGGGTACTGGGCCTGGGACCCCGTGGAGAACGCGGCGCTCATGCCGTGGCTGACCATTACCGCCTTTCTCCACTCCGTGATGATCCAGGAGAAGAAGGGCATGCTGAAGATCTGGAACTTCAGTCTGATCATCCTGACCTTCGGCCTGGTCTACTTCGGGACTTTTCTCACGAGAAGCGGGGTCGTTTCATCCGTGCATTCCTTCACCACCTCTGGCATCGGCCCCATGTTCATGGGTTTCGTCATCGTCTCGATGGTCTTGTCCTTTGGTTTGCTGATCAGCCGCCGCCATGGCCTGAAGGCCCGCAGCGAACTCGACTCCTTCGTCTCGAGGGAAAGCAGCTTCCTGTTGAACAACCTGGCGCTCGTGGGCGTGTGTTTCGCCATCCTCTGGGGCACCATATTTCCCGTGCTTTCGGAAGCCGTCAGCGGTGAGAAGATCACGGTAAGCGCACCGTATTTCAACCAGATCAACGTACCGCTCGGCATCTTCCTGCTCTTCCTGACAGGAGCGGGGCCCCTCTTCGCCTGGCGCAGGACCTCCGTTCAAAGCCTCAAGCGGCACTTCACCGTACCCGCAGCCTGCTTCTTCGCCGTGGCCATCATCCTGTTCGCCATCGGGCTACGGCACCTCTACGCCCTGCTCTCCTTCAGCATGTGCGCCTTCGTGGTCGGAGCCATCGGACTCGAATTCTACCGCGGGGTCCGCGCCCGCCGTTCGACGAACGACGAATCTTGGGCCACGGCGCTCTACCGGCTGGTCATGGGCTACAAGCGGCGTTACGGCGGTTATATCGTGCATGTCGCCATCGTACTTCTGTTCGTGGGCTTTACCGGGTCCGCATTCAACCGGGAGGAGAACTTCGCGGTTCGGGAGGGTGAGTCTTTCCAGATCAAGAATTACACGCTGGACTTCGATTCCCTCACCGAAACCAACATGGGCGAATACGTGTCCTATGCCGGCCTGCTCCGCCTGTCCGTGGACGGAGAACCCGTCGTCATGATGGCTCCGGAAAAGCGTCTCTATCCCATACAGGACCAGGTGACTTCGGAAGTATCCATCTGGTCGGCGATGAACGAAGACCTGTATGTGGTCCTGGCCGAACTGAACGAAACGCTTGACGTAGCTACATTCAAGGTCTACATTAATCCATTGGTAAACTGGGTCTGGATCGGTACCGCGCTGCTCATGTTCGGGACGGTTATTCTCCTCCTCCCGGACCGATTCGGCAGAAAAACCGCAGGACGTGAACGGTCTGAAGGAAGCGGAGAACCTGGCGCGTCGGTGCCCGGGACCAGGGACGAGATCGCGTAAAAAGCCAAGGTTGGGAAAACTTGGCTGATTGCAGGATAGATTGACAATTATACTGTATGGGCTGATTTGGTAAATCGATAAGCTGATTGGAGATGACCGGGGGAAGACCGGGCGTCCTGGAAATAGAAAATCGCAAGCAGATCATATGGCTGACACCGTTTCTGACAAGCAGGTGGTACAAGATTCTGTTCAACGAACGGTTGAGCTTTACGGCAATGTGCATGGGTTCTTCTCGATGCAGACAGGCGCAGTCACTTTCTGGACGACGACACGACAAGCGTCTGACGGCATCCCGTCAGAAAAAAGCACATAAACCCCACTGCGGCTGAACGGTACAAGAAACTCGCGTGCCATACCTTCCTCGCCTGTAGGCAACACCTCCCCTTGCCGTCCGATGCGGTTATGCGCTGGATTGGCGGCTAGTTTATCGAGATCAAACCCGGGTTCGACGCTATGGAAGAAGCTGTCTGTAGCCACCGGCCTCTCGTGTGCTTAGCAGGTTTCCTGCCCGGAATCCCGTGTGGTACGCGTGCTGTTCGAATCCGGCAGGGACGATCCAGCCACGCGCCCTGACCAGACTGCCTGTCGAACCGAGGACAAGCTACTACATTGCAGGGGGTGTTGTATGGATTTCCCATTGGAAAGTCTGAACGGGTTTATATTACCCCTGGCCGTCCTGACCTTGATTTCCGGGCTCGTCGGACTGATCGTCGGCATGATCTGGCGACGTAGCAGAGCCGTTGAAATGGAGGAGAAGGCCGAGAAACGCGCTAAGCGTCTTTTAAAGGAAATGGAAGTGCAGCGCCGTGCCGAGTTGCTGGAAGAAAAACGACAATGGCACGACGCCCGGGAGAACCAGGAAGCAGAAATCAACAGCCGGCAGTCTGCTCTGGAGAACCAGGAGCAGGACATGGTGGACCGGGAGAAAGACTACGAGCAGCGATTCAAGTACCTGAAGGATCGCGAGGATCGGACAAATGCGAGAGAAGACGAACTGGAGAAGCTGGAGGAGAAACTGAAAACGCAGGAAGTCCGGCTTCGGGAATCGGCCTCGGAGTACCGCCGTCAACTGGAATCCCTGGCTCGACTGACTGCCGAGGAAGCCAAACAGCAACTTCGTGATGAACTCATCCGGGATGTGAAACAGGAAGCGGAACACAGGGTAAGAGACATTCTGAAAACCGCCCAGAGCAATGCCAACCGGGAAGCCAGGAAGATCGTTACACTGGCGATCAGTCGATGCGCGGCGGATCAGTCGACGCAGACGAGCGTTGCGGTGGTTCCCCTGCCCAACGACCAGATCAAAGCGCGTATTATCGGAAAAGACGGCCGTAACATCCGGGCTTTCGAGGCGACGAGCGAAGTGAAGGTCATGGTGGACGATACGCCTGAGGCCGTGGTCATCTCCTGCTTCGATCCCATTCGACGAGAAATAGCCCGCGCCGCCATGGCGGATCTGGTCTCCAACGGAAAGATTACCCAGAACCGGATCGAAGAAGTAATCACGCGGGCGCGCGAGCAGATCGACAGCCGCCTGCTCTCGGGCGGACAACAGGCCGTCAAACAGCTTAATCTGAAACCCATGCATCCCGAGATGATGAAACTGGTCGGCCGGCTGCGGTTCCGGTCCAGTTACGGGCAGAACGCCCTTGATCACTCGAAGGAGGTGGCATTCCTTACCGGCATGATGGCCGCCGAGATCGGCTTGGACGAGTTGCTCGCCCGGCGTTGCGGTCTCCTGCACGACGTGGGCAAGGCCCTGGACCACGAGATGGAGGGGTCCCACCCGGAGATTGGTCTGGCCTTCGCCGAAAAGTATGGCGAACCCGAGGAAGTCAAGAACGCGATCATTGCTCATCACAACGACGATAACGAGGAAATCACCTCACCGATCACTTTTCTGGTCGCCGCAGCGGACGCCATTTCCGGCGCGCGGCCCGGCGCCCGCAGGAATGATCCCGAAGACTACATCCGCAGAGTCGTAGAACTTGAAGAGCTCGCCCGATCGTTCGACGGGGTGGCCGACGCCTACGCCATCAATGCCGGCCGCGAAATCCGGGTCATGGTCCGGCCGGACCGTGTGGACGACGAACGGACGCACACGCTGGCCTTCGAGATCTCCCAGAAGATCCGAAACGACCTGACCTATCCCGGACACATCAAGGTTACCGTGATCCGGGAAAAGATCGCCCACAGGATGACGAACAAGCGGGAAGACCAGCAACAGGGCGGGCGTCGAAGGTCGTACGGACGAAACCGGAACCGGCGTCACGCCCCGACGCCCAGCGGACAAGCGGCGGGATAACCTAGCCGCGTCGCGGATTCCCGTGTCTCTTACCGAAGAAATCAAGGCGCACGCCCAGTATCTCGGTTTTGATCTTGCCGGTGTAACCTCAGCCGTGCCTGCCCGGTACGGGGCATACTACGCCGAATGGATCAAGCAGGGCATGGCCGGCGAGATGGCCTATTTGGGTCGCCAGATCGAGAAGCGGCAGGATCCGAACCGGATTCTGCCAAACGCCCGATCCCTCGTCGTAGTCGCGATGAACTATCGGGGTCCGGATGAAAATACCGTTCCCGACGACACGCACCGCGGCAAGATCGCCCGGTACGCCCGGGGCGACGACTATCATGACCTGATGAAGGAAAGGCTGCAAGCGCTGCTTCTGTTTATTCAGGACACGGCAAACCGTCCCGTGGAAGGCAGAGTGTACGTGGACACTGGGCCCGTGCTGGAACGCGAGTTTGCCATCCGGGCAGGCTTGGGCTGGTTCGGGAAACACACCAATCTCATCCACAAACGCATCGGATCGTGGCTGCTGATCGGGGAGATCCTTCTCGACATCGAACTGCAACCGGACCAGCCTGCGGCCGACCACTGCGGCACGTGCACGCGGTGTATAGAAGCCTGTCCGACCGATGCCATCGTCGCGCCCTACGTGGTCGATGCGCGCCGCTGTATTTCCTATCATACCATTGAAATGAAAGGGGCGATTCCCACCGAGTATCGTGCCGCGATGGGAGGCCGGGTATTCGGATGCGACGACTGTCAGGATGTCTGTCCCTGGAATCGGCGGGCGCCCGTAACCCGTCACGCTGCCTTCATTTCCCGTCCGTGGAACGAGATGCCGGTACTGATCGAAATGCTGGGGTTGACCCCCGAGGAGTTCAGGAACCGATTTCGAGGCAGCCCCATAAAACGGACCAAGCGGCGGGGTCTTTTGCGGAACACGGCGGTAGCGCTGGGCAACACGAAGGATCCGGAGGCGGTCCCCGCGCTCGCCGACTCGCTCGGAGACGACGAACCGCTCGTGAGGGGACATGCTGCCTGGGCGCTTGGGCACATCGGTGGAGATCAGGCGCTGGTCGCACTGGAGGAAGCGAGGAAAACCGAAAAGGACCCCTGGGTAATCGAGGAAATAACACAGGCGCTCGCGGCATGCGCGTCATCATGAAGCTTGCGGATCAAGCAGCAAACGACACCGGCCATCCGCATAGGCGTTCCGGATTCACCGTGCCTGACTTCCGGGCAGCGATCCATACCGTTTTTGAAAACCCTTGTCTCTTGGAAGGTTGTGCATATATTCCCAAAGTGTTCCTTTGGCGGATATCGACACGATGGTTCGGCCCCCGGCAGCCAAATAGATCGCCGGAATATGGATGCGGATATGATCAGACACCTCCCGCTCATAGGTCTTGTGTTTTTGGTCGGTTGCACCGCCCCCCGGTCCCTTGTTGAACCGAGCCCGCGCACCGTTTCCGAGACATCCGAGCGCAAGGAAGAAACCGTCGTGGAGGCGAAGGCGAGTTCACCGGCCCCGGGCCTGACCCTGGATCAGGTCACGCCGGAGGATTCCCTGACGACGCAAGGCCCCGCCCATCTTCTGGCCGATGCCAGGCAGCGCTATGACGCGGGTCTCGCTGCGCTGGAACGTTCTGATACCACGGCCGCGCGCGTCGCAGTCGACGAAGTACTTGGTCTGCTCATCCTACTGAGCGACGACGAGAAACACGCGGCGACACCCGCCCAGGCCGACCTGCTCAGGCAACTCGGGTTGCTGGTGGACCGCATCCATGACAGACGGCAGGGAACCACAGAAGTCAGGGGATCGATTCCCAGGGTACGCAACCGTCGCGTCACGCAACAAATCAATCTGTATCTCAAAGACAAGAACCTGGACATGCTCAAGGCCGCGTATCAGCGAGGCGGGCGCTACACGCCTATGATCCGCGAGGAACTGGCCGCCCAGGGGCTGCCCGTTGAGCTTCAGTGGCTTCCGATCGTTGAAAGCGCCTTTAAAACCAGGGCTTATTCGTGGGCATCCGCGGCGGGCTTGTGGCAGTTCATCTACGATACCGGAAAACGGTACGGACTCCGGCGGTCCGGCTGGGTGGACGACCGCATGGACCCGTACAAGGCCACACCAGCCGCACTCGCCTACCTCAGTGATTTGTATGGCATGTTCGACGACTGGTTTCTTGCCCTGGCAGCATACAATTGCGGCGAGTTCCGCGTGCTCCGCGAGATCAACCGCACGGGTAACCGGGATTACTGGAAAATGCGGCTCCCAAGGGAAACCCGAAACTACGTGCCCAAATTCCTCGCGGTACTTCATCTGCTTGAAAGTCCGGAGGCATACGGCGTCGATCTGCCCGATACCCACCATCCCTACCTCTTTGAAGAGGTACATATCGGCAAATCCGTCACGCTGAAGCATATCGCCGGTCTGCTCGACCTGCCGCCGGACGACCTCAAGGCCTTGAATTCCGATATCCGCCATGGCGTCACGCCACCCACCGGGCATTCGTTACGCGTACCGCTTGGCGCTGGAACGACGCTTCTTGGCCGTATCGACGAGCTTCCTGAATCAAATTTCACCCCCCCTCCCGACGTGCGCCGGTACCGCGTGCGCCGTGGCGATACACTCGGCCACATCGCCCAGAGATTCCGGACTTCGGTCAGTAGAATTCGTCGCATGAACCGGATTCGCGGCAATCTGATCCGCATTGGTCAAACGCTTCGCGTACCCGGAAGAAATGACAACAACCGATTAGGGGCAGGCCAGACGGCTTCGTACGGCACGTCGAAGAACGCGGCATCCCACACGGTGCGGCGTGGCGACACACTGAACCGGATCGCCCGGTATTACGGAACGTCCGTCACCGCGCTCAAGCAGAACAACGGACTGCGTGGGAATATCATCTACCCCGGCCAGATACTTCGTCTCTCCGGTACCGCAAGCTCGGGTGGCCAAAGGGCCGGAGGGGCAGTGACCTACAACGTCCGATCGGGGGACACGCTTTCCCGCATCGCGCAGGTTTTCAAGACTTCCGTCACAGCCCTCATGCAGGCCAACCCTGACATACAGGCCAGGCGACTGAAAATCGGCCAACGGATTGTCATCCCCGGCTGACCGCTTGTCGAGGCGTCAGTCCGCCATCAGTCCGTGATCAGCATCACGCAGTGCTGTGTAATGAGAAAGGAGAAGGCACATGGGATACGTCAAAGCTGCGAATCTGGATGAATTGAGTCCGGGGCAGATGAAAATGATCTCGATCGACGGGAAGGAGATCGTCCTTTGCAACGCAGAGGGAAAATACTATGCCGCGGATAACTTCTGCCCGCACATGGGTGCACCCCTGAGCGAAGGGGAACTGGATGGCACCGAGCTCTGGTGCCCTTACCACGGCGCTTCTTTCGATGTGACTACAGGGGACGTGCTGTCACCGCCGGCCTACGAAAATCTCACCTGCTTCCCGGTTCGGGTGACCGACGAAGGCGTGGAAATAGAGGTATAGCCTTCAGCTTCCGAAGTGATCGTATCCTTCCGGACGCAGGGGTTGAGGTCCGGAAGGATCGGTAAATACGTATCCTTGATCCGCTGGCACGCATTCACCTACAGGGGTCAGCGGCGTTCCGGTTCTGTCCGCGAGCTCGGTCGCCACATGATCCACCCGATCGGGCGCAACGGCGCACAGCAATTCAAATTCCTCTCCGCTTTTCATGGCGGTCCTGACCGGATCAAGTCGAAGCTCCTCTATCGCCCGCCTCGTTTCGTCTGCGATGGGCAGGGCGGTCCCATCCAGGATCAAACCCACGCTGCTGTTGCGGCACAGGTGCAGGACATCCGAACTGAGCCCGTCGCTCACGTCTATCATGGCGTGGACCCAGCCGCTGCGGGCTAGTATACCGCCCTCGCGGACACGTGGAACAGGGGTACGGTGTCGGCACAATACGTCTGCGAACCGGTCCGGCGGTCCTCCGGGGACCGGTTGCTGGCGTGCCGACTGAAGCAGACGCAGACCGACAGCGCTCGCACCCAGGTGCCCGGTTACACACAGTGTGTCGCCCACGAGTGCGCCACTCCGCTTCGCGATATGCCGTTCTGCCGCTTCTCCCCGCACCGCGATGGAAAGGACGGTTGGTCCGTGCGTCGCACTCAGATCGCCCCCGACAATGCTCGCGGAGAGACCGGTAGTTCTCGTCAGGTGGTGAAATCCCGCGTATAGCGTCTCCACTTCCTGCACGGTACGATGGGCTGGAAGACAGAGCGTCGTCAGCGCCTGCCTGGGCACGCCGCCCATGGCCGCAATGTCACTATAGTTGGCGGCCATGCTTTTCCATCCAATCTGCCGCCAGGACGAGAAATCCAGGTCGAAATCCACGCCTTCCACAAAGGTGTCGGTCGTTAGCAGGGTCGTCAGACCCGTACCGGGCGCCACGGCCGCAGCATCATCTCCGATCCCCAGAAGGACGCTTGGATCCGGCTCGGGAAGTGCGGATCTGATGCGCCGTATCAATTCGAATTCGCCGGGAAGCCCTGTGCCTTCCTGCTGATGTGCCACGGCTCGTCGCTTCCTTCCTGCCAGACCGGGACGCTCGGTATCCAAGCGCCATCATCTTACGCGTGCTGCCCGAATTACGCGTTCTGCTCGAACCGCCACCGCCACTTGATCCGTTCTCTTGAGCGATTGAATATCTCTATGCCGGCCGTTACGCCCCCGCCGAAGAACAGCCCCTCCAAGGCGCCAAGGGCAACCTGGGTCGTGCGGCCGAATTCGCCTTCGCCGAAGATGATGGCGATGGTTTCGAGCCGAATCTGCGACGCACCGAATGACTGCCGGATCGTTTCAAGGCTGCTGGTGAACATGTTGCCGCCCATGACGGTCAGGACTACGCTGGCGATCATGCCGCCCAACGCACCGAAGACCACATGGAGCAAGCTCTGCCACTGCCCGGGGCGCCTGAACAGGTAATACACGACGACCGGGCTTAGGGCCACGCCCGCGCCGATCATGGCGCCTTCGACCCCGCCGGTAAGTTCCGTGGGATAACGGCCGAACAGGGTTTCAATGGTATCGGAACTATACAGGTTGAAGGCCGCCCCCACAAAGCCGCCACCCAAGGCCCCCCCCACGATACCAAACCATCGACCGTATTCTCCCGATACGCGCCGCAGGCCGACCATGCCAAAGGATACCCCGGCACCGCTGAAAGCGCCACCGAACACGCCCAGACCCGCCAGAACGAAAACGGGAGAGAGCCCTTCCGGTGACAGGCCTGAGCTGTTGGCGACGAGCGCGGCTCCCAGAAGCAGTCCTCCCACCAGTCCGGCCAAGGCGCCGCCAAACGTTCCGCCGATGCCTTGCTGCAAGATGTCAATTCCGCCTTGCTGCAGGCGCATCAGAATAAATCCGAGCATGACCATGACCCGGTACAATCGGGAAAGTTTGACAGACCTGTCCCGCTCCCGCAGAAACGCCAGGCTGACCGCGCGCTGCAGGCGACTTACAGGCTCGTTACCCGTAGGACGCGTCAGGACAGACTCCACAGCCGAACCGAACCAGTCCGCCAATTCGATGCTCGCCGCCTTGCGTACTTTCATCTCGGGATCCCGCAAAGCGAGGTGCCTGAGCCGATTGTTCAGCGCTGTGCAACGCACCGGACGGGATGATTCCACCGCGCGTTGACGGACTTCCGCGCGCACGTTGTCCATGGCCTCCAAGATCAAATTCACCGCATCCGGCACTCTTTCAACCAGCCAGTTCGGTGCAGGCAGGTCCCTGTTGAGCAGACTGATACAAAGCAGATACGCTTCCTGGCCGGAGATCCCGATTTCTGCCAAGTAGGGCGAGAGCAGATCCAGACTTTCGCGGTCCATGATAAGCTGGTGGGTCCTGTAATTCTCCAACGACCGTTCGAGCAGGCTGCGCGCCTGCTTTGCTTCATATACGCTGTTTGTCAGCCATCGGGACACCTCTGGAATCAGGCAGTCATGGGTGAGTTCCAGCCAACCCTCGCCATCCTGGTTTCGCCGTCTGACGATGCGGGCATCGACCAGTTCTTCAAGCGGTGTTCCACGGGTAGTGTTCCGGTCTCCGGACTGGAGACGGGAAACAACCTCGGATTCCCGCACGACGACCAGCTGCTCATCCGCGGAGATCAGTGCCAGAAGCACCTGCTGCACCACGGACAGTTCGCTCACCGAAAACCGGCGGAGCACCCTGGAAAGGTAGTCGGCAAGAATTTGCGACGCGCCGCCGAGTTTGTCATAAGCCGATTCCGTGATCAGGTTCTCCGTATCGCGTTGGTCGTAAAGCGTATCGCACACGATCTGCAAATGGGGCGGATCAATGGAATCCTGTTCGGAGAGATCTTCCAGCAGGCGGTCAACGAGCCGATCTTCAAACCGGCAGCCGACCCGCATGGCCGGACCCGTTATGGCCTGAGCAGCCTGATCGGGGCCTAGTCGCCTGAGCCGGTATTCATGGTGGAAGACCTCGGGGAACACGGATTTGAGCTGACTCATTTCGGCCAGCAGATCCTCCCGCATCACGAAGACGAACTGCAGCGGCAACGCATCGTCCTCCATGACCGCACCGACTTCACTGATGAACGCCTGCCTGCTTTTCGAATCAAGCAGGAGAAAGAACTCTTCGAACTGATCCAGCATGACGACGAGTCGGGATGACGGACCGGACCAGTGCGCGTGAAGCAGTTCCCGAAGAGAAAGGTCGGCCGAACCGCGTTCGTCTTCGGCGGTTCCCTGGGTGAGTCGCCGCACCATACGTTTCATGTGCTGCAACGGGTCGGTAAAACTCCGAATGATGTATGCCCGATGTCCCTGGTCCTGCAGCCACGGAATGAGGCCGGCCCGAAGGATGGAACTCTTGCCGACGCCGGAACGACCGTAGAGGAGAAACGACCGACGGGAAAGGATGCGGGAGCAAATGTGCTCGATTTCCTCGTCGCGGCCGAAGAACAGCCCCTGATCGCTTTCGTTGTAATAATCGAGAAACTTGTACGGCCGGATCAACTGGCCACGAATAGGCGCCGCGGTCGCTTCTTCCTGCATCTCCACTGCGTTTCCGACGAAGATGTATCCATGCTTGTGTACCGTTTTGATGTAACGGGGGTTCGACGCGTCGTCGTCCAGCAGCTTTCTGATCGACTTGATACACTGGGCAAGCGCCGTATCGCTGACGACTACGTCTTCCCAGACTTCATCCAGGATACGATTTCTTTCCACCAGTTGGCCTGCGTTCGAGACCAGTAGCACGAGGACGTCAAAATACCTGGAGCTCAACGGCAGAACCTCGTCCTTCCGACGTACCTGCCGGGTCTGAATATCCAGCACGAAGTCGTCGAACCGAAAGCCCTTGGCGGCGGTTTCTCGCGTCATCTCAGGCTCCATGGACGAAAATCGAGTAGAAAAACGGGATATTCATACAAAAAAACGAGGTATTCATACATTCCTCACAGAAGCGTCATGGCGACATCAAGCATTTCATATATGAAGAGAATATAATACGCCCATAATCAATTGTCTAATCTTCCACCGCCAACCCAAATCCATTGTGAGACCGTATCGTTCACATTTTATTACATCACCATGTATAAGGAGAGCAACATGTCATCCCATTTCTGCACCGTTGCCGAAGCCGTCGAAGAAATCCGTGCCGGTCGCGTACTGATTGTCATTGACGACGAAAACCGCGAGAACGAAGGCGACTTCATGGTGGCCGCCGAGAAGATCACACCCGATATCATCAACTTCATGTCGAGACACGGCCGGGGCCTGATCTGTCTGCCCACCACGAAACAGCGGCTTGACGAGTTGAACATTCCCAAAATGGTCGATGGAGCCGGGTCGCTCGACGATACGCCCTTCACGGTTTCCGTGGATGCCGTCGATGGCGTGACCTCCGGTATTTCTGCACAAGACAGGGCAACAACCGTCGAGTTATTCGTAAATCCGGATACCGTGCCGGACGACTTTGAACGGCCGGGACATCTCTTCCCGTTGCAGGCACGCGACGGCGGGGTCCTGGAGAGGGAAGGCCACACGGAGGCGACGGTAGACTTTATGAAACTGGCCGAGCTGTACCCCGCTGGCGTCCTGTGCGAAGTGCTGGACGAAGACGGTTCCATGGCTCGACTTCCCCGGCTGGTCGAAATTGCCAACGAGCATCACCTGAAGATCGCAACCATAAAGGACCTTATCGAATACCGGCTTGAAGAGCAACTCGTCCTGGACTTCGCCTGCAACGAAGCATCGGGATAAAGCGACAGCATGCCGGTTGAACCACCATGTCACAGTCCCGGTTACCCGACTACCTGCCGGAAGCCGTACACCGGTTCAAGGATCTCGCCCTCGAGGCGCTTCCCGACTCCGGCGACACATCTGTTGTGTCCGCTCGCCGGTACTGCAAGCGCCTCGCAGGTCAGCACTACGAGAATTTCATAGTCGTAACCCGGTTTCTGCCCACCGAGCTGAGGCGACACTTCTATAATGTCTATGCCTATTGCCGGTGGTCCGACGACCTCGCCGACGAAACCGGCGATACCGGGTTGTCCCTGGAACTGCTCGACTGGTGGGACACCGAATTGCAGGCCTGTTATGACCATAAGGCCCGTCATCCGGTCTTCATTGCCCTGCGGGAAACGATCGACTGTTTCGAGATACCGATCACCCCGTTTCGGGATCTGCTGACCGCGTTTCGGCAAGACCAGGTCGTAACGCGTTACCAGACCTATGCCGACGTGCTTGGTTACTGCCGTTATTCCGCCAATCCGGTAGGTCGTCTCGTGCTCTATCTGTTCGGTTACCGGGATGCGGCACGGCAGGCCCTGTCGGACGCTACGTGTACCGCGCTTCAACTCGCCAATTTCTGGCAGGATGTCCGGGTAGACCTGAAAAAAGGCCGGATCTATTTACCCTTGGAGGATCTGGACCAATACCATTACACCGAGGCGGATCTCAGGGCCGGCGTAGTCAACGAACGCTTCAGACGGCTGATGGCGTTCCAGGTGCATCGGACGCGGAAGCTGTTCGAAGAAGGAGTCGGGCTGTGCGGGATGGTGGACAAGCGGTTCAGGCTGGACATCGAACTGTTCAGCCGGTGTGGCATGGCCATCCTGGGCCAGATCGAAAAACAGCGTTACGACGTGCTGTCCCGGCGGCCCACCTTGTCATCGGCCCAGAAGACCGGCCTGCTTCTTAAATACGCCCTGAAACGATTTTGGAACTGAAAACGCACCGCCCGGGATACAGCGCGGCTGTGCGCGTTGTCCAAAACGATGGACCACTATTGCCATGAACCTTTCGGATCAACAGCGCGACGATCGGGAATCGGTGAAACATTCCTATGATTATTGTCGGAAAATCGCGAAATCGCATGCAAGGAACTTCTACTATTCCTTCATTGTTCTGCCGCCTGAACGAAAACGCGCCATGTGCGCGGTTTACGCCTTTATGCGCTATTGTGACGATATCGTCGACGAGGATACCGGGAAATCAGACAGGAAAACCCGGCTGAATTCCTGTCGCAAGGCGCTGGACATCGCCTATGGCGAAACGACGGCCAAGGGCACTGATCTGTTGCCCGCGTTCGCAGATACGGTGCGGCGATTCGAAATCCCGAGGACGTATTTTGACGCCATCATCGACGGTGCGGAAATGGATCTTACCATAACGCGCTACCCCACCTTCGACGACCTGTACCGGTACTGCTACCGCGTCGCTTCCGCCGTCGGACTGGTATGTATACACATCTTCGGATTCCAGGGCAAGGAAGCGGAAAGGTACGCGGAGTCCTGCGGCATTGCGTTTCAGCTTACCAATATACTCCGCGACATCCGGGAAGACGCCGGAATGGGCCGGGTCTACCTGCCCCAAGAGGATCTGGAAGCCTTCGGGTATTCCGAGGAGCACATACGGGGGGCTGTTTTCAACAAAGAGTTCAGGCGACTGATGGTGTTCCAGGTGGAACGCGCCAGAGGCTATTACGAAGCAGCGCTGCCGCTCCTACCGCTGGTTCAATCCTCCAGCCGCGCATGTCTGGCGGCCATGATCGGCATATACCGGGCATGTCTTGAAGAAATCCCTCGCCGTCAGTACGACGTGTATGCCGGACGCGTCGGCCTGTCGGCCTGGAAGAAACTCGCCATTACCGCTCGGGCTTTGATCTTGAAACGCGTATGAACCAAGTAATCGTCCTCGGTGGCGGACTGGCCGGACTGGCCGGCGCGGTCGCGTTGGCCAATGCCGGTCTCCGGGTTGAACTGTACGAAAGGCGTCCGATCCTGGGCGGCCGTGCGTCCTCCTTCATCCATCCGTCCAGTGGTGAAAGGGTGGACAACTGCCAGCACGTGCTCCTGGGTTGTTGCGTCAACCTCCTCGATTTCTACGGCCACCTCGGTGTACAGGACCATATCGCCTTCCACCGAACCGTTCCCTTCATCGACGAGTCCAACCGGGTTTCGGTCATCGGTCCCTCTCGCCTTCCGCCGCCGTTCCACCTGGCCCCATCGTTCCTGAGGCTGCGAACGATGGGTTTCAGGGACAAGTTGTCGATCGGCCGGACCGTGGCAGGCATGATTCGTCACGTTATGAGACAACAAAAAACGGACCGTCTGAATGGGCAACGCGCTGTCGAAGCGCGCCCCCCCGTGTCCATGGCGAACTGGCTTGCGGACCACGGGGCGACGAATCGGGCTGTGGAGGCCTTCTGGAAACCCTTCCTGATCAGCGCCCTCAACGACGAGCTGGAAGATATTGACGCCGAATACGGCATAAGCACGACGGTCCGGGCTTTTCTGATCACTCGTCGAGGTTACGAAGTGGGGCTGCCCGCCGTACCGCTCGGGGACCTGTACGAACCCTGCATAGACTACATTGAACAGCGTGGCGGCCGCGTCGTGCTCGACCAGGGCGTCGCCAGCCTGTCGACCCGAGGTAACCGCGTCGAGTCCCTCCAGCTGCAGAACGGCGCGTCCGTCGAGGCCGAGACGTACCTGTCCGCCCTGCCTTTTGACGTCCTGTGCCGGCTACTGCCCGAAAACCACGCCTCGAACCCGCATTTCGCGATGCTGGACGGGCTGTCGGTTTCGCCCATCACCGCGGTGCACGTCTGGTTCGACCGGCCCGTGACGGAGCTGGACTACGCCGCGGTGATCGGACGACGGATACAGTGGATATTCAACCAGTCCATTCGACACCTCGAGGCCTTCTCCAGTGGTGGAGCGGGCGCCTATCTCGGACTCGTGGTCAGCGCGTCCGATGCATGGATGAAAATGCCGCAACAGACGATCATCGACGAGGCCATGGAAGATCTCAGGTCCCTGCTACCCGCGGTGCGCGAAGCCGAACTGCTCAAGGCCATCGTCGTCAAGGAAGGCCGGGCCACCTTCGCACCCAGGCCCGGTTGCGACGCATTGCGACCCGGTCCATCCAGCCCCCTGTCCAATTTGTTCATCGCGGGCGACTGGGCGCAGACGGGCTGGCCGGCAACCATGGAGAGTGCCGTCCGCAGCGGCTACCAGGCGGCCGAGGCGCTGCTCCGGAGCCGGGGCGTACAAGCGCGCATTCTGAAACCGGAATTGCCGCTCGAAGGCCTCATGAGGTGGCTGGCGGGAAGACGAAACCGCTGACCGGCACGAAATCTTGACCCCGCGGTATCCTTCACGAAATCTTGACCCCGCGGTATCCTTCGGTTATATTTCGAGTGTACCCGCATCCGCCTGCACTCGTTTCCGAAAGAAGGATACCTATGCCCGCCAATCTGCTCGCATGTCGAACGGCAAGCTACGGTAAATTCAGCGAATCCGCCTATGCCCACCTGCCCACGATTGGCGTTCATCATGTGGAAATCGATGCACCCGCGCCGGATCAGATCGCCGAGACCAGGGCGAGGTTGGAACATCACGGGCTGTCGGCCAGCAGTTTGCAATGTCCGGTAGAAATAGAAGCCGAAGATGTGGACGACCGGTTGATGCCCGCCCTGGAGGCTGCGGCGGCCTTGGGCGCCGGCACGCTTTTCGTGAGCGTACAGACCGGAGATCTGGACCGGAAGACCGCTTACGAGCGGCTGCGCCGCGCGGGGGCGAGAGCCGCCGAGTACGGGATAACCATCGGAATGGAAACACATCCCGACCTGATCACCAACGCGTCCGTCGCCATGGAGACCATGCGCGGCGTGGATCACCCCAACGTCCGCGTGAACTACGACACGGCCAATATCCACTACTACAACCGGGACGTGGACCATGTGACCGAAATGGAGAAGGTCATCGACTATATTGGCAGCATGCATCTCAAGGATACCGACGGCGGTTACAGGACTTGGTGCTTCCCCACGTTCGGCGAGGGCATCGTCGATTTCAAGACGGTTTTCGACAGGCTGAACGAGCGGGGGTTCTACGGACCGTTCACCATGGAAATCGAAGGCGTGGAAGGAGAATCACTGAACGAAGAGGAGACCTGCCGGCGCGTGGCGGATTCGGTGGCCTACCTGCGGCGCGTTGGATGCGACGTTTAGGAGGGCGGAACGTCCATGCCTGAACGTCAGCTTAGGATGGTGCGTCCCGACTTGGAACACCTGCCCGGAATCGACGTACCTGCAGGCTATGCGCTGAACACCTATCGGCCCGGAGACGAAACCGCCTGGTGCCAGATCATGAATACGGGCATCGGAACGGGCTGGACGGCGGAAAAGTGTCGCCGGGAGCTGACGGAACAGGAACCGTTCATGGCGGATGGATGTTTCTTCGCAAACTGTGCGGGGGAAGCCGTGGCTACGGCCTGCGCCTTTGACATCCATCCCGAGGGCGTTCATGCCGCGCAGGTGCACATGGTATGCGCGAAACCCGCCCATCGCGGGCGGGGATTGGGTCGCCTCGTCACCTTGGCGGTACTGCACTACATGCGGGAGCGTGAATACGCCACCGCGTTTCTGGGTACGGACGATTTCCGGATACCGGCCATCAGAACCTACATCGGATTAGGATTCATACCCGACTATATGGACGACAGCCATCAAAAGCGGTGGTCCGCGGTGTTCGCCAAGATCGGAGAACGACCGTCCTGAACCTGGAATATTCGAACGCTGGATAATTCGAAATGCAGTATTGACCCGAAACCCTCTATCGAGAATGCCTCTTATGCAGCAAGAAAAACGCCGCGCAATACATCGCGCATGGCTTCCGGTCCTGGCCATCCTGGTTCCCCTGGTTCTGACAACCCCGGTCAAGGCACAAAATACGGGCTCCGTGGATGTGCCGCCCGTCGTCATAACCGGGTTCGGCCTCATCGGCGGCTTTCCGACGGGAGAGTTTGGTGACAACCTGACCTCGCCGGGTATCGGGATCTCCGGCTACGTGGGTTACATTCCCCCGCGCACACCCGCCGTGGTCGGACTGGACCTGGGCTACCTGATCTATGGCCACGAGCGGCGCACCGAGCGGTTCAGCAGCACGATTCCCGACGTCCTCGTCGGCGTGGTCACCGAAAACAACATCCTGACGATGAACGCTTTTCTCCGTCTTCAGACGCCGCCCGCCCCGCTGAGATTCTATGTGGAAGGTCTCGTGGGTTTCCACTACCTGTTCACGAGTACGACCATTGAAGACCTGCCCCGGTTTGACGGTGAGGATATCGCGAGCCATACGAACATCAGTGATTTCGCCTTTACCAAGGGCGTGGGGGGCGGCGTCCTGATCGAAGTCTGGCGTGGTGGAGAAGAACGCACGCCGCAGAACCGCACCCTGCGATCCGTATCCCTTGACTTTCGGATGCGCTATCAGGACGGCTCCTCGGCCGACTACCTGAAACGGGGCGACATCGTCCGGAGGGATGGTTTTGCGGAACTCAACGTCACCCAATCGACCACCGATCTCATCACAGCCTATTTCGGCGTGGCATTAGACTTCTAACGCCCGGGTCCCCGGGTGCTGAATTGTACCCGGCGCCGGGTTTATGGCTGATCGACGTCGAAAACCGCGTTCCTTCAAAGGCAACTTGCCGGCCGATGCTTCCGCGCCGAGCCATTACCTTCTATCCGGAGGGTGCAGGATGACACAGGACGAGTTCGTAATCGAGCGCATTCCCGAAGAGGCATGGCAGGTTTCCCGCCGTTCGTTCATGAAACGTTTGGCCGGCGGGCTTGCGGCGGGCGGCGCGCTGGTCTCCGGAACCTCCTTTGCCTCGGCGTCTCCGGTCGAGGACCTGGAAACGGCGGTCTCCGGCAAAAACCCCGGCCATGAACGGTACTGGCACGCGGTTCGGAGTCAGTTCCTCCTCCGGGAAGAACTGGCGTTGATGAATGCCGCCAATCTTTGTCCGTCACCCTTCCCGGTGATGGAAGCGGTTTTCCAGCATACCCGAAACCTGGATTTTGACGCGTCCTTCCATAACCGGCTCAAGTACCGCAAGATCAGGGAAGAAACCCGCGAAAAAATGGCGCGGCTCCTCGGTGCCCAACCCGACGAAATCGCGCTGGTCAGGAACACGAGCGAAGCCAATAACACAATCAGTACCGGGTTTCCGCTCGAGGCTGGCGACGAGGTGTTGCTGTCCGACCTGAACCATCCCTCGAATAACCAGGCGTGGCAGGTCAAAGCCAGGCGCTTCGGTTTTAAGGTCAACTACGTATCGGTACCCTTGATTCCGCGGGACGAAGACGAAATCGTCGAAGCCTTCGACCGGGCGTACACGCCCGCGACGAAACTGATGTCCTTCACCCACGTGTCCAACCGCACCGGGCTGACCATGCCTGCCGGAAGATTGTGCGCGGCGGCGCGGTCCCGGGGGGTGTTCTCCCTCGTGGACGGCGCGCAGAGTTTTGGCGCCCTGAAGATCGACCTGGCCGACATGGGATGCGACGCCTACACCGGAAGCGCCCACAAATGGTTCATGGGTCCGAAGGAAGTCGGCGTGCTGTACCTTCGAAAGGACAGCCAGGACCATGTATGGCCCGGCATTGTAAGCGCCGGATGGCGGGACGACGTCAGCAGCGCGCGCAAATACGAGGTGCTTGGTCAACGGGACGACGCCGCGCTGACCGCCACGGGACGGGCCGTTGATTTCCACGAGAGAATCGGTCCGGACCGCGTGGAGGCTCGCATGCGCCAATTGGCCACGGCCATCAAGGAGGGCCTTACCGGATTACCCGGCGTGGAACTCTCCACGTCCATGGACCCCGCCCTTTCGGCTGGCGTCGTCATCTTCAAGCCGGGCACACTGGAACCTCGTCCGGTCTTCGACAGACTGTACGCCAAATACCATATCGCCGGGGCGGGCATGGGATCCAACGTCCGCCTTTCTCCCCATATCTACAATACGCTCGACGAAGCGGACCGCGCCGTCGCCGCCGTCGCGGAGATACTGCGGGACGGAGTCTGAGCCGACCCGCCGGTGCAGGTCGGCAGCCTGACGGGCCCATGTCAAAGCGAAGCGCCGCCGTCATACTCTACGTCGCGCTGTTCACCGCGGGCGTGCTGCAGGTATTCCAGTCGATCGTCGTCGCACACTTCTTTGAACCGGAACAACTCGCGCCTTATCGATACGGCATCCTGACCGTCGGCTTCGCATCCCTGTTCGCCATGGGGATGATCGAAAGCGTCTTCTACTTCATATCCGGGAAATACGTTTCGTCCGCCAGGAAGTACGTGGGCAACACGCTGCTCACCTGCACGTTCATTTTCCTGGTGATCTTCCTGCTATACCACGGCCTGCTCAAACCCCACCTGCTTGTCCACACGGAACTGGCGCCCTGGTTGCGGGAGATAGGCGCCTATCTCCTGATCGCCCTGTTCCTTTTCTTCAATCTGACCGCCCATAATGTGCTGGTCGGAGGCCAGCGCCCGGCGGTTGCAAGCGGGCTCCGCGTCTTCCAGTATGTTTTTCGTATTCTGGCCATCGCCGTCGCCCTGTTCTCCGGCCTGATCACCTCCATCTACCAGCTGATCCTGCTGATCGTGTTCCTGGAGGCCTTCCAATCCCTGCTCTACGGGGCCGTACTCCTTGGTGGCAGACAGTTGTCCTTCCGCCTGCGGGGCATTGAGGTCTGGGCGCAGTACAGATACGCATTGGGACTCGGGATTGCCGGTTTCATGCCCTTTGTCAACGCCAGTCTGGACAAAATCATGATCAGCGCCTTGCTGGGCGCCTCCAGCTTCGCCATCTACAGCGTGTCGGCCATCGAGCTGCCCATCTCGGGTATCCTGGTCAGCGTATTCGGATCGGTGTTCTTCTCCACGTATGTGGGATACGCGGAGTCAGGCGATACGACCGGCATAACCGCCCTCTGGCGCAGGTGTTCTCTTCACGGCATGATCATCAACGTTCCGGCAGGCATGCTCGTCTTTCTGTTCTCGGACGTACTTTACCGGATCATGCTCCCTGAAAGCTACTTCGAAGGCCACAAGGTCCTGGGCATCTACGCCCTGCTCCTGCTGCTCCGGTTCAACAGTCCGGATGTCCTGGCGAGGGCCCTGAACCGCAACGCGATCATCGTCCAGGCCGCCGTTGTGACGCTGATCGTCAACATCGCGGGCACCCTGATCTTCATACAGGCCTTTGGCCTTTGGGGAGCGGCGCTGGCCACCCTGTGCGGCACCGCCGCGGGCTGGATATACTACCTGGCCCGTTATGCCCGGTTGCTCAATACGACCGGCGGGCGGCTGTTTCCCTGGAAGTCCTATATCCGGCTGATTGCCCTTTCTGGGAGCTTTTTCGGTGCGGCTCGATGGAGTCTCGAATACGTCGAGATCAGCATCGCGCTGGTCGTCCTCGGTGGTGTTTTCTACCTCATTTATGCGTTTTCCTTGTTGGAGAAACAGGAAAAAGCGTACCTTGAGGATCGAATAAGGAAAATAACCAACCCGTTTCGATTAACCCGATCCATGTAGTACGTTGATACGGACCGGGACCGGAAGGATGAAGCGCGCGGTCCCTGGTCGATTGTTTACTTGTCGATTGTCTACCGGATCCACCTTTCCGGCCAACACCGCGCCGCGGATTCATGAACGCCAATCATCCCCATGTCACCATCGTCATAGTCAACTGGAATCAAATGACGGATACGCTGGCCTGTCTCGATTCGGTCGGCCGCCTGACCTACCCGTCTTTTTCCATCGTACTCGTGGACAACGATTCTACTGATGGATCGCCTGAAGCCATCGAACGCTGGAGTCGGAAAAATCGGCCGGTCATGCTGATCAGAAACCGGGAAAACGCCGGATTCGTCCGCGGCGGGAACAAGGGTATTCTGCATGCGCTCACTACCGGGACCGCCTATGTCTTCCTGCTGAACAATGATACGGCACTGGAACCCGACGTGCTGACCCTGCTCGTCGCCGCGGCTGAACAGTCGGCCGATATAGGCATGACGGGACCGAAGATATACCAGTTTGGTAAAGGAGTGTGCTCGACAGCGCCGGAACGCGAACGATACGCTGGCTCGCTCAGGGATTTCTTCTGGGTCACGGAGAAACAGACCGCGGTCAGTACGATGGGCGTGGCGATATGCCGTACATCACCGGAACCGCACTGCTTGTGAAACGCACTGTGCTACGGAGCGCGGGTTTGATGGACGAGGATTACATACACTATTTCGATGATTTCGACTGGGGACTGAGAACCCGCATGGCGGGATTCAGGCTCCTGCTGGTACCGGCGGCCGTCATCTACCACAAGGGTGCGCATACCATAGGATTCGAAAGTCCCGGCTACCTGTATCACATGATACGCGGCCGGATTGTCTTCGCGAGAAAACACGTCCCGCTGCTACCGTTCCTGCTTGCATTCCTGCCATACCTTGTACTGTATCGTTACCTGCGAAGTATGGCATACCTGGCCCTTCATCGAAAGTGGCCGCATCTTCATGCGCTCCATCGCGGCCTCCGGGCTGGATTCGCCACGCCACTCGCCAGCAACGCATCGATCGAATCGAAAACGGATTCCGTTTGATCGTTTGATATCACGAACATAAACCCGGAACGACCATGACCAAGAGGCAATCGACAGCGAAGCGGTCCAGTACGAGGGCACCCGCCGGTCGAACGGAAGGATCTCGCCACCGCGGCCTGCCGCCCGGTGTCAGAGACCTGTTGTTCCTGCTGATCATCGCCCTGTTGGCTGTCTTCGTCTACCGCGGATACATTATCGACGGGCGAGTGGAAATCACACCGGACATGATCAGTCAGGCCGTGCCGTTTGACCGGTTCGTCCAAGACTATGAGAAAAGACACGAAGGAACCCCCCTTTGGTATCCCTACATTTTCGGCGGCATGCCCTTCCAGGCCAGCGGTACGTATCACGAATTGCAGTATAGCTTCGAAGCCCTGGTCAACGCCATCCTACCGGAGGGACTCATCAGCGCGCTGCACGGCCGTTTCTTCTTCCATCTGCTTCTCGGGGCGGTCGCCATGTACTACCTGGGACGCGCTCTTTCGCTTTCCAGGGGGGCTTGTTTTGTCGCGGCCACCGCCTTCGTTTTTTCCACCCATATGATGGCTACGGAACACGCCAATCGATTCATCTGCTTCATGCACATCCCCCTCGTATTCCTTGCCGCATACCGTGTTTTTGAACGTGGGCGGGTGTACGACGGGGTACTGCTCGGCGGTGCGCTGGGCTCCCAGCTGTGCTCCTTCCATCCACAGATTGCCTTCTACACGGCCATGCTGATCGGCCTGTACGCCGTCTACGCCGTGACGGCAGACCTGCGTGGCAGCACGGCGGTCCGGACCGTGTTGAAGAAGGCCGCGCTGTTTACGGGAGGCATCGGGCTGGCCGTCGCAGTAGCAGCCGTGCTGGTGCTGCCCATGCAGGAATACGCGCAGTATTCCGCCCGCAGCCTATCCGTGGGGGGCAGCGACGTGAACGTGCCCTTCGCCACAAGCTGGTCTTTCCCGCCGATTGAAATCCTGACCTTCGTCATCCCCTCGTTTTCCGGTTTCGGCGGCCCCCTCTACTGGGGCGACATGCCGTTTACCGATTTCCCGAACTACCTGGGCATCGGCGTCGTCGTACTGGCGGCTGCAGGCATTGCGCTGAACAGATCGCGCATGACCCTTTTCCTCGTCATCGTAGCCGTCCTGGCGCTGCTGGTCTCCTTCGGAAAGCACCTGCCTCCCGTTTCCTACGTCTTGCTCCATTTCGTCCCTTTCTTCGGCAAATTCCGTGCGCCGGTCATGATCCTGGTTCTATTGCAGTTCGCCGTTGCACTCCTCGCCGGTTACGGCGCGCATGCGCTGGCCGGGCGCATACGGGCCGGCAAGGACGTGCTGGGGACTTTCGCGAAGAGACTGTGCCTTGTGGCCGGCGGCGTGCTGCTGCTGGCTGTCGGGTTGACCGCGTTCGAAACCTCCTTCCAGTCCCTGATGACCGGAATCTATGAACAGGCCGATGCCGCGAGCCGGCAGGGCAATGCCATTCCTGGCAACGCGGATTACCAGACTCGGATCAATGCCATGCGCTTCGAACAGCTCATGGACGACCTGTGGATCATGACGCTGTTGCTCTGTGCCGTGAGCGCACTGGTTTACGCCACCCGCAAGACGAAACCGGCGCTGTTTATCGCATGCGTGAGCGCACTGGTCGTCTTCGATCTGTTCCTCGTGGCCTCACGGGTCGTGAACCCGCAAGATGATCCCGCGCAGATCGAAGCCTACTACGCCGCGCGGGAAACCGAAATCGTAAAGGCCCTGAAAGCGGATACCGGCCTGTACCGGATCCTGCCGCTTTCCGAATTCGCTTCGAATGAATACGGATATTTCGGAATCGCAACGGTTGGAGGCTATCATGCGGCGAAACTGGGGAACTACCAGGAACTCATGGACCGGGTGGGTTTGCATACCTTTCCCGTATTGAACATGCTGAATACCAGGTACCTTGTAACCGGGGAGCCGCTTCAGGGCACCGGGCTAACCGCCGTTGTCGAGTCCGAAGGCCGTTATCTCTACCGGAACGATGCCGCCCTTCCGAGGGCTTTCCTAGTGGACAGCGTGCAGGTCGAAACGGACGGGAACGCCCTTTTCGAGGCATTGGGCGATCCCGAATTTCGTCCCGGTGCATACGCCTTTGTTGAACAGCCTGTTCCCGTGCAACTCGGTCCACGGGGAGACTCGTCCGTGGAGATCACTCTCCATACGCCACATCGGATCGAGATGGTCGTGGATGCGGCTGCGCCCTGTTTGCTGGTCCTCAGCGAAATCTACTATCCCGCGGGGTGGCGCGCCGAGATCGGGGGAGAACCCGCGGAAATATACAAGACCAACTACGTGCTGCGTTCTGTGGTCGTCCCGAAGGGTCGGCACGACGTGACCATGACGTTTGAACCACAGAGCTTTACCACAGGTTACCTGTTGAGCCGGATCGGCAGTGCGCTGGTTCTGCTCGGACTGGCCGGCGCAGGCGCGATGCGTATCAGAAAGCGCCTGGCCAGGACCTCGCAATCCCATTATGGAAAGCCATGATATCACTCATTATCATCCCCACCTATAACGAGCTGGAGAACATTCGGCGCCTGTTGCCCGAACTGATGGCGCTGGATCCGGGCATTCGGGTGCTCGTGGTGGACGACAATTCGCCGGACGGGACCGGCAGACTGGTCGATGGCATGGCTGCGGAGAACGAGCGGATCAGCATCATCCATCGACCGGCCAAACTGGGCCTGGGCACAGCCTATGTGGCCGGATTCAAGTACGCCATCCAGCAGGACGTGCAATGCGTTTTCGAGATGGACGCCGATTTCTCCCACGATCCCGCCATGATCCCGAAGTTTTTGGAACAGATCGCGTCCTGCGACGTGGTCATCGGATCACGGTACATCAGCGGAATCAATGTGGTAAACTGGCCCATGTCCCGTCTGCTGCTCAGCTATTTCGCCAACCTCTATACCCGCGTGGTGACGGGTATGGGCATCCAGGACACCACCAGCGGATACAAGTGTTTCCGGCGCGAAGTGCTGAAAAACATTGATCTGGACAAGGTCCGATCCGATGGATACGCCTTTCAGATCGAGATGAACTACCGGTGCTGGCGAAAGGGGTATCGTCTGCGGGAAATACCCATTATTTTTGTAGACCGCCGATCGGGGGTTTCCAAACTTTCACGTGGCGTGATCAGCGAGGCCGTCTGGATCGTCTGGTGGTTGCGGATTCAGCGTTTTTTGCGCCGGATTTAACCGAACGCCATACCGGAAACCCGTACTCGTCCTGGAACGATGAAGGGAGCCGTCATGTTGACCGCACATCAACACCAGCACTTCAAGAGCTTCGGTTTCGTGGTCCTGCGTCAACTCTTCACGCCAGATGAGCTGGACACAATCAAAAGGGAGTTCGACCAGGGGCTTGCGTCGGCTTATCGTCATCTGCCCTTCGACGGCTCGGTCCGTCACTGGGTTACCATGATGGGGAGGTCCACGCCCTTCTTCGCGAGTCTGCTGGAAGACCCCCGTTTCTGCGACATCGCCGAGCAACTCTACGGCGAGGATGCGCTGGGTATCGCGGCCGATGCCAACCGGTACGTAGGGGACACGAAATGGCACCCGGACACCCACAGCATCCACCAGTATGGCATCAAGTTCGCCTTTTACCTGCAACCTGTCGGACCGGAGACCGGCGCGCTGCGCGTCATTCCGGGTTCTCACCGGAATCCCTACCACAGCGAACTGAAACGGGTCATGCCCGAACTCGACCTGCCTATCGCCGAGGTACCGTCCCACGTCTGTACATCGGAGCCAGGGGATGTGGTCGGCTTCGACCTGAGACTATGGCATGCCAGCTGCGGAGGATCCAACGACCGACACATGTGCACCTGCGTGTACTACAACAATCCAAGGACGCCCGAAGAGATCGAGACCACGCGAAAGCAGGGGGCGAACAACGGAAAGACCACGGCCGCTTACAACCGGCCCGGCGATCCGCTGGTCGACCCGTCCTGGGTCGCCAATCCCGATGGCAGTCCAAAACGGCAGCGATGGCTGGACCGGCTCCTTGAACTGGGTTTCTTTCAGGATGCCGCGGGTTGACGACGCATGA
Organism: bacterium; assembly: GCA_965200485.1. Classification (GTDB taxonomy): domain Bacteria; phylum JAAXHH01; class JAAXHH01; order JAAXHH01; family JAAXHH01; genus JAAXHH01. The sequence goes on from CBDAUD010000001.1 coordinate 742,648, forward strand.
TGAACAGCCGCCTCAGGGCATTGCTGGACGCTGGAGAACCCGCCTTCGGGATTCAACTCAGATTCGGATCCCCCGCCATAGCGGAACTGGCCGGATTGGCCGGATTCGACTGGATTCTGATCGATACGGAGCATGCTCCGCAGACGCCGTTGACCGTGCAGGCACAGATCCAGGCCGTGGGCTGCACACCGGCCACGCCGGTCGTCCGCGTCGCCCGCACCGACCCCGACCTGATCAAACTGTACCTGGACATGGGTGCCATGGGGATCGTCGTCCCCTTCGTGAATACACAGGAGGAGGCGAAGCTGGGAGCGGACGCCTGCCGCTATCCTCCCGCGGGAACGCGTGGGTGGGGACCGCACCGCGCGGCGGGATACGGGTTGCATGCGGAGGCCTACACCAAGGGGATCAACGATACTGTGCTGTACGTGCCGATTGTCGAATCGGCGGAAGCGGTGGAACATGTCCACAACATCATGAATGTGGATGGCGTGGACGGCTGCATTGTGGGTCCCGTGGATCTGTGTATTTCCCTCGGCGTCCCCTTCCAGTTTGGCCATCCGAGATACCTCGAAGCGCTCCGACGCGTGCGGGAAGCCGGCAGACGGGCGGGAAAACCCGTGGGCCATCCCCTGGTCGGACGCACGGATGACAAAGAAAATGTGCGGAAACAGGTAAAGGAGGGCGTCCGCCTGCTGTTGATCGGGGGTGACGAGACGATCTTGAAGGACGGACTCCGCGGGGCGATCGGCACGCTGGCGTATTTAAGGAACCGGGAACCGGACGGCGCAACGTCATGATATTGCGACACCATCGGGGTCGCATGCACTAAGCGGACACGCAGCAAGCTGCCTAATGCAGACTGCTCGCCTCAATGCGATTCAACGCGCGATCCAGCGATGCCTTGGCCCGTTCGACATCAATGCCTTCTTCGGCCGAATCCAGGCGCTCGCGCGCCCGCTCCTCGGCGCGGCGTGCACGCTCCACGTCAATGGCGCCTATCTCTTCGACCGTTTCGGCCAAGACGGTCGTCTGGGACCGCAGCACTTCTACGAATCCGCCAGACACGGTGTACTGCTGTGTGCGGCCCTCGTCATTACGAACGGTCAGGACGCCGGGCCGTAGCGAGGTGAGCAGGGGAACGTGGCCGATCAATACCTCGAAGTATCCGTCCGTGCCCGGAGCGACCACACTGCGCACCCCGCCCTCAAAGGCCATGCTTGAAGGCGTGACGACGACCAGGGGAAACTCGCCTGCCATGATTACTGAAGCTCCTTGGCTTTGTCGAAGGCTTCGTCGATGGTACCCACCATATAAAAGGCCTGTTCGGGCAATTCGTCGCACTCGCCCTCAACCAGCTTCTCGAATCCCTCCACCGTGTCCTCGACCTTGACGTAGCGACCCTGCAACCCGGTGAAGGTCTCCGCCACGAACATGGGCTGGGTCATAAACAGCTCGATCTTCCGCGCGCGGGACACCACCTGCTTGTCGTCGTCCGACAACTCGTCGATACCCAAGATGGCGATGATATCCTGCAGGTCCTTGTACCGCTGCAGGTTCTGCTGGACAGACCGGGCGACATTGTAGTGCTTCTCTCCCACAACCGCAGGATCCAGGAGCCTGGAGTTGGATTCGAGGGGATCGACGGCCGGGAAAATGGCCCGCGCAAAAAGATCGCGGGACAACGCGGTGATGGCGTCGAGATGGGGAAAGGCGGTCACGATGGCCGGATCCGTGTAATCGTCGGCGGGCACGTAGATGGCCTGCACCGAGGTGATGGCTCCCTGCTTCGTGGACGTGATCCGCTCCTGCAGGTCTCCCATCTCCGTGCTCAGTGTGGGCTGGTACCCAACCGCGGAAGGCATGCGTCCCAGGAGGGCCGAGACTTCAGACCCCGCCTGCACGAAGCGGAAGATGTTGTCGATGAACAGTAGAACGTCCCGACCTTCTTCGTCCCGGAAGTACTCGGAGATCGCGACGCCGGTCAGACCGATCCGCAGACGAACGCCCGGAGGCTCGTTCATCTGGCCGAACACCAGGGCGGTCTTGTCAAGCACTTTGGCCTCTTCCATCTCGAGCCAGAGGTCATTGCCCTCGCGCGTCCGCTCGCCCACGCCGGCGAACACGGAGATTCCACCATGCTCCCGCGCGATGTTGTTGATCAGCTCCTTGATCAGCACCGTCTTGCCCACGCCGGCACCACCGAAGAGACCGGTCTTCCCGCCGCGGGTGTAAGGCTCCATGAGATCCACGACCTTGATTCCGGTCTCGAACATCTCCGCCGAGGTCGTCAGGTCCTCCTGTTCTGGAGCGCTGCGGTGTATCGGATAGTGATGATCCGACTCCACCGCGCCCCGGTCGTCGATGGGACGGCCAAGGACATTCATCATGCGGCCGAGGACGCCGGGCCCCACAGGCACGTTGATCGGACCGCCCGTATCGATGGCCGGCACGCCCCGGACCAGCCCGTCCGTTGCGTCCATGGCCACGCAACGGACCTTGTTGTCGCCCAAGTGCTGCTGGACTTCGAGGACCAGCACGGCACCATCCTCTGCCGACACCTCAAGGGCGTTGTAAATCTTCGGCAGAGCGCCCGATCCGAATTCTACGTCAACGACGGCACCGATAATCTGCGCCACGGTTCCTTTGTTCTTACCTTCTTCCATGGTTTCCCTTCCCCGGTCAATGCGCGGCAAGCCCGGTGCTATTTCAACGCTTCAGCGCCGCCTACAATGTCCATGAGCTCGGATGTAATGGTTTCCTGGCGGATCTTGTTGGCCGTCAGGGTCAGTTCATCAATCAGGTCGTTCGCGTTTCGGGTGGCGTTGTCCATGGCCAGCATGCGGGCGGCTTCTTCCGCCGTGTTCGATTCGAGCAGGACGCGCCAGATCTGGAATCGGATGTGCTGCGGCACAAGATCCTGCATCAGCATGGGCTGGGACGGCTCGTACAGATATCCGGTGAACGCCGGATCGTTCGTCACCGCCATCGGCGGTACGGGAAGCAACTGTTCGGTCACCAGGCTCTGCTGGCCGGCGGACTTGAACTCGTTGTAGAGCATATCCACCCGATCAATCCCGCCGCGCGCAAACAGTTCGGTCACCTCGTCGGCGATCCGGCCGGCCTGGGCGTAGTCCAGCGCCTGGAACAGGTTCGTATGGCTGGCCAGCATGTTCACTCTTTGGCGAGAGAGCGTATCGGAACCCTTGCGTCCCACGCAGATCAAGCCGGGCGACGGCGAACCTGCCCGCACGCTTTCCATGGCGCTGCGCACGACATTCGAGTTGAACCCTCCGCAGAAACCGCGGTCGGCCGTCACAACGATCAGCGCGGTATTCTTCACCTCGCGGGGGGTCATGAGCGGATGTCGTTCATCGGCGGTTTGGCCTGCCAGATGCTTCATCATCTCGTCCAGCTTTCGAGCGTACGGACGGGCGGCAAACAGCCGATTCTGCGCTCGGCGCAGGCGAACGCCGGCCACGGTCTGCATGGCCTTGGTGATCTTCTGGATATCCTTCGTACTCGCGATGCGTCGCCGAATCTCACGAAGTGACGGCATAATGCCCTTCTGCCTCTAAGCGTTAAACGTCTTCTGGAATTCCGCAACCGCGTCCCGGATGCGCTGTTCCGCTTCCTCGGTCAACTGTTCGGTTTCCCTGATCTCACTGCCCACGACAGCGTGTTGCGATTTCATGTACTGGAGGAACGCAGCCACGAAAGGCTGCACCTGATCCACTTCCAGGTCGTTCAGTAATCCGTTCACCCCCACATAGAGCGCCAAGATCTGTTCCTCGACCGCCATGGGTTGATACTGCGCCTGCTTGAGCAATTCAACGAGGCGTTCACCGAGATGGAGCTCTCGCTGCGTGGTCTGGTCCAGTCCCGACGTGCCGAATCGGGCGAACGCTTCCAGCTCCCGGTAACGGGCCAGGGACGTTCTCAGCAAACCGGCAACCTGGCGCGATTTCATCGCCTTGATCTGCGCGGCGCCACCTACGCGCGAAACCGACAGACCGACATTGACCGCCGGCCGCTGTCCGGCGAAGAACAGATTGGATTCCAGGAAGATCTGTCCATCGGTAATGGAAATCACGTTGGTCGGAATATACGTCGACACGTCGCCGAACTGGGTCTCGATGACAGGGAGCGCGGTAAGCGACCCGCCACCGTATTCGTCGCTCATCTTGGCCGCCCGTTCCAAGAGACGGGAGTGCAGATAGAACACGTCCCCCGGATAGGCTTCGCGGCCGGGCGGACGCCGGAGGTTCAATGAGAGTTGGCGGTAGGCTACCGCGTGCTTGGTCAGGTCGTCGTAGATGACCAGGGCATGCTTCCCGCTGTCGCGATAGTACTCTCCTATGGTTGCGCCGCCGTAAGGAGCCAGGAACTGCATCGGAGCCGCCGTGCTGGCCGAAGCCACGACCACGGTGGTATACGCCATCGCGCCGTATTCTTCCAGGGTCGCGACCGTCTTGGCAACTGTCGAACCCTTCTGTCCGATGGCCACGTAGATGCAGACCATATCCTGGTCTTTCTGATTGATGATCGCGTCTATGGCCACGGCAGTCTTGCCCGTCTGCCGGTCGCCGATGATCAACTCGCGCTGTCCTCTTCCGATGGGGAACATGCTGTCGATCACCTTCAAGCCCGTATACATGGGTTCGTTTACGGGCTGTCGCTCCACCACGCCAGGCGCCTTCTTCTCAATCGGCCGGGACTCCGCTCCGATGATGGGTCCCTTGCCGTCAATGGGTCGGCCCAGGGAATCCACCACGCGGCCAAGCAACCCGTCACCCACGGCGCACTCGACGATGCGCTGCGTCCGCTTGACCGGATCGCCTTCCTTGATCAGCTGGTCGTCCCCGAAGAGGATGCACCCGACATTGTCCTCTTCAAGATTGAGCACCATGCCCACCACATCATTGGGAAACTCGACCAGTTCGTTCGCCATCACATTGGAGAGGCCCTGCACGCGGGCAATTCCGTCGCCCACCTGCAGCGCGGTACCCGTTTCGTAGATGTCGACCTCTCGCTTGAAACCGAGCACCTGCTGCTTGAGCAGTTCGGAGACCTCATCCGCACGAATCGTTACTTCATCAAACGCCATTGTATTCTCCATCGCTGTTCATTTTCGAACGAGCACCTGCCGAACCTGCTGAAGTTGTGTCGCCAGACTGCTGTCGAATACCTGGTCGCCCATGCGAACCGTGAATCCACCGATCAAATCCGGGTCCACAGTGGTCTTCATCCGCACGCGCTTACCTGTATAGGCCTCGAGGCCGCTCTTCAGTTCGTCCTCCTGTCCGGCCGACAGGACCACTGCGCTCTCGACGTCCGCGTTCACCACACCGTCCCAGTCGTCAAGAATACTCCGACAGGCTTCCAGGATCTCCACCAAGAAACGTTCTCGCCGCCTGGAAACCAGCAGATACAGGAAATTGAGCGTGATTTCCTGGAATTTTCCGGCGAACAACTTGCCCAGGATGCGCTGTTTTGCCTCGCCCGGAATCGCCTTGTCCATGATGAAGCCAATGAACGGTTCCGACCTCCGACAGAGGTCCTCAAGCGCCGTGACTTCGCTACGCGCCGTCCCCAACCGATCCGTTTCCGACGCGGCTTCCAGCCAGGCCAATGCATACTTTTGCGGAATGTCTTTCGTACTCGCCATGGTGTTCCCGTTATTCCTTCGCAGCGGGGATCTGTGCGATGAATTCGTCCACGACCTTCCGATGCTCGGACGTGTCCAGCGCGCTATTCAGGACCCTGCCGGCAATCTCCACCGCCAGATCGCCCACCTGCGCGCGCAGTTCGGCCACGGCGTGTTCCTTCTCGCGGCGGATCGTGTTGCGCGCTTTATCCAGTTCGCGCTCCGTCTCCTGTTGCGTCTGCTCAAGGATTCGGGCACGCTCCGCGTTGGCCTGATCTACCGCGGCCTGTACCTTCTCCCGGGCTTCGGCCTCGATTTCCTCAAGCCGTCTCCGGGCTTCTTCGTGGAGACGATCCAGCTCCTCCCGGTCTGCGGCCAGCCCGGCCATCCTGTCCCGGATATCCCGATTCCTGTCCTCAATGGCTTGGGCGATCACGCCGAAGACGTATTTCTTCAGGATGAAGAACAGGATGGCAAACCCGATCATCTGGATGATCAGGGTGCTCAGGTCAATGCCAAGGTCATGCAAGATATCTAACACGCGCTATGCTCCTTCGAACGCGGCTACGCGCTTCCGTACGGATATGTGCCACGGGCGTGCGCAGCAGGCCGCTTGAAAGCTACTGGGCGACGCGGGTCAGCTCCATCACCTGATCGAAAGAAGGCAACTGTCCCTGGAGCATGAAGAACACCAGCAAGCCGTAGATCGCCAGGGATTCCATGAACGCCAGGCCGATGATCATCACCAGCTGAATGCGGCCGGCGGCTTCGGGCTGGCGGGAAATGCCCTGGCAGGCCAGCCCGGTGGCGATGCCCTGTCCAACACCGGCACCGATGGCGGCAATAGAAACGGCAAGGGCGACACCAAGTCCCAAACCCATGTAATACAGCATGAAACGGACTCCTTTCGGATCGGAATTGAAGTTTGAATTACAAAAGCGTCATACGTCTATATCAAGCATTCTGTCGCCTGTCGACAATCGGAATCTCGCCGATGGCACCACGTCAGTGATCTTCTTCTCCATGACCATCCAGAAACTGCGCTACGTACACCGCGCTAAGCACCGAGAAAATCATCGCCTGTATCGTCCCGGAAAACACCGCGAACATCAGCATGGGAAGTTGCAGCGGCACAAAGGGGACCTCGAGCGCGCCCAAAAGCAGCACCGGGGACAGACCCGCCAGCACCAGGAGGATCATTTCCTCCCCGAATACGTTGCCGAAGAGCCGTATCGACAGCGAGACGACCTTGGCGAACTCGCCGATGATATGGAGCGGACACATGAGTACGCCCATCCACCTGGGTTCTCCCCAGAAATGCAAGAGATAGGCTTTGATCCCTATTTCACGCAGACCGATCAAATGGGCTGCGACAACGGAAATGAGGGCGAATCCGAGCGTGGTGTTGAGATCGGCGGTGGGCGACTGCATGCCTGGAATGACGCCCAGCATGTTCATGAACCAGATGTAGATGAAAAAGGAAGCGAAAAAGGGAATGTACTTCCTGCCGCGTTCCCCGACGATGTTGAGGAAGAAATCGGTCAACCCCTCGACAGCCATTTCAAAAAGCGTCTGGATCGACCCTTCGGGAATGCGTTTGGCCGTTCTTACCGCGATGGCTACGAGTACAATGACCAACAGGAAGACCAACAGCGTGTTCAGCAGAAGGTCCGGCTGTCTGACGGGCTTGGGGATCCATTCGCCGAGCGGACCCAGCAACAGGAACAACCCGTGCAGAATCGAGTAATGCGCTTCACCGCTTCCTCCCTCCGACGCCATCGTCAGAGAGAGGGTACTCGACCAGGGAGAATTCAAAGGATTACCTCCTTACCGGCGCGCTCACTTTGATTTGTCGAGCACGGCGGTCCAGTCGACCTGCGCTATCGCTGAACGCTGTTTCACAAACAGGCCCAAACCATACAGGGTCAGCGTAAAGGGTATCATGGATACACCCAGAAACAGTCCTATGGGATGGAACCAGGCACCCGAAGTCACGAAAAACAGCACGACACCGATCAGCGGAAGCTTGGCCAGCAGAAGCAGAAGCAGCCGGATGCGATTGCGCTTGATATGCACGCTGGGCGCCAGGTATCGGCGGACCAGCCTGGCCGTGGTGTAGAGCATCAGCAATCCGATCATCGAACCCGCGAAAAAATTGACGGCGAGCATATCCGCGCCCGCAACGCGCGCCGCGATTACGCCTGCAATGATCAGCAGCGCATTAATCCGGAAGACGCGGGGCAGGAAACGCTTCAACGCGGTATCGGCACCTCCGGACAGTGCGCCGGCGCCGACTTCGGTATCCGACGCCTTGGCCATCCGTGCTCCGCCGTCCTGTTCAGTGCTTTGTACCATCGCTCGCACGCTCCGACGCTTCGATCTTCCTGTTCAGTCTTTTCAGCGTCCTCGCCATTTCCAGAAACCCCGCCACGACGCCGAGCATGGCGCCGGCAACGCCACCCCAGGGTTTCCACTCAGGCCAGGCCAGTTCGACCTGGTGGCCCAGAAAATACCCAATCGCCGTGGAGAAAACCAGGGTCAGGCCGATTACCGCAAGTTCGCCCGCTTCCCGCATATACTGCCATCGGCCCGGCGTGTTCCGTCCCATACCCCATTATCCAGGCTCATCCGGGTTTCGACCACCTTCCGTGCGGTCCTGGTCGCTATCTTCACGGTGCGAAACGGCTTCCTTTTCCGACATGGCCGCGTTTCCGTGGAAGACAGCCCCTTCTTCAATGACGAGGGACTTGGTCTTGAGGTCGCTCAGGAAGGTGGATTTGCTACCCAAGTGCACTTGGGAGGAAACGGTAAGACGACCCTCCACGTACCCATTGATAATCGCGGTCTTGGATTCTATGGCCGATCCTACGACCCGGCCGGACTTTCCGACCTCAATGCACTCCGTCGCTTTCACATCGCCGTTTACGGTGCCGTCCACCCGGATACTTCCTTCCACATCCACCGATCCGTTCAACTCGGTACCCTGGGCAATGATCGTCATTCCGCGCTCCTGAAGCTGCTGTAACGCGTCTGATAATCTGAACATGTCAGTGCCGCGTTCGCAGGCTCAATAGCAAATCTTCCCACTGAATGACTTCGGGCAGGTAGCCGCGAGGATCGACGGGGACGTTATCCTTCCGGACTTCGTAATGGAGATGCGGTCCCGTACTGTGCCCCGTGCTGCCGACCAGGGCAATGATCTGCCCGCGACGGACCAACTGGCCGTGGTCAACGCGCAACCTGGCGTTGTGACCGTATCGCGTGACCAGATCGTAGCCGTGATCAATCTCGACCAGCCAACCCAAGTCCTGGTCCCAGTCCGCGAACGTCACGGTCCCGTCGGCTGTGGACAGGACAAAGGCGTTCTCACGGGCGGCGACATCCAAGCCCAAATGCGGGGCGACAATCGAAACGTCTCCCTGCTGAAACTCCCGCGTCACCCAACCCGCAACCGGCCATATGGACGGCACATGCCGGAACGGCCTGGTGCGTTCTCCCGCCGTAACGGCTTCCAGCCGCGTCGGACCACCACCTCCCGTCAGAAAGGGCAAACCGGAACGGCTGACGGCCAGACGCACGTTTTCATCTTCCGCCCGAACCAAGGTACCGGAATCAGACGGTTCGACACCGGCCAGCCTTCTGATTCTTCTGGCGGTCTCTTTCAGTTCCTCCAGTTGCCGGGTCAGTTCCATGGACTTCTCGTCCAACGCCTTCATCTCCGACTTCCAAGTATCGCCGAAGGTGACATCGACCACACCGGTCGGCAGCGCCAGAAAAACCAACGGCGTCAGCAGGACGAGACCGAACACCGAGACGATCATGACAAAGAGGAACTTCGGCATGCGCAACTCGTGCGTGCGACCCGATCGTTCAGAGACCAAAACCAGGGATATCCTAGACATTCTGGACACGGTCAATTCCGCCTGGGATTCGCATATTCGTCCAAGTTCCGCCACACCGCGCAACTGCATCAATGCGACCAGATTCAATATAGGCCACAGTCGTGAAAAGTCAAAGCATATCGGTAAATTAACGGGGCGGGAAAGACGGGGCCTGTTTACGGGGCTGAATGCGCCCTACAGTCGGGCTTTCATCAGTTCAAGGATGCGGTTCAGATCATCTGTGGAATAGAATTCGATTTCGATCTTGCCCCGGTGCTTCCTGCGGTTGATGTTCACCTTCGTGCCGAACAGCCGCTGCATGACCGCTTCGACGGCGGCAAGATCGTGCGGCTTGCGGGCCGGGGTACGTTTCCGGTTGTCGTCATAGCGCTTCCTGACCAGATCTTCCACCTTGCGCACCGACAGGCCCCTTTTCACGATTTGCTTACACAGTTCAGCCTGCTCCGTCCGGCTTTCAAGTCCCAAAAGCGCGCGGGCGTGGCCCATCGAGATCTCGTCGGCCAGAAGACACTTCTGGACCTCGGCCGGGAGTTTCAGCAGCCTGAGGGTGTTGGCCACCGTTGTCCTGTTCTTCCCCACGCGGGAAGCGACTTCTTCCTGCCTGAGGTGACACTCTTCCCGCAGCCGAAGGTAGGCCCGGGCTTCGTGGATCGGATTCAGGTCATCGCGCTGGATATTCTCGATCAGCGACAGCTCCATCATTTCTTCGGGGGATGAAACCGTCATGACGATGGCGGGAATGGTGTGGTAGCCCGTTTGCCTGGCCGCCCGAAGCCTCCGCTCGCCGGCGATCAGTTCGTATTCCTCTTTCTCGTTTTTCCGACGGACGGTGACCGGCTGGATAACGCCCTTTTCGAGGATGGATCGGGCGAGTTCGTCCAGCTTGCCCTGGTCGAACGACTGCCTTGGCTGGTATGGATTGGCTGAAATCCGGTCTATCGGTACCTGGAGCACGCTCTGCCGGTCTTCCTGGTCGTCCGGAAGATCAGGAATCAGCGATTCCAGTCCCCGCCCCAGCACTTTCCTGGCCGCCATTGGCAAGCACCTCTCTGGCTAGATTCATGTAGCTTTCCGCACCGGACGAGAGTACATCGTAGAGGATGATCGGACTGCCGAAGCTCGGCGCCTCGCTCAACCGGACGTTTCGTGGAATCTTGGTCTGGTAGACTCTGTCTGCGAAGTACTGCTTGGCTTCCGTCTCAATCTGTTTCGAGAGATTGAGGCGCTTGTCATACATCGTCAGCAGGATGCCTTCTATCTCCAGGCTTCGATTCAGATGCTTCTGGATTCTGCGGATTGAATTGAGCAGTTGCCCGAGTCCCTCAAGGGCATAGTATTCGCACTGTATGGGAATCAGTACCGAGTCGGCAGCGGTCAGCGCGTTCAGGGTGAGGAGACTCAGAGAGGGCGGGCAGTCGATCAGGATGTATTCGTATTCGTCACGTATCGGCCTGAGGGCGTCTTCAAGCTTCCGTTCCCGGGCGATGGCTGATACCAATTCGATTTCGGCACCGACCAGACGGCGATGGGCGGGGACGACGAAAAGTGAAGGAATCTCGGTCTGCTGCACCGCTTCCTCAATGGGGCGTTCGTCCAGCAGAACCTCGTAGATCGTCACGTCCAGCGTCCGGTCATGCAGTCCGAGCCCCGATGTGGCATTCGACTGCGGATCCAGATCGACCAGCAGGGTCTTCTTTTCCTCGACCCCCAAGCAGGCGGACAGATTGACCGAAGTCGTGGTCTTGCCGACCCCGCCCTTCTGATTCGCAATCGAAATGACCTTGCCCATGGAATACCTCGAAATGTCTGAATAAGTCCATGCTGCGCGAGGCTATATGCCTAGCCGCCCCCGGAACGGATCAGGGCAACCGCATGGGCTGCGATGCCTTCTTCCCGTCCCGTGAATCCAAGTTTTTCGGAAGTTGTGGCCTTGATCGACACGCGATCGTCCGGTAAACCGAGGGCTTCGCCGATCCTGTTGCGCATCAGCGGTACAAAGGACGCCAGCTTCGGACGCTCCGCCACGACGGTGGCGTCCACATTCGATACAGTATAACCCGCTTCGGCCAGTGCGTCAACAATCCGTTGAAGCAACAGGAGACTGGAAATACCGCGGTAGCGCGGGTCGTCATCGGGGAAGTGTCTTCCGATATCGCCCAGCGCGGCGGCGCCCAGGATTGCGTCTCCTATCGCATGTGAAAGAACGTCCGCGTCCGAATGCCCTTGCAACCCGCGCGCGTGGGGAATAGTCACGCCGCCCAGTACGCAGGGCCTGCCTTCCACGAATGCGTGGACATCATAGCCGGTCCCTACGCGTATGTCATTCATGGCCAAACCTCGATCATTGATTGTTCATTGATTGTTCGGCACCGCAACGGTCAGATCCTCCCCTGGCGCCGCAAAGTGCGTTCCACGATCTCCAGATCTTCCGCCGTGGTCAACTTGATGTTGTCGGGCGCGCCTTCGATCATCCGCACCACGTATCCGGCCCGTTCCACCAATTCGGCGTCGTCGGTCCCCGTATGACCCTCTTCCCGTGCCTGTTCATGTGCTGCACGCAGGACCCGATACTGGAAGGTCTGGGGGGTCTGCGCCCTCCAAAGCGTCGAGCGATCGGGGGTCCCCTCTACCCGCCCGTCCCGAACGATCTTCAACGTATCCGTGGACGGGGTGCCCGAAATCACCGCACCGTATTGGACGCACCCGAGGATGGACGCTTCCAGCGCATGCTGCGTTACGCAGGGCCGGGCCGCGTCATGAATCAGCACGGAGCCGGTATCGCTGTCAAGCGCCATCAATCCGAGGTAGACCGACTCCTGGCGGGTACGCCCGCCAGCGACCACCGAGACCAGTTTGGGGTAAGCGACTGCCGGTTCCGAGCGCATCGCCCTGCAGGACGCTACACGGGACGGTTCCACCACCAGCACGTATCCGTCTATGGCCGGACATGCCTCGAAAACGGAGAGCGTATGCGCCAAGATCGACCTGCCTCCGATTGTCATGTAGGGCTTCTCCGTATCGGACTGCATGCGCCGTCCGAGTCCGGCAGCGGGGATGATGGCCATGACGGGTTTCAACGTTTCGCCTCCCTAGACAATCAACATGGCGTCGCCATAACTGTAGAAGCGGTATTTCTCCCTGATCGCTTCCTCGTACGCGGAAAGGACCAACGCCCGGCCAGCGAAAGCGCTGACCAGCAGCAGGAGCGTAGACTTCGGCAGATGAAAGTTGGTCAGCAGCGCGTCCACCAGCCGAAAATCATAAGGCGGATAGATGAAACACCGCGTGCGGCCCTCATAACGGCGTGTTTCCAGCGCTTCCGTGGTTCCTCCGGCCTCGGCGGCGATAGTCTCCAGGGTGCGCACGACCGTGGTTCCGACGGCCACCACGCGCCCCTCGTTCCGCCGCCGCCTGATGGTCTCCGCTTCGCGCGCTTCGACCCGGTAGTATTCGTCGCCCATTTCGTGGTCTTCCACGGCGGAGGTACGGATCGGCTGGAATGTGCCCGGACCGGTGTGGAGCAGAATCTCCGCCACCGCCGTGCCCTGCGCCCGGATGCGATCCAGCAGGGAAGGCGTAAAATGCAGGCCAGCTGTCGGCGCGGCCATGGCGCCGGGCTCCTCCGCATAGACGGTCTGATAACGATCCCGGTCGGACGGGGCCGGGGGACGGCGAATGTACGGTGGCAGCGGTGTTTGCCCTACCTGTTCAATGACCCGGACTACGTCCACCTGCCCGGCAAAACGAACCTGGCGTATGGCCGGACCAGGATCGTCCTCCACGGTGGCGGTCAAGGCGCCGCCCTCCAGCACCAGGCGCGTTCCTCTTGCAAGCCGGGCGCCCGGTTTCAGCAGGGCTTCCCAGCGGGCGGGCGTCGCTTCGGAAATCTGACGGACCAGCACGACTTCCACGCCTCCGCCGGTCTCCGGCCGTACCCCCCGAAGTCTGGCGGACATCACCCGCGTCCGGTTGAGGACCAGCGTGTCGGACGGTTCCAGATAGGTTGCGATGTCCCGGAAAGTCCTGTGTTCGACTACCCCGCTGCGTCGGTGCACTACCATCAAGCGGGACGCGTCGCGGGGTTCGGCGGGATACTGGGCGATCAGGTCTTCCGGCAGTACATAGTCGAATGCTGCTATATTCACGGATGATGGCGGTCTGTCCGGCGGATCGCTCCCTCAGAAACCCGACCGGACCAGAGCGGCATGCGGCCTGCCGAACGTCAATCGAACAGTCCGGCCTGCGGCCTTTCGCTCGCGGTGAATCCCAAGTGCCCGTACGCCAGTTCAGTAGCCACTCTGCCGCGGGGCGTTCTATTGATCAGACCCTGCATGATGAGAAAAGGCTCGTATACCTCCTCGAGCGTTCCGCTCTCTTCGCCCACGGCAACAGCCAGTGTGTTGAGGCCTACGGGGCCGCCCGCGTATTTCTCCACGATGGTCGTCAGAATCAGCCGGTTCATGTCGTCCAGGCCCCTATGGTCCACGCCCAGCATATCGAACGCCGCCTTCGCGATTTTTTTTGTAATGCGTCCGTCGCCTTTTACCTGGGCGTAGTCCCGTACGCGCTTCAGGTACCGATTGGCGATGCGAGGCGTTCCCCGGGATCGGCGGGCGATCTCCATCATCCCGGCGGTATCGGTTTCCACGCCGATGATTTCTGCCGCCCGCTTGACAATCAGGAACAGTTCGTCCGGTGTATAGAAATCCAGACGGATGGGGATGCCGAAACGCGCCAGAAGCGGCGCCGTCAACAGTCCGGTGCGCGTTGTCGCACCGACCAGGGTAAAGGGTTCCAGCGCGAGGGAGAGGGAACGGGCACTCGGTCCCCGGTCCACCAGAATGTCGATCTTGAAATCCTCCATCGCCGCGTACATGTGTTCTTCCACCACGTGGTTCAGACGGTGTATTTCGTCGATGAAGAAGACGTCTCCCGGCTGCAGATTGGTCAACAAGCCCGCCAGGTCGGCCGGACGCTCCAGCACCGGTCCCGCGGTCTGCCGAATTTCCACACCCATTTCATTGGCGAGGATATTGGCCAGCGTGGTTTTGCCCAGCCCGGGCGGTCCGTGGAGCAGCACGTGGTCAATGTGGTTTTCACCCCGCGCCTTCGCGGCCTCGATATACAACTGTAGCTCGGCCTTGGCCTTCTCCTGGCCCGGGAACTCGTCGAACCGTCCGGGCCGCAGAACGCAGTCGAACTCCACATCCTCCTCGAACCGGTCCGGGTCGGTCAGCGGGGAATTCCGGTCGTCCATCTACTGCCCTCCCCGACTCTGCAGCACCGTTCTGATGATGTCCGTTGCGGCAGGAGTGTCCGGACTTTCGGCAATTACCCGGACGACCTGCCGACGCGCTTCCGACTGATCCAGGCCCAGGGAGACCAGCGCTACGATCGCATCGTCCGCTTCGGGCGCCTCTTCCGCCGGTCCGCCGGGCATCGTCCCGGTCTGGCCGGTATCCATGTTGACCATCCGATCGCGCAGTTCCATGATCAACCGCTGCGCGGTCTTCCGGCCAATTCTAGGCAGCGAGACCAGCTTGCCGATGTCCTCGTTTATGATCGCGGCGGTCAATTCGGCGACTGTCGCCCCGGAAAGGATATTCAGGGCCACACCCGGACCGATGCCCGGCAGGGAAATCAGCAGGTCGAAAAGATGCTTCTCTTCGGTGGTCGCAAAGCCGTACAGCTGCATGGCGTCTTCCCGCGCGTGGAGCACCGTCTCCACACGGACGCGGGACCGCGGCGGACCCAAGGCCTGGTACGTAGAAAGGGGTATATCCATGTACAGGCCTATACCGCCGACCAACACCGTGATGCCGTCCGGTTGCTTATCGACCAGTTCACCTTCTACGAATGCGATCACTGACCTTTATCCTTCCGGCATGCCGATAGTGGTGGCAAAGCGAGACCGCCAGGGCATCCGACGCGTCTTCCGGCATGGGATCCTGGCCAAGATTCAGCATGTTGCGTACCATGAACTGGACCTGCTGCTTCGACGCGCCGCCCTCGCCGACTACGGCCATCTTCACCTCGCGCGGCGCATATTCCCAGACCGGCAGCCCCCGGTTCGCCGCGGCCAGGAGCGCGACCCCCCGGGCATGACCCAGTACGAGCGCCGCTTTGGGAAACCGTCCGCCGAAGGCGGTTTCGATGACCAGCGTTTCCGGGCTTTGCCGCTCAATGACCTCGCCCAGTCCGTCGTAGATGACCTTCAAACGGTCCGAAAGGGTCTTTCGCGACCCCGTACGCACCACGCCGCAATCTACGAGGCGGCAGTGCCTGCCCCGGGCGGCGATCACGCCGTATCCCGTGATCAAGCTGCCCGGATCGATTCCAAGGATGATCATGGACGCGTGCTATCCGTTCATCTCCTCCAGCATGCTGTCGTCCATGTCGAAATTGGCGTATACATGCTGGACGTCGTCGTGGTCTTCAAGGACCTCCATCAATCGGAGAAGTTGTTGCGCTTCCTTGCCCGCGACCGAGACGGTCGATTGCGGAATGCGGCCGATTTCGGCCCGTAGCGAGGTGTAGCCGTTCTCATCGAGCCGGACTCTCACGGTTTCGAAATCGGGAACCGCGGTCAGCACATTGAGCGTATCCCCCTCATTCAGGATATCTTCCGCGCCAGCGTCGAGGGCGGCCATCATGACCTCGTCCTCGTCGATGCCGGTCCGGTCCATGACTATCGTGCCCTTCTGGTCGAACATCCAGGCGACGCAGCCCGTTTCTCCCATATTGCCGCCATGCTTGGTGAAGGCATGCCGCATCTCCGATGTCGTGCGGTTCTTGTTGTCCGTCACCGCTTCCACCAGTAACGCCACGCCGGCCGGGCCGTAGCCCTCGTAGACCAGCTCCTCGTAATGCACGCCGTCCAAGTCGCCCGTACCCCGTGCGATAGCCCGGTCGATGTTGGCCTGAGGCACGTTTTCCGCCTTGGCGGCATGCACGGCCGTCCTAAGCCGGGGATTCGCGTCCACCGAACCGCCGCCCTGCCGCGCCGCTATGGTGATCTCCTTGATGATCCGGGTGAAAATCTTCCCGCGCGCCGCGTCTTTCTGTTCTTTCTTCCGCTTTATCGTACTCCATTTGGAATGACCCGACACCTTGGCCTCCTCAGGGGATCCTGACGACCCGCTTCCCCGTACCCGTGTTATTGGATGTGTCCCTGGCGCGAATGGCGAGGGTATGTTCGCCGGACCCCAAGCCTTCCAAGGAGACTTCGAATTCCTCCATCTCCGAATCCGTCACGCCGTCTTTGGGGTGAACCACACGCCAGTCGCCACCATCCATGGCGTATTCGACCCGAAAAAGGGGACTGGCGCGGTCCTGGACCCTGAAGGACAGTTTATCGTCCGCCACATTGATCCGGGTTACCCGCGGACCGGTATTGTCCACCAGGAACGGCGCGCTGAGATACGCCATCTCCAGGGCCCGATCCGGCGGATTGGAGGGCGCGTCGCTGGCTACCACGCGGATGACATAGTTTCCGTCCGGAAAGGTTTCGGAGTCCCAAGAATAGGACGGTACCCGTCGTTTCGATGCCAGGCGTTTCCAATCCGCTTCCGCTTCGCCGCGAAAATAGATCTCGTAGGACAGCCCATCCCCGTCGGGGTCGTTCGCCTGGACCGCAACAGCCCGCATACCCTTTCGATAAGTAGGGGTGCCCTTCGCGGGCTGCTGCCCAAGACTGCCGCCACGACCACCGATCTGTGCCGCGATCTCTGGGGGAAGCTCTTTGTTCTGCTCACCGGATCCCGTTGCGGTATCGCGCAGATAGACGCCCGGTTCATATACCGTAACCGAGTGCACCCTGGGCGGATTGTTCCGCGTGAGATAGGCGACCGAAACAGACAGGACCGAGGGGCTGTTTTCGTTCTGCGTACTCAGTACGGCCTTCCACTGCAGATAGCGGGCCGGCGGACAGTGCAGGGCTTCCCCTTCGGAATCGGTGTAGGGGCCGGTCCAGCCGCTCCAAGTCTGGTCGGGGGAGTCCGTGTTGCCGGACCGGGCATACAGACGGACTGCCGTCCCAGCGGGCCGATCGTCCTCCCACCGGATGCGCCCCCAAAGGGCATGGCCTCGGGTGTCCTTTACATCGGACTCGTACTCGCCTTCACGCAAGGGCCGCCCACGCAGATGGTACAGGTTGCCCCGGTTGCTTGTTGCCGCGATTACCCCGCCCGTCTCAACCGGCATAAACGCCGTGACCTGCGATTCCCGCAATGCGCTGAGCAAGGTGCCACGACCCTGGGCACGGACGCTGTAGAGCCTGCCTCGAGGGCCGGTTCCAATGAGCAGTTCTCCGTTTCCGCGCAACGCCGTGGACAGACAGAGGTCCGTCTGGGATCGCCACCACTCTTCGACCCGCCCATCGGGACCTATCCTGTAGACAACGCTTCCACTCGTCGCCGAAACACGGGCGGACGGGATGGCGGCGCCCTCCGAAGAAGCCGTCACTTCGACCATGCCGCGCGGCGATTCGCCGGCCTGTTCCATGGCATCGATCTGGGATGACGGGGACATGGATGAACCCGCCCGGCTGCGGCGGTTCGTTCCACTTTGCGCACCGGCGAACACAAATCCGTCTTTGTCGACCGTCAGGGTGTTCACTTCGCGGTAAGGAGAATCGTAGAGGACGGTGATCGCGCCTGAAGGTGTGATCCGGTAGATCCGGCCGCTTGGCTCGGTACCTGCGAAAAGCCTGCCGGCACCATCCACGGCCAGCGCCATGACATGGGCCTCTTCCAGCTCGGCCAGTACCTGTCCCTCACCGTTTTCGTCTATGCGATAGACACGCCCCTGTTCCCCCGTTCCCGCATAGAGGTTCCCCTCCTGGTCCAGCGCCAGCGACCAGATGTAGCGTGTGCCTTTTTCCGCAACGCGATAATCCGCCGGATCGAAAAACACCGTGTGGGAACCATCTGGGTCAATCCGGTAGATCCGGCCATCGGGGAACGTGGCGACGTACACCCGGTCGTTCCGGTCAATGGCGATACTGCGGACTTCCAGTTCCTCCGCATCGAAGAACACCTCGGATTCACCGTCGGGATCGATACGGTACAGCCTGCCGTCGTTTCCCGTACCCGCGTATAGGTTGTCTCTGGAATCGGATGCAAGACACCATACGAGGGGTTCGTCGCTCTCGAAGACGGTATCCAGCACCGGTGAAAGGGTAAGGCGCCCCTTCGCGGTAATGGAAACGCCCCGGGCTTCTCCCTTGAGGAAGTCTCCATGTCCCGTCTGTTTCCAGATCACCGGTGTCGCCGCGAGCACCGCGCCCGCAAACGGCAGGAACACCGCGGCAACCAACAGAACACCCCAGCCTTGAATCTTTTTCAAGTACCGCTCCTATCGTTTTACCGTCAGCCGACTCCAGTTTTGCCCGGTTACGACATATTCCGTTCGGATTGCTTGTTCTGCTACCACCTTCTCGCGGATCGGAATGAAACTGCCCTTCGTCCGTTCGGAATGCATAGTGGCAAGGACCGACGGAGGCAGACCGGGCATCTCCCTCCCCTTCACGATTCCGCCCGCGCCTGCCTGAAACATCTTCAGATAGACCCGGTTTCCCGTGCGACGGCCATTTAGCAGTTCGATCAGACTCGGACCGTCCGCGGGTCTGTACCGCTGCGGCACGGCATTCAGGTCATGGCGGATGATGGCCTGAGCAGACCCGACCAGCACCTGGACCAGCCCATTGGACAGGTTCTTGGGGATGGGCACGTCGATCCGCTTGACCAGCCGGGGACCTCGGTAGGGCCTGAGGAATATCCTGACCTCGAGCGTGTCGCCCGGTTTCAGCGTTTCCGACCCGAACCAGACATCTTCGATGACAGCCGTTCTGCGTTCATCCGACGAGCCCACTTCGATTTTCACGGACTCGAGAACCGGGGTAATGAACCGGTTGTCCAACAGCCCGTTGAGCACCCCGCGCACGTCCCGGGCCAGTAAAGCCGGAGATTCGCGTCCAGAGAACAGATCGTCTATGACGATATCCGGATGTTCCCGCAGTACGATCCGGCCACCAAGCGAAATCGTCCGCTCGCCGGCGGCCCGGCCGTGTGCGAGGATGGTATTCACCACGGTCATGTTTACCAGCATGGGCGTCCAGCCGTTCGCCATCATCACGTCGAAGCGGTATCGCTGGTCCGAATTGGCCTGATCGTCATAGGAAAGTTCCACCGGTATCATCCGCGCCGTACCGCCGAGTTGCCCGTAAATGCCGTTGGTGTGGTCCCACAGAACAGAACCGACTTCGTCCGACACGCTGCTGATTTTCGTGGAACCGCTCTGATCCGGTATAACCGTAATGATTTCAGCCCGGTTCATCGGGATGCTCAGCGCACCTGTCCAAAGGAAAGGATGTCCAAAGGCCAGTATGGCGTCTTCATCGCGCCAAGTAACCGTCCCCGTCCCGGACAGATTGAAGTCGCCCCGGATGAGCTGTGCGCTCACAGCAGATCCGGGCTCCAGGACGGACTGCTTGGCGTGCACAGACGAAACAGCCTGGTCTTGCGCCGCATAACCGATCGCATCGTTTCCACGCGAGACCATGCCGAAGGCAGTGCCAGGCGCCCTCCTGCCGGATACGTCCCTGCTCACCCCGCCTCCGGAGACCGGTATGAGTCCGCGGCGGCGGAGTTCCTCTTCAAAGAGGCGCACCGTCATGGGGTTAAAACCCGAAAAGACCATGGGTACGGCGATGGGCTGGAAGCTGGACGGGCCCGCAGGCATATTCCCCAGGCTGGAGAACACCGTGGAGGACCGGTGATCGCCCGCCATTGGGTAAACCGGATCGGATATGGCGTCCTTCGCCCACGCGCCGTCCTGGCTGTCGCCCAGTCCTTTGAACCGGTCACCCGGTGTGGACTCCGCAGGCAACGTATCCGCCTCCGCTAATTCGCGAATGGCCAGCATATGGCCTATCGGCGTGACGCCGGCGATGGGTTTCATCGGAAACTGCCCGAATCGGTAAGCCAGTGCGCCGACGAGTTTTCCACCGATGTAGACGGGACTACCGCTCATGCCCGCGATCACACCCGCTTCGTCGACATAGGGCCCCGATACCCCTACCATGATGAGGTCGTGTTCGGTGTAGAAAATGTTTTTCATGACGCCCAGCACTTCGACTTCGAAGGTATCGATCCGGGCATCCTGGAAAACCGAGAGGCCGTATCCGCGCATACCCGGCTTCACTTCGTCGATATCCATGAACCCTGGAGCAACCTGCCCCGCGGCCGGTGGCGCAGCGACAAGCAGACACGCGAAAAGCAATGGAAAGCAGGCGGTTCGTTTGAAATCCATGGGATCAGTGCTCATTCACCGAGGGCGTGCGCGGCAATGCGAAACATGCGAAATATAAGGACGCGCAGACGCTGCTGGCAACTGCTTTGTAGGGTCTCATGGAAGCCGTTCCGTCTCGCCCAGGCATCCGGGACGAATTAGCTTGACTTGCCGCAACGGGTTTTGGAGATTCAGACCCGGCAGCGCAGGGGTGGCCGCCGCCCGGAGAGATTTGTTCCGAACCCTTGGCAACGATCAGATACGGAGCCGAGAAAGCGCGAAACAGGTAATCATGACTCGTCCCAAGCGGAGTAAAACATCCGATCAGAATCTGGTGCCGATCTGTAAGATGACCATGTCCGAAACACGCAGTCAAATCAGCGCGTTGAGCGCGCTGATCGTACAGTCCTACGACACCACAGGCGGTCTCAACCGCATAGACGGCAAGAACCTGCCCTCCCGGGAGCGGGTCTACGGCATTCTGAACGATTTGCTCACGCTCTGCTTTCCCGGATACTTCGGCGCCGAACCGGTCATGACCAAGCATGTGGCCTTCTACGTGGACGGACTGGCGGATGGAATCTACATCCGCCTGAGCGAGGAAGTGACCAGGAGCCTCATGCACGACGCGCAATGCAAGGGCAAGGACCCCGTGGCCTGCGAGGAGATCGCCGGCCGGATCGCGCTGGAACTCCTGGAGGCCATTCCCGGCATTCGGGAACTGCTCATGGGCGATGTGGAAGCAGCCTACGACGGGGACCCGGCGGCCAGTAGCCACGACGAAATCATCCTCAGCTACCCGTGCGTGGAAGCCATTGCCACCCACCGGATCGCCCATGAACTGTATCTGCGGAACACGCCGCTTATACCGAGAATCATGTCCGAACACGCCCACAGCCGCACGGGAATCGATATCCATCCCGGCGCAGACATAGGCACCGGCTTCTTTATAGACCACGGCACCGGGGTAGTAATCGGGGAGACCGCGCTGATCGGCAAGAATGTCAAGCTTTACCAAGGCGTGACGCTGGGCGCGCTGAGTTTCAGGAAGGATGAGGGCGGACGCCTCGTCAAGGGCGGCAAGCGCCACCCCACCATTGAAGACGATGTGGTGATCTACTCCGGCGCCACGATCCTGGGCGGCGAAACGACCATCGGCCACGACGCCGTCATCGGGGCCAATGTATGGTTGACGGAATCGGTACCGCCCCATTCCAAGGTTACCATCGGAAACCCCCGGCTCGACGTGGTAAAGCAGGACGCCCGCACAGCCTGACAAACCCCGATCTAACCCGCCGTTTCAGCGATGTATTTCTCCGCCTCCATGGCAGCGGCACAGCCCGTCCCTGCCGCCGTAATGGCCTGGCGGTATACATGATCCTGCACGTCCCCGCCGGCGAACACGCCGGGAACGCTGGTGTGTTGCCGCCGGTCCGTCACGATGTACCCCTGTTCGTCCAGGTCCAGCTGGCCCGTGAACAGGGCGGTGTTGGGCGTATGTCCGATGGCTATGAAGATCCCGTCGGCCTCCAGCATCCTTTCCTGGTCCGTTGCAAGTTCCCGGACCCGTACACCGGTCACGCCGGCGTCTTCTCCCAGCACCTCATCGACCACGGATCCCCACAGGAGCGATATCTTTGGATGTTCCAGCGCCCTTGCCTGCATGATACGGCTTGCCCGCAATTCGTGCCGTCGATGTATGAGCCATACCTGGCTGGCAAACCGGGTTAGGAAGAGACCTTCCTCCATGGCGCTGTCGCCTCCGCCCACCACCACGACCTGCCGGTCGCGATAGAAAGCGCCGTCGCAGGTAGCGCAGGTAGACACGCCCCGGCCGAAGAAGGTTTCCTCGCCCGGCACGTTGAGCAACCGTGGGGATGAACCGGTACAGATCACCACGGCCTTTGTCGTATATTCGCTCCGGTCCGTTCGTATCCTGTGCGCTTCAGGGTCGAAATGCACCGAGGAGACTTCCTCGTACTTCAGGATCGCGCCGAAACGTTCGGCCTGCTGCCTCATGCGATCCATCAGATCCATACCGCCGAGGCTTTCGGGGAATCCGGGGAAATTCTCGATCTCGCTTGTAAGCGACAGCTGACCTCCGATCGTGGTGCCGGTCAACACGATGGGGGACAGGTTCGCCCGGGCGGCATAAAGGGCTGCCGTGTATCCGGCCGGCCCTCCCCCGATGATGACAACTCGCTCCATTTCAGCCCCTTTTCTGGACTTTCCCGACACCGCTTCCCTGAGATGGTCGTCGTGTGCCCCTAGCTATTCGATTCGCATGATGATATGAAATCCCATGGGCGTCTCCACGACACCGCTCAACTCCCCGACATCCAGTCCCATGGCCGCCGTCTCGAATTCCGGGATCATTTCGCCCGGACCGAAGAAACCCAGGTCACCCCCCCGATCCCGACTCGAATCGATAGATGTTTCGCGGGCCAATTCCGCGAAATCGGCGCCGGCCGTCAATTGTTCCATCAAGGTGTCCGCTTCCGCACGGGTAACGACGACAATCTGGCGAACCCGGATCTTTTTGGACTCGATGGCCTTTGCCCGCTCTTCCACGATCCGCCCGACCCGGTTCAGCGCGGTCTTCAGCTGTGCGGTTTCGGGCGCTAGTTCGAGCGCCCGTCCGTAGTTGTCGATCGCCTGTTCGAAGTCTTCCTGCCGCTCGTGAATCAGGGCGATTTCTGCATAAATACGCGGGTCTTTTGCACCCAGATCGAGTATCTCCCGGTAGTAAACCAGCGCATCCGACAGGCGGCCCTCGGCCAACGCCAGACGGGCAAGGGCTACGCGGGGCACGACCGACCGACCGCCAACTTCCAGGGCTTTTTTCCAAACCACGCCCGTGCTGTCAGGCATGTTCTTGTTCTGGTAGGCGGTGCCCAGGTTCATGTAGGCATCCATGTAGCCCGGCGCCAGTTCAACCGCGCGCTTCCATTCCCTGATCGCATCGTCGACGCGGTCCATACCCATATACGACACGCCGAGATTGAGATGGATCCTCGGCAACTGATCCTCCGGCGGGGACAACGTGAGCACCGTCTCGTACGCATCGGCCGCCTTTTCGAATTCCTCGGTATCCGTATAGACCTTGCCAAGATTGGTATAGGCGTCGACATAGGTGGAGTCGTCCGCTATGGCCTGCCGATAATGGTGGACCGCCTCGTTCAGATACCCGCCCTGATTGTACACGATGGCCATGGCGGTATGCGCTACGGCCAGATTCGGCGATCCCTCCATCAGCTTGTCGTACTGGCTTCTGGCCCAGGCGTAAACCGTATCGGATGAAACGATACCCATGCGCGCGACGCTCAGCGAATCTTCCTGCACCGTCTTCCTGAAAGCCGCCAGCGCGGCGTCCTGTTCCCCCCGGGCGTGATGGACGAGACCCAGCGTCAGGTGGGCGGCGGCAAACCCGGGCGCGACCTCCAGGGCATGTTCGAGGTGGACCCGGGCGCTGTCGTACTGTCCCTCCGCGTAGTAAACGGCGCCCAGATTGTTCTTCGCAAGGGCGATGGACGTCAAAAACTGCTGCAACATGGCCTGCTGGCGTTGCGCGGGAGTCAGCGAAGTGTCCGGGCTGGCGGCGGCTGGTGGGTTCTCCGTATCCGACTGAACCGCTCCGACCGCCGATGTATCCGAATGCGGCGGCGGCTCGGTTTCCGTCTGCGCCCCGGCCGAGGTGACGCCGAGTGCGAAAAGACAGAGGATGCAAAGGACCGGTTTCAGCACCGGACATCCTGGTGCGAAACCTCGTGTCTGATTGCCTGCGATCATAAGCTACCGCCTTCCAATATGGTTCCTTTCAACGACTTCGCGTCTCTTCCGGTTCCAGCTCGTAAAGGACCTCCAGCGCCTCTCCGACCAGTGCGAAACATCCAGTCAGGAGCACCAGATCTTCAGGTTTCGCGCTACACATCGAGTTCTTGATGGCCACCGCCACCGAGGGGGCTGTCCGCGCCTGTGTCCCACAGTTTCTGAGGGTTTCCACCATTTCACCGGGGTCGGCCTGCCGGTTCCGCATTACGCTACGCTCGGGCACCACTACTTCGTCGGCGTACCGGGCAATGACCGAACACAGGGCGCCTACCGCTTTGTCCCGGTGCGTGGATAACACGGCGATGACGCGCCGGGCCGGAAACAGGTTGCGCATGCTGTTCGTTAGGTTTTCGGCGGCCAGCACGTTGTGCGCGCAGTCAAGCACCACCCAGGGCCGTTCCTGCAGCACCTGCATGCGTCCAGGGATCCGGACGGCGGACAGGCCGCTGCGCACGGCGCTGCGCGTTATCGCCATGCCCCGTTCGGTCAGCGCCTCCGACACTGCCACCGCCACTGCGGCGTTACCAGCCTGGTATGCTCCGGACAACGGGAGTGTAATGTCCCGATACTGTCCGCCAGCGGTCTCAATATCAACAACCTGCCGGCCGATCGCTTCCTCCTTTAGCGCGTACCGCACGTCGGTGCCGACTTCCACCAGGGGACTCGACCTGATCCGGCACGCCTCCCGGATCACCTTCGACGCTTCCTCGGTCTGAACGGCGGTAACGGTACACGCACGGTCTTTTACGATCCCTGACTTCTCACGGGCGATTTGCGCAACCGTCTCTCCGAGTCGATCCGTGTGGTCCAGCCCAATGGGCGTAATCGCACAGACCAGAGGATGAATTACATTGGTCGAATCCAGTCGCCCGCCCAGCCCGCATTCGACCACGGCCAGATCGACGGCGCACTCCTTAAAATACATAAAAGACAGGGCGGTGAGTACATCAAAAAAGGAGCCCATGTCTCCCTTGCACAGCCGTATTCCATCGATGGCCGGACGCGCGCGTTCTACGAGTTTCGTAAACTCAGGCTCGGAAATCGGCTCGCCATCGATCTGGATGCGTTCGCGCAACGAGACGAGGTGAGGCGACGTGTAGAGTCCAACGCGGTAGCCGCTTTCACGGACAATGGCCGCGATCATGGCGGCGGTGGACCCCTTACCCTTGGTTCCGGCGACGTGCACCGATTTCCACCGCCGTTCGGGATTGTTCAGGGCGGCGGTCAGAGCGCTGATGCCTGCCAGATCCATGCGTTCGGGTGCAGCGCCCGGTTGCTGCTCGAAGTCCACGAAACCGTAGAGATAATCCAGCGCTTCCTTGAAGGTCATGCGTTCATTCCGGTGCCGGTCAGGGTCTTCGCGTATTCAAAGGGACGGGACACCGCCCTGCGGCGAATTGCGCCGTAACGCAGACGGGTCGGTTCGGAAACATCCGCGCTGTGGGCTATACGCTTGAATACGTTTCGGCCGGGGCGGGCGTTGATTTCGATGATCCAAGGCGTTCCTGCGGCGTCCGGGAGGATATCGAGGCCAACTTCTCCGATGGGTCCGAGTTCCGATTCCAGTATCTCGCATGCCGCAAATGACGCCGCTTGGGCACGACGCAGGATTTCCGCGCTGAGGGACCTCCCATACACTGCGCCGAGCACGGGTTCCGCCTCTTCGGAACGGGCGCCGTTGCTCAGATTGGTCGTGGGGCCGCTCGTCCGAATTACACGGGCTGCCAGACCGGTCAGCATCCACCGGGACTGGCCGTTCTTCTGCATGAGCAGGCGCAGGTCGAACCGCGGGAAGCGCCTTTTGTCCGCCGGTTCGGCCGATATCCCCTGTTGCACCAGGTACTCGCAGGGTTCCTTTCCGAGCTGGCCGGCCAATACCATCAACCGGTCCCTGACCGGTTGATCGCCCCATAACTCATAGGTCGCGGACAGCGTCCGTATGACATGCCGGCCTCCCCGGGACCGAACGACTTCCATGACGCCCTTGCCCCCGGACCCCGCCCTCGGCTTGATGTACACGTGGCCGTAACGGACCAGTAGTTCCGGCAGTGTGTGTTCGTCAAGGCATCCGGTATGCGGTACGGCAATCCCGCCAGCCGCCAGTCTCCGGCCGACTTCCAGCTTGTCCACAGCCAAGTGGATGAAAGACCGGGGATTCACAAAGGGGATTCCCACCCGATCGAGCAGTTCCCGTGCACGGTTCGCAGCCGGAGCCTCGACTGGATCCAGCACGGGCGCCCGGTCGTAGATGACCGACGGCCAGGGTTCGCAGCCGCGTTCGACCCATCGGCCGTCCACGACCGTGGCCGACGCCACCGTTTCCGACCCGGCATCCAGGTCCGCCGCTTCGAACACGATCGCGCGCAGGTTCAGCTTCGATGCGGCATGGCAGCACTCCTCGAAAAAACCGGTGGGCGGACCGAAGGGTCTGCCCCGCTCATCGGGAGCCCGGCGGGTCAGTATACCCACGGTTTCCATGGTCGTGCTCCGGAATTACCGATTCTACCGGGACGTCTTGTCCTCACACGCCATCCGGAGGGGCCTGCCTCGGATCATCTTGCGCCGTAAGGGCTTGCGCGATCATTCGTTTCACTTCTTCCAGCGTAGACCACGTCATGTCGCCCTGTTCAGAATAGGACAACGCGGCCAGTGCGGTGCCGTATGAAAGGCCGGCTGGCAGACCTTCACGCAACAGTCCGTACAGCAGACCGGCATCGAAGGCGTCGCCGGCGCCGAGTCGGTCGACGGGTTCCACCACGTAAGGGCGCGTATGAAGGAATCCGGTCTCCTCAGACCACCCCACGGCCCCGCCCTCGGCCAGCGTCAGCACGATCACTTCGTTTCCGAACCGCGCGTGAAGCTCGTCGATGGTCTCCTCCGGAGCGCGGTCCATGCCGAAGATCAACGCCACGTCGGCTACCGTCGACACCAGAATGTCGACCTGGTCCAAGAGCGATTCCAGGACGGTCCGGGCCCGTCCGGGCGACCATAGTTTCGCCCGGTAGTTGATGTCAAAAGACGTCCGGTATCCCAGCTTGCCACGGCAGCGCAGGACCCGGTCGACCGTCTCCAGGCAAGCCGCGCCGAGGGAAGCCGTGATGCCGGAGGTATGTACGATCCGGGCGCCGGACCGCAGGGCGGCGTTTACAACTTCAGGCGTCATCCCGGTTACGGCGGATCCGGACCGGTCGTACACGACCCGGCTCCCGCGCGGCGGCGCGCCTTGTTCGAGAAAGAACACGCCGGACCGGGCTGGCTGGCTGGACGGACCGGATGTGCCAGACCGTTCACCGGACCAGGACACGTGGGAAGTATCCACGCCGTGCATGGCCAGACGGGCGGCGATCCATCGACCGGAGGGGTGGTCCGGGAGGACTGATACCCAGGCCACGGCTGCGCCCATCCTGGCCAGGGCCGCCGCCATGTTCGATTCCGTCCCCGCCGCGTCGGCGCGCAGGGAGTCGGCCTGTTCCAGCATCTGCCCGTCCACGGGCGAAAACCGGATCATCGTCTCGCCGAAGGTAATGACGTCGTACCGCGACCGGTCCGACCCGTCGGAAACGAAAGATGACATGGTATTTATTCAGGGGTGGGCACTTACGGTGATGGGTGCTTCAGGCATAATGGCAGGCGACCCAGTGGCCGCTGTCGTTCTGTTTGAGTTCCGGTTCGTGCTCGGCGCAGTCCGCCTTCGCGATGGGACAGCGGGGATGAAAACGACAGCCGGAGGGCGGGTTGACCGGACTGGGCACGTCGCCGGCGAGCTGAATGCGCTGTTTCTGGCGCCGCTTGCCGATCTCCGGGACCGCGGAAAGCAGGCTCTGCGTATAGGGAT
Source organism: bacterium (assembly GCA_965200485.1). Taxonomy (GTDB): domain Bacteria; phylum JAAXHH01; class JAAXHH01; order JAAXHH01; family JAAXHH01; genus JAAXHH01. The sequence continues at coordinate 771,152 of CBDAUD010000001.1, forward strand.
GCTGGGCGTTCTCCGTCACCTCTTGGGTCCGGCCCGACTCGATGAGCTTACCGAGATACATGACTCCGATGCGGTCGCTGATGTGGGCGACGACGGCCAGATTGTGGGCGATGAACATGTAGGTCAGGTTCAGCTCGTTCTGCAGGTCCTGGAGCAGGTTCAGAATCTGCACCTGAATCGATACGTCCAGGGCGGATACCGGCTCGTCGCAGATAATCAGGCTCGGGTTCAGCGCGATTGCACGGGCGATACCGATCCGCTGCCGCTGGCCGCCGCTGAACTCGTGCGGATAGCGGTCCACATAGGCCTCGCCCAGTCCGACCATTTCGAGAAGGCTGACCAGCCTTGCCCTCCGCTCCTCGCGGTTGCCCGTTCGGTGGATGTCGAGGGGCTCCTGTACGATACTCCCTACTGTCATGCGCGGATCAAGCGAAGCGTACGGATCCTGGAAGATCATCTGAAGTCGTTTGCGGACCGGCTTCAGATCATGCTCGGACATGGCCGCCAAGTCGTCGCCTTCGAAAAAAACCTTCCCCGCCGTGGGTCGGTAAAGCTGCAGAACCGTCAGCCCCAGCGTGGACTTGCCACAACCGCTTTCTCCCACCAGTCCGAAGGTTTCACCCCGGTCGATGGAAAAGGAAACGCCGTCCAGGGCCCGCACGGTGCCGCCTTTCTCCTTGCGGCCCAGCCCTTCTTCCAGTTCGAAGTGTTTTACCAGGCTATCCAGTTGCAGCAGGGGCTGGTTCAATGCGTCCTCCAGAATAATGACATGCGTCCGATGTCAGTGCAGCCAGCAGGCGCAGTCGTGTTCCCGCGCCACACCTTTCAACACCGGATCGTCCTCGCACAGATCGAACCGACTGGGACATCGGGGAGCGAACCGGCAACCGGGCGGGAGCTGGATCAAGTTCGGCGGCAAGCCGTCAATGGGCTCCATACGGTTCTTCACCGTGGGACCAAGCTTCGGCACCGACTGGAGCAATCCGTGGGTATAGGGGTGCTTCGGATCGTCGAGCAGCGCATCCACCGGGCCCGATTCGATGATCCGGCCCGCGTACATGACGATGACCCGGTCGCATACCTCGCCCACGACCCCGAGATCGTGGGTGATGATGACGACGGACATGTTCAGTTCATCCTGGAGCTTCATCATCAGTTCCAGGATCTGCGCCTGGATGGTGACATCCAGTGCCGTGGTCGGCTCGTCGGCGATGAGCAGTTTCGGGTTGCACGCGATGGCCATGGCGATCATCACGCGTTGCCGCATCCCCCCGCTGAACTGGTGGGGGTAGTCGTTGAGGCGTTGCTCCGGACTCGGAATATTGACCATCTGCAGCAGTTCGATGCTGCGATCCGTGGCCTCCTTCTTGTCGAGGCCGAGATGGAGCTGGAGGGGTTCCCGAAGCTGCCATCCGATGGTCAGCACCGGATTGAGGGAGGTCATCGGGTCCTGGAACACCATGGAGACGAGATTGCCCCGGATCTGCTGCATTTCGGACTCCGGCAGCGTGCGCAGGTCAACCGGCGGTTCGTCAGCGCCGGGCCGGAACATGATGTTGCCATGGATGATGCGACCTGGCGGATTCGGAATGAGCCGCATGACGGACAGCACCGTAGCGCTCTTGCCGCATCCGCTTTCCCCCACGATGCCCACCGTTTCGCCTTCCGCCACCTCGAAACTGACGTCGTCCACGGCGCGCACCGCACCGCCTCGGGTGAAGAAATGCGTCGAAAGATTTTCAACCTTTAGTAACGGATCCATGTATCCACGCTTCCCACGGCAGTTTGTATCGTCCGACCATCACCGCTTCCGCCATGCAGTCCTGCCCGCGGTTACTCCTCCTCCTGGGCCTTGGACTCTTCGATAACCTTGCTTTCGATTTCCCTGGGCATCTCCTCGTAGCGTACGAACTTGCGCGCATGGCTTCCGCGTCCGTGTGTGATGGAACGCAACACGGTCGAGTAGCGGTACAGCTCGGCCAGCGGCACTTCGGCCCGAACCACTTGGTTGCTTCCTCGCGGCGACATGCCCTGGATGCGCCCACGCCGGCTGGAAAGGTCGCCCATGACGTCTCCCATGTAGTTTTCGGGAACGACCACATCGACCTCGTAAATCGGTTCAAGCAGCACCGGTTTCGCATCCATGAAGGCCTTTTTGAATCCCATTGAGGCCGCCACCTTGAAAGCCATTTCCGAGGAATCGACCGTATGAAACGAGCCGTCGTAAAGCGTTGCCTTCAGGTCGACCACGGGATATTTGGCGACCACGCCTTCCGACATGGCTTCCTGAATACCCTTGTCCACGGCCGGTATGAACCGGCTGGGCACCGCACCGCCGACGATACCATTGTCGAATTCGTAGCCCACGCCCCTCGGTTGAGGCTCGACGCGCAGCCAGACGTCGCCGAACTGTCCACGTCCGCCGCTCTGCCGTTTGAATCGGCCCTGGGCTTCGGATTTGCCCTTGATCGCCTCGCGGTAGGGGATGCGCGGCTGAACCATCTCCACCTCCACGCCGAACCGGCGGCTGAGTCGTTCGACGATGAGATCCAGGTGCATCTCGCCGGCACCGGCCAGGATCAACTGCTTGATTTCGCTGTTGTACTGAAAAGTAAAGGAGGGGTCCTCCTCATGGAGCCGCGCCAGACCCATGCTGATCTTTTCCTCGTCATCCTTGCTCTTCGGCAGCAGGGCCACGTTCGCAACGGGCTCGGAGAACGCCACCCATGCCAGGTCGAAGGCTTTCTGTCTCGTGCAAAGCGCGTCACCGGTGTGGGTGTCCTTCAGCTTCACGGTCGCGCCGATCTCGCCGGCGCGGATGACATTCATTTCCTTGCGTTCATGGCCGTTCGTCTGGTAGATCTGTCCAAACCGCTCCGACGTGTTCTTGGACGTGTTGTATACATCCCCGCCGTGCTTGATTTCGCCGGAATATACGCGGAAGTAGGTAAGCTCCCCGATATGCGCTTCCGAAACTGTCTTGAATACCAGGGCGGACAACGGTGCGGAGGGATCCGGCTCCAGGTGGATTTCCTCGCCGTCCCCCGACCGCGTCGCCGTCACCGGCGGACGGTTTGCCGGGGACGCCATAAAGGAAACGGCCGCGTCCATGGTTTCGGAAACTCCGATATTTCGTGTGGCGGACATGGCCAGGACCGGGAAGATGACGCCACTTTCCACACCCTTGCGGAGTCCGTGCAGGAACTGCTCATCACTCAGGGCGCCTTCTTCGAAGTAGATTTCGAGCAGTTCATCGTCGGATTCCGCCACCGTTTCCGTCATCTTCTCGCGGTATGACTCCGCTTGGTCGGCCAAGTCGTCGGGGATCGCGGACCGGCTTCCTTTTCCGTCGCCGCCATAGGCAACCGCCTCCATGGCCACCAGGTCGACAACGCCCGAAAACCCCTCTCCATCGCCGATCGGGATCTGCAGGGGAACGGCCTGGGTCCCGAATCGTTCCTGAATGCGGCCCAGCACGTCGTAGAAGTCGGCATGTTCCTTATCCAGCAGATTGACGATCAGCATGCGGGGCAGGCCGTACTGTTCCGCATATTCCCAAGCGCGTTCCGTCTCCACTTCGATGCCTTCGATGGCCTTGACCACGATGGCCACATTGTCCGTGACGCGCATCGCGCAGTGGACTTCGCTGGTGAAGTCGGAATATCCCGGCGTATCCAGAATATGGAGGTTATGGTCGTTCCACTCGCAGTGCAGGGGCGTGAGGTTCATCGAAATACGGTGCTCAATTTCCTCCTCGCGGTAGTCGGACACGGTGTTGCCATCTTCTACACTGCCGAGCCGGTTCGTGGCGCCGGCGTTGAAGAGCATGGCTTCGGCCAAGGAGGTCTTGCCACTCCCCCCGTGGCCCGCGAGGCATATGTTTCTGATGTTTTCGATACGGTATTCCTTCACGAACACCCTCCTCATTCAGGACTGTATCCGATCGTTTCCAGACGATTTCGTTTCGATGGGCAAAACTCCGGGAAGAACTTCTGAATAGGTTACGGACCGCCGTCCGCGCTGTCAAGCATTTCGGAACCCGGTTCTGCCGGACAACCGAAGCGCATCCGGCCCGGGATCGGGGCCGGACAATTGACACGCGTCAGACGAACGCCCTGTCGATGGCGGCGGCCAAATAAAAAGAGAAAGGCGCCCGACGGTATATCGAGCGCCTTTCAAGAATCCCCCGGCAGCGTCCTACTCTCCCACAAGGTCACCCTAGCAGTACCATCGGCGCAAGAGGGCTTAACTACTCTGTTCGGAATGGGAAGAGGTGTTTCCCCTCCGCTATCGCCACCGGAAGAAATGGGTTGCAATTACAAGGAATGAGAGAACGACGACGTAGCATGGAGCGCTGGTCAAGCCGCACGGCTATTAGTACCAGTCGGCTGAATGGCTCGTCACCTCGCCACTTACACCTCTGGCCTATCGACCTTGTAATCTTCAAGGGGCCTTCAGGAGCTTTCGCTACGGGACATCTCGTCTTGAGGTGGGCTTCCTGCTTAGATGCTTTCAGCGGTTATCCCGTCCGAACATAGCTACCCAGCGATGCGGCTGGCGCCACAACTGGTAAACCAGCGGTTCGTCCATTCCGGTCTTCTCATACTAGGAACAGATCCTCTCAAATGTCCTACGCCCGCGACGGATAGGGACCGAACTGTCTCACGACGTTCTAAACCCAGCTCGCGTACCGCTTTAATCGGCGAACAGCCGAACCCTTGGGACCTTCTCCGGCCCCAGGATGCGATGAGCCGACATCGAGGTGCCAAACCTCCCCGTTTATGTGGACTATCGGGGGAGATAAGCCTGTTATCCCCGGAGTACCTTTTATCCGTTGAGCTTCGGCCTTTCCACAAAGAACCGTCGGATCACTAAGCCCCACTTTCGTGTCTGCTCGACTTGTATGTCTCGCAGTCAGGCTCCCTTATGCCTTTACACTCTGCGCACGATTGCCAACCGTGCTGAGGGAACCTTTGGGCGCCTCCGTTACATTTTTGGAGGCGACCGCCCCAGTCAAACTGCCCACCTGACACTGTCTTTCATCCGGATTCACGGATTGAAGTTAGAACCCCAACAACACAAGGGTGGTATTTCAAGGTTGGCTCCCGAAAGGCTGGCGCCCTCCGTTCATAGCCTCCCACCTATCCTACACATGTATTGGCGAGATCCAATATCAAGCTGCAGTAAAGGTTCACGGGGTCTTTCCGTCCTGTCGCGGGTATCCGGCATCTTCACCGGAGCTACAGTTTCGCCGAGCTCCTCGTTGAGACAGCGCCCAAGTCGTTACACCATTCGTGCAGGTCGGAACTTACCCGACAAGGAATTTCGCTACCTTAGGACCGTTATAGTTACGGCCGCCGTTTACCGGGGCTTCAGTTTAGAGCTTCGCCCGAAGGCTAACTCCGCCCTTTAACCTTCCGGCACCGGGCAGGTGTCAGTCCCTATACATCGTCTTACGACTTAGCAGAGACCTGTGTTTTTAGTAAACAGTCGCTTGGGCCTGGTCACTGCGACCCCGTTCGGCTCACCCCGCGAAGGGGATCACCTACGTAGGGGCACTCCTTCTCCCAAAGTTACGAAGCTAGATTGCCTAGTTCCTTAACGAGGAATCACTCGAGCACCTTAGTATTCTCTACCTACCTACCTGTGTCGGTTTGCGGTACGGACACCCATGAGACTCGCTTAGAGGCTTTTCTTGGCAGCATGTTTAGGGTCAGTTGGCTTGCCCGAAGGCTCGTTTCCCGATCACCTCTCGGAGTAATGCCCACGTGGATTTTCCTGCGCGGACCTCCTACAGGCTTCGACCAGCACTTCCGATCGCTGGCTGACCTTTCACTTCTGCGTTCCCCCATCGCGTCTTGAGCGCCTCATAAGTGGTACAGGAATTTTAACCTGTTTTCCATCGCCTACGCCTTTCGGCCTCGGCTTAGGATCCGACTTACCCTGAGCGGACGATCCTTCCTCAGGAAACCTTAGGTTTTCGGTGAAGGGGATTCTCACCCCTTTTATCGCTACTCGTACCGGCATGATCTCTTCTATTTCGTCCAGCCGGCCTCACGGCCGACCTTCAACCTACCATAGAATACTCCCCTACCGACCATCGGACCCAGAGGGGTCCGTTGATCCCGCAGCTTCGGTGGTAAACTTGAGCCCCGATGAATTGTCGGCGCAGAATCACTTGACTGGTGAGCAGTTACGCACTCTTTAAATGATGGCTGCTTCTAAGCCAACATCCCAGTTGTCTGTGTAACTCCACCACCTTAATCACTTAGTCTACACTTGGGGACCTTAGCTGACGGTCTGGTTTCTTTTCCTTTCGCCTGTGGAGCTTATCCCCCACAGCCTGACTCCCGCAGAGCAAGTGCATGGCATTCGGAGTTTGATTGGGTTTGCTAAGCTTGTGGGCCCGCTAGCCCATTCAGTGCTCTACCTCCATCACTCTTCCTGCGAGGCTAGCCCTAAAGCTATTTCGGGGAGAACCAGCTATCTCCGAGCTTGATTGGCCTTTCACCCCTATCCACAGCTCATCCCCTAACTTTTCAACGTTAGTGGGTTCGGGCCTCCACGTGCGGTTAGACACGCTTCACCCTGGCCATGGCTAGATCGCTCGGCTTCGGGTCTACTGCATGCAACTATGTCGCCCTGTTCAGACTCGCTTTCGCTACGGCTCCGTCCCTGAAGGACTTAACCTTGCTACATACAAGTAACTCACCGGTTCATTATGCAAAAGGCACGCAGTCAGTCCAATCGCAACCTGTCGCCGCTCCCGAAGGGGCGGTAACGTGGAGTTGCGACCTTTCCTCCTACAGCTTGTGAGCAAACGGTTTCAGGATCTATTTCACCCTCCGCCAGGAGTACTTTTCACCTTTCCCTCACGGTACTGGTTCACTATCGGTCGTCAGAGAGTATTTAGCCTTGGGAGGTGGGCCTCCCGGATTCCCACGGGATTTCACGTGTCCCGCGGTACTCGGGTATTCATTCCAGAGAGTGTCTGTGGTTTTCGTCTACCGGACTATCACCGTCTATGGTTGGATTTTCCAAACTATTCGACTAACCAAGACATTTGTAACTCTCCGACCTGGCTGCATCCTGGTCTGAATGAACCCCACAACACCGGCCTTACAACGCATGCAGGCTTACATAGGGCCGGTTTGGGCTGTTCCCCTTTCGCTCACCACTACTCAGGGAATCGCTTTTGCTTTCTGTTCCTAAGGGTACTGAGATGGTTCAGTTCGCCTCGTTTGCCGCGACGGCCTATATATTCAACCGCCGATGACGCGGTATGACCCGCGCCGGGTTTCCCCATTCGGACATCCCCGGATCTATGCTTGCGTGCAGCTCCCCGGGGCTTATCGCAGCTTAACCACGTCCTTCATCGCCTTCTGACGCCAAGGCATCCACCGTATGCTCTTAGTAGCTTGACCAACAAAGGCTACTGTGCTTGAGTGCTCCGATGTTACAACGCCGTTCCCGTCATTCCTATGTAATTGTCAAAGAGCGGGCACCGTCCCTGCAACCGACTGTGCCCCAGTGGAGATAACCGGGATCGAACCGGTGACCTCCGGCTTGCAAAGCCGGCGCTCTCCCAGCTGAGCTATATCCCCGGCTTTCGGATGGTGGGCCTAAGTGGAATCGAACCACTGACCTCACGCTTATCAGGCGTGCGCTCTAACCATCTGAGCTATAGGCCCCCCGCTTCGAAAACATGACAGCGTGCACGTCTCGCGCCGGACAAGTCGACCTCAGAGTTTCAATAACTCTTTAGAAAGGAGGTGATCCAGCCGCACCTTCCGGTACGGCTACCTTGTTACGACTTAGTGCCAGTCACCAGTTTTACCTTCGGCGCACTCCTCCCGAGGGTTAGAGTAACGACTTCGGGTACTCCCGGCTTCCATCACTTGACGGGCGGTGTGTACAAGGCCTGGGTACATATTCACCGCGGCATGCTGATCCGCGATTACTAGCGATTCCTACTTCATGCAGTCGAGTTTCAGACTGCAATCCGAACTGGGACCGACTTTTTGGGATTGACTCCACCTCGCGGTATTGTAACCCTCTATATCGGCCATTGTAGCACGTGTGTAGCCCTGGACAATAAAGGCCATGAGGACTTGACGTCATCCCCACCTTCCTCCGATTTATCACCGGCGGTCCCCTTAGAGTGCCCAGCTTCACCTGCTGGCAACTAAGGGCAAGGGTTGCGCTCGTTGCGGGACTTAACCCAACATCTCACGACACGAGCTGACGACAGCCATGCAGCACCTGTGTACCTGCTCCGAAGAGGGGCCCTGTCTCCAGGGATTTCAAGTACATGTCAAGCCCAGGTAAGGTTCTTCGCGTTGCCTCGAATTAAACCACATGCTCCACCGCTTGTGCAGGCCCCCGTCAATTCCTTTGAGTTTCAGCCTTGCGGCCGTACTCCCCAGGCGGGGCACTTAATGCGTTAGCTTCGGCACTGAAGGGGTCGATACCTCCAACACCTAGTGCCCAACGTTTACAGCTAGGACTACCAGGGTATCTAATCCTGTTTGCTCCCCTAGCTTTCGCGCGTCAGCGTCAGTATCAGGCCAGAGAGCCGCCTTCGCCACTGGTGTTCTTTTCGATATCTACACATTCCACCGCTACACCGAAAATTCCGCTCTCCTCTCCTGTACTCAAGTGATGCAGTATCAAATGCAGGTCCCCGGTTGAGCCGGGGGATTTCACATCTGACTTACACCACCGCCTGTACGCCCTTTACGCCCAATAACTCCGAACAACGCTTGCTCCCCCCGTATTACCGCGGCTGCTGGCACGGAGTTAGCCGGAGCTTCCTCTGGCGGTACCGTCAAACCCGCTCACTGTTAATGAACGGGCTTTCGTCCCACCTAACAGGGGTTTACACTCCGAGAAGCTTCATCCCCCACGCGGCGTCGCTGGGTCAGGCTTTCGCCCATTGCCCAAATTTCTAGACTGCTGGCTCCCGTAGGAGACTGGGCCTTATCTCAATCCCAGTGTGGCCGATCACCCTCTCAGGTCGGCTATCAATCGTAGCCTTGGTAGGCCGTTACCCTACCAACAAGCTAATTGAGCGCGGGGCCATCCTCAAGCGGCAGCTTCCAAGGAGAGGCCACCTTTAATTGTCATACCATGCGGATTGACAATCACATTCGGTATTAGCCCGCCGTTAGGCGGGTTGTTCCCAGCTTGAGGGCAGGTTCCCCACGTGTTACTCACCCGTCCGCCACTGTACTCGCGTTCCGAAGAACGCTTTCTCGTTCGACTTGCATGACTAAGACACGCCGCCAGCGTTAGTTCTGAGCCAGGATCAAACTCTCCATAAAAGAAAAGTCCAATCTTAACTTGCATCTGTATGAACTCTCCGGATGTTCTCGGAGAGTGCTTGTCAGACGACTTAGGGACATGCACGCTGCCATGTTTTCAAAGATCGTGTTTCTTACTGCAACCTTGCCAAGATATACGACCGGGTAGTCGAAGTCAACAGATTTCTAAAAAAAGTTCGGCAACCGGCCACAGGCCCGACCGGCGACGCTTCAAACATCACGGAAACCGAGTGGTTCTATCGACAGTAGTTCATTCCCTTTCGCGTACTGATCACTGCGCTCCGCGGGCCGGTCGTTCCCGTTTTTGAAGGGCGCACCGCCGACGTTGTCCGCCTGGTCCGCCGCGTGGTAGGAGCTGCGTACCAGGGGGCCGGACTCCACGTGCGAAATGCCGAAGGCCTCTCCCCGTTCCTTGAAGCGGGCGAATTCGTCCGGATGATATTGCTTGCGCACCGGCAGGTGTTTTTTCGTCGGTTGCAGGTACTGCCCGACCGTCAGGATGTCGCAGCGTATCTCGGCCACGTCGCGCATCAGCGCATGGACGGCCTCGTCGGTTTCGCCGAGCCCCACCATGATGCCCGTCTTGGTCTTGGCGCCACGGACCTTCGCGCGTTCCAGGACTTCGAGCGACTGGTCGTACCGCGCTTGGGGCCGCACGGTGCGGTACAGATTCGGCACGGTTTCCAGGTTGTGGTTGAGCAGGTCGGGACGGGCGTCGAGCACGGTCTGGAGCGCCGCCTCAGATCCCTTGAAGTCCGGGATGAGCACTTCCACGCCCACGCCCGGACACCTCCGGCGTATGGCCCGGATTGTTTCCGCGAAGATCGGCGCGCCGCCGTCGGCCCGCTCATCCCGGTTCACCGAGGTGATCACCGCGAACCGCAGGCCCAGCTTCTCCACGGCCCCGGCCACGCGCTCGGGTTCGCCCCAGTCCAGCCCCTTGTCCGGGCGGCCCGTCTTCACCGCGCAGAACCCGCAACTGCGCGTGCAGATATCACCCAGGATCATGAAGGTGGCGGTACGCTGCTCCCAGCATTCCCAGATATTCGGACACTGGGCGCTTTCGCAGATCGTATGGAGCCGATTGTCCCCGACCAGCCGCTTCAGTTCCTTGAAATTGGGGCCCTGCTTGAGGCGGACCTTCAGCCACGGTGGTTTGGGGATGCGGGATGGGGTCGAATCGTTCATGGCGCCTTGCTGCATCTTCGTCCGAACAGGAACAATACAGGAATAAAAAGCGACCCTCCGGCTACGGAAACCGTGGTTTCGCGCCGGAGTGGCCGCCATGATGTCGGGTTCTTTGCTTGCGTTTTGCTATCCGGGTTACGGTCGAGGCCCGACCGGATTTTTCGAGCCTCATCCAGGCTTCAGTTCAGGCGCACCGTCGTCGCCCGGCGAAACAACCACGGCTTCTTCGCCGAGATGGCCCGCGATGCGCTCCGACAGGACATTCAGGTCGGTCCGGCAGAATCCGGTGTTGCTGTCGAGTACCCCGCCTCCCTCGTCGAGCAGAAACCAGGTCGGCACATTCGTCAGGCCGAAATCCGCGGAAGCCCAGTGGGTCGTGTCGTACACGTTCGGAAAGGACGCGCCGTGCTCGTCCATGAACGACTGCGTGTCCTCCGGCGTGTCCTGCGACACGCCAAACAGCCGGAATCCCGGCTTGCCGCCGTACGCCTGGTGGATCTTCTCGAAATAGGGGGCACTGAACTTGCAGGTCCCGCAGCCCACCTTGAAGAACACCGCCAGCAGCCATCCGCCGTTCGCCTGTTCAGCCAGCGTCAGGGCCTTGCCGCTCGCGTCTTCTAAAGTAACACTCGGTGCCGAAGTCCCGGCTTCCAGGAAGGCCATAACTACTCCCGTTTCGGTTGGATTTCCGTGTAGCAGATCTACCAAATCGCATGTTATACGGTTGCGCTGTTTATCAAAGAATATAGGAAAACCCGGATCCGTTGTCAACGATTCGGTAGGGTGGGATTTGCTGCCATAGTGCCGGTTTTAGAGTGTCCAAGGACAGGACACATTCCACACGCAGGAGATCGTGATTTGCTTACATACTAAAGCACCGAGGTCAAGGAGTGCATGGTTCCACTGTGTATTCGCGCCTTCTTCCCCGGCAAGTTCTCGTAGAAACAACCTGAGTTTCCAGTTTGGAACTTGTACTTCCGTACCCGACACTCTTTGGGCACTTCTCTTCGTATTGATTCCAAGAGCGTACTCGAACGACCAAACACAAAGCACTGAACAGCCGACGCCATATAATCTCCCACACCCGGAATTGAGATTAACTCGGGTCAGCTCTCCAGCACCTTCCGATCATACTGGTTGAGTTGGCTAAAAAAACTCAGGGGTTCTTCCGTGTTCCAGAATCGGTCGAATCACTCTGGCTACTTGATCCGCGCGAGTCCTATGAAGACACATCTCGACCACCAAGTTTGGTTGAGGGAAGTTCCTTTGAGGAGACGGCAGAAGATTCCAGTTTCTGTTTTCCTAAGCATGATCACATAAAGACACAGTATCAAAAAAACCAATCGTAGGCATATCCATCGTACCTACCAATAGACCGCGATCAAGCATACGGTTTCCTTTTTCGCAAGAAGTTTCGGGTACCAATACACATCCATGACACGCCGCCAAATTGGCGTTTTCAGTGCCCTGTCCAGAACATTCGATACAGATCGGGTCGCTTGAACACCAACGGCACCGGCAGATCGCCTGCTTAAAGACATCCTTAAACCGCCTTGGCTCGCCCTGCCGAACGAGTCCTCCAAGAGTTCCCTCAGAGTCGCCTGACGCTGTGTATAACAACACACCCTGCATTGGCCGACTGTTATCGTCGATATCGCAGTATATCCGCTCTCTTATCGAGGCACTGCCATATCCGCAGTCGAAGCATAGTTGCACGATAAGGGCATGGGCGATGGTATGCAGCAATACATATTTAGCAGAAACCTCAATACTATTCATCTTCCGTTCGAGACGATAATTGTTGTAAGACTCGCTTAATGCTGAAATCCGGTCGACAACTTCCGGCTTATTTGACCAGTCTTTTAAAGTTTCGTAGTCGAATTCTATGAATATCCCCTCGCCTCTAACTACAGATGCCGGCAACCAATTCAAATCTGAGTCCTGCTTGCACAACGGCATTAGGTCAGGCGACGTTGGGTCATCAATTGGTATAATCCGAGAGAAACCAACCAAGGCTCTTGTTTCTCTTAGCTTCCTTATCAAGCTTATACTGACAATCAGGGCAGACATAGAAGCACCATATTGGGATACTTCTCTGGTTTCTACCACTAGATCGGACGCTTCGTCATCTTGATCGGTCCTGAGTGCTTCGTATTCCTGCCGTCGATACTCTTCCTCGGTAGGAGGGGGTGTATCTCGTGGTTCAACTGTACCGTCGAGTTTTTCTTGGGCGGCTTGTCGTAACTGTTCCGCATCAACAAATGCAGAGAGTGCTTCACAGCGAGAACGTTGTATGTACTTTCCATCGTCTATACTGTCTGTAAGGCCCTTCCAACTTTTTGGGTCTTCCAATATCCTGCTGATCTGCTTGTCCAGCTTCTTTGATTTGTTTGGAAGATAAATGGAAGACGCGGTGAAAGGAAAATACACATTAGAAGCGCCTCGTTGTAGAACCCGTAGTCGTTCGCCACAATGGCCGGGAGGATTCTCGTTTTCACCTATCCAAGGCATGTTTCCTGAGCAGTTGTGGCCGATACCAAGGAGTGCGTCAGGGTTGAAAACCCCTTTCATCGTGCGAAACATTCCACAACTACAGTTAATTCTGATACCCGTTAATGCAGCTGAAGACCGATCAGGTAAAAAACGTAACTGATGTTGGTTGTCCCAGTTTACTCCGCGGTGTATCCATTCAAAAAAAGGAAAGTCCTCTATGTGTCCTTTTGGACATACAGCTAGAAACCGAACGGGTATCATCCATGGACGACGGTTACTGGACTTCGAATAACAATCCAAGTCTGAACGGCATGGACATTTCTGACGACGAGATCCGAATAGTGGTAATCGCTTCATTACGCCTCGTGTCGGGCAATAATGCCATTGGGGGAACCGAACGAAGGGTATATGCAGCTCCGCGTGCTGATGCTGCACTCCTACACCACATTCTCTGTAGTCAGCCGGCTGTCTGAAGTGACTAACTTGCAATCGCTCTTGTAGGCGTTCTTCTCTTACCAACCAATCCTCGGGACAACGTTCTTTTCCTAGAGGCCACTCATCCAGCCCGGCAGTCATCAGTGATTCGCCACCACGAAAATCTACTAGTGCGCCGACTCCGAATGGACTGATCAATTGTGATCTGCGCACGGGCATTTTGTTTGGCATTTCCTTCCTCCCGCTCCCAACCGCGTCTTTATTCGACGTTAGCCCAACTCTTTTCTGTCGTATCCTCCGGGCAGCAGACGCGCCGAACAGACCGCATCGACGTTCCGCATTGAGGCTAGTGTCTCATATGGTCCATCCGGCGGGTCGGGCCATTCAGGATGCCGCTGGCCACCCGCCCAGAACATCATCGGCCATTCTTCCGATAGATCCCCGAAGTCGTCGCTGTACTTTGCTGTCGCCGCAAGTCTCCACTTTTCGATGATTCTGTCAATGTGCGCTTTCGTTCTACCCCACTCGTCTGGATCAACGGACAGGACTCTTTCTTTTATGGTGCGCTTGATCCTCTGTGCGAGAAACTCGTCAGGGGGTTCACTGGGGCTCTCTCTGAGTGCTGGTTCTCCCCAGAAGCGACAGAGAATAACAACGAGCGCATGCAACGCTCGTTCTCTCACAGGAACGGCAAAAGGTGTTACACTTGTGGGCTCTACAGACTTGTAAAGGGTCTGATGGTACGAATGGAAATGTTCATAATGTGATCGATCTCTTGACCTGGATGGATTGTAGTTAATCACCACGATGCCAGGGCTTTCTCGACCCACTCTGCTTGACGCCTGTATGTATTCCGCTGTTGTTTTGGGTTGACCAACGATCGTCATCAGGCTAAGTCGAGGTATGTCTAGGCCTACCTGAATCATGTTGGTCGCAAAGCAGACATCAATCGCAGCGCTCTTGGGGGTTTCGGAGTTTTTTATAAATAGATTCTGAAGAATTGAAGGTATCTCGCTGCTCTGAACGCGACTGGTAAGTTCTTCATATCTGTTAATAAATCTCCGAGAGTCGACTCGAGAACCTTGGATTTCTTCCGTTTGAATCCCCAATCGATCCCACATGGCGTTTATATATTCACGAATCTCGGCTTGGATAAGAGTAGCAGCATGTCCAAGCTCTCTGAGGCTGTTGAAATACCCCATCATGGTCCAGTAGAAATCAGTTGCTGAGGGAAGCAGAGCACCCGATGACTTCGGGGCCTGCAACAAGGCTGCCATTGTCCGAATCTGAGATGTCACATGAGAGGACGCAGCACTTGCAAATACGCCAACATACTTACGACCTTCTTCGTCTTCACGCTCCTCGGCGAAGAAAGAATCTCCAGCTTTCAACGCTTGGGGCGGAAAAAGAAACGCAGACCTCCCGTAAAGAGACTGTACTTGGTTTTCAGCCCTTGCGATCGTCGCCGTTGATCCTATTATTTTGGGGCGGATGTTTTGGTTCTCAGAGGTGTGCGTACTTAAAGCATCAATCACGGTCTCGTAATGACCTACCACCGATCCTAGCGGGCCTGAAATTAGATGGAGTTCATCTTGGATAATAAGTTCTGGCGGTGGGAAAGGAGTACCAATTCCAAAAAGCTTTCTTGCTTCTGGCCGAAATGCGAGCATGGCGAACTTGTCCACGGTGCCAATCAAGATCGTTGGTGTCTTGTTGTAAATTTGTTCATCAATTATAGCCACAGGCAATTCGGACTCACTAAATTCGCATTTCTGATCTGAACATTTATGTCTGACTCTTTGGGGGTTTGGGAAAATCCTATATCCCTTAATTTGCGTATACTGTTGTAGCGTCTGAGGGCCCATTTCGGCCCCACACCATGGACAACTAAGCAGGATAAAGGGGTTCTCTTTTGAATTTCTCTCTAGTTTCCGATACGCGTTGACTCCTTGGTCTTCTTTATTCGGAGTGACTTCACTACCCACCCACAACCCGATTGTAAACGGTTCGGTGCCTAAGTCGTCGTTTCCTCGGCGTCTGAGAAACTCACACGCACAGATAAGAGTCGCTGCTCGCTGGAACTGCTGTGTTGTCAGGAGTCTCAGCGTATAACGCATTAAGACGGTTGTACCAGCATGATCAGGATCTCGCAATCTCCGTAAAAACATCGTGAACGCCGATAGCCCCAGATACGCTTCGGTCTTGCCGCCGCCAGTCGGGAACCAGATCACATCAACCAACTCCCGTTCTTCGCATCCAGGATCTGCTATTGCCTTGAGGTTAATGAGGATAAATGCCAGTTGGAAGGGACGCCATTTTCTGTCGGAATCATCGTACGAGGGCGGAACGTAGGACTCTTCGAGTTCCAAACGTCCGTCTCGTTCAACCCATTTTCTGATCTCTTGCGATGCAATATGGTAATGTATCTGTTGCATCAAAATGGCTTCGTTCATCAACCTAAATGCCGAGGCTACTTCAGGATCGTCTACAATACACTTAATACCGGCGCGCATACGTTCCAGGCAAATTCGGCAGTTGCCCAGATGCCTGTGCGCTGTTTTGGTCAGGTCTGAGCTTAAATTACCTTGATTAGAAACCTCATTCGTCCTCTCGTCGATCCACACGTCATAGGCGTCTGCCAAACTTGTGCAAAGATCCAGTATTTCTTCGATCGTGCCATGGGCAAGCGTAGTCATGTTCAGGTCAAGCCCCTCCAGTTGAGTAGGCATCACGGGCTTGACTTCATGTATCGGTAGTGTTTCAGTTCGAATCAGAGACGCTTTCCCATCGGATGAATCTTCCCATCCTGCAGCGCAGCCATGTCCTACCGCAAATGTCTTCTTGTGGAGATAGAGTAGCTGAAGAGTCAATTCTTCCTCATCCCCTGCGTAGTCATGGCGCTCAGGATAACTGAGAAAACAACTACTTCCATCAGCAGCCTTTATCTCAAACTCGCACTGAAAAAAGCACTCGGAATTGCGAGGCGTCTTGTTTTTAGGTTGCAAACGGTTAACAAGAGTAAAAGTTAACAACCTCTCCTTGGGAGCGTTACTATACCGATGGCGGCGGCTTTTGACATGGATGTCCAGCCCAGTACTGCCATTCGCTACTACGACAGACTTTCGAGACACCCCTTCCTCAAGCAGCTCAACTTCATTGAATTCGATGGTCTTCTTGATTGGCATTCGAAGCCAAGATTTACAGCGAGGGTTGTCTTCTTCTGGCTTTACCGTATCGTCTTTCCGGTATGTTGCAGCAGATACTTCGACTTTGAGTCTATCGGGAACGTCTACTAAAGCGGAAAGACCCATGGCACTTGGAAGAAACTGATTCGCGAAATTGATGTCGTGATCTGTCTCGGCTGTATTATCGCCTTCTCCCCGAGAGACGATGTCTGGCGGGTCAGAATCATCTGAAAGGTCCAGAGCACCCGAATCGGTATTTGCCTCTTCGTCGTCAGCAGTTTGCTCATGTCTTTGGACCTGAGACCTCATAGGAAAAAGAACACCCGCGCTGTATCGATGCCTAGGCGGGTCCTGAGGTCGAAGGATCTCCTCTCCGTTTGCTTGTACGTTCGAAGGGAGCGGTGACGGACCGACTAGCTCCCTCCGCAGGAATTCGATAGGGAGCGGTGACGGACCGACTAGCTCCCTCCGCAGGAATTCGATAATGAACTCACGCACCTCACGCGTTTCTTTCAAGCTCGAAGCTCCTTCTCTAAGCCTGCCTGATCCGGGTTTCAGTCTAACTACGTGGCCCTTCGTGTATCATTAGTACAAGAAGACAACGCTTGGGAAACATTCATGCGTACAGGGGTGTTTGTGAACCGGGATTTCTACGGATCATCTACGTTAATGCAGAACAGTCCATACGGAAGTATTCGGATCTATTCTAACAACTGAAACATCTTTCTTGCGGCTGAACTTACGACGCTATTTATCGAGTTACTGGAATTCATCTTTGCCATATTGGCCTCTGACTAAAAGATGAGGTCGTCTTCCCACAGCAAACGATTGACTTGATCAACCGCACACTCTTGTGGTTCTAATCCTACTGATTCCACTTGAACCACCCACGCCTGTCCAAACTCAAGGTCCAACTTGACAGGTTGATCATCAAGATGGCCAGTATGATTACGAATCTCGTCAACTATAAGCTTCGTCAGCTGGTGGCCGGCTCTTATATGCGCTCCCCGGATTAACGAGATGGCGTTTTTTACCGACTCAAGATCATTGAGAAGCTCTTTGTCATCTGCAACTTTAGCGATGATCTCTAATTCATCTTCGTATTTTTGCGGACTAATCAATTCGGAGTCTTCCATCCAACGTATGATTGTCGGCAGTCCACGTTCGAGACCATGATAGTCCAAGCGTACTTTAACCAGCTCTGGAGAGGTACCGATACAGCGAAGTGAAAGTTTCCATCGTTCAGCGATCTTCCGCGTTCGCTGATACTCTTCAATCCCCAGTTCGTCTTCTGCCAACAACCGAGTCAGTTCCTTTTCTCCGCTCGCCCTGAACAATACAAAATCATCAATTGATAAGTCGATAGCACCTGCCATTGGGAGGTTACCGCCCTTTACTCGGTTTTCATTTATTAAGTCGTTCAGAACATACAACTTTGACCATTCCGTTAGAAAAGCATAGCATCTCCCATAGAACTCGATCAAATTTGCAGGCCGAAGTTCATCGCCGCTGAAAATCTTGGCCGGGCGGGATGATTGCTTCCGGTTGAATCTTCTTTCAAAATCAAGCATTGGGTGTTCTTCTTTGGGTACATCAAAAGCGGGCTTGGCTTGGTCAACAGGTTCGATCGCGTACAACATTTTGGAATCAATCCCAAGAATCTCAGCGCGGGCAGTATCCTTCATTTTGTAGTTGTTTCTTACGTAGTGTTCATGACGTTGATGTCCCGTTAACCACCTATATTCGAATGGATAGGTCAGAATTCGAATACTCTTTGTGACTGCCAGATTCCGCAATCGGCTGAATTGCCGTCTGCCTGACCAAGCCAGTAGGAGTATTCCTTCCCATTCTTCCTCAGAATTAAGCGCCTGTATTGTCTGGACCGGAGTGTCAGCTCCCTGGCTGGCTAAGTGCTTGCGAAGACAATCCGCACTTCGGTTTGATCGGCAAATTATCGTCCACTGTTTGTCTGATTCGGTTAATGTGTCTAATAGAGCTTCGACTTTCTCGTTCCCTCGAGTTTCGTCTTCAGCTAGGCCAAAAAGTACGTCAAATGCATTTTTGAAATGGTTGACCAAATCAGGTGCCATCCACATCTGGTTTCGAATGAGTATATCCCACGCAGACTTAAGGTCAACTCCGGCTCCTTCAGGAATCTCAAAGCAACTTTCACTATATTCCAAGAGAACAATGTATAGTCGAGCCAGTAGGTCCGCAGCCTCTGTTGTTTCTGATCGCTCCTCAGACTGGTTTATCTCAGATGCAACACGCTCAAGAGATTCCGCTACACCGTGGAGTTTGTCCCATTCGCAATGGACAGGGACTACTTGCACCTCATCCCTTATTCCAGCCAGACGAACTGTCCTGCCCACAAGACTTACTCTGGATCGTCTTCTTGGTTGCCTCTCCCCGATGGTTACTTCACTTGACGATAGGTACCAGATAGGATGGCCCCTATCGCTTAAATTGCTCATCTTCTCAATCTCATCTGGATTAGCCAAGATCACTACTTTTTGCCGATCTGTGATTTCGTCAAACGCCTGAAGGTCGCTGGTAATTCTACTAACGCCATCAGCGAGTATCAGTTTGGTTCCTTCCGGGGACGCAATCGCGGCATCACGTAGATCTTGAGGTACCCGAGTGACAGCAACCAAGGGTTCGCCGATCACCTGGGTGGAGTCAGCAACTTTGATTTCGCCATCAAGATTAACTGTTCCCCAAGGTAGAAACTCGGAAAGCCTACACGAACGATCTGATTCGGAGGGAGTCAGGGATACTTGTTCTCTGATTCTAGCAAAGGGCTCCTGAGGCATGCAGAGCATAACTTTGTTTTGGATAATGCTGTAATTCCCGTGTGTTGTAATGCCGAATAGTTGATCAATACAGCTTTCAGATTCACCCATTCCGAGATTCGTATTTACGTAACCCTTGCGGCGTTTACTCGTTGTGGGTTCCAGCCTCAATACATCGGAGATAGGGAAACTCCTCCATTCCTCTCTGTCTTGTACTTTCAATTTGAACTTATCGGGAAAGTCTTCCCATAGTCCATCATACTCATATACGAAATTACTGGGCTTTACACGAACAAGCTGCCCTTTACTTATCGCCGTGTTGGCGTATTGCTCAATGAGATGAGGGGCATCTTCTTGAAGTTGGGAAAGTGCCAAGAACACTGCCGCGAGCGCAGTTGTTCCTTGCGTCTTATCCAAAACGAAACAGATCGCACCCGGTTCACGGTTAAGAGAGGCTGATAACAAGAGTGCGTAAAACCAAGGAATAGACTCTACTTCCGACTCCTCTCCAAACTTTCCTTTGATTTGACCGAAAATAGGAAATCGGGATCGGAGTTCGTTTATAAGTTCACAGCTTTCGTAATTGCTCATACGAATCAACAGGGGATTACCACGGACAGAATGATGTGACTCAAGCCGGGCGATGTGATTGAATGGGTCATTCGTTAAATTACATAGGACGATAGCTTGAAGCAATACCCTCCATACTTTGTGCACCCTGATCCATCGGCTTTTATCGAGATTGTACCCGGAAGCTCGACAATACCTTATAAGGAACAGAATCGACCAATCGATTATCGGCGGCGTATATCGAAAAAGGTCGCGCTGACTGACTTTACAAGGAGACGATTATGGATGCCACGAATGTCATCAGCAATGTTGTCGTTGTCGGGATTCTGCTGTTTGTCTGGCGCAGTCTCGATACCCGGATATCTCAACTCTATGAACGGTTATCTCAGGTTGAAGAACGGATTGCCCACCAGGGCGAGCGTGTATCCCGTATTGAAGGCCTGCTTGGGGCCTTTGCACGGATCAGCAACCCGTTTGAGACGGAGCAGAAAGCCTGATTAGCCGGGGTACAGACGGGCATCTCGATTTCCGATTCACCGCCGATGACTAATTTGGCTTACGTCGATGACGCAAACCGATATCTTCCGTGCTTCTTCCCGTGAAAGTGTCGCTTCCAATCGTTCCTGCAACGCTTGAGCATGATCCGGACGTTCACCGGAAGGAGGCGGCTGTGTCTTCTCC
Source organism: bacterium (assembly GCA_965200485.1). Lineage (GTDB taxonomy): Bacteria > JAAXHH01 > JAAXHH01 > JAAXHH01 > JAAXHH01 > JAAXHH01. The sequence goes on from CBDAUD010000001.1 coordinate 791,819, forward strand.
CTGCCGAACCAGAACACCAGAAAGATCCCGTAACCTCCCGTATCCGGGTCCCGAATGTAGTGTGTAATCAACTGTTTGCGCATAGCACTCCAGAGTTCCCGATGACTGTTTTTCTTCACCTCCACGGGCACCTGGAAGTTCGCACAGGCGATACGCATGTCGGCTCGCCTGTCGTTGGTGTATTGTCCTTCGGGTTGGGCATCAACGCCCTCGGGAAGGCATGCTCGCAGATCAGAAAGCAACGTATCCCGGCAGAAGTTCTCCGGCCTGGGTTCGAGCGGTTTTCCATACGGACCTATGTTCCAGTATTGTTTCCAGTCGTCGGTATTGGCGCATCTTATCCTAGTTGCCAACTCCGCAAGCCGGTCCGTCACGAGGGCGGCGAGATCGCCTGCATTGGCAGGCATACCGCCTCTTAGCGTCTGACTTATCTGTTCAATATCGAGCGGACGATATGACCCGTCACGGAGGATTTTCCGATGCGTATGCAATCCAGCTTCCAGCTCGTCATGCCATGCGGACTGCGTACGGTCGGCAAGGAGTGTTTCCAGCACATCAGCGGCTTCTCGATTCGGATCAGCGGCAAGACGTTCGATCATCTTGTGAACGAAGTATGATCTGTTCATCGCGTCCGGTTCGACGTCTCGTCCGGCAAGTCTTATGAGTAATCCCAATTCAGCCGAGCCAAGGTGAATCGGCCCCTCGAAAGCGTCAGAATGCAACAACGACATCAGGTCGTATATGCGGGATACGCGACCTCTTCCAATTCCAACGAAACGATCTACGCAATCATTGTACTTTCCCGGCGAAACGATCAGCCCCGTCGCCAACCAGCGGGCGCGCTGCGCGACGTTCATACTCGTTCGGGACAGTTTTCTATCAACCAGCCTTCGCAACGACGCCCGGTCCGCGCATCTGAGCGCGGCCGTCAGCAAATGTTCTAGTGTTTCAACCTGTGCCGTCCTGCAACGCGTCGGGAATACCTGCAGCAATGACCAACTCGCAATCCTAGCGACTTCCCCGTAATCCGGGTTGCTTGAAAGCTGATGGATTTCCTGGACGCTGTCGGCGTTCCGTTTGAAACCGGACAGTACATATCTGATGTAAACGTCGGCTACCGTACGCGATCGGACCGCGAGAAGGCGTTGAAACCACGCCGGCAGGTAATCCCTGTGGTTTTCCGTGAAGTAAAACGCCAGGGCCTGTTGTGCCTGGTCCTCACTCCACAGTGCGGCGTCTTCGGGTGCAGTTCGTTCCCTTTCCGCCAGTCCGGCCACGTAGGGAAGTCCAATGAAATATCTCTTGCCCGCCTCGTAGTGTTGCAGAATGCCATCCACATTCGGTGTGTCCTCCCGATCTGCCGTAGCCCGAAGGCCCGCGAGCACTGCTTCGCTCAAACTCGGATCGCCCCGCAGATTTTTCCTAATGGCCCTTGGACCTTCGACGCCATTGAAATTGAAGAATGGTCCGAAATAGACCCGGGCGAGATCATGAAGCAAGGCAGGCTTAGCACGATTCTCGCGCAGTGCCCCGGCACTGGCACGGATATGATCCAGTCTGTTTTTCTCCCTACGCCGTCGTTGTTCGATGGCTTTTCTATGCCGTATCGACAATTCCTTCTCCCGATCAACGAATTGTCCGTCGACGGTGAAACTCTGTTTATCAGAGAGTTTATGCGCTTCCAACCCCTCCGTTCCGCCGGATTGATACAGACCCCGGAGACCGTGGTCGACTGGAAGGGCCACATTGTACAGCCGCTCAGGAACATCAAACAAAAAATCGTGTAAATCGGAACATCGTTTCACCCCTTCCAAGATGATGGCCTCGCAGACTGCGGGACGTTGCTCCAGCCAAGCGCGTATCTCGGACCTGATGCTGCCCAGTTCCCTCAACCGGTGTCCGAAGTCGGCACTGCCAATCCCAAGCCACGCATAAAGACGTTCAATACAGACCGTGTCTCCGTGGGTTACCAATCCCCTCAGCAGAAGTTCCATTACAAAGTCACCTGCCTGGCGGCTCTCGATCGCGATATACAGATCAGGGAGTCTGTGTACCAGACTGTCGAGGAGTTCGGCCATCTGGTCACCGGAAGACCTTGCAAGAAGGTCATGCCGCCAGAAACAATCATACATTCCACCGCCAATATGCCGGGCTGATTCTCGCAGGTAGTCCCAGATGCTCGACGGTGGTATCCATTTTGGGTAAAGCTGTGACAGTATCGTTCCAAGCATTTCGTTTTCGGTATCCGGGACACGGCCTGCCTCGATTTCACCCAGTAGAAACCGGAGCTTGTCTGTCTTGTAGCTTTCCGGACAGTTGTGCATGAATGCGATGAGCGCCGATCTGTTGACCCACGGCGATCTGTTTTTGTCTAGAACGATCTTAAAAAGAACGTCCGAAAGCCCGGGCAGTTGATCACCGAAACCCAGAATGCAGAGCACGAAATCGACGAATACTTCATGTATTTTCGCTGAGTTCGTATCTTCCAGAACCTCCCTCAGCGCAGATTCCATATCGGGCGTAGCAAGCGCGGAAAACGCCGGTGCTGCGTGGTATATACTTTCCAGTCTGGATACGTGATGCTTCAAAGCCGAGAGCAGTTCGCGTTTCTCTTCAAGCGAGAATCTCTGGATGTCTCCGTACAGCCCGACGCCCGTAGGGTCTCCTGAAATAAGCGCTCGCCTAGTCTCCACACAGTGGGACGCAAGCCAAGCGGACAAACCCCGAAGTTCGGAGACGACCATACCGTCTACCCCAATCAACAACGCAATAACGCGGCGTGCGGGGGGGGGGGGGGGGCCGCTCCCATGAGCCCGATAGCGTTGAGCCTGATCGGGACCGCCGCAGATGATCCAGCAAAGGTGTCTGCCCGCAAGAAACTCCGCAACGTGGCGGTGAACCGGCGTGAATCGACCTCCGGGCGACGCCTTAAACAACTTGGTGGACAGAGACGTCTTCAGTTCCTGTGGAAAGTCATACATGCAACGGTCCCAAGCGCAGTCCCAAGCAGGGTAGTCGGCGCACGCCCGATCGGAACCAGCGACATCATCCTGATTAAGGCAACGGGAGAAACCGGCGACGCCCGAAATCAGCATGAGGGCACAAAGCCGTCCGGCGGCGTCAAGAATCTTGTCCGTCAGCGGGTTCTATATTGCGTGTCGAACCGAATTGCGTCAGAAGCCTTGCACGCGACAAGCACCAGTTTTACTACGCGAGATTCTCCTTCAAAACACGACTAACCTTGCAACGAACCGCATCGCGAACAACGAAATCGAACACCTGTGTTAAAGACTGCCGTCGTGCATCGCTCCGACACCAAACCTTGCCACAACCACGTTTCCCTGATCTCCGTTGTCGGGCTTGAAAAGTCGTTCCCGATGGGAGCCGACCGCATTCCCGCGCTCCGGGGCGTATCCGCCACTATTGACCGAGGCGAATATGTGGCCGTCACGGGCCAGTCGGGTTCGGGAAAATCCACTTTGATGAACATCCTGGGCTGTCTGGACGTCCCGACGGCTGGCAGCTACGCACTTGATGGCCGGGAGGTCGGAGATCTGTCCGACGACGAACAGGCCTTCATCCGCAACCGCATGATCGGGTTCGTGTTCCAGGCCTTCAACCTGCTTCCGAGAATGGACGCGCTGCACAATGTGGAATTGCCGCTACTCTACAGTGGAGCGGACGGCAACGAGCGGAAACGGCGATCGATGGAAGCCCTGGAAGCGGTCGGCGTGGGCGACCGGGCCCGACACAGACCCAATGAGATGTCAGGTGGACAGCGTCAGCGCGTTGCCATCGCCCGGGCCCTGGTCAACGAACCCTCCATCATACTGGCGGACGAGCCGACCGGGAACCTGGACAGCGGGACCGGGGAAGAGATCATGGCGATATTCGATCGCCTAAATGGAGACGGCCATACCATTGTGCTCGTGACCCACGAGAAGCACATCGCTATGCATTGCAAGCGGATCATTCGGCTGAGCGACGGAGTGATCGAGGCTGATCGCAGGAGATCTAAGCCAGCGGGAAAGAATGCCTGACTGCACTGCATAACTGCACTGCATATTCACGCTCGATTTACGAAATCAGGAAAGGAGCATGATGGAAAACGCGCAACTCTGGCTTCAGCCTCTGATCCTGCTGACCGCCTTCGTCTTCTTCTGGCGCGAGGCGAAGGCCAACAGGCGGGAGCTGAAGGAAGATATCCGGGATGACCTCAACAAGATCGACGCGAGATTCAACCGTTTCGAGGATACCATATGGGAACGATTTGGCAAGGTAGACGATCAGTTCGGAAAAGTAGACGAAAAGTTCGATCGTTTGGTGGAACATGTCCGGGAAGACGCCGGGAAAGTGGATGCCCGTTTCGACCGGCTCGAGCGCATTTTGCTCAGGCGCGAGAAATGACCCGCTCTCATGCCAACGCCCGGCCCTGTTCATCGCCCTATGCTACGTGATCGGGATCCTGCTGTTTGTCTGGCGTAGTCTCGATATCCGGATATCTCAACTCGATATACGCTTGGGCGATCGTATCGCCCACCTTGATGAAAGGGTTTCGCAGATCGAAGAAAGGATCGCTGCCTAGACGAGCGTGTATCCTGGATAGAAGGCCTGCTTGGCGCGTTCGTACAGATAAGCAACCCCTTTGAATCGGAAACGAAGGCCTGACCGAACGGGATATTAACGCTCATCAACGAACTCAGGGATGGAAACAACATGGAAAACGCGCAACTCTGGCTTCAGCCTCTGATCCTGCTGACCGCCTTCATTTTCTTCTGGCGCGAGGCGAAGGCCAGCAGGCGGGAACTGAAGGAGGACATCCGGGATGAACTCAATAAAATCGACGCTCGGCTCGGAAAAGTAGACGAAAAGTTCGATCGTTTGGAAGACCATATCCGGGATGACGCCGGAAAAGTGGATGCCCGCTTCGACCGCATCGAGCGCATGCTGTTCAATCAAGAGAAATGACCAGCGCTCATGCAACGCCCGGCCCTGTTCATCGCCCTGTGCTACGTAATCGGCATTCTGCTGGGCCACCACGTTGCGGTTTCCCCGGTGCTTTTTGCGCTGTGTTCCATGGCGTTGATCACGGCGGGTTACGCGCTCTATCGAACCCGCGGGTATGACGATTTCTCCCTCCGTTTCTGCATGGCTCTGTGCCTCGTTTTCTCGGGCGCCTTGTGGTACGCGGTGCAGATGCGGGTCGTGCCTTCGAACGACATCCGGCGATTCTGCGACCAACGGCACCGACATGTGCTGACCGGGACCATTGTCCGGTCGCCCGAGGTGAGAGACCGCTACACGGTGGTCACCGTGGACGCGGATTCCATCTCGCTGGGAAACGCGGGGCGGAAGCGCGAGAGCGCGAATCGGGCGACGACCCGTCCGATTGGCATGGCGCCTGGCTCCCGGCGCATGTTGCCTGTAATGGGAAGGCTGCAGATACGCCTGAACCGCGACATTGCAGCCGGCGGATACGGCGATCGGGTCCTTGTTGCGGGAAGGCTGCGCAGTCCGCAACCCGCCCGCAATCCGGGTGGGTTCGATGCGCGCACCTACTATACAAGCAGGGGCGTCTACGCGTTAATGAGCGTGCGCGACGCGGCAGGCTATCAGGTGACGCTCCGCAATCGATCGCTCTCGTGGCAGACTGCGGTAATTGATCCGCTGCGCGACAGTATAGACCAGACCATAGACCGGACCATGCGGGGCGATTCCGCGGCTCTGCTGAAGGGCATCCTCCTGGGTAAGCGTCGGGAGTTGCCGGAGGACCTGCTTAATGCCTTCAGAACGATCGGGCTGGCGCATATTCTGGCTGTATCCGGATTGCACGTCGGCCTGATCACCCTGGTAATCTATACCCTGCTGTTCGTCATGAGGCTGCCGAGGCCGTTCATCGTGACCGGCACGCTGGGCGTCCTGATCCTCTATGCCTTCATCACCAACCTTACGCCGTCGGTAATTCGGGCCACGATCATGGCGGGACTGTTCCTGGTGGGCAAGCAGCTGGATCGCCAGACGGACACCGTCAATATCCTAGCCGTCGCAGCCATCGCCATACTTTTTATCTGGCCCTCGGCGCTTTTCGATCTGAGCTTCCAGCTCTCCTTCCTTGCGACCTACGCCATCATCGCCGGTTATCCCAGGCTGAAGGAATTGCTGCCGGAACGGTTTTCCAGATCGGAAAAATGGTGGGCTCGGTGGCTCAGGGACGGTCTGCTGGTCTCCGTTGCGGCGCAATTGGGCACACTGCCCGTGATCGCGGGCACCTTCTATCAGGTATCCTGGATGTCGGCCGTCGCCAATCTCTTCATCGGCCCACTGGTCTTCCTGAACACGACCTTCGGCGTCCTCACGGTCCTGACCGGTCCATTGATCATCGAAGTCGCCCGTGTATTCAGCGCCGCAAACGCGTTGGTTCTGTCCGCCATGATCCATCTCTCGAAGACCTTTTCCAGCGTACCTACCGCGCTGGTAGAGGTATCGGCGCCTTCGCCGCTGTTTTTCGTGTCTTTCTATGCCGCGGGCCTGCTCATACTGTGGAATCCGGACGGGTCCGGGCGGCGCCGGACGCGGCTGGGTCTGGTCGCCGGATCCATCTTGGTCTTCGGTTACGGACTCCTGCCGGAACGCGTGCTCGAAGTCACCGTCCTCGACGTGGGTCAGGGCGACGCCATCTTCATTGCCTGTCCCAATGGGAGGACCCTGCTGGTCGATGGCGGCCCCAGCTCGCCCGCATACGACGCCGGAGCGCGCGTCATCTTGCCTTTCCTGCGCGCGAAGGGCTATCGCCGCGTGGATACGATGATCGTAACCCATCCTCACCTAGATCATTACGGCGGACTTTCGGCCGTGGTGGAATCCGTGGAAGTAGGCGAGATCTTCTCAAGCGGCGTCACGTCGGCATCCGGTTCCTACCGCGCCTGGCGCGAGACCGTCGCGCGACACGGCATCCCCTTCCACACGGTGGTCAGGGGCGATACCCTAACGGCGCTGGACGGCGTGCACGGCGTTTTCCTCCATCCCGACAGGTTCTTCGTATCCGGCGCGTCCAAGACAGACGCCAACGATGTATCCGTGGTGCTGCGCCTGTCCTACGGCGCCTTCAGCATGCTGCTGACCGGCGACATCGAGGAGAAGGCGGAGTACGCGGTGCTCCGCACACCGGCCGAGCTGCAAAGCACGGTGCTCAAGTCGCCCCATCACGGCAGCGTCACATCGAGCGGAATCGCCTTCCTGAAGGCAGTCGACCCGCAGGCCGTGGCCGTCTCCGTTGGCCGTATCAACGCCTTCCGCCATCCTTCGCCCCAGATTATTGAGCGATACAGGCAGCGGGGAGCGGAAGTGTATCGAACGGACCTGGGCGGCGCCGTCATCATCCGCAGCGACGGAAACGACTGGGAGATGGCGTCCTTCGCGCCGCCTGCACCCATCGGCCCTTCTCCCAGACAGGTACTGGAGGGCTTTCTCCTGACGGGAAACCTCCGGTAGCGCTGAAAGAACGGGAGGTGGTATGCGGCCGCGACGCGCAGGTCCGGGATGACGACGATATAGAAAGCCTGGAAGAAGGATACGCGACAAGGCGGTTCGACATTCATTCGTACCTGAGCGCTTCGACCGGATTCGAGCGGACCCCCTTCAGGACGTACGCACAAACCGCGGCCGTCGCGATGACCATCACGGCAAGTCCGACCGACAGGAAGAGTGCCGGCGACGGCGCCGTGCGATAGGCGAAGTCCTGAAGCCAGCTCGTCATGACCCAATAGGCCGCCGGCCAGGCGATCAGGGTGGCCCCTGCCGCCATGACCACGAACTCCTTCGACAGCATCCATACGATCTGCGGCAACTCTGCGCCGAGGATCTTCCGGACACCGATTTCCTTAGTCCGCTGGCGCAGCGTCAGCGAAACCAGATTCAAAACGCCCAGGGCAGTCAGCAAAGCCGCGAGCATTGCGCATACCACGAGAATCCTTCCGAGACGTCCAACCGGTTCGTACATCCGATCTATGTTGTCTTCCAGGAAGGTATAAGTCAGCGGCACCTGCGGAAAATGAGACTGCCAGATCCTCTTCAGGTCCTCTATGGCGGCGGCTTCGTTTCCGGCCTGCAGGCGTACCAGCATGTACGTGCCGTTGCTCGCCCGATAAACCAGCGGTTCAACGGGGTGGGACAGAGACCGGAAATGAGTATCTTCGACCACGCCGACTATTCTCGCCGGACGTCTCGAGCCGCCCCAGATCATATCGATTCTGCGGTCCGTGGCGGCTTCGGGCGAAGTGAACCCGATACGCCGGGCCGCCGTTTCATTCAGCGCCACCTCCCGGACAGGGGGAACAGGGGGTCTGAACCCGGAGGCCTGAGCCTCGGCCAAGCTGAAGATCACCGGCACGGCAGGTTTGGGGTACGCGCCGAAGACGAGATCCACACCCAGCGTCTCGAAAAAGGCCTCGTCGACATCTAGGATACGCATGAAATCAGGCCCGGCCGTATTCCGTTCGTCGACTACGCGAACCATGGTTTCGAGGAGCGCCCCTCTACCCGGCGGCAAACCCGGCACGTAGCCCGAAAAAGCGACATCGGTTATGTACGGCGATCTGACCATTTCGTTTTTCAACGTTTGACTCTTCTGTTCAATTCTGCCGTCCGCGGTGATTTTGATTCCGCCGGAGAAGAATGCCAATGTCAGAGGACTTACGATCAGCCCCCGCTTGTCGAAGCCCAGCGGCTGATCCAGCATATAACGCAATTGTCCGTAGACCACGCCGGTGCTGGTGATCAGTATGCCGGACAGGACAAACTGCGCGGTTACGAGGGCGCGCTTGAGAAGCGGATAGTCGAACGTGGCGCTGATCCGGTTGCTCAGCGCGTCCATCGGCCGGACACCGGACAGGACCAGGGCGACCCCGCCTCCGGAGACAAGCCCCGTAAAGGCGGCCACGGCGAACAGGCCAGTCAAAACGGCGCCCTGCTCGGTGAAATCGAGGGACAACGCCTTCCCGGTCAGTGCGTTGAACGCAGGCAGGGCAAGGTGCGCCAGCACAATGACGAGCATCAGGTTCAGCCCCGAAATCAACATGGAGCCCGTTACGTGTTGCAACGCCGTATGAACGCGACCGGCGCCGAGTATGTTCATCAGACCCGCTTCCTTTATGCGGGCCGCCGCGTGGACCAGAGAGAGGTTGATGAAGTTGCCTTGGGCGATCAACAGCAGAAAAACGGCGCCGGTAACGAGGATGTAGATGTACGTGATACTGCCGTTTGTCTCAAGTTCATTGATCAGATTCGAATAGAGATGGATAGAGGTCACCGGCTGCAACTCGAAGAGGTCGTTCTGCATGCCCCTGATATTCGCGGGATTGATCTCGGTGTCTACGTAGGCCTGCAGCCTCGACGCCACCACAGGCGCGGCGGCCCCGTCGTGCAACCTCAGGTACGTGTAGTAGTTCGCAGTCCCCCAGTGCTGATCCACGCCTTCCGCTTCTCCCTGGGTAAAGGAGAGGAACAGGTCCGCGGTGAAATGGCTATGGGTCGGAAAATCCTCCATGACGCCCGAAATCGTAAAATGAAAGGTGTTGTCCAAGCGCAACACCTTTCCCACAGGGTCGTCGTTGCCGAAGTATTTCCTGGCCATCGACTCTGAAACAACGGCTTTGTCCGGACCTGTCAACGCGGTTGCGGGATCTCCGCTGACGAAGGGGATGGTGAATACGTCGAACAGCGAACCTTCCGTCCAGTAGACCCGTTCTTCGTAGGCCTCTATATCATCCGATGCCACAAGCCAGGTGGCAATGGTCGATCGCAAGCGGACCGCTTCCGAGACCTCCGGGAAGTACTGCTTGAGATAGGCGGCCGGGGCGGCCGGCGTGCGCGCGTTATGGTCGGTGGTCAGTCGAAAAAGGTTGGCAGCGTGTTGATGATGCCGGTCGTAAGACAATTCGTCTTCGACATACAGCATCGTCAACACGCAAGCCGTCATGGCGATGGTCAGCCCACAGAGGTTGAGCGCCGTGTGGGACCTGTGTTTGAGCAAGGACCGCAAGGCAAGCATGAGGTGATGGGAGAACATGGTGTTGCGCGCTCCGCGTCAAAGCAAACCGGACTGCCGACCTTTCAGGGTATCTACCGTTAAAAATCATTCGTCGGCGACCGTCTCCTCGCCAGAGGTTGGGCGTAGTTTCCTGTGCATAAACGGATACGACACGCGCATCTTTACGGGGACACCTTCATGTATTGCCGGTGTCCAGACCATTTTTCGAACCATGTCCAGCATCAGAGAATCCACAGAAACGCGCCCTGACGCTCTCTCGACGAATGCGGTGTCCACGATGCCGTTGGTACCAACCACGAGTTGAATCACCGTGATGCCATCGAAATTGAGATCGACGGCGTCCATAGGGACCGGGGGGTTATAAACGATCTCGGCTTTCGTATCCACCGTAGTGGGCCAGTAAATACCGGCTTTTTGGTCGGCCGCCGAGTCCGGTCGATCAGTTCTCCGACCGAGGCCTCGCGGCCGGCGTCAATCCAAGCCGGGGTTCGCCGAAACAGCCTGCTGATAGTTGACAGATCTTCATAGAGGGGCTTGCTGAACAGTTTCGAGAGAAAAACCGCTCTCGTGTCAGACAGGGCAAACAGGGCCTTGTACATGAGATGCTGCAGAAGGTTATTGCGACGGATATCCACGATGAAAGCCATTGGTGGTCTTATTGTGCCAATATAGGAGAAATTCTGTTCCGGCCCCACGCCCACATAGACCCCGCGGGAGAGGTCGAGTCTGCGCAGGACCGGCAGGGGATGCAAATACCCGGATTCGTTGGAAATGAAATTGTCTGTGTGGAAGTATCCACCAGGCCCGGACATATCCTGAATCATCGCGCCGAATTCTGTTTCGGTCAGCGAATCCGGTAGGGTGCTGACCTAGGCAGAGGCTGACGGAATCGAAATTAGTACGATTACGAGCAACCCGAATAGCGGCACGGTCTTTCTGAATATGTCTCCTGAAATAGCCAAGGTATATCTCCATGTCATCTTACTTAAGAGGCCTTTAGCCGACGCCAAGCCAAACAAATCCAGACCGTTAAGGCACCATCAGGTTTTGAGGGTCGCTCCTATTAAACCGAGTCTGTGAATCATTCGTGCCATTTGTCTACCCTCCCAACATGAAAGAGATGAACTATAACTCACACGTAGTTGTACAACTGATTTACCTCCTTTCCAGTAACTGCGTAAGTTCCGAGATAAGTCTCTCCGCTGATTGTAAGTCAGAGTCAATGGGGGACAGGTGCAGCACATTCCCGGCGCCATCGATCAACACGCTGTAAGGTGAAAACGCCAGATCGAAGGGGGCGTCTACGGCCAGATACACCGGGAATTTGTACTCGTATGCATTGAGGATACGGGTTACTTCCTCGGGAGACTTTTCCTGCGCAACACCGATTACCGGGACATCCTCCCCGATCACCGATTCAAACGCAGACATGGCCGCCAAACATGTCGCGCAATGCCAAGACTGGAAAAACAGCAGGAGTTGCTGCCCCTTACCGAAATCCGGCAGTACCTCAGGCTGACCCGACAGGTCGACCGTATGGAACTGGGGAACAAAAGGCGCGCCAAATATCTTCTCCGACTTCAGCACGCGGACTTCCACCTGGGCATTGTACATACTCTGCCACAGGTTTTGCAGTTCCCCTTCCTTCTGGTAGTCCCGCCAGAGCAGCGCGCCGTTCAGCACAAGCAGGAGTGTAATGATGGTGTAGAAGTATAACCGGGTGGGCTTCGGGTGGGCTGTGGGAGACGCCATGAAAATCCTCCTCGGTTTGGAAGACCCTGTATGGCAATACAACAAACCCTCTAAAAGGAAGTTCCGATAAAAAAACTAATTCCTTGGCCAGCGCCGGACCGGCTTTTGGATACATCGCGGTGTAATCCGCCAACCGAACGGCGAAACCTCGACCGCGTTAAGGTATTGCTTGTGTCGCCCCGGTTTGTATATTCAACGTTGGATTTAATTGGAGCAATAACCAAGGCGCGGCCCCGCCCACGAGGATAGTCTTGCCGAAACGTACCGACATCGAATCCATTCTGATCATCGGGTCCGGACCGATCGTAATCGGACAGGCCTGCGAGTTCGACTATTCCGGCACCCAAGCCTGCAGGGCGCTCCGGGAAGAGGGCTACCGGGTCGTGCTGATCAACAGCAATCCGGCCACGATCATGACGGCTCCGGACATGGCGGACCGGACCTACGTCGAGCCCATCACCGCGGAATACGTGGAGAAGATCATCCGCCGCGAAAGCCCCGACGTGCTGCTGCCCACGCTGGGGGGCCAGACAGCCCTGAACGTCGCTGTCGAACTCGCCGAGTCCGGCACGCTGGACCGCTACGGGGTCGAACTCATCGGCGCCAAGCTCGAGGCCATAAAGATGGCGGAAGACCGGGAGCTTTTCCAGCAGGCCATGGCGCGCATCGGCCTGGAAGTTCCCCGGGGCGGATTCGCGCGAAGCGTAGACGAAGCCTGGAAACTGGTTGAAAATACAGGGTTTCCGGCCATTATACGTCCCGCCTTCACCCTGGGCGGCGCGGGCGGGAGTATTGCCCGCAGCGAAAAGGAGTACGCCGAGGCCGTCGAATGGGGATTGTCCACCAGCCCCATCACCGAGGTGCTGATCGAGGAGTCGGTCATCGGCTGGAAGGAATATGAACTCGAGGTCATGCGGGACCTTGCCGACAACGTGGTGATCATTTGTTCCATCGAGAACTTCGACCCCATGGGCGTGCACACCGGCGACAGCATCACGGTCGCGCCTGCGCAGACCCTCACGGACAAGGAGTATCAGGCCCTTCGGGATGCTTCGATCAAGGTGATTCGCGAAATCGGCGTCGAAACGGGCGGGTCGAATATCCAGTTTGCCGTCAGCCCGGAAAACGGCCGTATCCTGGCCATTGAAATGAACCCCCGCGTATCCCGCAGTTCCGCGTTGGCGTCCAAGGCCACTGGTTTTCCCATCGCCAAGATTGCCGCGAAGCTGGCTGTAGGATACACCTTGGACGAGATACCAAACGACATTACCCGGGAAACGCCCGCTTCCTTCGAACCCACCATCGACTACGTGGTGGTGAAAATCCCGCGATGGGCCTTCGAGAAATTCCCCAACGCCGACACGCAACTTGGCACCCAGATGAAGTCCGTGGGCGAAACCATGGCCATCGGAAGGACCTTCAAGGAAGCGATCCAGAAAGCGTTGCGGGGCCTGGAAATAGACCGCCACGGCCTCGGCGGAGACGGCAAAGAGACCGTTGAAGCCGGCTTGATGGACGACGAACAGCGGGAGCAGGCGCTGAACGATCTCAGGGAACAGATGCCCCGTCCCACGGCGGAACGCATCTTCCAGATCAAGACCGCCCTGCAGCTGGGCATGTCCATCGAAGAAATCTACGCATTGACCGGAGTCGATCCGTGGTTTCTCCACAATCTGCGTGACATCGTCGCACTCGAGGGCGAGATCGGGGCGCACCGAAACGGGTCCATGCCGCGCGCCCTTTTGCACAAGGCGAAGCAGGCCGGCTTTTCCGACGTCCAGATCGCCCACCTCACAGCCAGCGACGAGCGGTCGGTCCGGAGCCGGCGCGTGCAGGCGGGTGTGAACGCGGTGTTCAAGACGGTGGATACGTGCGCCGCCGAATTCGAAGCCATGACGCCGTACTACTATTCGACGTATGAGACGGAGAACGAGACGCGGCCCAAAACCCGGAAGACGATCATGATCCTCGGCGGCGGACCGAACCGCATCGGGCAGGGGATAGAATTCGACTACTGCTGCGTCCAAGCCGTCATGGCGCTGAAGGAGGACGGATATGAAACCATCATGGTCAACAGCAATCCGGAAACGGTGAGCACGGATTACGACATCTCGGACCGGCTGTTCTTCGAACCCCTCACCTTCGAAGATGTGATGAACGTCGTCGAGACAGAAAAACCGGATGGCGTGATCGTTCAGTTCGGCGGACAAACGCCTCTGAAACTGGCCCTTCCGCTTGAGCGGGCGGGCGTCCCCATCATCGGTACCTCGCCGGACAGCATCGATCTGGCCGAGGACCGCAAGCGCTTTGGCGACCTGACGACGAACCTGGGCATTCCCCACCCGCCGCACGGTACAGTGTTCTCCTTCGCCGAGGCCCTGGAGGTGGCGAGCGAAATCGGATATCCCGTGCTGGTGCGGCCCTCCTATGTCCTCGGCGGCCGCAACATGGCGCTGGTCTACGACGACGATTCCCTGAAGACCTACATGCGGACTGCCGTCCATGTATCGCCCGAGCATCCCATACTCATCGACAAGTTTCTTGAAGACGCCTTCGAATACGATGTGGACGCCGTCTCCGACGGGACGGACGTCGTCGTGGGCGGAATCATGGAACACATCGAGGAGGCGGGGATTCATTCCGGGGACAGCGCGTGTGTGCTTCCGCCCTACATGGTCAAGCCGGTACATATCGACACCATGAGAACATACACCCACGCGCTGGCCCGGAGCCTGAAGGTTGTGGGCCTGATCAACGTCCAGTATGCCATCAAGAACGATGTCGTTTACGTGCTGGAAGTAAACCCGCGCGCCTCCCGGACGATCCCCTTCGTCTCCAAGGCCATCGGTGTGCCGCTCGCCCGGCTCGCGGCGCGGGTCATGGTCGGGAAGTCCCTGCGGGAGCAGGGTTTTACTGAAGAGATCATCCCGCCCTATGCTTCGGTCAAAGAGGTGGTGCTGCCTTTCGTCAAATTCGCGGGATCGGACAGCCTGCTCGGACCCGAAATGAAGTCCACCGGCGAAGTGATGGGTATCTATGAAGAACCAGGTATTGCCTTCGCCAAGGGACAGAGCGCGGCGGGCGGCTCCCTGCCGCTGTCCGGCGCCGTCCTGATCAGCGTCAATGCCTTCGACCACGAAAACGCGATCGATATAGCCCGCGCACTGGTCGGCCAGGGTTTTACGATCATGGCGACGAGCGGGACCGGCAAGACGCTGCGGGACGCCGGTCTCCAGGTAGACCGGGTCAACAAGATCTGGGAGGGCACGCCGCATATCGTGGACCACATCCGCCGGAACGATATTCAACTCATCATCAATACCCCCCTGGGCAAGAGTGCGCGGGATGACGACTACATGATCCGGCGTGCCGCCATTGAGCAGAACATCCCTTGCATCACCACGCTCTCGGCGGCTTGGTCCGCGGTCAAGGCGATCCAGGCGCTCAGGAACGAGGGCAGCGAGATATCCGTGAAGAGTCTCCAGGAATGGCACGAAACACTGAACGAAGCGAGGGCCTGACCATGCAACCGGTAGACGGCGACGTTTTGGCGGCGAAGGGATTCCTGGCCAATACGGCGAGCTGCGGCATCAGCATTCCGCAAGGCAGCCGCAAAGACTTGGTGGTGATCGATGCGGGCAGGATCGCTTCCGCGGCTGGCGTGTTCACCACCAATCGGGTACAGGCCGCGCCGGTGATCCTCTCCAAGGATCATCTGCAGACCGGCATGGCACGGGCGATCGTGGCCAACAGCGGCAACGCCAACGCCTGCAACGGCGAGGTCGGTATGGCGGACGCCCGCGAGATGGCCGCCCTGGTCGCCGGTGGGCTCAACGTGCCAGCGGGCGAGGTCCTCGTGGCTTCCACCGGCGTCATCGGCCGGACCCTGCCGATGGACGTGATCCGTGCAGGCATCCGGGAGGCGCTGGATCGCCAAAGGCGCGTGGTGGACCGCGACACAGCCGAGTCGATCATGACGACCGACACGGTGCCCAAGAGATGCGCGGTGCGATGCGATCTCGGGGGAAAGTCCGTGGTTGTCGGCGGCGTAGCCAAAGGCGCGGGCATGATCTGTCCGAATATGGCCACGATGATCGGACTGGTCACGACGGACGCCGCCATCGCGCCGGGGGCCCTTCAGTCGGCCCTGCGACGGGCGGTTGACAAATCCTTCAACCGCATCACGGTCGATGGCGACATGAGCACGAACGACACCGTGTTCGTCCTGGCCAACGGCGCTGCGGAAAATTCGCAGATCGACCAACCCGCCGGGGACGCATACGAGCGGTTCGCCGAAGCGCTGGAACACGTCTGCACCGATCTGGCCAAAAAGATCGCGCGGGACGGCGAAGGCGCGACGAAACTCGTGGAGATTCTTGTGCGAGGCGCTCGGTCGGACGAGGACGCCCGTACGATCGGCATGAGCGTGGCCAATTCCGCGCTCGTGAAGACGGCCATCTACGGCCACGATCCCAACTGGGGCCGGATCCTGTGCGCCGTCGGGTACGCGAACGCCGAATCGGACCCGGACAGCATCGATCTGTTCCTGTGCGGTCAACAGCTGACCCGGGATGGCCGCGGTCTTCCCCTAGACGAACCGGCCATGCGGGAAGCGCTCTCTGTCGAGCAAGTCTCCGTCGAAATCGACCTCAAACTGGGAGAGGGCACAGCGACGGTCTGGACCTGCGACATGTCCCACGAATACATTACCGTGAATGCCGAATACACCACGTGAGCACGTACGATAATTTGGAAGATAGCATACAACCTGTGAATCCGCGATTTCGGCCCACTTTTTTCCCAGCCGAACCTGCGCTCCTTCGAGCCGGCCCCGCGCTGTGGGTGGCCTTTTCCATCGCAGTATGGATCATGACCCTCCATGGCATGGTAGCGGCCTTGCCGGCCAACGCCCAGGTGGCGTCGATAGGGATCACGGAAGACGCCGGCCCCGTGCCGGCAGCGGAACTGGCAGATAGACGTGCCCGGATCCGCGAAGCCATGGGCGGCGGGATCATGATCCTGTTCGGAGCGGAGCCCAAGGTCTTCAGCAACGACGTGAACTATCCCTATCGCCAGGAAAGCAACCTCTTCTATCTGACCGGCATTGACCAGCCTGGCGCCACGCTTGTGCTGCTGCCCGACAATCGGAGCCAGCAGGAGATCCTCTTCCTCCCCAAACGCGACCCCGCGCGGGAAATCTGGACCGGCCACATGATTGGCGCGGAAGAAGCCCGGCGGATGACCGGGATCGAACAGGTTTGGCCAAATGAAGAGTTCGAAGCCTTCCTGGAGACCCTGCTCGGGGGAGCCGTCTATGAGAAACGCCCATCAGATGACGAAAGGGACTATCGGGTTGTCGCCGATGCCATCGCGCGCGGAAAGGCGGTGCAGGTCTGGCTCCTCGCCGACACCGCGTCCAGATATGGCAACCGGTATCCCCGGGCCCTTCGATTCGCCTCGGAAGTCGACCGTTTTCCCGCCGTCCAGGTGCGGTTGGCGTCCCACCTGTTTCGGGACCTGCGTGTCGTCAAATCGCCCTGGGAACTGAGAAACCTGCAGCGCGCCATAGACATCACCGGCCTGGCGCAGCGCGCTATCATGCACCGGGCGGCGAGCGTAACCGGCATTTCGAGGCCGTTGAATGAATCCGTGCTGGACGGCCTCATTTTCGCCACCTATCGTCGTCATGGGGCGCACTGGGGCTTTCCATCTATCGTGGCTTCGGGACCGAACGCCACGACGTTGCATTACGAGGAAAACAACCGGGAGGTTCGGAAGGGTGAGCTCGTCCTGGCAGATATCGGTGCGGCCGTCGGACACTACACCGCCGACGTCACCCGGACATTCCCGGTCGGCGGGGTCTTTACGAAAACACAACGGGCAGTGTACGATATCGTCCTTGAAGCCCAGACCCGGGCGATTGGCGCCGTCCGCCCCGGCATGACGATACGCAGGGTGCACGAAGTCGCGCGCAAGGTGATCGCGGACGGACTGCTGAAACTGGGCTTGATTACGAGTACATCGGGCAATCAGTATCGCATGTGGTTCATGCATGGCACAAGCCACTGGCTTGGACTGGATGTTCATGACGTCGGCGGAAGGGACCTGCCCTTCAGACCGGGCATGGTGATCACGGTGGAGCCGGGCATCTACGTCCGCGAAGACACGCTGGAGAACCTGAACGACACCCCGAGGAACAGGGCGCTGGGCAAGGCGATTCGACCGGCGTTCGAGCGTTTCAAAAACATCGGGATACGCATCGAAGACGATGTACTGGTGACCGAAGACGGACACCGGGTGCTTTCAGAAGGCACGCCCAAGTCGATCGAAGCCATAGAGGCCTTCATGGCGAAAGCCGCCCGCAGGTAAGACGTATCAGTGAGGCTGCCAAGGACTTAAGGACGGACTTCCGGGGTTATTTATGACTGCTGACCGTGATGCGCACCACAACGCAGACGGCTTGCTTACGGTAGAGGAGGCGCAGGAGATCGTACTGGATTCGGTCTCCGTCCTGGGCATTGAACGCGTATCGCTGTCCGACAGCCAAGGCCGCGTACTGGCCGAGGACGTCGCGCCAAAGTTTGACGTGCCGCCCCATGACAATTCATCCGTAGACGGCTATGCCGTAAGGGCCGCGGACACGGACGGGGCGTCCGCTGATTCGCCGCGGCGCCTCGGAGTCCTCGAAGAGATACCCGCGGGGGCCGTCCCATCCGCTGTGGTCGGTAGCGGCAAGACTTCGCGCATCATGACCGGCGCCATCCTCCCCAAAGGCGCGGACGCCGTTGTGATGGTGGAGAACACCAGGCAACGAGAAGAAACGGTGGAGGTCTTCAAGGCGGTCGAGGCCGGACAGAACGTACGCTATCGGGGCGAGGATGTGAGAAAGGGAAACCGCGTGCTTTTCGGCGGTACGGTAATCGGTCCCGGCGAAATCGGACTGCTTGCGGCCTTTCAGCGATCCCGGGTCTCGGTACGCAGACGGCCCGTCGCGGCCATCCTTTCCACCGGAGACGAAGTGGTCGAGATCGACGAAAAGCTTGTCCCGGGGAAGATCGTCAACAGCAACAGCTATTCCCTGAGCGCACTCGTTCGGGAGTGCAATGGCGTGCCGGTCAACCTGGGCATCGCCAGAGACAGCGAGGCAGATATCGCGGCGGCCATACGGTCGGCGCTGAGCGCGGACCTGGTCCTTTCCACCGGTGGCGTTTCTGTAGGCGACTACGATTACGTTAAAAAAGTGCTGCAAGATCTCGGCGCCGACATGCGCTTCTGGCGCGTTAAGATGAAACCGGGAAAGCCCTTGGCGTACGGCCTGCTGCAAGGAAAACCATTCTTCGGGCTACCTGGAAATCCCGTGTCCTGCATGGTTTCCTTTCTGCTTTTTGCACGCCCCGCGATGCGCAAGATGATGGACTATGGTCCGTACGACTGGCAATTACCTTCGGTGCCGGCCATACTTGAGAACGACCTGGCCGCCGGGGGAGACCGCAGGCACTACCTCCGCGCCAGGATCACCCGTGCCGGAGGCCGATTTCATGCCACGACCGTTGCGGGTCAGGGGTCGGGAATGCTCAGCTCCATGACCGGGACGAACGGGCTCGTCATGGTGGAGACGGGGATTACGTCGGTTTCGTGTGGAACCGAGGTCTCGGTGCTGTTGATGGGTGACGTCGGACATGCCACGCCGTAGGGAGTACCTCCATGATTTCCGTAATCGAAGCCCGCGACGCCATACTGAATCGGATCCGTCCGATTGGTGTGGAGCGCGTCGATAGCCTGTCGGCTCAGGGCCGGGTGCTGGCGGAAGCTGTCCACGCCACCAGGAACCAGCCGCCCTGGGACAATTCGGCCATGGACGGTTATGCGGTTCGGGCTGCGGACACGGTGCCTGCGTCGTCGGATACTCCAGCGGAACTGGAGATCGTCGAAGACCTGCCGGCCGGTTACGTGGCGAAACGGTCCGTCGGAAAGGGACAGGCGATACACATCATGACCGGCGCGCCGGTGCCCGTGGGCGCAGATACCATCGTCCGAGCCGAACGCACGCAGCGGGTTGATGAACACCGTGTTCGCATCCTCCAGTCCGTGGAAACCGGAACCGATCTCCGCAGGGCCGGCGAAGACATCGCAGAAGGCGATCTCATCATCTCGCCCGGCATGCTGATTCGGCCTGCCGAAGTCGGTTTGCTGGCCTCCACCAATCGATCCCACGTATTCGTTTACCGCCGGCCACGGGTGGCTGTACTATCAACAGGTGATGAGATCGTGGACGTGGACGAACCCCTCGAAGACGGCAAGATCGTGGACAGCAACGGATACGCCCTCGCCGCGCTGGTGGCGGATGCGGGCGGCATACCGCTGCAGCTGGGTATCTGTCCCGACAAGCAGGAAGTGCTCGAAGCGAAACTGCACGAGGGACTCGTCGCGGACGCAATTCTGACTTCGGGCGGTGTTTCGGTGGGCGCATACGACCATGTCAAGGCCGCCCTGGAGGCCGTTGGTACTTCGATGGACTTCTGGAAGGTCTCCATGACACCGGGGCGACCTCTTGCTTTCGGCGCCATCGACGACACCATCGTTTTCGGGCTTCCAGGGAATCCGGTGGCCTCCATGGTGACCTTCGAGCTCTTCATGCGGCCTGCGCTGCTTAAGATGCAGGGATACACCCACCTCTACCGCCCTACCATCAAAGCGGTATTGTTGGAGGACATCAGGAAGTCTCTTGGACGAAAACAGTTCATCCGCGTGACCCTTGAGCGGCGCGGCGACACCTTCTTCGCCTCACGCACCGGCGCGCAGGGTTCCGGGATCCTGAGATCCATGTCCATTGCCGACGGGTTGGCCGTAAGCCATGAAGACCAAGAGTTTATGAAGAAAGGGCAGGAAATCGAGGTGATGTTGCTCGGGGGTTACAGCGACCTCTCTACCTTCCGTAACTATTGATATAACAATACTTTACAACTTAATATCACGAACTTTCGAGCTGGGTGTTTATTTTATGTAAACATGTTTTTAGACTACGCGGTCGCCCGGAGGGCAATTTGTCCAGATAATAGGCCAAATGATACAAGTTATCGGGGATCAAAGCTTTCTCAGCACGACCAGTGTAGGCGATTCGGAAACATCCTCGTGGTATCGGTATATGTCCTCCAGTACCATTTTCTCTTCTTCCAGGACCGCTCTGGCCGATTCAATTTCTTCTTCAGGCTTCGGTCCCTTGTAACAGACCAGCTTACCTCCCGGCTTCAACATTCGCCCGCTCCAAGTGACCAATCGACTGACTGATGCCACCGCCCTCGCCACCGCGCCATCGTAGAGCTCGCTCGGCTTCGGAATCGATTCGACGCGGGCGAGCTTCACTGTTACATTGTCAAGCATCAGTTCGCGCCGCATCTTACTTAGAAACGTACTCTTCCTTCGGTTCGATTCGATCAGCACGAATTGGGTATCTGGCATGAGTATGGCCAGAGGAATCCCGGGAAGCCCTCCCCCGCTTCCGATATCCAGCATCTTCCCGTCCGCGGGAAGGAGACCCATCAACGCGGGCGTCAGGGCATCCAGAAAGTGTCGCAATGGAATACGGTCCAGGTCGTTCCGGGATACGAGTCCGAGCAGCTGGTTTACGCGCCGGATCTCGTTCAGGTATCGGCCGAAAGCCTTGATTTCATCGTCATTCAGCCGTTGACCGGTCGCCTCGACACCATGCAGAAACCGCGTGAATGAATCCATTCATGTTCCAGCTTGTTCCACGTGGAACACCTGGTCTTTACTGCGGAATGTCGCATTGCTTCGTTCGAGGTGCACAACGAGGATGGACAGATCTGCCGGCGTCACACCGGATATGCGGGATGCCTGGCCCACGGTTTCCGGTCTGATCGTGTTCAACTTTTCGCGCGCTTCGTGGGAAAGTGCGGTGATGGCGGTGTAATCGAAACCCGCAGGGATGGTACGTGATTCCCAAGAACGCATTCGTTCGATTTCCCTCTGCTGGCGTTCGAGGTATCCTGCATATTTTATGGCGGTTTGTATCTGGCTGATGACAGAAGGTTCATGATGCATCGGATCCGGATCGATGGCATATAGATCCGAATATTGTATTTCAGGTCGGGACAGCAATCTATACAGAGACACTGATTCCGATACAGTGGCCGAAGACTTGGTCTTCAATAGGGAATTTACCTGCTCCGGGGCTACGTACATCCGCTTTAATCGATCTGTTTCTTCCGCTACCAGCCGGCGCTTGGAGACCGTGGCTTCATGCCTTTCCCTGGAGATCACACCGGTTTCGAATGCACGATCCGACAATCGCATATCCGCATTGTCGTGCCTCAGCAGCAATCGGTATTCCGCGCGTGAGGTGAACATCCGATAGGGTTCGTCCGCACCTTTCGTGATGAGATCGTCTATCATCACCCCGATATACGCTTCGCCCCGGTCAAGAATAAACGCAGGTTCCTTCCGTACCGACAGCGCGGCATTGATGCCAGCAAGAATACCCTGTGCGGCCGCTTCTTCGTAGCCTGTGGTGCCATTGATCTGGCCGGCGAGGAACAATCCGCCGACCTGCCGTGTTTCAAGGCTCCGGGTCAGGTTCTCCGGAGGTATGAAGTCGTACTCCACGGCGTATCCGAACTGCAGAATGATGGCGTCCTCCAGGCCCTTGATCGTATGCAAAGCCTGGTCCTGCAGGGGCGCCGGCAGGCTGGTCGAGAATCCGTTTACGTAAACCTCGTCGGTGTTCCATCCTTCGGGTTCCAGGATGATCTGATGGCTGTCCCGATCGGGGAATCGTACGATCTTGTCTTCTACCGAGGGACAGTACCTGGGACCACGACCCGTAATGCGGCCCGAATACATGGGCGACTGGTCCAGCCCGGAACGTATGATCGCGTGCGTCCGGGCATTAGTAAATGTCAGGTAGCACGGGAGCTGTTCATCGGGTGGCGACAATCGCTCATTTGAGAAATGCTCTGGCATATCATCACCGGGAATCGCCTCCAATACACTGTAGTCTATCGAACGGCCGTCTATTCTAGGTGGTGTACCGGTCTTCAGTCGACCAATATTGAAACCATTGGCCCGCAGGGAGCTAGACAGTTCTGTCGCTGCCGGTTCTCCCAGACGTCCGCCGGACGCATTGCTTGTTCCGCGATGCGTGACACCATTCAGAAACGTTCCGGAAGCCACCACCACGGTCCGACATGGGATGCACCGGCCATCGCGGGTATGGACTGCCGTTACGCGCCGCTTGTCGACGTCCATTCGAGTCACCTCGCCTTCCAAGACGGTGAGGTTCTCGGCCTCGTCGATAACCCGTTGCATGTATTTCCGGTAGGCGACGCGGTCGTTCTGGGATCGCAAGGACTGAACGGCCGGCCCCTTGCGCGTGTTAAGCATTTTGACCTGTAGCGCCGTGGCATCCGCGGCCTTGCCCATTTCTCCGCCCAGCGCGTCAACTTCCCTCACCAGCTGGCCTTTTCCCAGGCCGCCGATCGACGGGTTGCAGGACATCTGCCCGATTTTCGATGCATCAAGGGTGACGAGCGCTGTCCTCACCCCCATCCTCGCCGACGCCAAGGCGGCTTCGCATCCCGCGTGCCCCCCACCGATCACGAGAACTTCTACCGATTTCATCAGATCATTTCCTGCCAACAAAGTGTTTTTGTTTCACGTGGAACATCATTTGCCTATACAGAACTGGGAGAAGACGTGATCCAGCACTGAATCACCGATCTCCTTGCCCACGAGCACGCCGAGGTGATGGACACATTCCCGCAGATCGATGGCCGCCATTTCGGCACCGAGCCCATCTTCCAGGATCCTGATACCGCGGACCAGACTCGATTCGGCCTGATGCAGCAGGTCTGCCTGGCGCGCATTCACCACGAGGCCCGACTCGAATCCGGCGGGATCGTAGTGCACCTTTTCAAGCACCGATTCCAACAGGTCGTCAAGGCCCTGCCCCATTTTTGCCGATGTCCGCACACACTGGCCTCCCGATGTCATTTCGGTGTAGGCATCTGGATCGTACGTATTCAGGTCGCACTTGTTCAATATAAAGATACAATCCCGTGCGGACAACTGGCCGGACAGTTTCCGGTCGTCATCGTCCGGGGAACGGGAGGCGTCGAAGACCACCAGGGCAATGTCTGCCCGTTCCAATTCGGCCTGCGACCGTTCAACACCCTGCCTTTCAACCCAGTCCGATGTCGCCCGGATTCCTGCGGTGTCCACAAAGGTGACGGGTACGCCCCTGATATCCACACTTTCCTCTATGGTGTCCCGTGTGGTCCCCGATTCCGCATGCACGATCGCCCGATCCCTGGACGTCAGCATGTTGAGCAGACTGGATTTCCCCACATTAGGCTTCCCGATCAACGCAATTCGGACGCCGTCCCGCAGTACGCGCGTCCTTTGCGACGATCTGATGAGACGATTCAGCGCTTCCTGGACGGGACGTAATTGCTCCAGGAAGGTTCGGGGCTCCATTTCCGGGATGCCCTCCTCAGTGAAATCAAGCGTAACTTCAATAAAGGCAATGACCTGGATCAAGCTCAATCTGAATCCGTCTATTTGTTGCGAGCAGGCTCCGTCCAATTGCCTTAGCGCAGCCCGCGCACAGGCGTCGGTTCGCGCCCGGATCAATTCGCCCACCGCTTCGGCCTGCAATAGGTCGATCCGGCCGTTTAGAAAAGCTCGTTTCGTAAACTCGCCGGGTTCCGCCAACCGGGCTCCTGCGCGGATCAGTACGTTCAGGATCATGGTGCCTGGTCTCATGCCCCCGTGGCCGCTGATCTCGATCAAGTCCTCGCGGGTATAGGTGCGCGGCGCCTTGAACAGGGACAGAAGCACCTCATCGATCCGTTCGCTGTTATCAGGATCGATGACGTATCCGTGATGTATGGTATGCGTCCGGCACGTGGAAGGGAGGTCGCCGCTGAACACCCGGTCGGCGATGGGGAATGAATCGGGACCGCTCAGGCGCACGACGCAGAGGCCGCCGTCGCCGGGCGGGGTGCCGATCGCAGCAATGGTATCGTGGAGAACCTGCGAGGTCATGGGATTTTCGAGGCGCGGGTTACATGACATGCGCCCGGTACATCGTCATTTCGCCGGTTGAACCGGGAAAAATCGGTTCTGTATCGCCTGCTGAATAATGGTCAGCACATTGATCATCGTCCAGTACAGTATGAGACCGGAAGGAAGGTTCATCATGATGAAGAACAGCACGGCAGGCATGATGTAGACGAACATGGCCTGCCGGGGGTCTTTCATCGTCATTTTGGACTGAAGCAGCATGGTGGCTGCCATGAGGATGGGCAGCACGTAGTACGGGTCCTTCAGGGACAGATCCTGAATCCACGCGACAAAAGGCGCATCCCGCAATTCTATCGTACTGTTGAAGATGGTATAGAGCGCGATCAGGATCGGCATCTGCAGCAACAGGGGCAGGCAACCTCCCAAGGGGTTTACGCCGGCTTCCCTGTACAGCTTCATCATCTCCTTGTTCAGCTTGGTCGAATCATTCTTGTGTTTTTCCTTGAGCGATTCCATTTTCGGCTGAAGCTGCGCCATGCCCTGGGTGGCCTTCATGCTCTTGTGAGTCAGGGGAAAGAGCAGAATCTTCACCAGGATGGACAGCACAATGATCACAACACCGTAATTGGATATGAACTGGTGCAGCCAGACCAGGGAAATGAGCGTGACCCGACTGATCGGCTGTATGATCGCCCACCCGAGATCGACCGCGCCTTCCAGACCGTATCCGTATTGCTCAAGGGTATCGTAGTGAACCGGACCCAGGTAGAGGAGGAAGTTGTCCATCAGCGGCGAAGCGAGTCCCATGGACAATTCTGCGGCGATCTGCCGATCGTCATACGCTGGACGCTGAACGGGTTGGCCGTTCAGCCTGTAGCCTCTGGCCTTCCTGTCCACCGGCACCATAGCCGTGAAGAAGTATTTGCTGCGGACCCCGACCCAGTGGGTTTCGCCCGTGGTTTCGGGCCTGGGGTCCTCCACCTCGCTACCCAGGTCTTCATCGATCACCGTATCATTGAGCGAGGCGAATCCACGAAAGGCGTACAAATCCTGATCCCAATCCTTCTCTGTCACGTTGATCCCGCCGCCCCACCGAAGATAATACTTGCTGCCGAGGGCCAGATTCTCGCCGCCGTTGATCCGGATCTGGAGGTCCACGGCGTAGTCGTCCCGATTGATGGCGAACACCTTCGTAATAGTCAATCCGCCGGGCGTATCGGCCGTTAGGGTGATCGATCCCGTGGCCTGTCCGGGACCGAGCACGACCGCGTCACGATCCGCAGCAAATCGGAGAGTCCGGGTACTGCGGGGCCCCCGTTCCGTCGTGAGAATGATATCGGGACCCCATTCCCGGTCCGGGGGAATGAGTTCCACATCGTCTCCTCCTATTCCTCGATAACCTTTTATTTTCCAGCTCTTTATGACACCTCCAAGTGTGCTGATGACACCGCGAAATTTCTGGTTCTCAACGACGATATCACGCGGTTCCGGGGCACCTTCGACTGAGGGGAGAAAAAGCACACGCTCGGAGCGATCCCAACTCTCCGCGGTCAGATTCCCGCCGGTACCGCGCGCAGTTCCGTCGGCCGGTACCCGTGTCGGTATCGGTGCGGGCTCGTTTGCCGGGGCGTCGTAGGCCGGTTCGCCCGTCGCGCCCCCGGGATAGGCCTCCGCTGGATCATCTTCCGACAGCCGGTCTCCCGCCTGCTCCGACGTGAATGTTCTGTCGACAGGAGGCTGAGGGGCATACATCGGAAATATAATGTAGTAGTATCCAATCCAGGTCAGGATGATGAGGCCGAAGGCGCCGAGTACCCGTTTTTCCATTGTTGACCTGATTCCAGGTTTGTAAGCCGCGGCAGGCGGCTGATCTTGCGATCACTCCACCGGATCGTATCCGCCCGGGTGGAAGGGATGGCAGCGCAACAGCCGTCGCGCGGACAGGT
Source organism: bacterium (assembly GCA_965200485.1). GTDB lineage: Bacteria > JAAXHH01 > JAAXHH01 > JAAXHH01 > JAAXHH01 > JAAXHH01. The sequence continues at coordinate 818,606 of CBDAUD010000001.1, forward strand.
AGCACCCGACGAACAGGCCCCGGCGCTCCAGCGCTTCGATGGTATAGCGCGAACAGGTGGGGGTAAACCGGCAGCTTGGCGGAAGGAACGGAGACAAGACCAGTTGGTAGCCGCGGACGCCCCATGCGAGCATGGTTGCGATCGCGGTGGTCAGTCTTTTCCACATAGACTTCTCACCGCGGTTTGGTAGAGGGAAAGAAACTCTTCATTCATCTGGTGGTATGTAGCTTCCTGCCCTGGACTGCGGGCGATGAGCACCATGTGGATCCCGCGTTTCAGGCCGTTCCTGTTCATCCGGTAGATCTCCCGCATTCTCCGGCGAATCAGGTTGCGCTCGACCGCGCCGCCGCAACGCTTGGTCACGATGAAACCGACGCGTCGCTCAAGGCGATCCGGACAGGACGCCAAGGACAGGAGCATCGACCGTCCCCTTACGGTCAATCCGTTTTTTCTCACCCGCTCGAATTCCCACCGGCGTCTCATGCGTTCGTCATGTGGAAAACGTCGGGAACCTGCGACCATGGTGCATGGATCCCGCAACGCCTAAACGGCAACCCGAGCCCTTCCCTTGGCGCGGCGACGGTTCAGAATCAGCCGCCCGGCCTTGGTGCTCATCCTGCGACGAAACCCGTGCCTGCGGTGCCGCTTCAGGTTGCTCGGCTGAAAGGTCCGCTTCATCAATCACTCCCGATTTTCACACACTTCAGAACTGGAAAACAGCCCTCAATTATATGTAGCGGGTCGGGGATTGTCAAGCGGTTTAGTGGGTTCCGGGTGTGCGAATGTTTTTGATTATAACACTTGACTGGGCGTTATTCACACTGCATCCTTTTATGGAGATACCACCCGCAACAATTCCGCCTTCCGTGGATTTGTCGCAGTACCTAAGCAGTACCTAATCGGATTAAATCAATTTACTACATTTATTTAGCATTTGACATGCGATTGCGCGCGCATGTTTTCAGCCCGGGGTTTTTCGGTCCGTCCCCAATGTTCAACCCCTATGCAGACAAGGTAACACGCAATGAAGCAGGAAGATCCTGTCCAGCTCTGGTCGGCATGTCTATCGGAGCTGAGGAGTATAATCCCCGCAAGGACGTTCGCAACCTGGTTTGAGCGGACCAAAGGGTATGACGTAACATCGGACAAATTCACCATCGAGGTCCCGAACCCGTTCTCCGGGGAGCGGATTCTGAAACGGTTTCATGACAAGATTACCCATGTCGTGACGACCCAACTCGGCCGCCAGGTCGCCATTGACTATCACATTTTCGAGGGCAATACGCAGATAGTCCCCGTAATTACCGAACTGGCCTCCCACAAAATGCCCGCGGACCAGCAGACCCGGGACGACAACAACAACGACAACCTTTATGAAAACTATACCTTCGAGAATTTCGTCGTGGGGGAGTGCAACGATTTCGCGCACGCGGCCTCCCTGGCCGTGGTAAAATCACCGGGCCAGCAGACCTTCAACCCGCTGGTGCTCTACGGCGGCGTCGGACTGGGCAAGACGCACCTGGCGCAGGCGATTGCCCATGAGTCGAAACGGCTCAGAACCGTCGACCGCATCCGATACGTCACGTCGGAGATTTTCTACAGTGAATTCATCGAGTCCATACAGGAAAAGAAGAAGAAGGAGTTCGCGCAGACTTACCGAAACGTCGATCTGCTTATCGTTGACGACATCCAATTCTTCTGCAAGGGGCACAAGGACCGCACCCAGGAGGAGTTCTTCCACACCTTCGACGTCCTGCGTCAGAAAGGTAAGCAGATCGTCCTGACCAGCGACCGGATCCCGAAGGAACTTTCAGGCCTGGAGGAGCGCCTGGTGTCTCGGTTCGAGTGGGGACTTCTCGCGGACATGATGCCGCCCGACTACGAAACGCGGGAAGCCATTCTGCAGAAGAAGGCGGAAAAGGACGGGCTGTCACTGAGCTCGGACGTCATAGCCTATATCGCCGACCGGATCGCATCGAATATACGCGAGCTGGAAGGCGCCGTGCTCAGCCTGCTTGCCTATGCGTCTTTGAGCCGTTGCGATATAACCGTCGATGTGGCAAAACGGGTGCTGAGCAACAAGATTCGCAAGAAGCAGCGAGCCGCCGGAATTGATGACATACAGAAAGCCGTGGCCAGGCACTACAACGTTACCGTCGAGGATCTCGCAGCGAAGACACGAAAAAAACACGTAGTGACAGCCCGCCATATCGCCATGTTCCTTTGCCGGGACATGACCCGCGCTTCCCTAAAGGACATCGGAGCGGTTTTCGGCAAAAGAGACCACACCACCGTCATACACGCCTGTCAAACGGTCAAGAAACATCTGTCAAACGACGAACACCTGCTGGAAGATCTCGACAAGATCAGAAATTCGCTGCTGTAGCCCGCCTGCCATCCAACCATACGCTCCATCCCGGTAACTGATATCCGAAGGTGTGGATAATTTGGATTTATTCACATGGTTGTTCACATATTTTACTTCTTCTAAATTGTTATCCTTCAGTATCTTACATACCGTACTTTCGATATTTTCACACTTGTCCACGTTTTGGATCGTGCTTTGATGTGGGAAACATCCGCATTAGGGGCAATCCGATTATCAAGACGTATATTCCATGCGCGTCCATGGCCGAAGCGACGACTTCTTTTCGGGAGGGCCTTCATACGTTTTCGTACCAAGACCACACCGGTCTATATGGATGTGGATAACTGGGGTTTTGATGTGTCATAAAAGGTTGATTCAATGTGGATAACCAGCGATTGTCCGGTCGGGGATCCTGGTGTGTGGATAGATGTGGACAATAATCCGTTCTGCTGGTGGTTTTTTCACATCTTTTTTATGCGTATAATTCTTTAAAAAAATTAAATTTAACGAGAAAAAAAACGAGTTGTTCAGTTATTCACATACTATAGTAGTATTATCTGTATTTATTTAAAGCATACATAACATCATAAGGTGTTTATATGCAGGTCCATTTTTCCATGGTATAGTGCCTGTTCTGTGGTACGAAAACCTTGCGCATAAAGTGCCCGGCTCTTTATATTATTCAATAATAGCATATGGTTACTGTACATCATGATCACTTGTGTAGCTTTCCGTGCTTACCGGACTGGAAAAGGGTTGTCAGCGCCGATTGACCAAAGGAGAACTCCGTGAAGATTACCATACCGGCCAGTTCCACTCTGATGAGCGGTATACAGACCGTACTGAATGTCGTACCGCCCAAGACCACCCTGCCTATTCTGTCCAACCTGTTGCTGGAAACAGAGGATGACCACCTGACCATCGGGGCCACCGACTTGGACATATCCATCGTGACCAGAATACCCGCCCAGATCTCTGAAGGGGGTTCGGTTACGGTACCGGGCAGGAAGATCGCCGAGATGGTGCGCGAGCTGCCCGATTCTCCCGTAGACATAAATGTGGACGGCGTCAAGGTGATCGTCCGGTGCGACCGGGGTGTTTTTCGCCTGTCGGGGATCGACAAGGCGGATTACCCGGCTTTCCCGGAAGTATCTTCCGATCAAACCATAACGATGCCGGCGTCTTCGCTGCAACGCCTGATCCGAAAAACGGTTTACGCGGTATCCAAGGACGAGACACATCCCAGCCTTTGGGGGGCGCTCCTGAGCATAGGCCCCGGTTCCGTGCGGATGGTCGCCACGGACGCCCACCGGCTGGCCAAGACGACCTTGCCCTGTGAAGTCGACGATACGGTCACCGAAGGGATAATCGTTCCCCCGAAGGCCTTGAACAACCTTTCGCGGCTTATCGGAGAATCGGATGCGCCATCCCGCATAACGATCGGGGAAAACCACGTCGTATTCGACTTGGAGAACGCCCGGTTGTACGCTCGGCTGATCGAAGCGACGTACCCGGACTATGAACGGGTCATCCCAAGCGGAAACGACAAGGTCGTCAAAGTGAACCGCGAGGTCCTGGAAAGCGCCGTGCGCCGCGTATCCGTCCTGTCCAACGCAACCACGCGGCAGATCAGGTATTCAGCCCGTCCGGGGTTCATCGAACTCAGTTCGTCCAGCCACGATATAGGCGGCGAGGCGCGCGAAGAGGTGCCGGCCGAATATGAAGGCGATGCCTTGGATACGGCCTATGACTTCCGTTACCTGCTCGACGTCGTGGAGCGAATAGAAACCGACGACGTCGTGTTCAAACTCGATTCGCCCGTCAGCGCGGGGATTATCACCCCTTCCGAAGAGGAGTCGGAAGGTGAGGACTACCAGTGTCTGATCATGCCCCTGAGACTAACCGACGCGGAAAACTGATCAGGTGCATCTTCAACAACTGTCCCTCAGTCAGTACAGAAACTATCAATCCCTGACCCTGACCTTTGACCCGAAAACGAATGTTTTTACCGGAACGAACGGACAAGGCAAGACGAACCTGCTGGAAGCAGTTTATTACCTGTGTGTAGCCCGGTCCTGCCGCGAGGCACAGGACCGGGAACTTGTGCGCATGGGCTCGGACCATTTCCTGATTCACGGCGAGGGACGGTCCGTGGAAGGCAGGGATGTCGAGGTACAGATCAGATACGGACGCCAGGCCGGCAAGAAGGTACTCGTAAACGGTTCACCTCAGCGCAACCTGTCGGATCTGTACGGTATTATGGCCGCGGTGGTGATTTCGCCAGACGACCGGAGGCTGGTCCAGGGGTCGCCGAAGTCTCGCCGCCGTTTCCTCGATATCGCGATCTCGCAGTCCAATGCGGCCTATCTCACTACTTTGCAGGACTACAGACGTGTAGTCCGACAACGCAACGAGGCGTTGCGCGCGTATCAGGAAAGCCCGGGAAGGGCACCGGCGCTGGAGGTCTGGAATGCGTCGCTCATCGACCTGGGCAGCCGTATCATGAGAAAGCGCGTGGAAGTCGTCTCGGCCCTGCAGGAAGAAGCGCGGCGGGTTCATGCCATGATCAGCGGCGACGAAGAGCTCCTCGAACTGAACTATGCGCCATCCTTCGAATACAAGGATCATAATGACGTCGAAGCGTCCTTTCAGGCGACGCTGGACCATAACGAACCCCGGGAAAGGATCCGTGGCATGACGGAAGCGGGCCCGCACCGGGATGATCTGTCCATCACGATGAACGGCGTCTCGCTGCAGACCTACGGATCGCAGGGGCAGCACAAGACGGCCGCGATGGCCCTCAAGCTGGCGGAAGCCCATTTTCTCCGGGGCCAGTTGCAAGCGCCTCCCCTGTTGTTGCTGGACGACATCTTCGCGGAAATCGACGCTACCAGGACGGGCCGCATGATGGAACTGATCCCCGCGTACGGCCAGACCTTCATTACCACGGCCAGGGAAAGCGATATCGGGGACTACCGGAATGGGATCACCCGGTTTCATGTCCATGACGGCACAGCGATTCCCAGCGAATGAGGTTCGGGCATGACAAGAACAAAAAGGATGACTACCCTCGGAGACGCCCTCGGGAAACTGGTGCAAAGTCTTGGTATGGAAGAGAGACTGGAGGAACAGCAGGCAGTGGACAGATGGCCCCAGGTGGTCGGAGACCGCATTGCACTGCACGCGCGGGCGGTATTGTTCGATCGGGGCAAGCTGGTAGTGGAGGTAGATAGTGCGTCCTGGCGCCAGGAACTGTTCTACATGAAGCAGGATATTCTGAATCGACTGGACGACGCATTCGGAAAACCCCTGGTCCAAGACATCATATTCACCAATTCCAGAAGGTAAGATCGATGTCAGAAACGCGGGAAAACATGCCAGAATTGCCGGAAACGGGTCCCGAAACCCCGGATTCCGATCAGTACGATGCGGAGAATATCCAGGTTCTAAAGGGACTTGAAGGGGTTCGCAAGCGACCCGCCATGTACATCGGGAGCACCAGTTCCACCGGTCTGCATCATCTCGTGGAAGAGGTGATGCAGAATGCCATCGACGAACATCTCCACGGATACGGCGACACGATCAGGGTTTACATAGAAGACGGGCAGATCTCCGTGATCGACAATGGTCGCGGCATACCGGTCGAGACGCATCCGACGGAGAAACGGCCCGCCGTGGAAGTCGTCATGACGATGCTCCATGCCGGAGGGAAGTTCGACAACAAGTCCTACAAGGTGTCGGGCGGGCTGCACGGCGTGGGCGTGTCGGTCGTCAACGCGCTATCCGAATGGCTGGTCGTCGAGGTGCGCCGGGACGGAAAGGTCTACTACCAGCGTTATGAGCGGGGTATACCGGTTTGCGATCTGGAGGTCAGAGGCGAGACGGCGGAAAACGGAACGACCGTCTCGTTCAGGCCGGACCCCGAGATATTCGATACGACGGAATTCGATTTCGACCAGATATCCCATCGCTTCCGGGAGCTGGCCTTCCTGAACCGCCGCATGCACATCGAACTGCATGAAGAGGCCAAGGGCAAATCCAGCCTTTTCGAATACCCGGGAGGTATTGTCGATTTCGTCGGGTATTTGAACGAGAACAAAAACCCGCTCCATGACACGATCGGTATCACCCAGGATCGGGACGGCAACCAGATCGCCGTCGCCTTTCAATATACAGACGCCTATCAGGAGAATATCTTCACGTACGCCAACACCGTACGGACATCGGAAGGTGGCTTCCACCTGGTGGGATTCAAGACAGCCCTTACCCGTTCCATCAACAACTACGCCCAGCGGAACAACCTGCTGAAGAATCTCAAGGTGCCGATAACCGGAGACGACACGCGGGAAGGCATCACGGCCATCGTGAGCGTGATCATTCCAGACCCTCAGTTTGAGGGCCAGACCAAGGAGAAGCTTGGCAACAGCGATATAAGGGGCGTCGTGGAGTCGGTGGTCGGCGAGGGGTTGTCCGAGTATCTGGAAATGAATCCGGCCACGGCGAAGAAAATAGTCGACAAATGCATCCAGGCGGCAATTGCCCGGGATGCCGCGCGCAAGGCGCGGGAACTGACCCGTCGCAAGAACGTGCTGGAGAACACCACCCTTCCGGGCAAGCTCGCCGACTGTACCCTGAAGGATCCTGCGGCCTGCGAGATATACCTGGTCGAGGGGGATTCGGCCGGAGGCACGGCCAAGTCCGGCCGCGACAAGACCTTCCAGGCCATACTCCCCCTCTGGGGCAAGCCGCTCAACGTGGAAAAGGCCCGTATCGACACGGTACTGGGCAACGACAAGCTTCAGCCCATCATTACCGCGCTTGGTGTGGGCATAGACGCCGATTTCGATCTGTCCCGGCTACGATACGGGCGGGTAATCATCATGGCGGACGCCGACCATGACGGACTGCATATACGCACGCTGCTGCTGACCTTCCTGTTCCGGTACATGCGTCCGCTGGTTGAAGAAGGCCATGTCCTGATTGCGCAACCCCCCCTGTACCGCGTCCGCAAAGGTCGCCGGGAGGATTATCTCAAGAACGACCGGGAGCTCGGGGAATACCTCCTCAACCAGAGTGTGGATCGCACCAAGGTACGCCGGGCAGAATCAAACGGCAACGGACATGTGTTGACCGAAGACCGTTTGCTGGCCCATCTCCGCGAGATGATGGATTTCGAAGAGCAGATCGGACGATTGGTCAAGGCGGGCATGAAACGCGACCATATCATGGAAATGCTCAAAGATCGAGCCCTTTACGACGCGTACCGGAGTGCGCTGGGCGAACGGGCGGAAGCCCGAAAGGCGCAGGAAGAGGCGGGCGAAGTGCCCGAGCCCATGGATCCGGTCGAAGAAGCGCTGGATCCCGCCTTTTACAACAGACTTCGGGAGCTCTGCCTCGGGTTGATGGACGTGCTGGACAGCGAGATGATCGTCAGCACCGACAAGACCGAGAAGAAGGTCAAGGGGGTCGGCAAACTGATCGACGCAGTCCTTGACGTGGGGCGGGAAGGCACCACGATCTCCCGATACAAGGGACTCGCCGAGATGGACGCCGAAGAGCTTTGGCAGACTACGATGAACCCTGAAACCCGCACGTTGCTCCAGGTAAAACTCGAAGACATGGTGGAAGCTGACCGGATGTTCACGATCCTCATGGGCGACAATGTGGCCGCCCGAAACGATTTCATCCAGCGAAACGCCCTCCTGGTGAACAACCTGGACCTGCACTGATTCCCGTCGCCTGTCGAATACGACGGGTAATCCGAATGAGACCGTCAAACAAAAACGGGATAATACGTTCAAGGGGAAAGCATGGCGATAGAACAACAGGGTAGCATCCAGTCCGTCCTCATTGAAGACGAGATGAAGAGTTCCTATCTCGACTTCTCCATGAGCGTGAACATGTCCCGGGCGATCCCGGATGTTCGGGACGGGTTTAAACCGTCTCAGCGGCGCATTCTCGTGGCGATGCGCGATCTGAACCTCACGCCGGCCCGCCCCACGCGAAAGTGCGCCAAGATCGTCGGCCAGACCATAGGCGACTACCATCCGCACGGCGACCTCGCCGTCTACGAGACCCTCGCACGGATGGCCCAGCCTTTCAGCATGCGCTACCCCATGGTTTTCGGCCAAGGAAATTTCGGTTCCATCGACGGGGATCCTCCAGGCGCGATGCGATACACGGAATCGAGAATGTCCCGCCTGGCCATCGAGATGATGGAGGACATCGACAAGAACACCGTCGATTTCATGCCGAACTACGACGAGTCGAAAGACGAGCCGACGGTGCTTCCGGGCAAGTTTCCCAATCTGCTCTGCAACGGATCCCTTGGTATCGGCGTCGGCATGGCTTCCAACCTGCCCTCGCACAACCTTGGCGAAGTGGTGGACGGAATTGTGGCCGTGATCGACAACCCGGAAGCAACGATCGGAGAAATCGCCGGGCATATCAAGGGGCCGGATTTCGCCACGGGCGCGATCATCTACGGCCGCAACGCGATAAACGAGTATTTCCACACGGGACGCGGGAAGATCAAGGTGCGCGCCCGCACGAAGATCGAGGTGCATGAACAGAGCGAGAGGGAAACCATCGTCGTCACGGAAATCCCCTACAAGGTCAACAAGTCCAGTCTGATAGAGAAGATCGCCGACCTCGTTCGCGAAAAACACGTGACGGGTATCAGTGACATACGAGACGAATCCGACCGCTCAGGCATGCGCATCGCCATTGACGTGCGACGGGACATTCCCGGCAACATCGTGCTTAACCACCTTTTCAAGATGACGCCCCTCGAGACCACCATCGGCGTCACCATGCTGGCGCTTGTGGATGGCCGGCCGCGCGTCCTGAACATCAAGGAATGTATTCAGCACTTCATCGACCACCGCCACGAAGTACTGGTACGTCGGACGGCCTTCGATCTCGAGAAAGCGGAACAACGGGCCCATATCGTCGAAGGGCTGCGCGTGGCGCTGGACAACGTGGACCGCGTGATCGAAATCCTCCGCGGGTCGCATACCGGCGAGGAGGCCATGGAAGCCCTGGTCGGTGAATTCGGGCTGTCGCAGACCCAGGTCGAGGCGATCTTGGACATGCGCCTGCAGCGTCTTACCGGATTGGAAAGAGGCAAGCTGGAGGAGGAGTACAACGCACTGATCGCGCGGATCTCCGATTTCCGGGACATTCTCTCCCGGCTGGAACGGCGGATGCAAATCATCAAGGAAGAGATGATCGATCTCAAGGAGCGCTTCGGAGACGAAAGACGGACCGAGTTGATTGATATTGACGGTGATCTCAGCATTGAGGATCTGATCGCCGACGAGGAGATGGTGATCACCATCTCGCACGAAGGTTACATCAAACGACTGCCCATAGACACGTACCAGAGTCGCCACCGCGGCGGCAAGGGCATCACCGGCATGAAGACGCGGGAAACGGACTTCGTGGAGCATCTTTTCTCGGCTTCAACCCATTCCTACATTCTTTTCTTCACGAACCGGGGCAAATGCTACTGGCTCAAGGTGTGGGAGATTCCGGAAGCCGGCCGCACGGCGCGCGGCAAGGCCATTGTCAACCTGTTGCAGCTCGGCCAGGGGGAAAGCGTCGCGGCCTTTCTCCCGATCAGGGCCTTCGACGACGAGCACTACATCATGATGGTCACCCGAAACGGCCTCGTAAAGAAGACCGTCCTGTCGGCATACGGGAATCCCCGGCGAAACGGCATCATGGCGCTGAACATCCTGGAGGGTGACGCCCTTATCGAGGCCCTCCTTACCGATGGCGACAATGACATCGTCATCGCCAGCCGGAACGGCCAGGCCGTTCGTTTCCATGAGAGCGATGTGCGTGCGATGGGTCGCGGTGCGCAGGGCGTGCGGGGCATCCGGCTCGGGGACGAAGACCGGGTCGTGGGGATGCTGGCTTCGGGGCGGGACACCACGCTGCTTTCCGTTACCGAAAACGGATACGGCAAGCGGACCAGCATAGAGAACTATCGCCTAACCCGGCGGGCCAGCAAGGGCGTAACCAACATCCGTACGAGCGAACGCAACGGTTCCGTGGTATCGATCCATGCGGTCTCCGACGAAGACGAGTTGATGATCATCACCATGAAGGGCCTCATCATTCGCCTGCCGGTTCGCGAGCTGCGGCCCATCGGTCGCGCTACCCAGGGGGTCCGCCTCATCAATCTGAATGGGGAAGACCGGGTGGTTGACGTGTCCAGGATCACGGCGGACGAAGCCAATGCCGAGGGGGATGCTTCCGAATCCGGCGGAACAGACGATGCGGACAAGGCATAAAAACCACTTGACACGCTTGACTTGCGTCCTATATTTCGATCGTTCTGAACGTGAAGAAGCAAGGATGTTCCCGATAGGGTGAGAAGGACCTTGAAACCGGTTCGTTTCAAGGTTGCATCGAGGTAAACGAGGAAACGCATGGGACTGATGGCAACCTGCCCTGAATGTGGCGCCTTGATCGACTTGGGAGACGATGTCGTGGAAGGCGAGATCATAGTGTGTGACGAGTGCGGCGCGGAACTCGAAGTAATCAGCCTCGATCCGCCAAAGCTGGAGCTGGCACCGGAAGAAGAAGAAGACTGGGGAGAGTGAGTCCGATTTCGGTCGGTGGTCTCGGAAACGTACAGGAAACCGCGATGAGCAAACGAATAAAACATAAACATGCATATCATGATTGTGATTTGCGTTCGTTCGCTCATCGCGGCCCGTACTAATCGCCACAAGACATAGCCGGGCCATAGGAACTGACAGGAGCCATGTTCCTCTTCCAGAGCGAAGAGGCAGGCTCCTTTTTTTGTGGTCTCATCGCCGAGAGGAAGTATCGATACGATGGAAATGGGCATCGTGCTGTCGCGTGTACGCAAAGACGAAAAGCGTCTGATGGCGGAGGCGGGCCGCCGCGGAATCGACGTGAGGTTGATCGACAACACCCGGCAGGTGTTCGAACTGGACCGTCGGCATGTCGCGCTCGATGTGGTCTTGGAACGGTGTGTCGATCACCACCGGGCCGTGTATGCTCTGACCGTATTCGACCGCTGGGGCATTCCCACGGTGAATCGACAGTCCGTGGTGGAGACCTACGGAAATCGCCTGCTGACGACCCTTGCCTTGCGAGAGAACGGGGTGCCGACGCCGGACGTTCGACTGGCGTATACGCCCAATTCGGCCCTTGACGCCATGGAAGCCATGGGTTATCCCGTGGTGCTGAGACCCGTAGAGGGCCCGGAGGATCAGCTTGTATCTCGCATGCAGGACAAGTACACCGCGGCCACGATCTTGGACCATAAGCGCATACTCGGCGCCTACCATCACTCCATCTTCTTCGTGCAGAAATACATCGAAGCGCCCGGGCACGACATCCGGGCCTATGTGGTCGGCGAAGAAACGGTCGCCGCGGTATCGGTCCTGACCCATCACTGGATCGGAACCATCGCCGATGGCGGCCTGATGGAGAAGGAACCCGTAACCGATGAACTGAACGCGCTTGCGGTATCTGCCGTCAGGTCCATCGGGGGTGGCGTCGCGGTGGTGGACATGGTCCGCACCGGGGATGCCTGGTTCGTGCAGGAAATAGGGCGTCCGACCGGCCTTTCCGACGCTTCGGACGTCACGGGGGTCAACATACCAGGCAAGATCATGGACTACGTGGTGGACACGGTATAGCGGGGGATGGAGCACGTGAAAATCGGCATGTTGTTGTCCGTCGTATCCAGGGAGCAGAAAATGCTGTTCGATGCGGCCGCGAAACGCGGACTCGCTTTCGACCGGCTGGACGACCGGCGTATTGTTTTCGATCTGGAAAACCAGGGGTATGACCATGACGTCATTCTCGAGCGGTGCATCAATCATTCCAGAGCGCTCTACTCCCTGAAGATGCTGAATGCGGGTGGCGTCAAAACGGTCAACACCTACGACGTAGCCCGCGTGTGCGGGAACAAATTCCTGACGACCATGGCCTTGGTGGATCACGAGGTGCCGACGCCGAAGGTCCGCATAGCCTTCACAGCGGAATCGGCCCTTGCGGAGATGGAGTCCATGGGCTATCCGGTCGTGCTCAAGCCGCCCATAGGCTCGTGGGGCCGACTGATCGCCCGGATCAACGACCGTCATGCCGCGGAGGCGGTGTTGGAGCACAAGGAGACCCTCGGATCCTATCACCATTCCGTATTTTACATCCAGGAGTACGTCGAAAAGCCGGGTCGGGATATCCGGTCTTTTGTGGTTGACGGCGAAACGATCTGCGCAGTCTACCGCCACTCGGATCACTGGAAAACCAACACCGCACTGGGAGGAACCACGACCAACTGTCCGGTAGCAGGCGAGGTCGGGGCGCTCTCCTCGCGCGCCGCGGAAGCGGTGGGCGGCGGCGTGCTGGCCGTCGACCTGCTGGAATCGCCGGAAGGGATCCTGGTCAACGAGGTCAACTATACCATGGAGTTCCGGAACAGTGTCGAGCCTACGGGTGTAGACATTCCCGGGCGAATCATTGATTATCTGATAAAGGTAGCCCGATCATGATCAAGGTGTCGATCGCAGGTGCGTCCGGGTACGGCGGCGGGGAACTGTTGCGGCTGCTGATGTTCCACCCGGAAATCGAGATCCAGCAGGTGACGTCCGAATCGCTCGCAGGCAAGCCGGTGGGGCGATCCCATCCGAACCTGCGCCGGGTCACGGACCTGAAGTTCAGTTCCATGGCCGAGCTCGAACCCTGCGACGTGCTGTGCCTGTGCCTCCCCCACGGAGAGGCCATGAAAAGGTGGGATGCGCTCTCCGGCCTGGCCGGTCGCATCATCGACCTGAGCGCCGATTTCCGCCTGCGCAACCCCGAGGACTACCCTGCCTGGTACGGCTACGAACACACGCACCCGGAAACGCTGGGGCAATTCGTTTACGGTCTGGCTGAGCTATACCGGGACGAAATCAGGGAGACCAGGTTCGTCGCCTGCACCGGATGTCTGGCGGCCACGGCGATCCTGTCCTTGGCGCCGCTGGTCAAGGCCGGTGTCGTCGATACCACGCGCCTCGTGGTGGAAGGGAAGATCGGATCCTCCGCGGCGGGGAACCGGGCGGACCGGTCCACGCACCACCCGGATCGAAGCGGGGCAGTACGCTCCTTCAAACCCACGGGCCATCGCCACACGGCGGAGATCGTGCAGGAGCTCACCTTCAGCGGGCAGACACCGGGGGTCCACTTCTCCGCGACGGCCATCGAACTCGTGCGCGGCATCCTGATGACCACGCACGCTTTTGCATCCGAAAACCTGTCTGAAAGAGATATCTGGAGTATCTACAGGGCGGCCTATGGACGCGAACCCTTCATTCGCGTCATCAAGGAGCGCCAGGGCGTGTTCCGGTACCCCGATCCCAAGTTTCTCGCCGGAACCAACTACTGCGATATCGGATTCGAGCGGGACACGCACAGCGAACGAATTGTGGTCATGGGCGCGCTGGACAACCTGGTGAAAGGCGCCGCCGGCCAAGCCGTGCAGGCGCTCAACATCATGTACGGATGGGACGAGCGCACCGCGCTGGCGTTTCCGGGTCTGCATCCGGTATAGGATAGAAGCAATGAACTACAAAGCCCCCAGAGGCACCTATGATATCTTACCGGAGGACCAGGCTTACTGGCGGCACGTGACCGAGACGACGCGTCGAGTCTGCGAGTTGTACGGCTATGAACAGATCGATGTGCCCGTGTTTGAGCAGGCCGGCCTCTTCGAGCGGAGCGTCGGCGAATCGACGGATATCGTGGAAAAGGAGATGTACACTTTTTTGGATCGCAGCGATGAGCGCATGACGCTGCGCCCCGAATTCACGGCGGGAATCTGTAGGGCCTACGCCGAGCGCAAGCTCCATGGCAGGCCGCAGCCCCTGCGGCTGTTCACGATCGGGCCGGCTTTCCGCTACGAACGTCCGCAGGCCGGCCGGTACCGCCAATTCCACCAGATCGACGTGGAGGTATTGGGCAGCCGGGACCCGGGCGTCGACCTCGAGGTGATGCAGGTCGCCTGGCAGATCTACGAGGACATAGGCATCAGCGGACTCTCCTTCCAGGTGAACAGCACGGGTTGTCCGAAGTGCCGACCGGAATACCTCGACACGTTGCGTTCGTGGTACGCGCGCCGTCTGGACGAGATCTGCGGAGACTGTGCCCGTCGTTACGAAAAGAACCTGCTGCGGTTGCTCGACTGCAAAAACGAAACCTGCAGAACGATCATGAACGACGCGCCGCGCATTGCGAACGCGCTGTGCGACGAATGCGGCGACCACTTCGGTCTGTTGCGGGGCTACCTGGACGCTCTGGGCAGGCCCTACGAGGTCAACCACCGGCTGGTCAGGGGGTTCGACTATTATACCAAGACCGTGTTCGAGGTCTGGGCCGAGGGAATCGGGGCACAGAATGCGGTATGTGGCGGTGGGCGGTACGACGGCCTGATCGGGATGGTCGGCGGGCCTGAAACCCCCGCGATCGGATTCGCATCCGGCATTGAGCGCATCATACTCACCATGAAGCAGGAGGGCATCGAACCTCCGGATACGCCGAAGCCGTCGGTATTCGTAGCCTACCTCGGCGCCGAGGCCAAGGAAAGCGCCGTGGTCCTTGCCCAGGCGCTTCGAACCGCCGGCATCCGAACGGCCGCTCTGTGGGAAGACCGCAGCCTGAAGGCCCAGATGAAGCAGGCCGACCGAATCGGCGTCGACTTCGCCCTGATCATCGGGGAGGACGAGGTGAGGAACGATGCCGTCATGCTGCGGCGTATGGTGGACAGTACGCAGACATCCGTGCCGCGGCTGGAGATCGTCGCCGCGGTAAAAAGGGGAGAAAAGTAAATGCTCGTGGTGAAAACGGGCGGGAGCAGAGGCATCAATCTGGACTATGTCCTTGAGGATCTCGCCCGGCAGACTGAACCGTTGGTCCTTGTGCACGGCGCCTCGGACGAACTGAACCGCATCTCGGAGCAGTTGGGCAAACCGCCCCGCATGGTCACCTCGCCGTCGGGATACACGAGTCGGGTCACCGATCCGGAGACACTGGATATCTTCGCCATGGTGTACTGCGGAAAACGCAATACCCGCATCGTCGAGAGACTGCAGCAACTGGGGGTAAACGCCGTCGGATTGAGCGGCGTCGACGGCCGTCTTCTCGAGGGGCGTCGAAAATCCAGGATCCGTATCATTGAGGAAGGCAGGACGAAGGTTCTGCGAGACGACTACACCGGTCGGATCGAGCGGGCGAACGTGTCGCTTCTGACCATGCTCCTTGACCAAGGGTACATGCCTGTCGTCAGCCCCCCGGCCATCAGTTACGATGGCGAAGCGATCAACGTGGATGGAGACCGTGCGGCCGCCGTGATCGCGGAGGCCCTGGGTGCGGACCGTCTTGTCATACTTTCCAACACCCCCGGCTTTCTAAAGGACGCGGAGGATGAGGGCACCCTGATTCCCCGGATAAATCCGGATGAAATCGATGAAGCGATCGCGGCCCATGCCAGGGACCGCATGAAGAAGAAGCTGCTTGGCGCGAAGGAAGCACTGGAGGTCGGCGTGCGCACCGTGATCCTGGGTGACGGCAGAATACCCTTTCCGGTCTCGGCGGCGTTGCGTGGCGAAGGCACCGTAATCGGCGAACAGGAATCATGCGATTCGGGACCGGGCGGCGGTCAAGCCGGATGAACCGGTAGCATCGACTGGAGCGGGGAAATGACAGACTATCGGAAAAAGGAAGACCTCGGATCCATGGGGATTCTGCCGAAACGGGATGTGGTGATCGTTCGGGGCCGAGGCACGCGAATCTGGGACGAGCGGGGGCGCGAATACATCGACTGTATCGGCGGGATCGGCACGGCCAATATCGGTCACTGCCACCCGGCCGTGACGGAAGCGATCGCGCAGCAGGCCCGGCAGCTCGTGATTTGTCCGGATACTTTCTACAACGACCGGCGCGCCGAATTGGCCGCGGCGCTGACCCGCGCCGCCCCCGAAGGGTTGAACCGGCTATTCCTTTGCAACTCCGGTACGGAGGCGGTTGAAGCGGCCCTGAAATTCGCCCGCGCCGCAACCGGCAGACCGGGGATCATCGCGGGTCAGCGGGGATTCCACGGTCGTACTTTCGGCGCATTGAGCGCGACTTGGAATCCCAAATATCGCGGTCCCTACGAACCGCTCGTTCCCGGTTTCACCCATGTCAAATACAACGATACGTCGGCCATGGAAGAAGCCATCGGGGACGATACCGCCGCGGTAGTCCTGGAGGTGGTGCAGGGCGAAGGCGGCGTGCGTATCGGCGACGGTGATTATCTGCGGCGCGTGGAAGCCCTTTGCCGGGAAAGGGGCGCTTTGTTCGTCGTGGACGAAGTGCAGACCGGTTTCGGCAGGACAGGAGTCCTGTTTGCCTGTCAGCACCATAGTCTGCGGCCAGACATACTCTGCGTGGCTAAGGCAATGGCTGGAGGTTTACCCGCAGGCGCGGCGCTCTGCGCCGATTCGGTGCGGGACATCCCCGCCATGTCCCACGGCAACACCTTCGGCGGCAGTCCGGTTATCTGCGGGGCCGCGCTGGCGACGCTACGCGTGCTGGAGGAAGAGAGGCTCGTCGATAACGCCCGGGAGCAGGGCGCGTACTTCCGGGATCGCCTCGCTGCACTGGACTTACCCGGCGTCCGGGAGGTCCGGGGCTTGGGTCTGATCATCGGGGTTGAGCTGAAGTCGCGCGTCACCCCCGTCCTCCGAGGACTCATGGAGCGTGGCGTGATGGCCCTCCCCGCGGGTAACACGGTGCTGCGTTTCCTTCCGCCCCTGTCGATTTCCCGTGAAGAGATCGATCAGGTGGTCGAGGCCGTGCGCGCGGTGTTGGGATCGCAGGCGAAAAACGCGCCCGTGCGAACAGATCGCAAAGCCGTGAACCGGCGACGCACCAATCCAGCGCAGGCGGTAGGCCCGGAGGTCGAATGAGTAGCGACCGAGACGACATCGCCCTGCTGCGGGACCTGGTTGCGCGTTACAGTCCTTCCACGCAGGAAAGGGAAGCCGTCACCTTTCTGGTGGAGGCCATGGACCGCAGAGGCCTTCGCGCCTATGTGGACGAGGCAGGCAACGCAGTGGGCGAGGCAGGCAGCGGGAAACCGCATATCGCCCTGGTCGGGCATATCGACACGGTACCGGGTATCGTGCCGGAGCGGGAAGAAACGGGTCGGCTTTACGGCCGCGGGACGGTAGACGCCAAGGGTCCCTTGGCCGCCTTCGCTTCCGCGCTGTTCCGTTTCACGGAAATGGACGGCGTTGGCAGCGGCCGGATCACAGTCGTCGGCGCCGTGGAGGAGGAGTGTCCCACGTCAAAAGGCGCGTATCACCTGGTGGACCGCATGCGGCCCGACTACGTGTTTATCGGTGAGCCGAGCGGTTGGGACAGTGTCACGATCGGATACAAGGGTCATGTAGGATTCGACTACCGCCTTGAGCAGCCCAACGCCCATTACGCTGGGGACCATCGACGCGCGGGAGACCAGGCCATCGGCCTTTACAACGCGCTTCAGGCCCGCTTGGCCAGCCACCATGCGGAAAGTGAGTTCAAATCGCCCCGCCTTGAGTTAAGACGGTTCAATACCCACGATCGGGGGTTAACCGAGGGCGTCGAAGCCTATTTCTCGGTGCGCATGCCGCCTGGCTACGACATCGATGATCTGATCAGCTTTGTGACGGAGCGGGCCGCCCCGGCCGAGATCGAATGCGATCAACGCTTGGCGGGCGTGGTCGCTGCGAAGAACACGCCGCTGGTCCGGGCCCTTCTGCGGGGTATCAGGAAGGAGGGCGGGCGCCCGACCTTCAAAAAGAAGACGGGTACGTCGGACATGTGCATTCTCGGACCGGCATGGAACTGCCCGATCGCCGCCTATGGGCCAGGGGATTCGAATCTGGACCATACCCCGGAGGAACATATCGTGCTGGACGAGTACCTGCGGTCCGTGGAGGTATTGACGGTTGCGTTGCGTCACCTGACGGCGACCGAGCGCGCCGGTCCGGTTTCCGGAAGAAACAACAAGCCGCGCCGCTGAAGCTTCTTCAGCCGGAAACAGACCGCGGCCGGAAAATCTCCCGGACCAAGGGTCAATCCGCGTAGGGATCACGCCCTGAGGATCAGTTCGCCGATTTCATGCAGCTGAGCGAGGTTTCGGCATTCCAGTACGTGATCGCAGTGCGGGCTGTACTTGGACATGACGGAATCGTCGGTGTCCCAGTACTGCATGGGCTCGGGATTCAGCCAGATCGTCTGATGTACCCTTCTCTTCAATTCACCCAACACCCAGTCCTGTGGATCGAACCAGTTCGCCCGCGCATCGCCGAGGATGACGAGCACGGTGTTTCCGGAGAGGGACAGAAGGTGTTCGTCGTGGAACTGGCAGAAGGCCCGGCCGAAATCGCTCAGTCCGAAGAAATTCAGTGCATGGTCGTCTTTCAGGTTTTCGATGATTTCTTCGAATGGTCTGTTGTCAAATTCGTCCGTGACCTCATTGATCCGGTCCACGAAAAGGAAGCTTCGGGCCCGGCTGAACTGATTCTGCATTTCGTGGACCAGCTTGATGAAGAACCGGGCGACCTCCCAGACCGATCCCGACACATCGCAAAGCACGACCAGTTCGTTCTTCTTGATCTTGCGATGCCTGTAGATGATGTGAAAGGGCATGTTGCCCGTGCGAAAACTCCGCTGGATCGTCTTCTTGATGTCGACACGGCCGTGGCGCGCCTTCCTGAAACGAAGCGACTTGCGCGTCACCAGATTTCGCGCCAGCTCTTCCACCGCTTCGTACAGACTCTCAACGTCGCCCGGGGGCAGTTCCTGGTATAGGTCGACATCCTCAGCCTGCGGGTTCGGCTGTGCACCCGGCTCGGTGGCCGCCTCGGACGCCTGTTCTCCCACCTGAATACGCGCCAGCATCCGCTCCAGGTCGCCTTCCGGATCCTCATCTTCTTCCTCTTCGCCCTCTACAGGTTCGCCCTCCCTCGCCATGGACGCGCCCCGTTCGTCTTGGAAATGACGGGAATCCTCCTCCCCGTCATCGGGAGATTCATCGAGCTCGGGATGGCTGTCGGGTGGCCCTCCGGTCTCTCCGCACGGATCGTCGAGTTCTTCCGCGTCTTCTCCCACCCGGACCGTAAAGAACCGTTCGAAGGCCTCGTCGAAAGCGGGAATGTCCTCCCGGGATTTGACCAGGGTAGCTCGAAGGGATGCCTTGAAAGCCGGCCTTTCGGTGATCGCCGCATGCCGAAGGCTTTCGGCAGCGTCCAGCGTCTCCGCCATGGAGATGCGTATGCCGGATTGCCTGAGCAGTCTGGCGAACTCAACCAGCCGCTTGATCATGGTGGCCGTCCCGCAAGATCCGTTCTATATCCTCCCGATCCTTCATGACCACGTTCAGCGTGCTGGAAAGGATGTCGCGCGAGAGGTGTTGCGCGTTCAGGACCACCAGAGCAAAAGCCCAGTCGATCGTCTCGGCGATACTGGGGGGCTTACGCATGTTGAGCGTTCTGATTCTCTGGACGAAACGGACGACCTGGTTGGCCAGATCTTCGTTGATGCCCGGCGTCTTGCGGAGGATAATCCGGACTTCCTGCTCAGGAGAGGGGTAGTTGATGTAAAGGTACAGGCAGCGCCGCCTGAGGGCTTCGGAAAGGTTCCGGCTGGCGTTGCTTGTCAGCAACACGAGGGGCCGCTGCGCCGCGCTCATGGTGCCAAGTTCCGGAATGCTGACCTGAAAGTCGCTCAGCACCTCAAGGAGAAAGCTTTCGAATTCATCGTCCGACCGGTCGATCTCGTCAATCAGCAGAACGACCGGCTCTGGTGCCAGGATGGCCTCCAGCAGAGGACGCGGGAGTAGGAAGTGCCTGGAGAAAAACGCGCTGCCCTCCCGGTTTAGCGTCTCCACCGCGTTACTCAGCGAATCGGTATGGTGCAACAGGTCGCCGATACGATCCTTGAGCATCTGCGTGTACAGCAGCTGCTTGGTGTACTCCCATTCGTAAAGCGCCTTGGATTCGTCCAGCCCTTCATAACACTGCAGCCGGATCAGTCGCCGGTCAAGCGCGGCGGAAAGCACTTTCGCGACCTCCGTCTTGCCCACGCCGGGCGGGCCTTCTACCAGCAGCGGCTTCTCAAGCTGTTCCATGAGATAGACCGGTGTGGCCAGGTCGGGACCGCAGATGTAATCCTGGGCTTCGAAGCGCTGAATGACGTCTTGGGCAGACGTGAAAGCGGACATGGTATTCCTGAAGAGAAAAGCAAAAACGGTGCACGAACACGGGCGGTTACGGGGCAGGCTGCATGATCTACGGACGCGACGCCTGATGGGGTTGACAACAAACCGTAAGGTAGGGGAAACCGGCCGGATGTCAAGCACATTCGCCGGCGCGAACTGAGGGGTTTCGCCGCCGAAAGACTCGTGTCCAAAGGCTACCGTCGTCCATGTCAGGTTGTCGTTATTGCTTGCTGGAAACGGGAGAATCGCCTATATTGCACCTGATATCGCGGCCGGGTCGAGAGACAGCACGCATGGATGGAGTATAACGTGAAAAACCGCAAGCAAAAGAAACAGCGGAGATTCCTGGCCGGTTTCGGCTTGATCATCGCCGCCATTTTCTATCTGATCTATACCGGATCGACTGACGCGACGATGTACTATCTGACAGTCAGCGAACTGAAGGCGGCCATAGCGACGGGCGACGTATCCTACGATGAGAACATGCGGATGCACGGACGGGTCGTGACCGGTTCGATTGATCGCGGCGATGCGAGCTCGATGCATATCCGTTTCATCGCCCATGAGGGGGGCATGGAGATACCCGTCGTGTACAATGATGTTGTTCCTGATACGTTCCGGGACGATGCGGAAGTAGTCGTGGAAGGCGGATACCGCCGGGACGGAACCTTTAAGGCGCACACACTGTACGCCAAGTGTCCGTCCAAGTACGAGAGCGAGGAGGGTTACGGGCAATATGAGCAGACCGAGCCGAAGTCGCCGAACCCGATTCCCTGATCCAGACCGGATGGATTGCCGGTTCGACCCGTGCACGAAGGGGAGGAGCCGGATCGGGTGATGACACTGGTCGCGTGCGGACTGCTCGCGCTGGGCGTGCTGGTCTTCATGATCAGTCCGATGCTCCAGGCGTCGGGCCGCGGGCCCTGGGCTGCCAGGTCCCGGCGGGACGATCTGCTGAAAAAGAAGGACTTCATATATTCGGCCATCCGCGAGTTGAACATCGATTACAGAATGGGCAAGCTGACCGTCGAGGATCACGAGGCGCTCCGGCAGGAGTACATGACGGAAGCTTCGGACGTGCTTGATGAACTGGACCGGGAAGCGGGGCCGGACTTGACCGTCGAGGAACAAATCGAAGAAGCCGTGCTGGCGCGTCGACGTAGCCGGAATCCCGCGTCGACCGTTGTGGATGCACTGGTTGAAAATACATCTGCTGTTGAAAATACGGCTGTGGACGAAAAAAAGACCGCTACCGCTCGGCCGTTGCATCCCGAGCGTGCTCAATCATGCGGGAGTTGCGGCACCATCAACGAGGAATCCGCGAACTTCTGCATCGCGTGCGGCGACCCGTTGAAGCGCCTCGTCTGCGGCAGTTGTGGCGCCGAGAATGCTGCGGTTGCCAAATTCTGTGCGCAGTGCGGATTAAAACTGAACTGACGGCGATCCCTTGAGACGTACCAGGATACCAAGCCCTTCGGGGCTTTTTGTTTATTATACGACCCTGTTGGCCCGCGTATCGATGACGGTCTGCCTGGTCTGTTTGATTCGGCCGGCGCAGACCCAGGAAACAGGAAGCATAGGGCTGACCGTTGTGAACGGAACTACCGGCCTGCCGATGGCGGATCACCCGGTCTCTCTACAGCGCCACAGTAGCGAAGAGGGCGAAGAGGAAACCCTTCTTCGCGTGATGACCGACAGGGAGGGCCGGTACGAGTTCACCGGATTGTTGGCCGACGGGTCACATTACGTGATTGCTGCCAGGTATCTGGAGATGCCCTATCTTACCGAACACATTCCCCTTGAACCAGACGGCGGTCATCGGGACGTGGTGCTCCGCGTATTCGATATCACGACGGACGAGTCCGCCCTGGTCCACAGCGCGGTCCACCTGATCATAGAAGCCAACCCCGCGATACTCAACGTCACGGAAATCATCGTCGTGGAGAACAGGGGCAACCTGACGTTCGCGCCCCCGCCAGCCGTCGGCCTGGGCCTTGTCTATGCGCTGCCGGAGGTCGCATTCGGGCTGCAGCCCATGGTGGCAGGACTTCAGCACACCGATCGCGGCCTTACGTTCTCGGGGGCCATACCCCCGGGCGTATCCAGGATCGTATACGCCTACAATGTGGAAAGGGCGTCCGTCAATCACCGATTCACGCGTCAGATGGACTATGACGTGGATCGCGTCCAGGTGCTGGTTTCCCCGAGTAGCGAAGCGGTAACCGCCACGAATCTGACCAACGACGGCGTGCAGCAGGTCGGTGAAGACGAGTATCTCCTGCTCTCGAACCGGGTGGGTGTGCAGCGGGGCATGTCGGTCCAGGTTGCCTTCCCCCACATCCTGATCTGGCAGGACGTCATGAAGTGGGGCATGCTCGGATTCGTGGTGCTCATCGTGGCAGCGGGCCTCGTGGTGGGTATTCGGATCAAGCCGGAGCAACCCGCCGAGTCCACGAACCTGCCGGACCGCTCTCCGGAGGACGAACGAAAATACGCCGCCATGATCCAGGCCATGTCCGACCTGGACGACCAATACGTGGCAGGCGCACTGGACGAAGCATCCTATCGCGTCCGCCGCGACGGACTCAAAGAGCGGGCACTCCGACTTAGGCAGGCCGGGAGCAGCGATGGTTGATCGATGCGTTCCGGGCATCAGCATACGTCAGTTGACTAAGACATACGGTTCTTTCCGGGCCCTGCACAGGGTGGATATGGAAGTGGCGCCGGGCTCCTTCCTCTCCCTTTTCGGTCCCAATGGTGCGGGCAAATCCACCCTGCTGGGCATCATTGCCGGACTCGTGCGTCCGTCCCGTGGCCAGGTGTTCCTGGACGATGACGAAATCACAAATTACCGCGACGAATCCCTGAGAAAGCAGATCGGCCTGCTTTCCAGCCGGTCCTACCTCTATGACGAATTGACCGTACTGGAGAATCTGCGGTTTTACGGAAAATTGTACCGTATCGAAGACCACGAGGACCGGATAGCGGAAGTGCTGCACACGGTGGGGATGGATGGCCGGGCGGGCAGCCCGGTCGGCACGCTGTCGCGCGGCATGCGCCAGCGTGCGGCGCTGGCCCGCGGCCTGTTGCACGACCCGGAAATCCTGCTGCTCGACGAACCCCATACCGGGCTGGACCAGGACGCGCTGGTCAAGCTGAGAACGATCCTGTCCGCGCGCAACAAGACGGTATTGCTGGTGACCCACGACCTGGGTCTCGGTTTGGAATCCGCCGACCGCGTAGCCATCCTGAACCGTGGCCGTCTCGTGTACGAATCCGAAGCGCGTAACCTGTCCCAGGTCGAATTGGAACGGACATACCGGGACCACGCAGTATGAGGCCGGCCGGCACACGACCTGGCGTCGGGACCGCGTGCCGAGCCGATACGGACCGTGGAGTGGTAGCAAAAACGGGAGATTCCGCCGAACCATGAGATCCTTCCTTGCACAGTCATGGCAAATCTACCGCAAGGACATGCTCGTTGAGTATCGTACACGGGAACGGGTCGTGACCATGTTCGTCTTCTCGGTGGTCGTCGTGATCGTCTTCAACTTCGCTTTTAACACGGGGGCGGAAGTGTTGCGACACGTGGTGTCGGGAATGATCTGGGTGGCCTTCACATTCGCGGGCATGCTGAGCGCAAGCCGGTCCTTCGCACCGGAAAAAGACCGGGGAACCTTCGACGGGCTCCTGCTTGCACCTATCGAACGGGGCGCCATATTCCTGGGTAAACTGTTGGGCAATATCACGCTCATCGGCCTGGTCCAGCTGGCGGTGCTTCCCCTGTTTGTGCTGTTTTTCAACATGACAATCTTGCCCTATCTATCTAAACTGCTGCTGATCTTCTTTCTGGGAACGGTCGGATTCTCGTCCGTCGCCACGCTCTTTGCCGCCGTGGCTGTGAACATGCGCATGCGCGAGGTCCTGCTGCCGGTCCTGCTTCTGCCCGTTGTTTCTCCCGTCCTGATCGCGCTGGTGGAGACAACGCGGACTACCTTCGGGGGCGGGGACTGGCAGGACATGGCGAATTGGATCAGATTGCTTTGGGTGTTCACCGTCGTGTTCCTGGTCGCATCGATCATGCTGTTCGAGTATATTGTGGAGGAATGAAATGGTCCTTAATATCGCCCGCATGCGTATCACGCCACTGGGCTTCGTCTGCCTCGCGGGCCTGATAGTCTCGCTGTACCTCTCGTTGATCTGGGCGCCGCGGGAACGGGTCATGGGGGACGTGCAGCGGATCATGTATTTCCACGTCGCTACCGCGTGGATCGCGGAATTCGCCTTCGTGCTAGTGGGCGTATCGAGCGTCATCTACCTGTGGCTCCGGGAGCGCAGGTGGGATATAGTGGCCTACAGCGCGGCGGAGGTCGGGTTCGTCTTCTGTTGTTTCGTGATGATCACCGGCCCGATCTGGGGCAAGCCGGTGTGGGGCACATGGTGGACTTGGGACCCGCGACTCACTTTTTCCATGATACTCTGGCTCATCTATGTGGCGTATCTGATGCTGCGGGTCTACGGCGACGATATGCCGCAAGTGAAAACCTTTCTCGCCGTGCTGGGCATCCTCGGCACGATCGATATTCCCTTCATCCATTTCGCGACCATGTGGTGGCGGGGTCTGCATCCCGACTCCCTGGTCATGACGGAGGAGGGGCTCGGCGCGGGTATGGAAGTCGACATGCGCATCGCGCTGGGGGTGTCGGCGGTCGTCTTCACCCTGTTCTTCTTCTACCTCATGGGACGGCGGATGGCCTTGGAACGACTGCGCGATGAGGCGGCGGCCCTGCGGGAACGCGTGGAGCATTGTCGTTTCGACGGCGTCGGGGTTTGAGTCCGAAAGGAGCTTTTGAACCGTGGATCAGAACTTCTGGTATCTGTTTTCCGCCTACACATTGATATGGGTGGGGCTGTTCGCGTACCTCTTCACGCTGTCCGGCCGCGAAAAGAAGCTGGAGGCGGAGATCGCCGAATTGAAGGCCGCCGTGGAAGACCTGGAGTCCAAATCATAGCGGACGGGCGGCTCTTCGCGCCTACCCGCGTCCGGCGTCTCTATCCATTTGCCCGCCATCCTGTGTCCACAGGGCGATTGCCTTGTTCAGGTTAGCCCCGGAAAGCCCATGGCTGATCGATCGGAAAGCATCGCACCGGACTTTTTCTCCCGTATTCATATCGTGCTCGTCGAACCGAAAGTGCCCGGGAACATCGGTGCCGTCGCACGGGCGATGACGACCATGGGCCTTTCCCGGCTCGTTCTGGTCAATCCGGTCGCATTCCGCGACGAAGCTGAAGCCCGCTGGATGGCCCATGGCGCCGGTGAGATACTTGATGCTGCCCGTATTGTCCCGACACTGGAGGATGCGGTGAATGAGCTCGCCCTCGTCGTAGGCACGACCAATCGCATGCGCGGCCTCTGGCTGAACCCCATCCAGCCCGTGGAACAGGCCTGCGTCGAACTGGCCGCCGTGGCGCGAACCCAGTCCTGCGGGATGCTCTTCGGGCGGGAAGACCGCGGCCTGCTGAACGACGAATTGCAACGTTGCAACGTCATAGCCCGCATCCCGGCGGCCACGACCTATCCGTCTTTGAACTTGGCTCAGTCCGTCATGGTCTGCGCGTATGAGTTGTTTCGCGTCGGAGGAAGCCCACCCCAGACGTATGAAGTCAGCTTGGCCGAGAACCGGGATGTGGAGCGGATCTCCCACCGCATTCACGATACACTGCTCCGCCTCGGATTTACGTCCAGACCGGCTAGGGAAACGTTCCTCCGGTCTATCCGACGCGTGTTGCGCCGAAGTCTGCGTCTGGAAGCGCGCGACGTCGGCGCGCTGCACAAGGTCTGCGACGAAATCGACGCGTACGTGAACCGCCGCGCTGGTCCCCCTGGTCCTCAGAACCCGAAATCGGACGGATAGCACACCGTTTCCAGGCAGAGTCCGCGCGCCGGGGCGTTGGCCCCCGCCGCCCTCCGATCCTTCGCCTGCAGCATCTCTGTCATGACTTGCTCGGACCACCGTCCGCGGCCAATATCCACGGCCGTGCCTACGATGGTCCGAACCATGTGGTGTAGGAAGCGGTTCGCCTCGATATGCAGGCGGAGTTCGTCGTCCTCTTCGACCCAATCCAGTGCCCGCAAGTCGCATGCCGTGCCGTCGGCGGTCGAAGTGGCTCGGCAGAAGGATCTGAAATCGTGAAGACCGGACAAAGGCGCACAGGCGCGCCGCATCGCGTCCACGTCCAGCGGGTTGGCTACATACCAGGCATATCGCCGGCGCAGGGCGCTCGGACGCCGGGTAATCCGGTACAGATACCGGCGTCCCACCGCGCTGAAACGGGCATGGAAGTCATCGGTGGTCTGCGCAATCTCCAGCACGCGAACGTCCTGTGGCAGGACGCCGTTCAACCCCTTCTTTAACCGATCCTCCCCCATATCCGAATCAGTCCGGAAGTGGACGACCTGACCAGTGGCGTGCACGCCGGCGTCCGTACGTCCGGCGGCAGTCGCGCGCAGGTCGACCCGCAGGACCGTGCGAATCGCCTCCTCCAGGACGCCCTGGACGGTACGGCCCTCCGGTTGAATCTGCCAACCGAGAAAATCGGTACCGTCGTATTCGAGCTTTAGCGCGAGCGTGTGCATGGATGAAGGTATCGACGTGGATCAGAAAAGACTGTTGATGGGGCTGTTCTGGTTGACCACCGCGCACAGGCAGAGCAGGGTGGCCAGGGCGCCCAGGGCCACGTAATCGTTTCGACCCAGGACCAGAATACGGAACTTCGTGCGGCCGGTTCCGCCCCGGTAACAGCGCGCTTCCATGGCCATGGCCAGATCCTCTGCCCGCCGAAAGGCTGAAAGCATGAGGGGGACGAGTAGCGTGGTCATTTTTCTAATTTTCCGAACGGGATTCCCGGTGAAATCAGCGCCTCTGGCAGCCTGGGCCTTCTGCAGACGATCCGCTTCCTCCACCAGCGTCGGAATGAACCGCAGGGCAATCACCATCATCATGGCCAGTTCATGCGCGGGCAACCCGAATCGCTCCAACGGCTTGAGCAACCGCTCGATGCCGTCCGAAACGTCAAGCGGCGCCGTGGTCAGCATCAGCAGAGCCGCGATCAACATGATAGTCACCAGGCGCAGGCAGAAGATCGTGCCTTGGAACATACCGGCCCATGTGGGGCCGGGTATGGTGTATCCTCCGATGATCACCGCTTCGCCCGGCGTAAACAGGGTATGGGCGGCGAAGGTAATGATCAGAATCGGACGGAAAGCTTTCAGGTTGCTCAGCAGCAGGTGGGAAGGGATATCGGAGATCCTGCTCAGGGCGGCAACGGTGATCAGCATCAGGAAGAAAAACGGCAGCGTTTTCATCCAGATCATTCCCGCCATCAGCGCCAGGGCGCCACACAGCTTCGTGCGGGGGTCCAGCCGATGTACGGAAGATTCACCAGGATAGTATTGGCCCAGCGTAAGGTTCTGGAGCATGGTGGGCACTGAAATGAAGTTCGCTGGGAGGAGGCGAAGGCATGGGCGGGAATTTCACGCCTCCTGGAGGTGCCGGGCAAAAGAATGCCCCACACAGGCGAGCATAAGTATTTTAGGAGAACCTGATCGGAACAGTGGTTGTCCCCCCGGATAGTTCTGACTTCCTCCAATCTGGTGAGGCATGCCATCGATACCCGGAGCAGGATTCCCTATGGTATAGCAAAGGTTCTTTTAAAATGACTTTGCTGGAAACCTGTGTGAGGCAAACTCCATTATATCGGGTACGGCGCAGGCCGGCAAGCGATTTTGTTCCCAAGTCAGGTTTTGCGCTTTTTCTTCGTGGCCGCAGGAAAGAGGATGTTATTGAGAATCAGCCGGTATCCCGGTGAGTTTTTGTGCAGGGCGAGATTAGTCGGCGGATCTCCCACCAGGTGCTCTTCGTCCTCCGGATCGTGCCCTCCGTAGAAAGTGAATGTCCCCCTGCCGTAGTTGCCGTGGATGTACTTGACGTGATCGGTTCCGGCTTCCTCGGCGAGGACGACCACGTTACGCTTGAGCACGTCGCGATGAAAGGACGTGGAGAGCCCGTAGAAACCGGCAATGTAGTTCACGTGGTTCTGCGTCAGCATGGTGGGGACCGGGTCGTGCTTGGCGGAGAAATCAAAGAGGGTGAACGGTCCGGTCATTACCTTGCCGGCATTGACCTGGTTCACGTCGATGTTGGAAAAGGAACCGATGAGCGGGTTCAGTTGCAGTGTGAAGTTCTCGAAGGCGAAAGTATCGTCGAAATTCAGCTTGGACTGGGCATCGGGATCGACGGGCGTGTGATCGTACTCCGGCGCGACGATGTCGGTGCCGGCCGAAGCCAGGGCGATCTCCAGGGTCTCCGTCGCCGCGCACATGGCGAAGAGAAAACCGCCGTTCCCCACGTAGGCCCTGATGCTCTGTGCCACGGCCTTCTTGGCCTCGGCGACAGTCGGATACCCGAGGGTCCTTGCCAGTGTTTCGTCCGTGACCTGCTGCTGCTGGTACCAGGGCATGCGGTGATAGCTGTAGAACTTGCTGTACTGCCCGGTAAAATCCTCGTGGTGGAGGTGCAGCCAGTCGTATTTTCTCAGTGCTCCGGTAAGGGCCTCCCGGTCGAAGATGGTCTGGTAGGGTACCTCGGCGTAGTCCAGTGCCAGGGTCACGGCATCATCCCAGGGACGCTTGTCGGGCCGTGTGTACACGGCGATTTTGGGCGCTTTCTCCAGAAGAACCCGGTCCATGTTGTTTTCCTCGATGTGGCCGTAGATCCGGAAAAGCTCCGCGCCGTCGATCACAGTGAAACTCACGCCCCGCAGGGCGCAGGCCCGTACCTTGTCCGCCGACGGGTCCATGATGAAGGAACCGCCGCGGTAGTTCAGCAGCCATTCGACCGAGTCTCCCTGCTTCAACGCCTGAAAGACGATGCCGTAGGCCTTGAGGTGATCCTGTTGTTCCAGGTCCATGAAGATCAGCATCTTCTGGGCGCTGGCAGCAGGGGCGGAAAGAAACAGGCCAAGGAACAATAGCGTGAAGATACGCAAGTTCAGTATGAAGATACGCAAGTTCGTTTCCCCGTTGTGTTGAAGCGCTTCGCGAAATCGGCGGGTCGGGTGCGTTACCAACGGTTTATTCCGACGACCGTTTATCCGGACGAATCTCCATGCAGTTCGGCCAGGTTGTCCACGTATTTGTGCCCGCTCCCTGTGGCGAATAGTACCACCCGTTCAGATCGTTCGATTCGGCCCAGCGCGAGCATTTTTCTCAGACCCGCCAGCACCGCTCCGCCTTCGGGAGAAACGAAGATGCCCTCGAAGGATCCAATCTCCCGGACGCCTCGGACCATGTCGCCATCGGGCACGGCCACCGCCTCTCCGTTGCTTTCCCGGATGGCGGCCAGCATCAGCTTATCGCCCACGGCCGAGGGCACGCGGAGTCCGCTGGCGATCGTACGGGCGTTCTCCCACTCGGGTGCGTCCAGCCAGTGCTGTTCCCAGGCCCGGACGATGGGTTGGCAGCCGGCGGCCTGCACTGCGACCATACGGGGTCGTTCCGGTCCGATCCATCCGAGCGCTTCCATTTCAGCGAAAGCCTTCCACATGCCGATCAGGCCGGTCCCTCCGCCCGCGGGATACAGGATCGCGTCTGGCAGGGTCCAGCCGCCCTGTTCCGCCAGTTCGTACCCCATGGTCTTCTTGCCCTCGAGCCGATAGGGTTCCTTCAGGGTGGACACGTCGAACCATCCCCGCTCTGCTTTTCGGCTGGCCACCCGTTTTCCGCAGTCCGTGATCAGTCCGTCCACCAGCTCCACAGCGGCGCCGTGGGCCCGGCACTCGGCGATGAAGGGCAGGGGGGTGTCCCGGGGCATGAATACATGCACAGGGATACCCGCCTTGGCACCGTAGGCCGACAGGGCCCCGGCCGCATTTCCCGCGGAAGGGATGGCGAGGGCTTCAGCGCCCAGTTCCCTGGCGCGAGACACGGCCATGGCCAGTCCCCGGGCCTTGAAGGATCCGGTGGGATTGACGGACTCATCCTTGATGTATAGCCGGTCCATCCCGAGGCGCTCGCCCAGGCGCCGGGCGTGGACCAGGGGCGTACCGCCCTCGCTGAGCGTAACAATGGCCGACTCGTCATCCACCGGGAGCATCTCGCGATAGCGCCAGAGCGTGGGTTCACGAATCGCCAGGGCTTCCGGGGTCAGCGTCTTTCCGGCTGCTTCCACGTCGTACCGGGCGAGGAGCGGCCGGTTGCAGTCGGGGCACAGGTTCCGCAGCTTGTCCGCCGACACCCTCCGGCCGCAATCGCTGCATTCCAGATCGATGAGAAAGTTCATGTTTGTTTGTCACAGGTCGAAGAACAGTCCGACCCCGCCGTAATTGTCCTGCTGCTGATGGAACTGACCGTGTTCGCTGCGTCCGCCGTGGTAGACGAGGGCGAAACGCAGGCCACTCGAATCCCCCGAGTGTAGCATCAACCCGGCGTGTGCCGTGCGATTGACCGTCAGCCCCCCGTCCCGAAAGACGCGAAAGTCGCAGGCAAGATAAGCCCGGGTATTTCCGCCCGCCAGGGGAACGGAGACCAGTTCCGCCCCGCCCTGTACCCGCCAACGCCGCACATTTGGTATGGCGTGGTTCGACCACCTGAGACTACCGTAGGTCCGAACGCTACCGATCCTGCCAATCCCTTGCATCTCCTGCTCATAGGATCCGTACAGCGTGAAGTACTCCCGACTATAGGTCATGGCCTGAGCCGGTCCGTCGTATCCGTCCGCCAGATGGGCGCTCACGTGGGCGTATTCGAAACGCCCCGCGAGCCGGCCGGCGCCCAAGTCCGCGTGGAACCCGAACAGATAGTCGGCGGTTTCAAGGGGAAAGGTTTTTCCGGACCATCGCAGCTTTGAGAAGACCCCCGCATGGATTCCGGTTCGGAGTCGAAGCCCATTCCCGTCTTCCCAAGCATATTCGGCTGCCTCCCAGGAACCGCCGATATCGCCGTTCAGCCGATTGTCCAGGTTGGTGACGATGGCAAACCGCGTCTCGGTGGGGTCGGCAAGCGGCGAGCGGAACAGGCGCTGTTGCGGTCCGGCGAAACGCCAGGTCCCGCCCGCGGCTTCGAATACGGTGAAGAGCGCTGTCACGACCACCAGAGCCAATGTGCCCGCGATGGACAGCCGTCGTGATTTCGGCCTGCCGCCAGTCCCGCGTTTCAGCGTCATGCGACCTTCCTCACCGGATCGGACGGCGCAAAACATCGTTGCCGCGTACGCGCACATCGCATCTACACTGGCCGGTCCTTCCTATTCGATGATAGAAAGGACAACGTTCATGTGTCAAGGACCTAATAGCAATCCGAAGTCCGTCCCGCCAAGCGCTTTTCGATCACAGCCAGACGGGCGGAATGTGCTTGACAGAAGCGCCGCCGTTTGTTAATTTGAGACCTCTTGTTCAAACTAAATCGTGTTAAGGAATCAACTGACGTGTCGGGTAAAATGAACAGCTTCTCAGCCCGCGCAGAATTGAAGACGGGCGGAGGCGCCTGCACCTTCTATTCGCTTTCGAAAGCCGCGTCAGGCGGCGCAGGCGATCTTTCCCGTCTGCCCTTCTCTCTCAAGATCATGCTGGAGAACCTGTTGCGCCATGAAGACGGCGTGACGGTATCGGCCGGGGACGTGACCGCGGTTGTGGACAGCGCCGCAGGCGGACCCTCCGACCGGGAGATCGCATTCCGCCCTGCGCGGGTGCTGATGCAGGACTTCACGGGCGTGCCGGCCGTCGTGGACTTGGCGGCCATGCGGGACGCCATCCGCGAACTGGGCGGCGCAGTCGACCGTATCAATCCCCTCCAGGATGTGGACCTGGTCATCGACCACTCCGTGCAGGTAGACGAGTTCGGTTCTCGCCGGGCGTTTGCGGCCAATGTGGACCGCGAATTCGACCGTAACATGGAGCGGTACCTTTTCTTGAAGTGGGGACAGCAGGCCTTCGACAACTTCCGGGTCGTTCCACCCGGCACGGGCATAGTGCATCAGGTGAACCTGGAGTACCTGGCCAAGGTGGTATGCATCCGGGAACAGGATGGTGACCGGATCGCCTGTCCCGACACCCTGGTGGGTACGGATTCCCATACCACCATGATCAACGGACTCGGCGTTGTCGGTTGGGGCGTCGGCGGTATCGAAGCGGAAGCGGCCATGCTCGGCCAGCCCGTGTCCATGCTCATCCCGTCCGTCGTGGGGTTCAAGTTGACGGGTGCGTTGCCGCCCGGGGCGACGGCAACGGATCTGGTTCTGACGGTCACCCAGATGCTTCGGACGCACGGTGTCGTGGGAAAGTTCGTGGAGTTTTACGGTTCGGGTCTGGCCGGTTTGACCCTGCCCGACCGGGCTACGATAGCCAACATGGCGCCCGAATATGGCGCCACAGTGGGGTTCTTCCCCGTCGACGGCGAGACGCTGTCCTATATGGCACTGACCGGTCGTGACCCCGACGATGTAGCGCTGGTCGAAGCCTATACGAAAGCGCAGGGTCTCTTTCGCACAGATGATATGCCCGACCCTGTTTTTTCGGACACCCTGGAACTTGATCTTGGTACCGTGGAACCGAGTCTGGCAGGCCCCCGGCGGCCGCAGGATCGGGTATCTTTGTCCGGTGTGAAGCCCTCCTTCCGCAGGGCGCTGGCTACGATGCTGGACAGCGAGAACCCCGGTCTTTCCTCCGAGACCGTCAGCCAGTGGGTAGACGGCAACGGCCACGCGCCTGGTGATTTGGGTACGCTGACGAAGACGGCGACCGTCGAGATGGACGGATCAACCTTTACACTGGGACATGGCTCGGTCGTGATCGCCTCGATCACCAGCTGCACGAATACATCGAATCCGGCGGTGCTCGCGGCCGCGGGGGTCTTGGCCCGAAAGGCGGTCGAATCCGGCTTGTCCACGAAGCCCTGGGTGAAGACCAGCCTCGCACCGGGTTCGCAGGTGGTGACCCGTTACCTGGAAGACATGGGGCTCCTACCCTACTTGGAACAGCTCCGGTTTCATGTCGTGGGCTACGGCTGCACGACGTGCATCGGAAACAGCGGCCCGATTCCTGCGCCCGTTGGCGATGCGGTGCGAGCGTCGGATCTGGTGGCAGCCGCCGTATTGAGCGGAAACCGGAATTTCGAGGGCCGTGTGAATCCTCTCGTCAAGGCGAATTATCTCGCTTCGCCACCGCTGGTGGTCGCCTACGCCTTGGCGGGACGTATGGATGTGGATCTGTACCGGGATCCCATCGGAACTGATCAGGAAGGCAACGGCGTCTATCTTCGCGACATTTGGCCGACGCCGGACGAAGTCCGTGAAGCCGTGCGCGTCTCGGTCCGTCGCGAGATGTTCCAGTCGACGTACGCCGACGTATTCAGGGGCGACGACCGCTGGGCCGGCCTTGCCGCGACGAGCGACGAGTCCTACGCCTGGGACAGCGCGTCCACTTACGTCAAGCTTCCGCCCTATTTTCAAGGTATGGCAGCCAGTCCGGCTGAGATAACCGACATAATCGGTGCCCGTGCGCTGGCGGTACTGGGTGATTCCGTGACGACGGATCACATATCTCCGGCCGGATCGATCCAGACCGACAGCCCCGCAGGCCGCTACTTGGTCGAGCATGGCGTCGCGCCGACCGAGTTCAACTCATACGGGGCACGGCGCGGGAACCACGAAGTCATGATGCGGGGTACTTTCGCCAATATCCGCCTCCGAAACCGCATGGCGCCGGGTACCGAGGGAGGCTGGACGAAACAGGCGCCCGACGCCGAACCGATCGCCATCTACGATGCCGCCATGAAGTATCGCGCTTCAGGCACCCCGCTTGTCGTGATCGCCGGAAAGGAATACGGCTCCGGTTCATCGCGAGACTGGGCCGCCAAAGGACCCAATCTCCTCGGAGTTCGGGCCGTCATCGTGGAGAGCTACGAACGCATTCACCGGAGCAATCTCATTGGCATGGGGATCCTGCCGTTGCAATTCGAGGAGGGCGAAAGCGCCGAGTCCCACAACCTGACCGGCTTCGAGACCTATGACATCGGGGGGCTTGAGGGGGGTATTGCACCCCGGCAACGCGTCCGAGTCCGCGTAAATTCCGCCGACGGTTCCACGAAGACTTTGCATGCCATCGTGCGGATCGATACGCCGGTTGAGGTGGAATACTACCGTCACGGTGGTATCCTGCAATACGTAATGCGGGGGTTGTTGAAGGGGTGAAGGACATGGGAATCAGGGTTGGTATCAACGGCTTCGGCCGGATCGGTCGCATGGTCTTCCGCGCCATGACGGAACGTACCGGATTCGATGTGGTTGCCATTAACGATCTCACGGACAGCGCGACGCTGGCGCACCTGTTGAAGTACGACTCCGTGCATGGCCGGTACGGCTCCCCGGTTGTGGCGGTGGATGACGGTCTCGTGGTGAACGGGCACAAGATTGATATAGTAGGCGAACGGGATCCCTCAGACCTGTCTTGGGAGGACCGGGGCGTCGACCTGGTCGTGGAATCCACCGGGATCTTCACCAGCAGGGACAAGGCTTCGGCCCACATCGCAGCCGGGGCGAAGAGAGTACTGATCTCAGCACCCGCAACCGACGTGGACGCCACCATCGTCGTGGGGGTGAACGACGGGATACTGACCGAGGCGCACCGAATCGTCTCCAACGCGTCCTGCACCACCAACTGTCTGGCTCCTATGGCGGCTGTGCTCCACGAGCACTTCGGCGTTGTAAGCGGTTCCATGACCACGGTGCACGCCTATACCAGCGATCAGCGTGTTACCGACCTGGCTCACCAGGACCCACGGCGGGCCAGGTCGGCCGCCCTTTCCATCATTCCTACCAGCACCGGTGCTGCCAAGGCCATCGGCGAGGTGATCCCCGCCCTCAACGGTCGGCTCAACGGCATGGCATTCCGCGTGCCCGTCCCCGATGGTTCCCTGACCGACCTCGTAGCCCAGGTCGAGCGCATGCCCACGGCAGACGAAGTGAACGAAGTCTTCGCGGCCGCTGCCTCGGATCGGCTGAGCGGCATCCTCGAATACTGCGAAGACCCCATCGTCTCCGTCGACATCCTACACAACCCGGCCTCCTGCATATTCGATTCCAAGCTTACCATGACCATCGCAGGCGGACTGGTCAAGGTTTGCGGCTGGTATGACAACGAGTGGGGCTACTCCAACCGCTGTGTGGATCTGCTGGAGCGGCTGGCAAGGTTGTGAATACCATGCCAATCAAACGGATGTTCTGCCTGCTCGTCTTCCCGCTGTTGTTCCAGACTTCAAGTGCGCACCCGTCAAGCTTGGAACAGACGATCGCGCAAGGGGCGGGCTCTGACGTTTCGCCTGATCCGCAGGAGCCGACGGATCAACAGCCTCGTCATCTTCGACTGCTCGTGGTCGATTACGCCATGGCCTATCCCGAAGAGAACACCCGGGTGATCCGGGCATTCTCGGAAGCGGGTTTCCATGTCGATTACCGACCATACTATCCGGCGCTGGTGAAACAGGACGCCGGTGTCTACGACGTCATCTTGCTGCTGGGCGGAGCGGGTCCCGGCATGAGCATCGAGGAAGTGAACTTGGCCATCAACTTCGTCGCGCGGGGGAAAGTGCTTGTTTTGGCGATGCCGTCAAATGGTCCATACGGCGATCGGAGAAAAGTCAATCCCGGCGTTCACGACAGGTACCAGTTCAACGAGGTCATGAGTCGCCTGAACATCAATCTGCACGCCCTGAACGCCGACCATGCACTCAGTCCAGTCCTGAATCCCGTAGTCTTGTTCGAACCTGCTGCGGACCATCCTGTGTCACAGACCCTAGAAGGTGCCGTGGCCGCCCGCGCCGGCACGCGCCTGCTAGTGGGCGCCGGGACTATCCCACTGCTCCTTGAGCCGGAAAGGGCGGAAACGGAGAAGGAGCCCGAAGAACCGCTGGCTCCCGAAGCGGAACCCGAGTACCGGCTGGTTAGGCGCACCCTGCGCATCCAGCCCGAAAACACCATCGCGGGAGAGGAAGTCGAGCTGCTGCTGCGCGGTGTCCGGGAACTGCGGACCAGCCTCTACTACCGCAACAGAGCAGCGCCTGCGCCGGTGGATTGGAGCACCTCGAGATTCAAGGGCAGGGTGGAGGGGGTTACGGACTCGAAAGACACGTTGACCGTGCGCATGCCCGGCAACCGCTGGGGAGCCGAGCACGCATTGGTGACCGTTCCGGTTGGCGTCATCGCCGCAGCATTCGCCGATCGGGAAATACGGGAGGAGATTCAGTCCGCGACCGATCTGGCGTCCATGCGGGACGACCCGGAGGCTTTTGGTCGCATGGCCGTAGTGGCCGCAGGCAGGACCGACCGGCTGAGCAAAGGCTTCGTACTGGCGATCGACCGCCAGACGCTTACCGGTCTGGACCGGCCCCTCGCTCCTCTGGGCATGGGTCCCCCTATTTCGGCTTTTGACAGATTGGAAACGTTCCTCAGGGAAACTGCACGGTACGTCCACGCGCTGACCGATTCCCCCGGGGCATGGTCCCCCGACCACGATTATCCCGCGGTCACGATGCCCGGAAACCGTAAACCCGACATAACCCTCAACGATGTTTCTATTCTGACCGCGTTGCCCGAACGCGTCCGGGTGATCAATAGTTTGGCGTCCGGTCCGAGCCTGGATTCAGGCACAGAGCCGGGTTCAAGGTCCAACACCATTCCGGACCCGGAAACGAAAACAGATGCGGGGGTCTCGTACGATCCAGCGGACGACGTTTCGCATCGGGGCGTATGGGATTTTATCGCCCGGCATCATGAACAGGTGGCCGATCTCGCCGAACTGCTGCCGGGTCTGGGAATGGATTTTCTATGGACCGTGGCGCCAGCAGCCAGTTACGTCGGAGGTGCTTCGGCGCCAGCCGATTTACGTTTCGAAGCCTGGACGCTACCGATCATGAACCGTCTGGCCGGTACGCCAACGGCTTGGTACGCCGGCGTCAGCGCGCCCCGTGAAGGGGAGATTTCCGGTGATTTCGTGGATGCGGTGGATGCCCGGGGCGACCCCGTTGGACTGCCCTCCAGGCTGGATATGGCCTACCAGAGCAACCATCTCTTCAAACCCGCTCGCGCCATCGCCCGGCACAGCAGCAGCCACGCATTCCCAAACGCCATTGTGCATGACTGGGAGCCCCATATCAACCGGCCCCTGGAAGCGTATGCCGCGACCGATATCTTCGACGATCTGCATTTCCGTTACTTCGTACGTCATCTTGCCCGGAATGGACTGTATCAAGGCGACGAGTTCAAGTCGCTCTTGGGACTGGGTCGGGACAACCGATTCGAATGGCTGCTGAAGTCGGGATACCTTGAGACCTACATCCAGCTGCAGGAGTACAACGCCGAGCGGCTTGGCACGCTCTACAGGCAATCCATAGACGCTATCGATGCCCGGCTGCGCCATGGCGCTTTCGTCCGTTCCCTGCGGCCGGACTGGTTTCGTCTGGGTTTCTGGCGCGGCGCCGGTACACCGACGCGCCCCTTCCTCGTGTTCTCCTACGAGAGGCCACCGGAATGGTACGCAGGATTCCTGCGTGCCCGGGGGGTCTATGCCCGGGTGATCCCGGTCGGATTGTTGGGCTTGTTGGACCAAGAGAACCTGGAAGGCCACCTTCGAAGCGCCGCCGATCAGGGAGGATACACCCTGGAGCGCGGCATCTGGCTCCTCGCCGACCCGACGGAAGAGACGATCCTGAACGCGCCCCGGAAGGACCTGACCCGCGAAGCGTTGCTGGAGACCATAAGGAAGGTGGGGCATTAAGACGCACGAAAGCCGGAAACGCAGTCGATAGAAGACGGGTTGATGGTTCGTCCAGAGGCCCGAAATACGATGGTGCGGAGCCTGAATTCCTGAATGAAACTCCGCATCGCAACGGTTTACCGCGAACGCCCGGTGGCATAGTCCCCCGGGCGTTTTTCTAGAAAAAGAAGATTCCCTACGAGAACCGGGAACCCCGCGTGGACTAATCGAAATAGACCGCGCGGCAGCAGTTGGGTTCCTGGAAATGACCGGGTCGCATCCCCGCTTCCAGATCGACACTTTCCCTCGGAAAGCGCATCCGAGATTCGAACAATTGAATACCTGGCACCTTGGTGGAAGGTGATCCGGTGCAGTAAGGAGCATGATGGAGACTCAAGAAGAAAAGGAGGTTAACAGTATTTCAAGCCATGCGAACAGAACAAAAGCCCAGGTTCACATTCGAAATCGAGGAGTAACACGGATATGAAAAAGCTCATTCTCTCGGCAATCATGCTCGCGTTGATCGCAGGCGGAAGCCTGACCACTACCGTTTCCGCGGGTGCTCCAAACGCGGAATCCGCCAGCATCGTAGCGACCCCGAACATCGCGTACTGTCTGACAAATTCAGACAAGGTATTTAACAGCGGTCTTGTGCTCGCCGGTATAGGCGGCGGAGGCGGGGTTGGCTGGGCGATCGCTGCTGGATACGGTCTCTTGGCCACTGTGGGCGTAGGGACCGGAGTAGGCGCTGCAATTATAGTGGTCGGCGCATAACTCCAGTGTAGTCGGGCGAAGGATGGAGGCTTCGGCCTTCATCCTTCGCAAAGGTTCAGCAGGCTTACTACTGTTCTCTTAACCAAGGTTGTTCTCATTGTGAACGCTACATCTGAGCGCCTGGCGAAGCTTCCTTTCATACTCTCCACCGGTTCGGTAATCCTTGGTTTGATTATCGGTGCGGCGTTTCCCCTTGGACATGGACCGGAAGCAGCCTACACGCCACCGTCTTCCACCGCCCAGGCGAATTTCCGTCCCCTGCTGGACGGCGCGGATGAAATGAGATTCATACTGGGCACCAACTTACTCGTTTGTGGCAAGTTGCTACTGGGGCTTGCGACCTGCGGCATGATCAGTATAGCGATATTGTTCTGGACTGGCATAACCACATCATGGGTTGTGTCATCGGCGCTGAAGGCCGGTATTCAGCCAGACGCGGTCGCGGCGCTGATACTGCCTCACGGCCTTATAGAGCTGGGAGGATTTTCGTTATTCGGTGCCGTAGGATGTGAGGCACTGGTCATCGTTTGCCAGAAACTCAAGCATGACAAGTGGTTCGTCGATTCGAGCCGGATGATGTTGAATATCCGCAGGGTGTTTGCAGGCTTCCTGGCGGTTTCAATAGCGTCGGTTCTGGAGGCTTTCCTAACTGGCCAGATCATGGCCAAGATCAATTGAACGGGTCGATTCATGAAACACAATCGTTATATTAAGTGGTTTGCATCAATCAGCGTAACCGGGTCGATCTGGTTGGGCATCGGCGTGTTCGCCACGCACTTGGTATTGAACGGCATGGTGCTGTACCAGTTGTTCCGTTCAGTCGAAGCGTATATTCCGGATCATCTTTCCATACTGTTTTCCCAAGTCTTCCCGGTCTTGTTCATTAGCATGACGATGGGGGCGACGATAGGTGAACTGTCAACTTTTGCGTTTGGCTGGTTGTTCATCATGATCGCCGTGGCCCTGTTGAAGGGTCGCCGACAGCACCGTGCCTTGTTCGGGTGGTTGGGGATCGTGCATCTTCCGGTCGTATTGTATTCGATCCTGGTGCTTTCGGTATTTCTCCTGATCCCGGAACAGATGGTACACGCAGGACTGACTTCCCTGGCCTCGATCGAACAGTTGCCAGCCGAGATTATGAAAATGCAGGAGTCAGGTTGGTTCAAATGGATTCGATATGGCCGTTATGTCGCATTGTTGCTGGTGGTCCTTTGCGCGACGGAAGTGGTGCACCGGATCTGTTTTCTTTCCAGGTCCAAGGCAATCGGAATCCTGTTGGTCTATGTCATGATTAACGGATTGGTTCAGGTATCTTCAGCATGATGCCACAAGAAAGGGGGGGTTGACATGCTTGGCGCCGCGATTCTGCCCGATCGGGAAACGGCAGATTCTTCATCCTCCAGGGGAGAACCCCTACGATTGAACTGGCGGGAGAAGGTGTTTGAGTTCGGTTTGCACTTCTCGCTGGTCCTGTCGGCCGCAATGGTTTCCGCCATTGTTTTATTTGGTGTGCTGATAGCGGCCGACAGACTGGCGCCAAGTCTGGTCGAGGAATCCTCCGTTTCCTACTTGCTATTCATCGTGGTATTGATCGCGATTGCCCACGGGTATGGGTATTTCTGCTTTCCATACATGATTCGATTGCTCTATCGCGGATACGAATTGAAAGACGAAGGGTTGAAGCAGTCGATGGTGAGCATGATAGATTTGACCGGTATGGATCTCGCGCCCGAGCGGCTATACGCCATAAGGAACAAACGGGCAAACGCAGTTGTAGCGGGCATCATACGTCGAGCGAGATATGTCTTTTTTGCGGATAAACTGCTGGAACGAATGACCAAAGAAGAAATCATGGCTGTTTTCGCCCATGAATTGGCTCATATCCGTCACAGGCACGTACCCCAAATGTTTTTCGCCACGATTCTCTGGATTGGTGGTATTCAGACTCTGTTCTATCTGCTTGGCATTGGTGCGTATCTCGAATCTTGGAGTATCCAGTCTCGAATCTTGTTATCTGGAGCGATGACCACGGTCAACATATGGCTCTTGACGTTCCTCGTTTTGTTCCCTCTGTCTAGGCGGAACGAATATGAGGCGGACGCGACCGCTGCGAAGTGGGTCGGAGCGAAGCAATACATAGAGGCACTCTACAGGCTGTACGAGTTGAATGGCAATTTAAAACCTGTGCGGAAAATCGCCGCAGTACTGCAAACCCACCCTACGCTGCAGAACCGTATTGACCGGGTTGCGAAGTTGGAATCACGATAAGTAAACCCGCAAAGAAGGATCGCATTGCCTTGAAGTTTCCTGGACTTTCCGCCCTGCTTTTGCTGGGTATACTTTTTGAGCATCGTTTCCCGGTTTGGGGCGCTGTACCGGATTCCCTTGATATGACGGAGTTCAGGTCGATCATGGTGGGTTTTTCGGAAGGTCCCGGAGACTTCCCGGGGGATAACTTCATTTCAAACGAATCATCCTATCTGCACGTCATGCCTACTGTCGTAGAGAAAACCAAGCCCGGCGGGGTCTATATCGGTGTTGGCACCGAGCAGAATTACTCCTATGTCTGCGCGACGAGACCGGATATCGCTTTCATCGTCGATATTCGACGGGAGAATCTGCTGCAACATTTGCTTTATAAAGCCCTGTTCGCCCTCTCCCCGAACCGAACCGCCTTTATGCAGTTGCTTTTCAGCAGACAAGACCGAAACGGCAAAACGAACCCGAATGCATTCCCGGACGAATCATCCTCCGTCTCGGAGGTCGTAGATCATATCGACCGTGCCACCGTCCGGTCGGAGGCGCTTTTCGAATTGAACTGGAAACGAATCAGAAGGGAAGTATCGCATTACGGGATCGAAGATCGGAGCGACCTTGACCGAATGCGATTCATTTACCGGTCGTTTTACGAGAAACAACTTGAAATACGCTATGCCGATACGACGCTCGTAAACGGTGTATCGTATCCTACGTTCAGGGATCTGATTACGGGCACGACGTTGGAGGGCGAATTCGCCAGTTTCCTGAGCACGGCAACGAAGTTCAATTACGTGCGGGACCTGCACCGCAGGAATCTGATCATACCCGTTGTGGGGGATTTTGCGGGCATGAAGACCTTCAGGGCGATTGCCTCATACGTTGCTGTGCACGACACGAGCGTATCCGTCTTATACGTGTCAAATGTAGAGTATTTCCTGATAAACCAGATCTATTACGTATTTGAATGGTACGTTGCGAACGTAGAAGCGCTCCCGATCGACGAACACAGTCTGCTGATCCGGTCATATCTTGGTATGGAATCCCACCCCAAGCGGGTTGGACGGCATATGTCCACGAGTACCGTACATCACATCCGTACGTTCCTTGAGCGCTTTCATCATGGTGCGTATACCCGTTCCAGGCCTGTGTGGTGGAGATTCTGGCCATGGGATCGACCCTACTGGTCAGGGGGCGAACACAGTTACTATCATCTGGTCACCTTAGGAGACTTGGCTCCTTGAACGCTGTTTTGAACATACGCGGTTACCCGGCACGATGGCTACGGGTCTATTACCGTCCGCAGCAGGCGTTTTCGATGCTTGAAACAGGTTACTCCACCAGGGAGTGGAGCCTGATTCTGGTCGTTATCATGGCGATCGTGCTTTGCGCGGGGGTAGCGACGTTGCCGATTGCGCTTGACAAAGAAAGAGATTTGATCGAAACGGAACTCAAATCGCATGCCCATCTCAGTACCTTGCAACGTGCGATCATCCTGCGCGAGGCATCGCAATTTGACGCGCGACAACTCGTCAGTCTCGTCATCATGCCGGCCAGCGTCTGCTTTTTTTTCGGCGCGTGGTCGATCATCGGAAAGCACTGCGCGGGGTTTGTTTTCGGCAAGAATCTACCGTACGAGAAGGTGCTGCCGATAACCGGTTATGCCATGCTTGTACTTGTTCCTGAAACCGTGATCAAAATCGTATGGATCTTTCTTCTGGGATCGTTCGATCTGCCCTTCCATCTGGGTGTATTGCGCTTTGGCATAGATCCCGAATCTCCTCCGGGCATGTACCTGGCCGGCGTCGATCTTTTCGGTATCTGGTTTCTATATCTCCTTGGTCTGGGCCTTGCGCAGACCTTTCGCGGATCGTTCAAGGCCACATGGTTCGTACTGGGATCGATATGGTGTGTGTGGATTCTCATTCGCAGCACCCTTGAGCGTCTCGGTACGGTCTATGTGTAATGCGAGGAACG
The DNA here is from genome assembly GCA_965200485.1 of bacterium. Lineage (GTDB taxonomy): Bacteria > JAAXHH01 > JAAXHH01 > JAAXHH01 > JAAXHH01 > JAAXHH01. The sequence goes on from CBDAUD010000001.1 coordinate 862,057, forward strand.
CTGGTGGTCAGCATGCGTCGAAAAGTGATCATCTGGGGGGCGGTCTCTTGCCTCGCGGCAGTTGTACTGTTCTTCCTTTTCGCTTCTTCAGGTCGCGTCAACACATTCCGAACCCTGAAGGTGAGCAAGGGGCCGATCGCGGAAACCCTGACGGAAACAGGTACGATCCGTTTCGCCAAGACCGTCCTGGTCAAGCCAACGGTGTCCGGCGAAGTCAGACATGTTAGTGTCGATATCGGGGATCGAATAACGGCAGGTGCCGTACTTGCCGTCATAGAGCCGGATCCGTCTCAGGCTCTTCAGCTGTCCCGTCAGCGGGCCAGAGTTGATGGCGCTCGAATCGATCTTTCTGAGCAGGAAATGATACTGAACAGAAAGCGTGCACTGTACGAAAGATCCTTGATTTCGTCGCAGGAACATGAAAAGGCAAAGATTGAAAACACCAAAGCCCTCCACAAGCTTCGCATGGCGGAATTGGAACTTGAGATATTGGAACTGAAGGGTAATGCCGGGGTGGATTCAAGTAGAACACGCGACACCGTAAGGATTCTCTCCCCGCTGTCGGGGATTGTCATTGCCCGCAAGATTGAGGCCGGCGAGGTCGTTGTATCGGGCATTTCGTCATATACCGGCGGCACGGAGATGTTCCGCATTGGTGATCTTGAAAGGATGACGGTCAGGGCGGCCATTGGAGAAATAGACGCGGGACGGGTCAGAGCAGGCCAGGCGGTACGGATACGCGTGGATGCCCATCCGAATACGGTTTACCGTGGTCGTGTTGAACGGGTGTCTCCGGTCGGCGTGCGGAGACCCGGGACCACACTTGTAACATTCGATACGGACATCGTGATTTCGAATCCTTCGCCGGGGTTGCAACAGGGCATGTCCTGCGATATCGATATCGTGGTCGATGAAAAGGACAAATCCATCCGCGTCCCCGCGTCCTCCGTCTTGGAATTGTATGATGTTGATCATGTGGAATTGGACACAGAGACAGGCCCAGCGCAGCATAGTCTGCAATCTGCCAGACGCCATGCCGTGTATCGCTGTACCGCGCCGGATCAGGAAATACAGCAATGTCCGGCTGCCTCTCTGGAAATCTCAATGGTCGAGATCGGTATAGAATCGATCGACTACGTGGAGATCATCTCCGGTATTGCGCCTGGCACTCATATCGCATTAGATGCCAATGCGGTTCGCACCGCGCAGAATCCGACCCGGTGATCCGGCGATTATGCCATTTACGCACCTTATCCATACCGCGTTTGACAATCTCCGTCATTACAGATTGCGTTCAATCCTTTCGTTAATGGGGATTGCGGTAGGTGTAGGTGCGGTGACCGGAATCATTTCGATAGGCGAAGGACTGCACGACCTGGTAATCAAGGAATTCGAATCGGTCCACGGAGGCACCATGATTTGGGTGAGTCCTTCCAGATTCGTAAACCGGGAAGGCCGTTGGGTATCGGTATCTGACTACAATCCCCTCGCCTGGGGGGATATGCTGGAAATAAGAAAAAGATCAGACGCCGTAAGCCATATGGTTCCTGCAGTCACTATGAATGCGGATCTTCAATACGCGGATCGATCGATTGGCGGTGTGTTGACCGGTACCGTGCCGTACTACGTGGAAATGTACCAATGGCCTGTTTCTGCGGGACGCTTCATTGCCGACCGTGATATCAGGCGATGGCGCAAGGTATGCGTGCTTGGCGATGAACTGGCCACCGGCCTCTTTCACGGCACCTCGCCAGTTGGCAAGGAGCTAAAACTGAATGGTCAGCGGTTTTCCGTGATCGGTGTAATGGAATCCAAATCCGTATTCAGCGAAAGCTGGGGAAACCGTATCTTCGTGCCAATCACCACGGTCCAGAAACGGATATCCGGCCATGACGGATTCGATCAGCTCTCCATTAAGGCCGCCGGAATGGGGGTACTCGACAGCGTGGTGGACGGTATCAAGGCAGCGCTGGAAAAGAACCATGGTGATGCGGAGAAGTTTCGTATTGTCATCGGAAAGAACGCAATGGATCAGCTTGGCGGTATCATTAGCGCCATCAAATCGTCGATCGCTGCCGTAGCGTGCATCTCCCTGGTCGTGGGTGGAATCGGGATTATGAACATGATGCTGGTCTCCGTTACGGAACGGAAGCGGGAAATCGGGATCAGAAAGTCTGTCGGAGCGAAACATGTTGATATCGTCAGGCTATTTACGCTGGAAGCCGTGACGATCAGTTTGTGTGGTGGATTACTGGGTATATTGCTCGGATTAGGGATCAGTTCGGCTTTCTTCTCCGTGCTGAACCTGGCTTGGGATCTCGAGTTCACGAGTGGAACATCGTTTACCAACCTGCTCCTGTCCGTGGGGATCTCCTTGGCCATCGGCCTTTGTGCCGGTATTTATCCTGCCACGAAGGCGTCGAAGATGAACCCGGTGGATGCCATGAGCCAAGAGTAGCACCAGGTGCCGGATCTCTCCTGCACAGCGGGGAAATCAGCACGTTCCCAGTATGGTCCTTCGCTTGTTTGTGGAGCGTACTCAACCCCGACCGGGCAAAGGAATTCCGTACCGCTGCAGGGTGGTTTCGACCGTTGCACGGCCTAGGCGGATCCGGTCGCCGTTAAGCAGGCAGGAGAACAGATAGCCGGTTCCAAGCATCAGGATGCCAATCAGGAAGCAGTACATGACCGCACGATCTGGATAGACGTCTTTCAGGTACCCTACGTACAGGGGGCCGAAGATACCCGCGGCAGCCCATGCGGTGAGCACCGCACCGTACATGATGGACATCTTCTTCGTACCGAATACGTCGAGGACGAAGGAAGGCATGGTGGCAAAACCTCCGCCGAAGCAGAGCAGGACGTAACAGACCAGGGCGGAAAAAACCCAAGGGTTTGTTTCCGTCATCAGTATGCTGAAGACCATGATCTGGCTGCCGAGCAGTACCCTGAAGACCGTTACCCGTCCAAATCGATCGGAAAGCAAGCCCCAGAAAAGCCGTCCCAGCCCATTGCAGATCGAGCTCACCGCGATGAGCGTCGCGCCGTAATCGGCCAAGACGGCGGGTTCGATGGAGTCATCCGCCAGTCCCCAGATTTCCTGCAGGATCTCGGACTGGAAGCTGATGACCGAAATACCGGCGGCAATGTTGAAGAAGAAGACAATCCACATGAAGGCGAACTGTGTTGTGCCGAGGTAGGTCCGTGCGTACTTCGTTTCGTCGGTCTCTTCCGGATTGATCGACCCTGCAATTGATTTCAACACGGAACTCGGCGGATCGGACAGCGCCAGGCTGCAAGGGATGAGAATCACCGCGAAGATGATCCCGAGCCACATGAAGACTTCAGGCAAGGCACCCGCGGTTCGGACGATGATAAAGGGCGCGAGGCCCTTGCTCAGCAGAAAAGCCCCCACGCCGAAACCCATAACGACGATCCCTGTGGCCAGTCCCTTGCGATCTGGAAACCACTTGGCGACGGTGGCGACCGGCGTGACATAACCCAGTCCGATACCGGCTCCGCCTATCACGCCATATCCGAGATAGAAGAGCGGGATGAAGTCGATCTCCAGCGCCAGGGCCGAGATCAGGTACCCGCTTGCAAACAGGAAGCTACCGATCAGTGCGAGTTTTCGGGGCCCCATCTTGGGGAGCATGTTTCCGGCCCAGGCCGCCGAAACACCCAAGGAAAAGATGGCGATGCTGAACGCCCAGGCCGTCTCTGTGTGGGTCCAGCCGATCTGACGCACCAGTATCGTCTGAAAAAAACTCCAGGCGTATACCGTGCCGAAGCAGATCTGCAGGCTCGTGCAGAAGATCGCGATGGCGCTTCGTGGCATGCGCATCGCTTATCCTCCTCTTGCCGGGCGAGTTACCGGGGCGCTTCAGGCGGATTGGAATCGGATGAACGTTCGGAGAGATGTCGGAAGAGGCGGGCCAGATCGCCCAATTCGTCATCGCGTCCCAGGAGATCGTCCGCCTTGTTTCCCGTCTCCTTGTTTCCCGCCAGGTTGATGGCGTATTCGAGCAATTCCGCCAGCGGTTTCGCGGAGAGATTAACCAGCCAGATCGAAGCGAGCACGCCCAAGACAAGGAATACACCGATGAGAATGACCTGTTGGCCGATTGCACGCTGTATCTTGAGGGCAACCTCGTCCTGATCCATTCCTATATGCACGGTACCCGCGACTCCGGCCAGGATCGGGCTGCCAACCTCCAGAAAATCACCTAGTCCCGGTATGCTTCGTTCCACAGGCTCGGTACTCGAATGGTCGCTCGCCAATATTTCCTCGGGTATGCCGGGCACGAAGGTGTGAGCGAGATATTCGCCGTTTTCGCTGAGGATATAGATGTAGCGGATGCCCTGGATCTCGACGAACTGGTCGATCATTGACTGCAGCGTGGCCAAGTTCCTGTTGAGCAGGATGTCAACGCTGGCGTCGGCGATGCTTTTGGCGATGTTCTGGCTGTTGGACTCGTACTCCGTCGTCAACTGCGTATCTACTGTGTATATACACAAGGCGGACGTGGACAGGGCGATGATGCCGAAGAGCAGGAAGATGCCGAAACGGGTGCGCTGGAAGAGCTTTTGGATTGTCATGCTAGAAAAGCCAGTTTCCCCAGTCGTCCAAGGTCACGAACCGATCGTCTTGGACGACGGTGTAGTAGACTGTTTGCAGCCCCTGGCGACGGTCCGGTCCAAACGAGATCCGTTCGCCGATTCCGAGATCATAGTCCTGCACCGAGAATACGGCCTCCTCCAGCCCTTCGCGATTGGGCGCATCGCCCAGACGTCGCAGAATTTCGATCATCAGCTTGGCGTCCAGGAACCCCTCAAGGCTGACGAAACTCTGCGGAAACGGACTGTAGGGTTCCTTGGCGAGTTCGTCGGGAACCGCAGGATCATAATACGCCATCAGCTCGCGATACTCCCTTACGGCCGGGATGGAGGTGTCCTCGTAGCTTGGAACCACTTGGGAGTTGATGAGATAACGGGAATAGGTTCCGACATCCTCGCCCAGGTCTTTGAGCAGTTTCAGGAGGTTTTCGCTTCCCACAAAAGAAAGGTTGGCTATGGGTATCCGGAGATCCCGATCAATCGCGTCCCTGGCGAAGGCCGCACAGGCCGCGTATGATCCGATGCAGATGACGGCATCCGGGGAAGCGGCTTTTAGAATATCTACCTGTTCCCGCATGCTTTCGGAGAAACGCTGGCCCCGACGGTACGTCGCCTCCCCGGCGAGGCGTTGACCGTGCCTGTTGAGGGCCGCCCGGACCCCGGCCCAACCGCTTCTGCCGTAGGCGTCGGCCTGATAGAACACGGCGATCCGGTTTTTCCCCCGAGCAAGGAAATTGTCTACGAGTCCGGCTGTTTCCTGACGGTAGGACGCTCGGAGGTTGAAGGCGAAATCTCCGTAAGGCGGTTCGCGCTGGGGCTGGGCGCCGGTGAACGGAAAGAACAGGTAGACCTGCTCGTCCTGGAACTTCTTCAGCAAGGGCAGCACGCGCGTTACGGTAGGCGTGCCCACGTACCCGAAGAGCAGGAACACGTTGTCTTCGAGCATGAGCTTCATGGTGTTCCGAACACAGGGGTCCGGCTGGTATCCGTCGTCGTACAGCTTCACTGTGATCTTGCGTCCGGCCACACCGCCTCTGGCGTTCACGTGGTTGAAGTAGGCCATAGCCCCACGGTACAACTCGCTGCCCAGGCCCCTGGATGGACCGGAAAAGGCGGCCGACATGCCCAGGATGATCTCATCATCCGTCGCGCCCGCAAACTCGGTTTCGCTTCCCGCTTCCTGTGCTGAGACCATATTCCGTCCCCCCAATACGGTATCGGCGTCCTTCCAGCCTGCACAGGAGACTGCCAGGAGTCCCGCGAGGCCGCGGCGCAACAATGTCCTTCGCGTCAACAATGCCGAGGGCGAATCGGGTTGCTCACCGGAATGACCGTTCCCGTCACGTTCATTCATACGTTTCCCCGTCATCGTGCGAGCCGTGAAGGATTTTGTACCGGAAATCCCACGACTGCCCAGCAGTCGAGACGCAACCGGACCCATCTGGTGACTGTACCGAAAATCGCGGTATAAACGCCGGCAGTTAGAAATGTATTGATTGTTGTCGCATCAAAGTGCAGTTGTAATAATCCAGATGATAAGACCGCCAGGGCCATGTAGCAAGGTATTTTTGTTCATGTTCAGGACAAGCGAGGGCGGCCAGGCCGCGTCTGGATCGGAGTAGTGCGCACATGCGAGACCTGGGCCCGCCTGTCGGATGAAGGAGCAACCCCCATGAAATCATGCCTCCGGCAGAACATGAACGACTACTATAATGAACGCGCCGCCGAGTATGACGAGATCTACACGGAAGGCAAGCCGCCGGGAGGGGCAGCGGATCCAGCGCTTTACATGAAAGAAGCGAGGTCGTTGGCGTCCCTGGTCCGGGAGCACTGTCGCTTCCGCCTCCTGGATATTCCGTGCGGCACAGGCTACTGGCTTCAGTTCTACGCCCGGAACTGTTCGGCGATCACGCTCGTGGATCAGTCGGAAAACATGCTTCGATTGGGACGAAAAAGGGCGCACGAAAACGGAGTAGAACCGATGGCCGAGTTTATCCGGGCGGATGCGCTTGAAGTGATTTTGGCGGAGCGTGCCTACGATTCCATCCTGGTGGGTTTCTTCCTAAGTCACCTGACGGATACCCAGATGGCCGTGTTCTTTGAGAAACTGCGTAACGCATTGAAACCCGGGGGCCGCGTGCTCATCTTGGACTCCAGCTGGTCGGGCTATCGAGCGTCCCGGCCCAAAGAAGGTGCGACGCAACGCATACTGAACGACGGGAGACAATTCGAAATCTACAAGCGATATTTCGAGCGGGCTGATTTTGACCGGATGTCCGGCCCCTTTGAAATGGATTTCACCGTGCAACACGAGGGCAGGCTTTACCTGGGCGTCACGGGTGTGAAGCGCAGTGGATCAGCCCGTCTCGACTGCTGAGCAGACTTCACGAAAAGGAGCGTGAAAATGGCGAAGATCACGGAATTCAAGGGGTATACCGGTGACGACTTGGCCAAAATCCCCGCCATCCCCAAACCCGAAACGCCTCCGGATCCCATGATCGTCAATGCCCAGGATGGCGTGCCGGTCGTATATCCCGGATGCAAAGGGCTGGGGGTCAGGGTCGTACATCCCGTAAATCCCGACGCTCCGGCGGAGAACATGGGGCTGGTGCTGTTCTACTTGCCTCCTCATGTCGTGCTTGAACCCGGTTCGCATCCGACCGAAGAAACCTATGTCATCCTGGAGGGATCGGGGGAAATGACGTTTGCGAACTACAAGCGCGATGTGAAGAAGGGCGACTTCGTCTATTTGCCACCCTGGTGTCTGCATGGCATCGAAAACACCGGCACCGAGACGCTTGTCGTGCTCATCTGCACTTCTCCGCCGAATCCCTAGTCCGTGGAGGAACGTCAAGCGCGCGAAACGCGCACCCGAGGGTCGTTGAAGATTCTTTGCGTTTTGGACCGTCGAAGCATGGGCAGTTCGGGTATAAGGAGCGGCAAGTTATGAATTACAGACTAACCGGGCAGCAACAGGCTTTCTTTGATACGTTCGGATACATCGGGTTTCCCGGTTTGCTGGATGATCGAATCGACGAGATTGTCAGCGATTTCGAAGAGGTGTGGGCAAGGCACGGAGGCGGACACAACGGGCGGCCGCATGACGGCAAGGCGCGTTCCTGCATCGTCCAGTTCATCGATCTGCACGACCGGCTCTCCACGCTGCTGGACGACGAACGGATCCGGGGCATAGCCACCAGCCTGTTAGGCGATGATTTCAACTATATGGGAAGCGATGGCAATTACTACGCAGGCGATACACGATGGCACTCGGATGGATGGCATCCCGAGACCCTGCACATAAAGATCGCTTTTTATCTGGACAGGTTGACACGCGACACCGGCTGTCTTCGGGTAATCCCCGGCAGCCACGAGATGGATGATGTCTACGCGGACACGCTCAAAAGAGACATAGGCGAGAGTACTTCCCTTTGGGATACCGTGCCGGCCGAAGTGCCGGCCGTGGCGCTCGAGACCAGGCCGGGGGACCTCGTCTGCTTCAACCACAACACCAAACACGCCGCGTTCGGAGGCGGGTCGCGCCGGCGCATGTTTACCATGAATCTTTGTCAGCGCTATCCTGAACGTCGGATCCCGGAGCTGCGCGAATACATTGGCCACGGGGCCCGCTTCTGGTTAGACGAAGCATACGGCGAGGCCATGATCCGGACCGCTTCTCCCGGTCGAATGCGTCACCTTGAGCAGGTCATGGAGAATGACGATCATCTGCCGCAATTGAGCCGACAGGCCAGGGAAAGTATGAGCGAGCCGTCAAGAGGGTGATTCATCTTGCCGTCCGGCCATCTGCCGCTAGGTCATCTGCCACTTCGTGTCGGGGACCTCGCCGTGTTGGACGCGACGCTCCAGGATGGGCGTCTGTCGCAATTCCCGGATCAGTTCGATCAATCCGCCTATGGCCGCTTCCAGGAATTTCTCCCCCTTCTCCCGGGTTGCTTTCGTAGCGTCCCCCATTACCCCGCTGGGTGTGATCGAACTCCAGTAGGGTACCAGGCGGGCGTCGGAGCCCCGGGGATGGCTGCCGGCCAGGAGATCCGTCTTGAAACTGTCGGGCATCGGACTCCGGTTGTCCACGGCCTTGTCCATGTCGACCAGTTCGGGCTTGAGCACGAGGTAGAGGGAGGTCTCGTATTCCCCGCCGTGGGAGGTTCCGCCGTAGTCCGAATCGCGGTATTCCTTGCCCGCCTCCCTGGCCTGCCTCAAACCCCAGTGGTTGGCGCAGGCGCACAGAATGCGCCCTTCGAAGTCGATAACGGAAAGGCGGGCGGCCAGGTCGACGGGCGAGGTGTTGCTTCCGTGGCCGTTTATGATGAGGATCCGCTTGAAACCGTGGTAGGCCAGGCTGCAGCATACGTCCCTGACGTAGTTGATGAACGTGTCCCATCGGATGGTGATCGTGCCGTGGAAGTCCATGTGATGGGGGCTGTAGCCGTGGGTCACCGGCGGGGCCAGCACCACCTCTTCCGGTATGCGGCTCGCGGCGCGCCGGCAGATCTCCGTCGCAAGGACCACGTCAACGTCTACGGGCAGATGCGGACCGTGGTCCTCGTAGGTCGCTACGGGTAGAAGGGCAACCCGGTCCTGGGCGGCGGCGTCCCTTATCTCGGTCCAGCACATCTCGGCATAGTCATACTTTTCCGTAGTCATCAAACCATCCTCTCCGGGGCGGCTTGCCTTCCCTCACTTGCATTCAGCGCAGGACCGGTAGCGTTTTTCGCGATTCGTCTGCAAAAAGGACTTACCGACCGGCCTCCCGCTGCTTCCATTTATCGTAGGAGAAATCGGGGCGCGTGATCTGTTCGAAATGGGACCGTTCCCACGTCCTGATTTCGCCTGCCGTGTCCAGCGTGGCTTCCGCGATGTCGAGCGGGATCTTCACCACGCCGTCGATATCCGCGGCCAGCAACGCTCCGGTTTGAACAAGTACCTGGCCCACGACAAGGGGTCGGCCGATGGACCGGACGTTGAAGGGACCGTGGCCGGACACGGTGCCCAAGCCCCAGATGGGCAGCCCCGCGTCCCGTATGCCCACGATATCGCGGACACAACCGTCCACCACAGCTCCCACGACCCCGAGGGCCTTGTGGATGTGGGCCATTCCGTCTCCGAAAAGGGCGGCCCGCTTTGGCCGGACGTCGACGTCTTTCATCACCGCGATCATGGGCCCCGGTGTTTCGTTCAGCACATCGTAGTAGTCGCTCCAGCTCAGGTTGGATTCCGTCGCGTCCAGCGGCGTGACTTCGGCCGTGACTGCGTACCCGATCACAGTGCCGAATTCGGGCGTGAGGTACTGGATTTCCGGTCCGGTATAGTCGTCGTTGGAAACACCCTGCACTCTTTCCACGGCATTGTAAATCGTGGCCGAGTCGAATTCGGCCAGTCCGTTCAGTATGGCGGTGTCCACACGGGTCATTCCTGTAACTCCTTTAAATTGAATGCAATATTGAAGAAAAAGCGGTGTTTCGGTGGTATATGTTCGACCTATAACGAATCGTTGCCAAGCAAGGTGGTTCCGTACCCCTGCGCCTCGCAACCTAAAATCTGCAGGTGCGGGTCAAAAATCAAGGGAATACACTGTTGCCAAGCCCGGTCCGCGGTTGATCGCGACCATAGAATCGCCCCGGTTTCCGTACCGGGGGCCGTTGGGATGCAAATGTGTTGACTCGAGCGCGTTTTACTGGCATCTTCGTCTGTGGAGCCCATTCACAGGTATGGCAGTATTGACACTGTTTAAAGGAGGTCTTTATGATTCGCATTACCCGCTTGGTCGGCGTGCTCGCATTTTCCATGACTTTCGCGATCATGGGCGGTGCCGCAGATGCGCAGACGACCATGCCTTCGGGCGAAGGCGAAATGGACGCCGGCCGAGGCATGGCGGAAGTCACGATGATGGGCGGCAAGATATCCATCGACTACGGCCGGCCGGAAATGAAGGGAAGAGACATGCTTGCCATGGCGCCCGCGGGACACGTTTGGCGTTTCGGCAGCAACAAATCCACCACGTTCACAACGGAAGTGGATCTCATGTTTGGCGACATGTCGCTCCCCAAAGGTTCCTACAGCGCCTGGATCAAGCGCGGGGAAGGCGATTCCTGGTCGCTCATCCTGAACAGCGAAGTGGGCATCTGGGGCGCGCCCGGCGCCAACCGGGAGAACGACGTGCTGGAAGTACCGCTTGAGTACAGCATGGTTGACGAATCGAAGGAGCGCTTAACCGTGAAACTCAAGGACGCGGATGGGAAGGGTAAACTGTCCGTGGCTTGGGGCGGACACCGTCTCATGACCGGCTTTTCGAGCAAGTAGATACCGCCGGCGTTTGGCACGTAATCTTCAGAGGGACAGGCGCGAAGCCCCTGTCCCTCTACCATTTTTCCGGGTTCAGGCCGACTCTGACCCCGGCTTCCTTCATCTGTTGCCATGTGGTCTCGTCGATGCCGATGCCTTCCTCTCGACGCTTTTCCGCAAGCCGGAACTCCGGTTCGCCCGGCATCAGAATCTCGTCAAACCCTGGTGCCGTCCGGCTTGCCTTGACGTGGCGGACCAGCCCCTCGACTTCCTCGTAGTACCAGTCCAGCTCCGTAAAGAAGGAGATGTCGTAGACGGTGAAGAGCACGCCGTTGCTATCCACGGTCTGTTCTCCCTGTGCACAACCCTGTCCGCTCAGGGCTCCGCCCATGATCTCGACCAGCAGGCCCAGGCTGTATCCCTTGTGGGCAACGATGCCGCCCATGGGCAGGATGGCCCCGTTGGGCGGCGGACCCTTGATGACCGTGGGATCCGTCGTGGGATTGCCTTCGTGATCGATCAGCCACCCCTCGGGCACCTGCACCCCCTTGTTTACAGCGACCCGCACTTTGCCCTCGGCAACTACCGAGGTGGTCAGGTCTACCATAATCGGGTCGGCGTCTCGGCGCGGTGCGGAGAAGGCGATGGGATTGGTACTGATGCGCCCATCGATACCGCCGAAGGGCGCGATCTGTCGGCCGAAGCGGCCAGCGTTTACGAAGGCCAGCCCGATCAGGCCTTCCCGGGCTGCCATGAGCGGGTAGGCCCCCACGCGGCCTACGTGGCTGGTGCGCCGGAGCGTGACCGTCGCCGTACCGTGCTTTCGGGCTTTCTCCATTGCCAGCCGCATGGCGAAAGTCCCCCCCACCTGACCGAGCGCCCCGCCGTTGTCTACCAGCGCCGTGCAGGGACTCTCCCGCAGGATTTGCACATCGGCCCGGGCCTTGAATCGGCCCTCGTCCATGATGGCCTTAACGTATTCCGGGAGCCGGATGGCACCATGGGAATCATGACCAAAGAGATTGGAATCCACAAGGTGGTCCACAACGCTGCGGGCATCGTCCGCGGTGCAACCGGCAGCCTTCAGCACTTCGCAGCCTATCTGATGAAGTTTCTCCGGGGAGATTACAGGCATGGTCTTCCTTTCCGCAACTTACATGTGCGCAGTCTCTGGGCCTACGTGTGCAGCGACTCACGCGCTGAAACGCGCCAGTTTATTTTTCAATCCAGGCCGGTTGAGCACTGCGCGGTTTACCACATAGGGAGGCTCTTCCCCCTTGGATACGGCCAGTGCCGCTTTCATGCAGTCGTGTCCGATATCACGAAAAAGTTCGTGGGTCCAGGCTGCTGCGTGGGGTGAGAGGATTACATTCGGAAGCGCGAGCAACGCATGGTCCGATTCGGGCGGCTCTTGCTCGAAGACGTCGATGGCCGCGCCCCTGATCCAGCCTTCCCGAAGTGCCCTGGCGAGTGCGTCCTGGTCGACGATGGCCCCCCGCGCAGTATTGATCAGGAAGGCGTCCGGTCGCATCATGCGCAGCTCCCGGGATCCGACCAGGTAGCGGGTGTGTTCGTTCAACGGACAGTGGATGGAGACGAACGTGCTGCGCCCAAGCAGGGTTTCCAGGTCCACAAGCGTGACACCGAGCCGTGCGGCCTCCTCCCCGGAAACCGCCGGGTCGGATACGAGGATCTCGGACGGTTCGAAGGGCGCCAGGAGGCGCACCACCTCGCGGCCGATCATGCCCATGCCAATCAGGCCGACCCCGCGGTCTCGGATTTCGATGCCCATGTGATCGAACCGGACCTCCCAGTCGTCGTTCCGGACGATGGCGTCCTTGACCGTCAGCCTGTGGCAGAGTCCAAGCATCAGCGCAAGCGTCGCGCTGGCCACCGGCCTGCGTGTGGCTTCCGGGGTGATGGTCACCATGACATCCGCCTTCGTGGCGGCGTCGAGATCAATCATATCGTAGCCCACCCCCGTCCGCGCGATGAGTGCCAGGCGGTCGACCCCGGTGAACGTTTCCCGCGTATAGGGCTGTCCCATGGAGATCACCACGTCGAAATCGACGATCTGATCCGGTGTGACGGGACGCCGGTCTTCCTGAAGAAACGTATGAAAGATCCCGGCGTCGTCCAACAGGTCGACCCCGAAATCGTCGAATACCACCCCGCCGTCGGCCCCCTGCAGGTCGGCGACCAGGGCTACGCGAAAGTCCTTGTTCATAGGCAGTAGCTGAAAATCACTTCAACGGTTCCGAATGCAAAGGGCAAGTTGCGCGCACTCCGTATCTTGCCGTCCCGCGTCGGCAAACACCTCTGCGACATGATCCGAGCTCGTTTTACCGGGTCAGAACAGGATTTGCGACGTGGACTTGGCGATCAGTACGAGGGAGACGGCCGCCATGCCGATCAGGCCAAGACCACACCCGTATCCGGCTAGGATAACCGGTGCGTAAGCGCGCCATCGTTTCTCTCCGTAACGCCGTCCGAAATAGAATCTTCCCAGCATGGCCCCGATGAAGGTGGGTAGCGTGTAGTGTATCCAGGCGCCCGTGCCCAAACCGGCGACCAGGCCGTAGAACAGCAACGGTGGCGCCTTGAGCAGACTCAGTACGCCGTAAAGGGCCACCGTGAATCCCATCCCGGCGCCGATGTATTCCCATTTTATGAGTTGCCCGATCACATCCGACCCACCCGGCAGAGTCGACTTGATCCAAATCGTTTCCATAGTTGCCTGTAACGGCCACATTTTTTCCACGAATGGATAGGCCGCCGACGGAATGGGCGCCAGTTTCCAGATCAGCGCATAGAAAAGGAAACTGAAGACGATAAGCAGCAGCAGGCTCAATATATACAACTTGACGAGGCTTGGGAATCGCGTTCGCGTGAGTTCCAGTTGCCGGAACGTAGCGACCACGCCGCTGTGATCGAAAAGAGGAACCGGGGCGAACCAGATCGCCACACCCCTATAGCCCGAAAGGTAGAAGGAGCCCTCTCTGGCGTAGGGGAAGGAAGATCCGTAAGGCGATCCCGTCAAACCGATCATGCGTGCGCCGATGTAGGAGAAGAAGGGGGTCCACAGGAATCCGAATAGCACGGAGATCCATACCGGAAACGTCGGTTCCAGGTAGTAGACCAGGAGAATGAAGCACAAGGTGGAAATTGCCCAGAGCGCGATAGGAACAGGCAATCTGAAATCGCCCCGGTCCCGCGGCGGCCGGCGGGGACTCCGGTCTCCGGACGCCGCGCCGGTATCCCTCCACAGCAACCGTACGAAGGTCGCGAGGCCGATCAGACCGATGACCAGCGAGGTGCCGATGGACGAGAAACTCAGCCAGAAGTCGATGGTGTTGTTGATGGATGTGGGAATGGTGCTCATCCCCGGCGACCAACTGTGCAGCAGGCCGAAATGGTACAAGACAGGGTTGGCGATGAAGGTGAGCACGAAAGAACTGATGAAGGTGCCCACCACGATCCAGAACGGAAGGACGAATCCCACCAGGAGCGTGGCCAGGTCCGTGCCAATTCCGATCGGCGTGGCGGGTATCACATCCCGGAAACGCGGCGTGAAGTCCGCAAAGGGTATGGGAAAGACCTCTACGCCCTTGGTCAGCACCACGCCGGAAACGGTCGGCACGACAACGTACAGTATACCCCAGCCCAGGCCGATCATGGCGCCGACGGTGAACAGGCGCCACCGCCAGGTCTCCTCTCCCGCCGAAGACTCCGCAAGCGCGGTCGCACCCGCCGCCTGCACGGGCGCCAGGGGGAAGGGCAGCCGTTCGGTATCAGCCGTAATGCGGAACAGAACGTATCCCAGGGAAAGAGCGTTGACGAGGCCGAGTACAGAGACAAGGACCGCCAGGAGCACAGGTTGAAGCCATTCCATGGAGAACAATGTGCGCGTGATCAGCGATTCGGACCCGCGGGGCGGTGAAACCCACTGGGGCAGAAGCTGTGCCAGGCCGTCCGCCTGGGGCGACTGGATCAGATACTGAAACCAGATCATCTTGGCAAACGGTGCGCCGTGGACCGAAGATCCGGCAGCCATCCCGCTGGCGCCCAGTCCCGTCGCCGCCAGCCCGGCGGCCAGCCAGTACAGGATGATGGCCTCCTGGGGCTTCAGCTTGATGAACAGCCGCTTTCCTATCTCGATGAACATGATGATGGTGACCCACTCCGCGGCGCCGACGAAGCTCTTGCCAGTCACCAGTTCCAGGTAGATCGCCCCGGGAAGCATGACCAGGCCGACGAAGAAGGCGGCCCAGACGGTTCTTCTGCTGAACCCGTCCTCGTAGGGCAGGTCATCCGGCACGATCTGCCATGGTTCCTCCCGCACCGGAGAACCCGTCTCTTCGTTTTCCCGTTCAGGTCTGGTTTGTTCGTTCATCCGTTACTCGATTCTCAGGTAGTTCCCCGCTTTTTCCCATTCCGGCCGTGTCAGGCCGTTCAGGTCCCAAACCACCTCTCCCGCCCGGACGGTCAATAGGCCCCTCAGTCGCTGGGTGCCGCGCATGCGCGCATGTCCCGAATCGACAAATCCGAATTCCCCGTATTCCAGCTCCAATACGGCGATGTCCGCCTCGGCGCCGATGCTCAGCGTACCGAGTTCGGGACGCCGAATGACCCGGGCGGGATTGCGTGTGGAACGCATCACCACGTCCTCCAGCGTCATCCCCATGTTGAGGCACTTCGACATGGTCGCGTTCATGCTCGCGTTCGGAAGCAGGGCGCTGTCCTTGTGGAGGTCCGTGCTGATCGTATCGGGCAGAAAGCCCTGGGCGATGGCCGGTATGGCGATGCGGAACCAGAAACTGCCGCCGCCATGGCCGAGGTCGAACAGAATGCCCTTGTCCCGAGCTTCGCGGACGTAGGCGTTTACGCTGCCGTTTTCGTCCAGCAGGGGGATGTGCTGTGCGTAAACGTGCGTATGTATGTCTCCGGGGTTTAGTTTTTTCAACAGCAGATCCCGGTAGCTTCGGGTCGGTTTCGGTGCGAAATCGATCATGGCGATCGTACCGCTGCGTCGGGCGGCCTCCACGGCGCCGTCTACCGCCTCCCAGCCGGGTCCACCGAAGTGGGCTGTCTTGGAGCCGACGACGTGTGCGGGGTATTTGCTGATCATGGCTGCGCAGAGCGCGGGGTCCATCTCTGAAACGTCCTGTTCCACGGCGCCCTCCATGCCGGCGCCCACGATATTGATCAGCGCCAGGACCCGGGTCTTCGATTCGGCGATGATCGTGTCCTTGAAATGTTCGAACTTCTTCCAGCCGGCGCCCCCCGTATCCAGCACAGTGGTCACCCCGTTAGGCAGCACGTGGGCATCGGGGAACAACCAACCCCGGTAGCCGCCGTAGGCGTGCATATGTATGTCAATCAGTCCCGGCGTAACGTAATGACCATGGACGCGGGCCACCTTCTGGCCGTGTTCCGCCGGGATATCGTGTTTCATCGCCGCGATCACGCCGTCTTTGACGGCGACGTCCCGGTTTCCGTTAATGCCGTTTTCCGGATCGATGACGTGGCCGCCCTTGATGATCAGATCGTACATCGCTGCTCCTCTCCTTCGATTAAAGGGGCGTTTGACGATCGAACTGCTCGATATTCCGGTATCGTGCCTTTATGGGCTCGGAGATCGTCCGCCATACAAGAAACCGCTTCCTCAATACGGTAAAAAATCGGCGGTTGATCGTCTGCCACTGGGCACGGTCTCCGCTTCGGCGATGGATCACGATGAAGATGCGATAGAGCCGTTCCTCCGGGATCGGCTCCAGTTGCAAACGAACTTCCTGGCTGATGGCCAGATCATACGGCGCCAGCCAGACGCTGGCCGTCAGGTGATACGTGTCGAAGGCATCCCCTGGCATCACGTCAAGCATGGCGCCCTCGGTGACGAAGTCTTCCGCTGAACTGTCTTCATGCGTCCGTAGTACATGGGTCAGATAACCGGCCAGCGGCAACGCCTCGGGGACCGTCACCGTGAAGGGAAACTCGAATTGCCAGTCGTCCTCCTCGGGCGGCGGGGGCGCCCAGCGCCTGGTGACGTCCTCCACCGTCATGTCGGCCGCCTTTTTCGCCGGGTACAGGGTAGACAGGAAGACGACGACCATTACGACCACCGTGGCGTAGACGGTCGACAGCGAGGAGTAGTTGAGCGATAGACCGCCCAGTGCTCCCCACTGCAACAGTCCCATGGTGATGATCTGCCCGAAGAGATACCCGAACACGGCCCCAAGCGTCGCGAATACGGCCGCTTCGGCCATGAATAGCGCGGCGACATGATTCGGCGCCAGACCAACGGCGCTGTACACACCGATTTCACGGAACCGCTCGAATACGGCACCCATCATCGTATTCAGCACCAGGAAGGCCGCAATGAGCACCGGAATGATCAGATTGGCCAGGCCGGACACCGAGGTCGCCCCGAGGGAACTGTATACCTTTACTTCGTCGTCCATGCCAACGAAGACGGCCAGGAGGACGCGCGACATGAAGGATTCTACGGTTTCGCGAAGCTGATCGCCGTCGGCGAATCCCGCGATGGCCACGGACCGCGTAGACCCGTTCAGGTCGAGCGTCTGGCGATAGGGCACCACCAGCACGTTGCGGGACGGAAGATGCTCCGATGCCTGGATCGTCGACATGAACACCTCCACGTCCATCTCGGTCAGGCTGCGGGTCATGGAGAAGCTGGCGGGCATGATGCTCTCATCGTCCACGTCCCGGTATGCATCGATCCGGTCGGAATCGAGCAGTCCGATCACGGTGTATTCGCCACCGAGGATCTCGACAGCCGTCGTACCTACGTCGTCCGCCGTCACATTGAGTCGCTCGGCGAGCTCCGTGGGCAACAGGCAGACGGCCCTTTCGCCCCGGTTGAACCATCTGCCGCCCGGCAACAGATAGCGATCCAGGCCGGTGATGGACGGCTCGTCGGCATGCAGTCCCAGGATAGATTGCACGGTGGTGGCCGTTCCCTTGCCCGGTACCCGCAGGTCGATGTACGGGCTGCTCAGATCTTCGGGCTCGTACCACGAACGGGGCACGATCGTAGCGTGTTCCCGGAAGGCGTTCTCCACGTAGGGCAGGAAGGACGTGGGAAGGGCGTGCCACGACAGGTTGCGCATGAGGACCCCGTTGTACGACGGGGTGTTTTCGCGGTCCAGGGTATAGAATTGAATGCCGGTCTTGAAGGAAGTAAAGGAAAGCACGGTAAAGGTCAGGAGGGTCAGGGTTACGGCGGTCAGCGCCGTACGCATCTTCCGCTTTCGCAAGTTGGATATGCCCAGGGATATGGCCACCGCCGTGGCGCTCAGCCGGCCTATGTCGGCTTCGTGCAGGCCGGTCTCGGGACGGGTCAGGTTCTTCATTTCGGTGTCGAACCGAGAAACGATCATGGTGATGATGATCAGTGCCAGCGCCAGGATGATAAAGGCGAGAAAGACCATGTACGGTGTCAGGCTCAGCTGAAAGGCGGGGTGCACGTTCTGCAGCAGCATGAAAACCGCCGCAAAGATCACGCCGACCGCGAGCAGTTGTTTCCGAATGTCCGTGAATCCGAAGAAAAGGCGTTCGAGGAAGAAGCAGAAGGGGATCAGCAGCATGAAATAGAACACGATGCCGTCCACCGTGTCGTCCGCGGCATAGCGGACATCGGGATAGGCTCGCGCCTCGTAGCCCCAGGCCTCTCTCGACCGTGCCGCGAAGGCGTCGTAACGACGATTCTCCAACGCTTCGCGCGCCGCACGCAATGCCCGCGTGCTCTCCTCGTGCAATTCGGCTGCCCGGGCGTTGGTCACCCCGTGGTCTTCGAGTTGCATCAACCGGGCCCGGTTGAGCGACCACAAGTCCAGGGCGCTCTGGTAGAACGGATACAGAATCAGTCCCCGGTCCGGCGTGAATCCACGACCCTGTGCCCGTGCCATGATCTCGTTGGTGACTTGCTCCGGTGGAAGATCGAGCCACGATTCCGGTGTGTTGGTCAGCAGATACTTGACGCCCAGCGGCCCCGCGCTCATGAACACTTTGACCGGGTCCTCGGGCTTGGTGAAGACCACCGCGGCGTTGGTCATCCAGTTGCCGAAGAAACTCTGATCTTCGACGAAAGCCGCGCCGTACTTGCGCAGCGGACTGTTGTCCCGGCCGAGCACAGTCAGGTTGTCGAGCGCGGTGAAGACGCCGGGGTCCACGATATCGAAGAGGTTGATCTCTTTGCAGGGAAAGAGGACCTGTATGGTATTGTTCACCTTGGACGAGTTCGGTACCGCGAGCGGGAAGGTTGCGTCGCCCTCTTCACCCAGATCGGGCGCATACACGATCCTGCCTTCGGGATCAAGGCCGTAGCTACGTACTTCCGTTGGTCCTTTGGGCTCACGGACCATGGAGAACCGAAATTGCCCCATTGAATCGGCCTGGGTAACAATGAAGCCCCGCACCCCGCCGTGGCTCTGATAGCCGGGTTCGTAGACGACCAAGGCATCGGCGACCGGTGTGTTGGGCTTGAAGAAGTCGACGGTACGGTCGAATTCCAGGACCCGGCCTTCAATGTCCCGGCCTTCATCCTTGAGCCGGATGGACTCGTCCACCTCGAAGGCCTCGGGGTCCGAAAGCATGGCCGGAAGCAGTGTGCCGAGGGTCCTGATCTGACGGACCAGGTTGGGGAAATCGACCTCCTCGATCCGGTCCAGAGGCGTGTCTATGCGCAGCCTGTTGTCGTTCGCCGTGGCGAAGGTCATCCCGTGCAGTCCGGCGAGCGTGACCATCTCGTGGTCGAAAGCAGGCCGCGCGGGCATATAGCTTTCCTGGGACCTGAGCGAAGGCGTCAGCGTGTTGAGATAGCGTGTGCGCCTCGGTTCATCATGGTACACGCCGGCCTTGCGGGCATAGTTCACGTAACGGTCCGCATAGGGTTCGTACAGGATCTTCAGGTTCGGGCCGAAGAAGATGAAATCACCATAGCTGAACAGACCGACCTGGTCCATCCTGCTGGTCAGGTCAAGACCCAGGAACAACGTGAAGGGGATGCGGTCTTCTTCGGGAATCCGATCCAGGAAAAACTCGTCCGCCCGAAAATGCCGGTCCAGGAAGTCGTTTATGCCCTGCAGCCCGTGGAAATGGGCGGATGTGGCCAGGAACAGCACGGTGTAGCCGGGTGGATGGGCCCTGAGCACCTCCATCAGTTCTAGCAGAGCGGCGATGCCCCCCGCGCTCTCTGCGCCCGGGGCCTGCCCCGGCACCACTGACATGGCGTCGTAGAACGCCGACAGCACGACGATCCGATCCTTCCACTTCTCCGTGCCGTCACCGCCGGGATGCGGCTCATCCCGGCCCGGAATCCATCCCATGACGTTCCAGGTATCGGACCGTTCCCAGCTCATGCGCCCCTTGATCGTCACCTGGACCTCTCCGGTCTGCGCCGCCTGGAGCACTTCTTCCGCATGGGGATCCGGTATCCAGAACCGTGGAACGTCGGCAGGTACATCCAGGATTTTGCGCTGGGCCTGATTATTGGTTATCGCGCCCGGACCGCTGTCGTAGAACAGCACGGCCCGCGCACCCAGCATGCGCGCGT
Source organism: bacterium (assembly GCA_965200485.1). Lineage (GTDB taxonomy): Bacteria > JAAXHH01 > JAAXHH01 > JAAXHH01 > JAAXHH01 > JAAXHH01. Next base: position 882,551 of record CBDAUD010000001.1, read on the forward strand.
TGAGGTACTGGTCGCGTCCGTCGAAATCGACCAGAACGATACTACCCTCGATGTCTTTGCCGTTGAAGTCCTGGAATGCCCCCCGCCGGCCGTAATGCAGCGGCCCCGTAATCCCTTCGGGAAAGGAATTCAACCGCACGAGATTCGGCCAGAACTGATACACCGGAAACTCGGTTTCCACCGTGTCGTGTACGGTCAGCGTGAAGCCATGGTCTATCGGAGAGGAAACGGTGAAGGTGTCTATGGCAACCCGGGAAAGGCCTCCGGCCCGGAATGCGTCGACCACGTACTCCATGGCCGCCCGGTTTCCCGGATAACCGACTACGCGCGACGGATTTTCGCTCATTGCCCGAACGTGAGACTCGACGCGTTCCCGGGTAACGATTTCGGAAACCTCTTCCAGGGACACCGGCGCCTCTTCGAGCGGCCTGGGCACCACGTCTCCGGGCAGCGAGACGACTTTCAGGATCACGTGCTCTGTCACCCAGGCCGGTCCTGCCAAGGCCACGGCGAGAAACAGCAGGACGCCGATGGCTAGAAAGAAGTATCCCGATATGCGCGAATACACGCTAGTCTATCCCGTAGATATGATGTCCTGCATGCGGAAACCAGATGTAGTCGACAAGCATGGAGATGACCACGCCGGTAGCGACGCCGAAAATCAAGCCCAGGAAGAAGGGTTGGCCTTTTCGGTAAAGCTCGATCCCGCCCACCCACATCATGATGCGTTTGATGACCCAGCACACGAACATGGACGAGACAATCGCCCGGGCGGGCCAGGAGTATGAAAGGAAAAAACCGAGGGGATGCAGCGGCCAGCCCGGCAACCGGGCCCTGAGCATCATGAGCAGGAACATGAGCGACCCGCCTACAACAAAGAACATCAGCCGTGCCGTGTCCGGTCCGAAGGGATCCCGGATCTTGGCGAGCGTTTCGTTGTAGGGGATGGTCGAACCGATCCGGCCGAACCACCATCCGTTGGTAAACTGACGCGTGCCCTGGTCAAACCCCATGTAGATCGTCCAGACCAGCGAAATCACCACGCCGACCACCGCGGCGGAAAGGAGTGACCAGCCCAGACCCCGGTGCCAGCGCGTACCGATCTCAGACAGTTTGGCCACCTGCATGAAAGCGGGCATGAAGGTGGACTTGATCTCGCTGATCGGTCCGTAGGTCTGCGCCATGGCCGTCATGGTGGACATGGAAAGGTTGGCCGAACCGACCGAATAGAAAACGAGAACCTGGGCGATCATGGGCGAACGCACATAGGGCAGCCCGGCCTCGGCGATGATGCGGGAGACGCCGATATAGATGATGAAGACGCCTGCGAGGAGGAATACGGCAATGGGTATGTCCATGCCCAGCTGATTCAGCCAGACCACCCCGTAGACGAACCCCCCGAGAAATCCGAATACCGCGACCCGGTAGGGGAGCATCTCTTCCGCATCGTCCAGGTCTGATCTGCGGCCGAACGCCTGGGAGACCACGGCCCGGATATGAAACCTCGCCCGCCAGAGTCCCCACCCCACGAATACGATGAAGGCGCCCATGTTCTGCCAGTCCAGCATGGGATGGCTCGAGGTGTAATTGTCTCTTCCTGGAATGTCGTACCCGATCCGGTTGGCGATGCCCACCTGGATGATCCCGAGCATGTAGAACACCCAGAATCCGGCCAGCACGTCCAGATTGACGAAATAGGAAATGCCGAGAATGGCCGGGCGGAAGTTGATTTCCAGCGGGGGAAATCCGTCGCCGAAGACGATGGGCGGCGCCGAACCGAAATAGGGAAACTGGGGCACGACCGGCGTGAAGTATCCGATCATGTTGTACATCATCACGCAGAACGGGATGGAAAAGCCGATCCAGAACCGCTTCTCCGTAAGAAAGGCGGGGACGCGACCCGGACTTTCCATGCCCCGGGTAAAGGCGAGGGGAATCTGCATTATGGGGAAGACGAGTTTCTCGTGTTCGACCCACTGGCGCCTGAGGATGACCACAAGACACAGTGCCATGAAGATGAGCGGGATGATGAGGGTGAGCCACCAGAACAGCGGAATGCCCCACACAGTCCAGGGAATGGAGGCGCCGGGGGGGAGACCGTCTACAAACCACGTGAGGGCATTGCCCTGGTTCGTGACGGTCGCCCAGGGTTGCAGGTACGGGTAGAAATACTCGGCCCACTGGTTCTCGGGTGTGGCCAACAGGTAGGGGGCCATCAGGGTGGAGATGAACGGCGCGCCCATGCCGTTGGTCGTAAGGCCCGAAGCCGCCATGCCCATGGCCAGGGGAATGACAAACTCATGGGGCGTAAGCGCCCAGTCGGCTTTCCATTTTGCGAGCCCGACGTTGAAAATGATCAGATAGGCGAAGGCCAGAAAGAGCGCGCCGATGTGGAGATGATCCGCGCCCAGCTGAGACGAGGCCATGGTGTACTGGAAATAAGGCACGATCAGCGAGATCAGGACGACGCTTGCCATCCCGAGGAGAATGGATCGCGGCGTAATGATCCGGGTCGCCGACGCCGGGACGGCGGAGGTGTTCACATTTTGCTGTACTGAGGCCATGGAAGAGGCTGGGAACAGATCTCGCGATGTTCGGGCACTGGTTTAGACGAGCGAATGGGTTCAGAATATGTAAGGCGGTACATGGGATAAGTCAAAGAAAAACAGCGTCGTCACAAATCCTCCGACAGCGTAGTTCCAATGGTTTTAGTGATTGACACCCCAGTAGTTTACGGGGATATTCATATCTTGGATGAGTCCGTTCCATACGAGGATTTCATAGTGAAGGCCGCAATCCGAGCAACCATAGAACACTTTCTGAACAGATACATCGCCTTCATCTGTCGCCATCCCGCGAAGATCGTCCTGGGTGCGTTGCTCTCGGCCCTGGTCTCTGTTCATTTCACCGCCGGTCTCCAGCTAAAGACGGACTTTGTCGAGCTCCTGCCCGAGGGCTACCGCAGTGTCGACGACATCCACCGGATCACGGAGCGCGTCGGTGGCATCGGCAACCTGACCGTCGTCATCGAAACGGAAAACCTGGGCGCCGCCCAGCGATTCGCCGACGACCTTGCCGGCCGGATCCGTTCCGATCTCCCGGAAGGATACGTCCGTTATGTCGAGTACCGGGTGGACGACGAGAAGCGATTCTATGAAGACCATAAGTACCTCTACGCAGATCTGGAGGACCTGGAAGATATTCAAAGCCGGCTGAGCCGGCAGATCCTGAAGAAGAAACTGGAGCAGAACCCCCTCTTCGTTTCCGAGGAAGACCTCGGTCTTGAAGTGGAAGACGAACCGTTTACCATAAGCGATCTGGAGGAGAAGTACGAGAACAAGGCGGCGGAGCAGCTTGACAAGTGGGTAGACGGTTACTTTACGGGACGCGACGACCAGGGGCAGTTTCTCGTCATGATCCTGAAACCCTATGGTTCGTCGACCGGCGTATCCTTTTCGCGGGATCTGTGCGAACGGGTCATGGCACTCGTGGAATCCCTGGACCCCACTTCCTACCACCCGTCACTTAAGGTGGGTCTCACCGGGAAATACCGCCTGATCCTCGACCAGTACGCGTCCGTCCAGCGGGAGATCCTTTCTTCCGCGGCCTTTACACTCATCCTGGTCGCCCTGGTCATATTCCTCTATTTCCGGACGATCGTCCCGGTCATCAACATTACACTGGTCGTGGTCGTCGGCATACTCTGGACGTTCTGCATCACCTTTTTCCAGATCGGCTATCTGAACATGCAGACGGCCTTTCTGGGCGCCATCATCGTGGGGAACGGCATCAACTACGGCCTGATTCTGATGGCGCGTTACAAGGAAGAGCGCCTGCGTGGTGAAAATGCCTTGGACGGCGTGCGAATCGCCTTTCGGAACACCCTTGCGGCGACCATCACCTCCGCGTTGTCGACCGGGCTTGCCTATGGCACCCTCATGATCACCGATTTTCGGGGTTTTAGCCATTTTGGTTTCATCGGCGGCCTGGGCATGCTGCTGTGTTGGGTTTCGACATTTTCCATCCTTCCGGCGTTGCTGATGCTATGGGACCGTACCGGATTCGGCCGGAAAACCTGGACTCGGAAGGCCTCGCGGGGCAGGGCGCTCACCCGTCTCGCCGACCTGGTGCAGAACGCACCGCGCGCCGTGGTCGGCACCAGTGTCTCCCTTGTCCTGCTGGGTGCCTTACTGCTGGCGTGGTGGCTTCCGAATTCCTTCGAGTACGATTTCTCGAAACTGCGAAACGAGCCGCGGGGAGACACCTACGAACGCATCCTCAACCACCGCGTCAACGCCTTGTTCGGCGTGTCGCAGTCGCCCGCCGTCATTCTGGCGGACCGCCTGGATCAGGTGCCTGACATCCGTCGTTCCGTCCTGGACAAGAAAGAAGCGGAAAAGAGCGTCCCGAACCCGACTATCGACCGGGTGCGGACCATTTTCGACCTGCTGCCGGAGGACCAGGAGGACAAACTCGACATGCTCTGGGACATCGAGTACATGCTCGATGCGAATCCGCCCGACGAACTCGGCATCTCACCGGACCAACTCGCCAGGATCAACGAATTCCGGGACAACCTGAGCCAGGAGGAAATCACTCTGGATGATCTCCCCCAGGCGCTTAAACGTCCCTTCGAGGAGCGGGACGGAACGGCTGGCCGGCTGGTCTACGTCTATCCGAGGCCGGACGCCGGACTCTGGAACGGCAGGAACCTGATCCGGTTCGCGGAAGTCGTCCGCTCCAATCGTCTGCCAAACGACGAAGTCATCTATTCCTCCGGGGAGGCCGTGGTATTCGCCGACATGCTGAAAGCCGTGGACCGTGACGGCCCAATCGCCACGGTGGCCTGTTTCCTGGGCGTGATCACGCTCCTCGTACTGGCTTTCCGAAGCATGCACGCATCGATCGTCATCCTGGCCTCTCTGCTGGGCGGCATGCTGGTCATGGGCGGGGTCATCGCCGTCTTCGACATCAAGGTGAACTTCTTCAACTTTATCGTAATACCTACGACGCTTGGGATCGGTGTGGACTACAGTGTGAATCTGTACCAACGCTACCGCCTTGACGGCCGTGGTTCTATCCATAATATGGTACAGCACACAGGCGCGGCCCTGGTCATGTGTTCCTCCACCACACTGATCGGGTATACCTCGCTGATGCTGACGTCCAACCGGGGCCTGCATTCCTTCGGGATCATGGCCAACGTGGGCGAGATCGCCACGCTGGCGACAGCCCTGGTCGCGCTGCCCGCCTATCTGCTCATTATGGAAAAGCGGATGGGGAACAAGGCGCCGGTATCGCCTGAACCGGTCCGCGCCGCGTGACAGCGCCTTCACGACAGTATCGTCCAGGTAACGGCGTCGAACAAGGCCGGTTACATGAATCCTCACGCAATGGATTACCGCCAGGTGCTACCGGAGCACCTGCTGCATACCTATCTTGAAGATTTCGAGTCGTTGCGGCCGTTCTACGGCCACGGCCCGCGCGACCCGGAGGTCTGGCCGCGCATGATCGAGGCCGTAAGGTCCCGGTCCACACAACCGCCGCGAAAGGCGCTTGCCCGGATACTCGAGGAACAGAACACTCGGTACGGCGCGGACGAGACCGTCCTCGACAACGCCCGGTCCTTCGCCGGAGAAGATACGTACGCGGTTTGCACCGGACAGCAGACCGGACTGTTCACCGGACCGATCTATACCATCTACAAGGCCGTCACGGCTGTGAAGCTGGCAAGGCGGATATCGAGTGAGACCGGCGCGCGGGTCGTGCCTGTATTCTGGATGGCCGCCGACGACCACGACTACGCCGAGATCAACCACATCCACGTCTGCCGGGCGGACGGAGACCCGATACGGTTCGAACTGAGCCCCGCCGACCCCAATGATCGCCGTTCCGCAAGCGCCCGCAAGCTCGGTTCCGGGATCGGACCTCTGCTCGAGCGGCTCGGCGAGGTTCTGCCCGACTCGGAACACTGTCCGTCCGCAGTCGACGCGCTTCAGCGGAACTGTACGGCGGAGAGCACGCTTTCCGAGGCCTTCGCCCGGCTCATGACGTTGCTCTTCCGGGGACAGGGCCTGGTGCTTATCGACCCCACCGACTTGGCGCTGAAGCCCCATATGCGTCCTGTCTTCGAACAGGAAATCCGGCATCCGCTCGCATCCACGCGCTCGGTCCTGACGACTTCGGACAAACTGGCCGATGCGGGATTCGATCCGCAGGTGTCCCGGTCCGCAGACGCGGTGAATCTGTTTCTTTACCAGGAAGGGCAGCGCAACGCCCTGCGATACGAGAACGGGCGGTTCAGCAACCGGGACCGCAGTCTGTCCTTTACTGCCCAAAGTCTGCTACGGCTGCTGGAAGAAAAGCCGGAGAGATTTACCCACAACGTCGTTACCCGGCCACTGGTTCAGGACACGCTGTTTCCTGCGCTGACCTATATCGGCGGTCCCGCTGAAATCGCCTACTACGGACAGCTTGGCGATGTCTACCGTCAATTCGGTCTGCCCTTCCCCGTGGTTTATCCGCGGGCTTCCCATACGCTGGTGGGCGCAAGAACCGCCCAGATCATGGAGAAACACGGCCTCACGATCACCCATAGCGTCCAGGGTATCGAATCCGCGTTGGCCCTGAAACTGCGGGAAGAGATGCCGGCGCCCATCGTCGAGGGACTACGCGCCGCCCGGGGAGATGTGGAAGCCCACTATAGAAACCTGAAAGGACAGGTTACATCCATCGATCCCGGGTTGAGCCGGATCGTCGAGGCCTCGGAGAGAAAGACCAACTTCGCCCTGGGCAGGCTGGAGGAAAAGACCCTGCGCGCCTTGAAGAAGGCGGATGGAACCATACGCAACCAGATCATGCGGGCCGACCGTCTGGTGTATCCCAACGGGCAGCTCCAGGAACGGGTGGCCAACATCTGGCAGTACGTGGCCCTCCACGGTATCGACATCATGAAGACGCTCTTCATGGCTACTGACGAAAACGACTTCAGGCACCGGATCACGCGCTTATGAAACTGGACATTCTGGCCGTATCCCCCCATCCGGACGATGTGGAATTGCACTGCGGCGGTCTGATGATCCGTTTCGCCGACCTGGGGTACGCCACGGGAATCGTCGATATGAGCCTGGGCGAGAAAGGCACCCGAGGCACGGTCGCCGAACGGAAACGGGAAGCGGCGGCAGCGGCGGAGGTCTTGGGTTTGTCCGAGCGATTGAATCTCGAATTGCCGGACGCCCGAATCGGCGCCTGCGGGACGCATCGCACCGCCCTCATCGACGCCATACGCCGGTTCCGGCCCGAGATGCTGCTCGTCCCCCACGATGCTGCTCGGCATCCCGACCACAGCGCGACCGCTCAGTTGGCCAGAGAAGCGGCCTTCGTCGCGGGCCTGGAGAAAGTCGCATCGGATCACCCGGCCTTCCGGCCCCGGCAACAGATTTTCTACCTGACCCACCACGCCTTCCGAGACCCGCGTCCGTCTTTCATCGTGGACATCACCTCGACGTTCCACCGCAAGATCGAGGCGGTCAAGGCCCACCGGTCCCAGTTCCACGATCCCGATTCCACCGAGCCGGACACCTTCATCAGCCGTCCCGAATTCCTGGAAGAGGTGGAGGCGCAGAGCCGCTACTACGGCGGCCTGATCGGCGCACGGTACGGAGAGCCCTTCGTTGTCCGCGAGTACCTTTCGATTGATGATCCCCTGGCGCACTTCGCAAAAAGCGGGATGGCATGACCGCATGAACCGGACAGAATCGCTCCTCGCCCGGTCCGGAATACCTGTTTTGAAGAGACGGACAACCCGCAACCCGAGGTCATCGAGATGAACATCGGCATTACGTGTTATCCAACGTACGGAGGAAGCGGCGCCATCGCCGCCGAACTGGGACAGGCGCTGGCCCGGAAGGGGCACATGGTCCATTTCGTAAGCTATTCGATTCCCTTCCGCCTGCAGGAATACAACCAGAACATCTCCTTCCACAACGTGGAGGTGATGCCCTATCCATTGTTCAAGTACCCGCCGTATACTCTCGCGCTCGCGGCGAAAATGGCGGACGTGGCCTCGGAGGCGGAACTCGACATCCTGCACGTGCACTACGCCGTTCCCCATGCCACCTGCGCTTTCCTGGCGCGACACATGCTGCGCGACCGGGATATCAAGGTCATCACGACCCTGCACGGCACCGACATTACCCTCGTGGGCAGCGACAAGTCCTTCTACCGGATCACCCGGTTCAGTATTGAGGAAAGTCAGGGCGTCACGGCAGTCTCCGAATCCCTTAAACGCGATACGAAATCGCTCTTCGATGTCGACCGGGAAATTCGGGTGATTCCCAATTTTGTCGACGTCAATCGGTTTCGTCGGCGTGAGGGCCACTGCGACATCAGCAACTTCGTCGATGAGGACGAACGGGTCATCGTCCACGTCTCCAATTTCCGGCCGGTCAAGCGTATTGGCGACATCATCCGCATGTACGCGGAGGTGCGTCGCAGCGTCAAATGCAAGCTGCTGCTGGTGGGGGAAGGACCGGAGCGCATCCCCATGCAGGAACTGGTCCGGGAACTGGGCCTTCAGGATGGCGTGGTGTTTATGGGAGAGCAGGAGGGAGTGGACCGGATACTTTCCTGTGCCGATCTGTATCTGCTTCCGAGCGAACAGGAAAGTTTTGGCCTGTCCGCCCTGGAGGCGATGAGCTGCGGTGTTCCGGTGATCGGCGCCAACGCCGGAGGCCTGCCGGAACTGGTGCGTCACGAGGAGACGGGCTTCATCACGGAAGTGGGCGATATCCGGCAGATGGCCCGGTACGCCACGGAACTGCTGTCCGACGACGCGCTCCGCGGAATCATAGGAAGAAAGGCGCGGCAGCGGGTGGAGGGCAATTTCGCGGAAGAAGCCGTTGTCCCGCAGTACGAATCCTATTACGAAGAAGTCCTGCGTAGATAGCGGCATACCGCACAACCGGTGGCCCCGGTCGCGACCGCTCCGGATGCCCGGTTACGCGTCAGGCCGCCGAGTATTGCCGTTGCGGTCAATCCTCTTCCGCCTTCGCTGCGAGCGATGCGTAGCTGACACCTTCTCCGCTATCGCAACACACCGGCAGACCGACCTCTTCCCAACCCGGATTGACGACTTGGCCGAAGGCGGTCGTCTCGCCGCTGAATCCGCAGCGCATGTTGACTGCCGTGCGGTATCCCATCGACTGCAGCAGCCGGGCGGCATGGTCGGACCGTTGTCCGCTCCGGCACCCCAAAATCAACTTCGCATCCTCCGGATAGTTCGCCTTTACCACCCGGGCGAAATCGGGATTGGGCGTCATCTGCCCGGTCGCCTCGTTCGCGTGCAACAGCGGGATGTTCACGGCTGGCGCCGGGTGGCCCTGATCGAATTCGGGGACCGACCGGACGTCGATGTAGGTGTAACCCTCGGATTCGACCAGTCTGGCCGCCTCTTCGGGCATGATCTGCTTCACGCTCATGGAGAGATTCCTTTCTTATCGTTTTGCTTTATACGCACGGCCTCGTGTTGACTGGGCGCCTCGTGTCAACTCAATCCGGCAGGTTACCACGTCTCTACGATATGGCCCGAGTTGGGAAACCAGATTACATCGACGCCGTAGGAAAGCGCCACGCCCAGCACATAACCCACCAGCATCCCGATGAAGAACGGTTGTGCCTGGCGATAGAGTCTCGTGCCGCCAAGTTTCAGGATCACCGCCTTGATCAGCCAGACGATGAAGAGCGACGTGGCGATCATCCCGATACCCCAGGTTTTCGCGACTGCCCAGCCGATGGGATGCAGCGGCCACCAGTGGAAGTTGTGGTGCGCCAGGATGAGCAGCCAGGCGACGAACGCCCCGATCCCGAGGCCGGCGTACTCGCCGCCGGTCAACTGGGTCTGATTGTTGATCCACGTCGTCAGCGTTTCGTATCCCGCTTTCGCGTTGCCGAAGGCGTCGGCGAATCCGTCCGCACCGGTGGTCGTGTAACCCAGGAAGATGGTGTACACCACCGAAATGGCACCGGCGACGAGAAGCGCCGATACGATGACGGGAAAGATGCCGCGTCGGGCGCCGCCGACCTCGTCGCCCACCTTGTTTACGTGGGCAATGGCGCACATGCCCAGCGTGCGCCAGTTCCGCGAAAAGGTCTGCGAAAGGGTCAACATGGTGAGGTCCGCCCGGTGCAGGTTTGCCGAACCAAAGGAAAAAACGGTGAAATCATGGGCATTGTAGGGCAGGTCCAGATTGATCAGCCCCGCTTCCGCCACCACGCGGGTAACGCCCAGAAAGAGCAGCAGGCTGGTGGCCAGGAGTGTTGCCGCGGCGGCGACGGACATGCCCATGCCGATCAGAAAGAAAAACATGTATGCGATGCCTATCACAACCCCCCCCATGGCGGTCCTGTACGAGAAGAACTCCCCGGAATCGTCAATGTCCCGCCCCCGGCCGACAGCCTTTCTTACGACGTCGCAGAGGTGGCGGCGCGCCATCCACAGTCCGAAGAGGGTGTACATGAAAAAGCCGCCCAGGTGCTGGGCCGTTACGATTTCGGTCGTCTTTGGAATGCCGAATCGGCTCATGATACCGATCTGGATCGTGGCCAGCAGGAAGAACACCCAGATACTGAACAGGATGTTCAGCTCGGTAAAGAACCCGACACCGATAAAAGCGAAATTGATCTTGAACTGAATCGGCGGAAAGGATTCGGCCAGGGTGATCGGTATGCGGTAGTCCCCGCCCAGTTTGATGGGGGGCACGACGTCCCAGTACGAGACGATGTTCCAGACGATGATAAAGAGCGGGATGGAAAATCCGTACCAGAATACCGCGGACCGGGCGACCCGGGGCAACGCGGAACCGCTTTCGTCTTCTTCGATGAGCAGCAGCGGCACGCGCGCCAGCGGAAAGGTCAGTCGCTCCCGTTCGATCCACTGCTTGCGCAGGATCACCATGAGCGATGCGCTGGCGAAGAACAGGGCTACAAAGAACGATCCCCACCAGCCCATGGGAATGATCCAGTCTCGCCAGGGTATGGTGCCGCCCGACGGCAGCCCCTCGTAGAACCAGTGTACCGCGTTCCGTTCGTCCGGGACGATCAGCCAGGCAGGCAGGTATTCGAAGAACAGTTCCACGTACCGGTTCTCGGAGTTGGCGTAGTAGTGGGGAATGGAGGGTATGGCAACCCAGTAGGTGGTAAAGGCCCATCCTGGAATGGCCGATGCCGTGAACACGATGAAGAAGATGATGATCAGTTCCTGCGGGGTGAAGGCCCGCGCGGGCGCGAATCGCTTCAGCAGACCGTTCACGACGAAAACGACCAGCATGAAGGGGAAGAGCGCCGCCATGGGCAGATGAGTAATGGAAAGGTAGGAGGAATGGGCTTCGAAGGCGGAATGAACGACCCACCAGGCCATCGACGCAGACAGGACGAGTCCGAGACCCACCGCCCGAAGGGTCATGCCCGAAGCGAGGCCCCGGGCTCCGGCGGAAGCGCGTGTTTCGGTAGAATGGGAATCCGGCTCCCCGGATGGCGGGGAAGACCGCGGTCGGACACGCATGGATTTAGCGTTTGAGGGGGACAAAAGACACTGGCCTCACGGGCCGTTCCCGGACGTTCCGGGATGCGCACAATGTATTTTCCGGACGGGGTCCCATCAAGGACTAAAACGATGGCCGGCTGGCGGCTGTTTCCCTTGACATCGGCCGCTTCCGCCCATAGAATGGTCGATATTTCCTGCCCTTGCTCTCCCCCGTTCAGAGGACCTTCTTCATGCAGTATCTGCTCACCGGTGGATATGGTTGTATCGGTTCGTGGATTGTGAAAAACCTGATCGAAGAGGGACACGATGTAGCGATCTACGATCTGGTGGAACATACTGGTCGCATGGCGCTGATCATGGACGAGGAACAGATCGCCCGGGTCCGGTTCATTGAGGGAGACATCACGGACGGACCCCATTTTGCGCGGGTGGTCGGAGAAACAGGCGCGTCTCGCATTATTCACCTGGCCGGACTGCAGGTACCCGTGTGCAGGGCCGATCCCGTCAAGGGGGCCGCGGTGAACGTAATCGGCACCCTGAACGTTTTCGAAGCCGCAAGAATCCATGGCGATATCGTGCGGCGCATCGTCTATGCGAGTTCCGCAGCCGTCTACGGCATGGAAGAGGACTACGATTCGGGCCCGGTCGACAACGACGCTGTACTGCGACCCGTTACCCATTACGGTGTGTTCAAGCAATGCAACGAGGCGAACGCGCGGGTGTATTTCCTTGATCACGGCATTTCCAGCATAGGCCTGCGTCCATGGACCGTGTACGGGCCGGGGCGCGACTTCGGATTGACCTCCGATCCCACGAAAGCGGTCAAGGCCGCCCTGCTGGGCCGCCCTTACGTGATCGGGTACGGCGGGCGAAATGACATGCAGTACGTGAACGACACGGCCTGTACGTTCATTCGATGCGCCGAGGCGGAAACTGCGCGTGCCGGAAGGGCTTACAGCATCCGGGGCGCCGTCGTGAACATCGACGAGGTGATCGCGTCCATCGAGCGCGTCGTCCCCGACGCAGAGGGACTCGTTTCCCACCTGGATGTGAACCTTCCCATCGCGCCGGATCTTGATGACCGCGCCCTCCGGGAAGACGTGGGCGACATGCCCTGCACGCCGCTGGACGACGGGATAAGGGAGACCTGGAACGTGTTCCGGCGTCATCAGGAGGCCGGTACGCTGAGCACGGACGATCTGTAGGGTCTGCCTCCGCGTGCGGAGCCCCGGGGCGGCGCTGGCGGTGAATCGAAAGCCTTTAAGCGAATACATGACGCTAATGTGAGCTCATACACCATGACGCTGGAAGAGAACATGCGGCGCATGCAGCTGGATGGCTGGTGCGTCCTGAAGAACATCATCCCCGGGGACCAGCTGGACGAGGTCCGAGACCAGGTTGTCGCGTCAACCAACCGCTATCGGAATCCCGACGCCCCCGCGCACATCGGTCACGTGAGCGGTTTCCTGAAGTATGACCAGTCGCTGGCGCCCTTTCTCGCGGACCGGCGACTACTCGCCCTGGTCGAGGCACTGCTCGGTCGCCACTTTCGCATCTCGTTCACCACGGCCACCATCAACGAGCCTGGGAACGACCGCGGCGGGTGGCATGCGGACTGGCCCTTCAACCAGCGGAACGCGGGACACGTGCCCGCTCCCTACCCGGACGCCGTCATGCATCTCACAACCATCTGGATGCTATCGTCCTTCACCGAAGCCAACGGAGGCACGCTCGTCGTGCCCGGCAGCCACCGCGCCTCCAACAACCCGACCGGGAACAATGGGGTATCCCCCGAAGCACCCTATTCGACCGAATTGAACCTGACCGGCGAAGCGGGAAGCGTGCTTGTCATGGACAGTCGGCTTTGGCATTCCACCGCCGCGAACACCTCGCGGGATCCGCGAGTTGCCGTCGTCGTCCGATACGCGCCCTGGTGGCTGAACCTGAACGTGCTCAGGCCCGGTTCGGAAGACCGTCGGATCCTTGTGGACGAAACAGGCGGCACAGAAAACCTGGTTCCCGCGCTTCCGCAGGATGTCTTCGACAACCTGCCTTCTCCGTTGAAGCCCCTGGTATCCCACTGGGTGGCATAGCACCATCGGCCGACCGTCGCCCGCTCGCGCCCCGCATTGCTGTGCAACATTTTCATCATCGCCAGCGTCTTAACCATAACGCGGATCGTTTGAGGCAGGTTAACCATGACACGCCGGGGATGGATCTGATGAATACGTTTTGGAAACTGATGGTCGCTGGTGCATGTATCGCGGTCGGTCTGGATGCAGACGCGCAAGACGTCAGGATGATGCGAACTGAAAAGGGATTCGTGGAGCGCATAACAGCCTCGTACACGGTAGACTCGGCCGGCGAGCTGGCTGTAGATGCCGACTTCGGCTTTGTTCGGATCGAGACCTCCTCCGGCAACAAAGTCGAGATTCTGGTGGAAAAGCGGCTGAAGGCAGGTGGCGAAGACCTGGCACATCGGATCTTCGAGGAAGTGGAAGTCGTGACAAAGCAGCAGGGCAGCGACGTACACATTCGCGTTGACAACTCCCGGTGGTTCAAGCGCGACGGGGTCTCCCTGGCCATCATGGTGCAGGTGCCGGCTACCTACAATCTGGACGTCAAGACGTCAGGAAACAGCATCGAAATCGGAGACCTGGAAGGCGAGGTCATGGCGAAGACCGCTGGCGGCAGCATCCGGATCGGTGCGACAAAAGGGGACGTGACCGCCAAGACGATGGGCGGAAGTATACGAATCGGCCCGACTGAAGGGGGCGTCTATGCCAATACCCTGGGCGGAAGTATCCATATAGGCGACGCAAGGGGAGACGTGTCGGCCAGGACGCTGGGCGGCAGCATCCGTATTGGTATTGCGAACGGAGATGTGTCGGCCAGGACGCTGGGTGGAAACATCACTGTCGAAAGCGCCTCGGGAAAAGTGTCGGCCAAGACGCTGGGTGGCAAAGTCCGGGTCGGTTCCACATAAACCATCGCGACCATAACAGGCGATGACCACATCGCCTGTTATGAAAATCAGGGAGGAACGATGTATTTGTCACTGGTCCTGTTTAGTGTCAGCCTGCTGGTTGCCTCGGTACATGACTGCAAGGCTCAGGAGGTCACTTTCATGCGCGACGGATCGTATTACGTAGAACGCACCCACCAGAGATATTCGGTGGATGGGGCTGGCACGTTGACCCTGGATGCCGACTTCGGCTCGGTCCGGGTCGAAAGCTGGTCCAACGACGAAGTAGACGTAGCGATAGAAAAACGCCGGATGGGTATCCGCGAAAACGATGCCCGCGATGCCTTCGAAGACGTTACCGTGGATGTCGCCCGGCAGGGGAATGACGTAGACGTCCGGATAGACCGGACACGCAGTTTCGGCTCCGACAAGGTATCGGTGAATATCCAGCTCAGGATACCGGAGTATTACCGTCTCGATCTCAAGACATCCGGCGGCGATATTGATGTCGGAGACTTGCGAGGCGACGTCCTTGCGCACACCTCCGGTGGCAACGTGAACATCGGGAATGTAACGGAAGCCTCGATTCAGGTCCACACTTCGGGCGGCGATATAAGCGTTCGGGGCGGTGGAAGGGAAACGAAGGTGTCCACCTCGGGCGGAGATATAAAGATTCGCACCGCCCGGGGCGCAGTGGATGCAAGAACTTCCGGTGGTGATATAAAGATCAGCAATACAACGGGCGGAGTGACGGCGACGACCTCCGGCGGCGATATCACGATCGGTGCGGCGATGGGCGGGGTGACGGCGAAGACGTCCGGCGGCGATGTAACGATTGACGGCGTCCGTGGCGAGGTGGATGTCCATACCTCGGGCGGCGACGTCGAAATTGATCATGCCGAGGGCAACCTGAAGGCCAGCACCTCGGGCGGCGATATAACGATCGGCAATGCGACGGGTGGCGTCACGGCGAAGACGTCCGGCGGCGATATCGAAGCTGGTTTGAAGGCGAACGTAAGCGCGTTGGAAAAGGAATGGTCACTGCAGTCTACCGGAGGGGAACTGACCATTCGCATTCCGGAGGACCTGTCTGCCACGGTCGAGGCGGAGATCCATCTTGAGCGGTCCTGGTTCGGACGCGACCGGGATTATCGAATCGACTCGGACTTCGACTTGGACGAAAAGGACGCCAACACCCGGAACCGAAGGACGATAAGCGCTACCGGCGATATCAACAGCGGAGGGACGCGTATCAGGCTGGTCACGCGTGGCGGCGATATACAGATTCGCAAGGTGCGGTCTTCGTAGGGTGCGGTCCCGAGAAACGGTCCGAGCCATCTCCGGCCGCAGCTTTCGAATCAGCCCGTGCCCAGATATCCCGCGAGTTGCGTCGGCATGATGTTGCCGCCGCTGAGCAGCGCCACCACCTTCTTGCCTTCCAGCGACACGATGCCGTTCAGGAGCGCGGCGACGCCGACGGCGCCTCCTGGTTCAACCACGAGTTTGGCGGTCCCGATGAGGTACTTTACCGCATCGATCGCCTGCTCGTCGGACACCAGCACCATCTCATCCACGTAGCGTGCAACGTGTTCGAAGGTGAGGACGCCCGGCCGCGGCGCCACAAGCGAATCGCACACCGTGTCCGGTTCCGGCACTTCGCAGATTTCTTTCTTCAAAAAAGACTGGTATACGGCCTGAGATCCCTCGGGCTGAACGCCGATCACCCGCACCGCCGGGTTCAGCGCTTTAACGGCGGCGGCGACCCCGCCGATCAGCCCCCCGCTGCTCACGGGCACGATCACGGCGTCCAGGTCTGACGCCTGCTCCATGATTTCGGCGCCAATGCTGCCGTGACCCCGGATGACGTGCTCGTCCTCCCATGTATCGATCACCGTAATGCCCCGTTCCCTGCCCAGCCGGTCCAGCGTGTCCCATCTCGCCCGGTTGCGGTTTTCGCACAATACCGCTTCGGCGCCGTACGCCCGTGTGCGCCGGATCTTGTAAGGGGAGGTCTTTTCCATCATTACGATAGCGGTCGGGATCTTGAGGAGCGTACCCATGAAGGCGAATGCCGTCGCAAAGTTCCCGGAGGAGGAAATCGCGGCGCCCCTTTTCTTCTGGTCATCGGAAAGGCCGTTCAGGATGGTATAGGCCGCGCGCGTCTTGTACGATCCGGTCACCTGGAGGTTTTCAGTCTTCAGCCAGATATCCGCACCCGTCTGATCGGAAATAGCGCCCGAACGCAGAACGGGCGTGTAGACGATTTCCGGCGGAAACAACTTTCTGGCCTGCTCTATCTCTTCCAGTGTGACCAGCATCGTTTTCCTTTTTGATCCGATTTGCCCCTGTTCAATGCACCGGGGTTCGGCCCGTTTGAGGCATCTCACAATCTGATCTGCAGTGACTTGACGTCAAGCGAAATCGGCTCTGGTATCGTGTATCGCTTGAAGGATTCGGGTTGCCCATTGTAGACAGTATGGACATTATATCTGATTTTGGTCGAATTTAACCTTTTAGCCCCTTGCTGGAGCATGGTATGCCATCTCATCCGTCCGTCCGGATCACCGGCGGCATGTTTTCTATCGCGGTCGGCCTTCTGTTGCTGACAGGCACGGCGCCGGCCCAATCTTCGGACGAAGAGGCCACGCTTCATCCGGATACGCCGCCAGCGTCCCAAACGCCAGCGCCTACGTCGGAAACAACCGAACGGACACAGGCCTCGCGGCCCTTTAGCGTTCCGCTGCCCGTTTCGAAAGCGCCTTTCGACTACGCAAGCCTTGATCCTGCGGATTACATGCTCGAGGCCAGGCGGATCGCCTCGAGCATCAATGTAGATGGTCATCTGGACGAAGCGGAATGGCAGCAGGCGGATGTCGCCGGCGATTTCTTCCAGTTCGAACCGGAAGAGGGCGCCCCGGCGACGCACCCGACCGAAGTCCGAGTGCTTTACGACGACGTAAATCTCTACGTGGGGTTCGTCTGCTTCGACCCGAATCCGGAAAATATCATGGCGCCGGACATGCAGCGAGACACCCGGATGACGTTCTCCAACGATGTGGTAACGGTCGTCATCGCTTCCCTTGATCACTATCGCGAAGCCTACGAATTTCAGACCAATCCAAACGGCGCCCGGTCCGATCTCTTCGTTAGCGGCGAAGGCAATAACACCGACCGCGACTGGAACGGTCTGTGGAATTCGGCAAGCCAGGTATACGATTACGGATGGTCGGCCGAATTTCTAATTCCCTTCCATACTTTGAGATTCCCCCGACGCCGGAATCAGACATGGGGGATAAACTTCGGACGTAGGATTCAGCGCTATCGGGAGGAATCCTACTGGGTGCCTCTGAGTCTCAGGGACGGCGACGAGGCCCTGTTTCGCTTTGGCAAGGGCGGCCGCCTGACCGGCCTGACCGATATCACGCCCGGCGGTCGCGTTCAGGCTACCCCGTTTACCGTGGTGGGCGCACAGTCCTCCCGTTTTACCGATGCCGACCCGACCCCCGCCCAGCCCATCGCCGCGACCGCCCTCGACAGCGGCATGCAGCGGCAACTGGGCGGCGACCTGAAGGTCAGCATTACGTCCGGGATGACGCTGAATGCCACGATCAACCCCGATTTCGCGCAGGTGGAAGCGGACGACGAGGTCGTGAACCTCTCCCGCTTCGAGTTCCAGTTCACGGAAAAGCGCCCCTTTTTCCTGGAGCGCAGCGATATTTTCCGCCTCAACCAGCGGAGACAGCAGCGTGGGCCTCGCCGGGGCGGCGACCTGACCCCGCAGCTCTTCTTCAGCCGGCGCGTCGGCCGTCAACTGCCGGACGGGAAGACGGTCCCCATTGACCTCGGCATGCGCCTTACGGGCAAGATCGGATACACGACCGTCGGGTTCCTGAACGTTCAGACCCGGGAGACCCAGTACGAAGACGACGGGGAACAGAAAACGGAGCCCGTGACCAACTGGCAGGCTCTGCGGTTAGTGCGGGACTTCGGGTCGCGGTCGAGCGTGGGCATGCTGGCCACGTTCAAGGAACCGAACCCCCGGTTCAACGACCGGATCGGGATGGCCATACCCCGTTACGCGGAATCGGACTACAACAGGGTATTGGGTTTCGATCTCAATCTGGCCTCCCAGGCGACCAATCACCGGAGTCAGATTACTTTCGCCAAGAGCTGGACGGATACGCTCAGTACCAGCAACCAGGACTGGACCTTCCGGATCATCGAGCGGTGGCAGAACCGCTGGCTGAGCTACGGCGTTTCGTACCTGGATATCGGCGATGATTTCATTGCCCAGACCGGCCTGGTTCGGGACGAGGGCCTGCAGAGGATAGGACTCGGTATCACGGCGAACACCTTTCTGCGCCGGTTTGGCATTCGCCGTATCAACGGAGGATTCCGAAGCAATTACGTGACCAGGAAGGACACGGACTTCTCGGATGCCGATTCCTGGTCCTTCCAGCCCAACATGTTCCTGGAACTGGAATGGGGGATGTGGATTTCCGCGTCATATAATATGAATTTCGATACGCTGAGCGAAACGACGCGCATCGCCGGCGTACATTTCCCCGAAGGGTCCTATTCGTACAACCAGGGCTCGCTCTTTCTCTTTACCGACAGCGGCCGGAAGATCTCGTACCAGGGCAGTGTCCGGTACGGACGCTTCTACGGCGCCGACCTGCTCAGCCTGTCGAGCGAGCTTTCCATAAAGCCGACGCCCCGCTTTGCGCTGGAACCGGGCATCACGCGAAGTCGGGTCGATCGGGGCAACAGACTGGGGTTGGAGGCCGACGAGTACGATCACCGGACGCAACTTATACCCAGCGTCCGCATGAGCTACGCGTTCACGCCGAACCTGTCGTTCTCTTCCTTCGTCCAGTTCAACGCGGACAGGCAACGGGAGATCGACACATACCATCTGAACACGATCACCATGAATCTTCTGCTTGCCTACCGATCGCCGTTCGGTCATTCCTTCTTTCTGGCTTTCAATCAGTTCCGCGATGACGACATCGATACCGACAGCACCTTCGGGGTCTTTGAACGGACGCCCCTGCGCCTGCGGGACCAGCAGATCGTCGCGAAGGTTTCCTACCTTTTCAATCTGTAGGCTGTTTCCAATCTGCTAGAGGGGATACATGACCGTTAACGCATCAAAATCAACCGCTGCGGGTTTCATGATGGCGATCTTGCTGCTCCTCGTTCCGGCTGCGGAGACCGCGGCGCAGGATCGGAGGACGTCCGGCTGGTATGTTTCGGTCGGTCTGGGCGGCAGCCTGGTCTCCGGACTGGATCAATCGGGTTTCAACACGGACGGCCTCTGTTACCCGACCAGCGCCTGTTTTGATCTGGATGTACCCCCGGATATTCCCGGTTACAGATGGCGTTACGACCCATCCACCGATCAGGGAATCGGTTTCGACGCCGCAGTCGGACGGGTGTTCGACCGCACCCGCCTAGAGGTCGCCTTCGCACAATGGAGAAACAACGTAGACCAGGGGCCGCCGCTTGCCGTGACATTCCTGGATGGCACGTCCGAGGGGTCCAGTTCCTTCCTCGGCCTTGGCCTGTTGGAGTCGACTTCCACGGCATTCATCGACGACCTCCTGACCAGAGCGGTCACCCTGAACGCCTACTACGATTTGCCCTTCGGGTCGCGCAGGATAACGCCATACGTGGGTGTGGGAACCGGTATTGCTTTCGTGAACCTGACCCGGGTCTATTATCTGGGCGAATACAGCAATCCACCGGGTTCGGGTGTCGTTTACGACCCGCCGCTGTCGTTCTACAACAACAAACAAGATACCGGATTATCCGATACGGTATTTGCGGGGCATGTATACGCGGGAGCCGACTACAGCCTGAACGAACGTGCCACAATCGGCCTCAAGGCGGCGTACTCCAGGGTGGATGATACCGAGCACACCGGAACGTATGAATTCCATGGCTACTTCGAGACGGATCCCTCTTTTACAAACTACAACACGTTCAGCGCCACGAACCACTTTTCCCTGACGCTGAACGTGCGCGTGCTGTTTGGAAACTGACGCGCGAGACGGAAGGAAAACGCCGACGTGGCACGGACCGGGCTGCCCGGTCCGACGCTGCCCCCGGGTTCCAACTATCCCACGGAGTTGACGAAGAGCCGATGCGCGGTGCGATCCTTGCCGGGATCCTGCGTATGCTGGTAAGCACGGTGCTCGGACGGTTTGCCGAGCGCGGTGAGGGCCAGCATCTTTTCCGCGGTCTTCGTGGCTACGTAGGGCCGTCTGATGTCCGTCGGATTTGCCTGGATATGCTGCTTCCAGGCGCCCAAATCCGTTTTCGCCTGGATCAGCCCCTTGATCATCCCCATGTCGTTCAACATGGCCATATCGTCCGCGGGTCCGAGCAGGATGGCGCCGGTCATCGTGTCGCCTTCCCAGATCAGCTTCCGGTAGACCGGACGGTTGGCATTAATGACTTCGGTGACGTCTCCGCTGCCGGACCAGTCGCCGAAACTGGCGCACTGCAGCCCGCAGACGTCCAGGATATTCATCAGCAGGCTGCCGGGATATTCCACGTCCTGGCCTGCCATGTTCGCGCCTGCGATCCGTCCGTGATCGACGGCGGTGGGCTGAATGGCGTGCACGGTCTGCCCGCCCGTGGACAGGTCCGGTCCCTCGGCCACGTCACCCGCGGCATACACATGGGCCACATTGGTCTGGCACCGGTTGTTGACCAGGACACCCTGGTTGGTTTCTATGCCCGACCCATCGAGAAAATCGATGTTGGCCTTGATCCCTGTGGCCATGATGACCACGTCCGCCCGGATGGACGATCCGTCGGACAGCCGAAGGGTCTTTGCCCCGTCGTGGTCGTGATCAATGGACTGAACGCTCACGCCGGTATGCACTTCAACGCCATTGGACTCAAGCCAGGTACCCACCAGGGAAGCGCCCTGCGCGTCGAGCATGCGGGGCAGCACCTGTCCTTCCAGTTCGATCACCTTCAGTCGGGCGCCGCGCTTGTGCATCGCGTTGAGGATGATGAAACCGATGAACCCGGCCCCGATGAACGCCACCTCGGCATCGCTTCCAAGCGCGCCCACCGTCTGCTCCGCGTCCGCCATGGTCCAGAGATTGTGCACTCCGTCGCCATCCGAGCCGGGGATATTCAGCTTCTGGGCGGACGACCCGGTGGCGATCAGCAGGTTGTCGAAGGGCACCATCGAACCGTCGCTGAGCGATACCATGTTCGCGTGGGGATTCACCTCGGTGACGCGGACCCCGAAACGGGTTTTCACGCCCAGTCTGCCGAAATAATCGTCGTCGCCCGTATGTACCTGTCCGACCGGGATATTCCCTGAAATGTAGTAGGGCAGGGCCATGCGGGAATAGGCCGGTTCATCGGAGATCAGGGTGATGGATGCGTCCGCGTCGTAACCGCGGATCGTTTCGATGGCATTCATCCCTCCCGGTCCGCCGCCCACAATCACATGTTCTGTTGCCATAATCCACTCCTTGTTCCTCGGCTGAAACCCGGTGATGCCTGGACGCGCTCGGACGCGCCCGTCATCGTCCGGATTCAGGGCTGGATCGGCGCTAAGCCAGTCCCAGCGACGCCAGTTTCTCCTGCGTGGGTTCGCCTTCCGCGTTCCAGCCGCGGAGCTCGTAGTATTCCGGCAGCATCTCGCCGAGTCGATTCACTGCGCCCTTGGTCGGACCCGCCGGGATCGCTTCTTCGAGCAGCCGCTTCGGCAGTGTGTCGTCCTTGCCCGTGAATCCGGCCCGCTGGTTCCACATGCGTTCGATGTTCCAGACGCGCTCCCCGACTTCCAGCAATTCGGGCACCGTGTAGGCGATGCCGGTCGCCGCTTCGAGCTGGGGCTGAATTTCATCCAGGCCCACCCCGAAAGTGAGAAACAGGCAGAGGCCCGATGCGTCGACGGTGCAGGTGGCATCCTGGAATATCTTCGTGATCTCCGCCTTGCCTTCCGTGACGGCCGGATCCATTTTTTCCGGGATCCCCAGGATCTCGGGGGCGACCGTGTAGCTCTTCAGATGGCAGGCGCCCCGGTTCGAGGTCGCGTAGCCCAGGCCCATACCCTGAATTGCGCGGGCGTCATAGGCCGGGAATTCCTGGCCGCGCACGCCCATGAAGAACTCGGGTCTGTTGAACTTGGCGGTCATGCGCTTCGAACCTTCGGCCAGCTCGTCGCCGAAGCCTTCGCGGTAAGCCGTGGCTTCCGTCAGGGCCACCAGTGCGTCTGCGTTTCCGAAGTTGAGCGCCATGCCGGTCTGCGCCTCGCCGACGGCGCCGGTTTCGTACAACTCCATGGCTGCGGCCAGCGTCGCCCCAAAGGAAATCGGGTCCATGCCGAGTTCATTGCACAGCGCATTGGCCTTGATGAGCGCGTCCAGATCGTCGATGCCGCAGTCCGCGCCCATCGCCCACGCGTTTTCGTATTCCGGCCCCTCTACCGCGATTTTCCAGTTGTGGGGTCGGGTGGTCACAGTAAACTTGTCCTGCGCCTCGCCCGGAAGCCGCGACACCCTGCCGCAGGCGATCGTACACCCGAAGCATGCCTTGTTGGCCACCAGGCGCGTATCGGCCAGGGTTTCCCCGCTGATGTTGTCCGCCCCTTCGAGCTGCGAGACCTGATGGTTGTTCGTCGGCAGCGCCCCGCTCTCGTTGATGATGTTGACCAGCACGGCGGTTCCGTAGGCGGCCAGCCCCTCGCCCGTTACCGGATGCTCGGCCAGCTTGCTCTTCATCTCCCACATGGCCGACATGAACTTCTGGGGGTCTGCGATGGGCACACTCCCGGTGCCGCGTACGGCGATGGCCTTCAGGTTCTTCGAACCCATGACCGCGCCGACGCCGGATCGTCCCGCGGCCCGGTGCCGGTCGTTGACTATAGCAGCGAACCGAACGAGGTTTTCGCCCGCAGGCCCAATGCAGGTAACCACCGTATCATGCTGACCGGATTCCTCGCGGATGAGGTCGTCCGTCTCCCAGACCGTTTTTCCCCACAGATGCTCGGCGGAACAGATTCGGACGTCATCGTCGCAGATGGAGAGGTAGGACGGAACCGGCGCCTGCCCTTCCACGATCAGCATGTCGTACCCGGCGAACTTCAGTTCCGGCCCCCACAGGCCGCCCGAATTGGACGTGGTGATGGCGTTCGTCAACGCCCCCTTGGTGACCACCATGTAA
Source organism: bacterium (assembly GCA_965200485.1). Lineage (GTDB taxonomy): Bacteria > JAAXHH01 > JAAXHH01 > JAAXHH01 > JAAXHH01 > JAAXHH01. Next base: position 906,253 of record CBDAUD010000001.1, read on the forward strand.
CGAGAACTCGTCGAAGCATTCGTGCCGGTCATGGGACCGGTCGCGAAGATCATCTTGTTTTCCGGACCCAGCGGGTCCGCCGCAGGGTCCATCTCCTCATAGAGGTATTTGGCCGCGAGGCCGCGCCCGCCAACAAAGGATTTTGCCCAATCCATGTTGAGGGGTTCTTTGGTAATCCGACCGTTGGTCAGATCAACGCGCAGGACTGTGCCTTTCCATCCACCGTTACTCATGCCGCATTCCCTCCCTCAATGGACTCCAGATAGGAAGCGTTGACCTTCTCGGCCCAACCGCCCAGCCAGTCGGCCGACTCGCTTTCGGTATACTCTATGGCACCGGTTGGGCAGGCGACCGCACAGGCGGGATTGCCGTCGCACAGATCGCATTTGAAGGCCTTCTGCGTGTCGGGATTGTAGAACACCGTGCCGAAGGGACAGGCAATGGTGCACAACCCGCATCCTACGCAATTGGCATCGCCCACGACCTTGGCCCCTGTATTCGCGTCGACGCTGATGGCGTTCACTGGGCAGGCCGTCATGCACCAGGCTTCGTCGCACTGGAAGCAGGTGTACGGGGCGTAACTGGCCTGCTCATCGAATATGTTGACGCGGATCAGCGACCGGGAGGGTTGAAACGTGCCGGTCTGCACCCAGGAACAGGCCAGCTCGCACTGCATGCACCCAGTACATTTTTCGGGAATGATGCGTAGAGATTCAGCCATACGGACTCCCTTCTGTAAGGATTACAGGCCTTTAAGACCTTTTCCTTTCTACTCAATCGTCCGGCAAAAGACAACAATAGCCTGCGGAAACGAGCCGTCTCCATACGAAATGGCCCGTCATCGCGAATGCACGGCGATTCTGATTCTTTATTACGATGATAACCAGATAAGACAAGGAGCTGCAGAATTGAACGCACGTAGGCTACGTTCATTCCTATATCTCAACCTGAGGGCTTGCCACATATATGTATATACAATATCACAAACAAAAGCAAATAGGAAATTGGCAAATTGCGTAATCGCCCGGTTTGCCTCCTTGCGGCCGGCCTTCGTTCGGATTTAGATTCGTGGTACAACACCCTGATTCAAAGGACATCACGCATGTTCTGGTACATCATTCGGAAGATGATTCGCGGGAAGTTCCCGGGGGTCGCGCAGCTCTCCACCGAAGGTCTGCAGACCTGGCTGGACGAAGCGGTTGAAGGGGAGCGCCCGCTCCTCCTCGACGTGCGGGCATCGGCGGAATACGAGGTCAGCCACCTGCGGGGGGCTCTGTCGGCTCCATCCGGGGAAGCGGCCCTGCAGGTGCTGAAAGACGTGCCCACGGGTCACCCTGTCGTGCTGTATTGTTCCCTGGGCTACCGCTCGTCGGAAATGGCCGTATACCTGCAGAACGAGGGGGTTGGGAAGGTCTACAACCTGGAAGGATCCATCTTTGCCTGGGCAAACGAGGGACGGCCGGTCTATCGCGGAGACGAGCGTGTACATGTCGTCCATCCCTACGACCGGTTGTGGGGCAAACTGTTGAAGAAGGTGCTTCGCGCCCGGTAGGCGGCGTTTCGGTCCGGCGCTTTGTCACCGACCAAGCAACATGCCAGGCATCATATCGGTTGATTTTGTCATCGTCTCCCATGTTACTTCATTGCGGTCCAGGCAGCCGACCAAATCGGCACAAACGTCACTCACCCATCGGAACAGGACCTGTCTATGCCAAACCGAATACGCATCGTCATCCCCGGAGACGATCCGCCGCAGATGCAGGGATCGCCTCATCTGAAACGACTTGAAGCCTGGGGCGAAGTCGTCCTGCACACCGATCGCCCCGAAACGGCGGACGAGCAGATCAGCCGGGCGCGGGGCGCCACGGTGATGATCAATTCCCGGGGGCTTGTAAAGTGGCCCGGGGATGTCCTGCGCGCGTTGCCCGACCTGCGCATGATCGCGACCTGTTCAATCGGGGTGGACAGTTTCGATCTTTCGGCGATTCGGGACTGCGGTATCGTCCTCTCCAACCAGCCCGGACGGACGGCGCCGGTCGTCGCGGAACACGCTTTCGGCCTGATGTTCGCCATCGCAAAAAGGGCGGCCTACTTCACGGCGTCCATGAAAGCCGGCGGCTGGCCCCGGCTGGACGCCTGGTACCTCAGAGGCAAGACGCTCGGGCTCGTTGGCACCGGTCCCATTGGGTCGGAGATGGCGAGGCTGGCCAGAAGCGTGGGGATGAATGTCATCGCCTGGACGTACAACCCCTCGGAGGAAAGAGCCAGGCGGCTCGGGGTAACCTACGTGGCGCTCGATGAATTGCTGCGGACTTCGGACGTCGTCTCACTGCATGTGATGTTGACCGACGACAGCCGGCATATGATCGACAACGATGCCCTGGCAAGCATGAAACCCGGCGCGCTGCTCGTCAACTGCGGCCGGGGCGGCCTGGTGGATACGGATGCGCTCGTCGCGGCGCTTCGGTCGGGGCGCCTGGGCGGTGCGGCCCTGGATGTCTTCGAATCGGAACCGCTGCCCGCGAATCATGCCCTGTTCGACATGGACCAGGTAGTGCTCACCCCCCACTGCGCGGACATGACGCCTGAAGGCGTCGAGCTCCTGAACGAAGGGGCGGTCGACAATGTCATCGCCTTTCTGGAAGGCCACCCTCGGAACGTGGTGGTTTGAAAAACGTGGTGGCCTGAAAAACGTGCTGGCCAGCGCCTGCCGAACCTTTTCCTGACGAAGTATCGCTCCGCTCGCGACTTCCTGACGACTTGCTACTCCGCCCGGTGCCGCGCTTCGCGGCCCTTGTCGGGCGTGGGGTCCTTGACCATGCCATACATCTGCCGGCCCTCGTGGTCCGCCGGCAAATACTCGGTGATGGGCAAACCCTCGGGGGTTACGAACAGCAGGCAGTGACAATACTTGTATATTTTCATCTCGTCGCAGGCGCAGACCCATTCGCGGCTTCGTTCCAGTTCTGATTTCTTGTCTGGATAGAAATTGCATGGGCACAAGGGGCGTCCCAGTTCATCCACGTGGGCGGCCAGACCCTTGACGACGGAGTCCTTCACCTCCGTATTGGGATGGGGCGAGGTGCCCGTCTTTTCCCAGTATTTTTCGCAATACCGTTCCATGCGCCGCATGCTCTTTTCCGATGGTTGTTGTTCATTCATTCATCCGCTCCCTAACTTTGCGATCAAGCCCTCGGATTCAAACTTGCGGCAGCGCTACTGCCTGCTTTTGAGGACTATGCGTCTGTGTGATACTATCTTTCAGCACCTCGTCCATATTATAGAAGTAATGGCCTTTCAGGTTGGGCACGTTGAAAATCAGCACTTCGCTATGAAACAACACACCGTCATAGACATCTTTGGGCAATGCGACGATCGAACAGATTTCGGGATATTCCCCGATGGCGAACTTACGCCATCGCTTACTGGTGACCGACTGGTTCAACCTCAACCCATAAGGCGCGAAAAGGGCGAGGGGAACATCACGGCCCCACAGCTGGACGGTTTTATGCAGCCATACTTCGGGCAACAAAGGGCGTTGACCGAAGAACCGGACAATGCGCTGCTTGCTTTCTTCGGTGATGTTGAAAGGGGGATTCGCAATCACAAGCGACGGCATTTCGATTTCGCCCGGGGGGATGCTTATGAAATCTTGAACAACGGTATTCGGATACCCTTGATCTTCGATATCAATGCCCATGGTCTCGAAACCCGCCTGCGCAAACGGATACAGCAGGGAACCCGCCCCAACGCACGGGTCTAAAACCACGCCATCAGATGCTATATTGTCATGCAGTATATTATAAAGGAATCTACTTACCCCGGGCGGTGTGTAGACGGTCGAGTTCTTTTGAATACTGTAAAAATCGTTTCTGTCTACACGATACATGGGGCGGTCTCCTTCGGGACCCGAAAAGCATGCGAACCGCAACAGGCTGAACCTAATAGCAAGCGTTGGGCATACGCCGATGTCAAGCTTGAAACTGCGTTGTTGCTTTCATGGAAACAGCCTCGAAACGACATTTAAGATCAACCTGCAGCGTTTGGGCTGCATCAAGCCGCAGCGCCCCCCAAAAACTATTTGTCACGTAAAACAAACGGAATGTTACGAATAATATTGACATTCTTCCCGGCGCCGCTTATTCTGCAAATCCGTTGTTCAAAAAGCAGGTTCATCGGCGAAGAACGCAGAAAGCAACAGAGAGACTGAACGAGCAGATATGCCACAGATTTTCTCCCCTGCCGCTAACGTGTGGCTCAAGGCGAGTATCGTCGGCGGGGCGCTACTTCTGGCAACCGTTTTAGGCACGATCCTCTACCTCGGTTCGACTTCCTACGTTACCCGGCAGCATCAGGTAAGGCCGCAGCCCGTTCCTTTCAGCCATCGCCATCACGTCAATCAGCTCGGCATTGATTGCCGGTACTGCCACGCGTCGGTGGAAACGAGCGCCTTCGCCGGTCTGCCGGCGACCAAGACCTGCATGAGCTGCCACTCGCAGGTCTGGACCGATGCGCCGATGCTCGAACCGGTGCGGACCAGTTACGCGACGGGCGAGTCGCTCGAATGGACCCGGGTGCACGACTTGCCGGACTACGTGTATTTCAATCACAGTATTCATGTAAACAAAGGCATCGGTTGCGAGTCCTGCCATGGCGCCGTCAATGAAATGGCCCTGACCTGGCAGGAGGAATCGCTGCAGATGATGTGGTGTCTCGAGTGCCACCGGCACCCCGAGTCGTTCATTCGGGAGCGGGCGGACGTGTACAAGTTCGAATCCCAGCCCGATTACGCGCCGCCAGCCGACCAGATTGCGCTGGGAACGCAGCTGACCCGGGGCTACCAGGTCAACAAGGAACAACTGGAAGACTGTTCCATTTGCCACCGGTAGCGGGACAAAGGCGGAACAGCGACGGGACCGTACCATGAATCAGACCTCGGAACAGCATAGCATGCAAGCGACGGAGCATAGCACGCAGGCGGCGGAAATGAACGTGGGAAAGAACGGTGCTCCTGCGTACTGGCGCAGCTTGGATGAGCTGGCCGATACGGACGAGTTCCAGGCGTTCATGAAAAAGGAATTCCCGCAGCACGTGGAAGAAGTAAAGGCCAACCCGGTCAGCCGCAGGAAATTTCTGAAGCTGATGGGCGCATCGATCGCCCTGGCAGGCGCCACCGCCTGTACGCGTCAACCGACCGAGAAGATCATCCCCTACGTGCTGGCTCCGGAGGAAATCGTCCCGGGCAAGCCGCTTTACTACGCTTCGGCCTATCTTCACGACGGGGTGGCGAACGGCATCCTGGCGGAAAGCCACATGGGCCGGCCCACCAAGGTCGAGGGCAATCCGGAACATCCGGCCAGCCTGGGGTCGACGGACGCTTTCGCCCAGGCTTCCATCCTGACCATGTATGATCCGGACCGTTCCCAGTCCGTGATCAGGCGGGGCCGGATTACCACCTACGATGCCTACCTGAACGAATTGAACGAAGCGCTGTCCAACCAGGAAGAGAAGCAGGGCGGCGGAATACGCCTGCTTACCGGCACGGTCACGTCGCCGACCCTGCACCGGCAGCTGGAGGGCCTGCTCGCCCGGTATCCCGGCGCCAGGTGGCACCAGTACGACCCGATTACCTTGGACAATGCCAGGGAAGGTTCCCGGCTTGCCTTCGGAGAAGTCGTCTCCTGTCGCTACCACATCGAAAAGGCGAACGTGATCCTGTCGCTGGACGGCGATTTCCTGACGAACGGCCCCGGCGCGGTGCGGTATGCCCGGGATTTCGCCGGCCGCCGCGACGGCAACGACCCGGATAATATGAACAGGCTGTACGTCATCGAAAGCACACCTTCGCTGACCGGGGCGCAGGCCGATCATTTGCTCAGCCGGCGCGCGGGAGAGATCGAGGGGATCGCGCGGATGATCGCCGCGGGGCTGGGAATATCCGTGTCGACCGGAGCGGAAGTCGATGAGGACACGAAACGCTGGATATCCGCCGTGGTGGATGATCTTCGCGCGCAGGGCGGAACCTGCCTCGTGGTCACGGGCGATCATCAGTCGCCCGCCGTGCATGCGCTCGTCCACGCGATGAACGACGCGCTGGGAAATGTGGGCAACACGATCACGTACTCCGAGTCGATCGAAGCCTCGCCCGTCAACCAGACCGAATCGATCACTGCATTGGCCAAAGACATGCGGGACGGCGCGGTCGACCTCCTGGTCGTGATCGGGGCCAACCCCGTCTACGACGCGCCGGCGGACCTGGATTTTGTCACGGCCATCGAAAAGGTGCCCATGCGCGTGCACGCCGGCCTGTACAACGACGAGACGGCTGAGCTGTCCCACTGGCACATCCCGCTGGCGCATGACCTGGAAGCCTGGAGCGACGCGCGATCCTACGATGGTACGATCACCGTCGTTCAGCCGCTTATCGCACCCCTGTACCGTGGCAAGAGCACGCATGAAGTGGTGGCGGCGCTGACCGGCAACGCCCTGAAAAAGGGCTACGACATCGTCCGCGAGGACTGGCAGGCGCAGGCCTATCATGGAACACAGGCTTTCGAGGTTTTCTGGCAAACCGCCGTGCACGACGGATTCATCGCCGGTTCCGCCCTGGCGCCGAAGGCCGTGTCGGTTGGCGCCATCGCCGGTTCCTTGGGCGCCGAATCCGGGCCGGAATCGGGCATGGAAATCATATTCAGAGCGGACCCGACCGTATGGGGCGGGCACTACGCCAACAACGGCTGGTTGCAGGAGCTGCCCAAGCCCCTGACCAAGCTGACTTGGGACAATGCCGCGCTTATGGGGCCTTCCGCGGCAAGACGTCTGGGAGTCGAAAACACCGACGTGGTTGAACTGGCGTATCGGGACCGCAAGGTGAGCGCCCCGGTATGGATTCTGCCCGGTCATCCGGACAACGCCGTAACGGTCCATCTCGGCTACGGCCGCCGCCGCGCGGGCGAGCTGGGCACGAACGCGGGTTTTGACGCCTACGCCATACGTCCTTCCACCAGTCCGCATTTCGGCGGAGGATTGCAGGTCACGCCCACCGGGGAGACTTTCGAGATATACAGCACGCAGGATCACCACGCCATGGAGCTCGAGGGCATGGGCAGCATGTCCCGCGACCGGAATCTGATCCGCGTGAGCGACATCGAGACTTTCAAGGAAGACCCCCACGTAATCCAGGAGATGTGGGAGGAACCCGATCCGAAACGCAATCTCTATCCCGACGACCACGCGTACGACGGACCCAACGCCTGGGGCATGGTCATCGACCTGAACAAGTGCAATGGCTGCAATACGTGCACCATCGCCTGCCAGTCGGAGAACAACATCTCGGTCGTGGGCAAGGAAGAAGTGGCCAACGCGCGCGAGATGCACTGGATCCGGATCGACCGCTACTACCGGGGCGATCTCGACACGCCGGAGACCTTCCACCAGCCCGTGCCGTGCATGCAATGCGAGAACGCGCCCTGCGAACTGGTCTGTCCCGTGGGCGCGACCGTGCACAGCAAAGAGGGCCTGAACGACATGGTCTACAACCGGTGCGTCGGCACGCGCTACTGTTCCAACAACTGTCCCTACAAGGTCCGGCGATTCAATTTCTACCTGTATTCCGATTTTGAAACACCAAGCCTGCAGCTGGGACGCAACCCGGACGTGACGGTGCGCAGCCGCGGGGTCATGGAGAAGTGCACCTACTGTGTCCAGCGCATCAATGTCGCCCGAATCGAGGCGAAGAAGGAAGATCGGGGCATCGCCGACGGCGAGATCCTTACGGCCTGCCAGCAGGCCTGTCCGTCCCAGGCGATCACCTTCGGAAACACGAAGGACAAGGACAGTGCGGTGTCCAGGCTGAAGTCCAGTCCATTGAACTACGGCATGCTAACGGATCTGCTTACCAAGCCTCGCACGACCTATCTTGGGCGGATACGCAATCCGAACCCGGTCCTTGAGGCGTGAGGCTGAACGCAGGATGACGACAGGCACGGCGGTCGCCGCCGTGCGGGAGGAATGGCTGCTTGTCGCAACAGACAGTTGACATAGACCAGGCCGAAACGTATACGGGCGATGGCGTTGTAGCACCCGAGTACAATAACACCACGGTCACGCAAAAGATCTCCAACCTCGTCCTGAGGAAGGAGACGCCCTTGGGTCTGTTTCTGGCCGTCGGGCTCCTGCTTCCGATCGTCGGCCTACTCGGAATCTCCGTCACCTGGCTGGTGCTGGTCGGTACCGGCATCTGGGGTCTGAACGTACCGGTGGGCTGGGGATTCGCCATCATCAACTTCGTCTGGTGGATCGGGATCGGACATGCCGGGACGCTCATCTCCGCCATCCTGCATCTCATGCGGCAGGACTGGCGCAATTCGATCAACCGTTTCGCCGAAGCCATGACGATTTTCGCCGTGATGTGCGCGGGCATGTTTCCGCTGCTCCACGTGGGCCGTCCCTGGCTGGCGTACTGGCTGCTCCCGCTGCCCAACACCATGTCGCTCTGGCCCCAGTGGCGGTCGCCGCTGGTCTGGGACGTCTTCGCCGTATCCACCTATTTCACCGTTTCGCTCATTTTCTGGTACATGGGCATGATCCCGGATCTCGGCACCCTGCGGGATCGGGCAAAGCATCCGGTCATCGCGCGGATCTTCGGCGTGTTGTCCATGGGCTGGCGCGGCGCGTCCTCTCACTGGGCCCGCTACGAAAAGGCCTACCTGATCCTGGCCGGTCTATCCACGCCCCTGGTTCTGTCCGTGCACTCCATCGTTTCACTGGACTTCGCCGTTTCGCTGATTCCGGGTTGGCACACCACGGTGTTTCCGCCCTACTTCGTGGCCGGCGCCATCTACGCGGGATTCGCCATGGTGCTGACGCTGACCATTCCCGTACGCAAGTGGTTCGGCCTCGAGGGGCTCATTACGACGCGCCATCTGGAGAACATGGGCAAAGTGACCCTGGCGACGGGCTTCATCGTCGTGTACGGATACGCCATGGAGGTCTTCATCTCGTGGTACAGCGCGAGCCCGTACGAAGGGTTCATGATGTGGAACCGCATGACCGGCCAGTACGCGCCGTTTTACTGGGCGCTGATCTTCTGCAACGCCGTCAGCATTCAGATACTGTGGTGGAAGCGGGCGCGGCGCAGCCCCGTCGTGCTTTTCGTCGTTTCCCTGATCGTCGGCGTCGGCATGTGGCTGGAACGGTTCGTCATCGTCGTGACCAGCCTGGCCAACGACTACATGCCTTCGTCGTGGGACTACTACGCGGGCACGATCTGGGACTGGAGCATGTACATCGGCACCATCGGTTTCTTCCTTTTCATGATGTGCCTGTTCATCCGGTTCCTGCCCATGATCCCCATGTCCGAGATGAAGATGGTTATTCCGAAGCACCGGAAAGCGAAGGACGCCTGATATGAATCACGGACACGCGCAACCGGAGCTGCGCGGCCTCCTGGCCGAGTTTGAAAACGAGGAATCCATCGTGGAAGCCACGCAGAAGACCGTGGACGCGGGTTATCGGCATATAGAGACCTACACGCCCTACCCGCTTGAGGAGTTGCTGGACATCCAGCACCTCCACAAGAACAAGGTGGCGCTGGTGATCCTCATCGGGGGCCTGACCGGCTGTGCCGTGGGTTTCCTGATGCAGTACTTCGCCTCCGTGATCCACTATCCGATCAACGTCGGCGGGCGGCCGCTCAACAGCTGGCCGGCCTTCATTCCGGTCATGTTCGAGTGCACGGTCCTGTTCGCCGCTTTCTCCGCCATGATCGGGATGATGGTCATGAACAAACTGCCGCGTCCCCATCATCCGTTGTTCGAGATCGAGCGGTTCCGATACGCCACGCAGGATCGGTTCTTTCTTTCCATCGAGGCGGAAGACCCGTACTTCGAAAAAGACGCCACCCGGCAGTTTCTCGAGGAACTGAATCCACACGAGGTGACCGAAGTTGAAGCGTAACGCCATGGTCCGCATATACGCCGGCGTCCTGTGTGTCCTGTGTCTGGCCGCCACGATGGCCTGCCGCCAGGACATGCACGATCAGCCCCGGGCCGAACCTTTCGAAGAAAGCGATTTCTTCGGCGACCGGCGTTCGGCGCGTCCCGCGGTGCAGGGGACCATACCCCGCGGGCATTTGCGACTGGACGAGCATTTCTACACGGGCAAGATCAACGGCGCGCTGGCCACGACTTTTCCCGCTCCGGTGACGATCGAAATGCTCAACCGCGGGCGGGAGCGGTACGATATCTACTGCGCACCGTGCCACAGCAAGGTGGGAGACGGACTCGGCATGATCGTTCAGCGGGGCATGAAACAGCCGGAGTCCTTCCATAGCCAACGGCTGCTTGATGTCGAGGTGGGACATTTCTTTGACGTGGTGACGAACGGCTTCGGCAACATGTACAGCTACGAGGAACGCATCAATCCGTCCGACCGGTGGGCCATCACCGCCTACGTCAAGGCGCTGCAACTAAGCCAGGGCGCCGACCTGGCCGACCTGCCCGAATCGGACCAGCAGCATATTCAACAAATCGTGGAAGTGGAAGAATGACCGTGATTCCCAATAGTTTGCTCACGCAGATTGGCAATATGCAGTCCCGGGCGCTTACCGTGGGCGTCGTGCTGGTGCTGGGTGGATTGCTCTACGCATTCGCCTTGGGCGAGATGGCCGGTTTCTACCAGGCCTATCTGGTCGGCTACATGGTCGTCGCAGGCATCACCCTGGTATGCATGGCCTTCACCATGCTGCATCACCTGATCGGCGGACGCTGGGGATTCGTCATCCAGCGCCTGCTCGAAGCCGCGATGAGTACGTTGCCGGTGTTGCTCGTCCTCTTCATACCCATCGTGCTGGGCATGCACGACCTGTACCATTGGACGCACCCGGAAGCGGTGGCGGCCGATCCGATCCTGCAGCACAAGGAAGCCTATCTCAACACGCCCTTCTTCCTCATCCGAACCGCGGCCTATTTCGCGATCTGGATCACGGCTTCGTTCCTGTTGATCAAGTGGTCCAGGGCGCAGGACACATCGGGAGACCCCGCGCTGACGGACAAGATCCGCAACGTCGCCGGACCCGGTGTCGTGGTGTTCGCCCTGACCATGACCTTCGCGTCCTTCGACTGGATCATGTCCACCGACCCGCACTGGTTCTCGACGCTCTACGGAGTCATGATGATCGTCAGCAGCGGGGGCGCCGCCCTCTCGTTCATTGTCATCATGATGACCTGGCTGCGGCGCCACGAACCCATCTCGGAACTCGCCGACGCGGACCGGTTTCACGACTGGGGCAAGTTGCTACTGGCCTTTACGCTGCTGTGGTTCTATATGATGCTGTCGCAGTTCCTGATCATCTGGGCGGCCAACCTGCCGGAAGAAAACCCGTGGTATGTGCATCGCGTTCACGGCGGATGGGAAGTCGTGTCCATCGTGCTGGTGCTCTGCCGGTTCGTGATCGCTTTCTTCCTGCTTCTTTCCATACCGCGGAAGCGTGACCCGCGTCGCCTGGTGCGAGTGGCCTGGTTCATCCTGGTCATGCACCTGGTGGATATATTCTGGCACGTGGCGCCCAACTTCCGTCTGGACGGGTTTGGGGTCAGCGTGCTGGATGTGATTGTCCCGGTCGGGCTGGCTGGCATCTGGTTTTACTTCGTGCTGAATCGACTGAAGCGGAATCCGCTGATTCCACAGAAGGATCCGCGATTCGAGGAACTCGTGGCATCGGCCTCGAAGGCATAGGGACACGGACAAATGAATCACGGAAAGCAGCATAACATTGTAGACGAAGCGGCGGTAGAGCGGGGACACGAGGTATTCGAAACCAATGTGCCCCTGGTCATCAAGTTTGGCATCGGCCTGACTGTGCTCGCGGTCATCTCCATGGTGCTGATGTGGTTGATGTTCGTTGTCGTCGAAGACTACAATGCGTTGTCCTTCGAAACGCCGTCTCCGCTGATCGAAGAGCACGCGCTTCCGCCCGAACCGCGGCTGCAGGTCATCCCCGAAGAAGACCTGATCGCCCTCTGGGAGGCGGAAGACAAAAAGCTGAACAATTACGGATGGGTGATCCGGACAGCGGAGATCGTTCAGATTCCGATCGACCGGGCCATGCACCTGATCGCGACCGACGACCGGTACAAGCTGCCGGTGGCAACGGGACAAGGGGAAGGGCAGTAGCGTGACGACGGCCATCAACCGATATAAAATCGCTGCTTATGCCGTAGGGGCGTTTCTGTTTTCGATCCTGATCGTGCCGTCTCCGGGCGTCATCGCGCAGGAAGAGGGTCGACCGACCATCATGAAAGACGTGACCTCGGGGCCCGGACTGGAAGCAGGCGCCACGCCTGAAATCCTGAAGCACGTCGGCGTTGAGCAGAAAATCGGTGCCGTGCTGCCCCTGGATCTTTCCTTCACCGACGAGGCGGGGGCGCCGGTAACGCTGGGCAGCTACTTTGGCGATAAGCCGGTTATCCTGTCGCTGGTGTACTACGATTGCCCGATGTTGTGCACGGAGGTCCTGAACGGCCTCAACCGGAGTCTGGCCCCGTTGAATTACAGCATCGGCCAGGAGTTCGAGGTCATAACCGTCAGTTTCGACCCGAGGGAAACGCCGACGCTGGCGTCGCAGAAGAAAGCGGTCTACACGCAGCGGTACGGACGGCCCGGAACCGCGGAAGGCTGGCATTTCCTGACGGGAGACGCGCCGGCGATCGACGCGCTGACGGAGACTGTCGGCTTCAACTATGTCTATGATGAAAAGGAAGGGCAGTTCGTCCACGGCAGCGCGATCATGATCGTCAGTCCGCAGGGCACGGTTTCCCACTACTTCTTCGGAATCGAATATCCGTCGGAAGACATCCGGCTGGCTCTCGTCGAATCTTCCGAGGAAAAACTGGGCACCATGTTTGACCAGATCATGTTGTACTGTTTCAACTACGATCCCGAGCAGGGCAGATACGGGGTCGCCATCATGAACGCGATGCGCGTTGCCGGGCTGGTCACGCTGCTGGCCATGGGTTCCTTCATGGTCGTCATGTTCAAACGGGACCGCCGCAGACGGCGGAAGAGCCCAACCATAAAGTGAGCGTATGAACAACCAATTCCAACTGCATCCCGAAATCGCCTCGACTTTTGCCTTCGACGTCGATCTGTTGTATTTTTTCGTCGTGGCCGTCAGCATTTTCTTCATGGCCCTGATCTGCGTGCTGATCTTCGTCTTCGCGATGAAGTACCGGCGTCGGACCGAGGACCAGCAGGCGGAATCCCAATCCCACGGCAACCTGCTTCTTGAGATCACCTGGTCGGCGATTCCGCTCGTCCTCATGCTGATCATGTTCGCCTGGGGGGTCTGGCTCTTCTTCCGGGTATATCAGATCCCGGAAGGCGCCATGGAGTACTACGTGGTGGGCAAGCAATGGATGTGGCACGTTCAGCACCCCACCGGACAGCGGGAAATCAATGAAATGCACGTGCCGATCAACACGCCGGTCAAGCTGACCATGGCGTCCGAGGACGTCATACACAGTTTCTTCATCCCGGCGTTCCGGGTAAAGAACGACGTAATCCCCGGACGGTACACGTCGCTGACCTTCGAGGCGACTAAACCCGGCAAGTACCATCTGTTCTGCGCCGAATACTGCGGCACCGAGCACTCGCTCATGGTCGGAAGCGTGTACGCCATGGAACCGGAAGACTATCAGAACTGGCTGGGCGGCGGTGTGGCCGACGAGACCCCGGAGGAAGCCGGAGCGCGGCTCTTCTCGCAGCTCAACTGCGATACCTGCCACAGCGACCAGGCCGGCTCGCGGGGACCGTCCCTGAACGGCAAGTTCGGCACGGAAGAGACCCTCGCCAGTGGAGAACGCATCCTGATCGACGAAGCCTATATCCGGGAATCCATCGTCAATCCCAGGGTCCGCCTCGTATCCGGCTATCCGGCCATCATGCCGACCTACCAGGGTCAGATCACGGAGACCAACATCTTCAATCTGATTTCCTACATTAAGTCATTGCCGAGCACGGAGGTCGCCCAATGAGCACGATAGCGCAACACGGGGCCGCCGAACACAGGATGCCCCGCGATCACTTTCTGAACGCGGCCTACACGGTCAAGTCGTGGCTGCTGACGATGGACCACAAACGCGTGGGATTGCTCTACCTGTTTTCGATCTCCTTCTTTTTCCTGATCGGGGGAACCTTCGCCAGTCTGATCCGCCTGGAACTGGCCACGCCGGAAGCGGACCTGATGGAAGCGGATCAGTACAATGTGGCCTTCTCCATGCACGGCATCGTCATGATCTTCTTCTTCCTGATCCCGTCTATACCCGCCGTGTTCGGCAACTTCGTCATGCCCCTCATGATCGGGGCCAAGGACGTGGCCTTCCCGAAACTGAACCTGACGAGCTGGTACCTGTTCATCTTCGGGGGCACCTTCGGCGTGTTGACCACCCTGCTCGGGGGCGTGGACACGGGATGGACTTTCTACACCCCCTTCAGCAGCACGTACTCCAACAGCAACGTGATCCTGGCGGGGATGGCGGCCTTCATCGCCGGCTTTTCCTCCATCCTGACCGGGCTGAACTTCATGGTGACCATTCACAAGATGCGGGCGCCGGGCATCACCTGGTTCAAGATGCCGCTCTTCGTATGGGGCATGTACGCCACGAGTCTCATCATGGTCCTCGGCACGCCGGTCATCGCCATCACGCTGGGCCTCATGATGATCGAGCGCGGGCTGCACATCGGCATATTCGATCCCGCTCTGGGTGGCGACCCGGTCCTGTTCCAGCACCTGTTCTGGTTCTACTCCCATCCCGCGGTGTACATCATGATTCTGCCGGGCATGGGCGTCATCTCCGAAGTCATCGCGGCCTTCTGCAGGAAGCGGATTTTCGGATACGATTTCATCGCCATGTCCAGCGTTGCGATTGCGGTGCTGGGCTTCTTCGTCTGGGGGCATCATCTCTTCGTGAGCGGCCAGTCGATCTACGCCGGCATGGTTTTTTCCTTTATCACCATGCTGGTCGCGGTGCCTTCGGCGATCAAGGTCTTCAACTGGATGGCGACCATCTACAAGGGCTCGGTCTCCTACGACGCGCCCATGCTCTATGCCTTGGGTTTCATCGGCCTCTTCTCCGTGGGCGGCCTGACCGGCGTGTTTCTGGCCATCATGGGGCTGGACATCCACATGCACGACACGTACTTCGTGGTAGCCCACTTCCACTATGTCATGGTGGGCGGCGCCGTAACGGCCTTCATGGCTGCGCTTCATTTCTGGTGGCCCAAGATCACCGGACGCATGTACCCGGAAGCGTGGTCGCGCCTTGCCGCCCTGCTGATCTTCGCCGGGTTCAACCTGACCTTCTTCCCGCAGTTCATCGTGGGTTATCTCGGGATGCCGCGGCGTTATCACGTCTACCCGGAAGAGTGGCAGCTCTTGAACATCATGTCGTCCGCCGGCGCCACCATCCTAGCGGTGGCCTTCATCGTCCCGGCGATCTACCTGATCTGGTCGCTGAAGTACGGGAAGCCCTCCGGTCCCAATCCCTGGCGGGCAACGGGACTGGAATGGATCCTGTCGTCGCCTCCGCCGGAACACAACTTCCCGGCCACGCCGATCGTGGAGGAAGAACCGTACGACTACGGCGAGGTGATCGAAAATCCGGTGCACCAGGAAGAGAAAGAACGGGAACACGCTTAGGCGTCTCGCGGGTGCGCGACCAGTGTTTGCTCTGGTGCGCGCAGTCATTCTTTGAAGGAGCAAGATCGTGTCAGTCAGTACGGAAGCGGTCCACCACGGCCACGATGTACACGAAGACCATCCCCAGTACATGCGTCATCAGTTCGACGACATGGAACAGCAGAACGATGCCGCCAGCCTCGGGATGTGGCTGTTCCTGCTGACGGAAGTCATGTTCTTCGGCGGGTTCTTCCTGGGATATTCGATCTATCGGAGCCAGTACTACGATTCCTTCGTCATCGGCAGCCAGAATCTCGACGTCTTCCTGGGCGGCCTGAACACCGTTGCCCTGATCACCAGCAGCGTGACGATGGCGTTCGCCGTCCGGGCGGCCCAGCTCGGCAAGAAGAACCATGTCGTCGCCTTCCTGGTGTTGACGCTCGTACTCGGTTTCGTGTTCATGATCAACAAGTACATCGAGTACTCCCACAAACTGCACGACGGGCTGATTCCCGGGTTCAATTTCAACTGGGCCGGTATGGGCGACGGGCAGACCATACAGTTGTTCTACGCCTTCTATTTCTGCATGACCGGTACCCACGGCCTGCACGTCCTCATCGGGCTGGCGCTCATCGTCTGGCTGCTGATCCGCACCCTGCAGAACAAGTTCACCACCGAGTACTATGCGCCGATTGAGAACTTCGGTCTGTACTGGCACTTTGTCGATCTGGTCTGGATCTTCCTGTTCCCGCTGCTTTACCTCATCGGTGGATTGTGATCGTATTGGGAAAACTACCATGACAGAACATGCCGAACACGGCCAGCATACCGCAGGCAGTCACGGGGACCACCACGGGCCCCATATCGCATCCGTGGCCAACTACCTGACCATCTTCGCGGTGTTGCTGGTCCTCACCGCCGTGACCGTGTGGATCGCTACGGTGGATCTGGGCTTTTTGAACACGCCGGTGGCCATGGCCATTGCCAGCGTCAAGGCCATCCTGGTGATCCTGTACTTCATGCACTTGAAGTTCAGCCCCGGCCAGACCAAACTGGCCGCCGCAGCCGCCATCTTCTGGCTGCTCATACTCCTCATCATCACCTTCTTCGACTACATCGGCCGCACTTGGCAGCACAATCCGGCGGGCTGGTAGGCATCGAGAAAATCGAAATCGCCATAGAGCATGCGAAGGGTTCCGGCGTTTTGGAAATCGATGCAAACGTTTCCGAAATTGAAATACAGGTAATACCCGTCAGATAGAACGTGCGGCAACTAGTGTTTCGTTGAATCTACCGTTTAGATCGGCTGAAATCGACTTTACGAAATACTAGCTCGGATTCTTCCCTACGAATCACGCTCTGAATGCCGGCCACCGTTTGACGTACGATTTCGGGACTTCTGCGGAGAAGGCAGAAAGGAGACGTTTTGCGACATAAGTCAGTTCGTATCGGGCTCGTCATCATGGCGGGCATGATTTCTACCTTCATGCTGGGCGGTTGCGGCAGTGACAATCCGACGGGACCTGCAGCACCATCGGCTCCGACGGCTCCGACGGCTCCGACGGCTCCGACGACTCCGACGACTCCGACGACTCCGACTCCCCCCGCAACTCCAGTTCCTTCTAGCCTGACGATCCTCCCAACGTCGGTGAGCCTAACCTCCCTAGGCCAGACTATGCAACTCAATACGACCGTGGCGGATGCGAATAACAGTCCCATAACAAATGCGGTAGTTACCTGGTCCAGCGCAAACACTGCCGTCGCAACCGTGAGTGCCCAGGGTCTCGTTACCGCCGTGTCGAACGGAACCGTTCTAATCACCGCAAGGACAGGAAATCTGACCGCAACGGCAAACGTAGGCGTTATGCAATCAGCGAGCGGCATAGCGATCACTCCTGCCGTGGTAGCGACCCTAACCTCCTTAGGCCAGACTGTACAACTCGATGCGACCGTGACGGATGCGAATAACCGTCCGATAGCAGATGCGGTTGTTACCTTTAACTGGTCCAGCGCGAACCCTGCCATCGCAACCGTGGATGCCCAGGGTCTCGTCACGGCCGTGTCAAACGGAACCGTCCTGATCACCGCAAAGACCGGAAATCTGACTGCAACGGCAAACGTAGGCGTTATGCAATCAGCGGGCGGCATAGCAATCACTCCTGCCGTGGTAGCGACCCTGACCTCCTTAGGCCAGACTGTACAACTCGATGCGACCGTGACGGATGCGAATAGCCGTCCGGTCGCAGATGCGGTTGTTACCTGGTACAGCACGAACCCTGCCGTCGCAACCGTGGATGCCCAGGGTCTCGTCACGGCCGTGTCGAACGGAACCGTCCTGATCACCGCAAGGATAGGAGACTTGATCGTAACAGTATCCGTCTCCGTTATGGAGCCAAATCCAGACCGGGAGGTTCTTGTCAAACTGTACATCGCAACGGGAGGTCAGAACTGGCACAACAATGAAGGTTGGCTTAGCGAGCAACCATTGGGAGCTTGGCATGGCGTGACTACCGACGAAAACGAGAGGGTAACCCGGCTATCACTCCATTCGAACAATCTTGCAGGGACCTTGATCTCGGAGTTGGGCCAACTTAGTAATCTAGTTTCTCTCTCTCTGGGTTCCAACCAGCTTGCCGGTGTCATTCCACCAGAATTAGGCCAACTCAGCAATCTCACCACACTGTGGTTGCCAATAAACGAGTTGACCGGAGGGATTCCACCAGAACTGGGTCGACTCACCAATCTCACCGAACTGGTGTTGTTCCATAACGAGTTGACTGGAGGGATTCCACCAGAACTGGGTCGACTCACCAATCTCACCGAACTGTGGTTAAACGCGAACGAGTTGACCGGAGGGATTCCACCAGAACTGGGTCGACTCACCAATCTCACCGAACTGGTGTTGTTCCATAACGAGTTGACTGGAGGGATTCCACCAGAACTGGGTCGACTCACCAATCTAGTTTCTCTCTCTCTGGGTTCCAACCAGCTTGCCGGGTCGATTCCACCGGAATTAGGCCAACTCACCAATCTCACCCGACTGTTTTTGGACAATAACGAGTTGACCGGACCGGTTCCACGAGAACTGGGCCAACTCACCAATCTCACCGAACTGTCTTTGGACAATAACGAGTTGACCGGACTGGTTCCACGAGAACTGGGCCAACTCACCAATCTCACCGAACTGGGTTTGTACGCGAACGAGTTGACCGGGCCGATTCCACGAGAACTGGGCCAACTCACCAATCTCGTTTCTCTCTTTCTGGGTTCCAACCAGCTTGCCGGGTCGATTCCACCGGAATTAGGCCAACTCACCAATCTCACCCGACTGTCTTTGGACAATAACGAGTTGACCGGGCCGATTCCACGAGAACTGGGCCAACTCACCAGTCTCACCCGACTGTACTTGGACAATAACGAGTTGACCGGACCGGTTCCACGAGAACTACTGCAACTCGTCAATCTTACCGCACTGGACCTATTAGAGACCCAGGTATGTGTACCAGTTGGTGGCGAGTTTACCGCTTGGCTCAGCGGGTTTTCCCGACATAACGTAACCCGTTGCCCGGATCCTGGATAGGCACCGGCCGATCAGCGTGAGTTCAAGGTGGTATTCTCTTGGCAGTTAATTAACACGACGCAGGGGCTGGATCCAGTTTCTGTCAGTTGATCGCTTCGTGGAATGGGACGGTATACTAGTGTCCTGTTAGTTTAATTCGTTTGCGAATTTACACCATTACAGCAAATGGTTTTGTCGGGCGATTGGCCTATTTGACGGGCATTCAGGCCGGGTTGTGCTGATATAGGAAATCGCAAGTAATTAATCTAACGGGACACTAGGCACGAAGGATCGTACTCCTATTCGTTCGCGGGAAACAGTATAGGCACACTTACGCAGACCTACCATGGCTCCGGGAGTCGATGCTTCGTCGAACTGACGTTCAACGAACCGATTCCGTGGTTCGTATAGGTATGGATGCAGCCAGTACCACACCGGATGGGATTTGTGGAAAAGGACCGGCCTACCCCATAGTGAGTCCTTCGACATCAAGGTCGTCTGGGTCCACGCAGAACCGAGAGCGTTCATCGCAGAGGCGATGCGTGCCGCGGTGGAACATTGGGAACGCATCATAACCGGCGATCTGCCCGATGTACCAGTGTTTCACAACACCTTGACGCAGGACGATCTCTTTGATAACGGCGTGTACGAACGATTGTTCGGCTACCTCGACGCTATCGTGATCTATAGCCCGAATCGCTCCGCTACAATCGACGGCAGGCGGGGAACGCTCGGAAATGCCGGCCCGATACTCTACCACCCGGGGCATTAGGTCTACCTAAGTGGGAGGATAACATTGGATGAAGCGGACTTGGTCAGGTTCAATATGAGATCGTGCATGCGTTGGGTATTGGCGGTAGTTCGTGGAAACGACGCAATCTGCTGAGGCGTCCTTCGTTGGGCTTCTTTGGCGAGCCCGTGCTTCCTTCGCCCGATACGCTTCGAGGATCTCCGAACCGATAAGTCTGATCACCATCCGGTCCTTGGCTGACCTGGGGTACGAAGTCGACGAAACCCAAGCCGACTGGTATATATTGCCCACGAGAACGCTGGCGCGAAGGTTGACCGAAACATCCAAAACTGGATTCGGCTCAACTGCATTGTAGAGTGATCGCAGGCGGGATAAACCTGTATAGTGCCATAAGCCACCGAGCTTGTATAGTTGCATCTCCGGGCGAGAACGCCAGATGAGAACAAAAAACACGAGGATTTCAACCAAAAACCGACAATACTTATTGAGCGGTTTTACAGTGCTCAATGGGTATGTTCGCGGATGATGTTGATCGAAAACACGCGGGGGTGGGTGATATGGGCGAAATCGTTGCTGAGATCGAGTTGGAGAACGCGTTAGACGGGGAGTTGGTCAAGACTGGGTATCTTCAGGAGAGTAAACTCCGCCGGACAACCGTCCGTGCCATAGTGGACACGGGCGCGATGATGTTGACGCTCCCGAAGAACGTGGTAGACCTACTGGGTATCGGTACGGTGCGCAAAGACTCCTTTACGCTGGCTGATGGATCTCGAATCGAGCTACCGATCGCCGGTCCACTCACCGTCCGCATTGGGGATCGCCAGATGTTCACCAGCTGTGTGGTCGTGCCGGCGGGCACGCATGCACTGATTGGTCAAATTGTGATGGAGGAAATGGATCTCATTCCGGATCCCGCGCGTGAGACCATTGGTCCGCGACCCAGGTCTCCAGAACATCCGGGGCTGCGATTATGATTGGCGGCGTCCGTGCTTGCTATCCGGTTTCCGGCACTTGTGGATGATCCAGTCCGAACTCTGGCTTGAAACCTATTCCGGCTGCCCGGCGCCGGTTCTAGACAACCGATAGGTGGCGTACATCAAGCCGGCCAGCAGGATCAGGACCAGGCCGGTGCCCACGAGCAACGCGTATTCGTCCACCAGCAGGACCAGATACAGCACGGTGTAGAGCGACGCAAGCACGAGGGTTACATATCCGGTGCACCTGAAGGACTTGGAGGCGGTCGCGACGTAGGCCCCGTTCATCAGCGTGATCAGGGCGGCGGCGATGAGGTAGCCCCATCCGAAACCGAGGTGTTCGGCAAGCGAAAGGAGCGTGAGAAAGAACACGACCAGGCTGATGCCCACCACGCCAAATTGAACCACGTGAAAGCGGATGCTCGTGATTAGCTCGATGCATACCACGCTGATCATGGTGAAGACGATGAACAGGATCCCGTATTGCAGGCTGCGCGTCACGGAACGATAGATGTCGTCGGCTTTGAACACGCTGAAACCGACCCCTTTTCGGTCTTCGTCCGTACCGATCGTGCCGAGATGGTCCAGCACGGCGTCGCGGCCCCGTCCGTACGCATCCAGGACCTGCGAATAGCCTCGGGCGAGCTTTCCCGTGTTCCATGTGGCCGTGAAACCGTCGCCGTCGACGGTCCGTTCGTCGGGCAGCATGCGTCCGTCGAAGCTCGGATGGGGCCAGGTTGACGTCATGGCGATCCGGGTCTCGTCTCCCACGGGTTCGATGCTGAACCGTTCGGTTCCCCGAAACGTCAGCGTGAAGTCGAACGTGCGGTCCCATGTGTTTTCGTTAGAGCGCACCGGCGCTTGCATCCCTTCGCCAATTGTACCGAAAAAACCGGTGCCGGCCTGCAACTCCGCCGGCTTGTCGCCGAGCGTCAACGATCCTTCCTGTATCCCCCGTGTGTCGGATACGCCCACGATCACCGTCATGCGGTCGAGCATGAGTTCGCCATACTGGGCTTGGAGGTCCTGAACGTCCAGATCGGGAAATGCGCCGCTGGCGTTCAGCGATGCCGTGAAGACCGGCACGTCGAAGATGCCCCTGGAGCGGATTTCGTAGGTACTGTTCAGTTCCGCTTTCAGGTCATCGGGCAGGACGAAGATGTGCGGTTCGCCCTCCAGGTGACTTTCTCTATCGTCTTCGTTCGGCAAACGGTACGGAATGGCCAGGACCGGGCCCACGATGGTCTGCGGTCCGGACCACGCATGACTCACATTGCTCAGCGCCTCGTCCCGGTAGCCGCTACGGTCCGTGACTACATGTAGGAGCAATCCCCACGGGATCATCAGACCAACGATCAGGAAGATCGCGATCAGGAATCGAAGGGTGGTGGACGAGGTGTTTAATTGCATCGTTATGCGTTCCCCTGTCAGTCAGCAGCGGCGCTGCGAGACCGTGCCGTCTGCTTTAGAGAATTAGACGAAGGATCCGGACGATAGTTCCTTCGGTCCGGCGGTCGACTTTTTGGTTGTGAATCGTGGTATCTCGTATTCGGTGCGGGTCAGATATACCTCACCCAACTGCGAGGCCGGGCGGCTTTGAAACGACGGAACCAGAGACACAGCGGATAGAGCAGGATCAGTACGGCCAGGGTCGCTAGGTAGGTGGCGACCAGCCCTTCGTTTCTGAACATGCCCAGGACCGCTGCGGCGATGATCAGGATATGCGCGTGGATGAGGTAGAAGAAAAAAGCGGTCTGACCAAATACGAGCAGGGGATTTCGGGGGTTTGCCATTCCCTTCATCGTCCGCTGGTACCGGAACAGACCCCAGAGCATCAAGGCCATCAGGCCCAACATCAGGGATGCGAACGTCAGGGATGGCGGATACTTGCTGAAATACAGCCATTGCAACAGCGAGGAGTCTTCCCGGAGCATGAACATGTTGCCATAGCCATTCCAGGCGCGTAGCAGTATAAAAAGCCCCACGGCCGCCAAGCCCGTAAAAACAAGCAGGCGTTCGACCGAATTCGTCGATCGCCCCACGGCATCGGGTGCAACGGCGGCTGAATAATGCAAGAGGAAACGGCCCAGCAGCCAGCCCAGGATCATCATCCCAAGCCAGGGCACGAAGGGATACATGACCATCAAGGGCATGCCGGGGCCGAATGTGACCAAGATGCCCGGGTGGAAAAACGGAGCGCTCACGGTCAACCAGGTCGGGTTCTGTGCCTTTTCGAGCAACGCGTTCAACACCGACATGCGGAAACCGTCGTCTGCCGACACATCCGGTACGTCCGCTATCATCTCGGGCGCAAGTCCCGCCAGGTGCAATATCCCAGAGAACAGGGCCTCATACAGAAACAGGATCGAAAGCGCGATGATCAGCAGGGTTCGGGAGGACAGCCGGCGCAACGGGATCATGCAGATCAGTGACATGCCGATGGCGAAGAGCACCTGGAAGAAAAAGGGTCCCCACCACAGCAGCTCAAAAGCCAATATGACCAGCGCCCGCTTGAACAGGTGCCGGTCCAGGGCGCGGTCCGACACGCTCGCCAGGCGCCGCCGCTCAAAACTCAGCGCCAACGCGGTGCCGGCCAGAAAGACGAAGGTCGGCGCGCACAGGTGCGTGATCCAGCGGGTAAAGAACTGGACGACCGGCAACTCGGATCCCGGTTGTTGCATGAACCAGGAATCATCGGACAGGCGCCCCGCGTTAAAGGCGGCGGCGGCGTGATCGATCGTCATGAGCACCATGACGAAGCCGCGCATCCAGTCGATGGCCACCAGGCGATTCGCGTCTGTGGACGGCGGGATCTTCGCATGATCGGCAACGGATGCCGATGGGTCGGACATAGCACACCTGTCAGGGATTCCGGACGGGTTACTTCGTCGGCTTCACCCTTCTGTTCAGCTTCATTTCGCGTATCGCGGCCTTGCGTCGCTGGTTTTTTCGGAACCGCCGTCTCCGCAGTTCCTTCTGGCGTTCGCGCATACCCACTCCTCTAATGCCTGTCCATATACGAACAGATAGTCGTTGATTGGCGTTGCAAAGACGATTATACAATCTAATTTGAGCCACCAGGCGTGGCAATCAGTTTCTCTTTCGCTTACATCACCGGGAAACCGTCTTTCGAACGGAGTTTGCCGTGAACCGAATTCGCATGCTTTCAAGGTCGGATATGGCGTCCATCCTCGCCATGCCGGATGTGATCGAGGCCGTGGAGGAAGGGTTCCGGTCCGCAGGCGAAAAAGACGATGTCCCCGTCCGTCAGGCCGTGCGGATAGCGGGCCGTCCTGCGGTCTCGCTCTTCATGCCGGCCTATCTGCACGACGCTCAGACGCTGGGTGCCAAGGTTGTTTCCGCCTTCCACGACAATCCTTCCCGGGGATTGCCGGCGATCACGGGATTCTACGTGTTGTGCGACGCGGAAACCGGTCGGCTTACGGCCCTTATGGATGCCACGTTCCTCACGGGCATTCGGACGGCGGCGGCGTCCGCCGTGGCCACGAAGTATCTGGCCCGCGAGGAGGCGAAGCTGCTGGGCGTGATCGGAACAGGCGTTCAGGGGCGTTTTCACGTGGATGCTATCCGGGCCGTCCGTCCCATTGAAGAGGTCGTTGTGTTCAACCGAACGACCGAACGCGGCAGCGCCTTTGTGGCTGAACTGGCAACCCGGGGCCTATCCGCACGCCAGGTGCGCACTGCCGCCGAGTGTGCGACTGAAGCGGATGTCCTGGCGGTCTGCACGTCCAGCAGGACGCCGCTATTCGACGGCGGACTGGTTCGTCCCGGAACGCATGTAAATGCCGTGGGGGTCTACACCCCCGATTCGCAGGAGCTGGACACCACGTTGATTCGGCGTGCCGGGGTTTATGTGGATACGTACGAAGGAGCGTTCGAGGAAGCGGGCGATATCATCGTTCCGCTGCGGTCGGGTGACATCACCAGGTCGCACGTCCGCGCCGAACTGACCGAACTGGTCACCGGCAGGAAGGGCGGGCGAACGAGCGAGGCAGAGATCACCGTTTTCAAGTCCGTGGGTTACGCCATGGAGGACGCCGTCACCGCCCGGCTGGCCTTTGAACGGGCGGAAGCCGCCGGCATAGGCGCCACCTTCGACCTGGAAGCATGAAGCGCGTGCTCGTCATCCGGTCGGGCGCGGTCGGGGACCTGATCCTTACGCTTCCCGTGCTCTCCGCGTTGAAGAAGCGCTATAGTGGTCTGTCCATCGACATGATGGGCAACGCCGGCCGTCTGGCGTTGCTGCAGCATAGCGGTTACGTGGACAACGTGCTTTCTATAGACGATCGGCAATACACCCCCCTGTTCGTGAAGCGCGGTCCGACTCCTGCGCAGCCGATCACGCACGACCTCGGATCCTACGATGCGATCATCTCCTACCTGCCGGATTCCACCGGGGTATTCGCAGACAACCTTCGCCGGATCGCGGCCGGTCCCGTTCTCATCGGCCAGGCGCATCCTGTTCAGGACGCTGCGGATCATGCGGGTACTGGTTATTCTACCCAACGTACCCACATGACCCATGTGCTGATGGAGGCCCTCGCGCCACTGGGTACGGGGCCCTTGGCCGAGGCGCCGGCGTTGATGCGGCCGGTTCGCGGACCTGCCGAGGCGCCGGCGTTGATGCGGCCGGTTCGCGGACCTGCCGAGGCGCCGGCGTTGATGCGGCCGGTTCGCGGACCTGCCGAGGCGCCGGCGTTGAAGTCGTCCGTTCGTGCGCGTCCGGCCGTCGCTTCCGATCCCCATGCGGGCAACCGGCTGATTGCCGTGCACCCGGGCAGTGGCGGGAGGGAGAAATGCTGGCCGGCCGAACGATACGCGGCGTTGATCGAAGCGCTGGCAGACAAGGGGTTGGAGCCGGTCGTCACATTCGGACCTGCCGACGAGGAAATTCGAAGTCGGGTCGCGCCGCGGATTGAGGGTAGCGGGGTCCGTATCGTTGACGACCTGAACCTGGCCTCGTTGAGTGTGTTGCTGGCCCGATGTGCGGTCCTGATCGGCAATGATTCGGGCGTCACGCATCTGGCCGCGGCCCTGGGCATCCCGGTCGTTGCGCTCTTCGGGCCGACCGACCCGGCTGTCTGGGGACCCAGGGGAAAGCAGGTACGGATAATGTGGGGAGATGAAACGGTTGAGGGAGATGTGGGACTGCTTGCTTGGAGGAAGCCCTTCTGCCCGAGGCGCCTCGCGGATATCGACGTGAACGTGGTAAAAAAACTCGTCGCCGGATAGACGGAGCGTCGTACCGCGCCGTTACCCGACTGACATGCGCCCGGCGTTTTCCCGAAACGACCAGGTTGCCCGACCCGATTCCCGGATGGTGAGTCGGCACGCCGGACCGAATGTGTGGATGGCGGTCGCGGAGACCGGCCGGGTTTCCATGGTGAAACCCGTAATTCCGCCCGGTTCACCGGCGTTGCCCGGCTTGGCGTAGTCCGACTTGGCATGACCGTCTTCCGGGGGAATCCGCTCCACTGTGATGTCGAGATCGGGGCCACGGAAAGTCGTACACGCACCGAAATTGGTCGGATCGTCGCTCACCGTTCCCGCCGCTGCTGCCTCTTCCCGAGCGTATCCGTAGATCGCCAGTTCCGTTTCGAGCAGGTCTGCCTCGTCGGACGGCAACGCAACCGTCACGGCCTTGATGTCTTGAAAAAGCCGGTTGGGCAGGTCGTCGCCGATGGCGGCCCGGTACCGGTCAAGCAGGCTGGCCCGCGAGATATCCCCGGACGCGGGAGCGGGAGGCAGGTGAGCCGCCCATCTGCCCAGAAACCCGGGATCGTATTCCATCACCCACGAGATCAACCGGGCATCGTCCCCGCGCGGGATCTCAAGGGACCAGAACCACGGAACGTCTTCGTTCCGATACCTTCTGTTGCGCCTGTACCGCTTCACTTTCTTTTCCGTACCCTGCCCCAGTCGGCGCGCCAGTTCTTTCGTGCCCTGCGCCGATTCCATGCCGAATGCCAGGCCGTCGCGGGGCGCCCAGGAGGTCTTGTCCGGATTCATGAATTCGAAGTAGGTATGGCGGCCGTAGTAGTATCGACCGGTCCAGGACATCCCCGTGGCCTGGTCGTGGGTCGTCCGCTCCTCCGAGCAGGCGAAGTAGTCGTTCAGAAACCCGGATGCGGACAGCGCGCGGTAGGTGTCCCGGTCGACAAATACGAGCAGGTGGTTAAGGGAGACGGGGGCCATGGCTCAAGCTGAAAATCGGGGATCTTCCTCAACAGGATACTGGGGATCGTCCGAGGCTGAAAGGTCGGCGGGGCTGTTCAACAGGCCTCCGGGATCCGGCGGCACGACCTCGCGATCAACCAGCGGATCGCCCGTGGAAGCCATCCAGCGGTCCAGACGGGCGCGCATGTCGCACAACGTGGCGGCGGCTTCCTGCCGGTCGGCCAGGTTGGCGGTTTCCGACGGATCGAATACCGTGTCATAGAGCCGTTCGCGCGGGACGGTCCGTTCGCGCCAGCCCTGTTCGATCAGGGCCGATTTTGTCAGCGATGCGTCGCAATTGGTCAGGACGGGCAGTTGTCGGTCGCCGTATCGCCGGATGTATTTCCACCGGCGGGTCCGTACGGCGCGCTGGGGTTCGTAGGCCGCGTGGTAGTTCACCTCGGCAAAGACGTTCTCCCGTATCTCCGTAGCCTCCCCCCGCACCAGAGGATCCATTGAAACCCCCTGCAGCCAGTGCGGCCGTTCGATCCCGGTCAGATCGCAAACGGTCGGGAACAGGTCGATCTGACTCACCATGCCATCGACGACCTTGCCGCCGCAGTACCCCGACGGACCGCGGAGAATGAGCATGACGCCCATGCCGTGATCGGTAAGGTGACACTTCATCATGGGAAAGGCAATGCCATGATCGGTAGTGCAGACGACCAGGGTATCGTCGCGTCGTCCGTATCGGTCGATGGCCTCCAGCACGCGCCCCATCTTGTGATCGAGCGTGCGCGCGGCATCGATGAAGAGGCCCATGTCCCGCCGTAGATCGGGGGTGTCCGGGAAAGGCGCCGGTGGACGTACGAAACGGGGATCGGTCTGTGCTTCGCCGTCGGGCTGTGGCGCGAATCCTGCTCCCCTGCGATGGGTTTCGCCGAAACCCACGTCCAGGAAGAACGGCCGGTCATGGGTTTCCGACAGGAAGGAGACCGCAAGTTCTTCCGCGGGCATCTTTTCGTTACCGGCCTCCCGCGACATGACTCGGGACCAGCCGGCGTCCTCCACATCGCGAACCACGTGCTGGAATCCGGCCAGCGCCGTGTCGTATCCCGCTTTGCGCAGGGTGTGCATGATGAGCCGCTCGGGATGGTGGATCGACCATCCGCGGTTGACCAGTCCGAACATGCCGCAGCTGTGCGCCCACTGCCCGGTGAGCAGGGCGGCTCGACTCGGTGAGCACGTCGGGTTTGCGCAGAAGGCCGACCGGAACAGGACACCCTCTTCCGCCAGTTTCTGCAGCGCTGGTGTCGGAATAGCATGGCC
Source organism: bacterium (assembly GCA_965200485.1). GTDB lineage: Bacteria > JAAXHH01 > JAAXHH01 > JAAXHH01 > JAAXHH01 > JAAXHH01. Next base: position 934,719 of record CBDAUD010000001.1, read on the forward strand.
GTACGGCTGTATGTACCGGCCGGTGTCATGGGAATGGAGGTATACGATATTCATGGATTGATGGATGTGTTGCGCCCCGGCTTCTACATGCGTTTCGGCACCTCGATGCCGAGGAGGTCCAGCGTCCTTTCCAGCGCCCGCAGCGTGATCCCGGATACGGCGAGCCACGAGGCGCGACGTTCGGCGTCTTCCTCGTTCAGGATGTGATGGGTATGGTAGAACCGGTTGTACGTGCTGGCCAGCTGAAATGCATACTCGCACAGGTGGTTCGGCGCGCGGGTTGCGAAGGCCAGGTCGACGACCGATGGCAACTCGGACAACTTGAGGTGCAGATTGCGTTCCGTTTCTACCTGAGGCGCGACGATCCTGCCCGGCGGAAGATCGCGGTCCCCCGCTCGCCGCAATACCGACTTGATGCGCACGGCGGCATAGAGGATGTAGGGACCCGTGCGGCCTTCGAAGGAGGAGAAGCGGTCCAGGTCGAAGACGTAATCCTTGGTTCGGTGGTTCATGAGGTCGGCATACTTCAGGGCGGCCACGCCCACGATACGGGCGATGTCCTCCTTTTCGTCTTCGTCGTATTCCCGTATCGAATCAATGGTTTCGATACGGGTCCGGGCGTGATCGGTCACGAGCCTGATCAGGTCCTTGAGCTTCATAGTCCCGCCTTCGCGGGTCTTGAAGGGCTTTCCATCCTTCCCGTTCATGGTCCCGAAGCCGTTATGCTCCAGCCGCGTCGATTGCGGTACCACGCCCGTCTTGTAGGAAGCCTTGAAAACCTGCCTGAAATGCTGCTGTTGGCGATTGTCCACCACATACAGCACGTAGTCCGGCTGGAATTGCTCAACGCGCTGCTCGATGGTCGCCAGATCCGTTGTTCCGTAGAGTACCGCCCCATCGGTTTTCTCCAGCATCAGAGGCGGGATCGTTTCCCTGTCGTCGGGGTCTTCAACCTCCACGACCAGAGCGCCCCGGCTTTCCTTCGCGTATCCTGCCGCCTTCAGACGCTCAACCAGGCTGTGAACCCGGTCCTGGGTATCGCTCTCGCCGAGCCAAAGGTCGAAGCAGATATTCAACGACTGGTAATCCTGCCGTAGATCTTCGACGGAAACATCCCGGAAATGTTTCCAGAGCGCTCGGTAGCCCGGGCGACCGGCCTGAAGCGCAACGGTGGCCTGACGCGCCTCCTCTGCGAATGCCGGATCCTCTTTTGCCCTTGCGCTGGCCTGTGGATACAATGCTTCCAGATCTTCGGTGGTCACGGGAGACGCCGAAGGGTATAGTCCCGAGTAACCGGCATCGAAATAGGGCAGATCCGGGCGGAGATTCCGAAGGCCCACGATGACGAGCCCCATCTGAAGGCCCCAGTCCCCCAGATGCACGTCTCCAACGGTTTCGTGGCCTACGAAGCGGCAGATTCGCAGGATGCTTTCGCCTATTATTGCCGCCCGCAGATGACCGACGTGGAGCGGTTTGGCGACGTTGGCTCCTCCGTAGTCGACGAGGATCTTTCCGGGCGTCGCGACAGTTTCGCAACCCAGTCTGTCATCCTCGTACAGGTCCTGGACGTGGGAAGCGACAAACGCATCAGCCAGCACGATATTGATGAATCCCGGGCCGGCAAGGGACAGGTTGTCGAACAGTTCCGGCGCGGAGACGGATTCGATCGCGTTCTGCGCGATTTTCCTCGGATTGGTTCGGTACGCTTTGGCCGCCGCAAGCGCTCCGTTGCACTGGAATTGGCACAGGTCCGGCCGGTCGGATACGCGCACCTCGCCGTAGTTTCGATCATAACCGGCCGATTCAAAGGCATCCGAGAACACGACCGTCAGCTTGTCCGCCAGGCTTCCCACAAAGCTTCCCCTTGCATCAAACCTGCATCAAAGTACGTACCGTCTCAGGAAATTCTCCACCTCGTTGTAGAAGGCGACCTGCGTTTCCGCCTTGCGCCAGCCGTGCCCCTCCCCTTCGTACAATCGATAGACATGGGGCACCCTGTTCCGTCGGAGGATTTCTACGATGGCCTCGGCCTGGTCCGGCGGCACGACCTTGTCTTCGCTACCCTGGAAAATGGCGACCGGATCGCGGATGCGGTCCGCGTGGAAGAGCGGCGACCAGTCCTGGTACCGCGCACGGTGCTCGGGCAGCGTCCCGACCATCAGATCCAAGTACTTTGCCTCGAATTTGTGGGTATCCGCGGCCAGGCCAAAGAGATTCGTCACCCCGTATAGGCACAGACCGGCGCGGAAAACGCCCGGATGATGGATGAGGGCGTTGAGCACGGTGAACCCTCCCGCGCTGCCGCCTTTTATGACGACGCGATCCGAATCCGCGAGCTCCCGTTCGATAAGGGCATGCGCGCCGCTCACGGCATCTTCCGTGTCGTATTCGCCCCAGTGTTCGCGCAGCGCGGTCATGTAGGCGCGCCCGTAACCGGTACTTCCGCGGTAGTTCACATACAGGCAGGCATAGCCCCGGTTCGTGAAGAACGGGATCTCGGCCGAATAGTTCGTTCTGTGCTGTCCGGTCGGTCCGCCGTGGATGCTTACGATGGCAGGCGGTCGACCAGAACCGGTGAACCGGCCGCTGGCAGGCGGATAGTAGAGTCCGTGCACTTCGCCTCCGCCCGGATTCGTCCAGGTGAGCGGTTCGGGACGGGACAGGTCCGCCGCCGGGATCATCTCCGACCGGCTGCGGCGATGTACGGTATGCGCGCGCTCATCCAGGGTGACCACGCGTTCGGGTATGGTAGACGAAGAGGCGATACATGCGACACTGTGCCGAGTCGGCGATACGGCGACCTGCATCATCCAGGTGTAGCGGGGCGTTTCCAGTTTCGTTTTATCGCCCGACGCCAGGGAAACTTTCCACAGCGACGCGAATCCCCGTTCGCTACTGCGGTAGAACAGGGTGTCGCCGTCCGGTCCCCAACCGCAGACGCGTTGGCCCTGCGTCCAGGCAGGTTCGGCCAGCGTGGTCCCCTCGGCCAAAACCCGCTGCTTTCCCGTTTCAAGGTCCATCGCCACCAGACTGTCCCACGTACCATCCGTAATGATGTAGGACAGCCACTTGCCGTCCGGGGAGAAGGCGGGCTGGAACACCGGCACATCCGCTTCCCCGGCGATCATCTGCTCGTCGGTCAGCACGCGGCGGTCGGTATAGACCCGGCCGGTCTTCAGCCTTGTGCCGTCCCATGGCATCTGCGGCTGGTCCCATTCGATCCACGCGATGCGCTGGCCGTCCGGGTGCCAGACCGGCTGCATGTAGAAATCGGCGCCCCGAACCAGGTTGATCGGCCAACCGCTGCCCTCTCCGTCTACCAGCGCGATGACGTCGACGGATTCGAAGGTATGGACATACAGCACCCACTTCGCATCCGGAGATACAACCGGTGAAGCCGCCGCGCCGAAGGCGGGCGTAATCGCGCTGGCCGGCCCCGCGGACAGGGACTGGCGGTACAGTCTGCCGTCCTTTTCGGCGAATACGACGAAGTCGTCGGCCACGGTGAAATCCCCACCCCCGTAACCGACGCCGCCCCGGACCGAATGCCCGTCCGTCAGGTCGTACGGCGCATCCTGGCCCTTTCGGCAAACGAGCACACCGGTGGCGGAACGCTGTTCCAGCCAGACCAGGCCCGAACCGTCGCCGATCCACTGCACATCGTGGAGCGGCGTCCCCGCGCCCATGACCTGCGCCGTGATGGTACTTTTCCAGTGACCGTACGGGACGGGTTTTCGGTTCATTGGGTGATTGGGTTCAGATCTGTTGAGAAGTTGCGTAGGCCGGTGCCGCCTGGTTGCCTGGTTATACGGCGGTTTCGGAAAGGTCGCCAACACATCACACAATGCCCGTGAAGGAATCTTATGGCTTGTGTACAGGGGAACCTGTGTTCAAACGGATCAATTGTTACTTGGAAGGCATTTGCCGGTCCGCGGCGCGTCTTTCGTCTTCCAACTCCTGAGACCAACGCACGCCGTCCACCTTGCGCTCCTGCAGTGAAGCCTGCAATCGGTCGAGCGCACTGAGTTTGGCTTCGCTACCCGGTGATTCTTCCCTGACTGCCAGGGTAAATGTCGATTTCATCGTCGTTGTAGCCATAGGTATAGTATACGACCGTTCTCTGACTAAGTCAATCTTCAGCACTGGCCGGTTCGGTGAGGTTGAAAGAGGACCACGGAACGGTGCATCACCGATGGCGAAAAACCAGTCCGATCTTCAGACGATCTCCACGCCCGCCTCGGCCGCGATGCGCCGCACATTTTCGATGGCAGTCGGGATCTTGTCATCGGGCAGGTGTTCGACCAGCATATAGCCGTTTGGATGGAGCGCTTCCCAGCGCCGCACGGCCGTGACGAGGTCGAGTGCTCCGGCTCCGGGCACTTCTTCGTTCATGTGGAGGACGAATCCGGGTTCCACACTGATGTCTTTTATGTGTGAAACCGTGGAGATCGGTCCCATGACATCGAAGATGTGGTTGATGCGTTCCGTGCTGTCGTATACCTGCGCCAGGGACTGGAAGTGGTTGACGAAATCCATGACCACGCGCACGCGATCGGAACCTACCGCTTCGACAACCTGCCGGTTGATTTCGGGCGAGCCCATGATCGTCAGCGCGTGGGTCTCGACCACGACCGTCATCTCCTCCTCTTCCGCCTTGGCCGCGATCCGTGCCAAGGTTTCGATCAGCACATCGCGTCGTTCCGGTTCGTGGTTTTCGGGCGCCGGATCGTAGGACCCCGCCGGGTTCAGGCTGCCGGTCCGGATCAGTACGTTGTGGGCGTTGAGCGCCCAGCCCACTTCCAAGCCACGGTGGATGGTCCCTACGACCCGGTCGCGAACGGATTCATCCGGGTCGAACAGGCATTCGCGGTAGCCTATGCCGAATTGCGCCAGTTCCAGCCCCAGATCACGATAGAGGGCATTGACCCGGTTGCAGTCCGCGGAGGTCAACTCGTCCAGACATTCTCCGGGACCGTGGTAGCAGACGGACGTAACACCCAGCTCCAGGCCCTTTTCCAATATCGATTTCGTGACGGTCCGGGGGTCTCCCGGCGCGTATCCCACCACACCCAGACGCATGGACAGCCCTTCCTTTGTTTAGCTGGACCGATCGGCCCGGAGGGCGATCAGCCCTGAACGCATTCAATCCCCGACGACCACCAGCACGGCATTCTTGTCTACCGTATCCCCTTCTTCGACACGGATTTCCCGAATAGTACCGCCCGCTTGGGCGCGCAGTTCGTTTTCCATCTTCATGGCTTCTATTACGACCAAGCCCTGGCCGGTTTCCACCGCGTCGCCCACCGCAACAGCAACTGACACGATCCGACCGGGCATGGGCGCCTTGATCTGCTCGCCACCGGCGCGGCGCCGGGACTTCACCTGGTTGCGGAGGCGGGCCAGTTTCTCGTCTTCCACGGCTGCCGCCGACGAAACGCCGTTGACCGTGACCTCCCATTGTTCGCCCTGCGTCGCCGCAACCGCGTTATAGGATCTTCCGTCAATAAGCAGGGAGTACGCACGATTTCCGTGCAGCGAGGCCATGTCGATTTTCATCGTTTCGCCATCGACATGCAGCACGACCCCGCCTTCCCGGTCATCCAAACTGACCGTGTACGTCCTGCCCTGTATCGTAACGAGATAGCTCAAATTGATCCCTTTGCCCGCTTGATCCCTTTATCTCGCATCGACGCCTGCATCTGCATTGAATGCGGTCGGAACGCGTGTCAGCGCGCCCGGCGCATGGCGTCGCGGCGACCGGTCAGTTTCCAGGGACTCTCTGCCGGCCCTTCGGAGCCGTTACCGTCCGTCCCGGCCACGCGCGTTCTTTTCGCTTCCCGGTGCTTGATGATCGCCGCAAAGGCGGCGGCGATATGCCGCTCGTCGGCACCGGCATCTTCGTCGGGACCCATGGTGTCGACGAAAGCGGTGGAATAGTCGCCGGAGAGGAACCGGGGGTCCGAAAGAGCCCGCATGTGAAACGGAATCGTGGTCTTTATGCCCCCGATCTCGTATTCGCCTAGGGCTCTCTTCATGCGGGCGATCGCTTCTTCCCGCTTCTCGGCCCAAACGATCAGCTTGGCGATCATCGGATCATAGTAGATCGGTACTTCGTAACCCGCGCAGAAGCCGCTGTCCAGGCGGACGCCGGGGCCGCCCGGCTCGCTCAGACGCGTCACCACGCCTACGGAGGGCATGAACTGCGCTTCGGGGTCTTCGGCGGAGATGCGGCATTCCAGCGCCGCACCGAACAGACGCACGTCTTCCTGCCCGAACGGGAGGGGCAGGCCGGCGGCGATTTCGATCTGCCTTCTGACCAGGTCCTGTCCCGTTCTCAACTCGGTGACCGGGTGTTCGACCTGAAGGCGCGTGTTCATCTCGAGGAAGTAGAATTGCCGGTCGCGGGACACGATGAACTCCACCGTACCCGCGTTGGTGTACTGAACGGCCTCGGCGGCCGCCACCGCCGCTTCGCCCATGGCGCTTCTCAAGGCGTCGTCGAGTATGCAGGATGGGGATTCTTCTATGAGTTTCTGGTGGCGCCGCTGAATCGAACATTCCCGCTCGCCAAGATGCACTGCGTGTCCGTGCTGGTCGGCGAGGACCTGAAACTCCACATGACGAGGCTCCACCAGATACTTCTCCAGGTAGACCGTGGCATCGCCGAAGGCGGAACGGGCCTCGGACCGCGCGGTACGGAGTGCGCCGGCAAGATCCTCCGGGGCTTCCACGACGCGCATGCCCTTGCCACCGCCACCCATGGCCGCCTTCACGAGGACCGGATAGCCGATGGCATCAGCCATGCCGATCGCGTCCTCGTCGCGGTCGATCCCTTCTTCGGTTCCCGGCACGACCGGAACCCCAGCCCGGCGCATGGTTTTTCTCGCCTCGGTCTTGCTCCCCATGGTCCGGATGGCCTCGCCCGAAGGACCTATGAACGTGATCCCCGCCTCCGCGCACTGATCGGCGAAATCCCCGTTCTCGGAAAGAAACCCGTATCCGGGGTGTATCGCGTCGGCGCCGGCCGCCCGTGCCGTATCGATGATTCGGTCCACGCGGAGGTAACTGTCCGAGGACGGCGCATCGCCGATGCAGAAAGCCTCGTCTGCCAACTGGACATGCAGGGCCGTACGGTCCGCTTCGGAGAAGACCGCCGTCGTTTCGATACCCATTTCCCGGCACGTGCGGATCACCCGGACGGCGATTTCACCGCGATTGGCGATCAGGATCTTCCGGATCATGTAGCCTCTTACAGTGGGATATTCCCGTGTTTCTTGGGAGGATTCGCGTCTCGTTTGTTCTTCAGCATCTCCAGCGCGGAAATGATACGGGGACGGGTCTCCTGCGGCAAGATCACTTCGTCGATATACCCGATTTTCGCTGCAACGTAGGGATTGTCGAACTTTTCCCGAAACTCGGCAGTCAGTTCTTTGCGCAGGGCGTCGGGATCATCCGACTCGGCCAGTTCGCGCCGGTAAAGCACGTTTACCGAGGCTTCCGGACCCATAACCGCGAATTGCCCGGACGGCCAGGCGTAATTGATGTCGGCGCGAATCTGCTTGCTGTTCATCACGCAATACGCGCCGCCATAGGCCTTGCGCGTGACCACGGTCAGCCGCGGAACGGTGCTTTCGCAAAACGCATAGAGCAGTTTGGCGCCTTCCCTGATGATGCCGCCGTGCTCCTGGCTGACGCCGGGGAGGAAACCGGGGACGTCCTCGAAAACCACCAGGGGGATATTGAAGGCATCGCAAAAGCGCACGAAACGCGCGCCTTTCACGGAGGCGTCTATGTCCAGCACCCCGGCGAGCGAAGCGGGCTGGTTGGCCACGATACCGGCGGTTCGTCCATTGAACCGGGCAAACCCCACGACGATATTGTCGGCGTATTCGCGATGCACTTCGAAGAAGTCGCCGTGATCCGCCACCCGGTGGATCACCTCTTTGATGTCGTAGGGTTTGTTGGCGTCGTCAGGCACGATGCGGGCAAGCTCCTCGTCCATTCGTTCCGGGTCGTCCGAGGAGGCCAGCCGGATCGGGTCCTCCATGTTGTTCGCAGGCAGGTAGGCCAGCAGTTCCTTCACCATGGAGAGGCATGCGGGTTCGTCCGGCGCCGAGAAGTGCGCCACGCCGGTTACGGCATTGTGCACGTGTGCGCCGCCCAGTTCGTCGAAAGTGACCTCTTCGTGGGTCACCGCGCGGATGACGTCCGGTCCGGTGATGAACATGTAGCTGGTATCCTCCACCATGAAGACGAAGTCGGTCATCGCCGGTGAATAGACCGCGCCGCCGGCGCAGGGCCCCATGATCACCGAAATCTGCGGAATCACGCCGGAAGCCAGCACGTTGCGCAAAAAGATGTCGGCGTAGCCCGCGAGACTGACCACGCCCTCCTGAATGCGTGCGCCGCCGGAATCCTTGAGACTGATGATCGGCGCCCCGTTCTTCATCGCCAGGTCCATGACCTTGCAGACCTTCTCTCCGTAGGCCTGACCCAGTGAGCCGCCGAATACCGTAAAGTCTTCCGATACGACGTAGACGCTCCGGCCGTCGATCGTGCCGTATCCCGTAACCACCCCGTCGCCGGGTATCTTCTTGTCCGCCATGCCGAAGTCGTGACAGTCGTGCGTCACGAACGCGCCGATTTCCTCGAAACTGCCTTCGTCCAGGAGAAAGGCCACGCGCTCCCTGGCGGTCCATTTGCCCGCGTCGTGCTGGCGTGCAATGCGTTGCTGTCCGCCGCCTTCGGCTGCCTTTTTTCGCAGCGCTTCCAGTTGTCTCATCTTTTCAGACATGGACATGGATTTTGCTTCTCCCGCGGGAATTGCGGGACTATACCCGCGCCCAACGCCAGCGCGGCCCGCTTCCGTCAAGCCACCTCGAAATCGAATGCTTCCAAGCCGGCGCGCAGCCGGTTTTCCCCTTCTGGCGTCAGCAGGCCGGTTGGCGGACGGGGTGGGCCTACGGGTATCCCGCGCCATGCAAGCATCGCCTTGATCCCGGCAAGGACGCCGACGGAAATCAGGAGCGCGATGACCCGGTTGGCCTGTACCTGGAGGTCCATGGCTTCCCGTACGCGTCCGGTTCGAAAGGCTTCGTACATGCGCAGGAACAGCCGGGGCATGATATTGTAAGTAGACCCGATGGCTCCGTCGCTTCCCATCACGAATCCTGCGACGCACATTTCGTCTGGACCGGTGATGGCATTCAGTGCGCCCTTCGAAAGGTCTACAAGCTGTTGAAAGACGAAGAAGTTCGGGTCGGTGAACTTGATGCCTGCGAAATGCGGAACCGCGTCCATGGCCTCCAGGAACTGTCCGGGGCCTACCTGGCCGTCCACGTCGCGCGCGAGCCAGTAGACGTAGAAGGGAACGCTGGACACCGCCCCGATGGCTGCGTAATGCCGGACGGCCGCCGCCAGGTCATTGGGCCGGTCCGCGGGCGCGACGGATGCCACGGCGTCGGCGCCCAACGAGGCGGCGTCCGACGCGAGGACAACCGCATCCTCGGTCGTTGTGCCACCCACGTGAAAGACCACCGGAATCTGGTTCGCGACCTCGCCCGTTACGGTCTCGCACATGCGCCGCCGTTCGGCGACCGACATCTGTCGGCCCTCGCCCGTGCCGCCGGTGACGAAGAAGCCGTCGCTGCCCGCGTCGACCAGGTGCCGTACCAGCGGCGCCACCCGATCGGTCGAAAGGGCGTATCGGTCGTCGAAAGGCGTGCAGAGCGCCGGCCAAATCCCTTTGATCAGTTTGGACATGGAAAATCAGCGGTAGGTTGCGGTTGCCCGGGGAGGCGCTGCCGGCAACGAATGGCGAAACGATGTCGCCAGCACAGGGTTCTCGTCAGAAACTGTAAACCAGGCTGAACTGAACGAAACTGTCCTTGCGCAAGGGGTAGTATATATCCGACGGGTCTATGTTGGTCATAACGACGGCTTCCAGATCCACCGACCAAGCGTCCGACAAGCGCCGTCCCGCTTCGAATCCAAAGATGCGTTGTTTTCGATCCAGGTCATGTAGCACGCTCGCCGTAAATTCCGTGCCCTGCGTGTCGTTCAGTGCAAGACGGGCGGCGAGAAACAAATCGTTTTCGAAAAAGTTGTTCGCCCTTTGTTTCCGGCTGTCCCGGTCCCATTCCGCCAACACGGTCAACTCGGATTCCGTGGCCAAAAACGAATAGAACGTGTATTCTCCGCCAATCACGAAAGCGGTGAAGTCCTCGTCCATGTTCTGAAGATTCCGCGCGCCGGTCCGCCGAATGGTTTCGAGCTTGAACAACCAGGGGCCGGTGGTCCACTGCGCGTCCAATCCGAACTGACGGATTTTTTCATAAACGGGATACAGCACGGGTTGGTTGCCGCAGTCCGTGCAGAGCCCGAAAGCCGGCTCGCGCGACAAGCCGGCGAAGGCGCTGAGCCCGAAATCCAGCGCTCCGACACTGTGGCTATATCTGGCGGCGAAGTCCGGATGCCACTTTCCGGATGCGTTTTCGTACTCGGTCCGCCCGGTATCCACGTTCAAGCTGAAGCGCAGGCGCCCGCCGCTTCCGGGAAACGTGCGCGCCCGGTGATAGGGCATCCCCAACATCTCCACGACGCCCCAGTCCGCAGACCAGGTCATGTACACCAGGGGTTGCCCCATCCTGACTTTTTCATTCGGATGTTCGATGAGATCGACCTGGTTGACGATATTGACCAGGTTGCGGGATTCGACGACCCCCCAGAACACGCGGTCCACGCCCAATCGCAGTTCCCACTCGCCGCCGCCGAGGGCGCCGGCAACCAGGAAATAAGCTTCCCGCAGATCGAAACGGGTCCGCCGGGGGTCCGCGCTGTCGTAACGGAAGAACGGGGTCACGCTCAGGATGCGACCCCCAGTGTCTTCAAGGTAAAGATTGGGCGTCAGAGCGAAACCGCTCGCGTGGGAACGCTGGTCCGGATGCAACGCGGCCTGAGGAAACCATCTGCTTTCGACGCGCAACCGTCCCCCGAAATCATGATCCGAAATGAGGGTTTCGGACCGTACTTCGAAGGCCCGGAGCGAGACGAAGATCATCCAGACGCCAAAGAACGTGTAGCGCAACATGAACCGTGTCAACGTACGCGTCTCAGACCGGTTCGGGTGAAGTCGCGGTCGTCAAGGTCTGTCTGGAACTGAAAATCCGACCAGATGATATCCGTGCTTTTGCCAGTTGCATGATTGACCATCATCATTTTTTCGGCGCGCCAGAAACGATCGAGATACAGGTTGTAATCCGTCAAGGTCAACGTCTTCAGATGATCGTTCTTGCGGTCGTAGTACTCCACTTTCCATACGCGAAGTTCATCCGTGTCGCGCCAGGAGATCTGGCGACTGTAGCCGGATTTCCTATCGACGGGCGTCAGTTCGGTTACCGTGCAGTTCAGTCCGTCGCCGCAAGGTTCGTCCCGCAGGTACCGATAGGTGTATTTCTCGACGGCTTGGGCGGTCAGGTCTTCATACGCGAACTCGCTTCCCATGAACGAGCCGGAACGGTTCGCCGAGCTGATACGCTTGACGCGTTTCAGCGCCGGAAGATACAGCCACTGGTCATCCGCGCTTTCCTTGTGGGCGTGAACGAGGAAAGCCGTTCCCTGGACGTCCCGCGGTTCGTCGAACACGAACAGGCTCTTGTTTCCGTCTTCGGGCACTTCAAGCACTTTTACGCGGAGTTGCCGTTGGCTTTCCTGTCCGCGGTCGTTGCGCAAGACCAAGGATTGCCGGGCCGTGAAGTTGCCGAATCCGTCATCCCGCGCAGAGGCGTCGCGTGCTATTTTAAGTCCGATCTCTTCGGGCGTGTTTTCGTCCGAAGCAGTTGCCCGCGGCGCGTGGAAGGCCACAAAAAGAACCAAGACGGCCATAAGCATAGGCAACGCCGGAAACCCGGAAGCGGATCGCATGGAGCAATTGAGTGTCATGACGTTCTCCGTTCGAGAGCCATCAACATGGGAGGAAGCAGCAGAAAATCTATAAAGAGCCCGAAAAAGACCATACTTGCGACCATTGCCCCAAGTATCCAAATGCCGCTGAAACCCGATAACAAGAACATTAACAGGAAGCCCGCCGACAAAACAGCGGTTGTGGTAAACAGGGCGGGGCCAACGGCGTTGAAGGTGGACCGCACAGCATCGGCTGACGACAGGCCTTCGGACCGGGCGTCCCGGTACTTGCTTAGAAAATGAATGGTGTCGTCCACGACAATCCCGAAAGCGATGACGATCGATACCGAAGCCGAAAGGTCAATCTCGCCGACCAGATGACCCCACAAGCCGAAACCGAGGACCGGCGGGATGAAGTTCGGCACCAGACTGATGAGACCCAAGCGCAGACTCTTGAAGAAAACGATCAGGATGAGCGAAATAAGCACCATGCCGATTGTCGTGCCGAGGAGAATGGCATCAATGTTTCGGGCGGTCAGGTGGGCGAAGATCATCGTGATGCCTGTTGCTTCGCTCTCGAACTCGGGTACGTTGGCGCGAAGCCAGGTCTGGGCGCGTACGTCGAGTTCGCGCATGGCATGGTCCGAAAGGTCGCGAACCGTGACCGTCACCCGCGTTGCGGACTTGCCGACATCGATGCGGTCGTTCAGGTCGCTCCCGAACGGAATCGAAAGCTCGTACAGCAGCAGATACTGCGCGGCGAGTTCTGAATTTTCCGGCAATCGATGGAAGGCCGGATCATCTCCGTGCATGTTCTTGTTCAGGCGTTTCATGATATCCGGAAAGGCCTGAACATGCGTTACTTCAGGCTGTTCCCTGTACCAATTCGCGAAGGCGTCTACTTTGTGCAAATAATCGGGGTCGGTGATGCCGCCCTCCCGCCCGGCGCTCAGAGAGTATTCCAGCGAATTCAAGCCGGTGAGGTTCTTCATGATGAAATCCGAGTCTCGACGGATCTGGTAGCTTTCGTCGAACTGTGTGGTCCAATTGTTGTTGAACTCATTGCGGGTAATGCCTGTGCAAAGCGCGATAGTAACCAGGCCGACAGTCCAGATCAGGAAACGACGGCGCGCGACGACTAAATCGCCGAAGCGCTTGAAGAACAGGGATTGGATTTGAGCCGAACGCGCGGGACGCGCGCGTAGCGGCAGGACCGAAAGCAATGCAGGCAGGAGCGTCATGGACAAGACGAACACCACCGCCATCCCACCCGCGCCGGCAAGCAAGGTGAACAGCGAAGCGAGCAATATGACCGCCCACCTTCGGCGAAGGACAAATCCAACGAAACGGTCAAAACGGTCCAAAGGAAAAGCCTCTCTTCTCGCGCTTCCAACTTAACAAGGAGTCTCGGATTCTGCGAATCAGGCCGTAATGGTGAACTATAACAATAATAACAGGTTGCGACACAAAAAACAAAAAAAACGCACAACACCACGAAGTTTTAGGCGAATCTGCGTTTTTTGCGTTCGAAACTCCCGCCGGACCATGATGAATGCCGATAACGCGAACGGGTCGTGCCGGCGGGCTGTATGTCTGGAACGCCCTGGATAGCCGCCCTTCCGACACGCGAACGTCGTCCCATTGTCAAAATTACAGATAGTGTACGAGTTTTCTGCTCACTTTCCCGACTATTTCGTTAAATCGTTCGAAATGCCAACACGCTCGCCATTTTCTGCACACGTGTTCATTTTCTGGCATATAGCCAATCGGGATGACGAGCCTGCTAAAATCGAACATGCGGCAAAACAACGCGTACCAGAGGCACGGGATCCGCAATTCGCCTTACTGGTCCGAGCCGCGCAGTACCAAAAAAGAAACCGGTCCGCCACGACAAAGGCGCCACGGGGCTGTCACCGGTATGCATTGCGAGGAACAAGCAGTATCCAGTTCTCTGGTCTGCCCTTCAATGTACTCAGGCGTGTACCATCTACCGCCTCAGGAAGCAGATAGAACGCCGTTAGATCCGTGTTCACCGCGGATTGCGCAGCGTTCGATTTCAGTGTCCCAAAAAGACGAGTCGATTACCGACAACCTTATCCTGGAATCGCCAGGCTCCGACGTGGCGGTCCGTTGATCGGGATAGGGCAGTGGAATTTCCGTTATCGGAAATTCCGAAACCGGTCGTCTTGCCATGCAGGACGCACTGGTTGCGCCTGAGCGGTCCTGTCGCATACAGGCGCTTAATATGGAAAGGTTTTCTCGTTGTCACCATGAAAACGCAATCAAAAAGGCCAGGGGACGCCAATCTGATACACGCTTGTCTGGCGGGCCGGTCGGATGCGCAGAGTCAACTCTACGATTTGTATTTTACACCGGACAAGCCCGTCCATTTCTGGGTATACAGGAAGGCCTACTGGATTCCAGCGGGCGAAAAGGAAGATATCCTCAACGACATATACATCGCAGTCATGCAGAGCCTGCCCCAGTTCGAATTCCGCAGCGCCCTGAGCACCTACATTACCCGTATTGCGAAGATCAAGTGTCTTGACGCGATGCCTTCTCGCCTGGGCGTCGCCCGGGGGAGGGGCATCAAATACGTCGATATCGACTGGTTCGCATCGAACAGCGAGTCTGGGCTCCAGCTCGAAGACACCGATCCCAACAACAGACCCGATCGGTTTTTCAAGGTGATGGAGGAAGAGGAACAGGTTTTCCTGTTGCATACAGCCCTAAAATACTACACGGGACCGCGGTGCCGGGACGTCCTGAAAATGTATGTCAAGGAACTGAGGGGGGAACTGAGCAGGGAGGACCTCGCGGAACTGCTGGGCGTATCGAAGAAACGAATGGGTCAGATGATTTACGACTGCATGTATCGACTCCGACGTAAAATGCAGAGCCGATACAGGGATTACGAACACTTTACCAATTGTGTATGCGAAGGCATTCGACGTCCCAAACCCGGTAAAGAGGAGTAGTCATGTACCAGCGCATTGCCGAGCCCGGCGCCGTCGCGAGGCTGCCGGACCGCACTCGGATTGCCGACCTGCTGCGCAAGTACAGCGAGCCGTTGCTTTCTTCATGCCCTTCGTCGGAAACGCTGGTGATCTTACACGAGGAACCGAACCGGCTTTCCGACTGCGAGAGAGAGACTGTGGATAGCCATCTGGACATATGTCTTGATTGTAGGGACAAACTGCGGTGGTTGGAAGCATCCGAGACTTCGGGGTATCCCGTTTCCTTTACCCATGTGGTCTGGTATGTACTCAGCGTACGCCATCCGGGCGAGGCGGAAGGCGGCCGGCTTTCCGCCTTGGCACGGAGTAGAGGCCAAGGCGGCGCGTGGACCCCGCGGAACGGGCGCCGCGTTGCTGCGGTCAAGGCCGCAGCACGAAAAACCACCGTACCGTATTTCGTCAGCGGCGATGGCGCGTTGTGTGGAGAAATCCGAACAGACCGGCGTCGCCGGATGTACTTGCGATTGCATCGGATGCCCCGGTCGTTTCAGTGGCATGCCCTGCACATTCGCGCGCTGACGTTCGATCGGCGCTTGCTGGTGAGCGGGACCAGAACCATATCGAGTCCCAATTTCCCGATCAACCATCCTCCCCGTATCGCGCCCGATGATCTGGACCGGGTCGAACTTGGCCTGGTCCCGTTGCGTTGAGCGGGACCGATGCCTTTGTCATCCCGTCTCCCGGCTTCGAACAATCAGCGGGTTGGGCAGAGGGTATTAATGGTTGACATCCGGGTGCAGGAAAGTACGTTACAGAATATCCGTACCACGTCCGTACCCGGACGCGCAGACAGCGATGCGCGCGCAGCCTTCCCGGTGCTTCTTTCATTCGTGGAACAGGCTGGTATGATGTTCCTGGTCCGGCGGCAACCATGGAGGTATTTGCCAGATGGAGATGAGCTATCCGCGGCGAAAAACCCGGGAGGTCCGTGTTGGTGGCGTCACGATCGGTGGTGGGCATCCTATCGTCGTACAGTCGATGATTACGGAAAACACCCGGGATGTTCAAGCCTGTGTGGACGCAATCATCCGATTGCATGAACTGGGATGCGAAATCGTACGCGTGACGACACCCACGCTGGCAGACGCGCAGAGTCTTCGGGAAATCAAACATACCCTGGTGCTGAACGGCGTGGACGTCCCGCTGGTTGCGGATGTGCATCATCAGGGTACCCGAATAGCCGAAGAAGTCGCCAGATCGGTCGACAAAGTACGCATCAACCCGGGCCTGTTCGTATTCCAGCGGTTGTCCGACAGCATCGAATATACGCCGGACGAATTCGAAGCGGCAAGACGGAAAGTGGAGGAAGACCTGGCTCCCGTGATCCGGGTGTGTCGGGAGCGGGACATCGCAATGCGCATAGGCGTAAACCATGGCTCTCTATCGGACCGGATGACCGTAACGTACGGAGACACGCCGGCGGGCATGGTGGAATCCGCGCTGGAGTTCATCAGAATATGCGAAGCGCACGACTATCGAAATCTGATTGTTTCGCTCAAGGCGTCCCGCGTGCCCGTCATGTTGCAGGCCAACCGGCTCATGGCGCGTCGTATGGACGAAGAAGGCATGGACTACCCCCTGCATCTGGGCGTCACGGAGGCTGGCGACGGTACGTACGCCCGGATCAAATCCACTTCCGGAATAGGCACGCTGCTGGCCGAGGGACTGGGGGATACCATACGGGTTTCCCTGGCGGAGGATCCGGCGAACGAAATCCCTGTTTGTTACGATATCCTGCAGGCGTTGGGGCTGCGCCGGACCAAGGTGGAGTTCATCGCCTGTCCCTCCTGCGGACGTACCAAGTTCAATCTGGAAAACGTACTGGCGGAGGTCAAGTCGGCCACCGACCATCTCGCGGGTCTGGACATTGCCGTCATGGGATGTATCGTCAACGGTCCGGGGGAAATGGCCGATGCGGATTACGGGTATGTAGGCCGCGCGAACGGTGTCATATCCCTTTACCGGGGGCGCGAAGTCGTCAAGATGAGCGTTCCGCAGGAAAACGGCGTCGGGGAGCTGGTCGACCTGATCAAGTCGGACGGGCGATGGGTCGATCCCTAGGTGCTCAAACCGAATGTGGTTGACCGGATTGCCTGGAATCTTTACGTTGTGCATCCACCGTGCGCATGTCCCCGGTGTCTCAGCCCGTTATCAGGAGGTTGTACTGAATGCCTGACACGTTGACCGTCATTGACAACCGGACTGGCAAACAGTACGAGATTCCGATCATGTACGGGACCTATCCCAAGTACGGCGCCGCGATCCCCACCACGGATTTTCGTCAGATCAAGGTTTCCGAGGACGATTTCGGTCTGCTTGGATACGACCCGGCCTTCAACAACACCGCCCTGTGCCGAAGCAGCATCACCCACATCGATGGGGAGAAGGGCATACTGCGGTACCGCGGCTACCCCATTGAAGACCTGGCAGTCAAGAGCTCCTTTCTCGAGGTTGCCTTCCTCATCGTGCACGGCACGCTGCCGACCAGGACCGAGCTGGAAGAATGGTCTTACGACATCACGCACCACGCGATCGTACACGAGAACATCAAGAAGTTCATGGATGGATTCAGGTATGACGCGCATCCCATGGGTATTCTGATCAGCACGGTCGCCGCGTTGTCCACCTTCTATCCGGAAGCCAAGCAAATACGCGACATCGCGATTCGAAACGAACAGATTCACCGGCTCATTGCCAAAATACCGACCATAGCCGCCTTCGCGTACAGGCACAGCCAGGGCTTTCCCTACACCTATCCAGACAACGGCCTGGGCTACTGCGGAAACTTCCTGTCCATGATGTACAAGATGACGGAACAGTACACGCCTGATCCCGTATTGGAAAAAGCGCTGGACGTGGTGTTCATCCTGCACGTCGATCACGAACAGAACTGCAGCGCCAATGCGATGCGAAGTGTCGGCAGCTCCCTGCCCGATCCCTATGTGTCCGTCGCCGCTGCCGCTGCCGGACTGTACGGTCCCCTGCATGGCGGAGCAAACGAGCAGGTACTGCACATGCTGCAGGAAATCGGCCATGTCAGCCGCGTACCCGCCTACGTCAAGAAGGTCAAGCAGGGCGACATCCGGCTTATGGGGTTCGGCCACCGGGTTTACAAGAACTACGATCCCCGGGCGAGGATCCTGAAGGAGATGACGCACCAAGTGCTGGGCGTGACCGGCAAGAACACCCTGCTCGACGTCGCTGTGGAACTGGAGCGAATCGCCCTGGAAGACGACTATTTCGTCAATCGAAAACTCTATCCCAATGTCGATTTCTACTCGGGTCTCATCTACCAGGCCATGGGCTTTCCGCTTGAAATGTTCCCCGTGCTGTTTGCAATACCCCGCACCGTGGGCTGGCTGGCGCAATGGGCCGAAATGCTGGACGATCCGGAGCAGAAAATCGCGCGACCCCGCCAGATATACACCGGTGACGACGTCTGCCACTACGTGCCGATCGAGCAACGTTAGCAAACCGGTCGCCCCTCAGCTGCGCGGTATCCACCTGTAGGCCGCTTTGCTGTTCTGCCCCATGATTTTCTCCAGGGCTTCCGATCCCTTCGGTTCGAAGCACGCCGCGGCGAGCGACTGTACCTGCCGGTAGGCCGCGTATCGCCAGGAGACCGGCCAATTGCTGGCATACAGCAGCCTGTCTTCCCCAAAGGCGTTCCAGAGTACGTCAAGCACCGGCCTGTAATAGTCGGGATCCTCCGGCGGCGGGGCAACCTGCGCCAGTTCCACCATGCCGGAAATCTTGCAGTATACATTGGGATGTGCCGCGGCAGTCCGAATCCCGGTTATCCATTCCTCGTCCGGCTGTCCTCCCGTCACCGGCACATGGGCGAGGTGATTGAGCACGATCCGCAACGCAGGGAAACGCGCGGCGCAGGCGGCCACGTCAGGCAAACCGGTCTTGCTCACGAGCAGATCCAGCGTGAGGTCGTGGGCAACGAGTTGCTCCATAGCCCCGAGATAAACCGGATCGTCCACGGGCGCTTTGCCCAGGCGGATGCCGTAGAAGAGCGCGTGCTCCGCGAATCGATCCAGGTCGGACTCGAACCGCGCATCTTCAGGCTCCAGGTGTCCCACCAGGCCCAGCAGGAAGTGGTCGTCATCGGCCAGATCCAGTATCCATTGATTATCCTCTACCCATGCGCTGGCTTCCACGACGATTGTTCCGGTCACGCCCTCGGCCAGCGCTTCGCGCTTGAAGTCCTCGGGCAGGATACGCCGGTAGAGAAAAGCGTCGTCCTCACGCGGCCACGGCACGCCTTGCGGTCGGGAGGGATCGTAGAAGTGGGTGTGGGTATCGACGATCAAGACATGTTCCTTTCAGATATCTTCCGGCAGCTTTCGAAGAAGTCTTCGTTCGACGCCGAAAAACCGAACTGCTGCTCAATTTCGCGGACTGCGATTTCAGTCACGAAGCATTCGTCCAGTGTATCGGGAAACTCGACGCCCGCTGTGCAGTCGCGCAGGAACACGATATTGTAGCCGTACCGGGCCATGGCCCGGATCCCATAGTCTCGGCCCAGGACACACCAGTTGGTCGCGAAACCGGCGTAAACCAGGTGGAGCACGTTCCGTTCGGCCAGTACCTCGTGCAATTCCGCACCGCTGGCGACGACCACATCTTCATCACGCACCTGCACAGCCGGAGAAACGGTCAGACCGTCGCTGATGGGATCCCAGTGCGGACCGATGCCTGGCGGCTGGCTTCTGGGACCGCGATAGGCCTCGAACTCGCCTTCCCGGTTCCGAAACGCAGACGGCGGCCAGTCCGCGCCGCCGCGCTCCGGTACGGTTGCCGGAGGATTTAGGGAGGCTTGGCGAAACTGCCGTGCCACCTCGGGTGAGGGGGCGTGTATAACCCGCAGGCCGGCATTCCGGCTCATTTCGATGGCCGGAACGATGGCCTCCCGCGTTACCCGGGCCGCCCGTTCGATCCAACTGTCGATGAAATGCGTGTTCCACAGGTCTACCAGCACGAGCGCCGTCTGCTCAACAGGCAGTGCCATCCGGATTTCCCGTCGAATGAAGTGCTCTTCTCTGCAGGGCACATCGGCCGGTGTGCTGTCCTGATAGTACCTTACTTTCAGATCGAGTACGGACGGCTTACTTCCCATTTCCCTGTTCTCCTCTTTACTATGTACCAGTCCGGCCGCCGCCTTGCATACGATGGACGATCTCGTCCACGTCGTAGACACATCCACCCCATACGCCTCCTCCGGCCTGTTGCAGGGCAGCCCAGAGGCGGGTGTCTTCAGGCAGGTTCGGGTCTGCCGCCAGATCAGCCCGCGGCGGACGCTTGGCGAGCTGCCTGGCACCCTCCTCCACCCCGAAGATTCCTTCTTCGTTCCCGACCAGATTGATAGAACCCGTCAAGGCATTCCGATCTATGACGATCTCGATCAGATCGCCGTCGAGCACCTTGCCGATGGGTCCTCCCGCCAGGGCTTCGGGGCCGACATGGCCTATGCAAGCGCCAGTTGAGATGCCGGAAAAACGGGCGTCGGTCACCACGGCGACATGCTTGCCGAAGGAGAGATGCCTCAGCGCAGAGGTGATCTGGTACGTCTCCTCCATCCCGGCCCCCATGGGTCCGCGACAGATCAGGACCAGCACATCGCCGGGCTTGATCCGGTCCTCGCTCCGACTCTTGATCGCCGCAATGGCATCCCGTTCCCGGGTGAAGACCCGTGCGGGTCCGGTTTTTCGGTATACGCCGTCGGAGTCTACCACGGTTGGATCAATTGCCGTGCTTTTGATCACCGCACCATCCGGTGCAAGATTGCCCCTGGGAAACGTCACCGTGCTGGTAAGCCCCCGGTTTCGGGCCCGTTCGGGAGACATGATCACCTCGTCCGGGTCGATTCCGTCGACCTTCCTCAGTCGTTCTCGAACCCGGCTCCGTCTTTCAGAGGTTTGCCACCAGTCCAGGACTTCACCCAGGGCGGAGCCGGTTGCGGTGCGTACCTTTTCGTGCAACAGGCCTGCGTCGCGCAAGTGCAACATAACTTCCGGCACGCCCCCAGCCAGGAAGGCAATCACCGTCGCATAGCCGGTCGGGCCATTCGGCAATACATCGACCAGTCGGGGAGTCCGCCGATTGATCCTGATCCAGTCATCTATCGTAGGGCGGGACAATCCAGCCGCGTGGACCACTGCGGGGATGTGCAGCAGCAGGTTGGTCGAACCACCGAAGGCGGCATGGACGGTCATGGCGTTTTCGAGCGCATCTTCGGTCAGGATCTTCCGAACGGTCAGTCCCTCGGCCTCAAGCCGCATCAGCGCCCGGGCGGAACGCCGGGCCATGTCGCTCCAGATGGGCTGGCCGGACGGCGCGAGTGCGCTATGGGGCAGGGAAAGCCCGAAGGCCTCGCCGACGACCTGCGAAGTAGCCGCCGTACCCAGGAATTGGCAACCGCCACCCGGTGATGCACAGGTGCGGCAGCCCATCTCCGCCGCGTATTCCAACGAGATTTCACCGTGGGCGTATCTGGCGCCAATGGATTGGATCTTGCCCGCATCCTCGCCCTCGTCCGGCGGCAATGTGACCCCGCCCGGCACGAGCACACAGGGCAGGTCGCGGGTCCCCGCCAGCGCGATCATCATGGCGGGCAAACCCTTGTCGCATGTCGCCACGCCAATTACACCTCGGCGTGTCGGTAAAGACCGGATCAGCCGGCGGAAGACCATCGCCGCGTCGTTGCGGTAAGGAAGACTGTCCATCATGCCGGGAGTTCCCTGCGTGCGCCCGTCGCAGGGGTCGGTACAGTAACCGCCGAAGGGTATGCCGCCTAGGCCGGTCAGCTCCTCGGCGGCCGCCTGCATGAGCATCCCGACCTCCCAATGACCGGTATGGTAGCCCAGGGCTATCGGCGTTCCGTCGGATGCGCGAATTCCGCCCTGTGTGCTGAGGATCAGATACTGCCGCCGGTTCAGTTCGCCGGGATGCCACCCCATGCCCACGTTCTGGGAAAGGGCAAACAGGTCTCCGCTGGGACTTTCCCTCAGCTGGTCGTCGGTGAGCGGCAGGCTGCCTTGCGGACCGGGCGCACTGGATCGGATGTCGTAAATATCAGGATCGGAATGATCGACGACGCTATCGAAGGACAGCAGGGCCGGGGTCTTCATAGACGGGGGTTTCATGAATGGGTTCTTCCATGGCCGACAGGCTTACCCAGACCGACCGAAGCGGAAGCGATGCGATCGGGTTCACCTTGACAGGAACGCCGGTAAACCGTATAATCTTCCGGGTTCTACGGGGTGTAGCGCAGTCCGGTCAGCGCACCTGCTTTGGGAGCAGGGGGTCGGGGGTTCAAATCCCTCCACCCCGATTCCTGTTTTCACTTTCCCGGTACGGTCCAGGCTTTCAATCCTGCGGGTCCTGGCTTCGTATCTCCACGTATCTTTCCAGTCGGGCTACCTCGCCGTCGTCCACATACTTGCCTATTTCCCTGCGAAACTGCGCCAGGTCGGAATACGGGCGGTATTCCTTGAATTCATGGGCCATGCGCTCGCCGACTCCGGGAATGGCGCGTATCTCCGCGTCGCTGGCGGTATTCAGATCAATAGGAACGAACACATACTGTTCCATACGCGCAACCTCGGCATCGTCCACGTACTTGCCCATCTCCCGACGCCACTGGGCGATGGCCAGATAGGGGCGATACTCCTTGAATTCGTGGACCATGCGATCGCCCACGCCCGGTACGAGACGTAATTCTTCATCGGTCGCGGTATTCAGGTTCAATGGGATGAACATACGGGCGTAGAGCGCAGCCGTTTCCTCGCGGCTCATGTGCGCAGAAACGAGTGCGTCCAGTTCGATCATCCCTGAAAAAGGCCGTGCTTCCAGCACCATGTCCGCAAGCGCTTCGCTCATGCCCGGCAGCACAGCGAGTTCATCGCTTCCTGCAAGGTTCGGATTGCGTACCGACGGCGACACGGCCGGTGTTGCCGTCTCCGTCGTATCGGCCTGCTCGGCAACTTCGGGATCGCCGCATCCGCCGGCGGCGGTCAGGAGGAATCCGGCGAGCGACAGCAGCAGGGCGCGCCGTGGTTGTCTGAAAACCCCGAATGTGTTCATGGTCCCTCCATGGTTTTTGGGTCCGTGCGATTTGAATCCAGGACCGGGTGGCCAAGGCATGCGATCATCCCCAGCAGGCCGAGCAACGTCATGGTTCCTGGCGCAAGAGACGGATAAGCCCCTCCCAACGCCTCCCAGACCAGCTCCAGTCCTTCCCGTGACGGGTACATCTCCATTTCGAAATCCATATTGCCGCTGAAGTGCAGCCATTGCCCGACAAAACCGGACAGAACGAACAAGACCATCAGGAACTGGAACCCGCGCACGATATAAAAGCGGGGCGAAACCAGCAACCAGCCTGCCACCGGCAAGGCGATGACCAGGAGCACGAGCGGAATCCGCTGCCAGTTGTCTTCGGTATGCGCCAGGAGCATGAGTTCAAAGCCGACCCCCGCGATGCCGATGATCAGGACGATCAGAACGAGTCGCCGTAGCATATCGGCGTGGTCCTGCCGAAATCGTTGAGCGGATTGAACCATAATGACGCGTTTTCGACAAGTTTACCGGGTGGCAAACCCATGTAGGCGCAGCCTGATCGTATCCGGAAAAACGGTTTACTCCCCTAGCGACATTATAGGGCGTACGACATGCGAAGCAAGCGCTATAACGCCAAACCGAGTAATCGTACCGGATCGCCCCCGAGCTTCAATCCGGCCGTACTCCCGCCATCATGCGCATCACCCTACTCTGATTCGCTTCTTCACGGGACAGCTCCCCCGCGGTTCGTCCCGAGCGGAGCACCATGATCCGCGTCGAGAGGTTGAGCACCTCGGGCAATTCGCTCGACACCAGCACGACCGCCGTGCCTGCTTGGGCCAGTCGGTCGATCAGGGCGTGCATTTCCGACTTGGCGCCCACGTCCACCCCCCGGGTGGGCTCGTCGATCAGGAGGACCGGACACTGCGCGGCCAGCCACTTCGCCAGGACGATCTTTTGCTGGTTTCCGCCCGACAGGCCCGCCGTTTCATATCGGACGTCGTCCGGCCGCACCGATAGTTTTCTTATGTATTCCTGCGCCAGACCTTCTTCTCGGCTGCCCCGGATCCACCCGAATTCGGAGCGGTGGTCCAGCGTGGGAAGCCCGATGTTCTGATCCACGCGCAAGGAAAGAACGAGCCCGAACCGCTTCCGATCTTCGGGAACGAGGCCGATGCCCGCGCGCATGGCGTCGATCGGATGCCGGATGCGCACCGGCCGACCTGCGACACGTATCCGTCCGGTGGCCGAAGGATCCAGCCCGAAAACGGCTTGCAACACTTCGGTCCGCCCCGCGCCGACCAGTCCGGCCAGGGCAAGTACCTCTCCGGAACGTACGGAGAAAGACACGTTCTGAAATTTCCCCGGACTGGCGAGTTGGTCCACGGAAAGCATTTCGTCGCCGGGTTCGGTCTGCACGTGGGAGGGAAAGTAGGCTTCAAAGGTACGCCCGATCATCAGGTTGATCAGCGCAGCGCGGTCGAGTTCGACGGTCTCGCGTGTTGCCACATGCCGTCCATCGCGAAGTACGGTTACGGTGTCGCACAGGCGAAAGACCTCGTCCAAGTCGTGGGAGATGTAGATGGAGGTTACACCCCTTGCCTTGAGTTGCCGGATATTCCCGCGCAAGCGTTCGGCTTCCAGGTGAGACAGGCTGCTGGTCGGTTCGTCGAAGACGATCACGCGGGCGCCACCACCCAGGGCTGCCGCGATCTGAACGAGTTGCTGCTGGGCAACGGGCAGGTCGCCGATGGACGTGGCCACGTCCAGGTCGGCGTCAACCTCCTCCAGCATGCGCCGTGCCCGGTCTTTCATCTTGCGATCGGAGACGAACCCGCCCATTCCTGGCAGGGAGCCCAGACAGAGGTTCTCCGCGACCGACAGATTCTCGCAGAACGCGAGTTCCTGGTGCACCACGCCGATCCCCAGATTGAGCGCGTCCCGCGGTTCGTAGAACCGAACGGTCCGGCCATCAATGCGTATTCGGCCGCTATCCATTCCGTAGATACCGGTGAGGATCCGCCCCAGCGTACTCTTGCCCGCGCCGTTTTCTCCCACCACGGCGTGACAGGAACCGGCGCCTATGCCGAAGGAAACGTCGTCGAGCGCGGTCACCCCCGGAAATAGTTTGGTGATCCGATCGAACGTTATGAAGGGATCAGGCGTCTCGGAGCGCATGGCTTCATCCGGATTTTTCTGCGAGATTGGATCGAAGTTGCCGGAACGGTCAGTTGCCCGAGGCCGGTGGCGCTTCCGCCTGCAAATACCGATCAGGTACGTCCGTGAACCCCCAGCCCTTGAGCATCTTCGCCCATTCACCGAGGTTCTTCTGCGACACGTGAACCAGTTCGAGCGGATTAATGACCGGCACGTCCTGTTTCAGGTGGATCTTCTCGACGATCAACCGGACGGATTCGTAACCCCAGAGGTAGGTGGGCTGTCCCCACAGCACAGGGACGATGCCCTGTTCAATGTAGGTCAGCTGCGGCGGCAGCGCGTCCACGGAGATGATTTTCATGCGTTCGGCGTCCAGATCGGTCAGCAGGGACTGGGTGAACAGCGCCCATCCGCCAACCATCGCCCACCCGTCGATGTCCGGATAGGCGTTGTTTACGCGCACCACTTCGGCGGCCGCGTCCTGGGGGGTTTCTATGTGGTAAAAGGTTCCCACGATGGAGATTTCCGGGTACTTCGCGGCCTGTTGCAGGACCCCTTCGACGCGTTTACGCAGGTTGGGCGCGTTCTGGTTGCCGGCCAGGATGGCCACACGACCCTTAAAGCTCATCGCTTTGGCGAGCTCTTCCATGATCAGTCCGCCGGTTTTTATGTCGTCCACGCCGAAAAAGGCGAACCGTTTGGACTCCGGCGCATCGCTGTCAAAAGTCATGACCGGCACGCCCCGCTCCACCGCGTCATTGATGGCGCCGGTTACCTTGGCGGCGTCCGAACAGGAGATCAGGACCACGTCGGCCCCTTCGTTTACGGCCTGGGTGATCCGCTGCGCCTGGACTTGGCCGTCCTCCGTCGGCGGTGTCCGCCAATCGATTACGATGTCGAGGTCGTGCTCGGCCGACAACGCGCTGGCTGCAGCCTCCGCGCCGGTGCGGGAAGAAAGGAACACGGGGTTCGTGGTGCTTTTGGCGATCATGGAGATCACGAACCGGTTGTCGTCGGGCGGCGCGGCGTCCCCGCAACCTGAGCCGAATGCGCATAGGCCCAGGACAGACAGCACCAGGGCCGCCGTTCTTTTTATGCATGCGATCATCAAGTTCTGGTCCTTTCTGAAGTGGCTAAGGCGTCATGGAGCTAACTTGCTTCCGCCAACTTGCGCGTCGTGAGCCGACGGTTTACCTGGTCGAGGACCACCGCAATGATGATCGCACAACCGATTACGATCCATTCGTAGTTCTGGTCCAGATGCAAGGTGCGGATGGATTGTCGAATCAACACGATCAGCATGGCCCCAAGCATGGCGTTGACCGCGCTGCCCCGACCGCCGCGCAGGCTGGCGCCGCCAACAACCGCCGAAGCGATGACATAGAGTTCGTATCCCGTGGCGTCGGCACAGGAAGCCGAACCGTAGTAACTGCTTCCGATCAGCGCCGCGATACCCGCGGTGAGTCCCGAAACGGTGTACACGCCGACCAGAATACGGTCGATCCTCAGCCCGGCATACCGACTGGCCTCCAGGTTGCCTCCCACGGCGAAAATGTGGCGACCCATGACGGTTCGGGAAAGGTAAACCGCGCCGGCGGCGGTGATCAGGAGCATGATGATCATGGGCATGGGATAGAGCGCATCGGAACCGAAGGACAACTTGATCGCATCGGTCAGCGGCTGCGGCACGAGTATGCTCTCCGCTTCGCTGATCACGAAGGCAATGCCCCGGAAAACCCACATGGTACCCAGGGTGACGATGAAGGGATGGACGCGAAGTCCGACCACCATGATGCCGTTCAGCAGGCCGCATACCAGGCCGAGACTCACACAGACCAGGACGGCCAGCGTGATGGTCGCGAAAGCGCTCTCCGGCGCCATTGATCGCAACACCATGGCGGTCATCACGCCGGACAGGGCGTAGATCGAACCGACCGAAAGATCGATACCCCCGGATATGATGACCATGGTCGCGCCGACCGCCATGATCACGAAGAAACTGGCATCGGTGGCCGTTTGGGTCAGGGTGCGCGAATTGAGGAAATTGTTGACCAGTTCGCCTGTTGTGCGGTCCGCGTGATATCCCGCGAAAACGGAGAGTACCGCACCGAGCAACAGGATAACGAGGATCAGGCCTGTTTGCTGGGAACCGAGCAGTGTACGGAGCATGGACAGGGATGGTTTTCCGGGCTTTCACCGGATGCTGGCGCTGTATCGGATGTCTTGATATGGTACGGGCGTACCGGTCAAAATCAAGAGAAAACCCGACTTGGCCAAACCGTCATTGAAAAGCCCCGACACGAACGTGCGTCATGTCGGGGCCGCTGGTCACCAGGTCGGGTTGATTCACACCTTGGCAAAAACTGCGTCAGGAAGCTTTCCGCTCCGTGCGTGCCGCCTCCTCGCGCTGCAGTTCCTCCTCCCGGTCCTCGATTTTTCCCTGCAATTCCTTGATGCGTCTCAGGATGCCCTTCACTTCCTTGTCTCCTGAAACATCATTGTTTTTCTCTTCGACAATCAGATGCTGAACACGGCCACCCAATTCGGTAAACTGGTTGCGGATGTCAGAGCGGGCGGACTGGATTTCCAGCTTGATTCGCCCTTTTCGCGTAAGATCTTCAGCCATGTCCAGGGCGCCGGAAAGACTTTTTCGGACCGTTTCGAATGGGCCGTCCAGTTCTGATTTTAGCGTTTGCCAGAGGCTCATGAGGGTACCTCCTGTATATGGGTGCTTCGTGGATTTTGAGGTGCGGTTATATCCGGTTGTATCGAACGAAAAGCCACATACCGATTTAGACATCGATTGCGTCTGTTTGGTTTCAGTCTATCCCATTGCCGTTCCCGTGTCAATGATAGAGCGCGTAGGCGATGATATTGATGCCCATTCGAAAGGCGGTCTCCCGTTTTGCCGGCGGGTCGTTGTGGGTCTTTTCGTCGGCCCAGCCGTCACTTACATTGCTTTCGTACGTGTAATACACCACCAGTCTTCCGTCGTGGAATAGTCCGAACCCCTGTGGGGGTTTGCCGTCGTGTTCATGATGCTTGGGCGGACCGTTCGGAAAATCGTAGATGATATGGTAGATCGGGTGCGTGAACGGTAACTCGACGAACTCCTGATCGGGGAAGACTCTATTCATCTCCCTGCGAAACGCCCGATCCATACCGTAGTCGTCATCGGCGTAGAGGAAACCGCCTCGGGTCAGATAC
Organism: bacterium; assembly: GCA_965200485.1. Lineage (GTDB taxonomy): Bacteria > JAAXHH01 > JAAXHH01 > JAAXHH01 > JAAXHH01 > JAAXHH01. The sequence goes on from CBDAUD010000001.1 coordinate 963,068, forward strand.
TTGCGCAGGTTCCGGACTTCCGGTTCGGTCCACTTCACTTCTCCATGCCCGGTCATGAAGAGGACAGGCGACGAGAACAGCTGGTCATCGGTCAGGGTAACGGCGCGCTGATCCAGGTTCGTCTCGATGCCTGCGCGCAGCTGCAGTTCCCGTGCAAGGTTGGGAATCGCCTCGGGGTCGTTGTACCAGTCGCCGCCGCCGTCGTACTTCATGCGGGCAATGGTCAATCTGCCGTTTTCATTCTCGGCCGCCCCCGCGACGGGAAGCAGAAACCCGCAGGCGAAGCCGCAGAGCAGGAGGATGGTCGCGCCGTTTCGAAGGGAGGTCGTCACGGTCACCCTTCCATCATCTGCGTCTGCCGGCTCCGGGTCGCGCTCTGCCGCCTGGACGGCGTCCAGGCGCACGTACGCGCTGGCCTCCGCCTGCGATGGCCATGAGGTATACCAGGCCGATCGCGACAAGACCCAGAACGATCGTGCCGATCACGCTGAAACCAATCATCGCCAGCATACTTGCTCCTTCTACCTGTCGACCTACCGGCTAGCCGTCGACGGTCACGGATCGACTTTCGTTCTCCATGCTCCAGTCCAACAGGCGTGTCATGTCCAGGAACCGGGTTCGGCTGGACGGCCCACCGAGCACAACGGCAAAAATATCATCGCCCGAGTCGCCAAGCGCGCGTACGACGAGACAGTATCCAGCCTTGCGAATGTAACCGGTTTTGCTCCCGACACAGGTCCACTGTCTTCCGGATACCGTGTTGCGCATCAGCCGATTGGTGGTCTGGATGGTATGCGTAAGCCTGTTTGTTCCGAATTTGTACTCCTTGGCCATCAGCACTTCCGCCAGCAACTCGTCCTGCAGCGCGTTCCACAGGAGCGCCACGCAATCTACCGCGGAGGATACATTACCCGGGTCCAGTCCGGTGGGTTCGGTAAAACGAGAGTTCGACAGGCCAAGCTCGGTTGCCGTTTCGTTCATCCGGGCGACGAAGGCTTCCATGGTCAGCCCAGATGCACGTGCCAGTGCACGCGCCGCGACGTTGTCCGAAGCCATCAGGGTGGCGTATAGCAGGTCCAACGCCGAGGCCTGTTCGCTGTACCGGAGTTTCGTCCAGTTCGCCCGGTAGGTGTCCTTTCGCGTGATGCGCACGCGTTTTTCGAGATCCGGATTCGTCCGCATATACGTCACTGCGGTCATCAGCTTCGTGATACTCGCGACCGGGAAGGGCGATGTGGCATTTTTCTGATAGATCACCTCGCCCTTCTGGATATCGACCACAAGCGCAGTACGGGAACGTATCAGGATATTCCTGCTGCGTCCGGTTGAACTGGCACTGGCAACCACCGTCTCGACCCGGCCGGAGGACGCTTCCCGGGCAGCCGGCACGGCCGCAGGCGACTCTTTGGCTGCGACTTCGACCCGGTTCAGCGCATGCTCGGGCGCAAGTCCGAAAACGAACCCCGGATCGGCGAACGTAAAAACGGCAGAAAGCACCAGGACGAAGGAGGTCCTGGCCGCCTTTGACCAGTTCGATAAGCCATAGTTCATACGTTCTGATTATAGGACATCGGGGTCGTCAAGTCAAGGTGAATTACCGCGACTGTGCCGGCTTCTCTGCGGGGGATATGCAATCCGAGCCGAGCTATCTGCCCCGTCCAGGACCGACTATCGACTAACCCTCGCCGACGGGTTGCAGGTCGATCTGGACCTTGACCTCCCGGTTTTCGATCGTGAACGAGGAGAAGGACAGGCCCCGGGGCATGATTTCCAGCCGGCAATCGAAGCTTTGGCTGGCGGTGAGTTCGGAAAGCTCAATCTGGGGTGAAGTAACTACCTGCTCAATCTGGTCGATTTCCTTCTCCCTACCCGTTATGGGTACGGAGGGGGGGTCTATGGTGACGCGCACGATCTCCAGACCCTCCGGCAGTTTACCCACCAGCTCGTGATCAATCATGACTCGTCTGTTCACGATTCGATCGGACTCGATAGTCAGGCTGATCGGATTGATCGAGGTGGCTTCAAGGCCGAAGGGCAATTCAACGTTCTCTTCCGTGAGCAGCACGGTATGGGTCCCGGGCTCGATGTCGTTCAAGTCGATCATTACACGCACCTGATCCGCCGTAAGCGCGGATATGCTGCCCTGGGGCCCACGGACCCATACGTTCACCTCGCTGGTCGAATTGCTGATCAGCTCGATGGCCGGGGGTATGTTCTGAAACTCCAGCGTGGCGGTTACGGGCACTTCGGAGCGATGTTGTCCGATCAGAGAAAACCAGAGCAGGCAGGACAGCCCGATCGAGGCCAGTTTGGGCGTAAGGCTGCGGAGATTGAACCTTCGGCCTTCCGGCCGCCGGAGGGAGACGATTTTTCTCAAGGTCTCTTTCGGCGACAGGCGGCTTCGGGGGAACTCGATCGGCAGCAGCGATTTTTCCAGCATCTGCCACAGCTTCTCCCGATCGGCCACGGCCGTGAAATTACCGCCGGAAGCTACGGACACCTCGCCGCTTTCTTCGGATACTACTACACAGAACGTGTCTCCGAGCTCCGACGCGCCCAGGGCGGCGCGGTGGCGCGTGCCGTACCGTGGAGGAAGATGGTCCCTGGTCGAGAGCGGCAGGTAGGTGGCGGCTTCGACCACGCGATCCTTCTCTATGATGATTGCGCCGTCGTGTATCGGTGAAGAGGTATGAAAGATGCTGACAATCAGTTCCTGACTCACAAGGCTGTCCAGTTTCACCCCATGCTGCACGATTCCCGAGCTCCCGGTCGCCCGGGGGAAGACCAGCAGGCCGCCGATGCGTTTCTCCGAAAGTTCGAAACAGGCCTCGGTGATCTCCTTCAGAATACGCCGGGATATGGGACTGGATTGAATCCTGAACATGACCAGGGGACTGACCTTCTCCAGCAACTGCCTGATTTCCGGCTGGAAGACTACGATGATCAGGAGAAGGGTAACACCGAGGAGGTATTGCAGAATCTGGCTGGTCAGGAGCAACCCGCTCCAGTTCGCGATCCCGTAGAGGATACCCAGGCCGCCAAGACCGATCAGGATATGGTAGGCCCGTGTGCCCTTCACCCACATGTAAAGGCTGTAGATCAGGGCCGCTATGATAAATATGTCCAGCAGGTTGATTGGGTTGAACAGTTCAGACATGGACGGGAATCCGTTGATTGCTGTTTATGTCATGCCATAATAGGGTGTCGGCTGGCATGTATAAACCGGGCATGAAACGCTTGCACATTACCTTTGAAGATAGCAAGGGCATGGTCCTTTTGCCAAGCATCGATTCTGTCCGGGCTTCCATCAAACCGGCTCGTTACGCCCGGAAGGGGATGCTGCAGGTCCCTTCCCGTCCGGCAGCGCCGCCCGCTCCTCGGTCCGCAGCGAAGGCAGGGTAAGCGCGCTGCTGAAGGCGGTTCCGCCCGAAACGACGAATTCCAGGGCTTCCTCGACAGACAGATCCACGGCGATCAGATCCCGCCTCGGAACGATCACAACACGTCCCGCCGCGGGATTGGGGGTGTTGGGCACGAATACGGTAACCAGTTCTTCCTGTTTGTCTTCACTGGGGATTTCGCCGACAACGAAAGCGATCATCCATGCGTCCCGCCGCGGATACTCCACCAGCACCGTCTTCCAGACCCGCGTCTCTCCCACCATGGCGAAGGTGTCCAGCAATTTCTTGATCGTGTGGTATACCCGCCTTGCAATAGGCAGCCGCATCACCTGTTCCTCGAACCAGGCGATCACCCTCTTGCCCAACACGTTTGACGCCACGAAGCCGGCCAGATAGATCACAACCAGCATGAGCAGGATTCCGAGCCCGGGTATGCGCGTGTCCAGACCCAGCAGGCCTCTGATGACCGGCGCTGCGAAAGAATCGAGCCACGTCAGCAGCCAGCTTAGCACCGCCACCGTGGCCGTCAGCGGGACCAGCGCAATAAGGCCCGAAACCATCGTACGCTTCAGGTTCTGACGGATGCGGGCCATCCTGGACAGGCGGCCGGGTTTGAGATCTGAATTCATGTTCGTTGATTTCGTTAATGCTATACCCTGAACATTTGTCCCATTCTCTTCCCGAGTACTTTACTTGTGAAGAGCAAACTGCATGCCAAAAGGACCATACCCAACATGCCCAGGGCACTGGCCATATAGGGTCCGTCGGCTATGCGACCCATGAGACTGTATATCGCTTTAGTAATGGGGTAGTATGGTTCCTTTATAGCCAGAATCAGGCTGTCGCTCACTTCCAGCATGGCGAAGGAAAAGGACAGGATGGCGCCGGCGGCCACATTGGCGAGAACGAGTGGCATGGTGATCTTCCAGAGCGTTCGCAGCGGCCCGGCGCCCAGGTTCATGGAGGCTTCTTCCAGGGTGATGCTCATCTGCTGGAAACCGGCATAGGCCGCCCGGACCATGTAGGGCAGACGCCGCACGGCGTATGCGATGATCAGCAGGGGGATGGGGGAGTTGCGGACGTCCAGGAAGGTACCCGAAAAACCGGAGATGTATCCGAAAGCAAGCACCAGGCCCGGCAGCGCCAGGGGCAGCATGGCGACGGCGTCCAGCGCATCCTTGAACGGAAAGCGCCGCCGCGTGAGCAGATAGGCGATGGCGACCCCCAGAATGATGTCGATCATGGTGCTCATCACACTCAGCGAGAGGCTGTTCCGGATGGAGAGCACGGTCAGGTTGTGCTCGAAGATCTGACCGTAATAGGCCGCGGTGTACGCCGAGGGCAATACGGTCATGAACCAGCGCTCCGTCACCGAGGTGAGGATCACACTGAGATGAGGGATCAAGGCTATACCCGTGATGGAAAGGAGTATGCCCCAGATCAACACGGTCTCGAAGGTAGTCGCGGGGCGCGAGGCGGACATCACGTGTCCTCGAGAGACCATTTCGTAGTGTCGGCCGCCGAAGAATTTCTTGGACAGATAGAACAGGGCCAGCGTGAGCAGGACGACAAAGACGACCAGAGCGTATCCCAGCGGATTCGCATGAACGTCCGTGGACATGTTGAAGATCTGGACTGCCACGACCTCGCGAAACTCGAAGATCAGTGGCGTGCCCAGATCCGTAAAGGCCCAGATAAACACGATGATCGCGCCGGCGAAGTATCCGGGCAGCATAAGCGGGAATGTGATGGTGCGAAACAGGCGCAATCCGCCCGCGCCGACGTTGCGGGCCGCCTCCTCGAGCCCCGGGTCCACGTTGGCCAGTCCGGCGGCGATATTCAGATACATGATCGGGTAGAGGTGAAGCGCTTCAAGGATCACGACGCCCCAGAATCCGCCGCCGCCGAACCAGTCGATCGGCGCGTCCACGAGGCCCGTTTCGAGCAGGAACAGGTTGATCGAGCCGAATCGGGCGAACATCTGCTTCATCCCGATGGCGCCCACGAAAGGCGGCATGATCATGGGCACCAGCACGAGTCCCCCCAGCAATCCCTTGCCAAAAAAACGGTACCGGACCAGGGCGACGGCCATGGGCAGACTGATGATGGTGGTAAGGGCGGTCGTGACGATACCCAGTTCGAAACTGTTCACCAGGGCGCGTTGCTGGACCGGGCTCTGCAGCATCAGTCCGAAGAACTCCATGGAAAACCGGTCGTCCGTATGGAAGGCGTTCAACAGGACGTGCAGAAGCGGATAGAACAGGAACAGGCCGAAGAACAGGGCCAGCACGCCCAGCATGGCCAGCACGCCGGGGGTCAGGTCCGACAGATCGAATCGGATAGAGGGCATGAGGGTATGCCTCACCGTATCACGGTCTGGGTTTCCCGAGTACGACGACCTGCGCGGCGTCGCATATCAAACGGATGGGCTCGCCGGGGCTGGTCCGGCGCCGGTCGGGCTGATGATCCACCAGCTTGATCGGCGTGCCGTCATCCAGCAGGACTGAATACTGCTCGTGTTCACCGAGGTACATGGTCTGCTGGACTTCGCCGAACAGCACGTTTTCGTCCTCGCGGCCGGTGCTGTCCGATTCCGAAATCCGGATCGTCTCGGGCCGGATGGAGCATACGACGGCGTCGCCCGGCGACAGGTCTTCGGGAGATTCCGCGGTCGAACGAATCACGCCCACGGCCGTCTCCACAATCAAGGGTTTCTCCGCACGTACCAACTTGCCGGCCAGGAAATTAGTCTCCCCGATGAAATCGGCTACAAAAGCACTCGCCGGCCGGGTGTAGATCGAACGCGGATCTCCGGCCTGGGCAATCTCCCCCATATTCATGACGGCCATGCGGTCCGCCATGGAAAGCGCTTCCTTCTGGTCGTGTGTCACATAGATCATCGTCATGCCGGTCTCGTCATGAATGCGCCGGATCTCATCGCGCATTTCCAGGCGGAGTCTTGCATCCAGGTTGGACAGCGGTTCGTCGAGCAGCACGACGTCGGGTTGAATCACGAGGGCCCGGGCAAGTGCCACACGCTGTTGCTGCCCGCCGGACAACTGGTTTGGCGACCGCTCCTCGTAGTCGCCCATCCGCACCATCCCGAGCGCGTCCGAGACGCGATGCCTTTGTTCCGAGGACGGCACCTTCCGCAAATCGAGTCCATAGGACACGTTCTCCCGGACGGTCATGTGCGGCCACAGGGCGTAATTCTGAAAGACCATGCCCGTGTTCCGCCGGTGGGGCGGCGTGCGCGTCACGTCCTGATCGTCGAACAGGATTCTTCCCGCATCCGGCGCATAGAACCCGGCAATCAGTCGCAGCACGGTGGTTTTGCCACAGCCTGAGGGACCCAGGAGAAAGAACAGTTCGCCCCGCTCGATCTCCAGCGATACGTCGTCAACCGCCGTCACGTCCCCGAAATTCCGGGTTATGCCCTGTAGCGTCAACCTGACCATTTGTCGGTATCCTGGATATGAAAAACCGTTCAGGGTTATGAAAAAAAGCACATCCGTTTACGCTGTCCGTACTTTCAAGACGCATCCCCAAGGGTATCTCAGGTTTTATCCGCTTCGTCGCTTCAATCTCCACAGGTAGAGTATCATACCCGCCAGAACCAGTCCACTGCCGGAGAAAAGCGCGTACCTGCCGCTGGTCCAACCCGATGGCCCCGACCCGTATTTCTCCGCTGCCAGTCTGCTCCAGGAGAGCAGGGTACGGTTTCTGAAGGCCTGGTCCCGCCATTGATCACCCAGGGAGAGGGATTCCTCCTCCGTGATGGGCATGGCGCCCAGCGCGGGCAAAACGCGCTCCTGGTTCCCCTCTTCCAGGGCTTGTTGCCACCTGCGCTGCAGCGACGCATGGGCGTCGATGACGAAGACGCCGATCATGTCGTCGACGATATGGCGCCTCACCGCACCTTTCTCGGCATCGTATACAAAGGACGACTGCCAGGTAAACGGGTTGAAAGTGACCGAAGTATGGACCGGATCAATCCGCTCGTACAGGTGGGGCAGGACGGTAAACCGGTTCAGCTGGAACCGCTCCGGTCCGTCCGGCGTGCCGGGCTTCTGCATCCATAGACGCTGTCCGGCGTCCGAAAGGACGTAACGTAGAAACGACTGTGCAACCGCCAGGTTGGGCGCGCCTTTCAGAATGGAAATGCCATCGGGATTCAGGATCGTGAGGTTGTCCGGCATGGTGTAGCCGATCATGTCCGGCCCCACAGCGTCGATCTGTGCCCAGGCGTAAAAGTCGATGGCCATCCCGTAGGCCACTTCGCCGGACGTAACGTCCTTGGGCACCTGGCTGCCCGAATTGGAGAATCCCCGTGCATTGGCGCCCAGGGCAGTAATGACCTGCCAACCCCGTTCCCAACCGTAAACCTGCAGGATGATCTCGAAGGGCACGTGCGCACTGCCGCTCTTCCTGGGATCGGCGGCGCCTACCCACGTATACAGTCGGGAATCGGTCAGGTCTTCCCAAGTCTCCGGCAGGGGCAACCCCACGAGTTGCATCACCCGTTTGTTGTACACGATGCCGAATCCCGCCATCGTAGCCCCGTACCATCGGTGTCCCGCGTCATAAATCGGATAGCCCCCCACCTCGGCCGGCAGCTTGGAGCGCAGGGCCTCGGGAAGCCGGTACGGTGCGAGTAGGTCGAGGCGGGCCAGCTCCACGAACGGGTCGCTGCCTCCGCCAAACATCATGTCGATTCCGATTCCGTCCGGTCTGCCGGTAAATTCGGACTTGATGAAACGAATGACCTCGGAGGTCCCGCCCACATCAATCCAGTCGATCTCGGCCGTGCGGCCGGTTTCCGACCGGTAAAAGGCATCGAAACCTCGAGTGAACTCGTACCGGATGCCTTCCCAGTGAGGGGAAACGATGACCAGCCGGTCCTGTGCCTGCGCGGCCTCCGGCACGCCGACATGCAAGAAAACGCCTGCGAAAAGGAAGCATCGCATGACGGAACGGATGACCGGCTGACGATTCAACGATACCCCGGGAAGTTGATGCCCTTTATTGTTTTTTCGCTGAGAGGATCAGCGCGATGGCGATCAGCAACGAAACCGCCAGACCGATGCCCGCAGCCATCGGTTCGTCCACGTTTTCCGTCAGGGGATGGTCAATCCCCAGCAGGATGGATAAAATAAACATGGGAGCCAACAGAGCGACCAGGAAGGTCAGCCGTCGCGAGGAAGCGTCGATTGTTCTGAGAGCCTTCGTTTGCAGGGCCATGGCCGCGTCGTTCAGCATTTCCCATTGACGTGTCAGCGCCTCGACCATGTGCCTGAATCGGTTGTACACGCCTTGGAACTGAACGACCGTATCCGTCTGCAGGGAGAGTTGTTCGCCGCTGTACAGGGCATGTACGATTTCGCACTGTTGTTTGACAAGATGAATCATGTCGATGAGGCGGCGTTGCGTGTCATAAATCCAACGGGCTTCCAGATCCCGGTCCAGCGTGACCGGCTCCGCGGTAAGTGCTGATACCAGCGGATCCTGGCAATCTGCGATCTCATAGAGGATCAGGGCGACGGCCTGGTCAGTGGATCGTACCAGCTGGGTATCCTGCTGCATACGATCTTTGATCTTCTGCAACGGATCCAGCGGGGTGGAATGAATGGTAACCAGGTATCCGGGCGCCAGGAAGAACCCCAGCTTGACCGGTGGCGCGTCCTGACGTTCCTGCATGTGTATGATCATGAACAGATGATTCGAGAATACCGCCGAGTAGGACCGCGTGGACACCTCTCTGCAGGCCTTCACCGACAGGGGATGCGCGCCGATCGCCTCGAAATCACTCAGAAACGCCGCGTCTTCGTCCGTAATCTGCTCGAAGTCCAGCCAGAAAAGGCCGCTGGATGATTCCAGGGTGTCCTGCATATGGGAGAGCGGCACGTCATCGTAGCGAATGACGTTGTTCTGTTCTACGACAAGCAAATCCCGCATGAAATCCTCCGAGTTCCTTTTGGCTGAAATGCCCGTAAAATCAAGCACAGACATGTGTAATACAACAGGAATTACAGGTCAACCACAATCGCAATGCGGACTAATTCGATTCCGGGTTATACCTTGACAGGTTTTACATTCCACGCTATTTTGCGTTACGCAAAGGGCGGCGTAGCTCAGTTGGTCAGAGCATCGGAATCATAATCCGAGTGTCCGGGGTTCGAATCCCTGCGCCGCTACTTTCCATGGCCTTTCTGCTTTCGGAAGGCCATTTTCGTTTTACTCCCCGGGTTGACTTCCATGTCGGATGCATTGGTTCGCAAGACCGAGGCGGCTATTCTTCGTCACGGGATGGTCGGCAGGAACGATCATCTGATCGCCGCGGTATCGGGAGGAGTCGATTCCGTAGTCCTCCTGCACGTCCTGCACGTACTGGTCGGCAGGTGGGGCGTGAAACTGGAAGCGGCTCATCTCGATCATGGTCTCCGCGGTGAGGAAGGCCGGGAGGACGCTGCCTTCGTCAGGGACTACGCCGCGTCCCTGGGCCTGCCCTGTTTCGCGGAGCGAGCGGATGTCGCCGCCTACTGTAGACGGCAGCGCTGTTCTATTGAGCGGGGCGCTCGCGAGGTACGGTACGGATTCCTGCGAAGGGTGCTACAGGATCGGCAGGCAGATTCTGTGGCGACCGGGCATACCGCGGACGACCAGGCCGAAACGGTGCTGATGCGGCTGTTGCGCGGCAGCGGAAACTCGGGTCTTTCAGCCATCCGTCCGGTCAGAGATGGATGGGTTGTCCGTCCCCTGCTGGATGCCACCGCCGAAGAGATCTCAGCCTATGCGAAAGACCACGGACTGTCCTTTCGTACAGATCGTACCAACACGGAGCTGGACATCCTTCGCAACAGGATCAGGCACCGCCTCATACCGCAGTTGCGACGGGAATACAATCCCCGGCTCGTGCAGGGGCTCGGACGGCTCGCGGACGTGATGCGGGGCGAGGCGGAGTACCTTGATGAAAAGGTGTCGACTTTTCTCGCGGATCATGCGCACTTCCTAGACGGGCAAATCCTTCATCTGAACCTCGACGCCTGGCCGAAAGCCGCGCCCGCCGTTCAGCGTGTGCTGATCCGGCATCTGGTGCGAAACGTGGGCGGCAGGGAGGAGCGCTTGAATTACGACCAGGTGGAGGAGACGCGCGCATGGATCGACCGGAGGGCGATCGGCCGGATTCATGAACTGCCCGGGGGGATACGTATGGAATGTCGGAAGTCCGGGCTGGTGACCTGCTTGGGTATGATGACCCCTTACCGGCTGACTATGGAAGTCCCCGGCCAGGTGGAAATACCGGATACCAACCTGTCGATTCGCGTCGAGGTGGGTTCGGCGCCGAACGCGCCGGCCGCGACCCCGCAGCGCGCCGTCTTCGACGCCGAGACTGTACCGCGACACTGGACCGTACGTTCGCGCGAACCGGGTGACCGTATGTCGCCCTACGGCTTGGCAGGACGCAAGGCGCTGAAGAAGCTGTTTAACGAATGGGACGTTCCCCGGCTTTTGCGCAACCGCGTGCCGGTGGTCACGGACGGAGACCGCGTGTTATGGGTGGCAGGACACCGGCAGAGCAACGCAGGAATGGTTACCGGGAATACGCAGCGAGTGATGATCGCCGAACTGACTGGGAATACCCCGGATCGATCGCGGTCCTTCTTTGCCACGCCCGGTTGCCGGTCAAGCGGGAATCCCCGATGAAGATCCTCCTTACTGAAGAACAGATCGCGGAGAAGGTGCGGTACCTCGGGGCACGCCTTTCCGATGACTACAGGGCGAAAAACCCGTTGCTCGTCGGATGTCTCAAGGGATGTGTGATCTTCCTCGCCGATTTGATGAGGGCGATGCAGGCACCTCACGCCATCACCTTCGTACGGACTTCGAGCTATGGCCCGGGGCGAACATCTTCCGGTGTCGTTCGCGCCGATTTATTTGACGTGGATGTCCACGGACGCCACGCCGTGATCGTGGAGGACATCGTTGACACAGGGCTGACACTGGGCTATCTTGTTGAAGCGTTGACCCGGCAGGAACCCTTGTCCCTGAAGGTATGCGCCTTGCTGGTCAAACCGGGGGCTTACCGGGCGCCGGTGAAGATAGATTACAAGGGTTTCGACATAGCGGACGATTTTGTCGCAGGTTACGGACTCGACTGGGGCGAACGATATAGGGACCTGCCGTACGTCGCCGTGGTCGATGAACAGGATGCATGAGCGTGGGGAATGAGGGCGCGAAAGGCGCGTGCTTGTCTTCACGCTTGTTTTTCTTGGGTTTCAGGGCCGGGATCCGAATACAACAGGTCGCTTCCGGGGTCTGATCGTGCGTGATGAACTGGTCATCAAGGGCGACGGGTTTCACTGGGATTGTTCGAAACGCACGCGGATCATGGGCGTGCTGAATGTTACGCCGGATTCCTTCTACGACGGCGGCCGATACGCGGACCCCGATACCGCGGTACAACATGGCCATCGACTCGCCGATGAAGGCGCGGACATCATAGACGTCGGCGGCGAATCCACTCGGCCGGGCGCGGAACCGGTGGATACGGACGAGGAACTCAGGCGGGTCATCCCGGTAATAGAAAGGTTGACGGACCGGGTCGGGTTGCCGGTGTCCATCGACACCCGGAAAGCCGAAGTCGCCCGCAGGGCCATTCTCGCCGGGGCGCGGATGGTGAACGACGTAAGCGGAATGACTGCCGATCCTGAAATGGCCGATGTCGTTTCCGCCACAGGGATACCTGCGGTGATTATGCATACCGCGGGTTCTCCTGCCGACATGCAGCGGAATCCCGGCTACGAAGATACCGTTGGCGAGATCGTCGCGTGGTTGGGGAAGCGTATCGAATACGCGGTAGCGCACGGTGTCCTAAGATCACAGATCGTCGTCGATCCGGGTCTTGGTTTCGGCAAACGGCTGAGCGACAACCTGCTCCTGATCCAGTCCCTGGGGTCCTTTCGAAAACTGAAACGCCCCATTCTGATTGGTACGTCGCGGAAGTCATTCATTGGTCGCGTGCTTGCGCCGGAAGAAAACGGCCGGCTCGAAGGGACGGCGGCAGCCGTAGCGCTGAGTGTTGCCAACGGCGCCAGCATCGTCCGCGTGCACGACGTCAGGGAAATGGGACGCGTGGTCCGCGTGGCCGACGCGATCGGCAAGGCGCGACAGGAATAGCACCAGGCAAACAAGTCATCTTTCCCGCTATGATCATCAACATCGTTATTCTGGGTTCCGGAGGCGCCATACCAACCCTGACGCGCAATTTGCCCTCCGTTGCCATCCAATGCGATGGCCGCATTTTTCTTTTCGACTGCGGCGAGGGCACCCAGACGCAGATGGTACGGGCGAAGCTGGCGCTAAGCAAGATCGAGGGAATTTACATTTCCCATCTGCACGGCGATCACGTCATGGGACTGCCCGGTCTCCTGATGACCATGGGCCAGATACCCCGGGAACGGGCCCTGCACATCTACGGACCGCCGGGCATATCGGACTTCGTGGAAGGCAACCGCCGTTTTTTGGGCTATCAGTGTCCCTTCCCGCTGGTCATCGCGGAGAGTAAGGGCGGGCTGGTTTCGGAGGACGACACAGTCCGCATCAAGGCCGCGCCCGCCGAACACAGCTGTTTCACACTGGCCTTCTCGTTTCAGGAAAGGAAACGGCCCGGACTGTTTCTGGTCGAGAAGGCAAAACGACTGGGCATACCGCCCGGTCCGCTATACGGCCGGCTTCAGGCGGGTGAATCCGTTACGTTGCAGGACGGACGAATCATCGAGCCCCGGCAGGTACTGGGCCCCGCTCGCCGGGGTCGCAAAATTGTCTATGCCACAGATACGCGACCCTGCGACCAGGTGGCTTCGTTGGCCCTGGAGGCGGATGTACTCATACATGACGGCATGTTCGGCGACGATCTTCGGTCGCAGGCCCGACAGAAACACCATTCCACGGTTGTACAGGCCGCCCGTATCGCCCGTCGGGCAAAGGTCGGCAGCCTCGTACTGACCCACATCAGTTCCCGCTACATGCAGGACGGACCGCTGGCCGCCGAAGCCCGCAAAATCTACCCCGATTCCCGTATCGCGCGGGATCTCATGGAAATCAACGTGCCCATGTACAAATGAGTCGGTATGGCAGTTGCATCGTCCCGGCACGCGAGTCGACCCGGCGTTGCCCCGGCTTACCAGCGGCACGATCCAGATCCGTCACCTGCTTTTCCAGTCAGTTCGCGGCTTCCCACGCCGCCAGTCCGCCGACCAGGTCCATGACATCATGGATGCCGTGCTGCTTCAGGATGCTGGCCGCCATGGCGGAACGATACCCGCCGGCGCACTGTACGATCCACGTCGTATCGGCGCTTATATCCTCCAGGCGCTCCTCGAGTTGATGCAACGGCACGTGGAGGCTCCCCGGAATGTGCTTCTCCGCCCGTTCCCGATCCGACCGGATATCAATGATCACGGGTGGCGGATCGTCCGTGTCCATCCTGTCCATAAGCGCGGCTGCGGTAATGCGTTCCGTCCGCCCCACCAGTTCCGTCCGCGCTGCCAACGCACGCATGCCCTCCGCGAGATAACCCGTGATATGGTCGAAGCCGATGCGCCCGAGCCGCAAGGCCGATTCCTCTTCCGCCCCGGCTTCCGTCACCAGGATGATCGGACGCTCCCGGCTGAGCAGGGTCCCGGCCCAACTGGCGAACTGGCCCCCCAGCCCGATGTTGTAACTGCCCACCAGATGTGCGCCTTCGAAGTTCGCGGCGTCTCGCGTATCCAGGATCTGCGCACCTTTTTTTGCTGCATCTAGCAACTCGTCCAGGGACAGCGGATTGAGATACCGTGTGAGCAGATGGTCCAGCGTTTCGTGCTCCTGTGCGTTGAACGCGGCGTCATAGCTGAAATAGGCGGGTATCTCGGGTTGATCCGCCGTGATCAGACGGACGAAGGTCTCCCGGTCCATTGATTGCAAGGCGTAGTTGTACCGTTTCTGCGTGCCGATGGTGGAAACCGTGTCCGTGCTCAGGTTCTTCCCGCATAGGGACCCGGCGCCGTGAGCGGGATAAACCAGCGTTTCATCGGCGGTTTCCGGAAGCAGCCTATCGTGTAACGACTCGTACAAGAGGGCGGCCAGGTCCTCGGCCGTCCAGCCAACCGACGCCCTGAGGTCGGGCCGGCCAACGTCGCCGATGAACAGGGTGTCTCCGGTCAGTGCGGCGAAGGGCGCGGTGTCCGCTTCAGGATCGTATACGAGGATGCAGACGGATTCCGGGGAGTGTCCGGGGGTTTCGAGGAACTTCAACTGGATCGCGCCCATGCTCATGCACTCGCCGTCCCGCATGGGCTCAAAGGCATAGTCCGCCTCGGCGCGCGCGCCGAGATGGATCACGGCGTTGGTGCGATCCCTCAGCTCCAGGTGACCCGCCGCGAAATCGGCGTGGAAGTGGGTCAGGAAAACATGATCGATCGTCATGTTCCGGATTTCCGCTTCTTCGATGTACTGGGCGATGTCGCGCTGCGGATCCACGACGGCTGCGGCGCCCGATGCCTCGTCCCCTAGGAAATAGGACGCGTGGGCCAGGCATCCCAGGTAGTATTGCTTGAGGATCATGGTCGACTTCCTCCCGCGAGGTACAAGGTAACCGTTGAACTCATTACCTGGTCTCCCCGCCAAGTTCGGAACCCGGAAGTGTTCGGTTCCAGCGCCGAACCACGCAGATAGGGTTTCCATATCTGGGCTCGCTGCCTGTGCCAGAGAAAGACGCCGGCCATTTCCTCCACCAACAGCTTTTCCGCTTCCTTGTACAGTGCAATGCGCCGTTCCTGGTCTCCGATCTCGGCGCCGGCCGCTGTCATCAGGGCGTCGAAGCCGGCATGATTCCAATTGTGCCGCCCGTTGGACCGCCAAAGTCCGAGCAGATTGCTCGGATCCACGAAGTCGAATTCGTAGGGTACCAGTCCGAAGGCAAAGGTGTGGTTGTTCAGGCCGTCCATGAAGACCTTGTTCTCCACATTACGCACTTCGACCGCTATGTTGAGGTTGCGCCGCAGCATGGCCTGGAGTCCCTCGGCCGCGTCCCGGTGCATGACGATCTCGTTGCGTAGCCACATGTCCAGTTCGGGAAATCCGTGTCCATCCGGATAACCGGCCTCCGCGAGGAGCCGCCTGGCGCGCTTCGGATCGTATCGCTGGCCGTCCGCGTAAACATTGCCGGAGTAGGCCGGAAACCCGGGAGGCAGCATGGCGTAGCCCGGTATGGCAAAACCCTTGAGCGCCGAGCGGCAGATCGCGTCCCGATCAATGGCCAGACTCATGGCCAGACGGACTCGCCGGTCGTTGAATGGCGGTTTCCTGACGTCGAAAAACAGGTAATGGGTCCAGAAGTTGGGCCAGGAATGAACCTGGCCGCTCAGGTTGTCATCGGAAAGCAACCGGGCCAACTCCGCCTGGTTTTCGACCTCGGTAAAGTCGATCTCGCCGGCTTCGTAGGCCGGGAGCCGCTGCGGTGGCGTGGTCAGGTTGAACATCTTGTGGATCAGCTTTTCCAAATAGGGTCTGTCCACCCCGCGATACATGGGATTGGCCTCGTAAACCATCTGTTCGCCCTTGGTCCATTCCACCATGACGAAAGGACCGGAGGAAATGCAGGTCTCGGGCCGGGTAGACCAGGTATCGCCGTGTTTCCGCACTGCGTGTTCGGGCGATACCCAGGAATAGGTCAACAGCAGCGGCAGATGCGGCGTGGCATGCTCGGTGGCGATATGCAGCGTCAGGTCGTCGGATGCCCACACGCCGAGCGCGTCCACCGGCACAGAACGCGCGACGACAGCCTGCCAGTTTCGGATCGGTTGGTAGTACCATCCGAAGTCGTACGCGTTTTCCGGGTCGGCGCCCCGGCGCAGGGAAAACACGTAATCATGCGCCGTCAGCGGCTTGCCGTCGCTCCACTGCAGCCCCGGTCGCAGATGAAAGGTCCATACCAGTCCGTCATCCGACATCTCCCACCGTTCCGCGGCGCCGCCCCGCAACACGAAGTTTCGGTTGGTGCGCGTAAGGGGTTCCGCGATGATGTACTTCCCCGCCGCGCCCTTGTAAACCGTTCGAAACCACTCGTTGTAGGGCCGGGATTCGGAGAAGACACGCAGGACTTGCCGATGAGGCGGCAGGGCGTCGGCGGGCAAGGGTACCCCGACGGAATTAACGTAGCGCCCACCGTTGGCGGGGCGGAGACTGTCGATAAAGCCGTAGGCCGACCAGGTTGTGCCCGAGATGAGAAAGAGACAGATGATCGAACGCCGGAGAACCGATGGACGGGTCTGATTTCGCATGCTGTCCTGCCTGCCACGCGCATGGAGCGCGCTACTCGTTCATCCTCGGGTCGAGGGCGTCTCTGAGTCCGTCGCCAATGAGCGAAAAACCCAGCATGACCAGGGCGATCATGAAAACAGGAAAAAGGGCGAGGTGCCAGTAGTAGATCACGTTGGGCAGATGACTGCTGACCATTTGTCCCCAGCTAGGCGTGGGGGGATTGATGCCCAGACCGAGGAAGCTCAGTCCCGCCTCGGCGAAGATGGCCTGCGGAATACCCATGGCCAGACCGACGATGATCGGGCTCAGGGCATTGGGCAGCATGTGGCGCACGATGATATGTACGTTTGGGGCGCCCATGGAACGGGCCGCCCGAACGAAATCGGAGGCACGCAGCGACAGAAACTGGGCGCGGACCAAGCGACATACGCCCACCCAGCCGGTAACACCGATGGCGAATAGCACGTTGCTCAGTCCGCTTCCCAGCCACGCCATGATCAGTATGGCGAAAAGCAGACTGGGGAAAACCGACATCACGTCCACCAGGCGCATGACAATGTAATCGGCCCTGCCCCCCTTGAAACCGGCGATCGCCCCGAGCGGAACCCCGATCAGCAGGGAGATCATCTGGGCGACGAATCCCACGATAAGCGAGATCCGGGCGCCGTAGACGATTCGGCTGAAGTAATCCCGACCGATGCTGTCTGTGCCCATGGGGTGGGTCCAGGACGGGAATTGCCACGCTTCGTCGAAATTGGCCTCGGAGTAATGGGACGGCGAGACCCATGGCGCGAAGACTGCCATGAACGAGATGACGATGATGATGATCGCCGCCGCGACGGACAGCTTGTTCTTCATATAGCGGCGCAGGGCGTCCCGCCACAGGCCACCGGTGGATGAGGTGATCTCCGTCATGGCGCTCGTTTCCGTGTCATAGTCGTCCGTTTTCCCTGGTGATCGTCCTGTCGCTTCGTCGCGAAATGCTCAATGGCAAGCACGACAGCACAGCCGGCAATGCCTAGGGTTATTGCCAGCAGGACTTCCTCCGACACCGACGCGGGCAGGACATTCTGCTGTACCGCGGCTCCCGTCGGATCCTGACCTTTCGTGAATGTTTCCGCCGTTTCCTTCCAGGGCCAGATTTTCCGCAGGGAACCGATCATGAGCCCGATGAGGGCTGCGACGGTCACGTCATGGTAGCGATGTAACAACCAACGGAGCACGCGTGCGAAGAAGATCAGCCCCAGTACGCCGCCACACCCGAACAGCAAAATCGGCAGGAAATCGCGCTGAACCACGGCGTGGAGCATGTATTCGTACTTTCCCAAAATGACCAGAATGAACGAACCCGAGATGCCAGGCAGGATCATTGCGCAGATTGCGATGGCGCCGCTCAGGAAAACGAACCATGCCGCGGAGGTCGTTTCCACCGGTACCGCGCCCACCAATACGAAAGCCGATGCCGATGCCAGCAGCAAAGCGAGCACTTCCCTTATGGTCCAGCCGGCGACTTTGCTCCGAACCGTAATGATCGACGCGAGCACCAACCCGAAGAAGAAGGCCCAGACCAGGACGGGATGGTGCGCAAGCGCCCATGAGAAGAACCGGGCCAGGCTGAAAATCGCCACAAGGATACCGGTGACAAGGGCGAGTACAAACCCATAGGGGAAACCGTCGAAGGCTTCCCTGAATCGAAACCTGAACAGCAGCCGCAGGAACCGACCGTTGACCGAATGTATGGCATCAAGCAGTTCTTCGTATACGCCGAGAATGAAGGCCATCGTTCCCCCGGATACGCCGGGAACGACATCGGCAACGCCCATGCAGAATCCACGGGCGGAAATACCCAGGTAATCCAGCAAAGTACGTCCCGAACGCGAGGAAACCCTGGCCATTACTTGCTCCCGCGCACGTATCTGACCCTGGGGTCCACGAGCGCGTAGAGGATATCCGTAATCAGGTAGACGATACCGATCAGCACCGCGACGAGCAGCGTCAGCGCCATGATCATGGGATAGTCCCGTTCAAAAATGCTGGTGACGAAGAACTGTCCCAGGCCCGGGATACGAAAAATGCCCTCGACGAAAAGCGACCCGGTCATTACACCCGGCAGCATCGGCCCCATGATGGTCAGCAGGGGGATCAGGGAATTCTTCAGCACGTGGATGAACAGGACGCTCCGTTCCTTCAGTCCCTTGGCCCGCGCCGTCCTTACGTAGTCCATGCGCAGGTTCTCCAGCACACTTGATCGGGTATAGCGGGCGATAATGGCCATGGGGCCCAGGGCATAGACGATCACCGGCATGATCCAGGTTTCGGGTCCGCCCCAGCCGCCTGTGGGCAGAAGCCGCCATATCGTCGCGAACAGGACGATGAAAAGAATGGAAATGGCGAAACTGGGCACAGTGATCCCAAGGGTCGCAAGCATGGTCGTTCCATAGTCCACCCAGGTGTTTTGGCGTATTGCGGACAGGATGCCCAGGAGAATGCCGCATGAGAAGGCCACGGCGAGGCCCATGCCGCCCAGTTGCATGCTGATGGGCCAGGTGCGCGCGATAAGATCCGTTACCGTCTCGCCCGGGCTCTGGAATGGAATGCCGAAATCAAATTGCAGCGCATTCCACATGTACCGTCCGTACTGCTCGTACAGTGGCCGGTCCAGGCCGTACTTGCGCAGGATATTGGCTTTGGCCTCCGCCGACAACGGCATCTTCTCTTCGTCGAACGGTCCGCCCGGTACCGCATGCATCAGGCTGAAGGTGATGATCGTGACCAGGAACAGCACGCCGATCAAGCCCACGATGCGGTATACAATGTATCGAATCATAAGGTCAGGTTTTCTAATGCGCCGTGGTGAAATCGGGGGAATCCGACGGTTCAGCGGAACAAGCGGGAATCCGACGGTTCAAACTCCATATTGCAAGCGGAGTTGCCGGGGTGTCAAGGTTTATTTCCGGGATCCGGGTACTGCTGAAAGGTGTATGCAATCACGAAAAACCCGATGTTCAGTCGGCGTTCAAGGGCCGTTTTTTGCGCCTGGTTCGGGGGTATCTCCTCTTGACACTCCCCGGTCCGTTTCACAAATTATCGACGTATTTCAACCGAGTCGGGTTGACGGAACAGGGAGGAAGCGAGGAGGACGCGGGCGTGCGGATCGTTGACGTTTCTGCGCTGGTTTTGCGGCTGCCGGAGGTGACGGAGGCCTGCGATGGAACGCAGGACACCTGCCTCGTCAGAATCGAAACGGACGAAGGCATAACCGGTTGGGGGGAGGTCGATTCCTGTCCCACCGTGGTAAAGGCCGTGATTGACGCGCCCCGGTCCCACCAGATCTGCACCGGGCTGGCCGATGCGCTGGCCGGCGCGGATCCGCTGGACATCGACGCGTGCACGGACCGGATGATGGATGCGGCCAACTACTATGGCCGGGTTGGCGTTGGCCGGCACGCCATGGCGGGCGTCAATCTGGCGCTTTGGGACATTGCTGGAAAGGCTTGCGGGCAGCCTGTATACCAGCTCCTGGGTGGTGCGCACAGGCTCAGGTTCCGGGCCTACGCTTCGGTTCTGTTCGGCGACACGCCGGAAGAGACCCGGATTATCGGCCGTACGTTCGCCGACCAGGGATTCACGGCGGTCAAGTTCGGCTGGGGACCCATGGGCAAGGACGAGCGACAGGACATCGCACTGGTCCGGGAGGCCCGCCGGGGAACGGGTGACGACGTGGACGTGCTCATTGACGCGGGCCAGGTCTGGGATTGGAAAACCGCGCTGACCCGGTCCAGGCAGTTCGCCGAATACCGGCCCTTCTGGATCGAAGAACCGCTACATCCCGACGATATAGAAGGATATGCTGCGCTGACCGCTGAGAGTCCGGTCCCTGTTGCAACCGGGGAGGCCGAATCCCGTCTCGAGGATTTCGAACGGTTGATCATCGAAGGCC
Source organism: bacterium (assembly GCA_965200485.1). GTDB lineage: Bacteria > JAAXHH01 > JAAXHH01 > JAAXHH01 > JAAXHH01 > JAAXHH01. The sequence goes on from CBDAUD010000001.1 coordinate 983,711, forward strand.
GTCTCGACTGGATTCAACCGGACCCGGGCCGTTGCGGTATTTCGACCATGCACGCGGCAGGCCGAACCGCCCATAGTCAGGGTCGCAAGGTCGTCAATCACAGTTTCAAGAGCGGCATCACCATGGCCGCGTCGCTGCACGCGCTGGCGTCTCTGCCCAATGCCTCGGTCTTTGAATTCTGCATGTCGGATTCACCGCTGCGGCACGAACTGACCCACGAGCAGTTTAGCATTGACGACGAGGGTTTCGTGGCGGTCCCGGAAGGACCCGGATTGGGTGTTACGGTGAACGAGGAAACCGTAGACCGGTTCCGGGTCGCGTAACCGTTTCCGGCATATTCATGCATTCAAAATGTGAGAAGGAGCCCCCAATGGCCCCGCCGAATCCCGTCATGCACGCCGCGCTCAATCGCATCAATATCGAAGAGATCAAGGAACAGATCGGGCCGCCTCCCGCCTCCTGTTCGGTCGTGGTGGCGGACCACGTCACCGCGGCGTTCATCTGGCAGCTGTCCGGCACGGTGAACGACAACCATTGTCACAACTACGACGAGTGGTGGCTGGTGCTGGAGGGAGAAATCGACTGGAAGATCGAAGGCCGGGAAGAAACGGTACACGCCAGGGCGGGTGATTTCATCTATGTCCCGGCCCTCACTTTCCACCACATATTTCCGGTGGGTGGCAAGCCGTCTATCCGCCTCGGGGTGGCGTTGACCGGACATGGCCACCTGCACGAGCGGCCGGAGCGCAAGATCAAGGTCGTTTTGGAGTAAACCATGGCTTCGAGATGGGAAAACCTGGCATCCATTAAAGCTTGCGGCGTGGTCGCGGTGGTCCGCGCGGATAGCCCAGATGCGCTGGTTCAGGTCGCCCAAGCCATCGGCAGGGGCGGGATCGGGGCCGTGGAGATCACCATGACCACGCCCGGCGCGCTGGATGTCATCGGCGCATGCGCAAAGCGCCTGGGGAACGAGATCCTCCTCGGCGCGGGAACCGTGCTGGATACCGAAACCGCCCGCGCAGCAATCCTGGCAGGTGCCGAATACATCGTGACGCCGACGCTGAATCCGGAAGTGATCAAGCTCTGCCGGCGGTACGACAAGGTCATCATTCCGGGCGCGTTGACGCCGACGGAGATCCTGACAGCCTGGGAATCCGGTGCGGACATCGTGAAGGTATTTCCCGCAACGGCAGTGGGACCCCGGTATTTCAAGGACGTGAAGGCGCCGCTCCCTCAGATCGACCTCATGCCGACGGGCGGCGTGGACCTGGACAACGCGGGCGACTTCATCCGCGCGGGGGCTTGCGCCATCGCCGTGGGCGGCAACCTGGTAGACAAGGCTGCCGTGGCCGAGGCTGACTGGCAGGTGCTTACCGATACGGCGCGGCGTTATGTCGAAGCGGTCCGTACCGCACGACAGGACGGTGGGAGATGATTCGCAAAGCCGTCGTGCCTGTCGCGGGTCTGGGCACGCGGATGCTTCCGCTCACACGGTCCGTTCCCAAGGAAATGCTGCCCCTCGGTCGCAAACCGGCCATACATCGTGTAGTGGATGAGCTCGCGGCCGCGGGGATCGAACAAATCCTCTTTGTCACGTCCAGCCGAAAAAAGGCGATCGAGGTCTATTTCGAAATCGGAGGCCGATCCGATGGATCGATTCGGGTACGCCGAGCGTCGGGGGCAGGATCGGAAACCGGGCTGCCCGAGCTGGCATACGGGTTCGTGCGGCAGGAGACGCCGGCCGGAAACGGTGCCGCTGTCCAGTTGGGAGAGGACTTCGCGGGATCCGACGCCATCGTCGTTGCCTGGGGCGATGCCGTAATCCGGTCTTCTACGGAAGACAGCGTGGTGCGGCGCATGATGGCGACCCACGCGAAGGAACATGCCGCGTGCACGATCGCGGTTGAATGCGTGCCTTTGGACAAGGTGTCGCGATACGGTATCGTGCGACCCGTTTACGCATCGGACGCGGCTTTTCCCATCGACGACATCGTGGAAAAACCGTCCGCGGATAGCGCGCCAAGCAGCTACGCCGTATCAGCCCGGTACATTTGCGGCCCCGGCATCTTCCAAGCGCTCAAGGCGACGCCGCGTGGAAGAGATGGCGAGCTGTGGCTCGCCGATGCGATCCGCGGCCTGCTCAGGAAAGGCAAACCGGTCTGGTGCGTGCCCCTGGGAACGGGCTGCAGGCGCTACGACATCGGAACGCCGCTGACCTACTGGGAAGCCTTTGCCGATTATGCCCTGGAGGACGAGGCCGAAGGAACAGCCTTTGGCGATCTCCTGCGGCAGCGGTTGAACATGCCATGAAAAGCACAGACGAATCGGAGTTCGATTGAACGGAATCGTTACCGCATCCGCCCCGGGCCGCGTCGGCATCGTGGGCAATCCGACCGACATGTACGGTGGAAGCGTGATTTCCTGTTCGACGATAGAGCGGGCAAGCGTCAGGATCGAGCCGGCGGATGACTTGGTGCTGGACGCCGGAGCAGAACAGCAGGTCATCGCTTCGTCCGAAGATCTGGTTCCCAGAGACGATATTTTCGACATTGCCCGGGTCTCTCTGGCCGGTACCGGTTCTACGGCCCTGCGCGTCAGAATCTCCTGGACGACCGCTATCCCTTTCCGGGCCGGTCTGTCGGGATCGACCGCACTGCTCGTCTCCATGGTCGCCGGTCTGCTGGCGTTCCGAGGCATCCGGCACGGTTCACACCACTTGGCGGAACTCGTCCGCATGATCGAATACCGGAACCTGACCTTCTGCGGGTACCAGGACGCCTACATGTGCACCTTCGGCGGGTTGCACTACATGGATTTCCGCGGTAAGGGGTTCCATCTTGAATATGGTACCGACCCTCTTGCCACTATGGAACCGATGCCATCGGGCGCTGCGCTGCCGGTTGTCGTGTTCATCACGGGCGGGCAGCGTGTCTCCGGCGGAGTACATACCCCATTGCGTGAGCGCTGGCTGGCCGGGGAACCTGAAGTAGTCCAGGCCTACAGGACCGTCGCCGGCCTGGCCCGCAAAGGCAAGAAAGCGATCCTTGAGAACCGGCTTGACACGCTGGGAGACCTGATGAACGAGAACCAGGCGCTGACGCAGTCCCTGGGCGGCTCCAATCCGGAGGACGATCGCTTCATCGAAATCGCCCGGCAGGCGGGCGCGTCCGGCGCCAAGCTCGCGGGCAGCAGCGGCGCCATCGTGGCGCTTCACGCGTCCCCTCGTGAACTGGCCCGCGTCATGAAGGACGCCGGCGCCGCGGGCATGCTTGAGCCCTCGCCGGAACCCGGACTCGAGATTGAACTGGAAGGCCCTTAGGGAGCCGTCGTGCGCCTCACACTCGACTATCACAAGACCGGACTCGAAGTAGAGATCCCGGACCAGCATTTCGCAGCGGTCCTCAACATGCGGGAGACCCCGCCGCTGGCCGATCCCGTGGCCGCTACCGGGGAGGCCCTGCGCCGACCCGTTGCCGCGACCCCGCTCGAAACCCTCTCCCGGGGTCGCCGGAACGCCTGCGTGGTCGTTTCCGACATCACGCGTCCGGTCCCGCACGGCGTGATCCTTCCGCCGATCCTGACCTGCCTGGAGCGAGGCGGGATCGGACCGGAAGACATCACGCTGCTGGTCGCCACCGGGCTGCACGCCCCCATGGATGAAGATCAACTCCGGGAAACCCTGACCGAAGCCGTGGTGGACCGCTATGCCGTCGTCAACCATGTCGCACGCAACAGCGAAGAGCAGGCTTACCTGGGCGTCACGACCACCGGGATACCGATCCACGTGGACCGCAGATACGTCGAAAGCGATCTCAAGGTGCTTACAGGATTGATCGAACCTCATTTCATGGCCGGCTATTCGGGTGGACGCAAGCTGGTCGCGCCCGGTCTGGTGGGTGTTGAGACGATCAGACACCTGCACGGACCCGGCATCCTCGAACATCCCCTCGCTACGGCGGGTGTGCTCGACGGCAATCCCCTGCACGAGGCCGCGCTGGAAATCGCCCGTCGGGCCGGCACCGATTTCATCCTGAACGTCGCCATGGACGAGGAACGCCGCATCACCGGAGTGTTCGCCGGCGAACTCGACCAGGCGCACCGGCATGGGGTCAGGCATGTGGACGGCATGGTCGTGTCCACCGTCGAGGAACCGGTGGACATCGTCGTGACCTCGGCGGCCGGTTATCCTTTGGACACCACCTTCTACCAAGCCGTAAAAGGCATGGTTGGCGTATTGGACATCCTGAAGGAAGGCGGTTCCATCGTGATTGCCGCCGGATGCGCCGACGGGATAGGCAGCGCGGAGTTCGAAGGACTGCTTCGGCAGACGACGGATATAGACGCGTTTATCGAATGGATTCAGCAACCGGACGTATTCACGATCGATCAGTGGGAGATCGAAGAACTGGTCAAGGCGTTAAAGAAGGGCCGGGTATATCTCCATACGGACGGACTGCGTGAAGACGAGATCCGGGACTGCCTGGTCGAGCCGGTCTCGTCCGTCGAGGACGGTATTGCCCGCGCACTGAAACACCACGGCGCCAAGGCCACCATCGCGGTTGTTCCGCGAGGTCCGTACGTAATCCCCAGAGTACGCGAATCTTCGGATGCGTGACTTCGGGTACTGCGCGGACGGAACGCCCCCGGACGCACACGCTGATCGCCCGATTCCGCCGCGGCGAACACCACGTCGGGCGTCATTATTCGCTTGACTTTGGCGGTCTTCCCTTGTAGCTTTCGGTGCTCTGTTACGCTGGTCCTGAGCGCCTGTAGCTCAATTGGATAGAGCACCTGACTACGGATCAGGAGGTTGGGGGTTCGACTCCCTCCGGGCGTATATTCCGCGGGGCGCGGGAGCATGGAAAGCGATGACCGGGAACACGAAGGCTGGCTTCGGCTGGCGCTTGAAGAAGCCAGATCGGCCGAGGCCGCCGGCGATGTGCCCGTCGGAGCCGTGATCGTACGGGACGGCGCGTTGATCGGTCGGGGGCAGAATCGCGTGGAGCGGTTGCGCGATCCCACCGCCCATGCCGAGATGCTTGCGATTCGCGAGGCCTGCGCTGCGCTGGGATACGAACGGCTGCCCGGGGCAGCACTCTACGTTACGCTGGAACCCTGCGCGATGTGCGCGGGCGCGATCGTGCTCGCCCGTCTGGACAAGCTTGTCTACGGCGCGGCCGATCCCAAGACCGGCGCCTGCGGTTCCTTGCGCGATATCGTGCGGGATGCCAGGCTGAATCATCAGGTGGACGTAATGGGAGGCGTGTTGGAAGGCGCATGCTCCGCTCTGCTCAGGCAGTTCTTCCAGGCTAGGCGAGCAGTGGGTGATCCGCCGGTCGAATCGAGCTTGCCGGAGAGGTGCGAGAGTGGTTGAATCGGACGGTCTCGAAAACCGTTGTGCCTCCGGGTACCGTGGGTTCGAATCCCACCCTCTCCGTTTAGGTATTTGTTCACAACAGCATTCAGGCTATTTTACGTGACTGAATCATGTTTTAGACTTGGGAGAGGTGCGAGAGCGGTCGAATCGGCACGCCTGGAGAGCGTGTGTTCACCATGTGGACCGTGGGTTCGAATCCCACCCTCTCCGTTGAAAGCCGGAAAACCGGGATGAAGGGTGCCGAACGCGCTGGCAGTTGCCGGAACTGCTGGATATGTCCGGTCGCGCCGAAATCCGTCTCGTTCTTTAGTTTTTGGGGCAGTAGCTCAGTTGGGAGAGCGCCAGAATCGCAATCTGGAGGTCGGCGGTTCGATTCCGCTCTGCTCCATTCGGGAGGCCGGGAACGTCGCAGACAGGCGTAACGGCCGTCCCGGAAAGCAAGTTTGACAAGCATATGGTCGTGCTAGATGGGGAGTTAGCGGTGCCCTGTAACCCGCAACCCGCTACAGCGGGGTCGAATTCCCATCCCGAGGATCGCATTTGCGTCGCAGGTATGCGCTGCATCCGGTATTGAAAGTCAGGTCCCGCGCAACGTGACAACGCCCAACCCCGTCAGGACCGGAAGGTAGCAGCGGTAAGCGCCTGAATCGTGTGCCGCGGGAGCGCCTGGCCGGAGCCGGCGGCACGGATGCCTCGATACGAAGAGATTCGAGGGTGGGTGCACGACCGCTTCACCGTTTCCGATTCGCCTGCCGCTCGTCCCACATGACCCGGGCATGGAGGTTGGGCATTGGCCTACGAAGTCACCGCCCGAAAATGGCGTCCGCAGGAATTCGACGGCGTCATCGGGCAGGAACACGTCGCCACCACACTGAAAAACGCCATTCAAGCCGGCCAGGTCGCTCATGCCTACCTGTTCGCCGGTCCCCGTGGCGTGGGCAAGACGACTACCGCCCGCATCCTGGCCAAGGCCCTGAACTGCGTAAACGGCCCCACGGTAACGCCCTGCAATGCCTGTACGATCTGCCGGGAAATATCGGAAGGGCGCAGCGTCGACGTGCTGGAGGTTGACGGAGCTTCCAACAACCGGGTCGAACAGGTCCGCTCTCATCTGCTCGAGAGCGTCAAGTACACGCCCAGCCAGGGCAAGCACAAGATCTACATCATAGATGAAGTGCACATGCTGACCAAGGAGGCCTTCAACGCCTTGTTGAAGACGCTTGAAGAGCCGCCTCCGCACGTATACTTCATCTTCGCGACAACGGATCCCCGGAAGGTAATTCCCACCGTGCTTTCCCGGTGCCAGCGATTCGATTTCCGGCGCATATCGGCGTCGACCATCGTCGACCATCTGGCCATGATCAGCGAAAAGAGCGGGTACGGCGTCCAGCACGACGCCCTCGCCCTGATCGCGCGCAGGGTGGATGGCAGCATGCGGGATGCCGAAAGCCTGCTGGACCAGGTCGTCGCCTTCGGCGGCGCCGGGTTGACCGCCCGCGAAGCAGCGGAGGTTCTGGGTATCGTGGACCAGGACGTCTATTTCGAACTGCTCGACATCGTGGCGGATCAGGATACGCCACGGGGGCTTGAACTCGTCGATCGGATCTTCCGGCAGGGACATGACCTCGAAGAAATCATCCTGGGCGTCCTGGAACACCTGCGCAACCTGCTCGTCGTCAAGGCGGCGCCTGAGGCGGACGCTTTGCTCGGCGCCGCCGCGCTGGAACGCGACCGATATCGGGAACAGGTGGCGCGATTCGAGACGGAAGACCTGCTCAGGCTGACTCAGCTGGCCACGCAGATGGAACATGCCGTCAAACAAAGCGCACTCCCCCGGGTGCAGCTCGAGACGGGCATCGTCCGCATGATACGCATGGCCAAATCAGTGCAACTGGCGGACGTCATGGCCCGGCTTTCCGAAATGGCCCGCCGCGTCGGCACCGGCGAGGGGCATGACGAAGGTTCCGGCACGCCGGGTTCCGAAGAAACGGTCACGCCGCCCGCACCGTCCGTCCAGGCGTCTCAAAACCAGGTGATGCCCGCGGAGCCTGTGAACGCTGCGACTGCAGCAAAGGCCGCGGAGGCCGCGGAGGCTGCGACGGCTGTGAAGGGCAAAGGGGTAGTGAAGGCGCCCGGGGCCGTTCCGACGCTTGATACGGCGACAGTGGGCACGCATTGGCCCGCCATCCTGGAAGAGATCAAGGCGCAACGGAGCGGATTGGGCGAGCTATTGTCCGAAGCGCGCGTCGCGTCGGGTCCTTCGAATGAAGCAGCCAGGTCGGGACGAACCGCCACGCTTGTGCTCAGGTTCGCGGCGAACAAGGGTTTTCACAAGGAACAGACGGAAAAACGGGAGAACGCGGCGCTGATTCAGAACGCATGCGCCAACGCACTGGGCGTTCCGGTCCGGATCTCCTGCCAAATCGAGGAAAGTTCCGGATCTGACAGACGAACCCTGATCGACCGGAAACCGACAGGGGAAGTATCGGCAAGCGCGCCAACTGCCATATCAGTCGAAAAGGAACCGGTGGTTCGTTCCGATACCACGAAAGACGCGGCTGTCCAGAAGCTTGTGGAGGTGTTCGACGGGCAGATCGTGACGGACTGAGGCGGGATCGGGGCCGCTGCGGACGATTGAAAATCGGGCAAAAAAACAAAAACAGGAAGGACCGGGTATGGCCAAGGGCAGATCGGGCATGATGAAGCAGGTTCAGAAGATGCAAAAGAAAATGATGCAGCTTCAGGAAGAAATCGCACAACGTCGGGTCGAAGGCACGGCTGGCGGCGGCATGGTCACCGCGGTGGTTGATGGCAAGTTGAGCGTTGTGGAAATAAAGATAGACCCGGCCGTGGTTGACCCCGAGGATGTGGAGATGCTTGAGGATCTCGTGCTGGCCGCCGTCAACCAGGGTCAGCAGAAGGCGCAGGAAATGGCGAATGCGGAGATGGGACAACTCACCGGCGGACTCAATCTCCCTGGTCTGGGTTTGTAACGTTTCCTGTTCAACGGTGTTTCGCGGAGGAACCTGGTTCGATTCATCAGGAAAAAACATGGCGCGAAAATACAGTTCCGAGGCCCTGGCGATCCTGGTGGACGAGTTGAGCCGTCTGCCCAATATCGGCAGGGTAACGGCGCAACGTCTTGCATTTCACATTCTGAAGGGGCCGGCCGAACGTGCCTTTTCGCTGTCCGACGCCATTCGGGCGGTGAAGGAGAAGGTTCGGTACTGCAACGTGTGCTGGAACATAACCGAATCCGAAACCTGTGTGATCTGTCATGATACCCGGAGGAAACCGGAGACCATCTGCGTGGTGGAAGAACCCCGGGACGTGATCACGCTCGAAAGTACGGGAGAGTACAGGGGCTTGTACCACGTGCTCCACGGTGCGCTTTCGCCCCTTGACAACATCACGCCGGATGACATACGCGTCCGGGAACTCATGCAGCGGATGGACGATTCGGTCGAAGAGGTGATCATAGCGACCAATCCCAATATCGAAGGAGAAGCAACTGCCCTCTACCTGAGCCGGCTGATCAAGCCGCTGAGCGTGCGGGTAACGCGTCTCGCCAGGGGTCTTCCCATGGGCGGCGACCTGGAATACGCCGACGAAGTGACACTGGCCCGCGCCCTTGAAGGCCGTACGGATTTGTAGCACGAACTCGTGACACGTCGAACCGAAACCGATTTCCCGATCCCCTAGTCGCCATGAATCTGCCCAATAAACTGACCATATTCCGTATCATCCTGAGTCCCATCTTCATGGCCTTTTTCCTGATAGATACATTGTATACGCGGTATATCGCGCTGGTGATCTTCGTGATCGCTTCGCTTACCGACCTGTACGATGGCTATCTGGCCCGCAAGACCGGCGTAATTACCAGTTTCGGCAAATTCATGGATCCTCTTGCCGACAAGATACTGACGTCCACCGCCCTGGTCTGCTTCGCGTCGCTTGGCTACATCTACGCCTGGATGGTCCTGGTTATCATCGGAAGGGACTTCATCGTAACCGGTCTGCGGTGCATCGCGGCGTACCGGGGACTCCTGATCCTTCCGACCCAGGTCGCCAAGTGGAAGACCGCTTCGCAGATGGTGGTCATCGTGATTATTCTGCTCTATATCAATGTCCAGACGACCATGATCGCCTTCGGCCAATGGAACGGCGAGTTCGACCGGATCGCCTGGTGGATCCTCAACGGCATGGTCTTCGTCTCGATGACACTCACGGTCAGTTCCGGGCTCGATTACGTCATCAAGAACCGGTCGATTTTCACCAGTCTGCTGAGGTAGGCATGCGTGCCCTGATCACTCTGCTGTCGACCGGAGGTTACGTCGGCTATACGCCCCGTGCCCCCGGCACGGCGGGCAGCGTACTGGGACTCGGGCTGGTCTGGGTTTTGTCCGGTCCGGTCGGCCTGCCTCTTTCCCTCTACCTGTTTGCAACGGCCGCTCTGTTCCTCGTCGGCGTCTGGGTATCGAGTCGGGCCGAACCCCTGTTCGGTCACGACGGACCGGAGATCGTGATCGACGAGATAACCGGTGTTCTGATCGTCTTCGCCGGAGTATCTTTGGACGTGACCACCGTCGTTGCAGGCTTCGTTCTGTTTCGCGTCCTGGACATATGGAAACCCTTTCCCTGCGACCGGATGCAACGTCTTCCCGGTGGTCTGGGGATCATGATGGACGATCTCGGGGCCGCGATCTACGCCCATCTTCTGCTATCGCTCCCTGGATGGCTCCAGTTATGAAAACCGCCGCGGTCCTTACCATAGGCGACGAACTGCTCTACGGTTCCGTCGTCGATACCAACGCAGCCTATATCGGCCAGCGAATGACCGAAACCGGCATCGAACCGGTGTGTTCCATGACCGTGGGTGACGACGCCTCAGGTATCGGCCAGGCGCTCGATGTCCTCTGCCGGCAGGCCGATGTGGTCCTGGTCACGGGCGGACTCGGCCCCACCCATGACGACGTGACCAAGACGGTCATCGCGGAGAAGATCGGGGCAGATCTCGTCTTTCATCCAGATATTCTGGAAACGGTGCAAGCCATGTTTACCCAGCGGGGCATGGCCATGCCGGAATCGAATCGCATCCAGGCCTGTATGCCCAGGCATGCCGATGTGCTGGACAATCCCATCGGCACGGCGCCCGGTTTCCTGGTGCGCCATCACGACGCGGCCGTTTTCGTCATGCCGGGGGTGCCCCGCGAGATGAAGAAGATGCTGAACGAACAGGTTCTGCCCCGGGTGAAGGTGCGCGGACCAGGCCGGGTCATCCTCCATCGGTGGATCCGCACGACTGGGATCGGCGAATCGAGTCTATTCCAGATTATCGGCCACGTCATTGAGGAGGCTGAGGCAGTCAAAATAGCTTCCCTGCCGCAGGAAACCGGAGTCAACCTGCGCCTAACCGCCGAGGGTGGCAGCGAGGAGGAAGCCCGGCGGCGCATCGAAACCGTCGAATCGAGGGTGGTTGCCCAGGCCGGCGAACATATCTACGGCATGGACGATGACCGGCTCGAAGAAGTGGTTGGACGCTTGTTCCGGGAAGCGGGTGCGACTGTGGCAATCGCCGAATCTTGCACCGGGGGTCTGGTGACCTCCCGCATGACCGATGTGCCGGGCAGTTCCGACTATCTGTTGGAAGGGGTCGTATCTTATAGCAATGCCGCGAAAATGGCGCGCCTGGAGGTACCGGCCGGGGTGATCGAAACGCATGGCGCGGTCAGCGCGGAAACCGCGGCTGCCATGGCCCGTGGCGTGCGGCGAACCAGCGGAGCTACCTACGGCCTGTCAACGACCGGCGTCGCAGGACCCGGTGGCGGAACCCGGGAGAAACCCGTCGGCCTGGTCTACCTGGGGCTGGCCACGCCCGATGGCGTTGAGACACGGAAACTAATGCTGGGGCCGGACCGTCAGGTCAACAAGACGCGATCCGCCCTGGCTGCTCTGAATCTGCTTCGGCTGGCGCTTGACGCATGCGGCCGGAAGCCCTGAAAACCCGTTGATACCGCAGAGAGGCTATCGATGCGTACGTTCATCGCAGTGGAAATACCGAGCAAGATAAAAGACCAGGTCGCGGAACTGGTAAGCGGACTAAAGAGTACAGGGACCGACATCAAGTGGGTCGAACCGGATAACCTCCATTTCACGCTGAAGTTTCTCGGCAACATCGAGGCGTCCCAGCGGGCAACGATCCGGGACGGTCTGCAAGCGGTGTTGGATACCTTGGGCCCCTTCTCGCTTACGCTGGGACGCGTAGGAGCCTTTCCGGACTGGAACCGGCCCCGCGTTTTCTGGGTTTCTCTTAGTGAGGGCAAAGACGAACTGACCGGTATGCAGCTGCGAATCGAAAACGAATTGCACACCCGCGGATTCGTGCGCGAGGAAAGGCCTTTCTCGCCGCACCTGACCATCGGCCGGATACGGTCGCCTCGGGGTTTGGCCAAACTCTCCGACATCTTCCGAACTACTGTCCTCGAGATCGAACCGTTTTCGGTGACGAGCGTGGCCGTGGTCAAGAGCGACCTGCAGCCCGGGGGACCGGTTTACACGGTGATTGATCGCGTCGAACTGGTATGACCATGCCGACCATAACAGACATCAGATCGAAGGGAAGCGGAAGGCGCCGGGAACGCGAGGTCGCGATGGATGACGGCCAGACGTTGACGATCAAGGAAGAGACCTACCTGCGCTTCGGTCTGGTTGACGGTCAGACGATGGACCCCGAACGATTGCGGGAAGTGGCGTTGGCCGACGGCGTAGCCCGGGCCATGGCGGAAGCCCATCGACTCATAGATTATCGCATGCGCACCCGGCGCGAACTGACGGTAAAACTCAAGTCCCGGGATCTCCGCGAAGACGTCATCGCGGAGGTGTTGGACCGCCTGGAGAACGTGGGGTTGATCGACGATGAGCGCTTCGCCCGCCAGTGGATTGACGAACGCCTTCGCCGTCGCCCGGCAGGCCAGTCGCTGTTGCGCCGCGAGCTGAGGAAAAAGGGCATCTCCGGCGAAGTCATCGAAATCGTCCTTGAGGAAAGAGAAGACGGAACAGGCGAAGCCGAGACCGAACGGGCTTACGATGCCCTTCGCCGACAGCTTTATCGATACGCCCGGACCGACCGGGATACGGCACACCGCCGCATGGTTGCCTTCCTGAGCCGGCGGGGGTTCGAACCGCATGTCGTTTACAACGTCGTCCATCGCGTGCTGGACGAAATCGAGGAGCCCAGAAACTGACCGGATCCGAACTGCGCAGATCGTTTACGAGCTTTTTCGAAAGCCGTGGCCACACGGTCGTACCGAGCGCCAGCGTCGTGCCCTGGGACGATCCCACCCTGCTTTTCACCAATGCGGGTATGAACCAGTTCAAGGATGTTTTCCTAGGACGGAGCACCCGCAAGTACGCCCGTGCCGTGGACTACCAGAAGTGTATTCGGGCCGGCGGCAAGCACAATGACCTGGAGGACGTGGGCAAGTCTCCCATACATCAGACCTTCTTCGAGATGCTGGGAAACTGGTCCTTCGGCGACTACTACAAGGAAGAGGCGATCGGCTGGGCCTGGGAACTGTTGACCGAAGCCTGGGGACTGCCCGCCGACCGGCTATGGGCGTCCGTCTTCCGGGAGGACGATGAAGCCGAACTGCTCTGGCAGCGGCATACCGGCATGCCTGCCGACCGCATACTGCGTTTTGACGAAAAAGACAACTTCTGGGAAATGGGCGAAACCGGGCCCTGCGGCCCGAACTCGGAGATCCACTACGATCTGGGACCGGGGAGGTGCGATCGGAAAGACGATCCGAATCACATCTGCGCCGTCAACGGGGACTGCACCCGGTTCGTGGAAGTCTGGAATCTGGTCTTCATCCAGTACGACCGGGGACGCGATGGCGTACTGACCCCCCTGCCCGCCCGCCACGTGGATACCGGCATGGGATTCGAACGCATGCTCCGTATCCTGCAGGACGTGGATTCGAACTACGAGACCGACGTGTTTCGGCCGCTGATGAATCACATCGGGGCCTTGTCGAAGCATCCTTGCGCGGAGGGAGACGCGGCGGTGGCCTTCCGGGTGCTCGCCGATCATGTCCGTGCCCTTGCTTTCGCCATTTCCGATGGCGCCATACCCTCGAATGAAGGGCGTGGCTACGTCCTACGCCGAATCCTTCGGCGCGCGGCGCGGTATGGCCGTACGCTCGGCCTGGCCGATCCGTTCCTCTACCAGCTGGTGCCTACGCTTACGGAACAGATGGCACCGGCCTACCCGGAACTGCGGTCCGCACAGAAGAAAGTGCAGACGGTGATCAGATCCGAGGAGGAGTCCTTCGGCCGCACGCTCGACCACGGGCTTGAACTCTTCGACGACATGGCGCGCCGCGCCGAGACGGAAGGGCGGAGCGCGCTCCAGGGCGCAGAGGCGTTCAAGTTGTACGATACCTATGGATTTCCTCTGGACCTGACCCGGTTGATGGCCGTCGAAAGGGGCCTGACGGTGGATATGGCTGGATTCGAGGCCGAGATGGCGCAGCAGCGCAGGCGTTCCAGGGCCGGCGGGAGGAAGGCCGAGGCCGGAGCGGCGGGTGTGGCCGGTTTGGCGACGGGTACAGCAGCGGGCGAGGCCGTCGGTCCAACGGTTTTCACCGGCTACGATACCCTTTCTATAGACCGGACTGTCGTCGTCGGCGGTGCAAACGGGAACATCATCCTGGCGGAAACGCCCTTTTATGCCGAATCCGGTGGACAGGTGGGCGATACCGGCTGGCTGGAAACGCAGAAGGGCGACCGGATCGCCGTGCTGAACACCATTCGCGACGGCGATATTGTGCTTCATCAGTGCAATCCGGACGACGCCTCCGATGTGGCGTCCGGAATGGTCGTGGCTGCGCACGTCGATGAAGCGCGCAGACAGTCCATCAAGCGGAACCACACGGCGACCCATCTTCTTCACGCCGTGCTGCGGGAGATTCTGGGGATGCACGTGGAACAGCGGGGCTCCGTGGTCGGCCCCGACCGGTTTCGGTTCGACTTCTCGCATTTCGGCGCGACGACCCGGGATGAATTGAACGCTGTCGAACGCAGGGTCAATGCGCTCATCTGGCAGAATATCGATGTCACGTGGTTCGAAACCGACCTGGAGGATGCCAGGAGCCAGGGGGCCATGGCGCTGTTCACGGAGAAATACGACGATCGGGTGCGCGTAGTACGCATCGGCGACGTGAGCATGGAGCTGTGCGGCGGCACGCATCTCCGCGCTACAGGCGAAACGGGGCTGTTCCGGCTGGTCCGGGAGTCCGGCATCGCCGCCGGAGAACGACGCATCGAAGCCCTGACCGGTGTCGGCGCCTATGAGGCAGCCAAACGGGACGAAGGACGCATCCTGGAGACCGCACGGGCGCTGAAATGCGAGCCGGACGATCTGGCCGGCAAGGCCGGTGAACTGGAACAGCGGGTTCGGGAGCTGGAACGGCACGTCCGCGATCTGAGCACGGATACGGCGCGGAACCGGATTGATGATCTGGTGAGCGCGGCCGAGAACGTCGACGGCGTCTTCGTAGCCGCGGGCAGGGTGGCCTGTCCGGACATCGATACGCTGCGCGCCATGGGAGACGCCGTGCGCGAACGCCTCTCTGGCACAGCGGTGGGTATCCTCTTCGCAAGCTTCGACGAACGGCCCATGTGCCTCGTCGTGGTCACCGATGGTGCGATCTCCGGAAAGGGACTCCATGCGGGCAGACTTGCCCGCGACCTGGCTGCGCTCATCGGCGGCGGCGGCGGCGGGAAGGCCCACATGGCGCAGGCCGGGGGGAAGGACGCGTCTCGAATCGACGAGGCCGTGGAACAGGCCCCGGGGATCGTCGGGAAACACCTGCGGGACGCGGGGTAGGGATCGGCAAGCGTTTATGCGCATTCTCATAACCGGCGCCCGGGGACAGCTCGGGACGGACCTGCGGCGTTTGCATGCGAGCCATGACTGGATTTCGTGTACCCGCGACGAACTCGATGTCACTGAGAAGCATCAGGTATACGCCCTGCTGAAACAACACCGCCCCGATGCAGTGATCAATGCCGCCGCGTATCACCGGGTGGACGAATGCGAGTCCCACTCCGATCGCACATTCGCCGTCAACACCTACGGGCCGTGGCATCTTGCCTCGGCCTGCCGCATGTTTGACGCGAAACTGGTACACATCAGCACGAATTTCGTTTTCGATGGCGAAGCTGCCCGGCCGTACAAGGAAGAGGATCTGCCCCTGCCGCTGAATATCTACGGCACGTCCAAATTGTCCGGGGAATATCTGGTGCGATCAACCTGGGATCGCCATTTCATCATCCGGACCACCGGGCTGTTCGGCCGTTCAGGCGGTGGCGGAAAAGGTTACAACTTCATCGAGGCCATGATCCGGGCGGGTATGGAAAGACGGGAGGTGGTCGTGGTCCGCGACCAGGTGATGTCACCCACGGCAACGGCGGATCTGGCCCGGGTGATCGCCGATCTCGTAACGACCGAAGCGTACGGCACGTACCACGTCACCAGTAGCGGAGCGTGCTCCTACTTCGAGTTTGCCCGGACGATCTACCGGAAGACGGGCGTCGACGCGACCGTGAAACCCACGTCCACCGAAGCGTACGGCGCGCCGGCAGCCCGACCGCTGTACACGGTACTGGACAACAGCCGGATCCGCGCCCTGGGCATCGTCGGGATGCCTGCCTGGGAAGACGCCCTGGAGCGCTACCTGGCGAAGCGGGAAAGTCTCGGTAGCGGATCCATCGACGGGAAGCCATGATCATTACCCGGACACCTCTGCGCATCAGTTTTGCCGGAGGGCTCACCGATTTCGCGGATTTCTACACCCGGGAAGACGGCTTGGTCGTCAGCGCGGCCATCGACAAGTACATCTTCATTATCATCAACAAACGATTCGACGACCGGATCTACATCAATTATTCGAAACGGGAGGCCGTCGATCATCCCGACGAGATCGAACACGATCTGATCCGGGAGGCCCTGCGGCTCACGGGCGTGAACAGGGGCGTGGAAATCACGACGCTGACGGACATCCCTTCCGAGGGATCGGGCCTGGGGTCCTCTAGCAGCATCACCGTGGGACTGCTGAACGCCCTGCATGCTTACTGCGGCAATCCGCAGTCCCCGGAGAGACTGGCGCGGGAAGCCTGCGAAATCGAGATTGACCGATGCGGCCAACCCATTGGGAAACAGGACCAGTACATCGCGGCCTACGGCGGCCTCCGCGGTTTCACTTTCACTACAGACGGCGTGCATGTGGAACGCTTGGACTTGGCTGACGGCGATACGGAGCGGCTGAGCAACAGCCTCATGTTGTTCTATACCAACAAGACGCGGAAGGCGGAGACCGTACTCCGTGAACAGAAGGCGAATATGATCTCCAAATACGCCCTGCTGAAGGAAATCAAGTCCGTTGCGCAAAACGCCCGGGATGCGCTCATCGCCGGGCGAATCGACAGCATGGGAGGCTTGTTGGACCGGGGCTGGACGTGGAAAAACCGGATGTCCGGACTGGTGAGCAACGTCGAGATCGACTCCATGTATCAGAAGGCCAGGGATGCCGGCGCCACGGGCGGCAAGGTATGTGGTGCGGGCGGCGGCGGATTCCTGCTTCTGTGCTGTTCCGGGCCGGACCAGCCGAGGGTGCGCGAAGCGCTTTCCGATTACAGGGAACTGCCTTTCAACCTGGAGCAGGGCGGCACCAGGGTGATTTTCAACATGCGGAGGTAGGTGGCGAGATGATCAGCGAATACCTCGAGCGGACACGGGAGGTCTGCGGCCGGATCAAACCCCGGGAAGTGCAGGCAGTAATCGATCTGCTGATGGACGCGCGAAAGAACGGACGGCGGATCTTCGTGATCGGAAACGGCGGCAGCGCGGCGACGGCTTCACATTTCAGCGTGGACCTGGGCAAGGGCACGTTGCGCGGCACGGAGGATCAGCCCCGATTTCTGGTTCAGAGCCTGACGGACAATCTGCCCTACGTCACGGCATGGGCGAACGACTTCGACTTCGACCTGGTTTACGAGCAGCAACTGCGCAATCTCGGCGAATCCGGCGACGTGGTCATCGGGATCAGCGCGTCGGGGAACAGCCCCAATATGGTTCGGGCCATGGAATATGCCCGTTCGGCCGGCATGGTTACGGTCGCGATGACGGGTTTCTCCGGCGGGAAGCTGAAAGACCTGGCCGATCATACGGTGCATGTGCCCGTGGACGACTACGGCATGGCGGAGAACATGCACCTGATCGTCGTCCATATCATCATTACACAAACCACGGCCCGAGTGGCGAGCGGCGAATGATCCTTCATTCCTTTGCAAAGATCAACCTGAGCATCCACCTGCTCGGCAAGCGGCCTGACGGCTATCACGAGATCATCACGCTACTGGAGACCGTGGACCTGGCCGATGACGTGGCGTTGTCCGGACAGGAAACGGGGACGACCGTCTCGTGTTCCGATCCGGCCGTGCCGACCGACGGACGCAACTTGGTACACCGGGCGGCCGTGCTCGTGCGGGACCGGTGCGGACTCGGCGACATGGGGGTACGCATCCACATCGAGAAGCGCATCCCGGTGGCGGCGGGACTCGCCGGCGGAAGCGGCAACGCGGCCATGACCCTGCACGGGCTCAATGCCCTCTGGTCGCTGGGACTGGGGGAAGAAGACCTGATGGCGCTTGCCGCTGAACTGGGATCCGATGTGCCTTTCTGTCTCTACGGCGGTGTGGCGGAGGCGTCCGGTCGCGGTGAAAAGGTCGCCTGGCTCGAGTCGGTCGGATCACGCCACTACGTACTCGTCTGCCCACCCCTCGAGGTCTCGGCCGGATGGGCTTACAGCCACGCGAGATTGGAATTGACAAAAGACAGGACTGGTATTAATTTACCTTCTTCTGTCATGCGGGACGGGAATGTGGACAGCCTGGCTCCCTGCCTGCATAACGATTTGGAACCGGCTGTCCGGGCGGCATACCCTGAAATCGATAGGGCCAGGTGTCTGCTGACGGACGCGGGAATGAAGGGGATCCTGATGTCCGGCAGTGGTCCGACGGTCTTTGGACTTGCGTCCAGCCGACAGGCGGCAGCGCAGATGGCCGACGAACTGCGGGGACGGGTCGAACCGTCCTGGCGGATTTTTGCGGTCTCTTCGAGATCCCGGTGGGAAGCCGGGGTCTAGCCGCGCGGCAGGAAGGAGGACGGCGCATGGCGGTCGGTTTGAAGATTCTGAGTGGAAATTCAAACGCACCGCTTGCACAGGATATCTGCCAGTATCTCGGCGTGGCTCTGGGCAAAGCCGCTGTTTCGCGTTTCAGAGACGACGAGATCAGAATACACATCAACGAGGACATTCGCGGAACCGACGTGTTCGTCGTCCAGTCGACGAATCCGCCAGCGGAAAACCTCTTGGAATTGCTGCTGCTGCTGGACGCGGCCAAGCGGGCTTCGGCGCGCAGGGCTACCGCGGTGATTCCATATTACGGCTATGCGCGCCAGGACCGCAAGGCGGGCCCCCGGGTGCCGATCTCGGCGAAGGTCGTCGCAAACCTCATCGCAGCGGCCGGGGCGGATCGCGTACTGACGATGGACTTGCACGCGCCGCAGATTCAGGGGTTTTTCGATATTCCCCTTGATCACCTGTATTCCGCGCCCGTGTTTACGCGCCGGCTCAGGGAACTGGGGACTTCCGAGGATCTCGTGATCGCGTCGCCGGACGCGGGTGGCATGGCCATGGCCCGGTCCTATGGCAGACGACTGAACTGCCCCCTGGCCCTCGTGGACAAGCGTCGACCGAAACCGAACGTATCCGAGGTCGTCAGCGTGATCGGCGAAGTAGAAGGAAAGAATGTGATCATCCGCGACGATATGATTGACACCGGCGGGAGCCTGACCGGGGCAGCCGAGGCTTTGAAAAAGAATGGCGCGGAGACGATTTACGCCGCATGTACGCACGCGTTGCTTTCCGGGGACGCCGTGCGGAAGGTGGAGGATTCCGTGCTGGACTGCCTGATCGTCTCGGACACGATACGCCTGAGTGTGGATAAGCAGAGCGAAAAACTGGAGCAGCTTTCACTGGCCTCCCTGTTTGGCGAGGCGATCAAGCGTATTCACGAAGAGAAATCCGTCAGTTCGCTCTTTGAATCGTCGGATCAGACCTGAGACGGCTTGCCATGGCAGGACCCCGCGCCGCCGGAACGAAAACCGCGCGGTGGGAACGAAAACAGGAACCAACGCGGCACATTGCCGTTGATGCCGTTTGAACACCGGAGATCGCAGGGAAACGCAAGGAAACTGCACAGGAGAAGGAAATGAACCAGGTATCGCTAAAAGCCCGTCAACGGACGGACACCGGTAAGCAGGTCGTCAAGGCGCTTCGGCGGGACGGTGGTCTGCCCGCCGTGGTCTACGGCAGCGGAGAGTCGCCGACCCCGCTGACCCTCGACTACCGCGAGTTCGAGGGCTTTCTTAGGCAGACCAGGGGCGAGAGCATTGTCATCAACCTGGAGATCGAAGGCATGGAGGCCAAGAAGGCGTTGCTGCGGGATATCCAGCGCGACTACCTGAGAAACCGATTGCTGCACGCCGATTTTCAGCAGATCAGGATGAGCGACCGGATCACCACGGAGGTTTCGCTCGTACTGATCGGCGAACCCATCGGCGTAACGCGAGACGGCGGCGTACTGGATCAGTCGTTGCGTGTGGTTGAGATCAGTTGCGTCGCATCCGAAATTCCCGAGCACCTTGAAGTGGATATCGGAGACTTGGGCATGGGCACAACGATCCACGTCAGCGATCTTTCTTTCGAAAACGTCGAAATCGTGACCGATGGCGAGGTCGCCGTGGTGTCCGTACTGACGCCGATGGCAGATGAACCGGAGGAAGGAGAGGTCGACCTGGATCAGGAAGAGCCGGAAATCATTGGCCGCAGCCAGGACGAAGACGCCGAAAAAGAAGAACAGGAAGCATAGGACGGGCCCGGTATGTGTCAGCATGCCGATTCGAATCTTCCACGATCCGGGGGTTCGTCCATGCATGCCTTCATTGGACTCGGCAACCCCGGCGTGCGATACGCGGGAACGCGCCATAACGCCGGTTTCGACGTGATCGACACCTGGTTGCGCCGGTTCGACCTGAAACTTGCTCCGGTAAGCGACAGGTTTCACGGGGCTATCGCAACGGTCTCCGGTCTGTCCGTGGCGCTGATCAAACCGGTTACCTTCATGAACCGCAGCGGTAGCGCGGTCCGGGAAGCGTTGGGACATTACGGACTCGACATTGATCGCATCGCGGTTGTATGCGACGATGTCAACCTGCCCTTTGGCACGCTGCGTCTCAGAGCGAAGGGCAGTCATGGCGGCCACCGGGGCCTGGAGTCCATTATCAATGCGCTGGGAACGGACGCATTCGCCCGCCAGCGTATGGGAGTTGGTCTTCCCCGGGGCGCGGATACACTCGTCGATTATGTGTTGGAGGCGTTTACCGAAGGAGAAGCAGCCGACCTTGCCGTCGTTCTCGACCGGGCCTGCGACCAGCTGGAGCTGTTCGTAAAGGATGGTTACGGCGAGGCCGCGAACAGGTACAACGGTCCGTCGTTTACAGACTGAAGCCGTTCGGCCGAACGATCCCGCATACAACCAAGGAGATTGCACGTGCGGTCCTATGAAACAGTAGTGATTGTCGACGCCAAGCTGGACGAGGCGCCGCTTGAGGAGGAACTCACCGCCATTGAGGGGCTGATTACGTCGAACCAGGGGCAGGTCGTCGATACGGAACGCTGGGGAAGCCGGAAACTCAGCTATGACATCAACGATGCCCACCAGGGATTCTACACGCTGATCCGTTTCGATGGCGAACCGACGCTGGTTGATGTGCTGGACCGGTCTTTCAGGTTGAACGACCACGTACTCCGCCACATGACGAAGCGGGTCAAAAGACATCCTGCCCGTGTGTATGAAAAGGTGGAACAGGCTGCAAAGGACACAGGAGCGGAAGCATGAATCAATCCAAGATGACCAGGACGAGAAGAAAGCAGAAGCGCATACCGGGGCGCATCAAGAATATCGATTACAAGGATCCGAAGCAGTTGCGGCGTTTCGTGACCGAGCGCGGCAAGATCGTGCCCAGTCGCATTTCCGGTGCCAGCGCGCTGTGCCAGCGGCGCTTGGCAAAGGCCGTCAAGCGGGCGCGCCATATCGGCCTGTTGCCTTTCATCGAAGAAACCTACAAGTAGTCGAGTCGAGGAGTCGGACGTGAAGCTCATATTGACAGAATCTGTGCAGAACGTTGGAAACATCGGTGAAGTCGTCGAAGTCTCCAACGGTTACGGCAGAAACTACCTGATGCTGACGAAAAAGGCCATTCCGGCTACCGCGGGAAACCTGAAAAGGCTTCAGGGCAAATTGAAGCGGCAGCTGGCCCAGGAAGCCAAGACGGTGGAACAGGCTTCCGAACTCGCGAAGATACTTGAAGGGGTTTCGTTGACCGCTATCGTGCAGGTCGGGGAAGAAGACCGCATGTTCGGTTCCGTCACCCATCAGCAGATTGCGGACTTGCTGAAAGAAAAGGGTTACGATATAGACCGGCGCAAGATCCAACTCGACGAGCCCATCAAGGCGCTGGGCGAATATACCGTTCCGATTGCGCTGCATGCCCGGGTCGAGGCCGGCGTGAAGCTCTGGGTGGTCAAGGAGTAGCGCTGGATCACGCGTAAATTGGGCTTGACGCGAAACGCCGGAAATCGTATACTGGAAACCCGTGGAGATGGATGAGGCATGGCGAAGAAAACGCAGTCGGCGTCCGGCCCATCTCGAATGCCGGCGCGGCGTCGCGCGGCCGAAAACCGGATGCAGGTGCTGCCGTTTCGGGGTACCCATTATCGTCTCCTCGGTGCGGTGCTCGGCGTTATAGTGCTGGGTTTTATCGCGTTGGCGTATGAATCGATCACACTGGCGCCCTTGCTGATGGTTTCCGGTTACTGTGTGGGTATTCCCCTGGTGCTGACTTGGAGAGGCAAATCGGCAAAAACCGTTTCGGCCAACAACCGGAGTACGCGTCAAAAGCAGGGCGGCACGCGCGCGGGCGATTAGCTCAGCTGGTTCAGAGCGCATGCCTTACAAGCATGAGGTCACTGGTTCGAATCCAGTATCGCCCATGCAACATATTCGGGGGCGTAGTTCAATCTGGTTAGAGCACTGCCCTGTCACGGCAGAAGTTGCGGGTTCGAGTCCCGTCGTCCCCGTTGGATTTCAGATCGATAGCCCGTCGACCATGCATGGTTCCGGCGGGCTATCTTGATTGTGCCGGAGTGGTGGAATTGGTAGACGCGAGGGACTCAAAATCCCTTGACCGCAAGGTCGTGTCGGTTCGAGTCCGACCTCCGGCATGCTGGTTCGTATCACAAACGGACCATCCTGGCAA
Source organism: bacterium (assembly GCA_965200485.1). Lineage (GTDB taxonomy): Bacteria > JAAXHH01 > JAAXHH01 > JAAXHH01 > JAAXHH01 > JAAXHH01. The sequence goes on from CBDAUD010000001.1 coordinate 1,006,534, forward strand.
CGTCGGCGTTTCAATGGTTGGGCGGTCGCAGCGCTCCCGCGGATTTCCGTGACGCCGCGGCCTTACCCCCCCTTCAACGCGAGACCAGCAAGCACCTGTACCGAAAGCAGGCCTTCCGCCATGTTCGATCCCGTTCAGACTACCCGGGAACTGATCGCCTTCAATTCGATCAGCGCCAATAGCAATGCGTCCATTTCCTATTATCTGCAGGAGCAACTGGACCGGTTGGGTTTCGTGGTCGAACGCATCACCTACAAGGACGCGAACGGCGTGGACAAGGTCAATCTCGTCGGACGCAAGGGCGCAGGGAAGGGCGGACTGGCCCTGCTGGGCCATTCGGACACCGTCCCCGTGGACGGATGGGAGTCGGACCCTTTTTCGGCGGTGATCCGGGACAACCGGATTTATGGCCGCGGGAGCTGCGACATGAAGGGGGCGCTGGCCACCATGCTGGCGGCTGGTGCCGCTTTCGAAGCGGTGGACCTTTCCGCGCCGCTTTATCTTGTGTTCACGGCCGACGAGGAAGTCGGATGCTGGGGTGCCGCGGAAGTGTGCAAACGGTCCAACCTACTGGAGGAAGGCGACTTGCGCTACGGTATTATCTGCGAACCGACGCGCATGGAAGTTGTAAGGGCGCACAAGGGCGCGGTGTTCGTTCGGGCGGAGACCAAAGGCCGCGCAGCCCACAGCAGCACCGGAAGAGGCGTCAACGCGCATCTCGCCATGATCCCCTTTCTCGCTGAAATGAAGGACATTCACGATGAGCTGCGCTCGAACCCCGTCCACCTGAACGACGAATTCGACCCGCCATTCTCGGATTGGAACATCGGGATCAACGACGGGGGGATCGCGCTGAACATGACGGCGCCCCGCAGCGTATGCACGATATACTATCGACCGATGCCCGGACAGGACCAGGACGCCCTTTTGGACCGGACGCGGGAGGCAGCCTCGCGATGCGGGGTGACGCTGACTGTCCAGAAAATCGGGGATCCCTTCAGCACCGATCCGAATTCGGAATTGGTGCAAACGGCGCTTCGCGTCACCGGAACGGAACAAGCCCACACGGTGCCGTACGGCACCGACGGTCTGGTCTTCGGCAGGAAGATGGAACTGATCCTGCTGGGCCCGGGGGATATCAGCCAGGCCCACACGGTGGACGAGTGGATGAGCCTGGACCAGTTTGATCTGGCGGTCGACGCGTATAAGGCCATGATTCGCGCTTTCTGCGTTTGACCGGCGCTCTGCGTTTGACCGGCGCTCTGCGTTTGGCAGCCAATCTGCCGGACCTGGTCGTCGCCACAGGCCAGGAAGTCACGGGGGAACACGGCATTGCAGATCGGCCTCGTCGGTTTGCCCGGTTCCGGGAAGACCACGTTGTTCAACGCGCTGGTCAGGGCCAACGCGGAAACCGGCGGTTATGCGGGACTGAACCAGGCCAATCGCGGGACTATCAGGGTGCCGGACCGGAGACTGGACCGCCTTTCCCGCCTGTTCAATCCCCGCAAAACCACCTTCGCCACCGTGGAATACCTCGATATCGGGGGTATTACGACCGGCTCGGGCAGACAAGAGGAACAACAGGGCGCGGGGGGACTGGGCGATCTGCGGGCCATGGACGTGTTCGTGCATGTGCTGCGCGGTTTCCCTGATTTGGCCGGTACGCCCGTCACCCCGGATGCAGACTTGGCATCGGTAGAGCTTGAACTCGCGATCGCCGATCTCGAGGTGATCGAGCGTCGGTTGAACCGGCTCTCCAAGGAAGCCCGGTCCACGAAGCATCCGGACCTGGTGCGCGAATGGGAACTGCTCGAGCAATGCAGGGCGGAAATCGAGGGCGGAGGGGTCATACGAAATCTCGAATTCGTTCCGGAAGACCGGAAAAGGCTTGGAGGTTATCAGTTTCTTTCGCAAAAGCCGGCGCTCCTCGTACTGAATACCTCCGAGGAGGATCTGGGCTCGGAGGCGCAGAAGCCGGCCGACCTGGGCGAATACGCCGAAGGGATGGAGATTCTCGCGCTCTGTGCGAAGATCGAAATGGAGATCGCCCAGCTCGACGAGGATGACGCAGACGCTTTCCTGGACGAACTGGGTATCGGGGAGCCCGCTTTGAACCGCATGATCACCGCTTCGTACCGATTGCTTGATCTGATTTCTTTCTTTACCGTGGGTGAAAAAGAGGCCAAAGCCTGGACAATCAAACGGGGCGTGACGGCGCCCGAAGCAGCCGGGACGATTCACTCCGATCTGGAACGGGGATTCATACGGGCGGAGACGCTGGATTGGGAGACGATGCTTGATCTCGGCGGATGGCAGGCCGCCCGGGAGCAGGGCGCCCTGCGCGTCGAAGGCAAGCAGTACGTCGTCGCGGACGGCGATGTGCTCAATGTGAGATTCAGCGTCTGATCGTCCCTCCGCATGATCGAAGGGAGACACACCTTTTGGTCGCACCCGGAACACACGGTCTGATCGCGCAGCGGTCGCGCCGTCCGATTACATTGAAATCGTCAATCGAAATATCCCTTGTCTTGGCGAAAGCAAGGTCGCTATCATCAGTTACTCGTTCGGCCCGCGGGAAACGGGCTCAGTCCACCACTTGAAGAATGGATCGAAGACAATGAACACCCTTCAACGCTTCATGTCCGCGCTTATCCTGGCCGGTGTCATGCTGTCGTCCGCTCGGGCCGACGCCCAGATTGGTACCAACACCGGCTTCAAGGCGGAGCCGGTCAGTCTTGTCGACTTCAAGAAGACGTTCAACGGCGATACCGGCAAGATTCGTCTCGTACTGATGTTCTCGCCTACGTGAGGCCACTGCATCAGCGGCGCCGGGGCGGTGCGGCAAGACATACTACAGCGGTTTCCTTCCGACGACCTCCGGGTCTACGTGGTCTGGCAGCGCATTCTTTCGCAGGATGCGGTCAACACGGCCCGGGACGCGGCAGCCAAGGCGTTCAACGACAAGCGGGTCCTCCAGATGTGGGATCCCGCCCACGCTTTGGGGTTATGGTACAAGCAGAGCGGCGACCTGGAGCACAAGGATCCCATCGTGTGGGACGCCTATTTCCTCTATGCTGCGGATTCGGAGTGGACAGACAGGCCTACCGGGCTGATCGACACCGGCACCACGGTCCTGAACCTGAAAGACAGACTCGCGAAATCGGTGGAATCGACGATGAAGACCGGAGACTGATCCCGACCAGGGAGGGGCGACTGGCGACTACGGAGGACGGTCCGGTCATCCCTCCAGGCTGATGAGGAAGGGTTCCTCGAATGCCTGTACCAGCCACTGCATGAAGCGGGCGCCGTCCGCACCGTCTATGAGTCGGTGATCGTAGGAGATCATCAGCGGCAACATGAGGCGTGGCTGAAAGGCCCCGTCCACGTAAACCTGTTCCATACGACTGCGGGCCAGGCCGAGGATGGCCACATCCGGCGCGTTCACGATGGGCGAGAAGAAGGTCCCGCCGAATCCGCCCAGGTTCGAAATCGTGAAGGTATTCCCCTGCATATCGTCCGGTGAGAGTTTCCGATCCCGCGCTTTGACCGCTATATTGGACAATTCGATGGACAATTCGATCAGGTTCTTCCTGTCGACGTCCCTGATTACGGGTACGACCAGACCTCGGTCCGTATCGACGGCCACGCCGATGTGATAGTATTTCTTGTAGACGATCTCGCGCCGACCCATGTCGACGCTCGCGTTGAACTGTGGAAATCGCTTCAGCGCCACCGCGACGATTTTCAAGGCAATGGCCGTCATGGTCAGTTTGCCGCCTGCGGCTTCTGCCGCGGGCCCGAACTGCTTTCTCAAGGCTTCCATTTCGGTGATGTCGGCCTTGTCCCCGTAGGTGACATGGGGAATGTTCGTCCAAGCGGCGCTCAGATGTTCCGCCGCAACCCTGCGCAGATTGCTCATCGGCTCGGTTTCCACCGGACCCCATTTCGCGAAATCAGGCGGCGGAGTCGAAGAAGCGGGACTGGCCGCAGGTCCTTGGCCGATACGCAACTGTCTGGCGTGAATCTTGACATCCTCGACGGAGATTCGCCCGCCCGAACCGGTTCCGGGCACTTGTGCGATGTCGATTCCGATCTCTCGGGCGAATCGCCGGACGGACGGCGCGGCCGGTACGGGTTGCGCGCCGGTCGGAGTCTGGGCTGCTGTCGGCGATGAGATCGCCGCCGGAGGCGGAGGGACCTCCCTAGCGGCTTGGGCGGAAGGCGCCGGATCTTTCGTGTCCAGATCTTTCGTGTCCGGGGTATCGGCCTTGGCCGCAGGCGCCGTTTCCCCGGCCGATGCGCCCTCATCCATGGCCTTCTGGACAGGCTCTTCTTCCGCAGCGTTCAAGGTGCGGGCGCCATCTTCTGCTTCGGCGTACGATGCAACGGCCTCGTCCTTATACATGAGTACGGGAGCGCCCACTTCGGCCGTCGCGCCGTTTTCCACGAGGACTTCCGTGACCACGCCTGCGACACCGGACGGTACCTCGAGGTTGGCTTTGTCGGTCTCGATTTCGAGGACGGGCTGGTTGACTTCGATCCGGTCTCCCGGCGCAACCAGGATACCCACCACGGTTCCGGCTTCGACGTTCTCACCCAGCGGCGGAAGATTGAAAGGCATCGCCATAGCGCTTGCGTCTCCCTGTCACATCCCGGTCAAAGCATGAGCGGATTCGGTTTGTCGGGGTCGATCTTCAAGTCGTTCATCGCCTGCTTGATTCCGGATGCTGGAAACCTGCCGTCGCGCATCAGTCCGTAGAGGGCGGACAGCGTGATGTAGCGGGCGTCCACTTCGAAGAAATCCCGCAAGGCGTCCCGGCTGTCGCTGCGCCCGAATCCATCGGCGCCCAGGGTGATCAAATGACCCGGGAACCAGGCGGATACGGTGTCCGGCAGCGCTTTCACGTAGTCGCACGCCGCCACGTAGGGACCCGGCACATCGGCCACGCAGGAGGTCACATAGGGCACGCGGGGTGTTTCTTCGGGATGCATGATGTTCCAGCGCTCCACGTCCACGGCCTCGTTGTGCAGCGCCTTGTAGCTGGTGATGCTCCAGACGTCCGCCGCAACGCCGTAACGTTCTTCCAGAATTTGGCCGGCCTTCAGCGCTTCGTTCAGGATGGCGCCGCTTCCGAAGAGCTGGACGCGCCGTTCGTCCTCTTGCATCTCCGATTTCCGGAACAGGTACATCCCCTTGAGGATGCCCTCCCGGGTTGCGGCAGGATCGCCGGGCATGGGCGGCATGGCATAGTTCTCGTTATGCACGGTCAGGTAGTAGAACACGTCCTCCTGGGCTTCGTACATGCGTCGTATGCCTTCGTCGATAATCACGGCCAGTTCGTATCCGTAGGCGGGGTCGTAGGCCATCAGGTTCGGCACCGGATAGGCCAGCAGGTGGCTGTTGCCGTCCTGGTGCTGGAGGCCTTCGCCAGCCAGCGTGGTTCGCCCCGAGGTTGCGCCGACCAGAAAACCCTTGCACCGCATGTCGCCCGCGGACCAGACCAGATCGCCGACCCGCTGCAGGCCAAACATGGAATAATAGATGAAGAAGGGGATCGTGTTGACGTCGTAGGTGGCGTAGGCCGTGCCGGCGGCGATGAAGGACGACATGGCGCCTGCTTCGGAAATACCCTCCTCCAGCAACTGGCCGTCTTTCGACTCGCGATAGTACAGGAGCGTTTCACTGTCCACCGGATCGTAGAGCTGCCCAACCGGGGAATAGATGCCGGATTGCCGGAACAGGGCTTCCATGCCGAAGGTCCGTGCCTCGTCGGGCACGATGGGCACGATAAGCTCGCCGATTTCCTTGTCGCGCATCAGGTCCGACAGAATGTTGACGAAGGCCATGGTCGTCGAAACCTGCCGGTCCGTCCCCTTGTAGTACTTGTGGTACTTCTCCTGTTTCGGCGCATGCAGGGGCGTGAAGATCGTCCGCCGGGAGGGTACGTAGCCGCCGACGGCTCTGCGCCGCTCGTGGAGGTAGATCATCTCATCGCTGTCATCGGGCGGCTTGTAGAAAGGCACTTCGGCGATATTCTCGTCCGAAATCGGGATCCGGAAGCGGTCCCGGAAGGCCAGCAGGTCGCGGTCATCCATCTTCTTGATCTGATGGGTGCTGTTGGCCGCCTGCCCGCTGTCGCCCAGTCCGTATCCCTTGACCGTCTTCATCAGGATGACCGTCGGCGTTCCCTTGTTCTCCACGGCCGCCTTGTACGCATGATAGACTTTGAGCGGGTCGTGCCCGCCCCGCCGCAAGTGCTGCAGCTGCGAATCGGACAAGTGTTCCACCATCTTCTTCAGGTCGGGATGGGCGCCGAAGAACTTGTTGCGGATGTATTCGCCCGACTCCACGCTGTACTTCTGGTATTGGCCGTCCACGGTCTCGTGCATGCGGCTCACCAGGAGTCCGTCGTCGTCCTTTTCCAGCAGGGGATCCCAGTCGCTGCCCCAGATGCACTTGATCACGTTCCATCCCGCGCCCCGGAAGATGGCTTCGAGCTCCTGAATGATCTTGTGGTTGCCGCGGACAGGACCGTCGAGCCGCTGCAGGTTGCAGTTGATTACGAAGATGAGGTTGTCGAGCATTTCTACGACCGGCACGGTGATGGCGCCGAGGGACTCGGGTTCGTCCATCTCGCCGTCGCCCATCATGACCCAGACCTTGGAATCGCTCGGTTTCTTGATCCCCCGGTTCTCCAGATACTTCATGAAGCGCGCCTGGTAGATGCCCGTAATGGCGCCGAGGCCCATGGATACCGTAGGGAATTCCCAGAAGTCCGGCATCAGCCAGGGATGGGGATAGGACGACAGTCCGCGTCCGTCCACCTCGTGACGGAAATTCTTCAGCTGTTCCTCGGAAATGCGTCCTTCCAGGTAGGCCCGCGCGTAGATGCCCGGCGCGGCGTGTCCCTGGACGAAGAGCAGGTCGCCCTCGTGGCTTCCGTTGCGGTTGCGGAAGAAGTGGTTGAATCCCACCTCGTAGAGTGTCGCGGAAGAAGCGTAGGTGGAGATATGCCCGCCAATGGATCCGTCGGCCCGGTTGGCCCGCACCACCATGGCGAGCGCGTTCCAGCGCACGATGTTCTTGATGCGCCGCTCCAGATCGCGGTCGCCGGGATAGGGTCCCTGCAGTTCTACGGGGATGGTGTTTACGTACGGGGTGTTGGCGGAGAAGGGAAGGCGAACGCCGGATTCGGCGGCCCGGGACTCCAGCGCCGCGAGAATGTTGCGGGTCCGCTCCGGATCGCCTTGCGAAATGACGTACTCGATCGACTCAAGCCATTCGTGGAGTTCCAGCGATGCTACGTCGGGTTCCATGTCCGTTGTCATCAAGCTTCCCCGGGGTGCACTGCACACGGGCATTCCGCCCTTGATCCAGTCGAAAACAGCGACCACAAAATAGGGGCGTGGCACGCTTTCTGTCAATCATTATATTGATTTGCGGGTGTGCCTGGAAACCTGGCGCAAACCGTCCCGGGATGCGCGCACAGCGGTATGGGAAAGCGGTAAAATGGGATCTCGGATTGGGATCGGATCACGGGAGGCTGGTATGAAAAACGACGGCTGGCACGGCATATTCACCATTCCCCAGACACCTTTTAAAGACGATGGCGCGCTGGATGAAGAGGGATTGCGGAGGCAGATCGAATTCTGCGTGGATGCGGGAGGTCACGGCGTCGTGTATCCAGTCATGGCGAGCGAGTTCTGGCTGCTCTCGGACGACGAGCGCAAACGGGTTGTGGACGTGGCCGTGGAGCAGGTGGCGGGCCGTATTCCCATGATAGCCGGCGTGGCGGGTGTCAGCGCCGAAGTCGCCGTGATGTTCAGCCGGCATGCCCGGGAAGCCGGCGCCGACGGCGCCATCGCCCTGCCGCCCTACGTGCTCAAGCCCGGCCTGGATGGCCTGGTCGACTACTACCGGCAGATCGCGGAAGCCATCGGGAAACCGGTGTTCATCCAGAATTTCGATCCGCCCCTGGGCTCCAGCCTCTCACCGGTATTCATCCGGGAGTTGCTGCTGGACATCCCGCATGTGAAGTACATCAAGGAAGAGATGATGCCCTGCGGCCATTCGGTGACGGCGCTTCTGGAAACCTGCGGCGACGAATTGCACGGGGTCTTCACCGGTTTCGGAGGTCGCTGGTTCATCGACGAACTCAACCGCGGCGTGAGCGGAACCATGCCGGCCGGCGAGTTCACCGATGTGCTGGTCCGTCTCTATGAGCGGTATCGGGCGGGCGACGTGGAAGGCGCCCGGGAGATCCACAACCGGCTGCTGCCCCTCATCAACATCGAAAGCCTGCACGGCGTGATCTTCTGCAAGGAGATCCTGAAACGGCGCGGCCTGGTCGCGTCGACGTATACGCGGGCGCCGGGGAAACTGGACCGCCACGACCTCGCCGAGATCGACCGCCTCATCCGGGACGTCGAAGATCTGTTTTGTCGATAGCGAGTCGCTAGGTCCATTCGTGCAGGGCGTGGCCCTGGCCGGGGAACCAGATCCAGTCCGCGACGAATCCGAGGAATACCCCTGTACTGTACCCGACGAGCACGCCCCAGGCAAAGGGCTGTGCCCGACGATAGGCGGTCACCCCGCCGCTCCGCATCAGGAGCATCTTGATCAGCCAGGCCGTGAACAGGGAGAACATGAGCAGGCGGTTCACATCGGCGAATGCCACGGTGAAACCAACCGGCGCAAGGGACCAGCCGGGAAACCGGTGGGTGAGGACCGTCAGGACCAGCATGATGACGCCGCCGAGCGCCATGAACAGGAATTCGGGCGTTTGCAACTGGTCTGCGTTGCGAATCCACCGCACGATGTCGTCGTAGTAGGTCTCGTTGATCCCGCCGAAGGCGTCGCGCGTGCCGAAGTTGTACGCGCCGACCGTCGTGTTCCCGATGTATATCGTGTACAGGACGGACGTCAGCATGCTGATGACGAAGGTGGTGGTCATGAGGGCAAGGATCCCCCGCTTGTCCTGCCGCAGGTCGGACAGCACCTTGTCGGACTGGGCGATAGTGCCGATGCCCATGCCTCGCCAGTTTCGGGCGTAGGCGGAGCCCAGGCCGAGGGTGGTCAGGCTCTGGGGGTCGATGTTGCCCGATCCCAGGGTCAGCACGGTGAAGTGGTGGGCGTTGACCGGCAGATCCAGGAAGGCCAGACCCGTCTGGGCGATGATCCGCGCCGTGCCCAGGTACAGCACGAACAGAAACAGCAGATAAACGGGTACCACCTGCCAGGAAAGCCCCGATCCCACGAGCCAGGCCACAATGTAGACCGCACTGCCTGCCAGACCGAGTACGGCGACGCGATAGGACATCAGTTCCGTGTGCAGCTGCTCGCCGCCGCGCAGAGCCCGCCGGAAGACGTCGGCGATCTGAGCGCGGGCCGTCCACAGGTGCCAGAAGACGAAGACGATGAATCCCCCGAAGAACTGGGCTTTCACCACGGCGTTCACGCCCACCGGGCTGTCGGAATACTGGAGCCCGACGCGGTCGAGCAGGCCGCCTTCCAACACGCCGCAGAGGGCGAAGAACCACAGACTGAAGGTAATCTCGAGCGGTGCGAGGAAGGCGAAACACAGGGCATAGATATTGATGCTGATTCGGATGGGATCGACGTCCGGAATCAGGGTCATCGAACTCTGGTAAGGCGCACCAATGGGAATGGGCGGGATGGCGTTCCAGAACGCGGCGATGTTCCAGATCATGAGGGCCAGGGCAACGCCGAAGCCCATCTGGAACATGCGGTCATAGACGAAACCCGGGAAGGTGCGTTCGGTCTGTTCGTCCTGACGAATCAGGTCGCCGGCCATCCGGACGAGCGGAAAGGTCAGCCGCTCGTGGGACACCCACGTTCTCCGCATGATGGTGGACATGCAGGCGCCCATGAAAAACAGCACGACGAAGAAGGTCAGCCACCAGAAGAGTGGGGGGAGCCATGGTCCCCAAATGATTTCGCCGGCTCCGTCCGGGATACCTTCGTAAAACCACACCAGCGTGTTGCCCTGGCCGCTCACCAGCATCCAGTCGGGCAGATACGCGAAAAAGGTCTCCACCCACTGATTCTCCGGTCGCGCGAAATAGTACGGCGTCGCGATAATCCCCATGAGATAGGCGACCAGGACCTTGCCCGGCACGAGAGATGAAACGAACATCATCACGAAAATCAGGGCGAGTTCGCTTCCGGTCAGCACCCAGCCGGGCCGCCATGTTCTCAGGGCCGGGTTGACGATGAAAAGGAGAAAGAAGAAGGGAATCAGGACCGCAATGGGCAGGTGGGCCATCGTCATCCGGGAGGACTGCACGAGGAAGGACCCGAAAGGCACCCAGATATTGATCAGGACCGCAAGCAGCAGACCCAGGACGACGGCGCGGCGGGATATGCCGCCAGATAGGGGGATGGAGTCGCCGGACATACTTGTTATGTTAATGGCTCGGGCGGCACATCGGCAAGCGAGTTCGTGATTCAAGCAGGCGGGCGTGCTATCTTACAGGCAGGTGTTGAACTTCTAGGTCGAGGTCGTCCTTCAGCTTGTTCGCGACAAGAGACCGATGGCATGCTGTGGGCGCTTTCTCGACGCAGAACAATGCTACAATCTTCGCGTCTTTGGGAAGTTCGGATACAAATGTTCTGGCATTGAACTTCGCAAGACATTCCGTTTCATACGCCGTAATGAACGCTTGGCTCAACGTGGTACGGGCGCGTTTCAGGGTGCCACCGGACCGGTCAGCGGCGGCTTGTCGGCCACGGGTCTCTTTTGAAGGGGCAAGATCCTTCCGATGCACGTAGCGGATTCCGATTTCAGACAGTGTCTTTTGCAGACGTACGCTGTTCACGAAGGCGTATTTGGCCCCGCGCATGCCTCTTCTATCACGGATATCGCAGAACGTATCCACGTTGGCATCACGCAGGGCGTTGAAAAAACCGGTTTCGGTAAAGCCATACACGCCTATGGTTACTATGGTGTTTAGCAGATGATATTCCCGGTGATGTCACGCCTTGCGTCTCGTGGAGGTTCTTGTCTATTATGCGGACCGCCGAGGGTACTTTTTGCGTGATTTAAAGCCTTCCTCTTGAGGCATCAAGGATAATTGACTGGATCCGCGTCTGCGCTCCACAACTTTCTGGTGAGAGCTCAACTTATCGTCTTGATCTATGTGTTCCACTTTGACTCTTTTTTCTACTAGGGTTTCCCCGATCAACGCGCTACGGTGACAGTTTTCCGGCTTAAGCTCACTGCACATCAAGGTAACCGCCTGTCCTTGTTCGTAAGCCCGACATAGGCGATCAATTCCACACTGGTAAGCGTTGGATTCTTTCAACAGATCGTAGACGATTTGATCGTTTTCATCGTAGTAATCCGATCCTTCCGGTCTACCCCCCAGCTCCTCGCCCATAAAAACATATCGAATGTCGTGATTTTCCAAATACTTCGACAATTCGGGTTTGGAGTACTCCGGCTTGTAACGAGAAAAGGGGACCGACCTGACGTCGATGAGGTATTTGGTCTTATGCTTTTTTAATACTTCAAGAAATGCTTCTATTGAGCGATTACCATACCCTATGGTTCTTATTGAGTTTTCAGCTTCCATTTCGTGTCTCCAGATTACGCTGCAATAGTATCCAAGGTCACCTGGTCAGAAAACCCCCGAAATCTGAAGGTAGCATCGTTCGGGGAAATCCGCTTCTACGTCATCCGGCCTGAACCAACGCGCCAAGGACACACGAACGAGCCTGCCCGCCTTTATGGTCTGTGGCGGCGCGGCTAAGCCGACATACCTCATGCGAAATGGGCCATAACGGTAGAATCGGTCGCCTTGGCCGTATGGCAGGTCTTTGTCAGGGATCCAAAACCCGACGCTGTTCTCAGGAACATCGTCCTGAATGTATCGGCTGCCAGACTGAGTATATCGCGTCTTTTTGTCAAACACTTCCATCACATGGCCCTTCCAGGGCTCGGTCCAGTGATACAGACTTGCTGTCAAATCCGAAAGAACATAGAGGAATCTATCCCGGTGAACCAATACATCTTCGACATGCGGTGGTTTCAGGTTTTCACAACGAGTATATTCCATCTCCCAGACCTGACCGATTTCGTAAGGGGTATCGGCAGGAAGAAATGGAAAGTCGGCGTCTGTCCTCAAACGCATATGTGTCCGGTCTTTGGCAAGCGCTCCGACACAAACCCTACTTCCCGCTTTTGTTTTGGCAACAATCAGACAACGCATGGGTTCCGACCAAGAGTTTAGCACAAGCCGTTTACCGATTGCCGTATTCTCCAATATACATTATACGTCAAATTACGATCCACAGTACCAGAAAGGAACAATAGTATAATCCGATACCTATTGTCTTCTCCGCATCCTATCCATCGCTTGGGCCGTGATTTTGCTTGAACCGGCGTGTAGACCGGGTTACATTATATACTTCAGGTATTCTAACCTCTCCCATACCATGCAGTAACATCCCATTAGATTCGGGTTTCTGCGCGGGGTAGCACGCATGTGGTCGAAGATCAAAACGGGGATCGGCATCACCATCGCGGTACTGATGTTGTCCTCGGTCACCATCTTCCATCCCAAAGATATAACTGAAAATATCCTGATGAAGCTGATCTCCCTGCCGGAACCTCAGGAGATTCAGCCCTTTCTCGGCCATGACCGTTCGCTGGAGGCGGCCTTGGAATCCGTCAGCGCGGAATCCATTGAGCGCACGGTGCGGACCCTCTCTTCCTATCCGTCCCGGGTCGTGGGCTATCCCGGCGCCGATTCGGCCTATGCGTTCATCAGGGATCAATTCGAAGAAATCGGACTGGAGGACATACGCACCGAGGTCTTTCCGGTCACGGTGCCCATCGACAAGGGATCGAAGCTGACCGTCCTGGAAACGGGCGAAGAGATCCCGCTGCATGCCTTATGGCCCAATCTCGTGCGCACGCCCACCACGCCCCGAGAAGGACTGTCCGGATCGATAATCTACGGCGGCAAGGGGGAATTCGGCGACTTCAACGGGTACGATATGCAGGGCAGCATCGTACTGATGGACTTCGATTCGCAGGACCGTTTCATCAATGCCCGAATGCTCGGCGCGGCGGCCGTGATCTTCTTCGACAACGGACGGGTGACGCGCAGCGAGGCGGAACTCAAATTCATGTCGCTTCCGTTGAACGTGCCTCGGTACTGGGTCGAAAAGGACCATGTGCCCGGCCTCCTGGCGCTGGCTGAATCCGGGACGAGCCAGGTGAATGTACAGGCGCGGATGGAATGGGAGGTCGTGGAAGGGAAGAACGTTTTCGGATGGATACGCGGCCTTGACGAGGAAATGCCGAACGCCCGAGACGAAAACCGCACGAAGTGGAAGGACTACACTATTGTCATCGAGTCCTTCTACGATGCCATGTCGGTGGTGCCGGGGCGGGCGCCGGGCGCCGAAAGCGCCACGGGCGTCGCCGCGCTGCTGGAAGTCGCCAGGGCGGTCAAGCGCTACAATCCCAAGTACTCCGTGGTCATTCTGGCCACCTCCGCCCACTTCGTGGGGCTGGAAGGCGTGCACAACTGGTTGTATCGGCACGGCCGGGCGAGCAGCCACTTCATGGCGAAGATACCGGCTGAGGACAAGATCGATTTCGACATGTTCTTCGGCCTCGACCTTTCCAGCCACGAATCCCGCGTCGGAAGTTTCGCCTTCGGCACTTTTGACAACGCCGCCTGGGCGACGAACCACTACATCAAGAATATCTTTGCGCCTTATTCGCGGAAATTCGCGGGATACATCCAGGAAGCCTTCGGGGTCGGCGCCGACTCGGTCCGTTACGTCAACGCCATCGTGCCGCCCCAACGGACGTGGAAGGATTTCATGCCCGTCAAGCTCGGTCTGGACAGCGAAGCCGTCACCTACTTCGGCAAGAAGGGCATGTCGTTCGTCACGCCGAACGGAACGCGGGGACTGGTGGACACGCCCCACGACCGCATCGAATCGGTCAACATCGCCAACGTGACGGAGCAGGCGCGGTCGCTCGCAGTCATGCTCGCCCGGGCCACGACCGACGGCGAACTCTTCGAAGAGACCAAGCTCAAGATTCAGGACATGGCGCATGACATGACGGGCACGGTCTACGAGTTCGACCGGGACGTCAACTTCTTCGTGCCCAAGAAGCCCATTCCGGGCGCTCTGGTCACCTACTACAAGAATCTGACCAATACGGGCGTGCGCGGCACCCTGATCAGCAAGGCCGATTCGCTCGGGCGCTTCGCCTTCCGTCCGCTGAAACAGCAGAAGGGGCCGATAAAGTTGCGCTCCTACGCCTTGGACGACGATGGCGAGATCATCTACGCGCCGGACCTGGGTCAGGAAGGAGACAAGACCTTTCCGCTGGATGCGGCCAGCGGCGCCAACGAAAACACCACCCTGCAGATCGTGTTCCGGTCCCGGGCCCTTGATGTGTACGAGATCATCGACTCCCGGTACCTCACCGCGCTGGACGAGATGACCGTCCTGGCGCAGAATGACGCCGAACCCCAATGGTACGGCCACAGCTACATAGAGAAGCAGAGTGCCACGGAAGGTCGCACCGTGCCCGCGGCCGTCGTCTTCGCCAAACCCGGCCAGCGCCTCAAGCTGCTCATGAGCACCAGTCTCTTCGGCGTCAAGTATCTGCTGACCAATGCGCCGGATTCCTTTCTCAAGGATCCGGTCAAACCGGAGGACGTGACCCTGGAACTGCTGGAGGAAGCGCAGGGCCAGGGCTATCTGGTCGACCAGGGGCTCATCGTCAATCCGTCCTACCAGGGTACCCGGGACATGTGGGTCGTCGACGACGTTCGGCTCAAGCAGTTGGCGCGCTTCGGTGTGGAGAACCAGCGTATCGAGCAATTGCACGAGGAGGCGCGCGTCGCGCTTCTCGAGGCGGACGAACACCTGGCGAACCGGGAGTATGACGCTTTCATTTCAAAGTCCCGTGCAGCGTGGGGTCTCGAAGCGCGCGGCTATCCGGAGGTCAAGTCCACGGCGGACGATACCGTCAAGGGTGTGATCTTCTACTTCATCCTGCTCCTGCCTTTCTCCTTTTTCATGGAACGCCTGGTCTTCGGATTTCCGACGATCAACAAGCGGATCTTCGGATTCTCCGTCTTCTTCATCGCGATTTTCCTCGTGCTGCAACAGGTGCATCCCGCTTTCAAGCTCAGCACGTCGCCTTACGTCATCTTCCTGGCCTTCATCATCTTCGCGCTGGGAACGACCGTGCTGATCATCGTCCTTTCCAAGTTCAACCAGGAAGTGCAGAAGATCAAACGCGCGCAGACCGGCATGCACGAGGCCGACATCGGCCGGTTGAGCGCCACCGCGGTCGCCCTTTCGCTGGGGGTTTCCAACCTGCGCAAGCGAAAGGTCCGCACGGCGCTTACGGCGGCAACCATCACGCTGCTGACCTTCACCGTGCTCTCCTTCACGTCCATTACGACGTCGCTCCAGTACTACAAGCTGGAACGATACAACGAACCCACCTATGAGGGGACCCTGGTACGGGATCGCAACTGGAAAGGACTGCAGCCTTCCGTCTACGACTATCTCAAGAGCACGTTTGCGGACAAGGCCACGCTGATTCCCCGGGCCTGGTACATGTCCCAGGTCAAGGGCGAGAAAGGGTTCTATTCCTTTTCCTCGTCCGGGTCGCCCCGCGAGAGCTACGTGAACAGCATACTGGGTCTGACGCCGGACGAACCCAGGGCGACCCGCCTCGACGAATACCTCTTGGGCGGGAGATGGTTCCTGCCCGGCGAACGGAACGCCGCCATTCTGCCCGACGACGTGGCCGCGGTGGTGGGCATCAAACCGGAAGACGCCGGTTCCGCCTCCATCAACATGTTCGGCATGGAGTTGCAGGTCGTCGGCGTCCTCGATTCCCGGAGATTCAACCAGCTCAAGGACCTAGACGACGAGAAGCTGACCCCGGTCGATCTGGTCCAGGAAAAGGGCAAAATCGCGCAGCGGATCGGCGAGGATCCGCGCCTGCAGGCCGAATCGCCGCCGGAGGCCTTCATACATCTCGAGTCCAACAACGTCATGATTCTGCCTTTCGATACCGTTATGGATCTTGAGGGGAAGATGTATTCGGTTGCAATTACGGACTTCAGAGATGAAAACGGACAGCCGAATCCCGATTTCGACCTGGATATCGAGGATTTCCTCTCACGCGTCGCCATGACCATGTTCGTCGGCAAAGACGGGACCGTCAACGTATACAGCTCCATCGGTTCCACCTCCATCGGCGGGATAGGCAACTTCCTCATTCCCATTCTGGTTGCCGCCATGATCGTGCTGAACACGATGATGGGCGCGGTACACGAACGCTTCCGGGAAATCGGCGTCTACAGCTCGGTCGGCCTGGCGCCCAGCCATATCGCCGCCCTGTTCCTGGCGGAGTCTTCGGTTTTCGCCACCGTGGGCGCCGTGCTGGGTTATCTGGGCGGGCAAACCATCACCCTGTTGCTGTCGAATTACGATGTGCTCGCCGGTCTCTCGCTGAACTACTCCTCTCTTTCGGCCGTCTGGTCGGTCGTCGTGGTCATGGCCACGGTGTTCCTGTCTACGGCCTATCCGGCCAAGAAGGCGGCGGACATGGCCGTGCCGGACGTGGGCAGGGAGTGGAAGTTTCCCGAACCCGACGGGGACGACTGGAGTTTCGACTTCCCCTTCACCATCGGCAGCGTCGAGGTGCTGGGCATGTACGCCTATCTGACGCGGGTCTTCGAATCCTACGAGGAGGGTTCCCTGGGCGCCTTCGTCACGGAGGACGTCCGTTTGACCGCCGAGGAGACGCCATCGGGCCAACCCATGTATCATATTTCGATGATGACCTGGCTCGCGCCATACGATCTGGGCATCAGCCAGCGTGTGTCTCTCAGCGCCTCGCCGGTCCAGGATGAAAAAGACCTCTACGCCGTATGGGTGGATATCCATCGCGAGAGCGGCGATGTCGCCTCCTGGCAGCGGATCAACCGGCGATTCCTGAGCGTGCTGCGCAAGCGCTTTCTGGTCTGGCGCACCCTGCCGCAGGACCTGAAGAACGAATACGCCGTCGCCGGCCGGGAAACGACCGAAAAGGCGCACGAGGCGGGACAGCCCGTATGAAGTTCGCCTTCTGCAATGAAATGTTTCGGAACGTGCCCCTGAGGACGATTTTTCGCACCGCCGCGGAAATCGGTTACGATGGCGTGGAGATCGCCCCCTTCACGGTGGCGCGGTCGGTGAACGAGGTTGAACCGGACGTCAGGAAGGCGATTCGCGAAGACGCGGCGGAATTCGACCTCGAAATCACCGGTCTGCACTGGCTGCTGCTCCAACCGGAAGGCCTGTACCTCAATCACCCCGGCGACGACATCCGGCATGCAACCAGGAAGTATCTCTGCGACCTGATCCGGTTCTGCGGAGAAATCGGCGGACGGATCATGGTGGTCGGGTCGCCGAAACAGCGCAACGTCCTGCCGGACCAGAACTTCGAGGTCACCTGGGACCGGACCCGGAAGGTCTTCGGCGAATGCCTGCCCGTGGCCGAAGAACACGGGGTGACCCTCTGCCTCGAACCACTGGACAGCGCCCAGACCAATTTCATCAACACCCCCGCCGAAGCAGCGCGGATGGTCCGCGAAATTGATCATCCGAATTTCCGCATGATCATCGATGTGCGTGCGACCCTTTGTCAGGGACTGGACGTCGCGGAGGCTATTCGTGCCCACCGGGACGATCTGGCCTATGTCCATTTCAACAACGCCAACGGCGATGGCCCGGGTTACGACGACACCGATTTCGTGCCCATTCTGCGGGCCCTTCGGGACGTGGAATACCAAGGCTACGGTTCGGTGGAGGTTTTCGACTATTCCTATGGGGCGGCGCAAATCGCCAGAAAGAGTCTGGAAACGCTTCGGGCCGCCCGGGTCGCCGCGATGGACGTATCGGATGATAGGGTAGGCGGGTGAAACAACAGGTTCTCGACAGCGAAGGCATCGCCGGGGCTTTGTCCCGCATCGCCCACCAGATCCGAGAACGCAATGACGGTGCGTCCGGCATCGTCCTTGTAGGCATACGAAGGCGCGGCGACTGGCTGGCACGGCGACTGGCCGCTGCGTTGCGCGAGGCGGAAGAAACGCCTGTTCCCGTGGGCGTATTGGACATCAACCTGTATCGCGACGACTTCCAGGTCCGCTCGGAGTATCCCGTCGTCCGCACTTCCGATATACCCTTCGATATCGAGGGGCGCACCGTCATCCTGGTGGACGACGTCCTGTACACGGGCCGCACCATTCGGGCGGCGCTGGACGAATTAAAGGATTTTGGCCGGGCCTGGCGGATAGAACTCGCCGTCCTGATCGACCGGGAGGGCCGGGAATTGCCGATTCAGGCGGACTACATCGGTGAGCACATCGAAGTCGGTCCCGGCAGGACCGTGGTCGTCCACGTCTTCGAGCTGGACCGGAAGGATGAAGTTTCGGTAGAGGCGGTGGTGTGATGGGTGAACCCGCCCGCCTCCGCGCGCTGCACGGCCGGCACCTGCTCGCCCTCGAAGATCTGTCTCGCGAGGAAATCCGACTGATCCTGGATACGGCGGACTCCTTCAAGGAAGTGATCCGGCGCCCCATCCGGAAGGTGCCCGCTCTGCGAGGGAAGAATGTCGCCAATCTTTTCTTCGAATCCAGCACCCGAACGCGGTTGTCCTTCGAACTCGCCGAGAAGCAACTCTCCGCGGATACCCTGAATTTCGCATCCTCGGGCAGCAGCGCGTCCAAGGGGGAGACGCTTGGCGATACGGCCCGGAACATCGAAGCCATGCAGGTGGACTGCGTGGTGGTACGCCATGCCTCGGCGGGCGCCCCCCTGTTCCTTTCCGAATGCCTGTCGAACGCGGTCGTCATCAACGCCGGAGACGGAGCCCACGAACATCCCACCCAGGGCCTGCTCGACCTGCTGACCATGCGGGACGCGCTGTCCGATCTGACCGGGCTGAAAGTCGCGCTCATCGGCGACATTGCCCACAGTAGGGTGGCGCGGTCCAACATCTGGGGGCTGCGGAAAATGGGCGCGCACGTCGTCGTCTGCGGTCCGCCCACGCTGATCCCCCTGGACATTGAAGAGATGGGTGTTGAAGTTTGCTATCGGGTCGAGGAAGCGCTCCGGGACGCCGACGTGGTCTACGCCCTGAGAATCCAGTTGGAAAGACAGCGGGAAGCCTTTTTCCCTTCCCTGCGCGAATATGCCCGGCTGTTCGGCATCGGTCCGGAACGCCTCGAACTCGCCCGGCCCGGCGCCATCGTGATGCATCCTGGTCCCATCAATCGTGGCGTGGAACTCGACTCCCGCGTGGCGGACAGCGGCCGGTCCGTCATACTCGACCAGGTAACCAACGGGGTCGCCGTTCGCATGGCGGTACTCTATCTCCTCAACGGCGGGGGTGAGCGCGATGCCGCCTGACGGAAGGGTTGCTTTGAGCAGTACGGAGTTTTCGGTGGTCCGCAACGGACACATCGTCGATCCCGATTCCGGTCGTGACGAGCGCGGCGACCTCTGGCTCCGCGACGGCAGGATCATCGACCGTCCTGCCGACGACGAAACAAGAAGGGCCGCCGTCATTGACGCTGCCGGCCACTTCGTGTTGCCGGGTCTGATCGATATGCATGCCCATCTCTGCGAACCGGGCTACGAGTACCGCGAGACCCTCGAAAGCGGCGCGGCGGCCGCGGCGGCCGGAGGTATCACCGGCGTGGCCTGCATGCCGGATACCGAACCGGATATGGATGCTGCGCCTACGGTGCGGTTCGTGCGGGAGCGGGCGGCGCAGGTTCCGGTGCACATCCATCCCATCGCCGCGATAACGGTTGGTCGTGCGGGAGAGCGGCTGACCGAGGTCGGCGAGCTGGTCGAGGCCGGCGCTGTCGCGCTTTCCGACGCCGATCGAACCATTCGGAATCCGGCCATGCTGAGGCGCGCGCTCGAATACGCCAGGATGTTCGACCTGCCCATCATCGCGCACTGCGAAGATCCGTCGCTCTCCGCCGGTGGGCTCATGCACGAAGGGAAAAACGCCACCCGGCTCGGCCTCAAGGCCATTCCGTCCATCGCGGAGGAAACCATCGCCGCGCGGGACATCATGCTGGCGGACTGGACGGGGGGACGGCTGCACATCATGCATGTGAGCACGGCCGTAACCGTGGAACTTATCCGGGCGGCGAAGCAGCGGGACGTCCGTATAACCGCTGATGTCAGTCCCCATCACCTGGCGCTGACCGATGAAGCCCTCTCCGCGTATGACACCCGCATGAAAATAAATCCGCCCTTGAGAAGCCGGACGGACGTCGAAGCGCTTCGAGCGGGCGTCGTGGACGGAACGATCGACGCGATCGCTTCGGATCACACCCCGCGGTCCGTGGACGAGAAACATACGGAATTCCAGGAAGCGCTGCCCGGCGCCGTCGGTCTTGAGACCTTGCTGTCCGTCGTGTATACCGAAATGGTTGCGCCGGGGCTGCTTACCCTTCGCGATGCGGTGCGTCGCCTTTCGACCGCTCCTGGCGGGATCCTGGGTACGGAAGGTGGAAGCCTGGCGACCGGCCGACCGGCCGATCTGGTCCTGTTCGACCCGGAGGGAACCTGGACCGTGGATCCGGCGTCCTTCAGATCAAGGTCCGGCAACACGCCATTCGCGGGCCGCACACTAAAAGGAAACGTAAACATGACCATCGTCGGCGGCCGGGTGGTGTACCGGCGCGATGGTTCCGAATCATCTTGACCGGACAGGATAAATCGCATATGCTAAAGCCGTTTGTTCCGGATAGAGCCGGCACATGTCTATAAGCAGTGCACACCGTCATAGGCTTCGGCAATGGACCGTTGACGTGTCTGTCGAAAGGAGTCCGCAATGTTTATCAGAAAGTTGACCATCTGCGTTTCGTTCGCCATCGGCTTGGCCGTGTTGATACCCGTCGTGGCCGACGCGCAGAAAATCGAACTGCGTTCCGCGAAGATCTACATCCGGGAAACCCCGCCGCAGTGGGACAAGGCGCTGACTTTGCTCAATACCGCCTTGGAGAAGGATCCGGAAAACAACGACGCCCACTTTCTCCTTGGGCTCATTCATAACTACCAGGGTCGCTTCGACCAGATGTTCGAGCACTGGAACATGGTTGCCTTCAAGGACCTGGACAGGAAGGACAAGGACGTTTACAAAGATAGACTGAACTCGCTGGTCCGCTCGAGCTATCAGGTGGGTGTGCAGAGCTACGAAAAAGGGGAATACACGGACGCAGTCGATTACTACAGCCGGTCCGTCGCGGCTACCGAAATGTTGCAGGATGTATTGCGCTCCACCGGTAAGAAGGACGATGGTGAAAACGCGGACAAACTGGAAACCGCGCGGCAGCAAAGCTACCTGTATTGGGGTTACGCCGCCTTGGGCGCCGAAGACAACGAGCAGGCCAGGGTTGCGCTGGAAAAGCTGCTTGAACTCGACCCCGACAAGTTCGAGGCCTGGGACGGACTGGTCAACGTGTACTATACCGGTGAATCCTGGGACAAACTCATCACCGCCAGCAACAAGGTCATTGCTTTGTCCGAAGAGGTTGATCTGAATACCTACCTCATTCTGCGCAATGCCTATTTCGGTCTTGCCGACACGGCCAGCGTCATCACAACGTACGAAAGAGCGATGGAAGCTTTTCCGTCAGAAAAGACGCTTTATCGGGACGTCAGCTCCATATACGGCGCCAAGAAGAACTACGACAAGGCGATAGAGGTACTCGAAAAGGGTCGCTCCGCGCTTCCCGAGGATACCGAACTGATCAGGACATTGGGCACCAGTTACTACAACCAGGGCGTGTCCGCCCGGGAAGCCGGGAATGATGAAGCCGCTTCGATGGCGTTTCAGGGTGCCGTGGACAGCATGAAAGGGCTGTTGGCGCTGCAACCGAACAGTCTCGACGGCCACGACATACTCAGCGACGCCTATACCGGACTGGCCGGCATCGAAACGGACGAGGCCGAACGGGAGACGTTGCTGACCAAAGCCGATGAACACCGGAGAAAGAGACTGGACTTGATCAAGACGGGAGAAGGCACCTGATTTCCGGGTTTGTTTTCCCGTGGAGATAACACACGCTGAACACCTGGTTTAAGAGGATTCCCCGGTAACCGCGGAATCCTCTTTTGTTTTCTCCAAATCAATTGACACCCTAGGGGCCGACTTCTATACTACCGTTGCCTTTCGCACCTAGTTTTGTCCCAGGATCCCAACACGTTACCTGCCTTCGACTATAGGAGTCTGACATGCGGTCCGATGCGCTGAATTTCAAGCAATACCTAGTCGTGATGCTGGTTTGCTGTCTGGGAATGGGTCTGCACCTCGCGGGTTGCGGTCCTTCCTCAACAATGAGAGATGTACCGGCCTCGCCTCCGGAGGAGCAACCCGAGGCGGCGGCGAACGATGAAAGCATGCAGGAACCGGACCGCGAACTGAACAGCGATCTGATGGATTCGAACTTCGACCCGCCCATGCCTTCCGATGCGTCGGCCACCACCTGGGGGTACAGAGTCCAGATCTATTCGTTTTCAGCCCGGGACGCGGCTGATGCGGCGGTTAAACGGGTGAAACAGTTCATGGCGGACTGGCCGCATGGCGTGTATCTGGATGAAGAGGAAGGGCTTTTCAAGGTCCGCGTGGGCGACTTCACGGATAAGGCCGATGCCGACCGCCTGCGAGACCGGCTGAGAATGGAAGGCTATGACGATGCCTGGACCGCCAGTGTCCAGATCTCTGCGCCCTGACGTGTCTGACATGCCAAGGACAAATCCAATCAGGCCCCAATCACCGAAGGGAATGCCGAAAGATGGCCGCATGTAACGGTTCATTCGCACCGCTGAACCCCGGTCGACGCATTCTGATGGGACCCGGCCCGAGCGATATGCATCCCAGGGTCTATCAGGCCATGGGCGCACCGCTTACGGGGCACCTGGACCCTTATTTCATCCAGGTCATGGATGATACCAAGTCCCTGCTTCGGTATGTGTTCCAGACGGAAAACGAGATGACTTTCCCTATCTCGGCGACCGGCTCCGCGGGCATGGAGACCTGTATCTCAAATCTTGTCGAACCCGGTGACGAAGTGCTGGTCTGCGTGGGCGGCGTATTCGGGGACCGCATGGCCCAGATGGTCGAACGGCATGGCGGCAGGTTAGTCCGCCTGGCGGGCGAGCCGGGACGTCCCTTTACGCCGGAACAGGTAAAGCGGGCGTTGGACGGTTGCAGACCAAGGCTCGTGGGGATGGTACACGCCGAGACGTCCACGGGCGTGCTGCAACCCCTTGAGGAGATCACCCGGATCGTCCATGAACACGATGCCCTCATGCTGGTTGACACCGTAGCTTCCCTGGGCGGAACGCCCGTGAAAGTCGATGAATGGGGCATCGACATCTGCTATACCGGCAGCCAGAAATGTCTGAGCGCGCCGCCGGGCCTGTCGCCGGTTACGCTGAACGATCGCGCGTGTGCGGCGATTGCTGCGCGGAAGACGCCGGTGGACAGCTGGTACCTTGATCTTTCCCTGATCAACACGTACTGGAACGGGGATCGGGTCTATCACCACACCGCGCCCGTAAACCTCATCTACGCGTTGCGGGAAGCACTTGTCCTCATCCACGAAGAGGGGCTTGCGAACGGTCATGCGCGACATGCCCTCAACTACGAGGCGTTTAAAGCCGGCATCGACGCCATGGGCCTCGGGTTCTTCGTCGACGCGCCGCATCGCGCTCCGACCATCAACCCCGTTCTGGCTCCGGAGGGGGTGGACGAAGCCGCCGTGCGCCGACGCCTCCTCGAAGAATACGGCATCGAACTCGGCGGCGGGCTGGGCGCATTGAAAGGCAAAGCCTGGCGCGTAGGGCTCATGGGACAGTCGTCGCATCAGGACCATGTCCTCTTGTGCCTCGGCGCCCTCGAACAGACGCTGCGGACGGAAGGATATGAGGTTTCGGACAGCGGCGTGACGGCGGCGAGCGCCGTGTACGCCCGTTCGGTATAGGGCAAAGGGCCATAGCGCTCTCGGGTGGATTTGGGGGCGGCGCAGGCGCAATAGGGCGGGTGGGTCGCAGGACAGCATTCGTCACAGCCGTTCCGCCACATGGCAGGAGGAACATGATGTATTTCGTCGAAGAAGAAAACATGTCGCGGAAATCGATCGCGCCCGGCGTTAGCATTGCCGTGGCGGGGGGCGACCGCGCCCAGATGTCTTTTGTGACGCTCACTCCGGGATCGCAGGTCCCGCTGCACGACCATACCCACGAACAGCTGGGCGTCGTGCTGGAGGGTGAATTCGTCATGGTCATCGGAGAAGAAAGCAGGACGCTCACGACAGGCGACAAGTACGTGATCCCAGGCGGCGTTCGGCACGGCGTGACCGAGGTCAGGGTCAAGTCGGTCGCCCTCGACATATTCAGCCCGCCCCGGGCGGACTACGCTTAAGAAGACCGCCTCGGTAGACAACCAAACAGCCAGGAGTGACCCATGTCCGATGCCCTACCCCACGATCGTCCGGTACAGCTCTGGAAAATGACCCGTAGACAGTTCCGCGAGGGCATCTACGGCGGCAATCTCAAGGGCGCGATCATCCCCACGGGCAGCACGGAACAACACAACGAACATCTGGAAATGTTCCACGACACGGCCAGCGCCGTGCACGTGTCCGAACGCGCGGCGCAGAAACTCTACCCGGAGGTGGTCGTCACCACGCCCCTGTCCATCGGCGTGTCGGAGCACTGGATGGACCACAAGGGGACGTTGACGACCCGGCCCGAGATCTTCACGGAACTTCTCTACGACGTGGCCGACAGCATGAAAAGGGGCGGGATCAGCCACATCCTGGCCGTCAACGGCCATGCCGGGAACTCCGGCCCCGTCCTGGGCGCGCTGGAGGATTTGCAGTCCCGGCTGGGCATTGACTTCGCATACTGCAGCTACTGGGAAGCCTATGACGACGAAGTCGTGCAGAAATATATGGAATCGAACAACTGTCCCGGCCATGCCAGCGAATTCGAGACGTCCTTCGCCTATGCGGCCTTCCCCGGCCATGTTCACTGGGGCGGGGTCGACTACGATTCGGCCAGACTGACCATTTCCGATGCCAAACGGGCCGAAGAGGACCGGGCGTTCCATCACGAGGCCAAGCTTGCCGACGCCGTAAAGGGACAAGGCATGATCGACGTGGCGGTCGATTGGGTCGCAGCCAGAATGAAGGCGATGATCGAGGGTGCCTGATCCGTGTCTGATGACAACCAAACCGTCATCGCATTTGAAAACGTAAGCAAATGGTTCGGGGCATTCCAGGTGCTTCGGGACGTGAATCTGCGTATCCGGGAAGGCGAGTGCATCGTTGTATGCGGTCCATCCGGATCGGGGAAGTCCACCCTGATACGTTGTATCAACCGCCTTGAAACGCACGACGAGGGCATAGTCCGCGTCCATGGCGTTTCGCTGGAGTCCGGCGCGCGGCTCCCCCGCGAACTGCGCGGCAAGATCGGCATGGTGTTCCAGAGCTTCAATCTGTTTCCCCACATGACGGTCTTGCGGAATCTGGCCCTCGCCCCCATGCGCAATCTCGGGATGGCGAAGGAAAAGGCGGAAGAAACCGCGCTCGCTTATCTTGAGCGCGTGCACATCGGGGACCAGGCCGAGAAGTACCCCGACCAGCTCTCCGGCGGGCAGCAGCAGCGGGTGGCGATTGCCCGGGCGCTGTGCATGCAGCCGGATATCCTCCTCTTCGACGAACCCACGTCGTCTCTCGACCCGGAAATGATCCGGGAAGTCCTCGACGTGATCTACGAACTCAGGGATGACGGGATCATCATGGTCTGCGTGACCCACGAAATGGGATTCGCGCGCAAGGTATCCGATCGGGTCATCTTCATGGACCATGGCGAGATCGTCGAGAGCGCCCCACCGAACGAGTTCTTCGACGCGCCCGGGGAAGAGCGAACCAGGGCCTTCCTGAACCAGATCCTCCATTACGAGGCGTCTACTTGATCGGTCCATTCCGCAAGCCATGGATTGGGCGCGTTCTGTCGAACTGGATTCAGCCGGCGGCCATTGCCGGCATCCTCGTCTTCGTCGTCATGCGCGGCGCGGAGAACATCAATTATCGCTGGCAGTGGTACCGCGTCGGCGATTTTCTGTTCACTTCCGAAAATGGCGCCTGGTCTGCGGGCCCCCTGGTCTGCGGGCTCTTCGTCACGCTCGAAATATCCGCCGTAAGCCTCTTCCTGACGCTCGTCATCGGTCTCGCAACCGCACTCCTGCGGCTTTCGTCATCGATCGTTGGGCGCGGCCTTGCCCGCGGATACCTGGAGCTGATCCGCAACACGCCCCTGTTGATTCAGCTCTACGTTGCGTACTTCGTTCTTGGTCCCATCCTCGGCTGGGGCCAGACCACGACGGCGATTGCCTGCCTCGCCCTGTTCCAGGGCGCTTATACGTCTGAAATCTTCCGGTCCGGCCTTCGGGCCATTCCCGGGGGACAGGTCGAAGCGGGCGAAAGTCTGGGACTGTCACGCCTCGACAACTACCGGTACGTCATCCTTCCTCAGGTGCTTCGCCACATGCTGCCGCCCCTTACCAACGAAGCGGTGTCGCTCGTGAAAAACTCTTCCATTGTCAGCGTCATTGCCATTTTCGACCTGACCACGAAAGGCCGAAACCTCATCGCCGAGACCTTTCTGACCTTCGAGGTCTGGCTCACCGTGGCCGCGATCTATCTGACCGTGACCCTGGCGCTTTCGACGGTGGCGGCCTTGGCCGAACGACGCAAGGCAGGCGTCTGATGGCAACGAGCAATCGCGGGAGAGGAAAATTCCGGCCGACTCGACTGGACGGGATCCTGCTGGTCGGGCTGGTCTTGGCTGCCGGCTGGCTGTGGTATCGCTCGGCTGTCGGCGTGGCTTACCGCTGGGATTGGCCCCAGGCGCTGGCGACCGTCTTCGCTGCCGGCGAGGCCGGAGACACGCCCTTCTTTCTTATGGGGATCTACGCAACCCTGCGGCTGAGCGCGTGGGGGGCCGTACTGGCCACTGTGCTGGGGGTGCTGATCGGCGTGGGACGATATTCGCAGGTGCGCGCCCTGCGGGTCTTCTGCGGAACCTACATCCAGATCCTCCGCAACATACCGCCTCTGGTGTTCATCTTTATCTTCTACTTTTTTATCAGCAGCCAGCTGATGCCCCTGCTGGGCCTGGATGCCCTTTTCAACCGCTCCGCGGAAGAAACGTCGGTATGGCAGCGTTTTCTCTTCGGTCCCCCGGCGCTCTGGGAGAATCTGATCTCCGGCGTGCTGTGCATCTCCTTCATCAGCGCCGCGTACATCGCGGAGGTCGTCCGCGCCGGCCTTTCCGCGATTCCCCGGGGACAGTGGGAAGCCGGGGAAAGCCTGGGCATACCGATGTTGGATCGCTATCGGTTTGTCATCTTCCCGCAGGCCCTGGCACGCATCGCGTCGCCGCTTGCGGGCCAGTACATTTCGCTGGTGAAGGACTCGTCTATCGTTTCGCTGATCTCCATCCAGGAACTGACCTTCGTCGGATCGGAGATCGCCAATTCGAGCGGGTTGCTCTTCGAGGTGTGGTTGCTGGTGGCCTTCGTCTACTTCCTGCTGTGCCTGTCTCTGTCCATCCTGTTGAGACAGGTGGAACGGCGGGTAACCCGGCATTTTCACCGATTCCCGCAGGCACGACCCCGTCCAGTATGAAGGGATCGAGGTCTAACGGCGTCGGTTCTTCGCATCGGTCCCGCCGCGGAGGGGATCGAAGACCTTCTGCACCGTCTCGAATGCCTGTTGCACTTCGGATGGTCTGCCCAGCAACCGATCGCTGAGCATGCGCGCCGCCACCGTGGCGTAGGCGTTGCCCCGACCCGTGAAACCGGCAACGATGTGGACGCCGGGCGTTTCCGTCTCGCCGACGAAGGGGCTGCTGTCGTAGGAGAATCCCATCACGCCGCCCCAGCGGTGGGAGCGGCCGAGATCGGCCAAATGGGGGAATGTGCTGTTGAACGCCCGGTCGTTCGACTTCTGGACCGCCCGCGTGGGCTGTTCCTTGTATCCCCGGTAGGTCCTGCTCGATCGGCCCCTGCGGCGGAGAAAGTGAAAACCCTGCTCGGCGCGGACGTGGTGATTCCTGCCGCCGCCGAAGAGCAGCCGCCCGCCTTCGCCGGGGCCGTCGTGCAATTGCCGCCAGAAATCCCAGCCATCGTTGGCATAGAACACGCCGTTGAACAGCCGGTCCGATACGGGCTCCGTCGTGAAGACCTGTCCCCTGTGTGGAATGATGCGTCGTTCGTAGCGGGCGTCGAGCTGCGGGGTGTAGGCGTTCATGCCCAGCAGGACGTGCTGCGTCCGGACGCGTCCGCCCGGTGTGTGGACCAGCAGCGCACTGGTGTTTCGAACGTCCGGACGTCCACGCGCGCTTCCGCGGCCATTGTGGTCGCTGCGTCCAGTCGCGTCGGGTCGGTGTCGCTCCACTTCGGTAACGGGCGTGTTCTCGAAGAACAAGACGCCCAGTCTTTTGGCGGCGTCAGCAAGTCCGCGCACGTACTTCACCGGGTGAAGTTCCCCGTCGAACCGGTTCCACAGAGCACCCGCAAGCAGAGGACTGCGCTTGATCTCGTAGATGCTGTCCTCGTCCAGGTACGCCACATCGAATCCATCCTCCCGAAGCAGGTCGTACGATTGGACGATCCGTTCCAGCGGGTTCGGGTGAGAACCCCGGTCCGGCCGCTTCATCGCCACGACGTAACTGCCGTGCCGGTGATAGTCGCATCGGATGCTGTACTTCTTCATGAGTCCAGTCATCAGTTCATGGTTCGCAAGGGCGATCCGCCACGCTTCCCGCGCCATCTTCCTGCCGTCCGCCCCGTATAGCTTCGTCAATTCCTCTACGGCCTCGACATAGTACTCGTGGGTCCCGGCCAACATGAAACCGCCGTTGCGCCCCGTTGCGCCCGTAGCGACCTCGCGGCGTTCGAGCACCGCTACGCGTGCACCGCACTCGGCCAGAAACAAGGCGCTGGTCACCCCCGTCACGCCGGCACCGATCACGACGACGTCCACATCCAGACCTTCATGCAAGGGGTCCGTCGGCGTGTAGGGCATGTCCAGCCAGTAGGAATCGCGGATCATGGCATGCGCTCGGCGTCACAAGCGCCGCTTCTTCAGAACATGGTGGAAAAACAGATTGATGACGAGATTCCGGCGTTTTTGCCGACTATTGATTTGTAAGGATAAGGCATTGATGTCTTCTGTGTCAAGGAACACGAGCGGGGTCTGACGATGCTATTACCAGGAGGAGCAGGTTGGTTCTAAAACCATGGATGGACGTGGCGATCAGGGCAGCCCTGATAGGTGCCGGCGTCCTGATTTACCTGGACTTGAAGTCCGAAATCAGAACGGTGCGGGTCGATTTGGGAGCCAGGATCGATCGGGTGGAGACCGGGTTGGGAGCCAGGATCGATCGGGTGGAGACCAGGCTGGGAGCTAGGATTGATCGGGTGGAAACCAGGCTAGACCGGGTGGAAACCAGGCTAGACCGGGTGGAAGCCAAGGTTGACGAAGTGCGCGGTTATCTCAAGTTCCGTATCGATGGGTCCAACGAAGGGGCAACGCCCGAGGAAGCAGCAGGGCCGTGAGGCTTGCCTACTTAGTCTGAAACCTCGAGCACGGCAGCCAGCGTCTCCCCCTCGAGCACGCGGTTGAATGTGCGCAGGACCAGTACGCGTCCGGTCTGCGTCGACAGGACATTTTCCCTGCGCTCGCCCAGCAAGTCGGTTACCACGCCGAAGACATCTCCGGGTTCGATGCGCTCCATCAGTTTCACCCGGGGCTCGAAGAATCCGGAAAACGGAGCGGGGTAGTTCAACTGGATATGGCCGGCGCCCTCCCGGTCGTCCTCTACCGCGTACCGTACCTTGGGCGGCGGCTGGTCGCGCACTATCATGTCCAGCGCTCCCATGACGTTCAGGCAACCTTCATAATATGCCTCTACACCCTCGGGGTCGCAGTCTCCAGCCCCCATCCACTCGGAATATATCGCCGGAATGCCGGCGTCGCGCGCGATGGACAGCGTGCGTCCTTCGTGACCTGCGTAGGTACCCCAGATAACCGGCATGTTGAAGGCCCGGGCCATTGTCCTTTGTTGCTCCAGAACAGCATGGTCGGAATGCAACATGTATCCTACCGTCGGATAGAATCTGGAAACGAGGCCCCCGCTGTGCAGATCAATCAGATAGTCTGCCGCAAGGATCCGCGCGGTAACCGCAAAGGCAATCCGTTCGGTGATCGTGCCGTCTGCCCGGCCCGGGCACGTCCGGGCCAGGTCCAGATCGTCCTCGGCGGTCCGCCGACCGCGCCAGTACGCCGCCTCGTTGACGACGGGCACCAGGGTGACACTGCCCCGCAGGTCGTCGGGGTAGAGGGTGTCCTTCAACCGCCGGATGGTCCACATGGACTCGAACTCGTCCCCGTGTACGCCGCCCAGTATGAGCAGGTTCGGACCAGGCGTTCCTCCTTGAATCGTACTGGATTTCAGTTCGACCGGACCTGACATGCGCGCTCCCGGGTTACATGCCTCTGGACGAAGCGCCGGCATCTCCGCTAATCGTTGAATTCGAGGGTCTGCTCTTTGCCGGCTGCCAGTTCCAGGACAGGATCCAAGCCAACCTCGCCCGCATGCCCCAAACGCATGCAGGACAGGTTCAAGGTACCGTGAAGCACAGTCAGTCTGGCTCGCATTCCTGTGTCTGAACGGGTAACTGCGCAGTCTCCCCAGGCATATCCGGTCGACCAGAAGTACCGGCCCGGCCGTTCGGTCAAGGTCATGGTCTTCGTGACGGCGGAGTAGTGGAAACCGCTCAGGGCGAGATGGGCGGCCCAGGCGGCCATGGCCCGGGCATAGTGATGGCCGCATTCGGCCTCGTCGAAGGGATTCCGCCTGTTTCCGTCGTACCGGTCGCGGATGTCCTGGATGCAGGCCAACCCTTCATCAATCATGCCCTCGTAGAGCATGCCGACGGCTGCCGTGTATTCGAAACCGGTCATGACCTCGGTGAAGTAGGAGAAGGGATTGTCGGGGCGGTCTTTCGGATAGGATGCCATGAGCAGCGCGGACTCGTTTCCGAGGACATAGGACCGCATGACGTTCGTATGGCCGTGAAAGTTTTCGAGCCTGTTGTACCGCAGGATGCTTGTAAGCGACTTGTGAACGTGTCCCGGGTCCGCAAGGTAACCGAGGTCGCACACATGGGCCATGTACTGACCGACGAGCTGGTCCACCAGGCAGCCCGAACCGAGTTGATAGTCCGGGCTTGACAGATTCATCGGACCCATGCCGACGGTTAATCCCTCCGCAACGTCCTCCGCCCGTTGCGGGGGCCGAATCTCATGTTCGAAGTACTCCCCGTTAAACAGGTTCGCGTCTGTCCAAGCGCTTCCATGTTCAAACAGTTCCCGGCATTGCCCGGCGAAGTCGTCGTCACCGAGATAGCGGGCCATTTCCTCCGCGGCGCGCAAGGCGCCGAGATACCAGAACTCCATCTGGGGATTGGGCCCGAGATATTCTACATCCATGGTATTGTGCTGGCAGCCTTCCATGACGCCGTCTCGGTCGGCGTCCCATCCGCCCGGAACCCAGCAGAAGGCCAGCGCTTTCCTCACCATGGGCCAGAGCGCACGAAGTTGCTCGTCATCACCGGACAACTGCCAGTCCCGGTAGGCCTTCATGACGCAGCCCATCTGGCCATCCGCCGCGGCGCGACTGAAGTTGCGGGCCCTGGCCAGGGGCAGCCAGACGCGGAAACTCATCAGGCCTTTTTCGTCTGTGGCATGGACAAATTCCACTTCGCGCATCGTCTTGGCGAGGTCACCGAAGAGGAAGGCCGTCGACTGCTCGTAGTTCCAGACATGGGTGCAGGAACCCAGACAGCATCCCACCGCATCATGACATCCCTCCCAGCCAAAGAACCGGCCGTCGGGCGTACGAAAGCAGGTCTGGCTGCGTAGCGTACTCAGGTTGAACAGCGCCGCTTCTTTGACCACCTCCGGCAGGTCCGATCCGCAGAAAGCCTCGACAAACCGAAGCGTATCGGCTTCCAGATTCGCCAGATCCGGGACGACTTGTTCCACCACGTCCCAAGCGTCCTCGAACCGGGTCGTATAGTAGTTTCCGATGCGGTCTCCGGTATCGCAGCAGTCATTCCGGCCTTCTTCGCAGCAATCCCGGTCGGCATCTTCTTCGCAGCAATCCCCGGTAGCCGGTCCGTCCGCGTCTCCTTCGCTTTGCTCCGGCGCGGGCGTCCAGGTATACCGGTTGGGGAAGTGCCATGCCAGTACGAAGGTAACGCTGCACGTTTCCCGGGCCGGGAGGTCGATCCGGGCTGACAGCGATGCCACGGGCCGGTCATTGTTGCCGACTTGTCGATCCGTAAGGATGCCATTCGCGCTGAATTCATCCCAGAAATCCAGCATCGGGGTGCCCCAACGGGCTTCCCGCCAGGCGGTTCGGTAGCTGACCGTCTCGGCCGTGGTCACCAGCGCCATCGTACCCCACTGAGCAGCCGCCCGGTCCACCCCCTTGGATGTCAAGTACAGGCCGCGGTATCCGTCACCGGCACGGTATCGGTTCCGGTTGCCGCAGCAAGCCCCTTCCGTTCCGTCCATGCCGATGAAATTGGGTATCGAGCCGCAGAGGGCTGCCGAAACCGGCGTGTCGGTCCGGTTGGTCAGCGTGTACCGCAACACCGCCACGGGAAGTCCGCTCCGGTCGGCATCGCATGGTATCAGGGGATTAAAGGCTTCCAGGCGAACGTCGACCGGCACGTCATCGTCAGACAGGTGGACCTGCCCGAAGGGGTAGGCCGCATCGAAGGTGCACCGAGCGAATCTGGGCAGGCCGTGGTTGGCCGCGGGGCTCCCGCTGGCGCCTTCGTATTCGTAGTATTCGAGGGGTCCCTCGAGCAGGCGGATTACCGCATTGCCGCCTTCCGGGCGGGCGTACAGGACAAACGACGGGGGACACCGGGTGTCGTTCCGGCCGGGAATGAACCCCTTCGCCGGCCGGTTCATCAATTCCCAGTCGCGCAGGTCGCCGCGTCCGCCCAGAGAAACCGTCCCCGTGCCGATCCCGCCGAGCGGCAGGGCAATGCGCGCGAGGTGCTCCTGGTCGTAGTGATTCAGCACGGGCCATGTCATGCGTAGTGTCCCTTCCGAGTTCTGAGCGTGTCCGGCAAGCTGGCGAACTGAACGTGTCCGGGAAGTCGTCGCCCACCGCCCGCAAGTCAACACCGCCCGGCTACCCCGAACCCAGGCGGAGGCGTTGTCGGTAATCCCGCATCGCCGCCATCACCCTGGGTGCCAGCAGCAGGGCGGAGAGCATGGTCGGGATGGCCATCAGGGCGAATGCGCCGTCAATCATGCCGACCGCGGCGTCCAGTGAAGCGACCGAGGCTACGATGATGCAACCTACGTAGAAGTAGTTGTACAGAAATTGTCGCCGGGCTCCGATCAGGAAGCCAAGACATTTGGTGCCGTAATAGGAATAGGTGAATATGGTACTGGTGCTGAAGAAGATCACACAGATGATCAGCATGTACGATCCGAAACCCGGCATGGCGGATTCAAAGGCATTGGCCGTCAACGTCACGCCGTTGTCGGACGTGGTCTGCCATACCCCCGTCATCAGGATCACGAGCGCGGTGCAGGTGCACACGATCATCGTGTCGATAACGGGCTCCAGCATGGCGACCAGGCCTTCTCGCGCCGGTTCCCGGGTCTTCGTCGCCCCATGCACGAGGGATTCGGTGCCGATGCCCGCCTCGTTCGAGAAGGCGGCACGGCGCACGCCGGTCACGATGACCGCACCCACGGCGCCCCCCGCCGCGGCTTCTCCCGTAAAGGCGTCGGTAAGGATCAGCAGCAGATACCGGGGCACTTCATCGAAATGGATTGCGATGATCCAGAGCGCGCAGCCCATGTACAGGACTACCATGAGCGGGACCACACGCGAGGCGACATCGGCAATGCGGGCGATGCCGCCGAATATGACGATGCTGACAAGCAGTACCAGCACGATGCCGGCTGTCAGATCAAACCAGAAATGATCTTCGCCGACCACGCCCATTGGGACGAACAGGACGTCGCGGATGACCTGCACCAGCTGGTTGACCTGGAACAGCGGCAGGCATCCGATCACGCCCACGATGGCGAAGAAGGCCGCAAGGGGCTTCCAGCGCCGACCCAGGCCTTCCCGGACGACGTACATCGGTCCGCCCTGCGTCTTGCCGGCGCTGTCCTGACCGCGGTACATGATCGCGAGGGAACAGGTGAAGAACTTGGTGGCGATGCCGACGAGGGCGCTGACCCACATCCAGAACACGGCGCCCGGTCCGCCAACCGCGATGGCAATGGCCACGCCGGAGATATTCCCCATGCCTATGGTTGCCGCGAGGGCGCTGACCAGGGCCTGAAAATGCGTGATGTCGCCGGGTTCGTCCGGATCGTCGAATTTCCCGCGGATGATCTCGATCGAATGCCTGAAGTACCTGAGCGGAATGAAACGGGAATACAGGAGCAGAAACAGCCCGCCCCCGATCAGCAGGTACAGCAGGTACGACCAGGCGGTATCCGCAAAGAAGACAATACCCTGTTCCAACATATCCATCGTTCAACACCTCGAAAGCCGGGTTGAGCCGGGGTTACTTTTTGGTGAAGGCCAGGGTTCCGCGCGGAAGCTTCGCGACATCGGGCACGTTGGCGGCGACCATGACTTGGTCGCGGGGCACCAGGAATACGGTGTCGTTCCGGCGTACACTCGCCTGGCCGCCGGCTTTCAGGGCCACCGGCGCATTGTAACGCACGAGCACCCGCGTCCCCGACGGAATTCGGTTCCATCGGCGCACCTGCCGTCCGTGTTTTACCGTACCCCTTGGGAAGATGTAGTAGGTGTCCGACTGCTTGTAGGCGGGGCCGGCGATGTCGAAGGCCGTTGTCCCCCGCTCAATGACGGGTACGGTGGCCGTGACCGTCTGGACGTCCTCGGTACGATCGCGGTTGAGATAGACCTTGGTGCCGACCGGGATCCTGTCCCAGTTCCTGATTTCGTTCCCCCGCATGACGGTTCCGTTGGGAAAATGGTACACTGTCATGGGATCGTTGTACTCGCCCCGCGCAATGCGCCAGGCGGTGTTGTTCTTCGTAATGACGTGCTCGGACAGTTTGGCGACGGTTTCGTTGTACCGGTTGCGATCGACCAGTCGGACCCTGGCAATATCAATGTCCGGGTCCGGTATGAGCCGTCCCGCCTTCACGTCCGGATCGTACAGGATACTGTTGCGCGGATCCTTGGAAGTCAATCCGGCGCGGGCACGGCTGAAGTTGAACACGCCGGGATCCTTCTTGCGTCCCCGGTGGTACTTTTTCACCCATCTATTCGGCTTGCCGTAGGCGACGCGGTAGTGTTCCAGGATGTGCCAGTCTGGAATGCTGTACACCCGCTGCATCACTTCGATCAACCACTTGAGCGACTCGTATTGCGCATCGGAGAAGGGGTCGTTGTGGTATCCCACCAACTCGACGCCGATGGAGTGACTGCTGATATCCCGCAACCCGTTCCACATGCTCAGACCCGCGTGATGCGACCGGTACCGTTTGTCCAGCATCCTGTAGATGATTCCGTTCCGGGCGATGAGGTAGTTGGAGTGGCCTCGCCGGGAGACGGTTCGCAAGGCGCTCTTCAATCCGGATTCGGTGCTGTGGATGATGACGAAACGGGTGGATTTGCGGACCCGTTTCTTGAATGAGCGGGGTAGGTGTTTCTGATAGTCGATGATCCTGGGCGCCGCGTGGGCGACGACCGGTTCGAGCGCGACGGGCCAGAGCAGGGTCAGGCAAAGGGACCAGACCGGCAGGTGAATCAGCGCAGGGAATCGATAATGTTTCAGGATTAAGCCCTCATCGTGTTATCCGCTACCAGTTCGTAAAGGAACCATCTTCCCGCTGCAACATGTGACCCTGGACCGGGCGGTACGGAGCACGTTTCGCGGCTTCTTCGTCGAATTCCACCCCCAGGCCCGGACGGTCGGGCGGCAACAGGTAGCCTTCCTTCCACTCGACTTGTACGGGGAAGACATCCGGAAGCATGCCCGGGAGATGGGGAAGTTCCTGCACGCCGAAGTTGGACGATGCCAGACTCAGGTGCAGACAGGCCGCCGTGGACACCGGGCCGAGGGGATTGTGCGGCGCCAGGTCGATGTAGTGGGTTTCGCACCAGCCCGCGACTTTCCGTGCCTCGGTCAGCCCGCCGACGAGGCATACGTCGACGCGTGCGTAATTGATCAGATCTTCCTCGATCAGTTCTCTGAATGCCCACTTGCTGGTATAGTGCTCGCCGACGCCCAGGGGAACGGCCACCTGCTGCCGGAGCATCCGGTAGGCCGCCGGGTTTTCGGAACGCAGGGGGTCTTCAATGAAAAACGGCCGGAAGGATTCGACGGCGCGGCAGTAGGCGATCGCTTCCGGGGGGTCGAGCCGGGTGTGCACGTCGCAGAGCAGTTCTATGTCGTCTCCCAGTGCCGCCCGAAGCGTCTGAAACTGTTCAATACCGCGCTGTACCGCCCGCGAGGGCTCCATTACCCGGCCTTCATGGGGCAGCCCCCAACGGATGAACTTCCAGCCGTCTTCCACGCGACGCTGCGCCTGCTCCACCAGCGCCTCGGATGGTCCGTCCCCCCCGCAATGCGTATAGCAGACTACCTTGTCCCGACACAGTCCTCCGAGCAACTCGTAGACCGGGATACCGAGCGCTTTGCCCTGGATATCCCACAGGGCGATGTCGATAGCGCTGATTGCGGCGGAGAGGGCGTGCGCGCCGGGAAAGAAATTACCGCGGAACATCACCTGCCACAGATGTTCCCTGCGTACGGGATCCTGGCCGACGAGTCTGTCCCGGAGGGCGAGGACGATCTCCCTGACCGCGAGTTCGCACCAGGTCAGGCCGCTTTCACCGATTCCGTAGATCCCTTCGTCCGTCTCCACCTTGACGACGAGATAGTTGCGGTTGCCACCCCAGACCGGGAAGACTTTAACATCGGAAATGCGCATGGATATCGCAGACGCCTGCTTCTTACCGGGAACCTGTTCAGTCGGGATGTCCGTCTTCTGCAACGTGCCGTAACCGGTTGCTACGGTGCTACTTTCCGGGTGTCACTCGCCTGGATCGAAATCCAGGGATGCGGAGTTCATGCAGTACCGAAGACCCGTGGGCTTCGGTCCGTCCGTGAACACATGGCCCAGATGGGCGTCGCATCGTGTGCATATCACCTCGGTGCGAATCATGCCGTAACTGAGATCCGATTTCTCACCTATGTTCTCTTCGGCGACCGGCTCGTAGAAACTGGGCCAGCCCGTTCCCGACTCATACTTGGTCTTAGATGAAAAAAGCGGGGTCCCGCAACCGATGCATCTGTAGATGCCGTTTTCGTAGTGCTTGTTGTACTTGCCCGTAAATGCCCGTTCCGTGCCCTTTTCCCTGGTGACGTAGTACTGTTCGTCGGTGAGTTGCTCTTTCCATTCTGCTTCGGTCTTGATCACTTTATCCACCGTGACGGCTCCTTTTTTCGTTCCATCGGAAGCGACCTCGACGATGGTCACTTTCGCAGCGACGCCGGTATCGCCCTGCGCCGCCGCATCTTCCTGTATCGCCATGCCCGAATCACACGCGGCCGCAAGGGCGAATACGGTAATGGTTGCGATCGCTCTGTACATGACATCACCCCCTTGTCAAACAACATGATTACACGAGCGTCGTCTCGGTCGCGGATATGCCCGGAACGGGATAGCCGACGCAGAACGCCCGGACTTCGTCATGGATAGATGCCAGTTTCTCGTCGTTTCCGTGGTGTTCGACCACTGTGTTGATCCAGCCGGCGATTCGCCGCATCTCGGGTTCTTTCATCCCCCGCGTCGTGGCCGCTGGCGTGCCAATGCGGATGCCGCTCGGGCTGAAGGGCGACCTCGTATCAAAGGGTACCGTGTTCTTGTTCACGGTCAGTCCGGCCTTGTCGAGCGCGGTTTCGGCGTCCTTGCCTATGATGCCCTTGTTGGTCAGGTCCACCAGCAGGAGATGGTTGTCGGTCCCGCCGGAAACGATTTCGAAACCGAGTTCGCTCAATGCCTCGGCCAGGGTTTTCGCATTGGTTACGACTTGCCTTGCGTAATCCTTGAATTCGGGCTGCATGGCTTCTTTGAAAGTCAGCGCCTTGGCCGCCGTAATATGATCATGCGGGCCGCCCTGCAGGCCGGGGAACACGGCCCGGTCTATATCCTTGGCGTATTTCTTGTGGCACATGATGATCGCGCCCCGTGGACCCCGCAGTGTCTTGTGCGTGGTCGTCGTCAC
This sequence comes from bacterium, assembly GCA_965200485.1. Taxonomy (GTDB): domain Bacteria; phylum JAAXHH01; class JAAXHH01; order JAAXHH01; family JAAXHH01; genus JAAXHH01. The sequence goes on from CBDAUD010000001.1 coordinate 1,045,004, forward strand.
CACGTCGGTGAAGGGCAGCGGGCTCGGATGGACGCCGCCCACGATCAGGCCGGAAATATGGGATATGTCCGCCATCGGAATCGCCCCGACCTCGTCGGAGATGGATTTGAACGCCTCGAAATCGAATTGTCTCGGATAGGCCGTAGCACCGGATATGATGAGCTTGGGCCGGTGTTCGAGTGCCAGGTCGCGGACCTCGTCCATATCTATGCGGCCCGTATCCCGCCGGACGCCGTAGGAGACCACGTTGTAGGATTTGCCGGAGTAGTTGACCGCCAGTCCATGGGTCAGGTGGCCGCCCTGGTCGAGTTTCATGCCCATGATCGTGTCGCCGTAGTCCAGCAGGCCGAACATGACCGCCGTGTTCGCGGGACTGCCGGAATAGCACTGCACGTTTACGTGCTCGGCGCCGAAGAGTTTCTTCGCGCGGCTCCTCGCCAGATTTTCGATCTTGTCGATGTACTCCTGTCCGCCGTAGTACCGCTTGCCCGGATACCCTTCCGAATACTTGTTGGTGAGCACCGAACCCATGACTTCCATGATGGCCGGCGAGACGTAGTTCTCGGAGCAGATGAGCTCTATGCCGTCCCGCTGCCGCCTGCGCTCGGCCCCCAGCAGGTCGTACAAGACTTCATCCGTATCCCGAATGGCGGAAAACGTCTGCATGCGCTGCTCCGTATCCTGACCCTGCGTCTGCGTGAACGAACAGATGATAAGCAACGGAAGCGAACCGGGACGGACCCGAAACGCTTGCCAGAAGACCGCGTCGTATTCTGACGAAATGCCGCGCCTCAGTGTTTAAACACCGCGACTTTGCAGATTCGTACTTATAAATGATACATATGTATAGTAAAGAAACCGGGTGGGACTGGCAAGCGAAAAGGGTTGCGATGCGACGAGCCCGTTTCCTGGTCTTCGCTTGGTCTCTGCTTCGCGACGTTATTTCTGGAGCATCCCGACTGCGCTGACGACGAATGCGGAGAGGAGCACCACCGAGGAGCACACGCCGAGCACGAGCATGACGGGTCGGGTGCGGTAGGCGGGCGGCAGTTTGAAATTCAGGTATACGGCCACGCAGCAGACCAGTCCCACACCCATATTGCTCGCCAGAAGGGCAACGACCTGCGTGATCAGGTCGAACGTTATGTTGCTCCAGATTACCACGCTGGAAGAGATGAAGAACCAGATCACGATCAGCGTCTGCAGCCGGCGGTAGGAGTAGGATGCGAAACGGGGCCAGACGGCCGCAAGGAACTCGTGGGCGAACCGCGTCAGGGCTTCCGGTATGGTGGCCAGCGTGCCCCAGAGGGCGGCGAGAATGGCCACGTAGTACACTGGAATCAGGGCGGCATGAATCTGCGCCCAGATGGAAGACTGCCTCGTCAGCAGATCCCACGCGTTGCCCGGAAGGATTGTCTGCCGCGGGTAAAGCACGACCGCCCCGGCGATCATGAAGGCCGCGGTGACGACGAAGAGCACGATCGCACCCATCGACACGTCCCACTTGAGGGGGGTCAGCAATACGCGCATGCGCTTCACCTGCCCGGCTTCCTCCCTGAGATACCTGATCTTCAGCGTACCGTCTATCCGGCTTCCAAGCCGCTCCGCGTCGGGATTCTTCGTCATGCCCCAGCCCCGATGCGCCACCCAGCCGGAGTAGGCGAGATAGGTGCTCAGCGTGCCTCCGACGTAGCCGAAAACGGTAACCAGGTTGAGGAAGTAGTGGTTTCTGGCCGCGGAAGGGGCCCAGTCGGGCGCGGCGGGCAGGTTTCCCATGGACAGCGTGCCAAGCAGGACGCCGCCGACGCTGGGCCAGACGATGATCGTGGCCAGGATGGTTCCGGCGACGAGAATACCGCAGATGATGATCTGTTGTTTTTCCAGCATGTCGTAGGACATGAGCAGGCTCAACCCGATCGCCAGGCCAAGGAAAACCGTGGTGACCAGGTTCTCCCAGAACGACTCCGTCGGACCCGCGGGCAGCGCATCGGAGAAGATATGGACGACGAGGTTGCCGCAGGGCTTGGCTACCGCCGTCAGGGCGATACTCAGGGCGAGCAGTTCGATGACAAGCAGCGCCAGGATGAACCAGCCGCGTGGACCGGGCAGCTTGGCCAGCATGCGGCCGAAGGGCTGTCCGCTCACCGCCGTGAAGCGTCCCAGCAGGTATGTCACCGCGACGCCCTTGACCAGCACGCTCAGCAGGATGAGCCAGAGCAGGCCGTATTCCGCCCAGGCGCCGACGCCGGTGACCAGAATGGTTTCGCCCGCGCCTACCGCCATGGAGGCCACCAGGGCGGCGGGTCCGAAGAACCCGAGCATCCCCTTGCACTTCTTCCAGCTCCAAGGCTCGGCATAGATGCCGGCGGGTTCGGGAATGGACAGAATTTCTGAGGATTCGGAAGGATCTGTGGCTTGGTTCATGGAAATGAATGATATGATTTCGAAGCGGCCGTATCAAGCATTAATACACGACCTTGGCCTCGGGCGGCTCGTATCGGGTGACGGCTTCAGGGAACGACGCGGAAGACCGGAACCCGGACTGACGCCGCCCGCATAGGCTCGTCCACAAAATCCTGTCTCAACCGCGGGCGGCTTTGTATAATCAACTGTACCATTCACAGCAATCTGGCAATCGGCAATCCGGCACCGCTCAAAGCAATGTGGCGCCGTCCCAAAAACAACACACAACCGCCAGACGCAAGGGAGCAAATCATGGCGCGCGACGGGCTGAACAGCCCTTTCGGTATCGACGACCCGGACTATTTCTGGCTCAAGGGCAATCTGCATGCCCACACCACCAATTCCGATGGGAAGCCGTCCCCGCAGGAACGGCTGGATGGTTATGTCAACCAGGGATACGATTTCCTGTGCATTTCCGACCACTATACGATCACCCGGACCGAGACGGTAAGCGCGCCGGACGAATTCGTGCTGGTGCAGGGCGCGGAACTCCATCCCGAGAACCCCTTCGGCGGACAGACCCACCATTTCCTGGCCTACAACATAAACGAAGACATGGATTCTAAGCGCATGCCGCCGCAGCACGTGATCAACGAAGTTCGGCGGCAGGGCGGTTCCATATGGCTAGCCCATCCCCACTGGAGTTCGGTCAATATCCTGCGGGATACCCTTCCCCTGCGCGGATTGGCCGGCGTCGAGGTCTTCAACAACACCTGCCGATGTGCCGGCCGCGGCGAATCCTCCGTGCACTGGGACGACTGGATGGATCTCCTGGGTGCACCGATCCCCGCGCTGGCCAACGACGATTCCCACGCACTTGAATCGGAGAACAGGGACACCTACGGCGGCTGGAACATGGTGAAAGTCAAGGAACGAACGCCGGAGGCGATTATCGACGCGCTGGAACGGGGCTGCGCCTATGTCAGTTCCGGGCCCGAGATCCGGGACATCCAGTTGCGCCGGGTCGACGATCCTGCAGATGCAAGCAGGGTGGTCGAAGCCACGGTCCGGTGTTCGGAGGCCCGGCGCATCCTCGCGGTATGCGATTTGCACGGTACGGAGTACCGGGACAGAAACGGGGGTACGTTCGAGGAGGCCACATTCACGGTGCGTCCCAATTCCCGCTGGGTACGATTCGAGGTCATCGCCTTGGACGGGGAGAAGGCCTGGTCGAATCCGATGGACCTGGGGGCTGTCGGCCGGTGAGACGGCGGCCTGAAGGTTGGTCGGCAACGCTGTTGTGGTAGGGACAGCGGTTTCAGGTTGCCCGCTCGACCCGGACGCGTTTCACCCCTTCCCGCCGAATGCGGTAGCACACGGCGAAGAAGTCGGTTGGATCTCCGATCATCCGGGCGAAGAGATTCACCGAGACCGGACCGTCCGGCATGTTGGGTCGTCCATCCCTGCCGTAGAACCAGCACAGCTCGGTAATCCCGTCCAGCCACCCGTGCATGCGACCGGGTTCCAGACGGTAGTAGCAGATGTCTCCGGGTAGGGCGCGGCTCGTCAGGTTTTCGGGGGGAATGACGATGTCCCGGGACAGGAAATAGGCGATCTCGCTGCCCGAATACACGGCGTGGATGCCCTCTTCCTCAAGGGGAAGCGCGTCCCAGACCGCCTGACAGGTCTTCGGGGCTTCTTCCTCCAGCAATTCGGCCTCGACCGAAACTCCTTCTTCGATGAACGTCAGTCGGATTCTGCGCGACATGGCAACATCCTGTTCTGCACGGGCTCCGCGCTGCACTACAATTTGAGAAAAATGCCAATATCCCAGGCTGGCGCGTCCAGCAGGTTGTGTGCGGCGATGTACTTCGTCAACCCCGCGGTGATCCCGGCCGCAGGCGTAAGATTCACATAGACCTCCGGGCCGAAGGAAATGTACTGCAGATCATTCACGGTCAATACCTCGTCCGACCTGCCGAGGGCCTGTGCGCCGCGCACTTGGACGGAGACGCCCACACGTTTTCCGACCATGCGTCCCGCTTCCACCGCATAACGCAACTCGTCTGAAAAACCGCTCTCGCGGTTGTTGAACCCGATTTCACCCTTCAGGTAGCCTGGGGTCGGGTACAGGGAATGACCTACCTGCAGGAAGATCGACTGGTTGAACTCGCCATCGCCGGTAAATAGCCCGACTTCCTGTTCGGAGTCGCCCAGCGGCAACCCGGCCATGGCCTGGATACTGACAACAGTCGCCCCCGTCGTTACAAGCCCCAGTCTGACCCCCAGCTCCCAGTCGGCCGTACCCGATTCGGGGTTGATTCCGGGGTCGTCTACGCTGATCCGCTGGTAGAAGGGTACGTAGCCCACGATATTCAACCGGTCGACCAGACCGAACTCCCCGTAAAGGCTGGTTGTGTAGCGACTCTGGGAAGTGATGTGCGCCCGATCGCCCGATGGCAGAAAGTACGTATCGCCACTGATCGCCTGCATGTTCAGCTTGAAATACCCGTTTCCGGGGGCGTGGGTCCATCCTCCGGAGAATGCCGGACCGATTGGAAGGATGAACCCCACGAGCACGGCTGCAGTGAAGAGGGTTTTCGACATGCGTCACCGCCTGCGGAAGAGGATGCAGAACAACCGTTCGTTCAGGAGATTCCGTTCTCCGACTACAGTATAAAAAACACCCCAAGTTCCCCGGTCAGCGCGTTCGGAACGTTATGAGCTCGCGTGAATCGCCACATGCTGGCGGTAATGCCCACACTGGGCGTGACGTAGTAATCGAACTGGGGTCCCACAAGGAGGTACTCTAAATCGTTGCGCGGGAAGAACTCGTTATCCGCTCTGTCCAGAGCTTCGATCCCGTCAAGCCGGACTGAGATGCCCAGTTTTTCCCCGATCGTGTACCCGGCTTTGAAACTATACCTGAGTTCATCGGCGTAGTTGTCGAACACATTGTCGCTGCTCTGTCGATTGTTGTATCCGATTTCGGCCTTCAGATAGGCCGGAACGGGGTAAAAGAGTGCCCCACCTGGAGCAAGACAAGCTGATTGAACTCGTTGTCCCCGAGCCAAAGGACGACATCGTTCCCCGAATCTCCCAGGGGCAATCCGGCCATGACCTGCAGGCTGGCTACTGTTGGTCCTTCCGTGAGCAACCCGATCCTGACCCCTACGTCCAAGTCACCAATCCCGACACTATTATCAATCACTGGAGCTTCCGAGCTGATGTGAGACCAAATCGGCATGTAGCCCACCAGCGTCACCCGGTCGACCAAGCCGAATTCTCCGTAAAGGGTTGTTGTATAGCCGCGTAAGGCCGGTAAAGTCGGTGTCTTGGTGCCATCTGGTTTAAAAGCCGTTTCGGCACGTGCGATTTGTTCGGCCAGTTTGAAGTAGCCTTTGCCCTTCGCCTGGGTCCACCCGCCTGCGTAGGCGGCGGCGGGATAGATCAGCCCCTCCGTCATCACCGCAGTCAAAAATATAGTCAAGGCAAATTGTTTCATCCGATCGGTCCTTGTTGGACTGATTGCTCAGTGTGGTACTGCCGACTTCCATGTTGAAAATCCCACCGAGTATCGCCCCTGATCGCCTGCAGGTTCACGCAGGATATACCGTTTTCCAACTAAAGTTTCAGAAACACCCCGAATTCCCAAGTCGGCGCGTCCAGCAGGTTATGGGCACGCGTGAATCGCGACACGCTGGCGGTAATGCCCGCATTGGGCGCGACGTAGAAATCGAGCTGGGGGCCGAAGGACAGGTACGCTATATCGTTTCGCGGGTGGAACTCGTCATCCGCTCTGTCCAGGGCTTGGACTCCGTTAAGCCAGACTGAGATGCCCAGTTTTTCCCCGACCGTGTAGCCGGCTTTGAGACTATACCTGAGTTCATCGGCGTAATTGTCGTCATGATTGTCACTGCTTTGTCGATTGTTGTACCCGATTTCGGCTTTCAGATAGGCCGGAGCGGGATAAAGCGAGTGGCCCACCTGGAGCGAGATATGCTGGTTGAACTCGCCGTCCCCGGACCAAAGTACAAACTCGTTCCCCGAATCTCCCAGAGGCAATCCGGCCAAGGCTTGCAGGCTGACTACTGTTGGTCCTCCCGTAAGTAGACCGATCCTGATTCCTACGTCCCAGTCACCAATCCCCGACGTATTATCGACGCCTTCGACATCCGCTGTGAAGCGGGTATAAACCGGCATGTAGCCCACCAGCGTCACCCGGTCTACCAAACCGAATTCTCCGTAAAAACTTGTTGTATAGCCGCTTACGGTCGGTATGTCGGTCGTGGTGCCATCCGCGTGATATAGGGATTCTGCACGTGTGATCTGCTCGCTCAGTTTGAAGTAGCCTTTGCCCTTCGGCTGGGTCCATCCGCCCGCGTGCGCAGCGGCGGAATGGCAGATCAGCGCGGCAGTCATCAATACGGTTAATGCGAATCGCTTCATTCTTGTTGCTCCTCCTTGTTGCTCCTCGTTGAGGTTAATTGCTCAATGCGGTACTGCCGACTTCCATGTTGAAAGCTCTGCAATGAAGAATGAGATGGCTGTATGTGTCTATATTCTCGCCCGCATCGGGTGTGAATGTCGCTGTAAAACTGCGATCATTGGCTAAAATGCGACTGAAGCCTCTGGCTCCACTGGGTGCAGGATCACTCAACCACCAAGATATATGTTCACCGGAGTTAAGGGCTACCCAGACGTTTGGCGCTCCCCCGTTATTCAGGCCGGTGATCACTAGTCTGAGTTTCCCATCGGAAGTTTCACTGAGCGTTACGGATCCTGCTGAACGGTTATAACCACCCCGACCGGATATGGAACCGGTACGACTTCGCAATGCGGGCGGAGGTGGCGGTTCGGTTACAGTGAGTGACGCGGTACCCGTGACGCCCTCGGCTGCGGCCCGAATGGTGGCGGAGCCGGCGCTTACGGCTGTGGCAAGTCCGCCGGCGTTGATGGTTGCCACGGCGCTATTGCTGGAGGACCAATTGAAGCTAACGCCGGTTATTTCGGAACCGTCTGCCTCCCTTGCGGTGGCGTTGAACTGCTGCGAATCGCCCTCCTCAATGGATGCGGTGCTCGGGTTGACCTCGATAGTTGCGACGGTAGGCGGTGGTTCGGTTACGGTGAGTGACGCGGTACCCGTAATGCCCTCGGCGGTGGCGCGGATGGTGGCGGAGCCTGCGTTCACGGCAGTGGCGTGTCCATTGGCGTTGACGGTTGCTACGGCGCTATTGCTGGAGGACCAAGCGAAGCTAACGCCGGTTATGACGGATCCATCTGATTCCGTTGCAGTGGCGTTGAACTGCTGCGTATCGCCCTCCTCGATGGATGCCGATCCGGGGCTTACTTCGATAGTCGCGACGGTAGGCGGCGGTTCGGTGACGGTGAGCGATGCGGAACCCGTCACACCCTCGGCAGTGGCGCGGATGATAGCGGATCCTGCGCTTACGGCAGTAGCAAGGCCGTCGGCATTGACAGTAGCCACGCCCGTTCGGTTGCTGGTCCAGATGAAATCAACACCGCTTATGGTAGAACCGTCTGATTCCCTTGCGGTGGCTGTGAAGCGCAGCGTTTGACCTACCTCGCGTGATGCGGTGCTTGGGCTGATATCAATCCTTGCGATCACCGGCGGTAGTGGCGGCGGTTCGGTGACAGTAAGCGACGCGGTACCTGAGACGCCCTCGGCGGTGGCGCGGATGATAGCCGATCCTGCGCTTACTGCAGTAGCAAGGCCGTCGGCATTGACGGTAGCCACACCTGTGCGGTTGCTGGACCAGATAAAGTCGACACCGGTTATTTCGGAACCGTCTGCGTCCCTTGCAGTGGCGGTGAAGCGCAGCGTTTGGCCTGCTTCGCGTGATGCGTTGCCTGGACTGATGTCAATTCGAGCGACTACCTGTGTTGGTGGTGGCGGTGGATCGGTGACGGTGAATGAGGCGGTACCCGTTACGCCCTCGGCGGTGGCCCGGATGGTGGCCGATCCTGCGTTTACCGCTGTTGCGAGACCGTTGTCATTGACGGCTGCGATGGCGTTATTGCTGGAGGACCAAACAAAGCTAACGCCGGTTATTTCGGAACCGTCTGCCTCCCTTGCGGTGGCGGTGAACCGCAAGGTTTCTCCGACCTCGCGTGAGGCGATGCTTGGATTGAGGTCAATTCGAGTGACTACTGGTGTTGGCGGCGTTGGGTCGGTTACGGTGATCGTTACGGACGAACTCGTAATGCCGTCGGCAGTCGCGCTGACCATGGCAGTGCCGGTACGCACGGCGGTTGCGACGCCGGCGGAGCTGATTCTAACTACACTGGTGTCGCTGCTGGACCATGCAACGCGGATATCATCTCGAACTGCCCCTTCGGCCGTCCGGGCTGTTGCAGTGAACCTCACCGTTGCTCCGGTCATGATCTCCTGGGTCGAGGAAGGCGCAAGCGTGATCATGGACACCGGCGGTTCCACAACGGTGATCGTCCCCGGTGCGCTCAAAATGCCGTTTCCATTCGCTCTGATCGTTGCCGTACCGATGCCAGTCGCGGTAGCCAGTCCGGCGGTATTGATGGTTGCCACTGCCGCGTTGTTGCTGGACCACGTGAAATTGACACCGGTTATCACGGACCCGTCCGAACCCTTGGCGGTCGCAACGAACGCCTGCGTTCTCCCCGGCTCCAGCGATACCCTGTCCGGGCTGACCTCGATCCGTGAAACCGACGGCGCGGGCGGCGGTGCGGGTGGCTGGGTCACAGGCGGGGCGGGACTGGTCGGGGACTCGCTGTCGCCGCAACCTGCGGCCAGCAAGCCGCCTGCAAGGACCAGCGGAGCAAGACGCGTCGGGACCGCGCAGTATGCCATACGTTTGTACCGGCTCAAACCAATCCGCTCATTTCCCATTCCAGCGACTGCCGCCATTTCGCTTTCGGCCATTCATTTCCACCGGCTTCCAGCCGCTGGCATTGCTTTGTAAAGAAGCGCCAGCCAATCGAATGCGCTTCGCGGCGTTGGAGGCACGCAGTTTCTGCAGCAACTCGTCCGAGGGGCTGACGCGGAAACGGCTCCCCGCTTTTACGCCCACCGCGCCCTGATCCGCTGTTGAAACTTCAAGCACCACTTCGCAGTTCCCCGGATAGGCCTCCAGCACGGTCTTGAGCGATGCAAGATTTTCATCCTCGACCTGTTCATGCGCCATGGTCACCACGATGGAGCGGGCCAGTTTGTCCCGGGCATCCGTCAAGGAAATGATCTCGGAAGCGATGACCTTGTTGTCTTCCTCTTTTTTCGATACGTAACCGTGCACAAGGATCAGCGCGTCGACGGCCACCAGCGCTTGATGCAGGGCGTACGGTTCCGAAAAAACGAGCACCTCGCCCGATCCGGAGAAGTCTTCGAGTGTAATGAAGGCCATGGTCTGGCCTTTTCGATCCAGAATGGTTTTTATCTCGGTTACAATCCCGCCGACCACGACACTGTTCTGCCGGCCGTTGGCTTGTTCGAGACGCCGAATTTCCGCCGTCGTGAATGCCCGGATATCTTCCTCGTACTCCTTCAGGGGGTGCCCGGTTACGTAAAACCCGAGCAACTCCTTCTCAAGGTCCAGTTCTTGGCTTGCCGGCCAGCGCGGGACCGTGGGCAGCACCGGCTTGTGTATATCCAGTCCCGCGCCTGGTTCCGTCCCGTCAAGATCGAAAAGGGAGGCCTGGCCTTTTTCCCGGTCATGCTGTCGGGATTGCGCACCTTCTATGACGGTGTCCAGCACTTCCATGAGTTGGGCTCGGTGTCCATCTAGACCGTCGCACGCGCCCGCTTGGATCAGGCTTTCCAGCACGCGCTTGTTGACGAGCCGCAGATCGACATGCTCGCAAAGTCCGAACATATCCTCGAAGAGACCATGTTCCTTCCGCGCCGCGACGATGGATTCCACCGCCCCTTGCCCGACGTTCTTTATCGCACAGAGGCCGAAACGGATGGCATCGCCTTCCACGGTAAAGGTCTTGTCGCTCCTGTTCACATCGGGTGGCCGTACCTGGAAGCCCATTTTCCGGCATTCGTTGATGAGCACGACGATTTCCTCGGTGTCGGACATCGTGTTCGACAACAGCGCGGCCATGAAGGGCACCGGGTAGTGCGCCTTCAGGTAGGCCTCCTGGAAAGCGAGTACGGCATAACCTGCGGAATGGCTTTTGTTGAACGCGTAACCACCGAAATACTCGATCAGGCCGAATACTTCCTCCGCGATCTTCCGCTCGATTCCGTTTTCAACGGATCCGTCAACGAAGTTCCGCCGCTCTTCGGCCATGACTTCGGGCTGTTTCTTGGCCATGGCCTTGCGGAGAAAATCCGCCCGGCCCAGCGTATAGCCGGCCATGTCCCGGGCGATCTGCATCGCCTGTTCCTGGTAGACGATGAGGCCGAAGGTCTCCTTCAGGGCCGTCTCCATTACGGCGTGGTGATAGGTGACCTCCTTGCGTCCGTGTTTGCGATCGATGTAGTCGTCCACCACGCCGCCGTTCAGGGGGCCGGGACGGCAGAGTGCGTTCATGGCGATGAGGTCGTCCACGCTGTCGGGCCGGAGCCGCCGCAGGTATTCGTGCAACCAGCCGCTGTGGAACTGGAAGATCCCTGTCGTCTCGCCTTTCCGGAACAGGTCCAGCGTCCCGGGGTCGTCCAGGGGTATCTCGTCCAGTTCGATTTCATCGCCGGTCGTCTCCTTGATGATGGCCAGGGTATCCTGGATGACCGACAGGTTCTGCAATCCCAGGAAGTCCATCTTCGGCAGGCCGATGTCTTCCATGAGTTCGCCGGGATACTGGGTAACGATCGTATCCTTGTTGCTCGGTTTGTACAACGGCACGTAGTCGGTCAGCTCGCCCGGCGTGATCACCACGCCCGCCGCATGAACGGATGCGTGGCGGGCGAGGCCTTCCAGCGTCTTTGCGTATTGGATCAACTGGCCTTCCGTGCCGCCGCCATCGGCCATCTGGCGCAGTTCCGGGACCTGGCCGATGGCCCCGTCGAGCGTGATCTTCAGTTCGGTCGGAACCAGTTTGGCCACGCGGTCCACGTCGCCATACGACATGCCGAGGACGCGCCCCACGTCGCGAATCGCGGCCTTGGGCCCCATGGTGCCGAAGGTGATGATCTGGGCAACGCTGTTCTTGCCGTATTTCTCCACCACGTAGTTGATGACCTTGTCGCGCTCCCGGTCCGCTAGATCGATATCTATATCGGGCATGCTGACCCGCTCGGGATTCAGGAAGCGTTCGAAAAGCAGCCCGTAGCTGATGGGGTCGATGTTCGTAATGCCCAGCACGTACGCCACCATGCATCCCAAGCCGGACCCGCGCGTCATGAGCGGGATGCCATGCTGCGCGGCGAACCGGGCGATGTCTTCGACAATGAGAAAGTAACTCGGATAGCCCATCTGGCCGATGACGCCCAGTTCGTATTCGAGCCGTGCCGTCAATTCCGGAGTAACGGCCTCGTAACGCGCCTTCATGCCGTCGAAGGACAACTTGCGCAGATAGGCGTCCGGGCTGTCATATCCTTCGGGCAGCGGAAAATGGGGGAACTTGAACGTGCCCATTTCCAGTTCGAAACCGATCGATTCGGCGATGGATACCGTATTGCTCAGCGCGCCCGGAACATGGCCGAAAAGCTGATTCATCTCATCGGCGTTTTTGAAGTAGAGCGAATCGTTGGCAAACCGCAGCCGTTTGGGATCGTTCAGTTCCTTCCCGGTCTGAATGCATACGAGCACGTCCTGGGCCGGCGCGTCGTCCCGCCTGAGGTAATGGGCATCGTTCGTCGCGACGATCGGGATATCGAACTGCCGCGAGAAATCGATCATCGCGTTGTTGATCGGCTGGTCGAATTCCAGTCCGTGATCCTGTATCTCCAGGTAGAAGTTCGATCCGAATATCTCCTTGAACCGACCGCACTTCTCCCTCGCCTGGTCTACCTGGCCGTCCGTGACCAGGTCGGCCAAGGGGCCCTTGGCGCAGGCGGACAGGGCGATCAGTCCCTCGCTGTGCTTTTCCAGCAACTCCATGTCCACGCGCGGTTTGTAGTAGAAACCCTCAAGATATCCGGCGGAGGTGAGTTTCATCAGGTTTCGGTAGCCCGTCGCATTCTGCGCGAGCACGACGAAGTGGTTCGTCCGCGTGGACCGGTCGCCGTTTCTTACCGGCCGCCTGTCCTTTCTGCTGCCGGCCGCCAGATACAACTCACAACCAATGATCGGCTGGAGTCCCGCACCCTTTACAGTCTTGTAGAACTCGACCGCGCCGAACATGTTTCCATGATCCGTCATCGCCACGGCGGGCATGTCGAAGGCTTTGGCGGCAACGGCAAGATCCTCGATTCGGCTGGCGCCGTCGAGCAGGCTGTAGTGGGTATGGTTGTGCAGGTGTACGAACGAGGGCACGGGGCTGGTCCTTGGGGCAGGCCTACGGCTCAGGTGCAATGGCCGGGCGGGTACTGCCTATTGAGATATCGACGGGTTTCTTATTGGGGTCTGAAAATACTGAAACCACTACTTGAAAATAGGTTGTTCAGAACCCCTGGCGCAAGGTATTTTACTATAAAATCCGTTCGGCGATCCGGCCGGTTTCCGTCGGTCCCGGACCTTGGGTATCGGGAGTTTTCACTGCGTCATGCATCGCATAATCGTCCTCGATAAACTGGCGCCCGAAGGGCTGGATCAACTCGTCCGGGCGGAGAACGTAACGCACGATGTGCGCACCGGCCTCTCGGACGCGGCGTTGCGCGAGGCGCTCCTTCAGTACGACGGCGCGATCTGCCGCAGCGGCGTGAAGATCACGGCGGACGCGCTGAAGGCCAACCGGCGACTGCGCGGTATCGTTCGCGCGGGCGTGGGAACGGACAACATCGACCGTGCGGCGGCGACCCGCCAGGGCATCGTGGTCATGAACACGCCGACCGGCAATACCCTCAGCACGGCTGAACACGCCTTTACCCTCATGGCGGCCCTTTCGCGCAACATCGCGCCGGCGTTCCGGAGTCTGATGGATGGACGATGGGATCGCAGTGCGTACACGGGCGTCCAGCTCGCGGGCAAGACTCTGGGCGTCATCGGCATGGGACGCATCGGGCAGCAAGTTGCCGTGCGGGCGAAGGCCTTCGCCATGCGCGTCATCGGTTTCGACCCCTTCTTTTCTCCCGAGCAGGCTGAAAAACTGGGGGTAGCATATGTACCCGACGTGCGTGCGCTGTTGCCCGAGGTGGACTATCTGACCGTGCACACGCCCCTCACGCCGGAGACGCGCCATCTGATCAGCCACCGGGAAATCGACCTGCTGAAGCCCGGGGCGCGGCTGGTCAACTGCGCCCGCGGGGGGATTTACGACGAGGAAGCGTTGATTCGGGGTCTGGAATCCGGGAAACTCGCCGGGGTGGCGCTGGATGTGTATGAAGAAGAGCCTTGCGTGCAGCATCCGTTGTTCCACATGCCCGGTGTGCTCTGTACGCCCCATCTCGGCGCGAGTACGGAAGAAGCGCAGGCCGATGTTGCGCGGGAGGCCGTGGACCTGCTGGTCAACTTCCTGGTCCGTGGGGAAGTCCGGCACGCCGTGAACGCCGTCCCGATCGACGAGCATACATTCCAGTCGCTGGGCGGTTATCTCGACGTGGCCTACCGATTGGGCATCCTGCTTTCTCAGCTGCACAGCGGCGGTCCGCGTGCCTGTCGCCTGACTTACCGGGGCAAGGTCGTTGACGAGAACACGCGTCTGCTCACCTCCGCCTTCTGCGCGGGATTTCTGACCCATGCGCTGGATGAGGAAGTGAACATAGTCAGCGGCGAGATACTGCTTCGGGAACGCGGCATCCACCTGACCGAGGAGACCCGCAGCACCGCGGGGTTTTTCTCGTCGACCATCATGGCGGAAGTCGACTGCGCAGACGAGACGTTCCGGGCCGATGGCACGGTATTCGGAAACAACATGCCCCGGCTGATCCGCTTGGGCGATCATCGCATGGAGGCTTATCTGGACGGCAATCTCCTGATTTTCAACCACAGCGATGTGCCCGGCATCATCGGCGCCATAGGCAACACCATGGGCAGGTACGAGGTCAACATCGCCCAGATGGCCGTCGGCAGACTGGGGAATACGCCGGGCGGCAAGGCCGTGGGGGTGCTGAATGTGGACGGCGTTCCTCCCCGGGCGTCCATCGACGAGATACTCCGCCATCCGGCCGTCAACAGCGCCCGCTTCATCCGGTTGCCGGCCCATGGGGCGCTGCCTCCGTGGATGCCGGGTTAGGTGCCGATCATTCGGCATGCTGCTGCAATACGACGCCTGGCGGTGATTCGGAGGGTGATTCAGAGACGGTATACAGAGACGGATTGAAGGAAAATGGCGAAAAAAGGAATACAGCAAGCATGACTAGACTGAGTGTCAACGTAAACAAGGTGGCCCTGTTGCGGAACACGCGCGTGCACGGCATACCGAGCGTAACCGCGGCGGCCCGGACCGCGATAGATGCCGGGGCCTATGGCATCACGGTGCACCCGAGACCCGACCAGCGGCACATCACGCCGGACGACGTCGACGATCTGGCCGATATGCTGAAGGACTACCCGGAGATCGAATACAATATCGAGGGGAATCCCTTTCACCAGGTCATGGAGATCGTCCGGAGGATCCGGCCTACCCAGACCACGCTGGTCCCCGACGATCCGGACGCCTTTACCTCCGACCACGGCTGGGATGTGAAGGCCAACGCCGACAGGCTCAAGCCGGTCATTGCGGAAATGAAAGACCTTGGCTGCCGAGTCAGCCTCTTTATGGATGCGGACCTGGATCAGATCGAACGTGTATCGGAGATCGGCGCCGACCGGATCGAACTGTACACCGAACCGTACGCCGTCGCTTTCTCGGAAGGACCGGAGCGGATGCGTCCCGTCCTGGCGTCCTTCGCCGAGGCGGCCGCGTTTGCGCAGGAGATCGGCCTGGGCGTCAATGCGGGACACGATCTCAACCTGGACAATCTTGCGAAGTTCTGCGGTACGGTGCCCGGCGTGCTTGAGGTCTCCATCGGCCACGCGCTGATTGCAGACGCGCTGGACATGGGTTTGAAAAACGCCGTTGGGGCCTACCTGGAGGAACTTGAGCAGGCGAAAACGATTTTGGCTCGCAACTGAATCCCGAACGAACTCAATGCCCGTTCAACAGGCGGCAGCATGGAGGCCGCTGAATGCAGGCGGTCGAATGCAGATAGCCGAATGCGTGCTTCATTCCATTTTGCGAAAAGTGCAACAAACAGTTCGATTTGCCACGGAGGTAGGTTACATGAATAGCCGTTTGATCCGCATCATTCCGCTTGTGATTGCGGTGCTGACGATGACCGTCCCGGTCCGGTCGCAGGACCTGGACGCCTTCGAGAAGCAGGTCACCGAATTCACCCTCGATAACGGACTGACCTTCATCGTGGTGGAGAATCACGACGCCCCGGTGGTCTCGTTTCTGACCTACGCGAACGTCGGGTCCGTGGACGAAGTCAAGGGGATCACCGGCCTGGCCCATGTCTTCGAACACATGGCGTTCAAGGGTACGACGACCATCGGTGCGCAGGACCTGGAAGCCGAATACGCGGCCATGAAGAAGGTCGACGACATTTTCGACGCGCTTCGGCGCGAGCGACACAAGGGTCACCAGGCCGATTCCGAGCGCCTGGCAAGCCTGGAACAGGCCTTCGAAGAAGCCCGGAAGGCGGCCAGGGTACTCGCCCAGTCCAATGCCATGGACGAGGCCATCGACCGCGCGGGCGGCACCGGGCTGAACGCGACGACCAGCGTGGACGCCACCCGGTACTTCTACAGCCTGCCGTCCAACAAGATCGAGCTGTTCTTCGCGCTGGAATCCGACCGGTTCCTGAATCCCGTACTGCGCGAGTTCTACATTGAACGGGACGTGGTCATGGAGGAACGCCGGATGCGCACCGAAAGCAGCCCGATCGGTCGCCTGATCGAGGATATGCTGTCCATGGCCTACAAGGCCCATCCCTATGGCGAGCCGACCCTGGGACACATGTCGGACCTGGAGTCCATGACCCGTGCGGAGGCCATGGCCTTTTTCAACCGGTACTACGGACCGGACAACCTGACGATTCTTGTATCCGGCGATGCGGATCCGGCGGAGGTCCGGGAACTGGCGCACACCTATTTCGGCCGCCTGCCGGCAAGACCCGCCACGGAACCCGTGGAAACGATCGAACCCCCGCAACTGGCCGAACGCCGGGTCGTCATGGAAGACAGATCGCAACCTGTGCTGCTGATGGGCTATCACAAGGTCGACGTGAAACACGAGGACGATCTGGTATTCAACGTGATGGCCGACATTCTGGGCACCGGGCGGACCAGCCGGTTGTACAGAAAGCTTGTCAGGGACCAGAAAATCGCCGTCAACGCAAGTTCCTTTACGGACTTTCCCGGCAGCAAGTACCCCAACCTGATGGTCCTCTTCGCCTTTCCCAGCAAGGATCATACGGCGGCGGATTGCGAAGCCGTCATTGAGGAGGAGATCGAACGTATTCGAAGCGAAGCGGTCACCGAGGAGGAGCTTTCCAGGGCGAAGGCAGGGGCCCGTGTAAACCTGATCCGTCAATTGGACTCCAACATGGGTTTGGCCATTCAAATGGCCTATTTTCAAGTACTTACGGGAGACTGGCGGAACCTGTTCCACAGCATAGACCGGATCAATGAGGTGACTGCCGAGGATGTCCAGCGCGTGGCCAATCAGTACCTGGTGCCGAAGAACCGGACGGTAGCTTCCATCGTCACCATGGAAGATGGTGGTTCGGAATGATCCGCGGCCGATTCGCACATCCTCCGCCCCCGAACACAGGAGCCCTACTCATGCGACGCACCCGACTGACAACCGCCGCACTTGTTCCGATGCTGGCGGTACTGATCGCAACGGCCGTGCCGGCTGGCGCCCAGACGGACTACCGGGAACTGGAATTCCCGCCGCTCAACGACATCGAAACTCCGACGCCCACGCGGGTCGTACTGGATAACGGCATCATCCTCTATCTGGTGGAAGACCATCGCCTCCCGATGATCAATCTGAGCGCGCGCATCGGCGTGGGGGCGGTCAACGAGCCTGCGGACAAGATCGGTCTGGCCGGCATCACGGGCGAGGTGATGCGTACGGGAGGTTCCACGACGATGTCCGGCGACGAAATCGACGAAACGCTTGAGGGCATCGGGGCCACCGTCGAGACGGATATTGGCGGGGTTTCGGGTTCCGCTTCGATGTCGGTCCTGAAGGACAACATAGACACCGCGCTGCCCATTCTGGCCGATGTCCTGATGAATCCCGCTTTCCCGGACGACAAGATCGAACTGAGCAAGGTCACCCAACGATCGATCGTGGCACGGCGCAACGACGACCCCACGGACCTCGGCTTCCGTGAGTTCAGGAAACTCATCTACGGCGCGGAGAGCGTCTACGCGCGCCACACCGAGTACGCCACCATCGACGCCATTACCCGGGAGGATCTGGTCGCCTTTCACCGGGCCTGGTTTCATCCGGACAACATCATGTTCGGCATCTGGGGCGACTTCGACACGGACGAAATGGTGCGGAAGATGACGGATGTCTTTGCCGATTGGGAGAAGACGGGGTTCAAACGTCCCGACCTGTCCGGTGTCGATTACGACTTCGACCGCTCCGTCAACTTCGTCCGGAAGGACGACATCAACCAGAGCACCGTCGTCCTCGGTCATCTGGGCGGCATCGTAAGCAATCCCGACTACTTCGCCCAGCAGGTGATGAACGATATCCTCAGCGGTGGATTCACCGGCCGCCTTTTTCGTCATGTGCGGTCCGAACAGGGACTGGCCTATGCGGTTTTCGGCCGCTACAGCGCAAACTACGCCTATCCGGGCATATTCTACGTGGGTTGCATGACGAAATCGGAAGCCACGGTTCAGGCGGTCCGTTCCCTGCTGCACGAGGTGGAGCGGATGAAGACGGAGCCGATTACGGAGGAGGAGCTGGCGTTGGCCAAGGACAGTTTCCTGAATTCCTTCGTATTCAATTTCGATACCCGGGGGGAAATCATCAACCGCCAGATGACCTACGAGTACTATGATTATCCGCAGGATTTCCTCGAGAAGACCAAAACCGAGGTGGAGAAGGTCACCGTCGAGGATGTCCAGCGCGTGGCGCGCAAATATCTGCAGCCGGACAAGGTACGCGTCATCGTGGTGGGGAATGACAAGGACTTCGACGAACCGTTGTCGGTGCTGGGCGAAGTGAACGAGATCGACGTGACCATCGCAACGCCGACCATGGACGCCCCCGAGGCGACCGAAGACGACATGGCCATGGGCAGAACGCTCCTGAATCGCTCCGTCGAAGCGCTCGGGGGCGCCGAAGCCTTCGCGTCGGTCCGCACCCTTTCCCAGACCGGCAGGGTGACCATCGTCAGACCGTCGGGCGAAATGACCATCGACATGGAGATACTGGTCTCCTTCCCGGACAAGATGAAGCAGGTCATGCGGACCCCGATGGGGGAGATCACGCGGTTGCTCAACGGCGAACAGGCCTGGATGATCAACCCCATGGGCGTCGCGCAGGCCGCGCCGCCGGAGATGCGGAAATCGATCATCGAAGAAATATGGCGAAATCTGGTATTCCTTTACAGCCGGACGGACGAGGCGGGGCTGACGGTACAGTATCTGGGACAGGAAACGTTCGCGGACAAGACCGTGGAAGCGCTGCTCATCACACCGCCCGAACTGGATTCCTTCCGACTCTATCTGGACGCGGCGACCCTGATGCCCGTCGGCGAGATGGTTCAGACGGCGACTCCGCAGGGTCCCGCGGAAATCGAAACGACGCTGGGCGACTATCGCGACGTGGGCGGAATCAAGCTGCCTTTCAAGCAATCGATCGTGCAGAACGGTCAGCCCGGTGGCGAGTCGGTGGTTAAAGCCATCGAAATCAACCCGGAGATAGAGCCGGATGCCTTTGCCGCGCCGGGAGAATAGCGGGATGGCGTCTGAAATCAAACACCTGATCGACTGGAAGTACTGGGACGACGACGAGGTCGTGGAGGTCCTCGACCTGGCGCGGCGCGTCAAGCACTACCGCTGGGAATATCAGGGCCATATGCAGGGCAATACGCTGGTCATGATCTTCCAGAAGACGTCCACGCGCACCCGGGTGTCCTTCGAGGCGGGCATGACCGAAATGGGTGGCCACGCCATCAATCTGGACTGGATGGCGACCAATTTCACACTGAGCAAGGTTCGCTTCGAGACCCGCTACCTGGGCCGCAACGCAGCGCTCATCATGGCCAGGTTGAAAGACAACCGGGACCTGCTGGAGATGGAGAAGGCGTCCACGGTACCGGTGATCAACGGGTGCTGCAACCTGTACCACCCCTGCCAGGCGCTGGCGGACATGCTCACCATCGCCGAAGACCGTCCGGCGGGCGTGGAAGGAGCAAGGCTGACCTATATCGGCGTGTACAACAACGTGGTAAACTCGCTGGTCTCCATCGCCGCGCCGCTGGGAGTGCACCTGACGCTGGTCTGTCCGATCCGGGAGCAATCCAGTATCGACGGGGAGAGTCGGCGGAAACTGCTGGATCGCGGGCTGCTCCTGGAGACGCTGGATGCCGAGGCCGCGGTCGCGCAGGCAGACTACGTGTACACGGATACCTGGCTCGACATGGAACTGTTCAACGACCCCGCGTACGCCGAGGAGAAGGAGAAGCGGAGCGGGATCATGATGCCTTACCAGATCGACTGCCACTTGCTCGCCGGCAGCCGCGCGAAGATCATGCACGACATGCCCATTCATCCCGGCTACGAAATCGCGAAGGACATGATCGAACACGAGCAGTCGATCATCTACGACCAGGCCGAGAACCGCCTGGATGCCCAGAAGGCCATCATGCTTCGGCTGCTGAACCGGTTGTAAAAGACATTACGATTCGGGGAGGGCCAACACCACCAGTTCGGCCCGCTCCGACGCGCCGCCGATCGGTACGGCGATGTACTGTTTGCCAGCCACCATGTAGGTCATGGGATTCCCCGTCGCGTTGCCCGGAAGCGGGATCTCCGCGCGCAGTTCGCCGGAATCCGGGTCGAAGGCCCGCAGGTACGCTTCGTCGCTCTCCGAATCATAGGTCATGGCGTTGCCGCGTTCCGACACCTTCCGGTCCGACACGATCCCCATCTGGGCGGCGAACAGCAGGGAATTCGTCAGCAGCGGAAAGGTCCGACGGTCCCATCCCAGGACCGGCAGGTCCTGGTCCGTGAGGGCCGGATGGTGTCGCGGACCGTTGCCTACCGGACTCATCCACACGTGCGCTCCGGTGTTCAGGTCGATGGCGGTGATGCGACCGTAGGGCGGCTTGATCACCGGGAGGCCTTCCATGATGGTGGGCCCGTAGGCGAATCGGCCGGTGTAGGTGTACGGCGCATCCGCCTCGGACGGATTTACCGTCATGATGGTCGGCAAACTGTAGGAAGGCACGTACAGCATGCCCGTCTCCGGGTTCACGGCCGCACCCGACCAGCTCGCACCGCCGACCAGTCCGGGCAAAGCGATCACGCCTTGTCGGGTGGGCGGACTGAAAAGCGGACCGTAGTCGTATTCCGCGATCGCGTCGCGTGCCGCCTGCCGAATCTCGGGTGTGAAATCGACGAGATCATCTTCCGTCAGCCCTTGGCGTTCAAAGGCCGCCGGTTTCGTGGGAAAAGGCTGCGTGGGCGAGGCGAATTCGCCGGGCACGGTGGATGGCGGGGTCTCCCGCTCCTCAATGGGCCAGACCGGTTCGCCGGTGACCCGGTCGAAGACATAGGTGAATCCCTGCTTGGTGACCTGGGCGACGGCCCGAATCTCGCGGCCGTCCACCGTGATGTCCACCAGGTTGGGCGCCGCAGGCAGATCGTAGTCCCAGATGCCGTGATGCACCATCTGGAAGTGCCATACCCGCTCGCCCGTTTCCGCATTCAGACAGACAAGGCTCTCGGCGAAGAGATTGTCGCCGCGCCGGTGGCCGCCGTAGAAATCGTTGGTGGGGGTGCTGACCGGCAGATAGACGTATCCCAGGTCCTCATCCGCGCTCATCCACGTCCACACGTTCGTGCTGCCCGTAGTCTTCCAAGAATCGTCCAGCCAGGTTTCGTTCCCGAACTCGCCTTCCTGGGGAATGGTCTGAAACACCCATTTGCGTTCGCCCGTTCGCACATCGAACCCGCGCACGTCCCCCGGCGGCATGGCCGCGTCCGGCATCCGGTAGACGGCAAAGGCATCCAGCACGGTCGCGCCGACGATGACGACGTCGCGACTGATCACCGGCGGACTGGAGACGGCGTAGAGGCTGCGGTCGACGGGACGGCGCAGCCCCTGCGTCAGGTCCACGCGCCCATTTTCGCCAAAGTCGGGAATCGGTTCGCCGGTGCCGGCGTCCAATGCGATGAGATAGGCGTCGCCGGTGGCGTACAGGATGCGACGGTCGTCACCCTCCTCCCAGTAGGCCACGCCGCGATGGACGAAGCCCACGTTGGCCGGCGTTCCATCCTTCCAGGTCCCCGGATCGTACGTCCAGATCGTTTCCCCCGTGGCCGCGTCGATCGCCGCCACTTGGCTGAGGGCCGTACTCGTATACAGCACGCCACCGGCCATCAGCGGCGTGGCCTCGTTGACGAAAACGCGCAGGGAGGGATCTGCCTCCAGGACCGCATTGTCGATGGAATCCCAGCACCACGCGATCTCGAGGTTTTCGACGTTGTCCGCGTCGATCTGGTCCAGGGACGAGAACTTGGTGCTGGCGTAGTCGCCCGCGTAAGCGCGCCATTCGACTGTGGAAGCGTCCTCACCGCCGGAAACGTACTGCCCTTCTTCGCTACTACACGAAAACAGCGTGCCCAGGCCAAGGACGGAAAGCGCCAGTCCCGCCAAACCCGTGTTCAGACGTAACTTTCGCATGTTCGTTTCTCCCTGGATGATCTTGGTACAACAGGTTGTGATGTACTTGGAATCCTGCGTCGCCTCGCGTCAAGTATCGCCTCAACTCAAATATACCCGGTGGATCCATCCGGCCTTACGTAACACGTGCGCTGCCAGTGCACGACCTCGTTGTCCGCAATGGATTCCTCGTCCACGTCGATGCCCAGACCGGGCGTGTCGCGCAACGGTAGATACCCGTCTTCCGGGAGATACGGATCGATAATGCACTGTTCCCACTCCGTGTCCACGGGCAGGCCGTATTCGAGGATTTTGAAGTTGGGCGTCGCCGCGGCGAAATGCACGTTGACGGCCGTGGCAACGGGCCCCATTGGATTGTGCGGGGCGATGGTGACGTAGTGCGCCTCGGCGATGGCCGCGATCTTGCGCATCTCCAGCAGCCCGCCGCAAACGCAGATGTCCGGCTGTATGATGTCCGCGCCCTGCGCCGTCATGAGCTCGAGGAATTCGAAACGGGTGTACAAGGACTCGCCGGTGGCCAGGGGCACCTGCATCTGCGCGCGCAGACGGGACCATGCGGGCAGGTGCTCCGGACGGAGCGGTTCTTCGTAGAAATAGGGATCGTAGGGCGCCAGGGCGTTCGCAAGTTGCAGAGCCCTGACCGGTTCGAATATCCGGGCGTGGGGATCGAAGGCGATCTCCCAGTTTTTCGGCGTCCGGTTGCGCACCGTTTCAAAAAAACGGGCGGCCGCATCGCAGACCCTACCCCATCGTTCGGATTCTATATCGAGCTGGTAGGGCGTAGTCTTGAAGGCCGTGAACCCCCAGGCGTCATGCAGCGCGCGGGTTTGCTCGATAAAATCATCCGCGTCGCCCCCGGCGCTGTGATACACCCGTACCCGATCCCGCACATTGCCGCCGAGGAGCATGTATACCGGCAATCCGGCCGCCTTGCCGCTGATATCCCACAGGGCGTGGTCCACGGCGGACATTACCGCCAGCCCCGTCCCGCCGGGCGGAAAGCGGAACTGCTGGAACAGCTTCAGCATGATGTATTCGATGCGGCGGGGATCTTCTCCCTTGATCATCTCGAAGATGTAGTCGGCGATCGGTTCGACGGATCGGTCCGGACCGATCGAATAGGCTTCTCCCCAGCCGTACAACCCCGCGTCGGTCTCGACCTTGATCAGGCCCCTTGACCGGTTTTTGAAGGTGCCGGCGAATGTCTTGATGGCGGTTATTTTCATATGGGTGTCCCGTGGGCGATCCCAGAACCTGCTATCGCGAAGCGCCTGATCTCCGGTTGGCCTCCGGGAGACTGGCGTGAGAGACTAATTGTGGAAAATGGAAGGAATGAACATAGGCAAAATAGCGGGGAGATAGGTGCGTGTCAAGGAACGGAAACGCACCGAAGTTGTGGGCATTGCGCCGGCCAAATACCTCGCCCGTATCCATTGCGGCAGGCTTCTGCCGTGGTTGACCGTGTTGATTCTAAGGCATATCTTGAAGAGGTACGGTTGTGCGAAGATAACTATAACTCTGTGGCGATTACGGCTTTGGTCGCTTGGAGCATTTAGATGAGATTCTTCAGAATAGAAGATGAGAAGCAGTTGGTTAAGTTTGACAAAACGTCTTTCAAGGATAAATACGACGAAAAAACGTTGGAAGACTGGCTTGAAAATGCCCCGAACGGAATACTGGAGGACAGCGACGTTCTGGTCATTGGACGCCAAGTACGTACTTCATTGGATGGATTCATCGACTTGCTTGGGATAGATCGGCAGGGAGACTTGGTTGTCATCGAATTGAAAAGGGATAAAACACCCCGTGACAAAACCGCTCAAGCACTAGAATATGCTGCTTTCGTCAAGGGACTTGACGAGAAGGAGTTGGAAGATTGGTATCGTTCGTACAAGAATGATCAAACGCTGGATCTTGCCGGGAAACACCGAGACTACTTTGAACTCCAATCCGAAGACATAATAGAGTTTAACAGAGATCAGCGCATGGTCATTGTTGGTCAAGATATTACACCGGCAATAAAACAAACCGCCCTGTTTCTAGGCTCAAAAGGTGTCCGGGTAACCTGTGTAGAGTTCACTTTGTTCCAGACCACAGATGGGGATGACCGCTTGATTACCCAGGAAACCGTAGTTGACGGCGGAGCTGATCAACCCCGAAAATCGGTCCTCGACAGAGACAAGCTCATCCAGTGCTGCGATAAACATGGCAAAGCGGTGTATTCTTGTCTCTTGGACTGGTCTAAAGAGAATGAAATGAACGAAGATTGGGGTTACACCGGATGTACGATCAGAGTTCCTTTGAACAAAACATATGTCGGATTCCTATGGCTAAATGTTGATACTGCGGTCTATCCTGTGAAGCAATACGTTTACTTCGGTTTAAAATATGAGTATCACTTGGGTAAAACCGCTGTACCCGCTGAATCGGTTGAGAAACTTTGGAAGGAAGGGATGTCTACTGGTTTTTTCACCGAGACTCCGCAGTATCTCAAATGTCAGATTAAACGTAAGTTCACAGACTCTGACCTGAATACCCTCGTTAAGTATTGCGCGTCTGTTGTGCAGGCGATTCATCAATACGGATTAAAGTAATCGGTTGTTCATCAATGGGCTACGCCGTTGAGCTGTTCTACGATGACGAAAGCGATCGTGCTGTGCGCAGGATCTGGGACGGCCTCGGCGCAATGCTGGAAAGGCCTTCCCTGTCCGAGCTTGGCGCCCGACCCCATGTTTCGCTGGCCGTTTACAGCGACGAACTCGCAGACTGTCTCGATATGGCCGGATTCGAGGAGATATTACGCGAATTCGCACAATTGGCAACGTCCTTCGAGTTCAAATTGAGCAGCGTCGGGACTTTCCCGGGTGGGGAAGGCGTGGTTTTCCTAGCTCCGGTGGTGACCCGGCAACTGCTGGCCTTTCACGCACGTTTTCACGATGCCTTTTCACGACACCGTGATGCAGCCGCGCCGTACTATCGCCCCGGCCAGTGGGTCCCGCACTGTACGGTCGCCATTGATCTGGCGCCATCCGAGGTCACGAAGGCCGTTGATTACTGTCGCGAGGCATTCCGCCCGATCTGCGGACGTTTCGAGGAAATCGGACTGATCGAATTCCGTCCCGTAAAGGAACTGGTTGCCGTTAAGCTCGGTTAAATCGGTTAGATCGGTTGAAGAAGTAAACATACCCGAAAGGAACGGGTTGTTCTTACTTGGTTAAATGGTAAGGCGGCGACTGGTAAGGCGAAGACCTGTAAAGCGAAACCCGGAAAATGACCCAGACCACTTTTGCAATACGCAAGGAATCCCATGGCCAGTCTGATCGTTGAGGGCGGAAAGCCCCTTTCCGGTACGGCCGTTCCGTCCGGAAACAAGAATGCCGTCCTGCCTATCCTGTGTGCCACGCTGCTGACCGATGAGCCGGTGACGATTCGGAACGTGCCGGACATCACGGACGTCCGCAAGATCGTCTCATTCCTCGGAGCCCTGGGATCCCGGATCGACTGGGATCCGTCGGCCGGAACCCTTCAAATCGACAACGCGGATTTTCACGACGACACCGGCGAGGTGGCCCTGCCGGAAGGGATGCGCTCGGCCCTGCTGTTGCTGCCCGGCCTACTGCACCGTACCCGGTCCATCCGGTTCTCGAACGCCAAGGGATGCGCCCTGGGCGTGCGGGAGATCGATCCGCACATGGACGTGCTCCGTTCGCTCGGTGCTCGCGTTGTCTCCGAAGATCCGATTGAAGTCGCGCTGCATGGCCGATTTCGGGGCGATCGGGTCTGGCAGGACTATGTCTCGGTGACGGGTACGGAGAACTTCATCATGGCGGCGGTCCTGGGCGAAGGCAAGTCGACGCTGGTCAATGCCGCATGCGAACCGCATGTGCAGGATCTCTGCCATTTCCTCAACGCCCTCGGAGCACGGATCGAAGGCATCGGCGCGAACGTCCTGCATATCCATGGCGTGGACCGGCTTGGCGGCGGCAGCGTGGAGATCAGACCCGATCACCACGAGATCACCACGTACCTGGCCATGGGCGCCATGACAGGCGGAGAAGTGCGCGTCGCGGAGGCAATTCCCCATCATTTCGATCTGATCAACCGATGCTTCCGGAAGCTGGGCGTGGATATAGAATACGAAGGGGATACCGCACTGGTCCGGGGGAACCAGTCGCACCGGATAGAAACCCCCTTCACTTCCAATATCCTGGCGAAGATCGAGGCCGCGCCGTGGCCCTATCTGCCCGCCGACCTCGTCCCCCTCATGATCCCCTTGGCGATCCGGGCGGAGGGGTCGATCATGTTCTGGAACAAGGTGTACGAGGGCGCTTTTTTCTGGATATCGGAACTGGTCAAGTTCGGTGCCCACATCGTCATCAACGATCCCCACCGTATCATCGTCTTCGGCAACCGGCCCCTGCGCCCCGCCACCGTGGAGGCACCCTACATCATCCGGGCGGCCGTGGCCCTGTACATGACCGCCGCCAGCATTCCGGGGACCAGCGTCATAAAGGGGGCCGATCCGATTCGCCGGGCCCATCCGAATTTCGTGAGTAACCTGCGCGCTCTGGGTGCGGAGGTGTCCTGGGATGGTTTGGACGGCGAGTGATCGGGGCGAGGATGGTAACTTCCGGTGCGGGAGGAGGGATGCTTGGCGAGGGTGGTCCGCGCCTCATCCGGTGACAGCGCGTGCCTCAGCCAATGACGCGGATGGGCATGAGGGGGCTGTCCGCGTTGACCCCGAAATCGAGATGCACCGCTTTATCATCTCTCCGAAAAACCATTTTCCCCGTGCCCGCAGGCGCATCCACGCCCGGAGCTTCATACAGCGGGTAGGCCCCGTAGTCGATGACCCTTCCGTCGACGCAGTGGGGACCTTCGTAATGCATCAACAGGCGCTGTCCGTCCACCGTGTCCACGGCAACCCGGTCTCGGGCAGGCCAACCGGACAGATCCGGTTGGGACGCCGCGCGTTGCGCGCGGAACGATTCGAAGGCATGCTCTCCCTGCTCTCCGTTCGCTCCGTGTGCATCGTCGGCCTCCCTGGCCTCGAGAATCAAGCCGCCATGCAGATCTTGTATCCGTAGCAACCAGCCGTCCACCTGATTGGGATTCGCCGCCAGATACCGGGCGCTGGCCTCCTCCCGGATCTCCGTCCACTCGTACGGACCGATCGGATACAGGGCAACGTATACGCCGGCTCCGGTGTCTCCCACGATCCATCCATCCTGCTCGGTCCAGGCCATCGTGCGCGGCAGGAACAGGTTGATGAAAGGCGTCTCGTCGTCCGGCGGGATCTTGTACAGTACGATGGCGGTGCCCTCGTGCTGCATCATCCTTTCGTACGGGGACGCACCGAACAACCGGTCGGGCCATTGCAAGTAGGGCTTGTCGGAACCGATCTGTCGGCCGATCTGCTGCGGATGGCCCACGAGGAAGGCGCTGAACCGTTCCGGACTCCGGTAGGGATGGTTGCAGCAGATTTTGGCCTGCTGGTTTTCTCCCTGCCACGTCAGGTCCCACGAAATAAGGTCGATCGGACCGGAACCCGGTCCGGGGAGGCCGATTTGCGACGATCCCAGGGCGAAAGATCGACTCATATACGTGTATTTTCGGACCGGTTGCGCTTCGTGCTCCACGCGCCGGTATATCGTTCTGGGCGCTTTCGTCTTCTTTACGACATGGGGTGTCGTCCGGTCCAGCGCCATCTCTGCGAAGAGGGCCGGCGGCCGGTAGGCGGCCGCGGCGGCCGGAATGCAGAAGGAATGGACGTGATGCGCCGGATCGAACTCCTCATCCCCGAAGTAAAGGTATTGCAGCACGGAAATGGCACCGGATCTTTTCCACGTGTTTTCCCGGTACCCCTCGCGGCTGTGACCGCCCGCCCAGGCGCCGTGGAAATACTCGAGGGCCATGTCCGCCACGTAGAGGGAAAGCACCTGTTCGATCTGGCGGCGCAGGTGGGGGTCGCGCGCGTGATCGGCGAGCACGACCATCGGTACCATGTGTTCGACGTGATACTGGGGGGAATCGTATTCGTGGTGTCCGTTGACGGCCGTCCGTTCGATCATCCCCAGGATCCAGCGGGTCGCCTCCGCCCGATTTGCCTCCGGCGAAAGCCCGTTCCACATGCGCTCCGCCTCCGGCCAACGTTCCGCCGCGAGCAGATTGCCCGCGTAGAACATCAGCCAGTGGTTCTCCGTGTTGCCGCGCTCAAGCACGCCGTCTATCATGAAGTTCCGGATGGTCGACAGTGCCTCCTCCGGCAGCTGGTCGTGCCACTTCGCAATGAGCGCACCGGAGGGAAAGATGTGGAATGGACCGCCGGCCGGGCGACCTCCCCATCCGTCCGTCTGGTCGGAAAGGGACCGCCGGACGATGTCGACGACTAACTCGTCGTCCGCACCGGCCAAAAGGTGGGCATGCAGGTCCCAAAGCCCGCCGCCGCCCGCTTCGGCGCGGTGCCGGATGATCCGGTCGGCCCGATCGTCTACCTGGCTGTTGTACGATTCCTGTGTCTGGCTGCTGTATGATGCTTTGTTCACGATGTAGTCCGGTCGCCTGCTTGACTGTTGTACACTTTCTTGGTCACTTTCTCGTTCACGATGGTTCCGTTTCCGGTGCGAGAATGGCCCGCACGTTGACAAATCCTGGGATCTGACGCCAGGTTGCGCCCGCGTCCTCCGTAGCCCAAAGCCCTCCGGGGGCGGCGCCGGCCAGCCACAGAGAAGATGATTCGGGGTGACAGGCCACGTCCGCGCACAGGTGCCGCGGTCCGGTGCGGACCCAACGGCCGGATCCATCACCGACGGCGACCCCGTGTTCCGTGGCGGCGAGCATAGATTCGCCAGTCGTCCTCAGGCCGAACACGGCCCCTCCGTCCGGCGTATGTCCGACGGAGTCCCACCTAATCCCATCTTGGCTATGCCAGATGCCCCGGTCGTCGGTGCCAGCCCAGAAGGCGCCGTCGATGAAGGCCAGGGCCCTGACCGGCGTGCCCGACAGGCTGGTCCGTATCCAGGACGCGCCCGAATCCTCTGCAACCAGAACGCCATCCTCCGTACCGACCAGCCATGTTGTGTGCGTTTCCGGATGGACCAGAAGGGCGTTGGTGAAACGCTCGTTGACCCGGAGCGTATCCGAGTGGTGCGTCCACCGAACCGCACCGAGTTCGTCCACGCGCCCGGTGGCGACTCCGTAGGGAGAACCCGCAACCACCCCGGGCGTGCCTTCAATCGTCGCTATCGCCATGACCTCGGTGAGCGTCTCGTCATGGAGTTGCTTCCAGCGGCCGGGCTGGCCAGAATGAGCCGGCTGGGTAGCTTGGCCCGACTTGCTCGACGGGAAGGACCACTCCCAGATCCCGCTTCCCCAGCTCGCACCCGCCAGCAGGCGGTCCGGCTCCCGGATCAGACTCGAAATGCCGTAATCCTGGGCGCCGATGCGCGTCAATGTTCCGCCGATGGTGCCGTGATAGACACCTTTGGAACCGATGAGCCAGTGGTCAGGGGGAATCAAGCGAAGTCAACTCCTAAAAGGGGATTACGAAGCGGTGTCTTTTAACTCGGTTAGAAACTGAAACAACGGATTCAGTTTCGCGAAGCTTGCCCACTCCGCCTTCTATGCACTCTATCGCAATATCGTCGAGTTTCCGATAAGCCAAGACCGAGTTCAGAAACGCCCGATCGTCAAGGCCCTCAACAAACACGGTCCAATTCACGTTCATCAACGTATTTCTATCCCTTTTGTTACGCAGTGCTCAAACTGACTGAATTCGTAATTGTAGGACCGAACTTCCCCCTTGACGTCTCTCGCCAACGCAAAACAGTTCGTTGTCGCTTGATGCTCAGCGAACGAATCTTCCCTCAGTACTTCAATCAGACTTTTCAGAATACCCAATCGATGGGTGGTGGCAAATACCTGCAGACGATCATTTGCAGCGAATGCAAGGAGCAGGGACAACAACGAAGCTAACACGGAGTAGTGCAGACCGTTTTCGATTTCATCAATTAGGACTATCCGCTCAGTACCCAGAATACAGGTGGCCAGAATAGTAGCAGTTCGTATCATACCGCTTCCTAACATGTTGAGCGGCATCATTTTCTTTAGCCCGGTATCCAGATACACGGTATCTCCGTTTACCGCGATCCCCTCAATACGTGGATTTATGAAACGAAGGCACTTCAGGAGCTCATCGTCCTTTTTCTCGGTTATTACGTTCCTGATAAGCTCAGTATTGTACTCGTAAGCAGGATAAAAGAACCTAATGGGAGTAAGCTCTGTAGAAGTAAGCTCTTTAGAGGTTAAATCGGGTATTTGAGCTAGTTCGATATTCCCTTCATTAACTTGTAGGCTGCCAGAAAAAGAACGTGGATTTCGATTGGGTGATTCTGTTGTCGCTTCATATTTCAAGTAGCGAGGAGCGGAGAAATCGTTTGAGGATGATTGAGAGCCGGTAATCTCTTCGGTGCGTATTTCTGCCGCATCGCCGTTTTGCGAAGCGTTTTGAGAAACTAGTGTTTCCGATACCGAACTTGGATTAGGCGCTGAAATCACCAAATTGCGTCGGGTGGAGTCAGAAGACACGGACGCGATTTTCGCCTGATTTCGGATGTCAAAGTCATGGAACAAAGAGGTCAGTCCTTCGAACAAATGTGCCTCGTAGTTTCGCCAGTTATAAGTTCGAATTGGAAGCTTCATATTGGGATAACCGGACAACAGGAAAATCGACTCAAGCACAGAGGTCTTTCCTACATCATTCGCACCTATAATCATGTTGAAGCTACCTAGGCCTTCCATATGCAAGTCCGTAAGCCCTTTGTAGCCTCTGATTTTAAGTTCGGTGATTCTACCGCTCATCGGTTGATTCCTCGCATAGTGAACGAAACGCGACGTGCGTACCACTATGCCAAGTCTGATCCAAAACA
Source organism: bacterium (assembly GCA_965200485.1). GTDB lineage: Bacteria > JAAXHH01 > JAAXHH01 > JAAXHH01 > JAAXHH01 > JAAXHH01. The sequence goes on from CBDAUD010000001.1 coordinate 1,076,296, forward strand.
GGTAAAGTGTGTAGGACCTCATATCCGCCTATCTAATTTGAGTCGAAATCAGAGCGGAAATATCGTGTATTATCTACTTTGGATGTTCTACCCGTCCTATAGCTCCAATTTGTAATCCGGTTTCGCCATATTCTTCTGGAACTCGGCAAAGTCGCTTAACGGATTTTCCTTAATTACCCCCAAAATACCGGCCAGTGCAGCCTGCATTATGACCATATCCCCTTTGCCTCCATGCTTTGAAGATACGGACTCTTGGAGCATGCCGTAAAACTGTTCCAGCGAGGTTTTTCGTTCTGTAAAGCGGTGCTCAAAGTACGTAAGCAGCACTTCTTTTTCGTTATCTAATGCCGAGATGAGCACGTCACGTTTAGCCCGTATCTCTTCTCTTTTGGTTTGTTCTGTTTCGCGCGTTTTGAAATAATCGATCGCTTCCTTGATTACCGTAAGACTGTTGCCGATTTTCACTGTATTGGCCACCGTTTTCGCATTTACCATGATGCTCCACTCCCGCAAATTCGTTGTTGAGAGCGCGACTCTTTCCGGCGGTTGCTTGAACTTGCCCAACTATAAAGGTCGCAGGTTGCTAACTGTCGGATGTGTTGTCCTTGGATACGTTGTCCGCCTCAGATTTGTCGCCCAGTGGTGCGTCGTGTTCCTCTACGACCGGCGTATCGAGAAGCATGCCTAAGGTTTGTGCGGCAAGCGCTACTTGGTGCGCATCTTCATCGATTGCAGGGTCGCCGCTCTCGATCAGCTTCTGAAGCGTTTCCTCGGTTGCGTCAATCGAATCCCGAATTTCACTGATTCGATGCTCGTAGACTTCGAACAATTCCATCTGCTGCTTGATCTGGGCCGTGGCCACTTGCATTTCGGCTTTCTTTTCCTCGGCTTGCGTCTCGAATTTACTGGCTTCGCGACTCTTGATAAGGCCCACCACAAGCGCGGTAGGACCGACGGCCAAGCTGCCTAATGTTACCGCGCCGAGCGCCATGCCTCCACCGCCCGCGGCCAGGGAGCCGCCGCCCAGCCATGCCAGGGTAGCGTTCTTGGCGGCGACACCGCTCAGCGTTGAGATGGCCGTGCCCGTTGAGGCGGTACCGAGTAACCCCACTGTAGTATAAACGCCAAGGGTGGTACTCACACCCGCCGTGACGCTTTTGACGGCATTACCGATTTCCTTGGACAGGTCGCCGCTCGGCGTTTCCCACTTTGCCAGGGTCTCCGTTGCTATATCCAGTTCCTCGTATAGATCCCGGTTCTTGACTTTGGCTTTTCGCAGAAACTCGACCGCGAGTCTGAGCGTCTTGACGGATTCAAATCGACGCCTGCCCAGACCTTCCAGTTCCTCGTTGATGGTATTTAACCGGTCTTCGTATTGCGCTCGGGCAGTTTCGTACCGCTCGTAGTGGCGACCGTGGATGTTCTTTGCGGTCTTTTTTCTTCCTCTGCTATCCAACCAGGTGCCTGCACCCGCAACCCCGGCAACGGCGGCACCAATCAATAAGAGCGGAAGGGGCATTGATTGCTCTCCTAAAAGAACTGGGCGTTAACTCACGTTCATTAACGTGTTCCAGCCCAAGTCTGATGTAGTGAAGTGTACGAACTGATTAAAGTCGTAATTGTATTTGTAGGGTGGCGATATAAATCGCCTTCGGCTTCTCTCTGCAATAGCAACAATATAGTCGCAACCAGTTCGTCAAACAATCGCAAAAGAAACCGGCTCTCTACGCCGATCCTACGCTAGATACTTCCGAAATATTCGAAAATGGCACGCCTTAGCCTTAAACCATGAATGTAACCATAAAAACGCACTGTCTGCATGAGCACGGAACCCATTTTCTGTTGTCTGTTCGTGCAAAATACAGGTAAAATGAAATGTATTGTGTAGCGTCATGAGATACAATAATTTGCCCTCGTCTAGAAAAAGGCTTTTCTATCCGGCATATAGCGCTGAATATGCAAAAAGCTGACCTTGCGGACCATGCGATTCCCCGCTGGTTCTAGTCCGGCGATACGTAAGTATGATAAGTTAAATGTATTGCGTAACGCTACACAATATGACAATTTGTGTTGGCTCGAAAATGGTCCCCACCTACCGGGAATGTCGGAATGTTCCGATAATGGCGTGGTTGTTTTTTTAACACGATTGGAATATCAGAGGAAAATGCAAGATGGTAACCCAACCGATACATCCTGGTACATACGTAAGGCAGAACGTGCTCCCAGCGGGCATGACGGTCACCGAAGCGGCTAAGCTGCTTGGGGTAGGCCGGCCGGCCTTATCCAATTTTCTCAACGGCAAGGCGGCGTTGTCGCACAAGATGGCGCTGCGGCTCGAACGCTCTTTCGGGGCTGACCGCGCGGACCTGCTCGATCTCCAGGCAGTGTACGACCGTCGCGAAGATGCCTTTCATTCGACGGTCGCCGCGGGCCGCCACGCACCGACGCTGGTTCAGATCAGAGCCTGGCATATTCAGGCCTGGGCTGATACAGAGGTCGCCAAAACCGAATTGCCCGCCCTGTTGCGGCGGCTCATCTGCTCAACCGGGGATCATCTCGCGCGCGTTGATTTTCCGGCTTTCGAGAACGGCCAGCGGCGCGGATGGGACGGCGAAGTCGAGGCGATGGAACCGACGTCTTGGATACCGGCTGGGCAATCCGGCTGGGAACTGAGCTGCAGCCGTAAACCCGGAAGAAAGGCGGACAAGGATTATAATAGACGCAGAAAGAAGTATTCCTCCACCGAACGGCGAGAAAGAACATATGTCTTCGTCACGCCGCGAAACTGGCCAGGAAAGAACCAATGGGCTGAAGAGAAAGCGAGAAAACGGGACTGGAAAGACGTGCGCGCCTATGATGCGAGCGATCTGGAACAGTGGCTTGAACAGTCCGCTGAGACCCAGGTATGGCTTGCCGAACGATTTGAGTTGCCGGTCGAGGGCTGCCATTCTCCCGAAATGTGCTGGTCCGACTGGGCGGATGTTTGCGAGCCCGCCCTGTCCCCTGATCTTTTCTCCATAGAGGAATATACCCCCAAGCTCAAACAGTGGTTGAAGACGCAACCGACACGTCCCTTCATCGTGTCTGCCGATTCATCAGACGAGGCGCTCGCCTTCGCATGCCATCTCGTCCAAAAGGTGCGGGTTGACGTCGGCGACCCGAGCGCTGGTGCGGTCGTGCTTGACAGCCCGGAGATCCTGCAGCGATTTCGCGCGTCAAAATCGGCCCCGCACATGGCGATCATCCACAACCCCGAGGTCGAGAAGGAGATCAGCGATCTTTGCGACCGTTGCCATTGCATCGTTATACGGCCGAGCAATGATGTACGGTCGGTCAGCGAGGTCAGCGATGCAGGGGGCGAACCCGACATTCGCCTCGGGCTACCCAATAGGCAGAAGGTATCGGATGCCCTGAAATCCATGGGGATAGACGAAGACAAGGCAGATCTGCTTATTCGGGAATCGGGTCGGTCGCTGGCCGTTCTGCGTAGGCTGCTCTCCAGCGTATCGGCAATCCGGGAGCCTGACTGGGCCCGAAACCCTGCCCTTGCCCGCAAACTGTTGCCCGCGGCGTTGGTCGGCGCTTGGAGTAAAGCCAACGCAGCCGATGTTGAAGTGGTCCGAAGGTTGGCCGTTATGGCCGGAATAGACGGTGACAAGACATATGTCAAGGACGGTGACAACGTAATAGAAACTCACGTCGTGGAGTTGTTGAACCTCCCAGATTCACCACTCTGGTGCAGAGGAGACTACCGAGGGGTGGTCTCGCGCATTGATGCGCTGTTTGGTGTGGCCAGATTCGTAACCGAACAGGACATCAAGACTTTTTTCACTGTGGCCGAATCCGTGCTTGGGGAACCCGATCCCGCGTTTGAGTTGCCGGAAGACGAGAGATGGACCGCCGGGTTCCATGGCAAGGTACGTACACACTCTTCCGCGTTGCGGGAAGGCATAAGGGCAACTTTGGTGCTGCTTTCTCTCCATGGAAACCGTTTGTTTCGAAATCGGCTGAACGTTGATATTGAAGCCAAGGTATCTCGGCTCATACGGCGTCTGCTGAGTCCCCTGTCGCTTGAGACCCTGCTATCGCACCAGGATGATCTTCCGGACTATGCAGAAGCCGCCCCGGACGAGTTTCTCAAAGTCGTCGAGGCGGATCTGAACACTTCAAAGCCGGCCGTATTCGACCTGCTGAAACCGGTTGGCGCCGGTCTGTTCCATGGTTGTCCAAGAACCGGGCTCATATGGGCGCTGGAATGCCTAGCCTGGAAGCACCTGCCGAGGGTAAGCCGGATTCTCGCGGAACTGGCCCGAACTCCTATCGACGACAACCGGGTGCACAAGCCCATCGAAAGTCTCCAGGCGATTTACCGGTCATGGCTCCCGCAGACCGCGGCTATGCTTGACGATCGCCTCTATGGAATCCGGCTTCTTGTGGACAGTTGGCCCGACATAGCTTGGCAAGTCTGTATCGCTCAATTCGATACGGGTCCCCAACATGCGATGCCCGGCTATCGCCCGCGCTGGCGTGACGATCACGTAGGGGCGGGCAAATTCGTTCCCAAAGCACATAGTAAATTCAAGAACAAGGTTCTCGACATTGTCCTTGAGTGGCAGCACCATAACCAACGAACTCTCGGCGATCTGGTCGATCGGATCCATGGTTTTTCCGATGAAGCCCGGATCAGAATCTGGAATTTGATTGATACGTGGGCGAACGCACAAACGGACGACCGGGCTAAAGCCGAACTGCGCGAAGAAATCCGGCTCAGTGTGTTCACGCATGGCACGATGCTAAAGAGCATGCCCGAAGAAGTGTTGGCTCGGGCGCGAACGGCACTCGAGCGGCTGAAACCGCAGGATCCGGTGGCACGACACGCCTGGCTTTTCAGAACCTACTGGGTCGAACCGTCCCCCGACGAGTTCTCGGACTCAGGAGAAATCACTCTTGGGCGGGCAGACCGCGACGAGAATCAGGACGAGATCAGTCGCAAGCTTCGCAGTGCCGCCATGGGCGAGATTTGGTCGGAATGCGGTTTCCAAGGGGTGGTCGGTATCTTGGAAGATTGCACGGTACCTGATGCCGTTGGGCAAGCCCTGAAGAGCCACGTTCCGGATACCGGGGCGATCGTCCGCTTCCTGCACCAATGCCTCTCGACTGCCACCCCCGTGTCGGAGGCGACGATGGACGCTTGTCTGAGTGGGTTCATCGGGTCTACGGAGGAAGAAGCCCGCACCGAAATTCTGACGAAGTCAGCGGAACACCTCGCTTCTTCTGACGAGTTGGCCCGGTTGTTCCGCTGCGCACCGTTTCGCCCGTATACATGGCGCTTGGTAGACGAATACGGCCTCCGGGACTGTTACTGGCAAACAGTCACACCGGAAATTGGACCCTTCACTGAGTCGGAAATGCCCGAATTCATTGATCGCATGTTGGATGCGAAACGATTCCGTGCAGCATTCTGGTTTACACGCTTCAGCTATGCGAAGATCGAAACGGCTCAGCTGCACCGTCTGCTGATAGGCCTCGTAACAAAAGCAGCTGGACCGGACGAAAATCGGCAATACGAGCCAAGCAACCACGATGTTGCGGAAGCAATACAGGAACTACGTAGTCGATCCGGCATAGATCGATCGGAGGTAGCCAGGTTGGAACTCATGTTCATCGAAGCCCTCCGCTACAGCGATTACGGGATGCTCACTTTGGAACGTTTGGTGGCCGAATCGCCCATCGACTTCGTCCGGCTCTTGGCGCTGAGTTTCAATCGTAAAGATGATGGCCAGGATCCTCCCGCGTGGAACATGGCAGATTCGAAAGGCCATGCCGATCTTCGAATGGCGGCTTTCCAGGTTCTGGAGTATATGAGCTACATCCCAGGTACCGGCGATGACGATGAGATAGACGGGGCTTACCTGTCACAGTGGATCGCGGAAACGCGGCGGCTCTGCGCCGAATACGGACGCGAGGCTGTGGGCGATGAACGCGTCGGCCAGCTCCTGGCAAGAGGACCGGCGGACGAAAATGGTGTAACACCCTGTGAGGCAATATCGACGGCTATGGAGAAGGTTCGTTCCGAAAGACTTGCCTTGGGCTTCAGAATCGGAGCCGTCAGCCCGGGTGGTGTGGTTGCGTATTTTCGTGAGGAAGGGGGTGCGCGGGAACGGGAACTTTCGGCCACCTATAGAAACTGGGCTGCGGAACGATCCCGACAATACCCCTTTGTCGGAAGTGTTCTGGAAGAAGTCGCCGCCTACTACGACCGTCGGGCTCGAATGGAAGATGACCGGACAGAAGTCGAACATAGGTTGGAGTACTGACATCATGTACCGCCCCCTATTCTGGTTCCTCCTTCCGCTCGTCGTCACCGAACTGATCTACGAACTGGGCATCCAGGTCATCAACGGCGGGATCGCCCGCATTCCCCGGCCCACGGAGACGCTGGCCGCGTACGGCATCGCATGGGGGCTCACGTCTTTCCTGAGCGGCACCGTTTCCCAGACCCGGCAGATGTCCATGGTCCTCGTCCGGGACCGGGCGACTTTCAACACGGTTTTCCGGTGCGTGGCGGGGTTCGGCGGCACGCATCTGCTGGTCCTGGCGTGCCTGGCCTTCACCCCGGTGGGGTTGTGGGTCATCGACGGACTGCACGCCGTGGATTCCGACCTTGGCGGCACGGTGCGACGCGCCCTCGGATACCTGCTTCCCCTGCCGCTGATCGTGGGCGTCAGCCGGTTCCTTTCGGGCCTCCTGCTGCGGTTGCGGCGGACCGACATCGTCAGCTACGCCATGATGGCCGGCATCAGCATGAGCGTCGTTTCCGTATTCGTTTTCCTTCCCACGCCGACCGTACAGCAAGACCCGATCCTTCTGCCCGTGCTGGCCACGTATTCCGGCCTGTTGACGGAACTGGGGGTGATGATCTTCGGGTACAGGCGATTTGTGCGGAGGTCCCTGGGTTCTTCGGGTGGGGCGGGCATGGCCGGATTTGCAGGCGGATCGGCAGAACCAAGGCGGAACAAGGAAGCGGGATCAGGCAGGCGTGCGGGTGTGGCATCGGACAAGCGCGTCGAACCGATGGCATCGGACAAGCCCGGGCGCTTGGCATTGGACGCGCACGAGGAGCCGACCGGAGGAAAGGCCGGACCATTGACGGCGCGCTACGTGCTGCGTTTCTACTGGCCCCTGGCCGTGACCATCGGCATCCAGGCGTTGAGCCGGCCGATCATCAACCTCTTTGTCGCCCGCGGCACGGACGGGACGGAGTCGCTGGCGGTCCTGACGATCGTCTACGCCCTGGCGCACCTTCCCTACGGATGGCTGAACGAACTCAAGAACCTGCCTGCCGCCTTTCAGCGGCAGGACCCCGGCGCCCGCATCATCCGGCGGTTCACCGCGGCGTGCGGGATGGTTTCGTTCGCGACCATGGCCCTGATGTTCTGGACGCCGGCGCGGTTTTTTCTCCTCGAAACGCTGATCGGAGTCGACCACGAGTTCGCCATGCGTTGCACCGTGCCGCTGATCATCTTTTCCTTCTTCCCCCTCCCCGTCACGGTCCGGTCCTACCTGCACGGGATCGCCCTGCGAGACCATCGCACCGGCGCCATCGCGCCCAGCGGACCCGCCCGGGCGGGCGCCATCGTCCTCGTGGTGAACGTGCTCGCATTCTTCGACCTGCCCGGAGCGGTCTGCGGCGTCGCCGCCCTCTACAGCGGATTCGTCGTGGAAACCCTCGTGGTACGCTGGCGCATGGGCAGGAGACGCGCTGCTTAGGCGCACTCCGCACCACTCCCGCGATGGAAGTGAAGTCCTGCGCTTTAGCCGGATTGCTTCCAGGTACCCGTAATGCGCAGGAATGCGTCTATATCCTGCTCGTTGTTGAACAGGGCGGGACCCACACGGATCTGGACGTCGTTTTCCCGGAAGGACAGCCGCACGCCCGCGTCGGCGAGTTGCTTGCCGATGACTTCGCGGTCGGCGCCGTGCTTGAAGGAAACAATGGCGGACTGGTTGCCGGACGGCGTGAAGACGTCGAAACCCTGCCCGGTCAGCCCGCCGTGGAGGCGATGCGCCAGCGCGACCGTGTGCTGTTCGATCCGGTCGGTTCCCACATTCAACAGGTAGTCCAGCGACCCGGAAAGCTGGTAGATCGCCGCGAAGGCCGGTGTGGCGTACCCGAATTTCCTCGCGTCCTTGTAAATCGTGTACTGGTAGTCGGGCAGCCGTTCGTCCACCATTCTCCATCCCAGCCGATCGGGCTTCACCACGTCCATCACGGACTCCCGCACGTAGAAAGGCGCAATCCCGAAGCCCCCCAGGAGCCACTTGTACGAACCCGTGGTGAGAAAATCGACCCCGGTCGGTCCGATGTCGAGGTCGATCATGCCCACGCCCTGTACGGCATCCGCGTACAGGTAGGCACCGTGCGCATGGGCGAGATCGGCCAGGGTCTTCAGATCGTGACGGTAGCCGTTCCGGTTCGAAATCCAGGCCACGGAGATCAGCTTCGTCTTCTCGTCCACCATCTCGGCAAAGGCTTCGGGCGAAGCCACGCCGTTCACGTTCCGCACGATACGCGTCTCGATGCCTTTGGTCTCGGCCAGTTGGCTGTACATGACCAGCGACGTCGTGTAGTGCAGATCGTCGATCACGACGTTGTCACCGGCCTTCAGGTCCAGGGAGTTGACCACGAGGTTCTCGCCTTCGCTGGTGGACGAGACCAGGCCGATCTCGCCGATGTCGGCACGAATCAGCCGGGCGAACTTCTCCCGTACGGCCGCTTCCTCTTCCAGCATGGAACCCAGCAGGATGGGATCGCGGGATTTGGCCGCGATGAACTCGATGGTCCTGTCGACCGCGGGCTGGGGCGACGGACTGATGTAGGGGGTGTTCAGATACAGGCACTCGCTGGCGGCCGGAAAATCCGCGCGCACACCGAGGGGATCGTCCCCGGATGCGGCCTGCGCTGGGGAATCGGCATTGCCACGCGCCGCGGGATCGGCGGGCGCCTTGGCGTCGTCCTCCTGGGTCTTACCGGTATCGTCGCCGTGCGCCGCGCCCGCGACGCCGGCAAGCGCGGCCGTGGACACGATGCCCATGAACTCCCGTCTCGATACGGACATGAGTTGCTCCTTGTGAATGCTGTGATTGTTTGAAAATGCTTGTTAATGGATGGTATCTTGCCGGGATTGGCGTACCAAGACGGTATGGGATCCGGGGTCTGGCGTCAAGGGAAGTAGCGAAAGATCCGATGTAGGGACGAAACTTGATTAGATTAATACTACAATCTATACTATATAAACATCGCGCATACCTTATTGTGGTCAACAGTTGTCGTCTCGAAGGTGTGTTTTTGCACCAGACAGGACATCCGGCGTGAAACTACCAACCTACGAAGAATTCTCAAGCGACGAAAATCAGATGGAAGTCTTGGAGTGGCCGCTCAATGAATCAGTTTTTGTCGTTGGACCACCGGGATCAGGCAAGACAGTGCTGGCAGTAAGACGTGCGGAGATGGTATCAGAGTGGAAAAAGCACGTTATAGTAGTAACCTACAACCGCATGCTGCGAAGGCTATTGTATTTGCTAAATAAAGGCAGTGTAAGATCACAAACCATGCATAGTTTCGTCGGGCAAGACTACCGTCAAAGAACAAGAGAACAGGAAGTTCCCACACCTCCTGGGGATAAATACACGTTCATTTGGGGAGATATGTTTGCCAGCCTCCGTAAAATCGAAAATACTTCGCGCTTCGCACATTTGGTTGTGGATGAAGGGCAAGATCTTCCGGTTGGCTTTTTTCAATACGTAGCTCACTTTGCCGCCCAGACATTTACAGTTTTTGCAGACGAAGATCAGGCGTTAATGGACAATCATACAACGCTTGAAGAGATAAAAGATGCAGGTGAGTTAAACGACCCGATCATTCTCAGGAACAATCACAGGAATACTCCTGAAGTAGCAAACCTAGCGGAGCATTTCCACAGTGGACGATTGCCAGCCGCGGAAGTTTCCCGAGATTCCATTGGAGAACTACCTCGGTTGATACGTTCAAGCGGTCTCGCACAAACTGCTTTATTCGTGTCGAACTGGCGAAAAAACAGGGGTGGTTCAATAGGCGTGATTGTCGATCAAAATGATACGGGCGTCAGTATCTATCAACAACTCAAAAATCTGTTGCGTGAAACGCGCGTCGATATCTACAGAAATGAAGATAGGAATGAAAATGACATCGATATCACGAAAGACGGCGTGACGGTGTTGAATAAAGAATCGGTCAAAGGTCAGGAGTTCGACTCGGTTTTTATTCTGGAACTCGAAAGATTCATTCCCTTCGCCAGCGATGTTGGCCGTCGCGCAATGTATATGATGTGTTCACGCGCTCGTGACCATTTATTTCTGATATACGGTCCGAGCGATCTTTCGCCCTCTGCCGCCGAGGCTTTGCCAAACCACACGATTCTTGAGCGTAGCGATCGTGATGTGTTCGCGCGCAACTCTTCTTGAGCGTGAGTAATTATGGGAAACGACGAAAAACAGGCTACGTTGTTTGACGGAGTAGCTGAACCAAAATCAAGTCTTCGGCACGCCCGTGCCGATAACCATTGGTTTGGACTAAGTGTACCTCATCGGCGGCTGCTGGATGCCGCTCAAGACGGTTGGCTTCGTCCACAACCTGACCTTAGCGGTCTTTTGTTGGGCATATCTACATTCGTTACTGAGCAGTATGAAGATAGAAAACACATGATCACAGCACACATGAAGTTCGACCTGCAAAAACTACCTGGCATAGACGTGTTTGTTTTTCGCAATAGCCAGTGGTTGCCGTGCAAGTCTGCTGACCTCAAGGCATGTGATGACATGTTGTACTGGCCCGGCGCATTGCCAGTTTTTTCAATATCTGCTTTGATAGTTGCATCTGATGAAGAACGACAACGGCTTAGCGGCATTTTACGTCAGTTCTCCAATGTAAGTCTGCCTGTCAATATCACAGTAGACCCCATCAAACCTCTTGTCCCCCAAGATCGAATGGAGCCGCCCGAGGCGGAAACAAGAATCGACATCCCACCTGGAGAGGATGCGATCCGTGGTGCCATGAGCATGGCGGTTTGGGCGGTACCCCGAACCGATCCTTGGTTGGAATTAATGATTGAAAGTCTGTCCAATGAGAGCATGAAACTTACTGAATCAGCTGCCGAAGTAGAGGCTAATTGGTGGCGAGCAACGCCGTGGGGTAAGGAGCTTCACAACGTAGTGGTTGCGGATTTCCAGGATAGTCTGTGGATGTCTGCCATCGAGGTCTTTCGGGAGATTTCAGGCAAAGGCGGTGCGGGTCCTGTCGAGGTCGCCGGCCAAATCAAATCCAAGGCCGATACTACGTACTGCGTTGGCTGCTCGCCGGCGGAAACCTCTGCTTGGCTAAACGATACAAGTCGTATTCTGCATGCGGAGTCCGTTTTCGATCCCTCGCATTGGCAGCACGGTCCGGTCGGTATGGCAATCCTATTGGTACTGACACGCCCCGCCCCAGACAACTTTAAAACATGGCACCGGGATAGACTTGGTGAACTACCTCCAAGCGTGTGGTGGTCTGCCGCGACCTTGTGCGGTCTCCGACACGGTTATAAAAAACTGGACCTTTGTTTTCGGGGCGAATCGTCTCTCCAAGAAGCTCTAGCGGTACATGCATTGCAGTCAAGTAATCCGTCTCTTCAGAATATAAACTGGCCTGTTTGGACAGGCGAATTTGGTTGGCGCCGGGATAGGGACGGTAACGAGTTTGAGTTGTTATGGGGCAATAAGCCCATGGTACGTAAATCAGGTATTGCACGTAGCCGATGGTATGTAGCTGACTATAATAACGACCGTGTTCGGGATACGGCTACAGCGTTGGCGAAAGAATTGAAATGGTCTTGTTTACGTCAGAAAATCCGACTCAAAGAAGGTCATGTCGACTATTCTGGTTCAGGTGAAATCGAAGTCCGCGACAGCGAACTCGCCATTCGAGGAGAAATAGACGTACTATTGCCGTTGAACACGCCGATTCAAACTGAATTGGATGTCGAGTCCTTTCGTTGTCATCTCGTCACGGAAGCTGCTGGCCGAATTCCCGAACCCCCCAAGGTTCTCACTTACAGACCTCGGTCAACAGACCATGTCATCCCCGGACTAATTTACATGCCAAACTTCTTGAGCGAGGATGAAGAGGCAGAGATCGTTAAGAAGATCGATGAGCGTGACTGGATAGATGAGATGGGGAGACGCGTACAGCATTACGGATGGAGATACGACTATAAAAGCCGTCGAATAGCCCCTGGCATACGTATAGACAAACTGCCCGATTGGGCTCTTCAAGTAGCACAGCAACTAGTTGAACAGAAGCTACTGCCACAGATGCCAGATTCATTGATTGTCAACGAATATCGTAGTAAGCAAGGTATCGGCAAGCATGTGGACAAAGAATCAGACTTCGCCGATGACATTGCTATGGTCAGCTTGTTGGAATCTTGGGTGATGTGGTTTCGAAAAAACGGCAACAAAAAGGCTAAGGATAAGCGCACAGTCATGCTGGACCGTCAGAGTGTAGCTGTCATGAGTGGGCCTGCCCGCTATGAATGGACCCATGAGATACCAAAACGACTAAAAGAGCCGGATCCCGAGACGCCTGAAGGTAAGTTAGAGATACCACGGGATCGCCGTATCTCGCTGACGTTTCGCAAAGTACTTGAAGAAAACGTCCAGCGATGATCACACGATCACCTCTACATTTATAGGGGAACAAACAAGTTGGCGGTAGAATTGCCACAATGGCTGGAACGCCTCCGATCTTGTGTAATCGTCGACCGCGTCAATAACGATTCTCGGTCTGTCGGAGGAACTTTTTTTGGGGTCAACCGAGAAACGGCACAACGTGAGGTGTTAGGTAGAGGGCAGGCAAACTTCGACGAGCCTTGGCGTGATCTTACGCCGGAAGATCGCGTGCTTGTGTACGCCTATCTGAATCAAAAGGGTCACTTGGAAGAGCTGGTTGAAGCGTTTTGCCAGATGTTTCCAGACGGTAACACGCTGTCCGATCCAATAATCATTGATCTGGGATCTGGACCATGCACAGGCGGCCTTGCCTTTGCCAGCATCCAGTCTGACAAACCGAAATTCGAATACATCGGAGTGGATCAGTCATGCTCGATGCGTAAATTTGGTAAAACTCTGTGCTCCAACACCTCACAAATGGCCAAAGTCCAACGACAATGGTCAACAGATATTCCATCGATTTCATGGCAAGCAACACCCGGCTGGCGACCTGTTATCGTCATCGTATCGTACCTGCTTGCGAGTCCGACTCTTAACCCAGCAGAGCTCGTTGGCCAACTTGAATGCCTTCTGCGAAAAATAGGAAACGGACCGGTTACAGTTTTGTATACGAATTCCTCCCAATCCAAAGACAACCGCCGGTTTCCGGAGTTTAGAGATTCGCTGACAAGTATCGGTTGCAGGTTGTACGCCGATGATTTGGGAGCGATTGAAGTAAGTCGGGGGATTAGAACACAAGAACGACCTCTACGCTATGCATTGTTCCATCGCCCAAAGCAACAAACCTTGAAGCTTGGCGGATGACAACGGCAGTCGAGTAGAGATCTGTAACTGAATGGTCTTCAACGTGTTCTGCCTTTGTTGCTTCCGAAACCACCGCATACCGGGTAAACCCAAGATTGCAACATTCGGATACACGCTGTTCAACCTCATACGGGAGGATTTAATCATGCCCCGACCCCACGTTCTCCTGCTTGCCGTCTTTTTGATCGCCTCTCCCCTCCAAGCTCAGGAGGTCCCCCCGCCCTTCGGCGATCCGGCGTTCATCGCCCCCGACGCCCGGTTGGAGATGGTGTTCGACGAGGGCCTTGCCCTGACCGAAAGCCCGGCCGAGGGCCCGGATGGGATGATCTACTTCAGCGACATCACCTTCACCTCGTCCGCCGGATCCGATGGCATCGAGGCGGGCCACATCTGGCGTTACGACCCGAAGTCGGGCGAGACCTCGATTTATCGTTCGCCGAGCGGGATGTCCAACGGTCTGAAGTTTGACGCCCAGGACCGTCTCATAGCCGCGGAGGGCGCTGATCAGGGCGGACGGCGGGTGACTAGGACGGACATGAGCACGGGCAAGGCCTACATCATCGCCCACGCCTACGAGGGCCGGCCGTTCAACGCTCCCAACGACATCGCCATCGACGAGCGGGGCCGGGTCTACTTCAGCGATCCGAAGTACATCGGAAACGAGTCCGTGGAGCAGCCGGTGATGGCCGTGTACCGCATCGACCTGGACGGCTCGATCCATCGGATCATCACCGACGCCGGCAAACCGAACGGCGTGGTGGTTTCTCCCGACCAGAAGACGCTTTACGTGGTCAGCAACGACAACGGTTCCATCGATCTGGGCAAGATGACCCCGGACGTCCCGGTGCACAAGGGGCGCATGGCGCTGCTGGCCTACGACCTGCACGAGGACGGCTCGGCCACCTTCCGGAGCGTCCTGGTGGACTATCTGCCTGAAGACGGTCCCGACGGGCTGGTCGTTGACGTCGAGGGGAATCTGTACGTGGCCGAGCGCGACATGACCCGGCCGGGCATCGCCATTCGTGCGCCGGACGGCACGGAACGGGCGTTCATTCCCACGGGCGTGCTGCCCACCAACGTGGGCTTCGGACGGGGCGAAAACGATCGGATCCTGTACATCACCGCCGGAACCGGGCTCTACCGGATTCCCGTGATGAAGGCCGGCTACCACCTGCCGAGGGAGTAAGTGCCGCGGGAGTAAGCGCCGCACCACACCCGCCTATAACCCATGTCCCTTCTAGACTGGACCATCGTTTTTCTCGTGAACGGCGGCATCGTCGTGTACGGCCTGCTGGCGTTTCGGGAGAAAAGCGAGAGCTTCGACTGGTACCTGGCGGCCAAGTCCATGCCGTGGTGGGCGATCGGGCTCTCCGCCTTTGGCACGGCCGTGGACAGCGGCGACTACGTGGCGATCGCCGGCGGTGCCTACCAGTACGGCCTCTCCCAGTTGTCGCAGTGGTGGCTCGGGATCGCCATCGGCTGGTTCGTGCTCAGCTTCTTCGTCATCCTGCCCATGTACCGTTCGGGCGTCTTCACCAACGCCGAATGGCTCGAATTTCGTTTCGGCCCCTCCGTCCGCGTCATGGCGGTGCTCATCAACATCCAGTCCCGCACGAACGTACTCGCCAACATCTTCTTCTCCATGTACCTGGTGCTCAGCGTGCTGGCCGGATTCTCGCCGACCGGAAGCTGGCTGGTCGTGGTGGCGGTGGCCGTATCGGCGACGCTCTATATCGTACGCGGCGGGCTCAAGGCGGGCGTTTTCACCGACGCGGTGCAGAGCGTGGCCATGATCGTGGGGTCCTTCGTGCTCTGGATCGTGGTCTGGGTCCGGGGCGGCGGATGGTCGGGCCTGAACGAACGGCTGGCCGCCGTGGATCCCGGCCTGCCGGATGTGATGCTGCACGTGGGCGGGTATGCGCCGCCGGGCGTTCCCGCGGCGGTGGTCATCCTGAGTTTCATCGTCGTGCTGACCATGTATGCGGTGATCAACCAGTACGAGGCCATCCGGTTCCTGGGCGCCAGGTCGGAATGGGACTTCAAGATGGCCGCGGTGCTGGCCAGCGCGGCCACGGCCGTGTGTCTCTGGTTCAACATCACCATGGGGCCCATGGCCCGGGCGGATTTCCCCGGTCTCGAATCCATCGACCAGGCCTATCCGCTCATGATCCAGGCCTACCTGCCCCACGGACTCGTCGGGATTGTGGTAGCGGGTCTGATCGCCGGCGGCTACTCGACCTTCGACTCCATCGGGATCGGCATCTCCAGCCTCTTCGTCCGCGACATATACGCCCGGTTCATCGTCAAGCGCGCATCGGATGCCCACTATACGCGGGTCGGACGCATCGCGGCCCCCTTCATCATGGCCCTGGGATTCGCCTACGTGCCTTTCATACAGCAGGGCATGCTGGCCTTCTACCTCCGGCTGGCAGGCGCCATCGCCGTGCCGCTCATGACGGTCATCCTCATGGGCGTCTTCACCCGCGTCCACCGGCAAACCGGCATCCTGGGCCTGCTCATCGGTCTCGGCTACGGCATATCGGCCATCCTGGGCGAGCACCTGAGCTGGGGGTTGCCCGTGTGGTATACCAACACGTGGTGGACCTACCTCTGGAACATCGTCCTGCCCGCGGGCGGCATGCTGGTCGCGTCGGCGCTGATCACGTGGCGGCGCGGACCGGTTTCGGACGATGACCTGGAAGGACTGGTCTACGCGCGCGAAAACGACATCCCCTCGGTACGAAACCGCATGGCCCACCGGCTGAAAATCCTCGAAGGAACCTGGCTGCAGAAGACGCTGGCGGCAGCGCCGATTCGCGGGGCCTACCCCTTCAAACTGCCTCCCGGCGGCCTTCCGTTCTACAGACGGCCCGGCCTGCTCGCCCTGGGCTATCTGGCCATCGCGTCGGGGCTGCTGTTCGGGGTGCTGTGGTAAGGAACCGTCAAGCCACGAAGGCATTGATCCGATCCCGATGTCCGACAGCGTGTTTCCGTGCAGCAGCGAGTTTCCTACCGGTAACGTATTCCCGCCCGGTAGCGTGTTTCCACGCTTTGCAGGATGTTTCCGGCTGCCACGAACGAGAAACGCCGATTTTGAAACATCGACAGACCTTCCGGCGTCTCAATATCACTTGATCGCCGGAGCCAAGTCTGTTCGAGCGCCAAGTCCGTTCAGGCGCCACGTCTAATCTGATCGAGGACTGTACCGATGCTCAAAAACTATCTGACCATTGCCTTGAGAAACCTGCTTAGACACCGGGGCTATTCGGCGATCAACATACTGGGGCTGGCCATCGGGATCGCCTGCTGCGTGCTGATCCTGCTCTACGTGCAGGACGAACTCAGTTACGATCAGCATCATGAGAAGAAAGAACGGATCTACCGCGTGGTGGAGTCCGCGACGGTTGCGGGCAGGCCCATCGAAGCCGCGGTGACGCCGCCTCCTTGGGGCCCGGTGCTGGCAAAGGACTATCCGGTAATCGAGGCGTTTACCCGGATCAAGCCGCCGAATTCCCGGTGGCTGATTCGATACGGGGAGAACCGGTTCTACGAGCGGTATTTCATCTTCGCGGATTCATCGGTCTTCGACATTTTCACCATCCCGCTGAGCCAGGGGAATCCAAAGACGGCGCTGGCCGCGCCGCATGCCGTGGTGCTGTCGGAATCCATGGCCGACAAGTACTTCGGGGACAAGGACCCGATTGGCGAGGTACTGACAGCCGACAACCTGTACGAGTTCACGGTGACCGGCGTGATGCGGGACATGCCGAAGAGCGCGCATTTCCATGCCGATTTCCTGGCTTCCTACGCCTCCCTGGCGCCGAACAAGCTGTACGACGAGCCGTCCACGATGCAGAACCAGGGCTTCAGCCATGACTTGTATACCTACCTGTTGTTACGGGAAGGTGTTGCTCCCGAGGGTCTGGAAAAGGAATTCCCCGCTTTTCTGGACAAGTATCTTGGCGAATTGCTCAAGTCCGTAGGCATACAGGCCAGGCCCTACCTGCAGCCCATCACCGATATCCATCTCTACTCGAACCTCGAGGCCGAGATCGCGCCGAACAGCAACATCCGGTACGTGTACATCTTCTCCTCCCTGGCCGTCTTCATCCTGCTGATCGCCTGCGTGAACTTCATGAATCTGTCCACCGCCCGCTCCGCCCGCCGGGCGCAGGAAGTCGGCATCCGGAAAGTGCTGGGCGCCCATCGGAATCAGCTGATCAAACAGTTTACGGGCGAATCGATCCTGGTCTCCCTCGTCGCTCTTGTCATCGCGCTGGGACTGGTTCATCTGCTGCTGCCGCAGTTCAACCTGTTGTCGGGCAAAACGCTGGCAATGGACTACGGGTCCGTCTGGTTGGCGCCGACCCTGGTGGCCATTACCCTGGTTACGGGGGTCGTCGCGGGCGGATATCCCGCCTTCATCCTGTCCTCCTTCAGGCCGGTTGCGGTGCTGACCGGCGTGCTGAAGGCAGGGGCCGCCCATTCGTTCCTCAAGAAAATTCTGATCACCTTCCAGTTCGGCATCTCCATTCTGATGATCGTCGGAACCATCGTTGTGCTCGACCAGTTGGCCTACATGCAAAACAAGCAGCTGGGTTTTGACGAAGACAATCTGGCCGTCGTTCGTCTGCCGGATGAAGAAGTGGTTAAGGGCTTTCCAGCTTATCGGGATGCCCTGATGCAGTATCCTGAAATCCTGAACGTGAGTTCGACGAGCGCGGTGCCGGGTGGCCAGACGAGCCTCAACCTTGTGACGCCGGAAGGCGTGCAGGAGGATGAGAGTCCGGTTTACCAGATGATCTGGACGGATTATGATTTCATAGAAGCGCTCGGCATCGAGATGGCGTCGGGACGTTCGTTTTCCCGGGCATTCGGTTCGGATTCCACGGCCTGTCTGATCAATGAAGCGGCCGTCCAAAGCCTCGGATGGGAGAACCCGGTTGGCAGGACCTTCCGAATAACCGGCGCGGGCGAAACCGCGCCGCTGCTGAATGTCGTCGGCGTCATGGCGGATTTCCACGTGCAGTCCCTGCATCAGCCCATCGCGCCGCTGATGGTACGACTGGCGGACGAACCCGCTTCCATGATGGTGGTCAGGCTACAGGGGACCAACGTATCCGGAGGACTCGAGATCCTCCAGGATCAGTGGCGGAAGACTTATCCGAGCCATCCCGCCATGGACTATTCGTTTCTCGACGACGACATTGCGCAACTGTACCAGGCCGAACAGAGACTGGGTTCCGTATTCATCGCCGGCGCGGCGCTTTCCATCTTCATCGCCTGCCTGGGGCTGCTGGGACTCTCGGCCTTCATGGCGGAACAGCGAACCCGGGAGATCGGCGTGCGCAAGGTGCTCGGCGCCACGATCTCGAACGTTGTCCTGCTGTTGTCCGGGGATTTTACAAAACTGATCCTGGTGGCCTTCGCGCTCGGTGCGCCGGTGGGTTACTTCGTCATGCAGGCGTGGCTGGATGATTTTCCTTACCGCATCGAACTGGAAGCAGGCGCGTTCTTGCTTGCGGGTCTGGCCGCGCTGCTGGTCGCCTGGCTGACGGTGGGGTACCAGGCGTTCAAGGCCGCAACCGCCAATCCGGCGGAAGCGGTGCATGCGAAGTGAGTGGGTGCGTATCTAGGCGTATCGAGGGCTTGTGTAGTAAAGGCTTGCGCAGCTAAGGAACATCTCCTGCTGTTCGTCGTATCGGATCGTTTGGCAAGCTTGGGCTCGGAAAGAGCGATAGAGGATTGATTCAGATTTTAGTAAGTTGACTACACGAGAAGCCGGTTGCCACAGCTCGTGCAATACAACGCCTCCTGCCGATTTGTTGTCTTACAGTTTCCACATATGATCTCAGTGAATGCACCAGTGTGGTAATATCCGCAGGCGGAACAGAGTTTCGAGTGGAATCTCAGAAGTTCTCCACAACCTTCGCAATGTATCAGGGGAATGTTGCGTCTATATCGAAATGGCGAGATACGCTGTCCCCATCTGAACAGCTTGTATGTCCAGATACCGCCAGATACTATTAGTAAATAGCCGAGCCAAGGAATTGGGCTGAACACCAAGTAGTTGAACAGTCCGTGGAAAACTGCTGCACCTACAAGACCTACCCAGACGACCCAGGCACCGCGGCCACTGCGGTACAATCCTAGTCCAAATCCCCACATGCAGCCAAACACCATATGGCCGAGAGTGGAAATAGGTGCTCTGATTACCATGACATCGGGCCCGTACCCCAGCACGTAAACGAGGTTTTCCAGGGAAGCGAATCCGAGGCTGGCCGCTGCTCCATATACGAGACCATCCATGGACTCTTCAAAGTGCAAAGTACGGTAGACTGATAGCCGAATAGCCAAAAACTTGCACGTCTCTTCCACCGGTCCAATAACCAACAGCATGGACATGGAATATGCAGCAAAGGCTGTAATTGGATTGAAGTAAAGTTCAGAGATGAAAAACGAAGTGACTAGGGCAGCGGGAATTGTAGATAAAGTTCCATAAAGGAAAGTCAGTGCGATCCATTTTCGTGAGGAGGGTCTGAGGCGGTCGAGTCTGACAATAAACCAGAGCCAAAGCAACCCGGGAACAAAAGAAACCAAGAGGATGCCGAGGCTATTCACGCACTATCTTTCGATTAAGATAGTTTCTTGATGACGACTGTACCAGCGATGAGGTCATGAAGGCCGCGTTTGTCTGTTCGGAAGGCGATCATGAGAGAAACGATCCCAAGAGACAAGATAGACAAGATTTTCCCGGATTCCCGGGAAAATGCTCGCCAGAAACCACATCGACGACCATCCACCCTTACAATATAGAGTTTGAAAACTCTTTTGCCGATAGTCGTGTTCCCTAGACTGACAAGAACCGATGCGTACAATATTGCTACAGTCGCCGTAACCACATAGTCGAATTCATATAATTCTGCAGAGTAAAATATCCCGTCAAAGAGCGAATAAACCAACCGGCTAGGCAAGGGCAAAACTAACACGCTGTCTATGGTATGCGCGCCCGCCCGAATCCAAAAACCAGCGGGTTCACCTTCTGGGACTGGTTTGATGTCAGCTTTGGAACCAGAAATGATCTCTTCATCCAGAGGAAGACCACAGTGGTAGCAATACGATGAGGCTGGCTCATTCGCGTGTTGGCAACGAGGACATTGCATTGTATCGGAGGCCGATGCAAAAGTAGATGACCTCGGCTCAGTTTCAATCTTTTTACTAGCCGAACCAAGAGTGAGTTCTTCATCCAGAGGAAGACCACAGAGGTAGCAATACGATGAGGCTGGCTCATTCGCGTGTTGGCAACGAGGACATTGCATTGTATCGGAGGCCGATGCAAAAGTGGACGATTCAAGCGCAGGTTTAATCTTCTTCCTGGCCACCCTGTTTGCGCCACTATCAACTCGGTTGAAACAATGTCTGCAGTAAGTCGCGTCGGGACTGTTGCGGCCACCGCATTTATCACAGGTCATGGCCGAACTTCCCATCATATAGACCTCTATCTTAGTAGAAGTGGTTCAACTCTTCACCAGCACCTGTTTCAGCGCAGCGATGAACGCCTCGTTCTCTTCCGGCAGCCCGGCGGTGACCCGGATCCATCCCTCGATGTTCCAGCGCGCTTTGGCGTTCCCCACCAGGACGTTGTGCTCTTCCCTGAGGCGCTGCACGAGTTCGTCCACATCCGTTTTGACGTTCATCATCACGAAGCTCGACTCGCTGGGCGCGTATTCGATTCCCATGGCGTCCAGCTGCGCGTAGAAATAACGTTTGCCTTGGATCACCAGTTCGCGTGAACGCCTGAGGTGGGTCCGGTCGTCCAGGGCGGCCGACGCGGCGTGGGTGGAGAGCAGCGTGAGCGTATTGCCCCGGTGGCTGTTGATCCGGGCGATCACCGCGGGATGGGCGATCGCGTAACCTACCCGCATGCCGGCCATGCCGAAGACTTTGGAAAACGTGCGTGTCACGATCACGTTCGGGTGATCCGCGATCAGCGAGGCCGCGCCTGTGCGGTCTTCCTCGTTTTCGGCAAACTCGATATAGGCTTCGTCAATGAGTACGATGACCCGCTCGGGGATGGAAGCAACAAAAGGCTTCAATTGCGACATCGGGGTCAACTGCCCGGTGGGATTGTCGGGGCTGGTTATGACGATCAGCGCGGTCCGGTCCGTCACAGCCTCCCGGAGGCCGTCCAGATCGGGTTTCATGCCTTCCAGCAGGGGCACGCGAACCGGGTCTGCCTTGGCCACGCCGGCAAGTCTGGTCATGAAACCGAAACCCGGCAGGCTTTCCACGACCTCCGTGCCTTCGCGAATGTACGCGTGCCCTATGGCGAAAAGCAGATCGGACGACCCGGCCCCTACGGCGATCCACGCGTCGTGCACCGGGGCGAAAGGACTGTCCGTCCACTCCACCAACGGTACGTCATGCCGTCGGGCAAGCTTGCCGAGCAGATCCGGATTCTGCCCGTAGCGGTTGATGCTCGAAACCAGGGAGAGCACCGCCTCGACCGCCCGGGGCGACGGCCCCAGGGCGTTCTCGTTGCTGTCGATGCGCACCAGACCCGGGGGCACTCCCCAACCACGTACCGAAGCACCGCCCACCATCTGGGCCATGGCTTCATAACCGCCAACCGACAATGCGCCAGCGCCGGCCAGGGCCCCCTTTAGAAACCCCCGGCGCGAAAGTCCTGATTTCCCCGCGGCATTTTCTTTTCTTAGTTCGGACATTTTTGCACTCCTTCGTCAAGCCCCGTCCGGGATGTATGCAGACGCGACCCATCCCAATTTGATTTTGTGATGTATCGGCATGATACAGCTTCGTTTCCTGGTTGGAAAGTCCAAATACATTGGTCCTGGACCGGTGGTGCCGGCATGAGTCCAGACCGTAACAGCCAATGTGGCCGTGGTTTCTAAAATGCGTCGACCTTGACGCTCTTCCGAGCCTGCCGTAGATTTATGGCAGCACTGCGCGCAACCGTCTTACGGCCAACCGTCTTACGGCCAACCGGCACAGGAACATCCGAACCTCAAGGAGCCCGCGATCTTCCGACCGGCTCGTCTCGAAACGACGGAAACCCATCGCCTGCTGGACGGCCTGCTGGCCGAGCGTATCCTCATCATGGACGGCGCCATGGGCTCGGTCCTCCAGGGACATGCGCTGACCGAGGCCGATTTCCGCGGTGAACTGTTTAAAGACCACCCCGTTTCGTTGCGCGGCGATCTCGATCTGCTGTCGATCACGCGGCCCGACCTCATCGAACAGGTCCATCGGGCATACTTGGACGCCGGCGCCGACATCATCGAGACCAACACCTTCAACGCCACCGCCATCTCGCAAGCCGACTACGGCCTGCAAGACCGGGTCTACGACATCAACGTGGCGGCTGCAAGGGTTGCTAAAAGAGCCGCCGAGGCGGCCATGGCCAACGACCCGGCGAAGCCCCGGTTCGTTGCCGGAGCCCTGGGACCGACCACCCGGTCGGCCTCCGTAGCCTCCGATGTGAGCGACCCCGCCTTCCGTTCGGTCACTTTCGATGAACTGGCCGGCGCCTACGGCGAGCAGTTCCGCGGACTGTTGGACGGCGGCGTGGATCTGCTTCTGGTCGAGACCCAGATCGACACGCTCAACCTGAAGGCCGCACTGTTTGCCATCAATACCCTCTTCGACGAGGGGATGCGCCGCGTACCCCTCATGGCGTCGTTCTGCATCGTCGATGCCAGCGGCCGGACCCTTTCGGGTCAGACGGTGGAGGCCTGCTGGACGTCCATTCGCCACGGCGAGCTCTACAGCGTGGGGATCAACTGCGCCCTGGGCGCGACCGAACTGCGGCCGTACATCGAAGAACTGTCGACCATTGCGGATATCCCGGTTACCTGCTATCCCAATGCGGGCCTGCCGAATGAGATGGGCGGCTATGACGACACGCCCGAACACATGGCCGAGGTGCTGGGCAGATTCGCCGCGGAGGGATGGCTCAACATGGTCGGCGGATGCTGCGGCACCACGCCCGAGCACATCGCGGCGATCTCGGAAGCGGTGAAACGACGGGGCAGACTGCGCGTTCCGCGTCCCGCCGAGCCCCTGTCCCGGTACAGCGGGCTGGAAACTTTCACGGTACGGCCCGACGGCAACTTCACCATGATCGGCGAGCGAACGAACGTGACGGGATCGCGTCGTTTCGCCCGGCTCGTACACCAGGAAAAGTACGAGGAGGCCCTCGCCGTGGCCCGGCAGCAGATCGAAGGCGGGGCGAACATCATCGACGTGAACATGGATGAGGGGCTGATCGACAGCGCGCGGGCGATGACGACTTTCCTGAACCTGATCGCTTCGGAACCCGATATAGCCGCCACGCCGGTCATGATCGACAGTTCCAGCTGGCCGGTCATCGAAGCCGGCCTGAAGTGCGTGCAGGGCAAGAGCATCGTCAATTCCATCAGTCTGAAGGAAGGCGAGGAAGTATTCAAACGCCAGGCCCTAAAGGCGAAACGCTACGGCGCGGCCGTGGTCGTGATGGCCTTCGACGAAGCGGGCCAGGCCACGGACGCGGATCGCAAGGTGGATATTCTGAGCCGTTCCTACCGGATTCTCGTCGACGAGGTCGGCATGCATCCCACGGACATCATCTTCGATCCGAACATCCTCACGGTAGCCACCGGCATCGAAGAACATGACGACTACGCCGTCCATTTCATGGAGGCGGTTCGCCGGCTGAAGGCGCGGCATCCCCTGGCCAAAGTCAGCGGCGGCGTAAGCAACATCTCCTTCTCCTTTCGCGGCAACGACTACATCCGGGAGGTGATGCACACCGCCTTTCTGTATCATGCCATTCGCACAGGCCTGGACATGGGAATCGTCAACGCGGGCCAACTGGCGATCTACGAGGAGGTAGACCCGGAAACAATCGTCATGGTGGAGGATGTACTCTTGAACCGGCGGCCCGACGCCACCGAACGGTTGCTGGCATTCGCCGAATCGCGCAAGGGCGTCTCGGCTGGCAAGGCGCAGCAAGACGAGGATTGGCGCGCAGGCAACCTGGAGGAACGCATTTCCCACGCCCTGGTCAAGGGCATCGCCGATCATGTCGAGGAGGACATGGACGAAGCCCTGCGATGCCACGACCGTCCGCTGCACATCATCGAGGGTCCCCTCATGGCGGGCATGTCCGTCGTCGGCGATCTTTTCGGAGACGGGAAGATGTTCCTTCCCCAGGTGGTGAAAAGTGCGCGGGTCATGAAAAAAGCCGTAGCCCACCTGACGCCTCATATGGAAGCGGAGCACGCGGACGCTGCCGAGAGACGCTATCAGGGGACCATACTGCTGGCCACGGTGAAGGGGGACGTGCACGACATCGGCAAGAACATCGTGGGCGTGGTCCTCGCGTGCAATAACTACCGCATCATCGACCTGGGGGTCATGGTGCCGGCGGAGCAGATCATCGGTACGGCCGTGGACGAAGGGGCGGACCTGATCGGATTGAGCGGACTCATCACCCCGTCGCTCCAGGAAATGATCCACGTAGCCGGCGAGGTGGAGCGCATCGGACTGGACCTGCCTCTACTCATCGGAGGCGCCACCACGAGTCGGAGACACACGGCCATCAAGATCGAACCGGCTTATCACCAAGGCCCGACCGTACACGTGACAGACGCATCGCGGGCTGTGGAAGTTGTCGGCAACCTGCTCAGCGACACGTTGCGGGCGGACTACGTCCGGCGCGTCCGGGCGGACTATCGGCAGGTCAGGGCCACCTACGAGAAACGCACCCCGCGCACGCCGCTTGTGCCTTTCGCCGAGGCTTGCAAACGCCCGCCCGCCCTCACGTGGTCGGAGGAGACCGTCGCGGTGCCCGAATTCATCGGCGTGCGGGTGGACGACGACTGTCCGCTGGCGGAACTCGTACCCTTTATCGATTGGACGCCTTTCTTCAGTGCCTGGGAGCTGAAGGGACGATATCCCGACTTGCTGGAGGATGAAAAGGTCGGCGATGCCGCAAGAAAGCTATTCGGAGACGCCAAGGAGCTGCTTGAGGACATTGTGCGCGGCCGGTTGTTGCGGGCCCGGGCCGTGTGGGGTTTCTTTCCCGCCCATTCCACCGGGAATGATATCGTGCTCTTTGACGATCACGCCCGCTCCGACGTCCGCGCTACCTTCCACATGCTGCGCCAGCAAAGGCCGCGGTCTGCAGACGCGCCCTGCTACGCCCTTTCCGATTTCGTGGGGCCCGAGGGCACGCAGGACTACATCGGCGCCTTCGCAGTTACCGCCGGAGGCGGCCTCGACGAACTGGTCGGGGGATACGAAGCCGACCACGACGACTACCGCGCCATTCTGGTCAAGGCGCTCGCCGACAGACTGGCGGAAGCCTTCGCGGAGCACACCCATCAACGGGCGCGCCGCGCTTGGGGATACGGGCGGGAAGAAGTCCTGACTGGCGGAGACCTGATCCGGGAGAAGTACCGCGGAATCCGGCCTGCGCCGGGTTATCCCGCCTGTCCGGACCATACGGAGAAGCGTCGGCTCTTCGACCTGCTCCAGGTCGAGCGGCGAATCGGCGTCGAACTGACCGAAAGCTACGCCATGGATCCGCCCCCTTCGGTCGCCGGCCTCTACTTCGGCCACCCCGGGGCGCGGTATTTCAACGTGGGGAAAATCGGACGCGACCAGGTGGGAGACTACGCCCGGCGCAAGCGGATGACCGTCGAAGCCATCGAAAACTGGCTCGCGCCCAACCTGGACTACCCCCCGGTCCAGCCTAACCCCGACTACGCTTCCGGCCTATCTGTTTAGAATCGCGGTGCCCCATGTGCTGGGATCGACGTGGACGCGCAGGTCGCGTCCGGCGCTCCACCACTGGGCGGGGGGTTCCGAATTGTTGAGAAAATAGGTGAAACCCAGCCGCGGGAATTCCTCCGGAGCGTAGCCGCTCAGCGTGTCGGTCGGGAGGCACACCTCGAGGGTATAACCGGTGTCCGTGATCAGCGATGCGATGGGCAGCGCTTCCGGTTCCGGCATGTTCCACTTCTCGCGGGCGCGATCGACCTGCGAGGGTTTTACGACAGGTTGGTCCCCGCCGTCGCCGCCACCGGTCGGCAGGCAGTTGAACTGGTGACAGTATCGCCCCGCCCTCCGCGCGGTCTTCACGTCCCTCGTGTCCAGCCAGATCTGGAAGCTGTCTCCGGTCCAGTGCCGGCCGTAGTGGGAACGGACCGGCTTGCGCTTGCGCACGTTCACGGCGAAGTACAGCCCCTCTTCGTTCCAGGCCATGTATACGTCCCCGGCCTTTGGCCGATTTTCCAGGAAACCCAGATCGGGCACCAGGTATTCGGGTCCCCAGTCGTCCAGGACGCCGTTGATCAGGGGGGCCTGCCCTCGGTATCTGCACTGGAAGGCGTAGGCGAAAAAGGCTCTGTTCGGTATGTCCAGCGGCATGGGCGGCGCCTTGCGACCGGCGGCCAGGCGACTGGCAGCCAGATGAACGGTTGTCGGATAAACGGCCGTCAGATAAACTGTGGTCAGATGAATGACGGTCAGCGGTTGTACTGTGCGCCTTCGAGATCAAGCAGAAAGGCCTTGATGTCGGGCCGGTCGCCGTAGCCTCCCAGGCGGCCGTTGCTGTTGATCACGCGGTGACAGGGGACCAGAATGCCGATGTCGTTGTTGCGGTTGGCCTGGCCTACCGCCCTTGCGGCCCGTGGCCTGCCTACCTGTTCGGCCACCCACTTGTAGGATCGCCACGTTCCGTACGGTATGGCCTGTTGCGCGCGCCAGATCCGGCGGGTAAGCGGCGTGCCCCGCAGGAAATCCAGCGGTACGTCGAAAACCCTCAGTTCGCCGGCGAAATACCGTGTGATCTGTTCTTCGACGGTTGAAAGCACGGCGTCGTCGGGGACGAAGGCCAGTTTCGCGTCGAAGCGGTTCAGCATATCGACCCCGAAGGCCTCGTCCGTGACATCAACGGTGACGCGGCACACGCCCGCTTCGCTGGCCGCCGCATACACGGGACCGAGCGGTGTGGGAAAGACCGTGTATTTCAATATCCGGCTCAACGGAACAGATTGCTGGCGACTTGTTTCCAGGGAGTATTTCACTGCGGCCGCCGGACTGGACTATCCCACGATGCCCCGGTCTCGCAAGCCCTGTGCCAGCGTCTGCGCGATGACCTCGCTGCCTTCGATGGTGGGATGCCAGGTATCGGAGAAGCACCGGTCGCGTTCATGGTCCATCCCGGCGAAAGCGGCGTTGAGGTCGATCAGATCCGTATCTTCTTCCATGGCCAGCCGGTGGATCGAGGCATCGTAGATGTCGTAGAGCTGCCCGAGCCGCTCGACGTCGCCTCGGGTCAGGAAGGTCGGGTAACGCAGCTTGTCGAGGCGTTGACGCGACTGCTCGGCGCCTTCCCGGGAGATGAGCGTCGGCAGGGTGGTCAGGACGACGCGGACCCGTTTTTGCTTCGCCGTGCGGATGAGGCTGCGCATGTTGTACATGAAGTTCTCGGGCAGGAAGTCTTCAAGGTCGAAGGAGCCGATGGGAGGCGGGGTGTTCAGGTCCAGTAGACCCTTGGCTTCGTCCACCAGTCTAAGGCCCGAGTCGCCGCCATTGCTGTAATGCCAGTACGACCGGGTCTTCCTGCGCAGGTCGGGGTAGTTTCTGGGATTCCCCAGCCACATGTCATTCCAGCCTATGTAGACGATCAGGATATCGGGATCGAAGGTCAGCAGGCGAGGAAGGCGCAACTGGGCGTTGATAGACCCGTGGTCGGCGACCCCCGCGTTGATCACCTGGTGCGCGTGTTCCAGGTCCATGTCCGCCAACTGCTGTTCGAGCCGATACGGATAGGGCGAATCGTCTCCCGGCGGACCGAAGGTGCACGAGTCGCCGAGGCACATGATCCGGACGGCCTGGGCATCCTTCCGCCGCGGAAAATCCTGCCCGCGGAATCCGTGGTCGTTGATCCGGATGCCCGCCACGCTGTACCCGGGCATCAGCTCCCAACCGCTCCGGTTGTGAAACACGATATAGGGATGGGACCCGTCGTATTCCTCGTGGAACCAGCGGTCCCTGTTGTATGCATGATCCCGGCGGCGAAGATACAACTCCGCCCCCGTCGCCGCGCCTATCGCGGCACCGGCCGCCATGGCAATATACGCGTAACGTTTCATTCCCCTTCTCCGGCTGTCAACCGTCCCTTTCGGTCCGTCCGCCTGGCCTGCCTGCAAGCGACATCGCAACCTGCCGACCGGCTGCCGTGAAAAACAGTCATCCGATCTCGCGTTGCCGTCCTTCTTCACGTTGGAATTAAGGATAATCACGCCGCATAAGCAAGGGAAAACACCAGGGATCTTCTTTGATGAAATGGCCTTCATGCTTTGTATTCCCTTAGGGCAAAGCCCAACGAAAGGCCTTGACGATGCCCCCTGCCTCGCGCATATTTTCAGAGGGTGGTCTCCCATCCTGTTTTGCCGCAGTACATCGGACTCGCAGGGCCCGATCGTCGCCATCTATCACCAGCCGGATTTTTCGCCAGCCGGAATCTGTCGGACCGCATTCGCCAGGTCCGATGGTTCAAGCATGTGCAAGCATGTATCAGAGGAGGTCCTATGGCTGATATACCGGACGAAGCCAGACCTGATGAATCGTCTCAACCCGTCGGGGAAAAGGGGACCCGGTTCACGCGGCGCGGTTTTCTCAAGGGCGCCGGCGCCGGCGCGGTGACCGCGGCCGTTGCCCCCGCCGTTTTCGTATCCGGAACCGGAACGGCTGCCGCCCAGGATGCCGAGGGCGCCATGTCGGGAACGATTGCGCTCGAGGTGAACGGACAGTCGCACAAGGTCGATGTGGAAGCGCGCACGACCCTGGCGGACGCGTTGCGCGACAGACTGGAGGTCACCGGTCCCAAGGTGGTCTGCGACCGCGGGGAATGCGGGGCCTGCACGGTGGCGATGGACGGTAAACTCGTCTTCAGCTGCATGACGCTGGCCATGGACGCGCAGGGCAGGAAAATCGAAACGGTGGAAGGCATGGCGGACGGCGACGATCTGCATCCGCTCCAGGAAGCGTTTATCGAGAAGGATGCCCTGATGTGCGGATTCTGCACACCGGGTTTCCTCATGTCCTCCAGGGCGCTGCTGGATGCCAACAACGACCCTACGCCGGAAGAGGTCCGCGAGGGACTCTCCGGAAACATCTGTCGGTGCGGCACTTATACGCACGTGTTCGAGGCCGTGATGAGCGCCGCCGAAAAGATGCGGAAGGGAGGGTGAGCCATGCAGCAGAAGATGAAGAAGGTCCGGATCACCATCCAGGAAGATGGCGAACCCAAGGAAATTGAAATTGAAGTGCCCGACACCGGCGAAGGCGGCTGGGGAGATGTGACGAAGAACAGGTACGTCGGCCAGTCCCACGCCCGCTTGGACGCCAAGGAAAAGGTCACCGGCCGTGCCAAGTACACGGCCGACATCAAACTGCCCGGCATGCTCTACGGACGCATTCTCCGGTCGGCCCATCCCCGTGCCCGGGTCAAACGCATCGACGCGACCGCGGCGGCGGCCATTCCGGGTGTGAAAACCGTGGTTCTCCCAGGCGACGATCCCGACGTGTTCTCGCGGGAGTGCCGTTTCGCGGGGCACGAGGTGGCGGCCGTGGCGGCAACCACGCCGGAAGTCGCCGAGGACGCGCTTCACGCCATTGATGTCGAATACGAGGTGCTGCCCTTTGTCGTGGACGAAGACGCGGCGCGGGACCCGGACGCGGCCCAGGTGCACAGCGATCGGACCAACGTGGGCGAGCCCCGGGTCGGCGAGCAGGGCGATCTCGCAGCGGGATTCGCCCAGGCCGATATGACGATCGAAGCCACCTATCGCTGCCAGGTGCAGTCCCACATCGCGCTGGAGACCCACGGCTCCGTCTGTCAGTGGGAAGGCGACCGCCTGACGGTCTGGGCCTCCACGCAGGGCATATTCAGCGTGCGGGGCGAACTGGCGGGGCATTTCGGCATCCCGGAAACGAACGTCCGCGTGATCACCGAGTTCATGGGCGGCGGGTTCGGCGCGAAGTTCGGCGCCCGGCGCGAGGGCATAATCTGCGCCTTGCTCGCACGGAAGGCCGCCGCGCCCGTGAAACTGATGCTGACGCGAAAGGAAGAACACCTGGCCACGGGGAATCGCCCGTCCACCGTTCAGCATGTCAAGCTCGGGGCCACGAAGGCGGGCAAGCTGGTCGCCTACGAGCGGTCCAATTACGGGACGCCCGGCGTGGCCGGCAACGCCAACATCCCGGGTGCGCCCTATCTGTACGAGATTCCGAACTACCGGATCGAGCAGACGAGCGTATTCACCAACGCCGGTCCCATGGCCGCGCAACGCGCGCCCGGACATCCGCAGGCGGCTTTCGCCATGGAGTCCATACTGGACGAAATGGCCGAGGCGCTGGGGATGGATCCCCTGGACATCCGGCAGATGAACGACCCGAACGAGACCCGGCGGAAGATGGTGGAAATGGGTGCCGACCGGATTGATTGGAAGAACCGACGAAATGCCGCGCCGGATACCGGCCCCGGCCGTGTCAAGACCGGCATCGGCGTGGGTTCGTGCCGCTGGGGCGGCGGCGGCGGACGCACGCAGGCCGAGTGTACCATCCATACCGACGGAAGCGTCGAGGTGAAGTGCGGCACGCAGGACATCGGAACCGGGACGCTCACCCTCGTGCATATGATCGCCGCCGAAGAGTTCGGTCTGAACATGGAGAATATCACCGTCCGCATCGGCGACACGACCTACCCCTTTTCGGGCGGAAGTGGCGGAAGTACCACGGCCGCATCGGTTTCTCCGGCCATCAAGGGTACGACGATGCTCGCGAAGCTCGAACTGTTCAAGAAGATCGCGCCGAAATTCGGCGTGGAGCCCGGTGAACTCAAGACCGCCGACGGGATGGTTTTCGTGGGCAGCGATCCATCGAAGCGCATGCGCTGGGCGCAGGCCACGGCCCAGCTGGAGGATGGACCGATCTTCTTTCACGGCCAATGGTTGCCGGGATACTCGGACAGCGGCGTGCCCGGCGTGCACTTCGTGGAAGTGAGCGTGGACACGGAGACCGGCCTGGTGAAGGTCGCCAAGGTCGTGGCGGTGCACTCCAGCGGCCTGATCCTCAATCCCCTCACCTGGCTGAGCCAGGTCAACGGGGGCGTGTTGATGGGCATAGGCTACGGGTTGTACGAGAACCGCATCATGGATCCGGCTACCGGCTACATGGTAAACGCCAACATGGAGGACTACCGGCTGATGGGATCCATGGATATACCGGAGATCGAAGTGGTCCGGTACGACGAGTCGGAACGCGGCGTGATCGGGATCGGCGAACCCCCCGTGATTCCGACGCCCGGTGCCATCGCCAACGCCATCTACAATGCCTGCGGCGCCCGGATACGGGAAATGCCGTTCACCCCCGACAAAGTACTCGGTGCGCTGGCCGCAGTGAAGGAGGGCTGACTCATGCAGAACTTTTCCTACGTCAACGCGACGTCGATTGAGCAGGTACCCTCCCTCCTGAGCCGTTCTTGGGACGACGCGGTGGTCATGGCGGGTGGCACGGACCTCGTCGGAGAGATGAAAGACTACGCCGCGGTCCCGAAGCGCGTGGTCAACCTCAAGACCATCACGGGACTGGATTACATCCGCCAGGACGACGCCGTGCTCCGTATCGGCGCCCTGACGACCCTGACGGACGTCTTGAATCATAGCGCGGTAAAACAGGACTATCCCGCGCTCAGCCAGGCGGTTGCCGTCATCGCCTCGCCGCAGATCCGCAACATGGGCACGCTGGCCGGGAACATCCTGCAACGGCCTCGATGCTGGTACTACCGCAGCGAGGACTTCCCGTGCCTCAAGAAGGGCGGTGCGCGGTGCTACGCGGTGGGCGGCGTCAATACCTATCACGCGATCTTCGGATCCGGACCAAGCTACATCGTCCACCCCTCCGACGCGGCCCCGGCGCTGATGGCGCTCGGCGCCACGGTGAAGATCCTCGGTCCGCGCGGCGAGAAGGAAGTGGTCATGGACGACTTCTTCACGCTGCCCGAAATGAACATTCGCCGGGAGAACATACTCCGACCCAACGAGGTCGTCACGGAACTGGCCATACCCAAACCGGAAGCGAATGCCAAGGGAATGTATCTGAAGGTGAGGGAGCGGGATTCCATTGATTTCGCCCTAGTCAGTCTGGCCGCCCAGATGACCGTCGAGAACGGGACCTGTCAGCGTGCCAGCCTCGTATTCGGCGGGGTGGCGCCGGTTCCTTGGCGGGCCGTCGAGGCCGAGCGGTATCTCAGCGGCCGGCGTATCAACGAGTCCAGGGCCCAAAGCGCCGCCGAAGCGGCGGTGGAAGACGCCGCGCCCATGCCGCACAACGGATACAAGGTGGAGATCGCCAAGAACCTCGTCAGACAGGCCGTTCTGGCCCTGGCGTCGTAGTAAAAGGAGTCCATCATGGCACAACCCGTATGCCGGTACCTTAGAACGAAATCGTTCTATACCGCGGAGAAGCACGAGCAGACCCTGACCGAGGAATCGCCGGGCAGGGCATTCTGGTGCGTTCGTTCCGCGTCGGGCATCGGTCCCGATGAAAAGATCGTGGAACCCTCGTCGTGCGACGCGCGGCGCGCCTGCTTCGAAACCTTGGAAATCAGTTTCGTCTGACAACCGAAGTCAACTTCGGTTGACCACAGCGCTGGAGATTGCGACCGTTGAATGGCTATATCCATCACGAACTTCTGCCGTTGGGCAGCGACGAGACGCCGTATCGCCACCTGACCCCGGATTTCGTTTCCACCGGCACATTCGAGGGACGTGAAATCCTGAAGGTGGATTCGGCCGGGTTCACCCTGCTCGCGGATCAGGCCATCCGGGACAGCGCCCACCTGCTGCGGCCCGAACATCTCGGCCAGTTGCGCAAGATCCTCGACGACCCGGAAGCATCCGACAATGATCGCTTCGTCGCCATGGAGATGCTGAAGAACGCCAACATCTCCGCCGGCGGCATCCTGCCCATGTGCCAGGACACCGGCACGATCATCGTCATGGGCAAGAAGGGCCATCTCGTCTGGACCGAGGGCGATGACGAAGCCGCGTTGTCGGAGGGCGCCATGAACGCCTTCCTCAACACCAACCTGCGGTACAGTCAGCAGGCGCCCCTGGACATGTTCACGGAGTCGAACACGCGCACCAACCTGCCCGCGCAGATCGAGATCTTCGCGGACCGGGGCGATGCCTACAAGCTGATGTTCATGACCAAAGGCGGCGGATCGGCAAACAAGAGTTTCCTCTTCCAGGAAACGCGGGCGTTGCTGAACGAGGCGCGGTTTCTCGAATTCGTCGACGAAAAACTCCGCATGCTCGGTACGGCGGCATGCCCTCCGTATCACCTGGCCATCGTAGTCGGCGGCACCTCCGCGGAATACACGCTGAAGGTCGCCAAACTGGCGAGCGCGCGCTTTCTGGACACCTTGCCCACCCAGGGCAACGAGTACGGCCAGGCCTTCCGCGACCTTGAAATGGAAGCGAAGATACTCAAGATGAGCCAGGAAATCGGCATCGGCGCGCAGTTCGGCGGGAAGTACTTCTGCCACGATGTGCGGGTGGTCCGCATGCCGCGGCACGGCGCTTCGTGTCCGGTGGGGATCGCGGTTTCCTGTGCCGCCGACCGGCAGATCCTGTCGAAGATCACGCGGGACGGGATTTTCCTGGAACAGCTGGAAACCGAACCTTCGAAATACCTGCCGGAGATCGCCGACGAAGCCTTGGGCGGCGAGGTGGTGCAGATCGATTTGAATAGACCCATGTCCGAGATCCGCGCCACACTCAGCAGCTACCCGGTCGCCACGCGCCTGTCCCTGACGGGCCCCATGATCGTCGCGCGGGATATCGCCCACGCCCGCCTCAAGGAGCGGCTCGACCGCGGCGAGGACCTACCGCAGTATTTCAAGGATCTGTGCGTCTACTACGCCGGTCCGGCCAAGACGCCGGAAGGATACGCCTCGGGATCCTTCGGTCCGACAACGGCGGGTCGGATGGATACCTACGTGGATCAGTTCCAGGCGGCCGGTGGCAGCATGATCATGCTGGCCAAGGGCAATCGGTCCGTCCAGGTGGCCAATGCATGCAAAAAGCACGGCGGATTCTATCTCGGGTCCATCGGCGGACCGGCCGCGCGGCTGGCACAAGATTCCATCCGGGACGTATCGGTGGTGGAATATCCGGAACTGGGCATG
Source organism: bacterium (assembly GCA_965200485.1). Taxonomy (GTDB): domain Bacteria; phylum JAAXHH01; class JAAXHH01; order JAAXHH01; family JAAXHH01; genus JAAXHH01. Next base: position 1,111,169 of record CBDAUD010000001.1, read on the forward strand.
GAAGCCATCTGGCGCATTCAGGTCGAGCATTTCCCCGCCTTCATCGTGGTGGACGACAAGGGAAACGACTTCTTCTCGGGGTTCATGCGCCGGACCTGAGCCGGGACGCGTGGGTTGGACCGCTTCTGATTGAAGAAGAAAGAAACGGTTAAGTCCAAAACCCGGCTGACGAAGCATTTGAATGGGCTTTCAAGATCCGATAGAGGTCTTGAAAGCCTATTGTTGTATAGCCCCACCTTGGCCAATGGCCAAAACCTTCAAGCTCCTTCAAGCGTTTTAAGGCTCCTCTCCTGCTTCCCGTTCCGTCCAGGGAACGGCTCGTTTCCAAGGAACAGCTCGTATATTAAAGTCAAACTTGCATATGAGTGGCGAGTCATCCTATATTAAATGCAGCCTTTAACATGGATTGGTTGGGTACGCATATTAAAGAGTAAGTTCAATATGAAGGACCACATCGCACCAAGTTTCCGGTCTGGACGCTACATCACCCAGCCCGGTGGTTTCAGAGCCTTCTGCCCGGAACCGTTGCCGCCCCGCCCGCCCATCAGGCTCGGCGGTCCGTTGATGGCCCTGCTTTCGGAGGCCGACCTTGCCCTGGGGCGCCTGGATGGATCCATCAGTACACTCCCCAACCCGGATCTGTTCGTCTTCATGTATGTGCGCAAGGAATCCGTGCTTTCCAGTCAGATCGAGGGTACGCAGAGTTCTCTGCAGGATCTGCTGGCCGCCGAGGCGCAGGTCTTCTCAGTCGATCGACCACGCGATGTAAACGAAGTCGTGAACTATGTCCGTGCGATGAACCATGGCCTGAAGCGCTTGGCCGAGTTCCCGGTCTCGATCCGCCTGATTCGCGAAATTCACGGGGAACTCTTGCGCGGCGTTCGAGGTTCCCCGCCCACCCCCGGCGAGTTGCGGACCAGCCAGAACTGGATCGGTCCTGCCGGATGCAGCCTCAAAGAAGCCGTCTTCGTCCCGCCCCCACCCCATCGGATCGGGGAGGACCTCTCGCAATGGGAACGCTTCATCCACGGCGGAGACGACCTGCCGGTTCTGGTCAAGATCGGTCTCGCCCACGCGCAGTTCGAGACCATCCATCCTTTTCTCGATGGCAACGGCCGCGTCGGACGGCTGTTGATCACCTTTATGCTTTGCGAACGCGATGTGCTGCAGAAACCCGTCTTGTATCTGTCTCATTTTTTCAAACAGCATCAGCAGCGGTACTACGACGAATTGCAGTCGGTGCGCGATAACGGCAGTTGGGAACAGTGGCTCGCATTTTTCCTGCGCGGCATCGTCGAGGTCAGCGCAGAAGCCGCCTATACGGTCCGACGCATTCTTGATCTCCGGGAGCGGCACCGCAGCATCATCAATGAGACGTTCGGCCGCGCCTCGGCCAATGGGCTCCGGGTACTCGAAAAGCTGTTCGAACTCCCGATCATCTCGGTGGATGACGTACGCATGCTAAACGGAACAACTTATCAGGCGGCCAACAACCTTGTGGACCGGCTGGTCTGCGGCGGCTTCCTGCACGAATTCACGGGACGCACCCGCCACCGGAGATTCCGGTATGCGAGCTACATAAACCTGTTCCAGGACGCCCCGGAAGATACGAACGCTTGACCACCGCCTAACCGCAAAGGTCCACTTCCAGGTGCGTTTCGGGTATCCGCCCATCCACGAGATCCAGGGGTTGCCAGGTCCACGTGGCCTGCCAGCGGTGGCCGCGCTGGTCGATTACCTGTCGCCGCAGCAGTCCGATCCGCCAGACATCCCCAGGGGCGGGCGACGCGGTTTGGCCATTGACCAGCCACTTGAATCCTTCCCACGGAAGGGCCAGCTCCACGTTCCAACCCCGGTCGCTACGGTCCCTTCTGTTCGGGTCGCCTTCCACTTGCACACCGACCCGCAGTCCGGGGAAACGCCAGTCCGAAAAACCCCAGCGCATTGCACTGAAATCAGTCCTTGATCCGCCACCCAACACCTCGGGCTTGTGAACGGCCAGGTCGAATTCGGGTACATGGAATCGCGTGTCTTCCCGATACGCTTCCTTCCAGATACAGCACGTTTCCGCGGTTGCGCCCAGCGGATTTACGGCCAAGTCGTAGTATGCGCCGGGCCCGATGAGCAGGAGTCCCACGTGGCTGTCCTGGCGAATATCCGGTGAAGATGCTTCATGGATCGCGTGGATGTCGCGGTCCTCCAGCCACCATCCGATGTAGAGACAGCGGTCATCCCAGACCAGGGCCGCCGTCGTATCGAAAAGCGCCCGGGCGCCCGTGTGATCTGAGAAAAGGCGGGATCGCGGCGCCTTCAGCCACGACTTCTCGTTCAGGTGACCATCCACGACCACGGTATCCACGGCTCTGGCACACGGGTATTTCAAAGTCTTCGTTGCCTTCGAGGGGTGCTCACTGCCCATCCTGCGCCCTTTCGCCGCCCACGGCCTGCTCGGTGAAATGAACCACGGTGAAACGATCGGGTATGTGCGAATCGTAGGTGCCGTGGCTGGTCCACGCCCATCCCGGACAGGTCTTGAAACCGCCTTCCTCTATCCACTGGAAGCGGGAAAAATCCATGCGCCAGGTATCTCCTTCACGCGCCGGAAGCGAACGTCCGTCCGCAAGATGCTTCAGCCCCTGCCAGGGAAAGGCGATCTCCGCGGTCCACCCCCGGTCCGTATCATTCGGATCGTTGATCGTCCCGTCCACGTGCACCGCCCATTTCAGGCCCGGCAGATCCCATTCGCGGAATGCCCAGCGGCGCCCGCGGGGATGGGCATGGCCCGTCTTCGTGCCTCCCAGGGTGTCCACCAGCTTGGTGCCCTGAAGATCGAATTCCGGCAACGCGCTGTAGCCGGCTTCCACATAGGCGTCCTGCCACACGTAGAACCGCTCCATGATCGTGCCCAGTGCGTTCAGTTCGAACTCGTAGTAGGCGTCTTCGGCGGCGATGAACACTTCCACGTCGTTTTCCTCGCAAATCATGGCATCGCGCTTCGTGTGCGACGCCCGCACGTCGGGTTCCTCCACCCAGAATCCCACATACAGGTACTCGTCATCCCAGATCACCGCCGCCCGCGTGTCGAACAGCGCCGGCCGGCCCGGCTCCTCCAGGTCTTCGAAGCGTGGAGACCGTTCCGCCAGCCGCCACGACGGTTCGTCGAGGCGGCCGTCTACCGCGACGGGACCGATGGTCCGGCGGGCGTTATAGTGTTTCAGTCCTTCTTCCGAATAACCGTATTTGTTCGTCATGAACCCGTTCTCCGTCCGGTCGAACCAACCTTCTCCGGCCAAAATACATGGGTGCCGGTCAACTCGCGCCGATCCCGGTCAAGTTGCGCCGGCCTGTCAGACTACCCTTCCCAGGGTACCGGCAGTTCGTACTTTACCGCCACTTCGTTGAGTTTCTGTCGGGTGCCCGGCGGCAATGGAATACCGTTTTCGCTGCGATCCCGATACACCCGTTCCTCCGGCTCCCCCGGTACGAAGAGTTCGTCCACGCCCTCGACGCGCGGCAACCCTTTCATGGCCGCCGCAAGGTCGTCGATGTTTGCCCGGTACGCGTCCGGGTCGGTAAAGGCGGCTATATCGACTGCGCCGATGAAGCTGTTCTGTACGCCCGGTCGCGCTCCGGGACCCGTGATGGCCGCCGTCAACAGGGGATTTCCCACCATCAGGCTGGACAGGCATTCGAAGATCAGGGCTAGGCCGTAGCCCTTGTAGCCGCCGGCCGGTCGAAGAAGCCTGGCTAGGTGGGGATCCGTCGTCGGAAGGCCGTCCTCGTCCAGCGCCCAGGTATCCGGGATGGATTCGCCCCGGTCCATGGCCACGTCCAGTTTTCCGAAGGCGGCCACGCTCGTGGCCATGTCCAGGGAAATGAAAGGCATGCGATTGCCGGGTACGGCGATGGCGATGGGACTGTTGTGCACGCCCGGCGCCCGTGCGCCCGGCGGCGCCATGTTCGGTGGATTGCAGACGGAGGCGATGCCCGCCATGTTCTCTTTTGCGGCCATCTGGGCGTAATACGCCATGGCCCCCTGATGGGTGGTGTTTCGAATCAGCACCCAGCCGATACCCGCCGACCGGGCTTTCCCGATCGCCTGTTTCATGGCGTAGGTCGTCACCACCGGTCCAAAGGCCCGGTCCGCCTCGATGAGCATCGTGGCGGGCGTTTCCCGCTCGATGCGGATGTCCGGCCGGGGATTGTAGTGCCCCGCCTCCACCGAGCGGACGTACCCGGCGACGCGCTGGACCCCGTGGGAATCCACACCCCGCAGATTCGCCCAGACCAGCACCTCTGCCTCGATGCCCGCGTCTTCGACCGGCAAACCGGCGCGCTCGAAGACCGCGGCCGTGAAAGACTGCAGCCTGTTTCCCTCAACGCGTATGTCCGCCATACCCCTTCCTTTCCTGCTACAAATCCATCATCATCGCAGTTGGGTGACCCATCGCGGTCGGCCGTCACCATGTGGATCGGATTGTGCAAGTCCCGTAAAATAGCAGATGGACCGAGGACGCGCCAGAGGTTCCTGCCGTTCCAGACCGGCACGATGGGACGTGATCACAACAACATACCGGTTCGAAGCGCTCTTCGCGCTATCTTCGTCGTTGACAACAGACGCGGTGGGTGCTAAAGTGCCCCTGCGTGCACGATGCAACGGACAGGGCCGCGGTTGTTCCAGCCTGGATGCAAAATCGACATGATCCTCGTTCAGATACTTCGTATATACCTTGTCCTGATCATTATTCGCGCCGTGATGTCCTGGGTCAACCCGGACCCGTCCGCGCCGCTCGTGCGCGTGCTGACCTGGCTTACGGAACCGGCCCTGGCGCCATTCAGGAAGATCATCCCACCCATTGCCATTCCAAAAACCAACGTGCGGATCGACCTCTCTCCCATTTTCGTACTGTTGATCGGCGGATGGCTTCTGACCAAGCTGCGCTTCTGACCAAGCTGCGCTTCTGACCAAACTGTGTTCATATGCGTTTATAGGAAACCTGTTATGATCGTCCTGGGAATCGAGACCTCTTCCGCCTCCGCCGGAATCGCCATCATTCGTGATCGGGGCATACTGGCCGACGCGACATTGGAAATCGGAACGGTTCAAGCCGAGCGGTTGCCCGAGATGCTGGAGCGCACCCGGAAGGAACTGGACCTGCCATGGTCCGACGTGGATGGGTTCGCGATCTCGATCGGACCGGGATCGTATACCGGTCTTCGGGTTGGTTTGAGTTTGGTCAAAGGGCTGGCCTATGTGACGAAACGCCCCGTCGTCGCCGTGCCTACGCTGGATGCCGTCGCGTTTCAGGTGCCCTACAGCCGCTATCCCGTCCACGTGCTGACGGACGCCCGCAGGGGACAGGTCTACGAAGCGCGGTACGATACGGTTGACGGGCGGCCGATGCGGATCACCGATTATCGCGTCGGGCTCGTCGATGACGTGGTCGGGTCCATACAGGATACGGCCGTATTCGTCGGCAGCGGTGCCGACGCGTATCGCGATCAAATCGTCTCCGCGCTCGGCGACCGGGCCCTGTTTCCTCCGCCGGGCACGGGGAGATTGCTGGCCTCGTCCACCGCGTTTCTGGGTCTGGATGGTCTGCTGCGGGATGAACACGCGTCCCTGAACGAATTGGAACCCCTGTATCTGAGAAGGCCGGATTTCGCCAAACAACCTCCGTCTCGGCCTGCGCAATCCCCGGCGACCAGTACCACCCCTGCCTCACCCGCCCGGTCCGAAAGACCAACGGACTGACGCATGCCTGAGACAAGCGCTTTCGTCATACGTGAAATGACGACAGAGCATCTACCCCTGGTATTGGCGATCGAACAGGCTTCCTATCCCGCACCTTGGCCCGAAGTGGCGTTTTCAAACGAGATGGCGTCGGACGTTTCCATAACCATCGTCGCCATGGAAGGGGAGGCTGTTGCCGGGTTTCTGGTGGGGTGGATCGCGGCGGACCAGGTGCACTTGGCCAACATCGCCGTGCACGCCGGTCACCGGCGTCGGGGCATCGGAAACGGTATGATGGCGTGGCTTCTGGAGGAGGCGGTTCGACGGGGATGCACCACCGCCACCCTGGAAGTTCGCGACTCCAACCGCGCCGCCCGTATGATGTACAGACAGTTGGGATACAGCGCGGTCGCCCTTCGAAGGGCCTACTATACAAATCCGACAGAAGATGCCGTCGTCATGGTGAAGACGCTGTGATTCGTTGATGGGACGTTCGAATCAACCTGTCGTGCTTGGTGTCAAGTAAGCTGTCAAATAACGTGTCAAATAAGCTCGATGAATCAATTTAAATCTTGCTTTTATCGAGTATAAATCGTTAATTAAAAGTAACTTGTGGAACCGTCATACATTGTCAAATAAGCTGTCAAGTAAGCCGTCAAATAACGTGTCAATTAGAGTTCAATATGAACTGGGATCGTTTTAATTTCGAATACGTCCTGGATGAACGGGAACTGTTTACCGATCTCATAGCGATCGAAGCCTACAAACAGGCTTCCCTGAATCTGATTTGCCCTCAGGAGTGGCGGGACCAGCTGGACCGGTTGAACAGAGTGCGTGCGGTTCACGGAACAACGGCCATCGAAGGAAACCCGCTTTCTGAAGATGAGGTTTCCAGGCAAATGGAATTTATGGAAGAGAACACGGTGGAAGAGAAACAGTCCTCCGCAACAAAAGAACAGCTGCAGGTACGAAACGCTGGCGAGGCACAGTCTTGGGTAAGAGAACGCTTCAATCCTGGCAGTCGTCCCCTTGACTTGGAAGACATCCTAAGGCTGCATGAAATGATCACGCAAGATTCCGATACGGTGGACAATACTCCGGGTAGACTACGCGGTTTTTCGGTAACGGTCGGTACACCGGAACTGGGAGGAATCCACAGAGGCGCGCCATACGACCGACTATCGGATTTGATGCGGAACTTTTTGGAATTCATAAACTTAGCATCTTCCCAAAAGCATCACCCCGTAGTTCAAGCTTTGCTGGCTCATTTCTTTCTCGTCACCATACATCCCTTTGGTGATGGAAACGGAAGAGTCTCCCGACTTGTTGAAGCGGCTATTCTATATCGTCATGGATACAATGTCCGCGGGTTTTACGGACTCTCGAACTATTTCTATCGCCACGAAACGGAATACAAGACCGTACTTCAACAGTGTCGGCATAAACAGCCCTTCTACGTTTCACCCTTCATTCGATTTGGTGTAAAGGGATTTTCCATTGAACTGAAAGGCATCAACAACTTCATAAAAGCACGGATTAATCGGTTGGTTTACCGAAACATGATGGTTAAGTCGGTTGGCATCAAAACGGGACCCCGCAGACGTCTGTTGAACGAGAGAGAGTACGGTCTGCTTGTATACCTATTGGACAATACGGAGCCTCAGGATCCTTTCGCCGACGACCTTGCCAGAAAGGTCGGCTTGTCGCAGTTGTGGGAAGACCGGTATCTCCGATCTCTCTATCGGCGCGTTTCACTCCGTACTTTTCAGCGGGAGTTGACAAGACTTGCAGAACTGGGCTTTATCCATTTTACGAAGGATGACGAATCAGAGGACTGGATCGTTGAACTGGACTTCGGGGCGATTGAGAAGTACTAGACGCGCCCCGACATCAGTTTTTCCAGCGCATCAGACGCGGACCGGCCGACTTGCTCCGTGGAAGCGTGTTTTAGGAAGACGCGGCGGCCCCCGGCGGCGACCCGTCGCAACAGTTCCCGATCTTCATACAATCCCCTGATGGCGCCGGCTAGCGCTGCAGGGTTTCCCCGTTCGCAAAGCACCACGCTGTCGCCGTCGGTCAACAGTTCCCTGATGGCCGGAGAATCCGCCGTAACGACCGCCTTGCCCACGGAAAGCGCGATAAACACTTTTCCGGGAATAACTCGGGACGCCTTGTCTGTCGTCCCGAAAATCCCAAGGCATACGCCCGCTCCCTGCAGATACTGCGGAATCGTCTCGTAGGGGATCCATTCCGTCAACCGGACGTTTTCAAGGGCCAGTCTGCGCACGGTCTCGCGCATCTCATCGCTCAACTGTCCCGATCCGATGAAATGAAAGACGATATCCGGTTCGTCCCGGAGCCGCCGGGCGGCTTCCACCATGTAAGGCAGCCCGTGCAATGGGGTGAACTTGCCGATGAATACGACTTGGAACAACCGGTCGTCCGGCGGTTTCGGACCGGTCGGCGCGGGTATGGCGCCCGGTTCCGGCGCGCTTACGAAGACGCGTTTGAAGTGATCGCGCGGCAGGTTGAACGTATCCGAGAAGTAATCGATGTGGGCATGCGTATCCAGGAGTACGAGATCCGCCTTCGCGCAGGTCCAGCGATCCAGCCAGCGCAGCAGTCGGCTCATGAGCGTGCCGTCCGAGAAGGCCCGCCGGTCGTCAACCAGGGTGTCGTAGAGGGAGATCAGCGGACTGAATACAAGAGGGCGCCTAGGCAGCCGGGTAAGCAGCCACGCCAGCGGCATATCAAGATGGCCGATGTATCCGACCACCATGATATCGTAGTTGTCCACCTTGAAGAGGTATTTCAGCAGCAGCCGAAAGTAGGCAAGCTTCAATGCTACGGCACGTAAGATCAATGAGCATGGCCCCAGGTACGTGCCGGTCTTGTTGCGTTCCTTCTCCCAAAGGGGCACATGGCATTCCCGCACCTGCCAGCCGGCGCGCGTCAGGCCTTCGATCAGCGTCCGGTTGCTCGGATAGTCGCGTTCGTAGGTGCCGAAGAAGCAGATTCGGCCGCGATAGGCGTGTGCCATAGCCGGCAATCCTGTTTCCCGGAATCCCGTTTCTCCGGACAAAAGGCGCGACGGCATTCAGGGGCTCGGGCGCGGTATCATCCTGTCATCCCGGCTGCGCTTGGAAGCACTGCCTGGAACGCACCGCCTGGAACGCACCGCCTGGAACGCACCGCCTATTCCAGCCGTTCCTGGACCGCATAATCTTCCGTGCGCCGGGCGTGGTTGGCGATCATTTCGGCGATCAGGCCCATGGAGACCAGCTGGATGCCGAGGATCATGAGCAGTACGGAGAACTGCAAAAGGGGACGGGTCCCGATGCCGACGCCGCTCAGCCAGAGCCAGGTGAGATAGAGTGCGATGCCCAGTCCCGTAACAAAAGACAGCAGGCCGAAGGAACCGAACAGGTGGAGGGGCCGCCGGGTGTAGTTCGATACGAAGTACACGGTCAGCAAATCGAAGAACCCGTGGGTGAAACGGCTCATGCCGAACTTGCTGCTTCCATGCTTTCGGGCATGGTGCAGCACCGGCGTTTCCGTGACACGGAATCCGGCCCAGTGCGCCAGCATCGGCAGATACCGATGAAGTGCGCCGTACACCGGTATCGTCTCCACGACCTCGCGGCGGTATACTTTCAGGCCGCAGTTGAAATCGTGTAGCCGCAGACCGCAGACGACACCGGCAACCAGGTTGAACAGCTTCGAAGGAAGCCGTTTCGAAAGCGGATCCTTACGGTCCTTCTTCCACCCCGAGACGAGATCGAATTTCTGCCCGAGCAATTCGACCATGCGGGGTAACTCTGCCGGATCATCCTGCAGGTCCGCGTCTATGGTCGCGACTACATCGCCCCGGCTCGCTTCGAAACCGACGGCCAGCGCGGCGGATTTCCCGTAGTTGCGACGGAACCGGACAGCCCGGACCCGCTCGTCCTGCTTCCTGATCTGTCGTATGGTTTCGAAGGACCCGTCCCGGCTGCCGTCGTCGACGAAAACCACCTCGAAGGAATTGCCGACCCCTTCCAGCGCGGCTGCGATCCGCTGGTGCAGTTCCGGCAGGCTCTCCGCTTCGTTGAACAGCGGGACGACAACAGAAATAGCCACGCTGCCATCCGGCTTCTCCGGGCTTCGCTGCTCCGGACGTTCATCGGGCATCTGCGTTGTCCCCTATGGCACGCCGGATGACCTGGACCGTCTGCCGGGCGGTTTCGTCCCAGGTGAAGTGTCTGCTCCTCGCCCGTGCGTTCTTGGCTAGCCTGTTACGCTCATCCGGTTCCCGCAACAGGTCGATCAACGCGCGCGCCATCGCCTTCCGGTCCCCAAGCGGCGTCAGTAGGCCGGTCTCCCCGTCGATTACGGCATCCCGTAGTCCGGAAACGCGGGTTGCCACCACCGGCGTGCCGCACGCATTGGCCTCTAACACGGAAATCCCCCATCCTTCCTTGCTGGACGGACACGCCGCCACTTCGGCCCGTGTCAGCAGGCGGATCTTTTCCGATTCCGATACGTATCCGGCGAATTCAACAACCTCCTCCAGGTCCAGCGACCGGGCCAACGCTTCCAGCGCGGGGCGTCGGTCCCCCGTGCCGGCGACCAGCAGGCGGGCGCCGGGTACCTCGTCTCGAACAATCACCATGGCCTGGATCAGATGGTCCACGTTCTTGTACTTCTTCAGGCGGCCCAGGTATACGATCAGTCCGGGTTCCTTGCCCACCGAAGCGTGCGGCGCATCCAGGAGCCCGGTGTCGAGTCCGTTGTGTACGACGCGGACCCTGTCCGCCGAAACCCCCATGCCGACGAGTTCGTCGCGACAGCTCTCCGACACGACTTGGAATAGATTCCCTCGATAGACCCGCGGAATCAGGCGTTCCATCAGGTAAAGGTAGGTTGCCGGCAGGGAATTGATCTGCCGATAGAAGGTCGTTCCGAACAGATGGTGCAGCAGGACCATGATCGGGGCGCTTTTAACAAACCAGGGAAGCAGAAACGGTATTTTGTTTATGTCTTCGATGATTACGTCGAATGAACGGTTTGCGAGCTGCCGTCGGTAGAACCAGGGCACGGCCAGGTTGAAGGTCCACTTTCCGCCGAACCGAATGACTTCCATCCCGTCCAGCCGTTCGTTCTCTCGGGCTCCGGGGAATCTGCAGCAGAGCAGGGTGACCTGGTGTCCCGACGCGGCGATTCGCGAAAACGTCTCGTGCAGATGCACTTCGGCGCCGCCCGCCTCCGGGTTGCGGATATCCCGCCAGTTGATGATCAGAATGCGCATTGGTATGAACCGGCCATGACTTCACTGCGTGGGTGATTAGGATCAGAGGAGCCTGGCGCGGACCCGTTTTCATGCCGCGCCCGCGGCACTGCCCGCTACGGCGTCGGTCCGGCTAGGGTCCGTTTGTTTCGATACGCTGTTCAAGCGCCCGGATCATGGCCTCGACCGAATCTCGCGGTTCCGCGATCCCCTGCCACCGTTTGAGCGTCTCCAGCATGCGGTCCATATCGTTCCGTTCGTAATAGAGGCTTACCAGATGATCGTATCCGGCGGCATGTTCCGGAAAAGCCGCCACGCCCCTCTCAAGCAGGGCGATGGCCTCGTCGTTCCGTCCCTGTTTCTGCATGGCCTGCCCCAGGGTCGTGTATCCATCGAAGGTTTCGTATAGATCGGCCAACTCGAACGCATAGGGCTCGACGTGCGCGAACCTGCCCTTTTCGCCGTAGAACTGGATGAGCATCAGTCGTTCAAGCACGCCGTCGCTGATGTTGTACGTGCGGTACTTCTCTATGGCGGCAATGGCCTGATCGATTTCACCCCGTTTCCAGCGGTTGAGGGCGAGCTGATGGAAGGCCACGGTGTAGTTCCGCATGAGCGAGCGGATCTGATCGTCCTTGTAGACTTCCGGGTCCGCTATACCGCGATACCGGTAGACGTTCCATAGATTGTGGCGGGTCCTGTCCAAGTCCATCAGTTCGGGGTTGGGGTGCTGCACGATCCGCCATACCATGCCTTCCAGCTGCATGTGCTCGTCCAGGCCCACGTCGTTCTGCGACGGGACGGTCACGGCGAAAAAGACGGGCCTCCCCCTGTCATTTTGATTCAGGATGTGCAGAATCATCAAATCCTGCACCCTGAGATAGCCGATATCCGCCCCAAGGGTACCTGATGCCGGGACGGTCCACTTCATCCCGGCGATCTCCACCTCCTTGTCCTCCCAGGCTTGGACGGTAAGGGCGTCGATGGTCTCGTCGTCCAGCCCAATCGGCACGCTGGGCTCCTGGTACTTCAACTGCTTGATGTACCAGTTCGTATTGAGCAAACTGAGGTTGATTACCCGCACGTCCTTGCGCATGCCTTCCACTTCCTGCAGGAACCAGAGCGGAAAGGTATCGTTGTCTCCGTTGGTGAAGAGGAGCCCGTTCTCGTCACACGACTGCAGGATGTTGTAGGCATAGTCGTACGGAATGTAGTTGCCCTCGCGCGAGTGGGATTCGTAGTGGTAGGTGAAAGGAACGAGTGGAAGCGCGATCGACAGCATGGCGACCCCCGCGGTACCGCGTTCCACGGGCAATCGGAGCCGACCCAGCCATACGGCCATTTGAGCCAGCGCCGCCCTGATGCCTATGCCCATCAGCACCGAGGCGAAGACGAAGGCGGGCGTGTAGAAATAGTCCCGAACACGCACCTCGCGCTGTATGCCCCGCGTGCCGTCCGAAAAGTTCATATACAGAATGAGGCCGAGACTGCAAGTGAGCAGCATCCCGCCGAGGAACAGGGTGCTTCGGCGGTCGCGTTCCGCCTGGGCGAGGAAACCCAGGGCGATCAGCAGGACGGGGAAGAGCCAGAAAGGGAAGGCGGGATCGCTGAACTGGCGGGAGAAGAAACGCCAGAATCCCATGTTCTCGCCGTTGCCGAACTGGGATGACCAGCTGCCTTTGCGATTGAACATCGATTCGAGCATGCCTTCCTGCCCGTATTGCTTTCGTTCCAGAAATCCCTCGAAGTTCTTCCAGGTCGACGGATCGTTCTCGTTGATGGCCGGCTGTTGTGCCGCCCGTATAGGCACGTAGAAGTTCACGGAATATCCCAGTACCGCGAGACAGAGCACGATCGCCCAGAAGGACCACCTGTACCGGCCCGGATTGTCCGCGGTTGCGGAGACCAGGGCGAGCGCCAGGCTCACCAGCGCCACGCTGAACATGACCGTTCCCCAGGTGGCCTCGAATCCGCCGATCATGAGCAGCGGAAGTCCGTTGTATGATCCGACGCCTTCCAATCCGAAGAACAGCAGGGCGATGGACAGGACGAACGCCAGTGCCGGGAAGCCCCAGGGCAGTCGTCCCCTGAAGAGGAGCAGACTGGCAATGGCGAGCGGAACCGTGAGGAAAAACACATCGATGGAGGCTACGACGCTGTACAGAATAACGCCCATCACGGCGCAGAGCAGGATCAGTTTTACGTTCGAACGGAGGCCCCGGTCCGTAAAGACCACGGCCAGAAACGCGGCCGGCAGGATCAGCATGGTGAACATGTGCACGGCGATACCCAGGAAGGCCAGGTAGACGACCAGGAAGAGATAACGCGCGCTGCCGTTCTGCTCGTGGTTTTCGATCCAGTGCAGGACCAGCCACGTGCAGATCACCATGATCCACATGGAAAGCGCGTAGACCTCGGCTTCGACCGCATTGAACCAGAACGTATCGGAAAACGCCAGCAGAAGCGAGCCGGCCAGTGCGCTGCAGCACACGACCACGCTCTCATACCCGGCCAGTCCGTTCCGATTCCGGTTGAGCGTAACGGCCTTCACGATGACCAGGTAGACGGACGCCACGGTCAGGGCGCTGAACAGACACGAAGAGAAGTTCACCAGCCAGGCGATACCCGCGCCCAGGTCGGGCAGCAGGGTGAAAAGCCGCCCCAACAGGATGTAAAGCGGAGAGCCGGGCGGATGCGGTATGCCCAGGATATAGGATGTCGCAATGAACTCGCCCCCGTCCCAGAAGGGCACGGTGGGCGCTATGGTCTTGGTGTACACGGCCAGCGAGACAAGGAATGCGGCCCCCAGGCCGATCATCCATACAACGCGAAACACGGGCATGTGTTGAGATTCCCCTTGCGGTCCCTTGTTCATCGGGATGAAGGTTGTCGGCGGGCGCGCCGGCGCCTATCTGCCGTAGGCGAGGCGTTCGGCGAGCATGTCCGGCAGACCGGCGGCACGGATTTTGCGTTGCGCAGTCTCCAGGTCGTAGGCGACCCGCTTTATTTCAAGCCGTGTTTCTCCGGCATCGAACACGCAGTAAGCCGCCCTGGGATCTCCGTCTCGCGGTTGCCCGACACTGCCGACGTTCACGATGTACCTGTTTTCCGGTGCCATGGCGTGTACCTTGGCCGGGACCTGTCTGCATTCATCCAAAACGGTACTCGATTCGAAAATGCCCGGCGTGTGCGTATGGCCCAGGAAGCAAACCGATACGTCTGCGGGCAGTGCCTCGAATCCTTCGATCGCATGGCCGAGCGATGTGACATAGGCCCAGGTTTCCGGTCTGGCCGGGCTTGCATGGACTGCGTAGAGATCGTCCATCTGCCGGGTATAGGGCAGTTCGGCCAGATACCTCCGGGCGTCGGGCGAAAGCTGCCGCCGCGTCCACAACGCCGCTTCCGCCGCAAGGTCGTTGAACGAGGCGACATTCAGTTTTCCAATCGCGGCATGGTCGTGATTGCCGGCGATGACGTCCTTCGTCACCCCGATCATGCGCTCGATACACGCATTGGGACTGGCCCCGTACCCGACTAGGTCGCCCAGGCACAGGTACCGGTCTATGCGTTCGTCTCCGAGCGCTTCAAGCACGGCATCCAGCGCTTCCAGGTTGCCATGTATGTCGGACAGCATGCCGTATCGCACTTTTCGGATTTATTCCTGCGTATGCGCTCGCATGTCGACGGCGCCGGCATGTCCATAGCCCTCGCGTGTAGACCGGCCGGATCAGGTCCCTTCGTCTGTCGCGAGGTGTCTTGCGGCCACGGCGTCCAGGACGCCATTGACGAAGCCGCCGGACTGTTCCGTGCTGTACTTCTTGGCCAGCTCGATGGCTTCGTTGATGGAAACCGCCGTCGGGATATCGACAAAGGCAATGAGTTCGCAGGCGCCCAGCCGGAGGATGCAGTCGTCGATACGGGCTACGCGGTCCCGGTCCCAGTGCCGCACCACCGTGGTGATGTGCCGGTTTACGGTGTCTTCGTGCCGTTGAAGCCGATCGATCAGCGCTTCGGCAAAACGGCGGGTAGGCGGAGGCGCCAGGGACCAGCCCGGCAGCCTCGCCAGGGCCTTGCCTGGATCATCCCCGGTCTGTTCGGCGAGATACAGCGATTGCAGCGCCAGTTCGCGACCCAGACGTCGTTCCGCTGCGCGCGCGTTCACTCCGTATCCCCGTCCCTATCCTCCGGATCGGACGGGCTGCCGGTCCCGCCCCGCCTGCTCGTCCCGCTTGCATCGTCCAGGCGGTCCAGGCGGTCCAGGCGACGCATCAGATCCGCCATTTCCAGCGCAGCCAGCGCGGCATCCCATCCCTTGTTGCCCGCTTTCGAGCCGGCGCGTTCGATGGCCTGTTCGAGGGTCTCCGTGGTCAGCACGCCGAAAATCACCGGTACGCCGGTGTCCCGGCCGGCGGCGGCGATACCCCTGGCCCCTTCCCCGGCCACATAGTCGAAGTGGGGCGTGGCACCGCGGATGACGCATCCCAGACAGATCACCGCGTCGTAATGCCCGCTCCCGGCCATTTTCTTGGCTACGATCGGAATTTCGAAAACGCCCGGCACCCAGGCCGTATCGATGCAGTCGTCCCCGACGCCATGGCGGCGCAGACCGTCCAGCGCACCTTTCAGCAGGTTTTCGCTGATGAAGCCATTGAAACGGCTGACTACGATGCCATACCGGTCGTTCGCGCCGTTCGCCAGGCTGCCTTCTGTCATGTTGGTCACAAACGCACTCCTTGGAGATCGCGCATCATGTTCCACGCATCGCGCCGGCCGCAGACAACGGGTTCGTTTCCTGCTGATCATCCGGCATGCGCTTCGAGCGTGGCATCAAAGCAGGCTGTCGAAGCCAATGTCGTCCGGCGATTCGTCGATGTCGAGCAGGTGGCCGAGCTTGCCGCGTTTCGTCTTGAGATAACCCACGTTGTACCGGTTCGGCGAAGTCTGCAGCGGGACACGTTCCGTCACGTCGAGCCCGTATCCCTCGATCCCGATCCGCTTCGCGGGGTTGTTGGTCATGATCCTGATTGTGCTGAGGCCCAAATCCGCCAGGATCTGCGAGCCGATCCCGTAGTCGCGCGCGTCCACCGGCAGACCCAGCGCCTGGTTCGCTTCCACGGTGTCGTGCCCCTGGTCCTGAAGGGCGTAGGCCCTGAGCTTGTTCGCAAGACCGATGCCACGGCCCTCCTGCCGCATGTAAAGCAGTACACCCCGTCCCTCGGCGCTGATGCGCTTCAGCGCTTGCTGCAACTGGTCGCCGCAGTCGCATCGCATGGAGCCGAAAACGTCTCCCGTAAGACACTGGGAGTGGACGCGTACCAGTACGTTCGGTTCGCCATCCACCTGGCCCTTGACCAGGGCGACATGGTGGTCACCGGTCAATTCGTCTTCGTAGAGGTGGGACTCGAATTCCCCGTATTTGCTTGGAATGGTCGTCGTGACCAGCCGCTTCACCAGCTTCTCGCTGTCCCTGCGGTATGCGATCAGGTCCTTGATCGTGATGATCTTCAGGTCATGCTCATGCGCGATCTCGATCAGCTTGGGTAGACGGGCCATGGACCCGTCCTCGTCCATGATCTCGCAGAGCACGCCGGCCGGATAGAGCCCGGCGAGCCGCATCAGGTCAACGGTGGCTTCGGTGTGTCCGGCCCGACGCAGTACCCCGCCGTCGAAAGCCTGCAGGGGGAAGATATGACCCGGGCGCGCCAGGTCTTCGGGCTTGCTGGTCGGCCGGACGAAGACCTGTACCGTCTCGGCGCGGTCCGCCGCCGATATGCCCGAGGTCGTGCCATTGACCGCATCGACCGAGACGGTGAAACGGGTGCCCAGCAGTGCCGTATTGACTTCCTCGCCGACCATGGCGGGCACCTTGAGCTCCTGCAGGCGATCGCGGGTCGTCGGAAGGCAGATCAGCCCCCGGCCGTACCGGGCCATGAAGTTGATGGCCGCCGGCGTCGTCCGTTCGGCAGCCACGATGAAGTCGCCTTCGTTTTCCCGGTCTTCGTCATCAATGACGATCAGTATGCGCCCGGCCCGGACTTCTTCGATGGCCTCCGGGATGGTCGTAAAGGGGGACGACATGCGGCTCAACCGTTTTCGGTCGTCGGAACACGACGCATCCCGGCCGGTTCGAACCGCCGCCGGGCATCTCCTGCGCTACATCGTATCCTTCAACCAGGCTTCGGTGATGGATGATGACCTCGGTCTCTCGCCGGGGTCGGCACGCCAGCCGGCATGCAAAAGGGACGCGACATACCGACCGACCATATCCACTTCCATATTCACTTCGTCACCGCGCCGCCTGTTGCCGAACGTCGTGATCGATGCGGTATGCGGTATGATCGATACAGCGGCCAAATTACCCGTCAGACGGGCGATTGTCAAGCTTATTCCATCCAGCGCGATGGACCCTTTCTCAATGACGAAGGGCGTCAGATCTTCCGGAATTTCCACCTCGTACCACAGGCTGTTGCCCCGCTCTTCCCGCGTCGCGATGCGTCCTATGCCGTCCACGTGTCCCTGGACAAGGTGGCCGTCTATGCGGTCCGACAGACGCAACGGCCGCTCCAGATTGACCCGGTCTCCGACCTGCAAGTTGCCGAACGTCGTCCGGGAGACCGTCTCAGGCACGATTTCCACGGAAAACCCCCGGTCGCCGTGTGCTACCACCGTCAGGCAAACACCGTTCACGGCGATGCTGTCGCCCGGCTGAAATTCCGCCGACATGGTTGGCGCCTCGACGGTCAGCTTCAGGCCGCCCCGATGGTCGTCGAGGTCCTGTATTGAACCCGTGGTTTCAATAATACCCGTGAACATGTATCAGATTCCGCGTCTATCCGCTTTCACCGTCCGATTGCCCAGGCCCTCGTCAGGCGTAAGCCGGCGTTCCCGTTATAAGGAAGTCGTTGCCCAGTTGTTCCATTCGGGTATTCCGAAGGTTTATTGCCCGCGAGAGATCGTCCAGTTCCAGGTCGGCGACGGACGGGATTCCCGCGCCCAGTATGCGCGGCGCAATGAAGCAGGCGATCTGGTCGACGGCGCTTTCCCGCAGGAAGGAGGTGGCCACGCGACTCCCGCCTTCGACCATGAGGGTCGTGATCCCGGCCGTGCCGAGCGCCGACTTCAGGGGTGCCAACGCGACGGCGCCGTCCGCGTCTGGCAATACGAGTACTTCGGCGCCCGTTCGTTTCAAGCCGTCGATCCGGCCGGCCGGCGCCGCGTCGGTAACGCAAATGGTTGCCGGCGCATCGGCGTCCAATACGCGTGCGGCCACCGGCGTTCGGGCGTGGCTGTCGAGCACGATGCGCCGGGGCTGGCGGCCGGCCACGTGGCGGACAGTGAGCCGCGGGTCATCCGCCAGCACGGTCCGTATGCCCACGAGCACGGCGTCCGCCGTGCTGCGCATCAGGTGGACCCGTTTCCTCGCGGCCTCCCCTGTGATCCACTGCGATCGGCCGTTCCGCGTGGCAATGCAGCCATCGAGGGTCTGGGCGAGTTTGAGCAGTACAAGGGGCTGGCCGGTTTCCCGGTGGTGTACGTAGGCCCTGTTCAGTTCACGCGCTTCCGCTTCCAGCAGGCCCGTCTCCAGAACGATGTCCGCCGCGCGCAGCCGGTCGATCCCCTTGCCGGCAACGCGCCGGTCCGGATCAGTCATCGCGACATGGACCCGTGCGATGCCCGATGCGATGATCGCGTCCGTGCACGGCGGCGTGCTGCCGTGGTGGCAGCAGGGCTCCAGGGTAACGTACATCTCGGCGCCCCGGGCTTTGTCGCCGGCTTCGCGCAGGGCCTGCGGCTCGGCGTGTTGCCCGCCGTATGCGCGGTAGTAGCCCCGCCCCACGACGATGCCGTCGCGGACGATCACGGAGCCCACCATGGGATTGGGACTGGTGAGGCCTGTTCCCCGTGCCGCCAGGTCCATCGCCTGGCGCATGAATTTCGCATCATCGTCGGATTTATTCATGGCGTAAGCTAGGGCGCTCGGGAAACGGGTGTCAAGGCCTTTTGCCCTTGACAACAGGCGGTCCGCCCCGTAGTTTTTACCAAATTGTTCACGTGTGCTGAATCGCAAAAGGGAGACCAGTCATGGCCACGCTGCCGGAGGCCGAATACATCTGGTTCAATGGAAAACTCGTACCCTGGCAAGACGCGAAGATCCACGTGCTTGCCCACGTGGTCCATTACGGTTCGAGTTTCTTCGAGGGCATGCGCTGCTACGAGACTGCGCGGGGACCCGCCGTGTTCCGGTTGGACGAACACGTGGACAGACTGTTCGATTCCTGCAAGATCTACCGGACGGAAATTCCCTACTCCCCGGACGAAATCAGGGAAGCAGTCCTGGAGACCATCCGGTCCAACAAGCATGGTTCTTGTTACATCCGCCCCGTGGTCTACCGCGGGTACGGGCTGCTTGGCGTAGACCCCCTGGGCTGCCCCGTGGAAGTCGCCATAGGAACCTGGAACTGGGGCGCTTATCTTGGTGCGGACGTCCTGGAGAACGGCGTGGATGTCTGCGTCTCGTCCTGGAGCCGCCCCGCGCCGAACACCCACCCGGCCTTGTCAAAGGCTGGCGGCAACTACCTGAATTCGCAGTTGATTCGCATGGAGGCCATCGAGAACGGATACAGCGAGGGGATCGCCCTGAATCCCAATGGCCTGATCAGCGAAGGCAGCGGTGAAAACATCTTCGTCGTGAAAGACGGCAGGGTCATCACGAACAGCCTGGCGGCCTCCGTCCTGGGGGGGATCACGCGCAATTCCGTCATGAAACTCGCCCAGGACGCCGGTTTCGAGATCGTCGAACAGGATATCCCGCGGGAGATGCTGTACATCGCCGACGAAGTGTTCTTCGCGGGCAGTGCGGTGGAAGTCACCCCGGTTCGGTCCATAGACCGCATCTCGATCGGAAGCGGAGCGCGCGGTCCGGTCACGAAGGAGATCCAGGACCGGTCACTTCGCCATCACCACCGGCGAGGGCGAAGATGCCCATGGCTGGCTGACGTACGTGTAACCCGATTCCTCCATAGTTCAAGGAATTGACTTATGACGCGTCCCGAATTCTCGGCCTATGAGAAACGCGCGATCAAAGAGATCCACGCCTGGAAAACGGAACCCCCCGAATCAACCCGGCTTGGCCAAGCGATGCAGGTTGTCAGCTGGCCGCTGACCAAAGCGGGTCAAGCTGTTCGAAGTATGCCGAATATCGGCGAGGCCATTAGAAAATCCATCAGCGGTTTTGTGCATCGCAGTAACGAACTCGCTCAGTGGACGGTGAGGCCAGAGGCCATTTACAGGAAGTTCAGAGCGTCAGGTTACGATGTCACCGATGCCAAAAGCATATTAAATCTGGATCTGGAAGATATAGACCAGACTGTAGGACCCTTAGGCGCGAGATACAAGAGACTGGCGGGGGTGGAAGGTGCGGCAATCGGCGCCACGGGTTTTGTCGGTTTGGTTGTGGACGTACCGGCGCTCGTGCTAATGAATCTGCGGGCCATTGGCGAATACGCCACGTATTACGGTTTCGACGTGTCGTCACAGTCGGAACGACTTTTCGCCATGAACATATTGGGGTTGGCGTCCAGTCCGAACGATACGGCAAAGCGGGTAGTTGAAGTGACCAAACTGATCCGTATCGCAAAAGACGTCGGCGCAAGGAAGACCTGGAAATCGGCGGAACAGCGTACCTATACGAGGATTACCCGACATATAGCGCGAGGGTTTGGAATCCGACTTGCGAAAGCCAAATTGGCTCAGGCAGTGCCTGTCGCCGGCGCTGCCGTTGGCGCGGGATTCAACACGTATTTTACCGCGCGGGTGTGCGAGGCCTCTTACAATCTGTATCGGGTGAGATTCCTCGCGGCCAAATACGGAGAAGATCATCTCGAAGCCACCGTGGAACCGACAAACGGCTTGGGTTTTCTCTACGAGGAATCGCTCGCAGATATCCTGAATTGACCTAGGATTGCCCCGTCAATCACCGGCACGTCCACTGTGCTTGTTTCGCCCACCTACCCCACCCACACCGGGTGATCCGCGCCCAGGTGATCGTATCCGTCCGTCAGCAAATGGGCATTGCAGCCGTCGGCATCGACCAGCCAGATGCCGCTCGGTGATCCCACCTCGGCTCGGCAGAAGGCGAACAGGGATCCGTCCGGCGACCAGGCCGACCGGAAGTTCCAGACGCGGGGTGCGCTGGGAATAAAATCCGTTTCCTCGCCCGTGAAGGGGTCGAGAAGGCAAATGGCGGTGCCGCCCCGGGCGTCTTCCGGGTAGTAGTCCCGGTTGAAGTGGTCGGTGTCCGGTCTTTGGGCCTGGTACGGCCAGGCCGTGCGGGAACCGGGTTCCGCGCGGGTGTAGGTTACCCTCTTTCCATCCGGGGTCCACTGGGCGATGTTGGAGCCGCCGCCCCGGGTCTCCGGTCCGCCGTAAGACGTGGCGAACCACTGGCGCTGTCCCGTCGAGACCTTCCGATTCGTTCGACCGTCGGGACTGCCGAGGCAGAGGTCGGCCCAATCGTGTCCCGGATCATCGGGATAGTGGCAATCCTGGTAGATCAACCACGCGCCGTCCGGCGACCACATGGGTCCGAAATACAGGTGCCCCTGCTCGGCTGCGACTTCCACCCGGTTCCCACCGTCCAGGTCGGAAACGAATATGCAGTAGCTGTCCCGGTCGGCCAGCATGGTCGCATGGTACGCGAATTGCTTGCCATCCGGGCTGATCTGGACGCAGTAGACGAACCCGTCGCCGGCCCCTGTGATTTCCTGCGGGTTGGACCCGTCCAGATCCATGGTCCAGATCCGCTGCTTCCCGTCGATGATCGGGTTCATCACGAGCCGATCCTCCCCGGACAGGATATGGCTGCACCCCATGAACGGCGCGGGCCTGTTCCTCAGTGCGATCTCCTCCAACAGGCGGTCCGCTTCCAAGTCGTATATCCAGAGATGGACCCGCACGTTGCCTTCCCAGGCTTTGCCGGGTTCGTAGCCGGCCACGACTACCCTGCGACGGTCGTCGAAGAGGGGCCCCCAACTCCAGCTGGCTATTTCGGGAACATCCGGGCTCGGATACCAGACCTTCGCAGCGGCCGGACCCGCAGCATCGTCCAGGTCGATCACACCCAGTCTTCCTCGGGAGTTGAATAGCATCCGCGGGTGCGGTTCTCGCATGGTCGTTTCCTGTTGTACTGGGCACCTTGCGACTTGCGCCGTGGGCTTTGCGCCGTCCATTTGTACCGCGCTTGTATCGCGGCTCAGGGTCTCGTCCACGCGATGGCGGCATGAAGCCCCACATCGGGGGTGTTCTGGTACTGGCTGAGATTCTCGGTGACACCAATATCGAGCGACACGGACTCCGACGTGGCGTACCGTACTCCAGCGGTAATCTCAAAGGCCGTGCGGTCCAAGGGGCCCAGGTCGCTGCCGGGAAATGGACCGATGTTGACCTGCGCTTGGACTAGTGTGGCCAGTCGCCTCGTAGTCCGGTATTCGAAAGCCAGCATGAGCGTCGTAATAGGCCGCAGGGGAAACCCCTCGCCCAGGGAAGGCCTCCCCAGCCGGGTATGGGCGAGGTTGCCGTGGAGGAGGATGCTTTCGTCTTTCGGGCGCCAGGTCCCGAACAGCGAAGCCTGGAAATCCAGCCCCCCGCTCCCGGTCAGCGTTTCCAGGTTTCCCGTGGGCAGCTTCACGGCGCCGGCCAGGGAAAGAACGAAGGCTCCGTTCCCGCTATTCAGCGGGGTCTTCACCCGCAAAACGAGGTCTCCCGGCCGAAAGGCGGGGGATTCCGTGCTCATGATCCAGAAGCGGTGGTCGCGGACGACGAACATGCCGTAGTCGTTTCTTGGAGACCACTCTCTGCCCCCGTTGGACAGCCTGAACAGGTAATGGAACTCCTCGATCACGCCGTCCAGAAAGCCGCCGCCATGCTTGAGGAAGGGCAGCGTCATGCCGAACTGCAGCCGCGTTGCGGCGCGCCAGTCCAGATCAACCGAAGCACGCAGCGTTTCCGAATCGACGAACAACCTGTACTCGTTTGCCGGCGCGGCCCGATAATAGTCGTCAGCGACCAGGGGATCGCCTACGGGAAAGGTGCTGGCATAGGTATTGGCGTAATCCATTCGAACGGCCAGGCGGACCGCATGGCGCGGAAGCAGGTCGCCGGGTTCGGGACGGAGACCGAGAAACAACATTCTTATCGGGAACTGGTCGCGCTGCATGAACGGACCGCCGGCCAGTGTCTGGGCGTAGGTTGGCGAGGCGAGAAACAACAGGCCGACGGCCATTGAGAAAAGCAGACTGGCGGCCAGTGCCCGGCGGATGTCGCGATCCGCGTTCACCGGGCGCGCTTCAATCCGGATACGATGTAGAGGATTTCCGACCATTCGCCGCTCCCGCCATGAACCCGCCGCAGGGGTCGTTGACCCCGGTATCAACCCAGGTAGGCCAGCGTCTGGCCCGCGATGACCTGGGCCCCGGGGGTGATGGAGACATGGGTCACGGTTCCACTGACGTCCGCGGTGACCGGCATTTCCATCTTCATGGCTTCCAGGATTGCGATGACGTCGCCTTCCGCAACGGTCTGTCCGGGGGTGACAGCCACCCTGAGCACTTTTCCGGGAATTGGCGCGACGACCGGCGTGGTGCCGGCACGTTCCGCCTCGTTCGTCGCGGCCTCGGACGTATCGGGTTGCAGGTCGACTTCATAGACCTTGCCGTTCACAATGGCCGTCTTGCCCTCGATGCGCAGCGCGTAACCTCGTCCGTTGACGGTTACCTGGTATCCTCGTGGCCCGTCCGTCGCAGACAGTGCATCCTCCGGCAGGTCCTCCTGGTCCGAAGCGGCCTTCTTGCGCACGCCAATGAACCCCTCGCCCTTCAGGTAGGCCAGTCCCCGCTCGCCGCATGCCGCGACGATGAAGACATTTTCGTCCGTGTCCTCAATCCCGGCTTCCTTCAGTACGTTGCGTGCAGCCTGGACGCCTTTTTTCGGATCATTGTCGTTGATTTCCAGAATGGGCCGGCTGTTGGGCGGCAAGCCGAGCTGCTCGGAGGCGATTTCTACCACGGCCGGATCCGGAGGCACGGGCGTTTTGCCGAAATAGCCCAGGACCATGCGGCCGTAGTCTTCCGCGATCTTCTTCCAGGGTCCCATCATCACGTTGTTGAAGGCCTGCTGAAAATAAAACTGGGATACCGGCGTAACCGACGTGCCGTACCCGCCTTTCTCCACGACCTCGCTCATCGCCTTGATGATGGCCGGATAACGATCCATGATGCCATTGTCCCGGAGCATCTGCGTGTTGGCGGTCAGTGCGCCGCCCGGCATGGGACTCCAGGGCAGCAGGGGTTCGACGGCCACGGCTTCGGGGGGAAGGAAATAGTCCTTCATGCACTCCTTCAGGATTTCTTCCGCTTCCCGGACGCCTTCAAAGTCGATGTCCAGGTCGTAGTCCGTGCCGCGGAGCGCGTGCCACATCACAAGAATATCGGGTTGGGAGGTACCGCCCGACACCGGGGCGAAGGCCAGGTCGATGGCGTCGGCGCCGGCCTCGAGGGCCGCCTGGTAGGCCGCCACGGCGATACCGGCCGTGTCGTGGGTGTGGAAATGGATCCAGGTCCCTTCGGGCAGCAGCTTCCGGGCGGCCTTGACGGATTCATATACCTTGGCGGGAACGGCCGTGCCCGAAGCGTCCTTGAAACACACCGAGTCAAAGGGAATGTCGGCGTCGAGGATTTTCCTCAGCGTCTCCGTGTAGAAGGCCGCGTCGTGGGCGCCTGCGCATCCAGGCGGCAATTCCATGACGGTAACGCACACCTGGTGCTTGAGGCCGGCCTCCGTGATGCACTGACCGCTGTGCACCAGGTTTTCCACGTCGTTCAGGGCGTCGAAATTCCGTATGGTCGTTATGCCGTGCTTGCGAAACAGTTGCGCATGCAACCGGATGATGTCGCTGGGCTGCGAATCCAGTCCGACTACGTTGACGCCCCGGGCGAGCGTCTGCAGGTTGGCGTCGGGACCCACGGCCTCCCGTATGGCATCCATCCGCTCGAAGGCGTCTTCGTTGCAGTAGAAGTAGGGCGACTGAAACAGCGCTCCGCCCCCCGCCTCGAAATGATCGACGCCCGCTTCGCGGGCCGCTTGCACGGCGGGCAGGAAGTCCCGGGTAAATACGCGTGCGCCGTAAACGGATTGAAAACCGTCCCGGAACGTGGTGCACATGAAATGTACTTTCTTCTTCACGGCATATCCCTCGTTGTAGTTCCTTCGTTTTCGATCGAGGCGCGCATTGAGGTCGTGCGTCGCTTTGCGCCAGTGCGCAGCTTCTGCGCTAGGCGCCCGCCAGTACCGACCAGAGAATGCCTGCCGCGATGGCGGACCCGAGCACACCCGCCACGTTGGGCGCCATGGCGTGAAACAACAGAAAGTTCCGAGGGTCCTCGCGATGGGCTTCCACCTGGACCACCCGCGCCGCCATCGGCACGGCCGAAACACCCGCTGCGCCGATCAGCGGATTGATCTTGTCCTTCATGAACAGATTCATGCACTTGGCGAAGAGCACGCCGCCGGCGGTCGCGACGCAGAAGGCCATTACGCCCAGGGCAAATATGAAAAGCGATCCCAGGGACAGAAAGGACTCCGCCTGCGTGCTGGCGCCTACCGAGAACCCCAGCAGTATGGTCACGATGTCGATCATCGAGGTGCGGGCCGTATTGGCCAGCCGCTCCGTCACCCCGCATTCCTTGAGCAGATTGCCGAAGAAGAGCAGGCCCACCAGTATGATCGAATCCGGCGCGATCATCGCCGCCACGAGAAAGGCCACGATGGGGAAAATGATCTTTTCTCTTCGGGAAACTGCGCGGGACGGCGCCATGCGGATGAGCCGCTCGTCCCGTGTGGTCAGCAGCCGCATGATGGGGGGTTGGATCATGGGCACCAGGGCCATGTACGAATACGATGCGATAGCGATCATGGGCAGCAGGTGGGGCGCCAGCTTCGAAGACAGGAAGATGGCTGTGGGACCGTCCGCGCCGCCGATGATGGCGACAGCGCCCGATTCCGCCGGCGTAAACCCGATGGCGATGGCGCCCAGCAGGGTCAGGAATATGCCGACCTGTGCGGCGGCGCCCAGCAGGACGAGCCGCGGGTTGGCGAGCATGGCCGAGAAGTCGGTCATGGCGCCGATTCCCAGGAAGATCAGGGGCGGAAAGATCCCTTCCCGGACGCCGAAATAGAGATAACCGAGTACACTGCCCTCATCGTGAACACCGTGACCGTGGCCCTCCAGCACCGGGATGTTGCCCAGCATGATGCCGAAACCGATGGGCACAAGCAGCAACGGCTCGTACCGGCGGGCGATGGCGAGCACGATCATGACCACGCCGATCAGGAGCATCACACCGTGCCCCCAAGTCGCCGCGGTCAGGCCGGAAGCCGACAGAAAGTCATACAGTATCGTCATTTAATCTGTCCGCATGCCCGGATTACCGGTTATGATCTTGTGCTTCAAGTGCGAAACCGACTGCCGCCGCAATGGCTTCGTCGTCTTTCGGGGATTCCGGTTCGGTAGGAGGTTGCGGCGGTTCGGGAAGCATGCCTTCGATCGCCGCCATGACCTTTGGCAAAAGGGCAATGCAGAGGCTGATCGCGACGAGGGCCAGAAACACGATCGACATGCCGGTGAAGGCGATGCCGATACCCTGTCCGTCCAAGACGCGTTGCCAGCCGATGTACAGGGGATTGGACATTAGCCCTTTGACAGAAGCCACGGTGACATTAGATATTACCGATGGAAGCAAGTAAAAGGCGAAACGCGCGCCGGGCAAGCGATTTATGGCGCAACGGGCCCTCTGGGCCGGTTGTTCTTCCCAACCGGCACGAAGCAGGGTAAACGGGAATCCGGGATGAACGACGACTGCAGGGATATCACGTACGCGTTGGTTCCGGACCGGGTGTGGGACGGCGTCTCCGATCAAACCCGGTCCGGCGTTGCCGTGGTGGTGAAGGATCGCCTCATCGATGGCGTGTTGCCGATTGCCGAACTCCCGGCCGATATGGAGTCCGTAGCCCTGCCGGGCTGCACGCTCCTGCCGGGTCTGATGGATGCCCACGTCCACTACAGCACGGCGATGGGTCCGGCTTTCCTGGCCGCGGGCGTGACCACGGTCCGCGACGTGGGCAATGACCTGGCCTGGATCCTGGGCGCGCGCACGCGCCTTGCGGAGGATCTTTCGGCGGGGCCCGCCATCGTGTGTTGCGGGCATCTGCTCGACGGTCCCTCCGTCTACTGGCCCCGGTTGGGCCGTGCGCACGGCAACCCCGGTGAGATCGTCGATTCGGTCCGGCGGCACGCGGAGGCCGGTGTGGACCAGATCAAACTGTACGCGGGTGTGGATCCTCCGCTGCTGAAGGCGGCTGTTGACGCCGCCCATGCATTGGGTAAATTCGTGGTAGCCCATCTCCACGCGACGTCCGCCGCCGATGCCGTGGGATTCGGACTGGATGAATTCGAGCATCTGGCAGGTTGCGACGTAGCCTGGCGTGCGGCGTCCGAGGTGGAAGACGATCGCATGATCGATCAGATCCTGAAACGGAACGTGATCATCGACCCTACGCTGGTGGTCTGGGACCGGCTCGGTCGCGTTCTGGACCGGCCTTTCCATCACGACGCGCGGAGGGCTTGGGTGCACCCCCGCCATCTCGATATCTGGCAGCGATACCCCGGTAGATTCGGATCGCGGACCTATCGTTGGCGGTATCAGGAGGCTGTGGTGCACATGAAGCGATTCCTGCACAGGGCCCATGAACGGGGTGTGATCGTCGCGCTGGGCACCGATACGCCCTTCCCCCATCTCGTGCCGGGGATGAGCGTGCACGACGAGCTGGCCATGTACACGGACGCCGGCATCCCGGCGGTGGACGCGCTTCGGTCGGCCACTTCGATCAATGCGCGGGTGCTGGGTATTGGCGACAGGGCCGGTTCGATCAAACCGGGGCGCCGGGCGGATCTCGTTGCGGTCCGGGGAAACCCCCTGGAAAAGATCGAAGACATCGAGCGCGTATCCTGCACCGTGCGCGAGGGCCGGCGGTTCGAACCTGCCGGCCTGATGTCGGTCCTGCGGGCGACCTTTGACCGGGAACCGGATGGTGCGATCACCCGGGATCTGCTGGATTACGTCGACGGCAAACTGGTGAATCGGCCGGCTTCATGAAACCCATATTCAAGGATTTTCTGTTCTGCCTGGCGATTTCGACCTTCACGGCGGCCATTCCCGCGGCGGGCGCCAGTACGCTGCTGGCGATGACCGGCGTCATGGAGGACGACCAGGCGTTGCCCTGGATATTTCTGGGGCTCGCAATCCCTCTTTTCATTTTCACCTATGCGCGCGTTACGCGCAGCCCGCGCGAAGGAGGGCGATCGAAGGCGGACGACGCGACCGTGGCGAAGGAAACGAAACAGCCCGCACCCCAGGAGGATGGCGAGATGACACGACAAACGCAGGCGGCAACGCTGGGCGGAGGTTGCTTCTGGTGCCTCGAAGCGATCTATCAGCAAGTCAAAGGCGTTTCGGGCGTGGTTTCCGGCTATGCCGGCGGTAACGTCGAAAACCCGGATTACAAGTCCGTTTGCACCGGTGCGACGGGCCATGCCGAGGTGGTTCAGATCACCTTCGATCCCTCCGTGATCACCTACGCGGAGCTCCTGCACATCTTCTGGCGCGTCCATGATCCGACCACGCTCAATCGCCAGGGCGGTGATGTCGGCAGCCAGTACCGCTCGATCATCCTGTGTCACGACGATGAACAGCAGCGCGCGGCCGAGCATTCGAAGGCGGAGGTGGATGCTTCGGATCTCTGGCGCGATCCGGTCGTCACGGAGATTGCACCCCTGCAAAAGTTCCATGAGGCGGAAGCCTATCACCACAACTATTATCGCAACAATCCCAGGCAACCCTACTGTTTCATGGTCATCGACCCCAAAGTGGACAAGTTCAGGAAGTCCTTCCAGCATATGATGTCGTGATCCGCGGATGCGCGATCCGAAATCCCGGGATGCGCGACCCGCCATCCCGCAATCCAAGGAGCGCCTGGCGGTGCGCGTCGGTATACTCTCGCTGATCCACGAATCCAATACGTTCATCCAGACGCCCACCTCCCTGGCCCTGTTCCAGCGGGACGGGCTTCTCAGGGGCGAGGCCGTAGCCGACCACTTCCGGGGCGGATTCCACGAAATCAGCGGTTTCCTAGAGGGATTGGACGATGCCGGTCTGGACGCCGTGCCGCTGTTCTATGCTTCGACTGCGCCGTCCGGCCGGATCACGCGCGAAGCCTGCGACGCGCTGATCGAATTGATGTTCGAACAACTTGCGGGCGCGGGTCCGCTCGACGGCCTGCTCGTCGCTCCCCACGGCGCCAATGCCGGCGAGGGGGACGCGTACCACGATCTGGACGGATATTGGCTGTCGCGATTGCGGGCGGAGGTCGGCCCCGGCATCCCGATCATCTGCACCATAGATCCGCATGCCAATCTGTCGCAACGCATGATTTCCGCCTGTAATGCCACCATCGCCTATCGCACCAATCCGCATCTGGACCAGAAACAGCGCGGGCTGGAAGCCGCGTCCCTGATGGAACGCACCTTGCGCCGGGAAGTGCGTCCCGTACAGGCGGCGTCCTTCCCGGCGGTAGCCATCGGCATCGAACGCCAGCATACGTCCGCCCCACCCTGTCTGCCCCTCTATGAAAAGGCGGACGCGTGGCTGAAGCGGCCGAGCGTCCTCTCCGACAGCGTCGTCCTCGGCTTTCCCTACGCGGATGTGCCGGAGATGGGTTCCGCGTTCATTGCCGTGACGGACGGCGATGCCGAACTGGCTCGGCACATCGCGGATGATCTCGCCGGATACCTGGTAGCGCACCGCGACGAATTCGTCGGCGAGTTCGTTTCGATTCCCGATGCCGTGGACGCCGCCCTCCGCCGCGAAGGTCCCGTATGCCTGCTCGATATGGGCGACAACGTGGGCGGCGGGTCGGCCGCAGACGGCACACTCATCGCGCACGAGCTGTTGGACCGCGGCGGGGTGAAAGCCTTTCTTTGCCTGTACGACCCCGAGTCCGTCGAACAGGCCGTTTCCGCCGGGGTCGGCGCGCGGCTCATGCTGGAAATGGGGGGCAAGACGGACGATCGGCACGGCCCGCCCATTCGGTCGGAGGTGCGAGTGCGATCCATCCATGACGGACGCTTCACCGAGTCCGCCGTGCGCCATGGCGGTAAAACAGCCTTCGACATGGGGCTGACGGCGGTGGTAGCCCTGGACGCAGGATTGACGGTCGGCCTGACGTCGTTGCGGACGGTCCCGGTGAGCATCGGCATGATGACCGGCATCGGCCTGGCGCCGAGCGACTACCAGGTACTGATCGCCAAGGGCGTGCATGCGCCGACTGCGGCCTACGCCCCCGTAAGCAAATACCTGATACGGGTGGACACGCCTGGCGCCACGACGGCGGACATGCGGCGATTCGCGTATCGGTACCGGAGACGGCCCCTTTATCCTTTCGAGTCGTGATGCGGTCTGTAACGCTTGACAGGAACAGCCCTTCCGGTTATGGTTCCCGGACACGTTCTGACATGTCCTGACAGGTCTGAAACACCCGACCCCGTTGTATCGTGTTGCGTCGGACCGTAATTCGCATGAGAAGGAGCGGTACAATGAAGCATCTCAACGAAAAACTCGATCAACTGGAACGGGACGGTTTCGTACTTCTCGAGGGCGCCCTGTCGCCAGACGAGACGGAGCGCGTTCGGTCGCGCGTCTTCCATGCGAAAGAGCGCGGATGGGAAGAAGGGCTGAACTCGGTCGGAAACATGTGGTTCGATACCCTGCTCGACCGGGAATCCGATGTATTCGGTCCGCTCGTGGGACATCCGAGCGTAGCGCCGCTGCTCTATGCCATGATGGGCAAGCAATGCCAGTTGCGCAGTTTCCGGGCGCACATCAATCCGGGTGCGTATCTGCAGGAATGGCACATGGACTTCTACGGCTACTGGAACGAAAAGCGGGAGACGGAAAAGCGCAGGCTGGCGGTTCAGCCCAGTAGCGTGAACACGACCTTCTACTTTCAGGACAACGTCCCCGGACAGGGCCATCTCAAGTTCGTCAAGGACGGCCATCTCGCGGAGCCGCCCCACCTGTACCCCCGTATGGAACACGTCGAGTTCGAAAAATGGTGCGATGCGCAGGAGCACGTCGTGCTCCACCCCATGGCGGGCGATGCCGTCGTCTTCCTGAGCCATATTCCCCATCAGGGCGCCAAAGAGGATGACGGCATGGAGCGGTGCAACGTGGTTTGCCATTACCAGACCTGCCCGATGTACGAAGGCGTCTGGTATGTCTCCTCTCCCCGTCCCTTTAAGGGTTCTTTCCCCTTCCACAAGACGGCGCCGCCCGGGATGAACTAGATTGCGGAAGCATTTGGTCTTCGGCAGGACGGCCGCGCTTGCATGGGTCGGCACGTACAAAACGACCGGTAAAATCAAAATCCGTTGACACGGAGATTGCCGGTCCGTACTCTACCATAGGGCGTTAAGTTAAAAACCTGCATAGGGATAGCGTCCGATTTCAACCGGCGGTCCTTTGCGTGGAGGAGGTCCTTCATGACCACCACCAAGAAGGAATTGGTGGAACAGATCGGCAAGCGTCTGGGATTGAAGAACGAACAGGTCTTTCCCATTGTGGACCAGACCTTCGTAGCGATGCGGGATTCGCTGATCCAGGGAGATCGGATAGAGATCCGCGGGTTCGGGGTCTTTGAGGTGAAGGATACCAAGGCGCGCACGTCCGCGCGCAATCCGCGTACGAGCGACGTCGTTTACGTTCCGGCCGGGAAAAAGACCCGTTTCAAGCCGGGTAAGCTCTTGAAAGAAGCCCTTCGGATTCCCCTTGATGAGTGAAACCAAGGCGGCCTGCCGCCCCCTTGCCGTCCTGTCGAAGCGCGCGATCCTGACCCGACTCCACTTCTCCCTGTGGGTGGCGGTCCTCTGTCCATTCCACGTCACGCCGCAGGGCGTGACCGTTGCTGAAAACCCGCAGCAGCCCCCCGCGATTTCGCAAAGCGAAGCGATAGCGCTGTATGAGAGCGGCCAGCACGACGGCGCCCGCGATGCCTTCCTGCGCATACTGGAAGATCAACCCCGGGAGCCGGTAGCGCTCTTTTATCTGGGACGCCTGGAGCCGGACCCGGAAGCGGCGGAGCAGTACTTCCTGAAGGTATTGCTCCACGCCCCAAAACACGCCTTGGCGGACGATGCGCTGCTGGAGGTGGCCCGTATACAGTTCGACTTGGAGCGGCACGAAGAAGCGGTCAATGCTTGCAACCAGCTGCTGAAAGCAAATCCGGATTCGGCGCTGAGGGAAGAAACGCGCTTGCTCCTCGGCCAGGCGCTCCTTGCCGCCCGGCGGCCGGAACTGTCTCGCATGGTCTTTCAGCAGCTCCTTGCCGCGAAGTCTCTCGATTCGACGCGCGTTCGCCTGATCCGTCTGGCCATAGCGGACACCTATCGCGACCAGGGAGCGCATGTCGAAGCCGCCCGGCACTATCTGAGGTTTGAAGCGGATTTTCCCGGAACGGCAGGTCTGGAAAGCGTCCTTTGGCAGGCGGGACAGTGTCTGCAGCAGGCCGGACACGATCTGGAGGCCGGATACGTGTACCAGCGTCTGATTATGCGGTATCCCGATACGCCGGAAGCGAATCGCGCACGGGTGGAAAGACCCGTGCCTGAGTAGCCTGCGGGGTCAGGACGAACTTCCTGTTCTGTTCGTCCTGTCGCGGTCGTTTGTCCCGGCTCCTCCGTCTCGGTCGCTCCGGTCGCTCCGTCCGTTCCCTCTGTCCTGCTCGTTCTAACGCGCGGGTTTGAAATACACGGAAAGATCCGGTGCGATGAGGACGCGCGCTACATCGTCCGGCACGGTGTATTCGAAGGATTGCCGCCTGCTCGTATGCCAGATGTCCCGGGTAATCCGGTCCCCGTTTTCGAGTTCGAAGACCAGAGGCACGATCGCCTGGAAGACCGCCGCTTCCTGTTCCTGCAGCAACTGTCCGCGTACCGTATATCCCCCGCTGGGTTCAGGCACGCTGACGTGGTACACCCGATAGACCGGATATCCGGTGCGCCGGATCCACTGGTCGAAAAACCAGTCCAGCTTCCGTCCGGCGACCTTTTCCGCCGCTGATTCGAAGTCCGCCGTGGTCACTACCCTGCCCGTATTGTCCTGGTAGAAACGGGAGAGCAGGGCCATGAAGCGCGCGTCGCCCACGGTGCGCCGCAGCATGTGCAGCACCATCGCGCCTTTTTCGTAGACGATGGTCTGGTAGTGCTCCCCGAGCCGCCGTCCGAGCGCGATGGCGCCGTGGTGGTCGGCGAAGAGCGCCTGGTCCGTGTGCCGCTTAAGCATTTCCCTAAAGCTGTCCTCGCCCATCTCGCGTTCGATAAACATGTCCGCGGCATACGTCGCCATGGCCTCAGAAATCCAGGCGTCGCGATACGTCTTCGGGATTACGGCGCCGCCCCACCACTGGTGGGCCAGTTCATGGGCGAGAAAGCTGCGGAAGATATGCTGTACTTCCGTGTACATGTGGGCATGCAGCTTCCCGTCCAGGCGGAAGGCATCCTGGAAGTACAGACCCCACAGCATCAGCATCGACGGCCTTGCCCGACCGAACTCGTACTCGTCCGGCATCTGGACGACGTCGAGCTTCTCGTAGGGATAGGGTCCGAAGATGTCCCCGAAGAACTCCAGCGCGGGACCGATGTGGTCGATGATCCGCGCCGTACTGGAATTGGCCCTGTCCCGCTCTTCCGCCACGTTGAAAGACAGTTCGACTTCATCCGAGGGTACCGATCGGGTCGGGTTTTCGGAGAACGTGACGCCCAGGGAAGACACCGGATGCTGTCGCCGCCACCGGGATACCCGCGTGTCTCCCGCCAAGTAGCTGTCCACCGCCACGCCGGTCGTCACCGCGGTCAGCTTTTCCGGATAGCGGAGTTCCAGGTCGAAGGTAAACAGATCCTCGCCGGAGTGCACCGGCACCCATTGCTGGTCGTTCAACAGGCCGAAGAAGTCTCCGCCTCCGTCCCGGAAAACCTCTCCTTCATACCAGAGGGTCAGCGCGGTGGAACTCCCCTTGGGGACGGGATGGAGAAACGGAATGGTGCGATAGGCCCCCTGCCTCGTGAACAGGGCGCCCTGGCCGTCGGCGTAATCCACGCGAAAAAGGTCGAACGCCGCATTCAACGCGAAAGTCGCCGCCGTGAGCGTGTCCGCACTGGCCGTAATGTCCACGGTCGCTTTCAACCGCATGCGCTTTCCGTTTTTCTCCAGCGCCCCGGCGACCCCGTAGTGATTCACGGTGAGGGGCACTCCCCAGGCCATCGCGTCGTCCGGCCCGGCGTAGGCCGGCTGGTCCGTTTCGAATTGGCACCACACCACGGGGGGACTGATACGCGGGTTCCTGGGAAAACCGCTCTTCTGCAAGAGGCTGACGGCTTCCGTTTCATAGGGGTTATAGGTGTAGACCAGCCACCGGTTCGAATCGGCCAGGTCGATTTCCGCCTGAAAGTACGCCGAATGCGAGTGGGCAAGCGAGAACCGCTTCCTGGCGGGCTTCATGTCCATCTGGTAGTCTCTGTCGATACGTTTCAGCAGTTCTTCCGCCCGGGTGAAATCCCGGCCGCCCTCGACGCGGACAGCACGACGCCGTCCACCAGTTTCTCGTAGCCTCCGGGAGAGAGCATCAGTACGAGCCGGTCGAAGCGTGTCGTGTACACCGCATCGGAGGTACGGGCGTACTTGTTCATCTGCTGTCGCTCGACGCCGTTCGGCGGCGTGAAAGTGAAACGGCCGGAGCCCACGAGCACCACCCGGCCGATGCGGCCGTCGGAAAACCCGGGCATCAGCAGGCCTTCCTCCATGTGGAATACGCCGGCCGGACGCTCGATCGTCAGCCGATCGAAGGCGTATACCTCGTCCTTGCGGAGCAGGAACCGGAAGCCGAGTTCCGCAGCCAGCAGCGCCTCGTAGCGTTCGGCCCGCCAATCCTCGCCATCCCGCGCGAAATGGACTTTCCACAGTTCGGCGGAAAGCCGGTCCTGCGCTTCGAAGAAAACGCCGACCTGGACTTCGGGGCGCGCGATCAGACTGTCGACCGCGTGTCTTTTCCGCAGTCTGAACCTGGCCTGACCGTACCGCTCGGCCAGGGAAGGCGCGCCTTCTGCGCGCAGCTCCTCAAGGTGGTTTTCGCTGATTTCCCGGTCCTGCAGCAGCGCGTAGAGTTCCGTCAGGGCCTGTTCGATAGCCCGCCCTTCGATGACGGACCCTTCGACGGCAGGGTCTTCGACTGCAGCTTCGATGCGTACCGGGTTTGCGGCCGCGCCGCGCGTCGTGTCCGTATCGGCGATGGACGGTTGTGGCAACGGCTCCGCGCGGGCATTGCCGCCGCCCGGGTGGACCAGGTGAGACACCAGGAATAACGGAAGAGCGATCAGGGACAGAGATGCGGGATGTGCGAGGATGGCGCTCAGGACCGGTTCCTTATACGGAATGCATGATGCTAGTTCATCATTTCCCGCATGTCGGTCAGACGGGATCGGACCCACTGTATGATTTCGGCCTTGGAGGCGGATTCGGGCAGCGCGGATTTTTCTTCGGCGCGGTCCGCCGAGGCCTCCCGGAGCTTCTTTCGGGCGCCGGCGATCGTGTACCCTTCGTCCCGGGTGAGCTGCTTGATCGTGCGAATGAGATCAATGTCCTTCTCCCGGTACATCCGCTTGCCGGCGCGGTTCCGCTTGATGCGAAGCTGGCCGAACTGGTCTTCCCAGAACCGGAGTACGGACGGCTCCAATTCGAGCATGGTCGAGACTTCGCTGCTGGAATAATACAGCTTGCTCATCGTTTCCCTTCCCGCCCGCGGATCAGCACCCGTATCGGGGAACCCTCGAACAGGAAGGTCTCGCGGAGCCGGTTCGACAGGTACCGCCGGTAGGCATCCGGGACCGCGTCCGCGTGGTTCACGAAAAACACGAAGGTGGGCGGCGCGTTCTCCGCCTGCGTGCAGTAAAGGATCCGGGTCGTCCGCCCGTCCGGCGCGGCCGGGGGCGGATATTGGGCCGTGATGCGCTCCACAACCCGGTTCAGCTGGCCGGTTGGCACCCGGAGGGAACGCATTTCGTGGACTTCCCGCGTTTTCTGCATGATCTGGGTCACCCCGCGGCGGGTCTCGGCCGACACGAACAGGACCGGGGCGTAGTTGACAAACCGGAGGCGCTCCCTGGTCACCTGGAGACAGGCCTCCGTCGAGTTCCGGGTCCTGTCCACCAGATCCCACTTGTTGAAAGCGATGACCAGCCCCTTGCCGGCCTCTACTACCTGCGAGACGATCCGCTGCTCCTGCGCGGCCAGACCATCGACTGCGTCCACCATGAGCACGGCCACGTCGCAGCGCGCTATGCTCCGCATCGTCCGCGTGGAACTGTAGAATTCGATATCGCTCGAAATACGGGCCTTGCGGCGAAGGCCGGCCGTGTCGATCAGGTTGAACTTGAAGCCCTGCCGGGTTATCTGCGTGTCCACCGAATCCCGCGTCGTGCCGGGAACGCCGGAGACGATCGCGATATCCCTGCCCACGATGGCGTTGACCAGGGACGATTTCCCCACATTGGGCTTGCCTACGATCGCCACTTTGACCGCGTCGTCTCCCGCTTCCGCATCCGGTCCGGGTTCGGGCATCTGTTCAGCCAGCCGGTCCATCAGGTCGCCGGTATTTCTTCCCTTCAGCGCGGAGATCATCACGGGATCTCCCAACCCCAGGGCGCCAAACTCGTAGGCGTGGTTCTCCTGTGCACCGCTGTCCACCTTGTTGGCGACGACGATGACCTGCTTGCCGGTTTTCCGGACGACCTCGGCCGCCTTCCGGTCCAGGGGCGTGATGCCGGCACGTACGTCCGTGACCAGGAGAATCACGTCGGCTTCGCTGACGGCCAGCCGGGCCTGCCGCTCAATGGCCGCCTCCATGGGTTCGTCGGATTCCGGAACCAGACCGCCCGTGTCCACCACGGTGAACTTCTTCCCGAACCAGTCCGCCTCGGCATAGTGCCGGTCCCGCGTGATCCCCGGGGCGTCGTGCACGATCGCGTCGCGGCGGCCGATCATGCGGTTGAACAGCACCGACTTGCCCACGTTGGGGCGTCCTATGATGGCGATGACGGCAGACATGGCGGTATGTTGTCCTGTTGCGACCATGGGTTCAGGATGGTCCGTCCGCGGACCGCAGCCCCGGAAGCGCTTCCACGGACTCCGGGAACAGGGCCACTGGTACGCCGACCTGCTCGCTCAGGCTGGCGAGGGTCATGTCGTCCAGCAGCAGATCGTCGTCGTTCAGCACGTTCGGCGGCAGGTATACGCGGTCCCCGATTTCCGCGTTTTTCAACGCGTTCAGCATGTCCCGGCCGGTGAGCAGTCCCGACACGGTGATGCCCGGTCCAAAGAACGCGTTGGACGCGACGACCAGATTCGCATGGACGTTTTCCACGCGGTTCAGCGGTTCCACCAGCGACTTCCCGACCACGTCCTGAGCCAGTTCCGCCGTGACCAGCGTGATCCGGAGCGGTTTGTGCGCCCGAACCGGAAGCGAGCTTGTCTGTCTGGCCATATCGGCTTCAAATCGCGTGACCATTCCGACGCCGTTTTCGACGACGGGACAGTCCTCGTAGAAGGATGGCGGCGGCATTGGCGTGGAAGACATGAGATACCATTCGTCGGACAGGTAGACCAGCGGATGTCCCAGGCGTTCGCGGAGCGCTTCCTGCCATGCGCCGACCGTATCGATCATGCGCCGGGCGTAGTCCGGGGTTACCGGTTCGAGATGATGCAATCCCTGGCGGTGTGCGCTGAGACCGACCGGCACGATGGAGATAGACTCCACCGCCGGATACAATGCGGCCAGGTCGTCCACGGTTTTTCGGAGCGCGGGACCGTCATTGAGTCCGGGACAGAGGACGATTTGCGTCTCGATCAGAATCCCGCCCTCGGCGAGCCGCCGGAGGACGGGCATGATGTCCTTCGCCCTTGGCGCGCCCAGCAGCATCCGTCGCAGCTCCGGTTCCGTGGCATGGACCGACACGTAGATCGGGCTCAGGCGCTGGACTATGATGCGTTCGAGGTAGGCGTCCGAGGCGAAGGCAAGCGTCACGTAATTGCCGTACAGGAACGTGAGGCGGACGTCTTCGTCCTGGAAGTAGACGGCTTTGCGCATCCCCTCCGGGTTCTGGTGAATGAAGCAGAACACGCACTTGTTGGCACAGGTCTGATAGGGCGGTTCGTGCAAGGACAGCCCCAGGTCTTCGTCCGGATCCTTTTCGACATCGATCAGCACCCGGCTTCCGTTCGCCTGGAGCACGTCGAGTTCGAGCTCGGCCTCACTCGACCAGAACCGGTAGTCGAGCGAATCCCTGACCCGGGCCTGGTTGATCCGGATCAACCGGTCGCCGCGCACCAGGCCGATATGCTCCGCAATGCTGTCCGGCATGACCTGTTCGATGCGCATATCATATAACACTTTGAAATTGCTATGACAAAAACCGGATCATCACAAGCAATCGTTCAGGTATTTCCAATAACAAATTGCGACCCTTGATAATATAGAGAATCGGACCCTTTCTGTCAAGCGGATTGCCGGATCCCGGTCGCCGCTAAACGGGCTGCTTCCGGTCGGTCCGGCGACCTGTGAAACCATGGACTTTTTACTTGCCCGATCCCTCAGCCCAGGACTATATTGGATGCGTTGGTCCGCGGAAGGGCCATGCGGGCATAAGCACATGGAATTATGATCTTTAAGCGCCATTCGGGGGTTTGCCTGAATGCGAGGGCGGAGGCCGGCAACGGTTCGCCCCGTGCGATGGATGGAGAATCAGGCGATGT
This sequence comes from bacterium, assembly GCA_965200485.1. Classification (GTDB taxonomy): domain Bacteria; phylum JAAXHH01; class JAAXHH01; order JAAXHH01; family JAAXHH01; genus JAAXHH01. The sequence goes on from CBDAUD010000001.1 coordinate 1,150,134, forward strand.
CAGTCCGAACCATGTATGGGAAAATCTGGGACCGGCACGTGGTCAGAGAGATGGTCGACGGACTCGCCGTCCTGTACATCGACGCCCATCTGATCCACGAGGTTACGTCGCCGCAGGCTTTCGAGGGACTGCGGGCCGCGGGCCGGACGTTGAGACGACCCGATCTGACCTACGCCACGATGGACCACAACGTGCCCACCACCGACCGGTCTCTCCCCATGGCCGACGAGATCGCGAGGATCCAGGTAGACATGCTGGTCCGCAACTGCGCGGAATACGGCGTACCCCTGTACGATCTCGACTCGCCGCGCAACGGCATCGTACACGTGATCGGCCCCGAACTGGGCATCACGCAGCCAGGCAAGACCATGGTCTGCGGGGACAGCCACACGTCCACCCACGGCGCCTTCGGCGCATTGGCCTTCGGCATCGGCACCAGCGAAGTCGAGCACGTCATGGCCACGCAATGCCTGCTCCAGAAGCGCTCCAGGACCTTCGAGATTCGAATCGAAGGGACGCTGAGCGAGGGCGTGACCGCCAAGGACATCATCCTGAACATCATCGGCCGCACCGGCACGGCCGGGGGCACGGGTACGGTGATCGAATACACGGGAAGTGCGGTCCGAAGCCTCTCCATGGACCAGCGGATGACCATCTGCAACATGTCCATCGAACTGGGTGCGCGGGCCGGCCTCATCGCGCCCGACGACACGACATTCGAGTACTTGGCCGGTCGCGAGTTCGCCCCGAAGGGCGCCGAATTCGAACGGGCTGTGACGCGATGGCGGGGACTGGCCTCAGACGACGAGGCCGACTTCGACCAGCATCTCGCGATTCGCGCGGACGAGATCGTTCCGCAGGTGACCTGGGGCACCAATCCCGGTATGGTGACGGATGTGACCGGCGTCGTGCCCGACCCCGGCGCGATGGCCGGCGACACCGATCGGCGCGCCGCCGAAGAAGCGCTTGCCTACATGGCGCTGGAACCCAATACGTCGATCACGGATATCGAAGTAGACCGGGTCTTCATCGGAAGTTGCACCAATTCCCGTCTCAGCGACCTGCGCGCGGCCGCGGACGTCATCCGGGGGCGCCGCGTATCGCCGCGGGTCACCGCCCTGGTGGTGCCCGGCTCCCATTCGGTAAAGCGCCAGGCGGAGGCCGAGGGCCTGGACCGGGTCTTCAAGGAGGCCGGATTCGAATGGCGCGAGGCCGGCTGCAGCATGTGCCTGGGGATGAACCCGGACATTCTGCAACCCGGCGAACGATGCGCGAGCACGTCCAACCGCAATTTCGAAGGCAGGCAGGGGCGGAACGGGAGAACGCATCTGGTCAGTCCGGCCATGGCCGCGGCGGCAGCCGTAGCCGGCCGTTTCGTCGACGTGAGAAACTGGTGAGGCAAGCCGGAAAACGGAGCAAAAAATGGCGGAACCCTTTACCCGGCACACCGGCTTGGCCGTCCCGCTGGACCGGATCAACGTGGATACGGACCAGATCATCCCCAAGCAGTTTCTGAAACGCGTCGAACGCACCGGATTCGGCCAGTTTCTGTTCCACGACTGGCGTTTCACGTCCGATGGTTCGCCCAATCCGGATTTCGTGCTCAACGAAGCCAGGTACCAGGGCGCCACGATCCTGGTTTCCGGGGACAATTTCGGCTGTGGAAGTTCACGGGAGCACGCACCCTGGGCACTCCAGGACTACGGATTTCGCGTCATCATCGCGCCCTCCTTCGCCGACATCTTCTACAATAACTGTTTCAAGAACGGCCTGCTGCCCGTCGTGCTGCCCGCCGATACCGTGCGCCGCATGCTGGACAACGCTGCGGGGCAGCCCCGCTATACCATTTCGGTGGATCTCGAACGGCAGGTCGTCACCGAGCCGGACGGCGTCTCCGACCGGTTCGAAGTCGATCCCTTTCGCAAGACCTTCGTGCTGAAGGGACTGGACGAAATCGGCTGGACCCTGCAATACGAGGATGACATAGCGGAGTATGAACGTCTCCAGCGTACCGGTTGACCAGCTTCTCGCGCTGTCCAAAGCCAGCGACCAGATGCTGCGAAGCGTGTTCCAGCGGGATCATAGCGCCACGCTTCGTACGGTAGCCCGGTGCGTCCATGATCTCTTTGACGCCGAGTACTGCAGCATCTTCCTGGTCCCGGAGGACGCTTCCCGCGAACTGGTTCTGGCGTCGGAGCATCCGGACCTGTACGGCTCCGAAGCCCCGGCCGCCGTGCGATCCCGGCTTCACTCCGTTCCGTTGGACTACCTGATCGATCATGTCGCCGACCAGGGCCGTATCGTCCGCATGCGCGGTGCGCAGATCACCGGAAGTCCCTTCGATCCGGGCGATGCGCGCGCGTACCCGCCCGGCAGGAAATTGCAGTCTATCCTCGCTATTTCCCTCAAGGATCACAAGAACGTCGTCCTGGGATTCGTCAGGGTGGAGAACAAGAAGGCGTCCGACGGTTCGCTCTCCGGAGTCGGCTTCGACGAGTCGGACGAATTCATTGCCCGGATCCTGGCCGACAAGATCGTCATCGTCCTGGAGCATCTGCGCACGTTCTCCATCAACCGGGAATTGGTGTACGCCATCCACAAGAACCGCGACCGCGAGTCGATGCTTGAGGAAATCCTGCGCCGCAGCCGGGCGCTGGTTCGGGCCGACAGGGGCGGTTTCGTCTCCTGGAACGAGACGATGGCCGACCTGGTCATCACCGCTCAGCTGGGGCAGGTGGTCTTTCCGGTCGGTCGGCCTGCTCCCAGGCCCAGCATCGTGCGTCGTCTCTGGGATGATCCGTCGTTGGAGGAAATCCGCGTTCCGGACGTGTCGGTCGATCCGGATTATCACGCCGTGGACGACAGGACAAGATGTCAGATCGCGGTCAAGCTTCAGTTCGAAGGCCGGCCCATCGGCATCCTGAGCGTCGAATCCTACGAGGCGGACGCCTTCGACGACCACGACCTGGAAGTGCTGCACTGGCTCGCCCACTACGCAGCGGTCGCCTATCAGGTTGTCGGCCGGGAGGCCCAGTTCAGGGGTATCGTCCAGCGCCTGGTCGAACATTCCCCGCCCCGCGACGAGATCCTCAACCGGATTCTGGTCAGCGTGCGGTCGATCTACGGCTTTACGGACGGGATCATCTACATCGTCGATTATTCGGACCAGATGCTTCACTGTCTGGCCTACCTGGGCTGCGAGGGTTTCGACGGAGACCTTTCCCGGCTGAGTTTCCGGTTCGACGAGAATGCGCTGGCGACCAAGGTGTTCCGGGACCGGAAGAGCTATCTCTGCGTCGATCCGCAAACGAATCCCCACGTCAGCCCGCGCGCCCTGCGGATTCTGAAGTTCGACGTGCCTATCGTCGTCATGCCGCTGATGTACGATCAGAAGGTCGTGGGCGTATTCACTCTGTGGAGCCAGAGCGGCCAGGTCACGCCCGAGGCGCGCCATCTGAGCGAAATGGAGCCTTTTGCCCGGCTGGTTGCCGCAAATATCGCGCTGTCGGAGACCGAGCGGAACCGCAGCACGGTCCTGGAGGCCATCCAGGAGATCCTGACCCTGATGCAGACCGAGTTGTCCAGGGAGAAGAACCTGCGCCTCATTCTCCACGGCGTGCAGATGACGGGCTTCGACCGGGTCCGCATATTCGAAGTCGACGAAACCGGGGAAAAGCTCGTGGGCGTCGATTCGGTTGGCATGGACGATTCGAAGGGTTTCGTGGGCTATACCATCACCATCAGGGACAATCCCTATGTGGAGTTCGTGGCCGGCCAGTCGCGGATCAGTCCCAAGGCCTACTGGTTCGATCCCGCAGACGCCACGTACCGGGGGCCCGACCCCGACGCGGCGCCGCTCGGACGGTCCGACAACCTGCCGTGGCTCTTCGTACCCCTGGTCATCGCGGGGCAGTTCTATGGTCTGATCGGTGCGGACAACGTGCGCACGCGCCACGAGATTTCCCGGGACCATCTCGAATTCATGACCGTCATAGGCGCGCTCGCTGCCCAGGTCATCGCGAATGCCCAGACCGTGGAACTCCTGCGCGACCGCACCCGTGCCGAGGCGCGAAGCGAACTTGCCCAGCGGACGCTGCACGCCCTGAAAACGCCGGCGATGGCCACGCAGATATTCCTGAAACATCTCAGCGAATTGATCGACAACGAGAAATCGCGCGATAGCGGGGCGGAACGTCTCATGAACAAAATCAGGGGACAGATCGACCGCATCGCCGCGATCGCCGAGGACATGCAGCGGCTGACCAAACTGACCCTCGCCCCGAAACGGACGGTGGATATCAACGAGATCGTGCGACGCACCGTCATGGACGGCGTGATCGGCGAGGTCTGCCAGGTGGAATTCGATTTCGCGGATCCGCCTCCTTCCGTGAAGGCCAACGTGGAGGAGATCGACCAGGTGATTACCGAACTGACCGGCAATGCCTGGAAGGTCATGGGGTACAACGGACGTATCCACGTATCCACCCGTCTCGGCCTCGCTGCGCAGCACCCCCGTCTGTCGCGTCTGAAAAGAGGCCGGTACGTATTGATCAACATCCGAGATACGGGGCCCGGTATTCCGGAATCCGTACTCAAGGAACTGTTCAGGCCCGGCGTGTCCACAACCGGCGGTTCCGGACTCGGGCTCTATGCCATACGGACGATCATCATGGAACATCAAGGCGAAGTCTGGCTCGAAGATACGGGTCCGGCCGGCGCCACCTTCACCTTTGCCCTGCCCGTGGTGGGATGACGGCGGACACCATGACGAAACCGCTCGTTCTTCTGCTTGACGACGACACCGCGATGCTGGACGCGATCGTACTTGATCTCGAACGTGCCTTTGAGGTGATCTGCGCCACGAGCGTGGAGGAATGCGTCGCCAAAATCAGGGATGCCCGCGGCGCCGTGGAAGCGGCGGTCGTCGACATGTGGATCGAGACGGAACAGGAAGGCGGACTGGACGCGATCCGCGGTGTCAGGGCATGCGAATCGCCTCCCGAGTGCATCGTCCTGACGGCATACGGCACACATGCCAATGTGGTCAAATGCATGGAAGCCGGCGCCTTCAGCTACGTGGAGAAGTCGGGTCGCGCCGCGGACGACGCCACCGGGCTGCTGATCACGACCATTCACCGGGCGGTGGAGACCCGCCGCCTGAAACAACTCGAAGCCGCCCAGGAGCAGATCAAGGCGGACGAACGCATCAAGCAGGATTTGCAGCGCGCATACCAAATCCAGCAATCCCTGCTGCCCCCGGGCGACCTGCACGAGGCCGGCATGCATATTACCGGCTACTGCCGCCCTGCCGAGAACGTGGGCGGCGACTACTACGACTACTTCGCGCTGCCGGACGGCCGAATCGGACTGCTCATCGGCGACGTGACCGGACATGGTTTCGACGCGAGCCTGATCATGGCCGTGGCGTGCAGTTGCCGGTCGACGCAGACCCGGATCGACCCGGATGTCGCCCCGGTCATGGACGCGCTCAACCGGATCGTGCTGACGACCGGACCAGACTGGCGGTTGATGACCGTGTGCTATGTCCTGGTCGATCCGTCGACACGTCGTTTCTTCTACGCCAATGCCGGTCACCACTTTCCCCTGCACTACCGCGCGGCCACCGGGAGAGCCGAACAGATGGAGTCTACCGGTACGCCGCTCGGCGTATACGCGGACATGGCTTTTCCGGTCATCGAGCGATCTTGGAAACCGGGCGATGTGATGGTCCTCTATTCGGACGGGATCGTCGAAGCGGAAAACGCCGCGGGGGACGTATTCGGGGAAGAACGACTGCGTACCTTGGTGGAGTCGCACGGGCAGGAATCGCCCCCCGAATTGAGGCAGCGGATCATTGACACGCTGGAGGCGTTCTGCCAGGGCGTCCCGCTGCTTGACGACGCGACCATCGCCGTAGCGAGATTCTGAACATGCATCCCACTCCGCTGACCGCTTCCCAACGGCAGTCCTTTGAAGAAGACGGCTACCTCATCGTGCCCGGCGCGCTGGACCCCGCGGAGATCGAAGCACTCACGGCGACCGGCGACCGGTTGATGGAAGGATTCGCGTACGCCGACTACTACGCCCATCGGCGTCCGGGACTCCTGCAGGAACGGCCCTTTCTGGAACTCGCCACGAACGAGCGTACCGTTCCGCTGATCGTGGCCCTCCTCGGGTTCAACATCCACATCACGAATACCGCGCTGATCTACAAGCATCCCCAGCCGCCGGAGGAGGCGAAGCAGGTCAATTGGCACCGGGACGTGGGCGTTTCCCTGGACGTCGGCCACGTGGTATTGCCTCTGGTCGGTCTTAAAATCGGCTACTGTCTGACGGATTTCCCCGGTCCGGACACGGGAGCGACCATGTTCGTTCGCGGCAGCAACAACATGAAATCCGCCCTGTCGATCCGCCGGGGCGCAGTTCATCCCGACGTCTACGAACAGCCGATTCTCCGGGCCGGCGACGCCTTCCTCTTTGAGAATCGGACCTATCACGCCGCCGCGTTGAACTTCACGAGCCAGGTTGCGCGGGTGGTGATTTACGGCTACCACTACCGCTGGATCAAGCCGGATCACTACATGCGGTTCTACAACGGGGCGCCGCAACCCGATGCCGGCCTCCTCGAAGCCACGGATGACATTGGAAAACAGTTGCTGGGCGCCACGGCGGACTCGGAAGGCCGCGAAGCGCCGGACGGCATCGACTGGCCCATTCGGGAATGGGCCGACCGGCATGGACTGGACGTAGCGCAACACGTACATACAGTAGAGGTCTGACCAAACAGTCGAATACCTGACCAAGTCGGTCGAAAGCCTGACCCACCATCGAGCCCGGGAAGGAGCAAACCGTGCGATCTATCTTTGTCGGCATCGAATACGTCGGAAAGTCCACCCTCATCGATCTGCTGGACGACTACTACCAGCAGCGGAGGCGCCGGACGCATATCGATGATCATTTCACCATCCCGGACGCTTCCCTGAGTCCCGCCTCCCGGGCTCAGTACGTCCACTATCCCGACGACGTGAAGGAACGCATGCAGCGCATGCAGCTCCACTACCACGTGGAGGTCCTTCGAAACTATCCCCATACGCTGATCGGGGGCTGGCACATCGAAGAAGCCATCTACTGCGACGTGTACGGCAACGTGGCGGGAAATCCCTACTATCCGAATTACGTTCATCAGAACCAGCGCCACTACGAGGTACTCGTTCTGGAAGCCCGGCTGCCCGACGTCGTGCTGATCCACCTCACGGCGGACGACGGGGCCATCCGCGAACGAATGCGCACGAATCCGCACGAGTACCAGATCATCGCCGAGCAGGATATACCGGATCTCAAGAAACGCTTTGAGGACGAAGTCGGTCGTTCGCTCCTGACGCGCAACGGCCATCTGGTCACGCTGGACACAACCGGGAAGTCGCCGGAGGAGTCGCTGGACGAATTGCTGCTGAAGACGGAACCGCTGGTGACCGACGGGGAGTTGGCCATGCGGGCCTTGCCGGTGCCCACCGGACATTTCAACGTCCGGTACGAGCAGGGTGTGCGGAAAACAACGTAGAAGATCTAAAGAGGGTGCGGGGGATATGCGGGCATCCTTCGCGTCCAGTACTCCAAGGCCCTACGCCGCCAGCATCTTCTTTTCGGGTCCCTACGCCGCTATTTCCTCGCCTTGGGCTTCGCGGATGCATTCCGCAAGGATGGGGATGCCCGCGCGAATATCCTCCGTTGTGGGGAACCCGTAGGCGATCCGGAGATAGGGAATGTCCTCGCCTGTGGCACTGAACGCCTGACCGGGCGTATAGAAGACCCCGCGGCTGGCCGCCAGTTGCAGGACCTTGCGCGTGTCCGTAGCCGCAGGTATCCGGACCCAGACGAACATCCCGCCGGGCGGATCCGTCCACCACACTTCATCGCCCAGATCGCCAAAGTGGACGGCCAACGACTCGACCACGGCCTGCTTGCGGGCTTTCATGACTTCATTCACGCTGCGGATGTGGTCCCAGAGGTGATCACCCAGGAATTCGGCCACGACCATGCTGGCCAAGGCATTCGTTCCGCCGTCCATCTTGTTCGCCATGATCCGCCGCTGCAGGCCCTCCGGTGCCATGAAATAGCCTTGCCGGACGCCCGGTCCCAGAATCTTGGAAAACGAGGCGACGTAAACGACCCGTTCATGTTCGTCCAGGTCGTACAGGTTCGGCGGCACCGAATCGGACTGAAAAACAATATCTCCGTAGCAGTGATCGTCCACCACCAGCGTGTCGTAGGCACGGGCCAGTTCGAGCAGGCGTTCGCGCCGTTCCCGCGGCAGGATGGAGCCCGTGGGGTTGTGATGCGTGGGAATGGTATAGATGAATTTGGGCGGCGTGCCCGCGTCGACGAGCTGTTTCAGCACGGCTTCCAGCTCATCCGGAACCAGACCCTGGCGGTCGATCGGCGTGGGCATGATGCGCACCTGCCGGTTTCGGAATACGCTCAGCGAGCCGCCGTAGGTGAAGGATTCCGTGACGATCGTGTCACCCGGAGCGGTGAAGGCCTCCGTGATCAACTGGAGCGCTTGCATGGAACCGGACGTAAGCACGACCTCCTCCAGGGGCACCGTCCGTCCCGCCCCGCGTTGGAAGCGTTCCAGGGCAATGGCCCTCAGGGGTTCGTAACCGCGGCCATCGGGGTAATTTACAAGTTCCGCACCACGGCTCGCGATGGCCTTCGCGGCGGCTTCGGCCAGCGCGTCTGCCGGAAATGACAGTGGATCGGGCCGTCCCGCACCCAAATTGATCTCTCGCATGGCGTTTCCCTCTGGAACAGGCCAAACAGCAAACAGCTTATCGACAAGCCGAATATGCGCGTGACACCGCATGCCTGTCAACTGCTTCCGTCTGAATCCGGGGCGTGTTCACCGAATGGACACCCATATCACGGACGGCTGGCGACAGGCGCTTCCGGCGCGGCGTTGACAGAAAATACCGCGCATCCTACATTGCATCCACCCGTCCGTGCAGTCCGTATCCATGTACCATTGGCGCCCATGATCACGCCTCGAACCATTCTACTGCTCTGCCTCGTGACGTCGCACCCTGCCGTAGCGACGGTCGCCTGGGCACAGGACCGGCCGCCGGTCCGCGTGGAGATCCCGCTTTTCGAGGGTGGCCAGGGCTTGGCGTTCTTCCTCGAGTGCGCGCGGACCTACGAACAGGAGCATGAAGGTGTTCGGATCGACCTCTATGGCGATCCCCGCATTCACGACAAGGTGCGGGTACGCATCCTGGAAAGGTCGTTTCCCGAGGTAACCAACGCCCGTTTGAATTACTGGGCGCTGATCCGCAACGGGGATCTCCTCCCTCTGGACGAGTTTCTCGACCAGCCCGGCTGGGAAGGCGACCGCACTTGGCGCGAGTCGTTCCTGCCCGGAACCCTTTCGCAGTACACCCACGAGGGCAAGACCTACGGCGTCCCCCTGATGGCATCGGCCTACGCGGTCTGGTACAACAAGCGTCTCTTCGAGGAACACGGCTGGCAGCCGGCGCGTACCTGGGAGGAGTTCTTCGCGCTCTGCGAATCCATCAAGGCCGCCGGCGTATGGCCGCTCGCTTTCCAGGGCCGCTACCCGGCCTACGTGCAGGGCGTGATCGACCACGCCTACTACCACCTTGCCGGCTCGGATCGGTATTACGAACAAAAGGATCTGGTCGCAGGCAGTTTCGACAATCCCGAATTCGTCGAAGCCCTGTCCCGCACGCAGCGCATCGCGCTCAACTACTTCCAGCCCGGCGCCATGGGGATGAGCCATACGGAGTCCCAGCTCGAGTTCTTCCTTGGGCACACGGCCATGATCTTCTGCGGTTCATGGCTCAAGAGCGAGATGCTGGGCAAGATACCGCCGGACTTTCGTCTGGGGTCCTTCAATCTGCCGGTGGCGCCGACCGGAAAATCGGATCCTTCGGCCGTCTACGGCGCATCCGGATACTATTTCGTCATGAAGCATAGCGACAACCCGTTGGCGGGGGTGGAGTTCCTGCGCTTCATGACCTCCCGACGCATGGCGGGCCGTTTCTGCGAGATGCGCGACATCCCCGTGTCCATCGCCGGGGTCTCCGAAAAGCACCTCTCCGAAGACATGGCGGATCTGGCCGCCATGCTGAAGAACGCGGCCGTCACCTATGGCTCGCCGCCCGGAGAAGGCTATCCCGCCATGACACAGTACTGGACCGACACGCGTTTCAAAGTGATCACCGGCCAGACCGCACCCGCAGAGGCCGCCCGGGCGCTGGAAGCCGCGGCGGCCGTGGTAAAGCGCCAAGCGCTTTCGCCGGACGAGATCAGCATCCGGCACGTCTGGAAGCCCGTTTTGCTGATCGGTCTCATGGCCCTGGCCGTGGTCTACTGGTCGGCCACGACCTACAGACGCTACCGGAACCGCCGGCGCGCCGGGACCGCACACGACGCCGGCCTCCCGTTTCTCCGCAGGACCGACCGGATCATACTGATCGCGCCCGCACTGACGCTGTACTCCGTGTTCGTGATCATCCCGAGCGCGAAGTCGTTCCTTTGGAGCCTGAACGAATGGGACGGACTGACCGACATGCGCTTCACGGGCCTGCTCAACTTCGCCCGCCTGCTCTTCGAGCGCGACGGATTCTGGATCGCACTGAACAACAACCTGTTCATCATGTTCGTCATACCGGTTTTCGTCATACCGCTCTCGCTCTTTCTGGCCGTGTGCATCAGCCGGGAGATCTGGGGATCGAAGTTTTTCCGCATCGCCTTCTTCTTCCCCAATATCCTGGGCGCCGTGGCCGCGACGCTCCTCTGGATGCACCTCTACAATCCGCAGGGTGGGCCGGTCAACGCGGCGCTGGCGGGACTCGGTTCTGTCCTGTCCACGGCCGGTCTCGATAGCGCGGGCAGCTGGCTGCAGGCCATGGAGGGATTCGCCTGGCTTTCGCAGTCCAACCTGTACCGGGCCCTGATCCCCATGTCCATCTGGGGCGCCTGCGGCTTCAACATGATTCTCTTTCTGGCCGCCATGGAGAGCATCCCCCAAAGCCTCTACGAGGCGGCGGACATCGACGGCGCCTCTTCGTGGCGTCAGTTCTGGACCATTACGCTCCCGCTGATCTGGGAGGTGCTTTCCATATCCATCGTCTTCATGGTCATCGGCGGGATGAAGGCCTTCGAAACCATCTGGCTCCTGACCAACCAGTCGCCCACCACGCAAGTGCACGTCATCGGAACGCTCATGGTGCACGACATGTTCACCGAGTTCAAGATCGGCGAGGCCACGGCCATCGCGGTGCTGCTGTTTATCATGGTCTTCTTCGGCACGGCCGCCACGCTGCGCGCCATGCGACGGGAAACGGTGGAATTCTGATGCGACAGACGCAGTCGAAAGAAAGGAAAAGGACGGGGATCCGAGATATCCTGGTTTATCCCGTGCTGCTCGGTTACCTGGTCATCGTGGTCTACCCGATGTGCTGGCTCCTGTATACCTCGCTGAAGACGGACCGGGAGATATTCCTTGCGCCCTTCACGTTGCCGGAGTGGGCGAATTTGCAGTGGATCAATTTTTCGCGGGCGTGGACGGTTGGGCAATTCGGGGATTACTTCCTGAACAGCGCGGTGCTGACCGTGCTGACTGTGCTCCTGTCGCTCCTCTTCGCGGCCATGGCGGCCTATGCGCTCTCCCGGTTCCGTTTTGCCGGGGCGCGGCCGTTGTTCTTCTTCTTTCTGGCTGGATTGATGGTGCCGCTTCAACTGGCCATCGTGCCGCTCTTCTTCCAGATGAAGGACCTGATGCTGCTCAATTCCCGGCTGGGGCTGCTGCTCGTGTACATCGCCTTCGGAATGCCTTTCGCCATCTTCATCCTGGCGGGCTTCTTCAAATCGCTACCGTCCGGTCTGCACGAATCGGCCTTGATGGACGGGGCCGGGGAGTTGCGGGCGTTCTGGCATATCATGCTGCCGCTGGCCAAACCCGCTCTGGTGACCGTCGGCATCTTCGTCTTCCTGGGTACCTGGAACGAATTCTTCATGGCCTTCATGTTCCTATCGGGCGAAAACGCCGAAAATCTGCGCACGCTTCCCCTCGGCCTGGCCAACATCACCATTGTGAGCCAGTACCGCAGCGACTGGGGCATGGCCTTCGCCGGCCTGGTGCTCATGATGCTGCCGACCATGGTCGTATACGCCCTGCTTCAGCGCCAAGTGACCAAGGGCATCACCGTGGGGGCGCTGAAGGGATGAACGCAGGGGACGTTGCGCATGGGAACGCGTTGCGAAAGCGGGGATGTCGTCTTTGGCTGGCGCGATCTACGATCTCGCAACCCAGACCGGGTCGGGCGTGATGGCGGTCTCCGGCGGCGGGCCCGTGTCGGTCCACGCGGGTTCGTTCTCCAGCACGATACCCGGCTCGACCGACATGTCCCGATCGCAGCTGATCTGGCAGGACAGTCGCACCGCGCCGAGGAGTTCCTTTTCGGTCAGGACATCGCGTTCGGCCTCGGTCATGGTGTCCGGCTCGCCGGACAGGAACGTCACCCGGCAGGTCGTGCACTTGGCGTTCCCGCCGCAGCGATGACCGATGTTCGTCCCGGTTTCCTCAATGGCCAGCACGAGCCGCCGTCCCGGTTCGACCTCGTGCTCCACTCCGTTCACGGTGAGTTTCGGCATGGTCCGGTCTCCTTTCGCGTGCGTTGCGATTCGCAGGTGTTGCAATCCGTGTGCGTTGTGGTGCGCGTTTGCGATACGGCCGCCCTAGAAAACGTGGCCCAGCCGGTCCCGCGTATGCTCCAGGTCCACCCACCGATAAGGCCCGTCGGTTACGGCAAAGCAGACCTCGTAGCGGGAACGCTCCGTGGCCTTCAGGGCGAGTTCGATGATCCGCGTGATGTCCTTCTGGCTGCACCAGACCGACCGCAGGAACGGCTCGGTGGCCTCGTCTTCCTTGTTGACCCATCCGATGCGCAGGCAGACGACCGAGAACCCGTGGGCGTCGTGGTAGGTGCGGCAGATACCCTCGCCCCATACCTTGCTGGCGGAATAGGGATCCGTGGGCCGCGGCGGATCGGTGACCTTGACGATGGGCATGGTCTCGGGCAGATCGTCGAGGCGATCGTCCCTCAGGGACACGTAGGGTTCGGAGAACTGGCCATAGCCCCAGCTCGCCATGACGGAGCTCGCGTAGATCAACCGCCTGATGCCCACCTCGCGGCAGACTTCCAGCACGTTGTACGTGCCGCGTATATTGGCGTCCAGAATAGTCTCGAAGGACGCGCCGGGATCGGGTACCGCCCCGAGGTGAACCACCGCATCCATCCCGGCCAGGGCTTCGGATACGGCATCGCGATCGGTCAGGTCCGCGAGAAAAAAACGATCATCGGGTACGCGTAGCAGCGCCTCTTCGTCAATGCGATCCGAAGAGGCGGTCCGCCTGCCGCTTCCGTAGACTTCGTATGCATCCTGGGCGCTCAGATGGCGGTAGGTCAGGTTGCCGATCAGCCCGTACACGCCGGTTACGTGGACCTTCAGGGGCCTTCCTTTTCTCATTGGTTCCTCCTTCTTCAAGCCTCGTCCATGAAAGGATAACGCCAGTCTGTGGGCGGGACCATGGTTTCCTTGATGGTTCGGGCGCTCATCCATCGAAGCAGGTTCATGGGACTGCCCGCCTTGTCGTTCGTCCCCGAAGCCCGCGCGCCGCCGAAAGGCTGCTGTCCCACGACGGCGCCGGTGGGTTTGTCGTTGATGTAGAAATTGCCGGCCGCGTTGCGCAGCGCCACGGAAATGCGGACGATGGCCTGCCTGTCCCGGGCGAACACGGCGCCCGTCAACGCGTAGGGCGAAGTCTCGTCGCAAAGCGCGAGGGTTTCGTCCAGTCGATCGTCTTCGTACACATATATGGTCAATACGGGGCCGAAGATCTCCTCCACCATGGTCCTGAACCGCGGATTCGACGTTACAATAGTCGTCGGTTCGACAAACCAGCCGCGCGCCCTGTCGGAACCGCCGCCGGTGATGATTTCGGCGTCCGGCGCGGAACGGGCGTAGTCGATGTATCCGGCGATACGGTCGAAGGACGCCTCGTCGATCACGGCTGCCATAAAATGGGAGAAATCCGTTGGATCGCCCAGGGTTATCCGGGCGACTTCCGTCGTGAACCGATCCCTGAATGCGGACCACAGGGAACGCGGCACATACATCCGGGAGGCTGCCGAACACTTTTGCCCCTGGTATTCGAAAGCGCCGCGGACCGTCGCCGTCACGAGGGCTTCCAAGTCGGCCGAGGCGTGAACGAAGATAAAGTCCTTTCCGCCCGTTTCTCCCACGACCCGGGGATAGTGCTTCATCCGGTCCAGGTTGCCGGCCACGGTGCGGTACATGCGCTGAAACGTATCCGTGGATCCGGTGAAGTGTATGCCCGCCAGGTCCGGGCTGTTCAAAATCGGATCGCCCACCTCGGCCCCCGAGCCGGGTACGAAATTGATCACGCCGGGAGGGAGACCCGCTTCCTGCAGGAGCCTCATGACGTAATAGGCCGAGTACACGGCGGTCGAGGCCGGTTTCCAGACTACCGTGCAGCCGGCAAGGGCCGGGGCTGTCGCCAGATTGCCGCCGATGGCGGTGAAATTGAAGGGGGTGACGGCGAACACGAATCCCTCCAGCGCACGGTATTCGACGCGGTTCCAGACGCCCTTCGAGGAGGCCGGCTGCTCGCTCATCAGCTGCGCCAGGAAGGAGACGTTGAACCGCCAGAAATCGATCAGCTCGCAGGCGGCGTCGATTTCGGCCTGGAAGATCGTCTTGGACTGGCCCAGCATCGTCGCGGCGTTGAGGGTCTGCCGCCATGGTCCGGAGAGCAGGTCGGCCGCCTTCATCAGCACGGACGCCCGATGCTCCCAGGGCATGTCCGCCCAGGTCGCGCGGGCTTCCAGCGCCGAGGCTATCGCCATGCCCACCTCGGCCTCGCCCGCCCGGTGGTACACGCCCAGGTCGATCCCGTGGTCGTGGGGCGCGCGTAGGGGCGCGGTACGTCCGGTCTTGATCTCTTGTCCGCCGATGATCAGCGGGATCTCGACCGGCGCGGATTTCAGATCGCGGAGTTTCGCCTTGGCGGCCTGTCTTTCGGGCGATCCGGGCGCATAGTTCAGCACCGGTTCGTTGTAGGATCGGGGCGGATTGAAGCGTGCGTTGGCCATGCCCATATGTATCCGGCGCAAAGGCGGCGTGTCAACTGTTTTGTGGGCTTTTCGGACGACCCTGCGGACCCGCGTCGAACCGATGCAGCTCCCGCCTTTTGCCCTTGCCAGACACCGCCGGAAAATGAGATATTTGGAATATACTCGAACGAGTGCGTTGCACGATCCGTTTGGATGACGCCTCAGATCAGAAACTGAAAGTTCAGCAAGGTCAGCGGCGGCGGTCAAACGCAAGCCGCCCGGGTGGAGGCGCGGCCATGAGCAGGCGACAGGAACACGGGATCAAGGCGGTCAACCAGGAATATACGCAGTACGACCAGGTGAAAAAGGAGCAGACCTACCAACTGGCAGAAGGCGCCACGGAGGAGGAATTCGACGAGGACACGCAGATCGGCACCTGCGACCTGAGCCTTTTCCACCATGGCGGCGCGGAAGGCCAAGCGCAATTCGCCCGGGAGATCGGGCAGGCCATGGAGGGCATCGGCTTCGTCATCCTCGAGGGCCACGGCATACCGTCCAGCCTCTACGTGGAGGCCGAGCGCAAGGTGGCCGACTTCTTCACCAGGACGCCTATGGCGGACAAGATGCGGTACGAGGCGCAACGCCATGGTTCGGTCAACCAGGGGTATTTCCCGGTCAAGCAGACCAGCCGGATGCATCCCGACCTCGTCGAGGGCTGGGTCTTCTGCCGCAGGGCTTTCGACCTGGGTGAAAATCCGGAATACCGCGAAACCGACTTCTGGCCGGCCGCCGGATACGAACCCTTCTTCCGGGAGATCGTCCTGCGTCACGAGGGACTGATCCTGCCGCTCATGCAGAGCATTCTCACCTATCTCGGCTGCAGCCCGACGCTCTACGATGACAAACTCGCGCGGACGAATTTCGGCTTCCGGCTCAACTACTACCCGCCCATCACGCCGGAGGACGACGCGTCCGGCGCCGGGCGCATGCTGGGACACGAGGACGTGGACCTGTTCACGATCCTCCCCTCCCACGGGGTGGACGGCCTGCAGGTGCTGAACCGGGAGAACATGAAGTGGATCCGCCTCAATCCTCCGCAAGGCAGCATCATCATCAACACGGGCGACTACATGCAGCGGATCACCAACGACCGCCTCCCGTCCACGACGCACCGGGTCAGCAAACCGCAGGACGCGCAACTCTTTGAAACCGCCCGCGTGAGTATTCCCATGGCCGTCTACGTCTGGGAGGAGGAGATGCTCGAAGTGCTGCCCAATACGGGCGAGCCCAAGTACGCGCCCATCTCGGCGGTGCAGTTCCATACCCGCACCACCAGCAAATACTACGGCGACGACTACGCGGCGGACGATGATTGAGAAAGGGCGGCCTATGACTCCCCAGGAGCGGTATCTCTTCGACCTGCAGGGCTTCATCGTGGTCCCGGACGCTTTGGATGCCGGACAGCTCTCCGAGTTGAACCGTATCCTCGACGAGAAGATCGAGGAGGAACTGGAGGCCGGCGCCACCACGCACCGTTTCGGCTTCACCCTGCTCGATTGGGGACCCGCGTACCGCGCCTTGATCGACAACCCGCGGATACATACGTACCTGGAGCAACTGGTCGGCCCCGCCTACCGGTTGGACCACGACTACGCCGACATCATCCGAAAGGGCGACGGGCCGATCGGCACGACGCTCCACGGCGGCGCGATCCCCTTCGACCCGCTCTATTCCTATACCTGCGTCAACGAGGAGATCCGGTGCGGCCTGACCGTGGTGGCCTACAATCTGAAGGACGTGCATCCCGGAGACGGTGGTTTCGGTTGCGTGCCCGGCAGCCACAAGAGCAATTTCCGGTTCCCCGACGAGTGGCGCAACCTGAAGACCGACCAACCCTTCATCCAGGCCGTACCCGGCAAGGCCGGCACCGCCATCATCTTCACGGAAGCGCTCACCCACGGCACCATGCCCTGGCGCGGCGACGAACGCCGCACGCTTTTCTACAAGTACTCGCCCAACTCGGTTTCCTGGTACGCCCAGTACTACGATGCCGACTGGTACGATGACCTGACCGACCGGCAGAGACAGGTCCTCGAAGCGCCCAACGCACGATACCGCAAGCGCGAATTGAGTCGGCGGGGCGTCGGGGTCGGGGTGGAGTGAGGGGGAACAGACAGCACCTCTATGCTATGGAATTGGATAGACGAAAATGAACGACCACCAAAGAAAACTCCCGTCTGATGAAATTGGGATCAGTCCGCGAGAAATCGAGAAGTCGATTAAGCGTATCGAAGAGGAGTTGTATTATAGCTCTGACAACATCAAGGTTCGCATCGGAAAGATTGAGGAAAAACTGGAACAATTTGCCACAAGAGAAGATTTGGAGAAGTTGAAGACGGAGTTGATCAAGCACTCAAATACGACGTTTCGGTGGGCTATCAGTATTTTCGTTGCAGGGACTGGCGTACTAGTGGCTCTCTTGAAATTTACCTGATCTGAAGAAACATACTGAATCCGACGAGTTGCCTCTTTCAACGTTGCGACAAGAAACGGCTGTTAGAAATCGTGCACGACTTCATCACCGCTCGCGCATGAAAACCAGTGCTACTGAGCCTGCCACGCACCCTCTTTGTGGCCATTTTGAAGTAACCTTCTCCATTTGCATGATGCCCCGTCCATGACCGTCATCACCGCGACCAGCCGGCTGTCCCGCGAACTCCGCAAGGCATACGACCAGGAACAGGAAGCCGCGGGCCTGTCCTGCTGGCCGGCGGCGCAGATTCTGTCGCTGCCCGCCTGGTTGCAGGACCTTTGGAAAGCCTGGTTGTTTTCCGACCGGATGCCGGCCGCATCGGTACGATTGCTCTGGCCCTCCGAAGAACAGGTGATCTGGGAAGAGATCATTCGGACGCAGACCGGCAACCGGTTGCTGGATATACCCGCGACCGCCGTGGCGGCGCTCCGGTCCTGGGAACTCCTGTGCAGCTGGCGTCTGCCGCTTGATGCCCCCGAATGGCGGGATTCCGCCGATGCCAGTGCTTTTCAGGCGTGGGCCGTGGAGTTCCGCAAACGTTGCCTTGCGCAGGGCTGGTGCTCGAATGCGGAATTGCCTGGTGTGGTTGCGGACCTTATAGAACGAGACGAAGTCCCGGTACCCGAAGAAGTGGAGTTCGCGGGATTTCATGAACGGACGCCCGGCCAGCAGCGACTGGTCGACGCCCTCGCCCAGCGCGGCGTGCCTGTCCGGGACCGCGAAGACCCCGAGACGGTTCGCGACGCCGTGCGCATTGGTCTGGCCGACTCCGCGCGGGAAACCCGCGCCGCCGCCGAATGGGCGCGCCGGACGCTGGAGACCGAACCGGACGCCGCTTCCGCGGATTTCCAGATCGGGGTGGTCGTTCCCGACCTGGAGGCGCGCCGGAGCGAGATCGAGCGCATTTTCGGCGAAGTATGCCATCCCCGGACCAGGCTCCGTTCGGATCAGGATCCGGCGCGGTGTTTCAACATCTCGCTCGGATTGCCGCTCGACGCCTATCCGATCATCCAGGCGGCCTTCCAGATTCTGGAAACAGACCCTCGCGAGATTCCGATAGAACATGCCGGCCGGTTGCTGCGGTCCCCGTTCCTGAACGGAGCCGAGCGGGAGATGACCAACCGCGCCCTCCTGGACGTAACCCTGCGTGCCCGACGGCAGATGCACGTTTCGATGCGGGACGTCCTCGACTCGGCACGTCAGAAAAGCGCCGCATACTATTGTCCCGGTATCCTGTCCCGGTTCCGTGCATGGCCGGATCAGTATAGGACTTTACAGACCCCGCGCATGCCCAGCGACTGGGCGCCGGTTTTCTCTGATTTTCTCCGGGAGATCGGGTGGCCTGGCGATCGCGCGATCGACAGTATCGAATATCAGACGATCGAAGTATGGAAAGAGCTCCTTTCCGAACTGGCGAGACTGGACGGCGTCTCCGGTCCGGTTGCCCTCCGCGCTGCGATTGACCTGCTTCGAAGCCTTGCGACTTCCAGGCTTTTTCAGCCGGAATCGGTGACCGCGCCGGTCCAGATACTGGGCGTGTTCGAAACCGCGGGCTTGCGGTTTGACCGACTTTGGATCATGGGCATGCACGACGGCGCCTGGCCGGGGCTACGCTCCCCCGATCCCTTCCTCCCGCTTCGCATGCAACACCGTTTCAAGGTACGCGGTGCTTCGCCGGCACGGGAATTGGCGTTCCACCAGCGGTTTACGGATCGCCTCCTCGCGAGCGCGCAGTCTGCGGTCGTCAGCTATCCAGAACGGGAGGGCGACTCGGATCTCAGGCCCAGCCCGCTGCTCACCTCGTTGCCCGAAGTCGGGGCATCCGATCTGGGGCTGATCGCGTGGGAAAGTTACGCGGATCGACTGTTGGGATCCTCCCGGACTGAGATCCTGGAGGATCACCGGGGGCCGCCTTGCGGCGATGCCGAGGTCCGGGGCGGGACCCTGCTGTTCAAGCTCCAGGCGGCCTGTCCTTTCAAGGCCTTTGCCGAACTGCGTCTCGGCGCCCGTCCACCGGATGTACCGGAACCCGGACTGGACGCCATGGACCGCGGGCAGCTTGTCCACCGCATTATGGAACGTATTTGGGAACAACTGCGTACCCGCGAGGAACTGCGTTCGATGGCCGGTGACGCGCTGGATGCCATGGTCCGGCAGCACGTCCTTTCCGAGATACGGCATCATCTGGGCGACCGGGCGCTGCGTAATCCTCGGTTCGCAAAAATCGAACAGGAACGGCTAGAAGGGATTGTCGGGGAGTGGCTGCTTCTTGAGCGGGATCGGAAGCCCTTCACGGTGCTGGAACAGGAAGAAAAACGACGCGTGGAAGTGGGCGGCATCGTGGTGGGCATCCGCGCCGACCGGGTGGATCGTCTGGATGGCGGAGAACTGGTTGTGATCGACTACAAAACCGGAGCGTGCAGCCCGTCCGACTGGGATGGGGAGCGGCCGAATGATCCGCAACTGCCCGTCTATGCCGTGACCTCGGACGCCGCGATAGCAGGCCTGTTTTTTGCCAAGCTCAAGGCCGGGGAAATACGCTTCAGCGGCCGGGCAAGATCCGGCGAAATCGTGCCCGGCGTCAGAGGTCCGGATGACGATACGTCAATGGCGGACAGTATCGAATCCTGGCGCAAGGTGCTGGAACGATTGGGCGACGACTACAATGCAGGCCGGGCGCACGTCGACCCCAAGGATCCTGCTCAGACCTGCCGGTACTGCGCGCTGCCGTCGCTGTGTCGTGTAGGCCAGGGCATGGTGGAATTGGAGGATGGAGTGGAGGCCTTTGGCGATGAATGATTCCGTCCCGGACGGGCAGCAGCGCCTGCAGGCGCTCGACCCCACCCGTTCCTTCATCGTGCAGGCGCCCGCGGGATCCGGGAAGACCGAATTGCTCATTCGGCGATTCCTGACCCTGCTGGCCCGGGTGGACCGCCCCGAAGCCGTCGTGGCCATTACCTTTACCCGCAAGGCCGCCGGGGAGATGCGCCACCGGATCATCGCCGCCCTGCGGAGCGCCGCCGGTCCCCAACCTTCGGCCTCCCATGAAAAGCATACCTGGCAAATCGCGCGGGAGGCGTTGGAACGGAACAACAGGATGAACTGGCATCTGGCCGCGCATCCGTCGCGGCTTCGGATACTGACGATCGATGCGCTTTGCGCCATGCTGGTTCGGCAGATGCCCTGGATTTCCCGTATAGGCGGGGCGCTCAGGACGATCGAGGACAACACGGATCTATGCGATCGGGCGGCCCGTCTGACGGTGGCCTCGCTGGACGCCGAAGGGACGCCCGGCGAGGTATCGGCGGCGCTGTCCACCCTGCTCGCCCACCTGGACAACAACGTCGGAAGGATCGAGCGGTTGTTGAGCACCATGCTCCAGACGCGCGATCAATGGATGCGCCACGTGGCAGATCACGCCGGTGGCAACGCGTCGCCCGACGGGTTGCGTGCGGAGCTGGAGGATGCGGTCCGGCCGGTGATCGCGGGCGCATTGAAGGAGGCCGAGGCGGCATTCGCCGAGCACGACAGGGACGATGTGGTCGAGCTCGCCCGTTTCGCCGCGGGGAATCTTCGGAACGAATACGATGGGGATGAATCTGGCAACGGATCTTCTGCTCCCCTGGATGCCTGCTACGACCTTCGCCGTTTTCCGGATGTATCGACCGATTCGGTCCCGGTCTGGCAGGGGATCTCGGAGATGTTCCTGACCGCCGCGGGGAAAAGACGCAAGCGCGTCAACAAGAATCAGGGATTTCCCGCCACCGACACCGGGCGGGCGGCCAAAGACCGGCTTGCCGCTATCGAACTGGACGAGACCGCCGCCGCTGCGTTGCACGAGTTGCGATCCCTGCCGCCGCCGCGCTTCGAGGACGCCCAGTGGAATGTGCTGAACGCCCTGATGCTGCTGTTGCCGCTTGCTGTATATTACCTTAGGCGGGTCTTTCGGGAAGAGGGAGGCGTCGATTTCACGGAAGTGGCGATCGGCGCGCGAAACGCCCTGGGACCGGATACCGAACCGACGGATCTGTCCCATGCGCTGGACTGCGAGATCCGCCATTTGCTGATCGATGAATTCCAGGACACGTCCCAGAGCCAGTACGACCTGCTCGCCAGCCTCATCCGGGACTGGCGGCCCGGCGATGGCCGGACGCTGTTCCTGGTCGGCGATCCGATGCAGTCGATCTACGGGTTCCGCGAGGCGGAGGTCGGCCTGTTTCTGCAAGCCCGGAGGAACGGGATCGCCGCCGTCCAATTGACGCCGCTCACGCTGTCGGTAAATTTCCGGTCCTTCCCAGCCATCGTGGAGTGGGTGAATCGTGCGCTGAGCGAGGCATTTCCGGATACCGAGGACATCCTCACGGGTGCGGTGACGTACGAACCCTCCAAGGCGTTCAAGGCGGCCAGTTCCGACAGCGCCGTCCGCATACATCCCGCCTTGGGGAACGACGCCGAAGCCGAAGCGGAACGCGTTGTCGAGATCATAGACGAAAGCCAGGCGAAGTGGCCGGAGGAGACGATCTCCGTGCTGGTCCGGGCCCGCCCGCATCTGATCCAAATCGTCGCGGCCCTTCACAGGAAGGGCAAGCGGTTCCGCGCCGTGGAAATAGACGCCCTGGGCGAGCGACCGGTCGTGCAGGATCTGATGGCGCTCACGCAGGCACTCCTCAACCCGGGCCATCGTCTCGCCTGGTTGTCGATCCTCCGCGCTCCGTGGTGCGGTTTGACGCTCGCGGATCTCGAAGCGCTGGCCGGCGGAGGTACCTCCCGCGCGATCTGGGACCTGCTGCGCGACCAGGAGAGGCCGCATCGGTTGTCTCCCGACGGCCGGGCACGCATCGAACGGATGATTCCGGTGCTTGACGACGCATTCGCCCGTCGGGGCAGACTCCCGCTCCGCCGGCTGGTGGAAGGCGTCTGGATCGCGCTGGGCGGCCCGGCGTGCCTGGAGACCCGGACGGATCTCGAGGACGCCGCGGCCTATCTGGATCTCCTTGAAAAGGCGCAGGACGGACTGGACATACCGAACGAACAGAAATTTGCCGAGGACGTCGGCCAGCTTTTCGCGGGTTCGGACGTCGAAGCCCCCGACAACCTGCAGTTGATGACGATTCACAAGGCCAAGGGACTTGAATACGACACCGTCATACTACCGGGTCTGGGTCGCCGGCCCCGGCCTGACGACCCGAAGCTGCTGCTCTGGTGCGAATACGCGGATGAAGATCAATCCCGCCTTTTGCTGGCGCCAATACCGGGAACGGGCGCGGTCAAAGATGCGCTATACGCGACCCTGCAGAAGTTGAATGAAAAAAAGCGCAACAATGAAAGCACCCGCATGCTCTATGTCGCGGCCACGCGGACCCGAAAGTGCTTGCACCTGCTGGGGCACACGAACCTTGCGAAGGACGATGAGTCGCTCAAAGAGCCAGATCCCCGTTCTCTGTTGTGGAAAATATGGAACGCGGTAGGCCGGGATTTCCAGACGGCGTGGCAGACGCGCCGGGAAGCGGAAGATCAGGAAGACCGACTCGCGGACGAGCACGCCGCCTCGGACGCGCCCAAAGGCGTCCCCCTCAGACGTTTGGCCTCGGACTGGCATCCCGCGCCATTACCCCAAGACATCGCGTTGAAAGCACAACGCCGGCCCCAACACGCGGGGGTCGAAAGCGCAGACGTTCACCATCCGACCTTCGAGTGGGCGAGCGAATTGCAGCGGCGCGTCGGCATCGTCGTCCACCAGATGCTGCAGCGGATGCAAGCTCCGGACCGCCTTGATTTCAGCGAAGAGATCCTCCGCATCGCACTCAGGCGAGAGGGCTTGGACGGTGACCGGCTCGACGAGGCGTTGTCCCGCGCAGAATCCGCCCTCCGGAACACAATCCGGGACGCGCGCGGTCAATGGATCCTCGCCCGCCACGAAGACGACGAAAGGGAACTGGCGTTGTCCACGCCGACCGATGGCGGATTTCGGCGTTACATCGTGGACCGTACCTTTGTGGAAGACGGCAAACGCTGGATCATCGACTACAAGACGGGCGCCCATGCCGGTGGGGACCTGGAAGGTTTCCTCGACAACGAACAGGTGCGGTACCGCGCTCAGCTCGAAGGCTATGCACGCGTGATGCAGACCATGGATGCCCGGCCGATTACCCTCGGGCTGTACTTTCCCTTGCTGCAGGGGTGGCGGGAGTGGGGGTTTGGAGGAAATGAGTGAAAGTACGTATTCGAGCTTATCGGTTTGCACCAAATCGAAACGCCAGACCAAAACACTATTGAAAAGTGTGTTCCAATTCGACTATAAATACAGTATGCAATCCCTTGCGATACTACACACTACTAGCCGGCTAACTCCTGCGGCCTCGTAGCAGAACCTAAATGCAACAGGAAACCCCCTTAGAGGGAATCAACATGGCGACCGCGCCAGCGTCCGTGACAGACACGTACGAAACCATATCGCCAACTTCGGCGCAATCCGTTATCGAAGCCGCATCGACGAGTTTCCGGAGGCTTGCTGCGTCGGCGAAGCCTGAAGATCGACTCTATTTCGCTCGCACGATGGTATACAGCGTGGTCTGTGGATATTGGGAAGGGATTCAGCAAACGTCGCGCTGGCGGCTGTCGCTACAAAAACACCTATTCGACTACCAGACCACCCCATTACCGCCGGAAGCCAGCGCACTGGCGCACACCATCGGAACAGCCGCAAGTTTTTTGGAACCGACCAACGCCAGCCACCAGATCGGCATGATCTACACGGTTATGATGCCGGACAAGCTAAGGGCGGAACTCGGCGCGTACTACACGCCGCCGGTGCTATGCGAGCGACTGCTCGACATGGCCACGGAGGCTGGAGTCGATTGGCGCTCCGCCCGGATTCTCGATCCTGCGTGTGGAGGGGGTGCCTTCCTGTCCCAGGTAGGGCGTCGAATTATGGAAAACCTGGACGGCCATAGCGCTGAATCCGTGCTGAAGAACATACAGCACCGTGTGCGCGGATTCGAACTCGACCCCTTCGCGGCTTGGCTTTCGCAGGTGTTTCTCGATGCGACCCTTGGCGATTTGTATTTCAAGACCGGGACCCGGATTCGTTCCGTTGTGGAAGTGCGTGATACGTTAGATCAGACTCCGCGGGAAGAAGGGTTCGATCTTGTCGTCGGAAACCCGCCCTACGGAAGGATCTCGTTATCGGCCGATCTGCGTAACAGGTTTCGTCGCAGCCTGTTTGGCCATGCGAACTTATATGGCGTGTTTACCGATTTGGCACTGTGTTTTACGAAGCCGGGGGGCGTGATCGCATATGTGACCCCTACGAGCTTTCTTGCCGGCGAGTATTTCAAGAATCTGCGTGGCCTGCTTGGAAGGGAAGCTCCACCCGTGAGCATCGATTTTGTTGAAGAACGCAAAGGAGTTTTCACTGATGTGTTGCAGGAGACCTTGTTAGCGACATATCGACGCGGCGGCAACGCGGATACGGGCAAGGTGCATTTCATAACACTTGGGCGGGACGGCTCGATTAAAACAAAACCCGCAGGATCATTCGGTCTGCCTGAAGAACCAGACCAGCCGTGGGTGATGCCGCGTTCTGAAGATCAATGTTTGCTGGTGCTGCAGGCCGAAAAACTTCCGCATCGACTGGCCGACTACGGCTACACGGTGAACACCGGCCCGTTGGTCTGGAACAGACACAAGAATAGCCTGCGAGAAGAACCTGGGAAGGGACGATATCCATTGATCTGGGCTGAATCGGTGCGTTCGTACGGCGAGTTTGAATTCCGTGCAGTCAAGCGGAATCACAAACCGTATTTCGAACCAAAGCCGAACGAGCGTTGGGTAGTGACCGACTCTCCCTGCGTGCTGTCCCAAAGAACCACGTCGAAGGAACAGAACCGACGTTTGAAAACGGCGCAGTTACCCACGGCTTTCGTCGAGAAACACGGAGGCGTGGTTGTGGAAAACCATTTGAACATAATCAAACCACTCGACCGCAAGCCGAAGGTGACAACCGCGGCATTGTCGGCATTATTGAACAGCGAAGTAGTAGACCGGCTATTCCGATGCATGAACGGAAGCGTTGCGGTATCTGCCTATGAGCTGAAATCGTTACCTCTCCCGCCTCCGGAAGACATGAAGGAAATTGATCGATTGGTGAATCGTCGCGCGAACCGAATAACAGTCGAACGGGCGGTCGAGCGTCTGTACAGCGGCGGAGCGACGTGATGACATTGCCTGCTTTGATGCCCGTATCCGACATTCATGAGCGACTGCAGGTCATTTTTCCATCCGGAACGATGAATCGAAACTACGTGACGCGCGAGATCGCCGCCAAGACGGTCTTCGTCATGATATATGTCGGTGCGATAGAGGGATTGGACCTCTGGATACGACCGGATCAGGTGACCCGAATGACCGATGCGCAGTCAGCTTCTCCGAGTGCCGCCGACCGCGAAGCGTGGCGGGAGGAGTCTCTGCGGCCTGCGGTGGGATCCATCGAGGGCCGATGGTACGCGGTAAATACGCGAGAGCCGATCCGGGACGAAACGCTGCGCGAGGGTTTGGTGCGAACCGGCGCCGTTGTAGAGCGGCAAGGGATTCCAACTACCTCGCCTCTGCCGCGCTATGCGCTTACCTTGGATTTCGCGAGTTTGCTCGATCCCGGTCTGTACGGTCCCGCCTTGGAAACCGCTATATCGTCTTGGCATGAATCAAATCTCTCGACGGGTGCGCTGGCGCGTATTGAGATAATGAGACGGGGGGTAGTCGTCAGTAGCAAGAGCAGAATACTTGTGACCTTGCCGAGCGGCGAAACTCGGCAGATGCAACCGGGTCCGAGTTCGGTCATTTCAAAAGCCGTCATTGAGCAATTCGCTCCGCGATTCCTTGCGATGCCTGGCGTCATCTGGTTGAGCGAAAGTCGCAACCAGGTCGTGGCACGGGATGATGAATTGGCGTAGGCAATTGGTTTGACGATCAATCCTCAGCGCAATCTCCCCGACATGATCCTCGTTGACCTCGGCCCGGTTGAACCGTTACTCGTGTTCGTCGAGGTGGTAGCAACATCCGGCCCTGTTAGCGCCTCGCGTCAGGCCGCGCTGTGGAAGATCGCCAAAGAGGCCGGCTTCAACAAGAAACAGGTGGTATTCGTGACGGCGTTCGAGGACAGAGACACTACCGCATTCAAAAACGCAATGAGCCAACTGGCTTGGAGATCTTTCGCATGGTTCATGTCCGAACCGGATCATATCCTGATACTGCATCAAGGCGTCCATGACGAACCGGTGAAGTTGACGAGTCTGAATGCTATACATTGAAGTCAGTGCATCATCAGTGAACCACCCAGCCTTCCACGCTCCTCTTCCCCCTCCCCACATACAATAATCACGATAGCTGTTGACGTTTGAAGGGTGTTTCCCACTTTTTCCTGTATACTAACAGCAATGGAAAATAGATTGTCCGGGGCGTATGGTATTGAACCGACAACGCGCACGATGTCCCTTAATCCTTGAGAAACTCTTTCAGGAGGAATCCCGCTGATGCTGGACGCACTGGTAGACTGCATCGAAATGCTAAAAACTCGTATTGCGCGGCATAAGGAAACACTGGGTGAGAATGAAATTCGTACCCGCACGGCATTAGTCGATCCCTTGCTTAGTGTGCTGGGTTGGGATCTCTCCGACCCGGATCTTGTTATCCCTGAATACAACGTTAAGCCTAAGGGAAGGGCTGACTATGCTTTATTGATGGAAGACGGTAAACCTGTTGCTATGATTGAAGCAAAGAAACTGGGTGCGTCCTTGCCCCAACACCGAAATCAGATGCTGACCTATGCGAATTCGGAGGGTATCCCATACACTGGACTGACTGACGGTGATCATTGGGAGTTATACGATGTTTTCAAACCCGTACCGCTAAATGAAAAGCAGTTATTGGATATTTCCATATCGGACAACGCCACCCACAAGAATGCGTTGAAACTGCTGTTGCTCTGGCGACCAAACTTAGGCTCCGGCGAAGCAGCGTCAGCGAATGACCCTGTCTATGTCGATCCTTCACTGGACCCATCTAACGGGAGTAGGGCGGCTGAAGTTAAACCTTTAAAGGATGCTCCTGTCGGGAGTAGCTCCGTTGAGGCCAAACCTATACAGGACCCACCTAACGGGGATTATCCTCCACCGGACCCTACTTGGAAGGCTCTTTCGGATTACGACCCGCCTAAAGGAACTCTCGCGCCCAGTACCATCAGGTTTTGGGATAACACGGAACACGCTGTGGATGCTTGGATTAAAGTGCTTGTGCGCATAGTAGAAAAACTGTACAACGAGTCGGTGTTGAGAACCGAACATGCGCCGATACAATGGTCTCCGAAGACCTATGGGATTCACACGAAACCTGTGCATCCTACCGGAAACAAGTTTGCAACTTATGAAGAAATCCAGGACTCGGGGCTTTTTTTAAACAAAAACCTTAGTGCTAGTCAGATGTTAAAAAACACCAAGAAGCTTCTGGAGCATTACAAAATCAATCCCGCCAAGGTGTTCCTGAAGGTGTCTTAATAGGCTTGCTGTCGACATTCCACCAACCGACCTGCAACAAGAAACTTGCGCCCCAATGACCATGAGGTTTCGCGGCCTGTAATTGCATGCTTCGTCCCCGCCATCGCCGGGAATGCGATCTTTGACTCGGAGAGCGCTTGATGAATAGTAGAACCGCAAGAACAAGTGATTCCCATCCGCTAAGGATCGACTACGTGCAACCGGAAGGCGCACCGGGCCGCATCGGTCTGACGTTCTGCCCGGGCAAGGTACAGCCAGACGGATTGAGCGGAAGTTGGAAACGCGATCTGCGAAAGGATTTGCACGTGATTGCGGACGCGGGCACGCACACGCTGGTGACCTTGATCGAACAGCACGAAATCGAGTCCTTGAAGGTACGGGATTTAGGGGTGATGGCGGCAAGTTTCGGGATGGACTGGATACACTTGCCGATAAAGGATACATCAATCCCTTCTCCCGAATTCGAAAAGGCATGGGAGGTTTCCGGGGCACAGATCAAGGATGCACTGTTGTGCGGTGATGATATCGTAGTGCATTGCAAGGGCGGGTTGGGACGCGCGGGGACCGTTTCGGCGCGGTTGCTGGTAGAGTTGGGAGAAGAACCGGAAGACGCCATACGGAGCGTTCGGGCAAGTCGGAGAGGTGCGATCGAAAACGTCACACAGGAAAACTACATCCGGTCGTTGGTTTGAAACGGAGCTTCTTGGGAGAGCATAAAATGAACAAAACATCTGAAGAAGCCAGTGCCAGACCCTGTTGGTTCGTGGGCACAAGTTTCGGCGGCTCCAACGATCAAACCGAGCGGTTCCTCCGGGACGGCATCTGGGAACACGGTTACGACAACGATCATCCAAGTATCGCGACTACCAAGACCATGCAGATCGGTGATCGGATCGCGATGAAGGCAACCTACACGCGTAAATTGGATTTGCCGTTTAAAAACAATGGCCAGTTCGTATCGGTGATGGCAATCAAGGCTACTGGTACTGTTACGGAGAATACAGGCGATGGCCATACCGTCAGGGTTGACTGGACGCGAGTCGAGCCCAAACGCGAATGGTATATGCACGTTTATATGAAAACTATTTGGGAGGTTACGCCGGGAAGAGATGGGTGGTTCTCCGATGCCTTGATAGGGTTTGCGTTCAATAGTGAAGAACAGGAAATCAGCCGATTCCTACAGCACGAAACTTGGGCGAAGAAGTACTTCCCTTGGACCAACTTCTACATGGCTTTCGCAGATAAGTTGCTCGCATACAAAGACAATCGAGCCGATCTGCTCGCAAAGATACATGCCGTCGCCAAAAGAAACCCGAAACTGTACCTTTTGCAGGATCGGTTTTCTGATGATACGACCGGACCACTCAAAGACATTTGTCCTTTTACAATCATAGGAATGTTTAACCGGCAAATAAAGGATTCCAATAGAAAGATCGTTGCTACAGAACTGGCTAAAGAGCTTGGTGTGTCCGAACCAGTACCGGATAAACTCGGAGGCATCCCCGTAGTAGACAATCGTAGTTCTTGGTTCTTTGGCTTCAAAAAAGACAGGAAGTCAGACGATATTGATTCCCTCTGGGACGCTTTCTCCTGTGGCATGTCCTTTTCCGACTCGGAGAACACCGATACGCGCTCTGCTTTCATCTCCGCTTATGACAAGGTCACTAAACTGCCTCATGTTGGTTGGAAACAATCATTCGGTCTGTATTGGATTCGGCCTTGGTCTTTTCCTTCCCTCGACACTTTGGGCCGGGAATACATAGAAAAAGAACTAGGTATTAAGATTAGCCTTAACGGACCCAATAAGCGTTGTACCGCAAAGGACTATCTGAAAGTCCGAGATGATTTAAATACAAGGTTCAAGGAAGAAGACTGCCCTGTAGGGTCCTTGCCGCAACTCGCTTATAAAGTCTGGACTGTCCCACCAACGCCAACTGATCCATATGCGTTGGACGACATCGTAAAAGACGGTTGCTTCATCGAAAGAAACAAACTGGAGAAGATACTCGACAGGCTAAGGACGAAAAAGAACCTGATCCTTCAGGGCCCGCCGGGGACCGGTAAGACCTGGCTCGCAAAAAAACTGGCTTTTGCCCTGGTCGGTCACCGAGACGAGAGCAAGATAAGACCGGTGCAGTTCCATCCCAATCTTTCATACGAAGATTTCGTCCGCGGATGGCGGCCGGCGGGAGACGGGAAACTCACGCTTGTGGATGGTCCTTTCATCGCCTTGCGGAATGAAGCGGTGGAAAACCCGGACACGACATATGTCATGGTCATAGAAGAGATCAACCGGGGCAATCCGGCGCAGATTTTCGGAGAGCTGTTGACGTTGCTGGAGGCGGACAAGCGAACACCGAACGAGGCGTTGGAACTGATATACAAGCAATCGCACGATGAACGTGTCTACATTCCGGACAATCTCCATGTTATCGGCACCATGAATATCGCCGACCGTTCGCTGGCGCTCGTGGACCTGGCCCTTCGCCGGCGATTCGCCTTCATTGATCTGGAACCTACTTTGGGCGAACCCTGGCGAGTTTGGGTGCATACGAAATGCGGTATTGAAATCGATGTTCTGAATGAGATCGAAAATCACATTGTCGCGTTGAATAACACGATCTCGGACGACACCAGCCTGGGTTCGCAATTCTGTGTGGGGCATTCATACGTTACGCCTGGGTCGCAGATAGGCGATGCCCGCAAATGGTACCGGGAGGTCGTCGATACGGAAATTGGACCCCTGCTCGACGAGTACTGGTTCGACAACCTCGAGAGATCAAAAAGCGAAAAGCAGAAACTTCTGAAAGGCTTCTCGTAGTGAGTAGCACTGTAGTCAGCGTGGCTGACGAGATGTCTGGGCAGAACGGAGTTGAGCAAGGCGAAGTTGAGCAGGTCGGCTACATCGGTGATATTCCCGTACGCAATCTGTGGCTGCTCATGCTTTACGCCTCACACCTTTTCAAGCAACTCGATGCGTCAAAAAGTCTCGCTTCCGAACGTATTCCTGATGACATTCCGGACCTTGTGGCCGAGATACTCGCCCATGAGGTCGAGCGCCGAACCAGACGGAATCTGAGTTACGGCTATCAGTCTCGACACGAGATACTCGGACGCGTCCGCGGACGAATAGACCTGCTCTACACCGAACGGCATCAATTGCTGCACCGGGGACTGGTGGCTTGCAGATTCGACGAGCTGACCATTGATACACCGAGAAACAGGTATGTTCGTTCTGCGCTTGAGGTGATATCCAATCTGGTTCATAACAAGGAACTCGCCCACAGGTGCCGGTCCCTCGCAGTCAGCCTAAGGCGAATGGGCGTAGTAGGTGCGCGGCCTGGGCGCCAGGAGACGTCCGTACACCGATTCGGCAGGCATGACGCCGTTGACCGCAAGATGGTGGATGCGGCACGCCTGGCATTCGAACTGGCAATTCCGACCGAGGTGTCGGGAGGCCGGATCCTCCCCTTGCCTGCCAGAGATCCCCACTGGATTTACAAATTGTATGAGAAAGCGGTCGCGGGTTTTTACGATGTGGTGCTTCCCCGAAAACGATGGCGCGTTCATGCGGGGAAGACTATGCGATGGCATCCCATCTGCATGAGTTCGGGCATGGAAAAGATGCTACCAATCATGCAGACCGATATCGTACTTGATGATTTCGAAGAGAACCGTCGGATCGTCATTGATACCAAGTTCTATGCTGTGCTAAAGTCGGGCATGCACAAAAACAATACAGTTGACAGTGGCACCATATACCAGATTTACGCCTACCTCCGGTCTCAAGAAGACAGTGACGATCCGCTAGACGCC
Organism: bacterium; assembly: GCA_965200485.1. Classification (GTDB taxonomy): domain Bacteria; phylum JAAXHH01; class JAAXHH01; order JAAXHH01; family JAAXHH01; genus JAAXHH01. The sequence goes on from CBDAUD010000001.1 coordinate 1,182,188, forward strand.
CACGCGGAAGGCATCCTTCTTCACCCATGCGTCGGTGGTGAGATGGTAAACGAGTGGTTTGATATACATGGCCACCGAATCCGGTTTGCTACGGTTGATCTAGCAGCCGATGCCGAGACCATCAGGTCGCAGTTGCTAAGCGTAGTTCAAGCGTGCAATTCTTTGTACTCGAATGTCCGGTATAGCGGATAGAACGAACGTATCGGCTCGCACGCGTAGCTCCCACCGGCCTCTACATAAAATTGATAACGCTGCATCCACACCTCGAACCCGTATAAAGGACCTCCAATGAACCCCATTGACTTGGGCTCGCGCCGCGAACTCTTCGTAGACTCCTTCCTGATCGATTCCTTTGAAGACGCCGGCCTGCATCTCCACGAACCCGTCCTAAAGGAGACGGTTTTCCGCGTCCAGGAACCCTTGGAGAACGCCTGCACGGGTTGCTACAATCTGGTACAGGCCGATGGCAAGATCCTGGTGTACTACCGCGGTTACCACCCGACGGGCAAGCACGAGGATCTGCCCGAAGGCTGGGCGGAGACCCAGACGGCCAACCTGCTGGTCAGTGAAGACGGCATCCACTTCGAGCGGCCGAACCTGGGGCTGGTGGAGGCGGACGGATCTACAGCCAACAACATCCTCATCCGGGGAAGCGAGGCGCACAACTTCTGCGTCTTCCTCGACGAAAATCCGGCCACCCCGCCCGAGCAGCGATTCAAGGCCATCGGAGGCGAGGGCCAGGACCTTCTTTTTGGCTTTTCATCGCCAGACGGACTCATCTGGAAACCTGTCGTGGAGGGGCCGCTGGACATCACCGGCGCCTTCGACTCGGTGAACGTGCCCATGTGGGACAAGTACGCCGGTTGCTACCGCATCTTCAGCCGGTACTTCGAGCTGGATGAAAATGGCGAACGCATCCGGGCGATTCAGAGCTGTACCTCGGACGACTTCATCCATTGGACCACGCCCGAACCCCATGTGTACGGCGAGGGCATTCCGTTTGAGCACTTTTACACCAATGCCACCATGCCCTGCCCGGGGGCGGAACACATCCTGCTTTCCCTCCCGATGCGTTTCGTGCCGGAGCGTACGAAGGATACGGAGGGCATGGACTATCCCGGCGGCGGAGTGTCCGACGCGATTTTCATGACCAGCCGAGACGCCGTTCACTGGGACCGCACGTTCATGGAGGCCTGGCTGCGTCCGGGACTGGAACGGAAGAACTGGACCCATCGCAATCAGACGCCGGCGGTGGGCCTGTTCCAGACTGCGCCGGACGAATGGTCGATGTACGTTGCCGAGCACTACGGATGGTCCACCAACGGCATTCGCCGGGTGGTCGTCCGGCCCCACGGATTCGCTTCCGTGCGCGCCGGATACCACGGCGGCGAACTGGTCACCAAGCGCTTGACCTTCACCGGCTCGAAGCTGTTTCTCAATTACGCGACCTCGGCCGTAGGCGCGGTATCGGTGGAGGTCCAGGATACGGAAGGGCGACCGCTGGATGGCTTCGCCGCAACAGACATGGATCCCCTGTTCGGCGACGATCTCGACAAACCGGTCGCTTGGAAGGGCGGCGGCGACCTGTCCCATCTCAGCGGCGTGCCGATTCGGCTTCGCTTCGTCCTGTCGGACGCCGATCTGTTTTCCATCCGGTTCGGGGATGCGTAAATGCGGGTTTACGACGCCTGCGGCGCTTTTCCGGTCAGCTTGCGGTAGATCATAGGGGACAGGGAAATGGTAATCAGCAGGGCAAGCGCGATACCCAGGTTGGTGAGCGCCGAGGAGCGCACCGCCGCACGGGCGATCTCGTCCAGTTCGGCGCCGGCCATGTAGACCTGCATCAGCGATGCCGCGGTGTACACGTAGATGAAACTGGCCGGCAGGATCCCAAGTGCGGTGCCAAGCATGTAGTGCAGTTTTCGAATACCGGACATCCCGGCGGCGAAATTGAGGAGGTTGAAGGGGATGATCGGGATCAGCCGGAGCTGGAGCATGCGCAGGAAACCCTGGTTCCGGAGTTGGCGATCGATCCGGTCGATGGGCCCCTTGATGTAGCGGGATATGAAATCACGGCCCAGATAGCGGGCGAGATCGAAGGCGATGTTGGCCCCGATGTTGGCTCCGATCAGCACGTAAAGCGTGCCGTTCATCACGCCGAAGGTAAATCCCGCGAAGAAGGTCAGGATCACCATCGGCACGCCCAGTACCGTGAGGACAACGTAGATGCCGATAAACACCAGGGGAGCCCACCAGAATCCCTTGATGGAATCGAAGAACCCCTCCATGGCAAGCGGTGCCAGATACTCGCCCAGCGGCGTGAAGGAATAGGCCAGAAAGCCCGAAAAGGCGACGGCGAGCAGGATGACCAGCTTGGCGACCGGCCTTGTCCGGCTTGCCGCCTTGCCGTTTTCTATCTGGCGCACAGGCGGTGCAGTTTCGTCATGAATTACATCCGTTCAGGGCGAACCGTCCATCGGCATTCGGCTGCAAGGCCGCATGGCCGATTCAGTTGTTCTGTTGTTCGTTAGTTTGCTCGTTAATCTGCTCGTTGATACCCCAGTCGTAGTCCAAGTAGTCCACCTCGACATCTTCCCGCTTCAGCAACGCCCGCGCCGCGTCGTCCGGGACATAAGGTGCGATAAACCGGAGGCGCTCCGGCCAGTTCTTCCCGAAATCGTCCTTGTACCAATCCATGATCGGCGAGAGCCACACGGTTCGATTTTCCGGGTCGGCACGGAACTTACCGGGATCTGCGAAGAAAACAAGCGTATTCTCCCGCAGCTGCCGGTCCAGGTCTTCCGCCGTGAACGCTTCCGTCATCAGCGGCGGGCATCCGATGGAGGCGCAGACAAGGGCGAAGTGGATCAGGGGTTCGTCCATCTTGCGCAGGATCTTGTGCTCAATGTCGTCCAGCGAGTACTCTTGGCCTCGGATCGTGATCTTGTAGTCCTTCCAGATACTGTACCCCAGCACGCTGACATGGTTCCTGATGCTGCTGGTCGGATAGAAATGCAGCATGGCCCGGATGGTCAGCGCATTGTAGGTATTGATCCAGAAGGCGAATACCTCGTTCCGGTCCTCAAGTCCTTCGGGATCGACGCCTTCAAGCATCTCCAGGTAACCGTCGAGCGTGGCAAGGTCGCGGGCTTTCCAGGTGCGGTAGTCGATCATGCCCTTGTCGTCCACATACTTCTTCAGCATCCCGTCGAACACGGCGTGGTTCACGCTGTCCCCTTTTTGTGACTCCATGGATTCCTGTTCCGCGGCGTCCGGACTCGCGGTACCCGGTTCCGCCGCACGCGCGACACTTTGTCCTGCGGATCCCCGTTCCGCGGATTCCTGCTCTTCAGCGCCCTGTTCCGTGGTGCCCGAGCAGCTTGTCAGAACAAATGCGATGACCACGATCGAACCCGTAAGGACCATCGGGATATACCTTTGCGGCGTCCACATCGTCCGAGCCTCCTAATCCCCTTGCCTTGCGCACGCTTTCATGCTATCTTGCATTCACCAACCACGTGCCAACCGCAGGCCGACCGCGGGTCGGATCCACCTTCCGATATGGACTCACCATGGAAAAGAAATCACGCCTGAACGTCATCTACATCCTCGCCGCGTTCCTGATCACGGCCGGCCTGGCCTCCGCCATGCTGAGCGAATGGGGTTGGCCTAAAGGTTCCGATAGCGATAATTCAGCGCTGTCGCCTTCTTCGGACGCCTACCCGGTCGATCTGGGATTCGCCTTGAAGGATCTCGACGAAAACGAGGTGACCATTGCACAGTTCGACGACCAGGTGCGGGTCGTCAATTTCTGGGCAACCTGGTGTCCGCCCTGCCGTGACGAGATCCCCGATTTCCAGGCCTTTCACGAGAAATACGAAGACGAGGGCGTCAAGATCATCGGCATCGCCGTTGACGACGAAGGCGCCGAAATCGTGCGGCCCTTCGTCGAGGAAATGAACATGACCTACCTTGCCCTCGTCGATACCACGCGCGTGGCCGCCGAGAAGTTCGGCGGAATCTACGCCATTCCGACCACGTTCATCATCGATCGCGACGGAACGGTCCGAAAGAAACACGTGGGCTACATGTCCTACGAAAACCTGGAGATGGCCGTACTGCCCCTTCTGGCGGAATAGGCTGTTATTCGGGGCCGTGCCGCGCGCCTATCGGCCTTACTACGAATCGCTTTCCAGCCCACCACGATTCGTTCTTTGACGGTGCCGCGATCACGCACGCAGATGGCCTTCACCCCGGCATCGCCGTACGGCCTTAGCCCGCTTCTCCGTGCAGTTTCACCAGGGTTTCCGTCAGCTTCCGTCCCAGTCCTTCCACGGCGGCTTGCCGTTTCTCGTCCTTCAACCGGCCATCATCGGCAAATGCGCCGAACGCGCCCGGCACGGCCACCTGGTCCGGCAGGACCAGCACGTTGATATTGCCTAGTATCGAACGGACGTGGGCCAGCCCCCGGAGACCGCCCAGCGCGCCCGGCGATGCGCTCATCAATGCGGCGGTCTTGTGCTTGAATGCCGCCAGCATCTCCTCTCCCGGCGCGGGCCGGGACGCCCAGTCGATCGTGTTCTTGAGGAGCGGGGTGATCGAACTGTTGTATTCCGGCGCGGCGATCAGCAGGCCCTCGCTGGCCTTCATCAGCGCCCGGAACCGCACGGCATGTTCCGGTATGCCCTCTTGCGCTTCCAGGTCGCCGTCGTACAACGGCATGGGATAGTCGCGCAGATCGACCAGTTCGACCGCGGCGCCGGCTTCTTCCGCTCCCCTGGCGGCGATGCGGACCAGCTTCCCGTTGACCGACCCGGTCCGCGCACTGCCGGAAAACGCCAGTATCCTGGGCACATAACCCATATTCATCTCTCGCTCAATATCACCCGGTTCGAATCTGCGTAGGTCCGTGCCGCGTCCTTCCACGGCACGCCTTAAAACTCCGTTTTTACGCCTTGCATGTCAAGGAGTGTTTGCATGCTGCCCGGACTTTACCGGCGCTTGAGCCCGGGAGAAACACCTTGACTTGAAGGGCTGTTTTGCCTATGGTTTCACCGTCCGTGCAATGAATGCATACGGCCGCGCGGATCGCAAGTATCAATCGAAAAACCGCAATATCCCCGAGCAGAATACCGGTTTTCCAGCCACCCGGAAGCCGGCTAATCCACCCTCGCCCATGACCCGACCCGCCGGAACCCTCACGCCCGCCATGGCGCAGTACGCCCGGATGAAGGATCGGCACAAGGATGCGATTCTCTTCTTCCGCATGGGCGATTTCTACGAGACCTTCGGCGACGATGCCCGGCTGGTCTCGCGCGTGCTCGGCATCACCCTCACGGCGCGAAACGCGGGCACGGGCGACGGGGAAAAGACGCCGCTTGCCGGCGTGCCCTACCATGCCGTGGAGAAACACATCGCCGAACTGGTCGGGTCCGGATACAAGGTGGCCGTCTGCGAACAGGTCGAAGATGCGAAGAAGGCCCGCGGCGTGGTCAAGCGGGACGTGGTGGAAGTGGTTACGCCGGGCACGTCGATGCTGACGCAGACCCTTGATCCCGGCGAGAACAACTACATGATCGCGTTGACCTTCGATCAGGACCTCTACGGTCTGGCGTTCCTCGATTTGTCCACCGGCGAATTCCGCGCGGCGGAGCTTGACGAAGACGACCTGCTCAGCGAGCTGAACCGCCTGAATCCCGCCGAGGCGATCGTACCATACGATCGGGCGGAGCAGGCCGAGGCCTTTCTCGAACCGGGTTTTCCGGACATCGCGATAAGCCGGCTGGAAGATTGGGCTTTTTCACACGACCACGCGCTCAAGACGCTGCTCGACCATTTCGAGGTATTGACGCTCAAGGGCTTCGGGTGCGACGAAATGACCGCCGGCGTCTCGGCGGCGGGCGGCATGCTGGTCTACCTGCAGGAAACGCAGAAGAACCGCCTGGCCCACCTGAAGTCGATGGCGCGTTACGACGTGTCGGACGCCATGTTGATGGATACGGCGACCCAGCGCAACCTGGAGCTGATCACCTCCCTCCGGGACGGCGGCCGCGAGGGTACCCTGCTCTCCGTGATGGATCGGACCTACACCCCCATGGGCGCGCGCTTCATGCGGCAGGCGATTACCCGTCCGCTCATCGCTGTCGCCGCCATCCTCGCCCGCCAGACCGCAGTGGGTGAACTCTGCGAAGATCAGCATACGCGGGACGCGCTTGCCGGCCATCTGAAATCGATGGGGGATCTGGAGCGGCTGGCCGCCCGCGTCGGATCGGAGCGTGCGAATGCCCGCGACCTGATCGCCCTGAAGCATGCCCTGCGTGCGATCCCGGTGGTCAAGGAGACCCTTTCCGGTCTCAAAACGGAAATGCTGACCGGCCTTTGGGGCGGGTTGCGCGAATTGAAATCCCTGACGGAAGAGCTGGACCGTGCCCTGGTGGAAGAACCGCCCGTTTCGCTGACGGAAGGCGGGATCATCCGCGCCGGATACAACAAGGACCTGGACGACCTGCGCGTGGTGAGTTCGGGCGGCAAGCGTTGGATCGCCGAACTGCAACGGAAGGAACGCGAGCGTACCGGGATACAATCCCTCAAGGTCGATTACAACCGGGTCTTCGGGTACTACATCGAGGTCACGAAACCGAATCTGCACCGGCTCGAAGGCGAGTACATCCGCAAGCAGACCATGCGCAACGCGGAACGGTTCATCACGCCGGAACTGAAGGAATACGAGGAGAAGATCCTGGGCGCCGAGGAGAAGATCGGGACGCTGGAATACGACCTGTTTATCGCATTGCGGGAAGCGGTGGCGGCGAGCCTGGGAGAAATACAGGAGAACGCCCGGGCGCTTGCCCGGCTCGATTTCCTGACGGCGCTGGCCGAACTGGCCGTCCGGAACGACTATGTGGCGCCGGAAATCGAAAACAGCTCGGTTCTGGAGATCCAGGACGGCCGCCATCCCGTCGTGGAACAACTGCTCCAGGGCGAACCCTTCGTGCCCAACGATACAAGCCTGGACGCCCGGACGCGGCAGATCGGGCTGATCACCGGACCGAACATGGCCGGTAAGAGCACGTATCTTCGTCAGGTGGGCCTCATCGTTCTCATGGCCCAGATCGGATCCTTCGTGCCGGCGCGATCCGCGCGGATCGGTTTCGTGGACCGCATCTTCACGCGCGTGGGCGCATCGGACAACCTGGCGCGGGGCGAGAGCACGTTTCTCGTCGAGATGAATGAAACCGCGAACATACTGAACAACGCGACGCCGCGCAGTCTCGTCCTGCTTGACGAGATCGGCCGGGGGACGAGCACGTTCGACGGGCTGAGCATCGCCTGGGCGGTCACGGAGTACCTGCACAACACCCCCGGGCGGACCGCCAAGACGCTCTTCGCGACGCACTACCACGAGTTGATCGAACTGGCCTCTTCGCTTGACCGCATCGCCAACTACAACGTGGCCATCCGCGAGCAGAACGATCAGATCGTGTTCCTGCGCAAGGTGATGCCCGGAGGCAGCGACCGGAGTTACGGCATCCAGGTCGCCCGCATGGCCGGGCTGCCGCACAGCGTTATCGAGCGGGCGCGGGTCATCCTGGCCAACCTGGAGGGCGACGAACTCGCACAGGCTGGCTTGGCCGATGCGCCGCATCACGGGAAACCCAGACCGGAGGGCGGCGAATACCAGCTCAGTCTGTTCGTGCCCGCGGATCATCCGGTCGTCGAGGACATCAAACAACTGGATCTGGATTTCATGACCCCGGTCGAAGCCATGAACGCCCTGTACGAGCTCCAGCAGAAGGCCGCCGGCCCCAACGGCGGGTAGCGTGCCAATCCGTTGGCCGTCGGCTCCAACGGCGCGTAGCCTGGCAGCCATGCCTGCTGGAGCGTAAACCACGTCCATCGTTTTCTTGCCAAGCGGAGCATATTCATGTCCATCATTTCGTCAGCCATGCTCGTCAATGCCGCCGGAGAAATCCTCGTCAATCTTCGGGACGACGATCCCCGCATCATCTTTCCGAATCGGTGGAGCCTGATCGGGGGCCATGTCGAACCGGGCGAAAACCCGGAGGAAGGCCTGATCCGCGAAGTGGAGGAGGAGATCGGATATCGGTTGACCGAGTACCATCCCCTGGCGACCTTCTTCGACGGGGCGGACGTCCGGCACCTCTATCTCGTCCCGATTGACGTGCCCATAGACGAGCTTGTGCTGGGCGAGGGCCAGGCCAACCGGTACATCGACCCGGTCCGGGCGTTGACCGATCTGGACCTCTGCGTGACCGGTCGGCGGTGCATCGAAGTCTATCTGCGCCATCTGGAGCTCCAGGAATACCTTAACTCAAATGATCAGCTACATTAGCAAATTGCCCGACGATCGCTATGAACTCATCCGATCCATTCCTGTGAAAGTCGAGCCTGACCCGGAAATCGGCTGGGCTGCATGGTTTGAGGGAGTACAAATAGCTATGCCCGGCGCCGATCCCCTTGATGCGAAACAAGCTTTGGCAGAGTCTATTGTTGATGCTTTCGAAGATTTAAGCTTAGAAGAAAATGAACTGGGGCCATTTCCGCAGATGCAATTAAGGGTACTCCGGGACTATGTAAGAGAAAGAGCTGAAAATGTCATTGACGCAGTTTGACGCGAGGAAAATCGCGAGAAAACTAGATTAGGATTCCTGTAACCTGCCCGACTGACCGCACAGCTACGCCTTGCGCAATCCCCGCGATCTGACCATGTAGTATACGACCGGAATGATCACGAGCGTCAGCGCGGTGGAAGTCACCATGCCGCCGACCATGGGCGCGGCGATGCGCTGCATCACCTCCGAACCCGTGCCGGTTCCCCACATGATGGGCATTAACCCGGCTATGGTGGCCGCCACGGTCATCATTTTGGGACGCACCCGCTCCACGGCGCCGTGCATGACCACCTCGTAAAGATCCTGGCGGGTGTGGAGCGCGTTTCGCCTCACCCGGTCCTCGTAGGCCTGCCTGAGATAGAGCAGCATGACCACCCCCGTTTCCGCGGCCACCCCGACCAGCGCAATGAATCCGATACCCACCGCGATGCTGAAATCGTAGTCCAGCAGGTACACCAGCCACAGCCCTCCTACCAGGCAGAACGGCGACGTCGACATGACGATCAGACTGTCGCTGACGTTTCGAAAGTTCAGATAGAGTAGCAGGAGTATGATGATCAGCGTGATCGGAATGACGATCTGAAGGCGACGCTGCGCCCGTTTCAGGTATTCGTACTGGCCGCTCCAGACCAGACTGTACCCCTCGGGCAGGTCGATCCGTTCCGAGATGACCCGGCGGGCGGTGTCGACGTAGGTCCCGATTACCATATCCTTGAGGTCCACATAAACCCAGGCCGTGGGTCGGGCATTCTCCGACTTGATTCCGGACGGGCCCTTGCGGATCCGTATATCGGCCACCTGGTTGATTGGAATCTGCCCGCCCGCAGGCGTTGGGATCAGGATCCTGCGGAGGTCCGAAATCTCATCGCGCAGCTCTCTGGCGTAGCGAATGTTCACCGGATAACGTTCCAGACCCTCTACGGTGTAGGTTGCGTTCATACCGCCCATAGCCGACAGGAAGACGTCCTGCACGTCGCCCACGGTCATGCCGTAGCGGGCCGCCTCGGCGCGGTCGATTTCGAAGTCGAGATAGTTCCCGCCGAGGGTCTTTTCCGGAAAGACGCTGAGCGTACCCGGCAGTTCCGAGAGTTCCGCGGCGACTTGCTCGGCGAGGTCCGAAAGCACGGCCAGGTCGTCCCCCATCAGTTTGACGCCCACCGGGGTCCGGATGCCCGTGGAAAGCATGTCGATGCGGGTGCGGATGGGCATGGTCCACGCATTGGTCAGGCCCGGAAACTGTATGGCGTCGTTCAGCGCTTCCACCAGCCCCTCCCGGGTCATGCCCGGCCGCCATGTTTCTTCGGGCTTGAGCGTGATGGTGGTTTCGATCATGGAAAGCGGCGCGGGATCGGTTGCCGTTTCGGCCCTTCCCACCTTGCCGAAGACCTCGTCCACTTCGGGAAACGACCGGATGATCTTGTCGGTCTGCTGCAGCAGTTGGCGGGCCTTCGTGATCGATATCCCGGGATCGGTGGTGGGCATGTAGAGCAGGTCGCCTTCGTATAGGGGCGGCATGAACTCCCACCCGAGCCGCAGGACGGGATACCACGTCGCCGATATGACGGCCAACGCGACTCCGAGGGTCAGCCATCGCAGGCGTATCGCCACGCGGATCACGGGGCGGTAGAGGAAGATGAGCAGGCGGCTGAGCGGGTTTTTCCGTTCCGGCAGTATTCGGCCGCGGACCAGGTATCCGGCAAGTACGGGCACAAGCGTGATGGCCAGCAGGGCGGCCGCGGCCATCGTATACGTCTTGGTATAGGCCAGCGGCTTGAAGAGCCGGCCTTCCTGGGCTTGCAGCGTGAAAATCGGCGCGAAGGAGAGCGTAATGATCACCAGGGAGAAGAAAAGGGCCGGCCCCACTTCCTTCGTGGCTTCGGCTACGATCTGCCAGTGGTCCTTCTTCCCCCGGTTTCGTTCCATGTGCTTGTGGATGTTCTCGACCATGACAATGGCGGCGTCCACAAGCGTGCCGATGGCGATGGCGATCCCCCCCAGGGACATGATATTGGCATTGATACCCTGCCAGGACATGACCAGGAAGGCGGCGAGCACACTGATCGGCAGGGTGAGGATGACCACGAGGGCCGAGCGGAAGTGAATCAGGAAGATGATGCAGATCAGGGCGACGATGAGGCTTTCCTCCAGCAGTTTGTTCTGGAGGTTGTCGATGGCCCGCTCTATCAGGTTCGCCCGGTTGTAGGCCGTGAGGACTTCCACGCCTTCCGGGAGTCCGGATTTCAGGGATTCCAGTTTCTCCTCGACCTTGCGTATGACCTCCATGGCATTCTCGCCGTAGCGCATGACGATGATGCCGCCGACGATTTCCCCCTCGCCGTTCCATTCCGCAAGCCCCCGCCGCAGTTCGGGGCCTATCGCGATGCGGGCTACCTGATGCAGCAGGACGGGCGTACCGTAGTCGTCCACGCCCAGGGCGACGTTTTCCAGATCCTCGACGGACCGGATGTATCCGAGTCCCCGCACCATGTATTCGGATTCCGCCATTTCGACGACCCGTCCGCTGACGTCGTTGTTGCTCCGCTGGATGGCCCTCTTGATCCGGCTCAGCGGTATGCCGTAGCTCAGCAGCTTGTTGGGGTCTACCTCCACTTGGTACTGTTTCACGAACCCGCCGATGCTGGCCACCTCGGATACGCCCTGCACGGAGGTCAGTTCGTACCGCAGGAACCAGTCCTGGATGCTGCGCAGTTCCGCCAGATTGTGCCGGTCGCTGCGGAGCACGTATTCGTAGACCCAGCCCACGCCCGTGGCGTCGGGTCCGAGGCTCGGATTGACGCCCGGCGGCAGCCGGCTGGTCACGGTATTCAGATATTCCAGCACGCGGCTGCGCGCCCAGTAGATGTCCGTTCCTTCCTCGAAAATGATGTAGACGAAACTGACCCCCAGGAAACTGAAGCCGCGGACCGTCTTCGCGTGCGGCACCGCGAGCATGGCGGTGGTAAGCGGGTAGGTCACCTGGTCCTCCACCACCTGGGGCGCCTGCCCGGGATACTCGGTCAGGATGATCACCTGCGTGTCCGAGAGATCCGGGATGGCATCCAGGGGAATTTCCACCAGGGCTACGGTCCCGCCCCCGATCAGCAGTACCGTGACCAGCATCACCAGGAACCGGTTTTTCAGGGAATATCCGATTATGCGCTGTAACATGATGGTCCTCTTTGGATGCCGATCAATGCATCATCGCGTGGTCGAGCATTTTTTGTATGGCGTCCTGGAGCCGGCTTTCCGAATCGATGAGAAACTGGGCGGACGTCACAACCTGTTCACCCGCATGTACGCCGCTTGCGGCCTGCACGTAGCCGTTCTCCCCCTCCATGCCGAGCGTCACCTCGCGCGGTTCGAACTTCCCGCCCTCGAGGGCAACGAAGACCAGGTTGCGCTCGCCGCTGCGTATGACCGCGCTGCCCGGAATGACGAGCACGGGCTGTTCTCCGCGCACCGAAAGCCGGATGTTGGCGTACATCTGGGGTTTCAGCTCGAGATTTCGGTTGGGAAACACCAGCCGGATCCTGATATCCCGCGACGCGCGGTCCAGGTAGGGATAGATGTAGTCGATCGTGCCCCGGTAGACCTTTCCCGGATTGTAAGGCAATTCCATCTCGGCCTTCAGATCCGGATTCAGCCATGGCGCGTCCGCGTCGTAGACCTGGGCGAAGGCCCAGATGCTGGACAGGTCGGCCATGCGGTACAGGTCCATGCCGGGCGTGACGCGCATCCCCATTTCGGCCATCCGCTCCACTACGATGCCGTTCGCCGGCGCATGGATGGTCAGGGTACGCTCGATCGCGCCCCTTTCCTCCAGTGCCAGGATATGCGTTTCGGTCACATCCCAGTAGAGCAACCGGCGCCGGGAGGCGTCGAGGAGCGATTTCGCCCCCCGCACGGTGGTTTCGAACGCACTGTCTTTCAGGTTCTTCAGATTCCGCAAGGCGAGCAGGTATTCTTCCTGCGCCGCCACGAGTTCCGGTGAATAGATGTCCAGCATGGGGTCGCCGGCGCGTACCTGCTGCCCCGTCTCGTTCACGTACAACCGTTCGATCCATCCGGCATACTTGACATTGATCCGGGAAAACATTTCCTCATTGTAGTCCAGATGCCCGACGGTCTGGATGGAACGCGTCAGTTGCCGTTCCTCGACGGCTGCGGTCTGAACGCCGATGTTCTGAATCGTGACCGGATCGATCACGATAGCGCCATCTCGGGACGAACCGGCGGTTTCTTCGCGGGAAGCCTCGGATGAGTCGGCGGGTCCGCTCGGGGAGGGTGTTCCCGTATCGTGCCGTTCATCGGCGGCGGGTTGCTTGACCGGCGTCAGGTTCATCCCGCAGAGCGGACACTGGCCAGGTTCTTCCGCGATCACGTTCGGGTGCATGCCGCAGGTCCACAGCTGGACCGGTTCCGTTTCGGCTCCGTCACCCTCCAGAAACGTGGTTTCCGAATCGCCGCAACCTGCGAACAGGGCTGCCGGGACCGCAATCAGCAGTACGAGGAATAGCTTTCGGCCGATGTGGCCTGCGGGACCTGCGCTGCCGGTTCGGTATGCGCGACCGCGTGGTGGTCTGTTGATTCGCATGTCAACCTCCTGCGCCTAGGGAAGCGAACCCCCGGCGGCTCTTTCCAGCAGACTCAAGTACTTGCGGTAGTTGGCCGTTTCCGCCGCGTACCCCAGCCGGGTGCGCAGCACCATGCGTTCTGCGTCGAGCAGGTCCAGAAACCCCGCCTGTCCGGTCTGGTAGGCGGCCAGGGTCGCCAGTACGCTATTGTCCGCCTGTGCGACAAGGCCCTGCTCGTAGACATCCAGGGCGCGTCCGGTGTGCTGCAGTCGCCTGTAGGCCTCGGCGACCTCCGCCACCACCGTATCCCGGACGTCTTTCCTGATGTACCGGTTTTCTTCCACCCGCGCCATGGCCTCGGCGACTTCCGCCCGGTTGCGTTTTCTGAACAGGGGCAGGTTCACGTTCAAAGCGATCCCGAAGGCGTCTTTCCCGGCGTCGGAAGCGGCAATGCGCGCCAGCTTCGGCACCGTGACGTAAGTCGCGTTCACGGTGAAATCCGGCCGGTTGCCGAGGCGGGCGAGCCGCACGGCCAGTTCGTTGCGGCGGATTCGGGCATCGATGGCCGCCAGCTCCTGCCGTGCGGAAAGCGCCCTTTCAACCACCAGGGATTCGGGCAGGGCGTATCGCGTCGTGTCGATCGCCGTCACGAGATCGACGGGGGTATCGGAGGGACGGCCCAGGACCGCGTTGAACCGGGCCGCAAGGGCGCCGCGCTCGCCCTCCAGCGCGATACGCCGCTTCAGCACCTCGGATACTTCCACGTGGGACCTGAGCACGTCGGCCTGCGTTCCGTCTCCGGTGGCGTACTTCGTCTCCGCGGCGCTGGTGAAGATCTCCAGCATGACCTGATAGTCGTTCAGGACGCGCAGGGACTCGTCCACACGATAGAGATCGTAGTAGAGGCGCTTGACCTGGTGGGTGATGTCGCGGGCGATCGACCGGATGCGAGCCGTTTCCGCGGCCGCTTCCTCACCGGTCATGTCGCCGCGCAGACGCAATTTCCCCGGGTACGGGATCTTCTGGCCCAAGGTCAGCGAGTTCCTTTGCGGTCCGACGCGCGTTTCCGGCGAAGAAAGCCAGCGCATGTACGTAAATGCCGGATCCGGGTATGAAGTGACCTGGGCTTCCTGTTGCGCCACCCCCGCCCGGCGGTGACGGGCCGCCTGCAGGGCGGGGTTTCGGTCCAGCGCCTCGGTGACCAGCGCCTCGAGTTCCGGGGTCTGCGCCCGAATCGGCTGGATGGTGACGACCGGGGCGAGAAGAACCGCGATAAAAACGCCCGCGTATCGCGGGATTACGGACATGGGCCAATTCCTTGGGTTGGTATGGATCGTTTGCAGTCGGTCGTTACGAGTCGGTGTTCGGATTCGCCGCTGCCCGGCGTGCCCTCGCGTCGTCCGGATTTCGCCGTGCGCCGGCAGGAGATTTCACCGTGCACTGGCAGGATGGTATGCGACTTTCGCGTAGCGCGTGCCTGTACTTGTCGGGCGTTGACACCTGTCGGGCGTTGACACCTGTCGGGCGTTGACACCTGTCGGGCGTTCGCCCTACAGGCACTTCCGGTTCACATAAACGAGTACGGCATGCCCATGCCCGGATGGACGATGTCCGCTACGCGCCATGCACGTGCGGCCACCGGGTCCGCAGGGGCCAAAACGCAGATGGGATCAAATAGGGTGTTAAATGAGGTAGGTGCAGAAGAGCTTGCGCAAGGGGGACGGGGGTCGTGCGAAATCCGGACCGGACGAAAGCGCCTTGCCATGGACCGCGGGCTCGACAATGCGGGCGCCCGGCAGCGAGGCGTTCGCGTCCGGTTGATCGGGTTGGAAGTGGGCGTACGCAGGAAGTGCGCCCGCTCCGGTTTCCCGATAAGGGGCCGGTTCGAGGCCGCAACAGGACATGGCCAGCGTCCACATCCTGCAAGTTTGCGATGAAGTCTCCGGCGCTTCGGTCTTTGCGCAGCACGCATGGGCGCTTTCGGCCTGCGTCCTGTCAGGCGCATTCGACTTCTCCGTCATACACCCGCTCGCCGCGGCGCCGACCACGGCAGTCGGAGACGACAGCGCAAAGAGGAGGATGGGGACGATGAATCGCCTGAGCACGAACGGCTTCTCCCGAAATGGACCAACACGCATTACAGCTACTTGCTATTCAGTCTACATGCTATTCGGCGGAAACGCAATCAAAAGATGGCTGCGGTTCATGGCGCCTTAGGAACAGGACAGGGTGAAATGCCGGGCGGCGCCAATGATGCCGGCGTCGTCACCGAGTTTGGCAGGCACGATCCGGAGGATGCCGGCCGACCACCGGTAGGCGCGCCGGGCTACCTCGGCACGGACGGGTTCGAAGATCAGGTCGCCCGCTTTGATAACGCCCCCTCCGATGACGATCAGTTCGGGATTCAGCAGGTTCGTCAGGCTGGACACGGCCGTACCCAACAGGGTGGCGGCCCGGTGCATCACCGCGCGGGCTAGCTCGTCGCCCTGGCGGGCAGCCTCGGCGATCATGGCCGCGTCGATACGGTCAAGGTCGCCGCCGACCCTGTCCGCCAGTATACTCTCCTGCCCGTTTTGCAGCAGTTCTCTTGCCTGGCAAGCCAGGGCGGTAGCCGAGGCGTAGGCTTCCAGGCAACCCGGCGCGCCGCATCCACACATCCTGCCATGCTCCACGACGGTCATGTGCCCGATCTCGCCGCCCGCGCCGTTGGAGCCGCGCCAGACCTCGTTGTTCATGATGATCGCTCCGCCGACGCCGGTTCCCAGGGTGATGCAAACGATGTTGGCGTGGCCGGCGGCGCCACCGACCCAGTGCTCGCCGATGGCCGCCGCGTTGGCGTCGTTCTCAATCGTCACGGGCAGACGCAACCGGTCATGAAGGATTGATCGCAGGGGGAGATCCACCCACTCGGGCACATTGGGCGCGTAAACCACCGTGCCGGTGTCCGCGATGATCAGACCCGGCGTACCCACACCCACGCCGGCAACCCGATCCCGGCCGCATGAATCCATGGTCGTGTCGACGCAGGCCACCAGGCGGTCTACTACCTCGCCGGCCGTACGACTGCCCGATACGGAGCGCCAGGCCCGGTGGGAGATTCGGCCGTCGTCGTCCACGACGGCGCTGTTCACATTGGTGCCCCCCAGGTCCACGCCTATGACCAGTTCGCGGCTCATTCGCGTACCCGGATTCCGACCAGATCCGTACCCGACATGGATGCCGGGACGGGAATGCCCATCAGGGACAGTATGGTCGGCGCCACGTCCGCCAGCCGTCCACCGGCGCGCAGCCGGGTTGTTGTCCGATCATCGTCCACGAGCATGAGCGGCACGGGATTCGTGGTGTGGGCGGTATGGGGCGTGCGGGCAACGGGGTCCACCATCATCTCCGCGTTGCCATGGTCCGCCGTGACGATCGCCCCGCCGCCGCTCGACCCGATCGCTTTCATCACCTCTCCAAGACAACGGTCTGCCGTCTCCACCGCGGCGACGGTCGCGGGGAGCGAACCCGTATGGCCCACCATATCCGGGTTGGCGAAATTCACCAGTACGAAGTCGTATTCCCGGCTGCGAAGCGCCCTGGAGGTCTGTGCCGCGACTTCAGGCGCACTCATTTCGGGCTTCTCGTCGTAGGTGGCGACGTCTCGCGGCGAAGGGACCAGAATCCGTTCCTCGCCTTCGAAGGGCCGCTCTGTTCCGCCATTGAAGAAATAGGTAACGTGGGGGTACTTTTCCGTTTCCGCCACACGCAGTTGCCGACGGCCGGCACGGGCGATCGCCTCTCCCAGGATCTCGCGCATGCGCTCCGGGGGCCGAAAGGCGCAGGGTACGTCGAAACGCTCGTCGTAAGGGGTCATGGTGACCACACCTACGTCCGGTACGGTCTCGCGGCGAAAACCGTCGAAGGCGGGATCGATAAAGGTTCGAACAAGCTGCCGGCCCCGGTCGGCCCGGAAATTGAATACGATCAGTCCGTCGCCGTCGGCGATCGCACCCGGCAAACTGCCTTCTGGCGCCGCGGCGCCGTCCGCTGTCTCCGTCACCACGGTGGGCGAGGCGAACTCGTCGGTTTCGCCCCGGTCGTATGCCGTTTGAACGGCCTGCTCCGCCGAGCCTGCCCGATTGCCTTTGCCCTCGGTGAAGAGTTCGTAGGCCCTGCGCACGCGCTCCCACCGGTTGTCCCGGTCCATGGCATAGTATCGCCCGGTTACGGTCGCGATACGTCCCGTGCCCAGACGGTCAACGGTTTCCTGAAGCGTCTGGATATACCCCATCGCGCTGCGGGGCGCCGTGTCCCGACCATCCAGGACGGCGTGAATCAGCACACGGTCTCCGGCCAGTCCCTTGCGCCTGGCCAGCTCGAGCAGCGCCAGATAATGCCTTTCGGCGCTGTGAACGAGTCCGTTCGACGTGAGGCCCAGCAGGTGAAGCCGGCCTCCCGTGTGGCGGAGCCGCTCCAGCATCTCCGCGAACGCGGGGTTTTCGAAGAAAGCGCCGTTGTCGATCGCTTCGTTGATCCGGCTGACTTCCTGCCGCACCACCCTGCCGGCGCCCAGATTGAGGTGGCCGACTTCCGAGTTCCCCATGATGCCGTGCGGCAGACCTACGTCTTCTCCCGACGCACTCAGCATGGTACGGGGATACCGATGCCATAGGCGGTCGAAGTTCGGCGTATCCGCCGACAGGACGGCATTGGCCGCGCCCCGGGGCCCCATGCCCCAGCCGTCCAGGATAACGAGCGCAATGGGAGCACGCGTTTTGGCGGACATGCCGATAAAGGAGGTTGCGTATGGGTGGATGCTGCGTCTGAAATCGAACCTATGAAGAAAACGCGGAAGTCACTCCGCGTTTTCTGACGACGCAAACGATTTTCCTGCACGTGCGGCATCTACCTGCCGCGCAGACAGTTCGTCGTGCTTCACGAACGTGTGCTCTTCACGAACTTGCTGCAAGCCGCGACGTGCTATTCTTCGGGAATGCGCAATCCTACCAGGAACTGGACGTTGTTGCGCTGTATCCGGAAGCGGATGGCCTGCCCGGCCTCGAATTGCCGGACGACAGCCAGGAATTCCTGTACGCCGGATACCGGACTGCCGTTGACCTCCCGGATCAGGTCGCCCCGGCGGAGCCCCTTGTCCTCGGCCACGCTGCCGGATCGTACGACCGTGATCACTACGCCGGATCCCGTTTCGTAATAACGGGTCCACTCCCGGCTAACATCCATGACATCGATGCCGATGTTGCTCGCGGGGCTTTTTTCCGTCGAATCCTCCCGCGCCGCGATGCGCGTGGGATCGCCATCGGGCAGCTCGCCCAGTTCGATCGAGATCTGCCGGGGCGCACCGTCCCGGATGATCTCCAGTCCCACCTCCGTCCCGGGCGCGATGTTCGCGATGCGTTTGCGCAGATCGTCCGTGTTTTCCACTTCGGCGCCATTGAGCGCAATGATCACGTCCTCGACCTGGAGGTCGGCATCTTTGGCCGGACCGTCGTCCGTGATGCTGACGATAACCGCTCCGCCGGTTCCTTCAAGCCCCATGGAGGCGGCCACGTCCTCGTCCAGGTTGTTGATCTGCACGCCCAGGTAACCGCGGCTGACGCGTCCGCTTTCGACCAGCCTGGACATGATGTCCCGCGCCATGTTGGACGGCACCGCGAAACCGATGCCCTGGTAACCGCCCGTGCGGGTCGAGATGGCCGTGTTGATGCCCATGAGGTTTCCGTCCAGGTCGACGAGGGCGCCTCCGCTGTTCCCGGGGTTGATGGCCGCGTCGGTCTGGATGAAATTCTCGTAGGAATTCTGGGCAAGCACTTCCCTGCGGCCCTTCGCGCTGACGATACCCGCGGTCACCGTATGGTTCAGTCCGAAGGGATTGCCTACGGCCATGACCCATTCGCCCACGCGCAGCTTGTCCGAATCCCCAAAGGGCAGCACGGGAAGATCGTCGAACTCGATCTTGATCACGGCAAGGTCCGTTCGCGGGTCCAACCCGATGATCTCGGCCTTCGTCTCGCGGTCGTCCGAGAGCTGAACCGTGAGTTCATCGGCGTTTTCCACCACGTGGTTGTTCGTCAGGATATAGCCGTCGTCGGACACGATGACACCGGAACCAAGGCCCCGGAAAGGCCGGGGTTGCATCTCGCGTTGCCGTCCGCCGAAAAACTCTTCGAAGGGACTCCAGAAGCGTTGTTGCGCCTGCCTGACCACGCGTTTGCTTGTGATCAGCACCACGGACGGCTTGACCTCCTCCGCGATGGCGGCGAAGGTCTCGCTGAATTCCTGCAGCGACCGCTGGTCTGCGGCCACGACCGGCGTGATCGACCGGTATGCGTCCTGGTCGACGACGGATGCGTCCCAGTTTGAAATGAACAGGCCGCCGATCACGATGCCTGTGACGAGCAGCGCTATGCCGGTGAAGCCGCTGAATCTCCTTTTTTCTGACATGCCCAATCTCCCTTTCTATGCGATCACAGTCCTGCATGATTTCGAACAGGCAAAATACCGGACGTGCTTCCCGGCGTCAATCGTTTAAGCCTTTTGTACCGCGTGTTTCTCTACGCTTCGCCGTGACGCTTCGCCGTGCTCCCGTGCTCCCTGGCGCCGAGGCTGCGCTTTCCCGTGCGCGTGTCCGCCTCAGTTGAGATTCATATCCCGCGTCGTAACGGCCACGCCGCCTTCCAGCGGTTCCACCCACGTGCTCTCCGTTTCCCGCGCGTCCTCCCGTACGTCGTCCTGCGCGTCTTCCCGTATCCGGCCGGGTTGATCCATGAGCGCCAGTTCCAGGACCTGGTCGATGCGGTCGACCAGGCAGAAGCCGAGTTTCTCCTTTACGGCCGCGGGTACGTCGTCCAGGTCTTTCTCGTTCCGGCGGGGCAGGATGATGGTCGTGATACCGGCGCGCATGGCGCCGAGCACCTTCTCCTTGATACCGCCGACCGGCATGACCTTTCCCCGAAGGGTGACTTCGCCGGTCATGGCCAGATCGTTCCGCACCGGTCTCCCGGTGAGCAGGGAGGTCAGCACCGTTACGAGCGCGACGCCGGCGGAGGGTCCGTCTTTGGGTATGGCGCCCACGGGCAGATGGATGTGGATGTCGTGATCGCCGAAGAACGTCGGGTCGATCTGCCAGTCCGCGGCATGCGACCGGACATAGGTCAGGGCGGTCCTGGCGGATTCCTTCATCACGTCTCCCAACTGGCCGGTAAGCGTCAGCCCCCTGCCGCCGGGCATCTTGCTGGCTTCGACGAACATGATTTCTCCGCCGGCCGGTGTCCACGCCAGGCCGATCGCCACGCCGGGCTCCTCCGTGCGTTCCGCGGTCTCGGAGAAGTATTCGGGCGGTCCCAGGTATCGGGGAAGATCGTCTGCGGCGACCGCGAACGGTGGCGTCTCTCCTTCGGCAACCGCCCGGGCGGACTTGCGTACCACCGTGCGGATTTTGCGTTCGAGGTTGCGCAGACCCGCCTCGCGGGTATACGCGGAAATGATCCGGCCGACCGCGCCATCGTCCAGCGTCGCGTCTTCGGAAGTCAGGCCGTGCGCCTCCAGTTCCCTGGGCACGAGGTAGCGCCGCGCGATCTCGATCTTCTCCTCTTCCGTGTACCCGGACAATGCGATGACCTCCATGCGGTCGCGCAGCGGTTCCGGTATGCCGGCCAGCATGTTCGCCGTAGTTACGAACATGACGTTGGACAGGTCGAAGGGCAGATCGACGTAGTGATCGGTGAAGGTGTCGTTCTGTTCGGGATCAAGCACTTCGAGGAGCGCCGAAGCCGGGTCTCCCCGGAAATCCCGGCCGAGCTTGTCGATTTCGTCCAGCATGAAGACCGGGTTGTTGGTCCCCGCCTTGCGAAGGCTCTGGATGATGCGGCCCGGCAGTGCGCCGATGTAGGTCCGCCGATGTCCCCTGATATCCGCCTCGTCATGCACGCCTCCCAGCGAGATGCGAACGAACCGGCGGTCCAGGGCGCGGGCGATGGACTTGCCCAGCGAGGTCTTGCCCACGCCGGGCGGTCCGACGAAACACAGGATGGAACCCTTCGAGTCGGGCTTCAGGCTGCGGACGGCCAAGTGTTCGAGGATGCGGTCCTTGATCTTCTCGAGGCCGTAGTGGTCGTCGTCCAGGATCGTGCGGGCCCGTGCGATGTCCAGCTGATCGTCCGATGAGGAAGACCAGGGCAGTTCCGACAGCCATTCGAGATAGGTTCGCAGCGTCGAATACTCCGGAGAGATCGCCGGAATGCGTTCCAGCCGCTTGAGTTCGCGCTCCGCCTCGGCCCGGGCTTCTTCCGGCATACCGGCTGCTTCGATCTTCTCGCGCATGCCGGCCAGCTCCTCGCCGTGGGCTTCTCCTTCTTCGCCGAGTTCCCGCTGTATGGCCTTCATCTGCTCGCGGAGATAGTACTCGCGCTGGGCCTTGCCCATCTTGTCCTCGACCTGCGACTGGATGCGGCTGCCCGTCTCCGCCACCTCGATCTCCCGGGCGATCAGGAAGGTCAGCGCCTTGAGTCTGTCCCGGACGTCGCCCAGTTCCAGCATGGCCTGCTGGTCTTCGCGGGAAAGTTTCAGGTTGAAAGCGATGAAATCAGCCATTTTGGACGGGTTGTCGTCCAGGTTGAGCAGGGGAATCCGCAATTCCTCGGACATGGTCGGAACCAGATCGATCAGCCGCTGGAACTGCTCCACCAGGTTGTGGACCAGGGCCTTGCCCTCCATGGATTCAGCCACGGATTCGTCCCGCGAATCGTCTTGGCGCACGGACTGGAGTTCCGCCCGAACGCGCAGGATGGGATCGGTCTCAAGCACCTCGGTCACCCGGGCGCGCGAAACGCCGTGAACGACGGCGTGAATCCGATCTTCCGGCAGCTTCATCAAATTGCGGATCCGAACCAGGGTGCCGTAGCCATGAAGCTCGTCGGGCGCGGGTTGCTCGGTGTCCGGATTGCGCTGCATCAGGACCATGGCCATCTTGTCCTGTTGCAGCGCTTCCTCCAGCGCCTTGACGGAACCCGGCCTGTCGGCCACCAGCGTTGCGGTCATATGGGGATACACGACCAGGTTGCGGGCGGGCAACACGGCGATGGAATCGATCACCGATTCCTCGCGGGGGTTCGTCTGCGCCTCGCGGCTTGTCGTGCGTTCATTCGCCTGTTCCTCATGGCGGGTCTTGTCTTCGGTCATTCGCTAACCTCGCTTTCGTTGCCTTGGTCGTGCGTCCTTGAGCCCTGAGCCGCCTGGAGCCGGCGGTCTGCATCCGGTTGGCATGCGATCAACCGGCGGACGATCGCCCGCGCCTCAAGGAAGCCTACCTCGTTTATACGCACGGATCGGTCTATACGCTTCAATTGGTCTGAAAAACCCGCTCCTTTCCGTATTTGTTCTGCAAACATCATGCCACGAGGCTTGCCGACGCCGAATATGCCAAAATGGCAGATCAAGCGCAATAGCTTCTGCGAGCAAAACAGGTTGACAATTCGGCGGATCGGTTTACCATGATGGGAAACGCGTCGACCAGCATTTGCACCTGCGTATCCGTACGGTAAACGAACGGTTCGTTTACCTGTTTCCGGCGCGAATCCCGACTGATCAACCGGCGCGAACGCGATCGGAGCTCTCCGGTTTCCCTACGAGGAACAGCTATGAAAAGTCTTTTCAATCGAATCGTGATGGCCGTGCTGACCACGGGTTTCTTGATCTCCGGCATGGTCGTGGCGGGTTGCGGCGGCGAAAACGGGAGCGGCGACAGCCAGGGTCACGCCGAAGAGACGGCCGAAAGCGAAGCACCCGATCCGAACACCGAGGCGCGTCAGGAGCACATGAAGGAGATCGCACGCCTCTGCGAGGGCATCGCCAGCGCGATCGAGGAAGGTTCCGTGGAAACCGTCGGGTCGGACGTGGCGCGGCTGAAGGACATCATGGAAGTGGTTTCGACGATGCCGCCACGGTACGACTCCGCAAGGTACGGGTTCTACGCCTCCGATTTCCAGATACGCGCCGAGACCCTGATTACGGCCGCCGAGAACGGTTCCGCCATCGAGGCAGGCACCGCGCTGCAAGAACTGACCATCACCTGCGGCGTTTGCCACTACAACTGCAAGTTCCCGGCTGATTTGTAGATACCGTCAAACGATTTCGACCAACGATTTCATCCAACGATGCGGGCAGGTATTTCCTGCAAGCGATTCAGGTAAGCGATTCCTGCAAGCGCTTTCGTCAAGCGAGGGACCATGTTTCGTCAAATCACTGCCGTGTTGGCCTGCGTGGCGCTTGCGTTCTGCGTGGCGCTCGCGACCGCGGGGTGCGAGCGGTCCGGCCCGTCTGAGGAGGATCCCGCGCCCATGCATCCGATGGACGAGTACGGCATGACGGCCAGCAACGTTTTCCTGTACTACGCCGACGTGGAAGCGGCGACGACGTTCTACACCCGGACGCTTGGCTTCGCCGTGGCGGCCGATTACGGTTTTGCCAAAATCCTCCGCGTCGCCCCGACCTCCTTCATCACCCTCGTCGACGAAGCGAAGGGCATGCACAGCGCCAGCGATCCCAAGACCGTGGCCATCGCCCTGATCACGGACCAGCTGGACGCATGGTGGGCGTACATGAAGGACCAGGATGTGGAAATCCGTTTCCCGTATGATCCGGTGGAGGGGCGGCCCCATCACGGGTTCGTCGCCGTCGATCCGGAGGGCTATCTCCTGGAATTCGAGCGGTTCAACGAACACGCCGAGAACGAGATGCTGCTCCCGGCGCTGAACGGGACCGAGACGGTCTATCCCGAGGAAGGTGCGTCCGATGTGCCTCCGGGACTGGGTTTTAAAGCGACCGTGGTCTGGTTCTACTACAAGGACCTGCCCGCGATTCAGACCTTCTACGAAGAGGCGATGGGATTCGAACTGATCGCGGATCAGGGCTGGACCAAGATCTACCGCATCTCGCCCTCGGGCTACATGGGTCTTGTGGACGAACAGCGCGGCATGCACCGGTTCACGGAAAAGAAGGCGGTCACCATGTCCTTCTGGACGGATCGCATCGACGACTGGTACGCCTATGTCAGCGGCAACGAGGCCTTCGAAATGCGATCCGAAAAGGTGGAGGAAACGGACCGGTACCGCGCCTTCGTCGCCTACGATCCGGAAGGCTACTACCTCGAGTGGAATGTCTTCAAGGACGCGCCGGACAACCAGGCCCTCCACAGGATGCTGCACGGCGAGGAGTAGGCGCGCGGGTTGGCGGGTTTCTGCCGTAGTAGTCGGATGAATCGCCGCAAGCGTGAAGGACGAAACATGCCGATCATCAGGGCGTACGACGCCGAAAGGGACCGGGACGACCTCGTGCGAGTCTGGCGCGAGGTGCACTGGGTCACCAACGACGAGCAGGCGAAGGGTGCCCCCCGGTTTTTCGAGAACTCGCGCACCGACGTAGTCGAAGTGAACGGCGCGGCGGAGTGCCAGGCTTCGTCGACCGACGGTACGTTCCGGTACCAGGACACAGACCTCACCATGTCCGCCATCGTGGGGGTGACGACCAGCCGAGTCGCCCGGAAGCAGGGCCTCGCCCAGCGCGTCACCGCGCACCGCATCGCGCAGGACGCGGCGACCGGCGTGGACATCAGCGTGCTGTCCATGTTCGAACAGGGGTTCTACAACCGGTTGGGCTTCGGAACCGGTCCCTATGTGCACACGCAGTACTTCGATCCCGCCGATCTCATCCTGGATCGCCCCTTTCGCGTGCCGAAGCGCTTGACGGGCGACGACTGGGCCACAATCCATGCCGCCATGATGAACCGCAGGTTGACCCACGGAGGGTGCCGGCTCAATGAGGCGGCGCTGCTGCAGGCCGAACTGAATGACGGGGGAAAATACTTCATCCTGGGGTACTGCGACGGACCCGACGGCGAACTGACCCACTTCTTCTGGGCAACCGACCGGGAAGAGTACGGTCCCTGCCGCGTCATCATGATCGCCTACCAGAACCACGACCAGTTCCTGGAACTGCTGGCGCTGATGAAGTCCCTCGGCGACCAGATCCGGCTGTTCAGCTTGAGGGAACCCGCGGAGGTCCAGTTGCAGGACTTGATCAAACAGCCTTTCCGGGGTCAGGCCATTTCCGAGAAAGGATCTTTTAAGCAAACGACCAGCGCGGTCGGCTACTGGCAGGCCCGGATATGCAATCTGGCGTCGTGCATGGCCAAGACCCGTTTGGAAGGTCCGCAGGCGCGATTCAACCTCTCGCTGACGGATCCGATCGCGCAGTACCTGGACGCAGATGCACCGTGGCGCGGCCTCACCGGCGCGTATGTGATCACGCTCGGACCGGAATCCGAAGCCAAATCGGGCACCGATCCGACGCTGCCCACGCTCACCGCCTCGGTGGGTGCCTTCACCCGCCTGTGGCTCGGCGTCCGGCCCGCCACCGGCCTGGCCGTCACCGACGATCTGCACGGCCCTCCCGAACTGCTATCCACGCTGGACCGGACGCTCCGCCTGCCCGTGCCGGACTTGTGCGGTTGGGATTTCTAGATTTTCGGAAGCTGCGATCTCTTTAGTTGCTTTCGCAGAGCTTGGCATTCTAGAATTCTCCGTTCCCCAATGATTAGGGAATCTTAGTTCTAAAGTGGTGCTCACTTGGCTACTGATGTTACTGACTTGGCCATATTGGCTTGACCCCGTCACCTTACCGATTTAGAATTAAAGTAAGGAAAGGGGAATCAAAGTGGTTTTGAAAGTCACATCCAAAAGGCAGGTCACCTTCCCCGCCAAGGTTCTGGATGACCTCGGCGTGAGGCCCGGCGACCAGATCGAAATCAGCGAGGGGCCGGACGGATTCATCCTCAAGCCCCGGCGCATTGATTATTCGCGCCTAGGGACGTTGAAGGGAAAGTTAAAGCGCGGCCACGGGACGTTCGATATCCATACCTTTCGCGAGCAGCCTTATGACCCGTCGCTTCGGGATTGACACCTCGGTGCTTGTTCGATTGATCACTGGGGATCCGGAAGCTGAATTCGCCTACTGCCTGGACAAGCTCCGTGCGCTGGTCGTCGATCGGGGAAACGAGGTATTCGTCTCGAACCAGGTCATTGGCGAAGCCTACATTGCCGTGCAACAGCATTACGGTGTTACAAAGGCCGAAGCCCGCGCTTCGTTGCTCCATGCGCTTCGAAGCGGTCTCGTCTCCCCGCTCAACGGTCCCGCTGTGCTTTCCGCTCTGGAAGCGACATCCGGTCCCGGCCTATTCGACCGTCTCATCGCCGACTACTACGCTCGCACCGGCCTTCAAGTCTTCACGCTTGACCGGAAGATGGCCAATTTGCCTGACGTGAAACGCTTGTAGCAGTAAGGTTGAAAGAGGGATATGCCAAGTATATTCGATAACATAGAACAGTCTCTTCTTCCGGCACTCGCCGAAACCATGGAAGTATCGGATCGTGCGGACTTCTGCGTAGGCTACTTCAATCTCAGGGGCTGGAGAGCCATCGACAAATACGTGGCGCGTTGGAGTGGAGGAGAAGGCCACTGTTGTCGTTTGCTGGTCGGCATGCACCAACTTCCCCACGAAGAATTCCGGGCAGCCCGGAGCCTGACCGAAAGTCAATCGGCCTTGGACAACCAGAAGGTGCTACAATTAAAAAAACAACTCGCCGAAGAGTTCAAAGATCAATTGGCGACAGGGGCACCAAGCAACGAGGATGAAAAGGGTCTGCGAAGACTTGCAAAACAGATCAAGGCAAAGAAGGTTGTTGTTAAGCTATTCTTGAAGCACGCGCTCCACGCAAAACTCTACCTGTTGTTTCGTCCAGATCCCATAACGCCGACCGTTGGATACCTCGGCAGTAGCAACCTCACCCTGTCTGGACTCTCCGGGCAGGGCGAACTGAATATCGATGTCTTGGATCAAGATGCCTGCAACAAGCTGGCTGTATGGTTTGAAGTGCGCTGGAATGATCGCTGGTGTATTGATATTTCTAAAGAGCTTGCCGAGATCATAGAAGAAAGTTGGGCAAGGGAAGAGTTGGTACCGCCATACCATATCTACCTCAAGATGGCCTATCACCTTTCGCAGGAAGCCAGGGCGGGGCTCGCCGAATTCCAAATTCCCCGCGATTTTGGCAACAAGTTGCTTGAATTTCAGACAGCGGCCGTAAAAATCGCGGCGCATCACCTGAATAAACGCGGGGGCGTCATCATCGGAGACGTTGTCGGATTGGGCAAGACCCTAATGGCCGCTGCGCTCGCCCGGATTTTCGAGGACGATCACAACCTTGAAACGTTGATCATCTGCCCCAGAAACTTGGTAGCAATGTGGGAAGACTATCGGGAGCAGTACCGGATGCGCGCCAGAGTACTGTCGATCAGTCGCGCGATGAACGAACTGCCCGGAATGCGCCGGTATCGCTTAGTTGTCATAGATGAAAGCCACAATCTCAGGAATCGCGAGGGACGGCGCTACAGGGCGATCCGGGAATACATCAGTGAGAACGAGAGCAAGTGCATCCTGCTGTCGGCTACCCCGTACAACAAGACGTATGCCGATTTGTCCAGCCAGCTTCGTCTATTTGTTCCGGAGCACGAAGACCTCGGGATAGCCCCGGAACGCATGCTGCGTGAAATGGGCGAAACGGAATTCATACGCCGCCATCAGGCGCCCGCCCGATCGCTGGCCGCTTTTGAACAGTCCGATTTCGCGGACGATTGGCGGGACCTGATGCGGCTGTACCTCGTTCGACGGACACGCAGTTTTATACAAGAGAACTATGCTGCCACCGATGAGGAAAATGGCAGAAGATATCTTACCTTCGAGGATGGGAGCAGGTCCTATTTTCCCACGCGCATGCCAAGGACGGTCCAGTTCGAAATTGACGACCAGTACGCCCGATTGTTCTCGGACGAAGTGGTCGATGCCATCAACAGCCTGGAACTTCCCCGCTATGGACTCGGGAACTACCTCGCGGCGGCGGCCGACTCGCTTACGCTGGAAGAACAGACTATCATCAAGGACTTGTCCCGCGCTGGCAAAAGACTCATGGGTTTCTGCCGGACGAATCTGTTCAAACGCCTAGAAAGCAGTGGCCATGCCTTCATGCTGTCGATAGAACGTCATGTCCTTCGGAACTACGTGTTTCTTCACGCGATAGCACAGGGCCTGCCGCTGCCTATCGGAACCTCCGATGCCGGTATTCTGGACACACAGTCGTCCGACGAAGATGCGGATTCGGCGAGGGGCAGCCTATTCGAATTTGACGACGCGGATGAGAACTTGGACTCCGGTAGCGAGGCAGGTCAAAGAGACGATAACGACTTGCAAACACGGGCGGCCGAGATTTACCACCTTTATGCAGGTCGTTTCAAGAAAAGGTTCAGGTGGCTGCCGTCTCGTTTTTTCGTCGAGGCACTCAAGGAGGTGCTCACCTCGGACACGAAAACACTGATCAATCTCATCGATAACTCCGGACCATGGCAACCGAAGCAGGATGCCAAACTGGACGCACTGGAGGAGATCCTTAAGGAGAAACACCCGACTCAGAAAGTACTGATTTTTTCACAATTTGCTGATACGGTGAAATACCTGGACAACCAGCTCAAAATCCGCAGGGTAGCGGAAACTGCGCCGGTGACTGGCGATTCGGCAGATCCGACGGCACTGGCGTGGCGATTCAGCCCGGATTGCAACGACAAACAACAGTATGCGACCGAGAACGGTGGAATCCGTGTCCTTGTCTCCACCGATGTGCTCAGCGAAGGGCAGAATCTCCAGGACTGTGCCATTGTGGTGAACTATGATCTGCCGTGGGCGATCATTCGGTTGATTCAACGGGCGGGCCGGGTAGACCGCATAGGTCAAAAGGCCGTGGACATCCTCTGCTATTCCTTCCTTCCGGTAGAAGGCGTTGAGCGCTTGATTCGCCTCAGGGAGCGGGTGCGTACCCGTCTGAAGGAGAACGCCGAAGTAGTGGGAACGGACGAAGCGTTTTTCGAGGATGAGGATACGAAGTCCGTGGTAGACCTCTACAATGAGAAGTCCGGTGTTCTGGACGATGACGACGACTCGGACGTCGATCTTGCCTCCTACGCGTATCAGATTTGGCGCAACGCGACCGATACAGATGCTTCGCTCAAGAAAACAATTGAAGAGCTTCCCGCTGTGGTGCACTCTTCGAAAGCCTGCAATGAACGTCCCAATCGACCGAACGGCGTACTGGTCTATATGCGAACGGTACAAGGGAACGACACTCTGATCTGGGTGGACAGAAGCGGAAAGCGTATCTCGGAGAGCCAATTCGATATCCTTCGCGCTCCCGAATGCGATCCAGATACCCCGGCGCTCGTTCGCCATGATACGCACTACGCCCTAGTGGAGAAAGCCGTGGTACTTGCCCACAATTCGGAGAAACGAGTCGGTGGACAGTTGGGCAGGCCGTCGGGCGCAAGATTTCGGACTTACGAAAGGCTTAAGAATTACGCCGAGAGAAATCAGGATTCCTTGTTTGTGACCGACGCGTTGCACAAAGCGATTGACGAAATTTACAGATACCCTTTGCGGCAGGCTGCCGTAGATACGCTGAACAGACAACTGCGCAGCGGTGTTTCAGATGAGACATTAGCCGAAATGGTGACAGCGCTCCGGGACGACGGTCGACTTTGTGTCGTGCAGTTAGAGGACAAAGAATCGGAGCCAAGCATCATCTGCTCAATGGGGCTCATTCAGAGGTCTGGATGACCTGTATCACGGTTCTTGGTCTGCCAACACCGTTTCGAACCGTTTGACTTCGAAAATCTGAACGTTGCAGAGGACCTGTCAAATGCGGACTCGCCTCGACCGAGAGCATGTCAGAAAAAACCTTGAGGATTTTGAACTTCATTCCCTGTTCATTGAAGACCTGGGCTGGGATCACGGCGGCGAAAACCTAGAAGTCAACGTCGCCGATAAGTCGTATCGTCTTGAAGCCATAGCGCAGAAACGGGGAATGGTCGCGTATCGTCAAGTGGCACCGGAAGGTGAAGATCTTCCCGACTATCCCACCCGTCAGAAAATCGAGAAGAAGGTCACCAAGTCTGTGCGCGAACACATCATTGTGTATTCGCCTCAAGACCACTCGAAACAGCAATGGCAATGGGTTAAACGCGAACCCGGCCAACCGGATCGCGCCCGGTCGCATCTCTACAGTCGTGAGCAATCGGGCGTGTCATTGGTCCAGAAGCTAGAGTATCTGTACTTTAGCCTTGAAGAGGAAGAGAGCTTATCTATCGTCGGCGTGTCGGGACGGGTCCGGGCCGCCTTCGATGTTGAGAGAGTAACCACAAGATTCTTCGACCGTTTCAAGACCGAACATCAGGCCTTCCTATCCCTTATCGACGGCATCCAAGAAATGGAAAATCGGGCGTGGTACGCCTCTATCATGCTGAACCGCATGATGTTCATCTACTTTATCCAGAAGCACGGATTTCTAGATGGCGACACAGACTATCTTCGAAACAAACTGGGTGAGGTACAGCAGGCAGCTGGAAATGGCAAATTTCACGGATTCTATCGTTTGTTTCTGTTGCGTCTCTTCCATGAAGGCCTCGGCCAACCCGCAGCGGACCGGTCCCCGGAACTTACGGCGTTACTCGGAAACGTACCGTATCTCAACGGCGGTCTCTTCGATGTACATGAACTGGAACGCGACCACCCAGGTATAGAGATCCCCGATGAAGCGTTCAAACACCTATTCGATTTCTTCGACACCTACCAGTGGCACCTCGACGACCGACCCTTGCGCAACGACAACGAGATCAATCCCGACGTGCTCGGATACATTTTCGAGAAGTATATCAACCAGAAGCAGATGGGCGCTTACTACACCAAAGAGGACATCACCGGGTACATCAGCCGCAACACCATTCTGCCCTTCCTTTTCGACGAAGCGCAGAAATACTGTCCGATCGCATTCGAACCAGGCGGCGGTGTCTGGCGATTATTAAAGGATGATCCGGATCGGTACTTCCACGAAGCCATGCGTCACGGAGTTTCCTACGACGTGCACGATGGTGTTACACTGGAAGGTAAACTTGAACTTCCGATCTATATAGCCGATGGTCTGAATGATGTGTCCAAACGCGATAACTGGAACGATTCCGCGCCTGACGAGTACGCCTTGCCAACCGAGAGTTGGCGCGAACACGTCGCGCGACGAGGACGTTACGAGGACATCCAAGCCATACTTGCAAACGGCGGAGTCAAGTCGATCAACGACCTGATCACCTACAATCTGGACATTGAGAAGTTTACGCAAGACGTAATCGGCTACAGCGAGGGACCGGAACTGGTCCGGGCATTCTGGAAGAGCGTTGCAAACGTTTCCGTCCTCGACCCGACCTGCGGATCCGGCGCTTTCCTGTTCGCGGCGCTTAACATTTTGGAGCCTGTGTACTCCGCTTGCCTTGACGCAATGCGGCAGTTCTTGGAAGACCAGACCACTTCGAAACGAAAGCATCACCCTGAAAGCCTGAACGATTTCCGCGATATACTAGAGCAGGTTGCCAGCCACGAGAATGAAACCTACTTCATCCTCAAGTCCATAATTGTCAACAATCTATATGGTGTGGATATCATGGAAGAAGCCGTGGAAATCTGTAAGCTGCGACTATTCCTAAAACTTGTCTCGAAACTGGAAACCGTTGAACAGGTCGAGCCTCTTCCAGATATCGACTTCAATATCCGATCCGGCAATGCGCTTGTTGGTTTTGCGTCGCTAGACGAGGTTCAGAAAGCACTCGGCTCCAAATTTGACTATGCAAACTATATTCCGAAGATTGCAGAGCAGGCCGGTGTCGCAGGCAAGGCTTTTCTGAAGTTCCAAAGCATACAGACCGAACATGCCTTAGACGCGAGTGCATCTGCACAAGCGAAATCAATGTTACGGAAATGTCTGGATGAACTGCGGATGGAATTGAATGGTTATCTTGCGAACGAGTACAACGTGGATTCTGAGGATCAGACGGCGTACCAACAGTGGCGAAAAAGCCATCGACCTTTCCACTGGTTTGTCGAGTTCTATGGGATAATGCAGGCCGGTGGGTTTGATGTGACTATTGGAAATCCGCCGTATGTGGAGTATAGGACTATATCGAAGTATTGGTCGATCAAAGGCTACGCTACGGAAACCTGTGGCAATCTCTATGCGTTTGTAACTGAACGCAACACGATACTCACAGCAACTCGAGGGCGGAGTGGTATGATCGTACCGCATTCTGCGATTTGCACAGACCGGATGGCCAAAGTTATGCGGCTTTTGTTCGAAAATAATACAACATGGGTATCCACATATGATATTCGACCAAGCAAGTTGTTCGCTGGTGTTGACCAACGACTGGCTATCTATCTCACCGATGTGCACGAAACATCAAGCAAGATGTATTCCTCACGATATCTGCGATGGCACGAATCTTTTCGTCCCTTCTTGTTGCTAACTCTCCAGTACGTCAATGCGAAAGTCGTGATTGATTCCAATTCTGCGCCCAAAGTTCAGTCGCATATGGAGACGAAATTGCTGGCCAAGCTGTACCATCATTCACCAGTTAGTTACAGATTGAGTAGAACAGCAAGATCAACCATTTATTTTCACAATGGACCTAGATATTGGATTCGCTTCATGGATTTTGTCCCTTACTTTTGGAACGAGCGGGACGGCGAGCAAGCTTCTTCGCATGTAAAGGAGTTGACCCTCGACACGAAACCGAATGCCGCTGCGACGGTAGCGGCACTCAACAGTTCGCTGTTCTACTGGTGGTTCTTGATAATGTCAGACTGCCGAGACTTGAATCTTCGGGAAATTGAAACATTTCCACTTGGGCTTGATCGGATGCCGCAGGCCCTGAAGGCTCGTCTCGCTACGCTGACCGATCAACTCATGACTAACTTCAATAAGCATAAGACACGCAAAGAAACGCGTTACCAGACGACCGGAAAAGTCATCTACGACGAATTCAACCAAAAGCCGTCGAAACCGATTGTTGACGAAATCGACCGGGTGTTGGCCGAGCACTACGGGTTCACAGAAGAAGAATTGGATTTCATCATCAATTACGATATCAAGTTTCGCATGGGACTATGACGCCTACACCAAAACAGCAATTGGTCTACAAATGGCTGCAAAGGTTACGACTGCCCGTCTATGCAGAGGCCTATATTGGGGCTGTACGTCTATTGCAGGAGAAATCTGCCGGCTACGGCACCTTTGTATCGCACACCGGTAGAGATATAATGAACTCACTTGCTAGGGTTGTAATAGGTATACCAGGAGGTCGAGTTCAGTATGAACAAGAGTTAAGTAAACTGGAAACGAAATGGCGAGACGAACAACACCACCAATGTGCGACCGTGTTGCGAGGAAGTGGCGATGGGCATGTGATCTCTGCCGATGTATACGGGATGATCACAGACCTGATTGAAGACCACAAAGAGGGCCGTCGCAGAAACCAAGAAAATGGTAAGTTATTCATTAGTACTTTTTTGGGTTCTTCTGATCAAGATAGAGAAACCGTTGTAAAAAAATGGAAACAACTACAAAGGTCTTTTCTGGAATGCGCTCATTTACGCGAAGATGATTTATCAGAAGTCAGGCTTTCCGAAATAAAATCGAATTTTGAAACCCTTGAAATGGAGTTTCTATACGTAGCAGCAGTGAGGGAACACAGTCGCTTAAGAACCTTGGACACAATCTTGGAAGCGACCAATAAGTCAAAGAAAGAGAAATTTGATAAGAAATTGAAAAAACTACTAAAAAGAGCCGTAGAAAGATCGTTGGAGCTCTTCAAGCATGAATCAGATCGCATCTACTTTTATACCCGCCTAGAAAACCCGCGGTGGATCAGTCCCTTGTCCGTACATGGGTGTTTTCTATCCCCGCCTGCGGCCAGAGCTTTGAGTGAAGAATCCATTCAGTATCCCATCTGGCCGGAGTTGCTATATCTAAAGAATCTATCTGAGCAAGAGAATGTACCTAAGCAAGTGCTGGATGAGATCATTGCGATAGTATCCAATCTCCCGCGAACCGACAACTTGCGGGTTTATAACGATTTAATGGATATAGCCCAGTCGCTTGCAGGTGACAACTCAGTGCGGCTTAAGGGAAAGATTTTCGAATATGTTGAACTTCAGCGCCACCTGATACCTGGCAAATTCGCCGAACTGTTGGCGCATTGGACATCTGAAAACCAGACTGAAGCCGCACTGGAGCTGGCCGAGCGCATTGTTCAGTTTCACCCGGATTACCAGGCTGACGGGAAACACAAACGTGAGGAAGGGCAAGGCGCGGACGAGTTCATCGGTTATTTCGACTCAACACTGAACCCCGCCCCGGCCGTTCCTGAATGGGACTATCAGCAAATCATGGAGCAGGGCGTCCGCCCACTGGCATCGAAAGAACCCCTTCGGGTTGCCAACATGCTTGTCGATGCGGCGACGAAGATGATTCAACTCAGGATGCGTCCGAGCGAACTTCAAAGCGGCACAGGCCGCGATACATCGGAAATATGGTGTCCCAGGCTCGACGAACAGAGCCGGAAAAGTGCAGAGCCGAATGAAATCCTCATCAACACGTTGGTTTTTGCCTGCGAAGAGGTGTTTTCACGACTGCCTGTTGATTCGATCACCTCTTTGGATGACTCGTTGAGAACACAACGATGGCATGTTTTCCTTCGGCTGCGTCAACATCTGTACGGACACTTTCCCAGCGATCAGACCAAACCATGGGTTCGGGAGTTGGTTCTTGAATACGCCGAGTATGCCGCGCTAAGAGACTATTCCTTTGAATTCCAACGCATGGTCAGGCGGTCCTGCGAGCACTTCGGGTCTGCCCTGCTGAGCGAAGATGAGCGAACCAGGATATTTGAAGCGATCCTCGGCGGGGCAACCCTTGAAGCTTACAAGAAACGGATGGGCGATCAGTCCATCGAATCAGATTTCCAGCAATGGAGACATCAAACCCTCTGTCGGAAACTCAATCCATTTTCTTCGGTCCTTTTCGGTAAATACGCGAAGGAATTCATGCGTACCAACAAGGATGAACGCCAAGAAACGATCTCGGATGATTCCTACTTGCCATTTCAACCGTCTGAAGCACAAATCGTTACTTTTCGTAGCCCCCGCTCTCCTGAAGCACTAGCGCAGCTTTCCGATGAGGAGTTGCTAGCCTACATCAACGAATGGCAGGACGAGCATTACGACCGAGAAGCCCGGTTTACCGAGGTTACCATATCAGCCCTTGCCGACGCGTTCCACGAAGTTTTCCTGAACTCGATCATCCCGGACGCCGATCGGTTAGACTTCTGGGTTCGGCAGAATCGCGATCGGATCGAGCGACCTGTTTATGTGGAACACATGGTCAAGGTCTTTCACGAACATGTTGAATCAGGCAAAATCGACAAACTCGAACAATGGTTTGAATTTTGCCAGTGGGTGGTCTCCCACCCGGATGGAGACCGGGATGCCGACAGCCTCGAAAGCCCAACGGCTTCCTCTCGGCATACCTGGCAATCTGCCCGTAGCGCAGTAGTCAGATTTGTCGAGCTTTGCCTGAAGAAAGAGACCAAGCTGCCCTTTACGTTCAGAAAGACGCTGGGCGGTTTACTGCGTGCCCTCTGCACCCAACCCGACTGGCATCTCGATAATCATATCACCGTTCATCTGTTCCGTGATGAACCATTTACCGATGCCATAAACTCCACCCGGGGTTGCGCCTTGCGGAGTATGGTCGAATTCGGGCGTTGGATACGCAGACATGATGAGGAAACCGAGATTACGGAGATCAGATCCATTCTTGAGCAACGATTTGGTTCGGATGCAGGTAATCCTCTGACTATTCCCGAGTATGCCCTGCTAGGTCAGTACTTCACGCACATTTTCCATCTGGACAATGCTTGGACGGCTGAACACAAATCAGACTTTTTCCCCCAGGACTGTCTGCCTGCATGGCAAGTGGGATTTGGCCAGTTTCTCTGTGGGAATGAAGCCTACAACCCCGTCTTCGAATACGTTCGCGACGACTACAAATTCGCACTGAGCCAGATAGGCGTCCTGAAACAATACAAGGTGTCTGGACGCGAAGCGCTTGATGCGCTAGGGCAACATCTCTTTGTCTACTATGTTACCGGACTTGCTCCCATGATGGGGGCTGGCAGTCTGCTGGAGGTATTCTATCGTCAAACCGACGGCGGGCGGGACCGGTGGGCGACGCTGTTCGACTGGGTGGGGCGGAATCTGCGCAACGCCGGCGAGCGACTGCTCGAAACGACGCTGAAGGAGAAGATATACGCGTTTTTCGAATGGCGACTGGTTATCGGTGAGCCGAGGGAGCTTCGCGAGTTCAGTTTCTGGCTAAGAGCCAAATGCCTGGAGACAGAGTGGAGACTGAATGCGTATGCGCGGATTCTGGAGGTTCCCGAAGTGCTTGATGCGAAGTTCGGCGAACCTCATCATGCTTCCCTGCATGCAATGGCGCTGCGCAAGTTGATCCCGATACACACGGCCCAAGTCGTTGCGTGTTTCGCCAAGCTGATTCAGGCCATGCCGGAAGACAGTCTGATCTACATACCACTCGACCATGGAAAAGCTATTCTTAACGCTGGACGCAACCACCCGGACGAGAACGTACGCAAAATGGTAGATGATGCTCGGGAAGTTCTACTGCGGGGTCGTCAACTCGAGTATTTGGAATTGGTCGACTAGTCAGCGTGTTAACTTTTCAACCAATAGGCTGTCGTGTTTTATTTTATTAGTACGGAGACTTCGACCGGCAAGCAAAGCGGACATTGACTTCCATAAGTACAGCGTGGGAACAGGGAAGAAGAGGACCAGACTCGTAGGGAGTATTGCGGTGGGATCGTTATTGGTCTGTAATGTCGGGTATGGCACTTGCGGGGATAGTGGGAAGTCCCTGTCGTTGAAGATACTGCGTATAACGTTGTTGTATTCTGGTGATATAAGGATGGATGAGCCGGCCGATGCGTTTTTCTTTCATTGTCCCGTACTTAATCTTGCATAGTCGTCTAAAATCAAACCGAATGCTTTTTCCTTCATCGGCTGCGAATACGATGCTTTCCATCACTTTTTCCAGAAAATACCCATTTCTGTGAAAAGCGCAGCAGACTTGGCTAATGGACATTTTCTTTCCCTGGATGCAGTAGAGTTCTACGTCGTTGGACGTTTGACCCCTGCCTCTGGGGACGCAGTCGCAATCCGGACGAATATTGATCAGGTATTTCCCACCTGAAGTCTTGAACAAATCGCCAGTTCGTATTTCACCTTCGGGCAGGAGATCCTGCCGAATCAAACAGGCTTCTGAAATCAGTGACCTGATTTCGGCATCTGATACGTTGTCTGATTCGTTATTGTCATCGCGATGGAGGGCATTTTCTTCAAGAACATCCGTTTTCATACGACCCAGCAAACTCTCGTTGATCAGTTGCATGATGGATGAACTCGCATCTGTGCCATCGTCACTGTACGACTTCCAAAAAACCCTCGGCCAATCAGGACTCCGTTCGTACATGGAACTGAATAGGCTCCTCTTCGCATTGTAAAAAGCTTGTTCCCAGGATTTCAGGGTGTAGACGGACGCGTTTTCCGATATCCAATCTTGTACAACCTCAAACCCTCGGTTCCGTACGAGATTCGTTTTCTGTTCGATAAATATGAAGTTCTTCTCTCTTACAACTGTGTTATATAGAGAAGGAGTCTGTTCACTTATTGCGGTGATGACGTCATCGGCGGATTCGTTGGTGAAGATGAAGACAGGTATGAAGTATTCTTTTGCCATCCTGAGAAACATGACATTTTCCGCAATCCCTTCTTTTTCTAACTCCTTAGCATCGCTCTGCCAAAGTTTCCAGTCAAGCAAGATGAAACTGGCCGAAGACAAGAGGTTCTTGCAGGTACTTTCATCTGCTGGGATTCTATCGGTTTTATAGCAGGGAAGGCTAAATCCATCTTCTATGGTTTTCACTATTTCGAAAATTGGATCGTCAGGTTCTTTATTGTCGTCTTCATAGGCGTCATCAGGTTCTTTATTGTCGTCTCTATAGGCGTCATCAATGACAACCCCAATTCCAGCCATGAGTTTGGAGATTTCCATACTACGCGTCTTCCTTCATAAAACTGACTGCGAAATTAGCGCCCGGCAGTTTTCTCCCGCCTTCATCCGCAACGGTTATCTGGTAATCATGCCGTTCCAGAAGCTGGCGAGCGATGTACAAACCAAGCCCTCTGCCTACTTGGCCTTTGCCAGAATAGAATGGTTCAAAGATATAGTCCAAATCATCCTCGTCTATACCCGGCCCATTGTCCGAGAAGATCAACTCTCCCCTTGTTCCATCCAAAGTGACGTTGATTTCCTTGTCGCGTCTGTCGACCGTATCCAGCCAGTAAGCGGCGTTATCGAATAGATTGATCAGCACCTGCATCGCAACGCCGTCGTTGGTATCGGCGACAAGGGGTGAACCGGGTAAGACGCGTTTCTCATAACGAATGCCTCTCTTTTCAAGCAGACTCCGGTACAATTGGTAGATCTTGTCCAGAACTGGCTCAATCCGGAGGGCTTTCTTTCGTCTTTTGGCCGACTTGAAGAGGCTTTGAACATCTTTTAAACTGTCTGCGATTTGCGCTAGAACGCCTACCAACATATCCGATCGTTGCCGGATTTCATCGTTTTCGAATTTTCTCGATAAACGGGAAAGTTCCTTTCCGATTTCCATGGTCCTGCTCATCATGAGCATGATGTCGTGAGAAGCCATCTCAACCGAGATCCCGACTCCGGCCAGATCCTCGACTGTTTCGGTTCTTTGAACAAGGCGGTCTTTTTCCTCTTTGTATACCTTTTCAATTCTCGCTACTTCTCGAACGCCCGAAGCCAGACCCTGTTTCTCCAAGTTGGTCCGCAGGGTGGCCAAATGATCGGCAACAACCTCGTTACGCACGATATTCGCTGCTCTTTTGTCTCTGTTTTTAATTTGATATCGTGCAAACGGGTACTGTTTGATGTAAGACAGGATGGCCTGAATCAAGCCTATGAAGTCATGTACCGAGTTGCCGTCTTCGATGAGTCCTTCGCGATTGGTTTTATCCCGCAGTTTCGGGTTTTTTTCATGGGTAATATCGATCCATCCGATGACCTGATTGTTACTGAAGAAATGTCCCGCTCTCCCGGTACCCCTGGAAACGTCTATACTCAACCAGTCATTGTCAGGGTCCCCGTAGGGGTACACGCGCACTCCGTCTCTGTAGAGATAGATTCTGTGATCCTT
Source organism: bacterium (assembly GCA_965200485.1). Taxonomy (GTDB): domain Bacteria; phylum JAAXHH01; class JAAXHH01; order JAAXHH01; family JAAXHH01; genus JAAXHH01. Next base: position 1,221,672 of record CBDAUD010000001.1, read on the forward strand.
GAGGATGTCTTTTTCACTCTGGCGGAGTTCATATTTGCCCGAGATACCACGCGAAAAATCAAAGATGTAGAAGTGAAACTCGAAATCGCCGCACTCCATTTCACGAGATTCGATGTTCTCGCGCCCAAAAACCTTCTTCCATATCCACAGGCCCCTTATCTTCGGATCGTCGAGTTTGATTTCCAGCCTGATGTCTTTTCCTTCCGGATCCCACATGCAAAAGGCATTGCTCTTAGTCTTGAATTCCCCATTGATCTTCAATACGGGCTTGTCTTCCAGTAATCGCTTTAGATTGTCTTCGTTTTCGTCCTCCAGTCGCTGCTTCTCGCCATTGACTACCACATCAATCCTGAATTCATCTGGCGATTCACGTCTGGTAATTCTCGTGATCGGGTCGGTCAGCGCCGAAACGTCTCTGATCAACCCACGAACAGCCTTCCTGCTCCATGATCCCTTTAGGTTTCGTATCTCGATTACGGTGCCATGAGGTTGCAGGGCCTTCTCCGGCGGTGAAGTTTCCGAATAAAGTACTCGGATCTCATCCAGGTAAACGTCTCTTGTATCTTCGATCGGATCTTCTGTTAATTCCGAAAATTCCGTATCGTATTTCGTGAAATCATGTACCAGAACCGACTCGAAGTTCGAATCTTCAGTCCGAGTTGCTACTGTTACATGACTGCCTAGTTTCAACACCGCAAACCGACCGATTCCCTTTTCGCCCTGAACGACTCTTTTCCCCCCGGGAGTCTTTCTATGTCCTTTTTTCTTTCTGTAATACTTCTGAGGACTTGCCGGATTCATCCATGACTCGCGAATGATCTCCGGAGTCATGCCATGTCCATCGTCTTCTATCCGTATTCGGGAATCCTTCCTCGTAGACATATCCTCATTGAAATGCTCGAAAACCACCCTGACCCAGGTGGCATCCGCATCATAGGCGTTCTTGATCAACTCCAGCAGGGCGATCCGCTCGTTCTTTATGAGTTGATCCCCCAGCATAGTCAATAGCCTGGCATAGGGTCGTATAGGCAGTTCGGTAGTTTTCATCTTTTTCTGCCGATCACCACGTACTCTTCGTTATAGACTTTTCTTTCCGAGGAATTCCTGGTGAAACGACCCTTGGAATCCCGATATGGCGTCATGATCTTCAACGAGACTTTTCGTTTTGCAACCTCAACGTCCTTAAAGAACGATCTTTCCATACATTCTTTCAAGTATCCGGCGTTGTCTATCTTCACACCCCTGTATGCCGTGTTTCCAATCACAAAGACCGCCAGTCCGCCGTGATTCAGCAAATGCCAGCACTGGATAGCGGTTTTTTGCAAATCCATGAAGTATCGAATCACCGATGCCGCTTTCCCTCGGTCTACCGTCAAAAGATTGCTATACATTGCTAGGCCGGACCGGGAGAGGTTGCTTAAGTCGACGTCCGATGGCGGTTTGACGCCGTATTGATTCCCAATCATGTTTTTCCTGAGATCGCGATAGTCTGTCGCAAATCCAAGCCACAACGTAGACAACTGATGTATGTCCGCATAATTGTAAGAGACAACGTAGGGCGGGCTTGTGACGATTAAATCTGCCACGGGTTTTGGTGGGCGCGCCGATAGAAAGTTCTTCGTTACTATCAGTGTTTTTTGATTCTTGGTTCTCGGGTATGCGTCCATACTGCTTTTGTTGGCTTTTTTCATCAATTGAATCTGATCTTCAAACGCTTCCAAGACATCATGTCTCGACTTGTTCGGATCTACTTGTGCTTTTATTGATTTTGTCATCCATCTGGACGTCAATTTCAATATGTTCGAAAACGCGCAAAGAAAGAACTTTCGATACTTGCTGTTACAAGGAACCTCCAACCAAATAGCTTTCTGCAATTTCAGCAGATCATCAATGTTCTGGTCCTCGAACCAGTACCTTATCCTTCCACTAACCTGTCTGTAATCTTCCGCTTCGACACGCACGGTATCAAACCGGTCTCGAACTGCGGCGAAGTATCTCGCCAGTGTGACATCGCGATAGTCTCTTGCTTTGACTTCCGCAATCAGCGTAGCGACTGGATTGATGTCGCATCCCCAGAAATCTATGCCTTTTTTCTTTGCTTCAACCGCTGTTGTTCCGCATCCGCAGAAAACATCCGCAACGGTACGGACCTTTACGCCCTTTTCTTGCGCATATTGTAGGGCCTTGGTCGTGATGAATGCGGGAAATTTCGCCGGATAGCTGTGTATCCGGTGTATGGGATCCTCGCTTTCATCGGCAAAATCCCAAAAACTGGTAGAACCAACGGACCTGATCATTTCCAATCCGGAATCTTGAGGATACGTGTCGTTGCGTTTTGTCTGTATACCAAACACTGTATAGATTCAAGGATAAAACTCGTTGCCTTTGTGTGCTAAACCCTACTGCACCCGATCCGCCCGGTGTGTCTTGCCGTCCTGAAGAAAGAGGAAGTGGTCTACCGTGCCCGTTTCGTCCCGGACGAAGGTGATTCGGGCCTTCTCCGTTTCGAGGTAGAAATCGCCGGACGGTTCGAGGATCAGTTCGCTCTTGGGCTGGCCGGGAGGCTGCCCGTAGAGCTTGCCGTCGCGGTAGGTGATGTCCACGGTGAACTCGGGAGAGAACGCGTAGGTGCCGGTGCACGCTTCATAGGCGGCCTCGGTCAGACGCACGGTCTGTTTGGGGGGCGGATTCAGGGGATTTTGGTCGTTCAACAGGTGGAATCCAATGTCCTCGACGCTGGTCGCGCTGTTGGAAAGGACGACGACACCCTTCCGCCACGCCTTGAGGAAGCCGGCGAAGGCGTAGAACCCGTTTGTTCGTCCGGTGAGCCAGTGGATGTCGCGGCCCCGCTCGTCTTTGCGCATCTTCCAGCCCAGCGCGGTTTCCACGCCGGGTACGTCGGTCGGCCCCCGGTCCACGATGAGGCTATCGAACGACGCGTGGTAGCGGGTTTGATCGTCTTTCGCGAAGTTTTCCGGCAGTGCGTAGATGATCCCCATGTTGGCGGACACCAGCGCCATCATGTCGTGCAGATTGGACCGCAACCCCGTGCCGCCCACGAGCGTCGTGTCGGACCAGGCGGACACGGCCCGGCCGGCGCCGTCGTGTCCGGTGGCCAGGTAGGTCCGCATGGACGGCGAAGGCGTAACGGCCGTGTGGGCCAGCTTGATGGGGTCGCCAAGCAATTCCCGAAACAGGTCGTCATAGGATTGTGCACCAACGCGCGTTAGGATGTGTCCCAGAAGTCCCATGCCGAGATCGGAGTACGCGTAGCGGTCTTCCGTCTCGAAGGGATCCGCACCGGAGGCACGCCTTCCGATGGGATCGTCTCCTTCCGATTCGTCGAGACCCGGCCCCGTCTGTTCGTACTGTTCGGCCGCGTACCGCGAGAGGAATGCGTACATCAGGTCCACCGAATACCCTTTCAGCGGATCGTCGGGATCGTCCGAAACCAGGTTGTCCGGCAGGCGAGGCAGTCCCGAGGTGTGGGTGGCGAGGTGCGCGATCAGGATAGGCCGCCCGGTGGGCGTCGTCGGTACGATAAACGTTTGCGGGAGATGGTCGGACACCCGGTCGGTCAGGCGCAGGTCGCCGCGCTGTACCATAAGCGACAACATGGCCGTCGTGTACAGGCTGCTCAAGGGGCCGATCTCGAAAACCGTCATGGCGCTCACGCGGCGGATCGTGCCGCGGTCGATCGTGCCATGGGCGTAGACGTGCCGGTTGATGCCGAGGATGATCCCGGCGACAATGCCCACCTGGCCGTAGTCGTCGACCCGCTCCCGAAGTACGCGCTGCGCGGGATCTTCTTCTTCGGTTTCCGCCGCGCCGGGGCTATCGCCGACGGACGCCCCCTTGCCGACGGACGCCCCCCCGGTTCCCGTGCCCTGCGCGTGCGCCGGTGCGGAAACCGCGAGCGCATGCAGGATTCCGAAACAACACAACCACGGAATGAAAAGGCCTGTGAAAAGCCGCATGGACACATCCTCTCCCGGTACGTTCAGTGCACACCTTATCGTGCGTTCCGTGCCATACACTCAGTCGCACGCCGTGCCATACACTCAGCGCCGCGGCACCAGCACTTCGTTGACGCAGTCCATCCGGACGGGTTCCGCATAGTGATACACGCTGACGCCTTCGGCGACCGGCGTGGGAACCCGGACGATGAACTCGACCCAGTCCGGTGTATTGAACGCCGCGAAGGCCAGCTCGATCCCTTCCATCATGGCCTCCGGACCGCGCGACAGGTCCGGCAGCAGGACCGGCCCGGTGTCCGGCTGGTAGATCCAATCCCGCTCATTGGCATTGATCGTCTTTACCGGGTATTCGAGCACGGCGGTGTACCGGTCGTTTCCGATGGTCGTCCGCGCGTTCAGCGCGACGTTGCCGAGAACGGCCTCGACGATGGCCCGCGGCGTCTCCAGGATTTCCCCGTCGACGCGGGAAAGGTCGATTCGGACATCGTCGAACGTTTCCTCGATGGGTACCAGCTGCCGTTCGGGCTGCTCCCCCAGGGAAGGCGGGTACAGCGTGGCGCCCCGGTTCGCCACTTCGTAAGTCTTGATGGACATGAAGGTGTCCGATGAAAAGATCGGCTTGAAGTCCGCATTGGGGATGTGCCAGATATCCCGCTCCACCCCGACCTGTTCGGTTTTGCAACTCACCCCAAGCACGTATTCCTCCCGGTATCCGCCGCCCTTTTCGGTTACGGTCAGGCAGGCCTCTATGGGAATCCGTGCGTTGTTCAGGGAGTACGGCACCTTTTGGGTCACGGTCTTCGGCGGTTTCTTTTCGGAGTCCACACGAAAAGTAAGGGAGGAATGCGCGAAGTCTATGGTCTGCATGGGAACTCCTGAAACAGGCGGAACGCGGCATGTCCGGGTTCCGAACCGGGTGATTCGAGTCGATTCATCCCGATAATATAGTGTTTCTCGCGGTCTTACGGTATAGATTATGCAAGGCCGGACCGCGGATCCGACGGACGGATCCGACGGAGCGGCCATGACGAATGAACCGCCCGGGATTCGCCTCCCGTTGCAAGTCGACCGAATCAATCAGGACGTACCATAGATGCCAGTCGACCGAACCAGCCAGGACGTATCGCCGATGCCAGTCAACCGAACCGGCGGGGACCTGCCGGGACCTGTCGCACGTATCATGTCGAACGAACCGATCAGGACGTACCGCCCGTTCACGGACTCCCGCCCCTATACCCGGTGGTGGTTTTACGACGAGATCAGGGTGGCCGATATCCGGACGCAGTTGCAATGGGTGTGCGACCAGGGATTCGGGGGCGTGGAGATCGCCTTCATGTATCCGCAGTCCGGCGCGCGGGAAGCTCCGCGCTGGCTGAGCGAGGCCTGGACCGGCCTCCTCGTGCACGCCAAGCAGGAGGCGGACCGGCTGGACATCGGGTGCGACTTCACCTTCAGCACGTCATGGCCCTTCGGCGGATCCATCGTGTCCGAGGAGGACGCCGGCCAGGTGTTCGACGGCGCGTCCGCCCAGCGGCTCGAGAAATCGTGGGAACTGTCCTACTACGGGCGCGGCCGGATTCTGAATCACCTGGACGCCGGGGCGCTGGCGCGGTACGCCGATGCCGTCGGCGGCGCGATGCAACCGGCCCTGCGCGGGACCGTTTCGGCCCTCTTCTCCGATTCATGGGAGGTGTTTCCGGAAGGACTCTGGAGCGCTCATCTGGACTCGGTCTTCCGGGATCGATTCGGGTATGATCTGGCATCGTTCAAGGGATCGATCGACCAGCATCCCGACGTGCGGTACGATTACAGGAAGCTCCTTTCGGAAGCCGCGATCGAGGGTTTCTTCCGGCCCTACGCCGAGATCTGCCGCCGGCTCGGCGCCGTAAGCCGCGTACAGTGCCATGGCGCGCCGACGGATTTGCTCGCCGCCTTCGCGCTCGCGGACATCCCGGAATCCGAAGCCCTGCTGTTCGAGACGTTCTTCTCGGCCATACCCGGTTCGGCGGCGGCCCTGGGCGCGCGGCCCGTCGTGACCTGCGAGACCTTCACCTGCATCTACGGGTACGCCCCCTGGCCCGCGCCTTCTCCCCATCATGGCGAGGAGAAGGTGGAAGACATGAAGCTCATGGCGGACGCGGTGTTTGCCAACGGGGTCAATCACATCGTCTGGCACGGCATGCCGTACAACGCGCCCGGAGGGAACAATACCTTCTATGCGACCACGCACGTCGGTCCGGACAGCGGTTTCATCGACCGGCTCCCGGCGTTCAATGCCTACCTGACCGAGGTTGCGGATTTTCTCAAGCCGGGCAGGACGTATACGGACCTGGCGGTGTACCTTCCGCTGGAAGACCACTGGATGCGCCACATGCTGCCCGAGGATCGGCGCGGTCCGGCCGCCAACTACTACTGGGAGCTGCAGACGGTTGAACGACCACACGAATTGCTCGGCTACCATCCCCTGTGGATTTCAACGCCCTTTCTTGCCGGCGCGGAGGTCGAGGACGGGTCCGCAAGATACGGCGAGGCCGTGTTTTCGGCGATCTGCGTCGATGTGTCCTGGCTGGATACCGAAGCCCTGTCGGCATTGCTGCGGCTGGCGCGGGACGGCGCGCGGATCTGCGTGTCCCGGCTGCCCGCGGCGCCCGGCCACCGTCCGCCGGCGGATTATGGGGATCTGCTGCGGGAACTGATGGGGCAACCCTCGGTTACGACGGATCCGGGCGAGGCGCTTCGCCATCCTCCGATGGTGCGGGGCTGCGACGCGCCCGAATTCTGGTGTCGGGAGGTCGATGGCGACTACCATGTCTTCTTTGCCCATCCCGACACGAAGCGGATCAGGTATCCCATGGCCTACGAAGGCTGGCGGTCCACCGGTCCGGTCGAGCGGGAGGTGATCCTGCATGTCGGGGGTCGGGAACGGACGCTGAACCTGGTGTTCGCGCCCGAAGACGCCGTGATGGTCCGCATGTCGGCCTCCGGCGCGGTGGACGTGAAACCGGGGCGCATTGATGATTGAAATGGATGACTGAAGCGGTATTTGCGGAAATTCGGCTTATCGGCTTATCGGCTTATCGGCGTATTGATGACCGCGGCAACATTTCGGCGCAACCACAACCAATTACGGAATCCACGGAGACCAGAAACCCATGCATGATCCGCGATATGTTGACCTGGCAGAGGTGCTCACCGGACATTCGACGAAGATCCAGCCGGGGGACCGGGTGCTCGTCGAAGCCTTCGACATACCCGACGAGATGGTGGTTGCCCTGATCAGGACGATCCGGACGGCGGGCGGCGTGCCGCTGGTCTCCGTAAAGCGCCAGCGCATCATGCGGGAACTGATTCGTGCCGGGGACGCGGAGACCATGGAAGTCGCCGGCGCCTGCGAATCCCATCGCATGGACCGCGTGCAGGCCTACATGGCCCTGCGCGGCAGCCTGAACGTGATGGAAATGTCGGACGTGCCGGGCGAGGCCATGCGGCTCTACGAACAACGCTGGCTCAAGCCGGTGCACTTCGATATCAGGGTGCCGAAGACCCGCTGGGTGGTACTGCGCTGGCCGACCTCCTCCATGGCGCAGCAGGCCGGCATGAGCACCGAGGCCTTCGAGGACTTCTTCTTCGAGGTGTGCACGCTGGATTACGGGAAGATGGAACAGGCGCTCGCGCCGTTGAAGGAACGCATGGACCGCACCGACCGCGTTCGGCTAACGGGCCCGGGCACCGACCTGAGTTTCAGCATCCGGGACATCCCCGCCGTGGGATGCTCCGGCGACCGCAACATCCCCGACGGCGAGTGCTTCACCGCCCCCGTGCGCGATTCGGTCGACGGCGTCATCCGGTTCAACACGCCGACGCTGTACCACGGTATGACGTTTACGGATGTCGAGCTCAGATTCGAAGCGGGCCGGATAACCGGGGCGACGGCCAACCGGACGGACAAGCTGAACGAGATACTCGACACGGACGAGGGCGCCCGGCACATCGGCGAATTCGCTATCGGATTCAATCCGCACATCACCGCGCCCATGCTGGACATCCTCTTCGACGAGAAGATCGCCGGGTCCTTTCACTTCACGCCCGGACAGGCCTACGAGGAGGCCGACAACGGCAACCGGTCCGCCGTACACTGGGACATGGTCATGATCCAGACCCCGGAATACGGCGGCGGAACCATTGCGTTCGACGGGGAAGTGATCCGTCGGGACGGGCGATTCGTGGCGCCGGAGCTCGAAGGCCTGAACCCGGAACGGCTGATGTGAACACATCGTTCCCACGAACGGGTTCCGTGTTGCCCGGTCAAGCCGCAGTCGCCCTTGCTTGCGGCCGTCCATGTCCATGACGCGCGCCACTACCGACTTTCAGGGCACGAAGAAGGTGTTCTCACTCCTGACAAGACTCGTTTCGCCATCGAGCGTCACCTCGCCGACCAGTCGGTATTCGCCGGGTTGGGTGGCGTTGTACGGGCATACGTCGAAGGCCTTCAAGGTGGACTCGATGTTCATCCATGGGCTGTCCGCATCGTCTCTTCGCTGCCATACGGCATAGTGGACCGTGATCGTGCCAAAACCGCGAATATTGGCGTCCTTCAGTCCGCTGCTACCCGGTAGTAAAAAGCCAAATAAAACATCATCGGTGGCGCAGGTGCTCAGTCGCAGTTCAGGTCCTCCTATAAGCACAGCGAACTCCGGCGGCACCGCGAAGTTCACGCTTCCGTTCTCGATCGCAACGCCCTCCCACAGCCCGTACTCTCCTTCTTCTTCACAGATTACAGCGCCCTGCCTGTCCGTGATATCGTACAGCCATGCCAGCGCCTCGTAAGAGGGCAACAAGCAGATCTGCGTCCCTTGCATCCACAGCGTGCCGATGGGCAGATCAGCCAGGGACTCGGGCAACGTGCCGGACAAGTCCTCGTTGCCGTTCAAACGCAGTTCGGTCAATCGGGGCAACCCCCCTATTGCTTCGGGAATATCTCCTGTCAGGTCGTTGTCCGACAACGCCAGAACACGCAGGTTGGCCAGCTGTCCGAGCTCCGAGGGGATGCTCCCGGTCAGTTCGTTTCCACTGAGGTCGAGGCTTTCCAGGTTGGTCAACTGCCCGAGTTCGGCGGGTATCGCTCCGGTGAGCTGGTTTCCGCTGAGGTCGAGGTTTACCAGCTGGTCCAGTGTCTCCAGTTGTTGCGCGGGTATTTCGCCGGCCATGCCCACCTCGTTCAGCGCCAGGCTGGTTACGCGTGCCGCGTCGTTGAGCGTAACTCCATGCCATGTGTTCACGGGCTCTTCGCTCAACCAGTTGTCATCGTTGGTCCAGTTCATTCCGTCCGTTGCGTTGTAAATCGCCATGAGTGTCGCGAGATCCGGACTGGGCAGCTGCACCGTCACAGTCACGCTATCGGATACTTCGCCTATCGTTGCCGTGATTTCCGTAGTCCCGGAGCCCACGGGCGAAACCAAGCCGTCCTCGTCCACCGTAGCCACCGACTCATCGCCACTGGACCAGATGACCGCGGCGTCTTCGATGGCAACGTCGTTCGCATCGCTCACCGTAGCCGCAAGTTGCAGGGTCTGATCCGCGTCGGTCAGGGTGGTGGAATCCGGGTCAACGGCCGTACTGACACTGGCCGGCACCTGGGAAACGGTAATCGCCGCATTGGAAGACAGATTGCCCGACTGGGCCTTGATCTCGGCCATCCCGTTGCTGACTGCTGTCACGAGGCCTGCTGCGCTCACTGTCGCCACGGCTTCGTCCATACTCGCCCAGGTAATGGACTGTCCTGAAATGCCGTTGTTGTTCTGGTCCCGTACCGAAGCTTCAAGCTGGACGGTCGCCCCGATCGCCTCCAGCGTATGGGAGGAAGGCGTGATCGCAACGCGGGTGGGTACCGGCTCCGCCACCGTAATTGAGGCCGTTCCCGAGGCGTTGCCGGCCCGGGCCGTGATCTGCGCGTTGCCGTTGCTCACCGCCGTCACAAGACCCGCCTGGCTGACGGTTGCCACTGCGGTGTTTGCGCTGGTCCAGTTCACGGTTTGACCGGACATGGGATTGTTGTTCTGGTCCCGCACTGCGGCCGACAGTTGCACGGTCGCGCCAGCAGACCGAAGCGTATGGGAGGACGGGCTGACCGAGACACTTGTCGCCACGGGCGTAGGAGCGGGTGTCGGCGTAGGCGTAGGCGTGGGTGTGGGCTGGGTAGGACTGCTGTCTCCGCCCCCGCAGCCGGTCAGGATCATGAAGTACATGGAAACCGCGATCAGCGCGAACACGCGATTAGAGGGGCGAATCACTGCGGACTCCTTAATGTTGACGACAATGAAATGAAGAAACCTGCTAAAGCGATCCTGCTGAAGCGATCCTGCTATGCGAGCCGTTTCAACGCGCTTCACGACGCAGCCGATACTCAAAGAAGCCGCATGCTCTCCCGGGCGGCTTCGAGCGTCCGATCGATGTCGTCGTCGGTGTGCGCCAGGGATACGAAACCGGTTTCAAGACGCGAAGGTGCCAGGTAGACGCCCCGGTCCAGCATGTTCCAGAAGTACCGTCCGTACGTATCGGCGTCCGAGGTGGACGCGGTTTCGAAATCGGCGACCTTCTGGTTGGTGAAGAAGGTACACATCATGGACCCGACCCGCGTCAGATAGGCGGGAATTTGCGCCTCCGAGGCCGCGGCGCGGAGTCCGTCGCCGAGTCGGGACGCCAGGTGCTCAAGTCGCGCGTAGACCCCGGGTTCCTGAAGCCGCCGCACCGTCTCGTATCCCGCAGCCATGGCCAGCGGGTTGCCCGACAGGGTGCCCGCCTGGTAGACCGCGCCTACGGGCGCCACGGTTTCCATGATCTCCCTGCGTCCCCCATAGGCGCCGACGGGCAGGCCGCCGCCGATAATCTTGCCGAGACAGGTCAGGTCGGCCGAGATCCCGAATCGTTCCTGCGCGCCGCCGAAAGCGATCCTGAATCCGGTGATGATCTCGTCGAAGATCAGGATGATCCCCCGATGCGCCGTCTCCTCCCGGATGGCTTCGAGAAAACCTTCGGCGGGCGGGATCATGCCCATGTTGCCGGCGACCGGCTCGACGATCACGCAGGCGATATCTTCGCCCCGCTCCGACAGGGTACGGCGGACGGCGCCGATGTCGTTGTACGGCAGATTGATGGTCATCTTCGCCAGATCCGCGGGCACGCCGGGGCTGTCGGGGATGCCGAACGTCGCGGCGCCGGAACCGGCCTGGATGAGAAAACTGTCTCCGTGGCCGTGGTACCCCGCCTCGAATTTGACGGCCAGGTCGCGTCCCGTGTATCCGCGGGCCACGCGCAGGGCGCTCATGGTCGCTTCCGTTCCGGAGTTCACCATGCGTACCAGCTCGATGGACGGGAAGGCCGTCTTGACCAGTTCCGCCAGCCGGATCTCGGCTTCCGTCGGCGTGCCGAAACTCGTACCGTGTTCGCAGGCTTTCTTCAGGGCTTCGACCACCGCGGGATGGCCGTGGCCCAGGATCAGCGGTCCCCAGGACCCCAGGTAGTCGATGTACGCATTTCCGTCCACGTCGTAAACCTTCGGTCCCGCACCCCGCTCCATGAACACGGGGCTACCGCCGACCCGTCCGAAATTGCGCACGGGACTATTCACTCCCCCGGGCATGGACTGCAGGGCTTGTTCAAAAAGGCGGCTGGATCGGGAACGGTTCATAGGCGGATTTACAACTTTCAGCGGCCGAGCATGCGCGCGACATCCCGGGCGAAGTAGGTGAGGATCATGTCGGCGCCGGCGCGCTTGACAGCGGTCAGCGACTCCAGGACAATCCGTTCTTCGTCGATCCATCCCATCTGTGCCGCCGCCTTGATCATGGCGTATTCTCCGCTCACGTTGTAGGCGGCCACGGGCACTTCGAAGGTCGATTTCACCCGTTGGATCACATCGAGATAGGCCAGCGCCGGCTTGACCATGACGATATCGGCGCCTTCTTCGAGATCCAGTTCCACTTCGCGAAGCGCTTCGCCGGCATTCGCCGGATCCATCTGGTAGGAACGGCGGTCCCCGAACTGCGGCGCGGAGTCCGCCGCGTCGCGAAACGGACCGTAATACGCCGAAGCGTACTTGGCGGAATAGGCCATGATCGGAATATGCGCAAGTTGTTCGTCGTCCAGTCCCTCGCGTATCGCGCCCACGCGCCCGTCCATCATGTCCGACGGTGCGACCATGTCGACGCCGGCATTGGCCTGCGCGCGCGCCGTCCGCACGAGCAGGCGGAGCGTGGCATCGTTCTCCACGTCGCCTTCCCGGACCAGGCCGCAGTGCCCATGATCGGTGTACTCGCAGAGGCACACGTCGCCGATAACGACGAGTTCCGGCGTAGCCTGCTTGATCGCGCGAATCGCCCGTTGCACGATGCCGTCGTCCGCGTACGCGCCGGAACCGTAGGCGTCCTTCTGGTCCGGGATGCCGAAGAGCATGACGGCCGGGATGCCCAGGTCATGCACTTCCCGGCAGACATCCACGCCCTGGTCCACGGACAGCCGGTCCACCCCGGGCATCGAAGCCACGGGACTGCGGACGCCTTCTCCCGGGCAGATGAACAGGGGATAGATCAGATCGTTCACGGAAAGCCGAACTTCCCCTGCCATCCTGCGCAGGTTTGCGGTTCGGCGCAGGCGCCGCAGCCGATGTCTGGGAAATGCCATGAGGATGCCCTCGCCCGCTATCGGTATATCAATGCCCGCCGCAATTGGTGCAAACGCCGGAGTCGAATCCGTTCAGGGCGCTGCAGCATGCGCACTGGAACAGCACATGCCCGACGTCGATGGATCGCGCGGCCATCCACTTCAGCGTCGGCTTTCGGTGTTTCGAAGGCACGATGATCCTGGCGGCTTCGGCGGCTTCGGCCGCACCTCCTCCAAGGAGAAGGCCGGCGTCCCGGTCGGTTGAAAACACCCGGCAGGTCACACCCTGCCGCGCAAGATAGCGCTGGTAGTTCAGTGCCTCCCTGTCTTCGGCCCGGTAGAGTATTTCCTCCTCTTCCGGCTTCTCCTCCAATCCATGTCTTTCGCAGAGATAACGCCCCAGCCGCCGGACGCCGCAGTCCGGGCACATGTGCTGTCCGCAGACGACGCACCTTCCGTGCGCGGGTTCGGCCGGATGGACCAGGCAGCGGAAATCGTCGACGAAGACCGTCCCGCAGACCGGGCAGGATCGGGCATCGCCCGGGATATCCGCCTTGCATGCGTCGCATACCCAAGTCGACGGTTCATCGAGCGTGTCGACCAGGGTTGTTGCGCAAATAGGGCATTTTTCCGCGCCGGGAGCGTATTCGCATTCACATTCGGGACAGAAAGGCATAGAGAATCGCTCAAGTCAACCAACACGGAAGCCCAGCCAATATACGCCGTGGCGTCCCGGCATGGCAATCACTATTCCGTATGCCGCGCCCCCGCGGCCATCCGGTCGCGAACGATCGCGTCCACGAGCGCGGGAACCGTCGCCTGATCGGGCATGATGTCCACGGCCAGGCCTGCCGATGCCGCGGTCTGCGCCGTGGCGGGACCAATGCAGGCTATGCGGACGCCCTCGGTGTACTGTCGCAGACGGTCCGGTCCCGCGGCTTTCGCGAAAGCATGCACGGCCGACGAACTCGCGAACAGGGCCACGTGGATCTTTCGTTCATCCAGCTGAGACGCTATGGACGCCGGCAGTGTTTCTTCCATTACGGTACGGTAGACGGTCACCCTGGTCACGGACGCGCCGGCGGCGGTCAGGTCATCGACCACGGCGGGACCTGCGATGTCGGCCGCGGGAAACAGGATGCGGGCATCCTGCAGATGGTGGTTTTCAACCAGGGTCTCCACCAGTTTCCCGGCTCGGAAGACGTCCGGCTGATCGTCCGCGACGATGCCGCGTTTTCGCAGCGCGGCGTTCGTGGCGGGACCTACCGCGGCGACGCGCATCCCGCCCAGCGCCCTGGCGTCCAGTCCGTTTTCGATCAGGCGCGAGAAGAAGGCCTCGACGGCGTTTCGGCTGGTGAATACCAGGTGATCGAAGCCGGAGAGATCGGCGAGCGCGGCATCCGTGCGCGACCAGTCGTCCGGCGCTTCAATGCGTATCAGGGGCGCTTCGACCGGATCCGCACCCATCCGGACGAGCGACTCGGACAGCGCACCGGCCTGGCCGCGGGCGCGGGTGACCAGGATGCGCATGCCGAATAGCGGCTTCGATTCGAACCAGTCGAGTTGGGACCTTAGCGCGACCACTTCACCCACGACGATAAGTACGGGCGGTCTGAAGGCGGCGGAGCGGGCCTTCGACACGATGTCTCCCAGGGTGCCGACAAGCGTCCTTTGCGCCGGCGTGGTCCCCCACTGGATCATGGCAACGGGCGTATCCTTCGGGCGTCCGTGATCGATCAACCGCTTTACGATGTTGGGCAGATTGCGCGCGCCCATGTAGAAGATCAGCGTGCCGATCCGTTTGGCAAAAGCTTCCCAGTCGACGTCCGTCCGCGCCTTGTCCGGCGATTCGTGACCGGTGACGACGGTCATCGTCGATGTGATCTCCCGATGCGTCACCGGTATGCCGGCGTAGGCCGGTACCGCGACGGCCGCCGCGATGCCCGGGACGACCTCGAAGGGAATCCCGCGGCGCCGAAGATGCAGCCCTTCTTCGCCGCCACGGCCGAATACGAACGGATCGCCGCCCTTCAAACGGACCACGGTCTTTCCCGCCTCGCTGTGTCGCACCAGCAGGTCGTTGATCGTGTCCTGACGTCCCCGGCGCCATGGAACGTGGACCCGCTCGGCGTGGGCGGGCGCCTCTGCCACCAGCCGCTCATCCGCCAGATAGTCCGCGACCACGACATCGGCCTTCCGCACGCAGGCCAGGCCTTTCACGGTAATCAGGCCGGGATCGCCGGGCCCCGCGCCCACGAGGTAGACGATGCCCGGAGGCCGTGGAGCTGCAGTATTCATGCGTTGGACTCCGCCTGTTCCGCCCGCTTCAGCACGGCTTCGGCCAGCCTGCGGCCCAGATCGGGCCCGTCTTCCGGATTCCCGCGGAGGGTCCGGCGCACAACCCGGCTACCGTCGTCGGTGGCCAGCACGCCGTCCAGCAGGAGCACCCCCCCGTCGGTTCTTCCCCAGGCGCCGACCGGGGTATGGCAACCTCCCCCGATCCCGTGGAGAAATGCTCTTTCAGCCATCACCGCCCGCCGGGACGGAAGATGTTCGATGTTTCGGGCGGCGTCCAGCGTCCGCTGATCATCCTGTCGGATTTCAATCGCGAGCGCCGCCTGACCGACGGCCGGCATGCAGAGATCGGGGGACAGCGGCTCGGAGATGCGGTCCGACCAGCCCAACCGTTGCAGGCCCGCCACGGCCAGCACGATCGCGTCCGGTCCGTCCGGTTCCTCCAGCTTCCTCAATCTGGTGTCGATATTCCCGCGGATTCCCGTGAAGCGCAGATCGGGCCGGTAGTGTTGCAGCAGCGCCCGTCGCCGCGGACTGCCCGTAGCGATCCGCGCCCGTCTCGGCAGGTCGTCCAGCCCGGTCCCGTTCCGGCTGATCAGGGCGTCGCGCACGTCCACCCGTTCCGGTACCGCGGCGATCACCAGCCCGTCGGGCAGGATCGTCGGGAGGTCCTTCAGGCTGTGCACGGCCACGTCGATTTCTCCCGAAATCAGCGCCCGCTCGAGTTCCTTTACAAATACGCCCTCGCCGCCGAATGTGGCCAGCGAGGCTTCCGTTTCCGCATCGCCCTTCGTCTTGAGCGTGCGTACGCGGACCGTCAGATCCCTGTTGACCGTCTCAAGCGCTTTGGCCACGGACCGGGCCTGGACAAGCGCCAGTCTGCTGCCGCGCGTACCTATGGTGATGGAGAAAGACATGGCAATGGGATTGACGCCGCGGCGGTCCGCCCGGTCTATTTGTCGTCGGCGCCGTTGCGGTCGTAGCGCTGTTCGTCGAGACCGAAGAGATGGCGCAGGCTGTGGAGGTGGTGATCCTTGTGCTTCGGATCGGGGGCGTTTCTGAGCTGGACCGTCGGTTGATGAAGCAATTTGTTTACGATGGCGCGGCTCATTTTGTCCACGGTTTCCCGATCCTTCTCGGAAAGGTGGCTAAGCTGGGCTAGAGCCCGGTCGACCTCCCGGTGCCGGACATCGTCCGCGAAGTGCCGAAGTTGCGTAATGGTGGGGGTGATGGCCAGGTTGTGATACCAGGCGAGGAAACGGTCCACTTCCAGCTCCACGATCCCTTCCACCTTCTGTGCCTCCATCTTCCGTGCCTCGGCGTTGTCGTCTACCACGGACCGCAGATCGTCCATGTCGTAGAGGATTACATTGTACAGGTCGCGCACGCGCGGGTCGATGTCCCGCGGTGCGGCGATGTCGATCAGGAAGATGGGCCGGTTCCGACGGTCCTGCATGATAGCCGCCATCTGGTCCCGGTCCAGTACCGGTTCGGTCGCGCCGGTGGAACTGATGACGATATCGACGTCGGAAATCATCTGCAGCCCGTCATGCAGCGACACGGCGATTCCGTCGAAGCGATGGGCGAGATCGGCGGCGCGGTCGTAGGTCCGGTTGGCCACGATGAGCCGCTTCACCTCCTGGTCGACCAGGTACTCGGCGGTCCGTTCGCCGGTTTCTCCCGCGCCGATCAACATGGCGGTATGTTGCCGCAGGTCCTTGAAGATCTTCTTCGCCAGTTCGACCGCGACGGAGCTGACCGAAACCGCGCCGGTCCCGATCTCCGTCGTCTCCCGTACCTGCTTGCCCACGGCCAGCGCTTTTTCAAACAGCCGGTTGAGCACTACACCCGTGGTCCTGGTGTTCAGCGACTCCATATAGGCTTCGCGGACCTGGCCCAGGATCTGCTGTTCGCCCACGACCAGGGAATCCAGGCTGGAGACGACCCGGAACAGGTGCCGGATGACGGCCTCGTCCTTTCGATGATAGAGATAGGGGGACAGCACACCTTCGTCCAGACCGTGGATCTGATGAAACCAGGCCTCGACGGGTCCGGGGTCGGCATGCGCTTCGTCGGTGGCCGCGTACATTTCGCTGCGGTTGCAGGTGGAAAGCAGCACGGCTTCGAGGATGCCGTTCGAAGACCGTACGAAGGAAAGGGCCTTCTCCTGGAGCGTCTTCGTCAGCACCGTTTGGTCGCGCACGTCGACAGGCGCTGTATGGTGACTTAGACCGACGAGTGTAAGATGCATGACTCCACCCGGTTGCGCGCTTCGTCCGCGCGTCCCTGACGTATGAGATCAAGGATATCGGAATCGACCAGGGCCGTCCACAACCTCGCGCGGGTTTCAAGTTCATCGGGATATCTGGCCTTCATCCGGGGACGATACTGTCCCAGCAGGTCCAGCAGGACGGCGTACTCGGTCCCGAAGACCCGGGTCAGCTCCCCGCGGATCTTCTTGGCCAGCGCGGGACTCTTTCCTCCCGTGGACACGGCGATGGCCAGGTCGCCCTGGCGCACGATGGAAGGAACGATGAACCGGCACAACGACGGCACGTCCACCACGTTGACCATGATGCCTGCCGCCTCGGCGTCGCGGTAGACCCGCTCGTTGACCTCGGTCCGGTCGGTCGCGGATATGACCAGCCTGAAGCCGTTGACGTCACCGGATTCGTACCCTCTTGCAATCCAGTCCACTTCACCGCGGTCCGCCCGGTCGCGCAGCGCGTCCTTCAGTTCGGGACTGATGACGGTCACCCGGCCGCCGCAATCGAGCAGCGCGTCCACCTTTTCCGCCGCGACTTCGCCGCCCCCCACGACCAGGCAGGGCTGATCCTCGAGGTCTACGAAGGCGGGATAGTATCTCTTCGTGTTCGCAGTAGTGTCCATCGCTCCAGTCAATCGAAGATGTCCATCGCTCCAGTCAATCGAAGATGTGCAGATTCGTCCAGAGTCCGGCGCCGAGATAGGCCAGCAGCACGGACGCGAACCCGGCCATGGAGATGATCGCCGCCCGTTCGCCCTGCCATCCGGCGGTGTAGCGGGTTACCAGTTGGGAGGTGTATATAAGCCAGGTCAGCATCACGCACAGCACTTTCGGATCCCGCAACCAAGGGGTGATCGAGTCCCAAGCGGCCGTCGCCCACCAGATACCGGTAACGATGCCCGACGAGAGGAATACCCAGCCGAGGAGCGTCGCCTTGAGGTTCATTTCGTCCAGCATGCCCAGCGCGGGCAGTCGCGAGAACACCAGGCCGACGCGTCGGTGGTGAATGTAGTACATCTGCATGACGTACAGCAGTCCCGTGATGAAGGAAAACGAGAACGCCGCGTAGGCCAGAAAACTGGCCGTTACGTGGACGTTGAACCAGGGGCTCTGCAGCAGAGCGGGCAACGGGTCTACGGGGCGCATGAAGACCACGGATGTCGCCTGCGCCACCAGGACGAGCGGCAGGACGAACACCCCGATCGACCGATCG
This sequence comes from bacterium, assembly GCA_965200485.1. Taxonomy (GTDB): domain Bacteria; phylum JAAXHH01; class JAAXHH01; order JAAXHH01; family JAAXHH01; genus JAAXHH01. The sequence continues at coordinate 1,240,081 of CBDAUD010000001.1, forward strand.
TGGAAACGGCGTTCCAGGAACAGATAGACCATGGCGATGAGCCAGGCAAAGAAGCTCATCGACTCGTGCAGGCCGACGAATGGCGCGTGGCCGGACTCCAGGCCGCGGGCGATCAGAAAGGTGCTGTGGCAAACCAGGGAGAGGACCAGATACAGGCTCGCGTAGAATCCGGTCCGGGGCTGTCTCGTCCAGAAAAAGCGGAAATAGTACACCGTGGCGATCGCGTAACCCGCCAGAATCAACCCGTGCAGCGCATAGATGCCCATGTAATCCGTCCTCGACCCCGACACCCCGGCCCCGACCGCGACCCCCGCGCAAAATCAGTAGATCGGCAAATCGGCCTTGCGCAGGCTACCCCAAAATACCGTCGGATCACGGATTTATCAAGTTTAAAGGCGTGTTGGAAGCAACCGGGCCGCCCGGGTCCGTGCCGCCTAGTCCGCGTGGTTCAACTGGGCCATTACATCCATGCCCACCAGGCGATTCCATCCTGCCATGACCCGTCCGAAAAGCGGTCCGGGCTTGCCGTCGCCGATGGGGGTACCGTTGATGCGCGTACACGGCGCCAGGCAATAGGGCGTACTGGCCAGCCACGCTTCGTCCGCGTTGACGGCGTCGTAGGGCTGCAGATCCTTCTCGACCCATTTCAGGCCCAATCCGGGCGCCAGTTCCCGCAGCGTAACCAGACTGACCCCCTGCAGTACGTTCCGGCTGGTCGGCGAAAAGATCGTGTCGTTTTCCACCACGACGAAATTGGCTCCCGAGCACTCGGTAAGATTGCCGTCCAGGTCGAGCAGCAGCGACGTGGCCTCGGGGTCGACGGCCTGGGTCTGCCTGTCGGCCATCCAGTAATGCAGGCGCGAGCGGTTCTTGGTCTTGGGGTCGACGCATTGTGGCGGCACGTGGCGGATGGAGGGGGTGACGACGTGGACGCCCCGCGCGAACCAGGACCGCCAGACGGCAAAGGGCAGCGGGAAGGAGTGGATGCATAACGTGGGCGTCAGGCGCGCCGGTTTGCCGGCGCTTCCGGCGTAGATCTGATTTTCCCCCGGCGTTACGAAGTGGACCACGCCCAAATCCTGTTCGGCCCCGATCAGTCTGCTGTTGGTTTCGATCAGCGTCCGCGTGCGTTCGACTAGTCCGGCATGGTCCAGAGGCAGCGCGATTCCGGCGTATTTGCACGACCGCAGAAGTCGCTTCGCGTGTTCCTCCAGGCGGAAAGGCTCGTGCCGGAACGTGCGCGTCATTTCGGTCAGGGTCGCCCCCAGGACAATGCCCAGATCGTAGATGTTGAGGTGAGCCTGGGAAGCGGGGACGAAGGCATCGTTGAGATAGACGATCGGTTCTTTCATGGGACATGAGCTCCAGGGATTTGAAGGCCAGCGACCTCGTATCGCTTACCGGTGCGCTTTCATGGAAAAGGGCGGGTCGGGAAACACTCCTTTTTCTTTTGCTGAGGAAACATTACGATAGAAGCATTACGATAATGGGTCTTGGGAACAAAGTGGAGATGAAACTGCGTCAACCTGAATCAGCTTGTCTGAAACAGGCCGTATCATAGAGGACCGCATAAAAGGACAAGAGCTCATGGAACCCACCGGACAAATGGCCAACGCCTCGGGCGACGGAGCGCATCGCGCGGGATTCGTGGCCCTGGTCGGAAAGCCGAATGTGGGCAAATCCACCCTGATGAACGCGTTGCTTCAGCAGCGGTTGTCGATCGTGACACCCAGACCCCAGACCACCCGGCAGCGTATACTGGGCATTCTCACGAGAGAAGGGTGTCAGATGATGTTCCTGGACACCCCCGGCCTGCTCGAACCGGGTTACCGGCTCCAGGAATACATGCAGCGATCCGCGGTTCACACGCTGCACGATGCGGACGTGGCCGTGGCAATCGTCGACGCGACCCGGTTCGCCCGCGACCTCGACGACCGGGTCGTCGGGCTCATTGAACAGCGTCGCGGTCCCGTGATCCTGGCGATAAACAAGATCGACCGGATTTCGAAGGCTTCCCTGCTGCCGATGATCGACCAGGCCGCCAAACGCTTCCCCTTCAACGAAATCCTGCCTGTGTCCGCCTTAAAGCTCGAGGGCCTTGAACCGCTGCTGTCCGCGGTCGCCCGCGCGCTTCCCCCGGGTCCGGCGCTCTACCCCGAAGACATGCTCACCGACCAGCCGGAGCGGTTTTTCGCGGGCGAGATCATCAGGGAGCACCTGTTTCTTGCCCTGCGCGAGGAACTGCCCTACGCATCGGCAGTGATCGTGGAGGATTTCAAGGATCGGGACAATGGCACGGCCTTCATTCAGGCAAGTATCATCATAGAACGAACTTCCCAGAAAGGCATCGTCATCGGCAAGAACGGACGCATGCTGAAGGACATCGGCACGGCCGCGAGGAAGTCCATCGTCGATTTTCTGGAACGCCCCGTCTATCTCGACCTGCGGGTCAAGGTTCGCCCTGCCTGGCGCGAAAAGGAGCCGGAGCTGAAACGGCTGGGCTACACGACGACTTGACTCCCGGGGTTGCCGCTTCAGGCCGGGCTCCGCAGCGTCATCCCCAGGTGCTCGGCGGCCAGCGCGATGCACCGGTTCAGGTCGTCCCACAGCGAGGCCAGCGGCCGGGGTTCGTTCCAGGGCTGGATCACCTGCCGGTCGTACCCTTCGATCAGGGCCAGGATCCGCACGCCCCATTGCACAGGCAGAATCGCCTGGTACACGGCCAGCTGCTCGAAGGCGTGGGGATGGCGGCTCCGTTCGCAGTATGCGCCAATGGCGTCTTCCCGCAGCTTCGGCGCCAGCGCGGCGCTTTCCGGATGCCAGAAAAACCCGGCGACCTCGAAAAGCGGGTCCATCGTACCCGCATGTTCCCAATCGACCAGACCGACGCGGTCCGCATCCGTCCTGATGACGTTGGCCGGCCGGAAGTCACCGTGACACAGGCAGGGTGGGCAATCCGCCCATAGTCCGGGCCGCAGATCCATCATGTTCAGGCATCGTCTCAGGTCGCGCAGCCGTTCCAGGGCTTCGCGGTACGGCGGATCGCGCATGGCCGCGGTCCGGCCCAGGGTATGCAGCGTTTCGTCGATGAAATGGAGACAGCCTTGCGGTCGGACCGGCCCCGCCTTGCCGGTCAGGACGGAATCGCCCGGATCCGAAACGGCATGCACCGCGCATATGGTTTCCAGGAGCAGATTCAGCGCATCCCGCGTCATGCCTGCGGAGTCTACCGGCTCCCCGGGCAGCTTTTCGTAAACAAGCACGGGCGCATTCAGCTCCGCGGCCCAAGGGTCGCCCGTTACGGTTTTCGGCACGGCTTCCAGGAAGGCAAGCCGTTTCATCGCGGCGTATTCCCGTTCCAGACGCCGACCGCGGTCGGCCGGGTAGATCTTGACCAGGTAGATGCCGTTGCCGGCGTCCAGTTCGTAAATGTGGTTGTTGCATCCGCCCCCCAGCGGTCGGATGCGACTTTGGTCTGCACGGCTCTGGTCCGCGGCGAATGGGTGTCCTTCTGCGGCCAGCCGGGTCAGGTAGCGTGCCACGGCCTCGAGGTCGGGCGATTTCCGTCCGGTCATTTTCGGCGGTCTTTTCCGTTTGCCCGCGGGGCCGGGGCTTCGTATCTTGAATGGACGGATCCCGTCCCTACACCTCGCAACCCGTGGTCAGTTCGTACCCCGTTCCCGAGACGGCCCGGGGCTTCCGGTTTGATTCGCGATGAAGCGCCACGTGCTGATTCGACATGCAATGAAGGGCCTGTCCCGGCTTCTGCCGCTCGGACCGACCGTCGCGTCGCTCTCTTTTCTGTTGATGGCGGTCTCAGGCTGCGGAAGTGTTTTTCAAAACATCAATCTCCTCTCCGATGCGGAGGAGATCGCACTCGGCCGGGAGTTTTCCAAAGAAATCGAAAGAGAGATCAAACTGTACACGGACCCGGAGGTGGTCCGCTATGTCGACGAGCTGGGCCAGACCCTCGCGCGGCATTCCACCCGGTCGAACATACCATACTACATAAAAGTCGTGGATACCGACGAAGTCAACGCATTTGCGCTTCCCGGCGGCTATCTCTACGTCAACCGCGGCCTCATTTCGATTTCCTCCACCGAGTCGGAACTGGCGGGCGTGATCGGTCACGAAATCGCGCACGTGGCCGCGCGCCACGGAGCCAAGGCCCTGACCCGGCAACTCGGCATGGAAATCATACTGGGCATGATATCGGGACGAAATGCCACCGGGGTCCAACGCGTCGCGTCGCAACTGGCCGGCGTTGGCGGCATCCTCTCCATGTTGCACTATTCCCGCGAGGCGGAGCGGGAAGCGGATGCCCTTGCGGTGGTGAACCTGCGCGAGGCCGGCTACGACCCCGCGGGCGTCACCGGTTTTTTCGAAAAACTCCTGGAGATCAATGACCGCGAACCCGGTGCGCTGGCTTCCCTGTTCGCCACCCATCCACCGAGCAGGGAGCGCGTGGAGAACACCCGCAAACAGATCGTCGCGCTGCCCGTCGTGGAGGGGCTGACCACGGACTCGGGACGATTTCAGCGGATAAAGGCCCGGCTGCCTGCGCTCAAGGACAACCCCTTTGAAGAAAACAGGTGATAGCAACCCCTTCGCGCGCACGGCGCAGCACGCGTCCGCCCGGCCCGGTCCCGAAGACGGCCGGAGCCTCCTGCTGCGCGGCGGGACCGTCGTGGATCCGTCGCAGGCGTTGCACCGGGCATGCGAGGTGTCGATTCGCGACGGTTTCATTTCGGCGGTCGGCGACAACCTGCCGGCGGAAGGCCACCGTGTCGTCGACGGATCCGGCCGGTACGTCTTTCCCGGTCTGATCGACCTGCATGCCCACATATGCTGGGGATTCACCGACATCGGCCTGGTTCCGGACGACGTGTGCCCCTCCACCGGTGTAACGGCCATTGTGGACGCTGGAAGCTCGAGCTGGCCGAGCCAGGACGCATTCCGCCGACACGTGGCGGAGCCGTCCCGAACCCGCGTGTTCGGGTTTTCCAACATTTCCAGCGTGGGCATCCCGACCGCCGGCACGCCCGAACTGGCCAGCCTGCGGTTCGTGGACGTAGACCGTTCCGTGGCCGCCGTAGCGGGAGATCGCGCCTTGATGGTCGGTATCAAGGTGCGACAGGGCCGGCACCTGGTGGGGGACAATGGCATCGAACCGACACGCCTCGCGGTGGAAGCGGCGGAACAGCTTGGCGTCCCCGTCATGGTCCACGTGGGCAATACGCCCTGCCCGCTGAGCGGCATCATGGATCTGCTACGGCCGGGCGACATCATCACGCATGCCTACCATGGTCATCCCCACGGTATACTGGACGACCACCGGGCCATATGGGAGGACGTCATCGAGGGCCGGTCCAGGGGTATCCTGATGGATGTGGGGCACGGCGCGGGCAGCTTCAGCTTCGACGTGGCCAAGGCGGCCTTTGAACAGGGGTTTTTCCCGGACGCCATCAGCACGGACTTGTACACGGTGAACGTCAACGGACCGGTTTTCGACCTGCCGACCACCATGTCCAAGATGCTGAACCTGGGCATGCCCCTCGGGGACATCGTGCGGAGTACGACCGTCATCCCGGCCGCGGCGATCGGGCGAACCGAGCTTGGTACGCTTCGTCCCGGCGCGGCCGCCGATGTGGCGGTTTTCGAACTGGAGGAGGGCGACTTCGAATTCACCGATTCGCATGGAAATCGCCGGAGGTGGTTCCGCCGGCTTGCCTGCGTGATGACCCTGCTGGACGGGCGCATCGTTTTCGAACGCCTGCCCAATGAACGGAAATCACCAGAATAGAGACCAAGGGAAACGCAACCAAGGGAAACGCAACCAAGGGAAACGCAACGCATGAAAACCAGATACTGGTTGGGCGGGTGTCTCGCCCTGACCGTGCTGCTCGTCCTCTTCGTCGCCGGGGCCTATTATTTCCTCCGTCAGACGAGCGATAATCTGGTCGAATCCTATACAAGCCCGTCGCCGCTGCATTTTGCGCCCTCGGAGTCGACCCGGGAAGAAGCACAGTCCGTCATCGACAAGTTCAAGGATTTCATTCATGCCCTCGAGCAGGGGGAAGATACCGGAGATTTCGTGCTGTCGGCAGACGACATCAACGTATTGCTGCAGTACGAGGACTGGTTTCACGGGCTCCGCGGCATGGCGCAGGTAACCATTGAGCAAGACCTGTTGCGAGCAGAGATCAGCATACCGCTCGGCATGTTCAACGATCGTTACGAGGGCCGGTATCTGAATGGCACGGGTGAACTCGACGTCGAGATGCGGGAAGACCGGCTTCGCGTCACCATCGAGCGGCTGGAAGTCGGGGGCAGAAACCTCCCGGAAGAGTTCATGAATGAAATACGCCGGAACAACCTGGTTGCGGCGCTGTACGAAGAGCCTTCGCTGGTAAGCTTCTTTCGTCTCGTCAAATCCGCAAAGATCGAAGACGGTCGGCTTGTCATCCGGCCCAAATAGGTTTCGGGTCCAAGTCGGATCCGGTCCGGGCAAGATCCGCCCTTACGCCATCGTACTGCTTGATGCCCATACTCCTGGCCACTGCCCTGCATCCCGAAGCCCGTCCGGTGATCGAGCGTTTCCGGTTGAAGCAGGAGACTTCCTCCAACCCGCCCGTCTTCAGGCGGGACGACATCTGGCTCACCGTAACCGGCACGGGGCGCGTGAAGGCGGCCATCGGGACCGCTTTGCTTCTCGCGCAGGTCGAAACCCGGGCGCAGGCGGTCATTTTCAATCTCGGCATCGCGGGCCACACGCAGGAGTCGGGAGCAGGACCGGTCTCCGTTGGCGACCGGTTCCTCGTGAACAGGATCGACGAACAGGGCACCGGCCGTTCCTTCTATCCGGACCTGCTGGCCAGGACGCCCTTGGCGGAGTTCCCGGTCACCACCGTGGATCGTCCCCTGGACCGCTCGCAGGCCGCCGGCGTGAAGCCGGGCCTGGTCGACATGGAAGCAGCCGGGTTCTATCAGGCGGCCGCGGCGTTTCTCCCGCCCCACCGGATCGGTTGCGTCAAGGTCGTTTCCGATCATCTGGAAATCCGGCGTCTCGACAAATGCCATGTGAGCGAACTGATCGCGGGGTCCCTGGAGGAATTGGAAGAGACGGTGGCGGCATACGGGAACGTGCCCTCCGGAGGACGGGATGTGCTCACCGCTGCGGACGTCCGACTCGTCGAACACATACGAAGCCGGCTGCGTCTGACGGCCAGCCGCCACAGGTTCTTGACCGACCTGATGCGGGCCTACAAGCTATATACCGGGTCGGAGTTGCCGGATCTATCGGAGTTTACCCGGATTACGGTGAAAACGAAACAGGAAGGCGAAGCCCATTTTGAACGACTTCGCGGCATCCTCTCGGTGGCATAACTTCTCCCACCTCTATATCGAGCGCGGCGCGGCCGACTATCCGCTGACGCGGCGCATCCAGGAACGCTTTAAGGCGGCCCGCGTAGTGGAAATCGACGACTACAAGGCGGTCTTCGCGCGTCCCCGACAACAGTTTCAGGTGCAGAAGACGAGCATGAAGCTGATCCTGGCAATAAAGAAGGACCGGTTCCTGTACGACGGATCGGGGAACAGCCAGCGCTTCGGCCTGGAGGACTTCTATTACAACACCCTCATGTTCAACTGCGTATACAACTGCGACTACTGTTATCTGCAAGGCATGTACTCTTCGGCGAATATCGTGGTATTCGTGAATCTGGAGGACTATTTTAAGGCGACGCGCACGCGCATACGGGACCGGTCGAATCCGAAGCAGCCGCTTTACCTGTGCATCTCGTACGACACCGACCTGCTCGCCTTCGAATCGGTCGCCCCATACTGCCGCGCCTGGATCGAATTCGCGCGCAAGGAACCGGATCTGCTCATTGAAATACGTACCAAGAGCGCGGCGTACCGGACCATACGGGATCTGCAGCCCACGGACCGGGCCATCCTGGCGTGGACGCTTTCTCCGGAACCGGTTGCCGCAAGCTACGAGCACGGAGCGGCACCCCTGCGCCGCAGGCTGGACGCCGTTCAGGCGGCTATCGAGGACGGTTGGCCGGTCCGGCTCTGCTTCGACCCGATCCTTGCCGTTCCGTCGTGGGAAACCATGTACGGGGAGCTGGTCGACGAGGTCGTTCGCCGGATCGATCCCGCCGCTGTTCGCGACGTGACCGTGGGCGTCTTCCGCCTGTCGAAGGACCACTTTCAGCGTATGAAGCGCCAACGGCTGGATACGCCCCTGCTGCACGACGGATACGTTCAGGAAGGAACGACCGTGACCTATCCGGCCGAACGCCGGGAGGCGGCGACCGCCTTCATGCGTCGTCGTCTGGGAGATCACTTCCAAAAGGAGCAAATCGTCGCATGGACGTAGCGCTGGTCACCGGCGCGTCCTCCGGAATCGGCTTGGCCATCGCCAGGCGTCTGGTCGAAATGGACTACACCGTCTACGGATTTGCCAGAGACCATGGCAAGGCGTCGTTCCGCCATGACCGGTATCGCCCGATCGACTGCGACATCACCGATACCCCGGGCCTGGTGGCATGTACCGGGGCGCTGCTCAGACAAACCGGGGGACTGAAGATCCTGATCAACAACGCGGGCGTCGGGTTCTTCGGTCCCCACGCCACCATGGCGCCCGACCGGATCGAACGGATGGTGCGGACCAACCTGGTAGCGCCCATGGTGCTGACCCGGGCGACGCTGCGGCACCTGGAGGAATCGAAGGGGTTTATCGTCAATATCGCCTCTACCGCAGCGTTGAACCCCGGTCCCTTCGGTGCCGCCTACGGGGCTACGAAGGCCGGCCTGCATCAGTTCGGGCAAGCGCTCTTCAGCGAGGTCCGGAAGAGCGGGGTCCGCGTGGTGACGCTGTATCCCGACATGACCCGGACTCCGTTCTACGATCACGCCGACTTTGAACCATGTGAGGCGCCCGACGCCCATATCACGCCGGAATGCGTGGCGGACGCTGTTGCGCAGGCTGTGGACCAGCGAGCGGGGACGGTGATCACCCAGATCGTCATCAGACCGCAGCGCACGCAGATCCGCCGCAAGCATCCGCCGCCGGGAAAGCAGGGTTGATCGCGGATACGGCATAGAAAAACCGTGACGTCTCCGACCGTATACTCAGGAAAGGACCATTGATGCCCTACATCTCCGCTCTGCACGTCTATCCTATCAAGTCCTGCGCCGGCTTCGAAATACCGAGGGCGGAGCTCGACGCCCGGGGAATCCGCGACGACCGGTCGTGGATCGTCGTCGGAGACGGGAACAAGATGCTCACTCAGCGCGACACGCCTGCCCTGGCCCTCTTGCGGCCCGCCCTTTCGGAGGGAGGACTCACCCTCTCGGCGCCTGGCATGGAAGACTTGGCGGTGCCGCGCATCGCGAAGGGCGGGATGCGACGCGTCGACGTATGGGGAGACCCCTGCGAAGCCATCGACCAGGGCGACGGCGTCGCTGCGTGGTTGGGCGCGTATCTGAAAACCACCTGTCGCCTGTTGTATTTCAGGCCGGATTTCGTGCGGCCCGTGGATCCGGATTATGCACCCCGGCCCGGCGACCAGGTGGGCTTTGCGGACGGATTTCCGCTGCTGCTGATCTCCGAAGCCTCCCTGGCGGACCTGAACGCGCGGCTGGAGGCGCCGGTCCGCATGAACCGCTTCAGGCCCAATGTCGTCGTGGCCGACTGCGCACCCTATGCGGAAGACGCGTGGAAGCGCATTCGCGCGGGGGACGTGGAACTCGATCTGGTAAAACCCTGTGGTCGCTGTGCCACGACCCTGGTCGATCAGGAAACCGGAACGCCCGGCAAGGAACCGCTGCGCACGCTGGCCACCTACCGCAAGGCGGATCGTCCGGCGCCATCCTTCGGTCAGAACACCGTGCACCGGTCGCCCGGTGTGCTCGAAGCGGGCGGGGCCATTCAAATTCTCGCCATGCGCAGTACGGCATGAACAGCAGGAAGTGCTTCCTGGACCCGTTATGAAAAGGAGATCGGATGAGCCAGCGTGTCATCACGATGCCGGCAGGCCGGTGCGAACTGGGCTTTGCGCGGATCGATATCACCCCGCCGCCGGGCATCTACCACCGGTGCTGGGGCGCGGCGAAACACGACGCCTCTACCGGCGCGCACCGGGCGTTGACCGCCTCCGCGCTGGTGTTTGCGGACACGGGCAGCACTTCGCAGGCGGAACATGCGCTCGTATCCCTGGAACTGGGCTGGCTGCAGTCGGGCGATCTGGAACGGCTGTCGAAGGCGATCTCGTCCGGGTCGGGCCTGCCCGAGGAACGCGTCGTGATCACCTTTACCCATACCCACTCCGGAGGCAACTATGATCCGAATCGTCTGGCGCACGAGGGCGGTTCGCTGATTCCCGGATATCTGGACGACCTGGCAACGCGTCTTCCCGAAGTGGTGAACCAGGCCCGCGCAGCCAGCCAGCCGGTCGAACTTTCCTTCGGCTACGGAAGGTGCGACCTGGCCTGCAACCGGGACTACTGGGACGAGGAAAACCAACTGTATGCCTGCGGGACCAATCCGGAACGTGCCAGCGACGATACGGTCGTCCTGACGCGCGTGACCGATCCGGAAGGCCAACTCGTCCTTACCCTCGTCAACTACAGCTGCCATCCCACGACGCTGGCATGGGACAACACGCTGGTCAGTCCCGACTATCCCGGGGCCATGCGAGCGGTTGTGGAGGAGCGCACCGGCGCGCCCTGCGTTTTCCTGCTGGGCGCGAGCGGCGATCTCGGCCCCCGGTACGGATTCGTGGGCGAAACGGAGGCGGCGGATCGCAATGGTCGCCAGCTGGGTTATGCCTCGCTGTCGGCCCTGGAGGCCCTGCTGCCCGCAGGAACCGAGATGCGCTACGCCGGACCGGTGATTTCAGGCGCGACGGTGGGCGTCTGGCGCCACATGCCCATGGAGACGGCGCGTCGCCAGCGGATCGAAGCCTTCGACACCGCCGAGATGACCCTGGATCTGCCCTTGCTGGAACTGCCCGCGCAGGCCGAATTGGATCAGCAACTGGTTGCATGGCAGTCCCGGGAGGAGGCAGCCAAGCGGGATGGCCGGGACCGGGAGGCCGCCGACTGCCGGGCCCGGGTCGAGCGCGTCCAGCGCGCCATGTTCCGTATTGAGCGGCTCCCGCCGGGCGGTCGGTCCGCCGCCTACGGTGTCACGCTCTGGCGAATCGGAGAAGGCGTTCTCGTGCTGGTCAGCGGCGAGCCCTACAACGTGCTTCAGCGTGCGCTGCGGTCCCGCTTCCCGGATACCGCGATCGTCGTGGTCGTCCTGTGCAATCGGGGGACGGGCGGCTACCTGCTGCCCAGGGACGAATATGGCAAGGGGCTCTACCAGGAAGAAGCCGCGGCTATCGGTCCCGGTGGGCTGGAATTGGTTGTCGAGTCCATTGGCAGCCGGCTGGAGGCCTGGGGACTGAAGTAGTCGAAATGCGAAACCCGGCACGGAGCAGGATCCGTCGACCGCGAAGGGAAACGGGCACAGGAGCGTTCGAAAACGAAAGAAACGGGCACAGGAGCACGCATATGGCAGACGAAAACCTGCGCATCGGCCTCATCGGTCTCGGCACGGTGTGCGAATACGTGCATTACCCGGGATTTTCCCGGATTTCCGGTGTGGAGATCGCCGGACTCTGCGAAGCGGACGAGGATCTGTTGAAGCGCAGGCAGGCGCAGTGGGCTGTTGCGGCCGGGTTCACGGATCTGGACCGCTTCCTGGCCGCCGTCAAGCCGGATGCCGTGGTCGTCGCGGTGCCGAACGTGTACCATCACGGCATTGTACTGCGCGCGATCCGGGCAGGTTGCCATGTATTGTGCGAAAAACCGATCGGCATGACCATTGCGGAGACCGAAGAGATGTACGCGTCCGCCCGCGCCGCCGGCGTTCGACACATGACGGCCTTTACCTACCGTTTCGTACCGGGCATGCGCTACCTGAAGCACCTGGTGGACACGGGGCAACTGGGCGAGATCCGTCACGCGCGCTTCCAGCGGCTACAGGACTGGGGCGAGCGTTCGGTGGGATGGCGCCAGTACAGGCGGATGGCGGCGACCGGGGAGTTGGGAGACATGGGTATTCACCGAATCGACTTTGCAGAGAACCTCCTCGGTCCGATCAAATCCGTATGCGCGTCGCTCAAACAGGTCGTTCCCCGGGATCGTACGGAGGATGACCGGCCCTGCGAGCCGCAGGACGTGGAGGACTGGGTCGCGTGGATCGCCGAGTTCGAATCGGGCACCACCGGTGTATTCGAAATGGGCAAACTGACCAAGGGCCACGGGCCCGCCGGCGAGCACGACCTCTGCGAGCTGAACGGGAGCGACGGTTCCGCCGCCTACCGGCTTCATACGCCGCATGCCGTCATGGCCGGTCCCAGACGAGCGAAATACCGGCGGCGCAGCGTACCGAAACGCTTCCTCGCGCACCCCGGTTCTCCCCGAGACCCGAAAGCGGGCGACCCGCTCCAGACCTTTCGTTTCGACCAGGCCTGGGAGTTCGTCCGCGCCATCCGGGAAGAGCGGGACTGCATGCCCTCCTTCTACCACGGCATGCGCGCCCAGGTCGTCGCGGAAGCCATCCTCGAAGCGGCTTCGTCCCGGCGCTGGGTGGACGTGCCGGCCTGCTAAGTCTGAACCTGCCGCATATAAAATAGACCCGAATGCTGTCTGAAGTGTTTGACAGCACGCCTAGTTTTCCGGTATTATTCCGGCGGAAACGACGTTACCCTTCAGGTATTCAGAGGAGAGAAGAGAAGATCGTGAAAAACGCATGCCACCTGTTCATCGCAATCCTGATGGCCTTGGCGATCCTTCCGGCGCAGCATGCGCGGGCGGGCGTCGGCCAGGCCGGCGGCCTCTTCCTGCAGATCGCTCCGGACGCCCGGTCCACCGCCATGGGCGAAACCGGGGTCGCCCATGCGCGTGGCGCGCAGGTCCCGGCGTGGAATCCGGGTGGATTGGGATTTGTCGAGAAGAGGGGCGTATCGGGAACCTATTTCAAGTGGCTCCCGTATTTGGCGGATGACCTGTACTACCTGCATTTTTCCTATGTACATCCGACGGAAGGCATTGGAACGTTCAGTGTCAGCCTGCCCTACCTTTCTCTGGGCACGCAGGAGAGAACCAGCGCGGCGGGAGACAGCCAGGGTACGTTCAGCAGTTCCGATATGGCCGTCTACCTGTCCTATGGCGCCCGAATCAACGAGCGTGTGGGCGTCGGTTCCAATCTGAAGATCATTCGGAGCGCCTTGTCAGACGAGGACAACGGATCGGGGACGAGCTTCGCGCTGGACTTCGGCATGACCGCCCGTGTCCTGCCTCGACTCGCCTTGGCCGGCGTCGTCCAGAACCTTGGAACGGAAATCAAGTACGGCAATACGGATCAGGGGGATCCCCTGTTTCGGAACCTCAAGGTAGGCGTCGCGCTGAAAGCAATGGAAATCGAGTCGAACAGCCTGCTGCTGGCCGTCGACCTGAACCGCATGCTGCAGTCGGACAGTGGGAACGTGCTGAACGTCGGGGCCGAGTTCTGGTACCGGGATGTCATTGCGCTGCGTACCGGCTATGTGCACGATGCGGCGGGAGATGTGAAAACGCCCACGTTCGGCGCCGGCCTGCAGTGGAAGATGTACCGTGTCGACTTCAGTTGGACCACCAGCTCGACGCTCCAGGACATCGCCAAGTTCACTATTTCGACCAGATTCTGAGCGGCTAAGCGGGGCGGGCGGATTTTGAGCAGGCGGGTCACCGGGCAGGGTCCGGTGTTTCAACGAGCCTGATCTGGAAGATTCGGGGCCACCATTTTCCGGTGACGAACAGCCGGTCCCCCGCCGTATCGTAGGCGATGCCGTTGAGCACGTCCGCCGTATAGCCATTCTGCTCAGGTTCAACTGATTCGAGCAAACCCTCCAGATTGATCCATCCGACCACCCGTCCGGTATCGGGATTGATCCGGGCGATCCGGTCCTCCTGCCAGATATTGGCGTAGACCTCGCCTTTCACATACTCCAGTTCGTTCAGATTGCGGACCAGGCCGTTTTCGTCCCGCACCAATATCCTGCCGGTCTCTTCGAAAGTCACCTTGTCCCGGAAATACAACGTGGACGATCCATTGCTCATGATGAACCGCGTTCCGTCGTAGGTTATACCCCACCCTTCGCCGGGATAGGTTACGCTCCGCAGCAGTTCGAAGTTCGCCTGGTCGTAGATGAAACCCACGCCGGATTTCCAGGTCAACTGCACAATCTTGCCATCGTAAAGGGCGAGTCCTTCTCCGAAGATCGTCGATGAGAGCCGGCGGATACGTTTCACCTCGCCGGTGTGCAGCGCCACTTGGCGCAACGAGGATCGACCGTAGTTGCCCGTGCTCTCGAACAGGGTATCGCCGACAACCGCCAGCCCCTGCGTGAAGGCGCCGGTATCGTGCGGGAACGAACGGACCACCTCATAGGTATACAACTTCGCGGCCGGTCCCTCCGTGGTATCGGTGCCGCCCGCACCTGGCGCGGGTTGGGTACTCGGGTTCGTTTTTTCGGAACAGGCGACGAGGCCCGCCAGGCAGATCAGCATGGTGCAGGCATTCCGGATCATCGGGCCGCTTCCTACAGTTTCCGGTACATGATGTGGACAGCCACGAGGCCGTGTTCAGGATGATCGAATGCGTCCGGTACGGTGCCGACTATCGTGAACCCCAGGTCCCGCCACAGCGCCACGGCCCGGTGGTTCGTGCTGACGACCAGGTTGAACTGCATGGCCAGAAACCCCGTGCGACGAGCCGCTTCGACCGCGTGCACCCCCATCGCGCGTCCCACGCCGCGGCCCTGTCGGTCGGGGTCGACCATGAACCCGGCATTGGCCACGTGCGCGCCCTGTCCCGGCTGGTTGGGCCTGAGAAAGTAGGTACCCGCTATCTCCCCGCCGTCCAGCGCAACGCAGGTTCGGTTCGGCGGCGCCATCCACAGCGCGTAGGCTTCCCGCCTGCCCGTATCCGGGGGATAGGGATAGCTGTCGGCCGCCCGCACGACCTGTCGAAAGATCCTCCAGATGGCTTCGAAGTCGTCATCAACGGCAGGCCGCACTTCGATCATTCGGTCTCTCTTTCCAGCAACATGGCTTCGATGCCCTTTCTTTTCCGGGATCGGGCGATGTCCCGTGCCGTGGCGCCTTCGTTGTCCCGGCGCGCCGGGTCCGCCCCCTGGTCCAGCAGGTACCGGACGAACGTCTTCCCCGCGCCGCGGACGGCGGCCCAGTGCAGCGCGGTGCGTCCGCGGTGATCATCGACGCCGTTGACGTTGGCGCCGCGGTCGATCAGGAAGCGGGCCATCTTGTAGGTGCCGTACTGCACCAGTTCGCTCAGGGTGTCGTCCACCGCGGGGTGCCGGATGTCCGCACCGGCTTCCAACAGCAGTTCCACGGCGTCGTAGTCGACGTTCCACAGGGCGGTGACCAGGCCCGGATCGGGATGCGCGCCGGCACCCAGCAACGCCCGCATCATGGTCGGGTTTCCAATGGCGGAGGTCAGCGCGGGCGGCGGCCGGTTGACCTCCGCCCCCCGTTCCAGGAGCATCGCGACGGTCTTTTCAAGGCGCGCGGCCACCGATGGATCGTCCCGACCGGCCTTGGAGGCCACGGCGTAATTCAAGGGCCGCCACCGGTTCTCGTCCACTGCGTGGAGCAGGTTCGGCTCCCGGTCGAGCAGCGTGCAGGCGCGTTCGTGCTCGCCTAACGCCGCGCTGGTGAAGATATCCCATTTCTCAATGTATTTCCGGAGCACCGGAAGGAACCGGTTTTCCCCGCCCACGGCCGCGAGGCAGGGCGCCGTCATACGGCCATGGCCGCCGCGCAGGTCGACGCGTGCGCCATGCTCGAGGAGGACGCGCACGGTCTCGACGTGGTGCGGGCCCTTGGGAATCGTTTTCTTGTGTTCCAGCACGCGGTGCAGGGGACGGTGCCGGTGGGCGTTTCGGCTCTGCACGTTTGGATCGGCCCCGTGTTCGATCAGGATCCGTACGATTTCGCTGTTTCCCACGAAAGCGGCCGTCATGATGGGTTGCCAGTGCAGGGCGGCCTCCGCATCTTCTTTGAGCAACGTGCTCACCGCGTCCACGTCGCTGGACCACGCCGCGCTCGTCAGTTGTTTTTCCAGGGCCATGCGCCTCGTCCTCCAGCTCCTCAATACCTGACGGCCACCTTGACCACTTCGTCCGGCGCATGCCGAATCTTGCCATAGGCGTCGGGCAATTCTTCCGGCGTCACGACGGGGTCGGGCAGGCCGCGCGGCGCCAGTGTCCCCGCGGTAAAAAGTCTGATCAGCGTGTCGAAGATCCGGTCTTCTTCCCAGAACAGGCCGCGTTGGGGCCGGCTGCAGGCCCGGGTGGATACGAGGTCGATCTGGTTGAAGTGAAATTCCTCGCCCAGGTACAGCCCCCTGGCGTCCCCCAGGTAGAAGGCCAAAGGTACCACGCGTCCCGCGTATCGCGCCGCCCGAATGGCCTGGTTGAGCGCGTGGTAGTTTCCGCTGGCTTCGATGACCACGTCCGCACCGAGTTCAAGCCAACGGCGGGAGGCCAGACCGAAATCTTCGACTTCGTTCGGATCGACGGCCAGGGTCGCCCCGTGCCGAAGGGCGAGTTCGCGCCGGCGGGCGATCGGATCCACCGCTACCACGTCGACAGCGCCGGACAGCCGGGCCAGCTGGACCGCAAACAGGCCGATCGCGCCCATGCCGAACACGATGACCCGTTCCCCGACCCGCACCTGTCCGTCCCGCACGGCGGCCAGGGCGAAGTTGGCCGGATCCATGCAGCAGGCCGCCTCCTCGGAGAACCCCGCTGGCATGGGCTTGAAGTGGCCGCCCTGGTGGACCGTCCTGAATCCGCCATAGCCGTAGACCCGGTCGCCTTCCCTGATGCTCTCGACTGCGCTGCCCACGGCCATGACCGTGCCTACCGTGGTATTCCCCACGGGTTTCCAGATCGTGGGATCGTAGGGTTGTGCGCGGGACCGGTCGAATACCCTGCCCTCCGGGTCCATGGGCACGCTCGAATAAATGGACTCGCCCGTAATCTCGCCCTTTTCCGTCCCGTGTTTCGCCGCGGTGAACTCGCTGCGAACGCGGACCTCGTCGGGACCGAGGTCATCGAGCGTGTAGGATTCCCAGCGGGGTTCGAAGGCGTTGTTGCACACCAGTTGCAGCAGTTCGATGCCATCCGGGGTAGCCATGCGCTCCTCCTGTGCCGCTTGGGTTCAGGACCAGATCGATTTCATGCGATAGGCCTGAAGCGAAAGGATCCGGCTGTCGACGCCCTGGGAGCGAAAAGATACGCCGGCGCTGTCCGGCCGGTCCGGGTAGACCCGTAGCGCGACGCATTGCCGCCCGTTGGCGAAAACCTCCACGACGCTCCGGTCCACGAACACCCGCAGCTTGAGCGTTTCGTCCTCTTCCAGCGCCAGCGGGGCGGTTTCCGGGGCGCGGGACAGCACGTCGGGCGCGGTGGACGCATAGGAGGAATCGACCGAGATCAGGCTCTTGCCCCGGAATCCACGGCCCCTGTAGAACGCGATGCGCGTGAATTCTTCGCGGTCCGGCGACCGCAACACGTTCATTTCCACCATGGGCGATGTGCCCGGGTCGATTTCCACCTCGAATTCCATGGCGTTGCCGCCCTCCAGCGCAGGCAGCACGACTTCCCGATTGGCCGGAAGGTCCATAGCGCCAAATCGGGTCGGCACCTCGCGCAGCGACTTCAGGGCCTCGACCGGTTCCTGGTACAGGTCGTCGCCGTCCGCGGTCAGGCGTCTCGGCAGCGACATGATCTGGTTCCAGTCCTTCGTAGGCTTGCCGTGGTTCATGTTGAAGATCGCGACGAGACCGCCCTTGCCGTCCGGCGTGGCCGAAGGCGCGTGCAGTCCAGAGGGTTTGTACGCACCGAAATTGAACTTGGCGCCGTAGGTCACAACGAACTTTTCCCGTGCCGTGTCATAGTCCCCGAGCAGGTACTGCGGTCCGCTCATGTGGCTGAAGAAAAGCAGGATGTGCCGGTCCCCGATGGGCCAGAAATAGGGACAGGCGCCGTCGTCGCCCACCAGGCTGTAGGCGTCGTCCTCCACGAAGGGATGCAGATAGGTCCAGTTGGCCAGATCCGAAGACCGGAACAGGTAGTTCGCACGCACCGGCTTGCCGGCCGGCCCTTCGGGCTTGGTCCCCGCAGAGAGCGAATAGTAATACCCGCCCTGCTTCCAGATGCACGGGTCGAATACGTTGTAGGGCGCGGGCGGACCGTCCTTGGACGGCATGGGAATGACGGGTGCGCCGGTGACCTTCTCCCAGTTGAGGAGCAGGGGGTCGCTGGATACGGCGACCATGTTGCCTGCGACCGTGCCGTGGTACATGGCGATCACCCGGTCTTCCTCCACCAGCGTGGCGCCCGAGTAACAGCAGCGCTCCGGGTTGGGGTAGATGCAGTAGGGCAGATCCCGCCAGTGGACGAGATCGTCCGAAATAGCGTGTCCCCAGTGCTGCCGCGTATCCTCGGGCGGATAGGCCTGGTAGAACAGGTGCCAGCGGCCCTGCCAGAAGCACAGCCCGTTGGGATCGTTGAGCATGGCCTCGGGATTCACGTAGTGGTACAGGGGACGGTGGGGATCGCCTTCATAGCGCTTCCGGGACGCTTCGAGCCGTCTGAGCAGCGGATTCTCCGCCAGCGCGGCCTCCTGTGTCTCGAGCGAGTCGACGGGGAAGGTATGGTACGGAACGCGCGAGGTATAGTCTTCCATGATATGCTCCATTCTCGGATCGGATGTTCCGGCCAGCGGGCGAACACTTCGCGCTGGCAGGCGGACACTTCGCGCTAGCAGGCGGACACTTCGCAAACCCAGGCGTCGACCAGAAAGCGGGCGATGGCGTCCCGCCTGGGCAGGGCATGCGCCGCCAACTCGTCTCCCCATTCGCCGAAATCCCGAATCTCCTCGGCAGTGAACCAGCGCGCTTCCTTGAGCTCCTGCCGGTCCACGACGATCTCGGTCGTCTCCGCGCGTGCGCGGTATCCCAGCATGATCGACGAGGGAAACGGCCAGGGCTGGGAGGCCTGGTAGGACACGGCGCTCACGCGGATCCCGACCTCCTCGAATACCTCCCGGGCAACGGTTTCTTCTAGGCTCTCGCCCGGTTCCACGAAGCCGGCCAGCGTGGAATACACGTTTCCGGGACGCCGGTAATGGTTCCCGAGCAGGCACACGGGCGGCCGACCGTCATCCGGCCGGTGTTCCACCAGCATGATTACCGCGGGGTCGGTGCGAGGAAAGGCCATGCGGCCGCACTCCGCCCGCGTACATTGCCTGCGGTGGCCGCCGTCCCTGCTTTCGGTCGCGTGGCCGCACCGCCCGCAGAAGCCGTTTCCCCGGTGCCAGTAGATCATGCCGCGTGCGTACGCCATCAGGGCGGCAGCGGGTGCATCGATGAATGGACCGATCCGCCGGAGATCTACGAAGGTTCCGCCCCCGGCCATGACGGCGGCCTCGTCTTCTTCGCAGCCGGAGAGGTCCACGGCAAAAACGGCCCGGTCGTCCTGCATGCCCAGGAAAACCGTCTCGCCGCCGGAATCCAGCATACGCTTTGCGGCATCGCCCTCGCACAGCGCCCGGACCGTCGAAGTTGCCGATACTGCTGATGCTGCCGATACAGCCGATACTGCTGGCGCTTCCAATGCCGTCTCGAGCGGGCTTGCTCCGGTTGGCAGCGCCTTCTCCGCCATGTCGTCCAGCAAATTGCGATCACGCCAGACCGGGACGACGCAGGAATCGCTGCGCGCGTGCCTTTTCGCGAGCCAGTCTCCGTCCTTCCGCCTATCGCCGGCCTGCGCGAGCGGGAGGTCCGCGTACTTGAGTTTCGGGTTCACCATGCCATCTACAGGGCCGCCTACAAAATCGTTTCCAGCGTATTGATGAAGGCCTCGTTTTCGTCCTGCGTGCCTACGGTAACGCGCAGGTGATTCTGGAGGCCCCACCAGCTTGCGTCGGCGATCCAGACTTTCCGCTCCATAAGCTCATTGAAGACCGATGCCGTATCGCGCTTGAGATTGAACAGGACGAAACAGGAGTCGCTCGGGACATACTCGATGCCCAGCCTGTCGAAGGCGCTGCCCAGGTAGGCCTTGCCTGCTGCCACCGTCTTCCGGCTTCGTTCGTAGTGGGCCTGGTCTTCCAGCGCGGCCGCGGCGGCGTAGACGGCCACGTTGCCCGCCGGACCGCCCAGGTTGTTCCGCGAGAGTTTTTTCCTCAACTCCGGGGAGAGTAGGGCATAGCCGACGCGGAGCCCGGCGAGGCCGTATATCTTCGAGAACGTCCGGGAAACGAGCACGTTGTCATGCGCGTGCGCCAGATGCACCGCGTCGCGGTAGTCCGGATCGGCGGTGTAGTCGATGTAGGCTTCGTCGATGAGCACCATGACGTTTTTCGGAACAGACCGGACGAAATCCACCAGCGCGTCATGGTCCACCACCGTGCTGGTCGGATTGTTGGGATTCGTGATCACCACGATCGTCGTATTGGCGTTGATCTGCTCGTACATGGCGTTCAGGTTGTGCCGGTAGTCCCGGGTCAGCCGAACGTAGTTGATCGTGAGGTCGGCCCCTTCCTCCTCCTTGAACCGGCGCCATACATCCGCGATATCGAAATAGGCGGGCCGGGCCTGGACCATTTCCGCCCCGTCCCGCATGGCGGCCAGGGCTGCCGCGTGGAGAATGTGGCTGGAACCCGCGCTGAGGGCCACATGGCGGTTTTCCGCCACCTGGTCCCAGTTGCCGGTCGACGTATCGGTTACGGGCAACGCGTGTTTGCGTTCGAGGGCATTGATCAGGATTTCAACCGGGTCCGGCATCAGGCTCCAGTGGTAGCGGTTGACGCTGAATAGGTGCTCGGCGGCCGCCTCGATCGCGCGGGGCGACGGCCCGATCGGGTTCTCGTTGGACGACAGGTTCACATAACCCGGTGCGCTGCCATAGCCCTGTATGTCCTCGGGTTTCTTTCCCGAAAGCAGCGCCTGTGCCATGACCAGCGGGTCGGCGGACAGCGCGCCGAGTCCCCCCAGCAGCGTACCCGCGATGAATCGCCGGCGCGAAAGGCCGGAGTCAGGCTTCATGATGATCTGCACCCCCTCGTCTGCAACGCTTCTTCGTAAGGTAGTCCCGTAAGGCGGTCACGTAAGGCTCGATGCAAGGCAGCGTCGCGCAAGATTCATGGCCGAATCCTGTTCAGCGTTTCCCGCACGCTGTCCCACAGCATGTCCAGCATGAGGTCCGTTTCTTCCCGGGTGATGACGAGCGGCGGCGCCAGCGCGATCCAGTTGGGATCGAATCGCGTCAGCAGCCCCCTTTCCAGTGCGGCCCGGCCTACCTCCACACCGAATTTGACCGATGGATCGAAAGGCGCGCGGGTATCCGGGTCCTTGACGAATTCGACGCCGGCGAGCAGGCCGCAGCCTCGGATGTCCCCCACGATCCCGAATTCCCGCAGCTGCCCCAGGCGCTGACGAAGATAGACGCCCATATCCCGCGAACGCGTGCAGAGATCCCGTTCCTCGATCTCCGCGAGGTTCGCCAGGCCGGCCGCCGCGGCCAGCGGATTGCCCCCGTAGGTATGGCCGTGGGAGAACTCGACCTCGTCCTCCTCCTTGCCGAGAAAGGCGGCGGCGATGGTATCCCGGAAGGCGATTCCGGCCAGCGGCACGTATCCGCTCGACATGCCTTTGCCCATGCACAGGATATCGGGTGTCGTGTCGAAGGTCTGTGCCGCGAACATGCTGCCGGTGCGGCCGAAACCCGTGATGATTTCGTCGTAGATCAGGAGGATATCGTGTCGGGTGCATATGTCCCGAAGCTCGGAAAGGTATCCCGGCGGGGGCATGATGATCCCCCCGGTGTTTCCCACGGGTTCCAGGATCAGCGCGGCAATGGTTTCGGGGCCTTCCATCTCGATGAGGTCCTCCACCGTTCGCGCACAGAAGACCTCGCAGTCCGGCAGGCTCTTTTCGTACGGACACCGATAGCAGGTCGGCGGATGGACGTGCAGGAAGCCGTGCAAGGTGGGTTCGAACATGGTTTTGCGCCTACGCGTGCCCGTGGCCGACAGGGCCCCCATGGTCGCGCCGTGATAACCTTGATATCTGGAGATCACCTTGAACTTGCCAGGCCGACCGGTCTGGCGGTGGTATTGCCGCGCCAGTTTCATCGCCGCTTCGGTCGCTTCCGAACCACCGGACAGCAGTTTGACCGTGTTCAGATCCTCCGGGGTCACTTCCGACAGCCGCCGCGCCAGCTCAATGGCCGGGGGACTGGTTGCGTGGAGCGGCGGGGCGAAGGTCATGGTGTCCAGCTGCGCCTTGACCGCCTCGATGATCCGCCGGTTTCCGTGACCCGCGTTCACGACAAAGATGCCTGAAATGCCATCCAGAATCTTGCGTCCGTCGATCTCTTCGTACCAGACCCCTTGCGCCTTCCGAATGACGAGGGGCGCCTCGATGAAGGTCTCCATCTGACGCAGGTCGAGGACGAGTCGCCGCAGGGACTCGGGTGCGGTGAGCAGTTCGGCGTTCATGGTGTTTTCTCTGTATTTCTGTATTAAGGATCAAGCGCGGACGCGCGGCTGCGCCGACTGAAAGAAGCCGATCGGAAGACCCTTATGGCATGTGGCTGCCGATCAGTACAGCGTGTTAGTACAGCGCGTTAGTACAGCGTGTCGATGACGACGTCCGCCCCGGACGCTCCGATGACCACCCCGGGGATGATGCCTTCCATGTCACCGGCCTGGGGAATGCCGGCATTACCGTCCAGGTCGATGCGCGCGACGATGGTCACTTCACCGGTAAAAGGCGGGCCCTGAACCGCTTGGTCCGCCTCCGTCAGCGCGTATGCCATGGGAAACTGCAGGCCTCTGTATCGTTTGACGGCCATGGGCGGACCGTTCACGCCCCGCCTGGCCATGACGTACAGGGTTTCGGAGCCTCTGAGTCGCGTAAAAAGTTCCGGTGTAATGTCGATGACGCCCGAGACGCTTGCCCCGTTTCCGAGGGTTTCCGGAGGTTGTCCATCCCCTGGCCGGTCATCCGTGAATAGCGTTCCGGACGACTGTTCATCCACGACTGTTACCTGCGGCAGTTGCCGTTCCACCATGGTGCGACCGGACGGCCGATTGTCCCCTTCGGGCAAGGGCCGCAGATTCTGATCGCATCCGCTCCAGAACAGTACGCCCAGCAAGATCGCTATGAGATGGAATGCGCGCATGGTTCGAAAAGGATCCCGTTGCCGGGAAGGTCCTGATGCCATAGGTGTTCTTCGCTCGCGGTTGCTGCTGGATAGTCTAGGCGAAATCCCGGCTCTTGTCAACCTCTATGTACCCGAATACACCGGGTCGCGCAGGAAGAAAACCCTTGACTTGGTCCGCGCGGATATCCTAACTTGAGCCATCGTTTATCGGTCCCGGAAACGCGGTTGGCCGATCACGGTTCACGGTCGGCCGAAACGCGATCGTGCATCTTCAATCAACGCCCCGGAGTGGACGGCCGCACCAGATTTCACACCTCTTGGCGCTCCGTCACTGCACCTAACGGCTCCACGCAACGGTTCCTTGGAAACGGGACGGACTGGCCATGCCGCAAGGTACGATTTCCAGGTTGAATCAGACTCGGGGATACGGGTTCCTCAAAACGCCGGAAAACGAGGACCTGTTCTTCCATCAGTCCAGCATGCTGGATGCACGATTCTCGCTGTTGCAGGTTGGCGACCGGGTGACCTATACCGTCCAATTCACCTCCCGCGGCCCCCGGGCTGATCAGGTCCAGATACAGCATCGATACGCGAAACTTCAGGTGAATCTGGCGGTGAAGGACCTTCAGGTGTCCGCGGCGTTCTACACGGAAACCCTCGGTTTCAAGGAACGCGAAAACAATCCCGGTTACGTCCTGCTCCAGCGGGACGCCCTGGTCCTGGGACTGAAGACGGACGAATTGCACTGGTATCCGATTCCCGAGGACCAGCCTGTCGAGTCGCCCGGCAGGACCTGCGGGGTCGAACTGGTGCTGGAGACCTCGGATGTAGACCGGTTCCATGCCCGGATGCAACAGGCCGGCGTCTCCATACACGAGCCGTTGAAGGCGCAACCCTGGGGCGCGACGGATTTTCGCATGCTGGATCCGGACGGCTACTATTGGCGGATTACGTCTACCCGCGACCAGGAACCTGATCCCGACCTTGCGCCAGAAGCGCCACCTGCGCAAGAAGAATCACTGGCGCCAGAAGCGCCACCTGCGCAAGCAGAACCACCTGCACAAGCAGAACCACCTGCACAAGAAGAACCGGAACCAACAGAAGGAGAACCCGCGTGAGTTTTCTGGGTATCGATATCGGCGGATCGGGCATTAAGGGTGCGCCGGTCTGCCTTGAAACCGGAAAACTCGAGACGAAACGGTTCAGGATCGCAACCCCGCAGCCGGCCACGCCGAAGGAAGTTATCGAAACGGCAGCGAAAATCGTTCGGCACTTCGACTTGCCGGGCCCAGTAGGCTTCGGTTTTCCGGCGGTCATCAAGCACGGTACGGTGCACACCGCCGCGAATATCGACCCGTCCTGGATCGGTGTCAACGCCGCCAAGCGGATGACAAAAACCATCGGTCGTCCTGTTGCCTTCCTGAACGACGCGGATGCCGCCGGAATCGCGGAGATGCGGTACGGCGCGGGCAGAGGCCGGACCGGGGTTGTGCTCATCGCGACCTTGGGCACGGGTATCGGCACTTCGCTTTTTCTAGACGGCGTGCTGGTGCCCAGCACGGAATTCGGTCACATCGAGATGAAAGGACGCGTGGCAGAGAAATACGCCGCGGAGCGCATTCGGAAGGCGGAGAAACTGAGCTGGCTGGCATGGGGCGAACGCGTGAACGAGTACCTCTGCAAGGTGCATGAGTTGCTCCGGCCCGATCTGATCGTCGTCGGAGGCGGCGCCAGCAACCAGTATGAGAAGTTCTCCCCGTGCTTCACCGTGGATACCGAGGTGGTACCCGCCAAGATGCGAAACAAGGCCGGAATCATCGGCGCCGCCCTGGCCGCGCAGACCTGCGCTTAATCCATCACGCCACCTTATGCGCCTTTATCACGATGATGGCCAGGTCCGGCTCTGGCTGGGCGACGCGCGGAACATGGACCCGATTCCCGACGAGTCCGCCGGCCTGTTGCTGACCTGTCCGCCGTGGTGGGACGGCGGCGACTACGGCCATCCGGATCAGATCGGATTCGGCCAGGCCTATTCCGATTTCCTTGATTCCCTTTCCAGGGTGTGGGTACACGGTTTCCGTTGCCTGATGCCCGGCAGGGCCATCATCGTGTGGACCGCGGACCTGCTCTGGCGGGAGGAAGCGGTTCCTCTGGTGGCGGACACGCATCGCGGTCTCCAGGAGACCGGCTTTCAATACGAGGCCACCTGGTACTGGTTCGATCCGGGAAAGAAACGGCGAAAGGAAGAGGCGGAAGACCGATTTCCGCTGGCAGCCCGGCCCAAAGTGCATGCCGAGACGATCCTGGTCTACAGGAAGCCCGGCGAACCCGAAGCACCTGCGCCTGATGTCATGGAAAGAAGCCGGGTGCCCGAAGAAGCATGGCTGGCGGGTCGGCAGGCCGTGTGGACGCCCGAGGAGGATCAGGAACACCCTTACAGCCGTCTGATTCGCCTCTGGTCATACGCGGGCGAAACGGTGTTGGATCCGTTTGGCGGCCAAGGCGCCATCGCGCTGGCCGCGCGCGCACTGGGACGGCGCTGCGTCACGGTGGAACTGAATCCCGATTCCTGCCGCCATCTCACCACGCTGCTCTCCAAGCCTCACATGCCGTTTTCGGCAAGCAGGCGCCGCAGGTAGGCGACGGCCTTGGGTACCGCAATTTCCTCGGCTTCGACGTCCTGCCCTTCGTAAACGACCGACATCCAGCCGTTGAACCCTGCCTGCTTCAGGATGCCGAGAATGCGGGGATAGTCCAGCCAGGCTTCCTCGCCGGACTGGATGCGGTAGCATTTCGCGCGGACGTGCGCGGCGTAAGGCGCGCTTTTCTCGATGCTGCCGTAGAAATCGTAGGCGGGATCGGGATTGCCCCTTCTCCCCGACGCGCCGGGCGATCCGGCGTACTGGCCCGTATCCAGGATATGGGTGAAATTGGGGTGGTTCACCTGGTTCAGGATTTTCACGACATCGTCGCCCGTGCGGGTCACGCAGCCATGATTGTGGTTGTGCAGTCCCACGGCCACGCCGCGCGAGGCCCCGTGGGAGACGACCTGCGAAATCGCGTAGATCATGCGCGACCAGGTAACGCGGGCGGGCGTATCGTCCCGCTCCCATGCCCCGAAGATGCGCACCATCGGCACGGTCATCCGCGCGGCCACATTGATCCAGTGTTTCACCATGGCGACCTCCGCGGCGATGTCCCCGACCGGCTTTCCGAAGTTGTTGCTGATGCCCAGATAGGAAATGGCCAGGCCCCGCTGCAGGCAACGCATGCGCACGTCCGACAGATACTTGTCGTCTTCCGAAGCCAGCGCCTTGGTATGGATATCGATGCCGTCGAGTTCCATTTCACGCGCGAGATCAATGAAGTCGAACAGATCCAGGCGTCCTGCGTCCATGGCGTGGCCGTAGCTGAGGGACATGCACCCGAGTTTGATCATTTCACCGCATCCTCTCTTCCGTCCATCGTGCAGGACTCCTCCAGGAAATAGACCATGACATATTCTTCCGCCGTGCGTTTGGGACCGGGCAGATTGCGGATCCGCCGCGCGTGGGCCTCGAGGTGGCGCTTGACGAAGAACAGATAGAGTTTGGTGACGAAGTCGGTCGCCGTGTGATTGTAGAGATAGGTGGGCGGCAGCGAGAGTGTCGTGCCCACCCGGACACCGTCCGCCGTTCTGTCCTGGTCCTTCAGCAACCGGTCGTCCAGCGATTCGAGTTCCTCGGTGGAGACGCTGAAAAGAAACTCGCGAAAAGCCTGCAATTCCTCCGGCGGACACGTCTTCCTGGAGAAATAGTCGAGGAACCGGATGTCGCCGCCGGCGCGCATCAGCGCGAAGATCTCGGAAACCCCCATCAGCGTGCCCAGTTGCACGGTGGTCTGGCGCCGCGCTTCCCAGGTGGTTTCGAGGACGGGCAGAAAAGCCTCCACGCGCCGGGAGAACCGGTCCTCCCAGAGATGGGTCAGGGCGGTGGCCGCCTTGATCCGGACCGCGCGTCCGAGGCTGTCGTCGCAGACAATGGCGATCAGCAGCGATTCGATCACCTTGTTGTGGAGGCTCTGGCTTATCCGGGCGCCTATGGCGTCTTCCGCAGCGGTGAAATCGTCCCGGTCGCACAGCGCTTCCTGCGCAACCTGGTGCAGGAGGCGGAAGAGATTCAGGCGGGCCATGACATACACCTGTCCGACCGCGGCCCGCATGGGAATCAGCATGTCGACGGTGAAGAGCGTGGCGTTGGAGAGCGCTTCAATGAGAGAGGAGGCGTCCCGCCGCTGCTGGCCCAGAGACTGGCTTTCCAGCGGGGAAGGATAGGCGTTCATGACCTTCGCCAGGTCGCTCAACCGGGCGATGGCGTCGCAGATCGCCTGGTCGAGGTGCGCGGCATCGGGATTCCGGCATTCCTTCAGCGAATCGGTGATGTCCCGAATCAGCCGCTTTTCGTCATGCGTCAGGACGGGTGTGTCGAGGGTGGTGGTGTCCAACGTGATCCTGTTACCTGCGCGCTTAACGGGCCTATTCCAGATAGAATACCTGTTCCAGCGGTATCATGCTCTCGTCGGCGTGTTTGCCGCCGAGGTTTTCGAAGTAGGGCGCCATGAACTCCTGCCAGCGTTTGTTGACCTCCGTCTCCGCCATCTTGGCCAGCGCCCGCTCGAAGTCCGGGGTCTCGGTGTAGCCGAAAAGCATGCCGTCCTCGCGCATGAAGAGCGAATAATTGCGCCAGCCCGCGTCGCGCAGGGCCTCCAGCATTTCCGGCCAGACCTCGCGGTGATGCTTCTTGTAGTCTTCGATCATGTCTTCTTTGACTTTGAGGATGAACGCCACCCGTTGCATGCCAGTCTCCTCCATGCGCTGTTTCCGCCTCATGCGCTGTTGCTGGTCACATGGCCTGTTATTGTTACATAGCCTGTTATTGTCACATGCCCTGTTGTTTGCGACGCAAATATCGCCGCCGACTCATGCCTTGTACTTGTAACTGACGATTTCGATGTTTTCGTGGTCCGACCTGCGCGCCCGCTCGAGGGCATAGTTCGACACCGGGAAGTAGTAGCGGGTTTCGGCATTGAGCGAGATGAACCCTTCGGCGTAGGCCACGTTCGCCGCATTGCCGAAAGCGCCGTCGGAGGTCTCGATGCGCTTGCGCGCGTACGCGCCGCCGTAACCCTGGCTCACCAGCGCGTCCAGCGCCGCCAGCTTCTTGTCGACCACGTCCGTGATGTCGATGAAGACGTCGTTGTAATAGCCGCCGCGGCCTTCCCACACGTTCCTCGGAAGACTCGCCGCGCCGCAGCCCCAGTAGAAGACCTGCGCCACGTGGTGGGGCGGACGCCGGTCGCCCGGGTCGACGGAAGCGGCCAGTCCGAGGGCGAGCATCACGATGCGGCCCGCCACGGCGTGGGGGTTCCAGGTGCCGCCGCCCTCGTCGGGGAAATGGGTAAGGACGATATCCGGTTTCAGCTCCCGCAACAGGCGGGCGAGTTTCCGCACGATCGGTCGCTCGGGCAGGAGAATGGCGTCGTCTGCGCCCAGGAAATAGACGTCCTCCACGCCGAGTGCGCGACACGCGGAGCGCGCCTCCTCCGCCTTCAGGTCGGACCGTTCCTCCATCAACTGCTTCAGTGCGTCTCCGTCCGGCACCTCTTCCGCGTGGAACATGTCGTCGCTGATCACCTTGTCGTGCACGCGCGCGCCATGGGTGAGCACCACGCACCCCACCCAGTCGCCCCGGGCAGTGTGATGCGCCATGGCGCCGCCGGACTGATCGAAGATGTCGGCTGGATGCGCCCCGATGGACAGGATGCGAAGCCCGTCACTCATGACGACACTCCCGTACTATGAGCAGGCGTAATCAAAATGCTTGCGCAGGTGCGATCAATGCTTGCGCAGGTGCGATCAAGATGTGCAAACGAGTATATCGACTTATGCGGAACGCTTGACTGTTTCCGGCAGAAAGGTTTTCTTGTCCCAGCATCGGCGCCGGACCGAATTGTCGGCAGACGAAGAGGAGATTCGGTTTTCGACGGTACTGACGATGCTGAACGTATCAGCTAATCGGAATATAGATGGTCCCACCTGCCCGTCAACAGGATTTTCCACAGGGCGTCCATGTTCGCGCGGCTTGGCTCACGCTGGAAAGCGGCCGGTCTGCTTTCCATTCCCGACTTCCGCTATCTCTGGATTTCCAGCAGCATCTGGTGGCAGACCCGCTGGATGGATGAACTGATCATCGGCTGGGTCGTGCTGGAACTGACCGACTCGCCGGGCATGGTGGCGCTGGTCAGCTTCTGTCGCATGGCGCCGTTCATGCTGTTCGGTCCCTTCTTCAGCACGGTCGTGCGATATGTGAGTTACCGCTGGCTGATCGTCAACGCGCAGTTCATCAACTGTATCGTCAACGGGCTGTTCTGGATCCTCGCGTTCCTGGGCGATCTCGCCTTCTGGCACGTTGTCCTCGGTTCCCTCTGCATCGGTATGGGCACTGCATACGACTGGTCTTCACGTCGGGCCATCGTCCCGGACCTGGTGGGCAAGGACCGGACGACGGACGCCATGGTGCTGGAGACGGTGCCGCAGAACGTCTCCCGGCTGATCGGTCCGATCCTGAGCGGTATACTGCTCGAATTCGCCGGGACGGCGGCCGGTTTTCTCGCCCTCTTTCTCATGCAGCTCGCACAGATCGTTGTGCTCGTCCGGCTGTCCGCCGAGACGGACCGGAAAGTCCGCGGCAAGGGCAGGCTCGGTCCCAGGCGGGATTTGGTCCTGGCCTTCCGGTACGCCCGCCGCAACCAGCGGATCATGGGCGTGCTGTTCATCTCCTTCCTGATGAACGCCTTCGCCTTCTCCTACCAGGTCCTGCTGCCGGTTTTCGTCCGCGACGTCCTCTTCCTAGGTCCCTTGGAACTGGGCATCCTCGGCGCAGGCGTGGGGGTCGGATCCATCCTGGGCATCGTCCTGATCGACCGGCTTGGCCAGTACTACCGCGAAGGCATCGTCTTTGCCGTCAGCTCCCTGCTCAATGCCCTGGCCACGCTGATCTTCGCGGTTTCGACCTCCTTCTCGCTTTCCCTGGTCATGCTGACGCTGGTGGGGATCGGCCAGACCGGGTTCAGCATCATGCAGTCTTCGATCATCCTGCGCTCGTCCAGCGACGCCATGCGTGCCCGCGTCATGGGTCTGCTCGTACTCTCCATCGGCGGGGGACCGCCCGGTCGGCTGCTGGTCGGCGCGCTCGCGGGTATCGCCGGCGCGCCGCTGGCCCTTGCCTCGTGCGCGGGGGTTGCGAGCGCGGGTGTCGTCGGCGTGCTGCTGCGACTCGGCGGGATGAGGCGGAGTTGACGGGCGGTTCAGACGGTCGGTATCCACTCACGGTGGCCGCTGCGGGGATGCGCCTTTACCGCAGCCAGCCGGTTCGGTCCCTGCGCCAACCCAGGCTGTCGAGATGATTCGCCCGGATGGCTTCGATATGCCGGGTGTGCAGGGCCTGCTTCTCCTCGGTCCAACGGTACTGCTCCAGCAGGTCGGGATCTAGTTCGACCCCCAGCCCGGGCCCCTCCGGGACCCGCAGGCATCCGTCTTCGTATCGCATCTTGCCCCCCTTCAGGACATCCCCGATCCACTGATTGTAATGGGCGTCCAGACCGTGGAGCGACATGGGCATGGCGCCGTTCCCGTGCACGATGTGATAGCGGATGGTGTAGGGGAAGGCGAATGCGGCGATGTGGAGACGTATGGCGGTGCCGGGGCCCAGTTCGTAGGCGCTGTGCATGCCGAGTTCCATGCCCATGAACCGGGCGGTGTCGTAGTAGCGCTTGAGCGCCAGCGGACCCGCATAGGCATCCGGCGCGGTCACGTCCGCGGGCACATGGCGGCGCATGGCATCCAGATCGAGCGGCTGGTCCAGGGTTTCGTCGCCGTAGCGTCCCGAAACGTACGCGCCGTATGGACGGGGCGCCGCGTCCCGTTTCAGCGGGGGAAGCCACACGTGGGAGGAGATGGGAATGCCGCTCATCCGCCGCAGACGGTCCCCGGCGCGGAAAATGTTCTCGTACAGGCCGCCCACCGGCTCTTCGATCCATTCGATCCGGCAGTCCTCCACGCCCTGCATGAACCGGAGCGCCTCGCTCTCGCTCCAGGACGCGTGCGGGTCGACGCGCAGGTCCACGTCGAATCCGACCTCGGCGCGGATATTGTGGATCAGGTCGATGTAGCAATGCGGTTCGAAATCGCACATGGACAGCTTGACGATGCGGAAGGACTCTTCCTCCATCAGCGACTTCACGTACCGGGGATAGGTGTCGAAGGTCACCTCGTTCTCCCCATGAATATCGGGGAACCGGTACCAGGTGTACGCCGCGATGGGAATCTTCGTGGCTACGGGTGTATCGAGGCCGAAGACTTCGCGAAGGTAGCGGTAGAGCGGCTGACCGGCGATTTTGCCGGCCAGATCCCAGTAGGCCAGACCCATCAGTCCGCGGATTGCCGGGTCGAAGGGGTTCTTCCCGACGACCTGGTCCCGCAGCTCCTCCGGTTCGCCGGCTACGCCCTCGGCTACGCCCACCAGGCCCTGATCGGTATCGAATTCGGCGAAAGAGAACCCTTCCGCCGACCCGTCCCAGCGCTTGGTGCCCCGCCAGGGCATCAGCACGCGGTAGGTGCGCACGTCGGTGATCTTCAATCCGGCTGCCTGGCCGAACGCGTTGATGCTTGCCTGCTTGGCCTTGATATCCGCCACGTTCTCCCGGTCGAAGGCAGCGATGGCATCTACGTCATACATGGCGGGGTCTCTTCCTGAAGTTTGGTGCTTTGGTTAACAAGCGTTCTATCGGCGGTACAGGAAAGGCAGCGCAACGCCGTGCGCAACGCATCGTCCTGGACAGGCTTCCTGCAATCACCGAATCAGAATAGGGTATAGACAAATAAGTTTAGGAACAGACTTGATGATGTGTCAAGCACTATGCAGGAACCTACGATCAGTCCGCACGACATACTTCTTGCATATGCCATCCGGTGACGTTATGCTGGTTTCACGTATTTCAGATTAGTCTAAACACGTACCATTATCTCCAACAATATCAATGCTGTCATGACCACCGACACGATGGCGCTGGGCGGCCAGGTCGTGGACCAGACGCGGATTCAGGAATGGGTCGACACGTTCAATCGCCAGGGCTTCCTGTTTCTTGAGCGCGTCCTCCCGGCCGCATGGTGCGAAATCCTGCGCCGGGACCTGGATCACGGCCTGCGAGAGAATCCGAACGGATTGAATTCGGTCAGCGAATACATGGCGCTGTGCCATCGCATGTTCGAATTCAGCGAGACGAACCTGCGGCTTTTCGACCTGGAGCCGATCGTCAGTTTCGCCGAAGCGCTGGTGGCCGGGAACTGCCACGTCATCCACAACAACTCGTTCTTGACCCGCACGGGCGGTTCTTTCAGATGGCACCAGGACGACGCGCCCCATTTCCTGCTGACCGAAGGCGAGGCGCCGGCGAATATCCGCCTGCCTGTGCTCTTCTTCACCTGCAACTACTACCTGACCGACGTCACCGAACCGGAACACGGCGGGACGGAGGTCATTCCGGGGTCCCACCTCTTCGGTCGCCCCTGTCCGGAATCGCTGGAGGGCACGGAGTGGGAAGACCGGATCCATTACAATCTCGGACCGGCCGGCAGCGTCGTCATGTTCAACAACCAGGTCTGGCACCGCGGCGGGCCCAACCGGAGCGACCGGACGCGGTACATCACCCAGGTGACCTACGCCCGTCGGGTAATCGGCCACAAGTACTACCCGTTCGTCAATTACACCATGCCGGAACACGTGTACCGGGACGCCGACCCGCGCCGGAAGCGGTTGCTCGGATTCCTGGAGCACGGGGCCTACGGTTGAATCCTGACGCTGGAGTCCGGCACGAACCCCACACGATTCGGATGCTGGATTCCGGCATGAACCCCACACGATTCGGACACGGGAGTCCATCATGAAAGCCATCAGACAGTCCATCTGTTTTGGTTGTTTCCAGCGAAGCGGCCTCACGCCCGAAGCGCTGATTAGCGAAGCCGCTGGGATCGGCTACGCTTCGGTGGAGATGCTGCCCAGGGAGCACTGGGACCGGGTACGCGACGCGGGCATGGACATCGCCATTGTGGTGGGTCATGCATCCTTGCCCGACGGGTTGAACAAGACCGAGAACCACGACCGCATCGAAGACGAACTGCTGGCCAGCATGGATCTGGCCGTGGCGTACGGCATCCCGGGCCTCATCTGCTTCTCGGGGAACCGGGAAGGAAAATCGGACGAAGAAGGGCGCGACAATTGCATAGCCGGTCTGTCGCGCGTTGCGAAAGCCGCCGAGGAAAAAGGCGTCACGCTGTCCATGGAACTGCTCAACAGCAAGGTGAACCACCCGGACTACCAGTGCGACCGGATCGCTTGGGGCGTATCCGTCTGCGAAGGGGTCGGCTCGCCGCGGGTCAAGCTGCTCTACGACATCTACCACATGCAGATCATGGAAGGCGACCTGATCCGGACCATCCGGGACAACATCGGCAACATCGGACATTTTCACACCGCCGGCAATCCCGGACGCAACGACTTGGACGAAACGCAGGAGATCTACTACCCGCCCATCATGCGCGCCATCGCCGAGACGGGTTACACGGGATTCGTCGGCCACGAATTCGTACCCCTGGGCGACCCGGTGGCCGCGATGCAGGCGGCCTACGATACGTGCAGGGTGTGATGTAATCGGATGCTGTATCGCATCTGTATCGCATGCGTGCATCGGGCTGCGCGTGGGCGAAATTGACGCCCTTGGCCCGACCGGGTGCGTTCAGCGAATGTCCGGCTGGGGCGAGTCTGCGTCAGTTCTCCAACAATCCCTATAAGGCACATTCGCATTAGGCATCCAAAACAGCTATCGGGACAACCGAAGGAAAACAATATGATCGTGGACACCCACGTACACGTCTGGGCGGTCGACCCGCCCAGGTACCCAGTCGGCCCCACCGCGGCGACCTTTACGGCCTTGCCGGACGAAGACGCCACGGCGGACGAACTGATTGAGGACATGGACGCCCATGACGTGGCCGCGAGCGTACTGGTACAGATGTCCTGGTCGACCTGGGACAACGGATACATCGCCGATTCGACGGCTCGCTTCCCCAAACGGTTCCTGGGGCACGGGCTGATCGATCCGCAGGATCCCGCCGGCAACGCGGAGCAGGTCCGCTACTGGATGGAGGAACGGGGCCTGGTCGGCTTCCGCTTTCATCCCTTCTACTACCCGGGCGAGCGCGTGCTGGTGGACGAAGGAAACCGGGCGATGTGGGAGGAACTCGCCGCGCGGGAAGCGGTGGTCCAGTTCCACATGAAGCCTTGGGACGCGGAGCAGATCGACGAAATCGCCCGGCGCCATCCCGGTATGAAACTGATCATCGACCACATGGGGTATCCGGAACCGGAGACCGGCATGGACGTTTTCCGGCCCGTGCTCGACCTGGCCCGGCACGAGCGCATGTTCGTGAAGATTTCGGATGTGAAGGGCCGGTCGCGGGAAGCCTTTCCGTTCC
This sequence comes from bacterium, assembly GCA_965200485.1. Classification (GTDB taxonomy): domain Bacteria; phylum JAAXHH01; class JAAXHH01; order JAAXHH01; family JAAXHH01; genus JAAXHH01. The sequence goes on from CBDAUD010000001.1 coordinate 1,274,947, forward strand.
GGGACGTACATCCGCACATCCGCGCCTTGCTGGACGCCTTCGGCGTGGAGCGGGCGATGTGGGGCACCGGGTATCCAGGCCACCACCGAGTAAAAAACAACTGGCTTTCCCTGGAAGACGAGCTGCGGCTCGTCAGGGAGGGGTACGACTTTCTGACGGAAGACGAGAAGGAACGCCTGCTGGGCGGCACGGCGGCGGAGGTATGGGGGTTGGTGTAGTACCGAGTTGAAAGGAGACCACCTGATGTCGTGGAGTTTGCCTGCCTGGATGTTGTTTGCTTTCCTGATTGCAAATGCTACTGCAGATGCGACGGGACAGCACGAAATTCCGACAGGTCACCTGAGAAAGTCGGATCCGGATGAGCTTTATGTAGCTTTCTTTGAAGAAAGTGAATGCGGGGTGTCGTTGGAAACTATTTTAGAGAGCGAGCTTGCGCAATCTCGTATGAAACGAAAAGAGTTTTGGAACTACAACGAGCTCCTCCTCTATGTTCGTATTAGGTGCCTGCCATTGGACCGATCACCTCCGCGGACCGTATACAGTATAGAGATCGAATTTGGTGAATTCACGTACCCAACTAATAAACAAAAAGATGAATACTCCTTTCTGGAAACGTATTATGAACCGGATTTTGGAACCTTTGGCATAACGTCCAATGACGAAGTTGGCCGCCAGTTTTTCCGAAACGGCTTTCGTGAATCTCTTGAACGGGCACTACTGGCCTATCTCAAAGTCAACTTCGACCTATGACACACGATTTCATCACGCTTGCGGGATCCGGATGGGCGCGGAAGAAAATCATAGGCGAGGCGCTAAAACTAGGTGCTGACTCAAAGTTTGACATCAGGCGCAACGTGTGTATTCGCCTTTCCTGACAAGGCGACCCTGATTGCAATCGAAGGTTGCTGATGGTTACCAGAATCTGCAACTTCTGATGCGTCTGAAAACCAACGCGTTCATGCATCGAACGTTGCTCCTATGGGGTTTCTTATTTTAATCTTGTCCGCGAGTTGCTTCCATTGAGCGACTGTATTCCGAGGCTTCAAAGAGTCCAATGATCGGCTTGGACCCCACGGACACCGGTAGCCACTGCCGGAGGGATTGGCGATAAGTTAAGGGGTTTGCTGGATTAGGAGGTGCACTATGTTCATGGTTACCGGCATCATGGTACTAGTTTGCGCGTTATTTCCAGGTTTGGCTGTGGCTTTTGGATTGGACTGGCTTCGCATCGCTGGCACAGAGGTACTGTTTTTGTTGGGTGCGACTGGAATGTTTGGTTTGTGGAAGAGAGTCTCGGGACTTGGGAGGGAAATTGCAGGGTATGGTGGGGGCGGGGGCGTGATGAGTACGGTTACCGGTATCATGGCACTGGTCTGCGCGTTGTTTCCTGGGCTGGCGGTTATTCTTGGATTGAGCTGGCTGAGCATAGTTGTCGGTCAGGTGCTGTTTTTATTCGGTGCGATTTTGGTATTGGTTTTATGGAATTGGTTTGCGGGATTAGAGAGAGGAATAGCTGGCCATAGAGCGGGTGTCGGCGTCATGAGTAGGTTTACCGACATTGTATTACTGGTCTGTGTGTTGTTCCCTGGGTTAGCTGTGGTTTCTGGATTGGACTGGTCAAGTATAGCAATTGTGGAGACGCTGTTTTTAGTGGGCTGGTATTTTGCCGAGTTGGGGACGCGACGTGCTGGAACTGGAAAGGGCATTGGTATGCTAAGTATGGTTGTGTGTATCATGCTACTTGCCTGTGTGTTGTTCCCCGGCGTGTCGCTTTTTATTGACGTGGAGTGGCTGCGCTTAGCAGTCGCTGAAGGTCTTTTTATATTGGGTGCGATGTTGGCTCTTGGTATTCTGGGTGTAGAGGTAGCGTTTAGGGATGGGGAGTTAAAGTTGCCCGAGGTAAATTTGCGTGACGACCTATCCTACTGACCCACTAAAACAACCTCCCCAACTCGGCCACGCCGCCATCGCAGACGCTCCCGCCCGCGAGATCCTGACGCGCGCTACGGGCTTCATAGGATCCTACGACTTCACGCTGAACCCATACAGCGGATGTTCTTTCGGTTGCACGTACTGCTACGCGGCCTTTTTCAGCAGGAAACCCGAAGAACGGGACGGTTGGGGCGCATGGGTGCGGATCAAGTCCAACGCGGTGGATCTACTCGCCGGACGGCTTAAACGCAAACCCGGCTTCCTTGATGACAAGACGATCTACATGAGTAGCGTCACCGACCCGTACCAACCGATAGAGCGCAAGGTCGGATTGACACGGGGCCTGCTCAAGGTGATGGCAGGCGGTTCATCCGCCGGTGCGAACAATGCGAACGATAAGAATGATGCGAAGGCCCCCCAATTGTCCCTGCTAACCGTTGACCCGCAGTCAGAAGAAGGTGGTCCGCAACCTGGTCTGGCGGGATCGCAAGCGGCACCATCCGCGGCGCCACCCGCATCTGTCAAGCCACGCCCCAAACTGGTGGTGCAGACGCGCAGCCCCGACGTGGTCCGGGACTGCGACCTGTTACGGGAGATAGCAAAGAACGGCGGTCGCGTTCGCGTGAATATGACCGTCACCACCGATGACGAGGACGTCCGGCGCACCTTCGAACCCTACTGTCCGTCCAATGCGGCTAGGCTGCGCGCCATTGCCGAGGTCCATGCCGCCGGGGTCGAAACCTGCATCACCATGACGCCCCTGTTGCATGTGAAAGACGCGGAAGGTTTTGCGATCAGGCTGCTGGAGACCGGGGTTGAGCAGTTCATCATACAGTCCTTCCATTTTCAAAAGGGGAAGTTCGTCGCCTCGACCAGGGATCAGGCCTTCGATCTCATGGCGGAGAAACTCGATACGGACCGGGCCGGGTTCCGCGACGAATACCTCAGGCACTATCATAAGGTAAAGGATACCCTTCAGGAACGACTCCCCGCCTTGGGGGAAGACAAGGGTGGATTCGCCCCGCCGTTCTGACGTGGTCGCTGCAGACGCCAAGTTTAGTTCGATACGAGCGTCCCGGATTTAGACTGTATGGAACAGCACGCAATAGCGTTTCGCGGATCACATCCGACGACCCCGAGAGGAGACACGATTATGGGTGCTGTCCATACAAGAGTCCGAATCATCAATCCCGCGGATGGAGACAGGTACTGGGATGGCGAATTCCTGGTCGACACCGGTTTTATCGACACCTTGGTCCCCGCACCTTTTCTGGAAGAGATCGGACTGAAGCCGGAGCAGACGCGCGTCTATACGCTTGCGGACGGTAGCGAGTATTCGGTGGGCGTCGGCGTGGCCAAGCTTGAACTGTTGGATGAGAAGGTAGGGGTTACGGTGCTTTTCGGCGAACCGGATACCGAACCGCTGCTCGGATGTACCGCGCTCGAGTCCGCGGGGTTTGAAGTGGATCCGGTCAACCAGCGCTTGAAAAAGATGCCGGTCCTTAGGTTGTAGGCGGTAGCGTAAATTTCCCGTTGGAAGGCTTCCCTTATGGTCATCGACGTCCACGCGCACGTCCTGCGCTGGCCGGTGCTGAAGAAGTTCAACAACCGGCTGCCCTTCATGTCGGCCGAGGAGCAGGTCCGGCGCATGGACGAGAAGGGGATCGACAAGGCCGTGATCCTGCCCCTTACTTCGGCCGAGGTGATCGGAGAGCCTCAGAGCATGGGCGAGGTCTTCGACATCTGCCGGCTTTACCCGGGGCGTTTCATTCCCTTTTGCGATTTCGACGTGCGGCGTTGCGACATGAACAGCGCCGACCGGTACCGGGACGCGCTGGAGCAGTACGTCGCCCGCGGCGTCAAGGGGGTGGGGGAGCTGACCTGCCGGGTGTACTGGGACGATCCCCGGCTGTGGGACCTCTTCACCGCCTGCGAAGACCTGGGCCTGCCGGTCACCTTCCATACCTCGCCGCCGGAGGCCACTACGTACGGACTGATAGACGAACTGGGGTTCCCCCGTTTCGAAAAGGCGCTGCAACGTTTCCCCGCGCTTCGATTTTTCGGTCATAGCGCCTCCTTCTGGAGCGAGATCAGCGGCGACCTGACGGCCGACCGGAAAGAAGGCTATCCGAAGACGTCCATTGCACCGGGCGGTACGCTGATCAGGCTTTTCCGGACCTACCCCAATCTGTGCGGCGATCTTTCGGCGGGATCCGGATTCAACGCGTTGACCCGGGATCCAGCCTTCGCCTTCGAATTCCTGGACGAGTTCCAGGACCGCCTGATGCTGGGGCTCGATCACACGGATGCCGCGCTCGATTTCCAGCATGTCGAATGGCTCAAGGCCCGCAAGAACGAGGGCCATATCACCTCAGAGGTGTGCGAGAAGATCCTCTGGCGAAACGCCGATCGGCTCATCGGACTGCACCTCGCCGAGCACGGCTGACGGATGGTGAAAACCATGGGCGAAACGAACAAAGAAACGCGGTCCGATTCCTTCGGGGAAGAAACCGAACTCAGGCGGGATCTGGGGCCGGTCTCGGCCACGACCATGATCATCGGATCGATCATCGGTTCCGGGATATTCGCGGGTCCCGCAGTCGTAGCCCATTACACGGGTTCTTCCGGCTGGAACCTCATGGTCTGGGTCATCTGCAGTGTGATGTCCTTCTGCGGGGCGGTGACTTTAGCCGAACTGGGCTGTCTCATGCCGCGTTCGGGCGGCCTCTACGTATTTCTGCGGGAAGCCTACGGCCGCCTGTGGGCGTTCCTCTTCGGATGGACCTCGCTCCTGGTCGTGCGTCCCGCCGATCTGGGCGCCATCTCCATCGTCTTCGCCACGTACCTGGGCTATTTCATCACCCAGTTCAGTCCCTACCCGCACTGGGCCATGCAGACCGTCGCGCTCATCGTCCTGCTGGTATTGGCCTTCATCAATTACCTGGGCGTGCGATTCGGCGGATTCGTTCAGAACCTGTCCTCCTTTCTGAAGGTGGGCGGTCTCTTGCTCATGGTGGCGTTGGCCTTCGGCATCACGCCCGATACGAGCCAGTTGGAACCGGTCTGGCCTTCCTCCTCTCCGTTGAACATCGCCTTCCTGAGCATGATCAGTCTCGGCATGATGGCTTCCTTCGTTGCCTTCGATGGCTGGGACGCGTCCACCTACGTGGGCGAAGAGATCAAGAATCCGAGACGCTGGGTACCCATGTCCATCATCCTGGGGCTAGCTATCACCACCATCGTCTATCTGCTCGTGAACGGCGCCTACCTGCTCGTGCTCTCCAACACCGGAGTCGCCCAGAGCGAACGCGTCGCCTCCGAGACGATGCAACGGCTCGTGGGGCCGGTCGGCGGCGCCTTGATCGCCCTGACGGCGATGATTTCGACCTTCGGCACCGTGAACGCCGGTTTGATGACCGGACCGCGCATCTTTTTCGCCATGGCGCGGGACAAATTGTTCTTCTCCTGGATCGCGCGGGTGCATCCCCGCTACCGCACCCCGTCCAACGCCATCGTCCTCATGACCATAATCGCCGCCCTGAACATCATCTTTCTGGGATCGTGGCAAGATATCATGGCATCGAGGACGGCATCGCTCTGGCTGTTCTATATCACGACGACCTTCAGCGTATTCATCTTCCGGCGCTCCCGCCCCGATGTGCCCAGGCCGTACAAGACCTGGGGTTATCCCGTCACGCCGGCGATTTTCGTGCTGATCGGCGTCACTTTCTTTGCGTTCTTCACCATCAGCGATCCCCGCAATGCGCTTGTTGGCCTGACCATCACCGGCGCCGGCGTCCCGGCATTCTGGCTCTGGATGCGGATCAAGCGAAACGGGGCGACCGAGCAGACCGGGCGTCCACATTCCAACGGAGCGACCGAAGGAGCCGCCACCGATGGATCCGGCAAAGTGCGTTGAGTCTGTCCTGCCACTTCCCGATCCTTCCCCTGCGGCGATCGTCCTTTCACGGCGACCATACTTTCACCAAAATCGAAACGACGCCGGCCATCATGGCAAGCTGAGTAGCGAGCATTGAAAGCCCCACGTGTTCTATCGTCCCCAATCGCTTGTCCATCTGTTCGATAATTCCTTCCAACCGACTTATTCTTCCTTCGTGTTGCAAGGTTTCGGACATCGCTGCCCTCCGTAAGTACAAGTGAAACGAACTATCCGGTATCATTCGGTATAGTGTGATTGGCCGCGCGAATCTCGTAAATCAGCGCGATTTTCATGCCCGCGCCTTTAATATTACCAAATTGATCAAGATTGTAATTTTAATGTTGACTTCGCTCTCCCACATCCATATCATGCGGCTTGCCTTGATGGTTTTCCGTTGTCCGGAACATGGTATCAATCGACGAAAGCGGTATAGATCAGATGGGGAAAGCAGTCCGCAGACCGAGGCGCGCGCAACCGGAACCGACCTGGGATCTGGTCCGGAAGCGCAACTATGTGGAGCGCCTCAAGCACGAGAAGGCGCCGATGGAGGTCATCGGCGACCTCCCGGAATTGATCGACCAGGGCTACGAAGCGATTTCCGAAGAGGATGTCGTACGCCTGCAGTGGTACGGCCTTTACCACGACAAGCCCAAGGTGGGGCACTTCATGTTGCGCGTCAAGCTGCCGGGCGGTAGCCTGACGCCCCGCAAGCTGCGCACCATCGGGCGGGTGTCCCAGGATTTCGGCGGCGACTACGGCGAGTTGACGACGCGTCAGAACATCCAGCTTCACGGGATGAAACTGAACGACCTGCCCGCAATCTTCGCTACACTGAAACAGGCCGGGCTGTCCACGAGCGGGGGTTGCGGGGACACCGTGCGAAACATCACGGGCTGTCCGGTGGCGGGTATTGCGGCCGACGAGCTGTTCAACGCGCGCCCGATTATCGACCAGGCCGCGGATTTCTTCTACGGCAATCCCGAATACTGCGACTTGCCGCGGAAACACAAGATTACCGTCTCGTGCTGCCCGCATCAATGCAACGCCCCCGAGATCAACTGCATCAGCCTGATCGGGATCAAGCAGGCGGGCGTCCCCGGTTTCGCCGTCCGCATCGGAGGCGGCCTCTCCACCTGGCCCCGGCTTTCGAGCGATATGGGCGTGTTTGTCCCCGCAGACGAAGTGATTCCGGTGCTCCGCGCCATCATCGACGTCTGGAAGGAAGACCTCAAGTACCGCATGTCCCGGGTCAAGGCCCGGATGAAATTCATGGTGAACGACCTGGGCGTCGAGGCCTATCGTGCGCGCGTGGAAGCCCGGCTGGGCTACCGGCTCTCCGATGGCGAAGCGCCAGCCCCGCCGGAGACGGAACACGACCACGCCGGCATCCATAAACAGGTGCAGGACGGATTGCACTACGCCGGATTCCCCGTGTTCCTGGGGCTGTGCACCGGCACGCAGATGATCCAGCTGGCCGATCTGGCCGAAGGCTACGGGGGCGGATTCCGGCTGACGCGGCGCCAGAACATCATCCTCACGGACATCCCCGAAGCCCGCCTGGAGTCGGTCGCCGGCGCGATGGTCGATATCGGCTTTCCCATGGAAGTCAACGATTTGCGGAGTACCAGCATCGCCTGCACCGGCGAGCCTTTCTGCAACTACTCGGTCGGGGAGACCAAGACCCGGATGGCGGAGATCGTCGCGCACATGGAGCGTGTCTTCGGCGACCGGGCCAGCGGCCTGCGGCTGAACCTGGACGGCTGTCCGCACGCCTGCGCCCACCACTGGATCGGCGATATCGGCTTCCAGGCCACGACGCTTCGCGAGCGGGGCGAGGGCGGCGAGCGGCTGCGGGGATACGACCTGTTTCTTCGCGGCGGCCTGAGCGGTCAGGCCGGCATCGGCCAGCCCGTGCTGCGTCGGGTGCCCGCGGGATCCGTCCATCTCTATACCGAACGCCTGTTCAGGGCCTATCTGGACCGCAAGAATGAAAACGAGACCATCCAACGATTCTTTCATCGACACAGCGATGACGAGTTGTCCGCGATTGCCGCGGGGAACGAAGTCGCTGCGCCAACAGCAGAAGAGGATTGACCGCCATGGAACACCCGGACCGCGACCTGCTGGACGAGTTTGAAGCCGGACAACTGGCCATTGAATTCGACGGGGAATCCCCCGAAGCCGTGATCGAATGGGCGCTGGACCGCTGGGGCAGATGCGCCGGACTGTGCACGAGTTTTCAGGCGGAGGGGATGGTCCTGCTGGACATGGCCTGGCAGATTGACCCGAACATCCACGTGTTCACGGTGGATACGGGGCGGATGCACCAGGAGACCTACGACTTCATGGACCAGGTGCGCGATCATTACGGCATCGACATCCAGGTTTACTTCCCCGACCTGATCCAGATTGAGAACATGGTGGGCGCGCACGGCATGAACCTGTTCTACAAGTCCGTGGAATCCCGTTTCAAATGCTGCAACGTGCGCAAGGTGGAACCGATCCGTCGCGCGCTCGAGGGCCTGGACGGCTGGTTCACGGGATTGCGGCGCGACCAGTGGGCCAGCAGGGCGAACATCCGAAAGATCGAGATCGACCACGACCATGGCGGTCTCGCGAAGATCAGCCCGCTGGCGGACTGGACCCAGGAAGAAGTATGGGACTACATCGAGCAATACGACGTCCCGAAGCATCCCCTTTACGACAAGGGCTATACCAGCATCGGCTGCATGCCCTGCACCCGGGTCACCCGGCCCGATGAAGACGCCCGCGCCGGGCGCTGGTGGTGGGAGAAGAACGCGCCCAAGGAATGCGGCATGCACTGCCCGGTGGAAACCGGCGGTTTCGAGCACGAAATGGAAGCGCTGGTCGCGGAGGAAGCCGGACATGCGTAGCGGTACGGTCCCGGGCAACGGCGCCGTTACGCGTATCGGTGAACAGGACCGGGCATTGCTCCTGGAGGAACTGGACGGATTCGTCGCGAATCTGGCGGAGGAGAACGCGAGAATCCCCTATCTCGCCCTGCGGCGGGACATCGAAGCGGGACAGGTTTCTCCCGACAACATCCCCGGCCTGGAGAATATCCTCGAACTCACCCTGCAGTCCGGTCGGGTGCGTCGGCTTCAGAGCGCCGTGGCGGAGAAACGACTCCTCCGGCTGTTCAACAGCACGCCCCGGAGGGCGGCCGTCAGGCAGGCGGTCGCGGAGACCAATGAAGCCCTGGCTTCCCTGAAAGGCCAGGTCCTCGACACCGTCTCCTTCGCCCCGGGCATCCCCGGTTCCTACCGGGTCCTCATCGACACGGAAGCATGCCGAGTCAACCTCGAGATCACACGCGACGGCGTGACGGTCAAGGACGTTGACATAGGGATATGATTCGGCTCCGAGGACCAGCCGCCTCAGTCCGGCTGCAATGGCCGGATATGCGCCCGCGCCATCTCGAAAGAGGTTGGCGCGCCTATCTGCGGTCGTATATTACCCTCAGGCAGTCGATCCGCACCGCTGCAGACTAGACTTCCAACGTGTTTCTGTTTCCTTGGTTTTTCTGTTTCCTTCGGAACGGACGGCCCATGGGCTACCCGCGCATCGACGGCCGCAGGGTGCAGGTCGAACCGCTCGCGGACCGCGAAAGCAAACATCATATCGACGAAATCCGTATCGACCCCGATGCGCCGCTGCGCCCGGTTTCCTCCCGGCAGGCCGCGCAAATCGAAACGATAGCGCGCCGCATACGAACCGCACGCACCACCGGCGCTTCCGTCATGCTGGCCTACGGCGCGCATCTCGTGAAGAACGGGCTCGGTCCCGTGGTCGCTCGCATGATGGAAGGCGGCTGGATCACCCATCTGGCCACGCCCGGCGCCGGCGTCATCCACGACTGGGAATACGCCTTTCACGGTCGATCGGAGGAGGACGTGCGCGCCCACATCGCCCGGGGGTGTTTCGGCACCTGGGACGAGACCGGCCGTCATGCCGCCCTTGCGGTGCTGGTTGGCGCGGTGACGGGGTATGGCTACGGCGAGTCGATAGGAAGGTTGATCGTTGAGGACGGGTACGACATCCCGGAAGCGGCGGCGTTGCGCAAGGCGCTCGCGGACTGGTCCGGCAATCCGCGGGACGACGAAGCCATGCCTGCCCGCGCCGAGCTGCTCCAGGCAATCGTGCGACACGACATAGCCCCGGGCCGCCACACCGTCGCACACCCGTACGGCGTGCATTCGCTGACGGGAACTGCCCACCGGCTCGGCGTCCCCCTCACCGTGCATCCCGGCATCGGGTACGACATCGTCTATACGCATCCGCTTGCGAGCGGCGCGGCCTTCGGCCGGAGCGGGATGATCGACTTCCAGGTATTCGCCGAAGGCGTCTCGCGCATCGACGGCGGCGTGTTCCTGTCCGTCGGCTCCTCGATCATGGCGCCCCAGGTCTTCGAGAAATCCGTGTCCATCGCCAACAATCTCAGGCGCCAGGAAGGAATCGGCCCCCTGCGGCCCTTCATCGCAGTGAACGATCTTGCGCAGGAGGACTGGGACTGGCATGCCGGTGAACCGCCCAAGGACAACCCGGCCTATTACAACCGCATGGGCAAGAGTTTCAGCCGCATGGGAGGCGAGTTGATCTATACGGCCGCCGATAACCGGCTGTTCATTCCCCACCTGTGCAGGCAGCTGACGGAAACGGGATAGCGGGCAGGGGATGAACCCGCTTGCCAAATAGAGAGGAGTTCCGCCATGGAAGCCTGGATTTTCGTCCACAATCCCCTCGAGCGATACCTCGCCGACTACAAGCGGATCTTCGACGCGTGGCAGGACGGCGGTGTCACGGGCATCGTAGTAGGCTATCTGTTCTTCGAACTGGACGATGGCACGCGGATGCCGGTCTTCCGGAGCGATCCCGCCGTGTATCGATCCTTTGGCGTGGAACCGCCCGGGGAGGATACGCCGCGCGACCCGGAGAAGGAAAGGCTCTTCCTGGCCATGCTCGACGATGCCGCGGAGCGGGGCTGGCGCATCATCACCTTCGGGGCGGGCCTTGGCGGGGGATCCCGTCCCGCAGCGGAAGATCCATACGGCGTAATCGGCCACGCAGCGACGGTCCAGGACGCCATGAACGCCCTGCCGCAGGCCCATGGCTTCCTGATCGACGGCCCCGGAGAGCAGCACTACGAACTCGCCTTCCACCACGGCGGAGAGCTTTTTGAAATACGCCCCGGCGAGGATACCCGCTTCGCGGCGCTGGGATACGACATGGACCGGCTTCAGCGCGGGATTGAGCATCTTCGGGACCGTTTTCACCGGCTCACGCCGGCCGAGGTGCGGTATCGCGCGCCGGGCGGGATGCTGGCGGGTATGCAGCTCTTCGACATCAACGAGGATGCCCTGTACTGGCTTCGGGCCCGCCGCGAGACCGCGCTGGGCTTGATGTCCGCCACGGCCGAACAGGTTCGGAAGCTCAACCGGAAGGTGGAATTCGGCGGCATCCCGCGCACGGCGGCCTTCTCTTCGCTGACCTGCCAGGACTACCATGCCATGGCCTCCTGGTTCGACTACATCTTCCCCAAACACTATTACTGGCACCGGGGATTCGACGGTATGTACGGGACGGTTGCCCGCTGGGTGCAGCGGCTGCGAAAGTGGAATCCGTCGCTTACCGAGGAAGACGCCTTCGATGTGGTGAAACTCCTCTTCGGCATCGACCTGCCGGGCGTCCGCACGTTGATGGACATGGAAATGGGATTCCCGGAGGCATTCTTCTCTTCAATCGTATACGGCGAAACCCGCCGCGCTATGGAAGCCATTCGCGATCCCGACAAAGTCATCTGCTGGGTCTCCACGGGCCGGGCTCCGCACGCGGGCGACGCGATGCCCGCCCGGGACCTGCACGGCATCCTCTCGGCCTCTCGGGACGCCGGGCTCAAGCGTTTTCTCTTCCATCCCGACCCCGATATCGGCGCGGCCGAATGGCATATACTGACCAATTTCTGCGGCAATCCGTGGCGGGAATCCGTGGACGCGGTCTACTGGCCACCGGATACGCCGAGGCTGGACTCTTTCAGTCATGGGCGCAAGCCGACGCGGACGGACTAGGGAGCCCGTCGCATGGCGCTATCGGATTTCACGGGACCGGGTTACATCGAGGCGTGGACGGCCGACCTGGATCGGCGTTGGCCGGAACGGGATGCCATGGCGGACTGCGTCGTGCGCACGCTCGTCCGATGGGCCGATAGCGGATGGCGCGGCCGCGACGGGAAATCGAGCGAGACGGCATCGTGGGACTGCGGTTCGGGATTGCACGAGACGAAGCCGCCAGTGGCTTTGCGGCTGCTGGAACTCGGGGTTGGCGCGGCCGGACTTGCCCGCGACCTGATTCGGGCGTTGATTGAAGGGGCCGTTTCGGGAAAGCCCCGGCCCGCCGAATCGACCGGTATCGAATACACCGGAGTCGAGATCGAACCGGCCCTGATCGCGCATGGGCGGAAGCTGATCTCGGCGGTCGGTCATGGGGACACGCGCCTGGTCCAGGCCGACCTGCGGGATGGTGCCTGGACGCGCGGGCTCGGTCCTTTCGATGCGATCTTCACCCTCCAGACCCTGCATGATCTGGGCGGCATCGACGCCCTCGCGTCCATCTACCGGCAGGGCTTCGAACTGCTCGCGCCGGGCGGCATCCTGGTCAACGCGGATTTCGTCGTGTCCTTCGAAAAAGACGATCCCGCCCTTCCGAGGCGGCTCCCAGTCGAAACGCACCGGGCGCTGCTCACCCGCCTGGGCTACGTCGATTTCAAGTGCGCACTGCGGTGCGGGAAGTTGGCCTGCATGTCGGCGAGACGGGCAGGCGAGGCGACCAAAGGCTAGAGGTCCAGCTTCTTCCGGGCGGCCGGCGCCCAGCCCAGCAGGTTCCGCGCCTTGGCCATGTTCATTTCCACCTGCTGCTCGTCCCCGGAGATGAAGAAGGTTTCGCAGCGGCCCTTGCCCGTCTCGAGGAACCGCAATCCGGCCAGGTAGGCCTCGGCCATGTCTTCCTCGTCGGTATAGTACAGTTTGGGACCGGCGGGCGGATTCTTGATGCGGTCGATGAATATGGCCCGATTGCAGGGGCCGGTGATGCGGTAGACGAGGAGGTTCATGTCGTACTCGCGGGCGAAATAACGGCAAATCTGCTCCGTCAATCCCTTGGTCAGTCCATATACGTTGGGTCCGTCCATGGGGACCGCTTCCTCGGAGGGATACCAGGTCCGGCTCCGGTTGTGCACGCTCATGGTGCTGGTATATATCCCCCGCGTGACGCCCATTTCGAAGGCAGTCAGCAGCAGGACGTGATGCCCGAGGCAGTTGACGGTATAGTTGTCGACAGCCTGCTCCAGGGAATGCTGCCGGTCGAATCCGCCCTGCCCGCTCTTCATCGCCATGGTGATGAACCCGTCCATCCCCTTCAGCGCGCAGCGCACCGCGTCCGGGTCCGCGATGGATCCCGGCATGTAATCCACTTCGCCGCGTTCGGGGGGATTGATGTCCAGCACGCGCAGGCGGTGATGCTTTTGCAGGTAGGGCGCGACAGCCGTCCCGACGAGACCGGAGCCGCCGACCAGGAGCAGGTTCATGAAGATGGCCTTCAGGGCGTCTGCGCGGTTTCGGTCGCGGGCGTGATTTCCGGTCCCCGGGGCGTGTCCCTGATGTCGTAGCCGGCGGCGATGATCTGGTCCCGCAACGAATCGGCGTCGGCGTAGCGCCTTTCCGACCGGGCCCTGCGCCGTTCCTCGGCGAGCGCCTTGATGTGATCCGGCACGGCCGTCGCTTCCGGCGCCCATTCGCTCAGGTTCAATCCCAGTACTTCGTCGAACCGCTTGATGGTGGCCTTCTTCAGGCCATCCGGAAGATCGCTTCGGACCAGATCCCAGGTGATCGACAGGGCACGGGGCATGTTCAGGTCGTTGTTGACCATTTCGGTGAAGCGCTTCAGGTAGGCCTCGTCGGCTTCGCCCGCGGCTTCGCCCCAGCCATGAACGGCCAGCCGGAGCCGGTTCAACTGCCGCGCGGCGCCCGCTATGCTCTCCCAGTTGAAGTTGAGCTTGGAACGGTAACTCGCGCTCAGGCAGAAGAGGCGGTAGACCAGGGGATCGTAACCCCGGTCGATCAGCGTCTGCAGCCTCAGAAACCCGCCCGAGGATTTCGCCATCTTGGCATCTCCCAGCTGCAGGAAGTAGCCGTGCATCCAGAAATTGGCCAGACGCGTGCCGTGGCAGGCCTCCGTCTGGGCAATCTCGTTCGAATGATGCACCGAGATGTGGTCCTCGCCGCCCAGATGGATGTCGAAGAAGGGGCCGAGATACTTGGCCGACATGGCGGAGCACTCGATGTGCCAGCCCGGGAAGCCGACACCCCAGGGACTATCCCATTCCATCTGGCGTTGCTCGTTCTGCGGACTGAATTTCCAAAGGGCGAAGTCGGTCGCGTGGCGCTTTTCCGCCATGTCGACCCGTGTGCCGGCCTCCAGGCCCTCCACGTCAAGCCGCGCGAGGTATCCGTAACCGGGCTGCTTCGATGTGTCGAAGTAGACCCCGTCGGAAGTCTGGTAGGTGAACCCCTTCTGCTCGATGCAGCGGATTTCCCGGATCTGTTCTTCGATATGGTCGGTCGCCCGGCACCAGGTCGCCGGCTCGAGAATGTTGAGCCGACGCATGTCTTCCTTGAAGACCCCGGTATAGAATTCGGCGATCTCCCACGCCGTTTTCCCGGCGCGACGGGCGCCCTCCTCCATCTTGTCCGGCCCGGTGTCGGCATCGGAGACCAGATGCCCCACGTCGGTGATGTTCATCACGTGACGGACCGAGTAGCCGTTGAACACCAGCGCGCGACGGAGCAGGTCGCCGAATACGTAGGTGCGCATGTTGCCGATGTGGGGATAGTCGTAGACGGTGGGACCGCAGGCGTAGAGCCCCACCCCGTCCGGGGAAAGCGGTTCGAACGCCCGGAGACTGCGGGTGTAGGTGTCGTACAGAACGAGGGACATGAACAGGGCTCCAATGGTACGCGTTGCGCGGTCGTTTCGGGCTTGTACCAGATAGGCAGGGGACCGGTTGATGTCAAGGGTTATTCGGGAGCGTAGTCGCCTTGCAGCCCTCCATCAACCCGCTATGCGCCTACTGGTCCGGCGCCACGTCCTCCTGCCAGTCCAGGGTCTTGAACCAGTAGTCCCGGCGCGTTTGCAGCCAGCCGTCCTCCGTGCGCAGCAGAACCCAGTTGTCGAAGAAGTTGAGGGCGTCCGGTTCGCCCTGCCGGATCGCAATGGCCTCGGCGCCCCGGTCCAGGGGCTCGTCGAAGGGGATAAACAGCCGGTCGCTGTTCCGCAGGACCTCGTGCTCCGGTTTCGGCGTGGACGAAATCACGGCCTCGGCATTGCCGTTCAGCACCTCCTGGAATGCGAGGATGTCGTCGTCGAACTGCTGGATGGTTGCGTTGGGGAAATGCTTGCGTGCGGCCTGGACCGATGTGGATCCCCGGCGCACGGCGATGGTCACGCCTTCGCGGTTGTAGTCTTCCATGCGAACCAGGTTCCCCGCCTTTGCCTTGCTGGCCGCCAGCAGCAATTCCGAATGGGCGTAGGGCCGGGTGAAGTTCACGCTCAGGTTGCGTGCCGGCGTGATGGACATGCCGGCGATGATCACGTCGAATTTGCCCGCCAGGAGTCCGGGGATGATGCCGTCCCAGGCCGTGGGCACGAACTCGATCTCCAGACCGGCGTCGGACGCTAGGCGGCTGGCCACGTCGATCTCGAAGCCGATCAGTTCGCCTTGCTTGTTGCGCATGGCCCAGGGAACGAAGGTAGACAGGCCGACCCGTATGACGCCCCGCTGCTTGATCTGGTCGAGCAGGCTGGGTCGCGCGGTTTCCGATGCGGGGGAACAGCCCGAAACGATCAGGGCGGCGGCCAGGACGGCGGCCAGAATGCGCGTGTGCTTGCATAGCATGTGGAGGGGTCCTCTCGCTCCGTTGTGGATGATCATATGCCGTACGGCATGAACCGGATGAAGGTCCGTGCCTGATGAATGCGGCCCTACGCGGGATCGACCGCGCCTTCGCCGAATATCACGGGAAAGGCGTGTCCCGCCCGGGATCGCGTATTCGCATGCATGAAGCACACGCTGAAGGCGCGTCGCGCCGTACCCGTACGATTCGTCCCGGAACGGTGCGGCAGCCAGTTGTGCAGCAGCACGGTCTCGCCGGGTTCGACCTCAAGGGGTACGGGCTCGTGTTCTGCCGTCATGGCCGTCGCCTGCTCTTCCGTCATGAAACCGGCCCCGTGGCTCGGATTGATCAGCCGCCGGTGCGCGCCGGGTACGATCCAAACGCAACCGTTCTGTTCCACGGCGGGGTCCAACGCCGTCCACAGGGTGACCAGGGGATCCCGGTCGAGGTCGGTCCACCGATCCTGGTGCCAGACCAGTTCCGTGCCTTCCCCCTTCGGCTTGTTCATGAACATCGCCCGGTAGCAGGCCACCGGCGCATCCGGTCCGTATACCCTGTCGCAGATCTCCGCGAATACCGGCTTTCGCATGAAGGACAGGAACAGGGGATCCAGTTCCAGATCCTGGATCTTCCGGTAGCCGAGCGTCCTCCCCTTGTGTCCCTTGGACTGGGGACCGGGCTTGTCGCCCCCGCGCTCCGGGTCGCGGTCGAGTTGCATCATGACCCGGCTGTAGTCGATGTCGGCCCGGCCTAGCATGATATCGTCGATCCGCTGCTGGAGCCTGGCCAGTTCACCCGGTTCCATCACGGTGCCGAGACGCAGGTAGCCCTCCCGTTCGTAGGCTGCCCAACGGGCTTCTGTGATCCGGGTATGCATGGCAATTGCTCCTGTGTGTCGGGGAATCGGGCGCTTCACCGTTTCATCTGGCGCTTCATGGCCTCGCCAAGCGCTTCACAGTACGGGGTTTCGTGGCCTCGCCGGGCGCTTCGGAACTTCGCGGTTTCACGATGCATGTGCGGGCTTGATCAACCGGTCAAACCGGAACGTCGCATTTTCGATCGTGGTCGGCCGCCCCAGCGCGGTTTCCGCCAGCCATTCGCCGAAGGCGCAGGAGAACTTGAATCCGGTTCCGCTGAATCCGCAACCCACGGTTACCCGGTCGTAGGCCGGATGGCGGTCGAGCACCGGCAAATCGTCCGCCGTGCGGGTGTACATGCAGATCCGCATGGCCGTGAGCGGTCCGTCGGCGTCGGGGATGAACCGGCGCAGACAGGTTCGGATGTCCTCCTCGTCCTCTGGCCGGGCCGTGCGGTCCAGGTGGTCGGGATCGGACGTTTCCCCGTACGCATGGAGCGCGAGCTTGAAGCCCGGATGATCGGGCATCATGGGAAATCCGTAGTAGTCCCCGTTCCGCTCCGGCGCGGGGATATGCCAAATCGGCAGCGCGCCCGCCTCGAAGGCCGCCGCGTTCCGTGCGGGCCACACCCAGGCCAGCGGCTGCCGGGAGACGGTCAGGGAGATGCCGAGGTCCTCGATCAGCGCAGCCGACCACGAACCACCGGTGAAGATCACCTGATCCGCGCTGTATCGGCCCCGGTCGGTCTCGACTTCCACGCAGTGCGGGGTTTCCTTCCATCCGGTCACGGTCTCGCGGCCGTGTATCTCCGCGCCGCGGCGCAGCGCCTGGATGATGTGGGTCGCCATGGCGAGTTCGGGCCGCAGCAGTCCGCCGACCGGGTCGTACAGGCCGTGGTAGCCGGCCCCGAGGGTGAATTGCGGATACCGGTAGGCCAACTCGTCGCCGGACAGGACCTCGTGGCGCGCCTTGCCCCGCAAATGGTCCCACGTACCGGTGTCGGCCATGTGCAGATAGCCGGTCGTGACCAGGATCCGCTGGCCGGATTCGCCCTCGAGCAGGCGCCAGAGTTCGAAGGAACGTCCGATGAAAGGCTCGTAAGGCGTGTCCATGTACACGGCGGTCTTCGTCTGGCGGGAATACCCGTGGGAACTGCCCTGGGCGTGGGGCAGATCGAAGCGTTCCAATCCGAGCACGTTCGCGCCACGGACCGCCAGGTGGTAGGCGGCCGCCGAGCCCATGGCGCCGATACCGACAACGATTACGTCGTAGTGCCTACCCATCGTGACTCCGTGTTTGCATGTGCCGAACCAGGTCTGGAAAGAACCGCATGAAGTGGTCTTCCATCTCTTCGTAGTTCGCTTCGAGTTCCTCGACGGAGCCGGCCAGCGTGTTGGGACGCCGGATGCGCCTGGACAGGCCGTCCAGCGCCCGGCCAATTCCCGAAACTTCCTGGTAGCCGTGCAGCCAGTCATGCCGCACCATATGCCGGATCGCCGCTGACATCATCGGCGGCAAATCGCCCCGGTAGGCGCTGAAGGAATCGTAGGTCCGGTCGATGAAAGCGGAAATCGGTTCGTCCGAAAACACCGTCCAGTTGCGCGCAAGAAAATGGTCGTAGCAGACATCCACGATGATCCCCGCGAATCGCCGTCGCGGGCGGTTGATGAGCGCTTTGCTCTCCCGCACCACCTCGTGGCCGTCGGTGTAGCGGTCCACAGCCGCATGGCTCCGCATGCCCCGTATGATCGCGGCATCGAAGGGTTGTCCTTCCACGGGACCCCGGACGAAATCCGTGAGCAGGTTCCCCACGCGGGACTCGGGCGTGTCTTCGGCGAAATACAGATGGGCGAGGTAGTTCATGGGCCGTAGAGCCGGGTCTCCACCAGGATCTCAGAATGCAGGGTACGGTGCACGGGACAGCGGTCGGCGATTTCCAGCAACCGTGCGCGCTGTTCGCCGGACAGACTGCCGGTCAGCTCGATCTCCCGTTCGATCCGGTCCACCTTTCCCCCCGTCGTTTCGCAGGTCTCGCATTGACGGGCGTGGATCTTCTCGTGGCTGAGCCGGACGACGATTTCCTCCAGCGGCCAAGATTTCCGATCGGCATACATCCGCAGGGTGATGGACGTGCAGGCGCCCAGCGCGCCGAGCAGCAGGTCGTAGGGCGTCCCGCCGCGGTCCGTGCCTCCGACGGATTCCGGTTCGTCCACGGTCAGGCGATGACCCGACGCGGCCACTTCGGTATAGTAGTGTGCGCGGCCCGTGCGCACCACGACCTGGCTTCCTCGCGCGTCCGCTTCCGGCTTGGCGGGCGCGTCCAGGTATCGCGTCGCCCATGCCGCCGCCGTGCGGCCGACGTAGTAGGCGTCGGCTTCACTGGACAGCAGGTGATCCGCCTTGTCGAGGGAGAGAAAACTCTTGGGATGAAGGGCTGTCTGGAAGATCCGTGCTGCGTTGTCGATACCGACTGTCTGGTCGATGGGCGAATGGCATACCAGCAGGGCGCAGCGCAATCCGCGCACCGCTTCCTCCATCCGCGTCCGTTCCAGATCTTCCAGGAACTGCTTCTTGATCAGGAAGGAACGACCCGCGATGGTGACGGTCGCCCGACCCGCCTGCTCAATGGTTTCCCGGGCGTCCGCGATCAAGTGGGTGACGTGCTTCGGGTCGGCCGGCGCTCCGATGGTCACGACCGCGTTGCAGGAGGGTACGGACCCCGCCGCCTTGAGCACGGCCGCGCCTCCGAGGGAGTGCCCGATCAGGATCTGGGGCGCTTCGTGGTGGACCGCAAGGTAGTTTGCGGCGGCGACCAGATCGTCCACGTTGGAGGCGAAACCGGTGTCGGAGAAATCTCCCTCGCTGTCGCCCAGGCCGGTGAAATCGAACTGCAGTACAGCGAGGCCGCAGTCGGACATCTCCTGGCTGATCCGCCGGACGGCGTTCAGATTCCGGCTGCAGGTGAAACAGTGGGCGAAGAGCGCATAGGCGACCGGCCTGCCGTCGGGCGGCAGGCTGAGCCGCGCGGCAAGCAGGTCGCCCTGCCTATTGGGAAAGCGGAGTGTCTGAACGGGCATGGAAAATCCCCGGTCCCCGGCCTGCCCGTCCTACTCCAGCTGGGCGGATTGGTCCTGCTGGTCGGCTTCGTTCGACAGGTGCCTGAGGACGTTCTCCAGTTGCTGCAGCGAGGCCCCGTATTCGGACCAGTCGCCCGCCTGAAGATGGCTCTGGGCTTCGTCGAAATGGTTTACCGCCCGTTTGGCCAGCTCATTGAGCGTGATCCGCCGAGGCTGCGATGCGACACCGGCCCCGCCATCGTCGGCGTCCGTCGTTTCCAGGGCGAGGGTCGTGTCGTCGAGGAAGAATATCGCTGCAAGCGCCTGGTCGAGCGTCTCCCGCATGGCGATGCGATTGCCGTACGCGACGATAACGCGTTTGAGTTCCGGCAGCCCCCCGCGGGAGGACCGCTGCCGCAGGTACAGCGGCTCGATATAGAGCAGCGACTCCTGGATCGGCACGACGATGATGTCGCCCCGGATCACCTGGGAGCCCTCCTGATTCCAGAGCGTGAGTTCCTTCGCTATATCGGCGTCCTGGGTGATCCTCGCCTCAATCTGCATGGGGCCGTAGACCAGTTCCTGTTTCGGGAAGTTGTACACCTGGATGCGGCCGTAGAGCGGTGCGTCGCAATGGGCGGCCATCCACCCTATCATGTTCTCCTTGTTGGCCGGCGTGAAGGGCAGCAGCAGGAGCAGTTCCTCCTTCTCCATCTGAGCCGTCTTCATCACGGCGTAATAGGGATAGACCTGCTGCTCCTGCTCGGCGTAGACCTGCTGGGGCACCGCCCACAAGTCTTCCTTGTTGTAGAACACCTGGGGATTGCGCATGTGGTAGATGCGATACATCGCGGCCTGGATGGCGAAAAGGTCGCGCGGATAACGAATGTGATTGCGTAGCGTCTGCGGCATCTCGCTCAGCGGCCTGAACAGCGTCGGGAAGATCTTCTGGTAAGTCAGCACCAGCGGGTCTTCCTGGTCCACGAGGTAGAAGTCGGTTTCGCCCGTATAGGCGTCGATGACCACCTTCACGGAATTGCGTATGTAGTTGATGTTCTGGAGCGTGGGCTGGTCTGGACGAACCGCCGCTGCGGCGGCTGAGTGAGACCGGGGATGTCCGATTGCGGACCGCCGCCGTCCAGGTCGCCCGCGTCGGGCATCTGCAGGAGCCCGCTGAATCGTTGCGAATAAGGATAGGAACCCGACGTCGTATAGGCGTCGATCATCCAGTAGAGCTTCCCGTCGGCGATGATCAGGTAGGGATCGTGGTCGTAATCCAGGAAAGGTGCGATGTTCTCCACCCGGCTCTGCAGCTGGCGGTAGAACATGACCTGGCTTTCCTCGGTGATCAGCGGACTTATTACGAAGTTGGCCTCGCTGAAATAACGGGCGAAGGCCAGGCGGCGAAAATAGGAACTGAGCTCGACTCCGCCGTCGTCTTCATACCGGCTGAACTTGTTCTGGTCGCCCTCGGGATAATCGAATTCCTCCTGCGTGGTTTTCACGACCGCATAGGCGTCCATGTTCTCGCCGAAATACAGTTCCGGACGCCGCACGACGAGGTCGTCGCTGATGGAAACCGGCGGGATGTCCTTGACGAACAAGTCCGGCAGGCCTTCGGGCGTGGAGGTATTCACCGGGCTCAGGCACAATCCGTAACCGTGGGTGTAGAAGAGATGCCTGTTTTGCCAGGTGGGCGACGGAATCTGGGTGTAGGACAACTCCCGGGCGGCCAGCATGACCTGGCGGTACTGGCCGTCGATCAGATAGCGGTCCTCGTCCACATTGGAGAAATCGTAGTATGTCCGGATCTCCTGGAGCTGCTGGTACGTCCGGCGCAACGGACGCTTGTCCTGGATTTTCAGGTTGTTGATGGTCGTGATGTTGGACCGGATGTCCTCCGCGGTGAGATTCTCCTGAATCTGCAGCGGCACCTCGTCGACGCTGTCCAGTCCGTAGCCCTTCAGGGTGTGGTTGATGGTATGCTGAATGTAGGGCGCTTCCCGGTCGTATTCGTTGGGGGCCACGAGAAAATACTGAACGAGTCCCGGATAAACCGAACCGACGACCAGGGAGGAGGCGATCATGCCGCCGATGGCGATGAACGGCAGCTGGCGCCGCTGGGAGTAGAGCGTCATCGCGAACAATCCGGCGCCGCCGATGGCCACGAAGAGCAGGATCCACAAGGCGTACATCCGGGCGTGCAGGTCGGTATACCCCGCGCCGAAGGCGAATCCCGATTCGGAGTACAGCAGACGGAACATGTCGAGCCGGTAGCCCCAAGCCATGAGCAGAAAAACGATGGCGCCCAGGATGCAGATGTGATTGCGCGCGTAGGAGCGGATCTGGATGCCGCGCTCCTCGATGGTCACGGCGCCCCGGTAAAGGTAGTAAAGCGTCGCGGCGATCGCCGAGGCCACGACCAGGAGCAGCAGCCAGAATCGGACGAAATGCAGAATCGGCAGCGAGAAGACGAAAAATCCGATGTCGAGATTGAAGATCGGATCCGTGGCCCCGAAGCTTTCCTGGTTGAAGTACCTGAGCAGGCCGTCCCAGTTGGCCAAGCCGATCAACCCCATGATGGTGGATATGACGAGGAGGCCGGCGATCGTTACGACGCCGATCAGCTTGGACGAAGAGAAGATCTGTTCGAGTTCCGACATCTCGTCGTTGAACAGGTGTACTTCGGTAAGCCGTGTCGAGAAATGCCGCGCCAGGTAGATGTTCAGGCCGAGACCGACCAGCGCGACCAGTCCGAAGACCAGTCCCGCGGCGAACTTGGCGCCGATCGTTGTCCAGAACACCTCGTCGAATCCAAGCTGATCGAACCAGAGCGCCTCGACGTAGATGGTGGCCCCGAATCCGCTGAGGATCCACAGCCCCACCAGGGCTATGGCTGCGATGAAGAGTGTTAATCTGAATCTGCCCAAAATTTGGCTCCTTGCGCGGTTGTGTTGGGGACGATGCGAGCGATCGCAGCACCCGGCGCCCCCGGATGGCGCTGCGTTTCAGTGGATTTGGTCAACAGGCCGTGGTTCATTTCTCGACAGGACCTAAATCAGGAAAGGTCCTGTTCATTAACAGGTTTGGTTCATTCCCCGGTCAGGCGCCTAAACGTGCCTCAATCCGGTCAGGGCCAACCCGGCGTCCAGCATCATGGGACGGGCGGCCTGCCGGATTCGGGCCTTGACCCCGTCGTCGGTGATATACTTGACCTGGTTGATCCCGTCGATCCGGAACAGCATTTCGAGACCGGCCTGCCGCAGGCTCGCCGATTCCGCGTCCGGCGGCATCAGGTCGCCCATTCCCTTTGCGTACGCGCTCCAGATCCGCTCGACGGCGTCGAAGATGCTGTCCGCGACGCGCGGATTGTTGTACGCGTGCAACAGGTAGTGGGCTATGAGGAAACCCGCGTCCTGCGCCGGGTGCCCGTAGTTGACGAATTCCAGGTCGAAGGTATGAACCCGGTCCTCGGCGGCGATGACGCTGGCCGTCCAGAAATCGCCATGGAGCAATGCCAGTTTCGTCGCCGTGAACGTGACGGCCAACTCGCGGGCGACGCGGTTCAACTCCGGATCTTCGACGAAATAGAAACAGAACTGGTACCTGAGGCCCTGCATGGCCGTATTGTCGAACCGCGCGCGCAACGCCGGGTCTTCCCAGGTCTGCCGGTGCAGGGACGACAGCAACGCGCCGAGTTCATCCGCCACGGACAGATCAATGCGTTCCTGTTCCAGTTCGGTTTCCAGGGACGGACGGCTTCCCAGGTCCGACATGACCAGGATGCGGTGTTCGTTGTCGAAATGGAACACGGACGGAACGGTTCCCGCGGGGAACAGACCGTCCATTACACGCAACGCCTCCGCCTCATAGACGATGCGGTCGGTAGTGACCTTCAGATCCGGAAACAGGCGCAACGCGTCCAGCGCCTGTTTTACCACAACCGACCGGCTGCCGTCCGAGACCCGCAGCACGGTGTTCAGAAATCCGCCGCCAAGCCCTTCCACCGTACAGGAACCCTCGGGGACCGGGCCGGAAAGTTGCCTTGTCTGTATGTACTCCGCTACGTTATCTTTGTCAATGTTCATGACCAGGCCGTGTCATCCTATCATGCGATCCCCGTCGCGCCAAGCCATGCCATGCAATGACTCGGAATCCGCCCATCGCGCTCGTCCTGCTGGCCAAGTACCCCGAACCGGGGGGCGTCAAGACCCGGCTGGTCCGCGGCACGGAGGAGAACGGCTACGTCGGTCTCAAAGACATCCGCGACCGTGCCGGCCGGATTGTCGGCCCGGATGAAGCCTATCGTCTGGCGGCCGAAATGTACCGGGCCTTTCTGGTGGACCGGTTCGCGGCGCACCGAAACCGGGATTACGAGGTCCTGCTGGCCACGTCCCAGCCCGATTACGCGGAAGCCTTTCGTTCGATCATCGGTCCGGACATCCCGCTCCATTTTGTATCCGGCGCCAACCTGGGCGAGATGATGCACGGGATCTTCGCGTGTCTGCTCGGACGATACGCTTACGTGCTGATTTCGGGCAGCGACATGCCGCGCCTGGACGAAACGGTCATCGAACGGGTGCGCATGTCCCTCTCGTCCCACGATATTGTGCTTGTTCCGGCACAGGACGGCGCTTACAATCTCATCGGCATGCGCAGACCGCACGGCATCTTCGATATATCGCGCTGGAGTTCGGGGTCGGAACTCGAGGAGACCGTCGCCTTGCTCCGGCAACGTCGAATCTCCCACAAGGTGCTTGACGAGTACCGCCTGCTGGACATCGATACGATCGAAGATCTGGCGCAGCTGATGCGCGGTCCCGAAACCATGGATGCGCCGGAAACCAATGCCTTTCTGACGGCGCTCGACGAACGGCTGGACCTCGCGGATTGAACCGGCGAATCAACGCCGTATATTAAACCGGACGGGCTTCCGTTGTCAAGATATTTAACCGGTAAACGGGTGACGGTGCTGGGCCTCGGCGTGTTCTCCGGCGGGGTCGCTTCGGCGAGGTATTTTGCCGCGCGCGGCGCGGAGGTCACCGTTACGGATCTCCGCCCGGAGGAAGCGCTTCGAAAGTCCATCGCTGCCCTTGACCGGTGGCCTATCCGCTACGTGCTCGGAGCACACCGGGAGGAGGACATCACAGGCGCGGACCTGGTGGTGGTTGGTCCCGGCGTCCGGAACGACAGTCCGTTCCTTCGGCTGGCGCAGGACCGGGGTGTTCCGCTGACCACCGAAACGAACGTGGTGTTCGAGACCTGCCGCCGTCCCATCATCGGCATCACGGGCAGCAATGGCAAGACCACCACGACCCGGCTTGTCGGGGCGATGTACCGGGCGATCGATCCGGAGACACTGGTAGGCGGCAACATCGGTCGGGCCCTGCTCAATGAACTGGACGATTTCGGAGACGAGCCGTCCAAGGCGGAAGACGGGCCGTCCAAGGCGGGTGACGCATCGTCTGGTACGGAAGACGGGTTGGCCGGTCCCGCCGATGAACCGGCCGCATCGGCGTGGACCCCGGAAACCAGGAGCCCCGTGATACTCGAGCTGTCCAGTTTCCAGCTTCATCGGCTGGCCTGGACCCGGAGAAGCCCCGGGCTGGCGGTCGTCACGAACCTGTCGCCCAACCACCTGGACTGGCACGGGACCTTCGCGGCCTATGAGCAGGCCAAGCAGCAGATGGTGCGTTACCAGTCCCCGGAAGACCGCGTCATCCTGAACGCGGACGATGAACGATTGCGCGGGTGGATGCCTCTGTGCCGGGGCAAGGTGGCGTGGTTCAGCACCCAAGGCCCCGTGGAATACGGCTGCTACCTGCGGGACGGCCAGGTCGTCTTTCGCGATGCGGGGGACGACCGTGACGCCGGGGATCACCACAACGCGGCGGGAGAAGGCGATACGGCGGGCGAACGCGTCGTCTGTCCGGCGGACAGCCTGCGGCTCCCCGGGCCGCACAATCGGTCCAACCTGCTCGCCGCCGTGACGGCCGCCTGCCTGGGAGGCATCCCGGCGCCGGTTATTCGCACGGCGGTCGAGGGTTTCCGCGGCGTGGAACACCGGCTGGAAGAAGTGGCCGTTGTCGAAGGAGTGGGATACTACAACGACTCGGCCTGCACCACGCCGGATTCGACGATCACGGCGCTCCGGGCGTTCGATACGCCGGTCGTCCTGGTTGCGGGCGGCTACGACAAGGGCATGTCGTTCGACGACCTGGCGTCGGAAGCCGTCCGACGCGCCCGGGCCGTTGTGCTGATCGGCGCGACGGCGGATGCCATAGCGGCGGGCATCCAGCGACAGGGCATCCGGCAACACGGGAAAACGCGCACGCCGGTGCTTACCCGCGCCGAAACGCTCGAGGAGGCCGTACGGAAGAGTGCGCGCCTTGCGCGCCGCGGCGACGTGGTCGTCCTGTCGCCGGGCTGCGCCAGTTATGATATGTTCACCAACTTCGAGGAACGCGGCAGGCGATTCAAGGAAGCCGTAGCCGCGCTGCGCAACTGAGGCGGGAACGGGAAACGGGCGTGGTCCAAGGACATCGCCCAAGAGGACGCGGACATCCGGAAAGCCGGTTCGGCGCAGCCGCGTATCGGGAGGAACACGCATGGCCATAGAAACCGTCGGTGTCGTCGGGTGTGGACTGATGGGATCGGGCATCGCGCAAGTGTGTGCCCAGGCAGGGTATCGGACAATCGTCCGCGAGGCGTCCGGCGAACTGGTAGGCCGGGGCATCGGCCGGATCGACGCCGCGCTCGGCCGGAACGTATCCAAAGGGCGGATGACCGAGGTCGAGCAGGCAGCCGTGGTCGGGCGCATCGAGGGCACGACCGACTTTGACGATCTCGCCGCGTGCGACCTCGTCATCGAGGCGGCCACCGAGCAACTGGAGACCAAGCGGGAGATCTTCCGGACGCTGGATGCGATCGTGCCGCCGGCAACCCTGCTGGCCAGCAACACGTCCTCCATCTCCATCACCGAGCTGGCCGCCGCGACAAACCGGCCGGAGAAGGTACTGGGCCTGCATTTCTTCAACCCGGTGCCCGTCATGCGGCTCATAGAACTGGTCGTCGGGCTGCGGACCAGCGCCGAAACCATCGCCACGGCCCGCCAGTTCGGGGCGTCGCTGGACAAACAGGTGATCGAGGTCAAGGACACGCCCGGCTTCATCGTCAACTACCTCCTCATCCCCTATCTGCTGGACGCGGTGCGCCTCGTCGAATCGGGGGTCGCCACGAAGGAGGACATCGATGCCGGCATGGTATTGGGATGCCAGCACCCCCTCGGCCCCCTCAAGCTGCTCGACTTCATCGGCCTGGACACCACACTGTATATCGCGGAAGTGCTCTACGACGCATTCCGCGCGGACCGGTACGCCGCCCCGCCCCTGCTGCGCCAGATGGTCGCCGCCGGCATGAACGGACGCAAGAGCGGCGAGGGGTTCTACGCGTACGATTGAGCCGTTTCAATGCGAAAGGCAACCGAATGACCGCTTCACCCGACAACACGTCCCTCCTGCTCATCGCGGACAGCGAGCGCGATGCCGACATGCTGTACGCCACGGGGTTGTTCGTGCCGGATCCCTTCACCTTCCTCCAGACGGATGGCCGCAAGACCATCATGATGAGCGATCTGGAAATCGACCGTGCCCGGACCCAGTCGAAGGCGGATGAGGTCGTTTCGCTCACCGACTATACGGTCCGTGCGAAAAAAGGGGGCTGCGCGGAACCGGCACTCGTGGACGCCGTGGTCGAACTGCTGCGCGAACGGGAGGTGGAGCGCGTCCGGGTGCCGAGCAGCTTTCCCCTGGGCTGCGCCGACCGGCTCCGGGAACGGGGCATCAAGGTCGCGTCGACGGAAGATCCCTTCTGGGAACAGCGTCCGGTGAAGACGGCCGACGAGGTGGCCGCCATCTTGGCGGTGTCCCGTCATACGGAAGACGCGCTGCGCATGGCCTTCGGCCTGCTCGCCGACGCCACGGTGAAAGAGGGGATGATACACGGTCCGGAGGGCGTGATCACTTCCGAGTATATCCGCAAGCGGCTCCACGTCTACCTGCTGGAACGGGACTGTCTCGCCCAGCACACGATCGTCGCCGGCGGCGTCCAGGGCTGCGACCCCCACAACGGAGGTTCCGGGCCGCTGCGCGCCGGCGAACCCGTCATCTTCGACCTGTTTCCCAAGTCCACGAAGACCGGATACTTCGCCGACATCACCCGGACCGTGGCGAAGGGCCCGGTGCCCGATTCGTTCCGGCGGATGTACGACACGGTGCTCGAAGGACAGGAAATCGCGCTCTCAAGCGTTCGGGCCGGGGTGGACGGCCAGGAGATACACGGCAAGGTGGAACGGCTGTTCGAAAGCAGGGGCTACGAAACCGGCGTGAAAAATGGAAGGATGCAGGGCTTCTTCCACGGAACCGGCCACGGCTTCGGCCTGGAAATCCATGAACCGCCCCGCATATCGAAGGTATCCCACGTGCTGAAAGCGGGCTGCGTCGTAACCGTAGAACCGGGTCTCTACTACCCGGACATCGGCGGCGGCGTGCGGATCGAGGACAATGTGGTCGTTACCGAAGACGGGTGCGACAACCTGACGCGGCTGGAGAAGGTGTTCGAGGTATAGGGCGGCATGTCGAGACAGGCAACGTGCTGTTTGAAAAACTGACGCTGGCGATCGGTCGCATACATCGAGCAGGCCTCCTTGCTCTTAGCGAGGGCTGGCGGTGCGGCGGACACGCAGAAAAGCAACGCCGCAAACCACAAAAGCAAGGTGTGGGCGCGTCCTGAAAACATGGATGTAGTAAAACACGACATTATAAGAACCCTTTTCCAGCATGGTCGTCGAAGGCATCGGCGTCCCGGATGTAGCTAATAACAGTCGCCGTACTGGAGTGGCGGGTAACTGCCATGATTTTATCTAAACGGGCGTGGTGAGCAGCAGCACTTGTAACAAAGCCAGCGCGTAATGAGTGTGCAGAAAACTCATTCGAATCCAGTCCGATAGTTGCCACGTAGCGCTTAACTAATCTTGAAACATCGGAGTGGTGGAGGGGCCGTCCAGTGAGTTTACCACCGCGTCGAACTGACTGGAATAAGAAACCTGCATCATATCCACGTGCTTGTAACCATCGTTCTAATACATTAAGAGGTCGTAAATGTTCGCCAGCTGGCACGGCTACTCGCTGACCAAGACCCACCTGATCGGTCTTGGAACGACGAATGTTTAAAACAAACCCTTTCCTTAATGAATCTCCTGCGTCCTCAAACCATTCTAAATCTGCTAACTGTAAACTGCATATCTCCGAACGGCGAAGTGCAGCTGCAAAACCAACAACAAAAATCGCTGCATCGCGGCGACCGATCGGCGTATCAGGACAGTGACTCAGTATGGTTTCGATGTGATGTTCGCGTAGTGCTTTAACCTTCCGCTGTTGTGCCCCAAGTGTGCGCGTCAAACCTTTAAACAGTTCGGTAACGTCTGGATGGTGTGTTGGGGATGCCTTTGCTGCTGAAACAAAGTGATTGCGAATCGCGCATCTATAAAGGACGAGAGTACCCAACGCTAGTCGTTTGCCGGTTCGTCGATTCTGTCGCGTAGCCATATTGATAAAGAAGTCTGTCGTTACTTCAGGTGAGGCGTCCAGTGGCTTGATGTCGCGTGCTCTGCAATACTCAGTGAAACAATGCCAACCCTCGCCGTAGGCACGTTTTGTGTTTTCTGCCATCGCTGCTCGTCGGATTTGAAAGGCAAAATCGGTCTTTTCTTTGTCATCATCCGTTGAAAGGCAGGTAATCGGCTGCGATGAATCCAGAGTGGACAAGGCCATAAATGCTCCCCTTAAGATGCTAACTCAGTAGACAGAATGGAGTGTTTAAAATCTGATATATCCATTTACTCTGGAATAAAGACAGGACGCATCGCTGCCTTTATCGTCGATAATGAGACTAAAGAAAGACTGATTCAGGAAGATTCCAGGTCGGCCGAGTTGTTGAAGCCGGCTCTACGGGGGAAAGATATAGGGCGTTATCAAGCCAACTGGGCAGGATTGTGGTTAATAGATACGCATAATGGATATGGAGACATCCCGCCAGTTGATATCGATGATTATGTAGCTATCAAGAGGCATTTGGATCAATTCTACCCATACTTAGAAAAACGGCACGATAAAGGAGTGACGCCATACAATCTACGTAATTGTGCTTATCACGTAGAAAAGCAAAACGGTCGGATCATAGAGGACGACTGTGTGAGGTTTCGGATAATCTAATCACGAAACGCTTCATGCCAACAATAGCACGTGTATTTGCGGAATGCCTCGGGTACTTTTAGCCATCACCTATTTACTGCCAGCTGAAACACTCAGAGACTACAGGTTTGGTAGATACTTCAAAGAGGGAAGTTTTTCCTAGGATCGTTACACGAAACACGAAGCGCGAATTGACCATTCTTACTTCATTCGTTTTGTCAATTTGGCACTGACCAACAGAGCATAAAGTGATTTACAATAAACGAACGTAGATATTTCGAATTGTATTCTGATCTTCGGCCGACTTACCGAGCACGAAGGGGAGACAGCTTACTACCATCGCACATTATGGAAGTTTCTTTATGTCAGATTTAGGAGTGGGCGGATACGACTATGTTCCATCGGATGTTTGAGCAAAAGAAGAAATAAGTCAACTCATAAAGGATACTTCTTTGGCGTCCAAATCAAACAGAGTGTATGCCGTTTGATTAATCTCTGCTTCCAAAGTAGATACATCCGCTTTGGGGTCTCTCGCTTTTGCCGTTGAAATCTGGTCGACTAGACGTGTAATCCGGTCTTTTTGGTCTAAGGAAGGTCTCGGAATAGGTATGTTTTCAACATAGGGTTTCTTCCACTGTGGAGTTCCCTTGCCAGATGTTGGCGCTATTTGCTTAAAGTACCAACTAGAGGGCATGGTATTAAGTATTGCACAGATGTACTTGATGCTGTCCCCGGTCATAATAAAAGAGGAGTCTATGCAATAGAATCCGCAAGGATCGTAGGTAAAACGACCGTTTTCAACCAAAGTTATCCAAATCAGTTTTTCGCTTTTAAACAGTTCGTGATAAGCACAAGTATCTTGTAGCTCATACCAAGCGTGTGGAGTTCGTTTTCTGGATTTAGTTCCGTCCGGCAGGGTTTGGCCCGCCTGTTCCAGTCGTGTCCTACCAAAAGAACGCAAGTGTTGCTTTATTGCCGGGTAGTCGTCGATAACGATTTCCAATGCCGGGAACGTAGTAATCAACCACAATCCTGCCCAATTGACTTGATAACGCCCTATATCTTTCCCCCGTAGAACCGGCTTCAACAACTCGGCCGACCTGGAATCTTCCTGAATCAGTCTTTCTTTAGTCTCATTATCGACGATAAATGCCTCATTGTATCCGGTTAATACCCCGCGATAAATGGATATATCCCACTCTCTCAGTGGCGTACCAACTGTTTCAATTTTGTCCATTATTTGCTGCTCAACTGCAGACAACGTCACCCATGGTTTATCATCTTTGGGCCGTAGTACACTCCAGTATTTGACTTCTGGTGGAAACTGTTTGCTGGGCAAGCGATCCATATCGACAGCTTTGCCCGCCACTTTACTTTTGCCGTTCCGGAGTAGCAGAATGTTAACGTCAACAATGGCGTTTTCGAAAACATCTTTGCCTATTTCCAACAGCCGCAATGGCGCATGATGTTGATCGAAGTACTTTCGCAACTTACTACCAGATTTTGCCTTTAACCAACTATTGGAGGTGATAAAACACAGAATGCCGTGCTGCGTTTTCAACAACTGACATCCTCTTTCATAAAACAACTGATACACATCGCCCTTTTTGTTAAAACTGATGTAACCAACGTCTTTGTAGTAATTACCTAGCTTACCTTTATCATTCTGTAATTGAATATACGGCGGATTTCCTATAACAAGATCAAAGCCGTTGGTTAAACCGAACATCCACTCTGGGTCAAACCAATCAGCTGCGGCATTCCGATCGTAAAGATCCAGTTCAGCTATTTTATGTGCGTTGTGATCTTGCCAACCATCCTCTATCAACAGGCCAGCGATTTCGCGCCTTAGTCTCTTGTCTACCTCTTTGAAGTCACGCTTCGCTTTTAGAGTCCGCGCAGCAAAGTATCTTCTGCGAATACTATTCAGTTGTCGTTCTTTCTGGTCAATTTGGGGATTACGCATTCGAATCTGGTTGGGTCTAGTTAGGCTGATCAGCGTATCGGCTGCAATAAACCTTGTCTCCAGGTTAGGCAAGGGTTTAATGCCGTAGTTATTTTCTTTGTCCTGAGTGGGTGTTTGTTCGATTGCCAAGGATATGAAAAACCTTAGTTTGGCTATTTGAACAGCAATCGGTTGGATGTCCACCCCATAAATCGCGTTTTGAATGAGATAGAGTTTACGTGCGTAACTGTGGTCCTGAACTTCAAAAGCAGCTATGATTTCCTGTTTTCGATTCTGTAGTTCTTCTTCAGCTCTTTTTCTAGCTTGGTGATCGCTTATTTGCTTAGCAATCTGTAGATCAGTTTGGATGGAATTCAGTGCTGGAAGTGAATTTAACTGCTGTTTCTTCCACTGTTCATTGTCCGGATCAAGCACGGCCAATAGTTGTACGAGTCGTTGTAGACAACCCATCGGGAAAGCACCACTGCCGACAGCGGGATCAAGTATTTTAACTTGGTCTATCGCTGCAATCAGAAGGGGGATTTCTTCATTATAAATGAGAGGACTATCGCCTCTCGTTTCAATCTCACCCGTCCGAGATGCTTGGTCAAACAAGTAACTCAAGCGTTCACGCCAAAACGGTTCGTCATCATCGTGTGGCTTTACCGTTTCAGTCAGATATGCCCGTAAGGATTCATCCACCATGTAGGCAACGATTTCACGCGGTGTGTAGAAACTTCCAGTAGCATTGCGGGCGGATTCCTGAGTTTCTGGATTGTACGCAGCTAGCAGCTTTTCAAATACCAAACCGAGTAGTTCAGGGTCGAGCGCAACTTCTATGTCCAAAGGGGTAGATTCTTCGACGGTAAACTGGTACTGACTGAGTAGGTCTATCAATCCTGTTTCGTCAGAATTGAAGAACAGAAAATTGGGGATACTGATGGCGTTATCTTCCCTATCAGAAAAACCATCCATTCGGATCGCACTTCTCACTGGACGAATTGCGTTATTCTCGTCGTATTCCTGTTTTTCCCTATCAGTTGCTTCCCGGTCCAGACATTCAAACAATCCGCCGTTTAGGAACGGAGTGACATCGAACAAGGCAATGATGTTTTTTTCGTCATTGTCTTGAAAGTAGTCTTGATATCGGTATATGTTGGTTACGAGATAGTTACTGCTATTAGCTTTACCGTCGGTAGTTCGACGAAAACTCCTATCGGTTATCTCGCGATTCAGTGTTGCAAAGAACAGGTTTTGCAAAATCGCCTTGTAGTAACTGCTGTCCTTATCCCAGTGAAGAATGGTTCTCAGTTTGTCCTCAATGAATAAATCTGCGTTGACCAGTCGCTTTTCTTTTATGAACCAGACAAAGAGAAGACGCGTGAGCATTCGGATTAGACTTGTGGCTATGTGATTAGCTGCTTTCTCATCATCAGGGAAAGTTACTTGTTTCTGTGCGACTTCATACCACTCGTACATTTTGGAATAAAATTCCTTGTTTAACGTTTCCACGGCAAACGCGCTTTTTAGGTCTTCCAAAGAAGGATTGGGAGGTAATCCAGCAAATCGTTGTACAGCTGTTCGTGTGTTTGCGCCTTTCCCAAGTATATAAGTGAACCGTTTGCTTGCGGTCTGTTCTTTGCTGAGCCGATTGTCATCATCTAAGCGATACTCGATAGCGATAAAACTAAAGCGCCACCGCTGGTCGTTTTCATCAACATACACCGCAAGAGCACCACACAGATTTTGTGACTCTGACTGCTTGGCCACCATCTGTCTTAGTTGTACGCGATTTCGGCTCAGTTGAGTCTTCGAGCCGACTCTAATTTCATAAATGCCTAGCGGTTGTGACTGACCATCCGGCAAGGCATTCCCTAGGTAAGTAAATGAGTCTGCCTTGGAATCGTTGAGTTTCTGCGGTAGTTGGAAAAAGCCAATTCTTGGAAACAGATCACGTAAGAACTGTAGCCATTCTGTCCGGGCGTACCCTGCTTGAAACAGTTGTTGGACGTTTTCAAGGTTACTCATTGTTTAAATAGCCTTGCGAAATTACTACTTTGGGTGATTGTGACGTTTGAGATTCAGTGTGGGGTCTCTTGAATTCGGCTACATCCGAATCTGTTGGATATTTCGCGATGATATTCATGACTGCTTCAAGCTGTTTAGCGGAGACAGCAGGGTTTCTTCTTTGACTCCTTAGCAGTCTGAATATCTCTCTTGGTAAGTTTTGAAAACGTCCCAACTTTATCCATTCAACTGCCAACTGTATACTTTGCTTTTCGTTAGTATCAGTAATATCAAGTTTAAGGAAGGTGGTTAGGTAGTGGATGGAGGTACTTTGATGAAGGGTTAGGTCTGGAGTCTGGACTTCTTTGATGATTTTGTCTTGCAGTTGTTCTTCAAAATGTGATAGAGCACGCTGTACTTGCTTGAAATGAAAGTTTGGAAGCGGTTTAACGGCTTCGGCATTTCGGTGTTTTTTAAAGACCTGAACGGCTTCCAGAAACCCCAGTTCTTCTACATCATTGTGTGGATTTATCTGATAGAAGAAAGCATTGTGGCGTCTGTTTCGCAGATAACAATAAGTGTTTCCATTCAATGATTCGTCCGCAACAACGTTACGGATTTTCAGTGGCAGGTTTTTTATTCGTTTGAATTCATCCGGGTTTTCTTCCCTGAATTTGCGAATCTCCATTAGGTACGTCAGCCGTTCGCTGATTTCTTGATCTTCTGCAAAATCCTGATCGAACAAACCAAAACTCGTGATGTTTTCGTCCTGCGTGTAAACCTGCGAGTCTTCACCCAGGGCAGTGTGGAATGCTTGTAGTTTGATTTGTGCTCGATGCCGCAGGGCTATATCACCTTCCACCTGCTCGGTTGGAAAAAAGTTGAAAATGTGAATGGAGCCAGCTTTGCTT
This sequence comes from bacterium, assembly GCA_965200485.1. Taxonomy (GTDB): domain Bacteria; phylum JAAXHH01; class JAAXHH01; order JAAXHH01; family JAAXHH01; genus JAAXHH01. The sequence continues at coordinate 1,309,810 of CBDAUD010000001.1, forward strand.
CCAATACGATTTATTCGTCCAATGCGTTGCATTAGACGGGTGGAGTTCCAGGGAGTGTCATAGTTGACAATAGTGTTGGCACGATGCAAATCGACGCCCTCAGCCAGTGATTCGGTAGAAATCAGGATCTCGTAGTCGTTCTTCTGTTTCGCAATTGGTAAATTAGCATCAAAATTCTGCCGAACCTTATCCTGCTGTTGTGCACGGTTTTGCGAGTTTACAGATAGAATACTGTAACCGTGTTCTTTTAGATTCTTGGACAGGTAGTCGGTTGTGTCGGCAGCCTCGGAAAAGACCACCAGTTTGCATTCAGGGTTGTTTGCAGGGTTAAGAAGCCTTTTAGGTAGTTCGGCTAGTAGTAATTCTAGCTTAGGGTCGGAATGTTTTTCCACAATATCCCGCCACTGTGATTGCATCTTCTTCAACAGATTGTAATCCTGCTCAAGCAATGCAAAAAAATCCGGTTCGAAGTCCTCGCGCGTAAGTATTTTTATACTCGGATCAGTGGTCTGGTTCTCTAGTAGTTTTTCCAACAGCTCGTCTTCGCGTCCTTCCTCAATGTATTTCTCGATATCCTCGTCAGGCGCGATAAAGATCTGGTTCGCGTTTACCATTGCACGAAGACTCTCTACAGCACGCACAGAGCGAGAAAGCGATTGATGGAATGCGTGAAAACTACTGTCCAGACGTTTGATGAAGAGTGTTTTCATTATCGCGGCAAGTTGGGCGGTAATCTGTTCTGGGCGCTGATAGTCTACCTTATGTTCTGGCTTTAGAAATTCTATCAGCCTGTAACGTGCATAGTTAATCCCCATGCCGTCCGTATTTTGGATGCGTTTGAAAGACTGATCGTAGATTTTGTTGATGTGGTTATTTAGGGGATAAAGAAGGCTGACGGGGCGCCTAACCTGAGGGAAAACGATGCCCTGCTTTTTCAAATCGTCAGCATATTGAGGATGTTGCTCAAGGTCTGTACGCGTGCGACGTACAGTCAAGGGCTCGATCACTTTACGCCTTATACGTGTGTAAAGGTGTTCTATCCGTTTCTGATAGTCCCCCGCCGTCCCGGGTTTAATCACATTTTTGTATTCTTTTGAGGCTTGACTGAAGAACCGAGAAATGTTGACGTCTATTGTACTGTCGTTGGCGTCCTGAAACAAAAGAAGTTGGTTTCTTATGTCGTCAGGACGGTTGTTTAAGGGAGTTGCAGATACCAAAATAACCCGCTTCTTGCTCCCATCTCTACATATAGATTTGCAGATTCGTTGAAGTTCAGCGTATCCGTCGGTTTTGTCATTTCTGAACTGATGCGCTTCATCAACGATCACTAGATCGTATTTTCTCGGTTCGGTGATCTTATGCAGACTCCCACTTGTAATCAGTTGTACATTGTCCAACTGAAATTCTGACACAGTTTCCTGCCAATTTGGCTTTACGGCTGGTGGACAGACCACTAGGCAATGCGAGCGGTATTCGGGATAACCTTTGAGATAAAAGTGCTTTCTGGCAATCATGACAGCTATCAATGTCTTGCCCAAGCCCACTACGTCGGAAAGGAAAAACCCGTTGTGATCCTTTAAGAGGTTCATCCCTTGTTCAACAGCATCCTTTTGATAATTCAGATGTTTCCGTCCTGGAGGCAGGTCTGAAACACTGTCGGGGTTAAATTCAATCTCTCTCCCAAAGTACTCGATCAGTAGTTTCGTATAGATTTCAAATGGAGTGAAATCGTCCCTTAGGTAAGTTTGCCTCACTGCGTTCGAGACATCTTCAGGTAGTATTTCTACAGCTTCGTTCCATAGTTTCTCGAATTCATCGGTCGCAAACTTCACTTCGTCATACTTCTTTAAATGTACGTTGAATTCGTAATTGGAATGTATGCCAGACGCACCAAGCCCTGCTCGTGTGAGATTTGAGGAGCCAGTTATAACTTCGCCTCCAGTGTGCTGATTGAATACTTCTGGTCTGAAGATGTAGATCTTCGCATGTAGGCGACGTGAAGGATGGGCCTTGAGGAGGATTTTACGTTCAGCGATGTCTTCAACAAATTGTTGTACGCTTGTTTCAGTATCTTGGTCGTATTCAGCCTCTTCAATTTCATTTTTCAACTGCCCAATGTAGTCCTCGACAGCCTGCTCGGGATTGGAGCCATACTGCAGTGACAATCCACGTTTCTGTGCATCAGCAGCCCATTGGTCCACGTTGATTCCGACCAGAATGCGTATCTGCTTGACCTGTTGTAAATGAGGACGCAGTTCAAAATAACCTGTAGAACGAAAGTAAGCGGTTAGCGCGTCAAAAGCAGCGATGGCGTTGTATTCAAAGACCGCGGCAAACTTGGTTAGCAGGGTATTCCCATCTTCATTTGTAAAAAAGTTACTGCTCATTTTGAATATTGGTCCATTCCTTGAGGTAACGTGTGACGGAGGAAAAATCAGTCAGGTTTGTTAGAACCAATTGTATTCGGTTGGTATATCAGCCTACTGGAATCTTGGATGTAACGAATTCAAAAATAGGCTAATTGCAGACTGTGCGTGACAAGATTGATGACTTACTTTTAGACAAATCGCTGAGACACAGGTGTATCTAAGTTATTTGGCAAGACCTAAATGATAATGATGCCATACGACGGTAAGTAGTTGTTTCTTGACCCAAACCTTCCATCACAGGTCTGTGGTTATGCTAGGTCAAGAACCAGTTCTAAATCAATGCATCTCGATATGTACTTATATTACTAGAGCTTCCAGCTGACTCCGAACAAATCTATCAGGTATCCAATCCACCATGAAAATCATACCCCTTGCAATCGACCAAGCTTCAGCGCTCACGGATTTCTACAATGCGCAATTCTCGGACCTGCCGTACTGCTATCCGGTAACGCCGGATGAATTCGCAACCGGCGTCCTCTGGCACGAAGAACGGGACGGAGAGCCGTACGCGGACCTGTCGGACGAGTCGTTCCTGGTGGCGGAAGACGACGACGGCGGCGTCGCTGGTTTCGTGCACGTGGCCATCTGCCGGAAGGGCGAGGAGGACCACCGCATCGGCCTCCATCCGATCGAGGATCTGCTCAAGGACCGGATCGGCCTTATCCGTTTCTTCCACTATCGTGCCGGTGCCCGGCAGGCGGGTCAGGCGCTGCTGGAAGCGGCGGAAGCGCACTTGTGCGGCTTCGGCATAGACCAGATCCGCGCGTTCAGCTACTTCGGCTACCGGTTCTACCGCTTCTGCCATGCCTTCCAATCCGACAGAATGGGCCACGTGGGCGCCCTGCTCAGCATGAACGACTACCGCATAACCCGGGGGATCATACTCCTTGATCTTCCGGATTTCACCGTACCCGATCCCGTATTGCCGGATGCCGAGGTGACGACGCGATTCGATGTGAAGCCCGGACGGGGCACGCTGCCCAACATGGAATTCCAGCTCTTCCGGGGAGATCATTGCATCGGGCAGGGATTCGCACAGTCCCTGGGAGACTTCTGCCGGTCGCCCGCAGCCCAGGACACCTTCTACATCCCTTGGTTTTTCATCGAAGGCAGTCCGGTGGGGGGAAGGGTCAGCGAGGGAGAGCAGGGGAAGGGATTCGGACGGTACATGATGGAGATCCTGCTGCGGGAGATGCGCCAACTCGGATACCGCCACGCCACCACCCAGGCGAACGCGGACAGCCCCAGGCCGATTCTGCTGTACACCAACATGGGATACCGGGTCGTGGACACCAACTACCAGTATTTCAAGGACCTGGAGCAGGATATCCCGCTGGAGGTATTCAAGGAGGTGGGTTTCTAGGCGATCAGCGCCTTCGCTTTGTCTGCGATATTGGCCGCCGTGAACCCCAGACGCTCGAATACCGTATCACCGGGGGCGGAAGCGCCATACCGGTCCAGGCCGATGACGCCGCCCCGAGCGCCCACGTACCGTTCCCAGCCCAGGGTCACGCCGGGTTCCACGGCCAGCCGGACGGGGACCGACGTCGGGAGGACGGACTCCCGGTATGCCTCGGTCTGCGCTTCGAACAATTCCCAGCTCGGCATGCTGACCACGCGTGCCGCCACACCGTCTGCAGCCAGCTTGTCCCGGGCTTCCAGCGCCAGATGGACTTCGGACCCGGAGGCGATAAGGATCACGTCCGGCTGCCCGTCGGAATCTGCCAGCACATAAGCGCCCTGGTGAAGGCCGTCTGCGGGCGTGCGCCCCGTCCGGTCCAGCACGGGGAGTTTCTGGCGGGTCAGCAGCAGCGCGACGGGGCCGTCCGTTCGGCGAAGCGCGGCCACCCAGGCTTCTGCCGTCTCGGCGGCGTCCGCGGGGCGGATGACGGTCAGATTGGGCATTGCCCGCAGGGCCATGTAGTGCTCGACGGGCTGGTGGGTGGGACCGTCCTCGCCCAGTCCCACGCTGTCGTGGGTGAAGACGTAGATCGGCGCGACGCCCATCAGGGCGGCAAGACGGATGGCGGGCCGCATGTAGTCCGAGAAGACGAGAAACGTCCCTGCGTAGGGCCGCAGTCCGCCGTGGAGCGCCATGCCGTTCAAGGCGGCGGCCATGGCGTGTTCGCGCACGCCGAAATGCAGATTGCGGCCTTCGTAATGGCCTGCGGCATAGTTCGTTTCGGCTTCCACCATGGTGTTGTTGGACCCGGCCAGGTCCGCCGAACCGCCCAGCAAACCCGGTATGCGGGCGGACAGGGCGTTGATGATTGCGCCGGAGGCCTGGCGCGTGGCCATGGGACCCTGGTCGGGCGGGAAGGCCGGCAGGTTCTCGTCCCACCCGGCAGGCAGTTCGCCGTCCATGGCCTGTTGCCAGGACGCCGCCAGATCCGGGAAGGCCTCCGCATAGGCGTCGAAAGTCTGGCGCCAGGCCAGTTCCCATCCCTTGCCGTACAGTGCCATCTGCTGGAAGTATGCGCGCACGTCTTCGGGCACCAGGAATTTCGGCTCCAGGGGCCATCCGAGATTGCGCTTCGTCTGTTCCGCTTCCTCCTCGCCGAGGGGTTCGCCGTGGGCTTTGGACGTGCCGGCCTTGTTCGGACTGCCGTATCCGATGACCGTGCGGCACAGGATGATCGAGGGCTTGTCCGTCTCCTGCCGCGCGAGTTCCAGCGCCGCTTCGACCCGGGCAAGGTCGTTCCCGTCCATCACCCGTTGCACGTGCCAGCCGTAGGCGTCGAAGCGCAGGCCCGTGTTCTCCGAGAACGCCAGATCCGTTCCGCCGTCGATCGTGATGTTGTTGTCCAGATAGAGGACGATCAGCTTGCCGAGTCCGAGGTGGCCCGCGAGAGAGCAGGCCTCGGAGGCGACGCCCTCCATCATGTCGCCGTCGCTGGCGATCACGTAGGTATGGTGGTTCACGATCTCATGGCCTGCCCGATTGAACCGGGCCGCCAGATGGGCCTCGGCCATGGCCATGCCCACCGCGGTGGCGACGCCTTGGCCCAGGGGTCCCGTGGTCGTCTCCACGCCGGGCGTGTCGCCGTACTCCGGATGGCCGGGGGTCTGGCTCTCCCACTGCCGGAAGTTCCTGATCTCCTCGAGGGAAAGATCGTACCCCGCGAGGTGAAGCATGGCGTACAGGAGCATGGACCCGTGGCCACCCGAAAGCACGAACCGATCCCGGTTCGCCCAGTCCGGATTCCGCGGATTGTACCGCATGAAGCGCGTCCAGAGCACGTAGGCGGCGGGCGCCGCTTCCATGGGCAGGCCGGGATGGCCGCTGTTGGCCTGCTCCACGGCGTCGACGGCCAGCATGCGAATGGTGTTGATACAGCGCTGTTCGAGATCGTTCACTGACACGGTCGCGTCCCCTTCATTTTGATGCGTTGTTCCGCCGGACCGAATGCACTCGTTGCTTTGCGGAAGCCAATTCGATTCGTGTGGCAGCCAATTCGATTCGCTACGCCGCCGAGGCCCGATATGTCCTGTCAAAAGGCTATTTGGCCAAAGGCCTGATCAAGATACCATGCGGCCGCTCAACTGTCCATAAACATCATGTCGTAGAGCGCCTGCTGTCGATGCATGGCTTCGCGATAGCGGTCCCGTTTCGCCGGATCCGGCTCGTACACCTTCCCTATGGGCGCGGGCACGGCGGCCAGATCCTCCAGCACGCCGGCAGCGTCGAGCGCCAGCAGCGCGGCGCCACGGCTCGAGGCCTCGGATACGGCCGAGGCGGTGATGGGGCGCTCCAGTACGTCGGCCAGCATCTGCATCCAGACGGGCGACTGCAGCAGGCCCCCGCCGGAGGCGACGATCTCGCAGGAATCGCCTGCGATCGGCCGAAGCCGTTCGTAGATGCGCGCGAAACAGTAGGTCGTGGCCTCCAGGCCCGCACACATGACGTCCAGCGGCGTGGTATGCAGCGTCATGCCGGTAACGACCGCGCGTGCCGAGTCGTGCCAACCCGGACTGCGCTCGCCCGCCCAGAAGGGCAACACCGTGAGGCCGTGGCTGTCGGGCTTCATGCGGGAAAGGTCCTGCTCGACGCGCTGCTCGTCGCCGAGTCTGAGCGTGTCCCGCATCCAGTCGCAAATGTTTCCGCCGTTGCTCAGGGCGCCGCCCACAAGGATCCTCCGCCGGTCCGAACGGTAGCACCATAGCCCTTCCGGGATGGTGAACGCATCGGCGCGTTTCATCATGCGCATGGCGCCGGACGTGCCCACCATCACGGCGATTCGGTCCGCGTCGACGCAGCCGCTTCCGATGTTGTTGCAGGCCCCGTCTCCGAGGGCGGGGTACCAGGGTACGCGCGCCAGGACCGGCCAGCGCGCCGCATACGGTTCCCGCAGACCCTGGACCGGTTCGTCCACGTCGCGGACTGCGCTCAAGTGCGTCCGTTCAACCGGAAGCGCGGCGAGCGTCTCGTCGTCCCAATCGCATCCATGCGCGTTGAACAGCCCGGTGCCGGAGGCCATGGAGACGCTGCAGGCGGATTCGCCGAACCACTTGAGGAAGAGGTATTCCCCGATGGACATCCATCGTTCCACCCGGTCGAAACGACCGGGGTCGTTCCGGGCGAACCAGCATAGTTTGGCGGGCAGATAGGACGCGTGAAGCACGCACCCGGTGCGCTTGTGCGCCGAGGCGGCGTCCAGGCGTTTTTCCAGCTCGGGGACGACTCTACCGGGCCGGGTATCCGCCCAGCTGATCAGCGGGGTTACGGCGCGGTCCCCCTCCACACCTACCACGTTGTGCCAGAACGTCGCCATGGCCACGCCGGCAATCGCGGGATGGCCGCCCGCGGCGCAGCATGCGTCAAGCACCGAACCGACCACCATCGCCAGGCGGTCCGCGTCGATGCATATACCGCCGTCCGGCGTCGTGTCCATGGCGTAGGCCTCCCGAAAAACGGGGGAGGCGATCCGGCCCCGCCGGTCGAACAGGACGGCCCGCACGGACGAGGTGCCGATGTCAATGGCCAGCATACAGGGAGGCTGAATCATTTCGCGGGGCATTGTACCGTCATTATATCGACGGGAGTTGCGTGTTTCAAGCCAAAAGCGATGGTGCAGGAAAGGATTGACAGGCGGCGCGCTTTGGGATTTCTTAACGTCGTCTGGCATGGGATTCTTTCACGAATTTCGGCAAGGAAGTTCGATTCAAAAACTTAGTGCTTGCGAGGAGATACATCAGAAGATGTCTTCCAGTCTGAAAGAAGTAGCTCGCGCCATGGTCGCTCCCGACAAGGGCATCTTGGCCGCGGATGAAGGCAGTAGTACCATCCAGGACCGTTTCGACGGTATCGGCTTGCCGTCTACCGAGGAAAACCGCCGCGCTTGGCGTCACCTGCTTTTTACTACCGAGGGCATGGAGAAATACATCAGCGGCGTCATTCTTTTTGACGAAACCCTGCGACAATCGGCGCTCGACGAAGCCGAAACGCCCTTTCCGAAACTTCTGTCCGACAAGGGCGTGATCCCGGGCGTCAAGGTGGATACCGGCCCCTATGACCTGGCGGGGTTCCCTGGCGAGAAGATCACCGAAGGACTGGATGGTCTGCGCGGGCGTCTGACGGAATACCGCGAACTGGGCGCCGCCTTCGCCAAGTGGCGGGCGGTGATTACTGTGGGAGACGGGATTCCGACGGACGCCTGCATTGATGCCAACGCCCACGCCCTTGCCCGGTACGCCGCACTGTGCCAGGAATGCGGCATGGTGCCGATCGTGGAACCCGAAGCGCTGATGGACGGCCACCACACCATCGCCCGGTGCGACGAGGTGACCGACGTTGCCCTGCGCCGCGTATTCGAAGCGCTGGACGAGCATCGGGTCGCGCCGGAGGGGATCGTTCTCAAGCCCAGCATGGTCATCTCGGGCTCGAGCTGTCCCGATCAGGCCCCGGTCGAAGAGGTTGCGCGCCGCACGGTGGACAATTTTCTGCGCAACGTACCGCGCGAAGTACCCGGTATCGCCTTCCTCTCGGGCGGGCAATCCTCGGAAGCCGCCACGGCACACCTGAACGCCATGAACGCGCTGTATGACGAACTCCCGTGGGAGCTCAGTTTTTCCTACGGACGCGCACTGCAGGCCGCTCCGCTGCAGGCGTGGCGTGGCGACCCGGCGCGTTTCGAGTCGGCCCAGCAAGCCTTTTATCACCGCGCCCGGTGCAATAGCGCCGCACGAACCGGCCGGTACAGCGCCGACATGGAAATCGCGGCATAGCCCGGCCGCGACGGATCTCATGTCCAGACCGCCTTATTCCGAAATCGTAGCAAGTCTGCCTGCCGTAACCCCCTTTGTGGGTCCCGAGACCATCGAACGCACGCAGAGCAAGCGGTTCCGGGTGCGCATCGGCGCCAACGAAAGCGCTTTCGGCGTATCGCCCCGGGCCGCCGCGGCCATGCGCGAGGCGGCAAGCGGCGTCGCTTGGTATTGCGACCCCGAAGGATATGCGCTGCGATCCGAATTGGCCGGGATGCACGGCGTGGGGATCGAGCACATTGCACTCGGCGCGGGGATCGACGATCTGCTTGGGCTGATCGTCCGCATGTACATGAATCCCGGCGACCCCGTCGCCGCGTCCCTCGGTTGCTACCCGACGTTCGTCTATCACGTCAACGGTTTCGGTGGCAGGCTGGAAACGGCGCCCTACCGCAACGACCGCAACGATTTGACGGCGCTGACCGACCTCGCCGCGCAACAGAAAGCCCGCATCCTCTACCTGTCCAATCCGGACAACCCCACGGGATCCTATTACGGCAGCAATGCCATCGCCGATCTCCTCGACCGTCTGCCGCCGGATTGCCTGTTCATACTCGACGAGGCCTACCTCGATTTCGTGCCGTCCGACACCATCCTTCCAATCGACGTGGACGACGCCAGACTGATCCGGGTCCGCACCTTCTCAAAGGCCCACGGCATGGCCGGCGCCCGGGTAGGATACGCCGTGGCCCACCGGGACATCATACAGGCGTTCGACAAGGTCCGCCTGCACTTCGGCGTAAGTCTCCAGGCGCAGGTTGGCGCGCTGGCCTCGCTTCGCGACCCGCAATTCGTTGCAGAGGTGGTTGAAGCCGTGGAGGACGGTCGGCGGGCATACTATGCGCTGGCGGCGGATGCCGGCGTCGCGACCCTTCCTTCCCAGACCAATTTCGTGGCTTTTGATTTCGGTACGGGCGAGCGGGCCACCACCGTGATGAACGCGCTGATCGAACGGGGCGTGTTCCTGAGAAAACCAGTCGCGCCCGGCCTGGACCGCCTCGTCCGGGTTACGGTGGGCACGCCCGAGGACCGGGCCGTCTTCGCGGAGATGTTCCGGACCGTGATGAACGAGATGTAGGAATAGCGGCAACCGGTTCGATTCGGCCGAAGTCGTTACGCCGATCCGTCGGGCGCTGCATGAAGCTAAATGAAATAGAGACCGATCATGGTGGATCTCGCATTCTTCAAACGAAACGGTTACGTCCGACTGGAAGGGATTTTCTCGGACGAAGAGGTGGCACGCTTCCTCGCGCTATACGACCGCGATCGCGCCGAATCCGGGTATTTCTGGCGCCCCATCGCCTTCAACGGCCATCAGAGCGTGAACTGCGAACCGCTGATTTCCACACCGGAATTCGACGGGTTGATCCGTCACCCGTCGCTCCTCGCCGCCATCGAGACCATCCTGGAGGGCCCCAGCTGTCTCGCGGAGGCCTGTCTGCGCCACATGGCGCCCCACGACGGCGACCCGGTCGAAGTCTGGCACCGGGACCGGAGCCACATGAACGACCGGCCCTACCGGTGCGGCTATCTGCATATGATGCTCTATCTGACCGACGTGCACGAAGGAACGCACTGCTTTTCCATATCGCCGGAACCCTTCAACGGTCCCATACTCGATACGGAGGAACAGGTGGAACAGCGCGGCGGCGTACCCCTCCACGGTCCGGCCGGCACGGTCATCCTCTTCAACCTGTCCGTGGTCCACGCCGCCACCGTCCGGAAAACGCCCCACGAGCGCAAGTCCGTCCAGGTCTACTACGGCCACCGGAACGGGCCCGTGCTCAGCCAGTTCACCACCATCCCCACGAGCCTTTGGCGCGATCATCCGGATCCGGAGGCGCGGGGGTTCTACAGCCTGCTGAACACCCGTTCAAGGAAGTTCGCCGAGGCGTTCGGGTAGATGGCGCTTCCGCCGCAACCCGAACCATGCGGCAATCTTTCTAATCTGAAACAGTTTTATTTACGAGTTACGTGCTTGTAATTTCGACAGTAAGTGATGTACTTATGAAACAACAATCCACGTAGTCTAACATTTGTTCATCTCTGGCAAGGAAACAATTTACTACTATAACAGATAGCAGTTATCTCAATGATCTCAGCTATGAGTGCACAATCCATTAAATTTACGAATCCCCCTGTAAACGAAGTCATTGCCTCCGTCTATTTCGATCCACCGCTGACCGAATTGCGTAGTGAGCACATAGGGTTGTTTTGGGCGACGATACGAGACGACTTTACACAGGTAAGGCAACAACCTCCCCTGCCAGGCATACCAAGTATCGTTGCCAACGAAACGTTTCCCATGCCACGATACTGGTTTATCGCAAAGAACGAGATCAACCTGATTCAGATTCAGCGAAACGCGTTTATTTTCAACTGGCGTAAGCGGAACGAAGGCTATCCGGGCTACCATGAAAATATCAAGGTCAACTTCGATAAGTACTTTGGTTTGTTTACCAATTTTCTTGGTGAAAAAGGAATTGATTCAGCTCCGACAGTCGGCATGTGTGAATTGTCGTACATCAACTCCATTGAACCTTGTGATTACTGGAGCAGCTCTGGTGATACTCCCAATGTGATTCCGTCCTTTTCAAATCTCAATTTAGGACTGAATACAGAAGTTTCGGAGGGTTTTAACTGTAATTACCTTTTTGATCTCGAAGCCAATATCAAACTTACTATTGGAGTAAGTACACAGGTCAATACGGATCAATTGCCTAACAATCGCTTAATGTTTGAGATCCGCGCGAAAGGAAGTTTTCAAAGAGTAGCGAAATCCGCAACGGAAGACTGGTTTGAGCGTGCGCACGGTACTATCGAACAGTGCTTTCTAAGAATGACGGACCCAGAAATACAGCTGGAATACTGGAAACCGTCAGAGGACTCCGCATGACAAGCTCGAGCATGGTTTCGGAACCGGTAGCGGACAACTGGAAAGATCAGTTCCCGGGTGCCGGTTTTTTCACCGATGAAGCAGACCAACCATCTCACCTAGAAACCGCAACGCATCCTGAAACCGAAGGGCTTTTCTCTAAGCCTCGTCCTAAGTTAAATCAGGCAATTTGGAACAAGGTGGCGGGGCAAAAGCCGGGTGAAAGCATTGAAAGCGTGTTTGGCTACATCCAAACTTTCGATAACTTGATCAACACTTCTGAGAGACTCGCTTCAAACGTTTGGTCTTTGGCAGATGATCGGTCAGATCAAGTCGCAGCAGAAACCCGAAAAGTGCTGATTTGTAATCTTCAAGCCTATTGTGATCGCCTGAACTTGCTACGTCACTATGCCGATCAGGACGGCATCGCTATAAACGAGGTATCGGAAGCAGACTTTTGGGCTTTTATCCTTTCCTCCCCGTTTTTCATATTTGGCGATCTAGTGCTTCTGGAGAACGGAGATCTACGCATTGTGTGGTCTGAAGAGGGTAATGGCTCTCATTTGGGTCTACAGTTTTTGGGTAACTTTATGGTTCAATACGTGATTTTTAAACAAAGACCTCATAGTCAGATAATCTCTCGGGTCGCTGGGCGAGATACTATTGCGGGTATAAGGACGCAGATCAGAACTTTCGGACTGGATGAGTTTTTGGAAGGAGTATGATGAGCGACCTTGAGATACCGGCCGATGACTATGTCGTCAGATACGTAAAACCCAGTCTCATCACCGAAGGCAGAATCAATGGTGTTGTCTTCATGCTTAGACCGAAAGAACGCGGACTTTCTGTGAATTGGCTGGATTTTTATGAAAACTGTAGCAAAAACCAACAGCTTGATGAAGTAAGGGCGTCATCACGGATGGAGATGAAAAAGAATGGGCGTCTTGCAGAGCTGAAGGTTGGTAGCACAAAGGAACATCTGATAAGTGAAATCAACAAAAGCATGATCTTTAAGCACCGACCAGGAGACGATGATCCTTCGCACAGTGAGATATTAGGTTTGCCCGATAGTGGAACGCCCGAAGCTCACTTGATAGGAGATTTGATTGCCAAAACCGTGACGGCGGTTTATCCTACAACCCCATAGAACGCCCTACCGTTTACCGCCTTCCACCTCCAAAGCACTACGTTTCCCAAGCGGACCGAAGTTCGTGTACGGTCAGCGATACGATACGCACGCCCCCGCCGTCGGCGCGAAGCGCCAGGGACTGGTTGGCGGCGGCGGGCAGATAGCAGAAAGACATGGACAGTTCGCCGCGATTGCCGAAGATCTCCAGCGAAGTGCGGTCTACTAGGAGTTGGAGCGTAATCCTACCGCCCGGTGCGCGCAGCTCCACGCTTCTTCCGAAGCAGGACAGCGACTGAGATCCCGCGTCATATTCGATGCGGTGACCCCGCACTTCGATGCCGAATCCCTTCCCGTCGGCAACTTCGAGTTCCATGCGAACATCGAACAGATCGCCTTTATCGGCCAGGACGAGCCGGCTTTCCGCCTCGGACGGGTCGTCAACCGCGTAGCTGCTGATCTCTCCTGTCCGAAACCGTTGGCGGAACTGTTCGGCCGCCATGCCGGCCAGGTCGCCGGCAGGCCAGGTCCGCTTTCCGGCGTGGAGCCGTTCGATCTCCCCGACGGGCTCGCGGCAAAGCCGGACACCCTCCAGGCAGGTGCGGAGCGTCAGTTCCACCGGGAAGGACATCTGCTGGTTGAAGGGCATGGCCGGATACCTGCCGTCCCGCATCCACGAGATCTGGATCCGCCTGCCGTCCTCCGCCGGGATGTCGCTCCAGGTCTGGGCGGCGTATCCGTTGGCGCCCTGTTCGGCCTGCAGAACATCGCCTTCCGGTGTAAAAGTCCGCCCGTCGAATGCGCCGAGCAGGTAGCCGCCGCCCGCGCCCCAGAACACCCAACGCGTGTTGGAAGGATCGCCGTCCACCGGCAATTCGAAGAAATCGGGACATTCGGACACGCCGGGCAGGGTCAGGTCCTGAAGATGCGACCACGACTTGAGATCCGGAGACGAAAACAGGGCGTAGTCGTTGTCGTCCATGAACAGCGCCATGATCCACCTGCGGGTGGGTCCATGCCAGACCACCTTCGGGTCCCGGTTTTCCGCCCGGATGTGCCCAAGGACGGGATTGCCCGCGTATTTGGTCCAGGTACGGCCGCGATCATTGCTGAAAGCGATGCACTGGATACAACGCTTGCCGGGAAACATCCTTTCTCCGCCCGCCGTGTAGAACGCGATCATCGGCGGAGCGTCTCCTGCCTGGAACCCGCCGGTGTTCTCGTGATCCACCGCCGCGGATCCGGACCACATCCAACCCGTTTCGTCGACGTCCAGCGCGGCGGTATGAAGCTGCGTCCAGCGCACCAGATCGGTGCTTACCGCATGTCCCCAGGTGGTCTGCCCGTGCACCATGCTTTCGGGCGTATGCTGGAAGTACAAGTGATATTCCCCGTCGAAGTACACCAGTCCGTTCGGATCGTTGATCCAGTGCTTCTTCGCCGTGAAATGAAACTGGGGGCGCAGGATTTCCTGGTAGAGGTTGTCGTTGGTCATCGCGATTCGTCCTGTTCAATACCAATAATCGACCGGGGCGGGGTTTGCTTTGCGACGGTTTGCTTTCGCAACCGGCCGGTATCAGGTTGTGGTGGTCTGCTACGGTGATCATCCGAGTTGCAGTCCTGCCGCGGTCCATTACCTCAGCGCGTCACCGGGCACGCGGTTCCAGGCAATGGGCTCTGCCTCGCCCTCGTACGCCGCGGTCAGCGACTTCAGTTTGCCCTGGGACGCCTCAGTCCAGGAATCCGGCCTCGGATGTCGCGCCAGATAGGCCTGAATCCGGCCGGGCAACTGGTGATACAGGGGAATGTACCACAGCGTGATCACGGTGCGTCGCTGATCGCTCCGGTTGCCGTGGGCCGAATGCAGGAGCCTGGAATCCCCGATGACCAGGTCGCCGGCCCGGACCGGCACGTCCATCTCGCCCTCGGCAGGCCGGTAAGCAGGCTGGTCGGGGTCGGCCATGGCCCTCAGCGCGTCGGTGTGGGCTGCTTCGAGGTGCTGATGGAGGGGATGGCGTTTCCGGTGGGATCCGGTGATCACCCGGAGACACCCGTTGTGCCGATCGGTATCCACCAGGTAGTACATCAGAAAGACCTGCTGCGGCGGGGGCTCGTAACTGCAGGGATCGTCCCAGCCCCACCAGTCCTGGTGCCAGAATAGTGCCGGGCTTCGGGGCTGTTTGCTGATGACGAACCCGGAAGACCAGGCGGGCCGGTCGAATCCGAGGTCTGCGAGCGCTTTGAGCGCCGGAGGATAGGCCACCAGTTCGGCGAAGAACAGGTCGTCGAAGACGCTGATCATGCTTCCCGTGGACTTCTGCTCCGCGAAATGAGACGCGGGTTGGGCGTCAAGCAGGCGGTCTGAGACGTTCCTGACCCGTTCCAGCATAGTCGGTTTAAGCACCTGTTCGATTACGCAGAATCCGTCTCGCAACAGCTGGTCGTACTTGTCCTGCGTCGCACGGATGGCCATGCCGATCCTTTCACACGTTGTTTCACACGTTGGTCTCGATCAGCCGGATGCTGTGGGGATCCAGCCCGGTGTAATCGGGAATCTCGAAGCGGTTTCCGTCGACATCGGTGAGCAGTATCCGGGTATCCGACGCCCAGTGGGTATTTTCGTGCCCGCGGATGACGAACTCGCGTTTTCCCCGGTCGGTCGTCACATCCCAGTAGGTGACGCCGTACTCCATCTGGATGTTGTGGACGCGTTCGATCCTCGCCTTGAGGTAGCGGTGGGCGAGTTCTTCCTCGATGACCCGCCGGGACGCCTCGTCCACGTCGTTCAAATCCCTAATGAAGGCCACTTCCTCGTTCTTGATGTCCAGCAGCGAGATGTACTGTTCCGGATACGCCATGGGCGCGGCGTGAACCGGCCGAACGCGGATGTAGGACCGTTCGTCGCGCACCGTCATGCGCACCGTGTTCCTGGGCGCACGGTAAACGCGGATCTCGTGGGCCTGATACGGCTCGATCGGCGCGTTTTCGGTCCCGGAATCGAAGACGTTCCCATGCCGTGCATCCCGCTCTTCCAATTTCGTTTCTTCCGTCATACGCTTGCCCCGCTTAGGTAGAATAACCGTTTAGGCTGCGGTTCGGATCGTCCTTTCCGCCGCCGACGGCCATGATGGCGGTACTCTCTCGCTGGGTCTCCACCATGCGGTAGAAGTGCCCCTTCATCTCCATCAATTCAGTGTGCGTGCCGGTCTCCACGATCTTGCCCTCGTCCAGCACGACCAGCCGGTCGGCCCGGCGCAGAGTCGACAGCCGGTGGGCGATGGCAAAGGTCGTGCGTCCCTTGACCAGGTTGGCGATGGCCTCCTGGATGAGTCTCTCGGTGTGGGTATCCACCGAGGAGGTCGCTTCGTCCAGGACCAGGATACGCGGATCGTGGATGATGGCCCGCGCGATGGCGAGGCGCTGTCGCTCGCCACCGGACAGTTCCTTTCCGTTCTCGCCGATCTGCGTGTCGTATCCGTCCGGCTTCGCGCAGATGAAGTCGTGGGCGTTCGCCGTCCGGGCCGCCCGCATGATTTGCTCCAGAGAGGCGTCCGGACTGCTGTACCGGATGTTCTCCGCGATGGTGCCGCTGAAGAAATGGGCATCCTGCAGCACGACGCCGATCTGCCTGCGCAGATCATCCAGCCGGATGTCCCGGATCGGCACGCGGTCGATGGTCAGTCCGCCCTCGTCGATGTCGTAGAACCGGCACAGCAGGTTGGTCATGGTCGTCTTGCCCGAACCGGATTTGCCCACCAGGCCGATCA
This sequence comes from bacterium, assembly GCA_965200485.1. GTDB lineage: Bacteria > JAAXHH01 > JAAXHH01 > JAAXHH01 > JAAXHH01 > JAAXHH01. The sequence continues at coordinate 1,326,271 of CBDAUD010000001.1, forward strand.
TCTCGCCCGGTTTCACGTGCAGGTTGATCTCGTGCAATACGGGTTTTCCGGCTTCGTAGGCAAAGCCGACGTCCCGGTATTCGACTTCGCCGCGCATGGCCGGCAACGCCACCGGATCCTCCCGGTCCTCGGATTCCGCCGGCGTGTCGATGATCTCGAAGACCTTCTCGGCGCCGCTCATCGCCCGGCTCGACCAGGTATTGAGTTCGCCGATCCAGCGCAGCGGTTCATACAGCATCCACAGGTAGCTGATGAACATGATGAGCGCGCCCGGGGTGAAGGTCCCGTCGATGATGCCCGCCCCGCCGTAGTACCAGACCAGGATCATGTCGGACGAAGTGAGCATGCTGACCGTGCTGAAGAATACGGCCACTTCCTTCTCGCTCTCGTAATCGCCTTGGAACACCCCCTCGTTGTTTCGGGTGAAGCGACGCATTTCCCGCTTCTCCTGAACGAAGGTCTTGACCACCCGCATCGCCGAGAGGGTCTCGCCGGCCAGGCCGACCAGCTTGCCCCAGCGGTAGTACTTCATTCGGAAGGCGCGGATCAGGCGGACCCAGAAATAGGATCCCCCGCCCACCAGCAGGGGGATCGGAATAAGGACGAGCAGGGTCAGTTGCCAACTGGTGATGAAGAGCAGGACCAGGATGCCGGCCAACAGCAACAGGTTGGTCAGGATATAGGGTACGCCGTCGACCAGGAACCCCATCATGCTTTCCGTGTCGTTCGAGACGCGCGATACGAGGGAGCCCACCTGTCGCTTGTTGTAGAATTTCATGCCGAGCCGGGCGAGATTCTCGTACAGGTCCTCGCGGATGGCCACGGTCACGCGCCCCCCGAGCCAGACGGACAGGCGATCCCGGAATATCTCGAGGACGTAGGAGGCCAGCCGCACGACCGCGAAGGCGCCCACGAGCAGGTACAACAGGTTGAGCCGGTTTTCTTCGGCATCGTCCGGTGCGGCATCGTCCCGGGAGCCGCCGCCCCGGGCATCGCCGAGCTGCGCATCGCCGAGCTGCGCATCGCCGAGCTGCGCGTCGCCGACCTGCCCGCCAGGGGCCAGTACGTCGTCGATGATGTGCTTCGTGATGTAGGGCGGTCCCAGTTCGGCCAGGGTGAACAGGAGCGAGAGGCAGATCATCAGGAGGACGCGCCGCTTGAAGGGCAGCACGTAGTTCGCGATGCGCCGCAGCATGGCGAGGCGACTCGTGCATCCGGTACAGATGCCGTCCGGTTCGGGGAGCAGCCTTCCGCACCGGTCGCAGCGAACCCGTTCGACCTCGCCCTCCAAAACGACCGGCTTTTGCTTTATGATCTGGTCGATACCCCGGGCGAGCCGCGCGAACTTGGTTCGTTGCGTGGGCGTGTAGCGCAGACATTCGACCGGCTCGGTCCCGATTTCCACATTCAACCGGGCAGCGCCTGTGAGTTCCTCCACGGAAGCGCCCCGGGCGTCCTTCAATTCTATCGAGAAGGTGCCGTGCTCCCCGTCCGGATCGAATCGCAGGAGGCGCTGGTCGGTTACCACGAGCCAGCGCTCCTCGTAGCGCTGGTTTTCCGATAGGTCGGCCGCGGCCGAGATCAGGATGCGTTCACCGGTGCGCAGCGCCTCGAGACACCTGGCTTCCAGCGGCTCGGGCATCTGCTCTTCGTATGTGGCGGTTCCGTTGGTCATGGTCGTTTACGCCACCTCCATGATCTCGGAGGCCGCCCGCTGCAGGTTGACCAGATGGTAGAAGTGGCCGCGTCTGGCAATCAGTTCCTCGTGGACCCCGACTTCGACTACGCGACCCTGATCCAGCACGACCAGCCGGTCGGCGTCCCGCAGGGTGGACAGCCTGTGGGCGATCGCGATGGTCGTGCGACCTTTGGTGAGCCGCGAGATGGCCTGCTGGAGCTGTTTCTCAGTCTGCACGTCCACCGACGAGGTCGCCTCGTCCAGGATCAGAATGCGGGGATCGTGCAGGATGGCCCGCGCGATGGAAATCCGCTGCTTCTCTCCCCCCGACAGACCGCCGCCCTTCTCGCCCAGTTTGGTGTCGTAGCCGTCCGCCTTGGCGAGGATGAAGTGGTGGGCGTTGGCCGTCCGGGCCGCCTCCATGATCTCTTCGAAGCTCGCCTCCGGTTTTCCGTAGGCGATGTTCTCCCGGATCGTGCCGCTGAAGAGAATCGGCTCCTGCATCACCACGCCGATATGGCTTCGGAGATCCTCGAGCCGGATGTCGCGCAGATCCACCCCGTCCAGCCTGACCGCGCCGTAGTCCGCATCGTAGAAACGGCAGATGAGATTGACCATGGTGCTCTTTCCGGCGCCCGACTTGCCAACCAGACCGATCATCTCTCCGGGACGAATGCGGATGTCTATGTCCCGGAGCACGGGCAGCGCGGTCTCATAGCCGAAGGTCACGTTGTCGAAGACGATCTCGCCCCGCGTGCCCGGCATCGGCCGGGCGCGCTCGTTCTCGTAGGTCTCCGGTTTGGTATCGATGATCTCGAATATGCGTTCCGCGGCGCTCATCGCCCGGGTCATCCAGCTATTGACGCGCCCCAGCCAGCGCAGCGGCCCGTAGAACATATGCAGATAGAAGTAGAACAGCATCAGTTCGCCCAGCGTCAGTTCCTGGCCCAGTACCTGTCTGCCGCCCATCAGCCAGACGACGATGAAGCCCAGGAAATTCAAGAGGCCCATGGTGGAGAAATAGTAGATCCACTGCTTCTCCGTCCAGTACTCGAGGGCGAACATGGCGCGGGCGTTTCGCCGGAACCGGTCGATCTCCTTCGACTCCTGCGCGAAGGCCTTTACGATGCGGATGCCCGACAGCGATTCCAGGATGTGGGTGTAGAACCCCTCCCACCGGCGCATCAGTCGCGTGTAGTAGATCCGCAGGCGGCGGTACAGGGCCCTTCCCCACAAGACGATCAGCGGTACCGGTATGAGGATGTAGAGCGTCAGGACCCAGTTCGTGTAAAGCAGCATGCCGACGATCCCGATCGTGGTCAGCCACCGGAGAAAGAGAAAGGGCAGGCCGTCCACCAGGAATCCGCGCACGTTCCGGGTGTCGCGGGTCACCCTGGACAGCAGGCCGCCTGTCTTCTGCTTGTCGTGAAAACCCAGGGAGAGGTATTCGATGTGGCGGTAGATCTGCTCCCGGATGTCCCCCACCACGCGGGCACCGAGCCAGGCCATGAGCCAGCCGGTCGACATCTCCCCGACCCACCGGAGCGCCAGCAGGCCGGCCAGGAGGGCGACGTACCAGAACAGCAGGTCCAGGCTCTTTGCCTCGAGGGCGTCGTCGATGATCAACTGGGTGATCTTGGGGGGAGCCAGCTCCGCCACGCTGAGTACGGAGAACATGACCACCAGGGCGGCCGCCTTGGTCTTGTGCTCGAGCAGGTAGGAGCAGATTCGCCTGAACATGTCCCACTTGCTGACGCAGGCCGGGCACAGTCCGTCCCGGGCGGGAAGCCGTCGCCCGCACTTTTCGCAGACCACCCGCGGAAACTCGGTCTTGACTAGGAAGGGCTTTCGCGTGATCAGCTGCTCGATGCCGCGGTGCGCCTCGTTGAACCGGTCCGACCGATTCCGGGAGTACCGGATCAGCGGGATGGTGTCCGTGGCCGTGGAAACCTCCAGGCACGATCCGCCCACCAGCGGTTCCACCGCAACCCCGGTCAGTTCCGACAGGGGCACGGCCATGTCGCTCTCGCTCGCGGTCCCACGCCCTCCGCCATCGAGTCCAAGGGTCATGACCTGGCGGTCCGTGACGATCAGCCAGGAGGACGCGAACCGGCCTTCCGCGTCCAGGTCGGATTCGAGTGCGATGTGGATTTCTTCGTCGGGAGCCAGTACGGGGTCGAGTTTGCGTTGAATCGAATCCGGCAGGGGATCGGACAGCTGCATGGAGCTTCCTTATGGACCTTGCTGCGGGGAAAGCCGCCTAGCGGAGTAGACCAAACCGTATATATCAATTATAGCGGATGCACTCCGAAGCCTTCACTTTGCGGTTGTGCCGCGATCGTGCGCCGATGCCATGGCTCGGCTTCGGGAATGCCGGTCCTTTCCAGGACCGAAAGGTAGGTTTTTTGGCTCGAAAGTCAAGCGATACGTGTGGCGGTAGCGCCGCGTGTTCGAGTGTCCGGGACGGGTATGGGGAAGTGGTCAGGCGGTGTTGCGGAGCAGGAATTCCAGCACGTCATGTTTTTTCTTTTTCTGCAACATTTGTTCTGTACATCCTGCCAAATGATCTATATGTTGTGTTAAAACAAACATAATAGTGGCAGATATTGAATTAATGAGATATTTGAGTCTGGCATCATCATAGATTGGTTGACTCTTGCACCAACCCCGCGTCGCAAGAATCGTCCTCAGATGGTGTACGTGCTTGTTGAGCTAATGTTTAAGCCAAAACCCGAAAGATCCCTACCGTATAGTCTTAGTGAATTAATCATTCGGTATCCACACCAGATCACCGAAGTGGTCATACGTGCCATTCGGCTTAGTTTTAAACGGAATGGCTCAAGTATATTCCTCATTAGGTTTATCGGAATATCAAGGACCGGAGCGGATCTGGGAAAAATCTCGTGCCGTTTGTCATCTCATGGGCTAGCGTGATTGGGTTTATGGCAATGTATTTCAATCGCCCAGGCGCTGCCTGGTTAAGGTCTTGCCTTTATCAATCTAGTAATGCCATTCGATGTTACTGGATCAAAAGAAGGTGAGACGCAAAGGAGCACGAATGGCTACTGAAAGACTCAGCATGGGATTAAAAGATCCTCCCGATCTCGTGCTTGAAGAGACGGCGAAAGCTGTCGGCAATGCGTCTGTTGAAGATGCGCTGGCCACGACCGGAGGTCTTTCGGTAGAGCGGCTGTACAGCAATCCGGGCGTCGACCCCTACGACGGCGTGGAATGGGAGAAGCGGGCCGCCACCATCTCGGGCGACGGCGGCGATGTCGTTTTCGAGCAGCAGGACGTGGAAGTGCCGGCTTCCTGGTCGCAACTGGCCACCAACGTGGTCGTTTCCAAGTATTTCCGCGGCCCCCTCGGCACCCCCAAGCGCGAGCGCAGCGTCAAGCACATGATCGACCGCGTCGCGGACACGATCTCGGACTGGGGACGCACCCAGGGTTACTTCGCCTCCGAGGAGGATGCGGACGTCTTCCAGAACGAATTGAAGCACATCATCCTCCATCAGCGCGCCACGTTCAACAGCCCGGTCTGGTTCAACATGGGCGTCGAGGACAAGCCGCAGTGCTCGGCGTGTTTCATCCTTTCCGTCGAAGATTCCATGGAATCCATCCTGGAGTGGTGCAAGGTCGAAGGCATGATCTTCAAGGGCGGCTCGGGGTCGGGCGTAAACCTGTCCCGGATTCGGTCCTCCAAAGAAACCCTCTCCGCAGGCGGCCAGGCTTCCGGACCGGTCTCCTTCATGCGGGCGGCCGATTCGGTGGCCGGATCCATCAAGTCGGGCGGCAAGACCCGGCGTGCCGCCAAGATGGTCACCCTGGACATCGACCATCCCGACGTGGTGGAATTCATCTGGTGCAAGGCCAACGAGGAACGCAAGGCCTATGCCCTCGGCGACGCCGGCTGGGACATGACCCTGAACGGCGATGCGTGGAGCTCCATTCAGTTCCAGAACGCCAACAACTCCGTGCGGGTGACGACGGATTTCCTGGACGCGGTGGAAGAGGACGGGGAATGGAAACTCCAGTCGGTCACCACGAAGAAGCCGATGGAAAGCCTGAAGGCGAAGGATGTCATGTCCTGGATCGCGGAAGCCGCGTGGCAGTGCGGCGATCCCGGCATGCAGTACGATACGACCATCAACGAATGGCACACCTGCGCCAATACCGACCGGATCAACGCGAGCAATCCCTGTTCCGAATACATGCACCTGGACAACAGCGCGTGCAACCTGTCCTCCATCAATCTGCTCAAGTACCTGACCGATGACGGCACCTTCGACGTGACGGGATTCATGCACACGGTCAACATCATGATCATGGCGCAGGACATCATCATCGACAACGCGAGCTATCCCACGGAGAAGATCGGAGAGAACGCCCGGGCCTTCCGCCAGCTGGGACTGGGCTACGCCAATCTCGGCGCGCTGCTCATGGCCATGGGGCTGCCCTACGACAGCGACGGAGGCCGTGCCTTCGCCGGCTCCATCACCGCGCTGATGACCGGCCAGGGATACTATCAATCCGCGCAGCTCGCCGAAAACCTGGGTACCTTCGCAGGCTACGAAGTCAACCGCGAACCCATGCTCCGGGTCATGCGGAAGCACCGGGACGCCGTGGACGAGATCCAGGCGGAGATGGTGGACAAGAACCTGCTGGACGCCGCGCGCACCGCGTGGGACAACGCCCTGGCCCATGGCAGGACGCACGGGTACAAGAACAGCCAGGTCACGGTGCTGGCGCCCACGGGAACGATCGCCTTCATGATGGACTGCGACACGACGGGCATCGAGCCCGATATCGCACTGGTCAAGTACAAACGCCTGGTGGGCGGCGGGACGATGAAGATCGTCAACCGCACGGTGAATTCCGCCCTCGAAAAACTGGATTACTCGAAGCAGCAGATCGATCGGATCGTTTCCTACATCGACGAAAACGGTACCATCGAAGGCGCGCCGCATCTGCTGCAGGAACATCTGCCGGTATTCGACTGCGCGTTCCGGCCCGAAAAGGGCAACCGATGCATACACCACATGGGCCATGTGAAGATGATGGCCGCCGCCCAGCCCTTCCTTTCAGGCGCCATCTCCAAGACCGTCAACCTGCCCAACGAGGCCACGGTCGAAGACGTCATGGACGTGTACCTGAAAGGCGGACGTCTGGGGCTCAAGGCGCTGGCCATCTACCGCGACGGGTCGAAACGCACGCAGCCGCTCAGTACCAGGGAATCGGAGCAGGAGGAGACGGCCGAGGTCCAGCCCATTCGCCGCCGGTTGCCGGACGAGCGCCAGGCCCTGACCCACAAGTTCAGCATCGCCGGACACGAGGGGTACCTGACGGTGGGCCTTTTCGAAGACGGCCAGCCCGGCGAGATCTTCCTGAGAATGTCCAAGGAAGGCAGCACGGTGTCCGGCATGATGGACGCTTTCGCCACGGCCATCTCGGTATCGCTGCAGTACGGCGTGCCGCTGGAAAGCCTGATCCGCAAGTTCAGCCACATGCGGTTCGAACCGGCGGGATTCACGGGCAACAAGGACGTGCCCATAGCCAAGTCCATCACCGATTACATCTTCCGGTGGCTCGCGGTGAAGTTCCTGCCCGAGGACAGCCATTCCGAGATCGTGGCGGACAAGGACATGGATTCCACCATGCATTCGAACGCCATGGATCGGACGGTGACGCTGAACGCGCAGGAGAACCAGGAGCACGAAGTCTACGCCGCCCAGGCCGACGCGCCGTCCTGCTCGGACTGCGGCAGCCTGATGACGCGCAACGGCACCTGCTACGTTTGCCGGGAATGCGGGTCGACGAGCGGCTGTTCGTAATGCGGCATGACCGGCGTTTCACGTCTGCCCGAATCTGCGCGAGCCTGCCCGAAGCCATGGTGGCGGATTCGGGGAACAGGCTTGCCGTGAGCTCCGAAGCAAACTGACCATCCGACCGAATGAATAGCCGGATCCCGGAGAAACAAGTACCCGGGGTTCGGCCCGACCGGGCGAGTGTACGTCCGCTACGCTCCCGACGCGACCCGGTACTTTCGCCGGGTCCGTACGGTCGGTCAGGCCTGTTCCAGGTTGAGTCTTTCCTTCCAGCTTCTATCCGAAACCATATAGTATCCCGCGCCAACGGCGGCGACCGAGACCCGAACGAGCCGGTAGGTCACGGCGGCGGCCAGCCCCGTGGCCTGGGCGACCGTGGCGGAGACGGCGCCGTCCGCGTTTGTGCTGACGAGGTGGTAAACGTATATGACCGCGCCTTCCAGGGCGCCGACGCCGCCCGGCACCGGCGCGAAAGTGCTGATAATCTCGACGGCGGGAACCAGCATCAGATGGGCGAGATAGCCCGGCGCGGCCGGTCCCGGCAACAGCGCCATGGCGCAGAAATAGAAGGACGACAGCATGAACACCTGCCCGACCAGGCCGGTGAGCAGGGCCCCGGTCAGCGCGCTGCGGTGCGTCTGGTAGCGCGCCAGGCCGCCCACGACTTCGGCGACGAAAGAACCGATGAACCGAAGCCGGGTGAGCCGCTGAACGAGCGACCATTCATGCAGTCGCGACCACAAGGAAACCACCAGGCAGATCAGGCCGCTCAAGGCGCCGCCCCAGAAGATCAGGACGGCGATCATGATCTCTCGATGATGCCAGAGGTCCTGGTTCAGCAGCGAGGCCGCCGACCCAATGATCAGGAGCGCCAGCATGCCGATCAACCGGTCGAGCAAAACGGTGGCGGCGGCTACGGTCCTCCGCGATTTCTGTCGCCTCGCGATGCCCACGGCGCGTACGATGTCTCCACCCGAGGTCCCGGGAGCCAGATAGTTGAACAGGTTGCTGACGAAGCCCAGGCGGACCGCTTCGCGGAATTTCAGCACCAGGTTCTGGCCCCTGGTCAGGAGAAACCACCGGAAAAAGGCCAGTATGGTGGCCGTCGTGGCCAGCACGACCCCGATGGCCAGGAGAAGGAAGTCGATCTCGCGGCGCATGAAATCGGCGTACTGTTCGCGATAGAGATAGAACAGGCAGGCGAGGATGCCCAGGGCGACCGGCCACCTGAGCCAGCCCCAGGCTTTCTTGAGCAGGATTATCGTTCCTCCTCGGCCTGTCTGATCTGGGCCGGCAGGCTGAGCCGGACGCAGTGCGTGCCCGTGTAGGGGGCGCGTTTTCGGAACAAGCCGTACTCTTGCTTGCAGGATCCGCAGCGATGCCGTGCGCCCCGGACTTGGAGCAATCGCCCTCCGCAGGACGGGCATGGAGGTTTTTTGCCTGGCATTCGGTGGAGTATAGCGGAAACGCGGGATGGCGTCAAGCCTACCCGAGGTTTCCCGACGCCGGACGCCCTGTCCAAATCTGTGTACAAAAAACCGGCATGTCTGTAACTTGATCGTTCGCGGACCAAGTCATGTTCGGACTGGGGCTGGCGCGGCGATGCGCGCTGCGTGTTGACCGATTCTGGAGAGGGGACTTCATGCCGAAAACCATAGCCATCGTGGGCGCCCTGGACACCAAGGGGGACGAATTCGCTTTCGTCAAAAGCGAGATCGAGCAGCGCGGTCGCGGGACGCTCGTCATCGACACCGGCGTCATAGGCGCATCGGCCTTCGAGCCGGACGTGTCCCGGGACATGGTCGCCGAAGCTGCCGGCACGACGCTTGACGCATTGAAAGCCGGAAACGACCGGGGCGCGGCCATCGACGCCATGGCGGCCGGCGTCGCGGTGATTGTGCAGGGGTTGTACGAAGCGGGCGCTTTGGACGCGGTCGTCAGCATGGGCGGATCGGCCGGCACGGCGGTGGGTACGAGCGCCATGCGCGCGCTGCCCGTCGGGGTGCCCAAGGTGATGGTGTCCACGGTCGCGGCGGGGGACACGACCAACTACGTGGGGATCAAGGACGTGGTGATGATCCCTTCCGTGGTGGACGTGTCCGGCATCAACCGCATCAGCCGCCGCATCTTCGCCAATGCCGTGGGCGCGATCGTGGGCATGGTGGAAACCGCGGGCAAGGTGGAATCCGGGGTGCGGGAAGCCGCGGACAAGCCGCTGGTCGCAGCCAGCATGTTCGGCAATACCACCGAGGCCGTGGATCGGGCCCGGTCCATCATGGAGGCGGCGGGATACGAGGTGCTGGTATTTCATTGCACCGGCGCCGGGGGCCGGACCATGGAAGGGCTGGTCGACGAGGGCCTGATCGAAGGCGTGCTCGACGTCACCACCACGGAATGGGCGGACGAACTGGCCGGCGGCGTGCTGTCCGCCGGTCCGGAGCGCATGGACGCCGCGGGCAGGGCGGGCATCCCGCAGGTGATCGCGCCGGGATGCCTGGACATGGTGAATTTCTGGGCGCCGGACACGGTGCCGCCGCGGTATCGCGATCGCAAGCTGCACCAGTGGAATCCGAACATCACGCTCATGCGCACCAATGTGGATGAGAACGCCCGCCTCGGCGAGATCGTCGCGAAGAAGGCCAATGCGTCCGGCGGACCCGTATCGGTGTTTCTGCCCTTGCGGGGCGTGTCCGTGCTCGACAGCCCGGGGAACGACTTCTGGTGGCCGGAAGCGGACCAGGCCCTGTTCGACGCCATAAGGGCCCATGTGTCCGATCACGTAAGGGTAACGGAGATGGACTGCAACATCAACGATCCCGCCTTCGCGCAGGCGGTGGCGGATCGGCTGCTGGACGATTTAGAGGATAGGCCGCCATGCCGGTAATCGACGCCATCGAGCTGTACCGCGTCGCCATGCCCCTGATCTACCCGTGGCGTACGGCCTACGGCAGCGATGACGTGATCGAGAGCGTCCTCGTGAAGATGCATGCCGGCGAAGCCGCGGGCTGGGGGGAGGCGACCCCGCTTGCGCGTCCGACGTACAGCCCGGAATACGCGGCCGGCGTCTTCGCCGTCACGCGGGACGTACTTGCGCCCCTGCTGATCGGCAAGCGAATCGACAGCGGACGGGAACTCCAGGAGGCATGCGCCTGGGTCGCGGGCAATTTCTTCGCCAAGGGCGGTCTGGACGCGGCGTGGTGGGACCTGCATGCCAGGCTGAAGGGCAGACCGCTCTGGCGATTGATCGGGGGCAAGGGACCGGTCATCGACGTGGGGGCCGACTTCGGCGTGCAGGACAGTATCGACATGCTGCTGGGCAAAGTAGAAGACGCGCTGGAGGCGGGATTCAAGCGAATCAAGCTGAAGTATGCCCGCGGGTGGGACCTCGATATGGTCGCCGCGGTGCGTTCGGCTTTTCCAGACGCGGTTTTCCACATCGACTGCAATGGCGGCTTCACGCTGGAAGACCTGCCCATGTTCAGGCAACTCGACCGCTACAACCTGGCCATGATAGAACAGCCCCTGATGCGCGACGACCTGGTTGACCATGCCGTACTGCAGGGCCAAATCGAGACCCCGGTTTGTCTGGACGAGAGTATCACCTCTCCCGCGAAGGCCCGGAAGGCGATCGGCGCCGGGGCGGCGCGCTGGATCAACATCAAACCCGCGCGGGTCGGCGGCCTGACGCAGGCGCTCGAAGTGAACCGGGTCTGTGCCGAGGCGGGCATTCCCTGCTGGACGGGCGGCATGCTGGAATCGGCCCTCGGCGCGTCTTTCTGCATGGCGCTGGCCGCGCTGCCCAACATGCAGTATCCGTCGGACATCTTCCCGAGCAATCGGTTCTACGTGCAGGATCTGAGCGGCCCCGCGCTGACGCACTCCGGACCGTCGCAGATGACGCTGTCCGATACCCCCGGGACCGGCGCGGAGCCCGTACCGGAGCTGCTCGAGGAACAGACGATTGAGCGCGCGGTCGTCAACGGACCGGCACACCGCCCATGACGGACGGATCGGTCCGCGGGGTGTGATCGACGGACCGGTTGACAGGCCGCCACCACGTCCAAGCCGGCTTGCAGACCGGCCAGCGGAAGAGAGCCCATGTCTTCTTCATCATCCCATTCTCCCTTCAACTACCTGTCCCGCGACGCATGGTCGAAATTGCGCGCCGCGACGCCGATGACGCTCTCCGAAGAAGACCTGCAGGAACTGCATGGCATCAACGAAATGGTCTCGCTGGACGAGGTCGCCGAGGTCCACCTGCCCATGTCGCGCCTCCTCAATCTTCATGTGGCCGCGGCCCAGCACCTGTACCAGGTCATGGACACCTTCCTCGGGAAACCGGCCGCCAAGGTGCCCTATGTGATCGGAATCGGCGGCAGCGTCGCGGTGGGAAAAAGCACGACGGCCCGCATCCTGCAGGCCCTGCTCAGCCGCTGGCCGAACCATCCCCGGGTGGATCTGGTGACCACGGATGGTTTTCTGTATCCCAACAGCGTGCTGGAGGAGAGAGGGCTCATGCACCGGAAGGGTTTCCCGGAAAGCTACGATCTCCGGCGCCTGGTGGAACTGATGGCCGCGGTGAAGTCCGGACAGGCATCGGTAACCGCGCCCGTGTATCGACATCTGATCTACGATGTGGTACCGGGGGTCCTGAAGACGATCGCGCAACCGGATATCATCATTCTGGAGGGGCTGAACATTCTGCAAACCGGCCACCACATGACGGGGGACGTATCGCCCCGCGTTTTCGTGTCGGATTTCATAGATTTCTCGATTTTCGTGGAAGCCGGGGAACACGACCTGGAGCAGTGGTACGTCGACCGGTTTCTGAGACTCCGGGATACCGCGTTCCAGAATCCGGAATCCTACTTTCACCACTACGCCGGGTTGAGCATCGACGAGGCCGTTGAAACCGCCCGGAATATCTGGCGGGACATCAACCTCGTGAACCTGCGCGAGAATATCGTTCCGACCCGGGAACGCGCGGATCTGATCCTCGAGAAGGGCGCGAACCATCGGGTGACGGGGGTGTATCAGCGCAAATTGTAGCGCAGGGGTCGGTTCGGGGTTTCGCGTCGCGGACCCGGAGAAACAGTAGACCGCCGGGTGCGCGGATCGGAATGTATCAGCCTTCAGTCCCCGAGAAAACGACGCAGTACGTTGGACGTGACCTTCGACACCACCTCGTCCACGAGGATGGACGACGGATAGGTGATCGATCCCGCCGAGAACACCATTCCGCCGCTATCCGTTTCATGCACGACCATCTCGGCCCCGCCTTCGTCCACATTGGTTCCCTTGGCGATCAGGTGGGTATTCGGCGGTGAATTCGGCGTGATCTTGTCGGTCTCGTGCCCCGATGCGCCTCCGGGTACCCGCTCGTGCAGACTCGCCTCCCCGAAGAGGTCGCCCTTCGCCACGCCGGCGCCTTCGAACACCCAGTGGCCGGCGTCGACTACCCGATACGGGGCGCTGGTCATGATGCCCGTTCGCGTGAAGGCCACCCCGAGCAGATTCGCTTCGGATTCGTTGTAGAGGTGGAATCGGCTTTCGGCGTGCTCCGCCGGCCTGTCCAGCGCAGCGACGTTGCCGTTCCTTACCTTCATGGTGTATTCGTCCAGGAATTCCACCTCGCAGTTCAGACCGTTTCCACCGAGGTACATGAGCCGGCCGCCGGATGCGAACACCCATGCCTTGAGCCGGTAGTACATGTCGCTTGACCAGTATTCCGGATGGGTGGTCGTGATCAGCACTTTGTAGCGGTCCAGGGGCAACGCGTTTTCGTGAAACTGCGTTTCCGCGTAGAGGTCGTAGTCGAATCCCTCCCGCTCCATCCATGCCAGGAACCGCCACTCCGCCGGCGCGACGTGACAGGCCGCGCGTCCCCGGATCATGTCGGTGGCCTCGACGTTTTCCGGGATATGGTTGATCGGTTCCGGGCGGTCGAAGGATAGCGGCGCGTAGTCGTCGGATCCGTACATCCGGTGCGAAGGATCGGTGTACCGATGCAGATCGTACCGGGCATTGATCGTCGGAAACGGGGGGAACGCATCGGCGTGGATGTAGTTGCTGCGTCCGCCGAAGTTGTTGTAGGCGTTCCAGTTGATGTTGGCCGCCAGCACGGCGACTCTGGCCATTGGCTCGGCCGGCGCGACGATCCAGGGGAAGGAGAAGAAACCGCCGGACTCCGTGGAGGCGTGGAGGTAGTAGAGACCGGATCGTTTCGGCGCCTCGATGTACTGCTTATGGGAGGGGTTGGTATAGCCCTGCCTGTTCCACTGGACGCCGGACCGGGTGTAGTCGCCGTCGGGCGTGATCTGCATGGTCGCGCGCGGACCGTGTTCGTCGTACCAGCCGATGTTCCGGATGTACTCCTTCTTCCAGCCGTACCGGTACAATGCGAGCTGGTAGGCTTCCACCGCGTGCACGCGGAATTCGGATTTATCACCGGCGCGGACCCACTTGGGCCACATGTAGCCCAGCAGGCCGTCCCGCAGCAGCCGGAACTGGTAGGGCCGATCGTCGCGCGGAGTCATGCGGACGCTCTTGAAACCGAAATCCCGACAGGCCAGGGTGACCTTGTACGTTCGGCCGGGCGTCACGTCCGCGTACACCGCCCCCGTAGCCCGGGATCGGGCTTCAACGGACTCCCCTTCGGCTTCGAACTCGAGCAGGACTTCGGGAAGGGCGACGTACCGTTCGTCGCTGACGTACCCTACGAGCATCTTGACCTCCGACGGGCGGACATCTTCATCCGGGTTCTGGTCGCTATGGGCGCTGCAAAAAAGCACGGGGCGTCCGGCTCCGGCGTATGGCCGCCAAGGTAGACCGGCGCGGGTAGACAATATACACCACACCAGGAGCGCGTCAACCGCGCTGGTGCGCTTTCAATCGTGCTGGCGGGGTGTCGACCGCACCAGACGTTGCGGCGGGAAGCCGGCCGGCGGGGGCCGATTTGCTTTGACATGGCGCCGGACCGCATGTTAACTTGAACTGCCCGTCCATGCGGCAGGACCGCATCCCCCAATCGATCTCCATGCAAGAAGGATCCTGGCATCGTGTCTGTCTGCCTGATGAAAGACGTCGCACGCCTGGCCGACCCCGGCGATAACGCGGCTATCGTCTCCCGAAGACTCGAATCCGGCACGGAGATGGTGGACGCAGACGGCGCATCCACTACGCTTGCCCATACGCTGCTTGAAGGACACAGATTTGCCGTTCGTTCCATACCGGCCGGCGCGTCCGTCCTTTCCTGGGGACTGCCCTTCGGGCGGGCGATCCGCACCATAGATCCTGGCGACTACCTCTGCAATGCGGAAATACTCGACGCCCTGCGCGTTCGGAACCTCGATGTCGTCCTTCCGGACCAGCCGAATTTCGAAGATCGCCAGGTACCCTACGCACTCGATGAAAAAACTTTCACCCCGGGCGCGCAGGTGCCGGTCAGCCTCAGTCCTCCGACCTTCGAGGGATACGACCGCGGCGCGGCGCGGGGTGTTGGAACGCGCAACTTCATCGTCCTGCTCGGCATTACGTCGCAGACGGCCGGGTTCGTTAGGCGGCTGGAAGCGATGCTGAAGCGCCGGGTGGAACGGTATCCGAATATCGACGGCGTGGTGGCCGTGGCGCATACCGAGGGCGGCTCCGGGGTGGACCCGAACAATCGGGACCTGGTGTTGCGCACCCTGGCGGGTTTCATGGTCCATTCGAACGTCGGAGCGGTGCTCGCGGTCGATCGCGGAACCGAAACGGTGACCGGACGGATGCTGGAAGACTACATGCGACGGCACGACTATCCGCTCGGCGACGTGACGCACCGGTTCGAGACGCTTGCGGGCGGGTTCGAACAGGATCTTGCCCGTACAGCGGGCATCGTCGCGGGATGGTGCGAGGACGTAGGCCGCGTGTCCCGAAAACCCGCCTCGGCGGCTCATCTCAATCTCGTACTGCAATGCGGTGGCTCGGATGCGTTCTCGGGCATATCCGGCAATCCACTCGCCGCGCACGTCGCCCGGGAGGTCATCCGCTTCGGAGGCAAGGCCAACCTCGCGGAAACGGACGAGCTGATCGGTGGCGAACCCTACGTGCTTCAGAAGGTGCGGGACGTCGAAACCGCCCGCGCCTTCCTGAACATGGTCCGGCGGTTCCAGGAGCGCACGGCATGGCACGGGCAGTCGGTTGACGCCAACCCCTCCGGCGGAAACAAGCTTCGGGGTATCTACAACATCGTGCTGAAGTCCATCGGCGCGGCGCGGAAGCGCCATCCCGACGTGCGCCTCGATTATGCCATCGACTACGCGGTCCCGATGAAGGAACCGGGCTACTATTTCATGGACAGCCCCGGAAACGACCTCGAAGCCATCGCGGGACAGGTGGCGTCCGGCGGCAACCTCATCTTCTTCATAACCGGGAACGGATCCGTCACCAATTTCCCCTTCGTCCCGACGATCAAAATCGTGACGACCTCGAAACGATTCGAGATGCTGTCGGGAGAAATGGACGTGAACGCGGGCGCCTACCTCGACGGCATGCCGATGGAGGAACTGGGTCGGCAGACCCTGGGACTGACTTTGCGGACGGCTTCCGGGGCATCGACCTGCGGCGAGCGGGCGGGACACAGCCAGACCCAGATCTGGCGCGACTGGCGGCAAACGGACGCGAGCGGATTGCAGGCGCTCCGCGGTCGGTCCGCACCCATGGGCGAACCGCTTGCCGTCCGTCCGCAGGAGGCGACGACCCCTTCCCAGCCTTTCAGGACGCCAGTCTGCGAAATGAACGGGTCCCGCGCCACCGGCCGAGTCGGCCTCATTCTGCCCACAAGCCTTTGTTCCGGCCAGATCGCCCGCATGGCTGCCGAACGACTGAACGAAAGCGCCATTGGGCACGGCGCCGGACTTTCCCGTTTCGTCGCGCTGGTGCACACCGAGGGATGCGGGGCATCCGGCGGGGTGTCCGAAGACATGTACATCCGCACCATGACGGGGTATCTGACCCACCCGATGACGGCGGTCGCCCTGCTTCTGGAACATGGCTGTGAACGGACGCATAACGATTTCTATCGCCAGCAGCTCGCCGACCGGGGTCTGGATCCGGCAGATTTCGGATGGGCCAGCGTGCAACTGGACGGGGGAATCGAAAAGGTGCTGGATCGTATCGAATCCTGGTTCGCCGATGTGTTGTCCAGACGTGTTGCGCCGGCCACCGGTGCAGCCGGTTTTCCTCCTCTCAGGCTGGGCGTGTCCGCGACGAAACCTGTTTCCGACGATCTGGCGAAAGCGTTGTCGCGCCTGATCTTCGACGTGGTGCACGGGGGCGGGACGGTCGTCGCGCCGGACAATTCCGCACTGCTCGCGCATCCGGCCTTCCTGAGGCACCTGGTGGATGTTCCGGCGCAACCTACCCTGACCTATGGCGAGCCCGTTTTGGCGCCGGGTCTGCACGTTATGGAGACCCAGACGACGCACTGGGTGGAAACCGTCACCGGGCTGGGCGCCGCGGGCGTGGATCTGATCCTCGCCGGCACAGGCAGTCACCCGCTGACCGGCCATCCCATGATACCGGTGCTGCAGGTGGCGGGAGATGATCTCCCGATCCCGTTGCGCGAAGACGCGGACCTGACGCTGCGCGGCGAACCGGCTGGGTGGCAGGAGGGGTTGCGGAACCTGATTCGGGACACGCTCGCCGGGCAACACCGGCCAAGGGCGGCGGTCCTCGGCAACACGGATTTCCAGGTTACCCGCGGCCTCCTCGGCGTCTCGATGTAGTCCCCGGTACTACGGTTACGGTACGGACTGGCCGGGACCTGCGTCCCGGGGATCGTGCTGGCCGATCGAATGCATGTGGAGGAGGCATGTGGAGGAGCGCGCCTGATGCCCCGTGAAATCGTTCGACCCGAAAAACTCGATCTCGAATCGCCCGGACGCCGGGACTACTGGGTGGCGCTCGAACACGACTCGCTCTGGGCGGACCATCTCATCCCGCTGACCGTCATGGTCGGTCCCGAAGCCCGCGATGGCGAAGGGCTCCTGGCCTGCGGTTCCAATCACGGGAACGAGTACGAAGGTCCGGTGGCGATCAAGCACCTCATGCACACATTGCAGCGCGAAGAGGTGGTCGGTCGTCTGATTTTCATACCCGTCCTCAACCCGGCGGCCTTCCACGCCGGCCGGCGCGCGAGCGACGCGGACGACGGGGTCAACCTGAACCGTGCTTTCGTGGCGGGCGCCGGCGCCAATCCGGCGCTTGCCGGCATCACGCACCGCATCGCGCAATTCGTCCGATCGTACCTGTGGCCCCGTGTGCATATCGTGACGGACATTCACTCCGGCGGGCGTGTGCTTCAATTTGCACACTGCGTCAGTTATCACGAGGTGGATGATCCCGGGCAGGCGGCCGTGATCGACGAGACGGCCCGCTGGTTCGGCGCGCCTTTCGTGATGGTCTACCAAAACGAGACGCCGGGCCTGATGGTCAGCGAGTCCGAGCGGTTGGGCAAGATTACCATCGGAACCGAACTGGGCTGGGGGGAATCGGTCAATGCGGAAGGGGTGCGGTACGCCCGACACGGCATACGGGCCGCCGCGATCCGCCATGGATTGCTACGGGGCGAGATTCGGTCCATCGCCCATCACGCCGCCGGAACGCAGCGGCGTACGGCCATCATCGACCGGGCGTGCTACGTACCCGCTCCGTTTCCCGGGCACTATGAACCGCTGCTGGACTGCGGAACCCCTGTGACCGCGGGTCAGACGGTGGGCCATCTGCACGATTTCCACCGAATCGACGATCCGCCCTGGCCGGTGCGTGCGGGGGTAGACGGCTACGTGTTGTCCCAGGCCTTCCACGCGCCCGTGAGCCAAGGGGCGCATATTCTCGTCGTGGCGCAGGAGATCTAACCGCGCCGTGTGCAATTCGCCGCCCATGAACGCTCCCGGCCATGCCCTCGAAAACCATCCGGAACGGTTGAAGTGGAACAGGCGGTACCGCGCGCCAAAACGTCTGTCGCCGCGAAAAACGTGTCCGCTGTACGAAAGCGCGGTCTCCCTGGAATACCCGGATGGCCCCGTACTCGAACTTGCCGCCGGCATGTCGGCCCAGGCCCTGGCGCAGGCCGAAGCCGGTCGGGATGTGCTCGCCGTCGATATATCCGACGTGGCGCTGGACCGCCTGCGCGCAGAGGCGAAGGAACGCGGCCTGGCGTCGAGGCTGACCTGCGTGGAGGCGGACCTGAGAACATGGCGTCCCCCCGCCGATCACCGTTACGCGCTGGTGATATGCGTGATGTACTGGGAGAGAGCGGTGTTCGATTACGCTTGGACCGCAGTGTCCGACGGAGGACTCCTGGCCTGGCAGGCTTTTACTTTGGATCATCTGCGATACCGGCCTGCCCAGAATCGGGACTGGTGCCTCAAGGCGGGCGAACCGGGGTCCCGTCTGCCGCATGGCGTCTTCGGCGTACTCCACGAGGCGGATGAGGACGAAGGCCATCGCGTAGTCCGGCGGATGGTTGCCCGGCGAAACAACAAACCGGAAGGGAGATCGGCATGAAGGTACGCCGCGTCGCCATACTGAGTCCGGGTGAAATGGGCCATTCGGTAGGGCGATGTCTGCTGGACGGCGGATTCGAAGTGACCGCCTGCCTCACGGGCCGCAGCGCCCGGACCCGGTCGTTGTCGGCGGCCGCTGGTATTCGGGACGTCCCGGATCTGGACGAGCTGGTGCGAGACGCCGACCTCATCCTGGCCATCCTGGTGCCGGATCAGGCGGTTCGGCTCGCAGAAGACGTGGCCGCATCCATGGCAAAAACGAGTGCGGCGGTCGCATATGCCGATTGCAATGCGGTCTCCCCGGCCACGGTCCGGGCCATCGACGAGGTCGTTTCCGGGGCGGGCGGCCGTTTCATCGACGCGGGGATCATCGGCGGTCCGCCCGGTGCAAGCGAACAGACCCGCTTCTATGCTTCCGGACCGCACGAAAACATACTCGCGCAGCTCGATGGCCACGGCATCCTCGTCCGCGCTCTCGGCGGTGAAGTGGGCAGGGCTTCCGGTATCAAGATGTGCTATGCCTCGGTAACCAAGGGCACTTCCGCCCTGCACGCCGCCGCGCTGATCGCGGCCGAGGCAATGGGTCTGCGCGAAGCGCTGATGACGGAATTCTCGGAAAGCCAGCCGCAGCGGCTCAAGGCGATGGAGGGCGTGAACAGCCTCTCCGCGAAGGCCTTTCGCTGGATCGGAGAAATGCACGAGATTGCCGCCGCATACGAGCAGGCCGGCGTCACCGGCCGATTCCACGAAGGGGCGGCCGACCTCTTCCGTCTTGTCGCCGAAAGTCCCATCGGGCACGAACGTCCGGAGACCGTAGACCGGAACCGTACCCTCGAGGAAACCGTGGCTATTCTTGCCGAGGCGGCGCGTCGGAGCCGGAAGGGCTTGGAAAAGGGGTAGACGACCTGCGGCGACCTGCGGTTCGGCCCCTCGATATGCCGGTCGGATGGGGCTGGCGCGAAGCGCTCACGCCCGCTTCCGGTACCATCGGTATTCGACGAGCATGCCCGCGACCAGCACGAGACAGCACAGCACATAGGGCATGCGCAGCCCGATGAGGTGGGCCAGCAGGCCGCCGACGAGCGGTCCCGAAACCATCCCCAGGCCGACGATCATCTCGTTGCGCGCGCCTTTTTCCCCTTTTCGTTCCGCCTGGAAGAAGGAATAGAACTGGCTCGCCGAAAAGGCGGCGCCGACCAGCAGCCCGACGGTTCCGAAGGCGAAGGCCAGCGCCACGGTGGCATCCTGCGTTGCAACGACGATCATGCCGACTGCGGCGGTAACCTGGGGAATGAGGAGTGGCCTGAGCCGGAACTGCCACCAGGTCGTGTGCCGCGCGACCAGGAAGATGAGCATCTGCAGGAGCCGCGGAATAGCCAGCAACATGCCGAGCGTGTCCGGCCGAATGAGGAGTTCGGCGGCGAGCTTGGGGAACTGGTTGTTGAGCATGCCGATCATGAAAAACGCCGTGAAATTGGCCGTCCAGGCAATCCAGCGAAACCGTGCCGCGTCCGCGCGTTCGGGTTCCCGCGGAGCCTCCTCGAGATCCTCGGCCGGCTCGTCGGACGGTTTGAATCGCATCGCGCCGATGGCCAGCGTGAGCAAAACCATGCCGACTGCGCCGGTGGCGAAAGGTACCTTCGGACCCACCAGGTAGAGATAACCCCCCGCCAGCGGTCCCAGCATGAATCCGAGGGTCCAGAATATGTTGAACGTACCGAGGGTCTTGACGAGCCGTGTCCGGCTGCGGCCCTCGGCCAGCATGGCCTGCACGGAGGGCCAGAAGAGGGCCAGCAACCCCCATCCCAGGGCCGCGCCCGCGAGCAGCATCCAGTAGTTCACCGCCAGAAAGAGCATCGCAAAGACCAGGGTGGTCAAGCCGGCTGCGATGATCAGCAGCCGTCGACGATCGAACCGGTCGGCCAGTTTACCCGTGAACGTGCAGGCCACAGTGAAGCTGAGGGAGCCTGCGGTGCCGATAAATCCCAGTTCCACCACGGAAGCGCCCAGGTCGAGGGCGCGCAAGGGCACGGCGAAGGATACCAGGCCCGTGCAGAAGTCCATGACAAATGCGGCAATAAAAAGAAAGAGGTCGGAACGTCTATGCATGGGCTTCGAACAGCTCCCGCTTGGCCGAGGTCAAGACAGGCTCCGCTGCGCAGCGCCGCGGGAGAAGTAGTTGGAACCGAGCAGGACGAAGGAGACGAGAAGCAGGAGCAGGACGGCGTAGGCCGCTGCGCTGCCGATGTTGAACTGGCGCAGGTGGGACAGGATTTCCATGGCAATGGGCCGGTTGTCGTAGACATAGAGCAGGATGGAGGCCACGAATTCGCCCAGGGCGGTGACGAACGCAAGCAAAGTCCCGGCGAGCACACCCGGACCGATGAGCGGCAGGGTGACCCGGCGAAAGGCGTAGAACCATCCCGCGCCCAGGTTGCGTGCCGCCTCCTCCAGCGAGTCGTCCAGTTGTCTGAAGGCCGCCGCCGACGCCCGGAACACGATGGGCAGGTGGCGGACGAAATACGCGATGGGCAGGAGCCAGAAGGATCCCACCAGGACCTGTCCGAAACTGAAGGGCGTGCCCTGGCTGAAGGCGACGATCAGGTTGATGGCCACCACCGTGCCCGGCAGCGCCCAGGGAACCATCACGAAGGCGTCGAGGAGCTTGCGTCCCCGGAAAGTGCCCTTGACTACGAGGTAGGCCGCGGCGACTCCGATCGCCACATCGGCCGCCGTGGCGATCACCGCCATATTCAGACTGTTGCGTATCGGTTCCCAGAAGGTGGGATCCTGGAAGAGCCTGCCATAGTTGTCCGAAGTATAGACCTGGGGCAGGATCTGGTGTGTCCATGTGCCATCCTGGACGAAGGAAAGCAGGAGAATGGTCAGGTGGGGCAGGAGGAGCACCACCACCATGGCGATGCCCGCGGTCCCTGCGAGCAGGCGCGCCCAGCGTCCCCGGATTTCGCGGCGTACGGTGGCCGTTCCCTTGGTGCCCATGGCGTACTGGCGCCGTCCTTCGTACCGGCGCATCCAGAACAGAAAGGCGATGGAGAAGGCGGAGAGCACCACGGTCTGCGTGACGGCCATGGCCATGTCCCCGTTCAGCTTGGACGTGTAGATGTTGAGGCTGAGAAAGCGAAATCCCCCGGCGAAGATGAAGGGCGCGCTGAAGGAATTCATGGACGTCATGAAGACGAGGAGTGTTGCGCCGACCAGGGCAGGCGTCAGCAGGGGCAGCGTGACGGTACGGAAGCCGAACCAGGACGACGCGCCCAGGTTGCGGGCCGCCTCCATGACCGCCGGATCGATCCCCCGGAGCGCCGCCGAAGTGAACAGATAGAAAAACACGTACATCGTATACCCGTGCACCAGTAGCACGGCCCACACCCCGTTCAGCGAAAAGGGCGGCCGCTCCAGTCCCAGGGCGGCCTGGACTAGGCGGGGTATCATGCCGCTTTCGCTGTAGAGAAACAGGAAGGCGAGCACACCTACCAGCGGCGGCAGGACGATGGGCAACGTGGCCAGCGCCGAGAAGACCGACCGGCCGGGAAACTCGTAGTGGGTGAAGATGAGTGCCAGAGGCACGCCGATGAGGGCCGAGAGCAGCACGCTGCCCACGGAAACCATGACGCTGTTGAAGAGCCCCTCCATGTAGGATGGACTATTCGGATCGAAGAACTCTCCGTAGTTGCCGAAGCCGAACTGTCCGTCCCGGAACAGGCTCTCCCACAACACGAGCGCGGCGGGATAGACGATATAGCCGATTATGATGAATCCGAGCGGGATGAAGACGAGGACGCGGGGTTGCCGGATGACGGCGTACGGGTTCATGATCCGGTTCAATCCCACAGGATGATCGCCTGATCGCCCGGGATGCGCACGCGCACCGCCTCGCCGGGTTGGCGGTCCGCCATCGGATCTTCCGCGTTCTCCACGACCTGGATGGAGACGCTTCCCGCATCGACGGTGAACTCAACCGTCGCGCCCTTGAAGCGCCGCGTGGCCACGACACCTCCTGTCGTGTCGGCCGCTTCGTCCTCGGTCAACCCTGCGTTCTGGGGATGAAGCGCCAGATGAACGGGACCCTTCGCCTTTTCGGCCTCACCGGCCGACGCGGGCAAACGGACGGCCAGCCCGCTTGCGTGGCGAAAGACGGTCTCGCCGTCTTCGGTTGCCAGCACGCCTTCCCAGAGGTTCATGTTGCCCATGAAGGCGGCCACAAATCGATTGGCCGGCCTGCGATAGATCGCGTCTGGACGGTCCAGCTGCCGGCATGCGCCTTCCTCCATCACCGCGATCCGGTCTGAAACGGCCAGCGCTTCTTCCTGATCATGGGTGACGTAGATGGTCGTGATGCCCAGCTTGGTCTGCAGCGCCCGGATCTGGTCTCGGGTTTCTTCGCGCAGCTTGGCGTCCAGATTGGACAGCGGTTCGTCGAGCAGCAACAGGTCGGGTTCGATGACCACGGCCCGGGCGAGGGCCACCCGTTGCTGTTGTCCGCCGGACAGCTTGGGCACAGGCCGCTGCTCCAGGCCGGTCAACCCCACCAGGTCGAGCGCCTGTGCGATGCGATCCGCCATCTCCGGTCCGGGCACCTTGCGGGTGCGCAGGCCAAAGGCCACGTTCTCGAAGACGGTCATGTGAGGGAACAGGGCGTAGTTCTGAAAAACCATCCCGGTATTGCGCTTGTGGGCGGGCACGTAGGAGACGTCCCGCCCGTCGAAGCTGATGGAGCCGGAGGTCGGGAAGGTGAATCCGGCGATCATGCGGAGTATGGTCGTCTTGCCGCATCCGCTCGGTCCCAGGAGGCTGAAAAACTCGCCGTCGGCCACGGTCAGGCTGATGCCCTTCACTACCGGGGTATCGTCGAAGTGCTTGGTGAGACGATTGAGCGCGACCTGGGCCATGGGCGTAAATCAGTAGGGAACCGCAAGGGAAGGCGGAGCGCTATCCCCGGTCCTTGATGTTGTCGTCCCAGTACTTCATCCAGGTTCTGGACTGTTCGGAGAAGACTTTCCAGTCGATGTCGAAGGGGGCAACGGAAAGATCGGCCATCCACGCCGGCAGGCGGTCCTTCGGTATGTCGCCGCGCGTAGGAATCCGGTAGTACTCCGTGGCCTGCAGCACGGTGTTGTCCACATTGGTGACGAACTCATAGAACAGTCGCGCGTCCGCGGGATTCCTGCTGTTGGCGATCAGCGCGATGCCGTCGGTCAGCACGGGCGCGCCGCTGCTCGGAACCACGAAGTCGAAGGGATACCCGTACCGGTCCACCTGCAGCATGATGTCGCTCATCAGCCAGATGGATACCAGCCCTTCCTTTCGGGCCAGCTTCTGAAACATCATGTTCGGGTCGGCGGCGTAGTCCTTCGTATTGGCGTCGAGCCTTGCGAGCCAGTCGTATCCCGCGTCGGGCAGACCGGAGTCCCGGTACGTGCGCCAGATAATCCCCGAGTAGACCGTCCGCATAGTCCCGGACGCGAGCGGGTACCGGATCACGATGAGGTCCCGCCACCGCGGATCGAGGAGTTCGTCCCAGTCTGCGGGCGCGGTCTCCTTCGAAAGCTCCAGGTTGTTGAAGGCGATCACGGGAATCAGCTGGGCCGTGCCGTACCATCGGTCGTCGGCGTCCCGGAATTCGGGCAGCAGCGCATCCGCCCATGTCGGCCGATAGGGCGCCAGCAAACCCTCGTCCG
The DNA here is from genome assembly GCA_965200485.1 of bacterium. Lineage (GTDB taxonomy): Bacteria > JAAXHH01 > JAAXHH01 > JAAXHH01 > JAAXHH01 > JAAXHH01. The sequence goes on from CBDAUD010000001.1 coordinate 1,351,021, forward strand.
CAGCCTGGATGAAGTTGGTTGCCGGTGCGCCCCACCAGACGTCGCCCTGGGGGTTGGCCCGCTCTGATCGCACCCGGTCGAGCACGTCCTGCGATCCCATGTCGAGCCAGCGGACGTCCACGCCGGGATGCGCGGCTTCGAAGCGCTTCTCGAATTCGGGCAGGATCGGCTTGCCGTGGGGTGAATAGACGGTCACGACGCGTTGATCCGGATCACCGCCGGCGCAGCCTGATGCCAGAATGGCCGTGCCGAGGAGGAGGGCTAAAAGGTGAAATCGAACCATGAACGATCCTCCCGGAGATCCTCCCGGATCCCCAATGAACCCAATGCGCCGTTCTCCGAACCCCGAAGGGCTCCCATACGCCGTCATCCATGTGCGCTTCGTGCGCAGCGTTGGGTAGATATTACGACAGCGCGTGGTGGGTGTCAACGCGGATTTAGCGAAAGACCGGGACACCCGGGTTGCTGGCCGGGATTAGGCCAGTTGGGTCACGGTCGCCTTCGACTGCCGTATGCTCCCGCTGTAGACGCCTTCGAAAACCGAACGGGGCACCGCGCCAGCGATCCGGCGGGCCGATTCCCGACTGCGCTGGTCATCAGCGAAGGAAAGATACAGGGAAAGGCGTACGCATGCGGGGAAGGCGCGCCGGTAGGCATCCGGATGACTGACCACCCCGGCGATGACCTCGGGCGTAAGCGTTTCGCCCTGCCGCAATCCGGTCAAAACGCTCACGCGCTCCGGTCGGTGCACGTGCATTTCGTCCAGACGTTCTCCGACCGACTCCAAGCTGGCTACAATGACCCCGCGGGTGGTGCCCTCCGGCACCGCGGGCTCGTGGCCGGCCGGCGCTTTGAACAGCCTGGCGCGCGCGCCATCGGCCTTCACCAGCAGGAGGTCGGGCGTACATACCGCGCGCAATCGACGCAGCTCGTCCCCGCTCAGTCCCTTCAGTTTGTCGGGCCTGGGCCGGGCGCCGAGGACGGTCACGTGGCCGCGCGCTTTCAGCGCACGGGGAATCAGCACCGGCCAGTCCGGCGTCTCTCCGGTCACATAGAACCCGCGCGTATCCTGCAACGTTGGCGGATGCAGATGCGTGGTGGAGGTCGTGACGACGGTGTAGTCCCGGTGGGCGGCCTCTCCGGCCAGCCGGTACATCAGCGTCGCCTTGCCTCCGCTGCCGACGACGGCTACGGTGTCCCCCCTGCGTATTCCGAGCATGTCGAGAAACGGCGTGTTCGGCGACGGTCCGCTCACCACTCGCCCCCGGGATTGATCGAAATCGTGCGGGGTCGGCGCGTCAGGAAGCGCCGCACGAGGAGCATGCCGACAAGAAACCCGCCGATATGGGCATACCAGGCCACGCCGTCGCTGCCGATGCCCAGAATCTGCCGCAGAAACCAGATCCCGAGGATGATGACAGCCGGGATGTGGATGATCTGGATGAAGATGAACAGCAGGACGAAGGTCTTGATATAGGCCCGCGGATACAGGATGAAATAGGCGCCGAGCACGCCCGCGATCGCCCCGCTGGCGCCGATCATCGGAATAGTGGAGTCCGGCTCGGACAGGACGTGAACCAGCGTGGCGCAGAGGCCGGTCAGCAGGTAGAAGAGCAGGAAGCGCGACGAGCGCATCGCGCTTTCCACGCTTTTGCCGAAAATCCACAGGTAGAGCATGTTGCCGGCGAGGTGCATGAAGCCGCCGTGTACGAACATGGCCGTAAACAGGGTGAGGGGGAAGGGGACGAGCGCATCGGGATAGCGCAGGGAAGTGCCGGGAATGGGAATCTCGTCCCGTGCCGCGAAGTGCGTCAGTTCGAAGGGAATCGCCGCCGTCTTGAATATGAAGATCTGCTCGCCCAGGGGACCCTGCAACCATTGGAAGAGGAAGACTACCACGTTGGCGAGGAGCAGCGCGTAGGTGACGACGGGCCGTGAAAAACTCGGGCTTTCTGCCTGGAGAGGTAGGAGCATGGGCAGGCGTCCGGGTCGTGGCCGGCCGGACGGTAGGAATCCGGCCGAGCGGGAGATGACCCGTCTCATTTCACGGGTTGGGACTCCAGCCGGTTGATTTCGTCGCGCAGTCTGGCCGCTTTCTCGAACTCCAGGTTGGCGGCGGCTTCGTACATGGCCTGTTTGAGTTCTTCCACGACGGTATGCTGGTCCATCTTGGCGATGGTATCGAGGATCGGGATTTCGTCTTCCGCCGCCTTCACGTCCGCCACGGCCGTGGTCTTGATGATCTCCTCGATGGACTTGTATACGGTTTCGGGTTCGATCCCGTGCAGTTCGTTGAACTCCTGCTGAAGGTTCCTGCGCCGGTTCGTCTCGTCCATGGCCCGTCGCATGGAGTGCGTGATGTTGTCGGCGTAGAAGATCACCTCGCCGCGTACGTTCCGGGCCGCCCGGCCCGCCGTCTGGATCAGCGACCTTTCCGACCGCAGAAAACCCTCCTTGTCCGCGTCCAGGATGGCAACCAGGGAGACTTCAGGCAGATCGAGCCCCTCCCGAAGGAGGTTGATGCCGACCAGGACGTCGAACTTGCCGAGGCGCAGGTCGCGCAGGATTTCGACGCGTTCGATGGAATCGATGGTGGAGTGGAGATACCGCACCCGGACGTTCAGCTGCCGGAGATAATCGGTCAGGTCCTCCGCCATCCGCTTGGTCAGCGTGGTCACCAGCACTCGTTCCTGCCGTTCCGCCCGCTCGCGGATGCGGGCGAGCAGATCGTCCATCTGGTGCGCGACGGGTTGCAGGATGATCTCCGGGTCCATCAGTCCGGTGGGCCGGATGATCTGCTCGACCACCACGCCGCGGCACTGGTCCAACTCGTAGTCGGCCGGTGTCGCCGACACGTAGATCACCTGGTTGATCAGGGATTCGAATTCTTCGAAGGTCAGGGGGCGGTTGTCGAGCGCCGACGGCAGGCGAAAACCGTGTTCGACCAGGGTGGTCTTCCGCGAACGGTCGCCATTGTACATCGCCCGGAGCTGGGGCAGGGAGACGTGGGACTCGTCGATGACCAGCAGGAAATCGCTGGGAAAGAAGTCGAACAGACAGAAGGGCCGATCGCCCGGCGACCGTCCGGACAGGTGTCTGGAGTAGTTCTCGATGCCGGCGCAGAACCCGATCTCCCGCATCATCTCCAGGTCGAAGCGCGTGCGCTGTTCCAGTCGCTGGGCCTCGAGGAGCTTGTTCTCGTCGTATAGCACGCGAAGCCGTTCGTCCAGTTCCTCCTCGATGGACTTCATGGCCTGCTCCAGACGCGGCGCCGTGGTGACGAAATGCCGGGCCGGGTAGATGGCGATGCGATCCGGCTCCGCAAGGACTTCGCCAGTCAGCGGCTCGAACTCGGTGATGCGGTCGATTTCGTCGCCGAACATCTCGATACGGATGCCCTTTTCCTGGTCTGCAGGCAGAATGTCGAGCGTGTCTCCCCGCACGCGGAACGTGCCCCGTGCGAAATCGTAGTCGTTCCGGTTGTAGTGCATGTCGATCAGCTTGCGCATGATCAGATCCCGCTCGTGCACTTCTCCCCGCTCCACCAGGAGCACGAATTCCTTCCATTCGTCGGGGGACCCCAGGCTGTAGATGGAGGATACGGAGGCGACGATCACCACGTCCCGTCGTTCCAGCAATGCGCTCGTAGCCCGCAGCCGGAGCTTGTCCAGGTCCTCGTTGACGGACGAATCCTTTTCGATATAGGTGTCCGTCACCGGCATGTACGCTTCCGGCTGGTAGTAGTCGTAGTAGCTGATGAAGTACTCGACGGCGTTGTTCGGAAAGAACCCCTTGAATTCGCCGTAAAGCTGGGCAGCCAGGGTCTTGTTGGGCGAAATGACCAGGGCCGGCTTCTGCAACTGGGTGATGACCTGGGCCATCGTGTAGGTCTTGCCGCTGCCCGTGATACCGAGAAGGCACTGGTGCTTGTCCCCCCGATGCACGCCTTGGACGAGTTCTTCGATCGCCCTGGGCTGATCGCCCCGGGGCTCGTAGTCGGATACGACGGTGAAGGGAGGCATCGAACGAAACCCCGGCATGAGGGATACGACAGATTCAACTGGCTAAAACGGTACGACAACCCCTATTATAATATAGTCTGAAACTTCCCGAATGCAATGGGGGAATACCCCCGACCGCGCAGGTTTGCGCGGCGATTCGCGACCGTGCCGGTGCGTAGCAGCGCATCTGGCCATGAAAGGGAGAGGCGATGTCCCATCCATTGTTCGATCTGAGCGGACGCGTGGCGCTGGTCTCCGGCGCGGCCAGCGGCATGGGCAGGGCGGCGTCCATCGGATTCGCCGAGGCGGGAGCGGATCTCATGCTGGCCGATATCAACGAAGAAGGCATGCGGGATACGGCCAGCGAGATCGCGCGTCTGGGCCGCCGCGCCGAGCCGGTCGTCTGCGACGTATCCAGCGGCGCGCAGATCCGGTCGATGTTCGCAAAACTGGACGAATCCTACGGACGTATCGATGTCCTGGCGAACATCGCCGGGGAGGGCGGGGTCAACCAGCAGCCGCTGGACGTTACGGAAGCCGGGATCATGCAGACCCTGAACAACCTGGTCGTGGGGCGATACGTCTGTTGTCAGGAAGCCGCTCGCCGCATGATCGCGGCCGGCCGCGGCAGCATCATCAACATCGTGTCCATCGCCGGGCTGTCGGCCCTCGGCCGCGGCCACATGTCCTACAGCATCGCCATGGGCGGGGTTGCCCAGATGACGCGCGAAATGAGCATCGAGTGGAGCAGCAAGGGGGTGCGCGTCAATGGCATCGTATGCGCCCAGATCATGAACGAAGGACTGCGCCGGCGCATCGACGCCGACGCCAAGCTGGGCGACACCTATCTCCGCGGTATCCCGATCGGGCGCCTTGGCAAATCCGAAGACATCCAGGGCCTGGCCATCTTTCTCGCCTCCGACGCCTCCGGCTGGGTAACCGGGGCGCTCATGCCGCTGGACGGCGGGAACACGGCCAAGAATGCAGGGGGCTCGCATCCGGGTCAGCCGCATGCGCCGAACGAGCAGCGGTGAGGCGCCGGCAGATCCGATTTCGTATCGGCCACCTCGTCGGCGCCCTCGCTGGTTTCGGCAGCCTCACCGCTCACGTCGGTCTCACTGGCCACGTCGGCTTCACCGGTCTCACCGGCCTCGTCGTTCTCACTGGCCACGTCGGCCTCAGGCCTCGACAGGCGGCGTCAGCGAAACCTCGGTTCGTCTGTCGAAGAGGTGTATCTTCGCGGTGTCGAAAAACACGTCCACGCTTTCCCCTCTGTCCACGGGACTGTCCGGCCGGGTGCGCACCTTGACGTTGCTTCCGCCTATATCCACCGTCAGGTACAGGTCGCTTCCCATCGGTTCGCGGACCACGACCCTGGCGCGAACAACCGAACGATCCGCCGTGCCCGTCCCGCTGGCCGCTCCCGCGATCGATAGCGCGTCCCGGATGCCCACGTTCTCGGCCCGAACGCCCAGATAGACCTCCCGCCCTTCCGGCTGCTCCATCCGCCCGATCGTGGAGGGCGCCACGCCGATCGCGTAACCCGCGCCAACCACCCGCCAGCCGACCGATGCCTGCCGCTCCAGCACGCCCTTGAGCAGATTGATGGGCGGACTCCCCACGAATCCGGCCACGAACGTATTGGCGGGGTTGTCGTAGATCGACTCGGGGGTGCCGATCTGCTGGATCCTCCCCTCCTTCATCACCACGATCCGGTCGGAGAGGATCAGCGATTCAGCCTGGTCGTGGGTGACGTATACGAAAGTCATCTCGAGGTCGCCGTGGAGGCGCTTCAGCTCCGTGCGCATCACCACCCGCAGCTGGGCGTCCAGGTTGGACAGCGGTTCGTCGAGCAGAAACACGCCCGGATCGCGCACGATGGCGCGCGCCAAAGCGACCCGCTGTCGCTGTCCACCGCTCAACGCCCGGGGTTTGCGATCCAGCAGATGCCCGATCTCCATGGTTCTGGCGGTCTCCAGCACTAGGCGCCTCCGTTCCGTGGCCGGTACGCCGCGCATTTTGAGTCCGAAGGCGATGTTGTCGAATACGCGCATGTGGGGATAGAGCGCGTAAGTCTGAAACACCATGGCTATATCCCGCCGCTCGGGCGGCACGGCCGTAACGTTCCGGTCGTCGAACCACACCTCGCCGGCCGTCGGTGATTCCAGGCCGGCGATCATGTTGAGCAGGGTGGTCTTGCCGCATCCGGACGGACCCAGGAGCGTCAGGAATTCGCGGTCGGCTATGTCGAGCGTAACGTTGTCCACCGCCACCACGTCGCCGAAATGCTTCGCCAGGTTGTTGAGACGGACTCTTGCCAATGGATATACTCCCGTGCGTCGATTTACCCGGTCACCGAGCCGCCGATGCCCTGGATGATGAGCCGCTGGAACAGGAAGGACAGCACCAGGGGCAGGAGGATGACCAGCACGCCTCCCGCGGCGATGACGGTAAAAGGCACCTGCAATTCCTGTGCGAAGTCGGATGCCAGCACCGTCACCGGCCTGGACGCGATCGTTGTCGTAAAGAGCAGCGCGAAGAGGAATTCCCCCCAGGACGCGATAAAGGCGAAGATGCCGACGGCGACCAGACCCGGCGTGGTGACGGGCAGAAATACCCGCACCAATGCGCCCATGGGCGTGCAGCCATCGACCCGGGCGGCCCGTTCAAGGTCCATGGGCACGGTCTGGAAGTAACCTTTCAGGATCCAGATGGTGAACGGCAGGGTAAAGGTCGTGTGGGACAGGATCACCGAAAGATGGGTGTCCAGGAGTCCAAAGCGCTGCATCAGCAGGTACATGGGGATCATGATGGCCACGCCGGGCACGCTGCGAGAGCCCAGATAGAACAGCAGGAGCAGCAGGTTGCCCCGGAAGGGCAGCCGTGCCAGGGCATAGGCGGCCAGCGAACCGCAGGTCAGGTTGAGGAGCATGACCGCCGTGCCGATGATCAGACTGTTGACGATGGCGCGGGGGAACTGCCGGGCGATGGCTGCGCCCACATCCGCGGACCGGCCGTCCACATCGAAATAGAGCCGATAGTGTTTGGCGGTGGGCTCCTCGGGCCACCAGCGCAGCTGCGTCGCTTCCCGTTCGGGCATGAAACTGACGGCGGTTACCCATGCGAAGGGCAGGGTGAGGTAGACCACAGCCGCCAGGGCATAGATGTAAAGCGCGACACGCCGCCACATGACCTTGCTCCTATCCCTGTACGAGTCCCCGTCGGTACAACAGACGGATGTAGATGATGGCCAGTGTCATGGTGATCACCGTGATCAGATAGGAATAGGCGTTTGCGCCCCCGAAGTCGAGCCGCGCGAAGGCCTCCTTGTAGGTCTGCCACGCGATCACGTGGGTCGCGTCGCCGGGACCGCCACCCGTAAGCGCGTAGATCAGGTCGAAGGCCCGGAAACCGTTCATGGTCTCGAAGATGGCGACGACGAGCACGGCATGGTAGAGCCACGGGAGGGTGATGAAACGGAACCGGTTCCAGGACGTGGCCCCGTCCACCCGGGCGGCCCGATACTGCTCCGTTGGAATAGCCTGGATGGCCGCCAGAAATATGATGCAGGCGAAGGGGACGCTCCGCCACACGTGGGCGCCGATGGCGGCGTTGAGCGCGACGAAGGGCGAAGCCATGCCCGTATAGACGATGTCGAGTCCGGTCAGATGGCCGAGGATCGCGACCGAATCCTCCAGCATGGCATTGAAAGCGCCGTAATCGCCGAGCAGCCCCACCCACATCAGACCGTTCACCACGCCCGGAATGGCCCAGGGTATGAGCAGCAGGGCACGCACGATCCCGCGGCCGCGAAAGGACTCGTGAAGCAACAGGGCGATGGCCATGGCGATGGCGATGACGAGCAGGACGGCCATGAAGGTGAAGTACAGCGAGATCCAGAGGGCATGCCAGAATTCGGAGCTCGCCAGGATGGTTGCGTAGTTCTCCAGGCCGTGGAAGTACACCTGATCCGGCCGCCGCAGATTGTACCGGTGCAGGCTCATCCAGAAGGAGATGCCGATGGGATAGGCGATGAAGGCCAGGAGCAGGATCACCGCGGGCAGGTTCAGCAGCAGGGGCAGGGTATCCCGGGGCCGCGATATGAAACGTATGGGGTTGAATACGACCATCTGCGTACCTTGCGAGCCAAATGCGTGATCGACGTGCCATACACCCGCCGTGCGGGATGGTACCGACTGCTAACGCCAATCCGCGATCAGACGGCGGCACCGCCGCGCGATCCGGGCCAGTCCGTCGCGAGGGGACTGCTCGCCCAGCAGGATCTTCTGGATTTCAGGCTGGTAGTAGATCTTGAAATCCGGGAACCAGGGCGCCTTGATGTTCTCCCGCGGGCGGACGTACCGGGCCTGCTCCCTGACCTTGTCGATTTCGCCCCATTGCTCGGTCTGGGCGATGACCTCCGGATCGTCCAGCAGCGACCGGTAGGCAAACCCCAGACCCCGCAGTCGGAACCAACGTCTCGCCGTATAGTACACGCCTTCCGAATCCTTTGCGCCCAGGAACCTCATCAGCGTCCACGCGTCCTGCATGCGGTCTTCCCGGCATCTGGATGTCAGGCAGTACATCCGCGTCCAGCCCAGCGTACCGTGCTGGTCCGGCGAAATGGAGGGCACCGGGGCCATGCGGTACACCTTGGCATGCTGCGCGTCGGAACCCCGGCGCTTCAGCTCGGCGTCCACGGCGGCCGAATGCCGACGGTTGTTCACATACTCCAGGTCGTACTTGTTGATGATGCCGTAGACCTGCCGGCCACTGGCGATATGGTCGCGCATCTGCCCCGCGGTCAGCGAGGAAGGCGCGATGATGCGGTGCCGGTTAATCCCGTCCGCGAGCCACTGCAGGATTTTCTCGGCCCGCCGGCCTTCGTCGTCCGGGAAAATGGGGTGGAGGTCCTGGTCGAACAGCGAGATCTCGCTCGCGTAGTTCAGGGTCCACCAGTCTGCAAATCCGAGCACGCTCTGGCGAAAGTTCAGCATGATCGGATACTCGATGACGGCCCCGTCCGGCGTGCGGATACGCGCCTCCCGAACCTTGACGGCCTGTTCGGTCAGCTCCTCCAGCGTGCGCGCCGGCGCGTCGAAACCCGCCGCCTCCAGCATGGACGCGTTGTAGATCCAGATGTTGAAGTCGGTGTAGTAGGGCAATCCATACCGTTTGCCGCCATAGGTCATGGACGACAGGTTGTAGGGAAAGAGGTCGGCGGTTGCCGCCGACGTTTCGGGGTCGGCGGAAAGCAGATCGTCGCAAGGCCGCAGCCATCCGGCTTCGACCCATTCCGCGAAGTCGTCGTCGCGAACATAGCAGCATTCCATGGGCGCCTTGCCCACGTGCAGCGCCACCATCTTGTCGTGATAGTTGCCCGAAACCGCGTTGTAGTCCACGGCGATGCCGGTCTGCTGCTCGAAATAGTCCAGGTTCTCACGGACCAGATCGGGTTCGTAAACCCATCCCTTGAAGATGACGCCGGAAGAGGGGACCGGGCTGCAACCGGCCAACAGACCCATCGCCGCAACGGTCGAGGACTGTAGAAATGCGCGGCGCTTCATCCGGATATCCACTTGCGTGTATCCCTTCGGAGCATCCGGTCGGAAGCAGGTCGGACACGGCGAATGTCGTATTGCGTAATCTGGTGTAGTTCGGTTTGATGCGGCGATCCCGAATCAGGGCAGGCACTCCGGACACCGTTCCGCGCCGGGATCGTGGATGGGTTCCCCGCATTCCGGGCAAGGCCCGAAGGGATGCTCGTCCGGACACGTACGCGTGCCGTGTTTGTAGTGGATGATCCGCCAGACGCTTTCGCCGTCCGTGGCGGAATAGCATTGCCACCGACCTTCCTTCTTGCCGTCGTATGACATGCCTGTGTGGGGACCGTAGTCGCCTTCCCACTTCCTGTGTCCGTTTTCGTACCAGCAGACGTACCATCCCTCGTTGAGGCCGTTCTTGAACCGTCCTTCGCTCGCCTTGTTGCCGTTCCTGAAGTACTGGATCCAGTTGCCGTCCTTCACGCCCATGCGATAGGCGCCCTCGCTGCGCTTGTTGCCGTTGGCGTAGTAGGTGACCCAGTAGCCGTCTTTTTTGCCGTTTACGGTTTTGCCCCGGGAGCGCGCCATCCCATTGCATCCTGTGATCTAGAAACGCTGCATGATGCGCGTTTGTCGCTTTGGCTTTGTTCGAAATCGTCTTTGTTCTAATTGGCTTTGCGGTGACAGCAAACTTATATTATAAAGCGCATCGTCCCTATTCAAGACCTTCTTGAGACGCCCCATTGAGATCGGTCGAAGTTTCCCGCTCGCACGAATCGAAGAAACAGGGAGATCCGCCATGCTGACAGAAGATCAGATTCATCAGTTTCGCGTGTTCGGCTTTCTCGTGCTTCGGCAAATCTTCGATGCCGGGGAGATCGACGCGCTCGGTCGACGCGCGGACGAGATCTGGACGGCGGAGCTTGGACAGGCGCCGACCTCCGTTGAACATATTTCCATTGCGCCGTTTCTCGAACTGCATCCCGAGACCTTGGGCCTCATCGAGGACGACCGGCTATACGGGCCCATGGTGCAACTACTCGGCGAGGATATGATCTGGATGGGTTCGGAGGGGGTGCAGGGCACGATGACCCGACGCAGCGCCCACCACTGGCACGCGGATCGTCCAGGGCACCGGGAACTGAACTACCATCGAATCAAGATCATGCTCTATCTGGATCCGATGAGAAAGGAGGCCGGCGCGTTGCGGGTCCTGCCGGGCTCCCACAGATCCCCTTTTCATGACGCCCTGATGCCCTTCCAGGAGCGGCACAACCAGGACAACCCGCTTTTCTTCGGAGCGCCGGGAGACGAGGTGCCCTGTCACGCCGTGGAAACGGAGCCGGGTGACGCGGTGATCTTCAACCAGAGCCTGTTCCACGCCGTGTACGGCAAGGCGGGCCGTCGCAGATATGTCGCACTCAAGTACGCGGGCCGTCCCGTATCGGACGAGGACCTCGCATCGATCATGCGTCACAGCCCGGATGCCCTTAAACCCCACGAGCGCGTCCTCTGGTCGGAGCGGCCGCGCCTGCGCGCCATGATGGAGGGCATGGACGAACTCAGCGCGCGAGCGGAAGCCCTGTGTTCCTAAATCGCCTCTTCGTCTCTTTCCCCGCTGCTGATGCGCACGCTCTCTTCCACGGGAAGAACGAATATCTTGCCGTCCCCGGTCCGGTCGCCGCCCGTTCTGGCGTTCTGCCAGATCAGGTCGACGATCTCATCCTTCTGGTCGTTTGTGACGGCGATCTCCATACGTATCTTGGCCGCGAGCGGAATATCGACTTCCTGTCCCCGGTAGAGGCCCGTGCGATGGGCGGTACGGCCGTGCCCCGAGACCCTGGACAGGGTCATGCCGGGGACGCCTCGCTCGACCAGGGCGTTTCGGACTTCGTCGAGTTTCTCCGGCCTGATGACGGCAATGATCAGTTTCATGTGGCTGACGTCTCCTGAAGTTATCGTCCTAATATAGAATCGGGCGGCTCCCGTCCTGCCCGTGGACCGTGCTGACTCCGCGGTTGACTACAGGTGCGTCAGACCGTAGCCGTCCTCTCCGTGCTGGGAGTGATCCAGCCCGACCTGCTGATCTTCATCCGAAGCGCGCAGCCCGATCGTTCGATCGATCAGCCACACGAGCGCCCCGGTTCCGACGGCTGAAAGCGCGATGGCGATGACCACGCCTTTGGCCTGGATCAGCAACTGGGACCACCCGCCGACGTCGGTGGCGACCAGGCCCACCAGCAGGGCGCCGAACATGCCGCCGACGCCGTGAATGGCGAAGACGTCAAGGGTATCGTCGTAGCCCAGCCTGCCCTTGAGCTGCACCATCAGAAAACAGACCACGGCCGCGCCGAAGCCGAACACCAGCGCCCACGCCGGCGTCACGCTGCCCGCAGCGGGTGTGATGGCAACCAGGCCGGCCAGGATGCCGGAAACGATACCGAGGCTGGAGGCCTTGCCGTGGTGCACGTACTCCGTGACGATCCATCCAACCGCGCCGGCGGCGGCCGAGATCTGGGTCACCGTCAGCGCCAGGACGGCGCCTTCGCCGGCGGATACCGCCGAACCGGCGTTGAAGCCGAACCAGCCGATCCAGAGCAGGCCGGCGCCGATGAGCGTCATGGTCAGATTGTTGGGTTTCATGGCCCGGGAACGATAGCCGAGCCGGGGACCGAGCACCATGGCGGCCACGAGACCGGCCACCCCCGAAGATATGTGAACCACCGTACCGCCGGCGAAGTCGATGGCGCCATCCTTGAAGAGCAGACCTTCCGCGTTCCACACCATGTAGCACAACGGTTCGTACACGACGAATCCCCAGAGCAGGATCAGCAGGCAGTAGGCTCCGAACTTCACCCGTTCGGCGATGGCCCCGGCGATCAGGGCGGGGGTGATGATGGCGAACATGCCCTGAAACATGGCGAACAGGTAGGTGGGGATGTTCGTCCCGTCCCAGAGCGTCCCGGGACCGACGCCTTTCAGCAGAAAGTAGTCGGAACTCCAGCCGAGAACGCCCGGTATGATCGCGTTCGCACCAAAGGCCAGGGCAAATCCGAAGATCACCCACTGCACGCCGATGATGCCCATGGCCGCGAAACTGTGCATCATGGTGCCCAGCACGTTCCGGGTGCGTGTGAGTCCGCCGTAGAACATCGCCAGACCGGGCAGCATGAGCAGCACCAAGGCACAGCTGACGAGCATCCAGGCGGTATCCCCGGTGTTCAGTACGGCCGCCGGGGCCGCCTCTTCCTGCGCAAAGGCCAGGCCCGGAAGGCTCGACACACAGCACACAGCGATACGTAATATGCCGCTAAAGGACATGCTAGCATTCTCCTTCTTGTGATGGAAAAGATACGACCATGCGGAAATGAAATTCCAATACGGTATGACGGGCAGGATTCAAAAAGGGAAATCGCCCGTTGGGTCATTCGATCAGGTAGAGCGCCGGGACGTTTGTCAGGTTTCCGATGGCATCGTCGGGACCGTCCAGCGCCTCCCAGCGTTCGACGCAGCGCAGGTAGCCCCGCTCGTCGAAATACCGTTCGAAGAACACGTGCGTGTGTTCGCTGTTGGACCGGATCAGCTCGCGTTCGAGCAGGGCCAACTGCGGCGGCAGGAACATATACCGGTCTGAAAGGCGTGTCAACGACTTGCTGGCGCGGCGTCGGGCGCGCGTCGGAAACCGGGCATGTTGACGGTTCGTGTACCGGTTCGTATATTCACGCAAACTGCGGCCGCGGGCATATCGTCCACGCTTCCTGCCGCCGGAAACCTGGTAACCCGGCAACTTGGCGACTTCGCACCTGCTGACGCCCTTCCCCGGAATCGCATACCATGGAGTTCACCCCGCTTGCCCCGTTGTTGCGGGCGCGTTTTCGGCAAAACGGTTACCTGATCGTCAAGAACGCCCTCGACGACGATCTCCGCAAGCGCGTGCTGTCGGTCGGCGACCGGTTCATGCAACACGCCGGTCCGATCCACAACTACTATGCCAACCGGTACATCGATCTCGCCTCGGACGATGCCCTGGTTGCACTCGCCGTCAACAGCCGCACGGTGCCCCTGGTGGTTCAACTGCTCTCCTACGACATCCACCTCATGCGGGGCCATCTCATCTACAAGTATCCCCAGCCCGCTTCCGACCAGCCGCTTTACCCCGATGACGACGGCCGTTCCTTCCGAAACTGGCACCGGGACCTGAACAACTTCGCGCCCGACCATCCAATCCGGGGGACGGTGGCAATCCGAGTCGGCTACTGCCTGACGGACTTTCCGTCGCCCGACGCGGGGGTGACCATGCTCGTGCCCGGAAGCCACCGGCTGAATGAAGCCCTGCGGTTCAAGCGGGGTTCCCTCGACCCGCCGGAATTCATCGAACCGGCGCTCGAAGCGGGCGACGCCTATATCTTCAGCACGAGCCTGTACCACACGCCCGCCGTCAACTTCACCAACGACACCACGAAGGTCCTGCTCGTCAGCTATGCCTACCGCTGGTGGGCCCAGCAGCATCCCACGCCGCCGGACGAGGCGCTCGAACGCATGGATCCCATCACGGCGCAACTGTTCTGCCAACCCCGGGAGGGCGATGACGTGCCGTTACGCGCCTGGGCTGCGGAACACGGGCTGCCGGTCGAGGATCCGCCCATGCGGGTGTACGAGTAGGCGGACCACATCTCGGTGGAACACGAAAATTGATACGGAATGTGACTTAAGGCTATTTGAAGTAGGGCTCTGAGAACGAAAGCCATACTGGAGCCTTGATGCCTCAGTCCCACCGCATGGCGGTCTGGCTCCCACGCGGGGAGGCCATGATATAGCGGAAACATTCTTCCAAGTATTCGAGTTTGGAATCATACTTCCAATGCCATTTTGTCGGGAAATTAAGGACCCACTTGGTCCACTCGCTCCCACGAGGATCCGACGGCGAAGGTTTGTACAACCAGGACTTGCCTATGGCGATTTCCCGGTTTTTGCACTTGTCAACATACTGCTCATACATTTCGGGTAGGCGTAGCTTGAACTCCAATGCGATGCCCGCGCCCATGACGCCCTTGCAATTGACTGTGTTCACCAGTGTTTGATGTGCACTGGTGAAAATGTTGCCTTTCCTTATGCGCACTGCCATGCGTTTTCTTTTTCCGTCGACGAAATCCGTCCACCGGTTCCCTCTGAGGCATTCCCAAGTCGGCCCGGGCTACAACTGAATCGATTCGCCCGGCGCCAGCACGACGCAGCGAGCCAGATCGCCCACCTTGCTCGCGAATTCGGCCGGGTCCTGCTCAATCACGGGGAAGGTACCGTAGTGCACCGGGATCACGGTGCCCGCGCCGATCATCCGGACCGCTTCCACGGCGTCGTCGATCCCCATGGTGTAATTGTCCCCGATGGGCATGATCACCACGTCCGGTTTTTCCATTCGTCCGATCAGCGCCATGTCGCCGAAGAGCCCCGTGTCGCCCGTGTTGTAGTACCGCTTCCCGTCGAAGTCGACGATGATGCCCGCGGGATTGCCCAGGTAGACGATGGTCCCGTCTTCTGAGGTGACCGACGAACTGTGGGTCGCCTGGGTCAGCTTGACCCGACCGAAGGGGAAGGTCTGCGCGCCGCCGATGCCTAGGTCGTGCGTGACGGCGCCCTGGGCCGCGCAGTGGTTGGCGAGTTCGAATGAGGCGATGATCGTCGCGCCGCACCGCCGCGCGACCGGTACGGCGTCGCCAATATGGTCCGAATGTCCGTGCGTCAGCAGGATGTAGTCGGGGTTGAGATCGTCTGCTGAAATGGTGGCCTTCGGATTGCCCGTGATGAAGGGGTCGAAAAGCAAGTCGTGCTTGTCGTCAGACAGGGAAAAACTGGCGTGTGCGTGATAGGTGAGTCGGGCCATGGTCTCGCTCCGCGTTTGGAAGTGCACCTAAAAGGAGTACGCGAAAAAGCGGCCGGATTGGGATGACGCCCCGGCCGCTTTCACTGGCTTGGAGTAGATTCTGGTTTGCCACCCGGCGTGGCTGGACCATCCGGCGTGGCTGGTCCGCCCGGACTGATCAGACTACCCGGGCGAGCCAGATCGTTCGGAAGAGGCTCCAGACCGTCAGAGCGCGGCCCGGGCCGCGGCGAGTGCGGCGTCGTAATCGGGTTCCTCTGTGATCTCCTTCACGTACTCCACGTAACGCACCGTGTTGGAGGCGTCGACGACGAAGACGGCACGCGACAACAGCCGCAGTTCCTTGATCACCGCCCCATAGGCTACGCCCAGGGTAGTATCCCGGTGGTCGGAAAGCGCCGTCACGTTGTCGGCGCCCGCGTCGCCGCACCAGCGTTTCTGCGCGAAGGGCAGGTCCGTGCTGACCGCCAGTACCGCCACGTTGTCGCCCAGTCCCGCCGCCGATTCGTTGAACCGCCGGATCTCGGTATCGCAGACCGGCGTGTCGAGGGACGGCACGAGGCAAATCACCTTCACGCTGCCCTCGTAATCCGCCAGGGTAACGGCGGACAGGTCTCCGCCGAGCACGGAGAAGTCCGGCGCCGGATCGCCCACCTTCACTTCGTCTCCGAGCAGGGTCAATCCGTTGCCTTGAAAGGTTGCCGCGCCGGCTCTTTCGGTCGCCATAGTGTTTGTCTCCTTGGAATGAAAGGGCGATCAGTCTGCTGATTCGGCCCGTGGTTTCGGTCGGTTATTTCGGGCGCAACATAAACGCGGTACCTGCCGCCGTCAAGGGATTGCGGCGTCCTGCTTCAGCAGCGAAATCGCGCCATCGAAGGCCTCGGCCGTGCGTTCCACATCCTCGGCGGTATGCACCGCGGAAGTGAGGCCGTCGACCCCCATGAAATCCACGCCGTTCACGAGCATGGCCTGCCGCAGGGCATGCAGCAGGTTCGCGTTGCCGCGACGGTCCGCCTGGGTTGTGCCCGCCGAAACGATCTTGAACCCGGAAAAGGAACCGTAGACGCGCCAGCCGTCCATGCCATGCCTGTCCAGGACCTCCGACAAGGCATTGCGCAGTGTCGCCGCCCGTTCGTTGGCCACGGCGATGTCCCGGCCGTCGGCGATGCGTTTCAGCATGGCGATGCCCGCTGCCGCGGAAAGGGGATTGGCGTTGAAGGTCCCGTAGTGCAGCATCTTCTTCTCCGACTGCCAGTCCACATTTTCGCGGAGTTCCAGAAGTTCCATGATTTCCGCACGGCCGACCAGGGCGCCCCCGTTCAAACCCGCGGCCACGATCTTGGCCAGCGTGCTCAAGTCCGGCTTCACCCCGTAATGCGCCTGCGCGCCGCCCGGCGCACAACGAAATCCGGTGACGACCTCGTCCATGACGAAGACTACGCCATACCGTTCGGTGAGCGCCCGCAGACCGGGGACGATGTCGCTGGACAGTTCCACGCCGCCGAACATCGCGCCCGTCGGTTCCAGGATCAGGCAGGCGACGTCGTTGTCCCGCTTCAGGATATCCGCCACCCGGTCCAGGTTGACCTCGGGCAGACTGATCAGCGTATCGAACACTTCCCGCAGTACCCCGGGCATGGGCCGGTTGCTCCCCGGTCCCACCCCGTCCAGCACCTGGTCGTGCCAGCCGTGGTAGTGCCCCCGGAACTTGATGACCTTGCGCCGGCCGGTGAAGGTCCGCGCCAGGCGGATGGCCATGAGCGTGGCCTCGGTGCCGGAGGAAACGAATCGGACCGCCTCCGCGGCGGGCATCAGCTGCCGGATCCGCTCCGCCCATTCGATCTCGAGCTCGTGACAGGCGCCGTAGTGGGTGCCCCGGGCAGCTTGTTCCGCGATCGCCCGAACGATATCCGGATGTCCGTGGCCCAGGAGCAGGGCGCCGTGCCCCATCCAGTAGTCGATGAGTTCCCGATGCTCCACCGACCATTTGCGCGCACCCTGCGCCCGGTCGATGTACACCGGGAAGGGGCGCATGAACCGGCCATCGTGGGTCACGCCGTTTGGAAACTGATCAAGCGCCCGCTCGTACAGGGCGGCCGACCGGTCGAAGGTCTGGCGGTAGGTGGACTCAAGGTTCGTCATGGAAGTAGTCTCGCGTGACCTGGCAATGGATCGGTCGCGCTGCCAATTCAGGCGTGCTCGTAACATGGAAAAGGGTGGTTGCCAAGTACGTCATAATACGGAAAACCGGCCGAAATGACAAGACCTAACCGATCCAAAGATCCGTCGGACCGACCGGGTTTCGGCTTGACTTGCGGCCGCGTACCGGTATGTTCCACTTAAACCTAAGCGCATCAGGCGCATGTGGTGCTTAAACGAAACGCCTCCTGCAACTTCCAGTACCCTGCTCACATTCAGAAAGTTCAGGAAACCGCCCATGACCGACATCGAAACCGGCCACGCTGAGATCATGGAAGAGACGCCCTCAGACGGACGAAGGCGGCGAATCAGACGCATGGCCTGCTTCGCGGCAGCCCTCTGCCTGACGTCCGGTTCGCTGGACGCGGCCGCGGCGGATGGCGGTGAAAAAGGCAATGAAAATGGGATGGCATCCGTACAATCGCAGCCGGAAAGTGGCGTGCCGCCCGGCAGCCGCAGCCAGACCAAAGGCGGTGGTCTGGAGTCAACCGCCGGAGACGCGGAGGAGAAGAAGGTCGCGGAGCCTGCCTGGCAGCGGCTCGACCGGGCCTTGGCCTTGGCCGAAGGCACCGGCAAGCATATCCTCGTCAACTTCTATACCGACTGGTGTCCCAACTGCCGCAGGATGGACGAACGCACCTACCGCGACGACGGCGTCCTGAAACAGATGAGCGCGTCTTTTATTCCGGTGAAGGTGAACGCGGAATCGAACCGTCCGCTGCGCATTGACGGTCACACCGTCAGCGAAGCCCAGTTGGCGCTGATGTTCCGTGTAAACAGCTATCCCACGACCTGGTTCCTTGCCCCGGACGGCCGCGCGCTCATGCCCCTGAAGGGCTACTACGGTCCGGAACTATTCGCGCCCGTGCTGCGATTCGTCGAAGGCGGATGGTACGAGAAAATGGACTTCGACATGTACATGGAGCGAGAGAAGAAGCGATAGCATAGTTCGGACCGCGCAAATAGAACAGTGCAGTCCACACAAGACGCGGTTGATGCCGCAAATGCTCTATCAAAGAAGTACCCCGATTTGGGAATTCGGATCAATCAAACAAATCTTACCGAATCACCGATGTAGTCCCTTCAGAGGTAAACCCTTCGCAGGCTGGACGCTTACCTTCGCCGGCTGGATGCTTCCCTGCTCCTGTTCCAGAGACGGAAATGCGACGCCGGTAAACTCCCGCCGGGGCAACGGCAGACGGATTGAGGAGTAAGTCCGTTCAAGAGTTCACGTGGCGCCGCATTTTCTTGCGGCTCAGTCCGCGTAGGCAGCCAGGCGCGTGCCTTTGCGGGTATGGCGCAGCTTGTTGATGGCCTTCTGCTTGATCTGACGAATCCGTTCCCGCGTCAACCCGAAACGCACCCCGATTTCCTCGAGGGTGTAGGATCGTTCCGATCCCAGACCGAAGTAGAGATTCAACACCTCGCGTTCGCGTTCGGTCAGCATCGAAACCGCGCGCTTCACCTCGCTACGCATCAACGCGTCGTGCACGACCTCGTCCGGCCGCTTGCCGTCCTTGTCCTTGAGCCGATCCATCAGGGTATAGGCATCCTGGTCCCCGACGGGAGCGTCCAGCGAGACCGGCGTGCTCGCCCATTCCGGCATGGTGGGATGACGATCGGACTCCAGGTCGACTTCCTCGTCCCCGCTGGCGTCCTCGTCCGAAGCGACCTGGGCGTTGGCGCGCTTGATCTCCCGTTCCTTGATGGATCGTTCGATCCGGCGCAACTCGTCGATCTTGTTGACGGGAAGACGAATCAGCCGGGCTTGTTCGGCCAGGGCATGGAGAATAGCCTGGCGGATCCACCAGACGGCATACGAGATGAATTTGAATCCCTTCTTCTCGTCGAAACGGTAGGCGGCCTTCATCAGGCCGATGTTCCCTTCGCTGATCAGATCGGAAAGGGCAAGTCCCTGGTTCTGATACTGTTTTGCCACGGCCACGACGAAACGCAGATTCGCGTGAACCATGGTCTCCAGGGCCTTGCCGTCGCCGTTCCGTATGCGCCGGGCGAGTGCTTCCTCGTCCGCCGGAGTCAGCAGCTCGGTATCTCCGATTTCCTTCAGATAGATGTCCAGGGCCTGGTCGTCGCGAACCTGGATCTTCTTGGTCAACTTCATGCGGTATCACCTCCCTGCCAGCCATGTTGCGTGTATCGTGTCGGTTGTTGGCAGGCGCAACCTGCCAAATTGTCATGTTATGCCAAAATGGCATATTGCCTGTGGCCTCACTTATATAGTCGAGGTGCCACCTTATTTCTCGTATTTTCGCTACGCTTATCTAAAATAAATAAAAACAATATGTTATAATTCTTTTTCCACTTTCCTTCGGATGCATTTTTCGAACTGGCACGGTCTTTGCAATATCTATGCTGTGAGTGCCGGTTCCATCTCACCGCCCGCGTATCCTTTAGGGCTTGAACGCTGGTGGATGCGATTCGGTTCCGAAAGACGGCAAGGAGTTTCAAAGCGGTTGCGAGTTTATCTGAACCGTGTACAATTAAACCGTGTATCTCTTTCAAAAAGGAGGCGCATCATGAGAGCGACGACCATTTTCCCTTTGCCGAACCTGCATGACCTGCGGTTGGATCTGGACAGCCTGTTTCGGCATGCCCCGGTCCGTTCCGGATTCCCGACCCGCTTGTCGCCCCGCGTGGACGCACGTGAAACTGCGGACGCCTTCCTGGTCGCGGTGGATTTGCCGGGCGTGGCGTCGGACGACGTGGCCATCAACCTGGAGAAGGGC
Source organism: bacterium (assembly GCA_965200485.1). Lineage (GTDB taxonomy): Bacteria > JAAXHH01 > JAAXHH01 > JAAXHH01 > JAAXHH01 > JAAXHH01. The sequence continues at coordinate 1,371,389 of CBDAUD010000001.1, forward strand.
GTACTGACCGTGAGCGGCGAGCGCAAGAGTCCGTTCGGTCTCAACGGGGATGATGCGGCGCGGCAACCCGCCGGCAAGTTCGAGCACGCTTTTCCGGTGCCGGACTCGGTGGATACCGATTCGATCGACGCGACGTACAAGGACGGCGTCATGACGATCACGCTGCGGAAGTCGAAAGCCGAGCAGCCCAGGCAGATTCCGATTACGGTAGCTTGATCTAAAGGCGGGTTGGTCCCGCCAAGTCAACCGAACGGGGCTTCAGCCCGCCGCTATCCAGGGGCGGGCTTGTCCCGTTTGTTTAAGGTAGTTATCCTTTTCAAGCAGTTATCCTCAGTCAGGAGCAACAACGCATGGGCAAGATCATCGGAATAGACCTGGGTACGACCAATTCCTGCGTGGCGGTGGTCGAGGGGGGCGAACCGACCGTGGTGCCGAACGCGGAAGGCGGGCGGACCACGGCCTCCGTCGTGGGCTTTGCGAAGGACGGCGAGCGCCTCGTCGGCGCCACGGCCAAGCGGCAGGCGGTGACCAATCCGGAAGCGACGGTATATTCCGTCAAGCGGTTCATGGGGCGCCGCTTCGAAGAGGTGCCCGACGAACGCACCCGCATGCCCTATAGCGTGGCGCAAGGCGCCAACGGCCAAGTCAGTATACGTATCGACGACAAGTCGTACTCGCCCCCGGAGATTTCCGCGGCGGTCCTGCAGAAGATGAAGCAGACGGCCGAGGACTATCTGGGCGAGGCCGTGAGCGATGCCGTGATCACGGTACCGGCGTATTTCAACGACAGCCAGCGCCAGGCCACCAAGGACGCCGGCCGCATCGCAGGCCTGGACGTCAAGCGCATCATCAACGAGCCGACGGCCGCGTCGCTGGCCTACGGACTCGACAAGAAGAGCAACGAGAAGATCGCCGTATTCGATCTCGGCGGCGGCACCTTCGACATTTCGATCCTCGAAATCGGCGACGGCGTCTTCGAGGTCATGGCGACCAACGGCGACACCCACCTGGGCGGCGACGATCTGGACGAAGCCGTGGTGGACTTCCTGGCGGACGAATTCAAGCAGGAAGCGGGCATCGACCTGCGGAACGACGCCATGGCGCTGCAGCGGCTCAAGGAAGCGGCCGAGAAGGCGAAGTGCGAACTGTCGACGGCCGGTCAGACGGAAGTGGCCCTGCCCTTCATCACGGCGGACGCCTCCGGTCCCAAGCACCTGAACCGGACCATGACGCGGGCCCAGCTCGAGCAGCTCGTGGACCCGCTCGTCCAGCGGGTGGTGGCGCCGTGCCGTCAGGCGCTGTCCGATGCGGGGCTGTCCACCTCGGACATCGACGAGGTCGTGCTCGTGGGTGGTTCGACGCGCATGCCGAAAGTACAGGAAATCGTCAAGGAACTGTTCGGCAGGGAACCCAACCGGGGCGTGAATCCGGACGAGGTCGTGGCCATCGGCGCGGCGATTCAGGGCGCGGTGCTGTCGGGCGACGTGAAGGACGTGCTGCTGCTCGACGTCACGCCGCTGTCCCTGGGCATCGAGACCCTCGGCGGCGTCTTCACGCGCCTCATCGACCGGAACACGACCATTCCCACCAAGAAAAGCCAGGTTTTCTCCACCGCGGCGGACAACCAGCCGTCGGTCGAGGTGCACGTGCTCCAGGGCGAACGCGACATGGCCCTCTACAACCGGACGCTTGGCAAGTTCCACCTGGACGGCATCCCGCCGGCGCCCCGGGGCATGCCCCAGATCGAGGTGGCTTTCGACATCGACGCGAACGGCATCCTCAATGTTTCGGCCAAGGACATGGGTACCGGCAAGGAGCAGCAGATCCGCATCGAGGCGTCCAGCGGCCTGTCGGAGGCCGAGATCGACAAGATGGTCAAGGACGCCGAGGCCCATGCCGATGAGGATTCCAAGAAGAAGGAAGAAGTGGAAGCCCGCAACCAGGCCGACCAGCTCGTGTACTCGACGGAGAAGTCGCTGGAAGAACACGGCGACAAGCTCTCCGAAGCGGACCGGGGCGCCATCGACTCGGCGCTGGCCGGGTTGAAGACGGCGCTGGAGGGCAGCGATGGGGGGGCCATCAAGGCGGCTACCGAGCAGCTGACGCAGGCTTCCCAGAAACTCGCGGAAGTCCTCTACCAGCAGGCGCAGGCCGAACAGGCCGCCCAGCAGGCGCAGGCCGGCGGTCCGCCGCCTGGACCCGATGGCCCGCCCGGTCCGGACGGTCCGCAGGGCCCGGCACCGGGAGACGGCGATCCGCGGTCGCGCAAGAAGAAGGACGACGGCGCCATCGACGCGGACTACGAGGTGGTGAACTGAGGCAGAATCGGTGTCGGCCTACAAGTAGTGGGCGAGTAGTGTGCTAACAGGAGCCGAAGTAGCGGAAACGCGGGACCCGATGTACGTCCCGCGTTTCTGTTCAATCCCAAAAACGATACGAAACGCCTGCGTTGGCATACCGCCACAGGTCGCTGCTCAGGCCAAACGATGCGACCAGTCCCAAGCGCCGCGCGACCAGTATGCCCCCGCCGAAAGATACGAGCGGGTCGAACGCGAAGGTCTCGTCCTTCAAATCGAAGAAGTCGAAGTCCCCCTGCTTGATCTCGACGCCGACCAGCCCTTCGACATAGTACCGTCTGGTCTGCCCGTAATACAGGCGTATGCCTCCGGCAATCGGGATGCCCCGGTACACCGAGTCCACGTCGATCAGTATGTCGCCCTCGAAGAGAACATCCTCCTTGCGCGTACCGTAGTGCTGGAACCCGGCCCGGGCAACCAGATCCACCATGTCCGAATAAGTGATCGGGTAGGTTGCGGCCACGGAAACGCCGAGTGCCGTGCCGTCCGCCAGGACGTCCAGGTCTTCCAGCGCGACGGATGCATGGCCTTCGACTTCCAAGGACAACTGGGCGTTTGCCTTTCCGGCTATCACAATCGGAATCAGCAGAAGAAAAAGTACGGATCGCATGGTCGTTTCCTTTCTCTCGATACCTTACCTTGCAGTACCCTTCAATGGTTTTCGTTGACACGGCATGGCCGCCCCTGTACCATGCCCGGCGCCCAAGTACCCTCTACCGGAATCTACTCCGGGAGGTCCTATGGCGAAAGACCGCAATGCAGATCCGCTTGCCATTACCCTCGGGGTCGAGGAAGAGTGCTTCCTGGTCGATCCGGAAACCCGCGATCTGCTGCCCGACCCCGACCCGGGCATCTTCGCGTATTGCAACGCCCACTGCGGGGAACACAAGGTCGTGGCGGAGTATTTCCGGTCCCAGATCGAAGCGATTACCCGGGTCTGCTCGTCCGTGGCGGACGTTCGCGCGGCGTTGACCGAGACGCGCAGCCTCCTCATAGATGCGGCGGCGCAGGCGGGCGCCGTGGTGTTCGCGGCCTCCACCCATCCCTTTGCAACTTGGCGGAGCCAGGTCGTCACCGCGGGAAGTCGCTACGAGCGGTTCTCCATGACCTACCAGCAGGCCGTCCGCGAGCTGATCGTGGGCGGCATGCACATCCACGCGGGGTTCGGCGACGCGGACAGCCGAATCCGGGTCATGACCGCCATGCGGCGGTACCTGCCCCTGTTGCACGCGCTTTCGGCCTCTTCCCCCTTCACATTCGGACGCGAGACCGGCTACAAGTCCTACCGGCTGACCATTTTCGGCAACATGCCGCGCACGGGCGTGCCCCGGCCGTTGAACTCCTGGACCGAATTCGAGCGTGTCGTGGAAGACTACCAGAAGATGGAATTCATCCAGGACAGCAGCGAGCTCTGGTGGGACATCAGGCCTTCCCGGACCTTCCCCACCGTCGAGCTTCGTATTTGCGATATCTGCCAGACGGTGGACGACGCCGTGAGCGTGGTCGCGCTCTACGCCTGCCTCGTACGACATCTGCTTCGACTGGACCTGGAAGGCCGGCTGCCGCCGGAACCGCTGACGGAACTGATCAGGGAGAACTGTTGGCTCGCCCAGCGTTACGGCGTGGTCGCGTTCCTGGGAAACATGGACGGTTCGGGGCGTATGGATATCGACGAGCATGCCCAAACCCTGGTAGAAGAACTGGCCGAGGACGCACGGGCTCTGGAATGCGAGGACGAATTGCGCCATGTCCTCGAACTCATCCGGTACGGCACCGGATCGGACCGGCAGATCGACCACTACCGGTTGCGGCGCATCGAAGGGGATTCGGAGGAGGAAGCCCTGCGTGCCGTGGTGGATCTCGTGATCAAGGAAACCGGAAGCGGCCTGGGCCAAGCGACCTCGGCGGATCGGGCGGACTAGACCGGCGGCCTCGTCGGACCAGACGGACAAGATAGCTTACCCGCGGAACACAAAGACAAACAACTTGACTCTATCGCGCCGGCGTTCTATATTTCAACGCTGCTGGCGCAAGCGTTTTCCCGGCATTGCGCGGGCACACATTCCTCGGTAGCTCAATGGCAGAGCGGGTGGCTGTTAACCACTAGGTTGTAGGTTCGAATCCTACCCGAGGAGCTCCGGTTTTCTCCAACCTTCCCGTTTCTCAAGTTGTCGATTAAGCCTCCCCTTGTTCGGCCGCGGCGATAATCCGCGCGTCATGACCATGAATCCACGGGACACGGACAGGGTTTCTCGACCAGCATCCTGAACTGGTCGTCCAGCGTGTCTAGCAACATGTCCTGGGTATCACTGCCCGTGGCGAGATGCTGATCAAGCGGCGACCTGTGCTGGTAACCCCGTTTGGTCATTTCGGCCACCAATGCGTCGTGCCGCTTGAAGAGCGCTGCGAGGCGTCCCACCCATCGCTTCGTCTCGGGATGTTCCCGGTATCCGGTTTTCCCCAGGGTCAGGGTGTTCCACAGGCCATGCAACTCCCGGTGTTCTCCGAGGAGATGCTGCCGGCAGAGCACACGAGGTGGCAGGTCCCAGATTCGCATGGCATGGGCACTCCGTTTTTGCGGGAAGTGATGCGCACATAAAGGTAGCCCATTTTGGAGGAAATCACAAGAAGTCCGGGCAGGCGGTAGTCTATCAGTTTGAAATTTGCTTTTTATATTTCGCCGGTCGATTGGGTTTCGTCTCGCGGGCATCGATCAGGCCGTTGATCCAATCCAGATCCCGAAGCTTGCCCGTCACCCCGGCGGCCATCGCGGGCGTTACTTTCAACGTCTTGTGAATCTTCACGAAGTTGTAATACACGAAATACAGACTCAACATGTGAAGATGGTTTTCCAGCTTTTTGTTAAATGCGTAGTCACCTTGCGGTCTATCTGGTTTACTTGTTCTGACAATGAACGGATCATTCTGTGTATTTGGGAATGTGGACTGTTCTGGGAAAAACTCAGGATTGTTCAACGAGACGTTCAAGCAGCCCTTTTATGGCCGAAAGGTCGGATTCCATACTGGACATTCTCACCCTGGCCGCTTTCGCGTCATTTTTCAACGTCGATACGTCGTCTTTCAACCCCTTCACGTCATTTTTCAACGTCGATACGTCGTCTTTCATCCCCTTCGCATCATTTTTCAACGTCGATACGTCGTCTTTCAACCCCTTCACGTCATTTTTCAACGTCGATACGTCGTCTTTCAACCCCTTCACGTCATTTTTCAACGTCGATACGTCGTCTTTCAACCCCTTCGCATCATTTTTCAACGTCGATACGTCGTCTTTCAACCCCTTCACGTCATTTTTCAACGTCGATACGTCGTCTTTCAACCCCTTCGCATCATTTTTCAACGTCGATACGTCGTCTTTCAACCCCTTCACGTCATTTTTCAACGTCGATACGTCGTCTTTCAACCCCTTCACGTCATTTTTCAACGTCGATACGTCGTCTTTCAACCCCTTCACGTCATTTTTCAACGTCGATACATCGTCTTTCAACCCCTTCACGTTGCCCTTCAATGCCGATACATCATCTTTCAATTCCGACGTGTCAGTATGCAATGCACCGAGCAGGTCGTTTATGTTCTCTATTTGCAATTGTTCTACGGGATCGTTCATTGGGGTAGCCTCGGTCGTCGATGGTGGTAATTGGTGACTATTTAGTCACTAATAGTCGTTGTTTCCCGTCTTTATCCGTCTATGTCAACAGTCTTAAAAGTGGAAAGGGAGATCGCCCGTCGTCAGGAACGGTTGCCCGGACTGTTAGTCAACTGTTACGATTCCCCATTTTCATTAAGCACAGATTTCAAACTGATACACTACCAAGATCCCCGGAACGGCGAAATCTGCTGCGGAGAAATCCGTAATTTGAATAGTTAGTCGTCGAAGCATCATCGAATCTCGTAGTTTTTTTGCTTTTTTATCAAAACGAAGGGAAAACCGATCGCACCTTGGCCGCGAAATGGGCTTGTTCGCATTTTGCAAACGCTTGCAAGCTTTTGCACACGTTTGCAAAAAGCCAGCCGGTTGCTTTCGGCCTTCATCGTTCCGGGCTGGAAGCAAACTGAATCGGGCATCAGTCAGTGTGGCTTGCACTCAAACGGCGAATACCTTCATCACCTCGTCGCCGAGACAGTTGATCACCTTCACGGCGATGCGGCCCGAAGGCGGTCTGGCGAACGGGCGCGAGGTGTCGCTCCGGAGGGTTTCCCATGCTTCCTGATTGATCTCGGATTTGAGCGTGGTCTTGAGGGCTTTGTACGGGTCGTTGGCGCCTAGGAAGTAGGCGTGGCGAACGAAGAAGCTCTCCCGGTTGTAGTCGGTGTCGATGAACCAGCAGGCGATGCCGTCGGCACCGTCGCTGCGGATTTCGCCGGTATTGGGATGGAATACGTCGACGCCGTTGACCTTCACGCGGATTTGGCTGTCTTCCGCGTCGAGGATGTCGATGTCCGGCTCGCCGAAGACGACGAAGAGGTTGCCCTTGCCGGTGTTCTTGAGGTCGTCCGCCATGTGGAGATCGGCGTTCATGCGGGCTTTGAGCACGGGAATCCGGCCCATTTTGTTGAACTCCGCCGCATGGGCCTCATAATTGAACGCGCAGGAGATCAGCACGTCAAAGCCGCCGTCGGCGGCCTCGCGCACGGCTTCCACAAGATCCGGGCGGGTCACGGTGCCGAATTCCGGGCCGATGAAGATGGCGGCGCGCCGCGCGGGCCCTGCGTCCGCATCGCCTTCGGTATAGGTCCCTTCCGCGCACACATATTCGCCGGGCCAAGGTTTGAGGACCGCAAAGTCGATGCGATCTTCCTTGTGTGCCTGCTGAACGCCGGCGCTTTTGAGATGGTCGAGGATCATCGCGACGAAGTCCTGCGTTTCGCCGTACCCAGCAGTGCCTTCTGCTGCTTGGTCGATGAGTTCGTCGTTTTCATCGACGCCAAGCAGGCGGTGAGGCGACACGCTCTCCACCGTAAAGGGTCCGGCGACGCGCACCTTTTTCTTGTCCTCGTAGGGTCTGTCGTACAGGTATTCGTAGTCGGCCTTGGCAGCAATGGAAGCGTCGATTTCCTTTTGCCGGGCGATGCGCAATTCCCACCAGTCCGCATGGATCCTCTTGATACCCTCGTCCCAATGATCGTCGGCTTCGCGGGGGATTTGCCATTCCATATCCTCCTGCGTCGCAGGCGATCCCTGCTGCTGTTTCGGCTTCGGAATCGGCGTGATGAAATCGGCCCGTCGGCGACCGTTGGCGATTTTTCGGGTCGGCTGGTTGTGCTCGTCCAGCTCCCAGTGGCGACTGGGATATTCATAGGGCGAGTTCAGCACCGGCTGCTTGAAGAAAAGATCAGACATGGGATGACGAATGCCTCGTCTGCCAAAAGTTTCTGACTGTTTGCGTTGTCTTAGGTCCTGGTATGCCCGCCACGCGGCCTGATGTGGTCCCGCGAGGAAACCAATCACCGGTACCGAACCGCATACCGAATGCACCATATTAGTATAGATAGGGTTGTATGACAAGCCGGATGATGAAGGAACTCGTTGAAGGACGAGATCACCAGCAACGAGATCACCAGAAAAGGTATCGAGGAGTATACGGCGCGTTGGTCCGCGTACTATGAGGCGACAACCGTCGTGCGCAACCTTGACAAAACCGGCCGATTCGTCTAATCTTCGTAGACTGCCTGATTATCGACGAACTGCCATCGTTTGCTGGCGCCCGGAGGTCTCCATGTTCACGCCGGAACAGATTGATCACTACAACCGCGAAGGTTATGTCGTCTATCCGGATTTCGTCTCCGGTGCAGACCTGGACGCGCTGAAAGCGGAAATAGATCGGATTTCGGCGGGGAACACGAGGGCGGATCACGACAGCGAGCGCATGGAGATGGAGCCGGATCAGGACCCGGACGGCACGCTGGTACGCCGCATCTACGAGCCCTGCACGTACTACGAACCGTTCCGCACGTTTTCCGAGTCGCCCGCCCTGCTGGACTGTGTCGACCAACTGTTCGGGCCGAACCTGCTCTTCCACTACAGCAAGATCAACATGAAGCCGCAGAACATCGGATCCGTCGTCGAATGGCACCAGGACCTGTCGTACTATCCCCTGACCAACCGGGATTCGGTGTCCATCCTCTTCTATCTGGACGACACGTCCGAGGAGAACGGCTGTCTGAAGGTCATACCCCGGCGCCATACGGCGCCCCTGATGAGCCACAGCACTGACGGGTTCTTCCGGGGCAGGGTCACGGAGGAGGTGGACGACTCGGACGCGGTGCTGCTGGAGGGTACCGGGGGTACGGCGATCTTCATGAGCTGCATGACGCCCCACGCGTCGGCCATCAACGCGTCGGAGCGTCCGCGAAAGACGCTCATCCTGAGCTACCGCGCGGCCGACGCCTTCCCCATCCACTGCGGCGTCATGTCGAACAAGATCGAGGCGCACAGCAGACTGGTGCGGGGCAAACGGGCTTCGGCGGCCCGCTTTTCCATGACGGACTTCCCCATACCGCAGTACGAGGACGAGATCGCGTCGCTGTACGATTTGCAGGAAAGATCGCGCGCGTCGGCGTAGGGTGGCCTGCCGATGCCGGCCGTGCGAGGGTTAGAAGGTCCGTCGCTTGCGCAAGTTTGACGATCAGCGCCCGGTAGTACCCTTGCGGCGCCTCGGTTACGGCAGCTCCGTACTGCCCATGAGGTAGCGGTCCACTTCCCTGGCGGCGCCCCGGCCCTCGTGGATCGCCCAGACCACCAGGCTCTGACCGCGGCGGGCGTCCCCCGCGGCGAATACGTTCTCCACGTTCGTGGCATATTTGCCGTATTCGGCTTGGGCGTTCGACCGGGCGTCCCGCGCGACTTCGAGCTGGTCCAGAACCGGATCCTCCGGACCCGAAAACCCCATCGCAAGCAGGACGAGATCGGCGGGCCATTCCTGCTCCGTGCCCTCCTTGGGCGTGAAGGGCGCCCCGTTGCCGGGAACCGACCAGTCGAGATCGACGGTGCGGATGGCTTTGACGCGCCCGTTTCCGTCGTCGATGAATTCCACCGTGCTGGTATCGTAGCGCCTGGGGTCGTCGCCGAACCGGGCCTTGCCTTCTTCCTGGCCATAGTCGAGCTTGTAGACTACCGGCCACTGGGGCCAGGGGTTGTTCGGCGCGCGCTCGGGCGGTGGCTTCGGGATCACGTCGAACTGGTTGATCGTCTTGCAGCCGTGCCGGAGGGCTGTGCCCACGCAGTCCGTGCCCGTGTCGCCGCCGCCCAGGACGATCGTGTGCCGATCCTTGGCCGAGATGTACGCGCCGTCCACGTGTCCCGAATCCAGCAGGCTTCTGGTGTTGGCGTGCAGAAACGTCATGGCGAAGTGCACGCCGTCAAGGCCGCGTCCGGGCGCGTTGCGCAGGAAATCGTTGGGCTTTGTGGCGCCGGTGCAGATCACCACGGCGTCGGACGCGTTGCGCAGGTCTTCGGCAGGGAGTTCCTTCCCCACCTCCACCCCGGTCACGAACTCGACGCCCTCGGCGGCCATCTGGTCCAGGCGGCGCTTGACGACCTGTTCCTTGTCGAGTTTCATGTTGGGAATGCCGTACATGAGCAGGCCGCCGACGCGGTCCGCCCTTTCATACACCGTCACCCGGTGTCCGGCCCGGTTGAGTTGGGCGGCGCAGGCTAGGCCGGCGGGGCCCGAACCGATGACCGCGACCTGCTTGCCGGTCCGCGTCCGGGGCGGTTCGGGCTTGATCCACCCTTCCTCGAAGCCGCGATCCACAATGGCGCACTCGATGTGCTTGATCGTCACCGGGTTGCTGTTGATGCCGAGGACGCAGGATCCCTCGCAGGGCGCCGGGCAGACGCGCCCGGTGAACTCGGGGAAGTTGTTGGTTTTGTGGAGCTGCTGGAGGGCTTCCTTCCAGCGGTTCCGGTAGACGAGATCGTTCCAGTCGGGGATCAGGTTGTTCAGCGGGCAGCCCGATGCGCCCGGACCCTTGCCCATGGGGACGCCCGTGTGGCAGAAGGGGATGCCGCAATCCATACAGCGGGCTCCCTGTTCCCGAAGCGGTTCCTCCGCCATGGGCAGGACGAATTCATCCCAGTCTCCGACGCGTTCGAGCGGGTCGCGGTAATCCGCCGTCCCCCGTTCGTATTCCATGAAGCCGGTTGGTTTTCCCATAAATCAGCCTGTCGTATACCTGTTCGTACTGCCGATTGCGCGTTCCCGCCTTCCCGCGGCAGGATTCCTGTTCGTCTTGCGCGTTCCCGCCTTCCCGCGGCAAGATTCCCTGATTGTCTTGTCCGTTCCCGTCGTCCCGCGGCAGAATGCCGGATCATCTATCCCTTGCCGCCGCTCACCCCCATGGACACCGCCTCGCGCGCCGTTTCGGCGGCATGTCCGTTGGTCCGGACATCGGCCGCTTTCGCCTTCGCCGCCATTTCCTCCAGCGCACGGCGATAGTCGACGGGCATGACCTTGACGAAGGCGCGCTGCAACTCGGACCATCGGGCGAGAATCTCCTCGCCCCGGTCGCTATTCGTATGGTCCACATGGGCTTCGAGCAGTCCCCGCACCTCCGCGACATCCCGTTCGTCGGACAGCGGTTCCAGGTCCACCATCTCCTGGTTGCACAGCCCCGGGAACACGCCTTCTTCGTCCAGGACGTAGGCGATGCCGCCACTCATGCCCGCGGCGAAATTGCGTCCCACCGGTCCGATGACGACCACGCGTCCGCCGGTCATGTACTCGCAGCCGTGGTCGCCGACCCCTTCGGTCACGGTCACGGCGCCGCTGTTTCGCACGGCAAACCGCTCCCCGGCCCGCCCGCGGAAGTAGGCCTGTCCGCCGGTGGCGCCGTAGAGCGCCACGTTGCCGATGATGACATTCTCCGTGGGTACGAAACCCGCATTTTCGGGCGGGAACACGGCCATGATGCCGCCGGACAGTCCCTTGCCGGTGTAGTCGTTGGACTCGCCTTCCAGGAAGAAGGAAATCCCCGGCGCGAGGAAGGCCCCGAAACTCTGGCCGGCCGATCCGTGCAGTCTGACCCGGATCGTGTTCTCCGGCAGGCCCTCTTCGCCGAAACGACGCGATACCTCCGCGCTGAGCATGGCGCCTGCGGTCCGGTCGATGTTGTGGATGGCATGCCGAAACGCCACGGGCTGGCGATCTTCCAGGGCCTCCCGCGACAATTCGATGAGCCGCTGATCGAGCTTTCGATCCAACTGGTGGTCCTGACGCTGGCAACAGTATCGGGCCACCCGATCGGGCGCCTGTACCGGCGCGAGCATCCGGGTGAAGTCCAGTCCCTTCGCCTTCCAGTGGTCGATTGCCTTGCGGGTATTCAGGCAGTCGGTGCGGCCCACCATATCGTTCACCGTCCGAAAGCCCAGCCGCGCCATCTGCTCCCGCATCTGCTCGGCGATGAACATCATGAAGTTGACGACGTGTTCCGGCTTGCCGGTGAACCGTCTGCGGAGTTCCTCGTCCTGGGTGGCCACGCCCACGGAGCAGGTGTTCATATGGCACTTGCGCAGCATGATGCAGCCGCTCACCACCAGGGCCGCGGTGGCGAAGCCGAACTCCTCGGCGCCCAGCATGCAGGCCATGACCACGTCGCGCCCCGTCTTGAGCTGCCCGTCGGTCTGTACCACGATGCGTCCCCGAAGGTCGTTCTGCACCAGAACCTGCTGCGTCTCGGCGAGGCCCAGCTCCCAGGGCACGCCCGCGTGTTTCATGGACGACTCCGGCGAGGCGCCGGTGCCGCCGTCGTATCCGCTGATGAGCACCACGTCGGCCTTGCCCTTCGACACGCCGGCCGCGACGGTGCCCACGCCCACTTCGGCCACCAGCTTGACGTGAATGCGGGCCCGGTCGTTGGCGCTCTTCAGATCGTGGATCAGCTGGGCCAGGTCCTCGATGGAGTAGATGTCGTGATGGGGTGGCGGTGAAATGAGTCCGACGCCCGGGGTCGACTTCCGTACGCGCGCGATCTCTTCGAAGACCTTGTCCCCGGGCAGCTGGCCCCCTTCCCCCGGCTTCGCGCCCTGGGCCATCTTGATCTGCAGGTCCGTGGCATTGACCAGGTAGTTGCTCGTCACCCCGAACCGCCCGGAGGCCACCTGCTTGATGGCGCTGTTGCGCCAGTCTCCATTCTCGTCGGGGTGATACCGGTCCGGATCCTCGCCGCCCTCGCCCGAGTTGCTTCGGCCACCGATGCGGTTCATGGCAATGGCCAGCGTCTCGTGGGCCTCCTTGCTGATCGAGCCGTAGGACATGGCGCCGGTGGAGAACCGCTTGACGATCTCCGAGGCGGGTTCCACCTCCTCAAGCGGGACCGGCGGCTGCGCCTGCCGGAATTCGAAGAGACCCCGGAGCGTGCCCAGCAGCTTGGTCTGTTCGTCGATCTGGTCCGTGTACTGCCGGAACATCCCGTAGTCGCCCGCGCGCGTCGACGCCTGCAGCAGCGCGATGGTATGGGGGTTGAAGAGATGATGCTCGCCGTCGCTCCGCCACTGGTAGTATCCGCCTACGTCCAGGGTGTGGCCGTCCGCCACCGGCCGGTCCGGATAGCCGTGGTGATGGTGCCGGCGGTATTCTGCTTCGACCTGCTGCAGGTCAATGCCCTCGATGCGGGACGCGGTCCAGGTGAAGTACTTGTCGATGACCGACTGCTTCAATCCTATGGCCTCGAAGATCTGGGCGCCGTGGTAGGACTTGATCGTCGAAATGCCCATCTTGGACATGGTTTTCAGGACGCCTTTGCAGAGCGCCTTGATCAGGTTCTCCCGGGCTTGATCTCCGTCTACGGGCGGCTCGATCAGACCGTCGATGCTCATCCATTCGGCCGTTTCGAGCGTGAGGTAGGGATTGATTGCGTTGGCCCCGTACCCGATGAGCAGGCAGCAGTGCATGACCTCCCGCGCTTCGCCGGACTCCACCACGATGGCCGCGCTGGTCCGCAATCCTTCTCGGATGAGGTAGTGGTGGACGGCCGCGGTAGCCAGGAGACTCGGAATCTGCACCCGGTCGGGACCGACGCCCCGGTCCGACAGGACGAGGAGGGTCGCCCCCCGGTCCCGGATAGCGCGTCCCGCTTCCCGGCACAGCGCGTCCACGGCGGCCTCGAGGGCGCCGGGACCATCGGACCGGCGGAACAATGCGGGCAGCGTCTCCGATTTCAGCCCGGGCCGGTCGAGTGTGCGGATGCGTGCCATTTCTCCGTTGGACAGCACGGGCCGCCCGAGCCGGAGCTGCCTACAGTGTTCGGGCGTCTCGGCGAAAAGGTCCTGTTCCGCGCCGATCGACGTGTCCACGGAGGTGACCAGCTCCTCCCGGATGGCGTCCAGCGGGGGGTTGGTCACCTGGGCGAACAGTTGCTTGAAGTAGTGGAAGAGCAGCTGCGGCTTGTTGGAAAGGACGGCCAGCGGGGCGTCGTTGCCCATGGACCCCAAAGGTTCCTCGCCCCGGGCGGCCATCGGGCCGATGAGTATTTTCAGCTCCTCGCTCGTGTATCCGAAGGCCCGCTGTCTCTCCTCCAGGGACTCCAGATCCAGTCGCGGCACGTCGTCCGGTTCCGGCAGATCGTCCAGGTTCACCATGTGCTCGTTCAGCCAGGCGCGGTAGGGCCTGCGCGCGCTGATCTCCTGCTTGATCTCCTCGTCGGTGACGATGCGGCCCCGGATCGTGTCGATCAGGAAGAGCCGGCCGGGCTGCAGCCGGCCGCGCGTGAGGATGTCTTCCGGCGGAATCTCCAGCACGCCGGCCTCCGAGGCGCCGACGACGAAGCCGTTCTTCGTCACCACGTAGCGGAAGGGCCGCAGTCCGTTGCGGTCCAGCGTGGTGCAGATCCGGTCGCCGTCGCATGCGGCGATGAGGGCCGGACCGTCCCATGGCTCCATGAGGCAGGCATGATAGGCGTAGAAGGCCTTCTTCTCGTCCGACATGGACTCGTGATTCTCCCAGGCCTCGGGTATCATCATCATGAGGGCGTGGGGAAGCGATCGCCCGGTGGCGACCAGCAGTTCCAGCGTGTTGTCGAATCCGGCGGTGTCGCTCGCGCCTTCCCGGATGATCGGGCTCAGCTTCGCCATGTCGTCGCCGAAAAGCGGGGAGGAAAAGAGCGCTTCGCGGGCGGCCATCCAGTTCTGATTGCCCCGGATCGTGTTGATTTCACCGTTGTGGCAGAGCACGCGGTAGGGATGGGCAAGCCGCCAGGACCCCAGCGTGTTGGTGCTGTAGCGGGAATGAACCAGCGCCAGGGACGTGACGATCGACTCGTCGGACAGGTCGCGGTAGAAGGAGTCCAGCTGGTCGGCCCGCAGCAGTCCCTTGTAGACGACGGTCCTGCTCGACAGGCTCGCAATGTAGAAGTCGTCCCGATCCTCCTGCGGAAGATGGGCGTCCACGGCGTTCTCGATGATCTTGCGCACGACGTAGAGTTTGCGCTCGAACGGTTCGGGATCCGCACCCTGGTCCCCCCGGCCGATGAAGAACTGCCGGATCAGCGGCGAAACCTGCGTGGCCAGTTCGCCGGCCTGCGTGAAGTCCACCGGCACGTCGCGCCAGCCCAGGAACACCTGATCCTCTTCCCACACGGTCTTCTCGATCGTGCGTTCGCACCACCGCCGGTGTTCGGACTTCCTGGGAAGGAAGACCATGCCGACGGCATATCCGCCTTCTTCGGGAAGCGAGATACCCACCAGCCCGCATTGCCGCCGGAAAAAGGCGTGGGGAAGCTGGAACAGCAGGCCGGCGCCGTCCCCCGTGTGGGGATCGCATCCACAGGCGCCGCGGTGCTCGAGATTCACCAGCACCCGAATGGCATTGCGGATGATGTCGTAGGACTTATCGCCATTGAGATTCGCAACGATGCCGACGCCGCATGCGTCATGATCATGGGCCGGATCGTACAGCCCCTGGGGTTCTTTCATACTGAAATACCCTTCTGCCGCACCCTTTCGGTTGCGAAAATCGAATACAGAAACACGTTTTTCCGAGTGCTCGCTTCAAACCGGAGTACTGGAATCCCGTTGATTTGCAAGAACAGACACGGTTACTTGAAGGAGGAAGAGAGAGGATCGTCCGTTTTCGCCCTCACACCAAATTCCGATTAACATCCAGTATATAACCTCATTGATCAAGTAAGTAAAGGCAATTTTGTATCTATAGCGGTTCCATACCATGATGAATGTCCGTTCTCTTCGCGAACTTGACCTGCGTGGTAAACGCGTACTCGTCCGCGTCGACTGCAACGTGCCCCTCGACGAAGCGGGCCGTATCACCGACGATGCGCGCGTCCGCGCGTCCCTGCCCACCCTGCGGCATATCCTGGACCGCGGCGGCAGGGCGATCCTGATGACACACCTTGGTCGGCCGAAAGGCCCCACCGCCGATTTGCGTCTGAAACCCGTGGCCGATAGACTGTCCACCCTCCTGTGCCGCCCGGTCGGCTACGTGCGCGAAACGGTTGGACCGCACGCGGAACGCGCGGTGGCGGAGCTCGAGAACGGCGCATGCCTCCTGTTGGAAAACATTCGATTCAACGAAGGGGAAACCCGGAACGATCTGGACTTCGCGCGCCGGCTCGCGGCCATGGGCGATGTCTATGTGAACGACGCCTTCGGGACGGTCCACCGCGCTCATGCGTCCACCGAGGGGGTGGCGCGGCTGCTGCCCGTGCGCGCCCCGGGGTTGCTCATGCAGAAGGAACTGGATTACCTGTCAGGTGCGATTGAGAATCCGAAGGGGAAGCTTGTCGTCGTACTCGGCGGGGCCAAGGTGTCGGACAAGATCGGGTCGACCCGGCGGTTCATCGAAGTCGCCGACGTGCTCATCATCGGCGGCGGCATGGCGTATACTTTTCTCGCGAGCAGGGATGAGCCGATCGGAAAGAGTCTGCTGGACGAGGAAAATCTGGGCTATGCTGCGGGCATGCTGGACCGGGCCGCCGCGCTTGAAAAACCGATGCTACTTCCCGTGGATCATGTCGTCGCCGAGGCAATGGACCCGATTGCGGAAGCGCGGACGGTCGACCTAATCCCGGATGGATCAATGGGGCTGGATATCGGACCAGCCTCGCGCAGGCGGTTCGCGGAGGCGGTTGGCGACGCAGGCACCATACTGTGGAACGGTCCCATGGGGGTTTTTGAAATGCCGTCCTTCGCGCAAGGGACGGCGTCGATCGCCCGGGCTATCGCAGACGCCACCGACCGCGGCGCGGTTTCCATCGTAGGCGGAGGCGATACCGCGGCGGCAGTGCACGCCTTCGATCTGGCAGAGCGTATGAGTCACGTATCCACCGGAGGCGGCGCTTCGCTGGCGTTGTTGGAAGGAAGGCAGCTGCCGGGGGCTCTCGCGCTGGAAGCCGGTTGACGGGATCGGGCTGGTTTCCGGAAAATAGACCACCACAACAAAAACAAAGCTTACGCAACCGGTCCCGCGATCGATTCGATCATCGTCACGTTGCCGCGAAAATCGGTGACGCGGATCTTGATCTCGCCTCTTTTCTTCGGTTCGTCGCTGGAAAGTACCAGTTGCAGGCGACGAAACTGGCTGAATCGCCGGCCGTAGATGTTGCCTCTCAGGTGCACCTTGATCCCGTCAGGCGTCGCTTCCTGACTGATCTTGTATTCCTCGGGCCCAAGCACCTTGCATCCCTCAAGGTCCGGCGAGATGAATTCCACGCTTGTAAGGTACTCGGCGTTCTTGGTCTCGACTGTGTAACGCCAGTTGTTCGGTCCGGCCGGCATGACCGTTATCGCAATCAGATCCTTGGACTCCGAGAGAGAAGGTTTGCGGGGGGCGCAGCCGACGAACGAGACGAGTGCGAAGCACAGCGCCACGGAGAAAACCAGGAAGCGGGACAGGCTGGGTCGTTTCACGAGACACCTCCTTTGGAAATGGTCCGGTTCACCGCGAAGAGTCTGCCGACAATACCTGTTCCAATACAAGCCTATACGCCGCGTCGGCGATTTTCGTTCCCTTTGGCCGGTGGAAAAGACGTTACGCAGTACCGGATGGCTACCGGATTAATCTGCAAGATCAAGCCGCTGTGTCCGTCCATCCGGTTAAGGTCCGTCTATCGGATCAAGCCGCTGGCTTGTTTCTCTTCACGCCGACCTGACGCCCTGGTTTGAAATACGCCTGCAGGGCATCCATGAAACTCCGGGCCGCCCTGGAAAGGTACCGCCCCTTCAGGTAGATCGCCCCCATGCTTTGTCGGGGACGGTTTCGAAAATCCCTGATCGTGACCTGCGCGAGCGTTCCGTTTTCCAGTTCTTCCTGTATCGCGACGAAGGGAACGATGGACAGGCCGGCGTCGATGCGAACGAAATGCTTGATCACCTCGATCGAACTCAACTCCATGGCAACATCGAGCCGCACCCGCGATTTTTCGCACAGGTCGTCGATGAGCCGCCGGGAAGCGCAGTGTCGGTCGAGCAGGATGAGCGGATACTGTTCCAAGTCCTTGAGGTGCACCGTCTCCCGGTCCGCGAGGGGATGATCGGGCGGAGTAGTCAGTACGTCGTGGCGGGAGAAGAGCGGGATGGACTCGATTTCCTTGGGCAGATAGGCCAGCGTGACCACGCCGAGATCGACCTCGCCGTCAACCACGGCCTGGATGGTGCGCAGCGAAGTGGCGTTTTTCACCACGATGTCGATGCCGGGGTAGCGATCCTGGAAAGACTTGAGCAGCGCAGGCAGCCGGTAGCAACCCGTGGTGTCAGAGGTGCAGAGCACGAGCCGGCCGGCCTCGAGACGGTCCAGGTCTTCCAGTTCCTGAACGGCTTCCTTCATCAGGCCTTCTATCTCGCCCACGTATTTGAGCAGCACCTTGCCCGCCTCGGTAAGCGCAAGATGGCGGGTCGTCCGGTGAAATAGCGGTTGGCCGATTTCGGCCTCCAGTTTGGCGACCTGGATGCTCACCGCCGACTGGGACCGGTAGAGGGCTTTCGCCGCGCGTGAAAAGCTGCCGTGGCGTGCGACCGCGTGAAAGACGACAGCCTGGTCGTAGGACAGGTTCATTTATTATGTTTATCAATGGTTCATATTGAAATTATCAATTTGACTTATATATCATTTGAAGTATCATGTCAAGGCGGAATCGGTGGTATGGCGAATCTGAATAAGCGGACTGCCGAATCTGCCGATTGACAGGCAATGGGATCAGTCTACCCGGAGATGACCGTACCGGAAAGATACCAAGGGGATTGGACCTCAAACGGACGCAACGGAGGAATTGCATGGCGCATATCGCCTCGACCGTATCGCACAGCCTCAAGGAATACCGCCTTCTGCCCCGGCTTACGCAAGCGGACGCCAACGCGCAACTCGTGTCGCTGGAGACGCGCCTCTGCCGGCAGGGTGACGGCTATTTGACGCTGCGCACGCCCTTTCTCAGCGCGGCCATGCAGGCCGTCACGAGCGTGGAACTGGCGATCGCCATGGCCCAGCTGGGCGGGATGGGCGTATTTGCCGTGAGCCAGACCATCGAGGAACAGTGTGCCAGGGTCGATGCGGTGAAGCGGTTCAAGGCCGGGTTTCAGACGGATATCGTTACGCTGTCGCCGCAACAGTCCATCGGCGCGGTGATCGAAATCATGAACGATACCGGCTATCACACCTTTCCGGTGACGGATACCGGCGTCTTCCACGGCAAGTTGGTGGGCGTGATCACGGACAAGGATTTCGACGAACGGTACGACCATGGCATGCGGGTGGGCGACCGCATGAAGACGGACGTGCAGACCGGCGCAGAGGAGGACGACCTGAAGACGGCCAATACCCGGATGATCGAGTACGGTCGCGGGTTCCTGCCCATCGTGTCTTCCGAAGGGACGCTGGTATCGGTCGTGTTCAAGCGGGATCTCGACAAGCACATCCGCCATCCCCATTCCACGGAGGACGCGCACAAGCGTCTGGTGGTCGGCGCCGCCGTATCGACCCATCCCGAGGATCGCGAACGGGTGGAAGCGCTGATCGAACATCAGGCCGACGTGATCGTCATCGACGCCTCGGACGGCCACACGGAATACCAGGGCGAGACGCTGAAATGGATCAAGGCCCATTGCGACATTCCGGTGATCGCGGGCAATGTGGTGACGCCGGAGGGATTCGACTATCTGGCCGAACACGGCGCGGACGCCGTCAAGATCGGCATGGGCATCGCGTCCGGCTGCACGACGCAGATGGTGAAGGCCACCGGTCGCGGCCAGGCCACCGCCATTGAGGCCGTCGCTGCGGTCCGCGACGCGCGGGCGCGGACCACGGGCGACTACCTTCCGCTTGTGGGCGACGGCAGCATTCAGGGACCGGCCGACATGCTCATCGCCCTGTCGCTGGGCGCCGATGCGGTCATGATGGGCAACCTCCTGGCGCGGTTCACCGAGAGCCACGGCGAGCTGGTCCGCAACGCCACCGGCGATCTGGTCAAGGAGTACTGGATGGAAGGCAGCCGGAAGGCCTTCAACAATCGGCGCTACGCGCAGCTTGCCAGCACCTTCTTCGAAGAAGGCATCGTCGGGCAGGTGCCCCACGCGGGTTCGGTCTACGACAAACTGCCCATCGTGGTCCAGATGCTCAAATCGGGCATGGCCACTGCGGGATGCGCCACGATCGAAGCGCTGCACCGGGACGCCATCCTTGAACTGCAGTCCAACATATCGCTGGAAGACAGCGGGGTGCACGACATGTCCGCGATCCAGTCCATCCAGGAATTCGGAATCACCTGATCAGGAGCCGGTTTTCCAGTTCGCCTCATTCGTTCCATTCGTTTCGCCCGTTCGCCTTCTTCGTTCCGGTATTGAAATCCGTTGCCGGATCCCGCGGGAATACGCCTATGAAACCCATGCCATGCCCCGTCTTCTTCGTCGGCCTGCTGATCCTCTTCATTCTGCCCGGTCCCGTTTTCGGCCAGACCAGCGCCGACGCGCGGTACGTCCTCAAGCACTATGAGAAGATGGAGCGCTATGTGCCCATGCGGGACGGAATCAGGCTGTTCACTTCCATCTACGTGCCGAAGGACGATACGAAGACCTATCCCATTCTGCTCCAGCGAACGCCCTACAGCGTGGCGCCATACGGGTCGGCCTACAAGCAGCGCATCGGTCCCTCCATGCTGTTCGCCCGCGAAGGGTACATCATCGTCTACCAGGATGTGCGCGGCCGCATGATGTCCGAAGGGGCATTCGAAGCGGTGCGCCCCCACAACCCCGACAAGGGGTCGGATGCGGACATCGACGAAAGCACCGATACCTACGATACGGTATCCTGGCTGCTGGCAAACATACCGGGCCACAACGGCCGCGTGGGCGTATGGGGCATCTCGGCGCCGGGCTTCTACGCCACCCACGCGCTGATCGACGCCCACCCCGCCGTGAAGGTCGTTTCGCCCCAGGCGCCCGTGACCGACTGGTGGATCGGCGACGACCGCCACCATAACGGCGCGTTCCAGTTGCAGGCCAGCTTCAGTTTCCTGTCCTTCTACGGCCAACCGCGCCCCGCGCCTACGACCCAGCGGGCAACCGGGTTCCGAGACTACGGCACCCCGGACGGCTACCGCTGGTTTCTCGATCTCGGTCCCCTGTCGAACGTCAACGCGCGCTATCTGCACGGAAAGAACAAGATCTGGAATGACATGATGGAACATCCCGACTACGACGCCTTCTGGCAAGCCCGCACGCCGCTGCCCCATCTGAGGAACGTTGGTCCTGCGGTGCTCGTGGTCGGTGGATTCTTCGATGCGCAGGACCTGTACGGTCTGCTGAAGACGTACGCCGCCGTGGAAGACCACAACCCGGACGGCGTGAACCATCTCGTCATGGGTCCGTGGTGGCACGGCGGATGGGCGCGTGGCAGCGGTCTGCGTTACCAGGACATCGATTTCGGTCAACCCACGGCGGCGCATTATCGCGAATCCATCGAGCTCCCCTTCTTCAACCATTACCTGAAAGACGGTCCCGATCCGGCGTTGCCGGAAGCCAGCATATTTGTAACGGGTTCGAACAGGTGGCACGCCTTCGACCGCTGGCCGCCCCGGGCGTCGCGCGAGGCCTACCTCTACCTAGCGCCCGACGGCGGACTGTCCTTGGACCCGCCGACGGGTGAGCATGCGTACGCCGAATACGTCAGCGATCCCGCAAAGCCCGTGCCCCACACGTCCCAGGTCGTGATCAACCGGGACGACCGCTACCTCATCCAGGACCAGCGGTTCGCCGCGTCCCGGACGGACGTGCTGGTCTTCGAGTCGGATGTGCTGGAGGAGGACGTGACCCTGGCGGGCGATCTGTTCGCCGACCTGTACGTTTCCACGACGGGCGGGGACGCGGATTTCATCGTCAAGCTGATCGACGTGTACCCCGATACGGCAAGCTATGCGGGCGAGAACCCCATGAACGTGAAGATGGGCGGGTTCCAGCTCATGGTGCGGGGCGAGGTCATGCGGGCGCGTTACCGGAACAGTTTTACCCACCCCGAACCCATGCGTCCGGGCGAGATCACGAACATCGTCTTCGACATGCAGGATGTAGCCCATACGTTCAGGGCGGGACACCGCATGATGGTTCAGGTACAGAGCACCTGGTTCCCCATGGTGGACCGCAATCCCCAGACCTGGGTACCGAGTATCTACAAGGCGAAGGAAGCGGACTTCCAGGCGGCCACGCACCGGGTGTATTTCTCGCGGAACGCGCCTTCCCGCCTGCGCATGAAGCGGCTGGAATAACTATCGGGGATTCTGCTGAAATGGCGGCCGCAGCCTGGCCGCAGGCTACCGGTCTTAGGTCCCTCAGACGAAATTGAACCCGTACCACGGCAGCTGAAGGGGAAAGACCTGCGCCAGCGCGTCCCGAAGCGGGCCCGCGGGTATCGCATCGACCGGATCTTCGTCGGGTTCAACCACACCGAAGACCACCGCGCCCAGATCGCCAGTCGCCACCGCATGTTCCTGGTTGCCGGACCGAAGTGCCACCGATGCCCCCGAGACCTTCCAGGTCAGCGTATCCGGTCCCAGCACATCCGTGAAATACGCGTCGAGTATGCGCAGTAGCCGCTCCGGTTGCAGGACGAGGACCGTCCCTGTGAATCCCTGGGGTGCCGGGATCACACCGTGGGGTCGGAGCATCGAGGCCAGCTCGCGGTCGGCCGCTCCAGTCACGATCTCGATGCAATCCACGCCATAGCGGTCGTAGAGATGCGGCAGCGCCCGCAGGAGCGCGGATCTGGATCCCGCGATTTCCGCAAGTCTGGCTGTGGCCGCTTCGCCCGTCCGGTCGGGCCGGCGCCGCTGGATGCCCGCGTAGGCCACCACACGACCCGCTTCGCGCATCACCAAGGTTTCTCCGTCCCGGTCGCAGATCCATCCGGCCCGGACCGCGGTACCGAGATCGGCCGACGAGCGCACGTAGCGGCTGGGTTCTTCCGCGTAAAGTCGCGCCATATCGGGCAGGTCCGTCGATGCCGCCCGACGGATATCCGTTTCATCCGGCGGCAACGCATTCCGGCGGACGGTGTACAGGGCGTACCGGCCGAAGCGCTTCGCGCCCAGTCGGGTGTAAAGCCCCCGGCCGCCCGAAATCGGCATGAGCACGGCGTTCCGGTTGATGGCCTGGCGCACCGCCTCTTCCATCAAACGGGTCGCGAGGCCCTGTCCCCTGTGCGACGCGTAGGTCGCCACCGCACCGATGCTGGTGGCGGTCATCCGGCATCCGAGCACGGAAAGGTCCCGCGTCAACGTGCCCACGTGGGAAACCACGGTTCCCCCGTCGACCATGACAAGGAGACGATCGAAGTTTTCGGGCGCGAAAAGGAGGGGATATTGCGTCTCCATGCGTCCGCCCCCGTCGCTGCGGAAAACGGTGTTGACCAGGGCGCAGAGCGATTCGAACTCCTGCGCCTTCAGTCCCCGCGGTCCTTCCATCAGGCTGGTCCTCCAGGCTGGCCCTCCGAACGGATGCTTTCGATGGATGCTTCCGAACGGGCTTTGCAAATAGCTTTCCGCATTAGCCCACATGGCGCGCCTGATCCGTAGCGATACGACCCGCGAAGCGACTGCGCGGTGGCGCTTTGACAATCCATCCACGCATTATATATTCCTGTTTGGAAAGGGTGTCAAGAACGGCAGCAAGCGGCCGCGAACCGCCCGACCGCATCGGCCACCTCCAGTCAATCGGATCTGCGGACCGCGCCATGTACATTTCCGAGATCTTTCACTCCATACAGGGCGAGGGTCTCCTGACCGGCGTCCCGTCGGTCTTCATACGCACCGCCGGATGCAATCTGCGCTGTCGCTGGTGCGATACGCCGTACACCTCCTGGTCGCCTGAAGGCACAACCCGCACCATGGACGAAATCATGAAGGGCGTCGGCCGCTTTCCGGTCCGTCACGCGGTAGTTACGGGCGGTGAACCGTTGCTCATGGAGGATTTGCCCGAACTGACCGAAAGGCTCGCCGCCTCCGGATACCATGTGACCATCGAGACGGCCGGTACGGTGTATGCCGACCTCCACTGCGACCTGGCTTCCATCAGTCCCAAGCTGTCCAATTCCACGCCCTGGACCGAAGCAGAAGGAAAGTACGCCCGGAATCACGAACGACTCAGGATAAACCGACCCGTCCTCGACAGATTCATGGGTGCCTACCCCTACCAGCTCAAGTTCGTCGTCGACCGGCAGGAAGACCTTGAAGAAATCGATTCGCTTGTCGCGGAACTGGGGGAGGTTGACCGCACCCGGGTGCTTCTCATGCCGCAGGGACGCGATGCCGGTGCGTTGCGCAGCAAGGGCGTGTGGGTCGCCGAGGCCTGCAAGTCGCGCGGCTTCCGGTACTGCCCCCGGGTCCATATCGACCTCTACGGGGATACGCGCGGAACCTGACCTTCGTCTATTTCTAGCTTGTTTGCTGCGCCTTGCCGGGCTATCTTTCCCGATTGCATTAAAACGCGGCGGTGTAGACATTTCGGCTGCAAAATCGTCCTCGTCACCCGCATCTTCCGGGGAGAAGACATGGCAAACCAAGTCAGGGACTGGGACAGGGGTTTCGTCAGCTACCCCGATCCCGGTATCGAAATCGTCGACGACCGGTTCAAACCCTACGTATTGCACACGGCGGCGATCGAACGGCTCTTTACCGGAACGCGGTGGTCGGAGGGACCCGTATGGATCGGTGACGCCCGGTGCCTGGTCTGGAGCGACATTCCGAACAACCGGATGCTGCGCTGGACGGAAGAAACCGGCGACGTGAGCGTATTCAGGCAGCCGGCCAACAACACCAATGGCAACACGCGGGACCGGGAGGGTCGGCTGGTTTCCTGTGAGCATGATGCCCGTCGGGTAACCCGTACGGAACACGACGGAACGATTACCGTGCTGATCGACCGGTTCGACGGCAAGCGGCTCAACGCGCCGAACGACGTGGTGGTGCATTCGGATGGCTCGATCTGGTTCACCGACCCGGGGTACGGCATCCTGATGAACTACGAAGGGCACAAGGCCGAATTCGAACAACCGCCGCGCGTGTACAGACTGGACCCGATGACGGGCAACGCGGGCATCATCGCCGACGACTTCCTGAGGCCCAACGGGCTCTGCTTCTCGCCCGACGAATCTCTCTTGTACGTGGTGGATACCGGTGCTTCCCACGATCCCGACGGTCCGGCGCATATCCGGGTGCTGGACATCGCCGGCGACCGCGTCAGGCGTTCCCGGGTGTTCGCCGACATGAAACCGGCGTCTTCCGACGGCGTTCGGGTGGACGTGGACGGCAATCTGTGGGCGGCGTCCGGCTGGGGCGGATCCGAAACGAACGGCGTGGTCTGCTTCTCACCGGAAGGCGAGAGACTGGGCATGATCCATCTGCCCGAGCCCTGTGCCAATCTGTGCTTCGGCGGCGTGAAGAAGAACCGGCTGTTCATGGCCGCAAGCCAGTCGCTGTACTCGCTCTACGTCGAAGCCCAGGGAAAGCAGTGGCCATGAGCGCTCCGCATTCCGCCGATAACGGCCCCATGCTTATTTTCGACTTCGACGGGGTCCTGCTGAACTCCGTCGTGGAAATGTCGGTGACGGCCTACAATGCCGTCACCGGGGGCCTGGCGACCTCACCGGACGATCTGCCGGGCAACGCGGCCGCGCTTTTCCTGACCAATCGGTATCACGTCCAGCCGGCCGGCGACGCGATCAACCTGATGGCCTGGTGTGTGGAGCACGCCGATCTGCCTGGCGACTTTCGGCTGGAATCGGCGGCCTATCGCGAGATTCGCGATGCGTCGGAAGTGCCCCTTGTGGAACGCACCGGACGATTCTTCGCGGCCCGGAAGCGGTTCGTCGCCCATGATCCGGTCCGGTGGCCTTCGCTCAACACGGTATACCAACCGGTCTGGGACGAATTGAAAGGACGGGACGCAGGCGGCATCGTTATTCTGACCAACAAGAACCGGGAAGCCACCGTGACCCTGTGTCACCATTTTGGTTTGCCCGTCCTGGCCGAGAACGTGTATTCGGGCGATCACGGAACGACCAAGATCGAGAATCTGCTGGCGATACGAGCGCGCTTCGGCCGGTCGCGCTACGCGTTCGTCGACGATTCAATCGGGAACCTGGAGGAGCTCGACGCCCACTTCAACGCCGATGCGCCGTGTCTGGAACTGATGCTGGCTTCCTGGGGGTACATCGGACCGGGTGATCGCCAGGCGGCCCGCCACGCGGGCTACGTCGTCCTCGATCAGGCCGGCCTCATCGCCCGTATTCCGTCCATGACGGGCGTCCAGCCGGGCGGCGCATGAAACGGAATCCATCGCATAGGCCAGGTTCGGCATCCGAGGTCATCGACCGCCTGCCGGAACTGCGTGCCCTCGTCGTCGGGGACATCATGCTCGACGTCTACGAGTTCTGTCGAACCGAGGACAGCAAGCCCATCGATTCGGAGAAGGCA
The DNA here is from genome assembly GCA_965200485.1 of bacterium. Lineage (GTDB taxonomy): Bacteria > JAAXHH01 > JAAXHH01 > JAAXHH01 > JAAXHH01 > JAAXHH01. The sequence continues at coordinate 1,397,667 of CBDAUD010000001.1, forward strand.
GGCAAGCGGGCCTACAAGGCGCAGGAAACGATCAAGGTGCTCGGCGGCGCGGGCAACGTGGCCGCCAACCTGGCCTCCCTGAACGTTCGTACTGCGCTCGCGGGTGTGACGGGCGATGACGAACACTACTTCAAGATCCGGGACCTTGCCGACGGCATGTCCATACGCCACGGTCTGATCCGGGACGACAGTCGGCCCACCACAACCAAAGCCCGGCTGTACCTCGACGGAGCATACCTGTTGCGGCGCGACACCGAAGACACGGCTCGGGTGGACGCCCGGATCTCCGAAGCGCTGGTGAAAGGGGTCCTTCGCGCGCTGCCCGAAACCGATGTGGTGGTGCTGAGCGACTATGACAAGGGTCTGCTTTCGAGGGAGAACGCCGGACGGATCGTCAGCGCATGCCGCCTCCGAGAAATCCCCGTCGTGGTCGATTTCAAACCAGGCAACCAGGCCGCCTTCGTCGGCGCGGACATCATCGCGCCCAATGCCGCGGAAGCCGGCGCAATCACGGGTGGCTTCTCGCTGGACCGCCTGGAGTCCGACTGCCGACGCCTCCACGCCCTGCTGCGTTGCCGGAATACGGTCGTCACGCTCGGCGAGCACGGACTCTGCGGCTTCGGCGCGGACGGGTTCTTCCACATTCCAGGACATCGCGTCGAACCCGTGGACAAGGTTGGCTGTGGCGATACCGTACGCGCGGGTCTCGCCATAGGCGCAGCGCTGGGCCTTTCCCTTCGGGAGGCCGCGGAACTGGCCAACGATGCGGCTACCGTGATCGTGCAGAAGCCCGCAACGTCCGTGCTTTCCCGACGGGAACTTCGCGATTTCGTATCCCGAAAGCGTGCGGAAGTAACGCAACCCGAAGTTGCATCAGCCGGGTTCGCCGGAGAACGGAGATGATTCATGCAAGGACTGCGCAGCCGAGCTTCAACACCGGCCGGTACGCCTAAGACAACATCAACACGGGATGGCAGCGATATGAAAAGCAACGGATACAGGAGTTTGTCGGGCTTCTACGGCGTCATCATCCGCTCCAGCCTGTTTTTCGCATGCTGCGCCCTGCTATCGACAGCCTGCAAGTCCGGGCCCACCGTGGACGGTACGGATTCCGAAACATTCGATACTTCCATCGCTACGATGCGCGCCGCGCTATCCGAAGAAGAACAGGAAAAACTCGACGAAGTACTGAAGGGGTTCGAGTATCTCTACAGTGACAATGTGATCAGCGCGCTGGATGCGTCCGAGGCCATCCGGAACCGGATCCGGAGCCGGCTGGACGGCATGGACGCCCAGAACCTCTTTGCGGAATGGAACGACCGGGTGGACAAGGCGATTGCCGCCCTCGAAGAAAAGAAGGAAAATACCGATACCGCGATGGAAAGCCTGAAGGACGTGGTGGTCAGGGGAGCCGAATACTACACGCAGCGGGGCCAGTCCGTAGTGAAACTTACCATTCACAACCGGACGGAGCACGCCATATCCAAGGTGTATTTCCGCGGGACGCTGCGCAGACGCGCATCGCGCAGGTCGATCCTGGAGGATGATTTCAACTATAATATCAGGTACACGGAGCGTAAGGACCTGATGCCGGACGAGCGAGCCGTCTGGAACTTCGCCCTGCTGTCTCCAGTATGGAAGAAGGCCCCGGAAGACGTGGACAATCTGTATCTGAGCGTGTTCGTGACCAGGATCGACGGGGCGCCGGAACAACCCATTTACGACGCATTTACGGACCGTTTCACGCCCAAGGACGCAACACGGCTGGAGAGACTGATTGCCCTTAAAGCGTCCATTGGCACGCTCGAACCCGAGCCGGAGCCCGAACCCGAGCCGGAGGAAACCTCGTTCCAGCGTGGGCGCCTTCCACTTTCACCCCTTGGCGTCGGCTTCCTTCGCTGATTGAATGTACTTGTCCACCGTATCGGCGAATACCCGGAACTGGGGGTCGTCCCTGTGCGTCTGCCGCAGGGCCTGCACCGCCGCGCCCTTTGTTCCCTCGTCATGAACACCCCGACAGTACGCGTCCATTAACGCCGGTTCCAGCGGCTGTCTCGCGTCGTGGAAACTGTCCGCGAAAAACCCGAATATCATACCCACGATACCGATGCCCACCATCATCATCAGAATGCTGATGCCCTGTCCCATGGGCGTGACCGGATACTTGTCGCCGTAGCCTACGGTGGTGGAAGTCACGACAGCCCACCAGATGCTGTCGCCGTATACCCGGAATACGTCGGGCTGGGCCCGGCGTTCCACTTCGAAGATCACGGTGGAACTGATCAACAGGTACATGATGGTGATCAGGACGATCGGTACAACGCGGACCCGGCTGTGGTACATGGAGCGGGCGAATTCGGCAAGTTTGGCGTTGTACCGGAACATTTTGAGCAGTCTGAGCGTCCGCGCGCCCCGGATGAGTCCAAGCTGCTCCTGGGTCAGGCCGGGGTAGAATCCAATCCAGAAGGGCAGAATACTCACAAGGTCGATCAGACCGAGGTTGCTGAACAGGTACCTGCGTTTCTTTGGTGCGAGGCGAATGCGCAGCGCGTATTCCAAGGTGAAGAATCCCGCGATGATCCGCTCGATCCAAATGAAACCCGCCCACGCTTCGGCGTCCAGGCTGCTGCGCGTCTGCGTGTACTGCAGCTCTATGAAGTAGAGGATCATGTTGACGGCGAGTATGTAGGGACCGAAGCGATGCACGGTCGCAAGGAGTGAGGACAGGATACCCGGCATGATGCGTCTCCTCGGCGATTGAGTATGTCCTATAAGGTCGGGGTCTATCTGGTTTGGTCGCTGGGGTCTCAGGCACGACTTCGCAGTAGGGCTTCAACAGTACGATTTCAACAATACGGCTCCATACGATAAAGGCCCACCGTTCGCCTGCGCGTCGGGTGAGCCATGAATCGGTGAAACTGATGGATCATTGAAACAGATCGTCGGGTGATTCAGGATTTACGGGCGCGAAGGACCGAAAGCCGGTCGCGGGCCGAGGACGCGGGCAACGCGGGCTTCTCCGCTGCTTTCAGGGCGGCGGCGATGTTGGGGTCGTCGGTGATTTCGTTCTGTCCGAACGCGCCGATTTTGAGTTCCGCCGCGCGCGAGGTCGTTTCCGCCTTCTCCGTCTCCTTGTCCATGGCGTTGAGGGCCGTGTCCAGTCCCCCGAGGGAACTGCTCAGCCCCGCGGCCTGGCGGACCCCCTCCGCGCGTTCGAGCGCCCGTTCCTTCTTCATTCGGGCCTGTTCCATTCGGCGCTGCGCCTGCTTGAGCTGCGTCTGCGCCTGCTTGAGCTTTTCCGCGGCGACATCGTAGGCTTCGCGAAGTTCCTTTGCGAAGGCCTCCGCTTCCTGGTCCTCCTGGCGTTCCCTTTCTATCTCGGGCGACAGACGCTCCAGCTCGGAAACCAGTTTGTCCAGGCTCTCTTCCAGGGTGGAACGCTGACCTTCTTCCGCCGTTTCCAACTGGCCCTCGAGGCGTTCGGCCGCGGCCAGGTACCGGTCGTACTGTGTCAACAACGCCTGGGTCTCTTCGTGGTCCTTCCGCACATCCGCCTCGGCCTTCCCGACCCGTTTTCCAAGCTTGTCAAGTTCCTCTTCCATGAGGGAGATCTGCGCCTCGGAAGCGGTTTCCGGATCGAAGGCCACCACGGCCTGCGTGAAGGATTCCAGGGCGTTGCCGGCCTGTTTCTTGCCGACGCGGGACAGGAATTTCCAGATCATTTTTCATCCTTTCTCGGTTCGCGTCCTGTGTTCATACTGCCCGGTATGCGCACCGACTGGCGTTCACACGGCCGGTTTCAGATATCCTATGTTGAAGCACGCGGTCGTTGTACAGCCCGAATCACCGTACAGCCCGAATCACCATGATGCAGTCTATATCACCGTGACTTCCTCGCGCATCAGGTCCACACCCAGGTACAGTTCTATAACGCCTTCACCGGCGCTGATCAACAGGAATTCGTCCACCCGCTCCGGATCCTCGGCGTTGTAGAGGTCGCCGGCCGCCACACGGAAATAGGACATGGCCTGCTGGGACTCCTCGCATACCTGCTCGCCGTATGCGTCCCGGATGATTCGTTCGCCGATCTGCACCGGCTCGGACTGTCCGTCGCCCTCCATCCACTCCCGGAGGTAGGACCGTTCCTCTCCGTCGCCGTGGAGCACTTCCGGCGATCCGATGATGCCGTTTTCGCTGTTCAACCAGTGGGCCCAGATTTCCTCCGAATGGGGATACACTTCCCGATCGAGCACGTACAGGCGGCATTCCACGGGCTCCCCGTGCTCCGATACCACCTGGAGGAAGGCCGAGGTGCCCTGGAGATAGCAGCGATAGGCCATGGCGCCTTCGCCGAGGTCGATCTTTCCAATCGCCTCAATGGCCAGGGGAAAGGATGGAAACTTGATATGGACGAGACCGATGAACGTGGACAGCGCGACGCTGTCGATGTCCACCAGCCGGTCAATGGCGATGCCGAGGGGAAGGTCCTGATCCACCCGCACCGGTTTTTTCCGAAAGAAGCCGGCGGTCTCTTTCGCCTTCTTCTTCGCTACGGAACGAATGATATGGAAGCTCATCGGGTCGGGTTCCGCACTACTCCTCGCCCACGATGGGCTTGATGTCGTCGATGGACCGCCACAGGGCGTCTTCGAAGAAGGTCATCGGCTTGCTGCCGTAGGTATCCACCCATCGTTTGGACAGGATCAGGATGGCGTCCACCGTAAGCGTCTCCACGCTGCTGTCCAAATACCCGAAGAGCCAGCCTTCCTGCAGTTCGGGATAGGTTTCGTGGGGGATCGTGGCCACTTCGTAGATCGTGTTTCCGTACTGGTCCACGGCCGTGCTGAAATAATGCTCGTCCACGGCGACCATGCTCAACTGGCTGCCGTATTGCCGGTCGGCTTCCTTCAGCAGTTCCGAATTGAGGCCGGCGACGAACAGCATGACCGAACCGGTATTCCCCGCCACCTGGCGCAGGGCTTCTTCGTAGCTGCCGAAACGCGTGTTGAATTCCCCGTATCGGGGATCCTGCAGGACGAATCCCTCCCAGGCCCGGTGCGTCCCGGAACCGCGGGGGCCGACGTACACGATATGGGTATTCGGCTGCAGGTCCGAGATGCTCGCGATGCCGCCGTCTTCGTTGACGATCAACTGAACATACTCCGTATACAGGGTGGACTGCAGTCCGACCAGCTGTTCTTCCGCGCCGGGGTTCTTGCGCAAGTAGGCGTTCAGGATGTCGCTCTGCACGAGGATTGCGTCGACCTGGTGCCGAACCAGGTTGTTCAGGTTTTCCTCCGAACCGGCCGTCGGCTCGATCATCACGTCGAAATCCGGCAGATGGGACTGCAGGATCTCGCCGAAACGATGGTAGTTTCCGTTTTGCACTCCGGTATTCACGGTGATACGGGGCTGATTCGGATCGGCGGTGGCCACGACTTCGGCAGCCAGAGCGATCGCCGGGGTTACGCCCGGCGGCAGGTACTCGGGATCCCTGGGGGTGCCTTCCAGCGTGGCGACCTGCCGGTCCAGCTCCTCCAGCTTCGTGCGCAGTTCCGCATTGTCCGCCGCCAGACGTTCGGCCTCGCCTCGCCATTCCTTGTATCCCGGATCGTTGGCGTGGTGATGGGCCATGGCGTAATGACGGCGGCTGCTGAGCATGTCCAGCATGGACCACCAGATCAGCGCGTCCCACATGCCGAAACTGGGATAGGACATGAAGGCGTATCCCGGCGCCCCCCAGCCCATACCTCCGTAATACCGGTCTCGGCCGGCGTAGTAGTTGTCGTAGGAAGTGCGGTTCTGCGTGCCGCGGTTATAGAGGCTGTTGTCCCGGTAGGTGCTCGTGTTGGCCGCCGAGTTGGAGGATCGGGCGAAACCGGCCTGTCGCGACTGGTGGGTTGCCAGGGATTTGCGGGCCGTTTCGCTCTGCACCCGCCTGCCCATGGTCGATGATCTTGCCGCGGGTCTTGCGGTGGAAGCGCCGGATCCGGGGCTCCCGGCCCGGGTCGATCGGGCTGCGGTGGCCGAGGGCCGCTGGGCAGCCGTGCTGCGCGGCGCTGCGGCGGTCTGCCCGGTGGCGCGGGCAGGCGTCTGCCGCGTGGCGGTGGTCGAACGCGATTGGGAGAAGATGCTACGGCGACCGAAGGAACTGCGCCGGTTCCAAAGAGACCTCGAACTCCGGAAACCGCCGAAGCCTCGGCGGGCATAGGCTTCCTCCGGACCGAACAGTCCGGTGACCTGATGGATCGCGCGTTCCGCGTTTTCCGTACTCTCCCCGCTTGGCATGACCATGGCTTGGTCCGCGGCGCGTACCCTGTCGGTCAGATCGGAACGCTTCCCGCCCGGATTTATCTGCAGCAATCCGCCCGCCAGTACGGCCAGGCCGGTGATCATGACCGGTTTCAAATATCGAGGCATGAGGTGCTTCCCTGTATAGTTTCGGATTTTATGTACTGATGCCGACTTTCTTGAAGATAAAGACAAAGTATTACACAGGCAAGTAACTTGAAGGCAGTTCGCAAACCCGTTCCGAAGCACCGATCCGGCGCTTTCCGGTATTTCCTCGGCCAGATCGCAATCCAGTCCGGTCGCGTTGTCCGATCGCATTATCCGATCGCATTGCAGCTCGCTCCCCGGGCGTAATGGGCTTGACCCCGGCATACGTTGTCCATACCATATCGCCATCGCCATCGCCATCGCCATCGCCGAATCGAAGATCGCATTGTAATCGGGTTATGTCCCATAAGACGGCTTTCCCGGGAACGCGACCGGTCCGACGCTTTCCCGGATAAGGAAACGAACATGCGCATCAGGGAAGTCCGCGTACGGCAGGTTGCCGTCCCGCGCATTTACGATACGTACTGTGCGGATCCCAAGCAGTTGAAGCGCACGATCAACCATGGCCGGTCGACCTACCAGATCATCGAATTGCGGACCCGTGAAGGATTGAGCGGGATCGGCGAAGTGTCCGATATCGCGCCTCGGATGGACGCTCCCGCACCCGCGTCGTTGCAGGAGATCCTTTCCAGCGTGCTGTTGGACCGCGACACGCAGGTGTGGCGCGGCCTCTACGACCAGGTCGCCGACGCGCTTCCCCGCGACTGGTATCCAGAGCTCCGGCAGCTCATCCTGTTCGGGGTCGAAGTCGCGTTGCTCGACTTGATTGGCAAGACGCACGGCATGTCGCTCTATGAACTCCTCGGGGGGCGTTGCCGGCATGCGGCGTCCGTATCCTGGGTGGCCTATTTGCGCGGTGGCGCAAACATGGAGCACGAGCTGCAAGCGCTTGAGCTGGAGTTGACGGACCAGGTGCGTCTGGGCATGAAGGCGTTCAAACTCAAGGTAGGCGAGGATCACGAACGCGACTTGGCAAGGGTGGCGCTTGCGCGAAGGATCGCGGGGGCCTCGGCCTACATCAAAGTGGATGCCAGCGGGTACTGGGAGGCTGGCGAGGCCGTATCCAGACTGCGGGACATGGCGGAGGCCGGCGCCGACGCCTGCGAGACACCGATCCGTGCCTTGTCGCGCCCCATGTCGCGGGACGATCCCGCCCGGATCGAAGCGGATGCAGAAGGGATCGCCGCTGCGCTGGCAAAGGTACGGGAACGATCCCCCATTCCAATCATCGAACACGTCGCCGATCTGGGAGATGTCTTTCTGACGGCGTTGATTCGGCACCATGCCGTGGACATCGTCAACGTCGTGCCGTGCCAAGCTGGCGGGCTCCGGCGCGCCAAGCGGCTGATCCATGCCGCGGCGACCGCCGGAATCCCCGCCCTGCTGGGCAGTACCATCGAACTGGGACCCGGTACGGCGGCGTCGGTACATCTCGCGGTGGCTTCCGAAAGCGTCGGCGTACCTTCCGATCTGGTGGGGCCCGGGTTGCTCCGAGGCGACGTATGCGCGACGCCTTTCTCCCTCGAAGGAGGCGAGATCGCCCCCTTCGAAGGTTCCGGGCTGGGTGTTGTGCTGGATGAAGAGAAAATGGTCCGCTGGAGGGATCCGTGAACGCGCGGTCTTGCGACCGATCGTGCGGTCTTGCGGCCGATCGCGCCGTCAGCGTCTGAATCTGCCGAACCCGCCCGATCGCATTTGTGATGCTTCCTCCGACAGCTTGCTGAACGTCTTCATCTCATCGGGCGAAAGCAGACTTTGCAGGTTCTTCTCGAACCGCTTCTGGCTCTCCTCCAGCTGTTCACGCAACCAGTCCCAGTCCTCGGACTTCTCGGCCTGCTCCACCAGGGCTTCTTTCTGAGCCGTGGCTTCCTTTACGACCGCACGCAGCTTCAGCACCTGTTCGTCGGCTGTCTCCATCTGTATGCTCAGTACGTGCCAGACGCGCGCGACCGGGAAGGTATTCACCGCCCGCATGCGTTCCATCATGGCGCTGTTCTGACCACGCCCGCCCGATCGGCCGAATCCGCCTCGCTGCGCGGTCGCGTCGTTGACGACGAAAGCGGTCATGATCAGTGCGAGTACGACCAGATTAAGACGGTATTTCATGATACGACTCCCTTCGGAATAGAAAGCCGCGGTCGGTTTGCGTACCTCCCGCGGCAAGGTGGATATCCGGTCAACCGGCGATCGGACCGCTGTTCATTCGCAAGCCGGCCTCAATGCCGTTCGTGGAATTCGCGGACGCCTCTTCGCCCACGCATCCCGGAATCCCGGCGTCCGTCGCGCCGGTCGCGGAAGGATTCCCGCAGGGTCTCCTGCTGTTCCGGCGTCAGCAGATTCTTGAACTCGGCACGGAAGACGGTCCGTCGTTCGAACAGGCTCGCCCGCGCCCTGGATACCTCCGCGGCGCGTTCTCTCACCCTGGATACCTCCGGACCGGTTTCGTTCATGAGCTCGCGCAATTCGATTCGCGCGAGTTTCGCATCGGCGCGAAGCCGAACCATGTCACGGGCATAGGCGGAGCGCAGCGTTTTGATTTGCTGCCGTTGTGCGTCCGTGAGTTCCATCTTTTCCGCCATGCGCCGGAACCGTCTGGTCTGCGCCCTGTCCATTTTCGCATCCGCGTTGTCGACCCCATCGCTCACGTGCAACGCCGGGTGTTCAGCGCCCGCCGGAGCGGCATCGTCATGACTACCGCCTGCCGGCCCCCCGCCGCCCATCGCGTCGTAAGCCCAGGTCAGTAGGGCCGCGCACAGCGCCCCGGCAAAGATTCCCGATACGATCTTTCTCATTTTGTTGCTCCCTTCGTTGTGGTGCCCAGGGTTGACATGACCGCGATCTCCGGAGATCGTCTTCGTGCTGCTCTAAAGGATTAGACCGCGGGTCGCCCGGGATTATTCCGACTTTTTTGCCTTGCGAAACACGCGTCCGGGAACGCGTGGATCAACCGCTAATGTTCGTCGCTTCTCCCGTGCGTTTCGGTCCGCTCGCCCTCGCCGCCCGACCGGCGTCCACGGTCTCTTCCGTCCAATCTGTTGCGCTCGCCGCGCGGCGGGCGTTCATCGCCCCTGCGGATCTCGCGCATGCGTTCGCGGCGCTGGCGAATCCTGCTGATCCGTGCGCGCTGCCTCTCCGTGAGAATAGGGTCCAGGTCGCGATGCAACGAATCGACCAGGGCCTGCATCTCGCGCCGGTGACGCATGTAGTTTCGCCGGAACCGGGGTTCATGCTCGCCCACCACTTCCCGGATTCTGCGCATCTGCTCCTGATCCGGTCCAACCATACTGATCCACCGTTCCACGAATCGTTCCCGGGTCATCTGGGGGAACGGTTGCAGTCGGTCCGCGGCAAAGGCGCCCAGGATCAGCGCGCCGCAGACCATGCCGATGATCAGCGTGGCGAGCAGGATAGCTGCCGTCTTCAGATGGATGTTCATAACGCACCCTCCGTTTCCAGTGCGAGCCGCGCGTCGTACAGGTCTTCAGGATACAGCTCCCCGGTCAGACCGAACGATGCCGTGAGCGAGATGTTGCCAGCGGTGGTCATATTGTAGGTCAAGAGCAGAATCGCGGCGATGGACGCGGCGACCGCCACTCTGCGAAACATCAGGGGCAGCGCTTCCTGGAAATCCGGCATCCCGCCGGGCGTGGGTTTCGACGCGGTTTCAACGGGAGACTCCGATGCCAGACGGTCCATTACCCCTTGGGAGAAACCGGTGCGAAAAGCGGGTTTTGCCTGTTCCTCCACCAGACCGCGCAGGCGGATCAGTTGCGCGTGTTCATCCCGCAGGCTCCGACTTTTCCGGAGCGCGGAATCAAGGCGACCTTGTTCACCGGGTGTCAGGGACGAGTCCAGCGACCGGTACAGCAGATCACGTTCAGATCGTTTCATGAACAAACTCCCTTTGGGATATGAGGATGCGCTTCAGTTTCTCCTGGGATCTTCTGAGGCGGGACAGGACCGTCCCGACCGGAAGCGCCAGGATCTCGGCGGTTTCCTTCGTGGAATGGCCTTCCATCAATCGAAGCACGATGACCGAGCGGAATTCAGGCTTCAGCTGGTTCAATGCCTGTTGAATCCGGTCGCCCGTGTCGTCGTATTCGGCGTTCGCCGCAGGATCCGCATACGCCAGTTCCGGCGCGTCGCGCTCCCCGCCGGCCGGGGCAAAAGGAACGAAAATCGAACGCCGACGGCGTTTCTTGAGTTCATTCAGGGACAGATTGACAACGATGCGGGTCAGGTACGTTCCGACCGAGGCCTGGCCGCGGAACCGCCGAAGGTTGCGATGAAACCGGATGAAAGTCTCCTGACCCACGTCTTCCGCTTCGGAGGTGGCCCCGAGCATCCGTATGGCAATGGCCGCCACCCGGCCTTCGTATCGTTCCACGAGCGTCCGGAAGGCATCCTCGCCGCCGGCTCGGGCGGCGTCCACCAGGGCTGCGTCTGTGAAGGCGTCTTGCCTCATTCCGCTTCCTTTGATTACCGGTTGCGATCCGGGCGGATGCCGCCGCGCACCGTTCCGGGGCGATGTCCCGTATACCGTTAGACCGCGGCAGGCGCAGTTTTATTCCCGGGAAATCAGGCATGCTGGTTGTTTATGGAAATGTATTGACTTAAGCTGGACGATCCATCAAAGTTAAGGACCGTTGCGATTGCGTAAGGACCGTTGCGATTGCGGCATACACCTCCGGCAAACGGAGTACAATGGCTTTCGATCAACTGGATCAACGGCGGGTCATGGGTCACTTCGCGACGGGAGTGACCGTAGTGACCACCTGCTATGAAGACAAGCCGCAGGGCATGACCGCCAACGCGATAGCTTCCCTCTCCCTGACGCCGCCGCTCGTCCTGGTTTCGGTGGACGTCAAGGCGCAAATGAACACCTGCCTCAAGGCCAGCAACAGTTTCACAGTCAACATACTGACCGAGGAGCAGGAAGAATTGTCCGTGCGCTTTGCCAGGCACGGTCCCAAGGATTTCACGGGAATCGCATACCGGACCGGAGCCACGGGCGCTCCGGTCTTCAAGGAGGCTTTGGCCTACGTGGACTGCAGGATCGCGGATATCCTGCCGGGCGGTGATCACGACATCTTCATTGGCGAGATCGTGACGGGAGGCGCCCGGCAAGGGCGTCCACTCATCTTCTACGAGGGCGGATACGGCAGCCTTTCCGGCTGAATTGCCGGTGCCAACCCGCGTTTCGGCCGATTCTGAGCGTTCATGCAATACGGTTTCATCATAGATAACAGAAAGTGTATCGGATGCCATGCCTGCACCGTCGCGTGCAAGGCAGAGCACGAGGTGCCGCTCGGTGTCAACCGGACCTGGGTGAAGTACATAGAAAAAGGCGCATATCCGAACACGGCCAGACATTTTTCCGTCCTGCGATGCAACCATTGCGCGGACGCGCCCTGCGTGGAAATCTGTCCGGTGACGGCGCTGTACACCCGGAAGGACGGCATTGTCGATTTCGATCCGCGGCGATGCATCGGATGCAAGGGTTGCATGCAGGCCTGTCCCTACGATGCCCTATACATCGATCCGGATACCCATACGGCGGCCAAGTGCAACTACTGCGCCCACCGCGTGGACGTAGGCCTGGAGCCGGCTTGCGTGAATGTCTGTCCGGAACACGCCATCATCTCGGGAGACATGGACGACGGCGCGACGGAGATCGCCCAGTTGCTCGCGAAGGAACAGGTGACGGTTCGCAAAGTCGAGAAGGACACCAAACCCCGTCTGTTCTACATCGATGGCGACGAGGCTTCGCTGACACCCGGTGAAACGGCGACGTCCGACAACTACATGTGGAGTTCGCAGTCCGACGGCGTGGGCCATTTCGCCCGTTACGTAGAGGAAAGGACCGCCCGTTCCAACCCGGAGGACATGGTGCGGCAGCTCGCCGGTGAAGAAGGTGCCGGGATGCATGGCGCCGTCGACCGGACGGAAAACGAATCCGGCAACGATTCGGCGGCCGGGAAAGACGCCGCGCCGCGCCGGGTCTACGACGCACCGGGCAAGGGCGTCCTCTGGGGAAACGACGTAGCGGCCTACGTGTGGACCAAGGCCATTTCGGCCGGGGCTTTTCTACTGCCCTTCGCCGCCTCGATCTTCGGATACCCGGTCGATCCCGTGCTCGCCTGGGCGGGTTGTACGGTGGCCTTGACATTTCTGGTGGCCACGACGATTCTGCTGATTGGCGACCTGACCCAGCCCAAACGCTTTCTTTACGTGCTCCTCCGTCCCCAGTGGAAATCCTGGCTCGTGCTCGGCGGCTACGCATTGACCTTCTACGGCCTGGCCCTCACACTGTGGGCCGCGGCCATGTGGACAGGCCGGACGGGCTTGGCAGAAGTCGCCGGCTGGATCACCGCGGCGCTGGCGGTCGTCTCGGCCGTTTACACGGCCTTCCTCTTCGCCCAGGCCAAAGGACGGGATTTCTGGCAGAGCCCGACGCTGGTCCTGCACATGCTGCTCCATGCGATGCTGGCCGGCGCGGCGGTATTCGCGGTGGCGTTTCTGTTCACGATGCCCGGACAAGCCTGGACCGCCTTCGTCCGGAACGCCCTGCTGATCGGGGCCGTCCTGAATCTGCTGGTCATCGCGGCCGAGATGCTGACGCCCCATCCGACGGCCGACGCCCGGAAGACCGTGCAAGCCATCGTCCGGGGCAGGTATCGCGGCTATTTCTGGGTCCTCGGAATCGCCATCGGCAACGTGGCGCCCCTCGTCCTGGCCTGGGTCGGCGGCGAGGCGATGCTGTCCGCGGCGGGAGCGGGCGTGCTGATCGGCCTTTACGCGACGGAGTACGTCTGGGTCAGGGCGCCGCAGGACATCCCGCTGAGCTGAGCGCCCGGGCATGCAGCCCTGGAAGGCGACGCGCTTGGAAGACGACGCGCCTCGAAGGGACGATACACGGTGAACGAAGACACGGATACGGACGGATAACAGCTCATGTCGATACGTCACAAGCCGGGATTTGTTGAGTCCCTAGCCGAGAAGATCGGCTTGATCCCCAATCTGCGCGAAGGCGACGGTCCGGACCTTCCGCGGTTGACCGAACCGGGCGCATTGACGGACTATCCGCCCCCGGACCAATGGGACGACTGGGTGGAGTACGAGGCCCGGGACTGGCCACGGCAGCAATCCAGGCATTACATGGTGGTGCCGACGGCCTGTTTCAACTGCGAAGCCGGATGCGGCCTCCTCAGCTATATAGACAAGGAGACGATGGAGGTCCGCAAGTTCGAGGGAAATCCGTACCACCCGGCCAGCCGGGGACGCAACTGCGCCAAGGGGCCGGCGACCATCAACCAGATCCGCGACACCGACCGCATCCTTCACCCTTTGCGCCGGTCTGGGCCCCGGGGGAGCGGAGCGTGGGAACGGGTGTCCTGGGACGACGTGCTGGACGACATCGCCGGGCGGATACGGGAGCGGCTGCAGAAAGGCGCCAACAACGAGATCGCCTATCATGTGGGCCGTCCCGGCGCCGAAGGCTATATAGACCGCGTGCTCAAGGCCTGGGGCGTGGACGGGCACAACAGCCACACCAACATTTGTTCATCCGGCGCCCGTTTCGGCTACGCCCTGTGGCATTTCTTCGACCGGCCTTCGCCGGATCATGCCAATGCGCGGTTCATCCTCCTCATCAGCGCCCATCTGGAATCCGGACACTATTTCAATCCCCATGCCCAGCGGATCATCGAGGGCATGATGAAGGGCGCGAAGCTCGCCGTCATGGATCCGAGACTGTCCAACACGGCCAGCATGGCGGACCACTGGATGCCGACCTATCCGGGCAGCGAGGCCGCCGTGCTGCTGGCCATGGCCAACGTCATACTCCAGGATGGCCTCTACGACGGTGCGTTCATGAAGACCTGGGTCAACTGGCAGACCTACCTGGAAAAGGAACACCCGGACCTGCCGCGCACCTTCGATCAATTCATCGAAACGCTCAAGGCGGTCTATGGCGAATACACGCCGGAATTCGCCGAAAAGGAAAGCGGCGTCCCGGCGGCGCAGGTCGTGGAGATCGCCCGGGAGATCGGCCGTGCGGGATCGCGGTTCGCCACCCACAACTGGCGCAGCGCGGGTAGCGGCAACGCCGGCGGGTGGGCGGTGGCGAGATGCCTTCATTTCCTGAATGCGCTCACGGGCAGCGTCGGGACGGAGGGCGGGACTTCGCCGAGCGGGTGGAACAAGTTCAAGCCCGACGTTTTCGATCATCCCCCGGACCAGAAGTTCTGGAACGAATTGCACTTCCCGAAGGAATACCCGCTCTCCCATTACGAGATGAGCTTTCTTCTGCCGCACTTTCTCAAGGAAGGGCGGGGAAAACTGGCCGTTTACTTCACCCGGGTTTTCAATCCCGTGTGGACATACCCGGACGGATTCACCTGGGTCGAAGCCCTCCGGGACGAGGAGAAGGTCGGGTTGCACGCAGCGCTGACGCCTACTTGGAACGAGACGGCCTATTTCGCCGATTATGTGCTGCCCATGGGCCACGCCAGCGAACGCCACGACATCATCAGCTACGAGACCCACGCCGGCACGTGGATCGGATTCCGTCAACCCGTCCTGCGCGAAGCCCGGCGACGCATGGGCAATCCGGTGAACTTCACCTACGAGGCCAACCCGGGGGAAGTCTGGGAGGAAGACGAATTCTGGATCGAGTTGTCCTGGCGCATTGATCCCGACGGCAGCCTCGGGATCAGGGAACATTTCATTTCACCCTACCGCCCCGGCGAGAAGATCACCGTCGACGAGTACTACCGTTACATTTTCGACCAGGTGGACGGGTTGCCCGAGGCAGCCGAGGCGGAAGGATGCTCCACCCTGGACTACATGCGCAAGTACGGCGCCTTCGAGTTGGAGAAGGCGGCCTATGCCAAACACCTCAAGGAACTGGACGGCGCGTCGGTCGCCGGCGCCGAAGTCGATCCGAAGACGAATACGCTGGTCGCCGATGGCAAAGCCGTAGGCGTCATGGTGGATGGCGTGCCGCGAGCGGGTTTCCCCACACCCTCGCTGAAGCAGGAATTCTATTCCCAGACCATGGTGGACTGGGGCTGGCCGGAGTATGCCATCCCCACCTATATCAGGAGCCATGTGCACCCTGACGAACTCGACCGCGATCGGGGCGAGTTCCCGCTTGTGCCCACCTTCCGGCTGCCCACTTTGATCCATTCCCGATCCGGCAACGCCAAGTGGCTCAACGAGATCTCGAACCGCAATCCCGTCTGGATGCACCGGCAGGACGCCGAAGCCATGGGCATACGCACGGGCGACCTGGTCCGGGTGACCACCGAAATCGGGCATTTCGTAGATCGCGTCTGGGTCACCGAGGCCATGAAGCCCGGCGTGGTTGCCTGCTCCCACCATCTGGGCCGCTGGCGGCGCGCGCAGGACGCGGAAGGCAATCGCTGGTCGGTGAACCTGGTGGATATTGAAGAGACGCCCGGTGGAAAGTGGCGTTTGAAGGTCCTGGACGGCATTCGACCCTACAAGAGCGCGGACCAGGATTCATCCCGCATCTTCTGGCGCGACGGCGGTGTGCACCAGAACATCACCTTCCCCGTGCATCCCGATCCCGTGAGTGGCATGCATTGCTGGCACCAGAAGGTCCGTGTGGAAAAGGCCCGGGAAGAGGATGCCTACGGGGATGTGCTGGTAGACACCGAAAAGTCCTTCGCGGTGTATCGGGCGTGGCTTGCCCAGACGCGTCCCGCACCCGGACCGGACGGGTTGCGCAGGCCCCTCTGGCTCAATCGGCCCCTGCGGCCGGCAGAAGAGACGTATTACCTGGAAGAATAGTCGGCATCTCCCCGCAGGATCCGTCTGGCAACTCCGCACACCGCCTCGTCCGCTACCGGCATGGCGCCGGTTTGCGAGGCTACCCAGCCACCGAGCCGGTTGGCCGCTTCGCTAATGCATTCAAGCGATGCGCCGCGCAGATATCCGCTGGCCAGCGCTGCAGTGAACGCGTCGCCGGAACCGACGGTATCCACGACATCGACCGGGACGCCCGGGTGCGCCACGGTCTCTGAAGCGGTAGCCAGCAGGCTGCCTTCGGCGCCGCGGGTGACGCAGACCACATCCAGTCCGTAGGCGTTCAGCAGCTTCCGCGCCATGGACGCTGTATCGCCGTCTCCGAGGTCCAGCAGGGGACAAACCGTGCGCAGTTCCGTATCGTTCAGCTTGGCCACCTGTACGCGCTGGAAAGCATCGTGAAGCAGGGCCGGTGTGTATCGGTCCTGCCGCAGGTTGACGTCGAAGAGGCGCAGGACGCCGGGTCTCAGGGCTTCGAGGAATGCCGTCACCGCGGTAGCCGACGCGGTCTGGTGACGGGAGACGGTCCCGAAGCACACCGCGTCCGCCCGCGCGGCCAAAGCCGACCAGTCGTCCGTCCACACCATGTGTTCCCAGGCCACGCCGCGGGCGATCTTGAAATCAGGCTGCCCGTCCGGTCCGATGATCACGTCCACCACACCGGTTGGACGGGTATCATCGCGCTGAATCGCATCCGTGGGCAGGCCAAGCCCCGCAATACGGTCCATGGCTTCGTTGCCCCGCGCGTCCAGCCCGACCCGACTCGCGACGATCCCGTCTTCGCCCAGCAGACCGGCGAAGTAGGCGAAGTTCGCCGGCGCGCCGCCGAGCTGGGGCCCCGACGGCAGCATGTCCCAAAGCAATTCACCCAGGCCGACAATGACGTATCGGTCTGCTATTTCAACTCCACTTCAATCGAACCGAGCGTGGTGTAGGTCATCAGGGCCTTTCCGCCTGCGCCCATGCGGGGTGGCGGGAAAACCGTCCCGGTGATCACCAGGTCGCCCGCCCGGAGGTACTCGTCGCTGTAGGTGGTCAATTCGTTGGCCAGCCAGGTCAGCGCTTCCAGCGGATCGACACCCATGTTCATGGTGGCGAGCGCCGAGGCCTCTCCTCACCGTCGATTGATACTGTCGCGGCTTCCTTCGTGAAATCCATCTCGGCGAGGGGCACCCTTTTTTCGCCCAGCACGATGCCCACGTGGAAGACATTGCCCGTTATGTCATGATTGCGGGTGGCAGGGTTTTCCTCCGGTCCACTGGTCCATGACGAAAGCAGCTCGATGACACCGCCGACCGCCGTGACGGCTTCGCCCACCTGCTCGCGGCTCAACCCGGGACCGGGCAGGTCCTTGCCTATCCAGAATACGAACTCGCCCTCGACGACCGCCGAATCCGCCACGAAGGCTGTGGCTTCCACGGGAACGCCCGGCTCCAAAAGGTTCGACGCCATGACATGTCCGTAGATGGGATCCAAAGCCGCAGGGTCCTCGGGCATGCGGGAGAAACCGATTTTCCATCCGATGCGTTTGTCGTTCTTCAGCTTCTCCGCCAGGATATCCGCTTGGATGTCGTAGGCCGTCTGCCGGTCCAGGTCCGGGTAATTGAGGACCATGGCGCTGGTGTTGACCTTCGTTCTTTCGGCCTCCAGCAGGTGGGCGACGATTGCGGCCCGGTCCGCGTCGGGCGCCAGGGCGGCGGTGAGGTCTTCGGCCGGCGCGGCCATTTCGGAGTCGGCTGAAGGCGGGGTCGTTTCTTCTTCCGAGGTCGAACAGGCCGACAACATGGTCGCCAATGCGCTACACATGAGTATACCCATCAGGTTCCGATACATTATGACTCCCGGGAAAGTTGTTTGATTCGGCTGGGTTGCGGCAGCAGTCCGAAGTTTATACATAACATACTTGCTGTCAAGTCTTTACCCTTGATTTGAAGCCGATCGAAAAGTACTATGCACCGATGCCTCGGGCGACTGGCGTCTCACGCGAACCGGCGCATTACGGCCCGCGACGCGTCCATACGGTCCATACAATCCGCAAGGAGCACGGCATGTTTTCCGACGACCACCTCGTTTCGCTGCTTCAGGAACTCGTCTACGCGCGTGGACCGTCCGGGCAGGAAGATGAAGTACGTGCAATCTGCGAACGGGCGCTGCAATCTCTTGCCGTAGAGATCTGGACTGATTCGGCCGGCAATTTGATCGGCCGGTTGGCGGGTTCCTCGCCGAAAGCGCCGGTGACCCGCGTGATGGCCCACCTGGACGAACTGGCCCTGGTCGTCAAACGCGTCAACGACGACGGCACGCTCCGGGTGCTTCCCCTGGGGGGCATCTATCCGGCGAATTACGGGCAGGGGCCCGTCGAGATTCTGGCGGACGGCGGCATCGTGCCCGGCGTCCTGTCCGTTGGTCCGCAGCATACGACGGCGGATTCCGCCCGGATCTGGGAGACCAAGGCCAGGGGCGGCAACGTGGCCATGGACTGGAATCACGTCTACGTCTTCACGCGGCGTTCGCAGGCGCAGCTCCAGGCCGCGGGTGTTCACCCCGGTACACGCGTCGTCATCGCCCGTTCGCGTCGAACGGTGTTCGAAATCGAAGACTGCCTGGGCGGGTATTTCATGGACAACCGCGCGGCCATCGCCATCCTGATCGGTATGGCCGCAAGCATGAAGGATCGGGGGACCGGGCCGGCGGGCGATACCTTCCTGGTGATGACGACGAGTGAGGAAATCGGCGGACATGGCGCCGCCTTCGCCGCCAGAACCCTCCCGGGCGATCTGACGCTCGCAATCGACTCTGGACCGGCCTGCGAAGAGTACGGCGTGGCGCTCGACGACGAGCCGGTTGTCGTCTATGGCGACGCGGGGGGCTCTATGACAAGTCCGTGGCGGATGGCTTGCTCGCGCGCGGACGGGCATTGGGCATGGATCCGCAATGCGCGTACTGGCAAAGTTACGCCTCCGACGCGTCCATGGCGAAGTCCGTGGGCCAGACCCCTCGCGCCGGCCTGTTGTGCATCCCGACGGAAAATACCCACGGTTACGAGATCATACCCCGCAACGGACTCCGCCGATGCGCCGAATTGTTGGCGGCCTACCTCGAAAAACCCGAATAGCCGAGCAGATCGGAGGCGCTTCATGTCCCTGAAAGTCACCCATGTGGAACGCTTTGTGGTCAATGTGCCGTTCACACAGGGACAGCGGAACATGGCCGAGCGTACGGTGTACAACTGGTCCGTTTTCGAACTGTGCAAAGTCACCACAGACGCCGGTCTGGTGGGTTGGGGAGAGACCATCGTCCACTACATTCATTCCCGGGTGACCGACCGGAGCGTGCGGCGCGTCCTGGGACAGAGCCCGGCAGACCATATGCAGGATGATACGATCGGCGCCGGGTTGCAGATGGCCCTGTACGACGTGGTCGGCAAGGCGCTCGAGGTTCCGTGCCACAAGTTGCTGGGCAACAAGGTGCGGGACTGGGTACCCATATCCTGGTGGTCCAACGAGGGTCCGCCGGACGATTGGGTCCGTCAGGTTCGGGACGCCGTGGACAACGGGTACACGACCATCAAACTGAAACAGCGGCCGTGGCACGACATCGATGAACAGATGTCGGCTATAGACGCGCGTGCACCGCGCCACTTCAGGGTGGACCTCGACGCCAACGGTTCCATGCACAATGCGGCGGCGGCCATGCCCGTCATGCGCGGCCTTGAACGGTTCGACATCCTGGCCATGTTCGAAACGCCCATCCCCCAGACCGATATCCTGGGGAACCGCCAGTTGCGACAGGTCGTGAGCCGGCCCATCGCCATGCATTTCGGTTCGCCGCCCTACACCACGACCATCCGCGAAGCGGTGTGCGACGGGTTCGTGGTCGGCGGCGGAGCCACGCGGGTTATGTACCAGGGTGTCCTCGGCGCGGAAGCCAACATGCCGTTCTGGCTTCAGATGGTCGGCAATGGACTCACCACCACCTGGGCGGCGCATCTCGGCGCCGTACTGACGCATGCCACCTGGCCCGCCATTACCTGTATCAACCTGTTCCGCCATCACCTGCTCAAGCATCCCGTCCAGGTCGTCGGCGGTTTTCACCGTGTGCCCGACGGGCCGGGTCTGGGCGTGGAAGTCGACGAAGAGGCCATGCATCGCTTCCTCGTGCCGGAGGACGCCATGAAACCGTTTCGCGATGCGGACAAGCCATACGACTTTCCAAAACCGCGCTTCATCCGCACGGCGGTGTTTCCCGACGGACGCCGTGTCCATTTCGGCGAGATACGCCATGGTTGGACGCTGGAAGCCTACACGCCCGGCATCCGAACCGAATACTGGCGGGAGGACGGCACCGCGGAATTCGGGGACCTGTGGCGCCGCACCCGGGAATCGCCGGTATCCGAAGGTTGACTTGAATTCATGCATAACCGGATTGACATGGATTCACGGAATACGACAATTTGCGCGACGTGACGACTGACTCAGCGTGACGACTGAGGCGACGTGACGACTGGAGCAATACCATGAGACTGGCAGGCAGGGCGGCGATCGTAACCGGTGCGGCCTCGGGCATAGGGCGGGGCACCGCAGAGATGATGGCCCGGGAAGGCGCACGGGTCGTGGCTGTGGACATCAACGAAGCGGGACTGGAACAGACGGTCGAATCGATTCGCAGGGCAGGTTGGGCGGCCACGGCCTGTGTGGCCGACGTGGCGCGCGATGACGACGCAAAACGCATGGTCCAGTGTGCGGTAGACACGTACGGCGGACTTCGAATTCTGCACAACAATGCCTTCTGGCATGCGCCCGGTCCGTTGTGCGACCTGCCGGAAGCCGACTGGGACCGTACGCTGGATGTCTGCCTGAAAGCACTGTACCTGGGTTGCAGGCACGCCATACCGGTCATGAAGGAATCCGGTGGCGGCGCCATTGTCAACACTGCTTCGGTGCACAGCCTCGTCGGGTTCCGGGGCTACGCCGCCTACGACGCGGCCAAGGGCGGGGTCATCGGGATCACCCGGTCCGTGGCCGTGGACTACGCGCCGGATATCCGAAGCAACGCTGTGCTGCCCGGCGCCATATTGACGGGCGCCTGGAACGGTGCCGCCGAGGCGGCAAGGCAACCCTACATCGACCGTTGTCCCATGAAGCGGCTGGGCATGCCGGAAGACATTGCATCCGCCGTGGTTTTCCTCGCGTCGGACGAAGCGTCTTTCATCACCGGGGCCAGCCTCGTGGTTGACGGTGGCCTGACCGTTGTGGGGGACGCCTAGCCGCGTGGATCACCCGGGTTGCGGGAGGCCTGGCCGCGCCGGTATCGCGGCTGGATTTATTTTCGCGTATTCGGACCGTCCGTTTCGACTGTAGTAAGCAGTATGGACGATCCGAGCACGATGCGCGGGTCGAAAACAGTCCCGACGGATACGGTCCGCCCGCCGTCTGCAGCAAAATCACCACCGCGCCCCGCGTGAACCGGCCAGAGTCTCCTGAACGCGATGAGTGTTTCCGAAACCCCGAAAACTGCCGTACCGGAACCGGAGCGCATCGCCGTGCCCGACTCCGGGAGCGTGAGTCGTGTCTGGCTGTTGGCCTATCCGATCATTCTGGCCAACATGTCCGAGACCCTGCTGGGCGTGGTCGATACCTACATGGTAGGCCAGCTGGGCGTGGCCGAGATCGGCGCCGTGGGTCTGGGGTCCATGCTCGCGTGGCTTTTCTACCTGCCGGTCCTAGGCCTGGCGATGGGGGTGAACACCTTCGTGGCCCAGAGCTACGGCGCGGGGAAACGGCCGGACTGCGGATACATGACCTGGCAGGGGCTGTACATGGCCCTGGTCAGCGGTGCCTGTATCCTGCTGGTCATACCCTTTGTTCCGACCCTCTTCGACCTTGCGGGACCCTCGGCCGAAGTGCGTCGGCTGGGCATCACCTATTTGCAGTGGCGGCTGATTGACGGACCGGCCTTCATGATCGCCATGACCGCAGCCAGCTTCTTCCGCGGGATCGGCGATATGAAGACGCCGATGAAAATCGGTATTGCCGTCAACATCATCAATGTCATGCTGAACTACGGGTTGATCTACGGCCATTTCGGCCTCCCGCGTCTGGAGGTGCAGGGCTCCGCGCTGGGCTCGGCGCTGTCCGGTATTGTCGGCGGCGGGATCTACGTGGTCCTGTTTCTGTCGAAACGCCTGCGGCCCTACGCAACCCGGATGATTGTGAAGCCCAGGTGGACCGACTTCGTCCGTCTCTTCAGGGTCGGCGCCCCCATCGGACTGCAACGGTTTCTCGATATCGGCAGCTTCGTCATCTTCAGCGCCATCATAGGCAGGCTGGGCAACGCCCAACTTGCGGCCAACCAGATCGCCATCCAGCTGATGTCCATCTCCTATATGATCGGCCTGGGCATCGGCATGGCCGCTTCCACGCTCGTGGGCCAGTACATCGGGGCGAAGCGCCTCGAACTGGCGGAACGCAGCACCTACAGCGCGATCAAGCTGGCGATGGGCATCATGGTATGCATCGGTATAGTCTTTCTGCTGTTTCCGGAGCCGCTTGTCACCGTGTTCAATAGCGATCCGGGCGTCGTCCGCTACGGTAGACAGGGACTCCTGTACGCCGCGTTCTTCCAGGCCTTCGACGCCCTTGCCGTCGTCTTCATCGGCGCGCTTCGCGGGGCCGGCGACACCCGGTGGTCCGCCGCGGCCGCCTTCATCGGCGCGTGGATCATCTTCCTGCCGCTGACCTATCTGTTCGCCTTCGCCCTGAACCTCGGCTTCTGGGGTGCCTGGCTGAGCGCGACCATCTACATCTGTCTCCTCGGCATCGCCTGCGTCTACCGTTTTCGCCAGGGCGCCTGGAAGCGGATGATCATCTGACGGTTCGTTTCTCGGTACGATTCGTTTTTGAGTAAGGAAATGGAGCATAGCATGTCGAATAAGAAGAGATGCCTGATGATCGGCGCCGGCGGAATGGCCGGTGCCTGGATACGCCGTTTCTATCCGCGGTTCAATGACCGTCACGAGATCGTGGGTCTGGCGGACATAAACACGGAGATACTCCACGACGCGGGGGATTTTCTCGGTTTGCCCCGCAGCCGAAGATTTACGGACATGGCAACCGCCTTCGCCGAGGTGGATGCGGACTACTGCACGATCGTCATTCCTCCGGCCGTTCACCGGGACGCCGTGATGCTGGCGACGGAGAGAAAACTGGACATCCTGAGCGAAAAACCCATTGCCGACACGTGGTCCGCCTGCGTAGATATATACAGGGCGGTCACGACGGCCGGTCTGAAGATGCATGTGATACAGAACTACCGCTACTCAAGCCGTATGCTCACCATGCGGCAGGTTTTGCGGAGCGGCGACTTGGGCAGGATAAACTATATCCAGGGTCGTTTTGCCGCGGATTACCGTAAGTACGGGGCTTGGGGCGCTTTCCGCCACGAGATACCGCACACCCTGCTCGTGGAGGGCGCCGTGCATCACTTCGACATGATGCGGAATCTGTCGGGGGGAGATTGCAGAACGATCGCAGGATGGGAATGGAACCGGCCCTGGAGCAGTTTCCAAGGGGATTGCTGCGCCATGTATGTGATGGACATGGCCAACGGGGTCAAGGCGGCCTACGAGGGTTCGTGTCTGGGCGCCGCCGAACAGAACAGCTGGCATCAAGAGTACTACCGGGCGGAATGTGAAGCCGGAGCGGTCGCCCTGGGTGGGGACGGCGTGACGCGCGTGTACCGGCATACGCCCGGAAAGGGCCTGTGCGTCGAGGACGTCAGCCCCGTCGTACCCGAGTATGACGGGCATCAGTGGGTGATCAACGAGTTTCTCGACTGGCTCGACGGAGGAGCCGCGCCCGATACGCGTCTGGAACAGAACATCCGAAGCGTGGCTATGGTCTTCGCCGCCATAGCGTCTTCCGACTCCGGCCGATCCGTCGACGTGGAGGAGATGGTGGAACCGGTCGTAGGCGCTGCCAGAAAGGAGGGGCACGGTTGACACACCCTGCGGAGCATCAGCGTTTCTCCTATATCGTCGCCTTCTTGCGCCTGGAATCCGCCAGCGGCATCCTGCTGATGTTCGCGACCGCGCTGGCCATGTTTTTCGCGAATTCCTTCCTGGCGTCGGTTTACCACGCATTGCTTGAATTGCCGATCCAGGTTCGCGTTGGCGCCTTGGACATCGACAAGCCGCTGCTGCTCTGGATCAACGACGGCCTGATGACCATTTTCTTCTTTCTCGTCGGTCTGGAATTGAAGCGCGAGTTGCTGGAGGGAGAACTATCGGATTGGCGAAACATCATCCTGCCCGGTGTGGCCGCGGTCGGCGGCATGGTGGCCCCCGCCTTCATCTATATTCTCTTCAACAGCGGCGATCCCCTCGCAATGCGCGGTTGGGCGGTTCCGGTCGCGACGGATATCGCCTTCGCCCTGGGGGTGCTGGCGCTGTTGGGCTCGCGGGTACCCATTACTATCAAGGTCTTTCTCACCTCGCTGGCCATCATGGACGACATCGGGGCCATTTTGATCATCGCGGTGTTCTACACGGTGGACATATCGGTAACGGCCCTGCTGGTGGGCCTCGCCTGCGTGGCCGTGCTGGCCGTTTTGAACAACAGGAACTGGGTTGGAACAAGCGCTTATTTGATCGTCGGTATAGTCCTCTGGGTCGCGCTGCTCAAGTCCGGGGTGCACGCAACGTTGGCGGGCGTACTCCTGGCCGCTTTCATTCCCATGTGGTCCAAGACGGATCCCGATGTGTCGCCGCTCAAGATCCTGGAACACGATCTTCATCTGACCGTGGCCTTTTTCATCCTCCCCTTGTTCGCTTTGGCCAACGCCGGGATTGACTTCGATGGTATTTCGGCCGACCAGGTGTTTCACGGCGTCTCGGTAGGGGTGGCGTTGGGCTTGTTCCTGGGTAAGCAGCTCGGCGTTTTCTTTTTCTGCTGGCTGTTCATCAAATTCGGACTGGCTACCCTGCCATCCGGCATGTCCTGGGCGGGTCTCTACGGACTCGGCGTCTTGAGCGGCATCGGATTTACCATGAGCCTTTTTATCGGATCCCTAGCCTTTGGCGATACCAGTTTGCACGGGATGTTCGACGAACGGTTGGGCGTTATCGCGGGTTCGCTGCTGTCCGGCGTGTTGGGGTACTGTATACTTCGGTACAGCCTGCCGCCCGTAGGGAAAAAGGGGAGACCGGGTAAGTAGGCCGCATGAAGTGCCAGGGTGACAGGGGCACCCCAAAGTGTGCGGATTTTAGCGTAAGCCCCAGCCGGTAGGGCATGTTCCGAGGTGGAACTTCAGTCAGACCTTGCGGTTGAAAACTTCGGTTGGGGCTTCGTGCCGTTTCTTGACCTACTCCTTGATCATGGTCAGGATCTCTACCAGGTGATCGGTTGTGGGCCGGTCGAACGGATCCGAACCCACGTACTTGAACCGAAGGACGCCTTCTTTGTCGATGATGAGGGCGGTGGGAACGACTTCCGTTCCCTTGTCGGTCGTTTTCTGGATCTTGAACTTGGTGGGTATGGCCCGATCCGGGTCGGCAAGTACGGGAAAGGAGAGGTCTTCCCGAGTGACTTTCGATCTGGCGACGAAATCCCTGGTCTGCGGGAGATCTTCGGGATTGACGAAAAGAAGTTCCGTGTCGAGTTCCGCGATGCGGTCGTAGTCGGATTGCAACTGCCCCAGTTGCCGTAAGCAAAGGGGTCACCAGTAGCCGATCCAGCCGCGGTCGACGACCACCAGCAGGTTCTTCCTGCCCTTGTAATCGGAGAAGTCGACGGTTTCTCCATTGACGTCCTGCAGACTGAACGCCGGTGCGGGCTCGCCCAACCTGGGTGCCTGGTTTCCGGGTTGCGCTTCGGCAGTTTCCGCAACCAAGCCGACCAGCGCCAGGGCGAAGCACCATCGCGCCACTGCTCGTATCATGGTATGCCTCCTTGACTCGTTCCAATTCGCTTGCGTTTTGTTTCTGTCAATATAACCTGAACCGGTACGTCTGTTAACTTAAAATCAAGACCATACCCAACAATTTCCAGGAGCCGATTTCACATGAAGCCGGGGATTACGCAACTTTGCCTCAGTCGTCGTGATCTTGAAGAGGATCTCGCGAAGACGCGCAGCCTTGGTTACGAGGCCATTGAACTGGTGTTCTCTGACGAGGGCGTCCCGAACATAGACGCTTCCACATCGGAGATCGCAGCCGTTGGAGACGCCTGCAGGAAAAACGGACTCGAACTGTGTTCCATAATCGCCATCAGAAAAGATGCCGGCTCCCTGTTGTCGCCCTCCCCGGAGGAGCGGGTGAAGCGGGTTGACATCCTCAAGCGCGGCTTCGAAGTAGCCGAAATCCTGGGGGTGGACGCCCTGCTTCTGCATCCCGGCGCCCTGGATCCCGGGAGTTCCTACGGGACGACCTGGGACAACTTTCGCGACGCGCTGCGCGACCTCGCCCCGGAAGCGGAACGTCACGGAACCCGGATCGGTATCGAAAACGTGTGGAACCAGTTCATGCTGAGTCCCCGGGAAGCGCGCCAGCTCGTGGACGAAATCGAATCACCCGTCATCGGGATCTACCTGGATACCGCCAACATGATCCTCTACGGCTACCCGCACATGTGGATCCGGGAACTGGGAAGCCGGATCTTCAAGGTGCACGTGAAGGACTTCCGGCGTGGCGAGGGCGCCTGGGTTCAACTGATGGACGGCGACACGGACTGGTCCGCTGTCATGGCCGAACTGCGTGCCATCGGTTTCGACGGGGCACTGGTGAGCGAGGTCGGCGGCGACGATCAGACCAAGCGGGTGACCGTCGAACGCATCCGGCGGATCATCACCCTGTAGCGTTGTCGCGCCTTCACCTGATGGCCTCGGCGTACGCAATCACCCCGTTGACGTACGAGTCGAGGGGATTGTAGCGGAAGATCGCCTTGCGTCTGGCGGTTTCCGTGGGACCGTACTTCCCCCGTTCCTTCAGGTATCGGGCAACGCTCATGATGGCGTCCGGCCACGAATGCAGATCAATGACACCGTCTCCGTCGCCATCCGCGGCGTGAGGCATGCTGGCCGGCATGAATTGCGGGTACCCGATGGCCCCCGCCCAGGAGCCGTGGAGGGAAAGCGGGTCGATACCGGTTGCCTTGCTTTGCCGCAGAAGGGCCACCAGGTTGCCGACGCAGCGCCGCCGTATCTTGGCAAAGCGCTCTTCCTGTTTCTTGACCACCGAAGGGTTGGCCAGCGGGTCGGCCTCGCCCTTCGCCTTCATCCGCCGCACGGCTTCCTGCTGCGCTTCTTCCATATACAACAGCTGGGCAACCAGGACATTGAATACGCGGTAGTTTCCCGTGAACTCCCCGAGGCCCGACTCCCACATCAGGATGGAAACGATGTCTCTTGAGGCCACTCCGTACTTCCGTTCCGCCTCGTCCAGCAGATCCTTCTTCTCCTTCAGGAAATCAACTCCGCGCTTGACCCGCTTACTGGAGAGAAAAACGCGCGTGTAATCTTCATGGGCCTTGTTCTGGATCGCGATGCTGCGCGGAGTGGCCACTTTGATCAACTGGTCGGTGTAGACTTCGCGGCTTTCGGGGCGGTCGAACAGTGCGAGGAACTCGGCCTCCGACACGGATTGACCCCCGCCGCGGGACGACGCAAGCTGTTTGATCAGGTCCGGGAGATAGGACGCTGCGGGATGGTTGCGCGGCAACGCGACGATGGTCGTCTTGTCCAGCGCCCAGGTTCCGTCGTTTTCCTGTGCGCGGGACAGCGCCGGCGTGTTGAAAAGTGCCGCCGCCAGGGCGGTATAGAGCACATAGCGCCAAAGGGAACTGCAACGTAGTCTCGACATGTGATTCCTGTCCATTGGTGGTCTATTGGTCGTGGTTACCGGTTACTGCTCGGCGATCTCCCTTACCTTGTCCAGCGCTTTGGGCCAGGTTTCATTGAAGTATTCCTCGAACTCGACAAAGGTGTCGGTCTCCACGGTCAGGCGGGTCCCGTCTTCGACCGGTGCAAGGGTGTAGTTCTCGTACGCCGGCGACCACGCTTTTACCTGATCGCTTTCCGTATCGACCACCCCGTTGGCAACAAGTCCGATATGCCGTATGGACATGAGTTCGTGGGGCCGGTTTGTTTCGATCATACTGACCATGCCGTCCTCGCCCGCGTTCATGAACCGAATCTCACTGCCTTCCCGCCAGTCTCCGACGAAGTAGGACCCTTCGGCGAAAAGGCTCGTCCAGCGCCGGAACGTCGCCTCCTCGAACAACACCCGCCACACGCGCTCGCTCGAAGCGTTAATGGTGATGGTGTAGTAGAGTTTCTCGGTTGCCGCCTGATCTGCCATTGCCCGCTCCTTGTCCATGTACAACTTGCTAAATCAACAAACTGCATCTGCAACGAGCCGGTTTGCTTCGACTCCGTTAACCTGCTGTGGCTCCGCCTGCGGCGGCGGCTGCCTGTGCGATAGCCTCCGGCAGGCGATCCATCGCGATGGCCAGACGATGCACACACGCCGTTTTCCCCAAGGCCACGATCAAATGAAACAGGGAGGGCCCTGCCATTTCTCCGGTCAGTGCAACGCGGCAGGGGTGGATGAACTGGGCGGCTTTCAAACCGTGTTGCACCGAGAGACCGCGGATGACCCCCTCCACCGCCTCGACATCGAATGCGTCAAGTGCGGCGATGCGATCGCGCAACCACCCCAGGCGCTGGCGTACGGCGTCCGGCTCCTTCGACCAGTGCTTTCGCACGGCCTTGGGATTGTACGCATAGTCGTCCGTGAAGAAGCACTTGCCCTGCGCGACGAAATCGATCAGTGTTCGGCAACGTTCGCGAAGCAGGCCGACCACCGTCAAGGCGTAGTCCGGATCCCCGGTCCTCCCGTTGCCGCCGGAGGCCAGGCCCTCCCGGTCCAGATACGGTTTCACCAGCGCCCACAACGCTTCATCCGATCGCGCTGTGATGTGCTGGCCGTTCAGCCACTCGAATTTCCGCAAGTCGAACACGGTGTCGCGCTTGTGGACCTGGTCCAGCGAGAACCGATCCATGATCTCGGCACGGGTGAAGAACTCCTGGTCGTCGCCGGTCTGCCATCCAAGGAGCGAGAGGAAGTTGACCACGGCTTCCGGCAGGTATCCCGCGTCCCGGTACTCGGTGACGGACACCGCGCCATGGCGTTTTGAAAGTTTCTTCTTGTCCTCCCCCAGGATGCTGGGCAGGTGGGCGAACTCGGGCACTTCCGCACCGAGCGCCTGGAACAGGTGGATGTGCTTTGTGGTATTGGTCACATGGTCGATCCCGCGGATGACATGGGATATGTTCATATCCGTGTCGTCGACCACCACGGCCAGGTGATAGAGCGGCGTGCCGTTGGACCGGACGATGACAAAATCATCGATGGTCTCGTTTTCCACCTCTATGTCGCCAAGTATGCGGTCCCTGAAAACGGTTTTCCCTTCGGGGATCCTGAGGCGTATGACCGGGTGGCGACCTTCGGCCGCCAGTTCCTCGGCCTCGGCATCCGAAATGTCGGCGTAGCGCCTGTCGTTGCGCCACGACCGGCCTTCGGCACGTGCCGCCTGCCGTTTCGCCTCCAGTTCTTCGGGAAGATAGTAGCATCGATACGCCTTGCCCGCTTTCACCAGTGCGTCGGCCCGGGATCTGTGCCGGTCGATTCGGCGGGACTGGTAGACGACTTCCTCGTCCCAGTCCATACCCAGCCACCGCAACACGTCGAAGATCCCGTCCACCCACTCCTGGCGCGAACGTTCGGTATCGGTGTCTTCGATGCGCAGCAGGAAGCGCCCGTGCTCTTTTCGTGCGAAAAGCCAGTTGAATAGCGCGGTATGGGCGGCGCCGATGTGCAGCAGGCCGGTCGGACTGGGAGCAAAGCGAACGCGAATGGGCCGGGACATGAATCGTTACGGTGTCTGACTACGGTGTCTGGTTAGGTTGCCTGAGGGTCTGGAGCGGATGCGTCCGCCGATGCCGTGCCTGCCGATTCCGCTGCCGGCGTAATGGAAGCGGCGCTGGTTGAAGCAGCCGGAGCGTTCGCCGGCTCGGTTTCAAGGGTCAGGACCACGCCGCCGACGGCGCTGGCCATCAGGTTGTAGAGCCAGGACGCCAGCGCGACCGCCAGGGAGCCGACCACCGCGTACACGACCGTGATAACCATCCAGGCCATGACGGCGATGAAACCCGTGGCGCCCACGATCATGCCGATCTCGTCGGGCATGGTATCACCCAATCCCGCGATGCCTATCAGACTGGCCATGGCCGTGATCAGCAGGGCGTACAAACCACCTACGACGAGACCGACCACACCTGCAATGATGAAGGTGATCTTGACGGCAGACCAGACTGCGATTCGCTTCAGCTGGTAATTCATGTCGGTTGCTCCTGGTTCACGAAGAAAGTGTGCGCCACGACCTGCCGGCAGGGAACCCATGATACCGGGGCCGGCACGTCATGACAGCATGTGAACGGAGAGGGAGGGATTCGAACCCTCGGTAGGTTTTTGACCCACAATCGCTTAGCAGGCGATCCGATTCAGCCACTCTCGCACCTCTCCCAAGAGATCTCCGTACCGGTGGACGGTGGGGGTGGGATTCGAACCCACGGTACCCGCCAGGGTACAACGGTTTTCAAGACCGTCTCTTTCGGCCGCTCAGACACCCCACCAGACAGTCCGGAATATAGAACGGCATCGTGGATGGTGTCAACGCAATTCACCCGTTCTCCCTGTACGATGCGCTTTGACCCGCGCAGTGCAATACACTCATCCCGAGCTGCCGTAGAACTGATAACTGGTTCAAGAGAATACGTTTACACTGCAATTTCGATGTCGTATCTTCCGGAATGAAACTTGCAGCGTCTCCCCATGGCGCCGGGATCATCCCCTGGCATGTCCGCTTCGAAAGAGCGTGGTGCATCCATCACATGAGATCAGCATTCAGCGGAACCCGCGATCGGCCGATTGCAAAACGAATCTACCTGGCCCTTCTGCCTGTGCTCCTGGCGACTGCGACCTTCGGTTGCGACAACCCGACTTCGGCGAATGTGATCAGCGAGCTGCAGTTGCGCCTGGCAGCCCAGACGCCTATACGGCAGCACGTCCGGTCGGTCGTGGTGAGGATGTCGGGGGCGGCCGTTCGTTCCACCGCAAACAGCGCGTTCGGAACCCCTGGCACGTTGACCCATGTCATCGATCTGGTCGAGCTGGGAGGAAGCGACACGCGGATCCTGGAAGTGCTCTCGCTGGCCGAAGGCAGATACGACGCCGTTCGCCTGCGCATTCACGAAATCACCGTGACGTTGTCGAACGGCACGCAGTTCAACGAAGTGTATGCGGGTCCGCTAGGCGGGGCATTTAACGTCGAAGCAGACATCGCCGTGGTCGCCGAGCGTGGCAGGAAGGCGGACGCCGTGGTCGATTTCGACCTGTTGCGCTCTATATCGTTCGCGGGCGATACCCGGCGGGTCCACGACATCATCGGGATGCGGTTCGCACCGGTAGGCCGGCTGGTCGACCTGGCGAGCGCCGGCCAGATCTCCGGCAGCGTCAAGCACGACAACGGCACGCCGGCGATCCTCCGGGACGACCTGCCGCTTATCGGCTACCCCGTCACCGTCTTTCAGTCGGGAAGAACGGACTCGGTCACTGTGTATTCCGATGACGATGGCCGGTATTCGGCCTACTTCATGCCGGCGGGATCCTACGCCCTGTACGGACCGGCCACGGAGCAGACCCGGGCCTGGTCGACGGATAACGTCGTGGTGACCACCGCCAGTACCACGCGCCAGGATATTGTCGCAACGAAACGATGATGCGGAAAATCAGCCTTGACGGTCCATCGGCAGACCTGCAGATTGCCTTCCGTTTTCCGATCATGCCAATCGAAAATTGCGGCTCCAGACCTTGCCGTCCTGCCGGAAGGGAGTGCTGATGGCCTCGTACATGTACCTGTCCATAACAGGCGAAGGTAAAATCGCCATATACGAAATGGACCCGGATACGGGCGGGCTCGCCTTTCGGGAGGATGTCGCCGCGGGCGCGGGCGTGATGCCTCTGGTGGCGGATGCGGCACGGCAGTATCTCTATGCCGGACTGCGCGGCGAACCGTCGGTGCAGACCTACCGCCTGGATCGAAAGACGGGCGGGATTGCCCTGCTGGGCGCCACGCCTTTCGATTGGGATACGACCTACATGGCGCTGGACAACTCCGGCCGGTTCCTGCTTTCCGCTTCCTACGGTCACGGCGTGGCGGGTGTCCATGCCATTGGCGAGGATGGCAGGGTCGAAGCCCCGCACGTGGATCGACGGGAGACGGCCCGATGCGCCCACTACATACAGACGGACAAGTCGAATCGGTTCGCCTTCGTGCCCCACGTCGCCGAATCGAACATGATCTGCCAGTTCAGGTTCGATGAAAAGACCGGAAAGTTGACACCCAACGATCCGCCCCGCGTGGCACAGCCCCCGGATACGGGGCCGCGACACTACTGCCATCATCCCGCGCTGAATGTGCTCTATGCCGACAACGAACAGGGAAGCGGCATGACAGCCTACCGGTTCGATCCGGACCGCGGAACGCTTGAGGCCTTGCAGACGGTATCGACGTTGCCTTCGGGTTTCGCAGCAGAAAACACCTGTTCGCAGATCCATATCCACCCGTCGGGCCGATGGGTGTACGCCAGCAACCGGGGCCACGACAGCATCGCCGGTTTCGCAATTGATCCTGTTACGGGCCTGCTCGACCCGATCGGTCAGGCGCCAACGGAAGAGACGCCGCGGGCTTTCAACCTGGATCCGCGTGGCCGGTTTCTGTATGCCGCGGGACAGGGATCGGGAAAGCTCGCAGCCTATCGCGTGAACCAGAATACGGGGAACCTTGCGTCCATCGAAGTACATGACGTCGGACCGTCGCCGTCATGGGTGATGATCCTGGATCTGGATGAATGACGGATGAATGACCCCGGTTCGGGCGCCGAGTGGATTTCCTGTCTCGGATGCCGAAAGGAGTAGGCATGGCTGACCAAGATCCCAAGGGCGTGTACACCATCGCCCCGACGCCCTTTGAAGAGGACGGCAGTCTGGACACGGCCAGCCTGTCGACGCTGACCGATTTTCTGGTCGACCTGCGGATCGACGGGATCACCGTGCTGGGCGTCATGAGCGAGGCCGGCAAGCTGATCGACGCCGAACGCGACATGGTCGTCGCCGGCGTGGTGGAAGCCGCCGACGGACGTATCCCGATCTGCGTGGGGACGAGCCACTCCGGGACGGACGGATGCGTTGCGTTGAGCAGGCGGGCCGAGCAACTGGGTGCCTCGTCCCTCATGGTCGCGCCGCCCAAGCTGGCCAAGAGTACGGATGAAGCGCTACTCGCCCATTACCTCAAGGTGGCCGATGTGGTTTCGATCCCGATCGTAATCCAGGACCACCCCACCAGCAGCGGCGTCCAGATGAGCGTCGATTTCATCGCGACGATCGCCGAACGGGCTCCGCGATGCCGCTTTCTCAAGTTGGAAGAAGAACCGTCGCCGAGGAAGGCCAGCCAGGTGCTGGCAGCGAACCCCGACGTGGAGATCTTCGGCGGCCTGGGCGGCGTCATGCTCCTGGAGGAATTGCGTCACGGTTGCATGGGCACCATGACCGGATTTGCCTACCCCGATTTGCTGAAGGCCATCCATACGAAGTTTATGGCTGGCGACCTGGACGGCGCCACCGAGACGTTCTACCGCTATTGCCCGCTGATCCGTTTCGAAAACCAGCCCGGTATCGGACTTTCCATCCGCAAGCAGGTCTACCAGCGGCGCGGTGCCATCAAAACCGCCCGGGCGCGCCAGCCGTACGTCCCTTTGGACGATGAAACCCTGGCGGACCTGAACGACCTGCTGACACGGCTCGGACTGGAATGACCGGAACCGGTCTCCCAAGCTAGTCCTGTTCCCAGTCGAGCAGCACCCCGAGCGCTTCGTCCGGTCGCTGGTGCAGCAACGCAAAAGCGTCGGCCGCCCGCCGCCACGGGAAACGGTGCGTGGTCATGCGTTCGGTCCGTATCGCCCCGGAAGCAAGCAGTTCCATCGCGCGCCGCGCCTGATGCGCACCCACCGCTGTCCGGTAGTATCCGCCCAGGATTCTGCGCCCTTGGATCTTTCGCGAGGTCAGAGGAAGCGGCTGGTCTTCGTACAGGCCGATCAGGTGCATCAAGCCATCAACGGCCAGCATGTCCAGCCCTTGCTCGAAGGCGCTCGGTCCACCTGGCCCTCCCACGGCATAAATCACGATATCAGCCCCTATACCATTGGTCAGTCGCTTCACGGCTTTGACGGGATCCGTTTCGCGGACGTTGATCACCGCCTCAGCGCCGAATTCGGCGGCCAGTGCACACCGGTTTTCGAGCGCGTCGACGGCCACCACCCGGTCCACCCCATTCGCCTTGAGGACTTGGAGCATCAGGTTGCCTACGAGGCCCTGGCCGAGCACGACTATCGTGTCGTCCGGTTTCACCGCTTCGATCCCCACCCACGTAACGGCGCCTGCGGTCAGCGGATAGTAGGGCGCGGCGCTGAGGGAAAGGTCCGGCGGCATGGGCATGACGATGGTCTGATCCCGCGGTCCGACGAGTATGGCCGGACACACCACGTACTGGGCGTGCGGTCCCATCGCGACGACCCGATCGCCGAGCTCAAGGTGATCTACGCCCTCGCCCAGCTCGTCCACCGTCCCCGCCATGGAATAGCCTATGGCACTTTGACTTACCGCAAATTCGTTCGTATGAAGGAAACCCAGCTCCGAACCCCGGCTGATCAGGCTGCATTTTGCTTTTACCCTGATCTCGCCGGGGCCTGGCTCAGGTATGGGCACTTTCTCGAGGATGATACGGTGCTGGCCTTCGGGTTTCATGGCCTGTTTCATGGTGCGCTGAGACATCGGCAGGTGCTCCTTGGACCATGATCAGTGAATTCTGAACAGATCCGATCTGTTTGAGGAGATTAGTCTCCGATTGAATCTACGTTATTGGTACTTCTGAACTTCACTTCGCCCAGGATTATTACGTATATTGACAACCATTAGGTGATCTTTAGATTATGGCCATCCCGCAACCAGACAAGCACTGGATTTGAAGTGGACGTTTCGGGAGTGGACTGGCATGTTTGGATTTGAAAGAAAAAACACATGCGAGTTGAAATTGTCTATCCCTGCTGCTTTGACCAATACAGACAGATCCAACCTGTGTAACTTTCTTACAGAAGGTAAGGTGATTACTTGATGCAAGTTTTCATCCAATTTTCAATCTTGACCATAGTAGTCTTCATAAGCGGTTGTGCTTCACTGGAAAAGGCTATCAATCCGGCTCAATACGAAGCTAAAAGGACAAGAATCGCAATCGAAAACACTATATCTGCATACTCGGACGTTGTTCATTTGGTCAAAGTAGGAGATAGTAAGCAAAAATCCTTGGGGCTGCTTCTTCCCACACAAACAGAGCTTCCGGCTCATTTAAGGAAGTTTCCTGAGAGTATAATAAATGACGGAAAACTATTCGAAGTATACTACATCAGGTCTGGCTGGGTTAGAGATGGTCTTACAACCGACGAGGAGTTCACACCGTATGTCTTCATTGACGGTACTCTGGTAGCGATCGGTTGGAACAGCATGAATCTGTTGAATGAATAATGCCGTAAGAAACCCTACCCAAGAATAACCAAGCACACTACATACACAGGCATTTTCAATACAGGACGCCAACTGAAAACTTCACTTGGGACTGGTATAGTATTCCCTCGGTCAACGACGCACCCTACACCAACACGCCGGGCATAGGCTTGAACTGGCAGCCTTCGACGAAGACTTCGAAGAAATCGGGCGTGGTTTCGAGCTCGATATGCTCGATGTCCTTGACCAGCGCTTCCAGTTCGGCGCGGCGGGAGCGGGAGAGGAGGATTTCCCGGGCTCCCTGGACGGCGGCGTTTCCGACTTTGACGATGCGGTTTTCGGGCACGGGGGCCAGGAATCCGATTTCGATGGCGTTGTGCACGTCCACGTAGTTGGCGAATCCGCCCGCGAGGAAGAGGCGGTCCACCTCATGCGGCGCGACGCCGAAAGCCCGCAGTACGAAATACTGACCGCAGTAGTTGGCGGACTTGGCCTGTGCGAGGTTGCTGGCGTCCTGGCGCGACAGCGTGATACCGGACTCGGGCACGACGGACATTTCAAACTGTTTTCGATCCGCGAATACGCCCTTGGGCGACATCAGGTCGTGGCGGCGCAGTTCCGCGAGCAGGTCGATCAGGCCGGATCCGCAAATCCCCTCGGGCGGAGTATTGCCGATGGTGCGCCAGTCGAACCGTCCGTCTTCCCACCTCAATGTTTCAATGGCCCCTTCACAGCCGGGCATGCCGTACTTAATTCCACTGCCCTCGAAGGCGGGACCCGCCGGACAGGAAGCCGTGATCATGCGTCCGTTGCCGGCTACGACGACCTCGGTATTGGTGCCCACGTCCACCAGCATGGATACGCCAGGTTGCGCGGCCAGTTCGACGGTGGCCAGGTCGGCCGCCACGTCGCCGCCCACATGGCTGGCGATGATAGGCAGGCCGTAGACCTTTGCCTTGGGATTGGCCCGCAGCCCGAGGCGCCGGGTGCCGATGGTCAACGCCGTGGTCTCCCGCTCGCCAGCCAGATATTCGTTTTCGATCAGGGATTTGTACGGCTTCTGGCCGATGCCCTGCACGTCGAGCCGGAAGAACAGATCGCGCATCGTGGCGTTGCCCGCCACGGTAATCTCGTAGATTTCCTGCCGCGCGGTTCCCGTCCGTTCGCACCAGTCCATGATCTCGTGATTCACGGCGTTGATCATGGCCTTCCAAAGTTCCCCCTTGAACGAACCGTCGTAGGAAATCCGGTGCATCACGTCGCTGCCGCCGAATCGCTGGGGATTTTCAAAGAAGCAGAGGTGGACGCTCCGACCGGTCTCCAGGTCCACGAAGTCCATGACTACCGTGGTTGTACCGAGATCGATGGCGAGTCCGTAGAGATGCCCCCGGTACTGGTCGATCTCCTCGTCGCCATAGTACACCTTGTCGCCCCGTCGGCCGACCATCGGATCCAGGGGCGTTTCCTTCTTCTCCGAAACGGTGAGAATCTTGGGGGTTCGTCGCAACGGGGAGAAAGCTATGTCCACGGCCGGATCGGCGACGCGGGCCTGGCAGGCGAGCCGGTAGTTCTCCCGCAGGAAGGACTCGGCTTCCGTCCGCGGAACGAGCCCCTCCATGCCGCCTTCTATCTCCACGATGCACTCGTGGCAGATGCCGTTTCGGAAGCAGGAAGTCGGCACCTGGACGGCAAGGTCGTCGGCGTAGTCGAAGAGCGTCCGGCCCGCGGTCAGTGGCCGAGTCCGGTTTCCGGCGGTTACCGACCCCTGCCCCGGGGCCGCGGCATCTGTCCCGGGAGAAGCTTGGTCCTGCTTTGAGGCAGTGGAAACGGAAATGGTTTCGGCCGCTTGCCTGGTCCTTTTTGCGGTGGTCCTACCGGCTGAACGTTCGGTGTTCCCGTCCACCGGTCCGCCGGACTCCGATTCCGTTTCCCACGCCATGCGGTAGTCGAGCTTGTCGTCCCCGCCGCAGACCAGAAGCCCGTCGGGTTTCGACGGTTTGCGCTGGTTGCGGCACCCGAACTGAGCGGTGCATTCGTCGAAGCGGTTCTTGTAGGGGCAGCGGTACTTGGCCTGTTCGTTCGCATGGCCCATCATGTCCTTGAAGATGGCCGTGATGCGGTCCATGCGTTCCTGGTATGCCGCCTTGTCGATTTTCTTCATGCGAATCTGTCGGGGGTCTGTGCGAAATACGCGCGGTCAGGAAGGCGATCTGCGCGGTACATCAGATCGCTCCGTCAGCCAGCCTGCTCCTGTCTGAGTTCCTCGAGAAGCCGATTGGCCAGTTCCACGCATGCCACCGCATCCTCGGCCGTGCCGTCCGCGCCCATGTCGTCGGAGAATTCCTGCGTGACCGACGCGCCGCCCACCATGATTTTGACGTCTTCGCGCATGTCGCTGTCGATGAAGGCGTCGATGGTCTTGCCCATATTGGGCATGGTCGTCGTGAGCAGGGCCGACATGCCGAGCAAGGGCGCTTCGTGTTCCTCCACCGCATCCATGAATTCATCCTCCGAAGTGTCCACGCCCAAGTCGTGAACCACGAATCCGGCGCCGCGAAGCATCATGATACAGAGGTTTTTTCCGATGTCGTGGAGGTCGCCTTTGACCGTGCCCATGATGACGGTGCCGACGGGCTCGATGCCCGAGGCGGAGAGAATGGGTTCGATGTGCGTCATGCCGGCCTTCATGGCCCGGGCGCAGGCGAGGACTTCCGGAACAAAGATGAAGTTTTCCCGGAACTTGATCCCCACGAGACTCATGCCGTTGATCAGGCCGTCGTCCATCACCTCCAGCGCCTCGACGCCGTTGTCCAGCGCCGCCCGGGTCATTTTGTCCACCGACCCGTTGTCGCCTTCGATGAGCGCTGCCGAGATCTCCTGCATCTCGGGAGCCGCCTGGGCAAAGGCCGCAATGAGCCGCGTTCTTTCTTCGGGACGTTCGACGAATTCCTCTATTTCGTCTTTCAGGAAATCGTTGGCTATGTCATTGAGTGCTGCCATGCGTTCCGTTCCGGTCCTCTCTCGATTCCGCCGCGTGTGCGCTACCTGTTCGACTTTGAGTGATCACGCCAAAAGCGCGCCGTACCGGCGTCCCCAACCCTACGCCGGGTGTTCCTTGTGCCAGGCTTTCACCGCCTGCGGAATGGCCTTCAGATTCTCGATGGAGGCCTGCAGGGGGACGGCGCATTCCGGCCCGACGAGGTGAATCCCGTGGTCCAGATTCTGGCAGACCTCTTGAGTTACCTCTTCCGGCCCTCGTGCGAACAGGGTCTCGGGATTATTGATGTTGCCCACGAGGGCGATGCCCCCGTCTACCGCGTCCAAGGATTCCCGGGGCTTGTTCTTCGAGTCGTAGTGAAAGGCGGCGAAGCCGGTCTCGGCGATGAAGCCCATGCGATCCACCGTGCGCCCGCAGATGTGCATGATCAGCGGAATGGGAATCCGCTCGGCAAGCTCGATGTGCAGGTCCCGCAGAAAGCGGCGGTAGTAATCACTGCTCACCAGATCGCCCGTAGCGTGGTCGGGCAGGGTCAGCGCATCCGCCCCGGCCTCGATCTGCGCGACGCCGAAGGCCACCGTGGCTTCTTTCATGCGATCCAGGGCGAGATGGGTTTTGCCCGGATCATCGAGCGACATGAGCAGGAAGGGTTCCACGCCGAAGCAGTGGTAGGCCAGAGACCAGGGCCCCATGGTTTTCCCGATGATCGCCACCTCGTCGCCGTATTCCTTCTTGAGCATGCGTATGGCGTCCAGCACGCATTTCGTATCCGGGTGCGTGAGGAAGTCCGGGGGAAGGGCGATGTCGTCCACGTCCTCCCAGATCGGCTCACTCATTTTGACGGTGGGCCAGTTGTCCTTCTGCTCCCATTGAATCTTGCAGCCCAGGGCGGAGGATTCCTGAATGATGGTGAACACGGGCATGATGGAGTCGAACCCCAGTTCCGTATACCCCGTGGCTGCGAGGCGGGCCATCAGCTCCGGGTCCCGATTGGCGTCCGGAAAGGGGGCGTCTACGAGGTCCATCAGCTCCACGAGGGCAACGGACGTGGGATTGCATACAGGCGTGCGATCCACCGGTTCGCCTCGCAGGGCGGCAAGTACCCGCGCACGGCCCGTCATCGGGTCGGCGATACGGCTATCCATGACTTGACTCCTTGTCGACTGCACGTTCATTCGGACGTCGCGGTGGCGTGTCGCGGCGACCACCGGTTTCGTGTCCCCGGTGGTCGCCGGCCGCCATCAATCCTGCTGGCTCGGCGAGGCCAGGACGCCCCGGCTCGCGGCCATTTCCTGTTC
Source organism: bacterium (assembly GCA_965200485.1). Lineage (GTDB taxonomy): Bacteria > JAAXHH01 > JAAXHH01 > JAAXHH01 > JAAXHH01 > JAAXHH01. The sequence continues at coordinate 1,437,862 of CBDAUD010000001.1, forward strand.
GCGAAGTGTGGCCCGGACGTTCGGTGCGCGGACCAGTAGCAGTCCGATCATCGCGTCGTGCGCGTGGCCGCAGGGAAAGACCACCCGGTCACGCGTACCGCTCACCGCGTCGATTTCGGCAAGCTTCATCAGTCCGCCGGCGATGAAGGAAATCCGTCTTTCGCGGTCTTTCCCCTCTCCGTGGGCAGTGACGCGATATACGCCCCCGCCTTCGCTGACCACGGGGATCCGAAGACCCGATTTCTTGTCGAGGATTTCGAGGGGACGCGGTTCGGGGGGCTCCGCCGGATCCAGCTTGCAGGCTTCGAGAAACACGCGCTTGACCGCAAGATTATGTTCGTAACCGCAGGGAAACCGCAGGCGCCCGTCGGTATCCCGCTCCATCCCACCCAGGATTTCCATTGCCCGTACCACCGCGGTGATACGGTCTTCGGCGCCCGGCCGGCGACTGTAGGTGTGCACCCGGTAGACAGGCCCCGCGTCATCCCGTTGCCGGTACAGGCCGATGGAAACTTCCTCGAAGTAGGCATCCAGCGGAACCAGTTCGATGCGCCTTCCTATGTCCAGGGTTTCTCCCATGCGCATGCGCTATGCCTCCGGTAGCGACCGATCTCTTTCCATTCAACCAAACCGGTCGATATGAACGACACGGGTTCAGTCTGCTCCAAAGTGTGAACTATCCCCTGTCGTAGGTGTCTTCGAGCATTTTGAGCACGGCGTCTGCGACGTCGCCGGCTTCCGCTTCCGGTCCAGACCATGCGCGTCTGTCGGACCAGTGCCATTCGTCCAGATAAGCGTCGGTCCCGACCAGGCCTTCCCGCATGGCGACCCGGTCGATCTCCTGCTGAAACCAGTCGGGCATCTGGCGGGACTGGCGCCGCCGGCCTTCGAAAACGCGTACCTGCGCTGGGATGTCGCGCCAGTACAAAACCTGGTAGGTCTTCATGCCGTCGATCCCGTGCGAACGCCTTGCCCCCATGCGCGTTTCCGCCGCGCTCGCCTTCCGGAGCGTCATGTACGCGTTCTCCGGCTTGCAACTGGCTTCAGGCTGCCTCATCCATCGCGTTGCGGAAGGCCCGGATGTGCGCGACGCCCGTGCCACAGCATCCGCCAATGAAGTAGGCGCCGGCTGCCAGCAGGTCTGGCACGAGGGCGGCCATTTCCTCCGGCTTGTTGTCGTAGTAGGTCCGGTGCTGCGCGTCCAGGCGGGCCTTCCCCGCGTTCGGGTAGGCCATCATCCGCTTTGGCGGTTCCTTCCTGGACTCCATGGCATGCTTCAACTGGCCGATGCCGTTTATGGCATAGGGCATGCCCGTGTGCTCGTCCCGCCGGGATTCCGCGCCGCAATTCAGCCCGATGATCTGTATGTGTCCAAGCAGGTTGCATCCGTCGGACTGCGCACCGCCTGCTAGGATCTCCAGCAGATTCGCGGCCGAATGGCCCCAGTCCGTCTTGTAGACGACTTCGCCGGTTGCCCGGTCCTTCGTGTACTTGTAGGTCTGATTCACGGCGATCGGCAGACCGAACCGCCTCAGTTCGTTCACGGCCAGCGCGGCCTCGTTGGCGGAGAACATGGTTTCGACACAGAAGAAATCCACGCCGGCTTCCGCCAGCGCCGTGCCCACCCTGGCATGTGCTTCGCGGGCTATGCTGTTTGCAATGCCGAACTCCGTATCTCCGCTGTCGGCCTCAATGGCGCCCGGCAGAGGACCAATGGAGCCGGCGAGGTACACGTCCCGACCGCTGCGCTCGATGGCGGCACGGGCGTGTTCCACGGACCGTCTGATCAGGCCGTCGGATTCCGAGGCGTCTTTCCCGGCCATCTCGAGGTGCGGATAGGACGCCACGAACGTATTGGTGCCGATCACCTCGGCCCCTGATTCAATATAATCGAAATGAATGTCGCGGACAACTTCGGGGTAGAGTTCGCTGGCCAGCGCGCTGTTGGCCAACTCGATGCCGCGGGCGAAGAGTTCGGTACCGAAGCCGCCGTCGTAGAGCAGCGGCCTGTCTTCGGCAATGCGGTCAAGAAAAGGTTTCATAGTCGCAGGTCACATCGAATGAACCCACGGCGCCGGAAACGGACGCACTGCGCAGTCACGGCGCCTCAAAGGACACCTGCCCCCGCGTGTGGAGTTCCGTTGGCCGCAGCGCGTGGTAGATCAGGTTGTTGACCGGCGTGGCCACGCCCGCTTCCTCCCCCATGCGGACCAGCGCGCCGGTCTGCGCATCGAGCTCCGAGAACCGCTTTTCCATCACGTCTCGCTGCATGGAGGCGGTGCCCCCGTATTCGACGCTGTCCAGGATGCCGAGGGTCTGGTCCACGATGTCGTCGGGAAGATGCACGCCCAGAGCGGTTGCCACCTGGTGGATTTCCTCCATGGCCGCCTCGAGAAGACGGCGCGTCCCGGGCTGGCTGCGGATAACGCCGATCGGCGCGCGCGTCACGGCGCCGACGCCGCTCCACGCGGCGATGAGAATGTACTTGCGCCACATGGCGGCCTGGATGTCGGGCGGTGTGTCGACGATGATGCCGTGCGAGCGTTCGAAAGCCCGACGCAGTCGGCCTATCCGTTCGCTGGAACGGTTGTCCCATTCGCCGAAATTGACAAAAGGTTCGTAGGCGATATGGCGAATGAGACCGGGTTCCGCGATGAAGGAAACGATCCCGCACACGCCGCCGACCACGTGACGCCAGCCAAACTCTGCCGCCAGTTGCTGCGGAGTCTCGACACCGTTCTCCATGGGCAGCACAAAGGTATTCGGTCCGATCATCTGCCGGATGCCTTCGACGGCGTCGGGCACTTGCCAGCACTTTACGCAGAGCATCACGACGTCCACGTCGCCGGCTTCTCCGGGATCGCCCGTTACCTGAACCGAGGGCAGCGTGAAATCACCCTTCGTGCTCTCCACCCGCAGTCCGCTGTCGCGCAACGCCTTGAGGTGCGGACCACGAGCGATGAACACGACATCCTCACCGGCTTCCGCGAGCCGTCCTCCGTAGTAGCCGCCCACGCCCCCCGTACCGAATACCGCTATGCGCACACATGCCTCCGAATTGCGGAAATATCACTTAACAAGCCCGTATCTGCACGACGCCGAGCCGAATCCGGACCATTCGGGATGCTGACTTGGTGCCATGCTGCAAACGGCAGAATATAATGGGTGGGCGGTCGGAAAGGCAACAGCTTTTTGAACAGCATGACCGCGAGATTTCATGGTGGTCTGGCCATCTTGCCCAGCCGACCTGGCCAGCCTCCTTGCCGGGATCCTATGCGTCGCCGTGCTCCAGGACGAAGGCTTCCATCGCGTAGTATTCGGGAAACCCCAATTTGTCCAGACGACGTGCCGTGTGGGTATTCCGGTCCCGTACGCGCTCCCAGAACTCGCGGTCGTCGTAAGCGCCCGGAAACATGGCGGTGTCCTTTTGCGACTCGTGGCGGAAGATGGCCTGGATCTTGCGCTGGAGGTCTTCGTAGGAGAGGGGGATGAACACGTCCGCCTCGTCCACGTCCCATTCCTGCCATGCGCCCCGGTATAGCCATACGTCCGGCTTCGGGCGGCCGTACAGCGCGAGGGCCTGGTCGATGACTTCCTTGCAAACGCGATGGGTGCCGTGGGGATCGGACAGGTCGCCGGCGACGAAGACGACCTCGGGGCGAATCTCCTTCAGCAGGTTCAGAACGATATGGACATCGCCTTCGCAGACGGGGTTCTTCTTCACCTGTCCGGTCTGGTAGAAGGGCAGGTCCAGGAATCGCGCCTTCTCGGCGGGAATGTCCAGGGCCGCAGCCGCAGCAATAGCCTCTGATCGACGAATGTTGGTCTTGATGACCTGTACTTCGGGGATATCCACCTGGCCGGGTTGCTTCGCGGCGAGGAAGGACCGGACCGCGTCCACTATGCCGTCGAACCTTTCGTGCGTGCAACCCAGGTCGCGGAAGGTCAGCCCGATGAAGTCGATGAGCCGTTTCACGTCTTCGTCGAATACGGCGATATTGCCGCTGGTCATGTAGGCTATGGTGATGTCGTTTCCGACGGAGGACAGGCGGAACAGCGTGCCGCCCATGGAGATGACGTCATCGTCCGGATGGGGCGAAAAGCAGATGCACCGCTTGTTGGTGAACAGATCCCGGTGTCCGTATATCCTGGCGCGAACCGCGTCGAAGATCTTCCGGTTCAGTTCGTCTACCGTCGGGACCTTGTCGACCAGGGCGTAGAGATTGTGGGCGTTGTAATCCCGCCGCTGCAGGTGCAGCACCGGCTTTCCGGTCTCTTCGCACAGCCAGAGTACGGCCCGTCTTGAAAGCCGCTCGGTCCACGCTACCGCGTGATTGCTCAGCCACGGTCGCTTGACGCGGGTCAGCTCGCTCGACGCGGCCGGATCGATGAAGACCGTGGCATTCGGATGGTTCTGCAGGTAGCTGGCCGCGACGAGGGGACTCGTCTCGCCTTCCACGGCTCGCCGGACGATGGGGGCCTTGTGTTCCCCCGTGGCCATCAGCATGATGCGCTCCGCGTCGAGGATCGTGCCGACGCCCATGGTCACGGCTTCGACAGGGACGTTCTCCTCGCCGTAGAAGTCGGAAGCCGCATCGTTGCGGGTAATCTCGTCCAGTCTGATCAGGCGGGTCCGGGTGCCCGGCAGCGAACCGGGTTCGTTGAAACCGATGTGTCCCGTTCGGCCGACGCCCAGCAGCTGGATACCGATGCCGCCTACCGTCCGGATGCGTTCCTCGTACCACGCGCAGTGCGCCTCGATTTCCTCCGGTGGCAGATCGCCCAGCGGGATGAAGATCTGGTCGTCGGGTATGTCGACGTGGTCGAAGAGGTTTTCCCGCATGTAACGGTGATAGCTCTGGGGCGATCGGCGCGACATGGGGTAGTATTCGTCGAGGTTGAAGGTGACGACGTTCTCGAAACTGACGCCGCCTCGATGAAAGGCGATGAGCTCACCGTATACGTCGATGGGCGTGGAGCCGGTACAGAGTCCGAGCACGGCCAACAGACCGCGGTCCGCGCGGTCCCTGGCGTAATCGACGATTTCGCGGGCGACCCGCTTCGACAGCGCCTTGTGGTCCGGACAGATTACGATGGGAATATGTTCGGTGTTGGGTTGCAACGGACTGGTCCGGTTTAGTGCGCTGCCTTATGCACAGAGCTCGTGATCCCTGCTCCATCGGTTGAAGGCGGGGTTGGGCATCCCCGCAAGAACCTGCCTGGCGTCCAGCCAGCTCCGGTTCCACGCAACCGGGTCGGACAGTACCCGTTCCGGGTTGGCCTGGCTGCGCGCCACGAACCCGGGGAACGCCCCCCGTCCGGACGGCTGGCCGATCGGGTTGTACCGCAAATCGTAGCTCCACCGGATTTCATTGCTCTTGTTGGGCAGGGACGAGTGGCAGGTGTGCTTGTGCAGGAAAAGGACGTCGCCGGGTTTGGTCGGCTGCGGTACGGCATCGGACCGGTCCTTCACTTTCTCGGGAATTTCAAGGCCCCAGATATCGGGACAGTGGTGCAGCAGGCCTTCGCGATGGCTTTCGGGTATGACGGTGAGACAGCCCTGTTCGACCGTCGCCTCCTTCAGCGAGAACCAGACCGTCAGCATGTCCGTGTCGTCGGCCTCCGACGTGACCACACCGTTATCCTGGTGCCAAGGGGATATGCCCAGCTGAATGCGTCCCGTGTCGGGGTTGATCGGCGTGAGGTGCTCGGGCAGCTTGATACGCACGTGCTGCACCGGGTTGGAATAGATCTCGGGTCCGATGAAGCGCTCAACGGCGTCGAGCAGCCGCGGGTTGGTCAGGACGTTGAACACCGCGGGGCCGCACCAGAAGGGCGTATCTTCCTGTATACCCCCTTGGGGCAGGGTGAAATCGAAATACTGCGCGTTTACCACGCCGCTTTCACCCCAGACTTTCGTGATGCGCTCGCCGAAGGGCAGGTCTTCGTATCTGGATTCGATTTTGCCCGCCTGGTGAAGTTCTCCCGCCAGCCGGTCCAGCACGTCGCCGTATTCCTCGATCACGGGTTTCAGTACGGTTTCCGGATCCAGCAGACCCCTCACCATCAGGTAGCCCTGATCTTCGAAAAAAGCCATCTGTTCGTCGGTAATGGGTGGCATGTCCCCCTCCGTCGTGTCCCGTGCCGGGGTTTTTGCGTCGTCCTTGATCGAATGCATCAACATATAAACAAGAATATTGGCGCTTTAGTGGTATATTGTGGAAGAAAAGCGGGTTCGACGAAGCCCCGGACGAAGTGGAGATTCCAGTGAACTCTCCGCGTTCAGTCGGGATCGGTGGAAGGCCGCGTGACGGCTTGTGCGCCCGTATTGATCTAGTGATATAAATATAATGATATTATAGCAACCGATCAGACCGCGCGCAAGATTAAGATGGCCTGCGGTTTAAATGAATGTAGCCGGGTTCTGTGGAAGCCGCGCCGCCGCGCCCGATCCGCCGGGATGCCCCGGGTAACCGTCAAAATGTCTGAAACCCGCCAAGCCGAAGATCGCAAGGGGAATGCGCCGGAAAACGACAGGCAGCAGGTCTTTCAAAGGCTCTTCGACGCCTGGCATGTGCGTATCTACCAGACCTGCTACCGGCTGCTGGGCAATCCGCAGGAGGCGGAGGATGTCACGCAGGACGTCTTCGTCCGGGCTATGCAGGCTTACGACCGGTTTCGAGGGGACGCCGATCCGGGGACGTGGCTGTACCGCATTGCCGTCAACCAGTGCCTCAACCTCCTGCGGCGTAGACGCCGGTTGCGGTGGTTGGCGCTGGATTTCTGGGACGAGGGATCCGGCGAGGCATCGGTGTTTCGCGACCGAAACGAAAGCGTCGAAGAAGAACTCCAGCAGGCGGACCGGGAACGCATCGTTGCGAAGGCCATTGATGCGCTCCCCGAGAGACAACGCACCGCCCTGATCCTCACGCATTTCGAACGGCTGTCCCACAAGGCCGTTGCCGAAGCCATGGACTGCTCGCCCTCCGCGGTGGAGTCCTTGCTGCACCGGGCCAAGGCCGGCCTGGGCAGGCGTTTGCGGCCATATCTGGATGCGCTTTGATCCGTCGGTTCCGGCAGGCCCCGACAGACCTCGACCCTTTGCAGAAAAATCGCATGGTCGGAACGGATAGGGGGTCAAACGTACAGGAACAGAGACGATAGACCGCGCGGAAACAGGGTGATAGGCCGCGCAGTAGCCGTCCAATCGCAATGAGACTACGGACGCAACATGGCAAAGACGCAAAGACAAACAGCCGGACGGATTTCCGCTATGAGTCATCGTTTCCTGGAAGAACGACTTTTCCTCTATCTTGACGGGGATCTGGCATTGGACGAACAGGCACGGTGCGAGGAACACCTGCGTGTCTGCTCCCGGTGCCGGGAACGGGTAGACACGTTGCGCGCGATATGGCGCTCGGGCACGGCGTTCCGCGTAGCCGAGCCCCCCCTGCGGCTTCGTGTGCGTTTCGAAGCGGCCCTCCGGGGCGAAGCATCGCCGGCGCCTGCTCCCTCGGCCGTTTCAACACTGGATTGGATCGCCCGACCGATCCTTATGGCGGCCACCCTGGTCGTGGGAATCCTGATCGGCTCATATCTCGGCAGTGGACCCGCTGGAGAGACGGCACAGGGACAAGCCCCCGTCGTGGAATCGAACGGATCGGCTTTCACGCTGGCGGAAGACTTGCAGGGTTTCTCCGCACAATCTGTCGGTCAGGATTACCTGTTGCTGGAATGGGAAGAACCGGCTGGCGATCCCGAAAGGTAAGCACGCACCCCGGGACGGCTGCCGGGCAATCTGGTTTCATGACGGTATGGCGCGCGGTGCGAGGAGCGGTCTGGACCGATGAAGAAGAAGCTGATCATATGGGCCGTGGTCCTGCTTACGGCCATCAATCTCGCTTCGCTGGCGACCCGCGCGTATCACCACTGGAGCGACGACGAGCGTCACGGCCGCGAGGGCAGGCGCGAGACCCGGGGGGCCATAACCGAGCAGCTCGGACTCAGCGAAGCCCAGGCGAAGCAGGTCAGAGAAATGCGCACCGAACTCGGGGACCGGATGGTCCCCTACCGGGAAGCGTATCGCGATCGGCGGGAACGGTTGTACGACCTGCTCATGACGCCGGATGCCGCCCGCCCGGAGGTCGATCGGATCAAGGCGCAGATGGACTCCCTGCAGGCGGAGCGGGAGGCCATCGTCTTTGAGTACATCCTGGCGCACAAGGCCGTGTTGACGCCGGATCAACAGAAGCAGTTCTTTGCCATGATCAAGGAGCGATTTCGGAACGGGTATCGGATAAGATGACCGGACGGGTCTGCGCGTGGATGCGCGACTGAATCGGAGCGCAGGAAAACAAGGTTAGGCGAGGAGGAGCGGTTTCATGTTCAAGTGGTTTGGGGTGAGGAAACTGGCATGCTGGTCGGCGGGGTTGGCCATGGCGGGTACCTTTGCCTGCGGCGGCGAGGAGGCCGCGGACGAAGGCGCAGCCCGGAATCAGCGCGGCGGCCGGCCCGGTATGGACGCGATGGCGCGTACGGCCGCCGCCATACCGGTCGAGGTGAAGACGGTAGGCCGGGGCAATATCGCGGCGACCCTGCTCACCTATACGTCGCTGGAGGCGGAACGGCATGTGGACGTCGTATCCCGCACGCAGGGACTCGTCAAGACCATTCTGGTCGAGGAGGGCGACCGCGTGAGGGAAGGCCAGCCGCTGGCTCAGCTCGACACGGACGTGCTGGAACTGACGCTGCAGGAGCGGGAAGTGAACATGAACAGCCTGGAATCGAACTACAATCGATCCCGGGAGCTGCTGGAACGGGAGCTGCTCAGCAGCCAGGAATTCGAACAGACCAAGTTTCAGTACGAGGCGGCACGGACCCAGTACGAATCGGCGAAGCTGCAACTCGCCTACGCCACCATCCGAAGTCCCTTCGCAGGCATTGTCACGGAGCGGCTGATTGAGGTGGGAAACCTGGTGAATGCGAATGAAGTGGTATTCCGCACGGCGGATCTCAATCCGTTGCTCGCTCGAATCTTCGTGCCCGAAAAAGACATCGGACAGGTCAGGCCGGGACAGTCGGTACGCATCAAGGTCGAAGGGTCGGACCAGACCCATACGGGAACCGTCGCCCGGATAAGTCCCATTGTGGATTCCCAGAGTGGAACGGTCAAAGTCACGGTGGAAATCCGGGATCGGTCGGGCACGCTGCGCCCCGGCATGTTTACCACGGTCAATCTCGTGATCGCGATCCACGAAGAGGTCCTGCAGGTCGAGAAGAAAGCGCTGGTGGCGGAAGCCGAGGGATCCTACGCATTCCTGTTCCAGGATGGCACGGCTGAGAAACGGCTTATCGAGCTGGGAATCGCAGAGGGGGATTACATAGAAGTGGTATCCGGCCTCTCCGAGGGGGATTCCATCATCACCGTGGGACAGGAGGGACTGCGCAACGGTGCGCCCGTTCGTATTGCCGGCCAGCTTCCTTCCGCGCCGGAAGAAGCGGCAGACGGTACGGGCGAAAGACCTGCGGGTATGGATCGCGAGCCGGGCATCACCGGGGAGCGCTCTGCAGGGATGGGCGGCGGAGGAGAAGGGACCGGTGGCCAACCCGGCGGTGTGCGCGGCAACAGGATGATGGCCATGGATTTGGAACAGATGAAGGAGCGGATGTTCCAGAACCCGGAGATCAAGGCGGCCTACGACAAGCAGGCGCAAGAGGATCCGGATTTTGCGGAAAACGAGGAAAAGCAACGCGCGTTTCTGATCGAGCAGTTCCGGAACATGCGCATGCGACGCGGAGGCGGACAGCCCCAGTAGCAATCCGGCGTTCTAGTAACGCGCTTTTCCCGCGGGCTGTTTTGTAATTTGTAAAATGAACGCAGAAAACCTGCTTAACACGGACGTACCCATTTTATGAAAATCATTGGTTTTTCCATCGGCAGGCCCGTCACGATCATCGTACTGATGACCGCGATGCTGCTTTTCGGATTTATCGCGTTTTCGCGGCTGCCTATCAATCTTCTCCCGGACATCACCTATCCGACGTTGACAGTGCGCACCGAGTACATCGGTGCTGCGCCGAATGAGATTGAGAATCTCATCTCCGAACCCATCGAAGAGGCGGTGGGCGTAGTCACCGGCGTAGTGCGGGTCAGTTCCATTTCCCGTCCCGAACGATCCGATGTCGTCCTGGAGTTCGAATGGGGCACCAACATGGATTTCGCCAGCCTGAATGTGCGGGAGAAGATCGACCTGCTCAACCTGCCCCAGGCGGCGGAGAAGCCTATTCTGTTGCGTTTCGACCCGAGTCTGGATCCGATTCTGCGTATTGCCCTCTCCGGCGAGGAGAGTCTCACCGCCCTGCGGATCATGGCGGAAGAGGAGATCAAGCGCCAGCTGGAAGCCCTCGAAGGCGTCGCCGCCGTCAAGATCAGCGGCGGCCTGGAAGAGGAAATCCACGTTGAACTGGACGAATCCAGGCTGGCCAGTCTCGGCATTCCCGTCACGCAGGTGGCGAGTCGGCTCGAGCAGGAGAACGTCAATCTCGCGGGCGGCACCATCAAGGACGGCGAGACGGAATACCTGGTACGCATCCTGAACGAATTTCAGGCCGTGGACGAGATCGGCGACATCATCGTGGGCCAGGTCAACCAGGTCCCCATCCTCCTCTCCGACGTCGCGGCGGTCTCCAAGAGCCACAAGGAACGCAGGCTTTCAGCGCAGATCGATGGCCGGGAGAGTATCGAGATCGCCATATACAAGGAAGCCGGCACCAACACGATTCAAGTGGGGCGCGTGGTCAAGGATCGACTGGATTCAGTGCGGGAAACCGTAGCCGGGCTCACGTCCGGCGTGAGTCTGGAGGTGGTTTTCGATCAGTCGGTCTTCATCCAGCAATCGGTGGACGAGGTGCTCAAGACGGCCCTGTACGGCGGTATCCTCGCCATCCTGGTCCTGTATCTTTTCCTGCGCAGGTCGAGCAGCCTTATCATCGGGGTCTCGATCCCCATTTCGGTCGTCACCACCTTCTTCTTCCTTTACGCCTTCGACGTATCGCTGAACATCATGTCCCTCGGCGGTCTGGCCCTGGGCATCGGCATGCTGGTGGACAATTCCATCGTGGTCCTGGAGGGCATAGATCGCCATCGGAGGCAGGGCGGGGACAGACCGGTGGCCGAACTGGTGCGCCTCGGCGCGTCCGAGGTGGGGCAGGCGGTCGTGGCCGCCACGCTGACCACCGTGTGCGTATTCGTGCCTATCGTATTCGTGGAGGGCATCGCCGGCCAATTGTTCCGCGACCTGGCGCTGGCTGTCACCTTCTCGCTCATCGTAGCCACCGTGGTCGCCGTGACGCTGATCCCGGTCATCTCGTCGATCCTGCACCGGGAGCGGGACGAATTCGCCGATGACGGAAACGTCGAAACCTTGCCGGAACCGACAACAGCTGTGGGCAAAGCCGGCGCCGCAGTTGGTACGGTCTGGCGTGTTTTCGGGCGCGCACTGGGATATATCGTCACCGGCGTATTCTTCATCGTCCGTTGGGCGCTTTGGACGATCTGGTCCGTGTTGCGCATCGCGCTCTGGATCCCGAGTTGGGTTTTCGACCGGGTCATTCCGGTTCTCCAGCGCGCCTATCCGCCGTTTCTTCGTTGGACGCTAGCCCATCGCGCGCTTTCCCTGACTACCGGGACCATCGTGCTCGCCGGTTCGCTCTATGTCGTCCCCACGATCGGCGTCGAGCTGATTCCCCAGATGAGCCAGGGCGAGTTCTTCGTCAACGTAAGGCTGCCGGTCGGCACGCCGCTGCCCGTGACCGAAAACGCGTTGAACCGGATGTCGGATATTGCCCGGGACTACCCGGAAGTGCAAACCGTGTACGTACTGGCAGGAACCATGGGTCAGTCTGGCGGCAACGCGGGCGAGGAGCGCGAGAACATCGGCCAGTTGCACATCCAGCTGGAACCGGGCCTCCGCGGCGAGGCGGAAGAAGAGATCATGGGCCGCCTGCGGGACAGCTTCGAACCCATACCCGGCATTGAGCCGCCCGAATTCGCCCGTCCCGCGCTCTTCAGTTTCAAGAACCCGGTCGAAGTCGAAGTCAGCGGTTACAACCTGGCGCGCCTGACGGAGGTTTCCGACGCCCTCGCGGCGGAGATGTCCATGGTGCCGGGGCTGACCGACGTGAAGGCCAGCATGGAGGGTGGAAATCCCGAGGTCCAGATTCTCTTCGACCGCCGGAAACTGGCCAACCTGGGGCTCAACCTGGGCAACGTGACCCAGACCGTTCAGAACAAGGTCCAGGGCAACGTGGCAACGGAACTCACCCGACGCGACCGCAAAATCGATATCCGCGTGTGGGCGGAAGACGAAACGCGTCTCAGCCTGGACGCCATCCGGCGCCTGGTGGTGAATCCCGAGGGCGCCGTGCCCGTACCATTGGCAGCCGTGGCCGAAGTGCGTGTCGCCCAGGGCCCGAGCGAGATCCGGCGCGTCAACCAACAGCGGGTGGCCATCGTGTCCGCGGGGCTCACGGGCCGTTCGCTGGGCGATGTGGCCGAAGACATCCAGCAGATCATCGACGGGTTCATGCTTCCGATCGATTTCATCGTGGGCATCAAGGGGCAGAACGAGGAAATGCAGCTGGCCTTCGCCAGCCTGCAATTCGCCATCCTGCTTTCGGTGTTTCTCGTATATCTGGTCATGGCGTCTCAATTCGAATCTCTGCTGCATCCCTTCGTGATCATGTTCACTTTTCCCTTTTCCATCATCGGCGTGGTCCTGACCCTCTTGCTCACGGGCCAGACGATCAGCGTGGTCGTCCTGATCGGCGTGATCATGCTTACGGGTATCGTGGTGAACAATGCCATCGTGCTGGTGGACTATATCAATCAGCTGCGTCGTGCAGGCAATGAACTGCAGGAGGCCATCGTCGAAGCCGCGCGGACCCGCCTGTGGCCCATCATGATGACGACGGCGACCACTGTCCTTGGCCTGCTTCCGATGGCCATCGGCGTGGGTGAAGGAGCCGAGCTGCGCACACCCATGGCCATCACCGTGATCGGCGGGCTGATCGCGGGTACCGTGGTTACGCTGGTTCTTGTGCCGCTTATCTACATGACCATCGAGTCGGCCAAGGCAAGAATACACGATCTAGTTTTCAAGCAGCCGGAACACCGGCATCCCGGGAGGTGACCGAAGCATGAGCATCGCAGAATTCTCCGTTAACCGACCCGTCACGACGATCATGATCATCGTGAGCGTTGTGACCCTTGGCGTGATTTCCTATACCAAGCTGCCGCTGATGTTTCTGCCGGACATGTCCTTCCCGTCCCTGAACGTCAGCGTCCCGTATCCGTCCTCTTCTCCCGAGGAAGTGGAACGGTTGATCGCGCGACCGTTGGAGGACGCCTTTGGCACGTTGAGCAACATGAAGGGCATGGAGTCCAACTCCGGCGCCGACAATGCCCGGATTCGCATTGAGTTTGAAACCGGAACGGACATGAACATGGCGGCCATGGAAGTACGGGACCGCATCGATCAGGTACGGGGCGAACTGCCCGACGATGTGGAGCGGATCCGCATCCGGCGCTGGAATCCGAATGACATGCCCATCTACAATTTCAGTGTGGCCTGGGGTGGGGATCCTGCGGAATTCTACAATATCGTCACCAAGGTGATTCAGCCGCGGATTCAGCGGGTGGACGGCGTGGCGAACGTGGAAATCAGCGGCATGGTCGAGAAGCAGCTGCTGGTCCATGTGGATAGCGAAAAACTGCAGTCCCACAACCTGGACATGTTCAACCTGAGCCAGACCCTGGTGCAGAACAACATCACCATGACCGCCGGTACGGTCACCGAGGGAGGGCGGAAGTACGCGGTGCGATCCGTAAACGAGTACCGGGCGGCGTCGGAGGTGGCCAATCTGCCCATTCCGGGGACGAACCTGTCCCTGCGCGACGTGGCCGAGGTGAAATTCGACTTTCCCGAGAACGACAGCTTCCAGCGGCTGAACGGGATAGACGCGGTGACGATGCGCGTGTACAAGACCTCCACCGCGAACATCGTGGACGTAGCCCAGCGAACCTCTTCAATGCTGGACGAAATCAAGGCGCAGCCCCAGTTCGCGCAATTGGAGACCCGGGTCTTCTTCGACCAGTCCCGGAGTATCGTGGACCGGCTGTCCGACCTGCGAAACACGGGCCTGCTGGGCGGTCTGCTGGCGGTGATCGTATTGTATCTCTTCCTGCGCAATGTCCGGAGCACGATGATCATCGGCCTGGCCATTCCGATATCGATCATCTGCACTTTCACCTTCATGTATCTGCTGCGCATGGGCGCCGGCTCCACGGTGTCCATCAACCTGATCTCGCTCATGGGTCTGATGCTAGCGGTGGGTATGCTGGTGGACAGCGCCGTGGTCGTGTTGGAGAGTATCTACCGGCATCGCCAGGAATCCAACCTGCCAGCCCGTATCGCGGCCGTCGTGGGCACCCGCGAGGTGACCATGGCCATAATCGCAGCCACGGCTACCACGCTCTGCGTCTTCCTGCCCCTTGTTTTCTTGGGTGGCGGCAGCCGGGTCATGCTCTTCATGAAGGACTTCGTCGTCACCTTCTGCATTGTCATGGTCGCGGCGGTGTTTATCGCGTTGACGCTCATACCGCTGGTATCCTCGCGTCTCTTCGCCCGGACGATGGGCAAACCCTCGGCTTTCTTCACGCGGCTGTCCGAGCTGTATTCCTCGGTACTGGCCTGGAATCTCAGGCATCGTTTCGTCACCGTGGCCGCATTCGCCGGGATCCTTTATGGGAGCTACTGGTTGTATCAGAACATCGAGACGGAATTCCAGCCGAGGGCGCCGACGCGGGACATCAGCATTGCGGCGGACCTGCCGGGCAGCTACGACATTGAGGACATCAAGGAAGTCTTCAGCGATGTGGAGACGCTCCTGCTGGACCGCAAGGATGAATTCCACATCGAATCCGTTTCGTCCTACGGTAGCCTGCGTCGGGCCAATCTACGTATCGTATTGACGCCGCCGGAGGAGCGGAACGAATCGGTAACGGAACTGCAAGGCCGGATTACCGCCGCGTTGCCCGAGGTGGCCGGCGTGCGCTGGAGACCCGGTCGGATGCGGGGTTTCGGCGGCGGGCGAACGGGCGTCGACGTCGAACTGCGCGGCGACAACATGTCGGTGCTTGCCAACTTGGCCGAGGATATCCGATCCCGGATGGAAGTCATCCCCGGCCTGAAGGATGTGGATACCAGCTTGGAACGCGGCGACGAGGAAATCCAGATCGAGGTCGACCGGGCAAGGGCCCAGACATACGGCATCTCGCCAAGGCAGGCAGCCCGCACCGTGCAGGCGGCGCTCAGCAGCCGCGCCCGGGGCAAGTTCAAGACGGACGACCGCGAGGTCGACATTCTGCTGCAGCTCGAGGAGGAAGACCGGGCCAGTCTGGGACAATTGCAGAACATGACCTTCGAACGGGCGGAGGGCGGCATGATTCCCGTGGTGAACCTGGCCAGCTTCACCCGTCAGAAGGGCCCGGACACCATCCAGCGCCAGGACCGAAAGTCGCAGGTGGAAGTAGGGGGCAATACCGAGCGTGCCGGTACGCGCAGGATCAACGGACAGGTTACGGAGATGATGGAGGACATGGAGCTGCCGCCGGGCTATTCGTGGAGCATGGGGCGCAACTTCAACATGATGCGGGAGTCCCAGAACGAGTTCCTTTTCGCCATACTCCTGTCCGTCGTCCTGATCTACTTGATCATGGCGGCCATATCGGAGTCCTTCATCCAACCCGTCACGATTCTGTTGTCGGTGCTCTGCGGCTTGGTGGGCGCTTTCATCGTGTTCTATCTGTCCGGCACGACGCTCAACACCAACTCCTATCTCGGTGTTATCGTCCTGTCCGGACTGGCCGTGAACAACGCCATTGTGCTCATCGACCACGTGAACCAGTTGCGCAAAAAGGGGATGACGCGCACGGAGGCGCTGCTTCTGGGCGGTCGCCACCGGCTGAGACCCATCCTGATGACCTCCCTGACGACCATCTTCGGCTTGTTGCCGATGGTGGCCCCCATCCTCTTCCCCGAAATCTTCGGCCCGGTGGAAGACCGCGGCGCGAACCAGTGGGGGCCGGTCAGCCTCGCGCTCGTAGGCGGCCTGACCACTTCCGGTATTCTGACGCTGATTCTGCTCCCGACTGTCTACACGATCTTCGAGGATCTGAGCAGGTGGATCATGTCGAGTGTGAAACGGGCCTGGGCGTGAGATTTGCGCGAAGGGTGAACAATAGGAATAGCGAAGGGGTGGAATAAAGCAGGGAAACGCATTAAACCGCAGCGCATGCAGTAGCATGCAGAAGTAGACATTCGAAACAAGAAACGCCCGATCCCGGCATCGTTGAAACCGGGGTCGGGCGCTTTGGTATTACCGGGTTGCTTATTACTTATTCATGCATCGCCGAGTGGAACACCCGTTCATAGATCTGATGCACGCCAGCGGTATGTCCGGCGTAGGCCGAGAGCAGTCTGTCCGGCGCGGCCTCCCGTTCCTCCGGGGAAACGCCCGACAGACCCATCATCCCGGCCACGACGGTTTGGGCATCCCGGTCCTGGGGGATTTCATGGGTTTGCTGGCCCGCGATCATCTGGATCCGGTTTTCCAGATCCCGCAGGAAGATATAGGCGTTGTCCAGGTCGGAAGCCTCTTCGTCCGACAGGTAGCCCTTTTCTGCCAAGTCGGCCAACATCCTGCGCGTGCTGCGTTCCCAGGGCCAACCCTGGAGGCCTCCGTAGACGAGCTGGAATCCCTGGGCGATGAACTCGATCTCCCGGATGCCACCCTTGCCAAGCTTGACGTGATAGTCGCCGCTGCCTCTTTCGATCAACGCGCGGGCGATACGCTCCCGCATGTGGTTGATGTCTTCCAGGATCAACGGCTGGTCGAGCGCGGGGTAGAACACAAAAGGCTCGATCGTGTCGAGAAATTGTTCGCCCACCTCCATGCTCCCCGCCGAGCACCTGGCCTTCAGGAGCGCTTGTCGTTGCCAGGCTTGTCCCTGGATTTCGTAATGCCAACGGTAGCCTTCTATCGAATTGGCTATGTCACCGGCCCGCCCCTCCGGACGCAGTCGCAGGTCGACGCGGAACACCTGTCCGTCCGGCGTGAGCCTGCTGATGAGGTCGGTAATCGCCCGGGCGAGTTTCGGATAGAACTCGTAGGTGGACAGACGGTCCTTGTCGGTGCGTCCGTCGGTGACGTCGTATACATAGAGCAGGTCTATGTCCGAACTGAAGTTGAGATCCCCGCCACCAAGTTTACCCATGCCTATGACGGCGAAACCGCTTGGCTTGGATTCTTCGCGCATCGGTCGGCCGTGCCGCGCTTCCAGTTTCCGGTAGCACACGTCATGGGCGGCCTGAAGACAGATGTCGGCTACATCCGTGAGTCTCTCCAGAACCGCCGGCGTTCCGGACTGTTTCATCAGATCGCACACCGCGATGCGCAGGTAGGCCTGTTTCTTGAACGTGCGGAGGGGTTTCATGGCCTCGTCCGGCGATGACACGCCCTGCATCATGCCGTCCAGTACCGTACGAAATTCCGCTTCGGATTGCAGTACGCGCCACACATCGCCGGCGAAGGTATCCAGCACGAATCCCGTGTCCTGGAAGAGCACTGTGCTAAGGTACGGACTGCTCGACAGGATCATGAGCAGGGCGTCCCGGGATTCCGTCTGTTGCCCGATCAGATCCAGCAGACCGGGCACATGATCATCGCTGCACCGGTTAAGGAGCGTGTGCAGGCCAACGAGGGCGCGGTCGGGTTGCACCGAGGTCCCTGCCGCTTCGACCATCGCCGGGAAGGGATTCCCGGTTTGGGCAAGCGGGTCCAGGCGGCTGTCGATCTTTGCCAGCATGCGCCAGGCGTCGTCCGCGTCTTCGAATCCAACGGAACGCATCTGGCTGGATACGGCGTCTGGCACCGGCGACGAAAGCGCCTCGCGGTTGAAGTCAACAGGTGTCATAGGCATGGCATAAATCGGTTGGTATGAATTGGTCAAAAAGACCGCGCCTCCCCGCGTCGAAACGGAGGAGGCGCGCAAGCAAGCTACGTCGATCCCGCTCGATCAGGTACGACTAAACGTCGTAGTACAGACCGAACTCCCACGGGTGCGGACGCAGACGGATCTGGTCCAGTTCATTCTCCCGCTTGTAGTCGATGTAGGTGTCGATCAGATCCGGCGTGAAAACGTCGCCCCTGAGGAGATAGTCATGGTCGTTCTCCAGGGCGTCCAGGGCTTCGCTGAGGTCCTGCGGCGTGTGGGCAACTTCGGCGGCCTGTTCCGGTTCGAGATCGTAGAGGTCCAGATCAATGGGTTCCGGCGGTTCGATCCGGTTCTCGATTCCGTCCAGACCGGCCATCGCCATGGCCGGGAAGGCCAGATACGGGTTGGCCGAAGGATCGGGCGTGCGGAACTCGATCCGCTTTGCCTTCTCGCTCTTGGAGTACATGGGAATCCGGATACAGGCGCTGCGGTTGCGCTGCGAGTAGATCAGATTGATCGGCGCTTCGTAACCCGGGACGAGCCGCCGGTAGGAATTCGTGGTCGGCGCTGCGAAGGCCAGGACTGATGCGGAGTGTTTGAGCAGACCGCCGATATAGTGCCTAGCCATGTCGCTCAGGTCGGCGTACGTGCCAGCCTCGAAGAAGAGGTTCTGACCGTCCTTCCAGAGGCTCTGGTGCACGTGCATGCCCGAACCGTTGTCCTCGAATATGGGCTTGGGCATGAAGGTAACGGTTTTGCCCGCCTGCCGCGCGACGTTCTTGACGATGTACTTGTACATGAGCAGATCGTCACACATCCGCAACAGGGTGTTGAATCGGATATCGATCTCCGACTGGCCCGCCGTGCCCACCTCGTGGTGATGGACTTCCGACTCGATGCCCATTTCCCGGAGCTGCAGAACCATTCTGGTACGCAGGTCCTGATGGGTATCGGCCGGCGGTACGGGGAAATAGCCACGTTTGTAGGGGATCTTGTTGGCGAGATTGGGCCCTTCGTCCTTGCCCGTGTTCCACCAGCCTTCGCCGGCGTCGATCCGATGAAAACTGGCGTTCGGCTTCTGGGCGAATCGCACGTCGTCAAAGATGTAGAACTCGGCTTCCGGTCCGAAGTAGGCCGTATCGGCGATACCCACCGACTGCATGTAGGCCTCGGCCTTCTGGGCGACGTACCGCGGGTCGCGCGTATACATTTCGAGTGTCACCGGATCTTTAACGTTGCATATAAGGATCAGCGTCTCGACTTCGGTGAACGGATCCATTTTGGCCGACAGTGGATCGGGGATCAGGATCATGTCGCTCTTGTCGATGGTCTGAAAACCACGGACGCTCGACCCGTCAAACCCCATGCCTTCTTCGAAGGTCTCTTCTTCCAGCGTTTCGATCGGCGCCGAGAAATGCTGCCAAGTGCCCGGCACGTCAATAAACCGGAAGTCGACCATTTTCGCTCCATTATCCCTGGCGTATGCAACTACTTCATTTGGAGTCACGACGATTGCTCCTTCTTGTTGGGTTCAGACTGTATCGATGGCGGAGACCTCCGGCCGTCGGACCAGTTATTGATTTAGGCATAGAACATGATACGCATCAAATAAGGTGCATCTTTTTTTTTTCGCAAGTGTTTCCCTTCATTTTAATCCTGAGTTAATTCGTCGATCGGCTTTAAACCTCCACATCGGACAGGTTTCTCGATTTCGCGACTGCAAATCGATTGTTGTTGGAAGAATCGCTTCAGTTCCCGGCTTCGATTGCGGGCAGCGTGCAAGCCTTCGGTGCGACAGTTGCTGGCGCGCCCTCCTAGTGCGGCCTTCCTGGTGCGTTCTTCCTTTGGAAAGGTGTTGACTTAAAGGGGTTTCGCACATATTCTTTTGTTGAATATACTGTTCCCGGGACCGGAGAAACGGCCGAAAGGTGACTCCGGATCATGAAAGCCGCGGGACATCTGCCGACGATTCCGACTGAAACCAGCATGACCGACGATGCAGGGCGGTTGTGGCGCGGATGCCGGTGCCGATTGATGCAGAACAGCGAAAGAACCCATCGGGGCTTTCGAGCCACAAGACGGACCCCAATGGCGTTGTGGTACATCCTGGCGGCTTTCGTTGGCGCACTCGTGGGGATCGTCTTCTTGGTGATAGCTTATCCCGAAGCGCTCCATGTATTCCGCGGGAGCCCGACGGGTGATGACCGACTATCGTCTTCCGCAGGCGCTACGCAATCCGAAACGGTTGTATCGCCCGGTCTAGCCGGATCATCCGAGCAGCTTGGTTCGTCCGGTGTGTCCCGACTCGGCGATGGTACTGTTTCGCTGAGAGAAGAGAACGCGGCGTCTGGCCTGGCCGCCGTCAATGAGGCCATCAGCGCGTCGCGCCGCACGTCCATCGTTTCCGCGGTGGAGCGGGCAGGACCCGCGGTCGTGAGCATCGTAGCGACTTTTCAGACGCGGCGTCGCGGCTTCACCCGGATGTTCGACGACCCCTTCTTCGGCCATTTCGTGGTGCCGCAACTGTACACCCGCGAGCAGCCGAACACGGGTTCGGGCGTAATCATTGACGAGGCGGGATTTATCGTCACGAACGCCCATGTGGTGCAACTGGGGGACACCAGGGCGCGCAGGATCCGGGCTGTATTGGTCGATGGACGCAGTTTGAGCTGCACGCTGGTCGGCGTCGACCTCATGTCGGACCTGGCCGTGCTCAAGGTGGAAGGCGTGGATATGCCGGTGGCGACGCTGGGCCGGTCCGATGACATTTTGATCGGCGAATGGGCCATCACCATAGGCAATCCTCTTGGACTGGCCATTGAGGATGCGCAGCCGGCCGTGGCCGTGGGCGTGGTCAGCGCGGTGGGCCGCGATTTCCGCCGGGCGTCGGGTTCCAGGACGGTCTATCGGGACATGATCCAGACGGACGCGACCATCAACCCCGGCAACAGCGGCGGTCCCTTGGTAAACGCCTTCGGTGAGGTCATCGGAATCAACACCTTCATCCTCTCCGAAAGCGGTGGTTCGGAAGGAGTCGGCTTCGCCATACCCATCGACCGCGTCCGGCGGGTAGCGGACGAATTGATGCAGTATGGCGGTCCGAGGCGGGGATGGACGGGATTGTCGGTGATCGACATCACGGAATACGTCGCCCAGGAGTTGAATATAGACGACCGCCTGGGCGTGCTGGTCAACGAGATCGATCCGGAAAGCCCGGCGTCCCGGGCCGGTATCCGAGTCATGGACGTCATACGGAAGATCAACGGGGAAAAGATCGCCAGCTACCCGGACGCGCGCGAAGCCCTGTACGGCAGCCTGGTGGGCGATTCCATCGAACTCGAAGTCGAGAGGAATGGCCGGCTGATGCTCCTGACCCTGCACATCGCCGAGTTGTGAGCACCTCGTCGGAAAGCGGCGGCAGACCGGCAAGCTCCAGCCTTTTTGCAAGGAACCGTTTGGCAAGGGAACGGAATGGTACGTGATGGTTGGGTCATGGTCGTCCCTTTGGGAATCCTGGCGCTCGGATGCCTGCTAGTCGGTTATCTGGTCTCCGGAACGATTCCCGGGGCGATTTGGATCGTGCCCGCGGCAGTCTTTACCGCGCTCGCCCTGTTCACAGGATTCTTTTTTCGGAACCCGGACAGAAGTGTGCCGCCGGGCGAGGGCTTGGTGGTATCCGGCGGCGATGGCAAGGTCGTGGCAGTAACGGAACTTGCCGAAGATTCCTTCATTGGCGGACCGGCCAGGCAGATCAGCGTGTTTCTGTCCGTCCTGAATGTCCACGTCAACCGGATTCCGATCACCGGTGTGGTGAAATTGCGCCAGCGGATAGACGGTCGGTTCAAGCTCGCCTTCAAGGATGAAGCCTCAGGCGACAACGCCCGGGTGATCCTGGGAATAGAAGGGGACGACGGCCGCGTCCTGATCAAACAGATCGTCGGTTTCGTCGCCCGACGCATCGTCTGCAATGTCCACGAGGGCGACAAGGTCCGTATCGGCGATCGGTTCGGCCTGATACGTTTCGGTTCGAGGATAGACGTAGTCGTGCCGGCCGGCACGGAAATTCGGGTAAAACCCGGAGACCGGGTCCGCGGGGGCGAGACGATACTGGGAGTGTTGAAATGAAATACTGGATGCGCGTCGCGTTGCCGAACGTGTTCACACTGGGGAGCATCTTCTGCGGAGTATCCGCCATCTTCTACTGTATCGACGGGTTCAACGCCCTGACGGGGGACCCGGGTCGGGCGCCATGGCTCATCATCGCCGCCGCCCTGCTGGACTCTGTCGATGGCAAGGTGGCGCGTTTCAGCCAGGGGGCAACCCGCTTCGGCATCGAACTGGATTCCCTGGCGGATGTGATCTCCTTCGGCGTGGCGCCCGTGGTGCTCGTCTATACCCTGAAGCCTTTTGGGGAGATCACCTGGGTGTTCTGTCTGCTCTTTCTCATGTGCGGTGCGGTCCGACTGGCCCGGTTCAATGTCATGACCCTCCGGCGGGTGGACCGGATCAACCAGGAGAAGGACAACTTCATGGGCCTGCCGATTCCGGTGGCGGCCATTGCCGTGGCCTCATACGTCATTTTTTGCACGGACCGCTGGGGAGAGTTGCACCTGAAGGGACCGTTCATGGGTTTCATGCTGCTCCTGTCCGTTCTCATGATCAGTCCCCTGTCCTACCGGACCCTTCCGTCACTCGCCTTCAAGAGCAAATGGTCCATCCTTAAGCTGTTCGTCATTGCTATCGCCCTGGTCGCCTTGGTCTGGGACCCGCAGCTCACGATTTTCCCCATAGTGCTGCTGTACGTTGTCTCCGGCATCGCGGCGTGGGTTATCCACATGGTTCGGCATGACGAGGACGTGGCACTGTCCGTGGAGAAGTGAGCCAGTAGGGCGGCCTGGCCATGGCCTTGCGCCATTAGACGCCATTGCGCTGCATGAGTGAGGCGGAAACCGAAGCGCCTTGTCCACTTCACAGGGAGCCCGCCATGGCAAAATACGATGGGATTGCCAAACTGTTGCTCTACATCCTGACCGGTGCCATCCTCGGCGGTCTGGTCGGAGAATTGATGGCCCTCCTCTTGGGATTCCTCATGCCCGGTAGCATGGTGGAGAAGTTCTTCCTTGAGACGTTTACCTACATCTTTCCGCCCGCCACACTGCCCCTCGTCATATGCTCCTTCACCTTCGGCTTTACGCTGAAAGTGAACGTCATCAGCATTCTTGGCATCGGATTCGCCACCTACTACTACCGGTGGTATTAGGACCATATAGAAGGCGACGAGACGATACGCGATGACGAAACGATACCACACCGTTAGATCCCCGGTTCACGCCGACACCATCCCGCCCTCCGCTCCGACGATACGGCTTTTCCAGACCGTTCGTCGGCCGTACCAGCCGCTTGCGGGACTTGCGCTCGTCCTGACGTTGGCAGCGTGCCTGGCAGGCTTTTTGGGGTTGGCAGACTTGCCGGCACCTGTTTCCGCGCAGCCCGGTTCTGAAGCGGAGGTGGAACGGGTCGGGTCCGCTGCGCAGCCTGAAGCGGGAATAGCCGAGGAGTACGTTTTCGAGCGGCAGGAAGTCGGCATCGGTCCGGCGGCAAGACAGACCGTGTTGACAGGGTTCCTGCTGGAGGGTGCCGTGGCGGATCTGGTCGTGGTGAAGATAGCGGAACGCGGTGATCGACGCGTACGGATCTTTTCCTACGAGCCGTTTGCGAGGCCGACGGCGAAAGGAGACGATGCGCCGCTCCCCGAGCGTCGGAAACGGTTCGACGGGAACGGAAGATGGACGCTGGGAAAGGATGCACCGCTCCGTCCCGGCGTATTGTTCGTCGATATTGCCCGCATCGGAAGCCGGCAGCGGTTGATCACCTGCGAGGCCGGCCGGGTGAACGTGTGGGATCCCGAATCGTCCGCCGAATACAAACTCGTGGACGTCAAGTCCAACTTCGTCCCCCCGCACCCAGGCGAAGTGCCGCACGTGGATATCTCGCGGGATGTGAACGGGGATGAACTGGACGACCTGATCGTTCCGGCCGGCGACGGCTTTCAGATATTCATCCAGTTGGCGGACGGCAAGTTTGCCGATCCGGTGAAGGTCGGTCCTTTTGTCGTCCTGGATCGTATCTACGGGGCTGACGGATACAAATACGACCCATGGAGCGCGAGCCGGATCCACGCATTCGACTACAACGGAGACGACCGTGTCGATCTGGTGTCGTGGAATGGGTATCAATTCGAAGCGCATCTCCAGGATGCTCGGGGTCGGTTCGATGCCACACCGACGGTCTTCACAACGGGCGTTCGTTTCGACTCCGACGATTTTTCGACGCTCGCAGACGGTGATATGGCCGGCAGGGCGCTGCACTCATTCAGCGACCTGAACGGGGATGACGTCGCCGACATGGTCGTCTACGCGCTGGCCGGGGAGCGCATTGCCGACAAGCGGTCCGCCTACGAGGTGCACTTCGGCGCCCGTACTTTAGAGGACCGTACGCACTTCGCCCCCGAAGTCGATCTTGAGATACAGTCCGAAGGCGCCATCCAGCTTGCGCTGGAACGACGCGATTTCGACGGAGACGGCGAAGTGGATCTGGTCGTCACCACGATCGATACCAGGTATCTCGAAGACAGCCTCTTCAAGCGGATCAGGGGCTTCATGGGGGACGACGTTTGGCTTCAACTCGCATTCTATCGCTCGGAAGGAGGGGCCATCCCGGATCGGCCCGTCGCCACCCGAAGGATCCAGCTGGACGGCGCACCCAGTCCCCGGGAACCGGGTTGGGTCCCCCTGAACGTCGTATTGCGGGGTGGCAAGCATGTACTTCGAAGGGAACGCGGAAAGTACACGCGCGCGTTTAACAAGAACCTGTTCATAGGGGACGTGACCGGAAACGGCCGATCCGACCTGCTGATCGAGTGGACGCACCGGGAAATGCATGTTTTCCCCGGCATTCCGGGTCCGAATCTCTTTGCCCGGCGTCCCCAGAAGGTGGCAGTCGAAATGCCCAACGACGAGGAGTACGCCTGGATGGCGGATCTCAATCGGGACGACCGGCAGGATATCGTCATGCATCATCCGTTCAAGCGGCGGGATGCGCACGGGGCGCCAGAGCAGCCGCCGGGTACCGAACCTCATCACGTGACCTTGCTGATTGCGCGGTGAAGGCCCGATCGAATACTTCGGGCAGCGCATCAGCAGCTATCGTCGGCAATGATACATATAGTAAGGGACTGACGACTCGGGAGTCGAGCTTGGAACACTTCAGCGAGATGGCCGCCCACGAATTGGCTGCGCGGATCCGGGCGGGCGAGATCGCCGCAGAGGACGTGGCACGGGACGTGTTGCGCTTGATCGAAGAGAGAGACAAGACGGTAAACGCCTATCTCGCCTTACGGCCCGAGTCGGTTATCGCAGATGCCCGGGACGTGGACCGGCGCATTTCCGCTGGCGCATTCACCGGACCGCTGGCCGGCGTCCCCATCGGGATCAAGGACGCCATCTGCACGAAGGACCTGGAGACCACCTGCGCCTCTCGGATCCTTGCGGGATTCGTGCCGCCGTACGATGCCACCGTTGTCGCCCGGCTACGCGAGGCGGACGCGGTGATTGTCGGCAAGACCAACATGGACCAGTTTGGCATGGGGTCCTCCAGCGAAAACTCCGGTTTCAGTATTTGCAGGAATCCACTGGATGTTTCCCGGGTGCCGGGCGGCTCGAGCGGCGGTTCCGCCGCCGCGCTCGCGGCGGGCACGGCGGTCCTGGCCCTGGGCGAGGACACGGGCGGGTCCATCCGTCAGCCCGCTGCGTTCTGCGGCGTCGTGGGCCTCAAGCCCACATATGGCCGCGTGTCCCGATACGGCATCATTGCCTATGGCTCCTCGTTCGACCAGGTCGGGCCCATGGCGCGGAACGTAGAAGACTGCGCCCGGCTCCTGAGCGTCATAGCGGGCCACGACCGCCTCGATTCAACTTCGTCCACCGAGGGCGTACCTGACTACGCGGCTACCCTGAAGGATGGTATCAAAGGTATGCGCGTCGGCGTGCCGGAAGAATACATGGCCGATGGTCTGGACCCCGCTGTGCGGGAAAGTATCGTCAAGGCGATCGAGCGCATGGAAGACCTCGGAGCAAGTGTGAAGCAGGTCCGCCTGCCCCATACCGAATACGCCATAGCCGCCTACTACATACTGGTTACGGCCGAGGCCTCGTCCAACTTGGCCAGGTACGATGGCGTGAAGTACGGGTACCGTGGCGATGCCGGAGAATCTTTGCTTTCTCCGTCTTCTACGCCGTCCCCAGGGGATGAAGACGGCCTGTCCGCCATGTACGGCTCGGTTCGCAGCGAGGGTTTCGGCCTCGAGGTGAAGCGCCGCATCATGCTCGGTACCTATGTGCTCAGCGCCGGCTACTACGATGCATACTACGACAAGGCCCAGCGTGTACGGACGTTGATCAGAGGCGACTTCGATCAGGCCTTCGAGCAGGTCGATCTCCTGGTGGCGCCGACCACACCCACCACCGCCTTCCGGATCGGCGAGAAGATCGATGATCCGCTGCAGATGTACCTGTCCGACGTATATACCGTGCCCGTCAACCTCGCCGGCGTGCCGGCCATCTCGATTCCGTGCGGCCGGTGTCCCGACGGGATGCCCATCGGCCTGCAGATCATCGGGCCGCATTTTGGGGAAGAGCGGATCCTCCGGGCGGCGTACGCCTTCGAGGAGGCAACGCGGGCGTGAGCTTGGCGCCTATCGGAAATGCCGTTGATCAGGGCAGCACCTGATTGCAGAATGGAAAACGGGAACAAAGAACGGAAAACAGGAACATGGACTACGAAGCGGTGATCGGGCTGGAAGTGCATGCCCAGCTCCTGACGAACTCGAAGATCTTCTGCGGATGCGCAGTGGCCTTCGGTGGCGAACCGAACAGCCGTGTTTGCCCCGTCTGCCTGGGCATGCCGGGCGTCCTGCCCGTCCTGAACCGCCGGGCCGTCGAATACACCATTCGCATGGCGTTGGCTGTCGAGGGCCGCGTCGCCGAAACCAGCGCCTTCGCCCGCAAGAACTACTTCTATCCGGATCTGCCCAAGGGCTACCAGATCTCGCAGTACGACCGGGCGGGCGAGCCCATCTCCCTGGACGGCGGTATCGAGATCGGGGGCGAGGACGGCACTCGCTTCGTCCGGCTCCGACGGATCCACCTCGAAGAGGAAGCGGGCAAGTCCATACACAACGAACCCGGGTACGATCCCAACCTGAGCTACATCGACTTCAACCGAACGGGCGTGCCCCTCATGGAGATTGTCAGCGAGCCTGATCTCCGAAGCCCCCGCGAAGCCTCGATCTATCTGGTCCGCTTGCGCCAGATACTGCAATACATCGGCGTCTGCGACGGCAATATGGAAGAGGGCAGCCTGCGCTGCGACGCCAACGTGTCGCTCCGCCAGCCCGGACATCCCCTGGGCGACCTCGTCGAGATCAAGAACATGAACTCCATGCGGTCCATGGAACGGGCGCTGGAGTTCGAAATCGCCAGGCAGGCAGACGTCCTCGACGACGGCGGGCGCGTCGTGCGCCAGACTCGCCTGTGGAATGAGGAGGAACGAGAGACCTATCCCATGCGGTCTAAAGAAGAAGCCCACGACTACCGGTATTTCCCCGATCCCGATCTCATCACCGTGGAAATCGCCCGATCCTGGGTGGACGAGATTGCCGAAGGCCTGCCCGAACTTCCCCACGCGCGTTTGCAGCGTTTCGTTAGCGCCTACGGTTTGTCGGAGGACATCGCAAGGCAGTTGACGGAGAACCGTGCCCGCGCCGACTATTTCGAGGCCTGTCTTGCCGCTTCGACGGGCGACGCCCGAGCCGTTTCCAACTGGATGCTCAGCGAATTGCTCAGGGTTCAGCACGAAGCCCGCGTGGACCAGGAGACGCTCGAAGCCCGCATCCCGCCCGATCACCTCGCCCAACTCCTCGGACAGATCCAGGAAGGCAGGATAAGCGGAAAGATGGCCAAGGACGTCCTCGACGTCATGGCGGAATCCGGCGAGGCCCCCGCCACCGTCATTGAAGCGCAGGGTCTCGTGCAGATCTCGGATACCGAAGAGCTCGAGGGGCTTGTGGACGGCATCCTCGCCGAGCATCCGGACTCTGTCGCCGACTACCGCGCGGGGAAGACCAAACTCCTGGGCTTCTTCATGGGCCAGGTCATGCGCGCGACCAAGGGCAAGGCCAATCCGAAACTGGTGAACGGGTTGCTACGGGAGAAGCTTGCGGCGGATTGAGGCGGTCAACCGGAATCCGGCACCTTCAGCAGGCCCTCGACACGACCAAGTCGTCCGTTCATGTCGTGCATCTCTTCCCGGATGGCGGTAACTTCCGCACGAACGCTCCCGATTTCTTCCTTCAATTCTTCCTTCAGCTCCTTCATATCGGCCTTCAGTTCGTTGCTGATGGCTTTGGTTTGTTTCCAAAAGAAGATGAAGGCCGTCAAGAGCGTTACCGGTGTCATGAGAAGTTGTGCGAGTTCCATATTATGGGCTCCCGGGTAAGAGGTCTTGTGCCTGTTTTTTTGATCGTGCGCCGAATCCGGTGGTTAGGAGACAACAGGCTGCATCGCGCTTGGATTCACGTCGCCGTATTAACCGGAATCCGACACCTTGAGCAGGCCCTCGACGCGACCAAGCCGTCCGTTCATGTCGTGCATCTCCTGCCGGACGTACTGGATTTCTTCCTTCAGTTCTTCTTTCAGCTCCTTCATATCGGCCTTCAGTTCGTTGCTGATGGCCTTGGTTTGTTTCCAAAAAAAGATGAAGGCGGTCAAAAGCGTTACTGGTGTGATGAGAAGTTGTGCGAGTTCCATTGCTTGGCTCCGCGTATGGTATGGGTGGTGTGCCTGTGATTTGTTAGTTTGCCGAATCTGGTGATTTTGAGCTGACCGGCTCATTACACTTGGATGCTCGTCGCCGCATCAGCCGGAATCCGAAATCTTCAGCAGGCCCTCGACGCGACCGAGTCGTCCGTTCATGTCATGCATTTCGGTCCGGATTGCTGCAACCTCCGTTCGAACGGTCCCGATCTCTTCCTTCAATTCTTCCTTCAGTTCCTTCATGTCGGACTTCAGTTCCGCCTTCAGTTCGTTGCTGATGGTTTTGGTCTGTTTCCAAAAGAATATGAAGGCCATAAGCAACGTGCCTGGCGTAACGAGAAGTTGAGCGAGTTCCAAAGTCTTTGCTCCCGGGTAGAGGTCGTGACATGTTTGATAGTGTGCTGAATCCGGTGGTTACGTGACAACCGGCTACATCGCACTTGGATACTCCGTCGCCGCATCAACCGGAATCCGACACCTTCAGCAGGCCCTCGACGCGACCAAGCCGTCCGTTCATGTCGTGCATCTCTTGTCGAACGTACCGGATCTCTCCCTTAAGCTCTTTTATATCCGCCTTCAGTTCGTTGCTGATGGCTTTGGTTTGTTTCCAAAAGAATATGAAGGCCATAAGCAACGTGCTTGGCGTAACGAGAAGTTGAGCGAGTTCCATTGCTTGGCTCCCGTTGTAGAGGTCGTGACATGTTTGATAGTGTGCTGAATCCGGTGATTACGAGACAACCGGCTACATCGCACTTGGCTACTCCGTCGCCGCATCAACCGGAATCCGACACCTTCAGCAGGCCCTCGACGCGTCCAAGTCTTCCGTTCATGTCGTGCATCTCTTGCCGAACGTACCGGATCTCTTCCTTCAGTTCGTTGCTGATGGTTTTGGTCTGTTTCCAAAAGAAGATGAAGGCCATAAGCAACGTGCCTGGTGTAACGAGTAGTTGAGCGAGTTCCACAGTCTTTGCTCCCAAGAAAAGGTTACGTGTTTCTTCGTGCGTCGAATTCAGTTGTCACGCGGTCTGCCTTCTTCGCCATTCGAAACGATGTAGCGATCAAGAACCTGTGGTTAACCAGTCGGAGAAAGCACAAGCATCTAGGAAACAATCCACCCCGATGTGAGATACAAACTGAAGTGATCTTGTTTTTATAGTCGTAGATTGTACATTAAGATCGTGTTTATTTTGCAGATTCGGTTAATTCCGCATTCTGCCAAATTTCGGATTGAATCTCACAAGTGGTCAACGGTGTGACCTCACATGCCCGCTCACTGGTCCGAAACCGAAATCTATGCGATCGTAGCAGACTATTTCGAAATGCTCAGGCTGGAGTTGGCGGGGCGCCGGTACAACAAGACCGAGCATCGTCTTGCGCTCATGGACTCCATTGAGCGATCCAAGGGATCGATTGAGCGCAAGCACATGAACATCAGCGCCGTGCTGACCGAGCTTGGACTTCCCTGCATTGATGGATATAAACCATTTCGTAATTATCAGCAGGCGTTGTTCGAGGCGGTCGAGGCAAGACTTCATGGCGACCCGAACCTTTATGCCGCTTTGGCGGGCGAGATATTGACGGGCGAGAAGAGGGTTGCCGTGCGAGAAACTTCGCCCCGGTTCCCGGTAGAGTCGGAGCAGATCGCACAGCTCTACGAAGATCCGCCAATGCCCCGGGATGTCCCAGACCCGCCATTGCCCGAAGATGTCAGTCGTATTATACGGAGATTCGAACCGCCTGCTGAGCGCGACGCTCGCAATCGAATACTAGGAAAGGCAGGCGAGCAATTCGTGTTCGACCTGGAGCGACAGAGGTTGTCCATGCTGGGCAGAGATGACCTGGCCAACCAGGTGTGCTGGGTCGCCCGGGACGAAGGGGACGGCGCCGGCTACGACATCCGGTCTTTCCGCGGAATCGGCACTGGCGAGGAGGCGGATCAAGAACGCCTGCTGGAGATCAAAACAACGAATGGACCGAAGACTACCCCGTTCTTCATCACCCGGAACGAGTTGCGTGTATCCAAGAAGGAATCCGAGATTTTCAGGGTCGTGAGGCTATACGATTTCCAGCGAAGGGCGCGTGCCTACCGTCTGGCGCCGCCACTGGAGGACCGTGTCAGGCTTTGCCCCGCGATCTACAGTGCTTACCCGTAAAATTCAACCACCCGCCCATATTGCGAGGATTTCATATGTCGAGCCATTTCCCTTTGAAGATTCGAGTTACGCTCTCAGCCTTCGTCGCATTGACCCTGCTCACTGTATTTCCCGCAGGCCAGGCATCAGCGCAAAGTAAGCCACTCACCGTCGTAAGCTATGGCGGCTCCTACGCCCGCGCCTGCGAGAAGGGCTACCACGAAAGGTTCGAGGCGGAGACCGGTATCGATATCAATTTCGAGGACTACAACGGTGGCCTCGCGCAGATCCGGTCGCAGGTGGACGTGGGCAACGTGTACTGGGACGTGGTCGATCTGGAAATACCCAATCTCGTGCGGGGATGCGACGAGGGACTCCTCGTTCCAATCAATGTCGAAGATTTATCTCCTGGCGCCGACGGCACGGCGGCTGCGGATGATTTTGCCGAGGGTACGATCATGGAATGCGGCGTGGCGAAGCTTTTCTACTCGACGATCTTCGCTTACAACGACGCCCTCATCGGGGACCGGAAGCCCGCCACGATCAGCGACTTTTTCGACCTGCGGAAGTTTCCGGGCCGGCGCGGCATGAGGCGGGCGCCGCAGGTTAATCTCGAGTTCGCGCTGATGGCGGACGGCGTGCCGCTGGACCAGGTGTACGCCATGCTGGACACCGAGGCGGGGGTCGCCCGGGCTTTCCGCAAACTGGATACCATCAAAGAACACATCGTGTGGTGGGAGACCGGCGCCCAGCCCCCGCAACTGCTGGCCGATGGGGAGGTCGTGATGTCCACTGCTTACAACGGTCGCATCTTCAACGCCGAGGTGTTAGAGGGTCAGCCTTTTGTGATTGTATGGGACGGCCAGGTCTTGGACATGGCTGGATACGGCATCGTCCAGGGCACGCGAAATCTCGAAGCGGCGCTCCGTTTTCTTGATTTTGGATCGACGGCGGAAGCCATGGCCGGCGTCGCCAAGTACATCGCCTACAGTCCGACGCGCCGTTCCGCCATACCTCTGATCACTACGCACGCCGAGAAGGGCGTGGAGATGAAACCGTACATGCCCACGACTCCGGAGAACGCGGAACGCGCCTTGCGCAGCGATTGGGAATGGTGGACCGACAACGGCGAAGAGATGAACGATCGATTCAGCACGTGGCTGGCGAGGTGAGGGATGAGAGCAGAGTAAGTGGTTGGACCAGCGAACTAGGGCTTCCGTACACAAGATTCGTTAGGCGCGTGGATACGCAGTGCGGAAACGCCATCAGACGCTAATACGCGCCCTTGATCCGTCCGAACCAACCGCGCAACGGGTCTCCCAGTTCCTCCATGTAGCGATCCATCCGTCCGATCAGGTCTTGGCGGACGGCATCGTAGGCTGGATCGCCGTACACGTTGTCCAGCTGGTAGGGGTCGCGCAGCAAATCGTACAACTCCCCGGGATCGCCTGAATTGAAGGTGAACTGATGCGTCCGGGTACGGACCATGCGCTGGTTGGCGACCGTAAAATGACGGTCGAACACACAGTAGACTTCCTCGCGCCCGTTGGCAAACGGCCTTCCCTCAATGGCAGGGAGGAAGGACTGGCCGTCCAGGTCTTCGGGCACCTCGAGACCGGCGGCGGCGAGGGCGGAGGGCATGATTTCATGCAGATAGACGAACTCGTCGCAGGCCGTTCCGGGGGACTGACAGGCCGGGTGGGCGACGACGAGGGGGATGCGATAGATCTCGTCGTACATGAACTCGCCCTTCTCGATCAGCTTGTGCGCGCCGAGGCAGTCTCCGTGATCGGCGGTATAAACGATGATGGTGTTTTCGAGCACGCCCAGTCTCTCCAGGTGCGCGACCACGCGACCCACCATGTCGTCTATGAGCGTGCAGTGCCCGAAGTAGCGCGCGGAAATCTCCTGGAATCCCTCCCAGCCGTAGTCGCCGAGACCCCACAGTTTTTCAATTAGCTGCTGGCGATAGGGTTTTTTCTCAAAGGTTTCCGCATACCCCCGGTGTTCGGGTATGGACCTGGGATCATACATGGAGAAGTAGGGTTCCGGAACCAGCGAAGGGCTGTGCGGTCCCCAGAAATTGGCCCAAAGAAAGAAAGGCGCTTCGTCGGTGGCGATCTCGTCAATTACGCGCAGGGCTTCATCCGCAACGAAATACTCGATGCACGACTCGACGGGTCCCTCGTGCAGGGCGAACATCTCCTGTCGCTGATTCGAGGGATTGGTGCCGACAAAGCGGTGAGACACTTGGGGCGGCGGGTCGAAGCCATGTGCCTTGAGATAGTCGGCGTAGTGGTTGTGGCTGTTTAGATTGCCGCCGAATTGCAGGCCCGGCAACAGGCCGCCTCCAGGGAATCCGTAGCCCATGAAATCCCTGCCGGTGAACCCGTATCCCGAGGGGCCGGTCGCCTCGTCGACGTGCCACTTGCCCGCGTACCCGCATCGATAACCGGCATCGGCCAGATGATGGTTTATCCCGCGCACGCCGTCTCGCAGGCAGAGGCCATTGGCTGTCACCCCGTGCTTGTGCGGATAAAGGCCCGTGTAGAAGGACGCCCGGGCGGGGGAGCAAATCGCCGTCGGCGTGAACGCTCCGGAAAAACGAATGCCGCGTTCGGCCAGGGCGTCGATGTGCGGTGTTCGGCATACGTCGTTTAGCCCGTAGCAACTCACCGTATCGAGCCGCTGCTGATCGGACATCAGGACGACGATGTTGGGTTGCTTGGCCAATTGAAACTCCTCTCTCGGCGGGTAGTCAATCGTCATCGCGCTGTTGCTTCCTCGCACGCGCCGCCGTAAACTGTTGCCGTTACGCGCACCGTGCATCCGGCAATGAACTTAAATAGGTTGTCGCGGTCAAGTTTTCAAACGCATATTGGATACCATCATGCATGAGACTTCGGACTCTTCCCCATCCCCGGCATCGTCCAATCCGTCCTGCGCTTCCATCGCCGCGTATCTCGCGCATCATTACGGGCTGGCCGAACCGGTTGACGTACGCGCGCTGGAACGCGGAGCCAATCGGAGCTATCTCGTTACTTCAAGGGCGCAGCGGTACGTCTACCGGATCTATACGGACCACGACTTCTACATCCGTAATCCGGAGGCTTATCAGTACGAGCTCGACCTGCTGCGATACCTCCGGGAATACGACCTGGCGGTCCCCGAACCGGTCGAAAGGCTGGATGGACGGATGCTAAGCATACTAGACGCTTCAACCAGTCCATCGACCGAACCGTCGCCAGGGAGTTGTTGCAGCGCACTGTTTCGCTTCTTCGAAGGCGAAGAACACGTTACCTGGTATCCGGAAGTGGACGAACCGGTTGTGACGTCTTTCGGTTCCGCAGTAGCCGAGATACACCAGCGCGCGGACCGGTTTCAGCGACCCTGCCCCCGGCATCACTTCGACCTGGAATACCTGCTGGACGGACCACTGCGCACGCTGGAATCCATCTTGAAGGAACGCCGCGGCGAGGATCTGTCTTTTTTCAAGGAATACGCCGAATACATGCGCCGGCAAATCGGCCGACTCGGCAAGGGCAGGGAGATCTACGGGATCATCCATGCCGACTTGCATGTCGGAAACATCCTGTACCATCCCGACAACGGATATTGTATCCTGGATTTTGATCAGTGCGCGTTCGGTTGGCGGGCCTACGACGTGGCCACCTTCAAGTACAACATTGTGGAGACGGTGCCCGATCATTTGACGGACGAGATCTGGCGCTGTTTCCTGGACGGTTATAACCAGGTGCGTCCATTGACCCGTCAGGAACTGGACTGCCTGCCCGTTTTCGCAAATGCCTGGACGTTGTGGGACATCGGGGAGACCCTGGTGCTGGCCACCCAGTGGGGTGGTCACAGACCGGACCTGATCGAAGGCGATCTGACGCAGGACGAATATCTGGACGAGGCGGTGGCGTCGCTGCGGAGGATGTTGTGAAGGGAGCGGGCGATGCAGTGCGTGTTGATTTCGCACATTTGCATCGTTCATGTGTGCTTTGAGGTTCTTCAACGAATGCGACGCCATCTCGGTAGTGGTGCAGCGTCGGACACAAGCGACGCGACCCTGCAAGAGTGAACAGTATGAATAGACACCAAGCAGAGGGGTTGTTGAAACGAGCGGTCGGCGACCCAAGCGCGCGATTTCGCAATGGTCAATGGGAAGCGATTGACGCGCTGGTAAACCAACGACGTAAATTGCTGCTTGTTCAGCGTACCGGTTGGGGGAAGAGCGCGGTCTACTTCATCAGCACGCGTATACTGCGTGATCAGGGCCGTGGTGTTACTGTAATTGTATCTCCGCTTATTGCCTTGATCGATAATCAGAAAACCGCAGCCAAGCGTTATCGTGTCCGCGCAGAAACAATCAACTCCACGAACCAGGAAGATTGGCCGGAAATCCGGCAGGACATGTTGAAAGATCGAGTCGATGCCATTCTGATTTCACCGGAACGGTTCTCGAATGAGCAATTCGTCGAAGAAGTGCTGGCGCCTGTGGCAGACCATGTTGGCCTGTTCGTTGTTGATGAGGCACACTGTATTTCAGATTGGGGCCATGACTTTCGTCCTGATTACCGGCGGCTGGTAAGTGTACTGCGGCAAATGCCGCCCAACATGCCGGTTTTGGGTTCAACAGCTACCGCCAACAATCGAGTTGTATCAGACGTTGAG
The DNA here is from genome assembly GCA_965200485.1 of bacterium. Taxonomy (GTDB): domain Bacteria; phylum JAAXHH01; class JAAXHH01; order JAAXHH01; family JAAXHH01; genus JAAXHH01. Next base: position 1,473,597 of record CBDAUD010000001.1, read on the forward strand.
GACGTACTGCGAGACAAACTCGAAATCCGTCGTGGTGTTCTCGTAAGAGAAAGCCTTGTATTGCAGACGTTGCGTTTGCCGGATCAAGCGTCTCGATTGGCCTGGTTGGCGCGGCATATTCCCGAGTTGCCCGGGACAGGAATAGTCTATGTGCTGACAAAACGGGATGCGGAGCAGGTGGCGCAATGGCTGCGAAAACAGGAGATTGAGGCTTACGCTTACCACAGTGAAGTGAAACATGACGACTTCGAGGACGGTGACCAGTATCGTCGCTATCTACAAGATCGTTTACTTCAAAACAAGATGAAAGTTCTGGTGGCTACTATTGCTTTAGGTATGGGATATGACAAACCCGATATTGGCTTTGTGATCCATTACCAAGCGCCCAGTTCTGTTGTTGCGTATTATCAACAGGTAGGCCGCGCGGGACGGGCAATCGACACGGCGTATGGCGTTTTGATGGGGGGTACGGAAGATAACGACATCCACGAGCATTTCCGACGTACTGCGTTTCCGAACGAGGAACATGTAGGGAAGATACTGGATCTACTGGCTTCGTCTGACGGCTTGTCCATACGGCAACTTGAGCAGAATCTTAATCTGCGGCTTGGCCAAATTAAAAAAGTACTGAATATACTTAGCGTGGAAAGCCCGTCACCTGTATTCAGGGATGGTTACCGGTGGTGCCGAACAGCACTACACTATCAGATGGATCGCAAGAAAATAACGCGCCTCACTTCTCAGAGACAAACTGAGTGGCAGGAGGTTCAGGATTACATCGATACCGGCGAATGTCTGATGTCGTACCTGAGAAAGGCGCTTGATGATCCAACGCAAACGCACGAGCGATGCGGCCGATGTGTTAACTGTGTTGGCGAGCCTGTGTTGAAAGACGATCTGGACCGGGCCGTTATCGCTAAGGCAATCCGGTTTCTGCAACGAGGAGACATAACGTTCAACATAAAGAAGCAGGTGGCTCGCAATGCCTGCCCCGCATATGATTTTCTATATGATTTTCGAGGAAACTTGCCTGTTAAGTTACGGGTGCAGGAGGGCCGGATGTTATCGCGCTGGGGAGATGCGGGTTGGGGGCGTATGGTCGCCACCGATAAGAAGAAAGGCGTCTTTCGAGACGAACTGGTGACTGCTATGGCCGAAATGATTACGGGGCGATGGCAGCCAACCCCGAAACCAGATTGGATAACGTGCGTTCCTTCGAACCGAAAACAGTCTTTGGTACCAGTATTTACCCAAAAACTCGCCGAGCAATTGAAGTTGCCTTTTGTGGAGGTGATAGACAAAATAAGGGAGACCGAACCGCAGAAAGGCAAAGAGAACAGATTCCACCAATGCAGAAATCTAGATGGCGCGTTCAAGATTACGAGTCATGTACCCCCAAGACCCCTGTTACTTATCGATGATGTAATTGACTCTGGATGGACCGTGACGATCCTGGCCGCCTTGTTGCGACAGGCAGAAAGCGGTCCGGTATTTCCTGTTGCGCTGGCCTCAGCGAGCGTAGGGGATGATTAGAGGTTTAAATGTCAGAGTTGCTGTATGATCAAAAAACACAGGCAATCCTTTTGTTAACAGCCTATTTCCCCGGTTCGCGGAGTGAAGCCGTCAAACCGCTGACGATAGGGGAGTGGAAACGTTTTGCAGCTTGGCTGCTGGACAGGAGTTTGCATCCAGGGCATATGGTAACCGGAGACCTTCAAGATTACTTAAAAGGGTGGTCTGATCAGTCAATCACACCTGAACGTATAAAAAGGCTTTTGGACCGAAGCGCAGCGTTTTCACTTGCCATGGAGAAATGGGCTCGTGCAGATCTTTGGATAGTGACCCGGGAGGATTTTCCTAAACGGTTCAAAAGACGACTCGGTGCCGCTGCGCCAATTCTTGTATTTGGTTCTGGTAATAAAGCCTTGTTAAAAGACGGCGGTTTGGCTGTGGTTGGTTCTCGTGCTGCGGCGGAGCAAGACTTGGCCTACAGCCAAGACATTGGGAAGAAGGCTGCGAAAGCAGGTTTGACTGTGGTTTCCGGGGGGGCGAGGGGCGTTGATGAACATGCAATGCTCGGAGCCTTGGCGGAAAATGGGCGCGCTATAGGTGTGCTGGCCGACAACCTGTTGCGAACCGGCTTGAGCAAAAAGTACCGCGAGCACCTGATGGAAAATAACCTCGTACTCGTTTCTGCGACGTCCCCTGAAGCCAGGTGGCAGGTAGGCCATGCTATGGCCAGGAACAAGTACATCTATTGCCTCTCCGATGCGGCCTTTGTCGTTCATTCCGAAAAAAAAGGTGGGACATGGACAGGTGCGCGTGAGAACCTCAATAATAAAAAATGGAATGTACCGCTTTGGGTTAAACGCACGGAAGAAAAAAGCGCAGGAAATGCAGACCTTGTAGGATATGGAGGAAAGTGGGCGCCGGAAAACATCGATGAACTTGATCTGGGCAATCTGACAAAAAACAAACTTGCTATGAAGCCGGAAGATGAAATTCGGCAGGTGGCAGTCGGCGAAGCAGCAGCACCCTACACGAACAAGTCAGAGCCGTTTGTGAACGATGGCAGTCTGAGTGCTGGTAAGGAAGTAAAATGCTACGACTTTTTTCTCATAAAAGTGAGTGAACTGTGTAAAGATACGCCGAAATCTCGCGTGGAATTGAAAGACGCACTACAGCTTAAGATAACACAGCTAGATACATACCTTAAGCAGGCGGTTGAAGAAAAGAAACTGAAGAAACTGCAACGTCCTGTACGCTATCAATCGAATCAGCAGAGTAGGCTTTTGCCTTAACCTCAAGCTTCTGTTCAATGCCGGGTTAATGCAACCAAACAGAATCCGAGTTAGTTTGGAATTAAGCTATCCGGATGCCCAACCTCTCCCTCGCCTCCGTCACCCGCTCCACCGCCTGCTCCCGCGTGTCGGCCATTGCCGTCAGATGCCCCATCTTCCGCCACGGTCGCGGATCCTGTTTTCCATACAGATGCAGTTTGACTTCCGGAATGGCCAGGGCCGCCGCCCAGTCTGGATCCCCGTTCCCCCACAGGTTCCCCAGCAGGTTCGCCATTGCCGCCGGCCGGACCTGCCCGGTCGATCCCAGGGGGAGGCCGCACACGGCGCGAACCTGCTGTTCGAACTGGCTGGTAACGCAGGCATCGAAGGTGAAGTGGCCCGAGTTGTGGACGCGCGGGGCGATTTCGTTGATGATCAGGTTTTCGTCTCGGTCGAGGAAGTATTCTACGCAGGCGACCCCGACGACGTCGAGGGCTTCGAACACGCTTCTGGCAAGATTTACGGCAGTGAGGCTCATGGCGCCGGAAACGTCTGCCGGGGCGGCCGTAACATCGAGAATGTGGTGGCTGTGCCTGTTTTCCACGGCGCCGTAGTGCGCGAATTCACCATTCATTCCTCTTGCGGCCACGACCGACAGTTCCCGGTCGAAATCGATATACGCTTCGAGGACCGCTTCCTGGTCCGCCATGGACGCCCACGCGCGGTCCACTTCAAGACGGTCCGCCGAGGCGATCCGTACTTGCCCCTTGCCGTCGTAGCCGAAGCCGGCCGTTTTGAGCACCGCCGGGACGCCGATCTCCGAGAGGGCATCAGCCAGTTCGTCTCCGGACTTGACGTAGCGAAACGGGGCGACGGGGAAGCCGTTCTCGGCCAGAAAGGTCTTCTCTCTAAGGCGGTTCTGGGTCGTGTGAAGGACACTTCCCTTCGGGCGAACCGGTACGATGCCCGATGCGGCGTCGACACAGGCGGCGGAGATATTCTCGAATTCCAGGGTAATGACGTCCACCTCCGCGGCGAAGCGCTTTACGGCCTCCATGTCGTCATAGGCGGCTACGACTTCGCGGTCGGCGATGTGGCCGGTGGGAGAATCGGATTCGGGCGATAGCGTGTGGACGCGGTACCCCATGCGCCTGGCGGCGATGGCGATCATCCGGCCGAGCTGACCGCTGCCGAGTATACCGAGCGTCTTACCGGGGAGTACGGGATCGGCGGGTCCGTTCATGGCAGTTCGTCCTGCATGACCCGGTCCGTCTGATCTTCCCGGTATCGTCTCAGCCTTTCTCGCAGGTCGGGCCGCGTATTGGCCAGAACGGCCACGGCGAGCAGGCCGGCGTTCACCGCACCGGCCTGGCCGATGGCCAGCGTGCCCACCGGGATGCCGCGGGGCATCTGTACGATGGAAAGCAGGGAATCCATGCCCTTTAGCGCTTTGCTTTCAACGGGTACGCCGAATACGGGAAGCAGGGTCTGCGCCGCCATCATGCCGGGCAGATGGGCTGCGCCACCGGCGCCCGCGATGATGACTTCTAGTCCCCTTCCTTCGGCTCCGGCCGCGTATTCGGCCAGCCAGTTCGGCGTACGGTGCGCTGATACGATCCGGCATTCGTGGGGCACGTCAAAATGCCCGAGCACCTCTCTCGCGTGCTGCATGGTGTCCCAGTCGGACTTGCTGCCCATGACCACGCCCACGAGCGGATTGGGAGCGGAAGAATCGTGTTCACGCATGGATAGACCTCTGAGCGGTAGGATGTGACGAATCTCAGTACGATACTACGAAACGCCGTGCTGCGCCAGTATATGCGCAATGACCTTTGGTCCATGCAGCCGGCTGTTCTCGATGAAGATATCGCTGCTCACGTTGCCGGCCGTGACGACGCCGATGATGTAGATGCCGGGCACGTTGGATTCAAAGGTATCCGGATCGTGCACGGGTATGTTGTTCCCGGACCGTATCTCGACGCCGGCGCCGTTCAGAAAAGGCACGTCGGGGTCGTGTCCCGTCATACAGAAGACGAAATCGTTCGGGATTGCGCGCTCGGAACCCGCCACGTCCAGAACGACCTCGGTTTGCCGGATTTCCTTCAGTGTGGAGTCCATGATGGCCGTGATCGAACCTTCGCTGATCCGGTTCTCCAGGTCGGGAAGAACCCAGTACTTGATCCCGGTGAACTGGCTGCGCCGGTAGGATATCGTTACCCGGGCATCGGCGCGGTACAGGGCCAGGGCCGTCTCCACGGCCGAGCTCTTTCCGCCCACGACCAGGACGTCCCGGTCGAAGTAGGGATGGGCTTCCTTGAAGTAGTGGAAGACCTTGGGCAGGTCCTCGCCGGCGACGCCGATTCCCTTGGCGCTGTCGAAGGCGCCTGTGGCCAGAACGACCTTTCGGGTCTGATAGCGCTTGCGGCCGTCCCGCTGCGAGACCGATTCGATTTCGAAGTCGCCGTCCTGCCCGGAGACGGAATGGACCTCCTCGTAGGTGTTCACCTTGAGCCCCTGCGATGCGACGAACTTCAGATAGTAGTTCAGGGCTTCTTCCCGGGTGGGTTTGAGTCCCTGGACAATCATGGGCACGTCCCCCAGGGAAATGAGGTCCGGTGTCGAATAGAATATCAAGCCGGTGGGGAACTGATATATGGTGTGGACTATGCACTGTCGTTCTACGACCACATAGTCCAACCCGGCCTGGCTTGCCGCGTACGCAGCGGCGAGCCCTGCTGGGCCGGCTCCGATGATGACGGCGTCGTACAAGTTTCCTCCGATCCTAGTCTTCCAGTTCCATGGCGACGACCTCCCACTCCAGATAGAGGTGCTCCAGTTCCTCTTGGGCCCGCACATAGGCGTTGCCGATCCTGGCAACCATTTCGCGGTCCGAGAAGGTTCCCTCGTTGCCCAGATCACCTTCAAGGCGGGCGATTTCCGCCTCTTTCTTCCGAATGGCCGCTTCCAGCGCCTCGGCCATCACCTGCTGGTCCCTGCGTTCTTTGTTCCGGGGATCGTATTTCGCTCCGGTCTTCCGGGGATCGTATGCCGCCTCAGTCTTCCGCCGCTCCTTTTTGGCCGTCCTTCGGGCAGCGGCCGAGTCCTGCTTCTCCCTGAAAGCCCGGTATTCCGAATAAGTACCCGGCCAGTGGCTGACGCCGCCCTGTTCGAAGACCAGCAGTGTGTTCACCATCTGGTCCAGAAAATACCGGTCGTGAGACGCTACCATGAGCGTGCCGGGGTAATCGGCGAGGGACTGTTCAAGGGCCTGTCTGGACGGAATGTCAAGATGGTTGGTCGGCTCGTCAAGTACCAGGTAGTTCGGCGCTTCGAGGATCAGTTTGGCCAGTGCCAGACGCCCCTGTTCGCCGCCGCTCAGCAGACCGACCTGTTTGAAGACGTCGTCCTCGCTGAACAGAAACCGCCCGAGCAGGTTGCGAACGATCCCCTCGTTCATGGACGGCCTGACGGACAAGAGTTCATTCAACACGGACTGTCCGCCCGACAGGCTGGTGCGTTCCTGATCATAATAGCCGACTTTCACGCCCGTGCCAAGCCGGATGGTCCCCGTCGAAGGCGCCTCCTGCCCTGTGATCATGCGCAACAGCGTAGTCTTTCCGGACCCGTTATGCCCGATCAGGCCCACGCGTTCACCAAGGTGCTGGTTGAAGTTCAGGTCGGAGAACAGCGTTCGCGCGCCGTAGCTTTTGGACAGGTTCTCCAGCATGAGCACATCCCGGCCGCTGCGTTTCATCGTGCCGAAATGCAGTGCGGCAGTCTGCTGCGTCGTCCGCGGCTTCTCGATGCGCTTCAGGCGTGCGAGATGGCTGCGGCGACCCTGCGCCTGCTTGGTCTTGACGCCCTCGATGGTTCGACGGATGAATGCTTCCCGCTCCTTGATGAACGCCTGCTGCTGATCGTATGCGCGCTGCTGCGTCTTGCGTCGTTCGAGCTTGACCTCCATCGCCCGGGTATAGTTGCCCGGGTAGCGCTCGAGACCCAGATCTTCCAGCTCGGCTATCCGGTTCACGGTGCGATCGAGGAAGTAGCGGTCGTGAGAAACGAGCAGAATGGCCACCGGATGGTCGGTGATGTATTCCTCCAGCCACTCCGTCGAGGCCACGTCCAGATGGCTCTCCGGCTCGTCCAGCAGCAGCAGGTCCACATCGCCCAGCAGCAGCTTGCCCAGGCGCAGACGCGTCTTCTGTCCCCCGCTCAGCACGCGGACAGGCAACGCAAGGTCGTCTTCCCGGAAGCCCAGCCCGTGAAGCACCGTCTGCGCACGGTGCTGGTAGGTGTAGCCACCAGCCCGTTCGTACGCTTCCTCGAGCCGCCCGTACTGCGTCAAGCGTCGGTCCGATTCCGCCGCGTCTCCTCTGGCACGTTCCAAGGCGTTTTCCGCTTCCCGCAGACGGCTTTCCAGTTTGTGTATGCGCTCGAAGGTACTCAGCGCCTCGTCCAAGACGGAGTTGGCGGAGTCCAGGCGCGCATCCTGGGTCAGATAGCCTATCCGGATGTCGCGGCGGCGGGATACTTCGCCCTCGTCGGGCGAAAGGTCGCCGGTGATCAACCGCAACATGGTCGTCTTCCCGGTGCCGTTGGAGCCGATAAGGCCCACGTGGTGTCCGGGTTCGATGCTCCAGTCTATATCCTGCAACACACACTGGGCGCCGTGATATTTCACGACCCGATGAAAGGAAACGAGCGGCATGTTGGTGGTAAATTTTCGTCGTGAGGAAACGGATATTATCAAAAAACCATGGAAGACAGGTCAGCTTCCATGGTTTCGTCAAGTGATAGACATGCAAACCGGTGCTTCGTATCGGGATGGCCAGACAAACACAGCCTGCTCAGTTCTTCCGGTCCGGGTGCGGTACAGTTTGGAGCTGGACAGAACAGGGCTGGCCGTCTGGAATCAGTTCGCGGGCCTGCTTCAGGCCGCCTGACCAGAATCCGAGCCTCAGACCGCGCTTTCCTGCGCGGTGATCTCTCCGTCCGCGTACCATTCCACGAAGTTGTAGACCCCCTTGCGGATGATCCCACGCGGATTGCCGTGTATGTCCACCCGGTCGCTGCGCACCGTGACGATCTTGGATCGGGTATCGATTTCCTCGTCCGGTACGATGACCCGTGCCACGAAGTACTTGCCATCCTGCTCGCAGACGCCGAATTCAATGTGTTTGCTATTCAGATCCTGAACGCAGAACTCAATGGCGTCGCGCTTTTCGAATTCACCCGTTACCTGAATGTATTCACCCTCGGTGGGACCCAGCTGCATACGAACTCTCTTTCTTCCTGCGGCGTATCTTCAGGATACTGAGACCGTTTCTGGCGGCCTTACGCACGTATTCGCCCGAATCAACGACCTTTGAATATCGCCGGCCGCTTTTCGAGAAACGCCGCGATGCCTTCCGATTTGTCCTCAGTGGCGCTCACCGCGCCGAATTCGCCGGCTTCCAGCGCCAAGGCTTCGTCCAGCGGCTGGTCCAGCCCTTCGTTGATGCAGGTCTTGATGGAGGCAAGGGCCAAACCGCCTCTGCTGGCCATGCGTCCGGCCAGTTCCAGGACCGTCTCCATCAGCCCGTCCGGCGCCGTGACACGATTGACAAGACCGAACCGTTCAGCTTCGCGCGCATCGAATACATCGCCCGTCATGATCAACTCAAGCGCCCGTCCCCGTCCGATCAGCCGGGGCAACCGCTGCGTTCCGCCCCATCCCGGGACCAGGCCAAGGTTGATTTCCGGCTGGCCGAACCGGGCATGCTCCGAAGCGTAACGTACGTCACATGCCATGGCCAGTTCGCATCCGCCTCCAAGCGCCACGCCGTTCACGGCTGCGATGACCGGCAGGCGAAAACCCTCAATGCGCCGGAACAGGCGATGCCAGCGGTGGGTCATGGCCTCGGCATCGGCACCCGACAGCGCTTGCAGTTCCCGAATGTCGGCGCCAGCGGCAAAGGCCCGGTCGCCGCTCCCCGTGAGCACGATCACGGCAGCGGTAGAATCGTCATCAATCCGGTCCAGCGCGTCATCGAGATCCTTGCCGACTCGCGTGCTGAGTACATTCAAGGGCGGATGGTCGATCGTAATCGTGACCACCCCGCCATCCTGGCTGATGAGGATCGTCTCAAAGGACATGCAAGCAACCTGCCGACCGTGCGTGGAAAAACCCGTCTCGACGAGACGCTTCCCATGAAGCCTGACGCGGCTTTCTCGGAGCCTTTGCTAACGATTTAAAATAATGTATTTACGTCACTTCGTCAATAGGAAAGTTAAGATTCGTAACACGTCGGCCGCATGCACGGCGAAGGCGCTTCGGGCGGTTGCGTCTCGGTTGCCGTCCGGCTAAGGGCACGCAGTTCAGGACGCTGCACGCAGTTCAGGACGCTGCACGCAGTTCGGGACGCTGCACGCAGTTCGGGACGCTGCATGCGGTTCAGCATGCTACAGTCGGTTCAGGGGCGCTATTCCCGATCCCGGGCGTCGACCGTCCACTGTTCGCGGCAGCGGCCGTCGCCGTCGATCACGTACACCTGGCGGTGCAGTGCGGTGCACGGACAGACGTGCGTGGGCAAAACGTAGACGGGATCGCCCACTGCCAGACCGGACGTGTCGGGGCAATCCATGACCCAGTGTTCCTCGTTATGCAGTCCGGGTTCCGCGCCGGGAAGGTTCCAGGCGATGCCGCGCTGTCCGGCCGGGTCGGAGGCGATGGCCTTGTTTCCGAGGTCGAGGGTTACCCGCGTAGCGGCGGGAATGCTGATGATTCGGCCAAGTAGCAGGGCTGCGGATTCGAACGGCAGATCGGGGAAGCGCCTGCCGTACCCCCAGTCCCAGAATACGGAGGTTCCGGGCGAGGGTTCCACGTCTTCGGCAGGGGCATAGCACGGGAAGGATATGGAACCGCCCATGACGAACCTCGGCACGGGCAGGCCCCGGGAGACCAGTTGCCCTCGGAAAGCCCGCACCTGCTCCAGCGCGGCTCCGCAGGCCTGGCTGCGTTCGCCCAGGTCTTCCTGGTGGTTGTGCCCGTCGTAACTGTGGAGCCCGCCCGGCGTGATGCCGGGCAGACGGTCCAGGAGCGCGTAGAGCGCTACGGCATCCGGTCCGGCTCCGATCCCGGTCCGGCCTTGGCCCACGTCGAAATCCAACAGGACATCGATGGTCACGCCGGCTGCGGCCGCGGCAGCAGACAGGTCTTCCGCCGCGCCCCGGTCGTCCACCATGCTTCGGAAGGTCGTCCGGGGAAAGTCGCCGGCCAGGTCAACCAGCCTTCCGATGTTGGGTCCGATCATCTGGTAGGCGATAAAGACATCCCCTACACCCGTCTCGGCCAGCATGCGCGCCTCGGAAATCGTGGCGCACTTGAACTTGGAAATGCCCACCGTGCGCTGCATCTCGATGACGGTCCGCATCTTGTGGGTCTTCACGTGGGGTCGCAGGCGTTCGGGTCCGCCTGCGATCTCAACGGTCCGGTCGATGTTCTCCCGCAACCGCTCCCGGTAGACGAGCATGGACGGGCTGGGAATCTCGTCGACGTTGTTTACCAAGTATCGGGGATCCATCGGTGCTCCTTCCTTGCGCTGTTGTCTTTTGCCTTCTGGCTTCCGCCTACCATGTTCTTGAATCCGGAACCGGCAGGGAGCTGCCGTTTTGGGCGATGGACTGCTGGCTGACGAGCCCGGGCAGCGTCATGTCCATGGCTTCATGCAAACCGATGGATGGCTTGCGGCCGTCCGTCGCGGCTCCGACAAACTCGACCAGTTCGTGGTAGTCGCTCCCGCCGTGTCCGGCTTTGCTCGCCGCTTCCGCCGTCGTCCAGGCGGGCAGAAACTCTTCCTCCAACTCGCGGAGATCCATCCACGTATCCGGGGCCGGGGACCGTGAACGCAGCCAGATCCGATGCTGCTGACCCGGACCGCGTCCCGATTCGTAGCAGCCTTCGGTTCCCTGGAGCTGATAGTTGGTCAACGCGTGGGGCCGGTCGGAGGTGAGATCCATCCGGATTTTGGCCAGCCCGCCGCCTGCCATCTTGCAGAGCATGACGCTCGTATCCTGGGCGAAGGGTTCGCCCGCCGCGTCGAGGTAGTGCCGACCGCTTCCGTGGCAGGTGACCCAGGCAACCCGGTCGTCGAACCACTGGAGGACCGGACCCAGGCTGTGCGTCCCGTAGGTGATGCCGTCGATGCCGGACTGCCAGTAGCGGCGCCAGACCTGTTCGGGCGGAAGGCCGCGGGTCGCCAGGCGATGCTCGTCATAGCCCTTGAGCTCGTGGAGGTATTCGCCTTCGGCGTAGTAGGGCGTGCCGAAATGTCCCGCCTTCACGAGTTCCCGCACCAGCACATTTTCACGGATGTAGGTGTAGTTTTCCCCCATCATGTACACGCTGCCGGATGCCTTTACCGCATCGACGATCATCCGGCACTCGTCAATAGAAACCGCTGCAGGCACCTCGCTGAATACATGCAGGCCCCGGTTCAGCGCGGCGACGGCTTGCGGCGCATGGAGTGGCATGGGCGTGGCGACGATCACTCCGTCGAGATCGGACTGCGCTAGCATCTCGTCGTACCGGGTATACTGTTCCGATGCGCGCATCAATTCCGCGGCCTCGGGCAGGGCATCGGCATCAATGTCGCACACGGCATGGATGCGCACCCGGGGCAAGGCATCGCAGGCCATGCGGAAACTCATGCCCCGTCCGCACACGCCCGCAATGCCCAGGTGAAACTGTTCATGTCGAACATTCATGACCTGGCTGCTCTCCCGGTATCGCCATACCGATCCGCCCGACAATCCCCCGTTGGATTATGACCGGTTGTCCGTTCATCGCTCGGATGCCGTCTTATACCGCTGCCGTCAGTTTGTCACTCGGATGTCAGTTCACCAGCGCGGCGATTCGGCTCACGCACACGGCCAGAAAGATCTCCTGCGCACCGGGCAGGTCCCGGTGGGCGTCACTTTCGATGAAGCGGTTCATTGTCATAATGATGAGGTACACCGCCAACGTATCGTACGGGCTCTGTTCGATGACGGGATTGCTGTCGCGGATCAGCGCCGCCAACAATCTGGCCTGTTCCATCATGGCCGGTACGTCGTTGCGCTCGTAGGCGTCTATGAAGAGGGCGAACAGGCTTTCCACAGCCAGCCGGGTGTCTTCCGGCACGGCCCGGGATTCGGTCAACCTGCCGACCGTTTTTCTGATTATATCTTCCAGTTCGCCGTAGCGCTCGTTCTCTTCCATGGACAGCAGTTTGTAGAACCGATCTCCCGCGCCCAGCGTGTGGCAGATGTTGTTGAGCAGTTGCAGCCGGACCGCGGCCGAAGTAAAGGAGCCGAGCCGGTCGAAGGTCGGCTTGATGATGCGGTAGTCTTCTCGGCGGCTAAGGGCTTCCACGAGCGTGGGAAAGATCAGCGGGTCTACATTGTTCGAGAAATGCCAGAACAGGAGTTCCTGCACATCGTCGCCCTCCATCTGTCCCAGGCCGGAAATGGCGCTGATTCGTACCCTGGGATCTTCGTCTTCCAGCGCTTCCACCAGCGGATCCACCGCCTTGGAATGCTTAAGCCGCCCGAGGGCTTCGGCCGCTTCGCTGCGGATGTCGGAGGAGGGACTTTCGAGTTCCCGGATGAGCGTGTCAACCGCCACCTCCGATCCTGTTTCGCCCAGCGCCCGCGCCGCCTGCCGGCGCACTTTGGAACTGGCGTCCGAGAGGGCGTGGACGAGGTGGTCGATGGCCATGGGGTTTCGCGAGCGACCCAGTCTGTAGGCCGCCCTGGCGCGGCGTTCCTCGGCCTTGGCCACGTTAAACACGATGTAGTTGAACGTGTAGCTCAGCAGGTTGCCGCGGAACATGTTCGACAGGAGCTGCTGCGTTGAAATGGACCGGGTGTCCTGCACGGGCCTCAACAGGAACAGCGGTACGAAACGCATGATCCCGCTCAGGAAGAAGATGAGGTTGATGTCCTGGATCAGGAAACCGCCGACAGTGAAGCGGATGTCGGACAGCGACGCCACCAGGATGCCGCCCAGCAGCGGACCGGCCGCATAGAGTAGATTTATCGTCGTGGACCAGGAGGCCAGGTAGGCGACCCGCTGGTCCTGATTCTCTTTCGGAAGCAGCGCGTATTGCAGCGGTGTGACGCCCAGGTTGATGCCGCCCATGATCAGACCGGACAGGAACATGGCGATGGCGACCATGGCATGAGAACCGGGTTGGCAAAGTCCCCAGAGGAAGGCATTCAACGCGCCCGGAATAAGAAGGATCTGGATGACCGGCTTGCTGCCGAAGCGATCAATCAGCACGCTCCAAACGCGGTACGCCCCGATCGTGGTCAGGGTGCCCAGAGCGGCCAGCAGGGAGATGTCGGTGTATCCGAACCCCAGCCGGTCGAGCATGAACACGCTGAACAGAGGGCCTGAGAGACCGAGCGCGAATTGCCAGGACGAAAAGAACAGAACCAACTGGCGAAAGTTCCGATCGCGGAAGGGCTGGAGCAGATGGCGCAGGGGATTCTGCGCCTCGGCCGCTTCGGTCCGGACCGGGTAGGGCGTACGCCTGAGAAACATCGGCCCGGCGGCGCCGCAAAGCGTGCCCGCGGCGAATACGATCACGAAGGCCAGCAGTTTCTCTTCATATGGAAACCAATCTATGAAACGTCCCGTCAGCACGCCTACCACCATGCCCACGAGGCTTGCTACGATAGTCTGCCGGCTTGTGAAACGTGCGCGAATGTTCTCCGGGACGGTACCGGCGATCCAGCTGGCGTAGAATGGCATATAGAAGTATCCCGTAGCCAACCCGGCGACCAGAAAGAGGAGGAGCATCCGCTGGTGCAGCGATTCGACGAAGAGAAAGGGGATGGTGATCATGAGTCCCCGGAACAGCGATTCCAGTACGCCGTTCCAGACAACCCAGCGTTTCTTGTTTTCGATCGACCGGCTGAAGAGGGAGGATAAGACCTGTACCGGTGCGAGAATCGAAGCGATCGCGGAATAGAAGGCGATGTCCGAGGCGTCCGCACCGAGGGAGAGCACGAATCCCGCGAATACGGCCGTGTTAAGCCCGACCATCTGTCCCCAGGCGCCCCGGAAGCCGCTTGCAGCGATGAACGACCGCAGGGATCGATTGACCTCGCCCCGTGACAGCATGATGGGTTGTGTATCTCCTGGTGGGGCCGGTCTGCCTGGCGCCGGTGGGCGGGAAGCGGTCTGCGCAGCCTGACACACGACCGGGACATTCGCTTATTGATCCGCGTACCAATCTGCTGGGATGGGGTTCGCGGGAACCGCGCGGTATCACGAATTTGGCCACAGGATAGGCGCGCCGTACCCGCGAGGTCAAGAGAATTCGTTTTTCAGCGCTATGAGTTGACAGTCAACGCGTGCCTTAGTATAATAGGACAGCAAGGTCCGTTCGTATCCGGTCGTATATCGTTCAAACCGCCCATTCAATCAGGTCGTACCCATGCACCGAATCGCCCTCTCTATCATATTCCTGTTTCTTGTATCGCTGGCAACGCCCGGTACCTCCCTTTCACGCGTAGACGTGGTTATGGATGCAGGTCGGGAGCGGGTCGCGAAAGAGATTGAGGAACAATTGATCGCGCCTTGTTGCTGGCGTACGCCGATTATTCAACATTACTCCGGCGCCGCGGAGAAGATGAAAGTGGATCTTCGCCAAATGCTCGCCGACGGGCGGACCAGCGAGGAGATCATCGAGCACTACCGGGCCATGTACGGGGAACGCATCCTGTCGTCTCCGTCTAATGCCGGTTTCAACCGGATGGCGTACCTCTTTACGCCGCTTATGTTCCTGACCGGCGCCGGGTTGATCTTCTTCACGCTGCGCAGGTGGCGGTCTGGACGGATGGCCCACGTGGGCGCAAGCCGCGCAGTCGATTCAGCGCAAGACGCAAGACACCGGGAACGTATCGACGCCGAACTGAAGACCTACGACTGATTCCATTTTCGTTTCTGCCTTTCCGACCAAGCATCACCCTCGCCGTAGCTTTCGAAGATATCCGCCAGAAGTACCTGCAGGACCGGACTGAAGTATCGGCCGCGCCGCCAGGCCACACCGATGTCCCTGATGAAGGCGACGCCTTCCACAACGACCTCCCGAAGCGTACCGGCCGCCAGGGATTCCTGGATTGTCAGCGCGGGCAGGAAGGAAATCCCCACACCGGCTTCCACGAGTTTCCGCATGGCCTCCGGACTGCGCATTTCCATGACGACGCGCGGTGATACGCCGGCCTCGGCAAATCTATCGTCCACGATCCTGCGGGACACGGAATCCTCCTGAAAGAGGATCAACGGTTGTTCCGCCACCTCTTTCAGCGCGACGGACGGCCGGTTCGCGAAAGGATGGCTGCTGCCGACCACGAGCGGCATGGCGTCGTGATAGATGGTCATGGTCTCGATCCTGGGATGGACATACGGCAGGGTGATCAGGGCGAACTCCGAGCGGTTGGCCAGGAGTTCCTCCACCAGGTACTGCGAAGGCGATACGTGCACGGATAGCTCCAGTTTCGGATACCGTCGCACGTAGCGTTCGAGTATGTCGGTCAACAGATAGGTCACCGCGGCGTCGGTGGCACCGAAGGTAAATCCTTCGCCCGGCAGGACATCCCCGCTGGCCAGGCGGTTTTCCGCCTCCTCGGCAAGGTCCTGGATGCGCACGGCGTAGCTGACGAGCGCCCTGCCTTCCATGGTCAACGAAACATGCCGGCTTCCGCGGTTGAACAACTTCACGCCAAGCGTCTCTTCCAGCTCGCGGATGCCGTTGCTCACCGTGGGTTGTGTCACGTGCATATCCCGCGCTGCCTTGGAGAAACTCTCGCGGCGCGCGACTGCGAGGAAGTACTGCAGGTAATACAGGTTCATCGCGGCTACTCCATAACGCAAAAGGTTCATCGAACATAGCGGTTCATCGCGGCTGCGTCATCCTGCCATTTGTCGATCACGATCAAGGTAGACCGCTTGAGGCGCATGCTGGAACCCCGATCCGGCATGCAGTGGTACAATATAAACAAAATCTATAGATCATATAATAATTATTTATTTGATTTATAACGATTGTCGGTTTTCTTTTGAACGAGCGGTTGTATGCCGACTTGTTCCATGGCATTTCACTGCGTTCTCATTCATGCTACATCATTTCGGGTGCGTTTGACGCGGACCCGGCTTCGGAAGGAAAGCGGGGAAACATGAGCAGCGAAGTAAGAGTGGCCATCATCGGCGTGGGCAATTGCGCCTCGTCTCTGGTGCAGGGTGTGGAGTATTACCGGAACGCCGCGCAGGACGAGTTCATACCCGGTCTGATGCACGCGGACCTCGGAGGGTATCATATCAGCGACGTAACGTTCTCGGCCGCCTTCGACGTGGGTGCGGACAAGGTGGGCAAGGACCTCGGCGAGGCTATTTTCGCCCATCCCAACAACACGGTGAAGTTCGCCGACGTGCCTCATCTGGGCGTGCCGGTACAGCGGGGCATGACCCACGACGGACTGGGCAAGTACCTCAGCGAAGTCATTGACAAAGACGCCGGAGACACCGTCGATGTCGTCGAGGTACTCAAGGAAACGAAAACGGACGTGGTGGTCAGCTACCTGCCCGTGGGCAGCGAGGAAGCCACGAAATGGTATGTTGAGCAAATCCTGCAGGCAGGCTGCGGGTTCGTCAACTGCGTTCCGGTATTCATCGCCAGCACGGGTCATTGGCCGGAGCGATTCCGCAAGCACGGCCTTCCCGTGATCGGCGACGACATCAAGTCCCAGGTGGGCGCGACCATTACCCATCGCGTGTTGACCCGCCTGTTTGCGGACCGCGGCGTCAAGGTCTTGCGCTCCTATCAACTCAACTTCGGCGGCAACACCGATTTCTACAACATGCTGGAGCGCTCGCGACTCGAATCCAAGAAAGTCAGCAAGACCAACGCGGTGACCTCGCAGCTCAGCTACGACATGGGCGAGGACAACATCCATGTCGGTCCAAGCGATCACGTGCCGTGGCTCGAAGACCGGAAGTGGTGCCACATCCGCATGGAAGGCGAGACCTTCGGCGGGGTGCCGCTGAATCTGGAACTCAAGCTGGAAGTCTGGGATTCGCCCAACTCGGCCGGCGTGGTCATCGACGCCGTGCGGTGCTGCAAGCTCGCTCTGGACAACGGCCTCAGCGGCCCTCAGCTCGCCCCTTCGTCCTATTTCATGAAATCGCCGCCCGAGCAGTACGCCGACGATGTATGCCGTCGTCTGGTGGAGGAATTCATCGAAGAGTATGGCCGGAAGACGGCGCCACCCGCGGACGCGCCCGAGGATACGCCTGTCGATGTCCCGGCCCCCGAACCTGTGCTCGGAAGCTGAGGGAAACTATGGCCAAACGCCTCCGCATCGCAGCCATAGTCACGGTCTACTTTCCCGGGTCCCACGCGGACGTGATCGTTTCCAAGTTCCTGAAGGGCTGGTCGGTAGACGACGGATACTTCGCTCCCGATGTGGATGTCGTGTCCCTCTACATCGATCATGTCCTTGAGAACGATATAGGACTGCGGCTTGCCGAAAAGTTCGGCGTGCCCGTGTATCCGAGCATCCGCAGGGCTTTGCATGCGGGGGGCGACAGGCTGGGTGTGGACGCGGTGCTGCTGATAGGCGAACATGGCGACTATCCGTGGAATGAACGCGGCCGGCACATGTATCCGCGGCGTTTCTTCTTCGAGCAGATCGCCGGTGTCTTCGCCGAAAGCGGCCGTTCGGTGCCCGTGTTCAGCGACAAGCACTTCGCGTACGACTACCGTGACGCCCTGTGGATGTGGAATCGGGCGAAGGAACTGGATATCCCGCTGATGGCGGGTTCCACACTACCCCTGGCCTGGCGCGATCCGTGGATCGAATACGAGCCGGAGACCAACGTCGAGGAAGCGCTTACCGTGGGGTTCGGCGGGATCGAATCCTACGGCTACCACACCTTGGAGGCGTTGCAGTGCATGGTCGAACGTCGCCGCGGGGGCGAGACGGGCGTGGCTTCGGTGCAATGCCTGGAGGGCGATGAAGTGTGGCGGGCCGGCGAGGAGGGACGGTGGTCGCAGGTCCTGATGGACGCAGCCCTCGATACCATACCCGGCAAGCCCGACGGTCCGGCGTGCGAACACGCGAAGGAACCCGCGGCCTTCCTGGTGGAACGGTGCGACGGCCTCAGGACGACTGCGCTCATGCTCGGGGGCTACATCGAAACGTGGGCTTACGGCGCCCGGGTAGACGGCCGGGTGCACGGCGCCTGTTTCAATCTGGTCCGCGAGGGGAACCATGCCCATTTCGGCTACCTGTGCCACAATATCCGGCAGTTCTTCCGGACCGGCGTCGCGCCGTATCCGCCCGACCGGACGCTGCTGGTCACCGGCATTATCGACGCCGTGATGAACAGCCGGTACGAAGGCCATCGCCGCATCGAAACGCCTTGGCTCGACGTGGCGTATGCCTCCTACGCGGAGATGCCGTACCGGCCCGTGGCTTCCCAGCCGGAGGGGGGCAGTATCGACCCGGAGGCGCCTGACATCACGGGAAGAGTCTGAGCATCGGATTGCAGTATCCGGCTCTTCGGATCGACCAAGCTGTTTGGGGTGTACAGCGTACAAACGTAGAGAAAAGGCAAGGGCAAATGGACATCGAACCCAGACAAAAGCAATTCGACTTCGAAGGCCCCGAGGCGATCAAACCGGAGATCCTGGAGACGTTCTCCTACGCACATCAAGGAGATCCGCTCGATGTCGACATTGATACGGACGAGTTTACGGCGGTTTGTCCGTGGACCGGGCTGCCGGATTTCGGGACGGTGGCCGTCTCCTATGTGCCGGACGCGCTGGTACTGGAGTTGCGGTCCTACAAGTACTATTTGCTCTCATACCGGAACGTCGGCATGGTGCAGGAGCATGTGACGCGCCGTATGCTCGACGATCTCGTCGCCACGGTGCGGCCACTCCGCATGACAGTTAGTACGGACTACCGGATCCGCGGCGGCATCCACACCGTATGCACGGCGAAATACGAGCGGGATTGAGCGCTGCGCCGCCGGAGGCGCTAATCGCAGTGTTGATTGAAAGCCGTCATAAGCCGCTGAGCCACGTCAAGCGCCGTACGGCCTTCTATGTCCTGGCGTTCCAGCATAAACGCTACTTCGCCGTCCTTCATCAATGCGATCTGCGGCGATGACGGAAAGAATCCCTTGAAGTAGTCCCGCGCTTTGCTCGTGGCTTCCAGATCCATGCCGGCGAATACGGTGGTGATCCGATCCGGCTTTTTCTTGTTCTGCAGGGCCATGGCGACGCCCGGTCGCGCATTGGCCGCTGCGCAGCCGCAAACGGAATTGACCACGACCAGTGCCGTGCCCTTGTGCTCCTGCAACAGTGTGTCCACCGCGTCCGCGGTCTTCAGTTCTTCCACGCCCAGATCGGTCAATTCCCGGCGCATGGGTTCAACGAGTACGGGATCGTACATGGTATGAAGCCTCCTCCATAGGGATAGCCGTCGAGGATAGCCGCCAAGGCTACCTGCAACGGCGAACACTGTCTGTATTGGTACCGCAACATTCATCGAAATCCAGCAAAACACCGTTCGTGTCATGTCCTTTCTGTCTTCGTTTTACGTCCTTTCCGCCTCCGAAGTTTCGAAGGCCGCCTCCAGGGTTCGATAGGCAAGGGCCGCCGCATCAAGCGGATCGTAGTTCTCCCGCTGCTGTACCATCATGCTCACTTCCACGGTGATGTAGTCGTCGTATCCCGCTTCCTTCATGGCGTCCAGGTATGCCACGTAATCGAAATCGCCCTCGCCGGGAATCAGGAATTCGAAATCCGGCGTCGTGCCCCGCTGGTCCTTCACGTGGGTGTGTACGGTGTGGGGCGCCAGGGCGGCGACACTCTCCGCAGTGGGGACGCCCGCCACCTCGAAATGACTGATGTCATAATTGAGCTTCAGGAAAGGCGAGTCGAGTTTTCCGAGCAGCCAGAGGGTTCTTTCCACATCGCACAGGCAGCATCCGATATGAGGCTCCATGGCGATTGTCACGCCGAGCCGCGCGCCAAAATCCACGAGGTCCCCCACTTCGTTGAGCAACCGGTCCCGCACTTTTGGCCAGTCCTCGGGTCGGCCGCCGGGCGTGGTATCCAGGCAGGGTACCAGGTCGCCCATGGTCAAATCCGCGGCGAGCTCCACGGTGTCCTTTAGCCGCTTCATGTTTGTCGCATGCGCCCGCACGTCCTGGTCGAGCAGGCTGGTATGCCCGGCAATGGCGGGCATCTCCACGCCATGCGCCGTGAAGAGACTTCGGATTCGCCGGCGTTCTCCCGCGTCGAGCGTGCCCAGTTCGGTTTTGTAGCCCGGGATGACGGTGATTTCGACGCCGTCGTAACCGAGACCCGCAAGATGAGGCACCGCTTCGTCCATCTCCACGGACGGCATGCCCCAGGTTGAATAGCCGAGTTTCATGCTCGCCTCAGATGCCCAGGCTGTCGTTGATTTCCTGCTGATATTCGTTGGTATCGTCTGCCATCATTTCATCCATGGTGACGTGCCTGCCAGCCTGGCCCGATTCCAGAATGCCATACGAAACCGCGACAGAACGCATGCCCATGTACCCGTCCACCTCGGGTTGGTGTCCGCCGTCAATCGCGTCCGCGAAATCGGCGTACTCGACGGCAATCAGCTTACGGTCCGTTTCCGGGAAAGGAAAATCGTACTGCCACAGCCGGTCGCCACCGAAAAGGGTGGCCGTCGCCTCGTCCAGGGTGAAATCCGGCACCAGATCGAGCAGTGCCTCGCCCTGCAACGTCTCTCCTTCGCGGACGATGGTCACGGGTTTACCGGACCGGTCTCCCGGCAGCTCCATGGAGCCGGCCGAACCGTAGATCCCCCGGTGCCAGAACCCCTTGCCGAAGGTCGCGTGTTCTTCCAGATACTGGCAGACCGCGCCGTTCTGGAAGGTCAGTGTCGCGTAGGCGGCGTCCTCGGCGGTCACCTCGAATTCCGCGGGCATTTCAGCCTGCCAGTGTTCATAGACCCCGGCCGGGGAGTGGCGGGGCGACTGTTCGGGATCCCGGCCCGCCATGTCGTTGTAGCGGACTTTCTCGTGGAGGCGGGTCTGGGCGTAAATCCCGCTTACGGGTCCCATGTAATACTCGAGGATATCGGCGAAATGAACGCCCACGTCCAGCAGCAGACCACTCACTTCCTTCAGATGACGCCAGACGGTGATCATCATCTTGTTCTCGCCACCCGCGGTATGATGCACCATGTACCGGGGCGTACCGATCGCACCAGCGTCGAGCAGCGCTTTACCCATGCGATTGATCGGATCCCGTCGGTAGTTCTCGGCCACCGAGAGGATGCGTCCGGCGCCGTCCGCAGCCTCGCGCATGATTCGGCACGCGCGGACCGTAAGACCCATGGGCTTTTCCGTCATCACGTCCCAGCCCCTGGAGGCAGCCTCGGCACAAACCGTGTGGTGGTGACGCGGGTCCGTACAGATGTCGATGGCCTGCAGTTCGCCGTCGCCGACCTCGTCGAGGCTCGAGACCACGGCAGGCCGAATGCCGAAATGTTCTTCAATGCTTCCGGCGAGGGACTCGGCGTTCTCTCTGCGGGGGTCGCAGGCTACCACGGGTTCGAACCGGCACAATCCGGCGCGGTGCAGTTCCGCCAGACCGTATAGGTGGCGATGCCCCATACCGCCACAACCGACGAGTCCCAGTCTAAGTTTTGACATGGCCACTCCCGTATGTCTTTAGTAAGGATACTATCTCGAAAATCCGCGAGTCCTAACGCTGAATCGATATGCTGAATCGATGTATCGAAACGACTTATAATAGGGGTCGGACATCGGCATGTCAAGACTCCGAACCTGGCGATTCGGCCCTCCGGTCCAGTCTCCGCTTGTCTACTGCGGCCTTGCGCGCTATATTGGCATGCCGGTCGCAACACGGTGTTCTTGATGCAGTTTCCCGTTTCCGCAATACCCTGCGTTGATTTGGCGGGTCCATTCGTTCGACCTTCATTGCATCCTGTTGATTTTGAAGAGAAGGAATACCATGCTGAGACTGATACTTGCCGCGGCTGCCGCGCTGGCGCTCACCGCCCTCACGTGGCGCAAGCGCAGATTGATCCGGGTGGTCGTGGAGGATCTGCTCGAAAAGGGTATTGATCTGACCGTCAATAACCGCATCTGGTCCTCGAAGCGGGAACGGAAGTCCGACACGCCCATCGTCTACGTTACCGAGGGCGGTTCGAAGTACCACCGGTCCGAATGCCGTTTCCTGAACGGCAATGCGAGTGCCATGGCCAGGGACAAGGCGGTGGAACACTACGCACCCTGTGGACAATGCCAGCCTGACGACTAAACCCGCAATACCCGTTGACGGGACGGGCCGTCATCCTGGTCCGTCCCGGTCCTGCATTGCTGTCGCGTCCTCGGCAATCAGTCCAGCGCCCGTAGCAGGTCATCGATCAGGTCCTCGGCTGCTTCCAGTCCGGTGGACAGACGGAGCAGGTTGGGGACCGTGGTCGATCCAGGGCCTTCGATGGACTGCCGGTGTTCGAGCAGACTTTCGACGCCGCCCAGGCTGGTTGCATTCCTTATCAGATTGACTCGGCTGGCGACGCGCAGCGCGTCCTCGCGCGTCCCCCTGATCCGCAAGGACAGCATGCCGCCGTAACCATCCATCTGCCGGGTTGCGAGGGCGTGCCCGGGGTGATCCGGCAGACCTGGATAGTCGACGCCTTCGACCCCGGGATGACCGGCCAGCGCCACCGCGATGGCTTCCGCGTTGGCGACGTGACGCGCCATGCGGCAGCTGAGTGAACGTATTCCGCGCAAAACCAGCCACGCGTTGAAGGGCGACAATACCCCGCCGGTGACCGTCCGGATTCGTTGGCACCGTTCGACCGGGTCCCCGTCCTTCCGAAACACCAGCGCGCCGCCCTGTACGTCGCTGTGGCCGCCCAGATACTTCGTCATGGAGTGCATGGCGATGTCCGCTCCATGCTGAAGGGGTCGCTGCACCACGGGGGTGGCAAAGGTATTGTCTACGGCGAGCAGTGCACCGGCGCGGTGTGCGATGTCGGCTGCCGCGCCTATGTCGATGATGTCCATGGCGGGATTCGACGGCGTTTCCGCCCAAAGCAGCTTCGTCTCGGGCTGAATGGCTTGCCGGACCGCGTCGAGGTCGGTCATGTCCACGTGACGCACCACGATGTTCCAGTTGGGCAGGACTTCCGTTCCGATTGCACGGGTAACGCTGTAGACGTCTTTGTGCATCAGCACCTGGTCGCCAGGCGCAAGTAGCTGCATGCAACCCGTCACAGCCGCCATGCCCGATGCGAACGCCAGCGCTTTCTTCCCATCCTCAAGAACTGCAAGCGCATCTTCCAGTCGATCCTGGGTCGGACTGCCGTTCCGGATGTAAATGTGGTCGTGTGTTGCCTCACCCTCCGGCGTATGTTCGAAGGTGGTCGAGAGGTGTATGGAAGGCGCAACGGCGCCGGAAGCCGGTTCCAGTCCTCCGCCCGCGTGGACCAGCAGTGTGTCTAGTTTCATGTTCGCTCCCGTCTGGATTCCCGTTCAAGCGAAAGTCGCGTTACCGGCCGCAGCAGGCCGACACATCGGACGAATGCGCTTGCCCCGGGGTGTCGCGGACATCCTGGGCCGGGCAGCAGGCGGTTTCATCGCGCATACCGGATTCATCAAGGTCCCGGTTCAACGCGTAGATCTCCCATTCCCTTCCGTCCGGATCTTTCACCCAGAACTTGTCCTGGTTGGCGTGGCAGCAGTCGACGTCCATTTCTTCTCTGGTATCCAACCCGGCGTTTTTGATCCGTCCAAGATGCCCCAGGACGGCTGTGCGATCCCGGACCTCAATCCCGAAATGGTGCGCTGCGTCGTCCGCGATGTCCCGCCCGGTATGCAGGGCCAGATTCAGCGGCGCGACGGCAGGAAGGAACTTGACGTAACCGGCTCTGGTCTTCACCGGGTCCTCGCCAAAAAACCGCGTGTAGAACGCAACGCTTCGATCCAGGTTGCGGACTGGGAGCGACAGGTGGATTTTCGGATAGGCTGACATGGCTTCCTCCTTCTTCGGGTTGTAGGGTCGGGACGGCATAGCGTTTTCAAAAAGTGTTTTCGCGTGCTTTTACTGCAAAAAGACCGATTCCTTCCTTAAAAGCGCGGTGATTCAGCAGCAGGCGGTAAGCAGGCGGACCAGGTCGCCGACCTGGTCGGGTCGTACCCAGTAGAAGACGTATCGCTCCGCACGGCGGGATGCCAGCAGGTCCGCGCGGCGCAGGACATCCAGATGATGGGACAGGGTCGCCCACGGTATGTCGATCGCCTGTTGGAGGTTGCCCACGGTGTCGCCAGCTTCGCCCTTTCGCACGAGATGATAGAAGATAGCCAGGCGTGTTTTGTGGCTCAGCGCCTTGAAGGCATCGGCGTGTTTCTGTTCGGGCGAGAGAAATGCGGCGGCGATTTCATCATCTTTTATTTTCATATTTCTAAAAATATAGATATCAACAAGGTTTGTCAAGGCGCTTCCTTGCGATAGTACCTTGATGAACAGTGGACTCGATGGACATGCGCCTTGACCAATACCGTTCTTGATCCGGTATACGGCTTGATGACCCTGCGCAGAATCCGGGTCCAGCGTTTTCATTGTATCTTGACAGCCTTCGGGCAGCGGCTGCATTTTGGATTGGTAGTCCGCGACAGATCCCCTTCAGCGCAGTACAGCATAACAAAGTGCCTATAACAGAAAGGCTGTTGGATGAAAATCGCGCTCAGCCATGTATTTGATGCCCCCGGTCCGCATCCCAATGGGCTGCAGGCCACCACCGAGGGGCTCTGGATACTGGACCAGGGCGACAACCGGATCAGTTGTCACGACTACCGCGACGGCGCGACGCTAAGGATTTTCGACAGCGATTCCGACCGGGGCAGCGGCATCACGCATAGCGGCAAGCATCTCTGGGTGTCGTCCACCTACAGTTGCGAGACGCTGAAACTCGATCCCGAGACAGGAGACACGCTGGCACGCTACGCCACGCCCGGCGCGAAGGAAACCGGTGCTCACGGCCTGGAATGGCGGGACGGGGAACTTTGGATGTCTTCGCCCCCCGACGCCACGATTTACCGCATGGACCCCGACGAATGGATCGTGCGGCAGTCCTTCCCGGCTCCGGGGGATAGACCGCACGGCATCGCCTGGGAAAACGGAAGGCTCTGGTGCGTGGAAACCAATCATCGGGCGATATTCCTGTACGATCCCGAGACGGGAGAACAACTGGACCGGTTGGATGTGGAGGGCCCGGAACCTCACGGATTTACCCTCTGGCAGAATGAAGTCTGGATTGTGGACGCGACGACGGGTGGCGTTTTCCGGGGCACGCGTTCGGCATGACGGGACGAGGAATCGATCATGGATAAAGCGCGCATAGGATGCATCGGCACGGGTTGGTGGGCGACGGCCAATCACCTGCCAGTACTGCGAAAACGGGCGGACGAGGCGGGGGACGTGGAACTGGCGGCTGTCTGCCGGCTCGGCTCGGACGAGTTGCGTCAGGTACAGGAGGCTTTCGGCGTGCCGTACGCGACGGAAGACTACCGCCTTATGCTGGATGAAGTCGAGCTGGACGGGGTTGTGGTGGCCAGCCCCCACACCCTGCATTTCGAGCATGCCGCCGCGGCCCTGGAACGCGGATTGCACGTCATGGTCGAAAAGCCCATGTGCACGAAGAGCGCCGATGCCCGGGCACTGGTCCGGTTGGCAGACGAGAAGGGACTGCACCTGCTCGTCCCCTACGGTTGGCATCACAAACCGTATATCCAGGCGGCCAAGCGGAACCTCGACGACGGGGTGGTGGGAAAGATAGAGTCCGTGCTCTGCCACATGGCCTCCCCCATACGCGGCCTGCTCCAGGGGGCGGACTTCGACCACGAGGCCAATGGCGGCGGACTCTTCGCACCGGACCCGGCCACCTGGGCCGATCCCGCGGTTGCCGACGGCGGCTACGGTCATGCGCAGATGTCCCACAGCCTGGGTCTGTTGTCCTGGCTCACGAATCTGGTCCCCCGCGAGGTTTTCGCCATGATGGCACAATCCGGGTCCCGGGTGGAAATGTACGATGCCATGACCGTCCGGTTCGAGGATGACGTTATTGGCGCGCTCTCCGGATCGGGGGACATCCCCGAAGGACAGATGTTCCAGCTTGACATCCGGATCTTCGGCTCGGAGGGCATGCTGCTCCTCGACATTGAGCGCGCGCGCCTCGCAATCCATCGGCACGATGGTCGGAACCAGGTCCACGAGGTGGCTCCCGACGCAGGCGCCTACAGTTGCGAAGGCCCGCCGGAGAATTTCGTGGATCTGATCCTCGGCCGCGCAGCGGAGAACTACACGCCCGGCGCCGCGGCGATGCGTTCCGTCATGATACTGGACGCCGCGTACCGTTCCGCGAAATCGGGCAGGGTGGAACCGGTGTAACGAGCCGGCCCAACCCCAAGCCATCCGAAGGATATTCATCCTGGCGTCGCGCGTTGCTCTGCCGATCTGCGCCGCCGGTTCCGATAATCGAGTGAGCCATGGCCCAGAAGTCCCTGCCGCGGGTTTCTTTCGACAAGTACACGCTGCCGAACGGATTGCAGGTGATCCTGCACATCGACCGCAAGTTGCCCGTGGCGCATGTGAATCACTGGTTTCATGTGGGTTCGAAGGTGGAGCGTCCCGGCCGAACGGGATTTGCGCATCTCTTTGAGCATTTGATGTTCGAAGGGTCCAAACACGCGCCCGACGGTTACTTCAAGTACATCGAACAGGCGGGCGGCAACCTGCGGGAGGGCGGCGTCAACGGTACGACGAGTTACGATCGGACCAACTATTTCGCCACCGTGCCCTCAGGCAACCTGGAGTACCTGCTCTGGCTGGAGTCGGACCGGATCGCCACGCTGGCCGACGCGCTCACGAAGGAGAACTTCGAAAACCAGCGTGAAGTGGTCCGGAACGAACGCCGACAGACCACGGAGAACCAACCCTACGGCCGCTGGTTCGAGCTGGTCAACGAGCACCTCTATCCCGCGGGCCATCCCTATTCCTGGCCCATCATAGGCAGACACGAAGACCTGGAAGCCGCCACGGTGGATGAAGTGGCCGGATTCTTCCGGACCTACTATACGCCGGACAACCTTTCCCTCGTTATTGCGGGCGACTTCGACGAAAATCACGCCCGGGACCTCGTGACCCGCTTCTACGGTGAGCTGGAACCGGGTTCGGCGATCGACCGGCAGCGCCGCTGGGTGCCTTCCCTCCCCGAAGGAAAGATCGTGGAAGTCATGGATCGCGTTCCCCAGGCCAGGATACACATGGTCTGGCCGGGTCCTGCAAGGTTCGATACGGACGAGATCCCGCTGGATGCTGCCGCGGCCGTGCTCGGAGACGGCCTGTCCTCGCGGCTTGAAAAACTGCTTGTTTACGAGCGGAGGCTGTGCACCGAAATCAGTACCTTCAACTATGCACAGGAAATCTCCGGGTTGTTCGGCGTCGTTGCCACGGTGCGTCCCGGCGGAGACGTGCTGGAAGTCGAGGCGCTGGTCATGGGGGAAATAAAGCGGCTGGCGACTGGTGGACCGACCGGGGACGAGGTGGAGCGAGCCCGTACCGTGTGGGAGTACCAGTACGTCTCAAGCCTTGAGCGTATTGGAGGTTTCGGCGGCAAGGCGGACCGGCTGAACGAGTCGAACACCTACAGAAACGACCCGGGGTTTTTCCACATCGAACACGAGCGGTTCAGGAAACTGAACGGCATGGAGATCGCGAAGGCAGTCCACCGGTGGCTGGTCTCCCGCCACGGGCTTCTGTTGCGATACTACCCCGATACGCTTCCTCGGGGCGTCGGTCGGCATACGCCGCCTGCCGCGGGAACCGAACCACTGGATCGTTCCCGTATCCCCGCGTTGGGTACGGATACACCCTTCCAGACGCCCGCGGTTCATGAGGCACGGCTCGACAACGGGCTTGAAGTGCTGGTCGTCGAACACCACGATCTTCCCAAGGTGGCCGTGTCGCTGGCGGTGAAATCAGGCAGCGTACACGATACGCCGAATCGAAGCGGTGTGGCGCATCTCATGCTGCAAACCATGGACAAGGGTGCCCGGGGTTACGGAGCGCTGCAGATTGACGAATCGCTCAGCCGGCTGGGCACGGTCATAGGAAAGTCCATATATCTCGAATCCGCCCGGCTCGGATTCGATGTGCTTGCAGGAAATCTGGATGCCGCGATGGCACTCTTCGCGGCGGTCGCGCTCCACCCCCGTTTCCCCGAAGAGGAACTGGAACGCGAGCGCCATCGAAGTCTGGACCATCTGGCGCAGCAGGCGTCCCATCCCCAGGCGTTGGCCCAGCGGTTATGCCCCGGACTGGTCTTCGGCGCCGACCACCCATACGGGCGTCCCGTGCAGGGCTATGCGTCCACGGTGGCCGAGGTGACGAGATACGATCTCGCGCGGTGCTACGAAGAAAACTGGCGGCCCGATCAATCCGCTCTGGTATTCGTGGGAGACATCACCCGTGATCATGCAATGAAACTTGCGGAGCACCGATTCGGATCCTGGCGGGCGGACGTCAGACCGGTCGGAGCAGTGCCGGCTCCGGCCCCGAACCGAAAGGCGAACCGGATCTGGTTGGCTGATCGTCCCGGCGCACCCCAGACGGTGGTCTGCCAGTTTGTCGATGCGCCCAGGCGGGACACGTCCGATTATCACGCCCTTCGCCTCGTGGATGCGGTCTGGGGTGGCGGCTTTCAGTCCCGTCTCAATCTGAACCTACGGGAAGAAAAAGGCTACACATACGGAGTATCGACCAACCTGGCCCTGCTCGGAGCGGCCGGCTACTGGAAGGTGCAGACGTCGGTCCAGGCGGACAAAACCGGCGAGGTCGTGCACGAGTTGATGTCCGAAATGCGGGGACTGGCCGGCGAGCGACCGGTAGGCAAAGACGAACTGGAAGATGCGCGTACGGGACGAATCCGGGGATACGCCCAACAATTCGAATCCCTGCGTCGCATCGCGGGCGGTATCAGCGGTCTCTGGAGTTCGGGAAGGCCCATGTCGGACCTGCAGGATGCGGTGCGGAACCTCGAATCCGTCTCGCTGGATGACGTCAGAGCCGCCGCCCGGCGGTATCTTGATGCCTCTCCCGTGCGGGTTATCTGCTCGTGGGAGACCGGGCCGGGATCGAAGCGCAATTGACCGAATGGGGACTCGCGCCTGCCGAAGAAGTACCGGACGTGGAAGCACTGTAGCCGTCGGCGGACACATGCCGCGATGACGCGCCGCAGGGAGGTCGAAACCATGACGGATTATCCGTTCGACCGGAACATAGAAACCGCTTGGACGATTCCCTCCTCCTGGTATACCGATCCGGATTTCCTGCGACGGGAATATAGTAGCGTCTTCAGAGCGACCTGGCAACTCGTCGGACGGGCCGACCAGGTGGCCCGAATCGGGGATTACTTTACGGTGAACGTGGCGGACGAACCGGTGGTGATCGCCCGCGGGGCCGACGACGTGGTTCGGGGTTTCTTCAATGTCTGCAGGCACCGCGCGGGTCCCGTGGCCCTCGAACAGGGCAATCGGAGGACTTTCGTCTGTCACTATCACGGGTGGACCTACAATCTAGACGGATCGTTGCGCCACGCGCCGGAGTTTGAAGAGGTGCAGGCCCTCGACCGCTGCGCCATGGCACTGAAACCGGTGCGCGTGAGCCAGTGGGGCCCTTTGCTGTTTGTCAACCTGGATAGCAAGGCGCCGCCCCTGGAGGCCTTCCTGGGCGACATTGAAAAGCGGGCCGCCGCCCATCGGATCGGGGAGATGAAATGGGCTCGGCGCCGGGACTACGAGATGGCGTGCAACTGGAAGGTGTACGTGGACAATTACCTGGAAGGCTATCACCTGCCGGTCGTGCATCCCGGGCTGTACCGTGAAATCGACTACGATGCGTACCGGGTGGAACCCTTCCGGTACTACTCCATCCAGCATGCGCCGATTCGCGGCGCGTCATCGAAAGGCTACAAAGGTCGCCGCCGTTACGTACCGACGGAGCATGACCAGCCGGACACGCAATACTACTGGGTATTTCCCACCTTGATGCTCAACATCTACCTGGGCCAAATGCAGACCAACCTCGTGGTCCCCCTGGGCCATGACCGCTGCCTGACCGTTTTCGAATGGTATTTGTCGCCCGACATGGAACAGGACGTGGACAACCTGGTCGACTTCGGCGACGAGATTCAGGAAGAGGACATCTTCATCTGCGAACACGTGCAGCGGGGCTTGCAGTCCGCATCCTACAACCAGGGCCGGTTTTCCGTCAAGCGGGAGAACGGCGTGCACCACTTTCATGCACTGCTGAACGAGTACCTGAACGGCGGTGCGTAAACCGGGCGAACTTGGACGGTGCTTGTGCGAACTTGGACTGACCACAAGCCCATAAGCTTGCGACCTGCACCGCGCTGAATCGGGCTGATCAAGTGCTCGCGGCCTAGCGCGCATTGCGTCGCCGCAACCATTCCACGGTCAGCAGGAACAATACCGCGAAAACGATGAGGAAAACGGCCACGGCCAGGATGGCAGGACTGATTTCCTCCCGGATGCCCGACCACATTTGGCGCGGTATCGTGCGTTGCTCGATCCCGCCCATGAAAAGGACCACGACGACTTCGTCGAAGGAGGTGGCGAAGGCGAAAATCCCGCCGGATACGACCCCCGGCGCGATCAGGGGCAGCTGGACCCGTCTAAAAATGCGCAGAGGCCCTGCGCCCAGGCTCGCGGCGGCCCGAGACAGGTTCGTATCGTATCCGGCCAGCGTGGCCGCGACGGTGATCACGACGAAGGGCGTGCCCAGGGCGGCGTGGGCAAGGATTAAACCGAAATGGGTCTGCGCCAGGCCGAGGTTGGAGTAGAAGAAGAACATCCCCGCGGCCGAAATGATCAGGGGCGTAACCATCGGTGAAATCAGCAACCCCGTGACAAAGCGCCGCGCGGGCATGGCCGGGTTTGCCAGGCCCATGGCGGCGAGCGTGCCCAGCACGGTCGCGAGGATCGTCGCGGCAATGCCGATCAACAGGCTGTTCATGAGGGCCCGCGACCATTCCTCGTCCTTGATGATCTGCCGATACCACCTGAGTGACCAGGCGTCTGCGTCGAGCCGCAGCATCCCTTCCGTGAAGGTGAAATAGGGCTCTGCGTTGAAACTCAACGGTACGATCACCAGGATCGGAGCAATCAAAAAGGCCAAGACAAGTGTACAGAATCCCACGTACGCGATGCGCCAGAAGGCCTGACCGGTAGTCACCATCAGCCCAACCTCATCCGTTCGATGCCCACGAGCCTGTCGTATACGACGTAGAGGACCGCCACGCACACCAGCAGGATGCCGCCCAGCGCCGCCGCGAGACTCCAGTTGAGGGAGGTCTGCATGTGGAAGGCGATCATGTTGGATATAAGCTGGCCGCTGCTGCCTCCCACCAGGGCCGGGGTGATGTAATACCCGATAGCCAGGATGAAGACGAGCAGACAACCGGCGCCCACGCCGGGCAGGGTCTGTGGCCAGTACACCCGCCAGAACGACTGCCACGGACTTGCGCCAAGCGATTCCGCGGCGCTCTGCTGGACCCGCGGTATGCCCTTCATGACCGAAAGGAGCGGCAATACCATGAAAGGCAGCAGCACGTAGGTCATGGCCACGAATGTACCGGTCATGTTGTAGATCAAGGCGAGTCGGCCGTCATCCGAAATCAACCCCAGGAAGACGAACAGCTCGTTCAGGACGCCCTGGTTCTGGAGAAGCACGATCCATGATGTCGTCCGGACCAGCAGCGAGGTCCAGAAGGGAACCAGGATCAGCATGAGGAGCAGGTTGGCGCGGTGCGGCGGCGCCTGGGCGATCAGCCGGGCCACTGGATATCCGATGAGCAGGCAAAGGACGGTTACGCCCAGGCTCACGGCCAGGGTGCGCCAGAGCAGCACGAGATAGATCCGCCGATCCTCCGGCTGACGCGCGATGGATCCGTCGTCGCCGCGCTGCAGATCGAGGGCGTTCAGGTAATAGCGCGTCGTGTACCGGTTTCCCGCCTCGCGCAGCGCGACCCAGGTCTCCGTTTTACCCCAGGCCGCATGCATGTCGATCAGGGCTTCTCGCCAAGGTCCTTCATCGACATTGCGCAGCCTGCGCGCGCTGCGGGTGAGCACGCTGCGAAGGCCGGACTGAACACGGTTGATCCGGGTGGCGATCTGACCGAGGGAGCGGTCCTCGCGGGCCTGCAGCAACTCGACCGCCAGGGCTTCGTACACCGGTTCTCCGGGCAGTTCCCGGCCGTCCCACGATTGCAGCCGCTTGAGGGTTTCGGGCAACGCGTCGGAAACCACGGGATCGTATATGCTGTGGACGAGCATGTTTGCGAGCGGCGCCAGGAAGGTCAAGCCGGTGAAAACCACCAGAGGGACGACCAGCAGCGCGGCCCGAAGCCGTGGGGATAGCGTGTGTATGGAGAAGCTCCTTTGGAACTAACTACTCGTAACGGACTTTAACAGGTCGCCTAGACTTTGTTTGTTGATTCTGGTTTTGTAAACCACGTCTATGTCCGGCAATTCCTGATCTAACCGCTTAAAAAACTTCCGTCCGTAGTCTATCTTGCGCTTTTCGTCTTGAGGAATCTCGTCTTTGCTTTCGTATCCCTTTGTTTCCACCACCAGATACAAATACTTGCCATCCGGTTTTTGAATCAGATAGGCGAAATCTGGGTTATAGTTTTTGTAAGGCGTTGGAATATTTAACTTCGGCAGTTTGGCAAATACCGTCACGCGGTGGTCACCCACCGTCTCCGCATCATCGGTAATTGACTGTTGCTCTATTTTAGAATCATAAACAGTCTTGTCATAGAGGAAATTGGGCTGTGGATTGTCATCGGATTTGAACATGCCCAGTTGCGTATAGGAAAGTTTTCCTATGCTGTCTTTAGTTTTGTTTTGTAAAGAGTTCGGATAAACGCTTGTCTTTGTGAATTGATAGTTGATCTGTTGCAGGATGCCGGCATGGACGTTTTCCCAAATGTAATGGGAAAGGTTCTTCCGCGCTTGTGCCCTGTCATTGACAAACCACTGTCGCTCTAACCGAGGGTACAGCTCCCGAAGAAATGCGATCGGCAGTTTCTCTATGCTGGCGAAGTCAAATATAAATTCCCCGGCATCAAAAGGCTGTTCGGTATCAAAAGCCGCCGAATTTTCGCGCATTGCATGAATCATGTTTCTCTGTGTGTCTAATTGTTGGTAGCAGGTTCGCGTTTCTTGAGGCTTCACTTCATTATTGTTGAATTGCTCGCTGATGTCGTCGATAAGTTTTTCTTCGTCAATGCACTGATAGACGATTTTCGCCTTGCGGTTTATGGTTTCCCACAGCGCTTTGAACTCTCGCCACAGCTCGGGCTTGATGCGCACTATGCCCCGTTTACGGTTGTTATCATGGACCGCCGAGCGGTGTGAGACGCTGAATATGGAGCAGATTTCTGCATAACGCGCATCATCAATCACTTCAAAAAGCGTACGATTGTCTCTCAGAAAGTCAATAATAGGGCTTTGTATTTCCCCATCGTTGCTGATCACTTTATTTTTTTTAAGATTGGTATACATAATCGCGGATTCCGTATCATCCAACCCTTTGTCCTTCAATAAATCCAGCGTTAGCACCTCACCGACATAAGCATGACTTGCGTCGTTGACTTCATTTTGAATCTGGTGAATAAAACTTTGCTCCTGCCCGGAGACCACCATGTCCAGCGTGTTCACGTCGTAAAACGCACGCTCATCGCCTCGCATATAGCCTTCCGTCAATCGCTTGCCTTCCTGATTGACGGCCAAGCGAAGCCCGCGTCCGACTTGTTGGCGACGTGTGGTTTCCCTGTCGCTGGCGGCCAGCTTGCAGATGGTAAAGATGTTCGGATTGTCCCAGCCTTCCTGCAATGCCCATACGGAAAATACGAACCGCAGCGGCACATCGAACGAAAGCAGTTTTTCCTTAGCGTTGAGAATCAGGTCAATACCCTGCCGTTCTTTATCATCCTTAGTCCCTTTATCTCCGGAAAAATAACCTTCATGCACACACAATTCGCCGCCGTCGTTGTAGTCTCGGTCCAAATAGGCTCGATAATTCAAATTGTCTGTTTCTTCATAGTACTTCGGTCGCAGGCTTCTATATTCTTCTTCAAAAACCGCTTTTACTAGTGGATGCTCTCCCCGAAAATCAGCGATCCCGGGAATAAACAGCAAGGTCAGCGCCTTGATGCCTTGCGAAAAAAGACGCTCCTCTTTTTCAAAGTGTCGTCTTATCGCCTCCCGTACCATCAGTTTGATCTCGTCATCGCCCAGATTGTAGGCAATTTTCGTCTGCAATACTTGCCTGTCACTCAGAGTAATCTTGCTGGATGAGATTCTGGTGACCGTCTTGCCATTCCATGAATCCAATCCGCTTTTTGCGCCGACGTCATCGCTTTTGCGCAAGATGACCCGCATCGGCCGCCCCTCGCGACTGAAACAGAAATCGAAGCGATTGTCCTTTACGCGGATATTGCTGACAGCCACTCGATCGGTCTGATTGCCGGCATAGACGGTGCTGACGCCGATGCGTTTCACCAGATACTGGTTAAACGCGCTGATGCTGTCCAGCACATACGCGACATTGCTTGGCTTGTGTGCTTCCTCTGTCGGGAAGGTCGCGCCGAAGCGGATGAGCAACGAGTCGGTCAGTTTATCCAGACCCTTTTGCGTTTCTCGGCCTTTGAGCAGATGCGGTTCGTCGATTATCACCATCGGTTTGCAAGAAGCGATGCCGTTCCACGTGCTGCCGGACTTGAAAAGCCCTTCTGTCTTTTTGTTGATGTTGTTCTTTTCGGAGTTAAAGGCGGAGCTGGTGGTGATCAAGACGCATAAATCGCCCCGTTTGATGAAGTCGCTTTGAATCCGGCTGAGCCCGTCGTTGGGATAGTCGATAAAACTGATATGCTTTTTGTAGATATTGAAAAAGTACTCGTTGGTTAATCTGATGTTCTGGATGACGCCCTGCTTGATCGCAACCCGCGGCAACACTATGATGAATTTCTTCAGTTTGTGGATTCTATTCAGTTCCAGAATAGTTTGCAGGTAGGTAAAGGTTTTGCCGGTACCGGTCTCCATCAGTACATCCAGCCGTTTCAAATCAGGGCGGATTTTGTATTGCTTGTACGTTGGGTTTTCGTCGGCTAGCGCATTCAGAGCGTCCGCCATGGGCGTGAAATCGGCCTTGGCGAAGTCCACACCTTCCAACGCGCGGACGATGTTGTCCACACAATCCTGCTGGTATTGTTGTTTTTCGAAGAGCATAGCAGGGGAGAATGAACTACTTACTGGCTAACTTCTTGGGCAATACTACTTTGAAATAGTCCTCTGTGGCCTGAAAAATCGGCTCCACGCCATTGTGCTTCAGCATGAGCGGAATCAGTTTCCGGCGGATGCCCATGCCTTGTTGTTCCATGTAGCCATAGTCGCGGAAAATGCGCGTTATCTTTTGATTGCGGTGGGACAAGCTGCCGTTTACTACGCCATCAACGGTCAATCCGTTGGGCAATGCGCCGGGGCTGATCACCTCCAGACGGTCGCTATAGGCAACGATTCGCACCATGTCCTGTTTGGTCCAGTCCCTGTGCGCCAGCGCATTGATAATCGCCTCCCGGACTGCCTCGGGCGGATAATCCCAAATACGGCGCCGTACCAGGTTGATCAACTCTTCACGGCTGAGATAGGATTGGAAATAGGGATGATGGTGCAGCGCTTCCTCTACCGGATGATTGCGGTCGTTGATCTCCCCTCGGTATTCGAGCCAGGGACGATTAAAGACGGTATCAAACAGCGAGTCATAGTCTTTGTCAGTTCCCTCATAGACCGTGAAGCGCACCTCCGAGTGCGGCAGTCTGGTCCCAGGTTTTCTGGCGAAAAGCGCGTAGGCGAAATAACTGCAACAGTTGTCGTTGTCTGGCAAAAGAAAATCATGCTGCTGCAACAAAGAGGGCAGATCCGTTGCAGGCTCAAATTTCAGCAGACCATAGAAGTATTCCCGCAATCGCCGCTCATCCAAGTCGGCAACAGATGACCTATGAACCGGAAATACCTCTGTGGGCCAGCAGACCGCCGCGCTCAAACAGGCGCACCTGCTGTTCTCGGGTCGCCTGCTTGGATGTGTTCCCGTAGCGAATATAAATCTCCTCCCGGTCCCGGTTCTTTACCACATATGGTTTTGCAACTCCTTTGGGTACCGTTACAACGGCCACCCTGCCTTGTGCGGTTTTAACCTCGTCAAAATCGGGCAATATGGAAGGCGACACATAACGCCCAACTACGGTGTCGTATACCCACTCCTGCACGTTTTCTCTCTGAATGCCGCTGATCGCGCCATCGTCCTCAACACCCAATAGCACGACACCACCATTCATATTGGCAAAGGCAACGATTGTCCTCGCCAGGTTTTCCGGGCGGACCTCAGCGCGCTTGAATTCGGTTTTGCGCCTTCACCCTGGCGGATCAGTTCCTGAAGCCGAGCTTCCTGCATATCAGTACACCACGGTGAGGTTATCTTTTCTGCTTTCGTCGTGAAAGCCGAGGTTCAAGAAGTCGCTCAGACTGAGGTCAGCCCAGCCATCCAGGTTGATTTTATGGCTGCGAAAAGGGGCCAGATGGTCCTCTGTAACGTTGCCCAAAACGTAAAGCTCGTTATCGGCTTTATACAACGCACCTTCTACCAGGCATTCCACTGGCGTATCCAGCGTTTTACAGGTGGCACAGAGCATATTGGTCAGTGTGTCCAGTGGGCTGTCACGTTGGTTGATCAGTTCAAGTTGTAGGTTGTCTCCGTCAGAGTCCTCCAGCTTTGGTTTGGGAACAAGGCTGTAGACTTTATAACCGGAGTCTGGGGATTTCCCCCCCCCCTCAATTTTCGTGCCAGCGCGGTTCAGGCGTTCCAATGTGATGGAGGAAATAACTGGCTCCATGCTGTTTTCGGTGCAGAATTGATGTGCGGAAGCGTTTTTGTTCGGGTCAATTTCTTCATCCCACTGCACTAGGATAAACTTACGATTGCCTCCATCCTCGGCATTGAGTTGCATCACGGCATCGCCAGTGGTGCCGGATCCGGCGAAGAAGTCGAGGACGTGGTCATCTACGTCCGTCGCATGAAAGATCAACCGCTTCAAAACTTTCAATGGCTTGACAGTCTCAAAGCCGTGGTAGGGAGAATCCAGAATATGCGATAGTTCTTTTTTTGCCGATTCTGCCGTTCCCCATTCTTTAGGAAAGAAAGCCCAGAAAGGCTCGGTCGTCTCCGCTCTTTCATCCGCCGGTCGCATTTTCATATATGGTTTTGCTTCTCGAAGAACAATATCACTTCTTTTTTCAAATATCCTTATGGTGTCTGCACCATATTTCCAGCGCCTGCCTTCAGGCGGAAGTATCCCCTTGATGGGAAAAACCATGCTTTCTCTTTGCCGTACACCTTGGGAACTCGTTTGCTCAACCAACTTGTACCGAAAAACCCCATTTTCGTCTTCGTGCGGGTATTCTTTCCTATTTAATGTGACAAGATTGAATCTCGACTTTTCCTGCATCGAATAGCAGAAAATGTGCTCCACCTTCGGTTGTAGTTTATCAAAAGAATCTCTCGTATTCTGTGATTTGGTCTTTGATTCCCATGCAATGTTACCGATAAATGCATGCTCCCCAAAAATCTCATCACAGATGATTTTCAGGTTGGCTGCCTCATTGTCGTCAATGCTGATAAAGATTACACCATCTTCACGCAATAGTTGACGGGCGAGTTTCAGTCGCGGATACATGAACGCCAGCCAGCCGCTGTGGCTGCGCGTACCAAACACATTGTGCAGAAAGTCAGAGGTCTCCTCATTCATGCCGAATTGTTCTATCAGCTCGGCATCGCTCTGTTTGAAATTATCCTTATAGACAAACTCATCGCTCTTGGTGTTATACGGCGGGTCGATGTAGATCATCTTCACCTTGCCGAAATAGTTCTGATAGAGGACTTTCAGCACGTCCAGATTATCGCCGCGAATGACCACGTTGCTCGTGTTGTCAAAGTCCTTGCTTTGGGCAAGTTCAGTTTTCAATTCCTGACCGGTCGGGCTATCGGCCTTCGCCCGGGCTATGCCTTTGCCGGCGAAGGTCAGCTCATAGCCTTGGTCGTTGCTGGTGCTGTTTGCGACATCCACCATATCTCGCAATGCTTTGACATCCACATGCCCATCGCTGTTCACCAAGCTTGGTAACAATTCTCGCAACTTGTCCCGCAGTGTTTGCCGGTCATTTGCAAACCGAGCGTTGCCGTCTACGGTTATAATACCTTGTTTCTGTGCTTCTTCTTTGCGGATCATATCGTCGCTACCACCCTCACCTCGCGAGCCACGTGCTGAATCGTTCGTTCATCTCTTCGAAATTGTCCGCCCACCAGACCCCGTCGTTGTGCAGGGCCCGGCCTACGTTTTCCGGGCTCGTGGGCATATGGGGATTCATGTCCACGCCGGTCTCGGCGTGGGTCCCGACTCTTTGCATCGCCGAGTGGCGCGTCGGACTGTAGGCGATGTAACGCGTGATGCCCAGCATGGCCTCCATGCTGGTGGCGAATCGTACGAACTTCCTCGCAGCGGCGAGGTTGCGTGTGCCTTCAACGATGCCGAAACCGCCCGTATCCAGGATCTGGCCGTCCCAAACGATGACGAAGGGCTGCCCCTCGAGCACCTGGGCGTTGAAGATGCGTCCGTTGTAGGCCGTGGTCATCACCACTTCGCCGTCTGCCAGCATCTGAGGCGGCTGGGCGCCGGCCTCCCACCACACGATGTGTTCCTTGATGGTGTCCAGCTTGCGCAAGGCCCGGGCAACGCCGCCCTCGGTGTCAAGGGTCTGGTATACTTCCTCGATCGGCACGCCGTCGGCCATGAGGGCGAACTCCAGATTGACCTGGGGCGACCGGCGCATGCCCCGCCGGCCCGGAAACTTTTCCAGGTCGAAGAAATCGGCGACCGTCCTCGGTTTTCGGGTGCCGATTCGTTCGTTGTGGTATGCGATCACCGTTGAATAGAACAGGTGGTTCGCACCGCATTCCGAGATACTGCCTTCGGCGAAGTCTTCTCCCGCCGATTTGCCGCCGGGGCCGGGGGCCACGTCTTCGTCCACAACGATCGGGACGAGCAGTCCTTCATCGCAACCCCGCACGAGATCGGCAACCTCCATGTCCACGACGTCCCAGTGCACGTTGCCGACTTCAACCTGGGCGCGGACCTGCGCCAGTCCGCCGTTGTAGTCCTCAATGACCACGTCGATGCCCGTCTCCTCCTCGAACCGCTCAATGAACCCCTTGACGCAGGCCCGGGCGTACGAACCGCCCCAGCTGACGAGCGTAAGCGACTGTTCCTGTGCAGCGGTACGCGTACTTGGCACGGAAGTCAGCACAATGGCGGAAGAAACCAGCAGGCATTTCGCTAAAAATGAACGATACATGAGCTCATTCCTCCTTGTCCGGGTCGAGCACCCGGCAGTCGGTCGGCGTCCAGCCAATGCGGACCCGGTCGCCTGCCAGCAGGCCGCCATGCCCAACTGTATTGGGTATCTTGACCACGAAATCCGGGGTGCGACAAACCGAAACGCGAATGCGGAGATGCTCGCCCAGGAAAGTGATGTCCTCGATCAGGGCTTCCACCTCGTTGGTATACAGACCGGGCTCCGGATCGACGGCCACCCGCTCAGGGCGTATGGAAAGGGTGGTTGCGTCGCCGACCTGGCACGGTGCGATCCGGATCGCCCGGATGATCTCGCCGCCCGTCTCCACCTCGCAGATCTCCCCTGCCATGCCGACAACCCTTCCGTGCAGGCGATTGTTCTCCCCGATGAACCTCGCCACGAACGAACTCTGCGGTTCCTCGTAGAGCGTCTCGGGATCGGCGACCTGTTCGATCTTGCCGTTGCGAAGCACGGCGATTCGGTTCGACATGACCATGGCCTCCTGCTGGTCGTGGGTGACATACACGACCGTGACCCCCAGCGCCTGGTGGATCCGGCGGATTTCGTACTGCATTTCTTCCCGTAATCGGCGGTCCAGCGCGCCGAGCGGTTCATCCATGAGCACGAGTTCCGGGTCGAACACGAGGGCGCGGGCGATGGCCACCCGCTGCTGTTGCCCGCCCGAAAGCTGGCCCGGCCGCCGGTCCTCGTACCCGTCGAGACGTACCAGGCGCAAGGCACGTTGCACGCGTTCGACACACGCTTCGCGTCCCAAGCCGCGTACTTCAAGCGGGAATGCGAGGTTGGCGCCGACCGTCATGTGGGGGAAGAGGGCGTAGTTTTGAAACACCATGCCGATACCGCGCCTGCGGGGCGGCAGGGTGTGAATGGAACGACCGTTGAGCCGTATCTCGCCCGACGTGGTCGATTCGAATCCGGCCAGCATCATCAGACAGGTCGTTTTGCCGGAACCGGAAGGCCCCAGAAGAGTGAGAAACTCGCCCTTCCGGATGTCCAGGTCCACTTTGTTGACGACCGTCGACTTCCCGTCGTAGCTCTTGCTGACCTTTCGGTATTCGACGTACGGCCGGTTTGGCTGACCGGACTGGCCCATCTGCGCACGCTCCTGTCGAGATGCAAACCATTCATTCGGGGACGGGAGAAAAAACAGACTACGGAAGAAAAACCTTAATCGTCGGCACCATGCCTGTCAATCGTTTTCCTTTTTGTGGAAGGGCCGAATGCATACCTTAACAGACGACCATCCGAGCGGCGATTTCAGTGTGTCGGGAAGGTCGTTTTGAAACGGCACGCGGACGCCCCGGAACCATTCACCGGAAAACCATGCATCTAAACAGGCCGACGGCCAGGAGAGAACCCGCAACCAGATGGAACTATACATTATCCGCCACGCGGAATCCGAGAACAACGCCCGGCCGATAGAAGAGCGCACCGAGGATCCCCCACTGTCCGCGCTCGGATCCCGGCAGGCGGAACACCTCGTGAACCGCATCCGCCACATGCGCCCCACCCGTATCTTCGTCAGTCCTTTCCTGCGTACCCTGCGCACCATCGCCCCCTACATCAGGGAGACGGGGCAGGCCGCGGAAGCTTGGAGCGACCTGCACGAACAGGGCGGCGTCGTGGCCGGTATCGACAGCACGACCTTCGAGGGACGTCCCGGCATGAAGCGCTCGGAGATCGAGCGGGATTTTCCCGGTGTCCGTCTGGGCGACGACTTCGACGAAACGGGATGGTGGAAGTGTCGGCCCTGGGAGGACTACGCCGCCACCCAGCGACGGGCCGAAGAGGTTGCCCTGCGGATTCATACGGCTTTCGGCCATACCGCCGAAAGCGTAGTTTTGATCACGCACGGCGCGTTCATGCGGTTTCTCGTGGGCGTGATCCTGGGCACTCCCGGGGACGGTGACGAACGGATCGACTGGTTCGCCAATACTTCCGTGACAAGGTTTCTCATAACCCCCACCTATACCCACTTGGCGCTGATGAACTGCACGCGGCACCTGCCCGAGGCATGGATCACAGGGACGGACAGCCGCCCATATCGTACCGGGGAGTACGTGGCGGAGAATGACGACCGGCCCCGTTGCGCCTGGACCTTGAAGGACCCGATACTGGCCGCCTATCATGATGACGAGTACGGCTTTCCGCTGGTCAGGGACGCCGATTTCCTGGAGCGGCTGGTGCTGGAAATCAACCAGGCGGGCTTGAGCTGGCTGACGGTGCTAAAAAAACGTCCGGCGTTCAGAAGCGCCTTCGAAGGGTTCGACGTGGATCGTGTCGCCGCCTATGGCGACCGCGATCGGGAACGTCTGCTGCAGGACGGCGGCATTATCCGTAACCGGTTGAAGATCGACGCGGCCATCCACAACGCCGGCGTATTCCTGGAAATCAGGCAGTCGCACGGTTCTTTCAAGGCGTGGCTAGACGACCAGGTCTGTGCTTCGCTGGACGAATGGGTCACGGTGTTCCGGAAGACTTTCCGGTTCATGGGGCCGGAGATCGTCGGCGAGTTTCTTATGAGCACCGGATATCTGCCAATCAAGCATGATCCGACGTGCTTTCTCGCACGGCAGGGACATCGGGTGGGGTAGTCCGGACTTCGCCGACGTCAGGGTTCAGGCTTCAGCGTCGTCTTTGAGCAGATCGCGCGCCTTTAGCTCCAGCTCCAGCTTGTCCAGGCAGGCCCTGAACTCGTTCCAGGCGTCCGGCGAGATAGTAATACCCTTCCGGCTGGGCAGGAATTCGCCCTCGTTTTCGTAGTAGATCCGGATATCGGCGTATTCGTTGCCCCGGAACGAGGTGATGGTGAAGCGGAATTCCTCTTGGCTGTTCTTCTCGAAACTGGCTACGACCTGGCTGTCCTCGGCCATGCATCTACCTCTCAGGGGACGGAATCGGGGTGAACAGGCCACCATGCGTTCGCCATGATAACGGCAGTCCCTGCGTGCGTGTCAAGGAATTTTGGTCTTGTTCTCCGGCCTGTCCGATCGTACTATGGGGCATTGCAGGCGGAGGCGATCCATCGGGTCGTTCCCGTATCATCTATTGCGACGGGCAGTATGCACTTTGAACCACCCGGAACGAAGTCTGCCGCTGTTCGGTACGATTTACATTCGAAACAGGCGCAGGGGGTTGTAGATGGAATGGCGGGATGTTTTTGCGGATCGCATGGAACGCATAGGCGATACCGCGGTCATTGAACTGCTCAAGCTGGCGGAACGGCCGGATGTCCTTTCCTTCGCCGGCGGCTTGCCGGACGCGGCAACGTTTCCTCTGGACGCGATGCGGGACGTCACCTCCCAGGTTTTTGAAACGCATGGCAGCATGTCGCTGCAATACGGTCCCACAGCGGGTTACACGCCACTGCGCGAGTGGATCGCCGACCGCATGAAGCCCGTAGAAGGCGTGACCGCCACAGTGGACGACGTCATCGTCACAACGGGCGGGATCGAAGCGATGGATCTTATTGCCAAGACGTTGCTCAACCCCGGCGATATCGTCATCGTCGAAGCCCCCACCTACCTGACCGCGTTCTCGGTCTTCCGATGCTACGATGTGGATTTCGTCGCGGTGGAGATCGATGACGGCGGGATGCGCGTAGACCTCCTGGACGAACGGCTAAAGGAACTGGAACGCGAGGGCAAGCGCGCCAAGCTGATTTACACCATGCCGGCATTTCAGAATCCGGGCGGCGTGACGATGCCCCTGGAACGCCGGCGCCGGCTGGTCGACCTGGCCGATCGGTACAATATACCTATCCTGGAAGATCACGCCTATGCGGAACTGTATTTTGATCATCCTCCACCGCCTTCGCTCAAGGCGCTGAATCCGGACGGCGTCCTGTTCGTCAGCACCTTCTCCAAGATTTTCGGACCCGGTATCCGTCTCGGATGGATCGCCGCGCCGCCGTCCGTCATCGATCAGTTGTGTCAGGCGAAGCTGGGCAGCGACCAGTGTTCCAGCACACTGGGGCAACGCATCGTCTACGAATACGGCCGGCAGGGGCTGATGGATAGGCAGATCGTACAGTCCAGGGCGCTATACCAGACCAAGCGCAACCTCACGCTGGACGCGCTGGCGGAGCAGTCGCCTCCCGGGATGACCTGGACCCGTCCGGATGGCGGATTCTACGTGTGGCTGACCATACACGAAGGGATCGACACCTCGGCGATGCTCGCCTGGGCTGTGGAACATGAGAAGGTGGCCTACGTGGCCGGTTCCTCGTTCTATACCGACGGCCGGGGCGCGAACCAGTTCCGACTTTGCTACAGCTTTCTCGACCAGTCCCTGATCCGTGAAGGCGTCGGCCGGGTGTGCCGATCGGTCTCTCACCATATCGAACGGCGTCATCGCGACCGTATCGGGGCGTAAATGCATATATGGCGGGGTAGGCTGCGTGCCGTCGCGCGGTCGTCCGGCCCTCCTGCCGTCACGCAGTTCCGGTTGCAAGGCAATTTCAAGAAGCGGAGCATACGGTGTTCGAACTTACCGAAGCACATCAGCGCCGATTCCGGGAAGACGGCTACCTGATGGTGGAAAGTCTGTACGACGAGGAGGAAATGGCGCTCCTGCTCAACGTCGGGCGCGCCGACCGGGAAAAGGCCGCCCTGGTCCGGGCTGCCGAGGATACGGAAGGCCGCGCGAGCAAACTCTGGCTGACTTCGGATACGGACCGAGAGGACATTTACAACGCCATCTGCCATGGCCGGCGCATGGTGGATACGCTGGAAGGGCTCATGGATGACGAGGTCTACCTGTACCACTACAAGATGATGGTCAAGGAACCTCGCATCGGCGGCGCGTGGGAATGGCACCAGGATTACGGCTACTGGTACCACAATCAGGCGCTGTATCCCGACATGGCCAGTTGCTACATCGCGGTGGACCGGGCCCACCGAGGGAATGGATGTCTCCAGGTCATCCGGGGTTCGCACCGTCTTGGACGAATCGAACACGGCCGGTACGGTACGCAGGTGGGGGCCGACCCGAGCCGGGTGGAACTCGCGCTGGAGCATCTGGACCACGTGTACTGCGAAATGACTCCCGGCACCGCGCTGTTCTTCCATGCCAACGTGCTGCACCGTTCGGATCCGAATGAGAGCGACGATCCGAGATGGAGCCTCATCTGCTGCTACAACACGCGACACAATCCCTGCCAGGACCGTCCCGGCCACCCCGCGTACCGTCCTCTGGAAAAGTGGGAC
This sequence comes from bacterium, assembly GCA_965200485.1. Classification (GTDB taxonomy): domain Bacteria; phylum JAAXHH01; class JAAXHH01; order JAAXHH01; family JAAXHH01; genus JAAXHH01. Next base: position 1,518,218 of record CBDAUD010000001.1, read on the forward strand.
GACAGCCGGGTCGGGGAGGTGGGACGCCGGCAGTGGGCGGATCTCGCCGATGCCACGGAAACCGGTGCCGCTGATCCGCGACCGACTGAACAGGTTTGACCTGCACACGAGATTTCGAGCAGGAAAGAAACGCCGGTTGTCAGCGACGGCAGCCCCGTTCCGCAAAGCCCGAATGAAATTCCTTCGATTTATAGTTGCATACGCCGGAAGACAACGTATATTGTTGTATAAACGAAGATAATATCTTGCGATAGACGACAAGCGCCAGCCTTCATGGCGGCTATTTTGTAACGCTATTTGCATGCTTTTTTCAACATATCCCGCGATGCGGGAATCCACATGAAAGGAACAAGATCATGACCCGATTCACATCATACCTGCTGATCTGTTTTGTCGGGATGTTGGGACTGTCCGGTTGCGGTGGGGGCGAAACCGAAGAGATGGCCGAAGAAGAAATGGCCATGGACGAGATGGTCGAGGAGGTGGCCATGATCAATGTCGAGGTCACCGGAGTCGGCGAGGAAGACGGCAGCATCAGTACGAGCGGCACGAGCTATCAGTTGATGGAAGCCGGCTTCGCCTCGGACGGCTGGGTTTCGATCACCCATAACGACCAGACCATGGTTATCCCGATGGTCATGGATGCTTCCGGGTTGGAGGAAGGCGCCTCGTACGCAATGGTTGACGGCGAGTCCGGCATGCTCCACATCGGAAATGCGGCCGGCATCGGCGCCGCGGTGGGCGATATGCTGCACGTAATGGCGGCAGATGATCCGAATATGGGCGAAGGCGAGATGATGGAAGACGGGATGGAAGAAGGCGAAATGGGCGAAGGCGAAATGAATGAAGAGGAAGCCGAAACGCAGCCTGGCCAATAAGATTAGAGATAAGACGTAAGGCGATGGGTGCTTTATAGCAACCAACATGCCCACACGCCCAAACATACTCTGGTACTGCACGGACCAACAGCGTTTTGACACCATCGGCGCGCTCGGAAATCCCCACGTGAGCACGCCGACGCTGGACGAACTGGTGCGGGAAGGTGTCGCGTTCACACGGGCTTACTGCCAGAGCCCGATCTGCACGCCCAGTCGTTCAAGTTTCATGACCGGCATGTACCCTGGGCGGATTCACAACTGCCGCAACGGCAATGGATCGTTCGTGAATCCGCCTCCCCTGATCTCCAAATTGCTGACAGACAGTGGATACGATTGCGGTCTGGTAGGCAAATTCCACCTCCAGAGCGCGGGGCAACGCACGGAACCTCGCATGGACGACGGTTACCGGTACTGGCGTTTCAGTCATGCGCCCCGGGACGACTGGCCCGAGGGTCACGACTACGCCGACTGGGTGCGCGAACGGGACGGCGATCTGGACGCCATGCGCTTCAGTGAGGACCGCGTGCCGCCGGAGTTGCACCAGACGACCTGGGTCACCGAGTGCGCACTCGAGTTCATCAACCAGCCCCGAGGCGATGATGTCCCCTGGATGCTGACGCTCAATCCCTACAGTCCCCACGAACCGCTGATCCCGCCCCGTGTTTATGCCGACCTGTTCGACCCCGCCGATATGCCTGGTCCTCATTTCCGGGAAAGCGATCTGGTCCAGCAGGCGGCGCTCAAAGATGTATTCTTCCAGTCCGAATCGCGGCACCCCGACCTATTCGACGGCAAAAAACAGCAAGCGCTCTACTACGCAATGATCCGGCAGATTGATGATCAGTTTGCCCGGATCCTGCGCGAACTTGAGCGTACTGGACAGCGGAACGACACCGTGATCATATTCACCAGCGACCACGGCGAATGCCTGGGCGACCACGGTCTGCTGTGGAAGGGATGCCGGTTCTACGAAGGCCTAGTGCGGGTGCCGCTCATCTTCTCGCATCCGGGACGCATGAAAGCCGACGTGCGGAGCGACGCGCTCGTCGAGCTCGTCGACATGTCGGCGACTATGCTGGATCTGGGCGGCGTGGACCTGCCCGAGGACGTCCAGGGGCGGAGTCTGATGCCCATTCTGACCGGGGAAGCGGATCCGGGTCATCACCGCGATTTCGTACGGTCGTCATACTACGACGCAGTCCATGCCGATCCCCTGAGCTATGCCAGCATGTACCGGGAAGACCGGTTCAAGCTGGTCATGTACCACACCCACGGCAAGGGAGAGTTGTACGATCTGGAAAACGATCCCTGGGAATTCGAGAACCTCTGGGACGAACCCGACTGGTTTGAGGTAAGGTGCCGGCTGGTCGAGTGCGCCTTCAATGCCACCATGGTCCAGGATGTGGATCCGGGCGGCGCCCTGATCGCGGGCACCTGAATGCGGCATGTAGCGCATGAAAGCCGGTTCGCGCTGCGCCGATCCGATTGAGCAAAGCGGAATAGCCGATTTCTGCGAAACTGAACAGAGAAAACGGGATAACCCCCGTTTCCGGGGCAATGGTATGATTGTCGATCGAGCGAGACTGGAGGATGCCGAGGAACGGACACTCGCGCCTTATGCCGTGCTGAGCAGCGCGAGCCGGGGTCGTCAGCACCAGGAGGAAGAAGCGCCCTGGCGGACGCCTTTTCAGCGGGACCGCGACCGGATCGTTCACTCCAAGGCCTTCCGCCGACTGGAATACAAGACCCAGGTCTTCGTATACCATGAAGGGGACCATTACCGGACCCGCCTTACGCACACCATGGAGACGGCCGGCATATCGGAAACGATCGCAAGGAACCTGGGCGCAAATATCGATCTGGCGGTCGCCATAGCGCTCGCGCACGATCTCGGACATCCCCCGTTCGGACACTGCGGGGAAGATGCCCTGAATGGTTTGATGGCGGAACATGGAGGGTTCCAGCACAATCAGCAGAGCCTTCGGGTCATCGATCTGCTCGAATGGCGTTATCCTTCCTTTCCGGGTCTCAACCTGACCTGGGAGACGCGGGAAGGCATTGCCAAGCACAATGCCCCCCACGGGTTCGACCTGGATGCGTTTCAGCCGGGACAGTTCGCCTCGGTGGAGGCCCAGATCGTGAACATCGCCGACGAGATCGCCTATAACTCGCATGACCTGGACGACGGCGTGAGTTCGGACATACTCAATCTCGATCAGCTTACCGAGCTGGAGATCTGGGGCGGTGCGATTCGCGAAGAGGTAGAGAAGGTTCGGCACCTGGATCCTACACGGAAGCGATACCGGATCATACGCGCCTTGATCAACCAGCAGATTACCGATGTCGTCCGGACGACGCACGAAAACCTGGAGCGACATGGCGTGCAGTCCGCCGACGACGTGCGGCGGCTGGACGTCCCGGTGGTGGACTACAGTCCGACCATGACCGCGAAGAACCAACAGCTTCGAGCATTCCTCACCAACAATTTCTATCGGCACTACCGGCTGATTCGCATGTCTCGCAAGGCGACCCGGTTTATTGAGAGCCTTTTCAATGAATACCTGGCCGATCCCCGGCAGTTGCCACCGACGGACCTCCGCCAAAATAAGGAAGCGCCGCTCGAACGAACGGTATGCGACTACATCGCGGGCATGACCGACCGATACGCCCTGAAGGAATACGAGCGTCTCTTCGATCCATACGAGCGTGTTTGAGACATATGGTGCAAGCGCTCGGAGATCTGGACATATCGCGACGGGACCCTTGCGTTTGCAGATCCGTCTCCGGCATCGGCACGGGTTGAATTTACTTGATTTTTGCCGGTGATTCCTTATTATAAACCGGTCGACGAAGGTGGTCTCCTACCGCATTCGCCCGATTGAATTGGGGGGTCGTTCAAGGGTAGGACACATGGCTCTGGACCATGGAATCGGGGTTCGAATCCCTGCCCCCCAGTACACGGTCGCCTGAGGCCGGTGCGAAGTAAGGATCGCCGGCCGGTTGGCCAAAAATCTTGACGCGGTTGTCCAGTTTGAGTATTACGTACTAATAGCTTTAACGTGGCGGTATCGTCTAGTGGTTAGGACAGGTGGTTCTCAGCCATCAAACCGGGGTTCGATTCCCCGTACCGCTATTCCGGCAAGATCGCCCTTCGGTTATTCCCTGGCATTTCCCGTTCCCCTGTGCGTGTAGTCAACCTGGCTGTAGCGTTCCGCTAACTCGGCCGGAACTGCGCGGCCAGCTTGGCCGCCCATGCCCTGTTTGCGTCAATCGTGCGTCCCGCGTTGTGCGGGGTATGCACCACGTTGTGCCGTCCCAGTAGCGGATCATCCAGGGGCAGGGGCTCCTCGTCCCAGACGTCCGCCGCCAGGCTCAGCTCATCGCCCAGCACCCGGCGGCGGATGGCGTCCATATCGCAGATGCCGGCCCTGGTTACGAGTACAACCAGGCTGCCCGCCGGCAGCAGGTCGATGTGTCTCGCTTCGACCAGACCCCGTGTAGATTCCGTGAGCGGCACCATCGGTGCAAACACCTCCGCATCGGCGACGAGTTGCTCCAGGTGGTAGCATTGGCGCGAACCGGTTCGGTGGAAACTGGGCTCCGGAGCAAAAGGATCCCAGGACGCCACGTCGGCGCCCAACATCGAGGCGAAACTGGCATAGCGGCTACCGATGTTCCCCGCACCCACGATCCGGACGCGCTTGCCACTCAGCGTGCCGTTGACGAAGTCGGGATCATCGCCAAACTGCTGGCCCCGCGCACCGGGCTGTCCCAAACCGTCCTGCGGCTCGTAGTTCCAGGCCGCCTGGCTGTAGATGATTTCGCGGTGCAACTGCGGGATTCGACGCAGCCCGCACAGCGTCAACGCCAAACCGAATTCCGCCACGGTCTGCGACCAGAATCCTTCGGTGGGATGGTCGTGGACGGTGATCCCGGCCACAGCAAGGTAGTCAAGGCATGCTGCGTCCAGCCGCTGGTCGTAACCGCCCTGGAAGGTGGCTTCCCGCAACGCGCTGAATCGCTTCAGGCAGTCGGACGTCACCGATACCCCAAGCGTTGCAAGCCTGCCTATCCGGCCGGGTTCCTCCACGATTTCACCCAGCGGGCGCTCGTCGCCGTGGGCCAGGCGTACAAATCCGGCCTCTGGCCACAGCGTTCGAAAGTGGTCGGCTGCAAAGGGCCAGACTCCGTCGAAATCCGGATGAACGACAATCAGATCGCTCATGCTATCCTTCCTCCAGTTGGTTCGCGTGAAGTTGGCGCCATGTCGGAGAGTATGTGCATGCCCGGATCAGATTTCAACCCCTACATGGCCATCATCCGAAATCCTTGACAGGAACACGCTGCGAAGCGTATTCTGGACTTATTGAAATCACATTGGAGATCACATCGGGCGCGTGGTCCAGTCAGGGCGTGCCATACACGATGCGGTCCGTCTTGGCTTCCTACCGGGACTTCACCCGTCTTTTTCGAAACGGTCCTGAACGATGCCTGGTTTTCGCTTGCCTTTGGTATTACGGTATGCCGCTTGCCTGTTTCTCATCCAGCTGTCCGGGAACGCCATGGCACAGTCCATAGACCAGATCCAGTCCGATCATTTGCTTAAAGTAGACCTCCTGTATGTGGGCGCCCATCCCGATGACGAAAGCGGGGTTACGGCCACCTTCGCCCGGGAAGTGCTCGATGGCGGAGCCCGCGCGGCCATCGTGCTGGTTACGCGGGGCGAGGGCGGAGGCAACGCCATCGGCCGGGAGCTCGGCCCCGCCTTGGGCATACTCCGAGAAGCCGAGATCCGACGGTCCGCCGCCGAGTACGGCGTGGACATGGTGTACTTCCTGGACAAGACCGATTTTTTCTACACGCTCAGCGACAAGGCCGTGTTCGACGTATGGGGCCACCAGGACACCCTGAACCGGCTCGTGCGCCTGGTCCGTCTGCTGCGGCCGGACGTCATCGTGACCATGTGGCCCGGTCCGGGAACCCACGGCATGCATCAGGCTGTAGCCCGTCTCGCGACGGAAGCCTTTACCGCGGCGGCCGATCCCGGTCGTTTCTCGAGCCAGATCGACGACGAGTTCCTGCGGACCTGGCAACCGCTGAAACTTTACTACAATACCCGGAGAGAAGGTTCGGTTTCCATTCCGACGGACGACATTTCCCCCAGCCGTTTCTTGAGCTACGCGGAAATCAAGTCGCTTGCCTTGCGCAATTTCCGGTCCCAGGGATTCGACCGGTTCGCCACGCTGCCGCCTCGCCGGTCCCGGCCGGAGTCCTTTCTGCTGGTTCGATCCCTCGTGCCTGACGGATCCGACCGACCGAATTCACTGCGCAACGGCGTCGACGCGCTACCCGACCCCGGCATCATGCTGGGACCACCGCCTTCGACAGAAGAACTGGCCATCGGCATGGTGCCCCGTGCGGACATTGTCCGCTTCCGGAAGTGGGCGGACGAACACCAGGTGGCCTGGGCCGCCGGGCTGTTGCCGGAAGCGTTGTCCATCGGAACCGGAATGACGGGTACGCTCGAGGTGGCGCTGAAAAGCAATCGCCAACAGACCACCGCGGGTCGGTTGCGTCTTGACTTGCCGGCGGGTTGGCCGGACAGCCCTATGCAGGTGGACTACGAAGTGCCAGGCCGGGGCACGGCAACGGTTCCCTTTACGGTTCGCGTGCCAGACCATGTCGTGCAGGGGAGCTACCCGGTCCGGCTGTCGACCTCGCTTGGGGAACGGAACGCGACAGGCGGCGGGATGATCGACGTGTTGCCGGTCATGGATCTCGCCCCGATGGCAAGTCCTCCGCGGATCGACGGGGACCTGACCGAATGGGAGGGCATCGAAGCCCAAGCCATATCGTCCGGCCAGATCTGGTCGGGCGCTTTGCCCGGCGGTGACGCCGATTGCAGCGCGACGTTTCGCGCGGCATATGACCAGGCGAACCTGTACCTCGCCGTGGACGTGCGGGACGACGTGGTCGTCTGCAATATCGCCCCGGACGACGTCAAGGGTCACTGGCGTTCGGATGCCGTGGAGGTCTGCATCGATCCATCCGGCCTGAGCGACAATACGCTGACGGTCTTCAAGGCGGGCATCTTTCCGGGCACCACGGCAAGCCGGGAGCCAAGGGCGGCACGGGATGCCGATGCCAGACAGGGCGTGATCGAAAAGACCGCGCCCGGTATGCGGTTGGCATCCAGGTTCACCGGCCATGGCTATATCATCGAGACCGCCATACCGTGGGCCGACATGCCCGGCGGTTCCGCACCTTCGGCGGGAGCGGTCATCGGCTTTAACGTCGTAGTCTACGACGGGGACGAAGCCGACGCCGGTCCGGGGGCCAATATCGGCAAGGCCCGCCTGGCCTGGTCCCACCGCCCTTCCGCCCAGGCGTTGCCGTACTACTATGGTCGTGCCGTTGTCCGATGATCCCGGTCGCGTCGCCACCTGCCTACGCGATTACCGAACCGACCCCCTGAGCGCTCCGGTGCAAGGGCGGCTGACGGAAACCGGATTTTCGCCGGATGCCGGCGAGATCATGTACGGAAAGGGATCGATTTGAACCGCGAAAACGCACTGGAGTTGCTGCACGAGCACACGAAGACGGACAGCCTGCGTAAACACGCACTGGGCGTGGAGGCGGCCATGCGGCACTACGCCAGGAAGTATGGCGAGGACGAGGAGAAATGGGGGATCGTGGGCCTTTTGCACGATTTCGACTACGAGGCAACCCCCGATCCGAAAGACCACCCCATGCGCGGCGCGGCGATCCTGGAGGAAAAGGGCTATCCCGAGGACGTAGTCTACGCCATCAAGTCCCATGCCACCTACCTCGGCCTCGAACGACGCAGCTTGATGGACAAGACGCTTTTCGCCGTCGACGAACTGGTGGGATTCATCACCGCCGTCGCCCTCGTGCGTCCCTCCGGCAGCATACACGAGGTAAAGGTCCGGTCCGTCCGGAAGAAAATGAAGGCGGTGGCGTTTGCCCGCGCCGTCTCCCGGGAGGACATCGCCGAAGGCGCCGAGAGCCTGGGACTCGACCTTGCCGACCATATAGCCCATGTCATCGAGGCCATGCGGGGAGAGGCTGCGGCGCTGGGTCTGGCTGGATCCCAGCGCCAGCAGGGGAGCGATTGACACCTGCGTTCTTCCGCTGTAGATTACAGGCTTCGCTCATCGTCTCATCTACCCGTAGAATGCGGATTCACCCGTCATGCCGTCTGAAAAGGAAACCCTGGCAGAAGCCCGGAAGGAGTGGGAGAAGAAGACGCTCCAACCGGCGCTGGAAAGGCTGCCCGAACGCCGCCAACAGTTTGAGACCGGCTCCGGCATTCCCCTGAAAAGGCTGTATACGCCCGAGGACACGGCGGACAACGATCCGCGGACGGATATCGGCGTCCCCGGGCAGTATCCGTTTACCCGCGGTATTCGCCCGACCATGTATCGCGGCCGGCTCTGGACCATGCGGCAGTACGCGGGATTCGGTTCGGCCGAAGAAACCAACAGCCGCTACCGGTATCTGCTATCCCAGGGTCAGACCGGCCTTTCCGTGGCCTTCGACCTGCCCACCCAGATCGGGTATGACTCCGATCATCCCATGGTGGCCGGCGAAGTGGGACGTACGGGTGTGGCCATCTCCACCATAGACGATATGCGGACGCTGTTTGACGAAATACCGCAGGAGTCCGTCAGCACTTCGCTTACCATCAACGCCACCGCCACCGTGCTCGTAGCCTTGTACGCGGCTGTGGCAGAAGAGCGGGGCATTCCGCTGGAACGGCTCGCGGGCACTGTCCAGAATGATATTCTGAAGGAGTACATCGCCCGAGGCACCTTCATCTACCCGCCGGACCCGTCCCTGCGACTGGCTACCGACCTCATTCGATTCTGCGCCGGCGCCATGCCGAAGTGGAACCCCATCAGTATAAGCGGCTACCACATTCGGGAAGCCGGGGCAACCGCCGTGCAGGAAGTTGCCTTTACGCTGGCCAACGGACTGGAATACGTGCGGGCGGTAGTGGACGCCGGGGTGGACGTCGACGCGTTCGCGCCGCGGCTTTCCTTCTTTTTCAATGCCCATAGCCAGTTCTTCGAGGAAGTCGCCAAATTCCGTGCCGCCCGGCGGCTCTGGGCGCGGCTCATGCGCGAACGGGCAGGGGCGAAGAATCCCCGTTCCTGGCAGCTGCGGTTCCATACGCAGACCGGCGGTTCCACGCTCACCGCCCAGCAGCCGGAGAACAATGTCGTCCGGGTGGCGCTGCAGGCCCTGTCGGCCGTGTGCGGGGGAACGCAATCCCTCCACACCAACAGCCTCGACGAAGCGCTCTCCCTGCCGTCTGAATCGGCGGCGACCCTCGCCTTGAGAACCCAGCAGGTCATTGCCCACGAGACCGGGGTGGCCGATACGGTCGATCCGTTTGCCGGATCCTACTTCGTGGAGGCATTGACCGACCAGATCGAGCGGGCGGCCATGTCCTGCATGGCGCGCATCGACGAGTTCGGCGGCGCGCTGGGCGCGATCGAGGCGGGGTATCCCCAAGAGGAAATCAGCCGCAGCGCCTATGCATTTCAGCTGGCCGTCGAGCAGGAAGAACGGATCATCGTCGGGGTAAATCGCTTCACGGACGCCGAGGAGCAGGACCCGCCTCGCTTTCCCATCGATCCCGGGATAGAAGCCCGCCAGGTCGAAAGAGTACGCGCGTTCCGGAAGGCGCGGGACGGGCAGGCGACGGCTGACGCGCTTAAGGCGCTGGAATCGGCTGCACGTGCCACAGACAGCCTGATGCCGCTGATCATCAATGCCGCGCGCAAGCGAGCGACACTGGGTGAAATCTGCGACACGCTCCGCGGCATCTTCGGAGAATACCAGAGACCCGAGCGTTTTTGAGATAGCAATCGGCTTTGGTCCATCGCGGGCCGCAAGAACGGAGATTCCGTATTCCATGCCGGATGAGTTGCCGTACACGACCGTACGGGTCGCGCACATCGGAATCGCGGTGCGGAATCTGGACGAAGCGCTGCGTCTCTACCACGATACCCTCGGGATCCCGCTGCTTGGCCGGGAAACGGTGGAAAGCGACCAGGTTTCCGTGGCTTTTCTCCCCATTGGCGATACCCGGGTAGAACTCCTGGAAGCAACGGATCCGGAGAGCCCGGTTGCGCGTTTCATCGAGCGGCGTGGCGAGGGCGTTCATCATTTGGCCTTCGAGGTAGACGACCTGGAAAAGGCGCTGGAGGTCCTTCGGGACCGTGGATTCCGGTTGATCGACGAAAAGCCGCGCCTGGGGGCCGGCGGCGCACTGGTCGCCTTCGTCCACCCCCGAAGCACAAGCGGCGTGTTGATCGAATTGTGCGAACACCCCCGGGAAGATCACCCGTGATCGCCGCCTCGTGTGTCGATCCGGGCGTGACCGAAGGCCGGGTATCGTCAGTGCGCCGATTTGTCTACGGCGGCGGCATGGCCTGCGATCTGATGATCGTGCGCCGGGCGTTTTTTCTTGACAATCGGGATCGCCGTGTTTAATCTGATAGCATCGAAACAAACGGAAACTGCGAATTGGGTTTCCTGTATTCTCCTGCTGGGCTGCTCATGGATCGAGGCCGTTACCGTCACTTGCTGGACAATACGGTATTTGGCAGTCTCGCCAACCGGTGAAGGCATGAACGGCAATGTCCGGTAGTATCCATACGGTGGATTCCGTCTCGCCCGCATTATGATCCGTATTACATCATTCCGTCAGCTTCTCGGCTACCTGGTTGCACTGGCAATGTTTGGTTCCGGGGTGCTGGTGCTGACCGGCCACCTGTTGCAGACGTTCATACAGACGGAACAGCTGAGACTGACTTTCGGCAGTGTGCTTGTTCTTTACGGAATCTTCCGATTCGTCTCGGCCTACTTCGCGGAAAAGAGAGACCGGGAGACCCGCTCGATCCTGGAGGATGATTCATGGCGAGGTACGGGGCCTGCATCCGGCTAGCGTGCATGGGTGTAGCCTGTCTGGTTCTTGCGGCAGGCTGCGGCGAACCCGGTGAAACGGCCACCCGGGGCCATCTGAAGGTGTCCAGCGCGGAAGTCGCTTTCCCATACATGGATAGCGCGGCCGAGAAGTACTGGCAGATTTACAACGAAGCTTATATTGATGTGGCCAAAACGACTTCGCGCGAAGCGCTGGTTGATCTCGCGGAGGGCCGGAGCCGTTTGGCTGTTTTGTCCCGCGAACCCAACGAACAGGAGATCGCGGCGCTGTCGGCCGGTGAACGCAAGTTCGTCACCCGCACTGTTGCCCATGACGCCCTGGTAGTCATCCTGCATGGGGACAATCCCGTCGACGATCTGACAGTGGCGCAGTTGCGGGGCATTTTCACGGGAGAGATCACAAACTGGCGGGAAGTGGGCGGAACCGACCGGCCCGTCCGTCCGCTGGTCCGGGACCGTAATTCCGGCACATACGAAGTCTTTCAGGACCAGGTGCTTGATGGCGCGGACTATGGTGATGAAGTCTATCCCTGCAGCACGATGACCGAGCTGGCGGCGATTGCGGGCAGCCAGACCGGCGCGATCGGGATAACGGGCCTTCTGGTGACGAAATCACCCGCCACGATGGGGCATTACAAGATAATCCGGATCGGTAGCGCGGCAGGTGGCGACTACCTCCTGCCCACGCAACACAAAATCCTTGAAGAACCCAACAGGAAAAACAAAAAACTCTACCCGCTGAGACGGCCCCTCGTGCTATGCTATTTCAAGGAATCTTCCCTGGAGGTCAATCTGGTTTCCGGCTTCGTAACCTTTCTGACCGCAGTCAAGGGACAACAGATCGCCATTAATGCGGGCATCGTGCCGGCTACCATGCCAGTTCGGGTGGTGAAACTCACGGAGTAAGCGAATCCTCCGCGCTTTGACCGGGGGAGGATGCTTCAGCTTGATGACAAAAAAGCAATCGAATCGGGAGGAATCGAACATGCGGATCGCAGGTGTTGACTGCAGACGCTGCCTCGGCCTTTTCCTTGCCTTGGGCGTACTGTTGCTGGCCGGTTCACCGGCCCCGGCTTACGCGCAAAGCGTGGATGCGGCCCGGTCGGCCTATGATGCCGGGAATTACGATCAAGCCGTTTCCATACTCCGGGACGTGCTCAGCAATGGGAAGAAGAATACGGACGCCCATTACCTGCTTGGCCTGGCGCTTAAGCGACAGGGGCACAGCGGCGAGGCGCTGTCCGAATTCCTTGTCGCCGTGAAACAGCAGAAGAAAAACCACGACGCCCGTTTCGAACTGAGTCTGCTGCATATCGAGCACGGCCAGTTTGAGGAAGCGGAGAAATCGATCAAGGAAGGGCTGAAGCGCACCAAGGAGAAAGACGCGCGGTTCTTCTATGCACAGGGGCAGCTGGCTATCGCCCAAGAGGATCTGCAGTCCGCCATGGTGCTCTTCACCAGGGCGCGCGGCGTCGACCCCCAGAACCCGCTTTACGTGCAGGGGCTGGGCGATGTCTACGAAGCCCAGAATGTCTGGGGGCTGGCCATCACCAACTACCGGCAAGCGCTCGCCATGCAGCCCGATTCCCCGGACGCGGCCATGACCCACTACCGGATCGGCCAGTTGCACTTCAAGGCGCGGCAATGGAACGAAGCCTACGCCGGGTTCAAACAAGCGTCGGCGCTCGATCCCACCCTGAAGGAGGCCTGGTATCAGCAGGGGTTCATCCAGTATGTCGCCGAGCGGTATCCGCTCGCCGTCGAACCGCTGGAAAAGTATCTGGCGCTGGACCAGACCAACGCCGAAGCCTACTTCATGCTGGCCGAATCCCTCAACAAGACGCGCCGGATCAAGATGGCCGTGCCGCACTATATGAAGACCGTCGAGCTGGCTCCGGACAAGATCGAAGCCTATCTGCCCATGGGCGACGGCCTGGTGGCCGAAGGCCGGTACACGGAGGCGGTGAACGCCTACCAGGAGGCCCTGGCGCAAAACGCGGACAACGCGGCGCTCTATTACAGCCTGGGCTGGGTACAGACGCAACCGGAGGTGAAACAATACGAAGAAGGCATCGCCAGTCTGAAGAAATCCATTGAACTGGATCCTTCGTCGGAGAAGCCCTACATCCAGCTGGCGCTGGTTTATTTCGATCAGGAGAAGTACGGCGAGGCCATTCCATACCTCAAAGAAGCCATCAAGGCCAACCCCACCGATCAGAACCCGTACGCCTACTATGGACGCTCATATGTCAAGCAGGGACAGTACGCGCAGGCCGTCGATTCCCTCAAGGCCGTGTTGGAACCGGCGATCCAGATGGCCGAGGACGAGCGGACCCGCCTTACCTTGAGTAGCGTATACTATAATCTTGGCCGGGAAATCTACGGCGCGTCCCGCGAAGCGGAGCGCGACCAGCGGCCGGCGATATACGCCGCTTCGCTGGATATGTACCGGGCCAAGGCCGCCCACGACAGCACGGACTATTTCGTCTTTCTGAACATGGGTATCGCCGGACTGGTGGCCGGCGAAGGCGCGGTGGCCCGGGATGCCCTGCTCCATGCGCTGAACCTTCGGAACCAGGAAGGCGAAGAGGATCCGAACGTCATCCTGCAGCCGTTGAAGTACTTGGGAACAGCCTACCTGATTCTGGAGGATTTCCCCAATGCGCGCACAACGTTCAGCCGGGTACTCGAGATCGATGCCACGGACCACGAGGCCTATTACCGTCTCGGATTCGACCGGGTCTTGAACAAGGATTACCATGGTGCTATCGGTCGTCTCCTGAAGGCCGTGGAATTGAAGCCGGACCAGGCTTCCTATCATCTGCTGCTTGCCCAGGCCTACACGAATTCGCAACAACTCGGACCGGCGATCCGTCATTATCGCGAATGCCTGAAGCTGGATCCGAACAACGGCACGGCGCGTGAACAGTTGAACAACGTGGTTCAGATTTACGAGCAAATGCAGGGCGGCTGAACGGCATGAATACGTCCGCGGCCTCGGTCCTCGCTCCTTGAGTCGGCAGCGGATGGTTTCGGCATGCGAAAATCAGCATTAGAGTCTGTTCACAGGCAATACACAGGACACGGATGGAAAGGTGGTGGTCAAGAAAGGCGTTTGTCCCGCCCCGATTAAAGGACTCGTCGAATTCCAGTAGTATCGGTTTATCTGGCAGGGATCAGTTTACTGTGAGATGATAGCTTTGGTATTTTCTTTCCCTATCGCGACAAACAGAGCCTAAGGAGAATCTGATATGCGGCCAGGCGCCTTTATCATGATCATCATCGTCCTTTGCTTCATTGTTTCCTACATCATATTCGAGTTCTTCCTGCCCAAGTTCGTGAAGGACGGCGGACCGGTGGTCATCGGCCTCATGGTGCTGACCATGCTCGATATAACCTTCATCATAGAGCGTTCGCTTACCTTGAAGAAAGCCCGTGGAAAGCGGTCGCAGGTGGCGTTTCTCAAGGATACCCTGGGTGCGGTTCGCAACAACGATGTCACCCGGGCGATCAATCTGTGCAATGCGCAGCAGGGCACCATGGCGAATGTAATGCGCGCCGGCCTCGAGCGTTTTCAGACGATTGCCGACGAAAATCTGACGAGCGACCGGCAGGTGGCGGAAATCAAGCGGGCCTTCGACGAAGCCAACGCCCTGGAGAGGCCGTTGCTTGAGCGCAACCTGATCGCGCTGCAGACAATCGCTACCATCGCCACGCTGGTGGGACTGCTCGGTACCACGATCGGTATGATCCGGGCCTTTGCGGCCATGGCCAACGAAGGCGCCCCGGACGCCATACAGCTCGCGCTCGGCATCTCCGAAGCGCTGATCAACACGGCGGGTGGTCTGGCGGCGGCCATCATGGGTATCGTAGCGTACAACTACTTTGTCAACAAGGTAGATATGTTCACCTACGCCATCGACGAAGTGGCACAGGAAGTCCTGGCCATTCTTACAGGTCGCGCCTGATCGGTCCGGCGTTGGCGTTAAGGAGCTCTTTACATGGCAAGTGGAAAACATGCCCCGGTATTCATCGACATGACGCCCATGGTGGATATCGCCTTCCTGTTGCTCATCTTCTTCATGGCCACGACGCAGTTCAAGGCCCCGGAGTCGATCCCGATCTTATTGCCGGAATCGCATTCGGTGATCAAGTTGCCGGAATCCGACGTCGTGATCCTGACGGTCGGTCCGAAACCCCAGAACCAGTTGTTCTGGCGACTGGAACCCCAGCCTGAAGTGACGATCGATTTGTCGGAGATGGAGAATGCACTGGTGGAGGCGCGTATACGAAACCCGAGGTTGCGTATCGCCATCAAGGCGCACAAGGACGCTGAGTTCGGCGTAATCAGCGATATGATGGAAATCCTGCAGAAGACAAACAACACCCGTTTCAATCTGGTGACCAATTTCGAGGACGACAGCGGCTCTTCGGATGACGAACCCACCAGCCTGAGACCGGTTAATCACGACCTGGTGAGGAGGTGATGACACATGGCAGCTGTCCAGGGCGCTGAGAAGGCCAGCGACAGAAAACAGGAAGGCGGCAGTAAAAAGAAGAAGCGAGCACCCATCCTGATCGACATGACGCCCATGGTGGACATCGCTTTCCTTCTGCTCATCTTCTTCATGGTCACCACGGTGTTCAGGGCGCCGCAGACCATGGAGCTCAACATTCCGCCCGACAAGGACGACAAGGTCGAGATCGCGGAATCGAACGTGCTGCTGATCTACATGCTGGACGACGATAGCATTTTCTGGCAGATAGGCCGGGACATGACGCCGGAGGAGCTCGCGCTGGAGGATATCCAGGATTTCATCAAGGAAAAGGAAGTGGAGAACGCCGAGGAGCACGATGGCGAATCCAAGCTGGTGACCCTGGTCCTGATACAGCGCACAAGTCCCTACGAGCAGATGGTAAACGTCATGGACGAACTTCAGCTGGGCGCGATCGACCGGTTCAGTATAACGGTACTGGAGGAGGATAGGTACGAGGAGGTGTTTGGCTCATGACCGGATCTCTGCTTAGCGCCGAACATTTTCCTCTTAAGAAAGAGTCTCCCATCAAGTTCTTCTACCAGAAGAACGCGAGGAGGGGGATCGCAGCCGCCGTAATCATACACCTGCTGGCTCTGGGTACCTACTGGACCGTCTGGTATCTCCAGGAGATGAACCGGCAGTATGTGACCACGATCGTGACGTATGCTGATCTGGGTCCGCCACCGGCGCTCACGGATGCGCCGGAAATGCCGGAGGTGCCGGTCGAAGCGCCTTCCCAGCCTGTGATCGGTATACCTGAACCCGTGGATGATGCCGAAGTATCCGCGGAGATGACGATCGCTACCCAGACCGAGATGAGTCAGAGTATCGCGCCGGTGATTCAGGATATCGAGGAGGAGAACATCATCATCGAAGCGCCAGAGGAAGATAACATCCAGATTGAGGAAGAGGCGCTTCCTCCACCCGACGCATTCGTTCCTTTTGAAGTCGAACCCAAGCCAACCACGCCGCTCAGGCCCGAGTACCCGGAACTTGCTCGCAAGGCCGGTATCGAAGGCACGGTAATCTTGCGGGTCCTGATCGACAAGGACGGCCGGGTGCGTGACGTCATGGTCGCCAGAAAAGTCGGCGCGGGCCTTGATGAAGCAGCGGTCGAGGCCATCAAGCGAACGACCTATACGCCGGCGATCCAGAACAACCGGCCGGTGGCCGTCTGGGTTGCGCAGACTGTCGTTTTCAGATTGCGCTAGCGCCGGTATGCGGGTGCTGCGTTCCGGCATGTTGATGATGTGGCTTCATTCTAATGGCCGTTCCCATGAACAGAGGGCGGGTTCCAGACCCGCCCTCTATGTGTGTGCGGACGGTCGGATCATATCGATGCGACCGTGCGGCAACGGTTGTGTGTTTCGGCTGGGAGATTGGTTAACCGCAGGGAAATTGGTTTAAAGGGAGAAGGTATCGGGATATGAACGAGTTGATGTATGGCGTGATCGGCGCGGGTCTGCTGGGACTGATTTACGCCCTCTGGCGGACAGCCTGGATCAACCGTCAGGAAGAGGGAACGGACAAGATGAAATCCATCGGCGCCAGTATTTCGGAAGGTGCGATGGCTTTTCTAAAGGCAGAGTACCGGGTTCTGGCGGTTTTCGTCGTAATCGTGGCCGTGCTGCTGGCCGTGGCCAACGTGGGTAGGGTCGAATCGAGTGCACTCATCGCCCTGTCCTTCGTCACCGGCGCTTTCGCATCGGGATTGGCAGGGTTCCTGGGCATGCGCGTGGCCATACGGGCAAATACGCGGACTACGCACGCAGCGCGGACCGGCCTGGCCCGGGCGCTGCATGTGGCTTTCGCCGGCGGATCGGTCATGGGGCTGAACGTCGTGGGTCTTGGCGTATTGGGCCTCGGCGGCCTGTTCGTGTTTTACACGGGCCTCTACGGCATTGACGAATCCGGTATCGGCCGGGTGCTGAACGTCATCTCCGGCTTTTCGCTGGGCGCTTCGTCGATCGCGCTCTTCGCGCGCGTGGGTGGCGGGATCTATACCAAGGCGGCCGACGTGGGCGCCGATCTGGTGGGCAAGGTGGAAGCCGGAATTCCCGAGGACCATCCCCTCAATCCGGCGGCCATCGCCGACAACGTGGGGGACAATGTCGGCGACGTGGCGGGCATGGGCGCCGACCTGTTCGAATCCTACGTCGGCTCCATCGTCGGTTCCATGGTGCTGGGCGCGGGTATTCTGGTCGCGGGCGTATACGATCCGGTATTCATCACGCTGCCGCTGATCATCGCGGGCGCGGGCATCCTCATCTCGATACTCGGAACCTTCATGGTGTCGGTCAAAGAGGGGGGCAATCCGCAGTCCGGATTGAACAAGGGCGAATTCGGATCCTCCGCGATCATGGTCGCCGTGATGTATCTGCTTATCGACTATCTGCTGCCCGGCGAATTCACCCTGGGCGTCGAAACCTACACCAGCCTGGGTGTTTTCGTCGCCACGACCATAGGGTTGCTGGCCGGTCTCGGGATCGGGCTGATCACCGAACACTACACGGGAACCCATACCGGTCCTGTCACGAGCATATCGCGGCAGTCGGTGACGGGAACCGCGACTAACATCATCGCGGGTCTGGGCATCGGCATGCGGTCCACGGCCATACCCATACTGATCATTGCCGCGGGTATCATGGGCGCCTACTATTTCGCCGGATTGTACGGCATTGCCATGGCGGCGCTCGGTATGCTTTCCAACACCGGCATCCAGCTGGCGGTGGACGCCTACGGTCCCATCTCGGACAACGCGGGCGGCGTGGCCGAGATGGCAGAACTGCCCCCCGAGGTCAGGCAGCGCACCGACAAGCTGGACGCCGTCGGAAACACGACCGCGGCCATAGGCAAGGGCTTTGCCATAGGCTCCGCGGCTTTGACCGCGCTGGCGCTGTTCGCGGCCTACATGGTACAGGTTGGCATTTCAAGCATCAATATCGCCAATCCCAGCGTCATGGCAGGACTCTTCGTGGGCGGTATGCTGCCTTTCCTCTTCTCCGCACTCGCCATGAATGCCGTGGGACAGGCGGCCATGGCCATGATCGAAGAGGTCAGACGACAGTTCAACGCCATCCCGGAACTCAAGGCCGCGCTCTCCGTGATGAAGAAAAACGACGGCGTGGAAGAAGGAGACTGGGGGAAGGAAGACCGGGCGGTCTTCGAAGCGGCCGACGGCAAACCCGAATACGCCCGTTGCGTCGAGATCTCCACCAAGGCTGCCATCCGGCGCATGGTGCTGCCCGGTCTGCTGGCCGTATCGACGCCAGTCATCGTGGGATTCGTCTTCGGTCCCGAGACGCTCGGTGGTCTGTTGGCCGGCGTCACGGTAAGCGGCGTGCTGATGGCGATTTTCCAGGCGAACGCGGGTGGCGCCTGGGACAACGCGAAGAAGATGATCGAAGAAGGACTGACCTTCGACGGGGTGCGGTACGAAAAAGGCTCGGAGGCCCACAAGGCCGCCGTTGTGGGCGATACCGTGGGCGATCCCTTCAAGGACACGTCCGGTCCTTCGCTCAACATACTGATCAAGCTGATGTCGGTGGTGTCTCTGGTCATCGCGCCGCTCATCGCATTGTAATCGCCTCGTGACCCCCTTTTTCTCCTTTCTTGGTCGGCGCGTACTCTGGGCGCTGACGAATATCGGCGACTTCGGCATGATGATGGTCGAAGTCGTCCGAAATTTGCCCCGCATCAGGACGTACTGGGGACTGATGGTCCACCAGATGTTCGCGATCGGTATTCATTCCATGCCGATCGTCCTGATTATCGCGTTCTTCGCCGGTCTGGTGACCGCGGTGCAGACCGGATACCAGTTCCAAGGATATGTACCGGCCTACCTGGTGGGGAGCGTCGTCTTGTCATCGGTAGTCCTCGAACTGGCCCCGGTACTGGGCGGACTGGTCCTGTCGGGCAGGGTGGGGGCCACCATCGCGGCCGAACTCGGCACGATGCGGGTGACCGAGCAGATCGACGCCTACGAGGTGATGGCCATGAATCCCATCGTCTACCTGGCGATTCCCCGTATCCTCGCCGGCACGTTCATGTTGCCGGTCCTTGTGATTTTCGCGGACCTGATCGGCGTACTTTCCGGTATGGTCGCGGCCATTGACCGGATGCAGGTGAGCGTTCCCGATTTCGAGCGGGGGATGCGCGAGTTCTTCCGGACCAAGGATGCTTTCTTTGGACTGTCCAAGGCATTCTGTTTCGGGACCACGATCACCACGGTCGCCTGCTACCAGGGTTTCAGAGTGAAACCGGGATCCGGCGCGGAAGGCGTGGGCAAGGCCACCACCAATACGGTGGTGGTTTCGTGTATCCTTATCCTGCTCCTGGATTACCTGCTCGCCCGTACGATATTGTAGAAACAGGGGGTGTGGCGTGACGTTCAAAAAAGGTCTGTTGCCCGACGAGGCAAAACTGGGCCTGGTCTTTCTCCTGGCGATCATCATTTTCGTTTGGGGCCTGTTCTACCTGAAGGAATGGCGCGTAACGGGAGATACCTATCTTCTTGATGTGCGCATAAGCAACGCGGTGGGGGTCAAATCCACCGATCCGATCCTCGTGGGGGGCGTACGCATCGGCAAGGTGGAGGCCGTGACACTGGACGATCTGACCCCTGTGGTCACCCTGCGTATCGATGAACCCTACCGGATTCCCGAGGATTCACAGGTGGAAGTGATCGCGCGAAGTGTCATGGGCGAAAAATCCATCAACATCCGCAAAGGCATAAGCACGACCATGATTCCGCCGGGAAGCAAGTTGGAGGGCACGACCGCGCCGGGGATTTCAGAAATGTTCACGCAGGTCGATTCCGTCACGGTGAACATGCGCAACTTGCTTAAAAACGCCAACATCCTCTTGGATCCCGAACGGGACAAATCGATCGTGAACAGCCTTGCCGGCGTGCACGATCTGACGAACGAACTGCGGCAGACCCTCAAGCGCGAGAGCGTCCAGATCAACCGCGTGCTGACGAACATGGATTCACTGGTGGTCAATGCGAAAAACCTGACTGAATCCGAACGGTCCAAGGTGTCGAACACGCTGGACAATCTGGAAAGCACTTCGTACCAATTGAGGGGCATGATGGATGAATTGCAGACTACGACCGTGGCGCTTGACAACATCCTCACGCGAATCGACCGGGGAGAAGGTACGATCGGTAGATTGCTTCAGGATGAAAGCCTGTACGAAGACGTAGATCGCGTGTTCGTCAAAATGGACCGCCTGGTGACCAACATAGACGAACTCGTCGTTGATGTGAAGGCCAACCCCGGTAAGTATCTGACCGTCGAGATCTTCTGATTTGCTGACAGGCCCCGCCTAGCATGATGTACCCGGTTTCCTCGCGGCTGAAATTACCGCGAGGGAATGCCTCCTCCCATTCCGGTTGCTCTTCATCATGAGTTCGACTACGGGAACAGATTGCCCGGATGCGAAGTTTGTGAATGAAACGGCGATCTTTTCGCCGGATCGGCGGTACCGTTATACGCTGTCCCGACCGTTGGAGGGAGGAAATCGCCGGGCCGTGATGTTTTTGATGCTGAATCCCAGCACGGCGGACGAGACGGCCAACGATCCGACGATAACGCGCTGCATCCGCTTTGCCTCCGACTGGGGGTACGGCCGACTGTATGTCGGCAACCTTTCACCGCTTCGGTCAACGGACCCGAAAGCGCTGCAACGAGCCGGCCCGGAACCAACGGATATAGCGGCGTGCAACGGCAAGTACATAGCGCTGTGTTCGGGCCGGAGCGATTTGGTGGTGCTGGCCTATGGAAGGTCGGGTCGTTGGGAGGGTCGCTCTGAAGCAGTGATGGAGCACCTGGCTACCAACACGCCGATACGATGTCTGGGTTTCAATAAAGACGGATCGCCGAAGCATCCTTTATATATACCAGCCAACGCGGAGTTACGGCCCTGGCCGGCACCGGAACGGCCGGATTAGGCGGCTCCTCAGCAATGTGCTGGAGAAACTGCCGGGGATTGAGTTCTTGACAGAAGAAACGAGATTTGTTCTCCTTCTAAGACAAGATGGCATGAACGGTGATCGTCTTATGCGGGAGGTTCGAGTATGAAGAGAAGTTTTTCGGATTTCTTGAACCTAAAATCCTGGGGGATGAACCCTGTACAGGCTTCTGCGGATACATCACCGGAACGCACTTTAGGTGTCTATCGGCATACATCTGATCACGAGTATTTGGTGGGTAGACTCGTCAAAGAGCAAGAAGAGTTTGTTTTCCGCTATGTCGACAAATACGATATGCAACCCATCTCGGCGTTTCCTGATACCGCCAAGGAATACCGCTCCAAACGGCTTTGGCCCTTCTTTGCGGTTCGTATTCCGCCGATGGAGAGAGAAGATGTGCAA
This sequence comes from bacterium, assembly GCA_965200485.1. Classification (GTDB taxonomy): domain Bacteria; phylum JAAXHH01; class JAAXHH01; order JAAXHH01; family JAAXHH01; genus JAAXHH01. Next base: position 1,539,985 of record CBDAUD010000001.1, read on the forward strand.
AAGGTGATTTCGAACCGCGGGCTCGAAAAAGATCAGGTCCTTGAGATACTGGGATCCTTAGCCAGAGTTTCAGTAACCAATCCTTATGAATTCAAACTCGATGGGGATTGATCTGCGCCGGTTCTGCGGCAAGTGTACCTTAATGCCAAATAGGGAGTAGCAGCATATGCCCAATGTACTATCGGAAGCGCTGGACGGCTATCTGACGGAGCTGATGCCCAAACGGGACGAAGTCCTGACCGAGATGGAAGAAAAAGCCCGGGCGGAGCGGATCCCCATCGTCGGTCCCCTGGTCGGCCGCGTCCTGTACCAGATGGCGACGTTGAGCGGCGCCCGCCGCGTTTTCGAAATGGGATCGGCCATCGGCTATTCGACCATCTGGCTTGCCCGGGCGGTAGGCTCTGAAGGCAAGGTGTACTACTCGGACGGAAGCGAGGAGAACGCCGCGCAGGCCCGGGATTTCATCCAACGCGCCGGCGTGGCGGATCGCGTCGTGGTTCAGGTGGGAGACGCCCTGGAGTTGCTGGAACGGACCGAGGGCAGTTTCGACCTGATTTTCAACGACGTGGACAAGCACGACTATCCCCGCGTATTCGACCTGGCGCTTCCGCGCATCCGCCAGGGCGGACTGCTGATCACCGACAACGTGCTGTGGAGCGGCCGCGTTACGGCGCCATCCGACGACCGTTGGACAACCGCCATTCAGGAATACAACCGGAAGGCCTACGGTGCCGATGAAATCTGGACGACGATCATCCCGTTGCGCGACGGCGTGGCCGTCAGCTTGAAGAGGTAGTACCCGCCGTGCAGATACCGGACAGACCGGCTGAACTGGACATTGTATCGATCGGCGAGTGCATGATCGAGATGTTCTGCGAAGGACCACTCGCCAGGACCGATACCTTCACCCGCACTTTCGCCGGTGACACCATGAACATGCTGGTGGCCGCCTCCCGCCTCGGCGCGAGTACCGGCTATGTGACGCATGTGGGCGACGATCCCTTTCGGGAATTTCTTACCGAGGCGTGGCGGTCGGAGGGCATCGACCTTCGTTGCACCACGCCGCTGGACCGGCCCAACGGCCTCTACTTCATCTCTGTCCTGCCCGGCGGAGAACGGGAATTCACCTACTATCGTTCGGGAAGCGCCGCGAGCTTTCTTGAACCCGCCGACATCGATCCGGACTACATCGCCGGGGCAAGGATCGTCTATGCCAGCGGGATTACCCAGGCCATATCGCCCAGCGCCCGGGCAGCGGTACGCGAGGCCTTCAGGATAGCGCGCGAGTACAACGTTGCGACGGCCTTCGACACCAACCTCAGGCTGGGTCTCTGGTCGCTTGATGATGCCCGAAGCGCCCTGGACGAGATCATGCCCCATGTGGACATTCTCCTGCCCAGCGCACCGGAAGAAAGCGCGGCGCTCTTCGGTACGGACGATGCGCGCGAGGTTGTTCAGACGGTTCAGCGCCGGGGCGTGCGTATGGTCGCGGTGAAATGCGGTGCGGACGGGGTGGTGCTCGGCGTGGATGGCGGGGTGCATTCGGTGCCAGCCTACCGCCCTGAGGTGGTATCGGATACCTCCGGTGCGGGCGATGTCTTCAATGGCGGCCTGCTGTACGGCCTGACGCATGGTATGAGCGCAATCGAATCCGCGCGTTTGGGTACCGTCATGGCGGGACTCAAAATCCGCGGTCGCGGTGCGGCCTACTCGATTCCGTCCAGGGAAGAGGCGTTCAGTGTGTTTAGTGAGATCGGAGGGACGGGCTGACGTGGGCGCCGGCCTCAGCCAGCGGTCTTCAGGTGGGGTCTGTGCCGTCCGAGCTGCCCTTATCACAGTCCGTGCCGTCCATGCGATCCGCAGCATCGTCGTCGGCTTCCCTTTCTCCGGCCTCGGCGCCTTCACCCATTGTACCGTCTTGCTCGCGCATTTCGTCGATTAGGTGGTTCACTTTTTCGCGCAGGGCATCGGCCTTGCGGCCCAGTTCATCCATTTCGTCGAGCATCTTTTCGAATTCGGTATCGTCCTGCGCGGGTCGGTTCGCCATTTTGGGTTTGCCTGCCATGGTGGGCTCCGATGCTGGACGGTTGCTCCGGTACTGGCGGACGATGCGATGCCGGCCCGGCTGCTCCGGTCCCGACAAACGATGCGGACCGGGACGCTCGATCCGGCTTGGCCGTCGGAACGGCTCAGTCCGGTTCAGACCGAACGTACATCGACATAACCTAAACATATGAGTACCTACTGTCAACCGCATCGCTATGGGGCGGGCGGCCATGCCGATCGCCGATTGACGGAAACGAACGTCCCCGTATATTGAAATCGTACTTGTCGGGGGCATTGCTACCACGGCGGGAGGGTATGGACAAAAAGCGAAATCCGGCGGCCGACTGGTACAAAAGGGCTTTCCGTTTCGACTATCTGCGGGTGTATCCCCATCGAAATGACCGGGAAGCGCGCAGCCAGGTCGATTTTCTGCTCGGAAAACTGGATTCCGGTTCGCCGCGCGACATCTTGGACCTCGGTTGCGGAGATGGTCGGCACAGCCTGGAATTGGCCCGGCGGGGCCACCGGGTAATTGGATTGGACCTGTCCGAAGAACTGCTTGAACGGGCACGCAGCCGTAACGAGGACGAGGGGTTGGAGGCCACCTTCATCCAAGGGGACATGCGCGATCCGCCCCGGCGCTCCGCCTTCGATCTCGTGGTCAATTTCTTCACCAGTTTCGGCTATTTTCGCACGGATGGGGAGAACGCCCGGGTGCTGGCTGCCATCTCGCAGGCACTGCGTCCCGGCGGGCGTTTCCTCATGGACTACCTTAATCGCGAGTACGTCATTTCCACACTCGTTCCGGCGGACGATCGCAGGGTGGATGGCATGGAAGTCGAGCAGCACCGCTGGATCACGGGAGATCCGTCGGAAGCGGGCGCGCACGTACGGATCAATAAACACGTGCGGATCAGGGAGGACGGCGTGGAGCGGAGCTACGATGAATCCGTGCGCATGTATACCCTGGAAGAACTCGATGCCATGATGGACCAGGCCGGCCTGAAGGTCACGCGGACCTATGGCGATTTCGACGGGCGCCCGGTCAGCCCCGCCACTCCCCGGAACATCCTGATCGGCGAATCGAAATCGTGCGCCGACACACCGTGCCCCGCCGGGAAGGCTGCCGCGCCATGCCCGTGATCACACTCCTTACCGACTTCGGGTACCGTGACGCGTACGTGGGGATCATGAAGGGGGTCATCCTGGGGATCTGTCCGGATGCCCGTATTGTGGACCTGTCCCACGGGATCGCGCCGCAGCGGATCGACGAAGGTGCCTTTGTGCTGCGCACCGCCTGGTCCTGGTTTCCGGACGGCACCGTGCACGTGGCGATCGTCGATCCGGGCGTGGGTGGGGAACGACGGGCACTGATCGTTGAAACAGCCTGTTGCCGATTCGTAGGACCGGACAACGGCCTTTTCGCACACGTGTTTGCCCGGGAGACCGTTCACCGGGTTGTCTCCGTGACCGAGCCCCGCTTCGTGTTGCCGTGCATCAGCAATACGTTCCACGGCCGGGACGTCTTCGCGCCGGTGGCTGCGCATCTCGCACAGGGCATGCCGGTGACCGATTTTGGACCCGTGATCGACGATTACGACACGGGATCGATCACCGAACCGGTGGTCAGCGAAAACCGGATTACGGGACACGTATTGCATATCGACCGCTATGGCAATATAATAACGGATATCGCCGAATCCCTTTTTTTGGAGACCACCCGAGGGAAGCGGTTTCGGATCACGCTGTCCGGCCTGACGCTGGACCGGGTCCATGCTTCCTATGACGAAGCAGCCGACGGCGGGGCCCTGGCCATTCTGGACAGCGCGGGACTGCTCGAGATCGCCGTCAACGGAGGCAACGCGGCCGATTTGCTGGACGCGGCGCCCGGAAACCGCGTAGACGTGTCCGTAACCCATTGATCGGGGTTACGGGTTGCTGCCGCACGCGTCCCCTGGCGGGATGGCATTGCACCGGAACCGCCCGCTCGGGTTCGATACGCACTGGATGGCCTGGGAAATCACCTATGAGTCAAAACCGGAGACCGAACATGTCCGACATGTATCAGCCCGATCCGTCGTTTCGCGACAAGGCCCATGTGAAGAACCTGGAGGAATATCGGCGGGAGTACGATCGGTCCATCGCCGATCCGGAAGCGTTCTGGGCGGAGAAGGCGGAATCGTTCGACTGGTTCCGCAAGTGGAACCGGGTCCGGTCCTACAACTATGATCTGCGGAAAGGGCCCGTCTCCATCAAGTGGTTCGAAGGCGGCAAGACCAACATCGTGCACAACTGCATCGACCGGCATCTCGACACGCGGGGAGACCAGACGGCCATCATCTGGGAGGGCAACGAACCGGGGGAGGACGCCCGGCTCACCTACCGGGAACTGCACGAGCAGGTCTGTCGGTTCGCCAACGTACTGAAGGCGCGGGGCGTCGGGAAGGGTGATCGGGTATCCATCTATCTCCCCATGATCCCCGAACTCGCCATCGCCATGCTGGCCTGCGCCCGGATCGGCGCAGTCCATTCCATCGTGTTTGGCGGATTTTCGGCCGATTCGCTGTCGGACCGCATCGTGGATTCGACTTGCAAGACGGTCATCACCGCGAACGGGACCCATCGAGGGGACAAGCCCGTCCTCATGAAACCGGTGGCGGACGAAGCCATGGCTTCGGCTGAGCAGGAGATGGGCGAGCCGGTGACCACCTGCATCGTGGTCGACCGGGTAAAGGACGATCCGCAATTCCGTTTTCCCATGAAGGAAGGCCGGGATTTCTGGTGGCATGACCTGATGACGCAGGCCGGCACCGACTGCCCGTGCGAGCCGATGGACGCCGAGGATCCGCTCTTCATCCTCTACACCTCAGGGTCCACGGGAAAGCCCAAGGGCGTACAGCACACCGTCGGCGGATACATGGTCTACACCGGTGTCACCTTCCGCTATGTCTTCGACTACCACGAAGGCGACGTCTATTTTTGCGGCGCGGACATAGGCTGGGTCACGGGACATTCCTACATCATCTACGGTCCGCTGGGCAACGGTGCCACGACGGTCATGTTCGAGGGCATTCCGACCTACCCGGCGCCGAACCGGTGTTGGGCGATCATCGAGAAGTATGGCGTCAACCAGTTCTACACGGCGCCGACCGCCATCCGCGCGCTGGCGAGAGAGGGCGAGGAATGGCCGGCCAAGCATCCCATGCCCACGCTGAAGCTGTTGGGCACGGTGGGCGAGCCGATCAATCCCGAGGCGTGGCGATGGTATCACGTCAACGTGGGCAAGGCGCGGTGCCCGATCGTCGACACGTGGTGGCAGACGGAGACCGGCGGGATCATGATCACCCCGCTGCCGGGCGCAATACCCACCAAGCCCGGTTCGGCCACGCTGCCTTTCTTCGGCGTCCATCCCGTGTTGCTCGACGGCGAGAGCGGTAGAGAACTGGAGGGCAACGGAATCATGGGCGTCCTGGCCGTCAGGGAACCTTGGCCGGGACAGATGCGCACGGTTTACGGGGATCACCAGCGTTTCGAAGATACCTATTTTCAACAATACAAGGGGTATTACTTCACCGGGGATGGTTGCCGAAGGGACGAAGACGGCTACTACTGGATCACGGGCCGGGTGGACGACGTCATCAACGTCTCCGGTCACCGAATGGGTACGGCGGAGGTGGAGAGCGCGCTCGTGGCGCACGGCGCGGTGGCCGAAGCTGCCGTGGTGGGATTCCCGCACGAAATCAAGGGACAGGGCATTTACGCCTATGTCACCCTGAACGTGGGCGAGGAATACACGGACGACCTGCGTGCGGCTCTGAGGAAACAGGTACGCTCCATCATCGGACCGATCGCCACGCCCGATGTCATCCACTGGGCGCCGGCCCTGCCCAAGACGCGCTCCGGCAAGATCATGCGCCGCATCCTGCGCAAGATCGCCACGAACGAACTGGACCAGATCGGCGATACGACGACGCTGGCCGATCCGGCTGTTGTGGACCAGTTGATCGAAAACAGGTAGGCCGTCCGGCCGCCGTTCTTTTGGATTTCTTCGCCAAGCCGGTGTGTTTGGCGTGGTCGGCCGGGAGGCGCGCTCTCAACTCCGTCCGCCGCAGGCCACAACCGTCTGCCCCGTCACGAAACTGGCCTCTTCGGACAGAAGAAACCGGATTACGGACGCCATCTCTCCCGGGATGGCCATTCGGCCCATGGGTGTGGAATCGATGAGCTGCTCGATCATGCCCGGGTTGCCTGATCCGGCCAGGTCGGTATCCGTCAGTCCCGGCGCCACGCAGTTTACGCGCACGTTGTGCGGTGCAAGGGCAGCGGCGCAGTGCCGCGTGAAGGAAATGACTGCCGCCTTGGTCGTGGCGTAGTGGATCATGTCTTTCTTCAGGATCACCCCGGCGAGCGAAGCCACGTTGACGATTCGGCCGTAACCGCGGGCGATCATTTCATCCTTTACCGCCCAGGTCGGCAGAAAAACCCCGTCCACGTTCACCTCGAACATGCGTTTCCAGTCCGCGAAAGCGAGTTCCGCATGGGACTGGTTTGTCGCGATCCCCGCATTGTTCACCAGCAGGTCGACCGTTCCCAGGCGCGTCCGCACCGCGTCTACCATCCGGTTCACGTCGGACTCGGATGAAACATCGGCCTGTACGATCATAGCCTCCGCGCCGATCTCCTCGACCATGCCGAGCGCCGTTTTCGCGGCATCCTCGTTTCGTGTGTAGTTGATCGCTACCCGGGCGCCTCGTTCCGCCAGCATGAGGCACGTCGAACGGCCAATTCCCCGGGAGCCGCCCGTGACTAGGGCGGTACGACCAGCGAATTCAGCGTGCGTTTCAGCCATTAGCCGTACGCTCCTTTGCTGTGCCTGCCCAGCATGCGCTGCAGGCGGGGCGAAGCCTCGGCCCACACGTGGCCGGGCATGCGGTAGTCGATGAAAGGGTACAGTTTCTGGGCGATGAACCGTTTGCTATAGGTGACGCCGGCCAAGAGCCGGGTTCGGTCGGAAGCGTTCGGCGCTCCGCGATGCCAGATCTGGTTGTTGAACATGTAGGCGTCGCCCTTCCGAACGAGAAAGGAGTGGGGCTTCCGGCGATCGAATTCAGGTCGGTCCTGCCCGGGCGGCTGGCGTCCGGCGTAGTGGCTGCCGGGGACGACCTGGGTCGGACCGTAGCATACTGTTTCCACATCGGTCAGTGGTGTGAAGATCTGCATGACGAAACAGGGCATGGGCAAAGCGGGATCGTGCCGGGGCACATCGTCCGGCAGCGGAAAGTGAACCAGATCGTCCACATGCCATCCCCCCGGACCGTTTTCGACTGCACCGGGGCTGGGCGGGGTATACAGCGCGTTCTGGGACATGCAATGGCAGTCTTCGCCGAGAATCGCTTCGGCCAGGCTCGCAAAGGGCTCGCGGACGATCAGGTCGCGAAAGGCGTAGGAATACTCGAACATGCGCATGAGGCTGGTCCCGCGAATCTGGTCCCGCGCCGGTTCGTGCATGCGGGGATCGTCCCATTTGCGCTGCATGTCGGTGCGTAGAGCCTCCACTTCCTCGTCTTCCATCAGTTTGCCGAACGCATAGTACCCGTCCCGCTGAAAACAACGACGGATATGCCCGGTTTCTTCGTCGGTGAATCTCTCTCCCTTTTGTATCGTGCTCAATGCCATGGAGACTCCTGGCGGCTATCCTCGAAACGGTCGGGTTGCCGTTTCCGGTATGTCGTTACAGTATCACCCGGGCCAGATAGATGTTGGCCGGATAGAGAAAGTGTGGCTTGCCGACTTCGACTTCGTGTTGCGCGTAGTAGCTGACCAGCATCGCGCCGTCCTCCTGTTTGACCACGCCCGCGTACGAGGTGTCCCCGGCGGAAGGAAGATCGAGCACATGGGTGGTTCGGGCGCCGTCCAGCCGCCAGATGCTCGTGCGCCGCTCGACAATGCGTTCGCGATCATCGGGATCGCGAATGTGTTGCCTACCGATCACATATTCGCGACCGTCGACTTCCACGATGCGGGGCGCCGGAATCACTTCGCCTATATCCTGGACTTCCCAGTCCGTGTACGGCGGTTTTGCGGTGGCCAGCGTAGCACGTTTTTCGTCGCCGTTCCGGATGGCAACGCGCATCTCGCCCCCGGGGTCGACGCGAAAGGTGGCTTCGCTGCCATTCTTCGTGACCACCGATACCTTTTCCCAATTCAGTCCGTCGGCGGATTGCACCAGATGAATCTCGGTGAGTGGCTGGTCCCGGTAGCGCGGTTCGTTGCCGTAGGCGAGCCCGTAGAACCGTTCACGCACGCTGCCGACGCCCCATAGCCAGTAGCCGTCCCGATAGACGGGCCTTGGCTCGGACCATGCCTTGCCGTCCTCGCTGAAGGAACAGTGCGTGCGTATTTTTCGATCGCTCTCGCCGTCGTCATCCGCCGTACAGGACCGGGTGACGCTTCCGGTGTACAGAAACAGCCGGTCCGATCCGGCGATCATGTGGGGATCCCGGTCGTCTCCCGGGGTGTTGATCGCGACGACCTGCCGATGCCAAGCGACCAAATCGTCGCTGGCGATCACCACGGCCTTGCCGTCGGGACTTACGTGGGATTGGCCGTTGCGAAAACAGACGTAGTACCGGCCTTTAAACAGCTGGAAATCCGTGAAGGCGTTGTGCCATCCGTCTCCGTAGATGCGCCTTGCCCATTCGATTTCAGCCATGGTACCGGTGATTGGTTCGAAGCGATGTGCCGGAATCGTATACTATGCTGGGATGCGGGAAATGGAACGAAGCAAGGCGGCAGCCGGATTCGAACCGGCGATCGAGGATTTGCAATCCCGTGCCTTAGCCACTTGGCTATGCCGCCATGTCTGAAGGCGGGAGACGGGGTTTGAACCCGCGACCCTCACCTTGGCAAGGTGATGCTCTACCGCTGAGCTACTCCCGCTGGCTTTTACGCGCACCGACGGAAACGGTGCCACGCAAGATGCCCGAAATATGGAAATCCGACCGCCTGGTGTCAAGCGTTTTGTTTGAACTGGGCGGTTGGGGCAAAAAACCCAAGACCCGTGTTCTGCCGCCGCGTATCGCGCGACCACGGCTGCGACTGGACGTGAAGTGCTTGACCCGGTCGGGCGTCCACTGTAATTTGCGCTTTATTCGAAATGCCGATTATGGTCGAATCCGATCCGTGTTTCCCGGTGGACTTCGGAACCGCAGGGACGCGTCGGATTGAATGGTTCGCCCCGACCCTCTTTGTACCATGGACAGTACAACGCTATTGCAGGAATTCGAGGACCTGGCGGAACGGATGTCGATCAGCGTCCGTTATGGCAAGCTGGAGGGTGATGGCGGCCTGTGCCAGTACCGCGGCCGGTATCATATCGTGATCAACAAGCGGCTGGACACGGACCGGCGGATCAATCTCCTTGGCCGTGCCTTCGCTGCGTTCCCGCTGGACAACATGTTCCTGATCCCTGCCGTGCGGGAAGCGATAGATCGTAACCGGGAAAGGGGCTGATCAGGCGTCCAGAGGAAAACACAACCCCTGCGTCGCTTCTCAAGCTCTGCAACTACGAATCGGTCCGACAGCCGTCACTCCCGGCTACTCGGGTTCCCTCTGTCCGATGCGATCGTCTCGGGCCTTGCCTTGGGATTCGTGCCGCGAACGATCACAGGCAGCGAGAACTCCGGATCCTCCGATAACTCCCCCGTTCTTCTGTCTACCCGTATCGTTTCTATGCCCAGCGGCATCGGGAAGGCTTCCGTTGCCTCGGCTTCGCTGTCCAACCACAGGCCGGCCAGCGCGTCGCCGTTTGAGCCCGCCCCTGCCGCGTTCGCCGCGGTTTCGCGCTGGTTCTGCAACGCTGCAGCCTGCTTCATGAAAGCCACCCAGACGGGAATGGCGCCGGAAGCGCCGGTAATCTCCCGACCTCTGACGGGCGACAGGAGGGGCCGGGCATCATCGTAGCCCACCCATACGGAAGTCGCGAGATCCTTCGTAAAACCGTTGAACCACACATCCCTGGATTCGTTCGAGGTGCCCGTTTTTCCACCGACCGGTTCGGTAAATCCGTATCGATTGCGTATGCTCGAACCCGTGCCCCCAAGTACGACCCCGCGCAGGAGGTCGAGCATCAGGTAGGCCGACTGTTCGCTGATGACGCGGTGCGATTCCGGTTCGGTTGATTCGATCACCCGGCCCTCGGAGTCTTCGACACGGGTTATGAGATGGGGCTTGCGATAGATCCCCCCGGCGGCGAATACGGAGTAGGCCGACGCCATCTCCAGCGGCGAGACCCTGTTGGTGCCCAGCGACAGGGAGAGGACCGGCTCTAGCGGGCTGGTTATGCCCAGGCGTTTGGCGTACGAAATAACTGTCGATGGTCCGATTTCGCTGACCAGTTTGGCGGAAACCACGTTGATTGATCGCATGAAGGCGCGCTTGAGCACGACGGGGCCTTCGTGTTGCCGGTCGAAGTTCTTCGGTTCCCAGTGATCGCCCAGTTCCGTCGTATAGCGCACGGGCTCGTCCACGACGACCGTGTTGGCGGAATAACCGAGATGATCCAGCGCCGCTAGGTAGACGATGGCCTTGAAGCCGGACCCCGGCTGCCGGTTGCTTGCGACGGCCCGGTTGAATTCGCTCGTCGTGTAGTCGCGTCCCCCGACCAGGGCTCTGACCGCGCCGGTCCGGGGGTCGATGGCGACCAGCGCGGCTTCAAGCGCCCGCCTCTTCTCCTCCGCCGTGGACGCATCGTATGCCGGATCGCCGACGAGTGAATCCACGTAGGCCATCCGTGCGGTGATGGCGTCCTCGGCCAGACCCTGCAACTCCGGATCCATGGCGATATAGACCTGCAATCCGCCGTTGTAAACCAGGTTGTCATCGAATCGCCGACGCAGCAGGTCCTCGACGAAATCGAGGTAATACGGCCCCCTCGCCGGGCCGATGCTGGTGCCCTTGAGCGTCAGGGCTTCCTCCCTGGCTTGCGCGGCCTCTTCCTCCGTGATGTACCCGTTGTCCATCATGCGCCGGAAGACGGTCTCCCTGCGTTTGAGGGCGCGATCCATGCGATAGTAGGGGTTGTAGTCGCTCGGCCGCTGAACCAGACCGGCGAGCAGTGCGGATTCACCCAGCGTGAGGTCGCTCGCGCGCTTGCTGAAGAAACGCTGCGCAGCCTCTTCCACCCCGTAGGCGTCGGCGCCGAAATACACGTTGTTGCAGTAGGCGGAAAGGATCTCGTCCTTACTGAATCTGGCTTCGATCTGTGTCGAAGCCATCGCTTCCCGGATTTTGCGGATCCATACCTTGTCGCGGGTGAAGAAGAGATGGCGCGCAAGTTGCTGGGTGATGGTGCTCGCGCCCTGCCCCAGGATCCTGCCTTCCCTGAGATTGGTCACGAACGCCCGTATGATACCGGGTTTGTCCACGCCCCGGTGGTTGAAGAAGTCGGCGTCCTCGGTGGCGACGATCGCATCCCGAAAAACCGGCGCGATCTCTTCCAGGTCGATCCGTCGATGTCCGCCCAGGGTATGGACCAGGCGCGGATTACCCGCCTGGTCGGTGGCGTATATCCGGGTCATCTGTCCGAAGATTTCGTTCAGGTCGTTCGGCAGACGGGGAACGGATGGTGCGATGAAGAGAAACAGGACGGCAGCCGCCAACACCCCGAGCAGCGTGACGCCGACCACACCGTATACGACCCAGCTGAAGTACCTGACGCATCGCATCCCCAAGCCTTCCGGGGGTGCTCCCGCCGTATTGGATTTTCGGAAGAAACCCATTGCCCTATCCTGGTCCGTCTGCCGCGGACGGTTCAAAGCGCTCCGAGCGCCACGTACAGGTCGACGAACAGGTCTCGGGAGACCGGTAATGTGACCAGGTCGATGCGGCCGTCGATCAGTCGCTCGATCTGTATGATCCCCCGACGCTCGGATACCCCGACTCGTTGCGCTGTCGCTTCCAGATCCCGGAACCGTGTTGGATCAATGATTTCGTCTCGCATTTCCATGTCCAGACTTCGCAGCGTTTCGAAGAAAACCCCGGGTCTGTACACGTGCTCCATGTTTTCGTGCATCCTTCCTTCCGCCATCGCATAAGCATCTATGAGACGGAATTGTTCGACCGTTATCGGCATCCGGCGCAGAATATAGTTTCCGTCGTCCACCAGGTAGACTTCGCCCCTGCGTGTCCACCCCGGCCGGATTACGACCGTGCGCGTCCAGGCTGCCAGGGAGTCCGCTTCGAAGGAGATCGGGCGCTCATGTCGGGCGTCCGTCTGCGGGTCGGACGGGGATCGCGGCGGGTAATCCGGTCCGGACGACTGGTCATCGACCGTCGGATCGCCCTGCGTGCCGTCCGGTGCGTCGGCGCTGGTGAACCATTCGGGGACGTCGAGAAAGCGATCCCGGGTCATGATCAGCTTGCGCCCGTTTTCCAACCGGACGATGTCGGACACCGGGTCGGGCATGACCTCGGAATCACCCGTTTCGCCTTCCGCCTGCGACGTGATTTGGCTGCGTTGCTCGATCAACCGGTTCGCGTGCTCGAGCGCTTCGCTGGTTTGTACTTCCTGTTCCACGAACCGGTCCAGCTGATCACGGGAATCGTTACGGACATTCATGTAAGCGCCGGCGACCCGTTCGATGAAATGCCAGCGTAATTCAACCAGGCACAAGGCAATCAGCGCCCCGGTCAACAAAATGGCCGGAACCGCGCGAATCAGGTTCTTCATAGGCATTAAACCTAGGTCGAAGGTTCGTTGAAGTCAAAGGAAAAGACGATGTTGCGGTTCGTGTGAGAAGCCAAAAAACTGTTGACAGGACAACCCTTCCCCGATAGCATCCATGGACGGTCGATGGGGAAATCCCGACCACGGTTCCTCCGCTCGAATCCATCCTCTCACGGACTCCCGGGAGCACATGGACTACACCGCTGCCACGACTATCGGTGCGTTGCGCGGCACGGGTTATCCGCAACGAACCGTTAAAGACGAGATGCGGGACAACCTGGTTGGCAAACTTGCCCGTGGCGAGCAGGTTTTCCCCGGCATAGTCGGGTATGACAAAACCGTCGTTCCCGAACTGGTCAACGCGATCCTTTCCCGGCACGATTTCATTCTTCTCGGACTGCGGGGACAGGCGAAAACCCGCATCCTGAGATCGCTGGTTACGCTGCTCGACGAGTATATCCCCGTCATTGAAGGCTGCGAAATCAACAGCTCGCCCTTCGCGCCCGTCGGCCGGCATGCCCGGGACCTCGTAACCGAGCGCGGGGAGGACACCCCCATCGAATGGATCGGCCGGTCGCGCCGGTACGGCGAGAAGCTTGCCACGCCCGACGTAACCATTTCCGACCTCATCGGCGACATCGATCCCATAAAGGCCGCCTCCCATCGGCTTCACTATGCGCACGAGGGCGTGATCCACTTCGGCATCATTCCCCGGATGAATCGGGGTATTTTCGCCGTCAACGAATTGCCCGATCTTCAGCCGCGCATCCAGGTGGGCCTGCTGAACATCATGGAAGAAAAGGATATCCAGATCCGGGGTTTTCCCGTCCGCATCCCCCTTGACGTGATGATCGTCTTTTCGGCGAACCCGGAGGACTATACCAACCGGGGTGCCATCATCACGCCGCTCAAGGACCGGATCGATTCGCAGATCCTCACGCATTATCCGGTCAACAGGACATACGCCATGGCCATCACCGACCAGGAGGCCTGGACCGACCGGCCGGGTGGCGTGCGCGTAGACGTGCCTTCCTTCATACGCGAAACGGTGGAGGAAGTTGCCTTCCAGGCCCGCGGGAGCGAATTCATCGATCAGACTTCCGGTGTGAGCACACGCATGTCCATCGCCGCCATGGAAAACCTGGTCAGCCAGGCCGAAAGGCGGTGCATATTGCAGAAGCAGCAGTCCGTTGTGCCACGTCTTTGCGATCTCGCCGCGGTGATACCGGCGATGACGGGTAAACTGGAACTCGTGTACGAGGGTGAGCAGGAAGGCGAGGTCAAAGTGGCCGAGGCGTTGATCGGACGAGCCGTGAAAGAGGTATTCGAAAGCTACTTTCCCGCGGTTTACGGCGAGGATGGGCCGGGCGAGGAGGACGAACGGGGTGCGTGCTACCAGAAGGTGCTTGACTGGTTTGAGGAGGGAAAAACGGTCGAGATTTCGGACACCATGGACGACAAATCCTATTACAGTGCGTTGAGCGGTGTCGGCGGGCTGCGGAGTCTGACCGGTGAACACATGCGTGCGAAAAGCCAGGCCGAACTTGCTGTCGCGATGGAGTTTCTGCTTGAGGGTCTGCACCAGCACGGACGGATCAGCAAGCACATCTCCGATGGGCGACGCGCCTACAGCGATATGATGGGCAGTCTGCTTGATCAGTGAACGGTTCCGGCGCAGGTTATTTTATTGACAAAACCAGCCGCGGGCTTTACATTAATCTGTTTGTTCGATACGCTGGATGTCCATGCGAAATCAGGCGGAACGGTCCAGGAGCCAGTCATTGAATAGCGTCATGATTACCCTTCCCGACGGCGGCCAATTCGAAGTGGAGTCGGGCTCGACGGTCATGGATGCGGTCGCGCGTATCGGCCCCGGCCTGGGCCGGGCCGCGCTGGCGGCCAAAATCAACGGTACCCGGGTCGACCTGGATCATCGGCTGAACGGGAACGCCTCCCTGGAGGTGCTGACCTTCAGTAATCCGGAGGGTCGCGAGGTCTACTGGCATAGTACCACGCACCTGATGGCTCAGGCGACAAAGGAGCTGTTTCCCGAAGCGCGTCTGACCATCGGTCCGCCGATTGAAGAAGGCTTCTATTACGACTTCGACATGCCGGAGCCGTTCACGGCCGAGGACCTCGAACGAATTGAAGATCGCATGGTCCGATTGTCCCGGGAGGACATGCCCATCCGGCGTCGTGAAATGTCCCGCAAAGATGCCCGTGCCCTGTTCACCGAACGGGGGGAGTCCTACAAGGTCGAGATGATCGACGACCTCGCCGCGGACGAGATAATCAGCATCTATGAACAGGGGGACTTCATCGACCTCTGCCGGGGTCCTCACATTCCATCGACCGGAAAGATCAAGGCCTTCAAGCTGCTCAACGTGGCAGCCGCCTACTGGCATGGCGACGAGAACAACCAGACCCTGCAGCGGATTTACGGCGTTTCCTATCCCCGCCAGCGCGATTTGGACGAGTACCTGGAACGCCGCGCCGAAGCGGAACGACGAGACCATCGAAAGCTGGGTCGGCAGCTGGAGCTGTTCATGTTCCATCCCCTCGCCCCGGCTTCGCCCTTCTTCTTCCCGAAGGGCGCCCAGGTCTACAACACCCTGACCGACTACGTGCGATCGTTATACAGAAAGCACGGTTACGACGAAGTGATCACGCCGCTGATCTACGAAGCCGGGCTATGGAAGACTTCCGGGCATTATGCGCATTTCTGGGACGAGATGTTTACGATTGACGCCGACGAACGGGAATACGCACCCAAACCCATGAATTGCCCCAGCCACTGCCTCATGTACGCGGCGGGCCACCATTCCTATCGGGATCTGCCCGTCCGGTACGCCGATTTTGCCCGATTGCACCGGTACGAACGGTCCGGGGTTACGGCCGGACTGATGCGGGTACGGTCCTTCTCCCAGGACGACGCCCATATCTTCTGCCGGCCTGATCAGATACGGGACGAGATCGACGATTTCATCCGCATGCTGCGGGACGCCTATACCATGCTGGGCTTCGACGATATCAGCATCCACCTGTCTACGCGCTCTTCCAAACGCGCTGGTTCCGACGAGATCTGGGATCATGCGGAGGAAACCCTCGCCCGCGTGATGGACAGCCTGGGTATCGCTTACGAAGTCGCGCCCGGCGAAGCGGCTTTCTACGGTCCCAAAGTGGATTTCTTCGTCAAGGACGCCCTGCAGCGCCCCTGGCAACTGGGTACGTGCCAGCTGGATTTCAACATGCCCGAGCTTTTTGAACTGGAATACATCACCGAGTCCGGCAAAGCCGCCCGTCCAGTCATGATCCACCGGGCCATGCTCGGTAGTCTGGAGAGGTTTCTGGGCGTATACATCGAGCACTGCGCCGGCGCTTTCCCGACCTGGCTGGCCCCTGTTCAGGTGATCGTGATCGGCATTTCGGAGCACCAGACCGATTACGTCCGTCGGGTGGCGTGCAAGCTGACCGATGCCGGTTTCCGGGTCGAGACGGACGTGAGAAATCAGAAGGTCGGATACAAGATTCGTGAAGCGGAGACCAAGAAGATCCCCTTCATGGCTATCGCCGGCGCACGCGAGATGGAAACGGGTGACGTATCGGTTCGCCGACGCGGCCAGGGTGATCAGGGGAACATGACGGTGGACGCCTTGGTAGGCACGATGGCAGCAGAAATCGCCCGGGCCGCCGGGTGACGAAGTGAAACGAAGGCACAAGAGTTCGGAGGACAGCCATTCAAAAGAGAACCGTCAGAGTCAACGGAATGATCCGCGTGCCCCAGGTGCGCGTGATCAGCGCGGAAGGTGAGCAGGTGGGCATCATGGATACCCAGGAGGCGCTGCAGCTTGCGGCGGGCGGCGACCTGGACCTCGTCGAGGTATCCCCCGACGCCCGTCCGCCCGTTTGCAAGATCATGGACTTTGGCAAGTACAAGTACGAGCAGAGCAAACGGGTAAAGGAATCGCGCAAGAAGCAGCACGTAACGCAACTGAAGGAAATCCGTTTCAAGACGCCCAAGATCAGTCAACACGACCTCGAATACCGCGCCGATCAGGCCCGCGACTTTCTGCGACACGGGAACAAGGTCAAAGTGTCCGTGCGATTCTGGGGCCGGGAAATGACCCATGTGGAACTGGGTCAGCAGAAGCTGGAACACATGGCTAGAATACTGGAAGACGTAGGCACGATGGAACAGCGGCCCAGGCTGGAAGGACGCAGCATGTCGCTGGTCCTCATGCCCAAGTAAATGCGCCAGGAGTTGATCATGCCTAAGATGAAGACATTGAAAGCGGCGGCGAAACGATTCAAGCGCATCGCCTCCGGCGGGTTCAAACGCAGCCATTCACATGCGACACACCAGAAGTTGTCCAAATCCGGCAAGCGCAGGAGGGGACTTCGCGGCACAGCCATGGCAAGCAAGGCCGACACGCCGCGTCTCAAGCGGATGATGCCGAACTAAGCGGCGGATGATGCCGAATCAGAGAAGGAATGAATCATGCCACGTGCTAAGAACGCAGCCGCCTCGCACAGAAGGCGCAAGAAAATCATCAAGCTGGCCCGGGGATATTGGGGACGAAGGAACCGACTTTACAGGACAGCCCGAGAGGCAGTCAACCGGGGCTGGGCCTACGCATACCGCGACCGTCGCCGCCGCAAACGTGATTTTCGCCGTCTCTGGATCACCCGAATCAACGCGGCGGCAAGGCAAAACGGCCTTACATACGGCCAACTCATTCACGGCATGAAGTTGGCTCGTATCGAAATCGACCGAAAAGTCCTTGCCGAACTCGCCATCAACGATCCTCCCGCCTTTGCCGTAGTAGTGAACACGGCCAGAGCACAGCTTTCCTGACCATGGTACAGGAAGCGGAATCCATCGAAACCCGGGCGCTGGATGAAATCGCCCGTGCCACCGACCCCTCGGATCTGGAAGACATCCGTATCAGGTACATGGGGAAAAACGGCGACCTGACCCGGATCCTGCGGTCCGTAGGCAAGGCCGCGCCTGAAGATCGGCCCCGGATCGGCCAGCGGGTCAATCAAGCCAAGAAAACCATTGGCGAAGCGCTGAAAGCCCGCAGCGCGGCGTGCGATACGGGACGGGAATCCGCGGCCCGCGCCCTGGATGTCACCCTTCCGGGGCGACGTCCTCCGCTGGGAAACAGGCACCCCCTGACCATGATCCGGGAGGAGGTCTCCGCGATCTTCCAGGAAATGGGATTCTCCGTGGCGGACGGTCCCGAGGTGGAATGGGACTATTACAACTTCGAAGCGCTGAACATTCCGAAGGAACATCCGGCGCGGGATACGCAGGATACCTTCTACCTGGGCAGCGACATCGTGCTTAGGACCCATACCTCCCCGGTACAGGTTCGGGTCATGGAGAAGCAGAAGCCCCCCGTGCGGGTGATCGCGCCGGGTCGTACCTACCGTCGCGAGAATCCGGACGCCTCCCATGCTTTCACCTTTCATCAATGCGAAGGGCTGTACGTGGACCGGGGTGTTACCATGGCCCAGCTCAAGGGCGACATGACCCATTTCGCCCGACGGCTGTTCGGCGAACAGGTGAAGGTGCGTTTCATTCCCGACTTCTTTCCCTTTACCGAACCGAGCGTGCAGTATGATTTCTCCTGCGTCGCCTGCAGCGGCGACGGATGCAGGATCTGCAAGAACACGGGATGGCTGGAGATTTCGGGCGCGGGCATGGTCGACCCGGCCGTGTTCGGTTTCGTGGACTACGACCCGGAAGTGTATACCGGCTATGCCTTCGGCATGGGGCTGGATCGACTCGCCATGTTCAAGTACGGTATCGAAAGCATCCACATGTTCCTCGAAAACGACCTGCGTCTGCTTGATCGGCCTTAGGGTGTTTCCTCCGGGAAGGAGTCCGGCGTCCCATGGTAGTCAAAGTACCCCTTTCGTGGTTGCGCACATACTGCGACATCCCCTGGTCCGTTGACGTACTGGTGGAACGCCTTATTATGACGGGCCTGGAAGTCGATGCCGTGGAAACGGTTGGAAGCGACTTCGAGGGATTTGTCACGGGACACGTGGTGCGGGTGGAACGCCATCCCAATGCCGACCGGCTTTCCCTTTGCGCCGTGGACGTGGGAACGGAGACGCTTCAGATCATATGCGGCGCGCCGAACGTGGCTGCCGGCCAGAAGGTACCCGTGGCGCGGGTCGGCACGGTGTTGCCCGACGGCATGAAGATCAGGAAGGCCAGGATCCGTGGTGTGGAATCGTTCGGAATGATCTGCTCCGAGGCCGAACTGAATCTGTCTGAAGACCACGACGGCATCATGGTGTTCGAAGACGGAACCGAACCCGGCCGGCCATTGAAATCGGTGCTGGGCGAACCGGAGTCCGTATTGAGCATCGATGTCGGCACCAACCGCCCGGATTGTCTTTCCCTCGTGGGCGTGGCGAGGGAAATCACAGCCCTGACGGGCGGTCCGTTGCGCATGCCGTCCACCGCTGTGTGTGAATCCGACTTGCTTGTCGAAACCCTCGCCGATGTCCGCGTCGAAGTACCCCAGGACTGTCCCCGTTTTGCGGGCCGGGTGATCACAGGCGTTCGCGTCGGACCCTCTCCCGGTTGGCTTAAAGGCCGGATCGAAGCCGCCGGCATCCGATCCATCAGCAATGTGGTCGACGTGACGAACTACGTGATGCTGGAAATGGGACAACCGCTGCATGCTTACGACCTGGACCGGCTGGCAGGCCACGGTCTCGTTGTCCGGCGAGCCTTTGCAGGTGAGTCGTTCACCACGCTGGACGGCGTGGACCGAACGCTCGATCAGGAGGTGCTGATGATTGCCGATCACGAACGGGGCGTCGGGGTCGGCGGCGTCATGGGTGGACTGAATACCGAGATCACGGCCGATACCACCCGCGTGTTCCTGGAAGGCGCCTGCTTCGAGGGCGTTCGGGTACGACGGGGTTCGAAAGCCCTGCAGCTGCAGACGGATGCGTCGCGGCGATTCGAGCGCGGCATGGATCCGGAACTGCAGGGAGAGGCCGTCAGCAGGGCTGCAGCGCTGATCGCCGAGGTATCCGGCGGCAGCGTGTCCGCCGGCATGATCGACGTCCGGGTTCCGGCGGACCCCGCCCCGGTTATTCGTCTGCGAACGAACCGCGTGAACGGGTTGCTCGGAACGGAACTCCAACGGGACGAAATCGCCAACCTGTTGCGTCGATTCCGATTCGACGTGCAGGCTGTCGAATCCGATCTCGCGGTAGGGGTGCCTTCTTTCAGGAGGGATGTTACCCGCGAGGTGGACTTGATTGAAGAGGTCGCCCGCCTTTATGGATATGACCGGATCGAGCCGGTTTCTTCCGCGCCCAGTCCCGAAGAGTCGGCGGAAGCCCGAGGGCGCGAGCAGGTGCGTCGTGCCCTGCAGGATGTTCGGCGGAGCCTGCGCGACACCATGGTCGGCTTCGGATTCACCGAGGTGGTCACCCACAGTTTCGTACACCCGGACCGGAACACCCTCATAGACCCGGCCCGGTCCAGTGTGGTGATGGACAATCCGCTGAGTCCCGAACTTTCCGCCATGCGTACGAGTCTCGCGGCATCCATGCTGCATGTCGTTCGCTGGAACACCAATCGCAAGGTGCGGGACATCCGGATATTCGAAGTCGGCCCCGTGTTCTGGCCGAAACCGGACGGCCTGCCCGATGAACCCGAGCACCTCGGATTTGTCGTAACGGGACAGCGCCACGGTTCGCACTGGAGCGAGCCGCCGGGGGCCTTCGACTTCTTCGATTTGAAGGGGCTGGCGGAAGCGGTGCCCGGCCGGTTAGGACTTGACAGGGTCGAAACCGTCCCGTATGATTACGGCGATCCGTTGTTCGATTCGGATCGTTCCGCCGAACTGTTTGCGGACGGTGTGCGGATCGGCCGTTTCGGGGCGGTCTCCCAGGAAATTCTCGACGGGTACGAGATCCGGGAGTCCGTTTGGATGGGCGTGATAGACTGCGAAGTCCTGTTCGGCCTCGCGTCTGAACGAAGGACCTATCATTCGGTCCCCAAGTACCCCGCGGTCGAAAGAGACTTGGCTATTGTCGTGCCCGACGAGGTGTCTCATCGGGACATCGTCGAAGAAATCCGTGCGTGTAGTGGCGACCTGCTGGAAGCCGTCGAACTGTTCGACGTATATCGTGGAGAGCAGATAGCCGCCAACCACAAGAGCATGGCGTACGCCTTGCGATTCCGGTCCGCCGAACGTACGCTGACGGACGCCGAAGTCGCACGGCTTCAAGACAAAGCGCTCCGCCGGCTCATAGACCGGTACCGGGTGGAACTTCGCGCCTAGTGTGGTCGGAGCACATGGGCATCACTTCAGCGGAGGAATGTATGCAAGAGCAATCCATAGAGCTGTTGTTGGGCAAGCTGGAAACGATGATTGACCTGATTCAGCGACTGAAGGACGAAAACGCCGATCTGAAAGACCGTAATCAGAACCTGGCGGCAGAGGTTCAGGAACTGCAGCGTGTCCGGGAGCAGTCGATTTCCACCAAAGAGGAACTGGAGCAGGAAAATCAGACCTTGCGCATCAAGCAGGACGACATCAAGGCGCGCATAGACACCATGCTGTCCCGTCTCGACGTGATCGAGTAGGCGCTGCCCCGAGGCAATGGCCGCTTACGGGATGAACACAATATGGATGACGGAAAAGTCACCGTTCGTGTCAACATCTGCGGGACCGAGTATCCCATACAGGCGTCGGAAGAAGCCGAGTACATTCAGCAGATTGCGGCTTACGTCGACGAGCGCATGCGCGAGGTGCCCATCAGCGCGACCATGCAGTCCCTCACCAGCGTGGCGGTCCTTACCGCGATCAGGATAGCCGACGAGTTGCACAAGGAACGCAGGAAGCAGCAGGAACAGTTCGTATCGGAGTCCATGCACAATGAACGGATTGCCGATCTGGTCCGGCGCATGGATGTATTGCTGGAAACCGTGATACCCGAGCAGGATAACGAGAAGGCAAACGCATGATCGATCTTGTTGAGAAACGAATCATGTCCGGCTTGGCAATTACATTTGAAGAAGGTGGCTGCCCCTATGCTTTTGACGATCAGTCTTTGCGTCGGCACCGCCCTGATCATGTTTCTCTTTGGATGGTACATACGAAAGCGTGTCGAAAAACGTAAAACCGACAGTATGGAGCGTTTGGCAGAGAGCATTCTTGCAGAGGCGGCGGAAGAAGCGGATACAATAAAGAAAACGGCGCGGATCGAAATGGAGGAGGAGTCGTATCAGGCCAAGGCCAAACTCGAACGGGAAAGCAACTTGGTCAGGCAGGAATCCCACCGTTCCGAAAAACGGATCGTGATCCGGGAACAGAATCTGGAGCGCAAGGCCGACTACGTGGCCAAACGGGAAAGAGGCATACAGAAGCAGCTGCAGTCGCTACAGGAGCGGGACGAGAAACTGTCGGAAGAGGAAGAGCGGCTGGAACAGCTGGTCAAGCGGCAGACTGAACAGCTTGAGCAGACTGCCGGCATGTCGAAGGAAGAAGCCAGGCGGTCGCTGCTCAGCAGCATCGAAGCGCGCCTGCGCGCCGAAGCCGGCCAACAGGCTCGCAGCATCATTGAAGAAGCCCGCCGGAACGCATCGATCGAAGCCCGGGACATCATCACGCACGCGATGCAGAAACACACGCTGGATCACGTGACGGAAACGACCACATCGGTTGTATCGCTACCCGATAATGAAATGAAAGGACGCATCATCGGGCGCGACGGGCGCAATATCCAGGCGTTCGAAATGTCAACGGGGATCGACGTCATCGTCGATGACACGCCCAATGCCGTTGTCCTCTCGGGATTCAATCCCAGACGCCGGGAAATTGCGAAACTGTCCATGGAGAAATTGATCCAGGACGGGCGGATACATCCGGGATTCATCGAGCAGGTTGTCTCCAAGACCCAGGAAGAAATAAACGAACTGATCCAGGATACGGGAAGCCAGGTGCTCTTCGACCTGGGTGTTACAGGCGTCCGCCCCGAACTGGCCATGTTGCTCGGACAACTTAAGTACCGTATGACGAGCGGGCAGAATGCGCTGCATCACAGCTGCGAAGTGGCTGAACTGGCCGGTCTTATGGCGCAGGAGCTCGAACTGGATGTGACGCTGGCCAAACGCTGCGGACTGCTCCATGACATCGGCAAGGCGGTGGATGGCGGCCCGGAAGGCGCGCATGGCGTATTGGGAAAATCGGTCGCCGCCAAGTACGGCGAGCCGCCTGAAGTCCTGGAATGCATAGGCATTGCCCACGACAACCTGGAAGAGGCCAGCCCCATGGCCGTGGTGGTCAGAACCGCCGACGTGCTCTCCGCGTCCAGACCCGGTGCGCTCAGAGAGCCACTGGAAAAATTCGTACGCCGACTTCGGGAAATTGAAAAACTGGTGAATTCCTTCGATGGCGTCTCCAGCGCCTTTGTGATGAAGGCTGGTAAAGAAGTGCGGGTCATGATCAATCACGAAGAGGTCGATGATCTCCGGGCTGTGCAGCTTGCCAGTGAAATTGCGCGGAAAATCCAGATCCGGATGGAATACTCGGGACAGGTCAAGGTGACTGTCATCCGTCAGACCCGTGCGGTCGAGTTCGCCAGATAGCGGCATGGCCGATTGAGGCAGGGAGGAAGACCAGGCGTGGGGACCGATGCCGACACCCGCATCCTCACCGTTTCGGAACTGACCCGGGACGTCAGGACGCTGCTTGAACAGCACTTTACCCGCATCTCCGTGTCCGGTGAAATCTCCAACTACAAGCGGTACTCGTCCGGCCACGCCTATTTCTCCCTGAAGGATGAGCACAGCCAGCTGCGGTGCGTCATGTGGCGATGGCAACGGTCCAACCGGAAACTGAACTTCGAACCCGAGGACGGCAAGGCGGTACTGGCACGCGGAAAACTCTCCGTCTACGAAGTGCAGGGACAGTACCAGCTCATTGTCCAGCACCTGGAGGACGTTGGCGCCGGTGCGCTCCAGGAGAGATACGAGCGCCTGAAGGCTCGGCTCGAGCAAGAGGGCCTCTTTCGGGAGGAGTACAAAAAGGCGCTGCCATCGTTTCCGGCGCGCGTGGGGGTGATCACTTCGGGCGAAGGCGCGGCGATTCGCGATGTCATACAGATTCTTCGTCGGCGCGCGCCCTGGGTATCGATCATCCTGCGTTCGGCGCGGGTGCAGGGCGAAGGCGCGGCGGCCGACATCGCCGCGGCTATCGAGGAGATGAATGACTACGGCGACGCGGATGTCCTGATCGTCGGCCGGGGAGGTGGATCGGCGGAGGACCTGTGGGCGTTCAACGAAGAGGCGGTGGTCCGTGCCGTTTTCAATTCCCGCATTCCAGTAGTTTCGGCCGTGGGACACGAAACGGACTATACGCTGACCGACTTCGTGGCGGACCGTCGAGCCCCCACGCCTTCGGGTGCGGCTGAAATAGTCGTGCGCGACCTGCGGGAACTGAAAGACCGGACGGACGGCGTGTTGAGACGTCTCTGCGGCGGGATGACGGCATACATGGACCGGCATCGCCAGCGTGTCTCTGCACTCGTTACCAGTTACGGCCTCCGGCGACCCGTGGACCAGATCGGACAGTATGCCCAGTTTACCGATGAACTGACCCGCCGATTGGCCGACAGGTTCCTCCACGACCATGAGACCCGCGGCCAGACCGTCGGCGGACTGGCCGGTCGCCTCCAGGCCCTCAGTCCCCTGTCCGTCCTGGAACGCGGATACGCGGTCTGCCACCGTGCATCCGACGGCGGCATAGTCCGCAGCGCGGATGAACTCAGCGTAGACGACCGGGTGAACATCCGGCTGGGCAAAGGCGAGGCGTTCTGTCGGGTCGAAGACGTTCGCGGCGGGCCGGTCCGCTAATCATGTTCATTCGGATAGCCCCGGCGACGTAGCGGCGCGGCACCGATACGGCGCGGGGAAACAACGCATACCGTCGGTCGGTTCGACGAATCGAATACCCCGGAACCCGCCCGAACCAAACGGATACAAATGGATACCCAGAATGAATGAAAAGGAAGGACCGAGCTTTGAAGAAGCGCTGAAGCGACTGGAGCACATCGTGGAGCGCATGGAGCAGGGCGATCTGCCGCTGGATGCGTCGCTTGCCCTGTTCCAGGAAGGCATCGAACTCTCCCGGACCTGCACGCGTCGGCTGAATGCGGCTGATGAGCAGGTGCGGAAGCTGGTCCGGTTGGAGAACGGCCGGTTCGTCATCGAGCCCCTTGAAGAGGTACCCCCTGCCGAATCAAAAAAGGAACCCCCGGTCGATACCGGTGACGAGCTGCTCTTCTGATATCGGCGTGTAACCGGAAATGTTCCGGCACTAGGAAACTGTTGTTCCATGGAGAGATCGTCCCGGTGCGATCGGCTCTGCCGGCCACTACGCGCGGCGGACCGGCAAGGATGCGTAACCCTTATTAGTTGACCAGGCGGTGCATATGCCAGACAACCAGAAAGCACAGGCTTTCCTCGCAGCGTTGGCCGAGCGGAAGCAATGGGTCGTTGAATACCTGGAACAGGATCCCCGCAAGGATCGTTTCGTTCCCAAGGCCATTCACGACGGCGTATACAGTTACCTGAGGGCGTCGGGCAAGGTGCTTCGTCCCTGCGTGCTCTACTTCTCCTGCGGCGCCGTGGGCGGAGAGGAGAAGACCGCCACGCCCGCGGCGGTGGCCGTGGAACTGTTCCACACCTGGACTATCGTGCATGACGATATTATGGACCGGGACACGTTGCGGCGCGGTGCGCCCACCGTGCACGAGGCGTTTCGGAGAGAGGCGCTGGCCACAGGGGCCTTCGACGAAAGCGAAGCCGCCCACTACGGCATATCCATCGGCATAATGACCGGCGAGGCGCAGCATGGATGGGCTGTTTCGCTGCTGTCGGAAATATACGACGCAGATGCGGACAACGGCAAGATGGTAATCGATCTGATCCGTTACCTGGAAACCGATATCCTGCTGGCGCTCATCGGCGGGCAGGCGCTGGACATCCAGTATGCCAAAACCCCGATCGAGCGTCTGGACGAGGCGTCCGTGATCGACATGTTCTGGCGAAAGACTGGCGCGCTCTACGCATTCGCCGGGACCGCGGGCGCGATGATCGGTCTGAACACGGCAGACCGCGCCCACCCCCAGGTACAGGCTATCGCATCTTTCACCAGCGAATGCGGCGTGGCCTTCCAGATGCAGGATGACATTCTGGGCCTCACCTCCGATGAGACCACCCTGGGAAAACCGGTGTGTTCGGATCTGCGGGAAGGGAAACGCACGCTGCTGCTCGTACGAACGTACCACAAGGCTTCGGCTGCCGAGAAACGGTTCCTGCTCGATGTCGTTGGAAAGCCTGAGGCAACCGATGAACAGATCGAAGAAGTACGCAACCTCATCCTGGCGCACGGCAGCATCGAACACGTCCGGAAGCTCATGGAAGGACGTGTGGTCAACGCCATTCGAAATCTCGATGCGATTCCCGACTCTTCTTATAAGGGGTATCTGGTGAACTGGGCAGAATACCTGATCGGAAGATCCTTCTGATGCGTCGTGTGGGCGTCATTGCCAACCCTGCCCGTCCCGTAGTGCGCAGTCTGATACCGGAACTCGTTCGGACGCTCTCGTCGCGGTCCGCAAGGCCGACGCTTCCGCACAGCCTGGCGGCAATGATCGGCGAAGAAGCGTCCCGCCGGAACTGCGTGATCGTCGATACGGAAGATCGCATCGCGGAGGAGGTGGACTGGATCATTGCCATCGGGGGGGATGGCACGCTGCTCAAGGCGGCACGCCTGGTGGGCGCCTCCGGCATCCCCGTTCTCGGGGTCAATTCCGGTAAGCTCGGCTTCATGATGCAGACGACACCGGACGAGCTGGACGATGCCCTTGAACGGGTTTTCGAGGAAAGATTCGCGCTGGAGAAGCGACTTGTCCTGCAGTGCAGGATCAGAAACGGCGCCTCGGGGGATGCGGCCGCCGGCGAAGTGTTTTCAGCGCTGAACGAAATTGTGATCGACCGGGGAGCGATCTGCCGGGTCATCGAACTGGGAATCTACGTTAACGACGAATACGTCAACAAGGTCATGGCAGACGGACTGGTCGCTGCAACCCCCACCGGCTCCACGGCCTATTCGCTGGCGGCTGGCGGTCCGATCCTCGCGCCGGACATGGAAGCGATCGTGGTGTCGCCCATCTGCCCGCATACGCTGTCCAACCGGTCCATGGTACTTGCTGCGCGGGACCGCATTCGCGTTGAAGTCCGGGCCGATCATCGGGATCTGCTGCTCACGGTGGACGGTCAGGAGAACGTGGTCATCCAATCGGGTGCCGTCATCGAGCTTTGCCGGGCGAATCACGCCATACATCTGATCCGGTTTACGGATCGTTCCTTTTATGATGTCCTGCGCACGAAATTGAAATGGGGCGAGCGCTGATTCTGTCGGAGTCGGCCGGTCCCGTGATTCCTGTTGTGGCCTATGCTCGCAAACCTGAGGGTAAGAAACTACGCGCTGCTCGACGAGGTGGACATCGAGTTCACCCCCGGATTGAACGTGCTGACGGGGGAGACCGGGTCCGGGAAGTCCATCCTGATCGGCGCGCTCGGACTGGTGCTCGGCGGCCGCGCGACGTCGGAGGCGATACGCGGCGACGCCCGTACCGCGACAATCGAAGGTTTGTTCGAAGGGCCCTTTGACGCGCAGGTGCAGACCCTCCTGTCGGAAATCGGCGTGGACATGGAAGAGGGCGAGGGTACGCTGATCATCCGGAGGGCGGTCGGCCGCGACGGTCGCAACCGGTGCACGATCAACGGCAGCCTGGTCCCCGTTGCCACCCTGAAGAGCCTGGGCGTCCTGCTTGTGGACCTGCACGGACAACACGATCACCAGTCGCTCTTGAACCCTAGGACGCACCGGGATTTTCTGGACGGTTTCCAGGACGCCGGCGGACCGAAAAAACAGGTTGCCGAAGCCTACCGTCGTTTTACCGAGCGATCGGAGGCGTTGAGGCAGTTGGAAGATGAAATCGCCGCCGCTCGGGAACGGGCGGACCTCTACCGCTTTCAGCTGGATGAGCTTGACCAGGCGGATATTGCCCCCGGGGAAGACGAAGCGCTGGAACGGGAACGGTCCGTCCTTGAAAACGCCGAACAGCTGGTTCGGGTCGCATCGGACGCTTTCGACACGCTCTCCGAAGGGGAAGGCGCGGTAGTCGACAGGCTGGTGCGGGTCATCCGCGCGCTTGAGGAGGCGGAACGCATCGACCCGGCGTTTGGCGAAGCGCTCGGGGGCATCCGTAATGCGCGCTACCAGCTCGACGACTGCACGGATTTCCTATTGCGCTACCGCGATCGCGTCGAATACGACCCGGTCCGGCTGGAAGAGGTGCTGGACCGCCTGGATCTGATTGGGCGCCTCAAACGCAAGTACGGCGCTACGATTCCGGAGATCGTAGCCTGCCGCGAACGGATCGCCGGGGAACTGGACCGGATGGAGACGGTAGACGAACGGCGGGATCGCTTGCGCACGGAGGTGGAAACGGCCCGTCAGGAACTGACCGGGACGGCGAAGGCCCTGTCGGACCGGAGAAAGCAGATGGCGCTGAGACTGGAAAGCAGGATCGTGGCGGAATTGGCGGAACTGGGCATGGGAAAGACGAGATTCAAGGTCGGGATCGACTGGCGAGAGTCTGAAGACGGTCCCGTGCGGATGGACGGGCGCCGGTTTCACGTGGACAGCCACGGTATGGACCGGATCGAATTCCTCATATCGCCCAATGCCGGCGAGGCGCTCAAACCACTGGTGAGTATCGCCTCCGGCGGGGAGATATCCCGGATCATGCTGGCGCTGAAAGTGATCCTGGCCGAGTCGGACCGTATGCCGACGCTGGTCTTCGACGAACTGGACATGGGCATCGGGGGGCGCATCGCCGAGTCGGTCGGGCACCGTCTCAAGCTGTTGTCCGGAAACCACCAGGTGCTGTGCATCACCCATCTTCACCAGGTGGCCTGCTGGGGCCGTACGCATTTTACCGTGCACAAGCGATCGGCCCCCGGGAGCTCGGCCACGCTGGTCGATCATCTGGACGAGGACGGCAGAGTCCGCGAGATCGCGCGCATGCTGGCCGGGGAGACGGTAGACGCCATAGCGCTCTCGCATGCCCGCGAGATGCTTCGGCGTACAGCGGCCAGGTGATGGCGTGAAGAACGGCGGCATGAGTTCGTCTGCCAGACGGGAAGGTTGCATGCGTTGGCGCTGGTCCGTACCCAACATGTTGTCGCTTTCCCGGATAGCGGCGGTGCCGTTCATCTACTGGGGTTTTGCCCAAGAGGCGCAGTTGGCCCTCTACGTGCTCGTCGGCTGGACCTTTCTGACGGATGCGGCCGACGGCTACCTGGCGCGCCGTTTTCGCTGGGAAAGCAAGTGGGGGCTCGTGCTCGATCCGCTGGCCGACAAGATCCTGGTAGGCAGTCTGGCAGTGTTCCTGGTGCTGTTTCGGGATTTCCCCCTGTGGGCGGCGGCGCTGATCATCGCCCGCGACCTTTGCATATTGGCGGCGGGCGTGTATCTTTATTATAAACCCGGCAGCGTGGTCCTGCCTTCCGACCGGGTCGGAAAACTGACCACGCTGATCATGGGCGTTGCCCTGTTCCTCTACGTCGTTGATCTGCAGCCGTACGGAACGTGGGCGCTCTGGGCCGCGCTCTGCTGCGTCGTCGGATCGGGTATGCATTACGTCCTGGGGTTTGCGCGGTTGGTCCAAGTCCGGTCGGGTACGCCGGGCGGCATCGAGGCTCCAGGCGATTCCGGAACGGCAAATCGCGGGGAGACGCGGCAGGAAAGTACGTTAACATGAATCGTGGGGCTTCGAAATGGGCTGTCACCGGTTGGCATCACCTGTCGTTTGAGCGGCCGGAGGATTGGAGCATCGGTTCGGTAACGGGTGACTACTCCTCCGGTTATCTCCGGCTCGACGATACGGAAATGCCCCGTTTCGAGTTGCGGTGGGAGCGCACACGGGGCCGGGAACCCGTCGACCAGGTGGTCGCGAGATATCTCAAGAATATCGCCGGAAAGGGCGGGAAGAAGGGACCTGCCGTGAAGGTCCGCCGCAATCTGGAGCTTATCCGGAACGATTCCGTGCTGGAGGCCAGAACGGTGGAGGGGTTCCACTGGCGGACGGAAGGGCGGGACCCGCTGCAGGCCTACGGCTGTCTGTGGATGTGCGAAACCTGTGGACGCACGATCTTCGCGCAAGTGCTCGGACGCGGGGGCGAATCCATCATGGGCCAGGCCACGCGGTTGCTGAACACCCTGGACGACCATGCGCGAGGCGACACCGCAATCTGGGCGGTTTACGGGTTGAAAGTCGAACTCCCGGCCGACTGCGCCCTCAAGGAGCACTCCTTTCTGACGGGACGGATCGAGTTGACATTTGAGTACGGCGACGCCAGATTGGAACTGGTGCGGATGAGTCTGGCTGAAATGCATCTTGGGCGTCGGACATTCCAGGACTGGTTCCAGGATACGTACGGAACCGAAATGGACAGCTGGTCCGATGGTCCCTGTTCCTTCTACGAACATCCGGGCATTCGCGGGACGGGCGAGGGCGTGGATCCCGCGACGGTGCACAGCCGGATGGCGTGGTTGCCGTGGCGGCGACCCCGCAAGAAGCCTTTGACTTGTCGCGGCTGGCATTGTATCGACGGCAACAGGCTCTACGTGATGCGATACATGGGCGAAACGCACCGGTCCGATTTCCTGGATGAAATAGCCAGTACCGTGGTTTGCCATTGATCGTTCGGGAAGCGCCCGTTCGCGTCCCTGGCCGGTCTTTTCCCGCGGGTTGTCATCATGATGTCGTTCTTTCGAAAGAAACCGCCCCCGCTGCCTCGCAGGGAGTTGTTGCGCGCGAAGCCGGTGCGCAATGAAAAACTGACCTGCGAAGAAAACGCCGAAGGGGAGATCGTGCTGGGCATCCCGAGAAGAAAGACGTGGTGGATCAACACCCTGTCCAGGCTGTTCTACGTGCCAAGCAGGCGAACCGTGGTGCTGGACCGGATAGGCTCCTTCCTATGGGCATTGTGTGACGGAAAGAACACCGTGGACCATGTGATCTCGACGATCCGGAACGAATACAAACTGGAGCGCAAGGAAGCGGAAGTATCCACGCTGACGTATCTGAAGCAGCTCACGGAGAAGGGACTGATCGGACTGGCCGTGGCAAACAGAAAAGGAGAAAAGAGCGCATGACGACCGAATCGGTCTTGGCGGCCGGCACGACGGAGAAGCAGATATCACTGCCCCTGTCCAAGGCGATTGAGATAAGCTTCCGCAGTCTGAGGATCCGGTTCTGGCGGTCGTTGATCACCATTGGCGGTATCTTCTTCGGCATCGCGTTTCTCATGTCCATTCTTACCGGCGCCGCCATTAACGAAGCGCTCGTGGAAGGCGGCTCCCCGCAAGTCCGGGCGCTGCTTGAACAGCAGGGGGCGGACGCCGATTCGGCGACGCAGCAGATATGGCTGGTTTCCCTCTCGCTGCTGGTGTGTGTCGTCGGGATCACCAACGCCATGCTGATGTCGGTGACTGAAAGGTACCGGGAAATCGGAACGATGAAATGCCTGGGCGCGCTGGACAAGTTCATCATCCAGATCTTCGTGCTGGAGTCCACCTTCCAGGGACTGGTCGGCTCGGCGGGCGGGGTCGTGCTGGGCTGCCTGTTCATGCTGATCTCCATGATGACCTCCTATGGATGGGACCCCCTGGTTCTTTTTCCCGTGCTGGATGTAGCCCGAAGCGGTCTCTATTCGCTCGGGGCGGGACTGGGTCTTGCCATCATCGGTGCGTTGTATCCGGCGTACCGGGCTTCCCAGATGCCTCCGGCGGACGCCATGCGCACGGAAGTCTGATCTCGGATGATCTCGGACGAAATCCGGAACGCGTGCCGGTTGAACGGATTCGAACAGCTACCTGAAAGGGGCGGGAAATGACAGAAGAGCAGACCGCGGTAATGGATGCGCCGGACACCGAAATGCAGAATATCGTCCGCACGCGCGGGGTCAAGAGGGTCTACCAGATGGGCAAGCTCTCGCTGGAGGCCCTCAAGGGCATTGACATGGAGATCCAGCGCGGAGAATACATTTCCATCATGGGCCCGTCGGGATCGGGCAAGTCCACCCTGTTCAACATGATCGGAGCGCTGGACAAGCCCACGGAGGGCAAGGTCTACATCGACGAGGTCGACGTCGCCCAGCTGGACGCCTATGAACTGGCCTGGTTGCGGTGTCGCAAAATCGGCTACATCTTCCAGACGTTCAATCTGATTCCGGTCATGACCGCCTTGGAAAACGTCACGCTGCCCATGATTTTCGCCGGTCTGGCGACGGACGAAGCCATCGACAAGGGTGTCGACCTGCTTTCGCTGGTGGGGCTTGGAGAGCGCGTGCAGCACAAGCCGCTGGAACTGTCCGGCGGGCAGCAGCAGCGCGTGGCCGTCGCCCGCGCGTTGGCCAACGATCCGGCTATAGTCCTCGCGGACGAACCGACGGGCAACCTGGACCGGAAAACCGGACGGGAGATCATCGAACTGCTGCGGGAGCTGAACAAGGAAAAACAGGTAACGATCATCTCGGCAACCCACGACTTGAAGATGCTGGACGTTTCGGACCGGATTCTGTGGGTGCAGGACGGAAGG
This sequence comes from bacterium, assembly GCA_965200485.1. Taxonomy (GTDB): domain Bacteria; phylum JAAXHH01; class JAAXHH01; order JAAXHH01; family JAAXHH01; genus JAAXHH01. The sequence continues at coordinate 1,572,476 of CBDAUD010000001.1, forward strand.
ATCACCAAGAACCAGCGCCGCGACGAGCTGGATCTGGATCTGGGCCAGATAGGCGCCGACGAAGAATAGAAGCTTACGAAGTCCAGGTAGAAGCGAATACCTTAACGCGAAGCGGATACGGCCCAGTGGTCAGGCGACGCCCGCTCCGTGACACTTTTTGTATTTCTTTCCGCTTCCGCAGGGACAAGGTTCATTGCGTCCGATTTTCCGGTCTACCTTCACAGGCCGGGGCCGCGACGCATTTCCATCCGCTTTTGTGCCCCTTCTTCCCGTCCGTCTGGCGCCGGTGTCCGCTTCGGTCTCCTCCGCGGCCATGCCGGCCATGGCCGGGGCTTCCTGGTGGATTGCCCGCATGTTGGTCGGGGTTTCCTGGCGCGGCATCCGCGTTTCGGCCAGTTCGGCGTTGAAGACGGTTTTGACGATCTCCTCGTCCAGCCGGTCCCACAACTCCTCGAACATGGCGTAGGCTTCTTTCTTGTACTGGATCAGCGGATCCAGCTGCCCGTAGGCCCGCAGTCCGATGCCCTCCCGCATGCGATCGATTTCGTACAGGTGTTCCTGCCAGGCGTTGTCGATGACGTGCAGGGTGGCGAAGCGCTCCAGGTCGCGCATCAGTTCGGGAGAGGGCGCCAGGGCGGCTTCCTTCCGCTCGTAGGATTCCAGCATCTTCTCGTGGACCAGTTCCACCAGCGATTCCACGTTCAGATCGGCCATTTCATCTTCGGTTACGGCCACGACGACGTGGAAGTTGCGGGCCAGATCGGCGCTCAGAGCGTCCAGTTCCCAATCCTCGGGATAACTCTTGGGATCCGTGTATTCGGCGACTTTTCGTTCAGCGACCCCCCGGATCATCTCGACGACGTCGCTTCTGAGGTCCTTTCGCTCCAGCGCGTTCAGGCGGCGATCGTACACGGCCTCGCGCTGCTGGTTCATGACATTGTCGTATTCGAGCACGTGCTTTCGCATGTCGAAATGCTGGGCTTCCACCCGCTTCTGCGCGCGCTCGATGGACCGGGTCACCATGGAATGTTCGATCACTTCCCCTTCCGGTATCTTCAGACGGTCCATGACGGAAGCGATGCGTTCGGAACCGAAGAGGCGCATCAGGTCGTCCTCGAGCGAAAGATAGAAACGCGAGGAACCCGGGTCGCCCTGGCGTCCTGAACGGCCACGCAGCTGGCGATCGATGCGTCGGGCTTCGTGACGTTCCGTTCCGACGATATGCAGTCCGCAGGGCATGTCCGCCATGCAGTCCCGCACGGTCAGGCCGTCCGCCGTGGGCGTACTGAGCGGTTCGCCGTTCTCCAGGTGACAGCGATCGCATTTCACCACGCCCGGACCGAGTTTGATGTCGGTGCCGCGTCCCGCCATGTTCGTGGCGATGGTCACGGAACCCGGCTGGCCGGCCTTCGCGATGATCTCCGCCTCCTGCTGGTGGAACTTGGCGTTCAGCACGTTGTGCTTGATACCCCGCCGTTTCAACATGCGGCTCAGGGTTTCGGAGGCGTCGACGGAGGTGGTCCCGATCAGGATGGGCCGCCGGCGCGTGTTGATCGCCTCGACTTCGTCCAGGACCGAATTGTACTTCTCCCGCCGTGTGCGGAAGACCACGTCGTCGTAATCCATGCGTCGGACGGGCTGGTTGGTGGGTATTTCCACCACGTCCATCTTGTAGATCGAAAAGAACTCGCTCGCCTCGGTAACGGCGGTGCCGGTCATGCCCGCCAGTTTCCCATACATGCGGAAGTAGTTCTGGATGGTGATGGAGGCCACGGTGCGCGTCTCCTGCTCGATCTTGACGCCTTCCTTGGCCTCGATGGCCTGGTGCAGCCCCTCCGCCAGACGCCGTCCGTACATCAGCCGCCCCGTGAAGGTATCCACCAGGACCACCTTCCCGTCCTCGATGACGTAATCGATGTCCTTTTCGTAGATCGCGTAGGCCTGGAGCAACTGGTGCATGTTGTGGATGCGTTCGCTGCGTTCGGCGTAGAGTTTCTCCAGTTTGGCTTTCTGCTCGTTCTTCTGCTGCTCCGTGAGTTGCGTGTTGGAGTCGATCTCCACCATGCCTTCACCGAGATCCGGGATGACAAAGAGCTCCTGTTCGCCGGGCGAAAGGAGTTCCCGGCCTTTTTCGTTGACCTCGGTATGGCGGGTTTTTTCGTCAACCGTGAAGAAGAGATCGTCGTCGAGCTGCGACATGCGCTTCTCCCGGATGAAATCCCCCTCCACCTGCTGGATGAGTTTCTTGATGCCGGGTTCCTGCTGCAGTTTCAGGAATTTCTTGTTCTTGGGCATGCCCCGCTGCGCCTGCAACAGTCTGGTCCCGGCTTCGTAGTCGTCCGCTTCCTCCTTGTCCAGCAGGCCTTCCGCCTCCGCGATGATCTTCGCCACGAAGCGGGTCTGGGCGCGTACGAGCTTCTGTACGTCCGGCAACGATTCGGCGTACTTCCCGCTGTTGGATTCGCTTACCTGTCCCGCGATGATGAGGGGCGTGCGCGCTTCGTCAATCAGAATGGAATCGACCTCGTCCACGATCGCGTAATGGTGCCCTTGCTGCACGCGATCCTCCAGGCGCCACTTCATATTGTCCCTCAGGTAGTCGAAACCGAACTCGTTGGTGGTCCCGTACGTCACGTCGGCCTGGTAGCCCGCTTTCTTGCGCTCCACGTCGGGATCATTGTTCTCGAGACATGCGACTGTCAGTCCGAGGAATTCGAACACCGGTCCCATCCAGGCCCGGTCGCGCTTGGCGAGGAATTCGTTGTGGGTCACCAGGTGGGCGCCGCGTCCGGTCAATCCGTTGAGATACATGGGGAAGAGGGCTACGAGCGTCTTGCCCTCTCCCGTCGCCATCTCGGCGATTTTGCCTTCGTGGAGTACGATTCCACCGATGATCTGCACGTCGTAGGGCGTCATGTCCCACACCATCTCGCCCTGACCGGGGACGGTCCACGACCTGCCGATCATGCGTCTGCAGGCTTCCTTGACCAGGCCATAGGCTTCGGGCAGGATTTCGTCCAATGCCTCGCCATCCTCCCATCTGGACCGGAACTCCCGCGTTTTTTCGGGGAACTGGTCTTCGGTGAGCGCCTGGTACTCGTCGGCCCATTCATTGACGGCCTCGACGACCGGCTCCATTCGCTTGACATCCCTGTCGTGCTTGGTCCCGAAAGAACTGGCGATCAGGTTCTTGAACCGGGTGAACATGGTGTTCATCCTTCGTGTTTCATGCTTCGTTTCGTGCAGTGGAGGCAGCCGTGCCCGGCCGCCAGGTCAACGATGAAACTTAAGGCAGCAGCCAGCCTGGAACAACTCTTTTCTTTGAATCGATAAGGTCGGTTTCCGTTCCGTTTCTCAAGAAAAAACCCCGGCGGGAAAGCGTGCTCGCGCCGGGGTTGCCTGCTGTTTTCGAAGGGGGCCCGCTCAGTCGTCGTCCCGCAGATAGGGACTGAGCTTCCCGCTGCGGGTCGCGTGCCGCAAACGTTGCAGCGCGCGCTCCTTGATCTGACGTATCCGCTCCCGCGTCAGGCCGAACTGAATGCCGATTTCCTCCAGCGTGTGCGCCCTTTCCGAACCTACGCCGAAATACAGCCGAATCACTTCCGCCTCCCGGGCCGGCAGCGTTTGCAGTACCTTTCCGATGTCGGACTTCAGGAACTGTTGCATGGTGCTCTCGTCCGGCGCAGTTTGCATTTCGTCGGGCAGGAGGTCGAGCAGGCTGCGGTCATCGTCGTGATTGAAGGGAACATCGAGGGAGAGGCAATGGCTGAATGAACTGAGGGCTTCGTTGATTTCTTCGACCGAGATATCCATCTCCTCGGCGATTTCATCGATCTCGGGTTTGCGGCCGAGTTCGTGTTGCAGATGCTTGGAGGTCTGCTTGATGCGGCGAAGTTCTTCGGAACGATTGACCGGGACGCGAACCGTCCTCGACTGGTTGGCTATGGATTGAATGATAGCCTGGCGTATCCACCAGACGGCATAGGAGATGAACTTGTACCCCCTGGTCTCGTCGAACTTCTTGGCCGCCCGCATCAAGCCCATATTGCCTTCGTTGATCATGTCCAGCAGGGGCAAGCCGTAGTTCTGGTACTGCCGGGCTACGCTGACGACGAATCGCAGGTTGGCTTTCACCAGCTTGTCGAGCGCATTCTGATCGCCCTGTTTGATCAGGCGGGCCAGCCTGACCTCCTCCTCGGCCGTGATCAACGGATATTTCGACATTTCGGCCAGGTAGCGATAAAGCGCCTGTTCGTATCTCGCCCCGTTACCATAGGACTCCTGATATGATGTGCCGATCTTGCTCCACCTCCCTCCGCGCCACGCGCGGCGCATCCGTTCCGCTAGGGCTCTTTCATGGCCTATCCCGGTCCGGTACCCGTTGCAGCGTGATCCATTTTGACGTTGGCGGCATGCCGCCAACGATGCGTGCCATACGGGAACTTGTTCAAACCACACGCGAGCAGGGAAGACCCCATCGCCGAGGAGCCGGAAAGGGCGAACCGGCGATGCGCATGCAACAACTGCACTGCTTTGTAACTCAGACAACGGGGACTGCAGAAGGGTTGCCCACGCAATGAAACCGGACTACGACAGGACCCGGCTCGCAAACGGGCATATTGGGTGACAGTCCCAGTGCGACCAAAATAAAACGAAAAAGCCGCCAAGTCAAGTGTTTTCCCTTTAGGATTGACAGGAAAGAAGCCGCTGGATACATTGACAAACTCGAAATCGGATGCCTACCTCCATGCCGGAGATGCTGACCGCCAAGGAACGGACGGATGGCCGCGGAACCGAAAACCTGGCGTATTGCCGTAGCGAATCGGAAGAACGTGCGGGATGCCGTGGGAGACGGGTTGCGCGGCGATATGCTGGACTTGGGAATCAACGGGATTGAACGGGTGCGGTCCGTCCGGCTTTATGCGCTCCATGGCGAATTATCGCCGGCCGAACTCGACCGGATCATCGCCGACCTGCTCGTAGATGCGGTCATGCAGGAACATCTGAAAATCGACGACGCGGGCCTGCCGGTCGCATCCGGCCAGTGGGGCGTGGAAGTCTGGTTCAGACGCGGCGTAACCGACGCCGTGGGCGAAACCACGCTGAAAGCGAGCCGCGACCTGGGCGTCACGGGGATTGAATCAGTGGACACGGGACGCGGGTACATCCTTGCGGGGCAGATTTCCCGGTCGCAGACGGATACCATATGCCGGCGACTGCTGGCCAACGACGTGATCGAAACCTGTGTATGCTACCAAGGAGGCAAATGACCTGCGCGGCGGACCATACGGTAGAGACCTTCCCGTTGCTGAAGGCGTCCGATGAGGAAATGACGCGATTGAGCCGGGACGGCATGCTGGCCCTCAACCTGGAGGAAATGCGGTCGATACGCCGCCATTTCACCGCAATCGGCCGAGATCCTACCGATGTCGAAATAGAGACGATCGCGCAAACCTGGTCCGAGCACTGCAAGCACAAGGTCTTCAACGGCGTGATCGACTACGTCGCGGACGGCACGACGGAGCGTATCGACAATCTCTTCGCCCATACCATCAGGAAGGCCACCGAGGAAATCCGCCGCGACAAGGGCGAACGCGACTATTGCGTCTCCGTGTTCACCGACAACGCGGGCATCATCGAATTCGATGACGATTTCCACCTCGTCTTCAAGGTAGAGACGCATAATCATCCTTCCGCGCTGGACCCTTACGGCGGAGCCAATACGGGTATCGGCGGGGTCGTTCGCGATCCGCTCGGCACCGGCCTGGGCGGGAAGCCGATCTTCAATACGGACGTCTTCTGCTTCGCCCCGCCCGATTTCTCCTACGACGCATTGCCCGAAGGCGTCCTGCATCCGAAGCGCATCTTCAAGGGGGTTGTCGCCGGCGTCCGGGACTACGGCAACCGCATGGGCATACCGACCGTCAACGGGGCCATCCTGTTCGACGAGCGATACCTGGGCAATCCGCTGGTATACTGCGGTACGGGGGCCGTGATTCCCGTGGACCGCTGCGAAAAATCGGCCGAACCGGGGGACCTCATCGTCACGATAGGCGGCCGGACGGGCAGGGACGGCATCCACGGAGCCACGTTCTCGTCCATCGAGTTGACGGAGTCCTCGGAATCCACCGCGACCCAGGCGGTGCAAATCGGCAATCCCATTGAGGAAAAGAAGATCCTGGACGTGCTGATGCAAGCCCGGGACCGGATGCTCTACCGCAACATCACCGACTGCGGCGCCGGCGGGTTTTCGTCGGCCATCGGCGAGATGGGACAGGAAACCGGGGCGGAAGTGCACCTTGAACAGGCGCCCTTGAAGTACGGCGGGTTGAAACCTTGGGAAATCTTCCTCTCCGAATCTCAGGAACGCATGATTCTGGCGGTCCCGCCGGATCGCATGGAGGCGCTGCGGAGTCTTTGTGCGAGCGAGGATGTCGAGGTGTCCGCGATCGGGGAATTCACCGCGGACCGTCGCCTGCGCGTTACCCACAAGCCGAATCAGTCTGCGCAGCGCGTTACCGTTGCCGATCTGGACATGGACTTCCTGCACAGGGGGGTGCCACGCATCGTTCGGAAGGCCCGGTGGGAACCGCCGCAGCATCCCGAACCCCCCGAAACGGACCGTCCGGCTCCCGCGGAAAGCTTGATACGGCTGCTGTCCTCCTGGAACGTGGCAAGCAAGGAATGGGTCATCCGGCAATACGATCACGAGGTGCAGGGCGGCAGCGTGCTGAAGCCGCTCCAGGGGGTCCGCAACGACGGACCCGGCGACGCCGCCATCGTGCGTCCGGTGCTGGCGTCGGACCGGGGTGTCATCGTCTCTAACGGCATCAATCCATCCTATGCCGATATCGACCCGTACTGGATGGCGGCTTCCGCCATAGACGAAGCCCTCCGTCAGATTACCTGCGTGGGCGGGCGCGTTGATCGGACCGCGTTGCTGGACAATTTCTGCTGGGGCAATCCGAACAAGCCGGACCGGCTCGCCGCGCTGGTGCGCGCGGCGCGGGCCTGCTTCGATTTCGCGGTGGCGTATGGCACGCCGTTCATTTCGGGTAAAGACAGTTTCTACAACGAGTATTCCGACGGCAACCGGACCATCGCGATCCCGCCTACGCTGCTTATCTCGGCGATTTGCGTGATGGACGACGTAAACCGGTCGGTGAGCATGGATGTCAAGGCGCCTGGAAACGCGATTTACGTTGCGGGATGCACGCGGGACGAGCTGGGCGGTTCCCGGTATTACCGCATGCTTGGATTCATCGGGCGCAACGTGCCGACCGTCGATGCGGCCGCCGGGCTCGGCAGCATGGATCGACTTAACCAGGCCATGACGAACGGACTCGTGGCTTCCTGCCACGACTGCTCCGAGGGAGGCCTCGCCGTGGCCGCGGCGGAAATGGCCTTCGCGGGGGGATACGGCATGGTGCTCGATCTCGATGCCGTTCCGCGGGACGCCGGGTCGGATCGGGACGACGACGTCCTTTTTTCCGAATCGAACAGCCGGTTCGTGGTGGAGGTGCCGCGAGGGCGCGAAGCCGATTTCGAATCGAGCATGGCGGGCAGTCCGCTCGGCCGCATGGGTGTCGTTACGGAGGCCGAACGCCTGGTCGTGCGCGGTCTCGGCGGCGATGAAATCATTTCGGCGGACCTTGGTGTCCTGAAGGAAGCGTGGCAGCGTCCCCTTCGATGGTGACGCACCGGGGCAACCCGGGAGATCTGACTTTTACATCCACCGAAAGCGGGCGTAATCCATGTCGAGTGCCTCGGTCCTGATTCTGCGTGCCGCGGGGATCAACTGCGATGAAGAAACCGCCCACGCCTTCCGGCTTGCCGGCGCGGCACGGGTGGATCCCGTTCACATCAATGCGCTCATCCGCGGACGACGCAGTCTGGCCGAGTACGACATACTGGTCCTGTCGGGCGGTTTTTCCTACGGCGACGACATCTCGGGCGGCAAGGTGCTCGCCAATGAGCTGCAGTACAAGCTGATGGACGACCTGGAAGCCTTCTTGGGCGATGGCAAACTCATCCTAGGCATATGCAATGGTTTCCAGGTGCTCGTCAAGATGGGACTCCTGCCTCGGACGAAGCCGAAAGGACGACAACAGGAGGCGACGGTTTTTTACAACGACTCCGGGAAATTCGAATGCCGCTGGGTCTACCTCCGCAGGAATCCCGAGAGTCCCTGTGTCTTCACCCGAAACATGCCGGACACCATATACATACCGGTTGCCAATGGAGAAGGCAAGGTCATGGTCGCTTCGCCGGAGGTGCGGGAAGCGCTCGCCGCCGGCGGTCACGTCGCCCTGCGGTATGCCAATCCGTCCTGGGTGGCCGGCGACGAGGTCGTATATCCCTGGAGTCCGAACGGTTCGGTGGATGCCATCGCCGGGATTTGCGATCCGACCGGTCGGGTCTTCGGACTCATGCCGCATCCGGAACGATATACCCATCCGACCCACCATCCCCGGTGGACCCGGGAAGGTCGCAGGGAACCCGACGGTCTGCATATCTTCCGGAACGCGGTTGATTATGCCAACGGGCTCCGCTAGCCCCCGACGGGAGCGTATGGATTGAGCGTCCCCCCGTTCCGACGAGCCATAGAACGCCGAATCCGCGTGGTCGGGTTTCTGCTGGCGCCCGTCGCGGCATTCGTCCTGATCAGCCTGGCGACCCACTCGCAAGACGACTATCCGAATTCCAATCTCGGGCCGGATCAGGTCGTCAATTGGGGAGGGGCGCCCGGTGCCCTGGTTTCCTACGGGTTGACGCTCGCCCTGGGATACGGGGGATACGCCGCCCCCATCCTCATCGCATTGCTTGCCCGGTACTGGATTCGGGGAGGGCGCTTTGCGGACTTGCTCACGCAGTGCGTTTGGCTTCTGGCGCTCACGACGACCGGCATAGCCACCGCGAGCGTGATTCCCATGTTCCCGGCGTATCTTCGATTCGAGATCTCCGGTGTGCTGGGATTCTATCTCGGCCGGCAAATGGCCGCTTTCCTGGGTGTCAACGCATCGGTGGCCGCGGGCACTTTGGTCTTTCTGTCTATCCTGGGCTTCACGGCGTACCGGACCAGACGCCGCGCCGCCAGCTCCGCCCGCTCGGGCCGACCCGCCAAGTCCGAACTGGCGCATCGGCCATGATGCGACACCTGGGCCTGCTGTGCTTCTTCTTTGTATTCGTCCCGGTCGAAGCCGCTCCGCTCGACCGGCTGCGCGATGAATCCGATGTCGTCCAGGCCGCGCCGAAAATAAACGGCCGTCTCCAGGAGGCGCTGTCGTCCCGTCTCCCTGGCACGCGCCAAAAGATCTGGGTATACCTCGCGGACAAGGGGCCTTCGAGCCGTGCCGGATATGCCGCGGCGCCGCGTGGCGTGAACGATCACCTGACCCCCCGTGCGCGACGCCGGCTGGCAATGCGCGGCGGCGGCAAGGCTGGATGGGCGGATATGCCCGTCCACAGGCCCTATGTCGAACGTATCAGCGCACTGGGCGGGGAGATCCGCCACTTGTCCCGCTGGCACAATGCGGTGAGCGTGTCGGTTGATCCGGAGGGGATACGTCGTCTCGCCGAACTGCCTTTTGTGCTGAAAATCGAAGCGGTGAACCGCCTGCGACGTCCGCGCCCGGTCCCAGCGGAGGGACGTGGGCCGTCGGAAGCGGGAAGCAGGCCCCGGCGGCTCGGCGCCAACCAGCTGGACTACGGACCGTCTTTCGTGCAGGTCAACCAGTTGCAGGTGCCGGCGCTGCACGATCTCGGACTCTCGGGCCGGGGCGTGCTGGTTGCCTTGTTCGATACCGGTTTCAATCTGGATCATGTGGCATTCGACAGTCTGAGAACCCGGGTGGCGGCGCGCCGCGACTTTATCGAAGACCATATGGGGCATGCCGGATTCGCCTTCGACACGCATGGCACGCAGGTGCTCTCTGCCATCGGCGGATTCGCGCCAGGACAGCTTGTCGGGCCGGCCTACGGTGCGGACTACCTCCTCGCGAGTACCGAGGCGGTGGCCTTCGAAGCCGAAATAGAGGAAGACTGGTGGGTGGCCGCCCTGGAGTGGGCGGACAGCCTCGGGGTGGACGTGATCAGCAGTTCGCTCGGCTACGTCGACTGGTATACCTTTGAAGATATGGACGGCGAAACCGCCCTGATCACCCGGGCGGCTGCCATGGCGGCGGACCGCGGCATCGTGGTGGTGAACGCCATGGGAAACCTGGGCAGTTCGCCTTTTGAAAAAATGACGGCCCCCGCCGACGCGGAAAAGGTGATATCCGTCGGCGCCGTGGACGCATCGGGCCGCCGTGCCGCCTTCTCCTCCCTGGGTCCCACCTACGACGGCCGCATCAAGCCGGATGTGATGGCCATGGGGCAGCGCGTATACACTGTGGACCCGTCGTCTGTCACAGGCTATACCCGCGGCGATGGAACTTCCTTTTCGGCGCCCCTGGTGGCCGGGGTCGCCGCGCTGCTGCTGGAAGCCTTTCCGCACTGGACCCCGCAACAGGTGCAGCGGGCGCTCCGGCAGACCGCCGGTCAGGCGGCCGCGCCGGATACGCTGAACGGGTACGGCATCGTCCGGGCGGAGCATGCCGCGATGACCGAAGCGCGGGGCGTCGTTCGATCATTCACCGGCGAGAGCGGTCCGAGCGGCGTGTTCCTCGTCTGGACGGCGGGGCTGGAGATCAACCTGCTGTCCTACCGAATCGACCGCAGAATCCGGCCCGACGGTATTTTTGAAAGGCTTGCCTCCACGCCGGTAAGCCGGTCCGGGGAGCATCCTCCCGGTTCGAATGCCTATGATTTCACGGATACGGCCGTTCAGCCGGGAACGTCCTACGAATACCGGTTGCAGCCCGTGGGTCCGCCGGAACGGGTATTGACGGCGGAACCAGTCACGATCCGCGTCGATTACGCGTCCGACCCGTCCGACGGTCCGGCGGCGGTCCTATATCCAAATGCGCCGAATCCTTTTTCCGGCCGGACGCGTATACGCTATGAACTGTCCGAGCCGGTGCACGTTACGTTGACGATATACGATCTGCTCGGCCGGAAACTGCGGGTGCTGGTCGATGAAGCCCATGGAAGGGGCAGATATACGCGGACTTGGGACGGTCGAGACGAGGATGGCCGCGTCGTGCCCACAGGCCTGTACCTGTACCGCATGAACGCGGGCGTGCTCACGGCGGGCGGAAAAATGCTCCTGCTGAGGTAGCGCCGCCATCCTCGCCGTCCAAGCACCCGACACGCGGTTTCCGCCCGGTCGCGAAACGGAGAAGAACAGGCCGCGGAACGTCGATAAAGAGGTTGACATCGCGGCGGGTTGCGGTTATATAGGCAACGGACAAGATTGGTACGTGTGGTCGTGCAAAGTATATAAAACAGATACATTTGGACACTATCGGCCTACTTACGCCACTCGCAAGGGGGAGGTTGGACATCATGGTCACCGTGACGGACATAGCCGCCGACAAGATCAAAACCATGATAGAGGACCAGGAAAATCCTGATCTTGGCCTGCGCGTCATGATCTCCGGAGGTGGATGTTCCGGTTTTCAGTACCGTCTTGCTTTCGATAAGGACTCGACCGAGAACGACCAGATTATCGAGCAGAACGGCATCAAGGTTTTCGTCGACAACAAGAGCGCCATCTACCTGATGGGTGCGGAACTGGATTATGTGGAAGGACTGATGGGCGCAGGGTTCAAGGTAAGCAATCCCAATGCCAAGGGGACCTGCGGTTGCGGAGAGTCATTCTACGTATAGCCCGAACGACGCGTAGGCGGAACCCGGTATTCCGATAACGCGGATTGAGCATTTTGGCTGCGGAATCTGAAAACCCCCGTACGCTGCTGACCGGTGTCCGGCACGTCATTGCCATAGCCAGCGGCAAGGGTGGCGTGGGCAAGTCTACGGTCAGCGTCAATCTGGCCCTGGCCCTGGCCGACGCAGACCACGCGACCGGCCTGCTGGACGCGGACGTGTACGGCCCGAACGTCCCCCAGATGATGGGCGTCGGCGGCTCCCTCGAGAAAGATCCTTCAGGCAGCATCCAACCCGTTATTCGCCATGGTGTCCGGCTTGTGTCCGTCGGTTTCGTCGCGGCGCCGTCGGAAGCGGTGATCTATAGAGGCCCTCTGGTTGGAAAGATGGTGAAGGGGTTTCTGGGCAATGTGGCATGGGGCGCATTGGACTACCTGGTGGTCGATCTTCCGCCCGGCACGGGGGACGCGGCGCTGACCCTAGCCCAATCCGTCGAACTGACCGGGGCGGTCATCGTTACGACGCCTCAGCAGGTCGCCCTGTCGGACGTGCGCAAATCGATCACCATGTTTCAGCGATTGCGGGTTCCCGTTTTAGGCATCGTCGAAAACATGAGCTACTATGTCGACGCCGGGACGGGTGACCGGACCTACATATTCGGCCGGGGCGGCGGCGTTTCGTTAAGCGACGAACTGGGCCTGCCCTTCCTGGGTGAGATTCCTCTTTCGCCGGCCGTCTGCGCCGGAGGGGACGCGGGCGAACCGATCTTCCTCGATCCGGCGGGTTCCGTTGAAACGGCGGCCTTCAACCATATTCGGACGGCCGTAGAGGCCGAGATCGCGCATCAATCGGCTGCCGTGCCCGGTCCGGTTCGATCCTGATGCTGCGACTTCCCCGGTCTGTCTACGACGACATGGCCGCCCATGCGGTCGAGGAGTATCCCTGGGAGTGTTGCGGGTTCCTGACCGGAACGGATGATCCGGCTACCTGGCGGGTTCATCGCTGTACGAACATGCAGAACGCGTTGCATGCGCAAGATCCGGCGCAGTATCCCCGGGATGCCAGAACCGCTTACGTGTTCAGCCGGGAGGACATGGAACGGCTATTTTTCGGCACGTTCGAACCGCCGGGAGCATGCGTGATGGGATTCTATCATTCGCATCCGGATGCACCGGCCTACTTCTCGGAAAAGGATCGGATGGAGGCCCTGACGGACTGGCTGGATCCGGAACCGGGCTACCTCGTCCTCTCCGTCAGGGGCGAGACCGTGGGCGAAGTCAAGATGTACCGGTGGATAGACGATGAGACCGAATTCAGGGAGATACCGGTGGTGTCAGGTGATCCTGCTACGGAGAACTTTTTCCGGCGGATTCTCCGGCGGATTCTCCGGCGGAGACCCGTAGCGTTATGTGATCACGCAACGGGGGAAGACGGATGAAACAGGTATTCGACGAAATCGTGGAAGTCCTGTCGCGCGGGGAGGGCGCCGCGCTCGCCACCATCGTGTCGAGCAAGGGATCGCTGCCCATGAGCAAGAAGGCGAAAATGCTCGTCAAACGCGATGGTACGTTCACGGGAACGGTGGGCGGAGGATGCTTGGAAGCCGACGTCTGGGCGGAAGCGCGCGAAGTGATGAAGGGGACGACGCCCCGGCTGCAGCATTTCATTCTGACCGAGAAGCATGCCGGCGACGAAGGCCTGAACTGCGGCGGCAACGTGGAGATCTTTACGGAACCGATCACGGCGGGGCCCACGCAGCCGGTCTTTGAGGCGATACGCCATCTTCACGACAGGCGGGGCATCGGGCTTCTGGCCACGCTGGTGTCGGGACAGCCCGGCCGGGAAGGCGGCAAGATGCTGATCACGGAAGACGGAGCGGCCGTTGGGACGCTGGGAGACCCCGCTCTGGACGACCGGATCAGGCGGTATTCGGATACCGAAATCACCGAAAACCTGCTTCGCGTGGTCGCCCTCGAGCGCGAAGGCGTGGAAACCCGGATCTTCATGGAGTCCATCTGGCCGGCGCCGCAGCTGTTCCTCTTCGGCGGCGGGCACGTCGCCCGGGCCATTGCCCGGATCGCCCATACCGTGGGATTTCGAATCGTCGTCGTGGACGACCGGCCGGCTTTCGCCAACCATGAACGGTTTCCGGAGGCCGCCGAGGTCGTGGTGGACGCCTTTGACGAGGTCGTGGGCAAGCTGCCCATCGACGGTTCGTCCTATCTGGTCGCCGTGACCCGGGGCCACCAGTGGGACCAGCCGGTCATCGAACAGGCGGTGTGGACCGATGCCGCGTATATCGGCATGATAGGCAGCCGGAGAAAAATCGCCCTGATGTGGAAGAAGCTGGAAGAAAAGGGCGTGCCCCGGCACCTGCTGGATCAGGTACACGCACCGATCGGCGTTGAGATACAGGCCGATACGCCCGAGGAGATCGCGGTCAGCATCATGGCCGAGATGATCGAATTCCGACGGTCCGGCGGAAAACCGGCCCATTTGTCTGCCGCGATGACGGAGCCCGCGTAGGCGTACCGGCCATGCCGGCCGGTGCGTATGCTCGTCTGCGGGCAGCGCGTGCCGCGGTTAACCGGCTTCCCGCAATTCCTCCCTGTGTTCGCCAATCTTCGCAACGGCTTGGACGATGTCGTCCATGTCTTCCTGCCCGCCCAGCAACACCTGCTGGGTGAACCAGACCGCCTCCGAACGACAGGCCCTTTCCGTTACCGGAAGATGAAGCGCGTCGAATGCGATGGCGGACAGCGCGGGGTTCCGGTATATTCCGTAGTTCCGTTCCCGGAAAACCGGCTGTTTGTACACGGGTATGGAGTAGCCGGGGCTTGCGGGAATCCCCTCGGCGCACAGCGCCTCAATAAACCGACCTTTCGGAATCCCCCCGAAGGCCTCCTCGCTGTACTTGAACAGGTAGAGATGCCGGGCGTGACGGTCGGCATTTTCGGGCCGGGATACCGGCGTGATGCCCGCTATCGTGTCGAGGCGTTCGGTCAGATATTCGCCGTTTTCGTGGCGCTTGCTCGCCTGGCCCTCCAAGTGTTTCATCTGCGCCAGGAGCAACGCGCCCTGCACTTCGGTCATCCGGTTGTTGCCGGCCATGCGGTGGTGTTCGTACCGGGGACCGGGTGCGACGTGGCCGCAGTCGGCGAGGGACCGCGCCGTTGCCGCCAGATCGTCGTCGTCGGTCAGTATGATGCCGCCCTCGCCGGCGTTGAGATTCTTGGAGGACTGGAAGCTGAAGGCCCCCATCGCGCCGATCCCGCCGACGCCTCGGCCGCACCAACGCGCGCCGTGCGCCTGCGCCGCGTCTTCGATCACGGCCAGGTCGTGCCGGGCGGCGAGGTCTCCGAGACGGCCCATGTCCGCCGGCAGACCCGCGAAGTGCACCGCGACCACGCCTCTTGTCCGCGGCGTGATCGCCTGTTCTACCCGATCGGGATCCAGATTGTAGGTATCGGGGTCGATGTCGACAAATACGGGTACGGCATTGGACATCACGATCGAACTGGCCGACGCGATGAAGGTGTAGGCCGGTACGATGACCTCGTCCCCGGGTTCGATCCCGACCGCCTGCAGCGCGAGGCAAAGCGCCGTGGTGCCGTTGCTGACGGCGATGCCGTGCGCAGCCTGCTGGAACGCGGCAAAACGGGTTTCGAAGCGGCGTACCTGTTCGCCCCGGATGCTTCCCCAGTGACCCGACCGCACGGTTTCGCTGGCGGCCCGCGCGCTTTCTTCCAGGTTCGTGGGCCAGACGGGGAAAGGTGCGGTCCGCACCGGCGGCGCACCGTTTATGGCGAGTTGCGGCATGGTATGCTCCCGGATGTCAGTCGAAGAGCGCCTGCACGAAAGCAGCGGCGTCGAAGTCCTGCAGATCCTCGATTTGTTCGCCTACCCCGATGAACTTGACGGGGAGGCCCAGCTGGACGCCGATGGCGAACACGATACCGCCCCGGGCGGTTCCGTCCAGCTTTGTCAGCGCAATGCCTGTCAGCTCCCCCAGCGCTTCGCGGAAGGCGCGGGCTTGGGAAAGCGCGTTCTGGCCCGTCGTGCCGTCGAGGAGGAGCAGCACTTCGTGGGGGGCTCCGTCCAATAGCCTGGCCACGGTGCGCTTGATCTTCTTGAGTTCCTCCATCAGGTTGCCCTGGGTGTGCAACCGCCCCGCGGTGTCGATGAGGACGACGTCCGCGTTCCGCGCCTGGGCCGCCTGCATCGCGTCGAAGACCACGGCGGAAGGGTCGGAACCATGCTGGTGCCGGATGATTTCGGCATCCGCGCGGCGAGCCCAGATTTCCAGCTGGTCTATGGCTGCCGCCCTGAAGGTATCTGCCGCGGCCAGCAGGACCTTCTTGCCTTCCCCGGTATAGCGGGCGGCCAACTTGCCGACCGTCGTCGTCTTGCCCGTCCCGTTGACACCCACGACCATGATCACATGCGGTCGGCGATCTGGCTCCTGCGCCGGCGTATCCCCCAGGAGTTCTTCCAGCTCCTCCCGGAGCAACTTCATGAGTGCTTCAGGGTTCCGCGTCCGCTGGTCGACGGCCCGGTCCCGGAGCCCGTCTACAATGCGCATGGTGGTTTCCATGCCCACGTCGGTCTGCAACAGGATGGACTCGATCTCCTCCAGCAGGTCTTCGTCGATCCGGTTGTACCGTCCGATGGCCTGGTCGATCCTGCGCACCAACCCGTCGCGCGTCTTGGCCAGTCCTGCTCTCAGTCTGTGTACGACACCCAGCATGTCCCGGTCCCCGACGCCTTTCTACATGCTCAAACCTGCATCAAACCTAATTCCAACCTGTATCATACACGAAAGCCGGGAGAGCAGCGGTCAGCCTTCCCGGCTTCGTGAAAACCCCGTTGTCGCGTTCATCGTTTCGCGTTCATTCGGCCTCGCCCGACCAATCTCGCCCGGCCATGGCCGACCAACCCTGATCAAGCCGGCAGATGACCGCCATGCTACAAATGGCCGTCAAGCTTCTCGGCGAGCTGCTGCTTGGGGAGTGCGCCGATGATACGATCCACCTCGGCGCCGTCTTTGAAGATCAACAGGCTCGGTATGCTCCGGATGCCGAAACGGGTGGCCGCTTCCCGGTTTTCGTCCACGTCTACCTTGACGACCTTCACGCGGCCGTCATAGTCCCCCGCAAGTTCTTCCAGGGTCGGGGCGACGGCCTTGCAGGGCCCGCACCACTCGGCCCAGAAATCGACCAGCACAGGCGTGCTGCTTTTAATGACCTCAGTCTCGAATTGAGCGTCCGTAATCGCTGTTGGCTGTCCCACTTTCGCGGCTCCTTTCACCGTTGGATTGATAAAATGCACCGAAACAAAATCGGTGTTTCAGGAGCGATTTGTCAAGCACTTTCACGGCGTGAATCAGCAGATTCGATCAGACCTCTTCCTCCAGTCCGTAGTCCCTGATCTTGCGGTAGATGGATCGCTCGCTGATGCCGAGTTCCTGTGCGGCTTTGCCACGGTGCCCGCCGTTGCGTTCGAGGGTACGCCGTATGGCCTCCCGCTCCCAGTCGTCCATGGTGCGCAACCGGTCCAGATCGTCATCGCCCGATATCACCACGGTAGGTGGCTGCAGGTTGTGCCCCGTCTCCGAAGTTTCCGAAGCGGCAGGCAGCTGAAAGCGCTCCGGCAGTTGGTCGGGATTGCCGCCCGGGGCACCGGAGGCCCCGAAGGCCGCGGAAATCTTGGCCGGAAGCTCCTGGATTGCGGTTAGAATCTGCCAGAGGATCTTGTAGAACATCTCCCGGTCCATGTCCTCCGGATTCCGATGCTGCGGGACGGGCAGGGTCCGATTCGAAACGGACGGCGTGTAGATGGTGTCGGGCAGGTCGTCGGCTTCAATGCGGGATTTGCCGGAAGTGACCAGCAGTCGTTCGACGAGATTTCGCAGTTCGCGGATGTTGCCCGGCCATTCGTAGTTGGCGAGGCTCGCCAGCGCTTCGTCCGTGAAGACGGGTAGCGCCCCGCCGGCCTGCCCCCTGTTCCCGACTTCGCGGATGAAATGATTGATCAGCCTGGGAATGTCGTCGCGGCGTTCCCGCAGCGCCGGAAGGTGGATATGTACGGCGTTGAGCCGGTAGTACAGATCCTGGCGGAACGTCCCGGCGCGGATCTCCCCGGCGAGGTCCCGGTTGGTCGATGCGATGAGGCGGACATCGGTTTTTACGGGCGTCGAGCCGCCGACTCGGATGAATTCCTGCTGCTCCAGGACGCGTAGCAGTTTGACCTGGGTGGATCGGGGCATATCGCCGATCTCGTCGAGGAGCAGCGTACCGCCGTCCGCCTGTTCGAAGTAGCCCTTCCGCCGACCCTTGGCGTCTGTAAAAGCACCTTTTTCGTGACCGAACAGTTCGCTTTCCAGTACGCCCTCGGCGATGGCGGCGCAGTTGATCGGAATGAAGGGGCCGTCCCGCCGGTCGCTGTAATGGTGGATAGCCCGGGAAAATCCTTCCTTGCCGGTCCCGCTTTCACCGGTGAGCAGGACCTGGATGTCCGTGGGCGCCACCTGGAGCACCGATTCCATGGCGGCGATGAAGCGTTCGTTGCTGCCCACAAGCTGGAACCGCCTGTGAAACGACCGTCGCAGGTCGAGCATGCGCATCTTCGTCAGCAGTTCCCCGGCATCGACGGGTTTTTCGATATAGTCGCTGATGTCGAGCTGCCGATATTGCCGGGGCGGCTGACGCTGCCGCGTGGTGAGGATGATGTCGGTGTCGGGATACTTGCCCGACATGGTGCGTATCAACCGATCAGGATCCGCCTGGCTCAGGGCGAGATCGACGAGGGCGACGTCGGGCGGATCCTTCCGCATCTCGCTCAGCGCCTCGGCTGCGGCGCCGGTTTCCCGCACGGCATACCCTGCGTCCCGCAAGATGCGTGCCGCGTGACGCCGGCTGTCTGTTTCCCCGTCCACAACAAGAATCGTTCGGTCTTCCACTCCGGGACTCCGTGGCAAAAGCCGATTCCCCTGCAAGCGCTACTCCAGGTGGTAGGCCTTGATTTTCCGAAAGAGGGTCCGCTGGCCGATCTTCAGTACCCGGGCGGTCCGCGCCTTGTTCTGCCCGCAGGCGGCCAGCGTCGCGGCGATCAGCCTGCGCTCGCTCTCCTTCATCGACATGCCGACCCGGATATCCACCCCGTCCTCGCCCTTATCGCCGGTCCCGGACGCCCCGGACCGGCGGGGCAGAAACTCCGCCGGAATGTCCTCCACATCCAGGACGGCGCCATCGGCGAGCAATACCATGGTTTCCAGACAACGGCGCAGCGCGCCGCCGTCTCTGGACCAGTCCACGGACGCCAGCAGGGCCAACGCGCCGTCGGAGACGCGCCGCACGGGCACGTTGCGTTGTTCGGCGATCTTCATCGCGAGATAGCGGATGAAATCGGGGGACAGATCGGCGGGTTGTTCGGGAAGGCCGTTCAGGCCGTTCAACGAAACCGTCACCGGGGCCGACCGGGTATGGCGTATGAACTCCGGGACATCCGACATGGTCAGGGTTTTTCCCGTGCCCATGACGATCATGCCCTCGATGCAGTTTTCGAGCTGCCGGACGTTACCGGGCCAGTGGTAGGTCGACAGCTGTTCCAGGACCTGCGGATCGATGCGCTCGATCGGCTTCTTCTCCCGCTTGGCGAATCGGCGGATGCAGTGGTCGATCAGCAGGGGGAGATCCTCTTTCCGTTCCCGAAGCGGCGGAAGGGAAAGGGTCACCACGCGCAGCCTGTAGTAGAGGTCTTCCCGAAAGCTCCCCCGTTCGATCTCGGCTTCCAGGTCGCGGTTCGTTGCCGCGACGACCCGGGTGTCCGTCTGCAGCCAGTTTCCGCTGCCCACCCGCTGGAACTTGCGCTCCTGGAGCACCCGCAGCAGCTTGACCTGCGTGGACGGGGACAGTTCGCCCACCTCGTCGAGAAAGAGCGTGCCCCCATCGGCCAGTTCGAACCGGCCCTTGTAGGTCTTGACCGCGTTCGTGAAGGCGCCTTTCTCGTGGCCGAACAGCTCGCTTTCGATCACCCCTTCCGACAGGGCGTTGCAGAACACCGGCACGAAGGACCGGTTCCGGCGGGAACTGCCGTGGTGAAGCGCATGCGCCACCAGTTCCTTGCCCGTGCCGCTCTCGCCGAAGATCAGCACGGTGGACTGGGTATCGGCGATCTGAAGAATCTGCTCCCGGATGCGCTGCATGGACGCGGACTTTCCCACGATGTTCTCGAATCCGAAGCGAGTGTCCAGTTGGTGCAGCAGCGTCCGGTTCTCCTGCACGATCCGCTGCCGGTCTAGGATCTTCTCGATCTCCGCCGCGAGCTTCTCCACGTAGACGGGTTTTTCAAGTACGTCGTAGGCCCCCTCCTTCATGGCGGCGACAGCCAGTTCCATGGAACCGGGTTCCGTCATCAGGATGACGCCGACCTCGGGATGCCTGGTGAGTGCGACGCCCATCAGCCGCTGTCCGTCTATGCCCGGTGCGCTCAGGTCCGAGATGATGACGTTCACGGGTTCCGCGGTCACGACGTTGAGCGCCTGGTCGCTGTGCTCCACTGCGATCACGCGATGACCGAGCTGGGTCAGGCCGTAGTGTTTCTCGTCCCGCTCGCGGGAGGAACCCTCGACCACCAGGATAACGAATTCTGTCGGATTGTTCATGGCATGCGAAATAGGCGGATCGGTTTCACGGCAGCGGCTGGCCCGACACCTGGTACGCGGGCATGACCCACATTTCCGGTATGACCACGTGGGCGGGTTGGCAGAGCACGAATACGACCGTTGCCGCGATGTCTTCGGGCGTGAGCATCAGAGCCAGGCGTTTCTCCGATACCGGCTCGGGCCTGTTCTCGAGGATGGGCGTCTTCACTTCGCCCGGCAGAACGGCGCATGCGCGGATCCCGTGCCCGGCGGCTTCGAGGTTGATCGAATGGGTCAGCGAAACCATGCCGTGCTTGGAAGCGCAGTAGGCGGCGCCGCCGAGAAGCGAGACTTGGCGTCCGGCCATGGACGCGACGTTTACGACGTGGCCTTCGCCCCGGGCCTTCATCTGCTCGAAGGCCGCCCGAAAACAGTTGAACGCGCCGGTGAGATTGATGTCCACCACGAGATCCCAGTCTTCCACCGCCATCTCCGTGGCCGTGCGCAGTGGCGTGTTGACTCCTGCGTTGTTCACCAGAATGGATACGGGGCCCAGCTGTTTCGTAGCCTGCGCGATCCCCTCCTGGATTTGCTCGCGGTCGGTCACGTCCAGCGGGGCGATGGCCGCGCGCCGCCCGGCGGCCGCAACTTGCGCGGCGGTTTCCTTCAGGGGCTCGCGCCTCCTGCTAGAAAGGATAACATCCGCACCTTCCTTGGCCAGGGCCAGGGCGATACCGCGTCCGATGCCGGTACCCGCGCCGGTAATCCAGGCCACGTGGCCTTTCAGTCTGCTCATTATAGTCTCCGATGTTGGGAACTGCTCTGTATGAACAATGCAGGCTGAACTCGTTAGATTAGGACTATTCGACCACGGATATCCTGATCGTCGATTCATCATACCATCCGTAGCGCACGGTGAGCGTCGCCTCGCCCGGGGCAAGCGCTTCGATGGATATGTCGTCGGGACTGCGCAGTGGTGTCCCGTCCGGCCAGACCCCGACCCGGATCCGCACGATGGATGGGTCGGACACCTCCCAGGCGGCAACGACCTTGCTTCCGACAATCATCGCGGCCCGTTTCGATTCACCTGCCGAAAACGTCAGTTCCTCCGGATTGTCGGGAATAGGAAAGTCGTACACGCGGAGCTGCAACGGGAGGGGTTTTTCCCCTGCAGGCGGATCGATCCAGAGCGGGGCGTACGCAACGTCGGCGCAACCCGGAATGTCATGCTCGTAGTAGTCGTCGCGACCGACGTCGATCTGCGTGAGCATTCGACCCCGCCTTCTGTAAATGGCCATCAGATCCGTCTCGTCGTCTCCGACATGAGAGGATCCGTTGGCCGCGGGATTCATCGCGCAGGTCTCGTCAACGCCGCCCATCGTGTGGAAGAGTTCGTGCGCCATCGTGTTCTCGAGCGAACCCAAAAACCCCGGTTCTCTCGTTACGAAATAATGGCCTCGGTCCACACCTCGGCTGTCGGAGAAGACCGCCGCAAACGTACCAGTTTTTACTCCTCCGGCATCGTCCGTCGGACCGCTGTAGTATATCGCATAGGTCTTCTCGGGACTGAACCACGACTGTGCGCTGATCGCGTTTCGTATGGCACCCACGTTGCGATCCTCCATTTCCGCGACGGTCTCGGGGAGCCGAATGTACGTCACGTCCACTTCCCCGTTGTAGGTATCCACGCGGAGCCGGCGCCCCAGTTTGTCATCAAGCCAAT
The DNA here is from genome assembly GCA_965200485.1 of bacterium. Taxonomy (GTDB): domain Bacteria; phylum JAAXHH01; class JAAXHH01; order JAAXHH01; family JAAXHH01; genus JAAXHH01. The sequence continues at coordinate 1,594,606 of CBDAUD010000001.1, forward strand.
CCACGGTGGAAGAAAGAGACCAGCCGATTCTTCCGCTTCGGTCCAGGTTGGCGTCCGTACCGTCACTGGCGACCGCATAGACGGCGTGGATTTGCGGCCCTTCAACGTCGTCCGGACGATCCGTTCGCGACCGTTCAAGGATCTGGGGCGGCGATTCGACCAGTACCCTGATGGATGTTTCAGCTCCCGCATTACGCACGGTGAGCTTCGCCTCTCCCGCGGCGAGCGCCTCGATGGATATGTCGTCCGAACCGCGTAGCGGGGCCCCGTCCGGCCAGACCCCGACCCGCAATTTCACGACCGAGGAATCGGAAACCTCCCAGGTGTCGGTAATCTTTTCATTGTCCTCGGTACGCGCATCGGCCCGCCTCCAATTACCCGGCGACAGCGTCAGGTCATCCGGATACGTCCATTCTCGATAATCTTCCTCTTCGAGCGGTATACGATGGAACACCTTGAGAGATGGCGGCGAACCGGGACCTTCGACTACGGGAGGGGTTTCGACCACGGATACTCTGATCGTCGATTCATACAACTCATAGCGTACATTGATCATCGTTTCGCCTAGGGCGAGCGCTTCGATGGAAATGTCGTCGGAACTGCGCAGCGGGACCTCGCTCGGCTCGAATCCGACCCGCACCTTCACGATCGATGTGTCGGACACCTCCCAGTTGGCCACCACCTTTCTATTGTCGACAAACGTTGCAGCCCGTTTCCAATCGCCTGGCGCCAACGTCAGTTCTTGCGGATTGTCAGGAACGTGTGAATCGTAAACTCGAATCAAAGGAAAAGGATTTGTCGTCACGGGCGGTGTCGTCACGGGCGGTGTCGTCACGGGCGGTGTCGTCACGGGCGGTGTCGTCACGGGCGGTGTCGTCACGGGCGGTGTCGTCACGGGCGGTGTCGTGACTGGCGGTGTCGTCACGGGCGGTGTCGTCACGGGAGAGGAGTCGCCGCCGCACCCGGCGGGTAGCATGCTGCCGACGAGCATTATCGCAACAAGCCCCTTTGCGAGTTTCCCGCATGACATGTCCCAAATGAGCCGTTTCCGAAGACTCTGAAGGCCTGGTCGTCTTGGACACTGGGTAGAAGTTCGCCACTTCATGAGACGCATCGGATCTCCTCAGTTGAGGGATGATATACGGTCTGTGACCAAATGGTCAACTTGAGTCCGCTGTATTCAGTTGGATCGGTCAGGCGAAGTGTAGGTCCGATAATATAGTCCGGCAGCCCAAAAAGCCGGCTGTGTTGTGTAACAACAAAAAGGAAAGGCGCGCAGCAGGTCAAGGACTACAGCATGAAGCAGTCCAAGCGCTGCTTCGTAGTCAGATGCTGTTGTTCTGCCGTATGTTAAAACGGTCAGCTCGGTGTGTACGGACCGGGTGTCGTTACACAGTCCTGCGGGCAGGTCTTTCCGAACCTTGCGAATCATGGTGTACGCGGGATCGAACACGTTCCCCATGTCGTACTCGACGCATTGGCCCAGCAGCGTGTGGGCTGGTCTTGAGATCAAGGTCGTAGTCGGTCTGCAGCCACCGCAGCATCTCCGTGGTCGCGTGCTGGACACACTAGTCGAGGGTCCGTGCGTTGCCCGCCGTGAACAGGTAATCCGCGTTCTCGCCTCGGGGGCTTAGGCGCTTTGCTTGCATTTGAGTACAAGAGAGGTGAACTGCACATCGAACATGGCTCGCGCCCCCCTGCTTGAAAGGGTTGCGTTCCAAGACCAGGGCCAGCGCGACACCGAGTCCGATACCGGTCCCCGTGCCGGTAATCCAGGCCACATGCTCGTCCAGTCTGCTTATTTCAGTCTCCGATTTTGGGACCTGCGCTTTACGAGTAATGCAGGTAGAAGTGTTTGATCTTAGGGTGATGAATCGACCACGGAAACCCCGATCTTCGATTCATACCACCCATAGCGCACGGTAATCGTCGTCTCGCCCGGGGCAACCGCTTCGATGGATACGTCGTCGACGTCGTCGTCTTCGGAAATGCGCAACGGGGTGTCGTCCGGCCCGACTCCGATCCGTACCTTCATGATTGATGGGTCGGACACCTCCCAGGAAGCTACGACCTTACTTCCGTCAAACCTTCCGACAAATGTCGCAGCCTGTCTCCATTCACCCGGCGACAACTTCAGTTCCTCCGGATTTTCAGAAACTAGGTAATCGTACACAACGAGCAAGGGAAGGGATTTTGCCACGGTAGGCGGATCAATCCAGAGCGGGCTGTAGGCGGCATCCGCACAACCCGGTATGTCGTGCTCGTAGTAGTCGTCGCGACTGGCGTCGATCTGTGTGAGTATACGCCCCCGGCGTCTGTCAGAGGCCATCAGATAGGTGTCGTCGTCCCCGACGTGAGAGTACCCGTCGGCCGAGGGATTCATCGCGCAGGTCTCGTCAACAGCGCCCATCGTGTGGAAAAGCTCATGCGCCATCGTGTTCTCGAGCGCACCCAAAAACCCCGGCTCTCTCGTCACGAAGTAATGGGCTCGGTCCACACCGCGGCTGTCGGAAAAGACTGCCGCGAACGCGCCGGATCTTTTTCCTCCAGCGTCGTTCGTGGGTCCGCTGTAGTACACAGCGTAGGTCTTCTCGGGATTGAACCACGATTGCTCGTGGATCGCGTTTCTCAGAGCGTCCACGTTGCGTCCCTGCATTTCCGCGACAGATTCGGGAAGCCGAAGGTACGTCACGTCCACCTCGCCGTTGTATGTATCCACGCGGAGCCGCCGTCCCAGTTTGTCCTCTAACCAGTCCACAGTGGCAGAAAGCGACCAGCCGATCCGTCCACTGCGGTCCAGGTTGGCGTCCTCACCGTCACTGGCGACCGCATAGACGGCGTGGATCTGCGGACCATCGACATCGTCCGGACGATCCGTTAGCGACCGTTCCCGGATCGGGGGCAGGGTGGTTGGGGGCGGATCGACTAACACCCTGATTGATGCTTCGGCCGCCCCATCACGCACGGTGAGCGTCGCCTCGCCCGGGGCGAGTGCTTCGATGGATATGTCTTCGGAACCGCGCAACGGGGCCCCGTCCGGCCACACCCCGACCCGCAACTTCACTACCGTGGAATCGGAAACCTCCCAGGCGTCAGTAATCATAACCCCGTCCATCGAACGCGCCTCGGCCCGCCTCCATTCACCCGACCACAGCGTCAGATCTTCCGGATACTGCCAATCTCGTTCCTCTTCAACTGGAAAAGTGTGGAATACATGTAGAGGCGAAGATTGATTCAGGCGGGGGGGCAAATCGACCAATATCCTGATTGATGCTTCGGATTCCCCGTGACGCACGGTGAGGGTCACAACGCCCGGGGCGAGTGCTTCGATGGATATGTCGTCGGGACTGCGCAACGGTACTCCGTCCGGCGCGATCCCGACCCGCAATTTCACGACTGATGAATCGGAAACCTTCCAAGTGTCTACAATCTTAACCCCATCTGTCGAACGCGCATCAGCCCGTCTCCATTCACCCGACGACAGTGTCAGGTTTTCCGGATACTGCCAATTTCGAGAACCTCCCTCTGCAGCCGGTATTTCATGAAAAACATGGAGTGACACAGATGGAGGCGGAGTCGTAACTGGAGGCGGAGTCGTAACTGGAGGCGGAGTCGTAACTGGAGGCGGAGTCGTAACTGGAGGCGGAGTCGTAACGGGCGGTGGTGCGGTTGGGGTTGGGGTAACGGTGGGTGTCGAAACGGGGGATGAGTCGCTGCCGCAACCAGCGGGCAGCATGCTACCGATAAGTATTATCGAAACAAGCCCTTTCGCGAATGTCCCGCATGACATGTCCCTAATGAACCGTTCCAGAAGATTATGAAGGCCTGGTCGTCTTGGACACTGGGTAGAATTGCGCCATTCCATGAGACGCATCGGTTCAGTTCCTATGTGCGACTACGTACATCGGTGACCAAGAGGTGAATTTCAGCCTGCTGTGTTTGGTTGGATCAGTCGGGCGATTCGTAGGTCGGCTCAGATTGCCGGCAACCCCAAAGTCTACAGTTTCGTGTAACAACAAAAGAAGGAAGGCGCACAGCAGGTCAAGGACTAGAGTGTGAAGCGGTCCGAGTACTGCTTCGTAGTCAGATGCTGTTGTTCTGCCGCCTATTCAAATGGCCAGTTCGGCGTGTACGGACCGGGTGTCGATACCCAGGCCTTCGAGCAGGTCTTTCCGGACCTTGCATATCATGGTGTACGCTGGATCGAAGACGTTTCCCATGTCGTACTCGACGCATTGGCCCAGCAGCGTGTGGGCGGCCCTGGGATCAAGGTCGTAATCGGCCTGCAGCCACCGCAGCATCTCCGTGGTCGCGTGCTGTACACACTGGTCGAGGGGCCGGGCGTTGCCCGCCGTAAACAGGTAATCCGCGTTCTCGCCCCGGGGCCAGGCGCTTTGCCGCCCCTTGAGCACGCGAAAGGTGAACTGCACGTCGAAAGAGATCTCCACGCCGGTGCCGACGATCTCGCCGTCTCCCTGCACGGCGTGGCCGTCGCCGATGTGGAACAGGGCGCCCGGCGCGAACACCGGAAAATACGCGGTGACACCCTCCACGAATCCGCGGTAGTCCATGTTTCCGCCGTGGCGGGAGGACGTGGCCGTCGAGATCGCCTGGTCCTTCTCCGGGGCCGCGCCGAAGCATCCCGTCATGGGCGCGATGGGCAGTGTCATCCGGCCAAGCCGGGTGTCCGCCGGTTCGATCAGCGTAACGACCCCGCGGTCTAGGTCCACCTCCCATTTGCAGAGATCCTCCCGGGGCGGGACTTCCCCGGCGGTTTCCCGGACGTAGTCGGGATCGAGCACGTTGGGTGCCACGCTCGGACGGGTCCAGCCGAAAGGGCGATTGGGGGTCAGCCGGTCCAAGTGCACCGCGAGGGTATCGCCGGGTTCGGCGCCTTCGACGTAAAAAGGACCCGTCTGCGGGTTGCCGCGGGGCGTCACGGGCTTGTCCGTACGGTCCTTCCCCTGGGCGTCGACCGTCGACGTGACGACCGTATCTCCGTCCTTCACGCGCAGGACGGGTTCATGGGAACCCATGTTGGTGTAGTAGCGGGTGGGTTCGAAGTGGTGGACCATGCTCACTCCTGTTTTGGCGGTGGCGGGCGTCGCGATAATGGGGCGTCTTCAGGAAACTGGGAGGTTTATGACAATCCTAGAATAACAAGCGCCGGGCGCGGACGGTCAAGATGAAATCAGGGGATTCTTCGACGGGCGCCGGGCTGGATGCGACGACGTGGAGCCACCGGTCCGGGACCGGATATCCCTTGACACGAACGCGGTCGCGGACTATAGAATACGCAACATCTCGCGAGTCTTTTCGACTCACTACACGCTACTGGATTCCCGTGGATTTCCGCGCATGCCCATCCGGTCCTACGAAGACGCCTTCGTCGGCCTGACGCCTTCCGACGACAAGGTGCATCACATCCTCCCCGACTATCAGCGGACCCAGGCGGGCTGTCCTCACGGCGTCGAGTTCTGGGTGGCCATACGTACGGTGTCCCGGGACGGCGCCGGGCTTGTGCTGCAATGGTGCATGTCGTGTCAACAGGTCGAGACGCTTCGGCTCGACGAGTACAACTGGCGCGGGCGCTTGGAGGCGTCGCGAAAGGACGATTTCCCGGACCGGCAGGAATCGGACTGGCTGTGAAGGAACCGTCTGGACCGACGGGAACCTGACCGGGCTTAGATGCAATAGGCCGAATCCGCAGAAACCAAGCAGGACCCGTCGGAACCGGCCGGACACTAAGCAACGGGACGCCCCGATAACGAATCAACTATTGGATTATTGATTGAACTATTGAAGGAGCGCGCGTAATGGGCAAGACGAAAATGTGGGGCGAGGAACATGCTTCGCACATCTGGCTGGATGGCGAGCAGATCCCCTGGGACCAGGGCACGGTGCACGTCACGCAGGGGCACATTTTCGCCCATGCCATATTCGAGGGCATTCGGGCTTATTGGAACGATGCGCAGGAAAAGCTCTTCGTCTTCCGACTTGAGGACCATCTGGAACGCCTGTACCGCTCAATCAAGTTGATGCGGATGGAAACACCGTACACCCTGGAAGACGTCCGGAACGGTTCGCTCGAACTGTGCCGGACCCATGGATACCGGGAGGACGTCTACATTTTCCCGACCGTGTATTTCTCGCCTAACGTCTATCTCAACAAGATGGCCGGTCCGGCCCACGTCTACGTCCACACCTTTCCCTACGGGTCCAGTCTGCGGAGAAAGGACGGCGCCAAATGTTCGGTCAGTTCCTGGACGCGCATTTCGGACAATACGCTTCCGGCCCGCATCAAGTGCTGGGCGAACTACCGCAACAGCGCCATCGCATGGACGGACGCCACGCTCAACGGCTTCGACGAGACGATCATGCTGAACAACCGCGGCAAGGTCTGCGAGGCGCCGGGCGCCTGTCTGATGATGATTCAGGACGGCGTGCTCATCACGCCGCCGGTGACGGCCGATATCCTGGTGAGCGTCACGCGGGATACGATATTGAAGATCGGGCGGGAAGTGCTCCAGATGCCGGTCGTGGAACGGGAGGTCGACCGGACGGAGCTCTACACGGCAGACGAGGTGTTTCTGTGCGGGACGGGCGCGGAGGTGACCCCGGTCGCTTCGATCGACAACTACGACATCGGGACCGGGGCTATCGGCGTCCTTACGCAGCAGTTCCGTGTCGCCTACGACAGTCTCATCCGGGGCATCGACGAGCGCTTCCCCGAATGGCGCACCGAGGTACGCTTGTAGCCCGGCGACCGCCCGTCGCGTCGTTGCGTCACTCGGCTTTGGTCGTTTCCGAGGCCTTCGGAGTTCGGTTTTCGGCCGCCAGGCTGACCAGGTTGGCGAACAACCGCACGGCGCCCGGTACGCCCGCGGGAAGCTGGCGGAACCAGGCATACCCCGTATAGATATAGCGGCCCTTGCCGTAGCGGGCTTCGACGAGGCCGCCGCCCTTGGGCGCTTCTCCCGGATCCTGCGACGCCATGAGCGGCGTGTAGCGGGCGTCCCATGCTCCCAGAAAATACAGTCCGCGTTCCTGTACCCACCCTTCGAAATCCTTGTCCGTGATTCGATTGGGCCGGTTGAAGACGGGATGGTCCGGTGCCAGTATGTCCACCGGAGCATCTTCCCGCGTTACCCGGTCATGGGGGCGGTTGATCTGGAAGGGATAGGGACCGTACTGGCTGCGGTTGAAGGCGTATTTGTTGTACTGGACGATATAGACGCCGCCTGCTTCCACGTAGTTCAGCAGCCGCCGGTTCTGGACCGTGAGATCCGGCCGGACTTCGTAGGCGCGGATACCGGCGATGATCAGGTCGAAGACGCTCAGGTCCGCCGTAGCGAGATCCTCCTCCGTCAGCATGTGCACATGGACCCCGAGTTGCTCCAGCGTAGCGGGAACCTGATCGCCCGTCCCCATGATGTAGCCCACGCTCAGATCGTCAGGCAGTTCGACGGGGACGACCTGGACGGTCGCAACCGCCTCGCGATACAGATGTCTGGGTTCGGTGTGGGGATAGGCGATCACCTCGTACCCCTCGCGATAGGCTCCGCCGGCCGTCGACGCCACGACCCGTACCTCGTGGGCGCCGGCCGATGCGTCCGGCGCCGGGGTCACCGCATACCGGTACGTGCCGACCTGTCCCTTGCCCGAAAGGGACAGGGGCATATCGGGCGGGGAAACGATCCATCCATCCGGCGCTTCGAGCGACAGGCTTCCCGTGACCGGTCCGTTGATGTTGCCGAGTACGGTCACACTTAACGCCAAGGGGTGCTTCCGGCCCGCCTTGGCAACCACGATCTGGGGATTCACGGTGACCGAGAGCGCGGGCACGACCTGCAGTTCCTGCCGAATTTCCCCGAAGGCCCGGTCGGCGAAGCGGTACTGCACGGGCTGGCGGATTTCGATTTCCACCCCTTCCACCTTGAATCCGGCCCGGCCGACGACGGCTTGGGGACGCCAGGGCAATCCGATCCACGCAGTCTCTTCTACTTCGACGTTCCGGTCGTTGGGGGAACGGCGACGCCAATAGGGCCGGGTGAGCCCGGCATCGTGGGCAACGGCTATCTGCCATGCTTCTTCCACGCTTTCGTTGTACCCGATGTCTGCGATCGGTCTGGCCGGTTCGGATGGAACAGGAGCTGGTCTGGCAGTCCACCCCGCCGGTACGTCCAGGCCAAGCCGGGTGAACTGGACGGTCTGCGTACTGCGGTTCAGCAACGTCAGATGCACACCGAGCGTGTCGCCCGGAACGACCCGATCGTTTTCGGCGAGCACCTCGAAAGCGATGCCGAGGGCCAGGATCACCACCCGGGTGAAGTCTTCCTCCTTCTGGTCCATCAGGAGGAGGATATCTGAGCGCACATTAGGCGGCAGTGCGCTTTGAACGAGATCTTCCCGAAGGGCCCGGATCATGCGCAGGCCCTCCAGCACCGGACCGAGCAGCGCGGGAGGATTCAGCGGTTGGTAGGCTTCCACGGCCTTGCGGGCCAGTGCGTCCAGCTGGCTCAGACGGGTGTCGAAATCCGGTATCGTCCCGGCATCCGCGCCGGCCATGGCATGCAACCGCATGAAGGTCGTGTCCAACCCGTCGAACAGGTGGCCGTCCCCATCCATATCCGACAAGCCCGCTCGGGCGACCAGTTTGAGCTTGGTGGTTGCCGGTCCCTTGGGCTGGAGGGTCCCCATGTCCTGGGAGCGGTGCATGCTGCGGCCCGCCAGTCCGAGTTCCCGGTAGGATCGATCCAGCAACGGGCTGTAGGAACCCACCTCGACCAGGAGCGAATCGATGCTGTCGAAAGCGGCCCGCGTATTGTTGATATACAGCTTGCGGGCCTGCCAGGGACGCAAGCCGTCCCGCAGGTGTTCCGGGAAGCGGTCCGGGTTGCCGGCGACGTGAAAGGCTTCGCGGGTGATCCGTCCGGAGGCCAGGTGGTGGCCGTGTCCGTCGCGAGGCGAATCGGCGAAGACGGATACGATGACGTCGGGACGAAAGCGGCGTATGACGCGCACCACGTCCGACAGCAGCATTTCATCCTGGTTCCAGTATGCCAGGGTTTCCTCGGCCGATTTGGAATACCCGAAGTCGTAGGCCCGCGTAAAGAACTGTTCCGCGCCATCGAAACGCCGAGCGCTCAGCAGTTCTTCCGTACGGATTACGCCAATGGCGTCGTAGAGTTCGGGTCCGATCAGGTTCTGGCCGCCTTCACCCCGGGTGAGAGACAGGTAGGCCGTCCGGGCATGCAACCCACGGCTTACGTAGGCGACCAGTGCGCTGTTTTCGTCATCGGGGTGGGCCCCGGTATGCAGCAGGCTCGCGACGACGGGCAGGCGCAGCACGGCCTGGGCCAGCGTGGCCGTTCCCTTGCCGTCGGGCACGGCCCGGATGGCGCCGGTCGCGCCGCCGGCGCTGGTGGCGGAGACCTCGGCTGCGACGCCGGGGACGGCACCAGCGAGCAGGATCAGGATGCAGCGGATCAGACGGATGAACACGAGAGGCGCTCCTGTCGGTTGATACGAGTTGATACGAAAGGTACGCTGGAAGGGTCGATCCGCCCGGAGTGCAAACCGGCCATGCCGGTCTCAGCCAGTCCGGGAGTCGGTCCGGTCAGGCGTCCGGTCCGGTCAGACGTCAGGTCCGGTCAGGCGTCCGGTAGGGATCGCCGGTACAGCCAGACGACGCCTGCCAGCACCAGGAACAGACCGATGAACATCCATCCGAATCTGCGCCGCGTATCGACTTCCGTGCGCGCGGTTTCCACGTCCGTGCGAATGCGCGGATAGATCTGCTCCAGCGAGTCGACGACGGCGACCATTTCCTCAAGTACGAATACATGGGAGGCCCGCTGAACAAAGGCGTCCCGCGCCAGGGAGGCCTGAGCCAGGATCAGGTCGACCGGAACGCCCGCCGAACGAATCTCGTCCGCCGCGAGCCGAAACTCCTCGGCGGGTCCCAGTCCCCGATCGGTCAGGGCGATGAAGTCGTCCATCGTCTGCTGCTCGTGGCAGTCTTCACAGTTGTCGGGTGTGGAAATCAGCGAAGCACGGGGAAAGACCACCGCATGATTGTCGTGGCAGTCCACGCAGTTGGGCCAGAAATCACCCTCGATACCGTGGGGGCTGGGCAGAAAGTTGTCCATCTGGACCTGGTGGCAGACGCCGCACATTTCGTGGACGACATCCGGTTCCGGCAACCCGACGAACTTCGCCTCGGGATCATGCGCTTCGTCCGCAATGAGGGCGGCCGGATTCCCGCCGTGGCAGTCCTGGCAGGAGATGCCTGCGGGACGGTGCACGCTCCGTTGCCACTCGGCTACGGGCAGACTCATGTCCTCTTCGTCCAGGTCGGCATGGCAGGAGACACAGGTGTTGGTCGTCCCGACAGCCTGGGCTTCCGCGGAATCCGCCGGCGCCCATAGGAGGAACGGGGAGATCAGCAGGAACAGCGTGGTCCTCAAGGGATGTCCCGCCATCCGAGCGTCGGACGCGGAACCTCCCGCGCCAGGGCTGAGGCGAAGTTCGGGACGGGTCCGCCGGCTCATTCGCTTCCCTCGCTTCCCTCGCCGCCGGCCTCCGGCTCGGCCAGCGGTACTTCGGCCGTTCCGATGGCATGGGGCCAGCCGTAGATGTCGAAGTGGTACCGCGTACCCATGATGGTCATCTCCGTTTCCGAGATCTTCCCGAGCAACGCGAGTACGATATTGAGGACGATGAACAGGATGCCGAGGGACGTGGCAATGGGTCGGCGGGACGGTCTGCGGGCCGGTGTCCTGTCCCAGAAGGGCAACAGGCAGATGGCCAGGACGACCAGGCCGGAACCGAGGATGCCGACGGTTTTCGGAAGGTATTTCAGCGCCTGGTAGGAGGAGAGGAAATACCATTCCGGCTTGACCCCGACCGGCGTGTTGAAGGGATCGGCCTTTTCGTGCAGCGGCAGGGGGTAGTATATGATCATGAGAATCATGGATGCCAGGACCAGCAGGATTACGATGGCCTCTTTCATGACATGATGGGGGTAGAAAGGCTTGCCGCCTGCTCGTTGCAGTTCTTCGGGCGACGGCTCGGGCACGTCCGTTCCCTCGAGCGGCGAGATGCCCCTGTACCGGATGAGGACGAGGTGTACGGTGACCAGCGCGACGAACACCCAGGGCAGCAGCACGACGTGCAGCATGAAGAAACGGGTCAGGGTCACATCGGATATGATCTCCCCGCCTCGCATGAGGATCAGCAGATGTTCGCCGATGAACGGGGTTGCGGCGGCGATCTCGGTACCCACCGTCGTTCCCCAGTAGGAAAGCTGATCCCAGGGCAGGAGATAACCGGTAAAACCGAAGGCCAGCGTCACCATCAGCAGGCCGAATCCGAAGAGCCAGGTCAGTTCCCTGGGTTTCTTGTATCCGCCGTAGAAGAAGACGCGGGCCGTGTGCAGCAACAGGAAGGCGATCATGAAATTGGCGCCGTAGGAGTGTATCTGGCGCATGAGCCAGCCGAAGCGCACCTGTTCCATGATGTACCGCACGCTCTCGTAGGCCGTATCGGCGGACGCCTCGTAGTAGATCATCAGGAGGACGCCGGTCACGGCCTGGGTGGAGAAGAAAACCAGGGTGACCGTCCCGAAGGAAAACAGCCAGTTGAGATGGCGGGGAACGGGCTTGGTCAGCTGGCGCCGGCAGAAATCGACGATGACCGATATTTCCGCGCGATCATCAAGCCAGTTGTACAACCCGTTGGACAGGCGTTTGATCATGGTGGCTGGTTTCATGCGCCGCGCGTCTCGGGCATCCGTACGCTATCCGTATGCCGGTCCCTACGCGCCGATGATGATCTTGTCGTCGGTGACGGAGAACTCAACCGCTGTCAGGGGAGCTGGAATCGGTCCGCCCTGGACGCTGCCGTCCGTGCCGAATATCCCGCCGTGACAGGGACAGACCAGGTTCTGTGTTCCACCCTCCCACTTGACGACGCAACCCAGGTGCGGACATACGGCGTTGTAGGCGATGAAACCGCCGGCCGTATTGACCACGATGGTCGGACGGCCCCGGTAGATCACCGTCTTGGACGTGCCCGGAGGAACGGACGCACGGTCGATTTCGACCCTGTTCCCCGCTTCGGCTTCGGGAGGCGGTTCAATGTATCGAATGAGCGGATAGAGCGCCGTCAGGAAACCGATGCCGCTCAGCGCGCCGAGGCATTTCTGCAGGAACCGACGGCGCCGGACCGGGTCGGGACGCGTCTTCCCAAGCGCTTTGCGGGGTTGTTTTCCCGGTTCCGCGGACCCGGGTGTGTTCTTTGAAGAGGACATGTACATCAATCCGTACGGACGGGGCTTCTGGTCATGTGGAAGATTAACGGCCGGTTCCCTGTCTGTCAACCTCTTTCGTGCGGTTAGGAACCGATGCCGGTTCATCCCGAACCGGCTCGACACACCGCGAATCGGCTTGACACGAAGGCATGGCCGGGCGTACCTATTCAGTACCATGGCCGCTTCATCCTACAGAACGGTCCTGCCGCTTCTGACCGCGGCGACGCTGGCGTGTATTTCCGGATGTGTCGCGTCCTCCTCCGTCTCCGTCCGGTTCGACGTCTACCGGTCGCCTTTGCTCGGTCTCTCCCGCGAAGACGGGACGATTGCCCTCCTGGGATTCAATGGAACCGATCTGGCTCTGAACAACCTGGTCGGCTTTCTGTTCGCCCGCGCCCTGGTTCCGGATTCCACGCTGTCGGCCATGGAGCTGAGACCGGTGCTCCGCACGCTGTCCCGCCATCCGCACGAGGCCGGACAGGTGTCCGATTCCCTCGCGCTGGTCGTGGGCAAGGAAATGAATGCCGGCATCGCGCTGATCGGCGACCTCGAAAGGACCTATACGGAAGCGTACGGCGAGATCAAGGTTTTCCGGGCGGAGGAGACCATTGGGGTGGGGCTCGGACGATCCGATGTCCGGTTCATCAACAAGTCCTACAACCTGCCGCATGTCGATCAAACCGCGGTCGTGACCGCGACGCTGCGGGCTTACCGGGTCGGCTCGAAGCATCTGATCGGCAGCTACTCCGTTACGGAAACCGAAACCTATCGCACGATACTGCCCGAACCCGCCGAAGCGCCCCCCGAGGGGCCTGTATCCGTGGAAGTGGTGTCGCCGGTGCTGACCGAGGTCCTGGCCAGACGCGTCGTGGAGCGGCTGATGGCCTCCCTGGTCCGGGAACGGATTCCGGTCACGCGCACATTGGTGGCCACGCGCAACAGGCGGGCCCTGGCCGCGGCAGAAGCCGGCGACTGGTCCCGGGCGGTGACGATCTGGGAGGATATTGTGGCGAAGGAGCCGCACAACGCCGCGGCGTGGAACAACCTGGCGGTCGCCTATGAGAGGTCCGACCGCAGGGGCGACGCAGCAGCGGCCTACCGCAGCGCACGCTCCGCAAGACCCGGCGACAGGGCGATCAGGTCCAACCAGCAGTCGTTTGATCAGGCGACCGACGACAGGACGGAACGAACGGAGCCGAAACGGTAACCCGGCACCGGTATCACCACCGGGTCCCGCTACGAGAACTGGACCATCCGATGCCCCGCGGCCGACTCGTAGATGCCATCGAGGATCCGCATGACCTCAACGCCCTGTTCACCCGTTGACATGGGGGTGCGGCCGGTCCGGATGCAATCCACGAAATGGGCGATTTCGGCCGCAATGCAGTCCGCCCATTCCCGCGGCGCGTAGGCGGGCGTGATATCCACCTGTTCACCGTGCAGGTCGGTATACACGGTCAGGTCGTTGCCCGCGATCTCGGCGCCGCCCCGGGTGCCCATCAGCTTTACGTACGATCCCTCCGACGGCACATGCGAAGCCCAGCTGGTCTCCGCGACGAGCGTGGCGTCGTCCTCGAACCGAATAAAGGCCGAAGCGAGGTCTTCCACATCGAAAACGCCCTCCACCCGATCGCTCAGCCTCGTATAGGTCGCGCCCACGACAGAAGCGGGCTGCGGGTTGCCCATGAGCCATCTCGCGAGATCGATCATATGGACGCCGAGGTCGATCAGGGGGCCGCCTCCGGCCTGGGCCTTGCGGGTAAACCAGGTGCCTGCGCCGGGAATGCCGCTCCGCCGCAACCAGCCGGTTTTGGCATAGTAGATTTCGCCCAGCACGTCCTGTTCGACGAGTTTCTTCAGAATCTGCGCCTCGCTGCGAAAACGGTTGTTCAGGGCAATCATCAGGTACCGGTCGTTTCGCCGTGCGGCGGCGACCATGTCCCGCGCCTGGACCGCGTTCAGCGCCATGGGTTTTTCGCAAAGCACGTGCGCGCCGGCGTCCAGCGCGTCAATGCTCACGGGCGCGTGAAGGAAGTTGGGGAGGCATACACTGACGAGATCGGGGTTCAGGGCGAGCAGATCCCGGTAGTCGGTGAACGCGCGGGGCACGCCGCGTTCCGTCGCGGTCCGTTCGACCAGGTCCGCATCCAAATCGGCCAGTCCGGCGACTTCAACCAAGTCGTTTTTCAGGTACCCGGCAAGATGGGCCTGGCCCAGCCCCAGTCCGATCACGCCAACGGTTGTTTTGCTAAGCATCTGCTCCGCGCTCCCCGCTTCCCGTCTTGATCCGACGCTTATTTCCCGCCGCGGTATGCGATCAGATCGATCTCGATACCCGCGTTGAGGACCACTGCCGCCTGGACGGTAGAACGGGCCGGCGGATCGCCCGTGTAATAGGACCGGTATACTTCGTTCATGGCGGAAAAATCATTCAGGTCGCTGAGAAACACCGTGGCCTTGACCACGTCGTCCATCGTCAGTCCGGACTTGGCCAGCGCCTTCTGCAGGTTGTCCATGACCATTTTGGTTTCCGCCTGGATACCGCCGGGGATAATCCGGCCGCGGACGGCGGCGATCTTCCCCGAGAGGAACACGAAGTCGCCGGCCTCGATGGCCTCGCTGTAGTTCTGGCCGGGCGCGATGGCCTTGCGGCTCCGGTCGTCCTGCGACTGGGCCGGCAACACGGCGAAACCCAGGACGAAGACGCCGACGAGCAGCGCCGTCAAACCGGCAAACAACCCTTTGGAAACCACCACGTTCACCTCGACCGATTCTGCTGTCTTGCTGCCGCGCAATCGAATGCTTGAACCCATGACACCCTCCTCTGATTTTGGTTGACACGACACGCCTTCGATCTTATTTTCATGGTTTATGACCGGAAAATCAAGCAGTATTAGGAAAAGGATGGACAGGTCTGCGTGTCCGATTGTTCGTCTGGTCCGACTACAGTTGCCTCTTCGGACCCGGGGATCGGAAAAAACAGATTGAAACGAAGAAAAATGCACTGTCAGAGTGCGTTTTTTTTTGTCCGCCTTTTCATCTCCATGGAGGATTAAAGGTCGCATGCAGGAAAGCTTGAGAGCGCTGCTGGAATTGCAGAAGACGGATCAGGACCTGCACGAGCTCGAACAGGACAAGGTGGACATTCCCAATCAGTTGGAGACGATGCGCGCGACCCAGACCGAGGCGGAAGCCGGTCTGGCGGACCAGGAAGCGAAGGTCGAGGAGATAGAGAAGAACCGGCGTCGGCACGAGCGGGAGCTGCAGGCCGCCCAGGATCAGGTCAAGAAATACCAGGGACAGCTTTACAGCGTCAAGACCAATAAGGAATACGACGCGCTTCAGATCGAGATCCAGGCGCAGAAGACGCTCATGCTGGAACTTGAAGACGCGATTCTGCAGCTGATCGCCGAGGCCGAGGCGGAGTCCGAAGTGCTGGAGACCATGCGTGGCGAGACCGCATCGCTGGCCGAGCGCTTCGACGAGGAGCGTGCCGCGCTCGAATCCCGGCTTTCGGTGGTGGACGAGGACGTTGCCGTCAAAAGAGACGAGCGAAAGAGAATGTCCATGCGCGTGGAGAACCAGATCCTCAAGGTGTACGACCGTATTCGGCGGAACCTGCGCGGCATGACGGTCGTGCCCGTCAAGAAGGGGGCTTGTTCCGGCTGTTTCCACGTGATTCCGTTGCAGGTCGTGATGCAGATTCGCCAGGGACGGAGGCTGGTTTCCTGTGAAAGCTGCGGCCGGATCCTGATGCTGGAAGAAGGCTTGGAGTACTGATGTCCGGCCGACTGCAAGACGCTTGCCCGGAACCCCGCGATCTTCTCCCGGGCGGCAGTTGCACCACGTTGCACCGCGCGGTTGCACCACGCGGTTGCACCACGTTGCACCGCATGGATCCCGCGCGGTGGTTGAACCGCATCGCGAATTGACGTATATTGGCAGCGTAAAACGTCCCAAGTCGTCCAGGCGATCGCGTTCGCCGATGTGGCGGACGAGGAAAGTCCGAGCACCGCAGGGCGGGATGCCTGTTAACGGCAGGGGGCAGTGATGCCACGGAAAGTGTCACAGAAAACACACGGCCGATCCCTTCGGGGAGGCAAAGGTGAAAAGGCGAGGTAAGAGCTCACCGCGGACCGGGCAACCGGTCCGGCAGGACAAACCCCATCTGGTGCAAGACCGAATAGGAGAGGAGAGACGGCCCGTCTCGCCCGCCGGGAAACCGGAGACTCTCGGGTAAGGTCGCAAGAGGCGACTGGCGACAGTCGTCCCAGATAGATGATCGCCACCTTCGCAGCGAAGGCACAGAACTCGGCTTACGGTCGGCTTGGACGTTTTACAGCCGGTTTTTCAGCAATTTGGGACGTTCACTGTATCTGACCGCGCTCCATCCATCCGAATTGCCGGACGCCGCACCCATATCAACGCCAACATCCGGTCTGGTTCATGGACATCCGCTGGGAAATAAACGACGAACATCCCGACGCCCCGCGGATGATGGAACAGATCAACGTGCCGCGCGCGATTGCGCAGATCCTGCTCAACCGGGACGTTGCGACCTTCGACCAGGCCCGGTATTTCCTGAAGCCCACGCTGGACGACCTGCACAGCCCCTTTCTCATGGCCGATATGGAATTGGCCGTGGAAAGGATCTCCGCCGCGATCGAAGGCAAAGAACGCATCATGGTGCTGGGCGACTACGATGTGGACGGGACGACGGCGACGACCCTGCTGGTCCTCACGATACGGTTGCTGACGGATCATGACCTTGTCACCTACTACATCCCCCATCGCCTGACGGACGGGTACGGCTTGTCCATGGAGGGGCTGGAGGAAGCCAGCAGCCGGGGCGCGACCCTGGTCCTGGCCGTCGATTGCGGGATCACCGCCAACGCGGAGGTGGAACGCGCCCGCCAGATGGGCATCGACATCGTCATCATCGATCATCATGTCCCGGGCGAGACCCTGCCCAACTGTGTCGCCGCACTGAATCCCAAACGGGCGGACTGCGCATACCCGTTCAAGGATCTCTGCGGGGTCGGGCTGGCCTTCAAGGTGGCGCAGGCCGTGGCCGAGCATGTCGGATTGCCGCCGGACGCGGTGAATGACCACATAGATCTGGTGGCCCTGGGCACGACGGCGGATATCGTCCCGCTGCGCGACGAGAACCGGGTGCTGACCCGGGACGGCCTCGACCGGATGCGGCAAACGCGCAAGCTGGGTCTGCGGGAACTGCTCGAAGTGTCCGGCCTGATGCGGGACAAGGACCTGTCGACGGGGGACCTGCTCTTCAAGCTCGCACCCCGCATCAACGCCGCCGGCCGCATGGGGGATGCTACCCGCGTGGTTGACCTGCTGGTTACGGAGGACCAGCGGGAAGCGACGGATCTCGCCCGGGAACTGGACCGGGTCAACCAGCGTCGGCGCGAGGAGGACACCCGCACCTTCGAAGCGGCCAGGGACCAGGTGGAAAGGGACCCGTGTCTTATGAAGTCCAAAGGCCTCGTACTCGCTTCGGACACTTGGCATCCCGGCGTCATCGGTATCGTGGCGTCCCGCATGGTGGAGGCCTTCAGCCGTCCGGTCGTCATGATTTCGACGGCGGGTGAACCGGGACGCGGTTCGGCGCGGACCATGGGCGACTTTCATCTGTACAATGCCATCAAGGAGTGCGCCGACCTGCTCGTCCGCTTCGGCGGCCATTACCACGCGGCCGGTCTTTCCATCGAAAAGGACCGCATCGAGGCGTTCCGGGACAAGTTCCACGAAGTCGTGGCGGCGCGCGCAACGCCGGAGGATTTCATTCCCCGGCTCGAGATCGACGCCGAAATCGAAATAGACGAGGTGACCCCGCGTCTGGTCCGGCTGATGAAGATGCTCGGCCCCTTCGGTCCGGCAAACCGCAATCCGGTGTTCGTGTCGCGCAACCTGCGCCTCGTGGGTTCCACCCGGGTGCTTGGAAAACAGAAGAATCATCTGAAATTCCGGGTAAGGCAAAGTGAGCATGGCCGCGTCATGGAGGCCATCGCATTCGGCATGGCGGCCGAAGAAAAGCGAATCAACGACAGTCGGGATCGACTCGATCTGGCCTATACCCTCGAGGAAGATACCTTTCGCGGCCAGAACAGCCTCCAATTGCGCGTAAAGGACATTCGCGGGAAGGCATGAAAACCGCTACATGAAGCTAATCGATCGCCTCCTCGACGGCGACCGGATCGCCCTGTCCCGCGTCATCACGCTGTTGGAGAACGACACAGACCGGCGGTCCCCAATACTGGATTTGCTGTATCCGCGATCCGGGAAAGCCCGCCGCATCGGCATCACGGGACCGCCCGGTGTCGGCAAGAGCACCCTTTCGGACCGACTGACCGCCCTGTTTCGGGCGCATGGACGTACCGTGGGCGTCATCGCCGTGGACCCGAGCAGTCCCTTCAGCGGAGGCGCGTTGCTCGGAGACCGGCTTCGCATGCAGCGCTCGTGGAACGACCCCGAAGTCTACGTGCGCAGCCTGGCCGACCGAAGTCATGCGGGCGGCCTCTCGGAGGCGACGCCGCACGCCATCACGGCCCTTGACGCCTTCGGCAAAGACGTTATCATGGTGGAGACCGTGGGCGTAGGGCAATCTGCGCTTGACGTGTCCGAGGTCAGCGATACCACCGTCGTCCTGCTCACCCCGGAATCGGGGGACAGCATACAGGCTATGAAGGCCGGACTGATGGAAATCGCCGATCTGCTGGTGGTCAACAAGGCCGATCGGGAAGGCGCGGACCGGTTCGCCTCGGAACTCCGGATGGTCGTGGACATGAGGCGGCGGGAAGACTGGAAACCGGCGGTCCTCCTGGTCAGTGCGCGGGACGACCAGGGGATGGAGCGTCTGTACGAACAACTGACCGCCCACGAGGACTACTTGTCCGGCGAGGACCAGCTGGAAAAGCGGCGGATACGTCAGGGTCGCGCGGCGATTGAAAAAGCGCTCGAAGCGTCGTGGCGCTGCAGGCTGGCGGGACTTCGAGACGCGGAGGAGACGGTGGAAGCCCTTGCCGAACGCGTGGCCAGCCGGGAAATTCAGCCCCTCGCGGCGGCCCGGCGCATCATGGACGCCTGTCCATCTAGGGTTTGAGGATGACAGAAGAAGACACGCGTGTCGCGCACATTCGGGTGCTGGTGGCCAAGCCCGGTCTGGACGGCCATGACCGGGGCGCCAAGGTGGTAGCCAGCGCGCTAAGGGACGCCGGGATGGAAGTGATCTACACCGGCCTTCGGCAAACGCCCGAAATGATCGTGGAGGCGGCTATTCAGGAGGACGTGGACGTGGTTGCCCTCAGCATCCTGTCCGGCGTCCACATGACCGTTTTTCCTCGGGTATTGAACCTGCTGCGGGGAAATGGCGTCCACCGCATCCTGCTCACCGGCGGCGGAATCATTCCCAGAAACGATGCGGAGGAACTTGCGAAACTGGGCGTGGGCATGCTGTTTGGCCCCGGTACTTCAACGCGTGACATCATCGCCTACATCCGGGAGGAAGTGGGCAATCGCCGCGTGAAGGATGAGGATGAAATCTGACCGCTTCCGATTCGAATGCGGAAGGCTGGCCATACCCGTTGAATGTCAAGGAGGATAACATGCGGAAATCTGCAGTGGTATTGGCCGTCTCGGCCCTGATGGCCCTGGCGTGGCCTCACGGCGGCGAGGCGCAGGTGCGCAAGTCGACCGCCGATCTGGCGTTGATCAACGGCACGGTGTATACCATGGATGGCAATCGGCCCAAGGCGCAGGCCGTGGCCGTCATCGGAAACCGGATCGCGGCCGTAGGCGTCAACAAGGACGTGGAGCCGTTTATCGGTCCCGAAACCCGGGTGATCGATCTTTCGGGACAGACCATGGTGCCCGGTTTGAAGGAGAGCCACGGTCATCTCATGAGCATCGGAGTCGCCCGGATGACGGTCGACCTGGTCGGTATTTCCGGTTACGACGAGCTGATCGAACGGGTGCTCGTCGCGGCCGAGGACATCGGAGAAGGGGAATGGATTACCGGCCGCGGGTGGCACGAGGAGAAGTGGACGGACCGAAGTGCCCTCACGGTCCGCGGGTTCATGACCCACCACAAGTTGAGCGAGGCCGTACCCGACATACCCGTCTACCTGCGCAGGGCCGACGGCCACGCGGCATTCGCCAATGCCAAGGCCATGGAACTGATGGGCATCGACCGGACGACCAAGTCTCCCGAGGGCGGCGACATCATCCGGGATGCCGACGGCAATCCCACGGGGGTGTTCGTGGATCAGGCCATGGACCTGGTCAGCGTTCCGCCCCTGACCGAAAACCAGCGACGTCAGGCGCTTGATCTCGGCATCCGGGAGTGCCTGGAAAACGGCATCACCATGTTCGACGACGCCGGGGTCGGACTCGGCGGCATCGAGCTGTACAAGGCATATGCGGACCAGGGCAAGCTGGACATGCGGGTCTACGTGATGGCCTCGAATCTGCATACCATGCGCGCGCTGGAGGCGCCGTGGTCCCATCCCGACGGATTCCTGACGATCCGCGCCGTCAAGATGTTCGGCGACGGGGCGCTCGGTTCGCGGGGCGCCTGGCTGCTGGAACCCTACGCGGACGATCCGGGGAACTCCGGCTTCTATACGACGCCGCCCGATTCCATATACGAGGCCGCGCGATACGGACTGGAGCACGGCTGGCAGGTTTGCACCCACGCCATCGGCGATCGCGGAAACCGGATGATGCTGGATATGTACGAGCGGGCGATGAAGGAGTTCCCCCACGTGAAGGACCACCGTTTCCGGGATGAACACACCCAGATCCTCGACGAGACCGACATCCCGCGTTTCGCCCGACTGGGCGTGATCGCTTCGATGCAGGGGATACACGCGACCTCCGATCTCCCCTGGGCCACGGACCGGCTCGGCCATGCCCGCACGGTGGAAGGCGGCTACGTCTGGCAGAAACTCCTGAAAGAAGGCGTGAAGATCATCAATGGGACCGATGCGCCGGTCGAGGATGTCAGCCCGATCGCTTCGTTCTACGCCAGCGTGACCCGGGAAAAACCGGACGGAACCCCGGAAGGCGGGATGTTCGGGGACCAGCGCATGTCGCGCCAGGAAGCCTTGAGATCCTATACGCTCGACGCCGCCTACGGTTCTTTTCACGAAGACGTGCTCGGTTCCATCGAGCCGGGCAAACTGGCGGATTTCACGGTACTGTCCAAAGATATCATGACCGTACCGGAGAACGAGATCCTGGATACGGAAGTCGTGTATACCATCGTGGACGGCAAGGTGCGATACGCCGGAGGGCAGGCCGGCATGCCGTGAGGGGACGGAAACGAAGTACCAGTCAGCTTGCGCAGGAACGGGGAGGGAACCGGCCGGGACTTTCCCCGTTCTTTTTGTAAGGGGCCCGTACCCGGGCGAACACGGTCCGGTTGGCGGCGCCCGCCCTTGACACCGGCGTCTGCCCGGTGCATATTTTCGATTCTGCGTCCGTGGTGATCCGAACGGGAATCTCGCGAGGGGAGGGGACTTGGCCGCGCATTTCTGGTTCTGTCTGGCGACCGGCCTGATGGCCCTTCAGGGAACGGGACCGACGGATCAGCCGGATCAGCCGGGACCCCGGGCGGCGCTTCAGTCGGCGGAGGCCGTCACGGAGAAGATGCGCCAGCGGCTGGAAGGGGTGCGATCGCTGTCGGCCCGGTATGCGGTGACGACCTATGCGCCCGTCCTCGACCAGCGGAGCGAGACGTCGGGGCGCCTTTTTCTGCAGCGGGACGAGAACCGTCTACGCCTGGAAGAAGCCCATCAGACCATCGTTTCCGACGGGGAGTCGCTATGGACGCATGTGCACGAGAACCGGCAGGTGATCGTGTCGCCGGCGCAGGAAGCCGCGGCGGGAACGCGGCCGGACGAGTTCATTTTCAATTACACGAACCGGTACCGGTACGATCTGGAAGGCACGGAGCCGGTCGATGGCACGCCATGCTACGTACTCGCGCTGACTGCGGTCGGGCCGTTCGATGGGATTCCCGCGTTGCGCATCTGGGTGGAAGAGGGGACCTGGCTTACGACCAGGGTCAGGTATCAGGACGACATGGGATACGAAACCACCCTGCGTTTCATGGATTTCCGGCTCAATGAGCAGCTCCCGGCCGATTTGTTCACGATGACAACGCCCGATCATGTCGAATGGGTCGACCTGCGTTGAACGACGCCGGATAGAGCGGGAGAAGGTCTTGCCCAACATAAGTCTCGCCAGCCTCGGCTGTTCGAAGAACCTGGTAGATTCCGAAGTCATGCTGGGCCAGCTGACCCGGGCCGGATACGACGTGGTGACCGACCACGAAGACGCGGACGTCATCGTCGTGAACACCTGCGCGTTCATCGGTTCCGCCAAGGAAGAATCCATTGAAACGATACTGGATCTGGCACGGTTCAAGGAAGACGGCCGGTGCGACGCACTCGTGGTCACAGGATGCATGGCCCAGCGGTACGCCCACAACCTGGTCGACGAGATGCCGGAAGTGGATGCCGTCATAGGCGTGCACCAGTACCCGCGCATCGTCCAGCTGCTGGATCGGTTGCAGGACAGACGCGAGACCCTGCGGGAGATTCGCAGGCAGCCGTTGCCCACCGACTATTCCTATCCCAGGCTCATCGCGACGCCTCGACATGCAGTCTATCTCAAGATCGCCGAGGGATGCGACCGAAGGTGCACCTTCTGCATCATCCCGGCCATCCGGGGCAGTCAGCGGAGCCGAACCGTGGATTCCCTCGTGGAAGAGGCCCGGACGCTTGCCGGCCAGGGCGCCGTGGAATTGAACCTGATCTCCCAGGATACCACCTGGTACGGCAAAGACCTGGCGGCGCCGGCCAGGCTGGAGGACCTGCTTGCCGCGTTGAACGGCGTGGAAGGCGTGCGCTGGATCCGGCCGCTGTACAATCATCCCGTGCGGTTCACCGAAGCGTTGATCCGCGCCTTTGCCGATCTGGACAAGGTGTGCGACTATATCGATATGCCGTTGCAACACATCTCGGACCCCATGCTCAGGCGCATGAACCGGGAAACGACCTCGAAGGAAACGCGCGCGCTCTTGAAGCGGATCCGCGCCCGTATACCGGAGGTAACGCTCCGTACCACCTTCATCGTGGGCTTTCCGGGCGAGACGGAAGCGGACTTCGAGCAGCTTGCCGATTTCGTGGAAGAAACGCGATTCGACCGTATGGGCGTCTTCATGTATTCGCGGGAAGAGCAGACGCCGGCGGCCCGATACGAAGAGCAGGTTCCCGAAGCGGTCAAGCAGGAACGGTACGACAGGCTCATGGCCCTGCAGCGCAGGATCTCGCTTGATCGCAACAGGGCTTTCGTGGGCAAGACGGTGGAGGTGCTCATCGACGAGCAGACGGAAGCGGGGCACTACAGAGGCCGTACCGCGGCCGATGCCCCCGAGGTCGACAACGAAGTGCTGGTTGCCGGCGACGGTCTCGCGCCCGGCGACTTCGTTTCCGTGGACATCACCGATGCCCTGGAATACGATCTGATCGGAACGGCTGAGGCCGCTATGCCGGCACATGGCGGACCAGGCGACCAAAGCGCTCCCGCCGGACCAGGCGAACAAAGCGTTCCCGCCGCATGGAGGGCGCCGGTATGACGGTCCTGCCAACAGGTCGCATCAGGATGTCCGTCATGGGAGTGCTCCTCGTCCTGTTCGTCCAGGCGGCATGCAGTCCGCCCGATTTCGATCCGGGGTGGACCGCCGAGGAACTGTACGGATACGGGACGGAACGGATGGAACAGGAGGACTGGCTGGATGCGCTGGATGCCTTCAAGGCCATCACCCTCAGCCATTCCGGCAGCGACATCGTGGACGATGCCCTGTACTACCAGGGCGAGGCGCATATCAAGCTCGAGGAATACCCGCTTGCGGTCATCGTGTTCCGTCGGTTGCTCAGCGACTTTCCCCAGAGTCCCTACAGCGATGAAAGCCAGTACAAACTGGCCTATGCGACGTTTCTGCAGTCCAATCCTCCCCATCTCACGCAGGACAAGACCTTCGAAGCCATCCGCGAACTCCAGTTCTTTCTGAACGAATACCCCGACAGCGAGTGGAGTGCGGAGGTCCACGCGTTGTTGCAGGAATGCTTCGACAAGGTCGCCGAGAAAGACTATCGCATCGGCAATCTCTACCTCAAGATGAAGGACTGGGAAGCGGCGCGTCTCTATCTCGGCGAGCTGCTGGAACGATATCCCATGAGCAACTGGGCTTCCCGTGCGCAGTACGAAATCGCCGAAAGCTACGCAAGGGAAGGAAAGTACCGGGAGGCCATGGAGCAGTTCGAGATCTTCATCCAGAGTTTTCCCGAAAACGATCTGTCGGAGGAAGCCGGGAAGCAGCTTGAGCGCCTGAGAAGCCTCTATGCGGAACCATCCGGCGCCGAGGCCGGTCCGGATTCCGCGGACTCAACCCCGCCGGATGGCTCGGGGAGTGGCGACACACCGTGAAAATCAGCCGGCTGGGTGTTTACGGGGGAACGTTCGACCCGGTGCACAACGGCCATCTGGCCATTGCCCGCAATGTCGTCTCGCACTGCGGCCTGGACCGGCTCCTGTTCGTCCCCTCCGCCCGTCCCCCGCACAAACAGGGTCAGGCCATGGCCTCGCCGGATGACCGGTACCGCATGGTGGAACTTGCCGTGCGGGACGATCCCCGACTCGAGGTTTCGGACCTAGAGATCGTCCGCCCCGGCCTGTCCTACACGGTGGACACGCTGGAAGCGTTGCAGCGTATCCACGGCGCGTCCAGCAGCATCTATCTCGTCATCGGGGCAGACAGTTTGCTCGAAATGGATACCTGGTACGCGCCGGACCGTGTATTCGATCTGTCAACGGTCGTGGCGGTCCCCAGGCCGGGCAAGGACCTGACCGGCGTGCATCCCCGCTGGAGGGATCGGGCGGTCCTCATCCATCTTTCCGAAATAGACATCTCATCCACGGACATACGCCATCGGGCCGGCCAGGGGCTTCCCATTACCGACCTGGTCCATGGGGACGTGGCGGATTACATCGAAGCGCGAGGCCTCTACGCGGATGGCGCGGCGCGCGAGGGGTGATCGGGCTCGGGTCCGGCCCTAGGGCACGATGCGCCGCCACAGCGTCTCGGCCGCTTCGGCCAACGCATCCACGGTTCCGTTGTTTTCCAGGACGAAATCCGCCCATCGCGTCTGTTTCTCGTCGGGCACCTGGGCGTTGATCCGTTGTTCGGCTTCGCGTTCGGAGAGGCTGTCGCGCCGGACGATCCGGTCTCTTCGCGTGTCGGCGGAAGCGGTGACCACGATGACCCGGTCGGCAAGATCGGTGGGGCCGGTATCGACCAGCAGGGGGGCGTCCACCACCACGGCGCCGTCGTAGCCTTCGGCGCGCAGGCAGGCGATCCGGCGGCGTATCTCCGCGCGAATGGCGGGTCTTGTCAGACGGTTCAGTCGCTGCCTGGCCTGTTCGTCGCTGAAGACCAGGCGACCCAGCGCACGCCGGTCCACTTCCCCTTCCGGCGTCAGTGTCTCTTCGCCGAAAACCGCCCGGATCCGGGCGCGCAGCCGGTCGGTGCGCAGCAGATCGTGACCTATGGCATCGGCGTCCAGGACGCGGGCCCCGAGCTGCTCGAATACCCGGGTCACCGTCGATTTACCCGAGGCGATACCGCCGGCTACTCCGATGATGATCAAAATCCACCTACACCCCGGCCGGTTCGCTGCGGTTCGTCCGCGCACCCGAGGCGACTGCCTCGGGTGCGCGTTGCTGCTCCGGTTCGGTATTCTCCAGACGTACCGAGACCATCTTGGACAGGCCGGGTTCTTCCATGGTGATACCGTACAGGTAGTCGGCGGCGCCCATGGTTCGTTTATTGTGGGTGACCACGAGGAACTGCGTGTCGTGGGTAAACTGGCGAAGCGCGCCGGCGAATCTGCGGATGTTGGCGTCGTCCAGGGGCGCGTCCACTTCGTCGAACACGCAGAAGGGGCTGGGCTTCACGAGATAGACGGCGAAGAGCAGGGCGATAGCTGTAAGCGCCGTTTCCCCGCCGGATAGCAGGGCAAGGCTCTGCAGCCGCTTTCCGCCCGGTCTCGCCATGATTTCGATGCCGGTTTCGAGCGGGTCTCCCTCTTCGAGCCTGAGGTCGGCCTCTCCGCCTTCGAAGAGCGTCTGAAACGTGGTCATGAAGTTGGTCCGGACCGCTTCGAAGGTGGTCATGAAGCGGGCGCGGGCCGCCTTGTTCATCTTGACGATGGTCTTCTCCAGGTTTTCCTTGGCTTCGACGAGGTCATGCTGTTGCTGCTGGAGGAAATCCAGGCGCTCCTTCGACGCGCGGTACTCCTGCACCGCCGCCATGTTGATGGGGCCCAGTTCGTCTATCTTGCGCTGGAGGTCGTACCGGAGATTCTGCGCGGCGGCGGACGAGAAGTCTTCCAGTTCGGCGATCCGGGGCGGTTCCGCCATGTCTTCCGGATCGGTGCCGTATTGCTCGGTCAACTGCCGCCGAATCTCGTTGCGTTTCATGTAGAGCTCGGCGTCTTCGAGCTCCGCCTGATGAACCTGTTCCTGTACCTGGGCCAGGCTGTTCCGGCTTTCGCCGAGTCCCTGCTGCAGCGTTCGTTCTCCGTCCTGCAGATTCCGGTGCGCTTCGAACACGGCGTCGCGATCCGCCCCCCGTTTCCGCCTGGACGCGTAAAGGTCCTCCAGCTGCTCCTCGTGCTTCACCTGGTTCTGCGATAGTGCCTTCGATTGGTTCCCGGCTTCCACGGCTTCGGTTTTGCGCTGCGCCAGAAGCCTTGAGAGCCGCGCGTTCTCCTGGGTGAGAAATTCGTCGGAAGTGTTCAGTTCGTTGCTTCTGCTCTCCAGGTTGACGAGCGCGATACGGGTTTCCTGGACCGCTTCGGCCAGGCGCTGGCGCTCCCCTTCCAGTTCGTCGAGCGCATCCTGATGCGCCTGTACCTCCTCCTCCGCCGCGGAGCGGTCCCGCGCCAGCCGCTCCAGTTCCGCCTTCCGTTGTTCGCGGTCGGCGGCCGCCGACTTGATCTGTTCGACCAAGGCAGCCGATTCCCGTTCGAGCGCTTCGTCCTGTTCTGCAAACCGCGCACGTTCGAACGCGCACTGGCGTTCGCGGGCTTCCAATTCCATCAGCGCACGCTGGGATTCGCCGAGGATGCGTCCAACAGAGGCCTGACGCTCCGTTAGCGCGGCCATTTCCGCGGAAAGTCCTTCTATTTCCTCGCGGGTCGTTTCGCGGTCGATGCGTCCGGCGGCAATTTCCTCGTCCAGCGCTTCGATCCGTTCCGCCCTCCGAAGCAGATCCGATTCGTCTTCGAACGCCGATCCTCCGGTCAGCAGACCGGCCGGATCCAGCACTTCGCCCCCAACCGTCAGAAGTTTCCAGTCCTGCTCGGTGTCGAGAAGCGGCGACAGGCGGAAGGCCGCTTCAAGGTCGTGCACCAGCACCACTCTGGAAAGCAGATGGATCACCGCGGAACGGATCTCCTGGCCGGCGGTGACGAAGGCACTCGCCCGCCCGATGACGCCTTCGTCCTCGAAAGGTAGTTTCGAAGGGGCTGGCCGGGGCTTCATCCGGTCGAGAAGCACGAAGGAGACCTGTCCTGTGCCGTTTTCCCGGAGGTAGCCGATCCCCGCTTCGGCGGCCTGCCGGCTGTCGGTAACGACGTATTGCAACATGTCGTCCAGATAGGCTGCTATGACCGATTCGTAGCGCTTGTCGATCTGAATCTGTTCGGCCAGGACGCCCTGGAATCCATCGATCTCCGCACCGTTGGTCAATAGCGCGCGGACTCCCCGGCCGTATCCCTCGTACTGCAGGCGCATGCGATCGAGCAGCGCGCGTTCCTTTTCCGCCGTCGTCAGGGCGGTCTCGATGCCGGACAACGCCTCCCGGGCGGATTCGAGACAGCTTAGCACGTCCGGCAGGGACTCCTGCAGTGTGGCGTTCAGCGCGGTGTTCTCCTTCACGGACTTCCTTGCGGCGCCCAGTTCCTTCATGCCGCCCTCGGCCGTCTGTTCAGTCGATGCCAGTTCCTCCGCCAGCCGCTTTCGGGCGGCGCCGATCTCGTCGACCCGGTTCCGCATGGTCTCTTCGCGGGCCTGCAGGGTACTGATTTCCGCGTGCTCGTCGGAATGTTGCCGAACGAGCGCCATACTGTGATTCCGCAGGACCTGGGAGGATTCCCGCTGCGCGGCGATCCGTTCGGCGGCGGTCCGCGCTTCCCCGTCCCGCGCCGCGAAGGTGGTGCGCGCCTGCTCCAACGCGGTGTCGAGAGTCTTTCGGTCGCTACCGATCCGGGCAAGCTGGTCCCGTATACGCCGCTGTTCCGTCTCCGCCTGTTCAGCTTCCTCCGACGCGGATCGGGCGCGTTGCGCCAAACCGGCGCTGCGTTCCCTGCTGACCAGGAGCGCCTCGTTCAGTGATCGAATCTGCTCGTCGATCCGGTTCAGGGCCCCCTGGCGGTCCTGCAATATCGTTTCCTTCTCCAGCTGGACCGCCTTGTTCTCCTCGACCGCGGCCTCGCCGGTTCTGATGCGTGCGAGGAGGGTCTCCCTCTGGTCCGCCAGGTTCCGGATCCTGGCCTGGACGGGTTCGGTTCGCCGTTTAAGATCGAAGAATTCGTGGCTGGCGACCACGACTTCCAAGTCCTTCATCTGCTGCGTCAACCGGTCGTAGCGCTCGTACTTCCGTACCTGGCGCCGGAGCGAATTCACTCCGCGTTCCACTTCCTCCAGGAGATCGGCGATGCGAACCAGATCGTGTTCGGTCCCTTCCAGCTTTCGCTGCGCCAGACGCCGACGCTTCTTGTATTTGTTGATGCCTGCGGCTTCCTCGATAAGCTGGCGCCGTTCAAGCGGACTGCCGTTCACCACGGATTCCACCATGCCCTGTTCGATAATGGAGTAGGCATGGGCGCCCATACCTGTGTCCAGCAGGAGGTTGGTGATGTCCTTGAGGCGACAGGGCACCTTGTTGATCTCGTACTCGCTGGCCCCCGAACGAAAAAAACGGCGTGTGATCGTGACCTCGCTGTATTCGACGGGCAACGTCTGCTCGCTGTTGTCGATCGTCAGCGAGACCTCCGCCATGCCCAGGGGTTTGCGGGCCGCCGTGCCGTTGAAGATGACGTCTTCCATCCGGTCGCCCCGCAGCGACGTCGCGCGGTGTTCTCCCAGCGCCCAGCGAATGGCGTCCACGATATTGGATTTCCCGCAGCCGTTCGGTCCGACCACGGCCGTGATGCCGTCGCTGAACTTGACCTTCAGCCGGGTCGAGAACGACTTGAATCCGATGATTTCGAGATGGGAAAGGCGCATCGAACCGGATCCCGACAGTGGGTTGCACCTGTACAACAGGCCGTAAAGTGCGCACCGGATCAAAAAAAAGTTTCAGGAGACTATGGAAGCGTTATATATATGTTATATATATAGTATAAAGCGTATGCAGTCTTTAGATACGATACAGCGTTCCATTCGCAGGTATTGCAGCGCAATATTAGTATATGTTGTGGTGTTGTCAAGCGGTTTATACATCATGTAAGGCGGCGGAGACCGCCATGGGCGCGGACTGGATCGAGCGCCGACGGGTCCTGACATGAACAGCGCATCAGACCAACAGACCATCGTCGTCATCATACCGGTCTTGAACGAAGTGGATGCGATCGGACTGGTTCTGGCGGATATACCGGACGGGCTCGCGAAGGCCGTGATCGTCGTGGACAACGGTTCCACGGACGGGACCGGAACAGTGGCCGAGGAGCGTGGCGCCGTCGTTGTGCAGGAGCCCTGGCGCGGATACGGAGCCGCCTGTCTGCGCGGCCTGGCCGAAGCGGCCCATTACGATCCGGACATCATCGTCTTCATGGATGGCGACCACAGCGACTTCGCCGAGGAGATGCCGGACCTGATACGGCCGATCGTGGAAGAAGAGTTCGACATGGTGATCGGATCACGCATGCTGGGTCGCCGCGCACGGGGTTCCATGCCGATCCAGGCCCTGATCGGAAATTTCCTCGTACCCCGGATCATCTGGGTCCTGTATGACCATCGATACACGGACCTGGGGCCGTTCCGGGCAATACGCTACGATCGCCTGCTCGAACTGGGGATGATAGATCAGAACTTCGGTTGGACGGTTGAAATGCAGATCAAGGCCGCGCAGAAACAATACCGCACCCGCGATGTGCCCGTCCGGTACCGCAAGCGCGTCGGCGTCTCGAAGATCACCGGCACCTTTTCCGGGGCGATAAAGGCGATCGTCAAGATCCTTTGGTTGACGTTTCGGTATGCGTTGAGTAAGAAATCCAGAGGCGGAAACTGAGCGAGGATCGAGCAACGACCTCACCCCGCTCCCGTCCCGACCGGCCGCTTTTCATCGGTGATCCACTGACTCCAGGAACCCGGATAGAGCCGGGCGTCGCCCAGCCCCGCGTGGACGATGGCAAGCAGGTTGTGGCAGGCCGAGACGCCTGAACCGCAGTAGTTGACGACCCGTTCGACCGGCACGCCGCTGAATAGCTCCTCGAATCTCCGTCTCAGATCATCAGGCGCCAGAAACCGCCCGTCTTCCCCGAGATTCCAGTCGAATGTCGCGCATCGCGCACCGGGAATGTGGCCGGCTACGGGATCGATGGGCTCCTTTTCGCCGCGAAAGCGTTCCGGTGTGCGGGCGTCCAGAACCGCCCACGCCGCATCCTCGCGGTATCTGTCCACCTCGTCCGTGTCGGCGATCAGATGGTCGCGGACGCGGGGCACGAAGGTGCGGGGCGTCACGTTCGGGACCTCCTGCGTGACCGGCAGTTCCGCCCCGGTCCAGGCCGGCCAGCCGCCATCCAGTACGGCGACGGCGTCGTGACCCAGCCAGCGTAGCATCCACCAGAGCCGGGCGGCCACCGAACCGCCCGACCCGTCGTAGACCACGACCTGCACCCCGTCGGCGATCCCCCACCGAGAAAACGCCTCGGCGGCACGTTCCGGCGAAGGCAGCGGATGCCGGCCGGTTGCACCGGGTACGATGGGACCGGACAGATCGTTGTCCAGGTGGGCGTACAGGGCGCCGGGCAGATGCCCTTCGCCGTACTCCCGCGCGCCCTGTCCCGGATCGGCCAGGGAGAAGCGGGCGTCGATCACGCGCCAGTCCGGGTCGTGGTGATGACGATGCAGCGTGTCTACATCGATCAGCGTGGTATGCATAGTCCGTCCTCCGCGCGTTGGGAGATGCCGGTTGTTTCAGACATCAGACGCATCGGGCTTCCGTGGTACCGGATATCAGTCGTAATATCGGTCGTATCAGACCTGATCCTCGCGGTCGTATACGATTCGGATCGCCCTGATGTTGGCTATTTTGAAAGCGTGCACGTCGCCCTCCGGCTTGCGATGCGCCTCGACGAAGGGGGCGCCCCGGGTCCGTTCGATCCGCACGGGCTTGATCCGGTGCAGGAAGCTGCGGCTCCTGTTGCCCAGATAGTAGTCGATGACGGCCCAGTGTTTCTGCCGAAGCGCCATCTCCAGCAGCTCCTCCGTCTGCCCGGGAGACAGGTACTGGAGGTTCGCGGCCTGTTCGATGTGGGGTGCGTTCCGACCAGCCCCGCCGGACCCCTTGCGCAACGCGTAGCCGGGCAGGCAGTCTCCGAAACCGAGCACCGGCTTCGGACCGGAGGAAGCCGCCTCGGAGGAAGCCGCCGTATGGGATTGTGCGCCGGGTTCGGAAGTATCGCCCGGCGCATCCGTTTCGCCTGCTTCCAGCCCGTTCCCATCCTCTTCGCCGGACCGGATTCCGCGGGGGGGGTTCCGGGAACCGGCACGCGACGATCCAACGATTTCGGATTTCGGCATGTAGTCCTGTTTCCGCAGCAGGTCCATCAACTCCCGGTACGTTTTACGGTCCACGATCAGCGCGTCGGGCGACACCTCGCCCTTAATGTACGGCGCGAGTTCCCCGTGCGCCTTGATGTGGCTGGCGATCTCGGCGTTGGCGGTCCGCAGGATAAACGCATCCATGAAGTACACCTGCCCGTACGCATCGCCCCAGGATTGAATCGTGTAGGCGACGTTCTGCGGCAGGTCCTTTTCGGAATGCTCCGCCAGGAAATCGATGACTTCCTCACCGGACATGTCGGCATTGGCTGCCCGGTAGATCGTATCGCGGGTCACCCGGTAGGTCAGCGTGATATCGACCTTTTCGAGGTCCGTGAACCGCTCGAGTCTCTCCCGGATCTTCAGGTCAAGGCCGCGGGGCGCAATGATTTCGAAGGTGGGTTGCACGATAAACCGGCTACGCCAGGCCTGCGCGTCGGACCAGTCCCGTCCGCCGAATACATGCCGCCCCGCCGGCGTGATGGCCAGGCCGGCGCCCGAACCGTTCTGTCCGCCGTACTGACGCAGCAGCCCGATCCATTCGAGTTCGTGCAGCGCGACGAGCACTTCGTTTCTCGCCTGGTCATCGGATGAATCCGGCCACCCGTGCGGCGCGGCGCAGGTCAGCACACAACGCATGACCTGTTCCAGATCCACCTGCGCGAATCCCGCGCAGAGCTGGAGGACGCCCGGTACCGCGGCGACCGCGGAGGAACGGGGCCCTGCCCGCCCTTGCCAGAAGGACATCAGGTCTTCGATCTTCCTGGCGGTGGGCAGTTCCAGCCACGATTCAAACTCGGCCGCCGCCCGAAGACGCCCGTCCGCTTCGCGCGTCAGGCCGCGCCAGCGGGCGTATTCCATGACGAAACGCAGGGTTGCGGACGGATCCTCCGTGGCATCCGGCAGGCCGTTCGCGGTGCGTTCCTGGCGCCGCACCAGCTCCCCGAGCGCTTTCTTGTATGGTTCGCCCCGTTCCGTGAGGCGCACGGGATTGTGCCGCAGGCCGTTCACCAGGGAGAAGATATTCCGGATGATGGTGAGGTCGCGGCTCTTGTCTTCGTCCGGTTTCGCCGCAGACGCAGAGACGAAGCCGGTCAGCCGCTCCGCGTAGTAGCGGATGAGCCGGTCGCGGAGATCCTCCGGTACGACGAAGTCGACGGTTCGATACGCCCGCCGACGGCCGATCACGAGTCCGCGGGTCAGCAGTCCGTGCAGCGGCTCGGTCAATGCCGTGTTGGCCGGCTTCCTCGTATCGTAAATCCATCCCGATGCGCCGGTCAGCAGCACGGCCCGCAGGATGTCCCTCGCCTTTTCGGTCAGATCGTCCAGACACTGGTCGATGAAGCCGGGCTCGAATATCCGGTCCGTGACTTCCCGGACAAGGCGGGCGCGGGAGATCATGCCGGGCCGCACGCCGAGGGTGAAAGCCATGGATTTCAAGTCGCCCATGGGCAGGGCGGCGAGGTATTCCGTTACGCGCACCGTTTCATTCCTTTGCGATAGTTCACCGGCATTCGGCGGTTCATTCCCATTCGATGGTGCCGGGCGGTTTGGAACTCAGGTCGTAGACCACGCGGTTGACGCCGCGCACTTCGTTGATGATGCGATTCGAAACGTGGGCGAGAAAGTCGTCGGGCAGCCGCGCCCAATCGGCCGTCATGAAGTCCAGCGTGGTCACCGCCCGGAGCGCAACGACCTGCTCGTAGGTGCGGGCGTCGCCCATCACGCCGACGGTCTTGACCGGGAGCAGCACGGCCAGCGCCTGGGATACCTCGCCATACAACCCGGCCCTGCGCAGTTCGTCGATGAAAATCCTGTCCGCCTCCTGCAGCATGGAGACGCGTTCCCGGGTCACTTCTCCCAGGACGCGGATGCCCAGGCCCGGTCCCGGGAAAGGGTGCCGGTCGATGATCTCATCCGGCAGGCCGAGTTCCCGGCCCACGGTGCGCACCTCGTCCTTGAAGAGGGCGCGAACCGGTTCCAGCAGCTCCAGTTCGAGGTCGTCCGGCAGACCGCCCACGTTGTGATGGGTCTTGATGACGCTTGCCGGACCCTTCACGGAGGCGCTTTCGATCACGTCGGGATAGAGGGTGCCCTGGGCCAGGATCCGGACGCCGCGCAGGGATTTGAGTTCGCGTTCCAGGACCCGAATGAATTCGTCCCCGATGATCCGGCGCTTCTGCTCCGGCTCTTCCACGCCCTCCAGCCGGTTGAAAAACCGGTCTGAAGCGTCCACGAAACGGAACCGGGCATTGATCGTCCGCCTGTAGGTTTCTTCGACCTGCGCCGCCTCGTCCTTCCTGAGCATGCCCGTGTCCACGAAGATGCAGGTAAGGCGGTCCCCGATGGCCCGGCCGATCAGCGCCGCCACGACCGAGGAGTCCACGCCGCCGCTGGCGAAACAGGCCACGCGGCGCTCGCCCACGGTATCCCGGATGGCGGTCAGGGTCTCGTCGATGAAGGCCTGCGGCGTCCAGTTTCCCTCGCAACCGCATATGGCAAAGACGAAGTTTTCCAGGATTTCGCGACCATGGACCGTATGCATCACTTCCGGATGGAACTGCACGCCGTAGAGGCCGCGTTCCGGTCGGGCCACGGCGGCGATGTGGCCATTGTCGGAGCGGGCGATGACATCGAAATCCGGCGGCGGCGCATTCAGTTCGTCGCCGTGGCTCATCCAGACCGGCATGCGATCGGGGAGATCGCGGAACAGGGGCGTATCGCCCGTCGTCCGGATGCCCGCGCTGCCGTATTCCCGGGTTTCGGCGCGAGCCACCCCGCCCGCATGATAGTGCCCCATCAGCTGCAGACCGTAGCAGATGCCGAGCATCGGCTTGCCCGTCTCGAATATGCGCGGATCGGGATGGGGCGCGTCTTCGCCGTACACGCTGGCCGGCCCGCCCGACAGGACGATGCCCGCGACACCGCGTTCCAACAGCCCGGATGCCGGGGTATCGTACGGCAGGACCTCGCAGTAGACGCGGCTTTCCCGTATGCGGCGCGCGATCAACTGCGTGTACTGCGCGCCGAAGTCGAGAATGGCAATCCAGTTCGAGTGCGCCATCTAGCCGTTTCAGGGGAAAGACTGACCGGGTGCAGTGAATGAACAGACTGCGCAATATAGTCGATTCATCTCATTTCGTCCAGCGTTGAGAGCATTTTTTCGAGGGTGTGTTCGCCCGATGTCAGGTGGAGCGCGACGTCCACGACGACCAGCCGGTCTCTAACCGGATGTGCCGGGATCCGGACGGCGTCCTTTTCGGTGGTAACGAGCCATGCCGCGCCGGTTTCTTCCGCCAGGGACATCGCGCGGTCCAGGTTGCGGTTCGTGAAGGGATGGTGATCCGGATAGGCCAGGATCCGGCGCACCAGTCCCCCGGCGTCCGCAACAGTTTGCGCAAAGGAAGCCGGGTTGGCGATGCCGCAGAGCACGAGGAGATCGCGTCCAGTCAGCCATTGCAGAGGCAGGATCGTCTCGTCGGCCAGCCGTCTCAGGCGGTCTGGCCGGTAAACGGTTTCGATCAGGGCCAGGTGCGGGAACCGGGTTTGGAGTCGGACCGGATCCAGATCGGTGAAGCGGGCCTGGACGCGCGCCGGATTCGGATTGTCGGTGCATGCCGGATCCGGTTCGCCGGCACGAATCTGATCCGTTCTCGTCAACACGAGCGCGTGGCCCCGCCCGAGGGTGGAAAGCGGTTCGCGATAGGAGCCGGCGGGGAGCAGGCGCCCCGGTGTCGACCGGCTGGAAGCGTCCTGTACCACGATGTCCAGATCGCGCGCGATGCGCCGGTGCTGGAATCCGTCGTCCAGCAGGATCACATTCGCACCGTAGTGTTCGACAGCCCGTCTTCCCGCCGCCGCGCGGCTCGGACCGACGACCACCGGCACATCAGGCAGTTTCGAGGATAAAAAAGCGGGTTCGTCGCCCACCTCCTGCCAGTTGGCGCCGGGTGCGGCGCGTCGCAACGCGCTGGTTTTTCTGCCGTACCCCCGGCTCAGCACGGCGGGCCGGTATCCCGCGTCCAGCAGGCGTTGTGCAAGGTAACGCACGACGGGCGTCTTCCCCGCACCGCCGGCGGTCAGGCCGCCGACGCTGATCACCGGAACCGGGAGCTGTTCCGCGGCGAGCAACCCACGGTCGTACAGCCCGTTGCGGCACCGCACCAGGATACCCAGCAACAAGGATAGCGGCCGGAGCAAGCCGCGCACGAAGCGTATGACCGGGCTGCGTTCGTCCGGGTCCAGCATCCGGGTCCGCAGCGGAGCGCTTTCGAAACAGGCCAGGAGTCCGGATGCGGGACGTCCCCGGTCCGAACCGCCGGGTTCCGCGGGATAGAAGACGGGGCGTTCCACGCGGTTCGGGATGCCGGATTCCATGATATCCAGGGTGCGGTCCACGGCCTTTGCGCGCGTCCGCACGGCCTGTCGGGCGGACGCGCCGCGCCGCGCCCGCTTTTCCGGATCCTCCAGCAAGGCAAGCCATGCGCGTGCAAGTTCGTCGCCGTCGCGAACGACCACGCCGCCCCCGGTTCGCAGCAGGGCCGCCGCGCTGGCCCGGACGTTCTCGGTGTGGGGACCGAAGAGGACCGGTATGCCGCATGCCGCCGGTTCCAGCAGATTGTGTCCGCCGAGCGGGACCAGCGTGGCGCCGACGAAAGCCATATCCGCGGCGCCGTACATGGCCGACAGTTCGCCCATGGTGTCCAGGATGATCACGTCGGGATGCGCGGGGTTCCGCGTGTCCGGGGGGCGGGCCTGGGAAGTCGGACGGGTCCGGCGGGCATAGGCCAGTCCCGCCCCCGCCAGCATCCGCTCCACCTCCGGTATGCGATGAAGATGCCGGGGGGCCCAGATCAGTCTCACGTCGGGAAACCGTGCGCGCGATCGGGTGAAGGCCGCGAGCACGGCAACTTCCTCTTCCACGGGCCGGGGGCATCCCGCCATGATGACCGGAACAGACTCGGACAACCCGAGGTCTCTGCGCAATTGCTGACGGGACGGCCTTCCCCGCTGCCCGTCCGGTTCGGCCGCCAGGTCGAACTTCACGTTCCCCGTCACGCGCACCCGCCCCGGGTCCGCCCCGAATTCAATGTACCGTTCTCCGTCCAGCGCGTGCTGCACCCCCACGCCGGCAAGCAGCCGCAGCATCTCCCTGAACAGCGGCTTCACGAAACGGTTCCGCGCGATGCTCCGGTCCGACATGCGGCCGTTGACCAGGAACACGGGACAATCGTGGGCGGCCGCCGCCTTGAGCAGGGCGGGCCACAGTTCGCCCTCCAGCAGGATCAGGGCGCGGGGACGCACCCGTCCGAATACGCGGTGGACGATAAACGGCGCGTCGAGCGGCGCCAGGCCGGATGCGTGGATGTGCGGTACGTGTTTCCTGACATAGGCCAGGCCGGTCTCCGTCACCGTGGTGGCCAGCGTCGCGAAACCGGGGTGGCGTGCTGCGAATCCCCCGATCAAGGCCGCCATGCCGGTCGCCTCGCCCACCGACGCGCAGTGGAACCAGACCACCGGACGCTTCTCGCTGTCGCGGACCAGCGGCCGCCGCGCGAGCCGCTGGCGCATACCCCAGCGGTCCGTGATGGACAGGATGGCCAGCACCGGGGAGAGCAGCACGGTCAACAGGGTGAACAGCAGCGAATAGATGAAGATCATGGCAGCAACATGGCGGCATGCCGGAACGGGCGTCCGCTCGCGGCGATCGGCGTGCTACAGGCTTCGATTGGCCACGTCCCGAGCGCTCAGCAGACGCTGCTGGAGTTCCAGCCGGTACGGTTCGAGGCTGTCGGCCGAAACATCCCCGGGTACGGTCAACGGCGCCTCGATGGCTATCGCCGCGGCGGAAAAGGGCCGGGGAATCATGAACCGGTCCCAGCTCGACAGTACGCAGGGCTTATGCGAAGCCGCCGCGAAGGGCACGATGGGCAGCCCGGACCTGCTGGCTATGAGCACCGCGCCGGGCTTTGCCTCGAGCCGGGGTCCCCGGGGGCCGTCGACCGTCACCCCCAGATCATCGCCGGCCGCACCGGCCGCCGCCATGCGGAACAAGGCGCGCGTACCCCCGCGGGTGGACGATCCGCGTACGGTCCCGTACCCCATGCGCTCGATGGTCCGTGCAATCAACTCGCCGTCCCGGTGCTGGCTGACCAGGACCCGGATACCCTGGCGGCGAAAGGCGTAGGTGGCCACCAGCAGGCCCTCGTGCCAGAACGCGTACAACACCTTCCGACCCGCTTCGCGGGCCCGTTCCAGATGTTCTTCTCCGGTCATGCGTATCGAGAGCGTCTTGCCCAGCAGGACGAGGGCGCCGGCGCCGAGTTCGCCGGCCAGGGTATATGCGGGGCCTGCGCTTGCGGTCATCCGCCTACCTTCCGCCCTGTCGATCCGCCCTTTCCCGCCGCCATGTCCAACGCGCGTTCGGCCACGCGCATCGACGCGCCCGGCGTACCCAGCCGCGCCCGTACCGCGCGGAGTTCGCGGGTCATCGTCCGCCGTTTCTCCGGCGCCCGGAGCAGGTCGAGCGCCACGCGCGAAAGCATTTTCGGATCGACCTCGTCCTGGAGGAATTCCGGTGCGATGCGCCGCCCGGCGACCACATTCACCAGGCCGATGTCCGGTATTTCGACCAGGCGGCGGGCGATCCACCACGACAGACGGGACATCCGGTAGAGCACCAGCAGCGGGGTACCGAAGCAGGCCGATTCCAGGGTTGCCGTGCCCGAAGTGACCAGCAGCAGATCGGCGTGGTTCATCACTTCGTAGGCGCTGTTTTCCACCACGGGCAGATCTCCGGCGTCTTCCTTCAGGCCGCTCTTCCCCGCGAGATACCCCGCCAGAACGGCACGGGAGACGGTCGGCGCCAGACCGATCACGCCCTGCACCTCCGGCATATGCCGCCGCACCGTCTTCAGCGTGCCGACCATCGCGGGCAGCATGCGCTCCACCTCCATGATCCGGCTGCCCGGCAGCATCCCGATGATCGGCCGATCCGGATCGAGGCCGGCGCCCGCGCAGAACTCGGCTCTGGTCTGCCGGCTTTCCAGACCCTCCAGGAGGGGATGTCCGACGAAGCACACGTTTCCTCCGGCCTTTTCATACAAGGGCACTTCAAAGGGAAAGACCACGGCCATGCAGTCCACCAGCTTGACGATGGTGTGTATGCGCCGCGCCCGCCACGCCCAGACTTGGGGACTGATGTAGTAGAGGACCGGGATGCCTCGTTTGCGTGCCTTGCGTGCCAGCCGCAGGTTGAAATCGGGGTAGTCTATGAGGATCAGCACGTCGGGCCGCCGGGATACGAGGAGACGGTCCAGCCGGACCAACGCCCTCCGAATGAAGGGCAGGTGCCGGACGACCTCGGTGAGCCCCATGACGGAAAAGCGATCGATATGGTAGACCAGTTCGCAGCCCGCCTGCGCCATGCGGTCTCCGCCGATCCCGAGTATGTCGGTCTCCGGCTGTTTTGCCTTGAGCGCGGCGACCACGCCTGCGCCATGCAACTCGCCCGACGCTTCGCCTGCGATGATCATGATCCGCAATGATCGAACCTCCTCCTGCCTGACCGGGACGGACGAACATCAACTTCAAAATACACTTTGAAGCCGCAACCTCGGAGTTTATTTTGGAGTCTTACCAATTAAGATGGTCATCCAC
The DNA here is from genome assembly GCA_965200485.1 of bacterium. Taxonomy (GTDB): domain Bacteria; phylum JAAXHH01; class JAAXHH01; order JAAXHH01; family JAAXHH01; genus JAAXHH01. The sequence goes on from CBDAUD010000001.1 coordinate 1,634,489, forward strand.
TTGCATTGCAGGCTCAGCAGGAGGTCGGAAAGGCATGGCTGAATCCCCGGAAAGCCGCTCTGTTGTTTTCGTTTCGTTAACCGGCGATGAAAAAATCAGGATGTACGACCAGGATCGCGGGACGGGCGCCCTGACCCTGCGCGCGACCAGCGACGCCCACGGTCCTTCGGGGGCGCTGTGCCTGCATCCGTCAGGCCGGCTGATGTACGATGCGCACGTGGAATCCAGTACGCTCGCGGCCTTTCGGCTGGACGCCGAATCCGGCGAACTTGCCCTGATCAACAAGGTGGACGCCGGTGTCGGGGTGCCCGCGCACCTCGTCACGGACCGCCGTGGCCGCTTCCTGCTCACCGTCTACTACGGAGGCGGGGGCATCACGGTGCATCGGCTGGGAGACGACGGCGCCATCGGCGAACTCGTCCAGTATGTCGACACCGGCGAGAAGGCCCACGCGGTTCTGCTGACCGGCGAAGATCGGTACGTATTCGTCCCGCACGTCTGTCCCACGAACAAGACCAGCCAGTTCCGATTCGACGCGGAGACGGGTATGCTTGCGCCCAACGAGCCCGCGACGCTGAACCCGCCGGACGGCGAAACGGGTCCGCGCCATATCTGTTTCCGCCCCGGGGGGGACGTGGCCTACATCGTCAACGAACAGGGCAATACGGTCACGGCACATCGCTTCGACGCCGATCGCGGAACGCTTTCGATCTTTCAGAACGTCTCCACGCTGCCCGACGGCTACGCGGAAGGCGGAGCCACCGCGCATGTCGAAGTGCATCGAAACGGGAAGTGGGCCTATGCTTCCAATCGGGGCCACGACAGCATCGTGGGGTTCGACGTGGCGGAGGACGGTGCGCTGACCGCGTTCGGGCACGTATCCGTTCCGGCCAGTCCGCGATCCTTCAACATCGACCCGGACGGACGGTTTCTCTACTGCGCCGGCGAGGCGGCCGGTGTGATGACGGCATACCGCGTGGACGCGTCCGACGGGAGCCTGCATCCGCTCCGGGACTATACGGTGGGGGACAAGCCTTTCTGGGTCATGGCGACGACCCTGGCATGATGGCCGGCGGGATACCTTTCGGGACCGGGTCCGGCGCGTCCGGTCACGCCGGCGAGACAGACGGAAAGCGTATGAGGGGCGTTTATGGCTGACGCGCGCGACGGCGGCAAAGATCCGAAGGGCCTGGTGGAGATGTTCGCGGATGAAAGACGGCGCGAGCAGCACGGCACCATGGACCGCCGGATAGAGAAGAGGCTTTTCACGACGCGCCGGATCGCCCTCGGCGTCGCGGCAGCGGCAGTGATCGCCTTCGGGGCCTACGCGCTGCTCGGTATCAATCCGTCCTCGCTGAACGTGGAAGCCGGCAAGCTGACCACGGCCCCGGTGACCTACGGACCTTTCCAGGAATACATCGTCGAGCAGGGTGCGGTGATGCCGCTTCGGACGATCTACCTCGACGCGGTCGAAGGCGGTCGCGTCGAGGAGGTCTATGTCGAGCAGGGTACGCGCGTGGAAGAGGGCATGCCGATCCTGCGGCTGTCCAACGCCAACCTGCAACTCAACGTCATGCAGCGGGAAGCCGAACTCTTCCGCGAGGTGAACGCCCTGCGGCAGACGCGGGTGACGATGGAACAGCGGCGTCTGGAGATGCGGGCGCAGCTCGTGGACCTGGACTACCGGTTTCGACAGGCCGAACGGGAGCACGGGCGGCAGGAGGCCCTGCTCCAGGCCGACCTGGCATCGCGCCAGGAGTACGACGAAGCGAAAGACAATCTCGACTACCTGACGCGCAAGCGGGCGGTCACCCTGGAGACGTTGCGGCAGGATTCGCTCTTTCAGGACGTGCAAATCCTGCAGCTGGAGGAATCGATCGACCGGCTCCGGCTCAATCTCGATGTGGTTCGGGAGAATCAGGAGAATCTGACGATTCGCGCGCCGATCGCCGGGCTCCTGTCGTCGCTCATCGCCGAGGTGGGCGAGTCGAAGCCCCGCGGCGAGCGGCTCGGCCAGATCGACGTGGAGGACCAGTTCAAGGTAAGAGCCGCCATCGACGAACATTACATCGCCCGCATTCAGGCGGGTCAGACGGGTTCCTTCGATTTTGCCGGGGGGACCTACGACCTGGTGATCCGCCGGGTGTACCCCGAGGTGATCGAGGGCCAGTTCGAAGCGGACATGGTATTCCCCGAAGGCATGCTGCCGGACGGGCTGCGTCGGGGACAGACGCTCCAGGTGCGTATCGCGCTGGGCGAACTCGCAGATGCTTTGCAGGTGCCCCGCGGCGGGTTCTACCAGAAGACGGGCGGCCGGTGGATCTACGTGGTCGATCCCGAGGGCGATACCGCCTCGCGGCGCGCGATACGGGTCGGACGGCAGAACAGCCAGTTCTTCGAGGTGCTGGAAGGACTGGAAGAGGGAGAAACGGTCATCACGTCCATGTACGACAACTTCGGCGATATGGAACAGCTGGTGCTGAAGTAAGCGGATCGACTTTACGGGAGCATACCATGATTCGGACAACGCATCTCAAGAAGCTCTACTCGACCGAAGAAGTGGAAACCACGGCGCTCGACGACGTGACCATGGTCGTGGAACAGGGGGAGTTCGTGGCGATCATGGGACCCTCGGGCTGCGGAAAATCCACCCTGCTCAACATCCTCGGCCTGCTCGACAACCCCACGGACGGGGCATACCACTTCCTGGACGAGGAGGTGTCCGGCCATTCCGAGCGGCAACGCGCCAATTTGCGCAAGAACAACATCGGCTTCGTCTTCCAGAGCTTCAACCTGATCGACGAACTAACCGTGTACGAGAACATCGAGCTGCCGCTCATCTACCTGGGCACACCCAAGGCGGAACGGAAACAGCGGGTGGACGCGGCGATGGAGCACATGCAGATCCCGCACCGGCAGACGCATTTCCCCCAACAGCTTTCCGGCGGCCAGCAGCAGCGGGTGGCGGTGGCGCGGGCGGTAATCGGCAATCCCCGGCTGATCCTGGCCGACGAGCCCACCGGCAACCTGGATTCGGCCAACGGCGCGGAAGTGATGGAACTGCTGACCGGTTTGAACGAAGCGGGCACGACCATCATCATGGTGACGCACGATCAGGCGCTGGCCGACCACGCCCACCGGACCATCCGGCTCTTCGACGGACGCATCGTGACGGAGTCGGCGGCGTAGGCGGCATGCGGCAGCGCAAGTCGCGGTGCCAGAAGCTGCGGCGCAGCAAGTCGCGGCGCGGTAGTGTACGGCGTAGGAAGCGACCCGGAAGGCCGACTCACCTCTTCGTCAGCCAGTCCCAGAAGCTCGCCTTGCCGGGATCCTCGGCCGTTTCCAGCACGTCATTCGAGATATACAGCGTCGGCATCAGATTCAGCATCTGGTTGCCCCGCCAGGCGCTGTAGCCCGACAGGTTGGGTTCAAGGGCTTCGCCGCGGACATAGGGCCGCCACATTTCGTTGACCAGGTCGTGCCAGAGGAAGACGCCGCCCACGTCCCGGACCAGGATCTCCTCCGCGTCCCGGTAGAGTCGCGTGCGGCGTTCGGGATCGCCCACCAGGCGGTTGGCGCGTTCGACCAGTTCCTCGAACCGGTCGTTGCGCCACGGATGCCGGCCTCTGGACATCCAGAGATTGAGCAGGTTGCTGGGATCCATGTAGTCCCATCCGTAGGTGATCATGGAAAAGGGAATATCCTTGGCGTTCATGGCCTCCGTATAGACCTTCCGTTCCACGTTCTGCACGGTCACCTCGATATTCAGATTCTGCTTCAGCATCGCCTGGATGGCCTCGGCGGCCACCTTCTTCAGGTAGGCCTCGCCGCGCAGCCACATGGCCATCTCCGGGAATCCTCTGCCGTCGGGATAACCCGCTTCGGCAAGCAACTTCCGGGCCCGCTCCGGGTCGTATTGCTGTATGGGCGCGAGTGCTTCCGGGCTGGCGGCCGGAAAACCGGCCGGCATCATGGATACGGCGGGAATGGCGATGTCCTTCAGGGCGGATTTCATCAGGGCGGCCTGGTCGATGGCATGGCTGACGGCCTGGCGGACGCGCAGATCGCTGAAGGGCGGCTTGCGCGCATCCATCATGAGATAGTACGTGGTGAAATTGGTATAGGTGTTCAGGTGGTTCCGGAGCACCGGGTTGGACCGGACGCGGTTGATCTCGGCCGGATTGTTCAGCAGGACGTAGTCTACCTCGCCCGCTTCGTAGGAGGCGAGGAAGGGCGGCTGGGCCGCCGCGTTGTACAGCCGGGCGATGATCCGTTCCAGGTAGGGCGTGCCGGGTCCCTTGTACGTGGGGCTCGGTTCCAGGACGATCCGGTGATTGATGGTCCATTCCCGCAGGCTGTAGGGCCCGCTCCCGATATGGGTTTCGGGTTTGGTCGACCACGCCGCACCGTACTTCTCGAACTGATGCGTGGGCGTCACCCAGCTGTAGTTCAGCAGTTGCGGCGCGAAAGGCGCGGGCCGGGTGGTGGTGAAGGCTATCGTATGCGGGTCCAGCGCTTCGACCCCCAGCGAATCCAGGGGCATCTGGCGCGCGACAACGGCGCCCCAGTTCTTGATCGGACGGTAGTACCACTCGAAGTCGAATCCGGTTTCCGGATCCGCCCATCGCCGAAAGGTGTCCTCGTAGTCGTAGGCGGTAACGGGCTTGCCGTCGCCGAACACCATGTCCTTCCTGAGGTGGAAAATCCAGGTATGGCCGTCTTCGGTCACTTCCCAGTGGGTCGCGGCGGCGGGCACCAGATTGAAGTTCCGGTCGACCCGGCTGAGGGGCTCGTTCGTCAGGGCGAAGCCGAAGGACTTCTGATAGGAAGATACCGCCCGGTCCATGTACCGGTTGTTGAGTTCGAAGATGCGCAGGCGCTGCATGGAGGCCGGGGCGGCGTCCGACGGGAGCGCCACGCCCGTGGAAGTGACGTGTTCGGATGCGCGAGGGTCGGAGCCACCGCGTTCAGGCGCGCCCGCGCCGCGTTCCGACGCAAGGGAGGGTATTTCCGCGGCCAAGGCGACGGCGAGCAGCAGGAACGAAGCGGGAAGCATCAGGACGATCGTCGAGCGCATGGCAGCTCCGGATGGCCGACTTGGGTTTGGGGCCGTCACTCCGGCTTTCGGACCTCGACGGGTTTCCCGTAGAGCATGGTCAGGATCTCGGTGAACTGAAGCGGACTCACGCCCACCCCGTGCACGCTCACGGTCCAGTGCAGGTGCGCGGCGGTGACGCGCCCGGTGGATCCGGAAAGCCCCAGCAACTGGCCCCTGGCCACCTGGTCTCCGGCCTTGACGTGCAGGCGGCTCAGGTGCGAATACCCGGAGTGGATACCCATGCCGTGTTCGATCAGGACGTGATTGCCCGAGTAGAACAGGTTCTGCGCCAGCTTGACCACGCCGGACTGCGCGGCGTATATGGGCGTCCCTTCGTAGGCCCGCAGGTCAAGGCCGCCGTGGTAGCTGCGCAGCTGGCCGTTGAACACCCGGCGGGTACCGTACGGACTGGTGATGGTCTTCCTTTCGACCGGATAATGGAACGGGTCATCCATCATGACGGAATCCCGGACCGCCTCGTACGCTTTTGCGACGATCTCCCTTTCCCGCGCTATGCGGCGAAGTTCGGCGTCCGAGGGGGTAACCCTGTTCTGCGGCACACCGCGGATCTGCTCCGACCGATACGGCCCGGCGACTACGGAGAAAGGAAGTTCCCGGCCAAAAACGCGGTCGCTTTCCGTCCATTCCACCTGAACGGCGTCCGGCCCCGGATCCGTGTGATAGGGTATGCCGACGAGGGTGAACAGGACACCTTCGGGCTTTGTCGGATGCGGGTACATGGGTAGGGCGCGGTCTCCTCTGGCGGCCGTGAGGTCGTATAGCTGAGCGGATTTGGAGAAATCGTCGTTGCTCCGCTCCACGTCGTTGCCCTCGGCTCCCGACAATCCATCCAAAATGCATTCCAGAAGCAGTGTGTGGCCGTTAGCGATCTCTTGGGTGGAAAGATGAAAAGAAACAGCCTGCGCACCCGGATAGGTGCGATCGCCATCGAAAAAGGGCTCGCTGCCCAGGCAGAATGCGGTGGCGAACAATATAACGATGGAATGCATCATGAACAGCGTGCGAATCGAATCTGAAAGAACTTAGAACATTACTTGAGTGCAGACGGAGTGTTGCAGGCCTGCAACCAGTGTAAGGGGTTTCCGCGCCCGTACATGTAGAGTCACTACGATAGCTATAATACCCAGGCGGAGCGATTGAAACCAGCAATTTACCACTGAGCTTAGAGTGGAGCTTGAGGGTGCCTGGGGCAAGCGTGAACAGGAATCGGATGGATAATACTAATCTGAGATAAATTAGTATATAATACGAAACTATTCTGAGGCGGAGTCCGCCCAAAATAAACACGTTGAGGAATAGTACCACAATCAACATGGCTTCAACGAGGCCGGGGCCAATTGGCCCCGGAATGTAAACTGGCGCTTCGTCATGGCAATTCCCCTGTGATTGCTTCAACGAGGCCGGGGCCAATTGGCCCCGGAATGCTACGGTCCGCAGGCGCGTGTGGAATCAGATACTCCACGCTTCAACGAGGCCGGGGCCAATTGGCCCCGGAATGTCGACGAAGAAGACAAGCGGGTAATCCATCTAAAAGCTTCAACGAGGCCGGGGCCAATTGGCCCCGGAATGCAAAAACTAATGTCTACTGGATTTACTGCCGATTCAGGCTTCAACGAGGCCGGGGCCAATTGGCCCCGGAATGAAATCATCCTGCTTTTCCTGGGGCATCCCATCCTTGCTTCAACGAGGCCGGGGCCAATTGGCCCCGGAATGAGTACTTCTGCAACTTCTTGGCAGCCTAAGGCTTGTCATGCCCTTTTCAATAGGTGTTGTTAAAATCACAAGGACATCCAAATTTCCCCTCCTTTCTCAGTTACAACACCTCGTAACTCCATACGGACCAATCACATATCAGGACGCGATCGCTACCGGACTTTTCGTATCCACCGGAGCGTTCGCGGAAGACCCGGCAATAGGCGAACTAAACGACCGTTGCTTTTCGGGTAGGCGCCTCATAGGTGGATTTACCGATGCTTTCCACCAATGGATCTACTTTGTCCGCAGGTCCCATGTCCACGATCAGGATATGATCTTCCGACCGGTCGATCGATTCCTCCAACCGGGCGGACATCTCCGCCCGTCGTCGGGCTGTAAGTCGGCACTGGAAAATCGACAACTGGAGCCAGTGCCCATACCCCTTAAGCAGTTTGTAAACACGCCGCCATCGTTTTGGCTGGCTAATGTCGTAGGCGACGATGTAGAGACGCTCGTTGGCCATAGTCGCTAACGGGGTAGATAATGAGGATAGGAGACGATTTCCCCCTGAAAGTGCCGGGCAAGCAATCGGGCCTGCACCTCGATAAGCCGCCGCATGGAGACGCGATAACCGAAGACGGGATGGGTGGTCTCCTGCTCCATGCGCCGCTCGAATGCGGCGATGAAGGATTTGCGTCCACCGGGTTTCAGCGCGCAGGCAGCGCCGTTGAACACGAAATCGGCGTGTTTGACTTCGCCATTGTTGATCGCCTGAATGACGCAGGAGTCCGCCACAATGGGTCTGAACGGCTCCATCAGATCAAGTGACAGCGCCGGACGGGCGTGCCTTATCCGGTGGTAAAGGCCCATGTAGGGGTCGAGTCCCGTCGCCGAGAGCGTCGTAGTGAAAACCCGCGTCAGCAGGGCGTAGGCCAACGACAGCAGCGCGTTTACCGGATCGGTCGGAGGTCGCCGATTGCGTTTGTTGAAGGAAAAGTCGGTCAATCCATTGTCGTCCTTCGCCAACATATGTTCGAAGCAGTCGAAATACACTGCCGCGGCTTCGCCTTCCAGACCCAGCAACTGGCCTTCGTCCTCGGCGCGGTCAAGGCGACGCACAATCCCCCTGAGCCGTACAAGCGCTTCGTCTCTGGATTCCGCGTCTTTGTTGACGCGCCAGTTGCGGCGCAACGGCGCAACATCGTACGCGCGTTCCGCACCTTTGCCGCCACTAGCTCGCGCGCGAAGGCAAGACAGGAACGTTTGTCGAAGGCAAAGCGGTACTGCGCTTCGCGAACGGCCACATTGCCATGGCCCGTTCCTACCGTGTGTCCGAGGAACCAGCCTCCGGTGGAAAACCACGATATGGGGATCTCCGCGTTCATCAATGCGTGCAGCGCCGGCGTGGTCACCGAGACCCGGCCGAACAGCGCAACCTGCGAAACGTCCACCATAGGTACTTCCACCGTGTTCTCTTTGGCTTCCACGATCAATCGTTCACCGCTCTTTCGGACTCTGGCGCCCGGTTCCTGCACATAGAGCGGCAGCGCCGGGTCGTCCGATGGATTCAGCGGACGTGGCGGTGTCCCCTTGCGGAACAAATTGGTTTCATCCGGCAGACAGATGCCGGCCAATGCGCAACGCGGGCACTTCGGGCTGTTTTCCAGCGGCGCCGGCCGACGGCCCGCGGACGCCGCCGAACGAAGATCCCTGATTGCCGCGAGCGTCAAGCTCCTGAGTTCATCGTCAAGGATGATAGGAACCCGCTCACGCGATCCGGCGTACCAGAGCATGCCCCGCTCGACCTTGTATCCATTGTCCTCCAGAATCATTGCCTGCGCACAGACCTGGACGCGTTCCGGTTCGTAGGCACCCGCGGCGACGTGGGGCCGTTTGCCTTTCTTGAAATCCACCGGGGTGACGATGCCGCCGTCGGCTTCCACGACGTCCATCTTGGCGATGACACCGAGCCGCTCCGACGACAGGGTAACCGACCGGGCGCGGGCGACGTCATCGTCCAGCTCTTCCGGTGCAGGCAGGCGGCCGCTGCCTTCATCGACTCTGGCATGCGTGCGTCGCCCTTCGGCCGTATCTCCTGTTTCCGCCCACTCGCCTTCAACCCATTCCAGATACGCCAGCCGCGGACAATAGACCCATTCGTTGACCATGCGCGCCGGAACCAGCGGGTTGTTCGCATCTACCGGAGGGGGAGGCAGCGGCAGGGGAAGTTGACGACCGGAGTTCATGCTGGGAGTCGTTTGCGCATCAGAGGCTGCCTGTTTAGACTGTTCGTGCGGTTCTTCGCTGTCGCGGATCAGTAGTTACCCAGGCAGCCTCAAGGTCGTGGAACGGAAAACATCTGTTGTCAAAGAACGGAGAAAGGAATTGGTAGTTAGCTCATTCCAACCAGTTTTTACGACGATTGCCATGCGACCTCTGGGGGGCCAAATGTGCCATAGCCGCCTTGATCGGACCGACGAACAGGTGCTTTTAATATCCGAAAGATTCCCCACGAGCGAAACCAACGTTCGCTTTCAGAGACAAGAGGGGAATAACCATGCGCCAACAGTGATTTTACAGCGTGAGGCGAGGCCGGCTTGCACCAGAGCGGCCAAGAGTAAAATCCTGCCTTCCAAGAGCCTGAACATCCTTGTGTGAGCGTACGATTGGGGCTTCCGAACACAGGGTGAAGGCTCAATCCGAGAAGAGCTAAAGCTTCTGGACCCGGATTGGTACGTTTAGGGTCAGGTCCTGATGAAGTCGCCGGATCGTAGGCTCTCAGGGCATGTACTCGGTCATCAACGATGTCCCAGCCAAGGGAAGGGAGCGCGCTATCGTAATTCCATGGCCCCCTGAGGCCGGATAGCAGGTCATCGGAATCCACCCCGTTCAGAATCTGACGAGCGCTGGACAAGAATTTCTGTTGTCCAGCGGTAAAGTAGAGATCTGACGGCTTGGCTACGCCTTTGTTGTCCATACTACCTTCAGCTACGAGCGCGGAAATCAAGCTTCCGCTTGTACCACATTCATCAATGAGACGGAGATACTTTCTCATATCATCAGGTGCCAGCTTTAAATCCTCACTTTTAGGCATATCGGAACCATCGGGTCGTTTCGGAGCCATGGCTGGACTGTCACACCACCTGCTGAATGTCTTCATGCATTGGTCAGCTATCATTTCAAGGCCGAAAAGTCCGTCTACAACCGCACAGGGCGTCACATCTTTACTCCACCATAGGCGCGGCTGTTCGGTCTCAGATGCGAAGGCCACTTGCACGCCCAGCGCGGCAAAGAAACCCAAAGGATTTGTTCCTTCAAGACCAGGAAGGCGAGTTTGATTCATGATTGTTCCGCTTCTTCGGCACTCTGTCTATGATCGGCCAGTCGCAGAATTGCCTCCAACCACGCCAGCGCATGATGGCCATATCGTTCGGCCAACCGCCAGAAACGCTCGGTCATGTCGAGCGCGAGGTTACTTTCGACGAAATCGGAGTACCTTTCCATCGTATGTTCGTCAAACGCATAGGTGAGCAACTGCGGTTCAGGATCTTCAATGATGGGGAGTAGCGGACGCCCCCATCCGTGATGAGTGCCGATCAAATGAAGTACTAAGTCCTTGTCATGAGCACTGTCGAGTATCTCTGGTTTCGATTCGACCAAGGCTACGCTTGCTACTTCATGACGCATACCCTTCGGATACTGCCCACCTGCTTTTCCTTGGACTCCGCGCGGGGATTTGGCGAGCGGCTCCCTCAGGAGCTGCATCTCCAAATCCACCGGATCACCGCCCACTAATTGTGCTTGGAATCTCCGGTCTACCTTGCCGATGTCGTGCAGCATACCGACAAGGCGCAGATCCTCCTCGAATTCAGCAGGAAGGCCTAGCCGCTTGGCAATATCACCGGCGCGACTGCTTACTCCGCCCAGGTGCCGTCGCAATGTGGCTCCCGTTCTAATCAGAGACCCGGTTTCGTCGGAACCATCCATAATGGTCGGGTCCACGATCGGTTTTCTAGTGGTACGATGTCGTTGTGTCATGACGTAATAGGAATTGTCGGAATGCTCATGGTCCGAACCGACCGATACTACCTCATATTTGTCAGCCAACTGCTCACGGATTTCACGCAACCAGCGCAGGCTCTGATCGGTTTCAAGTTCCAAGTTTAGGAGCCATTCATTAATGCGTTCATAAACCGGTAAGGCTTCATCAATCGTGTCGGCAGGCTTTGGCGGGGGAGTGACAAGACCGGACAATCTAATGTCAAGACGCAAGGTTGCCTTGCGACCATGGGACAGCTGTGCTGCGTCTCCTAAATCTGTTACAGAAATTCCTGACGAAGGATCCCATGTACCGGCACTCAATCCGCCAAGACTGGGGTCTGCTAGGAGAATGTCACCAGGGCGAATCTCGTCAACACCGATGGCTGATGGAGCTTTGTCAAACCCTTCCCAACGTAACCACGTGGTATTAGCTTTTTTGGATGCAGGAGTTCCGAGTTCGGTAATTGATACTTGATCCACATCGGCTACTTCTACCTCATCTCCGTCCGATAACCATGACTTGACCGCGTCGATTGGAACCGACAGGAACTCGGCTTGTCTTGGCGGAACAAGAGCCAGGACTTCCAGAGATCTATCGTATCGCCAGACGATCGAAACATCTGGAGCAGCACTTTTCTCGATTCCATGAAGAAACCAATCCAAGGACGGTTGGACGATTGGTTGCGGATTGGTCTGCGCCCACGCATCTAAATGTGTTTTAAGCAAAAGTGGAGCCCGAGAACTCGGAGCAGCTGCCTCACATGGAAATTCACGTAGAGATAAGGAGCCTACCTCGACCCTACCGTCTTTTTCTCGACGTTCGAGTCCCGACCAGGTAATCTTGACAGAATCTCCATAGATGGGGTCAGGTTTTTTTGATGCGACTACACTCTTGGGACCTATAATCCATGCTGGAGCAGCGTTGCCTATCTGGCTGTAATACCTCCCACGTCGATCAAGTCGACCGAAACGCTGTCGAAGACTATCAACTGGGGCACATTCCGTAATGAGTCCGTCGAAGCTGAAGTCGGCACCAACTTCAATGGCTTGCGTCGCAACCACGATAGCCAATTCATCTACCCCCCGGTCGCTATCAGGATCAACTGCCGGTCCGATCTGTTCCAGTGTTTCGAGACGATCCAGAGGTCGCATACGTCCTGTAATCAGGAAAGTAGTGAAGCCACTGTCTTTGAGTACTTTATAGGTTTCACGGGCGATCTTTACGCGGTTAACGACGACGCCCAAGCTTCGGATGGTCTGATTGGATTTCGACTTGACGATCGACTTGACGATTTTCCTGACAGCCAGAGGAATGGCTGCGTGATTGGCTACAGGAACCAGTTTCGCTTCCTTGAGAGCTTGTACTCGTCGGCTTAATTCCTCGCATTTTTCCAGATCATCGACAGGATCAAGTCTAAAAGGCTTCGCATCCGCTTTGCTGGGGGTCGCTGACATTTCCACTACGTCGAAACGTCGGGGTAGCTGATTGGACCTCAGCACGGCTACCTGTTCCAGGGTCTCCGCGAAGGGAATGCTCAAATGCACTTCATCCAAGAATATCAAACAGTCATTACCTGCAAGTCCCGCGTGAACCGGTAACATGATTTTGCTTACGCCATAGCCACGGAAGAGCAGGCGGGAACCAAACTGATCGACCGTGGAGACAACGACCCATGGTTGATCGGGACGGTGGGTCCAGTCGTTGTCCATGGGGATACCACCCCGCAACGAGGAGACTCCCAAGGGTTCTCCATCGCTTAACGCTTCAAGTCGCTTTTTGACTTTTCCCAGAACAGGGGTCTTACCGGTCTTTATCCGGCAACAGAGGTGTCGTGCTCGTTCACAGACCTGATCGACAACAATGCGTCGGTCGATTACGAAGACAATACGCCTTGATGAGTTTTGTGGTTGAGCCGCAAGGGCGAACACGGCGGTGTCAAGAACCGCGGTTTTTCCGGTGCCTGTCGGCAGGTCGATCACCTTAGGCCATGACCCACGGTTGAGCACCTGTTCCGTGAGGCGTTTCTGCCACGGAAACGGTTGCTGACCGTGGACATCCTGGAAGAATGAAACAAAGTCCTCAGATGTCAGATTTCCACTCATAGTTCTTAACTTTGCGCAGAGTCGTTGGACTCTCCCATCGGGCGCATCAATCCCAGTCCGACGAACCGACCCGTTCCGAGCATCAACGGACCTTCCACGGCGTGTTCGAAAGTCAATGACGCATGAACCAGTTGGCGCCTGACTACATCCCCATCCCGTCCTTTCTGGCTGAACGACGGGAAACGCCAGGCTGGCTTGGAGCCTACGATTAGAGGGCTTAGTGCGACTTCTACCGTCAAGGGTTCCGGCAATCCGACATGGACACAGGCAGCCATCACCTGCTTTTCGGCCAGTTTCCAAGCTTTGGTGCGAGCAGCCACTGTACCGCCACCTAGGTTACCCGGATGCTTGGGGAGGGCAATCGGTGTTGCAGAAACCCAGCGATACGACCGACGATTCCAGACGCTTGGTCGCAACCCAACCAGATCCGATGGACTGCGCAAACGGGTCATTTGAATCGCACCTTGGCGTCCTAGGGTGAGCCTCAGTTGTGCAGCCGATTGCTCCCATATTCCAACAGCACGATAAACCGAACGACGTACTTCGTCAGGCAACGAGTTCGGAACGGACAAGGCAATGCCAAGTAAACGACCGTCGGCATACTCAAAACCGATGTGCGGCAGGGGAAGGTAGGCCATATGTGGTGCATCGGTCGGTTTCCCATCCCGCCTGTGTCCACTGATTTCTTCTGGAACAGGCTCTTCCGCGTACTTGAGGATAGCGCCGCGCATTGCCGATGCCAAATCCACAGCACGCGTAGAAGAAAAAAAGCGCGAGTTGGGTTCAAATTCGAAGACGATCCATTCACCGGCCGTGTTGGATTGCAAAACTGGCTCAGATTCCTTGATCCCGATATTGGTGCTGTAACGTACGTCCGTGTAAGACAGTGATCGGGGTCTTTCACCTTGGTGAAGAGCGTATTGCCGTTGAAGTTCTGCAGTCTGGCCTTGACTGACCACACGAAGGCGCTCCGTACCATTGCCAGGTACATGAGTACAGGTGACGGCAGCCAGTGCTGAAGTCACCCGGCACGATACCAAGGATGAGGAGTGCCCCAACCTAGTGACCCGACTGAGCAACTGATCAAGCGTTTCGACGGTGTCTTTGGAAACAATAGAATCCCAGACATAAGTTATACGGGCGTCGTCCGGGGTGAATGATGGGAAAAAACGTTCCTTCTTGCCTCGCTGATCGGGCATCATCTGAACGCCAGTATATGGGTTTGTTTTATCCCCTCGACTGACTTGGGATTCGACTTGGCGCTCTTTGGCTATCCGCCGCTGAAATTTGGATACTTTTTTTGTTTCTTCACCGTGCGACAAGACGAGTTCTTCATCCAGTTTTTTCAACAACTCATGGATTTTAGAGGCCTTCCTACCTTGCCAGACTCCACTGACGATTGACGTGTCGTTTATTGGCACAAAGTGAGAGACGACTCTACGGGGCACCGCCGCTGACGCGGCGATTGCGGGCGGCCCCTGGGATTCGAGCCACTTCAGGGCGTCCTGCTCCTCCTGAGCATGTCCATCCTCCGCCCACGTTGCCACAAGTGCCGAGAACAGGCGAGCTGGATGCGGGGGCCATTCTCCCCGCTGCCGGTTGTTGTGATGCGTAGCCACATACCGGCCTGTAAGGAGGTTCACCTCAATGGCAAACTTGTTACTGTCAGACATGACTCACTCCGCAGGTTGCTCATTAGCCGCCTGTTTGCGGCTGCGGCGAATCAGTTCGAGCAGTTTCGGGGCGGGGTCGAGACGAATCTCATCCGTCTCCCAACCGATTCCGGCCGCCGAAGCATGCGTTGCTGCCTCAGAAAGAATCTCGACAGCGATTTCGCTATCGAGATCGACCATCTTTCCAGACGAACCATCCCTGCCTAACAGTTCGAAGCGAGGGGAGTGCGTAGGAACCAGCAGACAGCGGGAACGCAAGTCATAATCGTGCTCGTATTGATACGCAACGGCGGCGACGCCCAGTGCCGCAACGGCTGTGCGGGCGGCGTTTTCGGCCTGCCGGTCGAATCCCTTGAAACGCAGACGACGAAGGGTCGCTAGGGAAATGACCGTATTCTGTATAGCCTTGGATATAGTCACACCCCCTGCTTGGGTATCTATTGTCGGAACTATGTTGCCATGATTGATTTTGGATGGCTGGCCAGCCTCTCCACTCTCGCTACCGCGTGAAGCGTGCTCCGGGTTCCCCTTCTTGTCTTTTTTGGCTGCAGCTGAATCATGTGTCCAAACCTCGCCTGGATCGTCACTGTTGAACACTCGGTCCTCCGGCGCGACCTTTTCGATCTGAAGTGGATCAATGCGACTTCCAACTTTTTTGCCAACAATTGCGTCAAAACCAATAATCTCGGAAACGTAAGCCCGTTGGAACTTCGACCCCAAACCACCCTTCGGACCGGTTGAATCCCACATACCAAACAACAGAGAGGTAGGGGAGTAGCGGAACAGTTCAAAGGCATTACGCGGTGTAGCGTCTGTGATGGCTTGTCCCATGTCCGACAGCCGGAACAACGTGCCATCCAGCAAACTGTCGCGAAAGATCGCATCCGCCAGTCTATGTGGAGCTTCCAGCACGGTCAGTTTGTCGTAGTCCGTAACGCCGCCATCGCCGGAAAAATCCACGTAGGGGACAGGGAAGGAAAGCTCGTTTCTTTCCCACCCCTCAAGCAGGGCGAGCTCGGCTCTATTTGCTTGCGAAGCCACGGAGTCCAAGAGAATCGTCGTTGTAGTCTCGTCACTTTCGCCAATTTGGCGTTCTTCAACCGCGTACTTGTGCTCAGCGCTTCTTTCGGGAGCATAAGATGGCGGAAAGATTTTGTCTCCCTCCCCACCGGCAGGTTGCAATGTCACGCGGGAACGCAAGGCTACCGCACTTCCGGATACGGCTTCGCGGAGTTGGTCAAATGTGAGTTTGGACATTTTCACTCCTGTTGATCTGTCGTGTCAAAACCTAACGGGATCTGCAACTATGAATCTGCCTATTTTGAAGATTCAATCTGCGTCTCTTAGGATAGAACGAATAAGCGTGGTCATTCAACCTCGCAGGCAACGCTTGGTCGTTTTGTATATACCCTCCAAGACTTGCAAAACGGTAGGAAGGTTCATGAGGAGCAAGGTGACGATAAGATATGGGGCAAGGACAAAGGTGCAAAGGTTTTCAGAGCAGAATCCGCGCAGCGCGCAGCGAGTCTGATACTCACCCCCAGCGATACTCAGGCGGGTCGAAGACGAATCCGTGGAAGAAGCGGCGTTGCGCCGGGGTGAGGCTGTTCAGGAAGTCTTGGCCGTACCGCCACTGTTCGGCGCAGGCCAGCATCCACGGGTGTTCGTATCCGTAATACAGGATCACCCGCTTGCCGCCGCGCCGGGTGAACGGACCGGCCGCGTGCCAGACGGCGTTGTGGAAGAGCACCGCCGTTCCCGGACCCCCGCATATCTGCAGGGCGCCGGGCATGCCGTTGGCCGGGTCCGCCTCGACTTTGGACTTGTGGCTGGCCGGTACCAGCGTCAGGTTCCCCTGGTCCGGCGCGCGCATGTCGCTGAGCAGATAGCCGACCTTGAGTTGCAGCAACGGAATAGGGGGCGTCAACTGCCGAAACCCGTCCTGGATCCCGTCGATGTGCCAGCCTCGTCCGTGGTGGTCCGCCGGTTCGACCTCGTAGAAGGCGTCCGTCGAATGCAGATGCGGCATTTCGTTGAACAGGCCGTGGACGTAGGCCATCATCGGTTCGTAGTCCAGCATGTCGAGAAAGAGCGGATCTTCCGCCAGCAGATGCATGATCCGCGCGTTCTTCGCATCCAGCTTGTCCTCGAAAGCCGGTTCGTGTGCGCGTTTGAAGTCGGGATCGCGCCGACGCGCAATCGTCCGCTCCAGCGCCGCGTTGAGCGAATCGACAAGGGATTCCGGGAGGAACCCCTCCAGCGCCAGGTAGCCGTCCTTGTCGAATTGGTATCGTTCCGCGTCCGTGGGGTGTTCGGCCATGCGCTTGCTCCGTGCGCCTGCTCCGTAGAGCGAGCTGTCTTCAGGATGAGGATGCGTTTGTCCACATCTTTAACGACGGTGATTTGGTCCGTCAAGTTCATTTGGATGCGAATAAGGGGTTGCCGTCGCGCCAATGGACCTGTTCATTCATCGCATTGGTGCATTTATTCATCCTGTCCGCTCGTTCCGCTGTTTATTTGTTCACTCGTTTTGGGAAGTCCCCTGGAATTTGACGCGTAAGCCCGGATAAACTGCCCGAGGCAGCCCATGATCTACGACGGACACGCCTATTGCTTCCCCGCACCGCGCGATATCGGCGGCTTCGACGATCGTGCCGAATTCCGGCGGCATCTGCAGCTGTTCATGTCGCAGGCCCGGCAGCAACCCTGCTGGCAACGCGACAGCCGCGCTCCGGCCGATGCCACGGGGCTGTACGATACCGACCTGCCGTGGTGTTTTGACGGGTTGCGGGAAGCGGACTTCCGTACCGAAGCGCATGGCCTGGTTGCCTGGACGAAAGACGGCGAGGATTATGTGAAGCAGGCGCTGCCGCCCTGGACGGAGGACTTTTCCTTCCCCCCGGAAACCCTGGTGGCCGAAATGGATTACGCCGGCGTCGACCGGGCGCTCCTGCACCGTACGCCCTACATGGGGCTCGACGACGGGTATATTGCCGATTGCTGCCGCAGCTATCCGGATCGGATCCAGGGCTTGGTCCAGGTGCCCGAATGGTGGATTCCGGACCGGACCGCCGATGCCGTGAAAAAGCTCGAGCGGGCGATCCGCGTGCACGGACTGTCCGGTCTTCAGTTCGCGCCTTTTCACCGGATGCTCTACGGCCTGTCGCCCGATTGGACCGGGCGCGACTTCGATCCATTCTGGACCACCGTGGCCTCGCTGGACATTCCGGTGTTCTTCACCCTGGGCGCGGTGGGATCGCCCGCGGCCTTCATCGAAGAGCTTCATGCGCTGCGCGCCTGGATGGACCGCTTCCCCGAGGTGGAGGTGATCCTCACCCACGGTTTTCCGTGGCGCATGTTTGCGGAGGACGACCGGTTGCACCTACCCGATGCGGTATACGAAGCCGTGCCGGCGAGCCACCCGCGTTTTCATATCCAGATCCTTTTCGCGGTGTTCCTGCAGTCGCGCTGGGACTATCCCATGCCCCAGATGCGGTCCGTGCTGCAGAAAATGGTTGAACGCTTCGGCGCCGACCGCGTTCTTTGGGGTACGGATATCCCCATCGTGCTGTTGCACTGGACCTATCGGCAGAGCCTCGACTACGTGCGGCGGTACTGTCCGTTCCTGAGCGAATCGGAAATGGCGGCTATCCTCGGCGGCAACATGGCGCGGATCATGGGCGTGCCTGCGCCCCGTGTCTGAGCTTCTTGGTCTTGACCCGCATGAGGTCGCCTTTTATTGATCAACAACCGCGCCACAGGCGGAATCTCGTGGAAAATCAGTCGGGAGAACAAACACCGTGATAACTATCCCTGATCAGCAACCCCGCCCCCGGACCGCGAGGCGTGGCGGATTGCATGCCGATGCTGCTTCTGCCGGTCTCGCCTGCTCGTTTTCTGCCGGCCTGGCCGTCTCGCTGCTCCTGGTCTCGACCTGCCTCCTGCTCGCCTGCGGCAAGGACAACCCGACGCAATCGCAAACCCAGGTTGCGGTACGCGTAGACGTCGCGACCGAGACCACCGATCTTTCCGCGCTGGGACAGACCGTAAACATGCAGGCCATCGTGTACGACGCGGACCGGCAGGCCATAGCCGGCTCGGCGATTCGCTGGACGAGTACCGATCCCGCCGTTGCGACGGTGGATGCCGACGGCCTGGTCACGGCCCGGAGCAACGGAACCGTCCGCATCACCGCACTGTCCGGGGGTGTCGCCGGTCAGGTTCAATTGACGGTTTACGTGCCCCCTCCGGTCGGCGCGATACGTATCGTCTCCGGCGCGGGACAGCGTGGGCTGCCGGACGAGCGCCTGTTGCAACCCGTCGTGGTAAAGGTACTCGGCACGGACGATCAGCCGATTCCCATGTCCCGGGTTGTTTTCAGCCCCGGGGAAGGACACGGTCTCGTTGATCCGGACACCGTCCTGACCGGTTCGAACGGCACGGCCCGGACCGACTGGACCCTGGGTCCGAATGTCGGCGTCCAAACACTGACCGCTACCGTATCCGGGCGCAGCATCGAAATAGACGCCGAGGCGACTGACGTCGGCGCCGTATTCGACTCGCTCTTCGCACCGCCCGACGAATCGGAACTCGCGACCATCAGGAACGACTGGGCAGGCCGCGATGTTTCCGCATTCGGTGCGCGGGTCGAATTCGAGGAACCGTACAGTCTGCACGGCACGCCGATGACCATGAAAGTCGTTTCCCACCTGGTCGGGAACGTCCGGCACTACGGGGCCATTGTCGTGCCGCGCGTGCCCGAGGGGTGGAGATGGCCCATGCTGGTTTTCAACCACGGCGGCGACGACGGGATCAGGGTTGAAGAAGCGTTGCATATTCTGGCGCTCTTCCTGGGCGATCTGCGCGGGGAGTTCGTGTATGTGCTCCCGTCCTATCGCGACGAAACGCTCAGATACGGCGATCGGGCGTGGAGATCGGACGGGCCGGCCAGCCCCTGGGACTACGATGTGGACGATGCGATTGCGCTGGTCAACGTCGCCAGGGAAACAACACCCGAAGTCGCCCCCGGATTTTACATGGTGACCGGCGCCAGCAGGGGCGGCGGCGTGTCGATGCTGATGGGCCGCCCGGGAACGCCTGGTTGGCGGCATCATCTCGATCTTCGGTCCGACGGACTTCATGAATTCCTGGGCCCGCGGTCTTGCGCAGCAACTGGTCAACGGGGAACCGGTCGACAAACCGGGCGTGGACTATCTGCATGAAAAATACATCCTGCCCTGGTGGACCGGCGATCTGTCGCTTGCCGATGCGCGGCTTGCCCTTATTCGACGTTCCGCCGTCTTCTACGCCGCGGACCTGCTTCCGTTGCAGATCCATCACGGCGACATGGACGAGGTCGTTTCCGTCACGCAGGCGGAGTCGATGATCAGGGCAATGGAAAGCATCGGGCGGGGTCGAATCGACAGCCGGGATCGACCGGATTTCGAGGGCTACATATATCCGGGCGGTACCCACGATCTCACGACGCTGCGCGCCGCAATCCCGCGTGCGGTTTTCTTTATCGAGCGGCTGTTTTTTTACGCCTATATCGCCGACTAGGCGCGGTTGCGTTAGGGTATGCGCGCACAACCGCTCGTCACCACGATATAGCGAATCAACACGGAATCTAAGGTCGCCACGAAATCGCGACTAGACACGGAGCGCCCATGGAAGTTCAGCGCGCACAGCAGACTGCCGGGCGGCCAAAACCATATGACGCCGCCGAACACCTGAACGCCCTGTACGAAAACGTTCCCGGAATCTACGCCTTTCAGGCTAGGGACGGAGCGGAACTGTCCGCCTGGCAGGCGGCCTTTCGCCCCAGGCTGCGCGAAGCGCTTGGCCTCGACAACATGCACGCGGATCTGTCGGGTTACGTCCCGAAGGCGGAACGGCTCGAAACCGCCGATCTCGGAAGTCACGTGCGGGAACGCTGGTACCTCTGGGTGGAACCGACCGTGCCCCTGCCGTTCTATCTAATGCTGCCGAAAGGCATGGAGCCGGGTGACGGCCGCAAGCTGCCCCTGGTTCTGGTCCCCCACGGCCACAACCATCCGCACATCTACGTCGGCATTTCCCGGGACGAGGCGGAAGAAGCGCACATGCTGGAGGGCGATCGGGACATCGCCAGGCAGGGCGCCGCGGAAGAGGGGTATATCGTCATCGCGCCGACCGCGCGGGCCTTCGGGGAAACCCGCACCGCCAAAGATATCAGAGCCGACAAGATGCACTCCTGCCGGGACCAGCTCGTCCACGATCTGCTGGTCGGAAGAACGCCCGTCGGAGAACGCGTGTGGGACACGTCCCGCCTGATCGACTGGGCGCTTGCCAACCTGCCGGTCGATGCACGGCGCATCGCCATCACGGGCAATTCGGGCGGAGGGACGATATCGCTCTTCGCCTCGGCCTGCGATACCCGGATCGCCCTGTCGATGCCGGGGTGCTACTTCTGTACTTTTGTCGGCAGCATCGGGACGATTCACCACTGCGAATGCAACTACGTCCCCGGCATCCTGCGCATGGGCGAAATGTACGACGTGGCCGGACTGATCGCGCCGCGCCCCTTTTGCGCCATCGCCGGCCGGGACGATGACATCTTTCCGATAGCACACGTCCGGTTCGCCTACGAACGGCTCAGGGCGATTTATGCGGTGGCGGGGGCCGAAGACCGCTGCGAACTGCATGTCGGCGACGGCGGCCACCGGTACTTCAAGACGCCGGCGTGGGATTTCGTGCGGCGGCATTTCGGCACGCCGGCGTAAACGAAGGCGGATGCTTTGCTTTGCGGCCCGGACGACCGGGCGGACAGTGAGGCGGCCGCGCTCGGCGTGGTCTCGCGCTCTTCCGCTGAAATTGCGGCGCGGACGGCCGGGCGGACAGTGTGGCGGCGAGGCGGCGACTGCCGCCCGTCAACCTGCCGCGGAGCGGGTTTCAATCGCCCCGGAACACGCGGAAAACACTTGGAAAGATCGGCGCTTTCCTGTAATCTTCTCAAGACATTCCGATCATCCACTTTCATAAAACGAGGAGCCCATCATGGAAGGCGCCACGGTTCAAATCGATCCGCGTGAAGAGATTGGTTTCATGCACATCGACGAGACCGACTTCGGATCCTTTACCATGGCCCAGCGCATCCGCCACCTGGAGGTGGAGGGCTACGTGCTCCTGCCGGATATGCTCGACGAAGATCAAATCGCGCGTTTGAAGGCCGGTCTGGCCGACGTGCCCATGGAGTGCAAGGACTACAGCGACTGCCAGACTTTTTGCCTGGAAGCCCAGTGGCTCAGTCCGGCCATGGCCGAATTGATCGGCCATCCGCCCATGGTCGCGTTTCTGGAAGCGCTGATGGGACCCGATATCGTGTTCACCCGGGGGCTGTTCACGCGGACGCTTTCGGGTTCGCCGCCCATCTCCATGCATACGGACGGCCAGCCATACGGCTCCTCCATTTTCAGCTACGAAGGCAGTTCGCCGCGGTTGGTGCGCGTGCTCTACTACCTGGACGATCTGCCGCCTGAACGGGCGCCGTTCCGGGTGGTGCCGCGCTCGCACCTCTCCTTTCACGCCCATGGCAATCCCTACGTGCGCTACAAGTCCCATCCCCAGGAAATCACCCTGTGCGCGAAGGCGGGGTCGGCCCTGGTCATACCGAAGGACGTCTTTCACGGTACCCATCCCAATCGCGACACGGTTCCCCGTGAATTGATCCAGTTCGGCTACCGGCCGGCATGGTCGGGGCCCGTCCAACCCATGGAAGAGTGGGATCCGGATGACGTGGCCGCCGCGCCGACGCAGGCCAAGCCCTTTCTTCAGCCACTGAATACGACGGGCATGGATTGGCGACAACCGCACAAGCCCAAGGGTATGCGGAGCGAGGCGGCGGGCATCAATCCCGATCGGTGGGGCGACTGAGATGAAAGCCGCCGTAATGGACGCCTTCGGATCACCCCTAGTGGTGCGGGAAGTCCCCGATCCCGTTCCGACGGCGGATGGCGTCGTGATCAAGGTGCGGGCCAACGGCATCTGTCGCAGCGACTGGCACGGATGGATGGGGCATGACACGTCGATCCGGTTGCCCCATGTGCCGGGCCACGAATTCGCCGGCGTGGTTGCCGAAAAGGGCGCGTTGGTGCGGAACTGGCAGGTCGGGGACCGGGTGACCGTGCCGTTCTGCGGCGGCTGCGGCGTCTGCGCACAGTGTCTGGCCGGTCATCATCATATCTGCGACGACGAGTACCAGCCGGGTTTTACCGGATGGGGCGCCTTCGCCGAATACGTGGCCATGCCGTACGCCGATGTGAATCTCGTGCGTCTGCCGGATGAACTGGATTTCGTCGAGGCGGCAAGCCTGGGCTGCCGGTTCATGACGGCTTTTCGCGGGGTGGTGGACCAGGGTCGGGTCGCCGGCGGCGACTACGTGGCCATTCATGGCTGCGGCGGCGTGGGCTTGTCGGCGACCATGATCGCGGCCGCCCTCGGGGCGGTGGTGATCGCCGTGGACATCGACGACGCCCGGTTGGAACTGGCCAGGGACTTCGGCGCCCGCTTCGCGGTGAATGCCCGGACGAGTCCCGACCTGGTAAGGGAGATACGGGAGCGAACTGGCGGCGGGGCGCAGGTCTCGATCGATGCGTTAGGCAGCCGAATCACCAGCCGCAACTCCATCCGGTGCCTTCGGAAAAGAGGGCGCCACGTGCAGATCGGACTGACGCTGGCCGACGAGGCCGATGTCTCGATTCCGATGAATGCGGTGATCGCGAAGGAACTTGAAATCGTGGGAAGCCACGGCATGCCAGCCCACCGGTACGCCGACCTGTTGCGCATGATCACCGCCGGCGTGCTTCGTCCCGGGCGGCTGGTCGGCAAGACCGTTTCCCTCGAAGAGGCCGGCGCCGAACTTGCGGCCATGGGCGGCTTCAGCCAGACGGGCGTGACGGTCATCGACCGGTTCTAACGGTCATCGACCGGTTCTAACGGTCATCGACCGGTTCTAACGGTCATCGACCGGTTCTAACGGTCATCGACCGGTTCTAACGGTCATCGACCGGTTCTAACGGTCATCGACCGGTCCCGGCGGTCATCGACCGGGCACACCGGGCACGGTTTTCGCGTCTAAAACGTACATCAGGAATGCGCTCGAAAATGCGGGCCTAGTGGCTGTGTGCGCCGCCATGCGCATGTGCGTCCCGGTAGTGGCGCCCAAGCAGATCCGCGCCGAAATCGTTACTCGGGTTGCGCCAGACCGTGTGCACATGGTTGGCGTCATTCTGCACGTTGTCGTATTCCACGAGGAATCGCCCGCCCTGCAGACGGTAGTAGTGGGGTTGCCGGGCTTCCAGTCCCCCGGCCCAGGCGAGGTGGACGTCGCCTACGCCATGCCGCGCCAGCAGGTCGGATTCGATCTCGGCGACGGCATCCGGCATGCGGTGAATATACTCGCCGATCAGGACCTGCAGCATCTCCCGCTGCGCTTCGTTCATGTCCGACCCCGATAGGCCGCGCGGCGACTGCGTATAGCGCACGGCGTCATAGGGCACGTCCGTTCGCGCCAGACGGTCCGGTTTTTCCTGGTGTTCTTGGACGAAGCGCTGGTTCACTGTGACGATGTCCCCCGGCGGAATCGGCGCCAGCAGGGCGTGATGCCGTTGTGCTTCGTCCAGGTTGCGCATCAGGTCCCGCGCCAGATCTTCCACGTTGCCCAGCGGCCGGAGGGATCCGACACCGTTGAGCGCGGCCGCGGCCGGGTTCGATCCGAAGAAGAAGGGCGTCGGCGCGACGATCCGCCCTCCCGCGATGGTATAGTTGATCGAAACGTGGTGTCCCTCGAACTTCCATCCCCAGGGTTCCCGGTCCGAGGGTGTGCCGAACAGGGACACGTAGTAGTCGGATGGATCCCGCCAGTTGCCCGACGACCACGCCTCCCGGGCGTCCAGCGTCGCCTCGAGTCCCATGATGGTCGTGGTGGTCGCGTAACCCGTTCCGCTCAGCCCCGAGGCCACGAGCCGATGGGCCAGACGCCGCTGTCCCCGGTCCATCTCCCTGAGCGGAAGGCCCTTTCTTTCCAGGGGCACGTAGTCCCAGAAGGTGCGGACGTCATCGTCCTCGAAGGGGAAGAGCGCTTTCGCGCGTTGATCCGTCGCCAGGGCGCTCGTGAAGTTGACGGCGGCTTCTCCCATGCGACTCGCCAGCCCCTCGATGCGCGCGCTGGTCAGTATACTGCCGTGTTCGTCGTTCATTTTCTTTCTCCGCATCTTTCGCCGATCGGTTCGCGTCACTTCAGATCCGGAAACCGCAGAAACCGTTTGGCGGTTCCGCCCATGATCGCCTCCAGTTCATGGGCCGGGATGTCGGGCACGGTCTCTTCGACCAGTCGGGCGAGCTTGTCGTAACCGGGTTCCTCGTAGATCCACGGAAAATCCGTCGCCCACATCAGCCGGTCGGCGCCGAAGGACCCGAGCAGCGTCTTGTTCCACCCCGCCAGATCAGGATAAGGGTAAGGTTTCTTGCTGAAGGCATAGTGACCCGACAGGTGCATGGTCACGTTTTCATAGGTGCTGAGCCGGTGCGTAGTGTGGAAGGCCGGGTTGTATGACGGCGTGTCGATCTGAGGACGCCCCCACTGGTCGTGCCGGCCCTTGCCCTCGCCGGGACAGACGCCCAGGTGGTTGATCACGACGCGTACCTGGGGAAAGGCGTCGACGAGATGGGCGATCAGGTGCGCGTCCGCAGCCCGTACGTACAGCCAGAGGACGAGGTCGCGTTCCGCGGCGTGCCGCCAGACGGGGTAGGTCGAAAAACTACGCACGTCCACGGCATCGAAAGGATCCGGAGGGCCGCCGACCAGACCGAGCCGAAAACCCACGATACCGGTTCCGTCCGTTAGCCGGTCCATGTGGTCCTCCGGCGCGCCATAGATCGATTCGGGGATGAGCCCGATGCCGAGAAAGCGGTCCGGATAGGTGCGCAGACAGTGCAGCAGATAGGCGTGCTGCGCTACATGCGCACCGCCGATCTGGACCAGTATGGCCTGGTCGATGTTGCTGCCGGCCATGTGGCCCAGCAGCGTCTCGACCGTTTCTTCGCGTTCGGGCGGCGTGATGCCGCCGGTTTCTCTTGGGAACGTCCGGCTCGCCTTTGCGAACACGTGACCGTGGGCATCGATGCGCGGCATGGCGGCTCCCTGCCTAGGACATTCCGAACAGTCGGCGCCGGTCCGGCGTGTTCAGCGATGAACCCAGGTGCGTGTACTGGTCGGGGCGATTTTCCCCGGTGTGCGCTTTTCGTAGGTGAGGATGATCGACTTCCGCGGGCTGCCGGAGCGGTTCTCCATGGCCACGTGCCAGCCGTAGGTGTTGAACATGATGGCCGTGCCGGCCTTGCCCGGGAACCGTTTGTGGCCCGGCATGGCTTCAAGGTTTCGCACCCGGGGATACGGCCCCGTGCCGGGTCGGTGGCTGCCGGGGACGTAGGCGAATTCCCCGCCGCCGGACGCCACGTCGTTCACGTAGACCTGCACCTTGATGTGAAGGGGATGCTCGGGCGGAACGTCGGGATGCCATCCCGTATAGCCCAGAGGCCACAGCGGCGCCGTACGGACCTGTTCGCCGATGAAGATCGCGTCGTTTCCGGTAAACGCCTTGACGTACCCGAAGTAGCGTGGCTGGTCGAGGATGTCGATGAAGATATCGTCCTTTTCCAGCACATCCGGAATGTCGTAGTAGGTGGCGGCGAGTTCGCCGCGGGCAACGCCGTCCAGCCAAGCTTCCTTGCATGCGGCCGCCCAGTGGTCGAAGGCACGCTGCAGGCGGTCCAGCGTTTCTCCCCGGATCGCGTCTTCAAAGACGAGATACCCCTGTTCCTCCCACTGTTTCCATTCCGCGGGACTGGGTTCGCTGCGCACGGTCATTGCGGCTGCTCTCCGCTCGTTCTGTCCACTGGCTTCGGCATTCGGTATAGTCTGAAATCAACAGCAACGGGGCTGCGTTGTCAAGCATGACCACGCATGTCCTTGCCGATTCTCCTCTTCCGCTTCCCCGTGCTGTTTCGCCTTGCCACCGCACGCCTTTTCGGGCTATCTTCAGGACTATCTTCTGGTTTGAAACAACCAGGAATGAAAGGAGCATGGCTTGCAGATCGAGTCCGTGGCATCCCTTGCGATTCCGGATTTGAAAGTCATACGCTTCGGGCGCTTCGCCGATCACAGGGGGTATTTCACCGAGACCTACCGGCTGGGTGATCTGTCGCGGCACCCCGAGACGGATTTTCTCGGCGATGTCCGGTTTCTTCAGATCAACGAGAGCCGTTCTCGGGCGGGCGTGGTACGCGGCCTCCATTTCCAGTGGAACCCGCACATGGGCAAACTGGTTCGCGCGGTAGGGGGACGCGTCGTGGACCTGGCGCTGGACATCCGCCTGGGATCGCCGACGCTGGGGAAGATCGTCGGCCGGGACATATCGGAGGCGCCGGGGGCCGGTCACGGCGAGTGGATCTGGGTGCCTTCGGGCTTCGCCCACGGGTTCTTCTGCACAACAGACTGCATCTTGGAGTACCTGTGCAGCGGCGAGTACAGTCCGGGTAGCGAGGCCGGTATCTCGCCCATGGCCCCGGATGTGGACTGGTCGCTCTGCGACCCGGCGCTGAAGCGGGCCTTCGACGAGCTGGTCCGGGCCGGCGCGGTCATCTCGGAAAAGGACCGGAAATCGTCCAGTCTGGCCGATTGGCTCGCCGATGAACGGTCCACCCATTTCCGGTATTGAAGGCTGGACACGGAAAGGCCGGCTCCCCGAAAGGCCGGGGCCCGCCCAAAAACGGGGCCCGCCAAAGAACAGGTCGCTTCGTTTTCAGTTGAAATCAACGGATGGAAGTGAAGTTCAAATGAGGAGGATGCATGACGATGGATCTAACGTCGCTCTGGTCGAACATACGCGGACTCGTTTTCTTCGGATGGGCCGTCGCGGCCACACGTTTGCTGCTGGACTTCGTCGCGCCTGAACAGTCGATGTATGTCGGCGTCTACTATCTGATGCCCGTGGCGTACCTGTACTTCGGCCTGAGAGGAAAGTGGGATCATCTGCCCTGGAGACAGGCGGCACTGGCCTTGGTTGCCGTGGCGTTCTTCGTCTGGTTCATTCCCAACTTCATTGCGTACAGTGCGGCTTTTTTAACCGGTCTGGAGCAGGGCCGGTTTTCGCCGGGCAATTCCGGGAGATTGAGCGGCTTCGAGGGGCCGTTCATGACGATTCTGAACGGTGGTTGGGTTGCGGGGATCACATTCCTTGTCGGGTCGGCCTGGAGTGTCGTCCTGGGCACGCTGTTGATCTGGCTGCCGGGCGCGCTGCGCCGGCGGCGGAGATGAGTTCGAAGGCGAGGTCGCGGTTGGGGTCGGAAGGCGGTCGCGGTTAGGGTCGGCCAAGGCCGGCCGGAACGGATTCGAGCGGATCCCAGGCCGCTTCAGAAACCGATGCTCCGCAGGTAGGCCAGCGTCCGTTTCGCGACGGGCAACGGTCTGTCGAAAGGCGCGGGGTACATGTCCTGCTCCACGATGGCGCAGCCTTCGTAGTCGATGCGTTTCAGTACGCCGAGCAACGCCGGAAAATCGACCAGCCCCGACGAGGGTTCGCAGAACAAATCCATGGCCACGGCTTCGGCAAAGGGAATCTGCTCGTCTTCCACCTGCTGCCGCTTCTCCGGATCCACGCTCTTGAGATGGAGGTAGGGGATCCGGCGACGGTGCCGGTCGAGGAAGGCCACCGGATCGCCCCCGCGATAGGCGTGGTGGCCGACATCGAAACACAGCGACACCCGTTCCGGGTCGGTATCCGCCAGAAAGCGTTCGATCTGCCCTTCGTATTCGACGTGGGTTT
The DNA here is from genome assembly GCA_965200485.1 of bacterium. GTDB lineage: Bacteria > JAAXHH01 > JAAXHH01 > JAAXHH01 > JAAXHH01 > JAAXHH01. The sequence goes on from CBDAUD010000001.1 coordinate 1,662,982, forward strand.
CGGCGTGGGGGTGGAACACGAGCCGGAGACCAAACGCGTCCCGGGCAAGGTCGGCGACGCGGTGGGTCGTGTGGATCAGACGTCGCCAGGATGCGTCATCCAGATTCCTGGGTTCGATCATCTCGCCTGTGAACAGATCGGAGTAGGTCCCGTCGATCAGCACGAGAAAGGCTGATCCGGTGGCTGCAAGCAGCTCGCCCGCGCCGAGTACCTGGCGCTCCAGTTCGGGCCACCGGTCCGGATCTTCGAGGTTGCCCATGGCGAAGGCGCTCGTCACCTTCAGGTTGCGCGCATCCAGTGCTCGCCGGAGCACGTTGATATCCGTAGGCAGATAGCCATAGGGCCCCAGTTCGATCCATTCGTAACCGGCCTCGGCGACCTCGTCCATGAACCGTTGCCATGGAGTTTGCCGCGGGTCGTCCGGAAACCAGACGCCCTAGGAATCCGGCGCGCTGCCGATGCGTATGTTCACGGCGATCTCCTCAATAGTGGAAACGCTGGTTCGTGCGGCGTTCGGCCTCGTAGCCCTCGCGCAGCTTGCGTGTCATGGGATCGTTGGTCGCCTCGGCGGAAGCTATGTCCCACCACACGCCCGAAGGCGGCAGGTAGCGGTGTTTCTCGGTCTCGCAGACGATCACGCAGACCCGCGTTTCCGATCGCGCCTCGCGGAGGGCTTGGCCGAGTTCGTCGGGCGTCTTCACATGCCATGCCCGCGCGCCGAGGCTCTCGGCGTTGGCCGCGAAATCGATTTCCAGGTAGTCCCCTTCCAGGCGATCCGCTTCGGTGTCCCGTCCCCTGAACTCGTTGCCGAACGAACGGCCCGCCCGGGCCATCTGAAGTGCGCGGATGATCTGGTAGCCGTGGTTCTCCGAGACGACCACGGTCACCTTCAGGTCCTCCTGCGCGGCGGTCATCAGCTCGGTCGGATTCATCAGATAGGTTCCGTCGCCGATGTAAACGTAGACCTCCCCGCGTATTCCCGCCATGCGGGCGCCCAGGCCTGCCGGGAGCTCCCAGCCCATGCAGGAAAAGCCGAACTCCAGATAGCAGGCCGCACCGCCCGACACGTCCCACAGCCGATGCAAGTCGCCCGGGGGACTGCCCGCGGCGGCGATCACGCAATCGCCGTCCCGGGCTTCGTCGTTCAGCGTCCGGATGAGCCGGGCCTGGCTCATCGCCTCACCGGGATGATCGACGTATACTTCCTCCTGCAGGGCCGCGGCGTATTCTTCCATGCGCCGACCGATTTCCATCCGGTACGCCTCGTCGGGCCGGATACCGGCTTCCCGTGCCGCCTCGGTCAGTGCGGTCAGCGCCGCACGCGCGTCGGCGGTTACCGGCAAGGCGCCCTGCTTGTAGGCGTCGTGTCCGGCCACGTTGATGCCGATGAATCGCACGTCGGGATGTTGAAAGGCGGATTGCGAACCCGTGGAAAAGTCGGTCAGCCGCGTGCCGACCGCGATAATCAGGTCGGCCTCTGCCGCGATTTTCGCGCCGGCGGGCGTGCCGGTCACGCCGAAACCGCCGATGGCCCAGGCGGAAGGACTTCGCATCGCGCCCTTGCCGCCGAAGGTCTCGCCCACGGGGATTCCGCAGGTCTCGGCGCATTCCGCGAGGGCGTCCCAAGCTTCCGAGTAGTGGACGCCGCCGCCCGCGATGATCATCGGTCGCCGGGCCTGCTTCAGCAGCGCCACGGCCTCGGCGATGCGTTCCGTTGTCGGCGGTCTGCGCTCGACGCGCCAGATCCGCTTCTCGAAGAAGTGGCCCGGGAAGTCGCCGGCATGCGCCTGCACGTCCTGGGGCAGCGAGATCGTCACGGCGCCGGTGTCTGCCGGATCGGTGAGCACCCGCATGGCTTCCGGCAGCGCGGTGAGCAGTTGCTCGGGCCGGTTGATTCGGTCGAAGAACCGGCTGACCGGCCGGAAACAGTCGTTGACGCTGACCTCGGCGGACACCGGATGCTCGAGTTGCTGGAGCACGGGACCCTGGCGCCGGGTTGCGTAGTAGTCGGAAGGCAGCAGGAGCACCGGCAGGCGATTGATCGTGGCTGTGGCCGCGCCTGAAATCATGTTCGTGGATCCCGGACCGATGGAGGCCGTGCAGGCCATGGTGGCCAGGCGGCGATGTACCTTGGCGAACCCCGTGGCGGTGTGCACCATGGACTGCTCGTTGCAGGGCTGGTGATAAGGCAGATGCTGCCCGTATTCATACAGCGCCTGGCCCAGTCCGGCGACGTTGCCGTGGCCGAATATGCCGAAGATGGCGGGAATGAGCCGCTGCTCCACGCCGTCGCGCTCGCTGTGCTGCACGGAAAGATACCTGACCACCGCCTGCGCCGTGGTCAGCCGGATCTGATCGCGGAGATGCGCCATGATCTACTCCTTCGGGTTGATTGCCGGTCCCGATCTCGGTTTTGACCCCGGTCCCGATCGCGGTCTCGATTCAATCCTGGTCCGCACGCTGATCCGGACCCCCGTCCTGGTCCGCACGCTGATCCCGATCCGCACCATGGCCGGAGCCCTGAACCGTTTCCCAGCGATCGGATGTCCAGGAGCGTTCGATCGCCGAAAGCACGCCGGAAACAGCCACCGCTTCGCTGAAACCCGGTTCACCCTGTCTGCCGGCCGCGACAGACTGCAGAAAGTGATAGGTTTCGATCGCCTTGAGGTCGTCGTAACCCAGCCCCACGGCCGGACCGGGGTTGAAATGCATGTGGCCAGGATGGGCCGGGCCGCTCTGCAGGGTAACGAATCCGTCGTGGGACCCGTCCACGGTAAACAGCTGCAATTCGTTCATCCGTTCGAAGTCCCATCGGATGGCGCCTTCCGTGCCGTGGACCTCGAAAGCCATCTGGCATTTCGCGCCCTGAATCACGCGGCAGGCTTCGAAGGTTCCGCGGGCGCCGTTCGCGAATTCCACCAGCGCGCCCGCGTAATCCTCATTGGTCACCGCTTCGCGCGCTCCGCCCGTACCGACGGAAAAGTGCGTGCCTTCGCCGGCCGGTGCGACGGGCCGGTCGTCGATAAACAGGACCTGCTGTCCGACCACGCGTCGTACCGGTCCCGCGAGCATGTGCGCCATATCGACGACATGGGACATGAGGTCCCCGAGCGCGCCGCTGCCGGCGTCCCGGCGTCGGAACCGCCAGGAAAGGACGCCGTCGGGATGGCTTGCATAGCCCGCGAAGAACCGGCCGCGGTAATGGGTGATGCGACCCAGCGCGCCTTCGCCGATGAGGTTTCTGGCGTGTTGTACAAGAGGCGCCCACCGGTAGTTGTAGCCGACCCAGGTCAGCACGCCGGCATCCGAAGCCGTCCGCGCAATCTCGGCGGTTTCCGCCGGGGAACGGCCCACGGGCTTCTCGCAGAAGATGTGTTTGCCGGACGCCGCCGCCGCGCGAACCATGTCCAGGTGGAGATGATTCGGCGCCGTGATGTTCACCACGGACACGTCCGGGTCGTCGGTGACATCCCGCCAGTTCGTGGTGGTCCTGGCGAAGCCCAACATGCCTTGTGCCTGATCGCATCGTTTCGCCGCATCGTCGGCGCAGATGACCAGTTCGGGTTGGAGGCTGCTCTCGGGAAAACGCTGGCGGACCTGGTGATAGGCCCGGCCGTGCACACCGCCCATCCAGCCCATGCCGATAATGCCGATGCCGATTTTCGACGCCATTCGCCACTTCCCCTTTGGCGCAGCCCGTTCCGCCCACCGCGATGATGCCGGAATCGGTTTTCGACGCCAACCCGCCCGCGGCCAGACCCGGAATTCCACCTTGATCCGGGGAGGCCCCGAAGTCCGTGTCAGCCGGCTGCGGAGATCCACTGGTTGATGCCGAGGTACAAGAAGAGGATCAGCGCGAGGGCGAGGAGCACGTTCAGTACCCATCCCGTGCGCAGATCGCCGACCCACTTCCTCCGGGTGTTCATATACAGCAGGGTGCCCGCAAGAAACGGCATGAAGAGCGCGCCGACCACGGTATAGACGATGACGATCGCAACAGGCCGGTCGAAGAGCAGCAGGGCCATGGTCGGGAAGGTCAGAAACAGCAGGAAGCCACGGTAATAGGGCGAATCGGTGCGGACCATGTCCGTCCGGTCCCGGGCGGGGACCTTCTTGAAGAGGGTCATGAAATCGGCGAAGAGATAGGGAATGCCCTGCCACACCCCCAGCAGGGAAGTGATGACCGCCGCCCAGAACCCCAAATACAGGGCCCAGCGCCCAAAGGGCCCCAGCGCAACTTCCAACCGGTCCGCCATGCTCAGCACGATGTCGAGGCCGACGGCCTCGGGTCGGATCTGCGCGCCGAGAATCATGACGGCCACGCCGAAGAAGCCCGTGAGGAGATAGGCGGCGCCCAGATCGATCCGAATGCCCCGGAGCCACTCGCTCCCGTTACGCCCGGCTTCGCGGATCCAGTAGCCGTAGCACAGGACGGACAGGCTTCCGCCAACGCCTCCGAGGACGCTCAACACCGCGACCAGGGAACCGTCCGGCGCGCTGGGGAGCGTGATGCCCCGCACGATTTCGCCCAAGTCGGGACGCAGCGCCCAGGCGCCGACCAGGAAGGATACGAACATCACCCCGATGAGGACTTTCATAACGACAAGGAAAAACCCGAATCGGCCTATCCAGACCATTACGCACGCGGCCAGGGCATGGATGACGCCCCACTGCGCCACCGAGAGCCCGGAGAAAATCGTGTGACCGGCCAACCCTGCCGCCGACAGCAGTCCGCCGCCGACCAGGAAGGACCAGATGACCAGATAGAAGAGAAAGAAATACTGTACGGGTCTTCCGAGGCGCTCCACCCAGCCTTCCAGAAGCGTGGTTCCCGTAGCAAGCTGCCAGCGCCCGACCCCTTCGTTCAGGGCGAACTTCAGTATGGCGCCCCAGACGATCGCCCACAGCAGCACGGGGCCGAACTTCGCGCCGGCGTTGGTAGCCGAGATCATGTCGCCCGCGCCCACCCCGGTGGCGGCGACGGCGATGCCCGGCCCCATCACGGCGACTATCTGGAGAAAGTTCTGTTTCAATCGGCTTCCCGCATCATTTGTAGGAACGCGTGTCGGCACGCGCTACGCTTCATATCCCGTCGCGCATCAACTCGTCCAGGTAGCGTTTTCCGGACAGAATCGCGTTGAACGGGTCGGCTCCGGTGGCCAGTTCGATGCTGATGTATCCGTCGAATCCTCCGTCGCGCATCAACCCGAGGGCGCGGCGGTAGTCGATCATGCCCTCGCCCAGCGGTGCGTTGATGTGCTGGGCCCGGTCTTCTTCCTGAAAGTAAATCCGCTGGATGTTCTTGACGTGCCAGAAGTTGGTGTGGGGCGCAAGCATGCGGCACACGTCATCCCAGTTCCCTTCCGGCGTCGCGTAGGCGAAATAGAAATTGCCGAGATCCGGGTTGGCCTTGATCAGGGGGTGATCGACGAGCTCGATGAGCCGCAACATGCCCTGGGGGGTATCCACGATGCTGTTCTGGTGCAGTTCCAGCGTGAGTTCGGTTCCCGACGGCTCGGCCTCGCGGGCCAGCGATAGCAGCACGCCGGCGGCCTCTTCATAGTCTTCGTCCCGTGCTCTCAGGCTGCTGCCGACGGGATCGGCCTGGCCGCGGAGGTCCTGTTCGCGCACGCCCACTTCCCAGGGTTGCGGCGAGATGGACATGTTGACCAGCGGCGCGCCCGCGAGCCGGGCCGCTTTCACCGCCCGGGAAAGCAGCGCGCGGTTCGTTGCGCGGACCTCCTCGGGCGCCGGCCAGGTGACGATCTTGCGAAGTACGGTCAAGCCGCCGATTTCGAGCCCGTGGCTTCGCGCCTCCTCGCCCAGTTCGACCATTACTTCGTCGGGGGCGTCGTAGAAATCGAACCAGGTCTCGCCCAGATCTATGCCGTCGAATCCGTGACGGACGAGCCAGTCCCAAACGGGTTTCCGTTCGTCGGCCAGGGGATAACCCCGTTCCGCGGCCCCGGGTGAACGATAGCCGCTCAGCGTGAGCGTGCAGAAGATGACTTTCATCGATTGTTTCCGCGCATATGGGCTTGGACGATGTCGCGGCACAGGGCATGGTCCTGCCGCGCGCCGTACCCGTCGGTGATGGGGGGTTCCCCGTTTACTATGCATTCGTGAAAGTGGATCAGCTCCAGCTTGAAGGCGTTTTGCTTGTTGACGACGAGCTCCTTCTTCCAGGGCTGTTCGCCGTCCATGCCCTGCACCGTCACGGGCGATGGCAGCCCCCGGTCGAAGCCCGTGGGAAAGCGGATGCCCACGCGCCGTCCCGCGCCGAACACCTCCAGCGTCTCCCGGAAATCGTGCAGGCCGGGCAGGCGCGTCCAGGTCGCCACGCAGCGCGCGTCGTTCTCGTAGGCCAGCACCGTCGTAACGCTTGATCCGCCGCGCCAGATTTCGGCGCTGACCACCTGCGCCGGCTGACCGAACATGCCCCGCAGGCTGCTGATATCGTGTATCATGCTTCCCGACAGGGAGAAGAAAATCCGGCGGATCTCTTCCGGTGCGTCGCCGATAGCGTCCCGGATAGCCTGTTCCCGCTGCATGGCCGCGCGCTCGATCATCTCCCGGGGCACGTCGTCGAAGGCGTACAGCGTGAATTCCTTCAGGTGACCGTCGTTTCCGGGATGCAGGTGGTTCACCTGGATGAAGCGGATATCGGGCATGGCGAGCACCTCGTCCCGCGCGAAGCGGTACCCCGGATCATGTTGCTTCATGTATCCCACCATCAGCGTCTTGCCCGAAGCCTCGGCCGCCCCGATGATCCGGTCCGCTTCCCGGACCGAGAAGCACATGGGTTTCTCGATGAATACGTGTTTTCCCGCGTTCAGCGCCGCGACGGCCGCTTCGGTCTTGGGATCGGCAAAACACAGCAGCACGGCGTCCAGGTCCAGCGCGAGGAGGTCTTCGTATCGGGTGACGCGATGGGGAACGTGGTATATCCCGCCCATGAAGTCGACCAGCCTAGCGGACGCGTCGCAGAGCCCGACCAGGTCGTATCGGTCGCGCAATTCCGCTATATGGGGCAAATGCTGTATCTGGGCGATCGCGCCGCAGCCGATCACGCCGATTCTGATGCGTTCCATCGACCTTCCTTCCCCGGTCCGAACCCGGGCTACCGAAGTCTGGCTACCGAAATTGGTGATCGAAGTCTGGCTACCGAAATCCGACTACCGCAACTGGCAACCGATCGGCGGACAAGGTTGTTGACGACCCGTGTGCAGGGATTTGTTGATACAGGTTATGTAGAAAAAGAATACGCCCGGAGGGATTCGAACCCCCGACCTACTGATCCGAAGTCAGTTGCTCTATCCAGCTGAGCTACGGACGCGCTTAGCAAAAGGGATCCACCGCCGGTGCGCGCGCGATACAGCAGACTTCCGGATCCGCTTAAAGGCAAAAGTCGAAGTGCGCATCAGACGATGGCCAGAAACCGATATACGCATAGAACGGGTCGATGTCAATGAAATCAAGTCGTCTCAGTCAGATGCTACATCAGGTGCAAAACCTCACGGGGTGTGTTATCGCGCTCCGGTCCACGTCCGAATCCATCGTTGTGAACTATATAGACTTTATTGAAAACCGTCTTGACAATTTCCTAAACGTGTACTATATATAACACATGACACATTTCGGGAAATACATCCGAACCCGCCGCGAATACCTGCGGAGTCAGGACAGGCGGTTCTCACTGCGGCAGGTCGCGCAACGAATCGAGGTTGAGCCGGCCTATCTGAGCAAGATCGAACGCGGCGATGTGGCGCCGCCGTCCGAGGCCACAACGCTCAAGCTGGCGCGAGACTTGGACGAGGACCCGGACGTGCTGCTGGCCTTGGCCGGCAAGGTGTCGAGCGACCTGCAGGAGATCATCCGCAAGCGGCCGAAGTTGTTCGCGGAATTGATCCGAAAGATGAAGGAAGCGCCCGATCATGCTCTCCTGAAGGTGGTACGCGAGGTGCGGGATGGCGAATGGTAGACGGTATTCGGTCAACCGCGATGATTACGGATGGTTGTTGCGTAGTCGTAATGGTGTCAGAAGACGACAGAGAACCGTAAATGATGGCGGAAGAGGATACTTAATCAACAAGGAGAAGCCTGATGATCTACCTTGAGGACGATCGGCTGAAAATCCAGTGCCCGGAGGTCCATGACCATGCCCGGTGTACGGTTTCGTTTCAGCGTACCCTGCGCATCCCGGACGATGGGCAGGATTACCCGCTGCCCCCGGGCCTGGACCGTTTTCTCCTGCGACATCTGGACGATTACGCGGACCGTCTGCCGAACGAGTGGGTTTGCCGGGGTGGTGTGATCATGCCGATGTTCCAGGCAGAGGCCATGTGGATTGATTTCGACAGCGACGAAGGCTATCCGTTCGCACTGAAGATCGCGACCGGGAAGATTTGCGCGGTTTCCGGCGACCGCTGGGCAAACCATCTGAATACCGATCCGCAGGACTATCTTGTATTGCCCGATCAGCCGTGGCTTGATGGCTACTGTGTCGAAAAAGGGGTCATTCGTCAGTTCGTTGCCATGCCGTTGGGCAAAGGGTATACGACCGAGGAGCAGCTAAGTGGTGCGGCAGAACATGGCGGGATTCAGATAACCGCCTATCCCATGAAGGCCGAACGGTATGAAGAGAGACGGACTAAACTATACGCCCCGGCGGAAAGTAGTGGGATGACTTGCTTCAGTTCCAGTCCCTTGGATGAGGGTATGGGCTTGGCTCCCGGCGGACGGATGCGGCAGGAAATCTATGAGGACGACTACGGTCTGGACGTCTGGGATCAACGCCATCCCGTTCGGTGTTTTGTCACCATCGCCAATTCGGTCCAGTGGATGGCGATCACCGGCGAGCGTCCACCGATGGAGCCGCCCACAGCCGAACAATACTCCAGAGCCGGCTTGCCCTGGTTCGACTACTACGATGCCGACCGGGAAGCTGTTTCGGGCAGCGGCGTCCTGAAGGCTCTAAAGAGTGTAGGCCAGATCGGACAAGAGAAAGGCGAAGCCGCGCTACCGGATAACGAATCGGTCAACCGGAACCGGATCGTTACCTTGCGGGATTCCAGAAAACGCGAGGTTCGGGAGTATGCCGTCGGCGAAGCGAAGGATTCCTGAGACTTTGCGTCGATAGGTGCAAAGCGGCTTACGGCAATAGGGTCGGAAGGGTCGTCACGACGATCTGGAGACTTTCGAGCTCGGTATTCCAATCAAAAGTAGCGGACACGGATTCCCGACGCCTCGATCTATTCGTTCCATGAGTTTGTCCCAGTGTGTGGTTGCGCTTCCAAATTTGTCTTGGACGAACACCCTGGACCAATCGGAAACGAAATCTATCCCGCGGTCCTCTATCGACCTTCGTTGTCGCGTATCAGATTCGGGATGTAGAAGTTGAAGAATTGTACTGATATGTAGGCCAGTCTGGTTCGTATCCCGAAACGGCTTGGTCGCCCCATACGGTCCAGTTGTCCCGAACACCACGACTGAAAAGTTCCAGATACGGCCCTCGACTGCAGTTTTCGATTATCTCGTACAACTCATCGGGTTTTCTGGAATGTTCCCGTTTACGCGTGGCGAACAGATTCACCTGCCTGCGTCCCGGATCGAGGGTTCGCGCGTTTTTGCCCCGCACACCGAACAGGATCATTTCAGTCACGTTGCGAAAGTAGAATCCCACACCCCGTCCGTCCGATCCTCCGTCCTTACGGATTTTGTGCCAAATAAGATTCGTCTTGTACTGGAACCCCCAGGCTTCAAGCACGCGCAATCCTTCAGGCATTAACGCATTGGGTACCCAAAGGTAGCAGTGCGCTACATCGATCGTATGTTCTGCCACAGGTATCGCCGCAATCTGCGGGATTGTGAGCGTGTCGTATCGGGAAAGTCTGCGGTGTTCCGGAGCGATCTTGCCGGTTCGATTGGCAAAACGCCAGGGTGGATCGGCCAAAATAGTCCCAAATCGTTTTTCTTCGAGAAACGTCGTTAAAGGATGATCCAAGTCTACTCCTTACCAGAAAACGATCCGGTGTTGGCAAAGATAAGAGTCATTCCGAAATCAAGGGGGTCGGAAATACCCCAGGCAGGATTCGAACCTGCGACCCTCGGATTAGAAGTCCGATGCTCTATCCAACTGAGCTACTGGGGCGCACTGCCCCCAATATACGGGATCGGGCGGGGGCGGTCAACATGAGACTGAAACGCGGCCGGATCAGTCAACATGGAATCAGAACGAGATTTCAGGACCGGTTTTAGACTGATGAGTTGTGGCGTCAGGAACGGATGTTGCACGACGATCTTTCATAACGAGGACACAGATAGTCCAATTCAAAATGGAGAACACGGATGAGACGGATACTACCGTTGTTGTTACTACTTGCTACGCCCGGTTCGGCATGGGGCGCCTTTGAACCGATATACGCCGGCGCGAGGCCGATCGGCATGGCGGGGGCCTTCGTAGCCGTCGCGGACGACGCCGAAGCGACCTTCCTGAATCCGGGCGGCATGCCCCGAATCGCCCGGTACGCATTGACCAGCCATTATACGAAGCTCTTCGGTATGAAAGAGCTGGCCCAGGTCTCCATCTCGGGCGTCGCGCCGACCGGCTTGGGACACTTCGGGCTCTTCTACCACGGTCTCGGGGGCTCGTTGTACCGTGAGGGGGTTCTCGGCCTGTCCTACGCACGATCGGTCGGTCGGCGATTCCATGGGGGCCTGTCGCTTCGCAGGTCGAGCCTTGCGGTCAGGAACTACGAGGGCGGCGCAACCGTCGCGTTGGACGCGGGTATCCTCGTGGATCTACCATACGATCTTCATCTCGGAGCTATGGCGCACTCGGTCGCCCGGTTAAAGGAGTCCGGTTCGGCGACGGGACGTCCCCGCATCTTCCAGGCGGGATTGAGCAGGGCCGGAGACCGTCTGGCGATTTCTCTCCAGATCGATCGCCATCCCCGCCATGGCTACACCACCCGGGTAGGCCAGGAGTACCGGCTGGTCCAATTTGTTACGATCAGGGCGGGTCTGACTACCGATCCTTCCATGTTCTATTTCGGCCTGGGCTTGGCGAAGGGATCCGTGAAAACGGACTACGCCCTGTCCTCTCACGACCTGCTGGGTATCACGCACCGGTTCTCCCTCACCATGGAATTCGGCTGAAATGCGCCTGCTCAGGTTGAGAGAACTGTGCTTTCTGGCCCTTTGGGCGGCGTTGTATCTGCCGGAGGAAGGTACAGCCCAGGACGCGGACTACTCGATCGACGTATTGATCGACCGCGAGGCGGCGGACATCGATCCGGAGGATATCGAAGCGCTGGAAAACCTGCGGCGCGACCCGTTGGATATCAATCGCGCCGGTCGCGCGGAACTGGAGCAGTTGCCATGGATCACGCCGCAACATGCCGGGGCAATCCTTGCCTGGCGCACTCGTTACGGTCCCTTCGCCGACCCTGGCGAACTTTCGCGTGTTCCGGGCATTACAAGAACGCTGGTCGCTCGTATAACGCCCTTCGTTCGAACGACCGGCGTTCGCCGATTTCAAACCGCGGGACGCTGGCGCCTGACCCGAAACCGCACCGACCGGCCGGACGCAGCGGGAAACGGTACGCTGGGTTTGCAGGCGGATATCGAACTGGGCGGCCGTTTCAAATTGGGAGGCCGAGGAGAACGCCGGGATCGTGCGGGGGAGACCAGATGGCGGTCCGGTTACGTAGAATTCGGTCGCGGGGTTGCCCCCGGAAGGCTGATTGTCGGACACTACCAGATGGATTTCGGCCAGGGGCTGGTTTGGCGCAGCCATTCGATCCGGCCTTCAACGGCCAGTCTCAGCGCGTCGGTGAAACGCCGGACCAGAGGACTTAGACCCGTGCGTACGACCTACGCGTCCAGCGTCCGGCGCGGAGCGGTTCTACAGTACCATCGCCGGGACCTTGGTTTGACGGGGATCCTTTCCCGAACCAGGTCGGGAAGATGGGAAACGGGCGGTCGCCTGGGTTGGACGCGCAATAGCGGCATGGTCGGTTTCTCGATCCTCCAATCGGAAGATATGCTGCGCGCCGGGGCGGACCTGGATTTGCTCTTCGGCGACACGAATCTCTTCGGCGAAATGTCCATCGACGCGAGCGGTTTCCAAGCGGTTCAGGGCGGGATGATCTGGCGCATGGAACGCGTGGAAGGCGGGTTGACGCTCCACCGACAGCCCGGTGCCAGATTGATCGAAAAGTCCGAAAGGACCTGGCAGAGCATGCTCCTGCGCTGGAAACCCGATCGCAGGACCACGCTGCAACTGAGCGTCGAACCCCGATTGACCTACCTTAAATGGTACCGTCGAAGCACGTTTCGTTTTCGCCGCAGGATAAATGGCGGCGTCCTGCTCTCCGGGGTATGGCGTCGCGAGTTGGACGAGCAGGGGTTGGCCGGCCTGGCACTGCTGGATTCCTGGCAGGGGCAGGTGGCCTGGAGAATGCCTGCCTCGGTATCCTGGCGGGGTCGTTACGAGCGTCGTGTCGCTGCGGGCATGCACCCCGTACACGACGTTCGCCTGCGTCTGAGATACCGATCCAGGGAGCGCGTAAGCCTGTCCGCGCAATGGGAGTACGCTTCAGTCGGTTTCGAGCCGGCCGAGGAATCGGAATCGCTGTTCAGATCCAACCACCGGCAAAAATGGGTGATTCTGTTGTACGGACCAATCCGCCCGGGCGTTTCCACCCTGGTGCGTTTCACGAGGACGCGTCAGACGCGCTACGATCAACTCGCGCTGCCCCTGGTCGAAACGCGCTGGATCCTTCAGTTGAACGCCAGATGGTGACTCGGAAGGATCAGTCTGCCCGGCTAGCGGAGGATGATTCGTCCCAGTAGTTCGCGTACCAGTTTCGCGGCGACGACCGCCGTGCCGCCATCCCGGTCCAGCTTCGGATTGAGTTCTACGACATCGCCGCCGACAATGTCCGGTGCGCGTGTTGCGGCAACGATCTCGAGGACCTGCCGCACGCTCAGTCCGCCCGGCTCGGGATGGGAGACGCCCGGCGCAAATCCGGGATCGAGCGCATCGACGTCCATCGAGATGTAGACCGGCGTCTCGAACACCGGTGCGGGCACCGTTCCGGTCGAGAAGGCCGGGACCACTTCGACGTTGTGCCGTTTCGCCGCTTCGTTCTGCGCGGGGGTAAAGCTGCGAATACCGACCTGGACCAGACGTTCGACGAGCCCGTCTTCAAGAATGCGCGCCATCGGGCAGGCATGGGAAAAGCGGTTGCCTTCGAAGTCGGGATACAGATCCGGATGCGCATCGAAGTGCAGCAGGCTGATCCGGCCGTGCGTCTCGGCGAAAGCCCGAACTACGGGATAGGTAACCGCATGATCCCCGCCCAGGACGACAAGCCGCCGCGTTTCGCCGAGCGCTCGGCAGACGCCGCGCTCGATCAGGTCAATTGGGCCGCGCGCGCCCTTCTCGTCCGGTATCTCCAAATCACCGTGGTCAAGTACGCTTTCGCTCGGCCACACGCGCGCACCGGTCTCGGAATAGGCATTGGCCGACGCCGACCCGAGCGCGTCGCGTATGGCTGCCGGGGCGGTGGCCGGACCGCGGCAAAAAGTCGAGTTCGCATCGAAACCTATTCCGAGCAGGCCGACTTTCACGCATTCTGTCATCGTTGTTGCCTCGCCTGAACTTGATTCCTTTAGTCGGTGATTGGAAATAAGTCCAGCGGTACTGGAAGCCACAAGAAAAATCTCCCTTTTTGATTGACCTCTCCTTGTTGAGACCCTATGTTGACCGTAGCAGGTAAGCAGTTGGGAAGACGGTGCGAATCCGTCGCGGACCCGTCGCTGTGACCGGGGACGAAAGCCGCATCAAGCGCCATAGTGCGCGAGCCACTGTTCCAACGGGAACGGGAAGGCGCGGCAAGTAGATCGATCCGGAAGCCAGAAGACCGACCTGCCCATGATTTTCATCGGGACTTCCGTGGATTGAAGTCACCCGGTGTGCATGCAAAATGAAAGTATGGACGGCAGGCGCTTCCCCTTGTGCCGACACCGGGGGTATGGTTTCCCGCTGGCCATGCTCCGAGGATGACAAACGGCATCCCCGCATCTGACATTGTTCAGGTGCGGGGATTTTTTTTTGAAAGGAGACCAGCCTGAAAAGAGACCCGAATGAACCCGCAACATGTCAACGATAACGTATAACTTGGAGATATTTTCTAAAAGCAGGAGCTAAAATGAACCCTCTACGAAACGGATTGAAGTTCACGTGTTGTCTGTCCCTTCTTTGCTCGACGCCAGGTCTTGCTCAGCAAACACGGGAGACGGCGGACACGTCGTCCAGGTACACGCTGGACACCGTCGTCGTGACGGCCGCCAGGACCGAGACGCCCTTGCGCCAGGTCTCGGGTTCGATCGCCGTCATCACCGCGGAAGATCTGGAACGCAGCGGTCAAAACACGATCGCCGGCGCGTTGCGCGAGGTGAGCGGGCTGAACGTAACGCAGAACGGGGGGGCGGGTACAAACGCGTCCGTCTTCCTCCGCGGGGCCGAATCGGCCTATACGTTGTTTCTGATTGATGGTGTTGAAGTGAACGATCCCATGACTCCGGGACGCAGTTACAATCCGGCGCATCTGACTGTGGACCAGGTGGAGCGGGTCGAGGTGCTGTACGGGGCCCAGAGCACGCTTTACGGTTCGGACGCCATTGCGGGCGTCGTAAACCTCATTACCAAGCAGGGACAAGGTGGTCCGAAGATCGGAGCTTCCCTTGAGGGCGGCGCGTTGGGTACGGTTCAAAGCCGCGCGGGATTGCGCGGGAGAACGAAATCCTACCGTTACGCGGTCGACGGCTCCTTCCTGAATACACGGGGGATTTCGGCGAACGCCTTGGGAAACATGGAAGAGGACGGTTACCGAAACACCACGTTGGGTGGCCGTCTCGGGGCGACTCCCGCCGCCGGCGCTTCGGTCGATCTTACGGTCCGGTACGCGGATAGCCGCGCCGAGATCGACAACGGAGCCGGACCGGACCGCGACGATCCCAACAGGACGAATTCGTCCAGGCAGCTGTTTGTTCGTCCTTCCGCGACGCTTGAGCTGTGGTCGCAAAGATGGAAGCAGACCCTGGGATACAGCCTGGTGGATCACAGCAGAGAGGACGACAACCCGGTGGACGCAGACCAGGATATGGCCTCGAAATCCACGTACGATGCCCGTTTGCACAAAGTGGATTGGCAGAACACGTTGCTGCTTTCCGAGGGGAATTCCCTCGTGTTCGGGGCCGAAACCGAATCGGAACAGGGAGCATCGGAATCGCGGGGGCGGTTCCCGAGCAAGTTCGACCGGAAAACGGCAAGGACGAGTGGAGTCTACCTGCAGGAGTTGTTGCAGTATGACAACGCGCTGTTCGCAACCATGGGCGTTCGGGTGGATCGTCACAGCCGTTTCGGCTCTGAAGTGACCTACAGTATCGCTCCGAGCGCGTTCCACGAAGCATCCGGCACCAGAATCAAGGGCGTTTTCGGTACGGGTTACAAGGCGCCTTCTCTTTTTCAGCTTTATTCTTCCTACGGCGATTCGACACTCCAGGCCGGGACCAGCAGGAGCTGGGAAGCCGGTATCGAGCAGTACCTGTCCGACCAGCGTTTTGCGGCCGGCGCGACCTATTTCGACAATACCTTCGACAACATGGTCGGATGGGACAGCGAAACCTCCAGCTACAAAAACGTGTTCAAGGCGACGAGCAGGGGCGTGGAACTGACCGGCCGGTATGCGGGGACCGCGGGAACTTCCCTGCGGGTCTACTATACTTTTACCGATTCCAAAGACCACGAGTCGGATGAGCAATTGCTGCGGAGGCCGAGGCACAGCGGCGGGCTCGTACTGGACCAGCGGATCGGGCAGGAGCTCGACCTGAACCTGAGTTACCGATTTTCCGGGGACCGGCGGGACAACGACTTCTCCACTTGGCCGTCGACGCCGGTTACATTGGACGGCTACGGGGTTGTGAACGTCGCCGCAAACTGGAAAGTCACACCGCAGATTCAACTGTTCGGCCGTATCGACAATCTGCTCGATGCGGACTATGAGGAGATATTGGGATACGGAACCGCGGGCATAACGGGTTATCTCGGTGTCCGGATCGGGACCAGCGGTTATTAAGAAACAGGGGTGATCAAGAAACAGGTTCGCGTAAAGGGACCGGGTGAACGGGTTGGCAAAGGGGGCATGTGAATGTGATTCGGACCATGACCGTCCCGGACTAGTCGCCGTCCTGCTCGATGCCCAGTTCGTCCATTGTGTCCAGTATGGCGGACCAGACAGGCGGATCAATTTCGATGCCCTGTTCCAGTTGTCGTTGTCGCTCGCTGCGCGCTCTGTCGCCCGGCACCCGGATTTCGTCCACGCCGGGCGCCTTGCGTGCCCCTTTTATGCTTTTCGCAAACCGGTCCACTTCCGCGGACAAGGCGGTTCTTGAAACGAACATCTCCGGGTCGATGACGAGGATGAACAGGGCATTCTGATCGAGATCGGCCGGGGAGCGGCCGCTGCAACCCGCTCCGCTCAGGCCGCCGGTCAGCACGTCGACCAGTATGCTCAGGGCAAAGCCTTTGTGTCCCGCGACCAGGCTGCCAAGCGGCAGGAGCGCCGCTTGCCTGGGGTTGGCGAAATAGGCCTCGGCATCCGTCGTAATCCGTCCTTCGGCGTCTATCAGCCAGCCGTCGGGCACCGCCTGGCCCCGGTTGCGCAGCATCTTGACCCTTCCCTCCGACGAAACGCCGGTGGATATGTCGATAAGGATCGGATCGCCGTTTCCCCGGGGAATGCCGACGGCCATGGGATTGGTGCTCATCAGGGGCGAGGTCGCGCCCCACGGCGCCACGCAGGGATTCCCTCCGGCATCGTTGGTCATGATCAATGCGATGTAGCCTTCTTGCGCCGGTTGTTCGACGTATCCGCCCAGACGGGCGATGTCGTTGGCGTTCACGACGCTCGCGCAGCCGATACCGGTTGTCTCGGCCTTGTCGATCGCAAGCTTCATGGCCGCGGTGGCCGTCCAGGGCCCCATGCCCCGATTGGCGTCCAGATGCACCGTGGAGACGGTTTCACGCAGGACATCCATTGCGGCGCCTGGGATCATGTTGCCCGCGCGAATACCCTCCGCATACATGGTGATCCGCATCACGCCGTGGGAGTGGTATCCGGATAGAGAAGCCTCCATGAGCCGTTCGACAACGACCTGCCTTTCGTCGCCTGCCAGACCCAGGCGTTCGAACACGCGGTCCATGAGCCGTGCTACGCGTTCCGGTTCAAGACAGACGGGACGGGCGTCCGTATCGTTATTTCGCAATGTATCCTCCATCCTGTGCAATCCGGTCCATGGCGCTGCTACGCCGACGTCACAACGCCTTCCGTGCCATTCATGTTGCCCACGCCGCCGGTGCTCGCCGGACGCTATCCGGTGCTCGCCGAACGCTATCCGTCCAGCACGCCCAGGAGGGCTAGGCTCTCCCGAATGGCCCTCTTCTGTTCCCCGGAAGCCTCCGGCATGGGTGCGCGGGGATACCCGCCTGGGCAGCCCTGGAGCGTCTGGGCGTACTTGGTGCAGGCCGGCAGGTTGGGCCCCTCCAAAGCGTTCCACAGCCTAAGGAGCTTGTTGTGCAACGCCAGGGCGCGGTCGTGTTCGCCCGCCTGGACCGCGTCCCACACCGCCACGGACGCCCGCGGCGCGGCCGCCAGGATGGCGGCGATCGATCCACGGGCTCCGAGCGCGTAGGCCGGATACATCAGCGCGTCCACCGCGCAGAAGAGCAGATGTTCCGGATCGGCCATGAGCATCAGGTCCGCGAACAACTTCAGATCGCCGGCGCTCTGCTTGACGCCCACCACCCCCGGCACCGCGTCCATGATTCGGCACAGCAGTTCCGGTGACAGGTAGCTCCATGGCACGACATTGTAGATGATGACGGGGTGGTCCACTTCCTCGCACATCGCCCTGAAATGTTCCTGCATGGCGTCATCGTCCGGTCGAAAGAGGTAGTGGACCGGGGTCACCTGGAGCGCCGCCACGCCGAGATCGGCGATAGCCTTCCCTCTCCGAATCGCGTCTCGGGTGCTGTCGACGATGATGCCGGCGACCACGGGTACGCGCCCCTCCGCAGCCTCCAGCGAGGTGTCCACGAGTCCACGGAATTCATCGACGTCGATCGTATGGCCCTCTCCCGTGCTACCGCCCACCGCGATCCCGCGCACCCCCTGGTCCATCAGCCAGCGGACCTGTTCCTTCATCGCCGCGAAATCGATCTCGCCATCCCGGTTAAAGGGCGTCGTTGCCGGGGGAATCACACCCCGCAGGTTGTCCAGCATGTCATCCTCCTTCGTCTGGTTGTTCGCGTTTCGCGTGATTGGAAGTGCTCCGAACGCGTTTTGTCTGAAAGCGTTTCGCATAATCGCGTTTCGTGGGGTGGATCGCCTCGCGCAATTTCAACCTGCCTGTTCGGGTCTGCGTCCGTACAGCATGTGCAGCGCCATGATGATTACCGCCGAACCGATTCCCCAGGTCGCCGGGGACAAACCACCCATCCCCGTGCCGTTCGTGGACAGATGCACGAGCGCCATCGCCAGGACGGAGCCGACGATCGTCGCCATGGCGCCGTTCGCGCTCGGCCTTGCGGAATACAGGCCCGCGATCAGCGGCACGAACAGCGCCACGGAAAGGATGCTGTAGAAGACGGTCAGCGCCGTGATGACGTCGGGCAGTACCGTTGCGAGCACGACCCCGGCACCGCCCGCCACGACGGCCGCGACACGGTTGACGGTCAGCATCCGGTGCTCGGAGGCGCCGGGTTCGATATAGGTCTGGTACAGGTCGCGACTAAGCGAGGTCGTCAACATGAAGAGCACGGCGTCCGCCGAACTGATCTCCGCGGAGAACACGGCGGCCAGGGTCAGGCCCCCGACCCAGAGGGGCAGGGCATCCATCAGCAAGCGGGGCAGCGCCAGATCCGGGGAAGACAGCCCGGGGAAGGCTTGGCGGGCCGCCATGCCGAGGATTGCGGGAATGAAGGCGAACAGCATCAGCGCGATCGCGTTCGTACACACGCCGCGCCGGACCGCCCGGTCGTCCCGGGCGCCGTAGATCTTCTGTAGCAATCCCGGTGAAACGACGAATGCGGGGACGAGCACGATGAGGTAGGTCCAGATCCGGTAGGGATCGTCACCGAACCAGTTCGCGAACCCCGCTTCCGTCACGTCTCCGGCGGTCAGGACGCCTCCCCCGGAAACGATCAGCAGGAGGGCCAGTATGAAACCGGACAGCTTCACCGCCAGCTGAACCGTATTCACCCGGGCGGTCGAGGTCAGCCCTCCGAAGGTGAAGTACACGACGACCACCGCGCCTCCGGCGAGGCAGGCGACGTATTTCGGGATGCCCAGGACCAGATTGAGGATCCACGCCAGCGGAATGAGCTGACCGGCCAGGATCGCCAGGGAACCAAACCAGAGCAGGACGGCGATGAGCCCTCGAACGCCCCGGCTATAGCGGTGTTCCAGGAAATCCCCAACGGTATACAGATTGCGATCCCTGGCCACCCGCCACATGCGGGGCCCGACGGTCAGGCCGAGGAGCAGGCTCCCGATGCCCGCGGATCCCACCCACCACCATGCCGAAAGACCGTGGGTATAACCGATACCGGTCGCACCCACCGTCGAACCGGCCCCCAGATTGGCCGCCAGCAACGTGCAGCACAGCAATGCGGGGGAAAGCCGCCGGCCCGCGACGAAAAAATCCTCCGCACGCCGTACCGACCGCGACGTCCACCAGCCGACAAGTATGAGGACCAGGGAATAGACGAGCAGGACGGCTACGTAGGGGGACATAACGCTTCGGTCATTCCCCATTCAGATCCGAATAGGATGGATACCCGGGCAGCCCGTCGGCCGTCACCACGGCCCGGATGATGGCGCGGGTGACCGCTTCCGCCGCGAGGATGGACACCAAGGACAGATTCACGTCGCCCTGCCAGGTTCCGGTGGCCATGGCGAAGAGGGTGTCTCCATCGGCCTGCAGGTGTGCCGGATTGATGGCGCGGACCAATCCATTGTGCCCTACCTGGGCGATTCGACTGGCCTGCGTCTTTGTCAGATCGGCATTGGTGACGATGACGCCGATGGTCGTGTTCCCGGGCGGGGTTTCCAGCCGCAGGGATCCGGCCTCCCTGATCCGCCGGGCTACATGGACGAATCCGGACCCGTCCGGCAATCTGGCGCCGGCAAGCATGCCTCCCGTATCCGGATCGTACACGTCGCCCACGGCATTCACGGCAACGATGGCACCGACCCGGAGCCCGTCGGGGGTTGTGAAACAGGCATTGCCGATGCCGCCTTTCATGGCGTTCCGCCCACCTGAGGCACCGACGGACATCTTGCCTACCGTGGCGCCCGCGCCTGCCCCGACACTGCCCTCGGCCACGGGGTCGATCGTCGCGGCCAGGCACGCCTGGTAGCCGGCTTCGGCATTGGGCCGAATATGGGGTTTGTCGCCGATGCCCAGATCGAAGAGAATCGCCGCGGGAACGATCGGCACCTTGGCAATACGCACGTCGAAGCCGATCGACCGTTCTTCAAGGTACCGCATCGCGCCCGTAGCCGTGTCCAGGCCGAAGGCGCTGCCGCCCGACAGCACGACGGCATGGACCTGCCGCACCAGATTTACCGGATCGAGCAGATCAGTCTCCCGGGTGCCCGGCGCGCCGCCGCGGACATCCACGCCGCCCACGGCCCCGCCTTCGGCCAGGACAACCGTACATCCGGTGGGGCGGCGTCTGTCGGTGAAATGGCCTACCTTGATGCCTTCGATCTCGGTGACGGATCCGGATGGACCATACGGGTGGTTTGGCTGGCCTGCAGCGGACGCGTGCTGGCCCGCGAGATTTTGGCCCGCGAGGCGTTCGCCGGCCACGCCCGTCAGCATGCCGGCGCCGGTTACCGCAGCGGATTTGCGAAGAAAGGATCGCCTGTTCATTTTCAAATCAAGATGCGCATTCCGTTTTCCGCAGTCAATCCAATTGTACGGGCGCAGGCGCAAGGGCGGCCGCGACCACGTTCATGCCGCCCTGCGCACGCCACGTTCATGCCGCCGCCGAAGTATCCTGGCGGACGAAGTCCAGGCGGTCGCCTTCCCGGTTGACCTGGAGTACGTCGCCTTCCCGGAATCTGCCCTCGATCAACGCCATGGACAGCGGGTTCTCGACCAGCCTGCGGATGGCCCGCTTGAGGGGCCGCGCACCGTATTGGGGTTCGTATCCCGCTTCGGCCAGCAGAGACTCGGCCTCGGGGGTCAATTCCAGCATCAACCCGGCCTGGCCGGAGAGCCTTTCCCGCAACGCGCGAATCTGGATACGGACGATATCCCGGAGATGTTCCCGGTCCAGCGGATGAAACAGAATGATTTCTTCCAGCCGGTTGACGAATTCGGGACGAAAACGGGACTGCACCGCCCGCATCACCTCCGTTCGCACCCGGTCGCTACCGGAAGCGTCTCGCCCGTCGATGAACTCCGTCCCGATGTTGGACGTCATGATGATCACGGCGTTTCGGAAATCCACGGTGCGGCCCTGGCCGTCCGTGAGCCGCCCGTCGTCAAGCACCTGCAACAGGAGGTTGAACACGTCGGGGTGGGCCTTCTCGATTTCGTCCAGCAACACGATCCGGTAGGGTCTGCGCCGCACGGCTTCCGTCAACTGCCCGCCTTCCTCGTAGCCCACGTAGCCCGGAGGCGCTCCGATCAGCCGGGCAACGGCATGGCGCTCCATGTATTCGGACATATCGATGCGGACCATCGCGCCCCGGTCGTCGAAGAGGAACTCGCCCAGCGCCCGCGCCAGTTCGGTCTTGCCGACGCCCGTGGGGCCGAGAAACAGGAAGGAGCCGATGGGCCGGTTGCCGTCGCTCAGACCGGCGCGGTTTCGCCGGACCGCATCGGACACGGCGGCGATCGCTTCATCCTGACCCACCACCTGGCGGTGCAGCCGGGATTCCATATGCACGAGCTTCTCCGCTTCGCCCTCGACCAGGCGGTTTACCGGGATACCCGTCCACTTTGAAACGACTTGGGCGATGTCCTCCTCGTCCACTTCCTCCTTGAGCATTCGGCGCTCCTGCTGCAGTTCGGCGAGCGCCCGGTTTTTCTCCTCGAGCCGTCCGTCGAGTTCCCGTTGCGCGCCGTACTGGATGCGGGCCACCCGCTCGTAATCGCCGACGCGCTGCGCCTGATCGGCTTCGATCTTCAGTCGCTCGGTCTGTTCCTTGATTTCCTGTATCGTTTTTACCAACTCTTTTTCGGCGAGCCAGTGCGCCCGCAGGACGCCGCGCTGTTCGTTCAGATCGGCCAGTTTGCTTTCAACGGGCTTGAGGCGTTCCTCCGCGTCGTGTTCGCGCTTAACGGCTTCCCGCTCGATTTCGAGCTGGCGGATCTGCTTTTCGAGGTCGTCCAGTTCGGCCGGCATGCTGTCGATTTCCATGCGCAGGCTCGCCGCGGCTTCGTCGATCAGATCGATGGCCTTGTCCGGCATGAACCGGTCGCTGATGTACCGCTCCGCCAGCGCAGCCGCGGTGACCAGGGCGCCGTCGCGGATGCGTATGCCGTGGTGCACCTCGTAGCGTTCCTTGAGCCCGCGCAGGATGGATACGGTGTCCTCGACGGAGGATTCGCCGACATATACGGGCGCGAAGCGCCTCTCGAGGGCGGCGTCCCGCTCGATGTGCTTGCGGTACTCGTCCAGGGTCGTGGCCCCCGCGCAGCGCAGCGTTCCCCGCGCCAGCGCCGGCTTGAGCATATTGGACGCGTCCACGGCGCCTTCCGCGGCGCCCGCCCCGACGATGGTGTGCAGTTCGTCGATAAACAGGATGAGGTCGCCGGCTGCATGCTCCACCTCCTTCAGTACGGCCTTGAACCGTTCCTCGAACTCGCCGCGGAACTTGGCGCCGGCGAGCATGGAACCCATGTCGAGGCTGATCACCTTCCGTCCCTTGAGCGATTCCGGCACGTCCCCGGCCACGATCTTCCGGGCCAGTCCTTCGATGATAGCCGTCTTGCCGACCCCCGGTTCACCGATGAGCACGGGGTTGTTCTTGGTCCGCCGGGAAAGCGCCTTGATCACCCGCCGGATTTCCTCGTCGCGGCCGATGACCGGATCGAGTGCGCCTTCCCGGGCCAGCGCGGTCAGGTCCTTGCCGAACTTTTCCAGCGCCTGGTAGCCGGCTTCCGGCGTCTGACTCGTGACGCGCTGGTTCCCCCGGACCGTTTTCATGGCGCGCATGATCCCTTCGCGCGCCACGCCCGCCTGCTTCAGGATGCGCTCGACCTCCCCGCCACCATCCAGCAGCGCGAGGAGCAGGTGTTCCACGCTGATGTATTCGTCCTTCAGGCCCCGCGCCTCGTCCAGCGCCCGGTCCACGACCCGCTGAAAGCCGTCCGAGGCGTAAAGCGATGCGCCGTCGCCGGTTACCCTGGGCAACTTTTCCAGCGCCGCTTCCAGTGCCTTCCTGATCCGATCCGAATCCGACTCCGCCCGTTCCAGCAGGGTGACCGCCAGACTCGCCTCCTGCTCGCACAGCGCCAGCGCCAGGTGCACGGGCTCCAGCCGGTTGTGATGGCGGTCGCGGGCGATCTCCTGGGCAGCTTGGATCGCCTCCATCGATTTCTGCGTCAGTCTGTCCGTTCTCATCATGCACCTCCTCGCGCGTGCGTTCCGTCCGTATCTCCGTTGGCATCTCCGTTTCCGGTCCGGCCACTTCATCGCTTTATAGTGCCGGACGTTCTAGTCACTAAACGATTGCAAAACCCGTGCCAGCGCCCGCGTCTCTTGACGCCGGCCCCCGCGTCTCTTGCGCCCGCGCCCGAGTCTCGGAGGTTCGGGGCGTATCGGCGCGTTTCACTACGCGTTCAGCGCAGGTTTGGTGGTAGGGATAGGGAGAAGAAACGGAACGGGGACTACACAATATGCCAATTTGGCATATTGGGCTGCCAAATTGGCATATTTTGAGAGAAAGCTATCGCGGAACCGCATCGCTTGGATGGCAGCCTGGTCTTCAGTGCGGCGGTGAGCCGATTGGGGGTGCCGGTCCCGCTTTGGGGATGCCGGTCCCGCTACGGCAAAACGCGCACGTAGCCGATGCCTCGAACGTCGGGCTGGATGAGCCAAAAGACGACGAGGAAGGTGCCGTCCTGCAGGATGGACACCGCGGGTTCGCCAAAGGAGTAGTCCTGCCACGCGTCGTGATCGCCGGACGTGTCGCTCTGCGTCCGCACTTCGGCCTTCCAGACGAGTTCGTCCGATTCCATGCCGAAATCCTCATCTGTGGGTCGCGCGACGGCGAGTCTTATGCCCGGCTCTCCATGCTGCCGCTGGTTGTACGCCATCAGCGCCCGTCCATCCGCCAGGGCGGTCAGCGAGACGGACTGGCCGAGCGTGCCCGTGGAGCGCGTCGGCGTCCAGGTCAGGCCGCCGTCGTGCGAGAGGGCGTAGGCGTTGGGATAGTCCGGCCTGCCATGCGGTGCGATATGCCAGCACGCGCCGAGGAGCCGGCCGTCGGCCAACTCCACGACCCAGGCCTCGGCGGCTGTCGATTCGGCGTCGTCGAAACGAAGCATCGAACCATGTGTCCACGTGCCGCCCCGGTCGGCGCTGCGCAGGTAAACGACCTGGCTTCGATCGACCCGCACGGCGGGATCGAAGGTGTTGTAGGGTGAATAGCAGCAGATCCAGGTCCCGTCGCGGGTGACGGTGAGCGCCCCGGGGGCCTCTGCCGAACCGGCGGCGGGCAGGACGATGGGGACCGGATCGGTCCAGGTCAGGCCCTGGTCCGCGGACGACGCCCAGAACATGGCGTTTTGCTTGATACCCTGGGTTTCGTCCAGCCAGAACGATTCGCCGGGTTCGTCGACCGGAATGCGTATGCCGGAGATGAAGAAGGTTCCGTCCGGCGCTTGGCTGATCGACCCGATGTGGGCGTAATCGTCATGCAGGTGAGGCCACAGATAGGTCGGTTTCGTCCACGAGGCGCCGCCGTCGTTCGAATGGACGACGACCTGCTTGAAGTCGTTTTGCCCGAGCGTTTCCTGGACCGCGAAGGAACAGACCAGATGGTTTTCCGACGCGACCACGCAACGGGAGCAGGCCGCAACTGCATCGGGCCCTGTCGCTGGCTGCTGTGCGATCATGCCGCGGTCGATCACTTTGAACGCCATGAAGGATACTCCTTGATAGAACCGTCTTGCTACGGCGGGATGGCAACGCCTCGCGGCGGTATGCCGCTCCCGCCCGGCTAATCGGGCTAATCGAATGTATAGTCGAGCGATCCGGCCGGCGCGCGATCAAGGCCGAGGACGACGGTGCCCGACTCCGTGCGGTATGCCGCCCGGTACCGCGCTTTGATCGGATCAAGCAGGAAACGGTACTCTTCCGTAATCCAGGCCTCGCAGGCGTCCCCGTCGGCATCGTGCGCGATGGTCAAGGCGAGCTGTACGGGATCCGACTCCATGAAGCCTTCGGCGGCAACCAGGGTGAATCGGTGCGTTCTGCATCCCCCGCTGTACGACAGGGTAACCGCGAGCGTACCTCCGGTGACGCCGGCGGCATGCAGTTCGTAATCATCCGCGCCCCACTGGGCGGCCGAATCCAGGCCTCCCGAAGGGAAGACGACGCGTCCCGTCCCGACGTCGCCGTCCGGCCGGTCCGGTAGGGGTGTATCGGCAACGGGGTCGTTTCCGCATGCAACCCAGGCGAGGCACAGCGCCAGCATCAGCATGCGCGGATCTCTCATGGAAATGCTCCTCACACCCTGCGGAATTTCTGAATCCGGTTGTGGGCGAAAGGCACCTCGCATACGTAGATGTCCCCGTGGGCATCCACCCAGATGCCGTGCGGCGCGTCTACGAAGAGTCCGGACTGGTCATTCCGGTCGCCCCACTGCGAGAGCACTTCGCCCTCCAGGTCGAGTATGCTGATCCGTCCGGGCGCTTCCGCGAGGTACACGACATCGTTCCGGTCGATGTACAGGTCGTTTGCAGCCAGCAGGTGGTTCCATGATTCGAGATGCCGGCCCTGTGCGTCGAACAGTTGGACTCGCGCGTTTCCCCGGTCGACGATCAGGACTCTGCCGTGCTTGTCCACCCGGACGCAGTGGGGGGTGTCGAACTGTCCCGGCGCGCTGCCGTGTCCGCCCCAGGTGCAGAGCAATTCCCCGGCCGCCGTGAAGCGGTGCGCGTAATGCTGGCCGTAGCCGTCGGTGACGTACAGATCGTCCTCCAGACCCGGCGCGGCCCAGGTGGGCGCATTGAAAGGTTGGCCCAATTCGCCCGGACGGCCGGGCGTGCCGAGTGTGGAAAGCAGCTTTCCTTCCAGGGTGAAGGACATGACGGTATGCAGCACGACATCGGTAATGTACATGATGTCGTCCGCGCCGATCCAGACGGAATGGGGCACCTTGAAGACGTCCTGTCCCCAGTCGTACAGGAATCGGCCGTCGCGGTCGTAGACGACGATGGCGGGGTTCGGTTCCCGGTCGATGACGTGCACGCGGTCCTGAGAATCGACCGCCATGGAAGACACCACGCCGAGATCCCGGCCGGCGGATCCGCCTCCCCAGCCTTCGACGCGTTCGTAGGTGTAATCTCCGTATCCATAAACCATGTCGGGTCTCCTGGTTCTCTGGTTGAATTCCTGCCGAAAGGCCTCGCTACCGCGTCAGCCCATTGCAGCCGGGTCAACCCATTGGCGCCGCGTCAACTCATACGATGCCTGCCCGGGCGGCGAGTACGGGTTCCCAGCAGCCGCCGGGCCGTTCCACGCCGTCCACGTCGCGCAGCGGCGGCGCGTCATCGTTCCAGCGCAGCACCGTCACGTCGCCGCAAGCGCCGGCGCGCAGCGTGCCGATCTCGCCCTGCAGTCCCAGCACCTCCGCAGGACGGACGGTCACCCGCGTCAATGCGTCGCGCTCCGACATGCCGGCGGCGATCAGCTTGGACAGCGTCCGGGGCAGGTCGTGCTGCGGGTTACTCCCCGCGTGGCGGCTGTACTGGTCGGTGGATATCGTATCGGGAAGGAATCCATCGGCGATGGCCGCCTCGGCGACCGGGAAGCTGAAGGACCGCATGCCGTGGCCTACATCGAAGAGCACGCCCCGTTCCCGCGCCTCCCGGACACTGGGGCGGACCCGTCCGTCCTTCACGATGGACTCGGGAAAGTCGTTGAAACAGTATGTGACCACGTCTCCGGAACGCAGCAGCGGCAACTGGTCGTCGAGCGACCAGTCTGTGGACAGGCGTGTGCCGAGCAGGAGCGGTTTTCCGGTTCGTTCGGCGACGGCCAGCGCGCGTTTCATGATTTCCCTGGGCGGGGTGGGATTGCTGGGGCCCGTATTGGCCGCGATGCCCCATATCGCATCGCCTCCGGCTTCGATGGCCGAAACGCAGGCGTCCACGTCCGCGGCTTCCAGGTCGGGGAAGCAGGCATCCGGATGCGATTCCCCGTGAACGGACAGGTTGATGGCAAGCAGCACCCGCGTCCTGCAGGCTCCGACAACGCAATCCCGGTAGGCCGGCCAGTTGCCGGCGCCGGCGTCGCCCTGGGACAGGACGGTCGTGACGCCCCTGGGCAGGAAGTGCGCATCGGGATCAACGCCGTAACGCGAGCCCCCCCGCGCGGGATGGGCATGCAGATCCACCAGTCCGGGCAGCGCCAGCGCCTCGGGAAAATCGAAGGCCATGGCGGCTGACCCCTCGACGCCCGGTCCGGCGGCTGCCATACGTCCGTCTTTCACCGCCACGGCGCCCGGTCCGTCCAGGCCGGTCTCCGCGCAGAACACGCGGCCCGCCCGTATGAGCAGATCGAATTCAAACGCTGACATGAACCCTCCTGTAGAAGACGCTTCAAGCGGGACGGATGCCGACCCTGTTTGCAAGAAGCGAGAGGTCCAGGTTTTCAACCATGGCATCGGCGATCCGATCCAGGTCGCGCATCCAGCGAGACGTAATATGCTCCAGCGTATTGCTCTTCCGGCTCAGCCAGGCGTCGAGTACCGCGCCACGGTACTTTCCGTCGTCGAAGAGTCCATGCACGAAGGTGCCCAGCACCCGGCCGTCTTCGGAGCGCGCGCAGAAGGGGAACAGGTCGGGGTTCCCGTCGCTGCGCCCGTGCCGGATCTCGTACCCGGTGAACGGCAGGTCGGCGGGCCATCTTGCCCTGTCCGCAACAGGACGCACCCGCTTTTCCGACTGCATCTCGGTTTCCAGCGGCAGCCAGCCCAGCCCGTCCGTTGCGGCGGGTCCCTCGATCCGCCCGGGATCCAGAATGCGGCTTCCGAGCATCTGCGCTCCGCCGCAAATGCCCAGCAGGAACCCGCCGTATCGCAGGTGCCGTTCAAGGACCGCAGGCCAGCCACGCGCCCTCATCCAGTCGAGGTCGGCGGCAGTGGACTTCGAACCGGGGAGCACGATCAGGTCCCAATCGGTTTGTTCCGGAGGATCGCGCAGCCAGGAGAAAACGATCTCCGGGTCGTGCAGGAAGGGATCCAGGTCGGTCGTATTGCTTGCGCTCGGATAGTGAATGCCGGCGACGCGCAACGCCGGGGAACTTCCGGGTTGCGCATCCCGGTCCCTGCGGGATCGATCCAGGGCGGTATAGGGCGCGTCTTCCTCCGGAAGCCCCAGATCCGCAAAGTAGGGCAGCCAACCCAGTACGGATGTCCCCGTACGGGTTTCGAGCCACTGGAATACGTCGCCCAGCAGGGACGCTTCACCCCGGAATCGATTGACGATCATCGCCTCCACGAGCCTGCGGTCCTCCGTGTCCATCGCCATCATCGTGCCCAGCAGGGCGGCGAAGACGCCCCCGCGATCTATGTCTCCCACCAGCCATACCGGAACGCCGGCCGCTCGGGCGAAGCCCATGTTGGCGATGTCTCCCTCGCGGAGATTGGGTTCCGCGGGCGATCCCGCGCCTTCCACAACGATCCATTCATGCGAGCGGCGGAGCCGGTTGAACGCGGCCAGCACCTCGGACATCAATCCCGCCCTGTCCTCTTTGAATCGACCGGCCATAAGCTTGCCGCGTACCCTGCCGGAAACGACCAGTTGCGCCACATTGTCGGCCTCCGGCTTGATCAGTACGGGGTTCATGTCCACGGTGGGCGCGACGCCGGAGGCGAAGGCCTGCAGGGCCTGCGCGCGTCCAATTTCACCCCCGGAGGGACAGGCGGCGGAGGCGTTGCTCATGTTCTGAGGTTTGAAAGGGGCCACGTTCACGCCGGAACGCGCGAGCATGCGGCACAGCCCCGCTGCAAGCAGCGTTTTGCCGACGCCGGATGCCGTACCCTGGATCATCAAGGCGTTCATTCGGTATTCCGTAAGGCGTTCATTCGATATTCCATCGATATTCCATTTTCAGGCGCCGAGCGCCGCGCACGGCCCGCCGCGCACGTCCCACGGCGCATCGCACCAGATCCGTACGCATCGCTACAACTGACCGCGCGTCGCATGCCCCATGGCGGCCATATCGGCGGCCGACAGGCCGGACGGTCCGGACTGCCCAGACGGACCGGTCAGGCCCGACCAGCCCGGCAGGCCTTCGAAACGATCAGCGGAGAATGCCTTCGCATAGTCTGGCAGATCCCCGCCCGTGATGTGGTCTGCTATCAGTGCCCCCGCCGCCTGCGAACCCATCACGCCATAACCCGAAAGCGCCCCGACAATGTACGCGCCTTCGACGGGCAGCGGTCCGATCAGCGGTCGATTGTCCGGAGTCTTGCAATAGTAACCGCCGTCGACCGGCAGCGCAACCGCCGTATCCAGATACGCCCTCATGCCCGGGATCATCCGGGCGAGTCCGCGCAGGACGATCGTCGCGTAGTCGGAATCGAACGCGAGCGGGAAAACGGCCTCCCGCGGCGCCACATCATAGGTCCAGATGCCCAGAAAGGTCCGCTTGCCGTCCCGGAACCTGGGGCGGACATGGAGCCCTGCCGGAAAGGCGTCGAGCAGGTGCCGGGTGTCGGGATTTTCGGAAACGAGTCCCCTTTCCTTTTCATTCCAGACCAGGTGGATCGGATCCGTCCATATCATCATGGGCGCGTCGGCGGGCAGTATGCCGGCCGTATCCTCCGCGACGACCTTCCCGTGGAGTTCCGTGAAAACCGGGAGGTCCAGCCCGAGCATCCGCCCGGATGCCCGGATCAGGGGGCCCGAAGAGAGGACGAGTCTTCCGGTTTCAATCGTGGACCCGGAATGCAGCCGGACGCCGGCGACCCGTTCGTTTCGCGTATCGACTTTCGCGATCCGGTCTCTGACGATGGCGCCGCCCCGGGAGGCGATTCGGTCGAGCAGCCACCGGCCCAGGGACGGGACGTCCAGCCAGCCGCAGCGCCGCACGTGCAGCATGGCGACCGTATTGTCGGCGAGAAAGGGAAACAGCCGCGCGATCAACGGCGTATCCAGTACGAGGTCGGCGCCCGGCAGATCCGGTTGCAGTCCATCCGGTCGCGCGGGTACGTAGGACCTCCCGTCGCGATGCACGCGCAACGGACCGCCGCCCAGACGGGTCACGACTTTCGCTTCTTCTTCGAGTTTCGGGATGCGGCGCGGGTCGCTCGTCAGGAAGACGTAGCCCCTTCGGTTCATTCGAACCGCGTTTCGGCTCTCGGCGGCAAGTTCCTCCGTCAGGGAGATGCTCCGGTCCATGAACCGGAACATGGGCTCGTCCGGCCACCAGCTCCGGTAGGCTTCGGTGCCGGCCGCGCTGGTCAGGGACAGGGGCGGTTTTTCGTCGACGAGCACGACGTCACGCACACCGTGCCGAACGACGAGATGATACGCGGCGGCCACGCCGGCTATGCCGGCGCCGCAGATGACCACCTCCGCCTTAGTGGACATGGCCGTCCCCCGCCTGCTCAGACCGCGGCCAGGGGCGGGCGTCGTTTCCAGGTCTGTGTGCACTGTTCGAAGGCGTGGGCGAGCTGAAGCACGCCGAGTTCGTCCTCGTGTCGTCCCACGATCTGAAGTCCCACGGGCAGGCCCGAAGCAGTGAATCCGCAGGGTACGGAAATGGCGGGCAGTCCCGTCACGGTGACGTAGTAGCAGGATTTCATCCAGTCGATGTACGTTTCCATCTGTACGCCGTCTATTTCCGTGGGGTAGGGTGTATTCACGTCGAAAGGGGGCACCTGGCTCACGGGAAAGACCATGAACTCGTGGCGTTCCATGAACCGTCGAACGCGGTGGTACAACGTGGTCCGGTCTACCTCTGCGCGGGCAACCTCCGGTCCGGTAAGGGCGAGTCCGGCTTCGAGATTCCAGATGACGGTGTCCTTGATCCGGTCGCGGTGGCTTGCGAGCAGATCGCCGTACCCCTGGGCGAACGTCCAGGCGCGCAGGGTCTTGAATACGCGGTCGGCTTCGGCGAAGTCGGGCTGGCCCGATTCGACGACCATGCCGAGGTCCTCGAATACCCCGCGTTTTTCATCGATGACCGAGGTGACCGCCGGATCCACGGGCAATCCCCCGAAATCGCGGCTCCAGGCGATGGTCGTCCCCTTGAAATCGCGTTCCAGCGGCATGGCCAGCGATTGCCCGGGTTCCCGAATGGACAGGGGCGCCCGCGGGTCCGGACCCGCGATGGCGCTGAGCATGAGGGCGACGTCGCCCACGGTTCGGGCCATGGGACCCTGGACGCTCAGCCTGCCCCAGGCGTTGGTGGCCGGCCATCTCGGCACGCGGCCCGGCGCCGGGCGCAGTCCGACCACATTGCAGAAGTTGGCCGGGTTGCGCAGCGACCCGCCCATGTCGCTGCCGTCGGCAATCGGCAGCATGCCGCAGGCCAGCGCCACGCCGGCGCCGCCACTGCTGCCGCCGCAGGTCCGCGCCGTATCGTACGGATTCAGTGTCGCGCCGAAAACCGGATTGAAGGTCTGCGATCCGGCGCCGAATTCCGGTACATTCGTCTTCCCGAAGGAAATCGCCCCGGCCCGCTTCAGACGCTCCACGATCAGTTCGTCCTCGTCCGGCACGAAATCCTGGAAAATAGGCGATCCATAGGTTGTCCGGACACCCTTGGTCAGCACCAGATCCTTGTGGGCGATGGGCAGGCCGAAGAGGGGCCCCCTGGCTTCGTTCCGCGCGATGGTCTCGTCCGCCTTCCGCGCTTCGTTCAATGCCTGTTCGGGATGAAAGGTGCAGATGGCGTTCACGACGGGATTCAACCGGTCTACCTGCGCAAGGTGCGCCTCCATGACTTCCGTCACGGATACGTCCCGGTTTCGCATCATGCGTACGAGATCGGCTGCCGGTTTGAAACACAGTTCGGATACGGACATCGCATTCCTTTCGGTTGGCCCTTCTCGGTTGGCCCTTCAGCGTAGGATTTCCTTCAGGGCCGCCGTGAAGATCCGGCTCTCCGCCTCGTTTCCGCAGGAAACCCTGATCATGCCGCGCAAACCCCAGGAGGCCTCCGCGTCGATGACGAGAATCCGGCGCGCGGCCAGCTCCCGGGTCACCGTTTTCGCGTCCCCGACATCGATCAGCACGAAGGCCGCCTCGCTGCGAACATACCCGAGCCCGAGCGCTTCACACGCCTCGTAATACATCGCCTTGGAAGCGCTCGCGGCCTTTCGGGACCGCACCACATGGTCCGGATCGTCAAGGGCCGCGCAGGCGGCGGTCAGCACGAGGGCGCTGGGCGATCCCCCGTGAAACGGGCGGACGCGGCGCATCGTTTGAGGCTGGCCGACGGCATAGCCCAGCCTGAAGCCCGCAAGGCCGTAGCCTTTCGAGAAGGTTCGGACCAGGAGGACGTTTTCATTTGCCCGGACGAGGGCGCTTGCGTCGGCGCATGCGCTGTCTTCCACCAGATCGATATAGGCTTCGTCCACCAGCACGGTGACCCGGTCGGGCAACCCGGCGACAAAGCGCGACAGCGCGTCATGGGTAACGATGGTGCCCGTCGGATTGTTGGGATTGGTGATGACGGCCATGCGGGTCCGTTCGTTTACGGCCGCGGCCATGGCGTCCAGGTCGTACGCGTACGCCGGCGTCAGGGTAGTCCGCACCGGCCTGGCGCCGATCTCCTCTGCGTATCGGACCATCAGTCCGAAGGCGGGATCGGGCTCGATCACTTCGTCGCCCGGGGACAGAAAGGCCCGCGCGATGGCATGCATCGGGTGTTCAGCGCCTTCGCCCACGCGGATCCAGGCGCCGTCCGAATCCAGGCCGGGCAGCGAGAGGCTCTCGTCGTGTGGTACGCCGTGCAGCGCCGCCAGTTTGCGAAAGAGGTCGATCTGGTCGGGATCTTCGTAGCGGTTGATCTGACTGCAACGGGATGCAACCGCCTGGATGACGCCCGGAGACGGACCGAGGGGGTTCTCGTTCCGGCTCAGGCGCACAATTCCAGGAGGAAGACCGACACTCTGGTGATGCTCGTCTACGGCATTCATCGGAGCCCGTTTCGCCATCAATCCCAGTGCTTCGAAACGCGTCGTACCTGCCATACGCCCACCAGGACCAGCGCTACGATGATGAATCGCGTGATCCACCGGTAGAAGATGTGCTCCGGATCTGTAATGTCGCTTAGCAGGAGCACGTCCAGACCGTCCTGGTATGTCCATACCAAGAGCAGGATCGCCAGTGCGCTTGGCGTCACGTACTTGATCATGTAATAGAAAATCCGCGGGATTCGGATCGCCGAACCTTCCGTGATCTCGGCCCAGGCCTTGTCCATGCCGAATATCCAGGCGAAGATGATGATCTCGAGAAAGGAGAACACCACCAGGCCCAAGGTCCCGACCCAGAAGTCCAACTCGTCTATGACGCCGCGCTCGATATTGAAGACGATGAAATTGCCGCAGATGAACAGGAAGGAGATCACGACCAGGGCGGCTTTCTTCCGCGGCCATCCCATCTCGTCCTGGAGGAAGGCCATCGGGGGTTGCGTCAGAGCCACGGTAGAGGTGATCCCCGCGAAGAACAGCAGGCCGAACCACAGCGTGCCGATGAACTGGCCCAGCGGCAATTGCTGGAAGATCAGCGGCATGGACTGGAAACCCAGGTCGAAGGAACCGCCGGTCGCGATCGCCTCGGTGGCGTTGACGCCGAAGAAGGCCACGGCCACGGGTATGGCGATGGAACTGCCCAGCACGACCTCGGCAAACCCGTTGCTCATGGAGGTGGTCAATCCGGTCAGGGCGACATCCTGCCGCGCGCGGACGTAGCTCGCGTAGCACTGCATGCTGCCGATGCCGATGCCGAGCGAGAAGAAGATCTGTCCGGCCGCCGCAAGCCACACGCTGCCATCGGTCAGGCGACTGAGATCCGGGTTCCAAATCCAGGCGAAGCCAGCCATTACGCTGCGATCCGGAAAGGCCGGGTCGGGCGTTCCCAGGGTCAGCACCCGCGCCACCAGGACGATGGCGAAGATCAGCAGCATGGGCATGGCGAACTTGGCCAGGGTCTCGATGCCCCGGACCACGCCCCGGCTCAGCACCCAGAATACGATACTCAGATTGATAAGGAAGAAGACGTAGGCGGTGGCGAGGCTGCTGAAGTATCTACTCTCCGTAATGCCCTGATAGCTGCTCAGGAACGTGGCCATCTCCTCCTGCGAGGTGATGCCGAAGTACTGGCCGGTCAGGGAGAAGAAGCTGTAGGCCAGGGTCCACGACTGTACGTAGGAATAGTACAGGGCGAAGGCGACCGGCGCCGCGATGCCGAGCACGCCGATGTACTTGGCCGCCGGATGCTTCCACAGGCGGTGCAGGATGCCCGGGGTAGTCCCGTGGCCGTGCTTCCCGCCGAATCGTCCCACGCTCCATTCCACAAACATCATGGGGATGCCCACGACCAGGAACGCAACGAAATACGGGATCATGAAGGCCCCGCCGCCGTTGGCGGCCGCCTGGACGGGGAAGCGCAGGAAATTGCCGAGGCCTATGGCATTGCCCGCCATGGCCATGATCAGGCCCAAGCGGCTTGCCCAGGCTTCTCTCCCATTGTTTGCTGCCATCATTGCTCCTTTTCTGCTGCCATTTGCTTTTTCAGGCTGAAAAACCTGCCCCGGTCCGACGGCGGTTACTTTACCCTGCCGCGGCCGGCGACGGGCCAGATCACTTCCACCCTGTCTTCCCGGACGCCGTTGAGTTCGTCGTGCAGGTTGAGGGTCATTTCCTGGTGAAGGGGGATCACGGACAGCCGTTCGCCGACGCGAAAACGATGGTTGCAGCGGGATACGTCCACGTGGCCGTGCTCCACGGACATGCCGTAGATTTGCGCGTCGGGATGCTCGACGATGTGGCCGTAGGGCGTGGGCGGGTAGCTGGTGAAGGTTTTCATCCCCCCGTCGATGATGATGCGGTCCGGCGTCGGTGTGCTCACCACGGTGACGATCATGCGGCAGGGACAGCGGTCGGCGCTCAGCATGCCGGAATTCCCGATGCGGTCCATCCCTTCCCAGAGGTAGGAGCCGCTCCGGGTCTCGGTGCACCCCATGGCCTTCGAGTTCGCCTCGCCGCCGGTGCCGCCGCCGCTGATGATCTCGACGGGAATCCCCTGCTGCGTGATGCGTTCAACGGTTTCCTGCACGAATGCCCTGGCCTGGGGATCGCTGGGGAAGATCATGATGCCCCGGAAGACGAGGCCGGGGAGGTCCATGATGCGCGCCGCAAGGTCCGCGGCCGCTTCGGGAGACTGCACCCCGCAACGCTTCGTGCCCGTATCGAGCTCGATGATCACGCCGACCCGGCAGCCGTCCTTCACAGCCTGTTCCGAGATGCCCCGCGCCGTGATTTCGTGATCGGCAGCCACGATGATCTCGGTCCGGCGGGAGACGCGCGTCAGTCGTTCCACCTTCCGTTTCCCCACGATATTGTAGGGAATTAGAATGTTGCCGATGCCTGCCGCCGCCATGACTTCGGCGTCGCCGAGTTTCTGGCAACAGATGCCGACCGCGCCGGCCTTGATCTGCCGATGCGCGATTTCCGGGATTTTGTGGCTCTTCGAGTGGCAGCGAAGGGAAATGTCGAGACTTCGGCAATGTTCGGCCATGGACGCGATGTTCCGCTCCATCAAGTCCAGGTCGGCCACGTAGGCGGGGGTGTCCAACTCGTCAATGTGCATGGCGGCGCCTTTTTGCAATCAACATCGTGTTTTTTTACCTGCGTATTTTACTCTGCAATCAAACAGCCGGTCGGGCTAGCCGGTCGGGCGGTTAAAGGCTTCCCTTCGTGGACGGCACCCCGGATACGCGGTCGTCCATGGATACCGCCTGGCGGAGCGCCCGGGCCGCAGCCTTGAAGATGGCCTCGACCTGGTGGTGGGCGTTTACCCCCGCGAGCAGATCGAGATGCAGGGTAACGCGTCCGTGGTGGACGAACGCCCCGAAGAACTCCCGAACCATTTCCGTACTGAAATCACCGACCGAGGAACGGGTGAAGTCGGCGGAGAACGCCAGATGCGCCCTGCCACCTACGTCGAAGACGCCCCGTGCCATCGCCTCGTCCAGCGGCGCGTAGGCATGGCCGAAACGCGTAATGCCCGATCCGTCGCCGATCGCCTGGGCAAAGGCCTGCCCCAGACAGATCCCCACGTCTTCCACCGTGTGGTGGTCGTCTATATGCAAATCGCCCGTGCAGGACAGATCAAGGTCGAAGCCCGCATGCTTGACGAAGCTGGTCAGCATGTGGTCGAAGAAACCGATGCCCGTTTCCCCGGAAAGCGCGCCTTCCCCATCCAGGTCGAGGGTCAGGTTGATACGGGTTTCCAGCGTTTCGCGCGTTACGGAGGCGATGCGAGGCACGTAAACCTCATCGTCGTTGCAAGTGACCGTACGGCGCCAACGGTAGACATACGGCGCCAGTTGCTGTCGGGGCAGCGGCCGTCTGATCAACCTGTTTCAGATAGACCCTACAGTAGCCCGCGATAAGGAATTTGTCAAGGGCATATGAGCGATTTCACGGACTAGCCGAAGTACCATCGCGCCGCGATGGCCGCCGCAACCAGGGCGGTGGACTGGAAGGTGCGTTTCTCGCTGCGAAGGGCAGCGGCGAAATCGAAGGGCGCCGGTGCGCCCCCGGCATATCCCGTGACGCGCGGCAGGAACCGGGGCACGGCGCGGGCGTAGGCGTCGTATGCTGCTCCGAAGGTACCCCGCAGGCTTTCCTCCTCCAGGGATACGATGAGCCCGTATTGTATCGCAAAGGTCGCCAGAAAAACCCCGAGCATATACGGCATCCAGGCCCAGGCCATGACGCAGAGGCCGAGACTCAGGACGAAGTTGCCCAGGTAGAGCGGGTTGCGTACCCGTCCATAAGGCCCGTTGGTCACGAGCGCCGGCGCGCCGACGTGTCGGGTGCGGGTTGCCGAACCGGCGTAGCCGACCGCCCAGATGCGTATGGATTCCCCAAGGAGGACCATCAGCCCGCCGCCTGCGAAAGTAAGCAGGCTTGGGTCCGCCAGGACCAGCACGGCGATCAGCAGGGGAATGGGCGTGTAGCTTCGCGCGGCGAAGACGCTGGCGCGCAGGTCCATGTCGGTGACTCGCTATGCTTGCGGTGGCCCGCTATGCTTGCGGTGGCCGTGCCGCAGGATGCTACGCCCGCCCCGCCGATGATCATTTTCGGGCGATTGGCTTCGCGCTATCGACGACTCGGGCCGATCTGGTCGATCACCGCCAGGGAGATGCGCAGGGCTTCCAGCCCGTCCCGTCCGGTCACCCGGGGCGGATGTTCGCCCCGTGCCGCGCCGGCGAAGGAGGCAAGTTCCGCCTTCAACGGCTCGGTCCTTTGCTTCGCGGTTTTCTGACGCAGGATGTGCCGGGTGCGGCCGTCGCCGGTATCTACGGGAATCTTCAATCCCCGATGCCCCTCCGGGCCGGATTCGTCCACCAGCCGGTACAGCTCGCTTTCCCCCGCCAGAAAATCCATCGAAATATAGTGATCGCGTTGAAATACCCGCATCTTGCGCATCTGCTTCAGGGAGACGCGGCTGGCCGTGACATTGGCTACGCAGCCGTCGACGAATTGCAACCGGGCGTTG
This sequence comes from bacterium, assembly GCA_965200485.1. Lineage (GTDB taxonomy): Bacteria > JAAXHH01 > JAAXHH01 > JAAXHH01 > JAAXHH01 > JAAXHH01. Next base: position 1,701,040 of record CBDAUD010000001.1, read on the forward strand.
GCGATGTCCACCTGATCCGAAATCACGGCTACCCCGGTAGCGTCCACCCGATCCAGCTTCGACCGGACCAGGCAGCGGATCAGATCGATATCGTGGATCATCAGGTCGTGGACGACGGACACGTCCGTTCCCCGCGGGTCGAAGGGCGCCAGCCGGTGCGATTCGATGAATCCGGGCGATACGGTCGTGCCTTCGAGGGCCAGAAACGCGCTGTTGAACCGTTCGACATGGCCGACCTGGAGGATCCGTCGATGGACTTCCGACAACTCGACGAGGCGGTTGGCTTCGTCGACCGTCGCGGCAATCGGTTTCTCCACGAAGGTGTGCAGACCCCGGGACAGCGTGAAGGAGGCGACCTCGCAGTGGGCGGTGGTGGGCACGACCACGGTGGCGGCGTCGGCTTCGCGTACGAGTTCGGGGAGGCTGCCGTAGACTTTCGTGCCGTAGCGACGGGCGACCTGTTCAGCCCGTTCGGCACGCAGGTCGTACACGCCGGTGAGCCGAACACCCGGCAGATCGGCCAGCACCCGGACATGGGCTTCGCCGAGGCGTCCCGTACCGATTACGGCTGTCCCCAAGGGGTCCAAGTGCGGTCTCTCCCTAACCTCTCATCGACTTTTAAGCGACCTGCGGCGAACAGGCTCGAATGTAGCGGTCGTCGCCCTCCTCGGTCAACCCCTTTGCGGACGGGATGTCGGGACGTTGCGGACGGGATGCCGGGCGTCAATCGCTTCTTCACGTTGACAGGCCGCGGCAATGCCTGTTGTTTGAATTGAAGGAATAGACGATCATTATGAAGTACTACCCGGAAGCGATATCAACTGGCCCGCGTCTGTCCGTCGTCTCGAGGCAGGCGGACAGGGTAATCGTATAGAACAGGTAGAACAGGTAGAAAGGCCGCCATGGACGCAATACGAAGGCTCCACGCTTCTTCTCCCATCGCAGGTTTCGGCCTCGTCTGCTGCTCCGTGCTGTTCATCTTCCTCAGCATACCCAAGGTGGACTGGTGGCCCCTGGCCTGGATCGCCTTCGTGCCCGTGATGGTAGCGCTGTACGACGCGCGTCGATCGGGCACGCTGCTCCGGGTATTTCTGATCTCCCTGGCCTTCGGATTCCTGTCCGGCGTCGGCAAGGTGTACTGGATCATGGAGACCGTGATGTCCTACGGGGGATTGAACGTGGCGCTGGGGCTGGTCAGCATGGCGGGGGTGGCCATGCTGGTGGCGCTGTACGCGTTTCTCTTCGGGGTTTTCGTAGCCCGGATGGACTGGCAGTCTCCGCTGTTCCCGTTGTTTGCCGCCGCGCTCTGGACCGCCCTCGAATACGCGCAGACCTTTCTGTTTACCGGCTTTCCGTGGGAACTGCTCGGCTACTCCCAGTACAAGGTACTGTCCGTCATACAGATCGCCGGATTCGCGGGCGTATACGGCGTGAGCTTCCTGGTCATGCTGCTGAACGCGACCGTGGCCATGGTGTTCATGACCCTGCGGGAACGAACCGCGTGGCGGGCGCCCGTATTCGCCATGAGCCTGACCTGTTTCGCCCTGGTCGGCGCGACGGGGTACGGCTGGTGGAAGATTTCGCAGACGCAGGACCTGGAACGGCAAACGCCTCCGGTCAAGGTTGCCGTGGTCCAGGGAAGCATGGAGCAGGGGATGAAGTGGTCGGAGTCGGTGATGCAGCAGACGATAGACGTATACAGGGACTTGACCCGGTCGGTACTGCCCCGGGACCCGCAATTCATCGTCTTCCCCGAGACGGCGATGACCTTCTGGATCGAAAGCCCCGTGTACGAGGAATTCAGCGAACAGGTACACGCCTTGACCGAGGAGGCGGGCGTTCCGCTGCTTACCGGCGCCCTGGGATATCGTCCCGGCGAGACGGAGATATACAACAGCGTTTTCCTGCTGCAGCCCGGACAGGGCATCACGGACTCGTACAGCAAGATGCACCTGGTGCCCTTCGGCGAATATCTGCCGCTGCCGAGTCTGTTCTTCTTCCTCGACGGGTTGACCGGCGCGATCGGCGCGCTCACCCCGGGGGACGAACTGACCGTCATGCGGCTTGCAGGCGCCGACATGCGAATCGGCACGGTCATCTGCTACGAATCCATCTTCCCGGACCTGGTCCGGCGGTTTGCGCTGGGCGGCGCCAACGTGCTCGTGGTCATGACCAACGACGCCTGGTTCGGGACGTCCTCCGCGCCCAGCCATCATTTTTCCATGGCCGTGCTGCGCGCCGTGGAAAACGGCACGCCCGTCATCCGCGCGGCGAACACCGGCATATCGGGATTCATTTCTGCCACGGGCGCGGTCCAGGGCACGACGCCGATGATGGTCGCCACGACTACCGTCGCGCAGGTCCACCCCAACCGGACCGGACCCACGTTCTACACCCGCTACGGCGACGTGTTCGCCCTGTTCTGCTGCGTGCTGGCCGTCGTGGCGGCTGCCCTGGCTGGCCGTCGCGCCCTTCGTCCCGCAATGAAACGGGATTGAACGCACGCGGATGAATCCGGCGCCGCGGCCTGCTGACCATCCGATGGCTGGACCGGTAGCGACTGATCGGTCATCCGAGCCGCGGCCAATCGATCATCCGCGGGGGTGGTAGCGGGCGTACATGGTTTTGAGGTATTCCCGGTCCACGTGGGTGTATATCTGGGTCGTGGCGATATTCACGTGGCCCAGCATCTCCTGAACGGCCCGCAAGTCGGCGCCTCCCTCCAGGAGATGGGTGGCGAAGGAATGGCGCATCGTATGCGGGCTGACCTTTTTCTCCAGGCCGGCCAGTTCCACGTAGGTATCCAGGATCTTCCAGAGTCCCATCCGGGACAGCCTGCGGCCCCGCGCGTTCAGGAAGAGAAACTCGCCGGCGTCGGGCGAGGCGAGCACGGGCCGCACCTTGTGCAGGTAATTCCTGATTACATGGATGGCCTGGCGACCCACCGGCACGAGGCGTTCCTTGCCGCCCTTTCCGAACACGCGCGCAAGCCCCGAATCGTATAGCAGGTTCGGCCGCAGAAAATCCAGCAGTTCGGACGTGCGCAGGCCGGTGGCGTACATGAACTCGAGGATCGCCCGGTCCCGCAACCCCAGCGATGTCGTGTGATCCGGCTGCTCGAGAAGCGTCTCGATTTCCCGCTGGCTCAGGACGACCGGCAGGCGCCGCGGCTGCCTGGGCGCGCGAACATGCTCGGTCGGGTCCGCGGTAGCCCGTCCTTCGCTAATGAGGAAGCGGTAGAATATGCGTACCGCCGAAAGGTGTCGCGCGATGCTGGAAGGCGCAAGCCCACGCAGGCGCAGGGATGAGACGAACGCCTGGACGTCCTGCCTGGTCGCGTCCGAAAAAGCGGAAACGCCGCGGTCTTCCAAGTCGCCGCGGTAGGCGGTCAGGTCGCGACGGTACGCCTCGTAGCTGTTCTGCGACAGCCCCCGTTCGATGAGCAGATGCGTAAGGAAGTCGTCCAGTTCGTTCATGCCGTGCACCCGCGTTGTGTGCCGATGTGCCTATGCCGATCCTTCCGAGCCTTCCGCGCGTCCGGTCCGGAGAAGAAAACGCACGAACCGGCTGTTATGCGCGGTTACGCGGCGGCGAGCTCCGCCCGCGCCCGATCCACATGGGCCTTCATGTACGCGATGGAATAGGCGTAGCCGATCCGTCCGTCGCCTGCCATCTCCGGGATGTGATCCGGTATCATGACGCCGTAGAAGCCGGTCTCCTCCAGGACCCGGGCGGCCTGGTACATGTCGTAGTAGCCGTTGTCGATAAAGGTCTCCACGAAGTGCGGGAGGGGCTGGTCCACGTTCCGGTAGTGCACCTTGAAGACCTTGCCCTGCTTGCCGAAATGACGCAGCGATTCCGCTACGCCCCTGCCCATCAGCGCGCCCCCTTCGAGCCAGCATCCCACGCAGAAGCAGAGCCCCACATTCGGGCTGTCGGCGATTTCCATGGCGCGATAGTATCCGTCGAAACTGCTGAAGATGCAACGCGGGATGCCGCCGAGCTCCGGCTGGGGCGGATCGTCCGGATGAATACCGATGCGGACACCCGCTTCCTCGGCGACGGGCGCGACTTCCCCGATGAAGTGGGCGAAATTGTCCCAGATCTCGTCCTGGCTGTACACGCGTCCATGCGACAGGGGCATCTTGAACAGCCGGCCGCCCCAGTGGCCCTCCTCGGCCTTGGCGAGGTCGAAACCTCTAGCCGAAGCCCCACCGCGGGTGGTCTCCCGCTCCGTGCTCCAGATTCCGTTCCCCATGTGGGCGTATGTCGTATAGGGAATGCCCGCCTTGCCCAGGTCGCGTATGTAGCGTTTGTACTGTGCCACCTTCGCATCACGGTTCGGCAGATTGAGCACGATCGCGTCCTGGTTGTGCACGTCGCTGTTCCCGAAACCGTAGATCCTGATGCCGGCTTCCTCGTAGATCTCCCGGCGACTCATGAAGTAGTCGTAGTTGGCGTGTTCGCCGTCCGTCCACAGACACACGTACTCGATACCCAACTGCTGCGCGAACTCCAGATCCTCCCGGGTCGGTTCGGGGGACATCTGTCCCGCCACCTTGATACCGGGTTCTATCTCCATCAACGCCATGCCGGTCTCCTTTGTATGCCTTGAATACGCGCTGTATGCGCAAGATCGACCCTGCGTCCCGGCGTATTCACAGGCCCCGTTCATAAACCGCATTCGGCGTGTCGCAAGTTGCGACGGTTCCTGCGAAGGCGGTCTCGTATTGCGTTGAACAACTTGCCGTGTCGGACATTATATCCTGCGCTGGCCGCATATCGCAATGATTATCCGTCTGTTCCGCAGTCGCCGCATATCGCAAAATGCCTATCGTCGGGCTGGTCTGATGTGTTGGCCTATTGAGGTTGACGGGATGCCGGGTCCGGTTATATTTAACGTTTCGATTCAAATCAGGGAAAGGATGGAGCCGGATCAGCCTTGGGTTGAAGTCGAGGTCGGTTTAAGCGCAAAATCCGTATCGGGTTCGGGATTGAGCACGATGCAGCGACGAACTTGTACAGACCCACCAGTTGAGAGACCAACGCTTGCCATAGTTCTTTCGTCCATTTCGTCAACCGGGAGGTTTACGTGAAACTGGCATATTACAACGACTATACCCTGGGTGTCATCGAGCACGACGCGGTCATCGACGTCTCGTCCGCCGTTGCGGATATCGGCGCGTCGAGTCCTCAGGCGCAGCTGGAAGCGGTCATCAGCGGCTGGGACACCTATGGCGCCCGCATCGCCGAGGCTGCGCAGGGACAGTCCGGTACCCCGCTCTCTGCGGTCAGCCTGCGGCCGCCGGCGCCGCGTCCGGGCCAACTGCTCTGCCTGGCGGGCAATTACATCGAACCCGATCATCCGACGAAGGAAACCTTCAACGCCTTTCTGAAATCCAATACCTCCGTCATGGGCCAGGACGCGGTCGTGGAACTCCCCGACACGGACGCCTCGGTATTCCACTTCGAACCCGAGCTCGCCATCGTGATCGGCAAACGCGCCAGCAAGCTCAGCGCGGACGAGGCCCTGGACCATATCTTCGGCTACACCCAGTTCATCGACGTCTCGGCCCGCGGCCTGCCGGGCGGCTTCTTCCTCGGCAAGAGCTGGCATACCTTCGGTCCCATGGGACCGGCCCTGGTCACGGCCGACGAGGTGGGCGACGCCAACGACCTGCCCGCGAAGCTGTGGATCAACGACGACCTCAAACACGACTTCTCCACCGGCGAGATGGCGCGGCACATTCCCGAACTCCTGGCCGAAGTGACCGCCGTGGTCACCCTGGAACCCGGCGACGTCGTTTCAACCGGCACGCACCACTATGCGCTAAGCCCGGTACAGGACGGCGATCACCTGAAGCTCAGCATCGACAAGCTGGGCCCGGCGCTGACCATTACCTGCGCGGACGAGCGGAACAGGACGTGGGAGCGGTAGGGTGCGGCGTTATTGGACCTTGGGAACTGGGGCTCGTCGCCTTAATACCGTCTCCTGTCCGGTCCAGGTCGGTGCTCCGGCTCATCGGATCTTTCTTGCGTTTATGTATCCGGTCAGAGTCCAGAGCTGATATTCGGGAAGCTCACTTCATTAAAGAGGCCGATTACACGTGTAATCGGCCTCTTCTTTTTCCTATAGTGTTGCCCCGTTGCTATTGCGCAGAAAATCTTGTGCTACTTATACGGTCACATGGTCGAGCATCGAAAAGCTCCGTCCACTGTCTTTAACTATATCGGCAAGCAGGTAGAGTCGATACGACTGTTAGCCCTCAGGTACCAAGTCATGGTAGCATAGCATCATGTCGCGGACCTACTGTTGCTGAATCTGCCAGCAAGCCCTTACCGCACGCGCATGCCCCCATAAAGAAATTCGAGTAATCCGCCTCTTGTTCGACTAATGTGTTTGTGGTCTTCAAGTCGAAGAACCAGATTTCCCCATTGGGGCGTATTGCAGGCATGAGGGTAGGCCATTGAGGATGCAGGAAATGAGCAATCGTACTTCGATAACATCGGACATCACCGGTTTGGTTTCGGATTACGTACCTTTGACGGTTTGCGAAATGCGACCGGAAGACTCCAGCATTGCCCAGGCGCAGGAGCTACCTGCCAATCCGTTGCTGGAGCTTGGCGACGTTTCCATTCCGCCTGCAAACCTGTCGCATGCAACCCGAAGCGTGCTTTCGGGCAAGGCAACGGAGGGGGTAATCGACGAAACCCAACAGAAATGGCTGGTCAAAAACACCCGGTCGGCCGGAGAGCCACCCGGTCTTGTATTGTGCGGTGACGATGAGCGAAAACTGCCTTCTGTTTTTACTGCTCTGTCGCCAGACAAAGAAACACGTCTCGGCGCATTTGGCTTCGCTGCGCATCACTTCAATCTACCGGAATGCGTGTCAGAACGATGGCGGAAGATACTCTCCCGACGAGCATTGGATGATGATGAAATCTATGAACTCGACAGTGAATTCCGCTTAACACCCGTGTCGGTTTCGGGTCAATCGGTGTAGAGATAACGAAGGGTGAAAGTCCCATAGCCACGCTGGTTCCACCTTCGAGGGCGTATTTCGAAATACTTGTGGGCAAATACGACGGAAGCGCCTCCATAGGCGCCTATGCCGCGCGTAACGGCAGGGCGCACTTTAACCAACTTGCCGGTTGGCGTTCCAATGAAGGGTTTACCTTCAGCCTGCTTCTTTCATCGCATGCTTCTTTGACCGAAGAGATAGAAGTCGGCGGTCTGCGTAGCGAGGAATTGGTGAAAGCCTACGACGATCTCGTTGCGAAGGGAGATCGGTTATCGCAATTGGGTGCAATCGAAGTCGGGTTGCGTGTGCTCCCTTCGATGCCCGAATTGGAAGAGCCAATCATTCGTCTCCTGGAACAGATTGGAGACGATGACGTCAACGGGCAGGGGAGCTCCTTCAAGTTGCTTGCAACGCTGTTCTCTTCGTGGACGGAGAGTTGTCGCGACTCCGTTTGTTGTCCGACCCTCCGCCATTCTACCGGAGACTGGCGGCCATGGCGCAGGCTGCGTTGATTCATCGACAACTCGTTGAATCGACAGTGGATATTGACGGATTCTGCTACTGGATGTCTGATACCCGATTGTTCCAGCACCATCTGCAATCTTTAGCCGATATGAGACTTGAACCTCGCTGGGACCCAAGATTCGCGGCCCCGGCTCAGTTCAAAGCCGAGTTTTTCGGACGGATCATGAATTGTGCTGTGAGATATAAGTCTATATATATCGAAAAGTCCGATTCGGAAATTGTTGTTTTCAGACCCATCTGGCAACTTTAGATCATCTGGCAAAGCACTCAGTTGGTCCATTCCGGGTCCGCTGGAAGGGGGCGAGAAGCCAAATTGCGATCAGTCTGCCGAGTTCTCCAAGATTATAGTGGATGAACTCAAAATAGAACCAACGGGACCGGATTCCTTTGTCGCCTTGGTAAACATTGGCTTGGTTTTTGGACTAAGCAAGGATATAGCCGATCTGGCGGCAAGCCGTCTGAAGACCGGCAAATACAGCCTTCGGAAAATAAAAACCCGGGACCATCTGGTAGCAACATTGTACGGTTTGGCGACTGTCGCTGCCGTCAGCAGAAGCAAAACGCTCGCGGACGCATTGCGGAATGTCGTGCGACGTTACAGAAACGATGCGGAATTTACCCTATCTTTCCAGGAAACGGCGAATATCCTGCTTTCTTCCGCAGCCAGTCGTTGCCAGCTGGATGACTGGGTTGAATACGTTGAAGATTGCATGTCGGAATTGGCTCTAGATGATCTTCCGTTAGGCGAGGGCCGGGAGTGTTACGCCTACGTGCTTGGCTTGTGTCATGTCGTACCTGAACTTCGCCCAATCTGTGGCAAGACCCTTGCGGCGTTGTCAGTGTTCGAGGGCACTTGAGTAAAGGACTTCTGGCCATGCCGGTACAACAGATGAAAGCGCAACATACGCTCATTGGCCCTGACCACTTCCAATCAGTCCGGGATGAAATTGCGGTCCGCGAGTTTTTCCGGGATCCTGGTGAACTGTATGACTTCATCAATTTGATGTTGGAAAGACCCGTGAAGGAGAAAGTGCCGCACAGGGAAGAACTCGCTCGTCGCAAGCTCGGTGCCTGGAAAGGCAAGATATGGATCGCGCCGGACTTTGACGACAACACGGAGATCATCGAACTGTTTGAAGGATCGAAGGTCTTTCCGGATGGAGACGAGTAGTGCGTCGGATTTTGCTTGATACCTGCGTGGTAATCTGGCTGCTTGAGGGCAGTCCCCGTCTAAGCAGGTGGACTCGAGAGGGAATAACAAACGCACAGAACGCAGTCTTCGTCAGCGCGGTCGTTGCTTGGGAAATCGCGATCCTCATTTCCAAAAAAGATTGCATATGATGTGAAAGTCATGGACGTGTTAGGGCGGTAAAAGGTTTAAACATCCTAAACATCCAGACCACTCGGACTAGAGCGAATCCAAGTATACATAAGGAGTTTCGCGTGGGTATTGAAAACCTCGGAAAACTGGAAGACGCCGAGCTCAGGCGCGCTTGGCCGCACGAGGCGCATGATTTCACACCCTGGCTGGCCTGCAATCTGGACCAGTTATCTAGTGAAGTCGGCATCAACCTGAAGTACGAAGCCCAAGAGCAAGTAATCGGTAACACCGGCCTTAGATTCGATATCGTAGCGCGAAATTCAGTGGACGACAGCGTCGTGCTCATTGAAAACCAGTTGGAAGACGCAGACGCAGGCCACTTGGGCGCCATGATGGCCTACCTGGCCGGATTGGAAGCCCATACCGTCATCTGGATTGCGAAAGGATTTGACGAATCGTACCTATCGGCGATTCGCTGGTTGAACGACCATACGACGGAGTCCTTTGCGTTCTTTGCGGTTCAACTCAGGCTGGTGAGAATTGGCGATTCGCCCCTGGCGCCGATCTTCAAGGCGGTCGAAAAACCGAACGAATGGGACCGTCGCATGCGTGAAGCGGCGCGCCAGGCGGGTCTGAGCGAACTCGGGCAGTTCTTTCAGGCTTTCTGGAAATACTACGCTCAAAGGTATGAAGGCGAGGTGCATCCGGGTTGGGCCCGCCGTGAATCCGAGGTCCGGGTCGAAGGAGCTGAAGTGCAGATATACCGTTATCTTCTGAACAGAGATGGTGTCGGTATCTGCTTGAACGCGCTTCCTGAGGACCAGTCGGGCGGACCATCTCGTGCCGCGCCCTATCTGCCCTCGTTGCGTACGGCCCTCAAGGAGAAAAACCCGCAAGAGGAATTCGATCTGTCGGAATGGGGCGGCATCGAACTTAGCATCGATTCGCAGGATCAATCGAACTGGGATCGCATGGCGGACTGGCTCCACGAGAAGACGGAAATCTATAAGAAAGTACTACGGGAATCACAAACTCCTCAGAGCTAAAGGCGCACCGAAGCGAAACAGCACACCGTTTTAAATCCGGGCCGCTAACCATCCTTAATCATCCGTCCCTGTCAGCCTAGTTTCCAGATCCGTGGGTGCGGTAAACACCCACATCCTGCCGACCTTGCTCACAGTCAGCAGCCCTCGGTCCTGCAAATCCAGCAAATCCGTTCTCGCGGTCTGATAGACGACGCCGTGATAGGCCTTGTGCGCGTTGATCGTATAACGATGACCTGGATGTCTTATGGCGTGACTGAGCAGATCTGTTTGGCGGTGATTGAAGGTGTCTAGGTTCTTTACTTGCGATTCGAACGCCTTCAATTGGCCAGTTTTTCGTTGAATGAGTTCGTGCAGGGCCTCGATGGATCTGAGTATGACCCGCAGATGATAGAGCAGAAAATACGTAAGGTCGTTGCCGTCGGTTTCGGTATGCAGAAACGACAGACCGTATTTCGAAGGCGCTTTCAGCAGGATCTGCGATATGGAAGTATACGCGTTTAGCCAATAGCCCTCGCGAAACATGGACCAGTAGAACAAGGCCCTTGCGCAACGGCCGTTCCCGTCGACGAAAGGATGATCGTATCCCATCCAGAAGTGCAGGATGATGGATCGAATCACGGGATGAACGAAGGGCTTTTCCGATGTGCTGTTGCAGAACGCGCACATCGCATCCATTCTTTCCTGAAGCGTCTCCGCAGGTGGTGGACGGTGAAAGATCTGTCCCTCATGATCTCCTATGTGAATGTCTTCTGTTGCATCGCGGAGCCTACCAGCGGCGCCGGGATCTTCAAGGGTATCACGCGTGACACGCTCATGAATACGAAGCATGGGTTCAGGGGTCATCTTCTCCGACTTCAGGTCGGAGATCATCCGCATCGTGTGGAAGTTGTTGATGATCATGGTCTCGCCGAGGCCGCGTGGTTTGCGGCCGCTGCGAAGCATTTCCCTGGCAACGCGCCGGGTCGTCGAAGCGCCTTCGAGTTGGCTGGAGGTGATTGCCTCTTCGATGAGCGACTCGACATAGTAGCGATCCCGGGTCTCCGGATTGGTTACCTGGGAAGGCATCTCGATACCGCCGCCTAGCCTGAGATCGATCTCGTGCAACCATTCCGGGATGGGGTCGGCCAGATTGTACTCGAAATTGCCGCCGTTCTTGTCGATCAATAACGGGACTTTTTTTGCCGAGACTTTTCTTGCCGTTTTGATGCCAAGCCACCACGCTTCGTGGTCCAGCCCGTCAGGCGGAGTTCGGTGCAAGAGATCGTCCCAATGGGGGTATTTGCCGTCTATAGGTGAAGATTCGTTCCGGATCAGGTCCAAGAACTTCTGGGGGTCTGAACCAAATTTGGAGAACAGGTTTTCGAGATTGGGCGGTGATTTGGGGATTTTCATCTTGAGAATGTGGAGTTAGTTCAAATACTAAATTAATACTAATAAGTGTTAAATTAGTAGATAAATACGTTTTTGCAATGACAATCGGCAGGTAGTTCTTGGAAGGTGGGTAATGAGCAATCCGGCCAATCAGTCGCTGAAAACGCTCCGGCGTCACTCCGGCGTCGCTCCGGCGTCGTTCACGGCTCCACGATGTGCCGGCAAATCCGTTTACCCCTGGGCGACAGCTGGTTATAGTGCATTCTGGGCAGCGTCTTTTCCTCGACGGGGCGGAACCAGGGTGCATGGTAGCCCACGCCCAACATGGGCCGTTTCATGTCCGAACGGTTCGCCGTGCCCCCGTGCCAGCAGCGCACGTCCCGGATGATGGCGGTGTTGGCCGGCGCGCAAAGGTGGTTCGTCCGCATCCATTCCGGTTCCTCTTCGAGCGAGGGAATCGGCGCGCGGGAGCGCTGGGTTCCGGGTATGAACCGAATGGCCCCGTTTTCCACGGTGAAATCCACCAGCGTGTAGTTGACGACAATCATGGGCGCCGGCACGTCCCTGAAGGTCACATGCGCGAGCGGATCATTGAAGATCTCGGTGTTCCTGTCGGAATGCAAATGCTGGATCTTCGCGCCCGGCAGGGAGTAGTCGCCACCCGCGCCGGTGCAGGTGTAGTCCTCGCTGCCCCACATCGCGTCGATGAACGGCAGTATCGTGGGCCGGTCGACCAGCATGCACCACGCCCAATGGCGCATCTGGTTGCCGAAGGAGTGCCGCGCATACCCCCGGTTCATGTTGTCGCGGCCGAACTGGGCCTCCTGCTCGGCCATGACGCGCTCGGCGGCCAACCGTGTCATGGCGAATTCGTCGGCGCTTAGGGGATTCGCAATACAGACGAATCCGTCCCGATGAAACATGCCGGCCGCCCGCTCGGATTCGTCAGTTTCCAGTATGTCTACCTTGAGCATGGTATGTGTGTCCCTTTTGGTATGCGCACTGTTTCGTGCGCTTTCTTCGGTTCCTCGACAGGCGGGGTTCTTCGACAGGAGGAGGAATGCAGCCAGCTACGCTTGGAATCCGCTGCAAACCGTCGCACCGGTGAACGCCTGGCCGGCGCCTACAAGCGGCTGATCCGATACCCGTGGTGTCCTGGGTCGAAAAGCTCCGGCCGCAGGCGCGCGCCCAGGCCCGGTCCGTCCGGTGGTTGCGCAAAACCGTTGCGCACCAGCAGGTTCGGCTCGATGAGCAGATCGTAGAATGTCCTGATGTGGGCCCGAACCGACTCCTGAATTACCACGTTGGGAACGGCGGTGGCGACGTGGATGCCGGCGAAGAGGGTCAGGGGGCCGGTGCAGTCGTGCATGGCCGCGGGCACATTGTAGCCCTGGGCCATCTCGGCCAGGCGCCGGGTCTCGCTGATGCCGCCCACCCAGGTCGGATCGATCATGAGATAATCGGCCGCGCTTCGTTCCAGTACATGGCGGTAGTCCTCCCGGCTGATGAACATCTCGCTCACGGCCAGCGGTGTTCCGGCCTTGTCGCGAAAATCACGGAGCGTGTCCACGTTGTCCAGGCGCATGACGTCTTCAAGCCACATCAGGTTAAGATCCCGTACCGCCTCCGCGATGCGCAACGCGGCCGGAAGCTGGAAGAACCCGTGGCCGTCCAGGAGAATCTCGATGCGATCGCCCACCCGTTTGCGCACTTCCTCCAGGGGGCGGACGCCCGCCTTGACGGTGGACATCGGCAGGTAGCTGCTGCCGTGCAGACGGTACGCGCGGTCGAAGGTCCAGAACTTCATGGCCGCGTATCCTTCCGCCAGCAATTCCTCCGCCAGGTCGCCCGCGGCGTGGTGCGCGGCCCAGTTGTCCTCCAGCGGACCGGGACTGCCGATGTCGCCGTGACCGGGCCAGCCCTGCGCTACCGTCTCCCCGGGCGGACGCCGCCCATAGGTCGGACCGCCGCAACTGTTGTACACCCGGACGGCCTCGCGCGCCTTGCCGCCCAGCAACTGCCAGACCGGCCTTCCGCAGACCTGACCGAGGAGATCCCATAATGCCAGATCGACGGCGCTGAGCGCGCGCATCTCGGTGCCCCGGGCTCCGAAGGCACCGAACCGTTCGTAGAAAAACCGCCAGTGGTGTTCGATCGAAAGCGGGTCGCTGCCCAGCAGCCGGCGGGTCATCCAGTCGTGGATAACCGAGGCGACCGCGTGGGGGACGTAGTAGGTTTCCCCGTGGCCGACCGCGCCCGCATCGGTGTGGATTCGCAGCAGGATCAATCCGGGCATTATGTCGTCCGGAATGAGGGTCTCCACGGCCGTAATCTTGAGATCCGAACTGGCCGGCACGGGAGCGGGCTCGGGCGAAACGGAATCCAAGCCGCCGGGTACGTCTCCTGCAAACGATGCTCCGCCAGGGACTTCAGTCATCAAAACATCCTAAAATGCGCCCGCTTACGGTGCACTAACATGCCCTGCGCCACTATGCACGTAAGAATCCGGCACAGGGATGGACGGAACCATTACACTCCATGCCGATACACTCTATGCCAATCAGTCCTATGCCGAGCGGTCCTATACCGACCGGTTGTCCTGCGCGTACGCCCGGTTTCCGTCGCCGCCCAACTGCCATGTGCCACGAAACAGGGACTGTCGCTTCGGCGGCATTTGCGTAATAACCTCGTGGGACAGGTTGAGCCGGTGCCACTGTGCCCAGATCGAGTTGTAGCAGTTGAACACCGCGCATCGTCGGTTGTCCGGATTGGTCCAGTCGTTCGCGGCATGAATGAGGCTTTCGGTGAAGACCAGCATTGACCCAGGCGGACAACTGTAGTCTTCCAGGGCACCGTAAAGGCTTCCCTCCCAGGGAGAATCGCTTATGTTGGGACGGTAGCGATCCGGTCCCCCGTAGTTGAAATGGGCCTTGTGCGATCCACTCAGAAAGGACGTGCCACCGCATCCCGCTTTCACTTCCTCCAGCTCCCACACGACGCGGGTAAGTCCAGAGAAGATTTTGCCGCCCTGCACCTGATAGCGCATCGCGTTCGCCTGCTGCGGTGGACGCACGACGTGGGGCAGCCCCGTGCCCTGAACCGATTTCTCCCAACCGGCTTCACGCACCATGAGGAAGGAGTTCTCGCAGCGGAATCCGTAGTAGTCGTCGCCCACGAAGGGTGGTTCGGTCAGAATCTCGTTCAGGATGCCCACCACGGCCGGATGGTCGAGCAGGTTGGCCAGTTTCCCCTGGAAACCCTGTCTCAGATCGCTGTTTTTGCCCCGGTAGTCTGGCTGCACCGCGGCGTACACTTCGGCTTTCATCTCCTCGATCTCCGTCTCGGTCAGTACCGACGGCACGAGGATCCAGCCCTTCAGGTCGAAGAAGAACTTCTGCTCGTCGGTCATGGGGACGGGCGCGGGGTTGGTTGTCGGGACAGGGGTGGAAGCCGGCGCGGGCGGCGAAACCGGTTCGGCCGCTGGCGTGGAACCGGTCCCGCTCCCCGTATCAGGTACTGCGGTGCGTTCGGCTGACATGTTGACTCCGTTTGATCAGTGCGAACTAGTAAACCGATGGCCTGGTTGAATGATTAGCAGGTGGTGTTCGATTGGTGGAAAGTGGTTCGATACGCCATTTGTGCTCCGGTGTCAACAATCGCCTCTCGCCTCGATGAGGTGATCACGGATCATCGACTGTGCGCCGTCCCTTCGGAATGTGCGGGGTTCCAGATCGATTTCCTCTCCGGCGATCATTTTCCGCAGCAGTTCCGCCACGCCGTCAACCGCCACGGGCGCAAGCGCTTCGCCCTTCTCCTTCGTTCCGAAGCGCGCGGTGCTTTCCAGTTCCATGTCTTCCGGATGGACCCGGTGCGGGAAGAGGGCCATGGCCATGGAAGTCTCGTATTCGTCCGCATGGCCGGGAAGCGCTTCGCGTTCCATGTAACGGTACACCACATCGGTGGGGTAGGTGTCCCAGTAGGAGTTGAAGCGTACGTTGACCCCGAGCCGTCGCCGGAAATCCGCGATGCGGTTCATCATGGGCGCGACGTTGCCCCCGTGTCCGTTCAGGATGAGGATATTGGTGATGCCGCCGCGTTTCAGCGCATCGCATACGTCGTACACGTATTCGGTAAAAATCTCCGGACGCACCGTCAGCGTGCCCTTGTGCTCCATCCAGTGCTCCGATACGCCGACGGGTATGGGAGAAGCGACGACGACCCGGGGATACAACGCGAGCGCGGCGTGTTCGGCCATGTACGCGACACTGGCCGTGTCGTGAATCATCTCCAGATGCTCGAGGTGCTGTTCCGTCGCGGCCGTGGGCACAATGGCGGCTTCAAACGTACCGCCCTCGATCCCCTCGCGGAACTCCTTGCGCGTGAGGTCTCCGATGAATACGCGTTTCCGTGACATGCTACGACTCCCTCCGACTTGAAGCGGTTGACCGAAATAGGCAGCCGATCGCTCGGTTTGCGGCCGATCGCTCGCTTGGCACCAGATCGCTCGCTTGGCACCAGATCGCCTAGCCGCCGATCGCCTGGCAGCAGGCCGTGCAACGGCGACAAGCGCCGTTTGGTGGCGACAGATACCGGTCAATGTTGACAGGCGCCGTTCGATGGTTACAGGACAGGCACAGGCAAGATGCCGTGACTACAGGCGCCGCTCAACAGCCCGGACAAACCGGTCGATCTCCTCCCGGCTGTTGTAGAAATGGGTGGAAATGCGAAACACGGGCACGTCGTTGATGTGAAAGGCCACGGTCTCGATCTGTTCGTCGTCCCACAATTCCTGCCGGATGCGCTGAAGATCGGCGCCTTCTATGGTGAAGGTGGTGATGAAACCCGACATTTCGGGATCCCGCGGCGTCAGAAAACGGATGCCCCGAATGCGTCCGAGCCGTTCCCGCATGTAGTTCACCAGACCCCGGCAGTAGTTCCGAATGTGATCCCAGCCGATCTCCTGCTGGAAGTCCAGCGCCGTGCCCAGGCCCATGAAGGGCGTCTGATCCCGCGTGCCCATCATGTCGAAACGGCTGGCGTCCGGGTTGGGATGGGCGCTGGAACCCAGTATAAGCGGCTCCACGCGGTCGTGGGCGTCGTCCGACACGAAGAGCATGCCCGTGCCCTTGGGGGACAGCGTCCACTTGTGGAGACTGGACGCGTAGAAGTGCGGATTCCATTCGTCCAGGCGCAGCGGCACCATGCTGACGGCATGGGCGCCGTCCACGACGACCCATACGCCGTGTTCCCGGCCCATCTCGGTCAGCTCCTTCACGGGAGTAACCAGTCCCGTGGACCAGTACACATGGCCGAAAATCATCGCCGCGGTATTCTCGTTCAATCCGTCCCTGAACACGTCGATAATCTGCTGCGGGTCGGTGATCTCCATGGGCAGATGCACCCTCCGGACGGTCACGCCGTGCCGACGGGCGACATAGTCGAAGCAGGCGTTCACCGCGCCGTATTCCTGGTCCGTCATGAGGATTTCGCCGCCCGCCTTCCAGGTCACCCCTTGCGCGAATACGCTGAGCGCCATGGTGGTGTTCTGCACCAGCGCGATGCGCTCCGGCCGCGTGCCGACGAACTCGGCCAGTTTCTTTCTCGATTCCTCGACGATCGGCCAGTATGCCTGTTGATGTTTCAACGGATCGCTGTCAAAAGCCCGGATGGCCTCGGTCACCCGGTCCACGACCGGCTTGGGACATGGACCGACGGAGCCACCCTGAAGAAAGGCCACCTCGCGGTCGAGGTAGAACTGGTCGCGTCGAATCGCCTTCCAGAAGGCGTCATCGGGGGCAGGCGGTGTATCTGTTTGTCCCGAAGTTGAAGCTTCGCTCATTGCAGGTACTCCCCTTTCTGCTTTCTATAGGACGTTCCGCGTTGCTGCAAGAGGCCACTCAGTGTTGCTGCAAGGTAGCCATGCACAAGCATGCACAAGCCGGCCATACACAAACCGTTCCGCCTACAAGACCGCCCGCGCCACCTTGCGGAACGCGCGGATTACGTCGTCCACGTCTTCATCGGTCAGCTGCGCCGGCAGGGGCAGTATGCGCGCCCGGTCCAGCAGGTCGTCGCTGCGCGGCAGCATGCCGGCATGATAGGCCATCGGGCTCTCGGCGTTGAACGGACAGGTCCAGGGGCATCCGGCCGTCGTAACGGGTGCCTTTTTTAGCAGGTTGGACATGTACCGGTATTGATGTATGCCGCCGTGGGGTTCTCCGGCGGGGATTCCCTCCGCGCGCAAGGCCGAGGTGAAGCGCGCCGCGGCCTCCGCCGACTCGTGGATCCAGGAGAAATACGCGCCGCTGTCGCCTCTGGGATCCACCATGCGGCGGAGCCGAATGCCCGGCGTCGTGCCCACCGTTTCCCGCAGGCGCGCCTGGTGGCGTCTCATGCCATCCAGGATCCCGGGCAGCCGACCGAGTTGAACCAGACCCAGCGCGCCCCGAAGTTCGTCCATGCGGACCCCCATGCCGAAGGTTTCGAACAGCGATCCGTCCCCGGTGGAAACCCCTTCGATATCCCGTTCGAAACCCGTATCGTGATAGCACAAGGCGCGCCGGAAGATCGCTTCGTCGTCCGTCGTGATCATGCCGCCTTCGCCGGTGGTGAAGTTCTTGTTGTACTGGAGGCTGACCGCGCCCACCGTGCCCATCGACCCGACTCGGCGACCGTCGATGCTTGCTCCGGCAGCCTGGGAGCAGTCCTCCAGGACCGGAATCCCGTGTCGCTCGGCGACCTCGGTGATGGCGGGCATGTCGGCGGCCGTACCGGCCATGTGGACGGCGATGATGACCCGGGTGCGCGGACTGATGTGCCGTTCGAGCGCCGCAGGGTCGAGATTGAGGGTTTCGTCTATATCGGTGAGCACCGGCACGGCCCGCAGATGCACTACGGCGTTGACGTCGGCGATCCACATGAAGGCGGGCATGATCACTTCAGTGCCCGGTCCCACGCCGAGGGCTGCGAGCGCCACGGAAAGGGCGGTGCTTCCGCTGTGCGTCGCCAGAGCGAAGCGCGTGCCGACGTAACGGGCGTAGGCTGCTTCGAACCGGTCGGTCTTGCCCAGCGATTCGATGCCGTAGTAGCGGAAGGGAGATCGGGCCTCGATCACCTCGATGGCGGCTTGCTTCTCCTCTTCTCCGTAGGTCGAGCCGCCGGGAATCAGCGGGGGCCATTTCGCCGCGCGGACCGGAACGCCGCCGTCGATAGCCAGGGATTCTGCCATGGAACTCAAGCCTCGGCGATCAAAACGGATTGCCTAGTGAACTGTTGCCTAGTGATCGGCTGCCTCGCGTTCGTATGACTTCCTCGCGGTAAGGATCAGGCGGGATGGTAAGATGCAAAACTATAATGCGGCCGACACCGTGTCACAAGGACAATATCAATACGAAGTCGGTGTTTGCCTTTGGCCGGTTGCGGTTCAACTTCAGCCGGTCTTTGCTTCGCCCTGGCGTTACCTTGGCGCACGCCTTGGCGCCCGCCGCCAGGATTCATCTCGCGGTGCCTGAAACGGTTTTGCTTGACAGCGCCCGGGCTCATATTTACCCTTAAGCATCTACAAGGGGCTGTAGCTCAGCTGGGAGAGCGCATGAATGGCATTCATGAGGTCAGCGGTTCGATCCCGCTCAGCTCCACTGTTCAACGGCAACGATCTTGCCTCAGCAGGTCTGCCTCAGTGGCTTGGATGCGGATTCGGACCGCGGATAGACTGAACACGGGCGGCCCCGTCGAAAACGTAAGCGCTTTATAGAAAAGCCGGCAAGCCGTTTACGGCATTCAGTGCGCATTATGCTCAGATTTGCTCGTATAGTTAGTCTCAGTAAATCAGCCAGAGGTCGCTTGTTCGTTTTGAGGCGGTTGCCAAGCTGTCTGTTGTTGCTGATCCTGTTTCCTGCCTTGTCCTACGCCACACCCCTTGAATCGATTGTTTCACCGAGCGCGGATGCAGCTTCCTGGTCCGACCCGTCCAATCAGGCCGCGTCCAATTCGTCCGGGACGACTGCGGCTTTCGAGACCGGTCCGTACGGGGAAGAGCAGCATAGCGGAGTCGGCTTCGCGCGCCTGATGCCTTTCCTCGGCGATTCGAATCGCATGGTGGAGATCGAACCCATCTGGCCCGATTTCGGCCGATTCGACGTGCCGATCAGCTACAACGAGCGGGTCCGGGGGGCGGTGCGCGTCCTGCGAAGCGACGCATCCGGTATTTTTGCCGAGTGGTTGAGCCGAACGAACAGGTACCGGGCCATGATCGAATCGATCCTCTCCAGATCGGGACTTCCCGACGACCTGATTTACATTGCCATGGTCGAGAGCGGTTTCGATCCCCGCGCGCGCTCGCCGGAAGGCCGTGCCGGTCTGTGGCAGCTGTCTCACGAGGATGGGCAGCGATACGGTCTGACCCGAAACGCCGAGATCGACGAGCGCTATGATCCGGAGAAGTCGACCCGCGCGGCGGCAAAGCGGTTCAAGGATCTCTACTTGGAACTGGGCAGCTGGGATCTCGTGCTCGCGGCGCATCATGCAGGACCGGAGCCCCTGCGCGAGTTCGAAGATTTGAACCTGTGGCGCATGAGGCTTCCGAGGCAGACGATCCCCTTCGTATCCTTCGTCATGGCCTCGGCCATCATTTCCAAGTCGCCGGAGGAATACGGGTTCGACCCCCTGGGAGGCCTGCCGCTGATCCACGAGTCCGTGTCGGTTCCGAGACTCATGGCATTGGCGGAAGTGGCCGAGGGCATGAAGATATCGGTCGAACAACTGCGCCAGCTCAATCCGGAGCTGCGTCGCTGGAAGGCCGTGGCGGGATACAATCTCAAGGTGCCGCTGGGCAAGACCCGGACCTACGCCGACTGGGCCGGCATCAACCCGCCGGGCCCGGACCCCTCCGCAATGGCGTCCTACAGGGTCAGGCGCGGCGATACGTTGGGGCGCATTGCCCGTCGATTCGGGGTGCGTACCTCGGATATAGTCGCCGAAAACAACATTCGACGACCGAATCGCCTGCGGATCGGTCAGCATCTCATCATACCGTTGTACGGCTCGACGGCTCGTTCGGCGAGTCAATCCATACGGCACAGAAAACCCAGAGACGTTCCACCGCCCGATCTGGCAACCCACCGCGCCATCTCCTATCGCATCAGGCGGGGGGATACGCTTGCCAGCATCAGCAGACGGTATGGCGTGTCGATGGCGAACCTGCAGGACTGGAACAAGTTGAACAATCCCGGCGACATCATTGCGGGCCGCACGCTGAAGATCTACGTCCCCCGCGCGACCAGCGGGGCTCCGTCCAATAGCGGGGCTCCGTCCAATAGCGCCCCAACCAGCGGTGCCTCTGCCGCAGACGGCTAGAACTCGGACCGCACAGCTACCGCAAGGCCGACAACCGACCAGGGGCCGGCGGCGCCGGGCGGACGCGAGCGCCACGATACCCTCTCCAATCGGTTCGCAAACTCGTTCCACCATGCCGTTCCTTCCGTGTTCAGATTCCAAAAAGTCATTGACATACATAAACTAACGCGCATATTCTATTCTTAATTTGTGTTGCCCGAAGAAGTCCGTCTAGCGACCGGATTTAGGTCGTGATTTCGTTATCGAAATGAGCTGTTGGAGCCGTATCATGCCACGCAAATCGGACTGGATAGTCGGCGGGTTGCTCGGTGGCGGGTTGCTGGTAATCATAGTCGTCATCGGTATGCTCATTGCCGGCTCCATGCTGAGCGGCGAAAATTCCTTTTCCTACAAGGGGGGCGGACGGGTCGCGGTGGTCGAAGTCAGGGGCACGATCACCCGGGCCGACGACACGGTCAAGCAGATCATCAAGTACCGCATGGACGATTCCGTGCGCGCCATCGTGCTTCGCATCGAAAGCCCCGGTGGCGCCGTGGCGCCCACACAGGAAATCTACGATGCGTTGCGCAGAACCCGTGAATCGGGGAAGATCATCGTGGCGTCCATGGGCGCCATGGCGGCCTCCGGCGGCTACTATATCGCCTGCGCGGCCGATTCCATTGTGGCCAATCCGGGTTCCGTAACGGGCAGCATCGGCGTAATCACGGAGGTACCCAACGCGGAGGGACTGCTTGAGAAGCTCGGTATCGACTGGCAGGTTGTCAAGAGCGGTCGCCACAAGGACCTCGGTTCGATAGCCCGGAATCTGACCGAAGAGGAATTGGGCCTCATCCAGGCCGTGGTGGACGATGTTTACGAACAGTTCGTCGAGGTGGTCGTCATGTCCCGGCCCCTTTCCCGAGAGGAAGTGATCGAACGGGCGGACGGGCGGATTTACACAGGAAACCAGGCATTGTCCCTGGGACTTGTGGACCGCCTGGGTACCTATCAGGATGCGATTGCGCTGGCCGGCGAGATGGCCGGCCTTCCGGAAGATCCCACCGTGGTCCGGCAGCGGCCGAAGACGTTTTTCGATATGCTGATGGAGAACATGGAGTCGATGACCCGTCTGCAATCACAGGGCGTCGTCGAATACCGGTACCGCTGAACGGCAACATCAAGGATCAAGGAGAATGATATGACGAAGGCCGATATCGTAGCCCGTATCGCACAATCCACCGGGATGACCAAGGTGGACACCGCGGAAGTGCTGAACGCATTGCTGGATTCCATCTCATCCGCGCTGGGCAGGGGCGAAAAGATCGAATTGCGCGGATTCGGCATCTTCAAAGTGAAAGAAAGAAAGGCGCGTGTCGCCCGCAATCCCAAG
Organism: bacterium; assembly: GCA_965200485.1. Lineage (GTDB taxonomy): Bacteria > JAAXHH01 > JAAXHH01 > JAAXHH01 > JAAXHH01 > JAAXHH01. The sequence continues at coordinate 1,723,048 of CBDAUD010000001.1, forward strand.
ACGGGAATGGGCATCAGGATACCGCCATGCGTCGTGCCCGTTTTCAAACCGTCCGATCACCTCAAGGATCGTGTGCAGAAACAGGACTGACCAAGAACAGGACGCCTGATCGAGGACAGGCCAAGCCAAGGACAGGCCAAGCCGAGAACAGGACGATTGATCAAGAAGGAGACAGACGTGCCCAGTGGCAAGAAGCGGAAGCGTTCCAAGATCGCTACCCATAAGCGCAAGAAACGCTTGCGGGCCGACAGACATAAGAAGAAGTAGCGAGCGGTAAGGCGACAGTAGGCGGGGTTCTCGCGGATATCTTTCCGCGTGAATACGACGCATACGCCGTACTCGGCGCCCGCCATCGCCGTTAAACGCTCGTCCCTACCTCGCCTCGGGATAGTCCTCGCCGATATAGAGATCCGTGAAGATCACGGTCTTGCCGCCGAACCGGTTGGTTCTGAGTCCTCTGAGCCACGGCTTGAACAGGGTATTTGTCATGGGGTGGAAGACGAAGGCGGCGCCCGCCTCCTCGACCAGGATCCGTTCGGCCCGGCGGAAGATCTCCGTACGCCTGTCGGGATCGGTTTCCTGGTCCGCCTCGTCCAGCAGCGCCTTGAAGCGGTTGTTGTCGAAGTCGTGGCGGCTGCGTCCCCTCGCGCCGGACCGCCAGATCATGTCCAGCATGTTTTTGGGATCCCGGTAGTCTCCGAAGAAGGGCACCAGCCCCAGATTGATGTTCCAGTTGAACATGTAGTTGGTGAATACCGGGTAGTCGGCGCTGCGGAAGGTGATACCGATGCCCAGGTGTTCCTTGAGCATCCCCTGGATCACTTCCGCGACCAGCCGGATGTCCGGCCGCGGCTGCCTGAGCCACATCTCCATCCTCGGAAATCCCCGACCTCCGGGGTACCCGGCCTCGGCCAGCAGCTTCCGCGCTTCCCCGGGATCGAATCGCTGGTGAGCCCGGTAGTCGCCGTGCGCCGCGAAGGTGACCGGCAGCATGGAATACGCCGGAACGGCCGCGCCGTGCAGCACGACGCGGCAGATCGTCTCGCGGTCGATCGCCCGCGCAATGGCCTGGCGGACCCTGGCGTCGTTGAAGGGGGGTTCGCGGGTATTGAAGAAGATGTACCAGGTGCCGTCGGTCGGATTGGAGACGAGTTCGGCGCCCAGTTCGGGGTCGCGCCGTACCCGGATAAGCTCGTTCGCCTGTACCTCGGCAAAGCCCACCTCGTCGTTCTCGTAGGGCAGCAGATTGGCCGTCGACGGATGGCGGAAGACGCGGTGTATCCGCTCGACGTAGCCCTTGACGGGGCCGTCGTAGTGGGGGTTGAGCGCGAAGTTCATGTGGCTGCCGTGCTTCCATTCCGTCAGCATGTAGCTCGAATTGGTCACGCAGTGCCCTTCGTCGGTCCACTTGGGCCCGTACTTCTCCACCTGCCATCTGGGCACCGGCATGGACGTGGGGACGGAGAGAATCAACCCCAGATACGGCGCGGGGTGGGTGGTTTCGACCGTAAGCGTATGGTCGTCCAGGGCCTTGACGCCCAGCATGGCGGGGTCCGCGTCCGGGGTGCGGCTGTAGCCCTCGGCGCCGACGATGTCGTTGTAGAAGGCGGCGTAGGGATTGGCCGTCTCGTAGGCCAGCGCTCTGCGGTAGGTGTAGACGAAGTCGTGGGCGGTGACGGGTCGGCCATCGCTCCACCGCCCCGTCTTTCGCAGGTGGAAGGTCCAGGTTTTCCCGTCGGGCGATATCTCCCAGCGATCGGCCGCGGCCGGGATGAGGTCGCCGTTCTCGTCCTTGGCAACCAGGGTTTCGAAAAGGAATTCGTTCCACTGTCCCACATAGAGGTTGACGCTGACGTCCAGACTCGTGGGTTCGTCGCGCATGAAACGATAGGTCTGGTATACCAGGGGCGCCGCGTCCGGCGGCAGTCGTTTGCCGATGGAATTGAAGACGGGCGCGGGTTTTAGCGACGCGGCCCGTACCGCGCCGAACAAGAAGGCGCATCCCAGCGCGATGAGGGCCGGAATCACGTATTTTGCCGATACGAACCGCCGTTCTGCCTTCATCCCGTGCCTTTCCTTTCAGGACTGCTCCCGGCGCCTACGGACCAACGGTTGCCGACTAGTTGCACGGCCATCCGCAACGCCTCGCCCAGATTGCCTGCGTCGGCAATGCCTCTGCCCGCTATGTCGAAGGCCGTGCCATGGTCCACGGAGGTTCGGATGATCGGCAGGCCCAGCGTCACGTTGACCGTACGATCGAAGGCGATGGCCTTGACCGGGATGTGGCCCTGGTCGTGATACATGCCGATGATCCCGTCGAAGTCGCCGTTCCGGGCGCGCATGAACACGGTGTCCGGCGGCAGCGGACCGATGATCCGCCATCCCGTTTTGCGTGCTTTGGCCAGAGCGGGCGCAATGATGCGGATTTCCTCGTCCCCGAAGCGCCCGCCTTCGCCCGCATGCGGATTCAAGCCGCATACGGCGATCCGGGGCGTCGCCACGCCCATGCCGACCAGCGCGCGCCCGACCAGATCCACAGTGTCCAGAATTTCTTTCCCCGACAGCCGATCGACGGCTTCGCGAAGGGACACGTGGGTCGTCGCGTGGGAAACCAGGATCCCGTCGAAAGCCAGCGCAAGCCGGAAACGCTTCGTGCCCGTGATTTCGGCCAGCAACTCGGTGTGGCCGGGGCTGGAACAGCCGGCAAGGCCCGCGGCGACCTTGTTGAGCGGCGCGGTGACCAGGGCATCGATCTCGCGCGCTAAGGCCAGGCGAGCGGCTTGCCTTACGGATGCCACGGCGAGCCGTCCGGCTTCGGTCTGCACCTCGCCCGTTTTCAGTTCGCCTATGTCCACGTCCTGCAGGTCCGCTGCGTTCAGTACGTCCACCGTACCGTGGCGGTACAGGCCGTCGGCGGGATGGCCGGCGACACGGATATGCAGGTTCGGCTCCGTTTCGCCGCGTGCAGCCAGCGGAAGGGCCTGGCGAACGACTTGGTTGTTTCCGATGACCAGCGGCCGGCACAGGGCGTAGACCCATGCCTGGGACAGCAACTTGACGATGATTTCCGGCCCGACGCCATTCGGATCGCCCAGCGTGATACCGATGAGCGGGCGTTCATTCGGGTCGCTTCCGCGCCCGCCAGGAGGGGTATCGTCGCGCGGATGCGCATCCGGACTGCTTCCGGCGTTCCGCGGTCCGTTGACGAGCCGGGTCCGCCGATGGCAATCCGGGGTATCGCCGGCGCTTGTGGATAGGCGCTCCATGGCCCTGGCCAGTGTGCGTTCGTCGCCAAAGGATCCGGCCTTTACCACCACCGGCAGGTCATCCCGGGGACCACCTGCGACAGCGGCCAAGGCTACGCCCGGCTCGATTTCATCAAGGATCCAGGCGCCGTCGTGATCCAGTTCGCGAAAGACGCTTTCGGCCGTCTCCCCTCCGGTGAGTACGAGACCGGCTGGTTCCGCCATGGAGAACAGCCGGCGGGCGACCGTCCCTAGATGCTTGATGACCATTGACGCGGGGTCGCGGCCACCGGCCGTCTCCGACAGACGTTTGAGCCAGGCTTGAAGTTCTTCTGGTTGTCTGGGTCGCTTAAGGCGCACGACTACGTCTCGATCCTGCGCCATGACGTCAGCGATACGATTCGTCAGCCGATCCAATTCGTTGCCGCGCTTCTGTTCATCGACGATCGCTAAGGGATCGAAGAGGCATACGTTGGTCGCATCTCGAACCGCGAGTTCCTCGACCTGGCGACGCGTTGTCTCGTGCAGGCTGCAGGCGAAGACGAGCACCGGGCCATTCGGCCTCGGTGAGGCGGCCTTGGCGGCACGCGATGCCGGGGAAATCGGGTTCCGAGGCCTCCACGTGCGCGCCATCCGTTCCGCAAGCGCGCCGGCCATACCGCCGGAGCCGCAGAGCAGCAACGATGCCTCCGGCGTTGGAACCGTCGTTGTCGGTGCAGCCCCCGGCGTCGAAGATCGCGTTTCCGGAGGCACAGGGTGGCTTTCGAAGACCGCGTCCAGCAACTGCTCCCAACTCGCAGGATCGGCCATGTCCACCACGACTGTGGTGCGCTGGTTGCTGCCAGACGCCTCGTCAATCCGGGCCAGCGCCTCTCGCATGGCCGCCGAACCGGCTTGGACGGTCTTTAAGTCGATGTGGTGCCCCGCCCCATTGGCAGGATCGTCCTGATTGCGGTTCAGCAGGTCAGGTATAAACGCACTCGGTGGCGGAATATCGGGTCCGGCCATGTCCATGCGCCGAATCGGAACGCCGCGAAGCAGGTGATAGCCGCCCACCGTTGTCCGGTTCATTTCAGGAAAAGCTGGTGCGCAAACGGCCAAGCCGAAGTCCAGCAGGTCTTTGACCAGGTCTATTTCGAAGCCGACGTTTCCCCTGAGCAGCGAGTCGATCTTCTTGTATATCAGCGCGCCCGGCCGGGCTGCTATCGCTTCGCAAGCCGCCCCCACGCGCTCGGCGGTTTCCGCTTCGCCGCAGGAACGGGTGTTCGTGTTCAGCACGACCAGATCCGCCGCGTCAAACCGGTCCAGCCGGTCCGGGTCGTTCACCACGGCCACGGCGAAACCCCGTTTCGCGAAGGGAATGGCCACGTCATGCGCACCGGTGAGGTCGTCGGCAAGGATGTACTGGGGACAGAGGAAAGATCGGTGCATGGGTTGAAGTGTTATTGTCGTTTCATGGTCGAGAGATCAGCCAAAAACCGACTATAGGGCTTTTTCTGATCAAAGCACCCGCGCGCTGATCTCTTCCCAAGAAGGTTCGACCAGCGCGTCTTGGTCTGCCAGCTCAGCCATGACTTCAGGCCATTTGGCTCCCGATCCGGTGACCAGGCAAACGATCGTTTCATCCCGCGCGAGCCGCCCCGCCCGGGCCGCCTTGATGGCTCCGGCGACCGAGGCCGCCGACGAGGGTTCGACCAGGTAGCCGCTCTGCGCGAGCAGTCGAACCGCCTTGATGATCTCGTCTTCGGTGACGTCGGTCGCGTCGCCGCCGGAATTGTAGATTGCGCGCAGCGCGGCGGGTCCTCCGGTATCGTCCCGGATCGAAAGGGCGATCGAACTCGGATCGGGGTGGACGACCACGTCTTCGCGCCCCTGCCGGAACGACTGCACATAGGGATTGCATCCGGACGGCTGCACACCGTGCATGACCGGATTCCGATCGACGAGGCCCAGCGCATGCATCTCGTTGAACCCCCGCCACGGTCCGTACAGCGCGTCGCCGGCGGCGATGGGGCAGAACATCCGATCGGGAATGCTGCCATCGAGTTGCACGTAGATTTCGAAGGCGATGGTCTTGTAGCCCTCGACGCCGAAGGGCGTGCCCGTGGGCATGGGCGTCATGGTCGTCGAAGGGTAGTAGCCATGCTCCCGAATCAAGGCGTCCAGGTGCTGAAAGCGGTCTTCCAGCACGAAGGCGTGTCCGCCGTACAGGGCGATCATGTCCCGTTGCAGTTTTGAAGATTCGGGGTGGCAGAGGATGATGCAGGAATCCATCCCCGCGGCTGTCGAATAGGCCGCGGCCGATGCGCCGTGATTGCCCGTGGTACTGGCCGTGATCCGGGTGTAGCCCAGCGCCTTCGCCATGGATACGGAGGAGGCGTGGAACCGGTCCTTGAACGCCCAGGTGGGATTGGTCGTCTCGTTCTTGATGTACAGGTTCGGGAGCCCGGCGGCCTCGCACACGGCACGGGGCCGCACGAGCGCCGTGTTCCCCTCGCCCAGGGAGATCTGAGCCGACGGATCGCGAATCGGCAGCAGGGCGTCGAATCGCCAGATGCCATGCCCCGCGCGATGCCACTTCTCCACGTCCAGCCCGGCTGAGATCGCCTCGTAGTCGTAGGCCACGGTCAACGCGGCCGCGCCGCCGCCCGCGCTCTCCTGGCAGGCGGGACAGCCGAAGAACATCGGCTCCAGAGGATACTGGGCATGACAGCGGGTGCAGGTGAGACCGAGTACGGACATGGCGATCCTCAAGGGCTTTTGCCGGAACATATCGGCTTCTGATCGAACCCGGTTTTTCGTCGTACGGATTGCGATCGGTCAAGAGGGGATGGCGATTCATACGCGGTTGTGCGGCCAGGCGGTTGACCAGGCTAAACTCGTAATATACCTTTGGACCCGTCGCGTGTAAAGGACTAGGGAGCGTGGTTCTCCTTGACACGGAAGACCGCATGACGATATGATCCGTGCAATGCCTAAGCAAAACGGATATCCGGAAGCACGACTGTAAGGCTGGGCGGTTGCCCGGTCCAACGCCTGAACGCCAATCGGTTTGACGGTTTCCCGACTCGGACCGTCAAATCCTCCAGACCAAAACGAATCCTCCAGAAAGCGACTTCATGCCCGTCCAAACACTGCCCCGCGGCCTCTGGCCGGTGATGCTCAATGCCTTCAGCGAGGACGGTTCCATTGACTGGCCCGGGGTGGACGTCCTGACCGACTGGTACATCGAAAGGGGATCGGCGGGTCTCTTCGCCTGCTGCGGTTCCACCGAGATGTTCCACCTGGACGACGGCGAGCGCCTGGACGTGGCGCGACGCGTCGTAAGCCGCGCCGGAGGCCGGGTACCCGTAGTCGCCACCGGCACCTTCGGCGGACCGGTCGACGAACAGGCCGAGTTCGTCCGGCGCATGGCCGATACGGGCGTCGACGCGGTCGTCGTCATCGTTTGCCTGATGGCCGGCATAGACGAAGACGAGGACGTCCTGCGGCGGCACATGGAACGCCTGCTGGCCCTGACCGACCCGGTTCCGCTGGGTGTCTACGAATGTCCGACCCCTTACCACCGACGCCTTTCGGCCGAGCTGTTCGGGCAGTTGGGCGCCACCGGCAGATTCCTCTATCACAAGGATACCGTGTGTGATATTGATCTGCTTCGGCCGAAGATCGACGCGGTGCGGCAAACCCCCCTTGGCGTCTTCAACGCGCACTTCGAGACCGGACTCGAAGGGCTGCGCTACGGGGCCGCCGGGATTTCTCCCGTAGCCGGAAACGTCTTTCCGGAGCTGTTTTCCTGGCTCTGCGCCGAGTATGACCACCAGCCGGAAACGGCGGAAGAAGTGCAGCGGATGATGACGTCGCTGGCGCCGGTCGTGAACAACAAGTACCTCGTCACCTGTAAACGCTACCTGCAGCGCATCGGACTGCCCATCACGCTGCGCTGCCGTTCAACGGATGCCAGCCTGACCGCCTTCGACGAGGGGTTGATCGAAGGACTGGAGCGGTCGATCGAACGTTTCACGGAAGCGCTGGGAATAGGGCGTACCACGGCCATCTGATCGGCGGCCGGCTGAACGGCGTCTCGCTGGTCCGCCTCCGACCGCTCGGCATCGCCGCTCGGTATCACCGGATCAAGATCGCGCACCGCGAAAGCGCGCTACCTGATTCGATCCGGGTTTTAACTTGCTCGAATCAGTGCAGGAATCAGTGCAGAAACAGCCGCAGGCCGGTGTGGGACATGACCATGCCGTATTCGTCGGCCGCTTCCGTCACGCCCGAGTCTGCCGCGGACCCGCCGGTCTGCGCCACGTACTGTATATTGCTTCGGCCGGCGCGGTCGATGTTGTCGCGGAAAGGGATGTAGGCATCCGAAGAAAGGCAGATGCCGTCGAAACGCGCGAGATGCCGATTGCGTTCTTCCCGCGAAATCGGTGCGGGACGATCGTCCAGAGCGTCGAGCATGCGGGCTTCCTCCCTAACGGAAAGCTGGTCCCACAGAAGGTACTGATCGACGAGGTTCGTCTTCTCGGTACGTTTGAGTCCCGCGCGGTAAGGGAGTTCCAGCGTCCGGGGATGCTGCTGCAGAAACCACTTTTCGGCCTTGTCGCAGGCCAGCCGGGTGCAGTGGATACGGGATTGCTGGCCCGCGCCCATACCGATGACCTGGCCGTCGTACGCCACGCAGACCGAATTGGACTGGGTATACTTGAGCGCAATGGTCGCCACGACGAGGGTGTCGCGCACTGAATCCGGGAGTTCCTTGTTTTCTGTGACTACGTTGGAGAAGGTTTGCCGCGAAATGGCCGCGGCGTTCCGCGGCTGTTCCAGCTGAAGGCCGAACAGCATTCTCCGCTCGGCTTCGGGTGGTTCGAAGTCCGGGTCGATTTCCAGTACGAGATATCCGCCGCCCTTCTTCGCGCGGAGGACGTCCAGCGCGTCCGGGTCGTATCCCGGCGCGATGATCAGGTCCGACACCTCCCGTCTAAGCGCTTCGGCCAACGACCGGTCCACGACCTCGCTGACGGCCGCCGCGTCCCCGAAGGAACACATGCGGTCGCCGCCTCGGGCGCGGATGTAGGCCGCCGCCACGGGCGAAAATGCTTTTCGTGTGAGGAACTGCGATGCCAGATAGGCCTCGTCCAGGTCTCCGGCTATCGCCGCTCCGGCCGGACTGGCGTGCTTGAAGGACGCCGCGGCGGCCATCCCCGTGGCGCGCTTCAATTCCCGTGCAAGCTGCCACGCGCCGACGGCATCGATGATGTTGACGTATCCCGGCGTTCCGTTCAGCACGCGCAACGGCGCCGCGGGCGGCAGCGTCACCCTGGCCGGACGTTGATGGGGATTCAGTCCGTATTTGAGCGATATATCCATGAAGGAAGGGCGAGGGCGGGAAACTTGGCAGGACGATCAACCGAGACCAGGCTCAGTCAGCCGACTTCCCGTGTACAATAGTCTTGTAAGTCGCGAGAAAGTTTCTTGATGACTCTTGTAGCGGCCGGTCTGATTCGAACAGTGTACGACCCATCAACCCAGACCTAATTCCTTGCGTAGTTGCTCTATTGATATATCCGACCCAGGTTCGTCGAGTCGAGCTTCTACGAAACAAAAGTCATGAAGGTCTTCGATTAGAGCATCAAGATCGAACTCAAATTGACTCTTCATTTTCCATCTTGGCTATTTTCGTTGGAACGTTCTTGCATACGGTGGTTACTTCTGATTCTACTGCATGTTGCCGTTTTGGTCAATTTGTAATTGAGCTGGTCAGGTCAAATCCATCGCGTCGAGCTGAACCAGCATAGCACCGGATTTTACATACACTATATTCCTGAACCGGATATACCTGAACCGGTAATTTACCGGTGTTTCCGGAGAAGATCGTTAGAGAAGATGGTTTAAAGCAGGCACACCAACGCCAGTAAACCACATGAACGGAGGGGAAACCACATGCCTTCCCACCGGGGACTGCGGCGGGTACTCGGCCTGGTCACGGGCCTGGCCATCACCTTCGGGGGCATCGTCAGTCTCGGCATCCTGCGCGCACCGGGCGAAGTGGCCGCGCAGTTGCCCGATCCCTGGTGGTACATGGCGACCTGGATCGCGGCCGGTTTGTTCGTACTGTTCAGCACGGCTTCCGCCGCCGAGCTGGCGACAGCCCTTCCGCGGGCCGGCGCCTACTACGTCTACGCGCACCGGGCCTTCGGGCCCTTCATCGGTTTCGTCAGCGGTTGGATCGACTGGTTGAACTGGTGTGGCGCGACGGCAATGACCATCGTCGTGATCAACGAATACCTCCATCTTCTGACGCCCGCGATCCCCAAATACAGCCTTCCTCTGTCGCTGGCCATCGCCGGCGTCTTCGCAATGATACAGTGGCGCGGCGTGCAATGGGGAACCGGCGTTCACAATGTTGCGAGCCTGATCAAGGCGGTTGTATTCGCCGCGCTCATCGTCATCTGTTTCGTACTGGCTGGCGGCGGAGCGGCGGAGACCGATACGGTCGATCCGACGCCTACCATGCCCGCGGGATGGGCGCTGGTCATGGCCTTTATCGTAGCGCTGAGAGGGGTACTCTACGCATACGACGGCTGGGTGTTTACCGCTTACTTTTCCGAAGAAATGGAAGATCCGGGACGCACGATTCCCCGCTCGATGTTTGTAGGCGTGGGCATCGTCATTGCGGTCTATCTACTGATCAACATCGCCTTGCTTCGCATGCTGCCCATGTCGGAGATAATCGGGGCGGAACTCGCTGTGGGACAGGCTGTTGAGGCTATATTCGGACCGCTTGCGGAGACGCTCATCACCGCGTTCCTTACCGGGTTTCTGATCGTCGGCATCAATCTGGGATACATGTTTGCGGCACGCGTGGTCTATGCGATGAGCGTCGACGGCCTGTTCTTCGAAGCGTGCAGACGGGTAAACCGGGGCGGCACGCCGACCGCGGCGCTCGTCTTCAGTCTGGGTGCCACCGCCTTTTTCCTGTTGTTCAGCGGAAGCTTCGTATTGCTGATAGAAGCGCTGGCGTTCTTCACCGTGGTCAACTACGCGATCCTGTTCCTTTCCGTCTTCATCCTGAGACGAAAGGAACCCGATCTGCCCCGTCCGTATAAGGCGTGGGGTTACCCTTGGACGACGGCGCTCACGCTCGTCGGTGCGGTGGCTTTTCTGATTGGCAACATCGTGGGTGGTACGGGCGTCAGCCTGTTGGCCCTGCTCGTGGTGGTTCTGAGTTACCCGCTTTACCTGCTGTTTCGCAGGATCAATACGGTTGCGTCCCGATAGGAAACCTCGGCGCCGGGCCTCGCTGATGCGAACCAATACGAAACAGAATGGAACAACGCGGAATCAGAATGCGCTTCTGGGCGTGGTCAGCGGACACCACCGTGCGGCGAGCATGGCTTCCCACAGCGCCTCGTTCCCGGCTTTTCCCGCTATGCGCGCCGCGGCGGCGAGGGCGTAGTGGCGGACGTAGCGTCCTTCGTCTTCCACAGAGCGGGTCGTCAGGTCGCCTAACAGCTTCGCGTCCTGCAAGGGGTGTCTGGCCAGGGCAAAAGCGATATTGCGTCGTACGCGTTCGTCTTCATCCCGGAGCGCGCGTCGAAGCGCGGCGCCGTCCTCGCGCATGAATCCGCCGTGAATCGCCAGGGCTTCGGACGCGTTACGCCGCACCCATGGCTCGTCATCCTCCAGCGAACGCAGGAGCGCCGGCCGAGCGGATGCCGCCGGCAGGCCGATGTCGCCCAGCACATCGGCGGCCGTCGCCCGTACCCACCAGGCGCCGTCTTCCAGTAATGCTTCCAGGCGCTTTACAGCCGGACGTCCAATGGCAGAAAAAGCATGGGCGACAGGTAGTTCCGACGGATTACCGCCTACTGGATTCGCCGGGTTCTTGGGCACGCTTGCCAGGGCTTGATCTTCCCCGATGGCTCGGAGCCGTTCCGCGAGCGGTTCAACCGATGCCGCGCCGATGCGCCCGAACCGATACGCCGACTCGAGCCGAACGCCCTCGTCCGGATCGTCCAGGTTGGAGAGCAATCGGCCGATGGACGCGCCGTTGGTTCCGGCGTCCGGGTCGGAGCTGCGGGAAGCATGCCTTCCGGACAGCCAGTTCCAGACCGTCTCCGAAACCGCGGAGCGGATCTCGCCCGGCTGCGTCTTCCACGTGCCCGAGGCGGTTCTCCAGGCGGGTTCGGTCGGTTCGTGTGAACGGGTGAACTGGAACTTGAGCATGTACCTGTTCTTCGTGCTGACGTTTTCCGTAGCCCGGTGCCAGGCGTCGAAGTTGACAATGGAGACCGTTCCGGCCGGACCGCAAAGGCCCAGCGCCCGCTCCTCGGACCGGGACGCGTCGACATCGGAGATGCGGCTATGATGCTGCATGCCGGGCAGGATGCCGGTGGGTCCCATGTCTTCGGTAACATCCTGGGGATAGTAGAAGGCCATCACCCAGCGGCAACGCGCGTGTCTCACGTTGTGATCGAAGATGTAATCGTCCTTGTGCCACTGCTGGCCGGAACTACCCGGCTTGTTCAGGTGGCAGTACCGGTGGGGATGCATGAGATAGCCGGGGCCGAGCAGACTCGTCAGGGCGCCTCGCACGGCGGGCTGGTCTAAGACGCGCTGGATCTCGGGAATCCGGGGCAGGATGTTGTTGCCGGGATTGCCTTCCTCGTCGAGTACGGTCTCGATCTTGCGGAACAGTTCCTGATGAAACGCCTCGGACAGTCCGGCGTTGACCTGGACATACCCGTCCGTGATGAATTGGCGGACGGCTTCGTCGCGCAGCAGATGGGATTTTCCGTCAGACATGGCGGACGTTTCGATTTCCGTTCGTGCAACAGGCCATTGGTCCAACAGGCCAACGGCGCAACTGGCATCGCGCAACAGACTCCATACTAAAGTAGTATCTTGATTTCCGAAGTCAAGACAGGTAGATTGCGGAAGGTGAAGCGACCGGTTGAGGGATTATCGCAGCCGGCCGGCGGTCACGATGAAGCTGATGGGAATGACGGGGAAACGGGGCTGCAGGAATCAGGCAGGCAGGATTAGAGGAAGCGCGATGCACGGCGACAGATACGACCATCGAACGATCGAGACGCGTTGGACCGCGCGCTGGGATTCGGAAGGGACCTTCGAGGTAGATCTCGCGGGGGCGGACAAGCCCTACTACAACCTCATGATGTTCCCCTATCCCTCCGCCGAGGGCATGCACGTGGGCAATGTGTTCGCCTATACCGGCGCGGATATCCATGGAAGGTACGCGCGCGCGAAGGGATACGACGTGTTCGAGCCGATGGGGTTCGACGCGTTCGGCATCCACTCCGAGAACTTCGCCCTCAAAATCAACAGCCATCCCGGCCGGTTGATCCCCGAGAACATCGCCAACTTCACGCGCCAGTTCAAGCGCCTGGGCGCCATGTTCGACTGGCGTCACGAGGTACGGACAACGGATCCGGCCTACTACCGCTGGACGCAGTGGATTTTCATCCAGCTCTTCAAGGCCGGGCTGGCCTACCAGAAGGAAGCGCCGGTTACCTGGTGCCCCTCGTGCAACACGGTGCTGGCGGCGGAACAGGCCGAGGGCGGGGAATGCGAACGATGCGGCGCGGTGGTCGAACAACGGAACATGCGGCAGTGGTTCTTCCGTATCACGGCCTACGCCAAGGAGTTACTGGACAATCTGAAAACCATCGACTGGTCCGAGACGACCAAGACCGCGCAGCGAAGGTGGATCGGCCGGAGCGAAGGCGCCGAGGTGGATTTCCAGCTCGCGGACCGCGAAGGCAAGCTCAGCGTGTTCACCACGCGCCCGGATACACTCTGGGGCGCAACCTATATGGTGTTGGCGCCGGAACACCCGCTGGTGGAAAACATCACTACGGACGGGCAACGCGCGGCCGTTCGGGAATACGTAGGGGAAACCGGCCGGAAGACGGCCATTGAGCGCGAGGACGCCACGCGCGAGAAGACCGGCGTGTTCACCGGCGGCTATGCGATCAATCCCGTGAACGACGCCAGAATTCCGATCTGGATTTCCGATTACGTGCTGATGACGTACGGAACGGGCGCTATCATGGCCGTCCCGGCCCATGATGGTCGGGACTTCGAATTCGCCCGGCAATTCGATCTGCCCGTCGTTGAGGTGATCCGCGCGTCCGAAAGTGCAGTAGCATCCGAAGGTCCGGTAGCGTCCGAAGACCGGGCAAAGTCCGCCGATCGCTCGAAGTCCGCCGATCCCATGAAGTCCGATGGCCCGGCGAGTCAACAAGATGGCGGGACCCGGCTGGCGGAAGCCTACACCGGCGAAGGCGTCATGGTGAACAGCGGCGCCTTCAGCGGGATGTCCAGCGCCGAGGGCGTGCGCGCGGTCACGGACTGGCTGGAGCAGCGCGAGATCGGGAGGAGGCAGGTCAACTACAGGCTGCGGGACTGGTGCATCAGCCGCCAGCGGTACTGGGGACCGCCGATTCCGATGATCCACTGCCAAGCATGCGGCGTGGTGCCGGTGCCCGAAGAGCAACTGCCGGTGATGCTGCCCCACGAGGAGGATTTCAAACCGGACGGAACAGGACGGAGTCCACTCGCCCGCGATCCGGCCTTTCTGCAAACCGCCTGTCCGACATGCGGAAATCCGGCCCGGAGGGAAACCGACGTCAACGACAACTTTCTCGATTCGGCATGGTACTTCTTCCGGTATCCCAGCTCCGGGCGGGAGGACGTGGTATTCGACCGGGAACTCACGGAAAGGTGGCTGCCCGCGTCCATGTATATCGGAGGCAACGAGCACGCGGTGTTGCATCTCATGTATACGCGGTTCATCACCATGGCGCTGCATGACATCGGGCTGATTTCGTTCTCCGAACCCTTCAGGAAGTTCCGGGCCCACGGCACCATCGTCCGGAACGGCGCGAAGATGAGCAAGTCCAAAGGAAACGTCATCAATCCCGACGAATATCTGGACGACTTCGGGGCCGACACCTTCCGCACCTACCTCATGTTCCTGGGACCTTTCCAGGTGGGCGGCGATTTCCAGGACGCGGGCATCAACGGCGTGCGGCGGTTCTACGACCGGCTCTGGCGTTACGCCAATGACACCGATTTCATGGAAACGCCGGTAAAGGACCCCGAACTGCTCGCGCTGCTGCACGGCAAGATCCGGGACGTCACCGGCGACATAGAGACGTTTCAGTACAACACCGCCATCGCGCGCCTGATGGAATTGCTCAGCGGTCTGCGGAACGCGGCGGTTCATCATCGCGACGCCATCTGTACGCTGCTTCAACTGACCGCGCCTTTCGCGCCTTTCATTTCCCAGGAACTGTGGGCTCGCCTTGGTGGCGAGGGCATGATCTGCGACGCGCCGTGGCCGGCGTACGATCCGTCGCTGATCGTTTCAGCCACAATCGAATACGTGATCCAGATCAACGGCCGTGTACGCGACCGGCTCGAACTGCCGCCCGGGACGCCTCGCGAAGCAATCGAGCGGGCCGCCTTCGCCAGCGAACGCGTGCGGCAGTGGACCGAAGGCAAGGAACCGGTACGCAACATATTCGTGCCGGACAAGCTGCTCAATATCGTGGTCAAGGGTTAGGGCAGGGCCGGCCGGGCGCGGTATCCGAGAGGCAGGGTACGGTCTCCGCGAGGCCTTACCCGCCACCTCGTGGCCGAACCTGCCTTCCGCCCGCCCGAGCCTGCTTCCGTGGGTCGCGCCAACCTCCACTCTTTGCTCATGCCCACGCCGCGCGTATCCGTCCTGATGCCGGTGCACAACGCCGCCGGAACGTTGCCGGAAACGCTGCAGAGTATCGCAGCGCAGTCCCTGGCCGATTTCGAGGTCGTCGCGGTCGATGACGGGTCGGACGACGACAGCGCAGAGATACTGGCGGCGTGGAGCCGGGCCGACGGAAGAATCCGGCCGATTCGCTTAGATCGCGTCGGTCTAGTCAAGGCCCTGAATTACGGCCTGTCGCAGTGCCGGGGTGTGTGGATCGCCCGCATGGACGCGGACGACCGGATGCATGCGGACCGCCTGCGGAGACAGGCCGATTTGCTGACATCCCGATCCGATATCAGCGTGGCCGGTTCGCTCGTCGAGATTTTTGCGGACGGCGCCTTGGGCGAGGGCATGGGCGCCTTGGGCGAGGGCATGAAGGTCTATGAAGCCTGGCTGAACGCGCTGGTCGAGCCCCGGGACATCGCCCGAGAAATCTTCATAGAAAGTCCGATTGCCCATCCTTCGGCCATGGTGCGCCGGGATGAACTCCTGGCACTCGGTGGATATAGAGACGCCGGATGGCCGGAGGATTACGATCTGTGGCTTCGCTACCATGCCGCCGGACGGCGATTCGCCAAGGTACCGGAAGTCCTGCTGTACTGGCGGGATCATGCGGACCGGCTGACCCGAACGGATGCCCGGTACTCGGTCGAGAACTTCCTCCGGGTCAAGGCGCATTTTCTGGTCAACGGACCGCTAAAAGACCGCGACGGGTTGATTGTATGGGGCGCGGGGCAGACCGGCCGGCGTTTGACCAGGCATATTGTTCGCGAGGGACGTCCGGTGGACGCGTTCGTGGACATCTCGCCCCGGAAGATCGGCGGATACCTGCGCGAAGCGCCCGTGATCGGTCCCGCCGAACTTTCGTCGGCGTGGACCCGCTACCGGCAACCCATGCTCGTCGCCGCCGTGTCCTCGCGAGGGGCCCGAAAGCTGATCCGGCAGGCGCTTGCGGAGATGGGTCTCGTCGAAGTGGAGGATTTTCTGTGCGCGGCGTAAAACGTATTAATCTGTTGTCGCGCCATGTGTGGCGCGTTAAATTGAATGCGCAGCTGGACCGATTCTTGCAGCTATCCCATAAAGGAGTCTATCATGGCAGGCACGGCTGAAAACACGCAGGCTTCCCCGTCCGGTTTCTCGCGGCGCGGGTTTCTCAAGGGCATGATGGTCGGCGCGGGCGCGGTGTCGCTCGGCGGCTCCGAGGCGGTGGCGCAGATGATCTCCGGGCCCAATGCCAGGCCCGTGCGCGGATGGGGCGTGCCAGCCGGACTCGTGCGCCTGAGCGGCAACGAGATGCCGATCGGTCCTTCGCCGAGGGCCGTCGAAGCCGTGCTGGAGAACGTATACGCCTTCAACCGGTACAACCGGAACTTGGACATCTACGGCAAGATCGCCGAACGGCACGGACTGCCCGCCGTCGAACCCGATCCTTTCGCCTTTACGCCGCCCGGCGCCTGGGTCACCCTGGGTTGCGGATCGTCGGAAGTGCTGTTCGCCCTGGCTTCCGCCTATCTCAGGGACGGTGCCGAAATGGTCGAGGCAACGCCTGGCTACGCCGGCGTGTTCCGCACGGCCGAGGCATATGGCGCAACGGCACGGTGGGTTCCGCTGACCAGCGACTTCCAGCACGATTTCGGCGCGATGAAGGCGGCCATCAATGAAAACACGCGGGTGGTGGTGGTGACCAATCCGGGCAATCCGACCGGTGTGCTCGTTCCGCCGGAAGCCCTGAAGAAGTTCGTGGAGGAAGTGCCGTCCGACGTGATGATCTTCGTGGACGAGGCCTACATAGAGTTCTCGAAGCGTCCCGAAGAACGGATCGGCGCCGCGCCGCTGATCCTGGATCACGCGAACGTCATCGTCGCCCGCACGTTCTCGAAGATCATGGGCATGGCCGGACTGGGCGTCGGCTACGGGCTGGCCCGTCCCGAGGTGATCGAAAAACTGAACCAGAACAAGGGCGGCAGGCCCAGCATGCTTTCGACCAACGCCGCGGCGGCCGGGATGGATGATCACGATTACCAGGACCGGGCGCGGAAGGTGACCTGGGACGGACAGGCCTACTTTGCCAGCCAGTTCGACGAGATGGGTATCGAATATGTGCCGAGCCAGTCCAGTTTCATGCTGGTCAACATCCGCAAGGACGCGGACGAAGTCACCCGGAAACTGCGCGAAGAATACAGGGTGCTGGTCGGCAACGGAAAACGCCGCTGGAATCTGGATACGTGGCTGCGGGTCACCTCGGGCCTGCAGGAAGAAAACGAAGCCTTCATGGCCGCGCTCAGGAAGGTGTTGGTGAGCAGTTGACCAAAAGGATGGTACTATGTCGAACATGATTCGGGCGATGAACCTGGCGGCTTCCGGGTTCTCGCGCCGCAGGTTTCTCAAGGGACTCGCGGTTGGCGCCGGCGCAGCCACGCTGGGCAGCTACGAGGCCGTGGCGCAGATGATTGCCGGACCGCAGGCGCGTCCTGTGCGGGGCTGGGGCGTTCCCGAGGGACTCGTCCGGCTGAGCAGCAACGAGATGCCGATCGGGCCGTCTCCCCGCGCCGTCGAAGCCATCATGCAATACGTATACAAGTTCAACCGGTACTACCGGGACCGCCGGCTCTATGGCCAGATCGCGGAACGTCACGATTTGCCCGTCGTCCTGCCGAGCAACAGGAGCAGCGATCGCGCGTCCAGCCGACCGTGGGTTACCCTGGGTTGCGGATCGTCGGAGGTGCTCTTCGCCATCGGGTCGGCCTATCTGCGGGATGGCGGACAGATGATCGAGGCTGCGCCGGGATACGGCGGTGTGATAAGCACGGCGCGGAAGTACGGCGCGAGAACGCGCCTGGTCCGCGTCACGCGCGATTTCCACCACGATCTCGACGCCATGAAGTCGGCCATCACCGAAGACACGCGGGTTGTCGTCATCACTTCACCGGGTAATCCGACGGGCATCGTCGTTCCGTACGAAGATCTGAAACAGTTCGTAGGCAGCATTCCTTCCCAGGTCATGGTTTTCGTCGACGAGGCCTATATCGAGTTTGCCAGGAACCCGCGGGACCGCATCGGCGCCGCGCCGCTGATCCAGCACCATGAGAACGTCATCGTAACCCGCACATTCTCGAAGATCATGGGCATGGCGGGTTTGCGTCTGGGCTATGGCCTCGCCCAGCCTCATGTCATAGAGAAGCTCGAAGACAACAAGGGCGGGCGGGTCAGCGCGCTGTCCGTGGTGGCCGGGGAAGCCTGCATCGAAGACCACGACTACCAGGACCGCGCCCGCGCGGCAACCTGGGCCGGACTCGACTATCTCACCGGCCAGTTCGCCGAAATGGGACTCGAATACGTGCCCAGCCAGTCCAGCTTCATGCTGGTCAACGTGCGCAAGGACGCGGACGAGGTATCCCGCAAGCTGCTGGAGGAATACAACGTACTCGTAGGCAACGGGAAGCGGCGCTGGCGGATGAACACCTGGCTGCGGATCACCTCCGGTCTTCAGGAAGAAAACGAAGCCTTAGTCGCCGCCTTGAAGAAGGTGCTCGTCAGCAGCTGACGGAGGGAGATGGACGCACCGTCCTTCCCGCCCAACATCGCCCCGCCAACTCTCGCGGTACGCTTCCCTAGCCGATTTCTCGGCCATCACGCATTCGCCGCCGGACGGACGCGCGGACCGTTCAGCATGGTTCCGATTGGCGTGTATCGTACGAACAGGTGATACGTCGCCAACAGGACGGCCGTGACCCCGACGAAAACTATCAAGACCTTGAGATGCGGGCTGACAGGCCACGGAACGACCGCCATCTGCGCGAGGTACACCAGCGGCAAGTGGAGCAGGTACATCCAGTAGGAAGCGTCCGAGAGGTAGCGAACCCAGTATCGATGCTTCGACGCCACCCAGCGAAACAGCCCCATCAGTCCGAAACACCATGACCAGGTATAGGCTATCCCCCCGACGGCCATGGGAAACGATGCATTGAACGACTCGGGGTCCAGCCCTTCGGATGGATTCCCTGATTCGAATAAGGTCAGGGCGAGGTAAATAAGGGTCAGCGGGAGCAGGAAGACAGGCACTAGGGCCGCGCACCACCATCTTTTCACTTCGATTGAATTCTGCCAGAAGAACGCGCCGAACACATAGAAAATCAGATAGTATCCGAATAGGTCGGGCGCTGGCAAGAGGCCTACTACATTCAGATCCGGGCCGAGCGGGATATCCTGCATCACGTACTCTGGAAGAATGCTGACGGGCAGGAGAAGCCACCAGGCCGGATGTCGAAACCGCAGGCCGAGTCGCACGCAAACGACAAAAACTCCCACTATGAGGATCAGGTACCAGAGGAACCAGATGTGGGCGAAACCGTAATCCCAGTAGATTGTCCACGAGACGGAAGTCGCGGGAACGTAGAACGCGTTCGTGACTGGAATGATCGTAACACACGCCACCAGCAGAGGAAGTCCGATGCGTTTCAGACGATGTCGAACCAGTTCGCGCAAACCGCGGGACTGCCAGAACATGGCGGTAAAGAAACCGCTGATCAGGAAGAAGAGCGGCATGCGAAAACTGTGAATGGCGCCAGCGACGTAGACGTATGGATTGTTCCAGAAATCCAGGTTATCCGCCCACGCGTCTCGCACCGGCCAATCCATGATGCCTGGAAAAAGGAGGAAGCACACCGTATGCAGCACGATGCCCAGCAACATGGCGAATGCGCGCAATGCGTCGAGATCGTGGAATCTCAACTAATAATGTTCCTCGCCCCGCCAACTCTCGCGGTACGCTTCCCTAGCCGATTTCTCGGCCATCAGTCTGCCGTCGTCGGACGAACGCGCGGTCCGTTCAGCATGGTACCGATCGGCGTGTATCGTACGAACAGGTGATACGTCGCCAACAGGACGGCCGTGACTCCGACGAAAACCAGCGTGACCTTGAGATGCGGGCTGATAGGCCACGAAACGACCGCCATCTGCGCGAGAAACACCAGCGGCAAATGGAGCAGGTACATCCAGTACGAAGCGTCCGAGACGTAGCGAACCCAGTATCGATGCTTCGACGCCAACCAGCGAAACAGCCCCATCAGTCCGAAACACCACAACCAGGTATAGGCTGTCGCGCCGACGGCGACGGGAAATGACGCCTTGAGCGATTCGGGGTCCATCGCATCGGTCGGACTCCCTGATACGGAGAAGGTCAGCACGAGGTACAAGGTCACCGGGAGCAGGGAAACAGGCACCAGGTACACGCACCACCACCTTTTCACTTCGATTGAATTCTGCCAGAAGAACGCGCCGAACACATAGAAAACCAGATAGTATCCTAATATGTCGGGTGCCGGCACGAGGCCTATCTTCAGATCCGGGCCGAGCAGGAGCTCCTGCATCAGGTACTCTGGAAGAATGCTGACGGACAGGAGAAGCCACCAAGCCGGATGACGGAACCGCAGGCCGAGTCGCACGCAAACGACAAAAATCCCCACCAAGAGGATCAGGTACCAGAGGAACCAGATGTGGGCGAACCCGTATTCCCAGTAGAATGTCCACGAGGCGGAAGTCGTAGGAACGAAGAACGCGTTCGTGGCTGGAATGATCGTAACACACGCCGCCAGCAAAGGAAGTCCGATGCGTTTCAGACGATGGCGAAACAGTTCGCTCAACCCGCGGGACTGCCAGAACATGGCGGTAAAGAAACCGCTGATCAGGAAGAAGAGCGGCATGCGAAAGCTGTGAATGGTGCCAACGAGGTGGGCGTATGGATTGTTCCAAAAATCCACTTTGTCCCCCCACACGTCACTCACCGGCCAGTCTATGATGCTTGGAAAAAGGAAAACGCCGCATGCATCACGATGCCCAGCAACATGGCGAATGCGCGCAAAGCGTCCAGATCATGGAATCTTACGGGGTTACGGGGGGGGGGGGGGGGGGGGGTAGACTTCGCATTTTCCCACAAGATAGTATCCCTTATATCACGCCTATTGTGCTTATTACAGGTAAAGTTCAAGTAAGAGTATTATGGCACTACTTTGGTTGGTGTCAAGGCTTTTAAAATTTCTTGGTCGCCTTCGGCTGAGCGAATCAGCTGTCTCCACGCTCTTCGTCCACCCGCTTGTGCAACGTTTGCAGCCGCCTTCCCAGTTTCCTGATCTCTTCCTCAATCAAACCTATTTCATCGCCGGCGCTGATTCGTCCATCCCTTTCCATGTGACGGAGCCTTTCCTCCGATTCCCGCTCGGCCTGGGCCTCCGACATGGCGTTGATGACTACGCCGATGAAGAGGTTCAGCATGATCATGGTGCCCAGCATCACGAAGGTGACGAAGAAGGCGGCACCGAGGAACGGCATGGTCCGCGATGCTTCGCGCAAATGAGCCTGCGCGAAATCCGCGTAGTTCGGATAGGCGTCGCTGCCGTACATCTGGATGTACATCACGTCCGTCCAGTCTTCCAGGGTTACCACCCGGAAGAGGGTCAGCAGCGCGGTCGAAAGGTCCTGAAAGTGCACCGGGTCGTTGTCGCGAAAGAGGTAGACGCCCAGTACCGC
Organism: bacterium; assembly: GCA_965200485.1. Classification (GTDB taxonomy): domain Bacteria; phylum JAAXHH01; class JAAXHH01; order JAAXHH01; family JAAXHH01; genus JAAXHH01. Next base: position 1,744,591 of record CBDAUD010000001.1, read on the forward strand.
GTAGATGTAGAACAGCACCCCCAGCAACAGGCCGACGTACCCCAGCGAAGTGATCGCCTTGAGCAGCGAAGAGACCAGCAGCTGCAGTTTCGGCACCACGGTCACCAGCCGCAGTGCGCGGAGCACCCGGGCCAGCCGAAGCACCGCGGCATACTGCCCTCCGGCGGGTAGCAGGCAGGCCGCCACGATGAGGAAGTCGAACACGTTCCACCAGTCGCCGAAATACCGGTACCAGCGACTGCCGTGGCGCGCCATCTTCAGCGCGGCTTCCAGGATGAAGAACAGCAGAACCAGCCGGTCGAGCCGATGCAGCCAGTCGCCGTACCGGGCCGTCAAATCACGCGAGGTTTCCAGACCCACCAGTACGGCGGCCGCCGTGATCACGCCGAGTACGGTATGCTGAAATCCCTTCGAGTCCACCAGTTGTCCGATTCGCGTCTTCATGATTCAGGTCGTCTCGCCGGTAAAGGTTGTTTCGCCGGTAAAGGTCGTCTCGCCCGCTAGTCGTCTCGCCCGTTAGTCGTCTCGTCCGTTAAAGGTCACCTCGCGCGGAGGATCTGGTAATAGAAGGTGCCGGTGATTTCCAAAAACGGATGGAGGAAATCGGCGGGAAGCGGCGGGAAAGGGCTGGCGGATTCGATGGCGTTGCGGCTGGAGGCCACGAGGGACTGATAAGGTACATCGTTGTCCCGGTAGGACAGGACCTCGAGGTCGCGCAGGGCGCCGTCGGGCATGATCTTGAATCGTATGATGACCCTGCCGCTCACCAGACCGAGATTGAATGCCTCCGGCGCGAACCAGCGTCGCCGCACCCGTTCGCGGAGCATGTACAGATAGGGCGCGTAGTCCCAGGCATAGGTGCTGAGCGAGAAATCGCCGTAATCCTTGACCGAGGTGTGGCGGTTGTTCGTTCGGGGTACCCGCGGCCCGCTGTTGCCGAGGCCGAAACCGAATCGCCTGTGCCGTTCGTACGTCGGTTCGCGCGACGCCTGCGCCAGTTCGTTCAGATCGTCCTGGGGGATGAACACGGGCGCTTCCGGACCCGTGGGTCTCGGTGCCGAAGCGCCGAATTCGGATCCTTCCGCCTGCCCGTCGCCTTGTCCCGGCCGTCCGCCCCTGCCGCGGAATTCGGGCCGAATGATCAGGTCCGAAGTCCACTGCGGCGGCGCCTCCATCTCCTTGAAATCCTCGATGCCGCCCTCCCGGGGGGCAAGCGGACCGGCCCCGGCGAAGGGTTCGCTTCGTCGCTCTTCCTCTTCGTTCGGATCCTCCATCGTCCTGATTTCCAAATCGCCTTCGGAAAAGGCCCGCCCTTCGGGCAGTGTCGCGTCCTCAAGCAGATCCCGAGCTATGGAAGGCCTGTCCGCCACGTCGGCCAGCGGGTCGTCCGGAGGTTCCTCCGTGCGGGCTTCTTCCGGGACGTCGACCAGCGTCGGGGGATTCTGTACTTCCATGTAGGCCTGTTCGAGTTCTTCCAGGCGCTCGTAGGGCGCGAGGGTAAGCTCGACCATGTTCTTGTCTTCGAGCAGGCCGGTGGACAGCAGGATCAGCAGAACCAGGCTATGGAGCAGCCCGGCTATTGCGAAGGCGATCAGGAGGTATTTGGCCGTAGTACGGCGAAAGGAAACGGTGCGTCCCAGGGACCGGGATTGGTGGGCGTAGTCTCTCGAGTAAATATCCATGCATGGTTCTTGGGATAAGTTCCCGGGGCTTGTTCCCGCGACAGGCGCTCAGGGCAGGATTACGAGCGGGCGTTCCGTTTTATGAACGCGACGAACGCCTGGAGGTTCCCGCGTCATCGCAACCCCAGGTTCCCGCGCACTTCCGTCATGGTCTCCGCCGTAAGCGACCGCACTCTTTCCGCACCCTTGGCCAGTGCGTCCCGCACGTCGTCGGGACGGCGGGTCAGGTCCGCGTACCGTTCCTGGATCGGCGACATCACCGTTTCCATATTGTCGCCCAGTTTCTTCTTGCAGTCGACGCAGCCGATGCCGGCGCGCCGGCATTCCGCGTCGATGGTTGCCACCTCGTCCGGTTTCGAGAAGGACTTGTGCAGCGTGAAGATGTTGCAGATGTCCGGATTGCCGGGATCCGATCTGCGCAGCCGGTTCGGATCGGTATAGGCGCTGCCGAGTTTCTTCCTTACCTCATCGCGGCCGTCCTTCATCGCGATGTAGTTTCCCTGGCTCTTGCTCATCTTGGACTGGCCGTCCAGCCCCATGATGCGCGGCGCCGGACTGTACAGCGTCCTGGCCTCGGGAAACACCGGTCCGTACAGATGGTTGAATCGCCGCGCGATTTCGCGGGTAAGTTCCAGGTGCTGGGACTGGTCGTCCCCCACGGGCACGCCGTCCGCCCGGACGCCCAGGATATCCGCCGCCTGGAGCACGGGATAGGTGAACAGGCCTGCGTTGATGTTCTGCTTGTGCTGTACGGCCTTGTCCTTGAACTGCGTCATCCGTTCCAGGGCGCCTAGGGCGGTGACGGTGCTGAATATCCAGGCCAGTTCCATCGTTTCGGAAACGTGGGACTGCACGAAAAGCGTGCAGCGATCCGGGTCGAGACCGCACGCCATCCCCATCGTGGCGGTGTCCAGCACGGCCTCCCGCATGCGGTCGGGATCGTACTCGATGGTGATGGCATGATAGTCCACCACGCAGTAGATGCAGTCATACCGCGGAATCAGCTTGACCCAGTTGCTCAAGGCGCCGAGGTAGTTCCCGATATGAATATCGCCGGTGGGCTGGATGCCGCTGTACAGGCGGGTTGGTCCGGCCGCCGTTTCGTTTTCAGGCATGGAATCCGACCCTTTCATTTGATCCGAAATCACGCCTGGTCCTGCTCCTTCCTGGACCGCCGGTATCGCCGATACGCGGGCGATGCGTTGCAAAAAACCGTTGTCAGGATACCGGGCGCACCGTATCTTGTTTCAATCTGAAACAGACCTGTTAAGAAGCGCTCGAGGCCCCGTTCTGTCAAGCGAAATCACGGCGGCCGCTCGTGCTTGAACGGGGTCGATCGACTTGGCCATGGGATAATCGGGGAGTGGGACGTGAATCGGAACGAATCATCCACCTTGGATGAAAAGTATGCGTCGCTCCGTGAGGATCTGCGCGCGATGGGCAGCGTCCTGGTGGCCTTCTCCGCCGGGGTGGACAGCACGCTGCTGCTGAAGGTGGCCGCCGATGTGCTGGAAAACCGCGCCCTGGGTGTAACCGGCGTGTCCGAATCGTTGCCGGAGGAGGAGAAGGACGAGGCCGGCGAGCTGGCCGCGTGGATGGGCGCGCGCCACCGCTATGTGGACACGGAGGAGATCCATAACGCGAGCTACATGGCGAACAACCCGCGCAGGTGCTACTACTGCCGGAATGAACTGTATACCCGTCTGAAAGGCATCGCCTTGGAAGAAGGCGCCGCCTTCATCTGCGAAGGCAGCATCGTGGACGATATAGGCGACTTCCGTCCGGGCATGCTGGCGATCCGCGAACACGGCGTGCGCAGTCCCTTGAAGGACGCGGGGTTCACCAAGGCCGACGTCCGCGCGTTGTCCGAGCGTCTCGGCCTGCCCACGTCGGACAAGCCGTCCCTGGCCTGCCTGTCGTCCCGCTTTCCCTACGGCGATCCCATCACGATCGAAGCCCTTGAGCAGGTCGGCCGGGCCGAAGCGTACATCCGCGGCTTGGGCCTCCGGCAGTTCCGGGTGCGCCATCACACGAATATCGCCCGCATCGAAGTGGAACCCGCCGACCTGGGCAGGGTCGTCGAACACCACGACGAGATCGCGGCGCAACTCAAGCAAATCGGGTATGACTACGTTACGCTTGACTTGCAGGGATACCGCACCGGCAGCATGAACGAGGTGCTGAAGAAGCGGAAAGACGAAAGGATCGACCATGTCTGCCTTTGATCCCTCTGCCTACGGAGCCGTTTTCGCAGGACTGCTCGAGACGCCCCGCACCATGTCGCTGGGCCCCGGCGAGGAGAACGCGTCCGCCCGGGCCGCACTGGAAGCGCTGGACCTCGACCAGGCCTTCGCGCCTCGGACCATCGGAGACCGGATGATGGCGGAGGGATGCCGGTCCGGCCTGTGGTTGTATCACGATTTCCTCGTGACCTCCCACACCGTCAGTCAGCAGATCACCACGCCGACGGGCAGTTTCTGGCACGGCATCATGCATCGGCGCGAACCGGACTACCCCAACGGGAAGTACTGGTTCGGCCGCGTTGGCGATCACGCCATCTATCCTGCGTTGCGGGATGAGGCGGCGGCCCTCGCATCCGGTACGGACCACCTGCCGGAGGAAGCCGCCTACCTGATGTCGCAGGATGCCTGGGACCCCTTCGCATTCATCGACCTGTGCGAGCATGCCAATACGGGCGGAGTCCCGGCCGGGGATCTCTGCCGCGGCATCCAGCGGCGCGAGTGGGAACTGCTCTTCGACTACTGCTACAACCGGGCGACTACGTAACCTCTCTTACGAGCGGCGGGCGATCGCGCTGCGGGTGTAACGGGCCTTGCGGGCGGGACGATCGCGCAACAGGCTTGCCGGTCTGTCACTCCGACCCTCTGATCCGGCGCATCTTTTCCATCCAGGTATGGATCTTCGCTTCTCGACCGCGGTCGGTGGGTTCGTAGTAGCGGCGCCCCCGGATGGATTCGGGCAGATGTTCCTGGTCCACGGCCGCCCCGTCGTAGTCGTGGGCGTACTTGTATCCCCTGCCGTGCCCCATTTCCTCCATCAGGCGGGTTGGCGCGTTGCGCAGATGCGGGGGGACTGGTTCGTCGCTCGTCCGTTCCGCGTCCTGCCGCGCCTTGGAGAAGGCCGTGTAAACCGCGTTGCTCTTCGGCGCCGTGGCGAGATACACCACCGCATGGGCGAGTATCAGATCGCCTTCGGGTTGACCCACGAAATGGATGGCCTGCTGGGCGGATGTGGACAGGGTCAGGGCGAACGGATCGGCCAGACCTATATCTTCCACCGACATGCGGATGATCCGGCGCGCGATGTAAAGCGGATCGTCCCCGACGATCAGCATGCGGGCGAGCCAGTACAGGGCGCCGTCGGGATCGGAGTCCCGCACGCTCTTGTGCAGGGCGGAGATAACGTCGTAGTGCCAGTCCCCGCCTTTGTCATACTGCGGGGCGCGATGCTGCAGCGCTTCGTCGATCTCCCTTGCCGTCAGCCGTAAACGGGACCGCTCGTCCCGTTGCGCAGTCATGGCGGCCACTTCGAGCGTGTTCAACGCGACCCGCGCGTCGCCGGCCGCCACGGAAGCGAGGTACGCCGCCGCCTCGTCGTCCATTTCGATGCCGCGACCGCCCAGGCCGCGCTCGCCGTCCTCCAACGCGTTGCGAACGATCCTTTGCAGATCCTCTTCGGACAGCGGTTCAAGACGCAGTACGCGGCAGCGCGAAAGCAGGGCGTTGTTGACCTCGAAGGAGGGGTTCTCTGTCGTCGCCCCGATGAGGGTGAGTGTTCCGTTCTCCACGGTCGGAAGCACGGCATCCTGTTGCAGCTTGTTGAATCGATGGATCTCGTCTATGAACAGGATGGTTCGCTTGCCATGCATGCCCAAACGGGCCTGGGCTTCGGCGGTTGCCCGGTGCAGGTCCTTCACACCGGCGTTGACGGCGCTGAGCGCGACGAAAACCGAGTCCGTGGAACGGGCCATGATGGAGGCGAGCGTGGTCTTCCCGGAACCCGGCGGCCCCCAGAGGATCATCGAAAAGGGGGTATCTCGTTCTATGGCCTCGTTCAGGAGACGTCCCTGACCGACCAGCCCCCGGTGTCCGAGGAAGCCGTCCAGCGAATCCGGCCGCATGCGTGCCGCGAGCGGCGCTTCCTGCCGAAGTTGCTTTTCAGCCTGTTCGGAGAAGAGGTCGGTCATGGCGTATTCCTTCCGGGAACGTTTCGGCCGGGCGCAAACCTGCCCGCCGGGCGCAAACCTGCCGTGCGATCGACAATCGGCGAGGTTGATCTCGAGGGGGTGATGTATGTACTATATAAAACAACATGCATCCTTTAGACTGTGATACTGTGAATCTGTGATACTGTGTGCTCTGATACATGCTGTAATTATGTAATATGATAGCCGCCTCCCGGCAACAACCTATATGCGGTCCATGCGCGATAGCAGCCGGGTGACAACCTATGTGAAAATCCGCCGCATTTGGACAACAACCAGACGGGTTCAATCTCCAGAGGCTGACTCGAGGTCCTGATGTTCCGCAGTTATTTCACCGTGGCCGTCCGCCATCTGAACCGCCAGAAGGGCTATTCGTTCATCAACGTAACGAGCCTGGCGCTCGGGATCGCGTGCTGCCTCCTCATTCTGATCTACATCCGCGACGAATTGAGCTACGACCGGTTCCACGACAAGGCGGACCGCATCTACCGCGTGATCGCGGAGGAGCGCCAGCGGGATCAGGTCGTCCGCAATGCCGACGTGCTGATCCCGACGGCCAAGCTCATCCAGGCCGACTTTCCGGAAGTGGAAGACATGGTCCGTCTCGTGCCGCCCGGAAACGCTTGGATGGTCAAGTACGGCGACGAGGGGTTCTACGAACGCGCCTTCTATCTGGCCGACGCTTCGGTTTTCGACGTATTCGATGTGCCCCTGGTAAGGGGCGATCCCCGAACGGCGCTGCGGGACAATGAAAAAGTGGTGCTGTCGGAATCCATCGCGAGAAAGTACTTCGGCGACGGGGATCCCATCGGGAAGATTCTCGACGCCGAGGGCACGTTTCAACTCGAGGTCACCGGCGTCATGCGGGATCTGCCCGCGAATACGCACCTGGGATTCGACATACTCGCGTCGTTCGGCATCCAGGAGGCCTATTCGCAAATACCGATCGACGAGTTCGGCTGGCGCAGGTCCTACAGCTACCTCCTGCTTCGGGAAGGCGCCGATCCGGCCGCGCTCGAGGCGAAGCTGCCCGCCTTCGTGGAGAAATACCTCGGCGACCGATACGGCAGCGAAGAGGAATCGCTGACGCTCCGCCTGCAACCCCTGGTGGACATCCATCTCCATTCCCATCTCGAAAGGGAACTCACGCCGAACAGCGATATCGCCTACATCTATCTCTTCGCCGCCATTGCCGTGTTCATCGCCGCCATCGCCTGCATCAATTTCATGAACCTGGCCACCGCGAGATCCGCGGGCCGGGCCCGGGAAATCGGCCTGAGAAAGGTCTTCGGCGCCGGCCGGGGCCAGGTCATCCGGCAATTCCTCAGCGAGTCCATGATCATGAGCGGGCTGGCGGTTTGCCTCGCGCTCGGGCTGGCCCTGGCGACCCTGCCGTGGTTCAATATGCTGACCGGAAAAGCGATTTCGCTGGACGGCGAGACGCTGGCGTTTGCCCTGGGCGCCGTGACGGCGATCGGCCTCGCAGTCGGCTTCGTCGCGGGAAGCTATCCGGCGCTCTACCTTTCCGGTCTTGCGCCGATTCAGAACCTGAAAGGCCCGCCGGTCGCCGGCGCCAGCAACGCCGGCCTGCGCAGGATACTGGTCGTAGGCCAGTTCGCCATATCCATCGCCCTGATCATTTGTACCGGGGTCGTGCTCAACCAGATCGAATACATCCGCGCGAAGAACATGGGGCTCAACACGGACCAGGTTGTCGCGGTGCCGTTGACCTTTATACCGGTAATGGAATCGTCGCCGGTATACAAGGCGCGCGTCAAGGACAGTCCGCATGTGATCGAAGCCACCGTGACCTACATGCTGCCCGGTCACCAGAATGCCGTGATCCCGCTCGGGGTGTCCAGACCGGAAGACGGCCCGGCGACGAAATTCGATATGCACGCGGCCTGGACGGACCAGGACTTCATCAAGATTTTCGATATGGAGCTGGTCGCGGGTAGATATTTCGACCGCGCTTTCGCCAGCGACTGGACGCGGACCGGCGCGGTGGTCATCAACGAGACGGCCGCGACGAGACTGGGATTCGCATCGGCGGAAGCGGCGGTGGGAAGGACGATTCTCTGGCTGCATGAACTAAGGCACGGGTACGAGCAGGAAGAACGGGTACCACGCGAGATCGTCGGCGTTTTGAAGGACTTCCACTACCAATCGCTACACGAGCCCATCGAACCCCTGGTGCTCTTTCCGGACGACGGCGGCGGTCACGCCATGGTCAAAATCGATTCCGAAAACCTGGAGGAGGGGCTCGCGCACATCGAAGCGGTCTGGCGGGAAGTGAATCCGGACTTCGCCTTCGAGTACTTCTTCGTGGAAGACACTTTCGCCCGGCTCTACGCCGCGGAACAGCGGTTCGGCCGCATCGCCGTCAGCTTCGCCGCGCTCGCCGTAGTCATCGCTTGTCTGGGGCTCTTCGGCCTCTCGTCCTTCACCGCCGAAAGGCGCGCGAAGGAGATCGGCGTCCGCAAGGTCCTCGGGGCATCCGTCCCCGGGCTCTTCGGCCTGCTGTCCGGGGAATTCGTCCGGCTCGTGATCGTGGCCAACGTGATGGCCTGGCCGGTCGCCTATGTCGCGATGCACAGCTGGCTGGACCGTTTCGCCTACCGCATCGATCCGGGCTGGACCACCTTCGTCTTCGCGGGGGGCCTCGCCATGGCGATCGCCCTGCTCACCGTGGGATACCAGGCCGTCCGGGCTGCCTCCGCCAACCCGGTCGTGTCCCTGCGGACGGAGTAGGGCCTGGGATCGTTCGCGGCCAACCGATTCCGCTGGAAAAAGACATTGACAGCCCGGAAGAGATTCGAGATGTTTAGGTAAGACCGTCTCCGTACTTTTTCAGTAAGTGAGATGGACCGGACATAGTCGTTTCTGCCGAGGGGGTAGGTGCTGGATCGACGACACGCAGATAGGCGTCCTTGCCGGTTCAGCGTTAATCTTCTTAAGCATGAGAGGAGCCACGCAATGAACATGCGAAGTCTGTCCATCATATTCGCCTTCACCGTCTTCATAGCGTGCGAGGGGCCGACCGGACCTGAAGGCCCGGCAGGTCCAGCAGGACCCGCAGGCGCGGCAGGACCCGCAGGCGCCACCGGTCCCGCGGGTATAGCGGGTGTGCAGGGACCGCAGGGAGAGCAAGGACCGCAAGGAGAACCCGGAGCAACCACGTCTTCGGCCACCTTCATTGATGTGGAAATCACGGAGGCCTTGTATCTACCCGACAACTCGATCTATATCCAAGCCGCAAACATCAGTCCCGAATCTTTCGACGGGCTCTATCTGAAGAATATCGTTGTTGATCAAGAGTCGGGATTTTCCGCCCCGTTCTACCAGCCTATCGAATACCTTCTGCTGAGTGCTGGCGATCCGGCATTAGGGGTTGAGACTGGTGTGGTGGGGGTCAATGTCACACACGGCACGATTGTGCTCATGGACTCCAATAGACTCCTTTTGTTGACCACTAGCCTTATACCCGATGCCGTGCTGTCGATCAAAGTGCGTACCTGACAGCCGGGTCCGGAGTGGCCGTTCAATCATGACCCGCTCCGGCAGCGCGATTTAGACCTGTAGCAAACGTTTGCAAAACGCCCCTCGGCATCAACCCCCTCGGCGCCATCCTGTCGAGGGGCGTTTTTATTTGGTTGCGGGGCGCCATCCCGCGCTATACCCTATATATGTCTTTTCTTGCTCTTCCGGTCGTTAACACCGCTACATGTTGTGCGTGCCGTGGGTGATTGCATGCGCGCGGCACGTCGAGGCGGAGGGTTATCGTAGATGCGATGTCCGGCGTGTGGCCTGTTGAACAGCCATGTGGTCGATTCCCGCACCATTCAGCATGGAAAAACCATCCGCAGACGTCGCGAATGCCTGTCCTGCGCCAGGCGCTTTACGACCTACGAGACCATCGAGGAAGAGGAATTGATGGTGGTGAAATCGGATGGCCGCCGGGAGATCTTCGATCGCGGCAAGATCATGCGAGGCGTAAAGCTGGCCTGTACGAAACGCCGGGTGTCCTCGGATCAGCTGCACGAACTCGCGGACAGGGTGGTATTCTACGTAAACAGCCTGAACGACCGCGAGGTCCCTGCCGACAAGATCGGCGAGTTCATCATTCGGGAATTGCGCAAGATCGATGAAGTGGCCTACGTGCGTTTCGCCTCGGTCTACCGGGATTTCAAGGACCGGAGCGAGTTTCAGGAAGAACTTGCGCAGCTGGAGAAGTCGGACGGCCACCCAGATACGCCCTGAGCTTCGGTGGAAGATCCCGTTTCACCAGCTCTTTTTGCAGCGCCCATTGATCGTCGTCCGACGCCAGGGGCGAAGCCGTCCGGATTTCGCCGCCCTCCATGAACATGATCGGTTCGCCGTCCCGATAGAGAATCCGGTTGTTCGTTATTCCGGGAATTCGGCGGCCGGGCGTCACGATGCCGACGAGATTCAGCGGATCGGCCGCGCTGATGGCGACGAGGGCGCCCTGTTTCTCCTTCCGCCGGATGCTCCGCAGCAGGGTGACGGCTTCGCCCAAGGCATACTGCTCGCCCCATACCCCGTTGACGAACCTTCCGCCGCGTACTTCTCCCCTGGACTCCATGCGCCGAAGGACACGCACCAGATCCCGCCAGGGCGGAGACGTGTTCTCCCGCTCCGTCAATCTCCGGAATACCACGCCGTACCGGGCGAGCGCCACGCGGGCGTACGCCTCGAGATTTTCATCGAGATCGCCTGCGCCCGCGCCGTTTGACCGTCCGTTTGTCAGCGCCGCTATCCGACCAGTCGCCGGTTGCGCTGCCTGACCATTTGCCGGTTGAGCTGCCGGTCCTTTGGCGAGTCCCCCCGCCGGCGCCCTGGGCGTCAAACCCCATCGTCCCGATGTAGACAGATCGAACGGGTTCCTTCGACCGCGCCCGCGCCGGGATTCCTTGAGGCGCGTCGGAACCAGCAGCGCCCGAAGCCCCGCGAAACTGTCCGAAGTGAGCATGCCGGCCGAGACCAGCTCGGCCACGGCCTCCTCCGCATGCGTCTTCAGCAACCCGGAAAGGGCTACGATGTCGTCGAAGAACACGGCCCCCTGGTTGGAAAGCAGGTCGGCCAGGGTCTTCGCATACGTGGACAGCGGGACTTCGTCGGCTTCGGGCACGCCGCTCAGCGACATCCACAGCGACCGGTTCATGCGGTCCACAATGGCGATGGGCGTCGTCCGGATCGGTCCCACCGCCCTGGCATGGTCTCCAATCGAGCGATGGGGCCGAAGCCGTCCCCAGGCGTATTTCCCCGCGAGGCACAGGTTGTCGAGCCAGACGTAGTCGTAGTCCGCAATCCGGGACGGCAGGAGTTCGCTCTCCCACGCGGCGGCGGGCGCTTCGACGCCTTCCAGCAAGCGCAACACGGCGGGCAAGGCGTCGGGACCCTTCAGCCGGGCTTCGGGAGCCAGGTGATGCCAGGTGAACAGAAACCGCATGAAATCCGCAGGGGAAACCGGCTGGATCTCGCGGCGCAACTTCGTGATCGTGAAGCGGTGGATTCGGGCCAGCAGCCTGCGTTCGCACCATTCCAGCATATCCGCGTCCGACGTATGCGCGTCCGACGAAACCGCGTCCTGCGTGAACCGGCCGCGGAAGACGAACCCCTCGTTCTCCAGGCTGATGAGGGCCTGTTCGAGTTGGGCGCCGGGCAGGTCGATGTCTTCGGCCAGGCTGGCCACGGTGACCGGCCCCAGCGTGTCCAGCCTTCCCCTGACCAGTTCCACGAGGGCGGCCTGCTCGTCATGGACCCCTGCGCCTTTTTCCAGGTTCCTGCGCACGCTGTCCGGTATCCTGCCCGCGGGTTCGAATTGTCCCGAAGGATGGACCCGCTCGAAATGGATGCGCCGCTCCAGCGGCACCCACAACCGTCGTCCGCCGTCCGTGATGAACCTAGCCGCGCGCTGATCGGAAACCAGCACGTCGAAATAGGGCGTCCAGCCGCCGGACCGGTCGCCCGCCGCGCCTTCGGCTTCGGTAACGAATCCGGCCAGCACGAGGGCGTCGTGCAGTTCGTCCGGACTCTTCACCTCGGGCCAGGCATCGTCGCGGACGGTCCGGATCGCTTCGGGGTCAAGGCGTCCAAGCTCCCCTGCCACAGAGGGATCCAGCCACCGGCGGTTCCGAACGGCATTGGTCCGGCGCTCTTCAAGGGGTGCGTCGTCGAGGAAGGCGTACGGCCGGGCGTTGAGAATTTCCTCCGCCATCGGCGACGGCTCGCGAAGATCCCGGGCATGAACGGTTATGTCACCGTTCTGCAGCGTCTGCAGGATGCGCTCCAGCGACTCGACGTCCATGGCTTCGCGCAGGCAGTCGCTGATGGTCTGATGCACCAGGGGATGATCCGGCACCTCGCGATCCCCCGCGATGTTTTCTAGGCACGCGATCTGATCCGGGAAGATCTGTGCGATCAGGTCCTCCGACGTGGACCGCTGGATCTGCGGCGGTACCCGCTCGCCCCCGCGCCGCCGCAGTACGGCCAGGGCGGTGGACGCGTTCCAGCGCCAGCGCACTTCGAACATGGGCGCGTCGAGGAGCGCTTGGACCAGGACTTCGCGAACGGTTTTGGCATTCAGATAGCGGAATACGTCGTCCAGGGGGAAACTGTGCGTGGCACCGAGCGACAGGATGATCGCATCCTCGTTCGCCGCGGCCTGCAACTCGAAATTGAAGGTCCGGCAGAAGCGTTTGCGCAGGGCAAGGCCCCATGCCCGGTTCACGCGGCTGCCGAAAGGGCTGTGCAGCACGAGGTGCATGTCGCCGGCCTCGTCGAAAAACCGCTCCGCCACCAGGTCCGCCTGCGAAGGCACGACGCCGAGGGCGGCTTTCGTCGTGCCTAGGTACTCCGCGATCTGCGTTGCCGCGACGTGGGAGATGCCCGTCGTCTCCATCAGCCAGTTTTCCGCCTCCCGCTTCCAGTCCGCCTCCAGCCTGTCCGACGTCATGCCGGGCGATGTCCCCGGATCGGCTGCGGCTGTCACGGCTCCGCCCGACACCCCGATGCGCCGGGCAACCTCTCCCCGCAGCCTGGAAAGCGAAAAAGACAGTTCCGGGGTCCGCCCCGGCGCTTCGCCGAACCAGAATGGCATGGTCGGCGGCAGGCCCTGGGCGTCCTCCACGCGGATCTTGCCCTTCTCCACCCGCAGGATACGCCATGAATTGTTGCCGAGCTGGACGATGTCTCCGGCTGTGCTCTCGATGGCGAAATCCTCGTTGAGCGTACCGATGAAGGTCTCCGTAGGCTCCATGATCACGTCGCAGTCGAACTGATCCGGGATCGTGCCGCCCGACATCAGGGCGTTGATCCGCGCTCCGCGCCGTCCCTTGACCGTGCCGTGCACCAGGTCGCGCCGGATATAGGCGTGCTTGCGGCCCCGCCGGGGGGTGTAACCCTCGGCCAGCATGGCTACGACGCCGTCGAAATCGTCCCGGGAAAGATCGCGGTAGGGATACGCCCGACGGACAAGACGGTACAATTCGTCCTCGGTGTAGTCGCAGTTGGCGACTTCGGCGATGATCTGCTGGGCTAGGACGTCGAGCGGCTGTTCGGGTATGACGATGCGGTCCAGTTCGCCCCGCCGCACGGAATCCATGATCGCGGCGGCCTCCACCAGTTCGTCGCGGGTCAGGGGAAACAGCCGGCCGCGGGGCGTGCCCTTGATCGTATGGCCGGAGCGGCCCACGCGCTGGATCAGCGTCGCGATCGCCTTGGACGAACCGATCTGGCACACGAGATCGACGGACCCGATATCGATACCCAGCTCCAGGGAGGCCGTGGCGACGAGGGCCTTCAGCGTGCCGGCCTTGAGCCGCTGCTCGGCGTCGTGCCGATGCTCCTTCGACATGCTGCCGTGATGCGAGGTGACGTGCTCGGCGCCGAGCCGGTCGGTGAGATGCCGGGCCAGCCGTTCCGACATGCTCCGGGTCGTGACGAAGATCAAGGTGGTCCGGTGCCGGAGGATCAGTTCTTCGAGACGCTCGTAAACCTCCTCCCACACTTCGTTCGACATGACGGCCGTGAGCGGAGAACGGGGCGTTTCGATCTTCAGTTCGAGTTTCCGGTGATGACCGGTATCGAGGATCTTGCATGCCTTGATCCGATTGTGGCCGTTGCGGTGGCCGGTGCCATGGCTATGGCTTGTGCCGTTGCTCTGGCTGGCGCCCCGGTCGGGATCGGCGCCCCGGTCGGGGGCGTCCTGGTCAGGAGCGCCCGGGTTTTCTCCCGCGCCGGTGAGAAAGCGCGCGATGCGGTCGATGGGCTTCTGCGTGGCCGAGATGCCTATGCGGGTCAGCGGGCTGGAAGTGATGCGTTCCAGCCGTTCCACCGAAAGGGCAAGGTGCGAACCCCGTTTGTTGCCCACCAGCGCGTGAATCTCGTCGATAATGAGCGTGTGCGCGTCCGCCAGGATGCGGCGCCCGCCCATGCTCGTAAGCAGGAGGTAGAGGCTCTCCGGCGTCGTGACCAGGATGTGGGGCGGGTGCTTCGTCATCGCGGCGCGCTCGTTCATTGGCGTATCGCCGGTGCGCACGGCCACACGGATGGCCGGGTCCGGCCTTCCATCGGCCTTGAGGATTGCCCGAATCCCCTTCAGCGGAACCTGCAGGTTGGCATGAATATCGTTGCCGAGGGCTTTCAGGGGAGACACGTAGACGATCTGCGTGCCGTCGCGCAGCGAACCGTACTGGCTTTGGCGAACGAGATCGTCAATGGACGCCAGGACGGCCGCCAGCGTCTTGCCCGACCCCGTGGGCGCGGCGATCAGGGTGTTGTCTCGCTGCTTGACGACCGGCCACGCCCGCTGCTGGATATCGGACGGTTCGTCGAACCGCCCTTTGAACCAGGCGGCCACGGCGGGATGGAAGAGGTCGTTGATCATCAGTCGTATCCGCGCTTATTCGTTCGGCAGGAAGTTCATCGATCCAGCGGCCGACTTTTCCAACAGTGTGCTCAGTGTGCTGATTCGTGCGGCGAGGCGCATCGACCCGGCGGTGTGCTCATTCATCCGGCAGGGCGCTCGCGTACCTGATATCGCCCCGCGCCTCGGCGAATTCCGCTCCCGCCTTTTCAAGCAGATCCGGGTTTAGCAGGAGATCGAGCCCCGTTAGCGCCATGGTCTTGGCGGCGAAGAGCATGCCCTTGCTGCCGATGCTCGAACCCGACGACGCCACCATCTGCCAGCTGTGGGCAGGCGTACCCAGGGGCCAGCAGCAGGTCGTCACCTGCCCGGTAGGCGCGATCCAGCTCACATCGCCCACATCGGTCGAACCGTCCGCCGAAAGCCCCTCGTCGGCATGGGGAAGGACCTGGGTCCAGAGGGGATTTTCGATGCGCTCGTCTATGGCGTCGCTTTGCGTGGACTTCTGCATGCGCTCGAATGCGCCCTGCACCGATTTTTCCGGGAACGTGGCCTGGAGCCGACGCGCGAACCGCCGCTCCTCCGCGGTGAATGCGAGATCGTCGACGGCCTGCATCTTCCGAAGCATCAGGTCCGAGATGGTCTTGTTGGGCAGGACCTCGTAGCAGCCCGCGATGAATTCGATATCGTGCTTCGTGCCGCTCATCAGCGCGGCGCCCCGCGCGATGTCCAACACGCGTTCGTACATGGCGTCCACCTGCTCCCGCTCCGGCGCCCGGATGTAGTACCAGACCTGCGCGAAGGCCGGGACTACGTTCGGCGCTTCCCCGCCGCTGGTCACCACGCTGTGAATGCGGGCGTCCGACGGCACGTGCTCCCGCAGGTAGTTCATGCCCACGTCCATCAGCATGACGCCGTCCAGAGCGCTGCGTCCCAGATGCGGTGCGGCCGCGGCGTGGGAGGCTACCCCGTGAAAATTGACCTTGAAGGAATTCAGCGCGAGGGAGGAGCCGTTCCAGACCAGGTTCGTGCTCCCGGGATGCCAGGTGATGGCGGCGTCGAGATCGTCGAACACGCCGTCCCGCGCCATAAGGACCTTGCCCACGACCTGTTCCTCGGCCGGGCAGCCGTAGAACCGGATCGTCCCGCGGACGCCGTCCCGCTCCATCGCCCGCTTGAAGCCCATGACCGCCCCCATGCACGCGGTTCCATAGAGATTGTGGCCGCAGCCGTGACCGGGGCCGCCCGGATCGATGGCCTCCTGTTCGGCCGATACCGTCTGGGACAGGCCGGGCAGCGCATCGTATTCGCCCAGGAATCCGAGAATGGGATCTCCCGAACCCCATGTGGCGACGAAGGCCGTGGACATGCCGCCCGCGCTCCACTCGATGGAGAACCCGTCCGCCTCCAGTTCCCGCGCAAGCAGCTGCGAAGCGTACGTCTCCTGAAGCGCAATCTGCGGATGGTCCCAGATGTCCTTGGCAACCGCGGACAAACGGGCATCCTGACTGCTTACGAAATCGACGATCAGTTTTTCAGCGCACATGGGCTGACGTTCCCAATGGGGCAGGCGTTCCCAGACGAGGTGCGGCGTGGGCGGATGAGGTACCCAGGCGGATGGAAGACCAGCGTCCATCGCGCACCGGCGTCTATCGCCTAAAGTTCATCGCAAGGACGCAACAAGTACTCAACACAGTATAAACCAGAACCCGCCTGTAAGCAAGCGGTCCAGATGCGAATCTTGACCAATTCACTTTAGCAACATTCCTTTGTTCAAGGAAACACGCAAGAACATGCTCGACGGTGTGCAAACGAACTCAAAGTCCTAGATGGAGCGCGACGGGACATGCGCAGGTTCGATCGGAAGTTCGGCAAGCGTCTTATCGAAGAATTACCTTGCACGCCAGCGGTTTACCTGTTCAAGGACGATCGAGGCGCGGTCCTCTACGTGGGCAAGGCGGGGAACATCCGGCGGCGTCTCCAGCAGTACCGGAACGCCACGCGGCGCAAGGTGCACCGGAAGATGCGCATGCTGGTTGGCGAGGCCAGTACGCTGGAAGTCCTTCACCGGGATTCGGAGCGCGAGGCACTGCTTCTCGAGAACGAATTGATCCGCAAGTTGCGTCCGCCCTACAACAAAGACGGAACCTACGATTTCCTGTATCCCGCTATCGGCTTGGGCGGCAGTGAGAAACAGGTCCTGCTCTGCTTCACGACCCATGTGGACGCATGGCAGGATCTGAATCTGCGGTGGTACGGCGTGTTCAAGTCGCGCAGACGGGCTCGGACTGGCTTCGATGCGCTCGTCTATCTGCTCGGACTGCTCGGGCACATCGAAAAGGCCGCCCATCTTCCGCCGCACGAGCGCAGACCCGGTTCCCGCCTTACCGGGTTCCGCCAGCTGGCGCCGCGACTCGTGGCCTCCCTGGACGCCTACCTTTCCGGCGCCGGGCATAACACGTTGGTACCCCTGACCCGGCAGTTGCTGGAAAAGCCGCTTGCCCGCCGCGACGCTTCCGAGGTCCAACAGCATATCCGGATATTGAAGACCTTCCACGACCGTCACCTCGTCCCCCTGCGAACCGCTCTTCATTCCGCCGGCAGACCGGGTACCTACGTCCCGCAGGACGAACGGGACGCGCTGTTTCTGTCCACGGATGAACGATATACTAAAAGTGATTCTATTAGTAATTGACGGATGCGGGAATCAGCCTGCGGAGCATTTTTTGCCGCTTGGTCCTTCTTGTTACGTCGAATATCAAACTGATACACTACTGGAATTTTTAATTTAGTCGATCCAATTCGCAGATTTTCGAGTTGTTTGAACTTTTTTTCGTTTTCTATGGAGCATGCCGCGGAGCGTACCGCTGTTTTTTTACCTGAAAAAAATCGATTTTAACAAAAAAAGTTTATTTCCGGGATTGCGATAATATAGGTAACTTCCAGCCGCAGAAAGAGTTGGACGTGCTATATCTGTCGACGAATGAGCGAGAAAAAAAGTTCATTTTTTTTAATGCACGGTTGCAAGAATCAGTCTATAGGAGCTTGAACTAACACCGTTGCGAGGCATGATGAGCGTAATGCAACCCGTATTACTCCGTATATATAGTAATATCGTAAGTAAAAACGGGAGAACACGATGCATTACCTCATTATTGCGATGTTGGCTTTCGCCGTATCAATGATGGGATGCGAAGGCAAGACGGGTCCGGCGGGTCCGACCGGGCAGACCGGCGCCGCGGGCCAGACCGGTGCTCAGGGACCGCACGGCGCGCAGGGACCGCAGGGCGAAACGGGTCCGCAGGGCGTGCAGGGTCCGCAGGGCGAGAAGGGCGATACCGGTGCGCAGGGACCGCAGGGCGTGCAGGGACCGCAGGGCGAAAAGGGCGACACGGGACCGCAAGGTCCGATCGGTCCTACAGGTCCGGCTGGTGCCGATGGTGCGCCGGGTGAGAAGGGCGATCCGGGTGCCGACGGTGCGCCGGGTGAACAAGGTCCAGCAGGTCCGCAGGGACCGCAGGGCGATCCGGGTGCCGACGGTGCGCCGGGTGAACAAGGTCCAGCAGGTCCGCAGGGACCGCAGGGCGATCCGGGTGAAGACGGTGCTGACGGTGGCACGCTGGCGGCCATCCGCTTCGTCAAGCTGATCCAGGACGGCGACGCGGAAGCCCCGATCAAGTACGAGGCACCGGGATTCTCGAATACGACGACGACGGCGATCTTCGTTGGCGAAACCACGACTCTTGCAGGCAAGGCCATCAGCCAGGACGAAAATCCCATAGCCGTTGAGTTCGAATGGGTATCTTCGAATGAAGGTGTCGCCATGGTTGATGTGGAAGCCGGCGTGGCAACAGTTACGGGCTCGAACCGGGGGGAAGCCACCATAACGGGCACCGTCGTTGGTCGGGGCATTGAAGTAGAACATAAAGTCTACGTACACAAGGCGATAGAGCAGGTCAGGGTAGATAATGGCGAGTACGACGGCGGTGTGGTTGGCTTCTCCTGGACCATGACGGCGACGGCCTACGACGACAGTACTGCCGACCGTGGTATTCCAGATAGTGACAATCAGATTTCCGATGTTGAATTCGATTGGCACACTTCCAATCCCGACGTCGCGACCGTGGAAAAAGGTGATGATTCCAGCATGGCTACGGTTACGATCGTTGGTGCCGGCACTGCCAAGATAACCGCCAGCCACGGTGAAATCACGAGTGCTCCGATCACGGTCACGGGCGTCAACGTACTAGCAGCCGAACGGCGTATTTGGGTGGATCCTGCGCAACTGCCTTTTACGTCGAAGCTCAACGCAGCCGGTACCGGCTGGGCTGATGGCTACAAAGATATATCCGTGTCTGTTGTGTTGCAGCAGAAGAACAGTGCTGGCGAATGGGAAACTCTACGGAAACCAGAAATAACGGTTACTTTCACAAGCTTGAACGAGGTACTTCAACCAGCCACCCCGGTGCCGGTGCAAACGAGAGACCAGGGCAATGTGCCTTTCGCCATCCTGGCCGGAAAAGTACCAGCTGACGGTGCTTACCCCGGTCGCGTCTATGCATCCGCTGCGGGCGAGGGCTTGATCAGGATCACGGAGCAATTCGCAGATGATGTAGTTATCAGGGTTACGATAGGACAAGAAAAAGCCACAGCGACCCAGTAGCCTGGGAGCCGACAGTATCCTGAAAGACGAGTGGTTGCATCTGCGGTCTGCGATCGAAGGGATGCGACCACTCATCGAGCGATAGCCGGGGTAGGCTCCAGGTCGGGTATAGTTTGGTTGACCGGGAACTTCGGGGGCAAGACGCTTTATTTATCTATAGCATGTGCGTATCGTCCCGGCAATGTGCCCGGTCATCCCGGAACACCTTCCCTGCCGTCCGGAGCGGGGCCTTGGTATCAGACATAGCGTTCGGTTTGGTGAAGCGAAAAGACCCGTGACGGATTGCGGGTCTTTTCTTTGTCCGGGAAGAACCAGCCGAATCCCGTCGCGGTGGCTACGCCACCGGACAACCCCCATTATCCCTTGACCCTTGAGGAGTCGCCATGAGGAAAATCGTGTTTCTGATGATCGCCGCGTTCGCATGCCACGACGCCCACGCGCAGCTGGACCTCCACCTCGGCGTGTCGGGCAGCCGGTCCTACGCGTGCCTTGCCGACCTCGCGGACTCGGGCATCGGCTTCGGCGGCGGGCTGGAGGTGGCGGCCGACCTGAACGACCGGTTCCAGTTCGTCGGCAGTCTGGCGCTCAACCGGCACGGCGCCGACGCAAGCTCGCTGCCTATCATGGCCGGCCTTCGCGTGTCCACCACTTCGGACGACGACATGTTCTGCTTCGTGCAGGCGACGGGCGGCAGCGCCTACCGGATCGTGGAAGGTTCGGACAACGAAAGCGCCTGGGTGACGAACGCGGGCGTGGGCACGGTCTTCAAGCGGCTTGGCGCGGTCGTGGAGTACAACTTCTCAAGGGACTCCGAGTGGAGCTGGCTTACCGTGAGGACCTTCCTGCGGGTGCCGCTGGGGTTTTGACCGAAGAAATGGCGTCTCGAACTGGCGGAATTGAAGTCGCGTTGTTCGAACGGCGGGGTGGAGAGGAATCGCAGCAGGCGGGCAGGTGGCCATGGGAAGGATGGATACAGGCAGCTGCGAAGGGCCGATCGCCAACCAGCTGCAGCATCACTCGTTTTCTACTGCGTCCATCCGGAGAACCGAAGTTGCAAGGTAGTGCAGGGAGACGTCATGCTTCGGGTTTTTGAAAAACTGCTTTCGCGAATCGCCTCGTCCTTCCTGAAGAGGTTGATTGCGCTGTAGCGGTTCAAGATGAGTTGATCGCCAAGCAGGGTGATTGCGATTTCCGTTCGATCCCGACCGACCGGTCGTCCATCGGTGCGCCGACTGTCTTCCCGTCACAGCCCGCTTGCACGGCGAAACGGATCGCATCGACAACCTTCGACTGCGATGCGGTCATTGCAACAGCGTCAAGGTCAATAGAGGCATGAAGTACCCGATGGCGAAACCCGTCGACCAGGTGGGCAAAAGGTCGAGATTGCGCCGGACGGCTAGGAAACCGGGTTCTACGGTATGATCGGTGGTCCGCCCGTTGGATACCGGTCCGAAGTGACGGCTCATCCCGTTCAACCAGTCCACGTATGGGGCAGGCGCATCGAACGGGTATCATACGGACACCTCACGTGAACAGTCCGCCGGAACGGGGACTCACGTATGTAAATCCCCATAGAGTATTATCGTATGTAAAAACGGGAGACGCGATGCACTACCTCATTATTGCGATGCTGGCTTTCGCCGTATCGATGACGGGATGCAAAGGCGCCACTGGACCGGCGGGTCCGGCGGGTCCGGCAGGCCAGACGGGCGCCACGGGTGCGGCCGGCGCGGCCGGTACCCAGGGATCGGCGGGCCCCAAGGGCGATACGGGCGACACGGGTCCGGCAGGCCCCGAAGGTCCGCAGGGACCGGCAGGCCCCAAGGGTGAAGACGGAGCCGACGGTGCTCCCGGCGAACGCGGTCCCGAAGGTCCCCAGGGTCCTCCGGGCGGCACGCTGGCCTCCATCTACGCCGTCAAGCTGATCCGGGACGGCGACACCGAAAATCCGATCAAGTACGAAGCTCCCGGGTTCACGACTACGTCGGAGGCGACCATCTTCGTTGGCGAAACCACGACCCTCGCAGGCAAGGCCGTCAGCCAGGACGAAAATCCCGTGGTCGTCGAGTTCGACTGGGAATCATCGAACGACGGCGTCGCCGCGGTGGATGTGGAAGCCGGAACGGCTATCGTTACGGGCTTGAGCAATGGCAAGGCCACCATAACGGGCGCGGTCGTTGGTCGGGGCATCGAGGTTGCGCTTGACGTCACCGTACACAGGGCGGTCGAGCTTGTCAGGATATCGGGCCGTGGCGGCACCCGTACGGTGGGCGACAGTTTCCTATTGCTGGCGGAGGCCTACTACGAAAGGGTCGACGAGGACTTCCTGATTCCCGGTGTCGAGTTGGAATGGCACACTTCCAACCCCGATGTGGCGACCGTGGTCTTGTATGATGCCGAAGAGGGAGACGACCGCAGCCTGGCTCGGGTTACGCCCGTGGGTGCCGGCACTGCCGAGATAACGGCCAGTTACGGCGAAATCACGAGTAATCCGATCACGGTCACGGCCATCGCCGTGGTAACAGCCGAGCGGCGTCTTTGGGTGGATCCTGCCGGATTTCCTTTCAAGTCGAGGCTCAATGCAGCCGGGGACGACTGGGCCGCCGGCTACGGAGACATATCCGTAACGGTGCAGCTACAACAGAAGGACAGTGAGGATAACTGGGTACCCGTTTGGACTGGAGTACAAACAGTTACCTTCACAAGCTGGAACACGAATGCGGTTGGACCGGCCTCGGTGGAGGTGCCGACGAATACCGACGGCAATGCACCTTTCGCCATCCTGGCCGGGGAGATACCGGTTGGCGGTCCCGCCCCCAATCGCGCCTACGCTTACGCCGCAGGCAGGGGCTTGATAAGGATCGGCGCGGAATTCGCAGAGCCCGTATTTATCGAGTTTACGATAGAACGGGAAGAGGAGTAGAACAGCCCCGTGGCCGGGGTGCCGGCAGCGTCCCGAAACAGGAGTGGCTGCATCGGCGATGAAGAATGCAGCCACGTTGTGGTTTTCGTATGCAATACCCATAAACAAGGAAGAATACAATGTATCGCATTCCGTTGCTCATAGTCTTTGCAATGGCGGTCGCTTGCGAGGGCGCTCAAGGTCCGGCAGGGCCGGCAGGTCCACAAGGCCCCGCTGGACCGCAAGGCGTACAGGGGAACACGGGCTCGCCCGGAGAACAGGGCAATACCGGTCCGGCAGGACCACAAGGCCCCGCTGGACCGCAAGGCGTACAGGGGAACACGGGCTCGCCCGGAGAACAGGGCAATACCGGTCCGGCAGGACCACAAGGCCCCGCTGGACCGCAAGGCGAGACGGGAGACACGGGCCCGCAAGGGCCGCAAGGGCCGCAAGGCGAGACGGGAGACACGGGCCCGCAAGGGCCGCAAGGGCCGCAAGGCGAGACGGGAGACACAGGGCCTCCGGGTCCGGCAGGCCCCGAAGGTCCCCAAGGTCCTCCGGGTGGCACGCTGGCCTCCATCTACGCCGTCAAGCTGATCCAGGACGGCGACACAGAGAATCCGATCAAGTACGAAACTCCCGGGTTCACGACTACGTCGGAGGCGACCATCTTCGTTGGCGAAACCACGACCCTCGAAGGCAAGGCGATCAGCAAGGACGAAAGTCCCGTGGCCGTTGAGTTCATCTGGGAATCTACGAACGACGGCGTCGCCACGGTGGATGTGGAAGCCGGCGTGGCGACGGTTACGGGATTGAACAAAGGAACCGCCACCATAACTGGTACCGTCGTTGGTCGTGGCATTGAAGTCGAACTTGAGGTCACCGTACACGAGTCGGTTGAGCTTATCAGGATATTCAACCGTGTTAACGACCGTTCCACCACCCGTTTGGTGGGCGACGACTTCTCAGTGAGGGCGGCGGCCTTCGGCGACAGTCTTGCCGACCCGGTTATCGACAACCGGATTCCCGGTATCGAGATGGAATGGCACACTTCCAACCCCGATGTGGCGACCGTGGCCTTCCGTGAAAATGAAAACAACTACAGCTTTGCCCGGGTAATGCCCGTGGGTGTCGGCACTGCCGTGATAACCGCCACTTTCGGTGAAATCACGAGCGAACCGTTCACGGTCACGGTCATCGCCCAAGAACCCGAGCCGGAACCGGAACCCGAGCCGAGCCCAAGACCCACCTGCTTTGTTGGAATGGAATTGGAACCCGGTGAAAGTTGTCAGGTAGGCAACGGCTCGGTGTTTGAAGTTCAAGCGAGCGGAGGAGGATGTCTTCTCGGATCGGGTACGATTTGTGCGGGCGGAGGAATATTCATCAATAGCTTTGCGGTGTCCAGGATTGCCGGAACAAACCGTTGGATAATTAGAGGTTTGTAACAATTCCGGCGAAGGGCGTGTTCGGATAAATCCCATATCAGGGCACGCCCTTGTTCTTCCCTGCAAACTGCGACTTTCGTATACAACTCCCTCATCTCGCAATCGCAAGCAGCAACCCATCCTCGTTGTGGTTTTCGTATGCAATACCCATAGACAAAGAAGGATACAATGTATCGCATTCCGTTACTCATAGTCTTTGCAATGGCGGTCGCTTGCGAGGGCGCTCAAGGTCCGGCAGGGCCGGCAGGGCCGCAAGGGCCCGCTGGACCGCAAGGCGTACAGGGGAACACGGGCTCGCCCGGAGAACAGGGCAATACCGGTCCGGCAGGACCGCAAGGCGTACAGGGGAACACGGGCTCGCCCGGAGAACAGGGCAATACCGGTCCGGCAGGACCGCAAGGGCCGCAAGGCGAGACGGGAGACACAGGGCCGGCAGGACCGCAAGGCCCACAAGGGCCGCAAGGCGAGACGGGAGACACAGGGCCGCAAGGGCCGCAAGGCGAGACGGGAGACACAGGGCCTCCGGGTCCTCCGGGTCCTCCGGGTCCACCAGGGCCTCCGGGAGAGTCCGACCCCGAGCCGGAACCCGAGCCGATCACAAGACGCACACCCTCTCTCAAGGTGTTTCACCGTATACCGCTCGAGGAGGAAGACTATCGAGCATGGACGTATCCGGAAGACCTGACGCTGTCGCCGGGCCATTGGAGGCGTGCCGACGCGCGTAACGAGGACAATGAAAAGATTACCGACATCTGGGAGGTTTCCGATTCCTCTATCTTGAAGTTGCGGTTCGGGTTCTGGCCGGACGGTGCCCCGCTAGGCGGTTCGGACGACATATCCATCGAGGCGCTCGCCCCGGGCGAGGCGACGCTCACCGTGCGTGATGGGGAATCCGAAGCATCAGTCAAGGTGATCGTCGAATCGCCCCTGCCCCTGATCCATGTTCGATCGCGAACGGATCGTCCGGACGATGTCGACGGGCCGCAGATCCACGCCGTCTATGCGGTCGCCAGTGACGGCGTGGACTACAACCTGGACCGAAGCGGGCGGATCGGCTGGTCTCTTTCTTCCACCGTGGATTGGCTTGATGACAAACTGGGACGGCGGCTCCGCGTGGATACCTACAACGGGGAAGTGGACGTGACGTACATTCGGCTCCCCGAGACCGTCGCGGAAATGGAGGATCGCAACGTGGGTGCCATACGAAACGTGATCAGCGCACAGTCGTGGTTCAGTCCCGAGAAGACCTATGCGATATACTACAGCGGTCCGACGGACGATGCCGGAGGAGTAAAAACTGGTGCGTTTGCGGCGGTCTTCTCCGACAGCCGAGGTGTGGACCGAGGCCATTATTTCGTGACGAGAGAGCCGGGGTTCTTGGGTTCGCTCGAGAACACGATGGCGCACGAACTCTTCCACACGATGGGCGGCGTTGACGAGACCTGCGCGATGAATCCCGCGGCGGACGGATCCTCTCATGTCGGAGACGACGAGACGGATCTGATGGCCATTTACAGAAAGCGGGGTCGAATGCTCACGCAGATCGACGTCGGTCGCGACGACTACTACGAGCATGACATTCCGGGTTGCGCCGACGTTGCGTACGCCCCGCTCTGGATCGATCCGCCTGCAGGGGAAAAACCCCTCCCATTGCAGCTCCGCGTGTACGACTTTCCTATTCCCGACAATCCGGAGGAACTGACGTTTTCGGCAGGTGAATCGAAACGGGCCGCGATGATTGTCGGAAGCAAGGTCGTTGCCGCCTGGGAAGTGTCCGACCCATCCATCGTGCGGATCCGGGTCGGGGTCTGGCCGGACGGGACACCACTGCGCAGTCCCGACGACATATCCATCGAAGCGCTTGCCCCGGGCGAGGCGACGCTCACCGTGCGCTACGGATGGTATGATGAATCGACGATCAGGATATCCGTGGTCGAATAGCCCCGATCCCAAGTACGATTTGTGCGGGCACGGGGACATTCCTCAATAGGTTTCAGGTGTCCAGGATTGCTGGAACAAATCTTTGGATAGGGAATTATATGGAGATGTTACCTTTACCGACAAGTTGCCTGAACGGACGGACGATGGTTTGATCGCCGCGCCTTACTTGCGCCCGATAATGATGGTCAAGGAACCGGACGGGCCAAAGTGGACACGCCAACAAATGTATGAACACCTATTGGATCAACACGGAATGGTTTGCCAGGGTTGCAACCGGGTGTTCGACGATGCGCGTTATCTCGAATTGGACCACAACCTGCCCCGCGCCGACGGGGGAATGAATCACATAGCGAACCGGATTCTGTTGTGCGGTCCGTGTAATAAACTCAAAAGCAACACCTACACGTTGTCCGGACTGCGAAAGGAGAACAAGAAACGCGGTTACATGAAGGGTTGAACACACAGAGGGAACGTCATGCCGAAACGTAAAACGCAACGCGAAAAGTCCGTTGAAAACCCACCGACAGTCCGGCTTAAATCCAGTCGCTACCAACCATCGAAGGCGGAGTTGGAAGAGGGAATTCGCATCCCTACCACACCGGAAAGACTGGCGAAAGCCGTACTGCGTACCGTGCGGGTCGGATACGAAAGCTAACCGTTATACACAGGGGTTCTCACACTCCGGCCTTGTTCAGGGTTCGTAACTATTGTATACAATTCCCAAGGGAGACGTTTTGCGACATAAGTCAATTCGTATCGGGCTCGTCATCATGGTGGGCATGATTTCTACCTTCATGCTGGGCGGTTGCGGCAATGACAATCCGGCGGGGCCTGCAGCACCATCGACTCCGACGACTCCTACTCCCCCCGCAACTCCGGTTCCTTCTCGCCTGACGATCCTCCCAACATCGGTGAGCCTAACCGTGAGCCTAACCTCCTTAGGCCAGACACTACAACTCAATGCGACCGTGACGGATGCGAATAACAGTCCCATAACAAATGCGGTAGTTACCTGGTCCAGCGCAAACACTGCCGTCGCTACCGTGAGTGCCCAGGGTCTCGTCACGGCCGTGTCAAACGGAAATGTCCTGATCACCGCAAGGACCGGAAATCTGACCGCAACGGCAAACGTGAGCGTGATGCAATCAGCGGGCGGTATAGCAATCACTCCCGCCGAGGTAGCGACCCTGACCTCCTTAGGCCAGACACTACAACTCGATGCGACCGTGACGGATGCGAATAGCCGTCCGGTAGCAGATGCGGTAGTTACCTGGTCCAGCACGAACCCTGCCGTCGCAACCGTGGATGCCCAGGGTCTCGTCACGGCCGTGTCGAACGGAACCGTCCTGATCACCGCAAGGATAGGAGACTTGATCGTAACAGTTTCCGTCTCCGTTATGGAGCCAAACTCCGTTATGGAGCCAAATTCAGACCGGGAGGTTCTTGTCAAACTGTACATCGCAACGGGAGGTCAGAACTGGCACAACAATGAAGGTTGGCTTAGCGAGCAACCATTGGGAGCTTGGCATGGCGTGACTACCGACGAAAACGGGAGGGTAACCCGGCTGTCACTCCGTTCGAACAATCTTGTAGGGACCTTGATCTCGGAGTTGGGCCAACTCGGTAATCTCGGTGATCTCGATCTGGAGGAAAACCAGCTTGCGGGTGTCATTCCACCGGAGTTGGGCCAACTTGCCAATCTCGGTGATCTCGTTCTAGCGGACAATCAGCTTACGGGTGTCATTCCACCAGATTTAGGACAGCTCAGTAATCTCACCGAACTCTGGTTGTACAAGAATGAGTTGACCGGGACAATCCCGCCGGAGCTGGGCCGACTCACTAATCTCAGTATACTTTCGCTGTGGGAAAACCAGCTTACCGGTGCCATTCCACCGGAGTTGGGCCAACTCGCCAATCTCGGTGATCTCGCTCTAGCGGACAATCAGCTTACGGGTGTCATTCCACCAGATTTAGGGCAGCTCAGTAATCTCACCAAACTCTGGTTGTACAAGAATGAGTTGACCGGGACAATCCCGCCGGAGCTGGGCCGACTCACTAATCTCAGTATACTTTCGCTGCGGGAAAACCAGCTTACCGGTGTCATTCCACCGGAACTGGGCCGACTCACTAATCTCAGTATACTTTCGCTGTGGGAAAACCAGCTTACCGGTGCCATTCCACCGGAGTTGGGCCAACTCGCCAATCTCGGTGATCTCGCTCTAGCGGACAATCAGCTTACGGGTGTCATTCCACCAGATTTAGGACAGCTCAGTAATCTCACCGAACTCTGGTTGTACAAGAATGAGTTGACCGGGACAATCCCGCCGGAGCTGGGCCGACTCACTAATCTCAGTATACTTTCGCTGTGGGAAAACCAGCTTACCGGTGCCATTCCACCGGAACTGGGTCAACTCACCAATCTCACCGGACTGTGGTTGTACGATAACGAGTTGACCGGTGTCATTCCACCGGAGTTGGGACAACTCACCAATCTCACCACACTGTATTTGGACAATAACGAGTTGACCGGTGTCATTCCACCGGAACTGGGTCAACTCACCAATCTCACCAAACTGTGGTTGAACGGAAACGAGTTGACCGGAACAGTTCCGAGAGAACTACTGCAACTCGTCAATCTTACCAGACTGGAACTGTTAAGGACCGAAGTATGCGTGCCAGCTGGTGGCGAGTTCACTGCTTGGCTAAGCGGGATTTCCCGACATAACGTAATCCGTTGCCCGGATCCTGGCCCCGAGCCGGAAACCGAGCCGGAAACCGAGCCGGAACCTGATCCGGGCACAAGACCCACTTGCTTTGTTGGAATGGAATTGGAACCCGGTGAAAGTTGTCAGGTAAGCGACGGCGGAATATTTGCAGTTCAATTGGACGAACAAGGATGTCTTTTCGGACAGGGTCTAATAATTTGTTCGGGCAGAGAAATAAACATCGGCCAGAGTTTTCGGGCCTCCAAGATTGCCGGAACAAACCGTTGGACAATTGGAGCCTTGCAATAACTCCAGCGAAGGGCGTGTTCGGATAAATCCCATATCAAGGCACGCCCTTATTCTTCCCTGCAAATTGTGACTTTCGTATGTAATTCCCACAGATTTTGTTCGAGAAAACGATCGGTTTCCAGACTAAAACAAAAAGGCCTCGAAAACAACCGGTCGGTACGACACGCGGGTCGCAACGGGATGATGTTCGGACGAGGACCGGGGTTGGCAACGGGAGTCTGTCCCCGATGGAGGGAAGACCTGTTTCCGAAACCATGGCGATCTTCTCCATCATGCGATTTCCAGATCCGACAGTCGCGAAGTGAATTGAATACCAAAACCGTTACGGCAGACCAGGTAGACCGGGAAGCGTTGCGGGTTACAGGGAAGGCGGAAAGGGCTGTCGGGCATATTGCGAAAAAATTCGAAATAAGTGTTGAACTTGCCCGTAAACCCTTAAGTTGGTATTTAAAGACAATAACGAACCCGGCAAGGCATACCGCACAAGATCAGGCGCGAAGCACGACGGAATAGAGGAGGATCGCATGGAAAGGAAAAAGGAGGAGGGACTTCGGCACGTGAAGGTGATCCGAAGCGGCGGGTTTCGAGTTGACATGAACAAGTACCTTGCACTTAGACGGTCGAAGGTTGCCGAAGATCGGGCCGAATCGCAAGGAAGGAAAGACGACTCCGCCGCGAAAGGACAGTCGTAGGAATGTTGGAGACGGTCCTTTCCCATGCGCTCTCCGGTTACCTGTTTCTGGTATGCACATACTATTTCAGATCGCAAATCAACAAACTGTCGGGTTATCACGTACTACTTCGTTCGGCCATCGTCGGTCTGTTCATCGCGCCTTTCTCGTTTCTGCTGACCTGGCTCATCCCGTATCCACTCGATGACGAATTGGGAACAATAGCCAGATCCCTGATTGCCTTGATTCTGGGGTGGTCCGGCGCCATCGTCTGGAACAGATTCAAGGGGGAAATAGCATCCGAAGTCGATTCCACGTATGCCGACAACGACCTTTTCGGAATACTCCTGCTAAAATGCAACGCCGATGGCAGAATGATGGAAGTCACACTCGAAAACCGCAAGGTATACGCTGGTTTTCCGGTCACGACATCCACCAAGGGCAACTTTATCAGCATCTTCCCTGTGAAAAGCGGCCACAGAACGGAGGATACTTTGAAAGTCAACTACGACACGGACTACGAGTGGCTCAACACACCGGAGGCCGTGGCTTATCTCGGCACCATGGGATTCGAGTTGGCGGACTTCGAGGTAGTCGTATCCAAGGATGAAATCATATCCGCGAGGATTTACGACAATGGTATTTGGCATGAGTTCGATATGTTGAAGGAACGTTTTCAACGGTAGCAATCCTCCACGCGCGCCTGCCTTTCGATGCGATTCCACTACCTTTCCCGACTACTCGTTTGCCCGGCCGATCCCGCATTGCGCTAATCGATCCCTCGCGTCGAACAAATCCAGTCCTCGCCCGCATATCGCCCGTTTCCCGCAGCACGCCCATGCCCGGCCGAATCATCCCGTTCCGTCGAGTTACAAGCCCGTAAATAAATTGTTTCCAGTAGTTTATATCGATTAAATAGCCCGCCTGACGTCTCCCGAAACGCTTGGTCCGTATATATAGTATTATCGTAAGTAAAAACGGGAGAACACGATGCATTACCTCATTATTGCGATGTTGGCTTTCGCCGTATCAATGATGGGATGCGAGGGCAAGACGGGTCCGGCGGGTCCCACCGGTCAGACCGGCGCCGTAGGGGCCGCTGGTCCTCAGGGCGTGGCGGGTCCGGCGGGCCAGACCGGTGCCACGGGTCCGAAGGGCGACCAAGGCGATCCGGGACCCAAGGGCGACCAGGGCGATCCGGGACCCAAGGGCGACCAGGGCGATCCGGGACCCAAGGGCGACCAGGGTGAACGAGGTCCGATCGGAGAAACTGGTCCTCCGGGTGCCGACGGTGCGCCGGGCAAGGACGGTGCCGACGGTGCTCCAGGTCAAGACGGTAAAGACGGTGCCGACGGTGCGCCGGGCAAGGACGGTGCCGACGGTAAAGACGGTGCCGACGGTGCGCCGGGTGGCACGCTGGCAGCCATAAATGCAATCAGCATCGTCCGGGATGGCGACGGCGACGTCAAAAAGAGGACGACGTGGTACAACGCACCCGGTTTCGACGTCGCGACGGGAGCGGCGGCTAGCGCCACGCTGATCGCAGGGGGTATGACGACGCTCGCTGCCTCGGCCATCAGCCAGGATTCCAGCGCCGTGGACGTGGATTTCATCTGGTCGTCCTCGGCTTCCCACGTCGCTTCCGTGGACGACGGAGTGATTACGGCTGAGAACCGTGGAACAACCATCATTAAGGCAACCGCCGATGGTCGGGGAATTGCGGTTGAGTACACGGTCACCGTATACAACGCGGTCAATAAAATCCTGATAGCTTATGTCAACCCCTCAGATGAAGGCAGAACGTTCTTGGTGGGTAGTACGATCCCACTGATGGCGAGCGCCACGGATAACCAAACTCCCCCAATGACTGTCGGAGGAGTAGAGTTCGAATGGGCGAGTTCCGAGCCAACCGTAGCAATGGTTTCCGGTGGTGGTACGGTAACGATCGTGGGCGAGGGAGAAGCTGTAATAACCGCCGCGCACGGTGACGTCACGAGCAGCAACGTTCCGCCGATCAAAGTCAGGGGTTCGGAGAGAGGCAGCATATTGCCTCCGAACGATACAACTGAACGGCGTATTGCCGTTGAGAAAGGGCACTATAGTGCGGTGATCTTGGCAAACCGGCAAGGGCTCAAAACCGACGATGAGGCCATTATTACTGTACCTGTACGAGTTCAGGTGCAGATGCGGACTTATTATGCTAATGCTGATCCTGACTCCGGGAGAGATGCTGGATGGACTGATTG
This sequence comes from bacterium, assembly GCA_965200485.1. GTDB lineage: Bacteria > JAAXHH01 > JAAXHH01 > JAAXHH01 > JAAXHH01 > JAAXHH01. The sequence goes on from CBDAUD010000001.1 coordinate 1,776,267, forward strand.
GGTTGCCGACGATGGCACAGCCGACGATAGCACAAGCACATCATATACCCTCGCCATCACCAGTGCTGACGCCACTATAGTCAAGACAGCAGAAGGCGGCGCGAAAGTGATTGTGAATGACGACATGTCTGATGATAATTTCGCTGACGGTCCGACCGCCAATTTTCAGATAGTTGCCCCCTTAAGGCCTAATGGCATGGAAAATCCCGCAGAAACCCGGCGCCTTGTTGCACAAAAGGCAGGCCGAGCTGTAATGAACGTCAGCGTGGTAGACGGCAATGGTATGGTCAATGCCGATATCTCTACAGAAACCTTTACCATATCGGTTACCCAGTTAAAGGCGGAGGAGTAGCTGTTGTAGGGTTTCGGGAAACCCGGTACTCTATCTAAATCAGGGTGCTGACAAGTCTCGTCCTGCGCTCCGAGTGAGAATAGATGAGTGGTTGCATCTGTAATCAAGGGATGCGGCCACTCATCGAGTGATGTCCGGTGTAGTATAGAGAACAGCCATCCCGTTCGCCCGGAGCAGGAGCATTGGCCTTGGTAACCGGGAAGAGCGTTCGGTCCCATAAAGCGAAAAGACCCGTAGCCGGTAACGGGTCTTTTCCGTATCTTGGCAATGCTTGTAGCGTTTCGTCTTGAGTATTCTCACTATCGTAGACTCTATTCGCCCGGGTATTGATTTCCCCTTTAGGAGTTGCCATGAGGAAAATCGTATTTCTGATGATCGCCGCGTTCGCATGCCACGACGCCCACGCGCAACTGGACCTCCACCTCGGCGTATCGGGCAGCCGGTCCTACTCGTGCCTTGCCGACCTCACGGACGCCGGTATCGGCTTCGGGGCCGGGCTGGAGGTGGCGGCCGACCTGAACGACCGGTTCCAGTTCATCGGCAGTCTGGCACTCGACCGCCACGGCGCGGATGCCACCTCGCTGCCGGTCATGGCGGGCCTGCGCGTGTCGACCACCTCCGACGACGACATGTTCTGCTTCGTGCAGGCGGCGGGCGGCAGCGCCTACCGGATCGTGGAGGGTTCGGACAACGAGAATGCATGGGTGGTGAACGCGGGGTTAGGTACGGTCTACAAACGGCTGGGCGCGGTAGTGGAGTACAACGTCTCGCGGGACAAGTGGAGCTGGCTTACCGTGCGGACCTTCCTGAGGGTGCCTCTGGGATTCTGAAGAGCAGAATACTTCCTACCGGAGAGTCGGCCGAGAGATCAGGCCCGGTTGCCCGGCGCATACCGGACTATCGGCCAGCCGCATGCTCGAGAGGAATCACTGCCCGCAGCGCAGGTTGG
>CBDAUD010000002.1:0-1408301 GCA_965200485.1 bacterium
TGCCGGTTCAGCCCGACGCTGCCGATGAACTGGAACCGGTCGGAAAGGTCCGCGGCCGCCTCGAGGCTGCCCCCGAACCCTATCCCGGAATCCGTGAGGTCGGCAAGGCACGAATACGAACGGCTGCCCGACACCCCTATGTTGATGTCCAGCTGCGCGTGCGCCTCCTGGCCGGCAAACGCCGCGATCAGTAGAAATACGATTTTCCGCATTGAGACTCCCCTGTGTGAATACAGAAAAGACCCGCTTTGCCGGCTACGGGTCTTTTCTGTCTGCTTTGCTTCTGCAACGGGACTGAACACGCTTTCGGTGGTCAATGACGATGATGAGTACTGCAAAGAACCGGTCGGTTGACAAGCGGCCGCGACCTGGTTGGCCGTCGCGGCCATTCGTCTCTTTCGCGGGAACTGCCCAGCACCCCTACGGGGTTGAGGTTATCCCGAAAGTTACGACTAATTCGGGGCCCGGTTAACCGTAATCGTGAAAGTCACCGGCCTTGCATCGATTGCCAAGAAACGCTCGTCGGCGTCCGCCTTAGCCACGCTGGCCGTTACGGTAAAAGTCCGCGACTGGCCCTTGCCCGGCACGTTGGTTTTGTTCAGATGAGCAAGGTGATCAAGAGTACGTGGATCAGCACCTCTTGCTTCTATCAACAAGCGGTAGTAGCCTTGGATATCCTTATCGGCTTTCCAAGCATCATCATCACCAGCAGCCACAAAGCCATCACTCACCAATGTCATGGTTCTGGCATCCATTGTGGTATCTGCCACAAAACCAGTCCATTTGCCATCAGTGTATGTCCGCATCTGCAACTGAGGGGTGATCAGTGGCGCGGCACCCGTGAAAGCGAAGTATGCGCTATCGCCTTCGCCTGTTTTGTCTGCCGCTATATCCACGTTATAGTGCCCGGAATCCAAGGCGATGCGCCGTTCGACCGCCCCGTCCCGCGGAAGCGCCTGGTTGGCGTCCGACACCTGGAACCTGACCGCGTTGCTCGTGACGTCGCCGTGCATGGCGGTTATACCGACCGTGCCTTCGCCCACGAAAGTAACCGTGGCCGTGATCGGATTGGAATTCGCCGACACGGTTGCAACGCTGGTATTGGAGCTGGCCCAGGTGATGTCAAGGCCTACGCCGGATGTAAGCACATTACCGGCCGCATCCTCGGGGGCCGCGCGCACGGTGGTCGAACTGCCCACCGAATACAGAATATCCATATTGCCCGACGCCGTGATATACTTGATCGCGTCGTGCACTTCGACCGCAAACATCACATCAATGCCGCGACCGACGACGGAAACCGTTACGGTGTCCGTGCCCGCGCTTACACCCGTGACCTCTCCGTCATCGACTGTAGCGTTGCCATTGGTCGATTCCCAGGTGAACGCCGCGGGAATTACCGTTCCGTCCTGGCTGACAGCCTTGACGGCAAAGGTCGTGCTGACACCCACGAGCACCGTACCGGTTTCGGGAATCACCTTCTCCGTTCCTTCAAGGATAACAAAGTCAGGAGCTGTGTATTTTGCAGCGTCTTTGCCGTCCTGGGTCAACTTGATTGCGTTTATGGTCGCCAGCGAGCCGTCCGGCAGGTTGCCGACGATGTCGCCGATAGTGGGCGTCGCGCCCGTATCGCCCGTGTCGCCCTTCTCACCCTGCTCGCCTTGCGGACCAGCCGGACCTTGCGGACCTTCAGGACCCGTATCGCCCGTGTCGCCCTTCTCACCCTGCTCGTCTTGCGGACCAGCCGGACCTTGCGGACCAGCCGGACCTTCAGGACCCGTTGCGCCGGTCTGGCCAGTCTGGCCTGTCGGACCCTGCGGACCGGCCGCGCCAGCGGCGCCTGACGGACCAGTCGGACCCGCCGGACCCGTTTTGCCTTCGCATCCCATCATTGTCACAGCGAAAGCCAACATCGCAATAATGAGGTAATGCATTGTGTTCTCCCGTTTAACTTATGGTAACACTGTATAACGTTAGCCAAACGGGGGGTTGACAACGGGTAAAAAGAGAGGTAGATATATAATGGGATATTGAATCCGAATAATAAAATATGGGTTATTTGTCGACGATCCGGAAGAGCAGTTCTTTGATCGCGGTGACGTCCTGCTTGATGGCCGAAACATCGGCTGCAAGAGCGGTCAATCTCGTGTCCATCTTGGCTACGGTGTTTTCAAGGTTGGTCAATCTCTCATCTATCTCGCTGACTTCGTTTCGGTCGAGTGTGGTCGCCATGAAAAAACTCCTTTGCTGTCTCGATGGTGAATTGGGTGTAGAATCTCCAGACCAAACTTATCATCGCGTCTTGATTCCTTGCTCTATATTGTATTAGTGGAAATCGATATTGATTTCTCGTAATATATATTTGAAGAAAAGAGATAAATTCGCTCAGGCGATGTGACGCGCATGTTCCGCAGTCCATCGCGTGCGCGTCGCAATCCACAGTGCGAGGCCGTTGCCACAAGTCTCATATGTATCAAGTGGCTCGCTACCCCCGAAAGGTCGTTTCCATGACCCAGATACGGAGCCAAACACGTGTCGCCATCGTCGCGGGCGGCCGAACGCCCTTCGTCAAGTCGGGAAAGGGTTTTGCCGAACTTGATTCTCTGGCCTTGGCCGTCCACGCGGTGCGCGGCATGTTGGACCGGAGCGGGATCGACCCGGAAGTGATCGAATCCGTCGTCTTCGGGACGATGACGCCCGACCCCCTGAAACCCAATCTGGCACGAGAACTCGTCTTCGAGGCCGGTTTGCCGGTCCGGATCGAGGCCCATACCGTGGCCTCCTACTGCATCACCGGGCTGCGGGCGGCCACGACCGTCGCCGAAGCGATCGCTGCGGGCCGAATCGACGCGGGCCTGGCTGGCGGAGTCGATTCGCTGACGCGGGCCGACCTGAACCTCTTCCGAGAACCCTCCACGGGCCTGAACATGGGCGAGCACATGGAGTTGACCTGCAAGGAATGGAACATCCCGCGCGAAAGGCAGGACGAGGTGGCGCTGGCCAGCCATCGCAACGCCGTGGCGGCCCGCGACAGGCTGGCAGAGGAGATCCATCCGCTGCTGGGCGAAGAAGTCGATTCCGGACCGCGGGCCGACACCTCGCTCGAAGCGCTGGCCGCACTGAAACCCGTCTTCGACCCGGAGCGCGGCACGCTCACGGCGGGTAATTCGTCTCCCGTGACCGACGGCGCCGCGGCCGTGGTGCTGATGAGTGAGGAAAAAGCCGCCGAATGCGGTCTGGCGCCGCTGGCGTACATCGAGGAGATGGCCTACGCGGCCCACGATCCTTCCGAGGGGTTGCTCATGGCGCCGGCCATCGCCGTGCCGCGGGCGCTCGCTCGCGCCCACGTATCCTTGGCCGACATGGACCTTATCGAGATTCACGAGGCCTTCGCGGCGCAGGCCCTGGCCAGCGCGGCCGCGTGGGAACGAGGCTGGAAGGGCGCGCCGACCGGTCCGGTCGACTGGAACCGGGTGAACGTCTGCGGCAGTTCCATCGCGGTGGGGCATCCCTGGGCGGCCACGGGCACGCGCATCCTGACCACCTTGGCCAACGAGATGAAAAGACGCGACGCCCGACGCGGTCTGGTCAGCATCTGCGCCGCGGGCGCCATGGCCGGCGCGTTCCTGTTGGCGCGTTAGGCGTTCGGCGTCCCGGACCGCCTCGCGTTCGGCTATCGGCTACAGTCGGGACAACAACTTTTGAATGTCCTGTCTGATCTCCGTTACATCGCTCTATATTGTATAGTTGGAAATCCTGCTTGATTTCTCGTAATAAATCTGAAGAAAAAGAGATAAATTCGCGCAGGAGCGCGAACGAGGTGGCGCTGGCCATCGCAACGCCGTGGCGGGCGCGACCGGCTACCCCGACCGGCGGCCTGAGGAGTCACGTCCCTCGCCCGGCGGCCTGAGGGGACTGAGCGGCCTGAGCGGCCTGAGGGGACTCACCCCCCGCTCCGCCGTTCCTGCTCGATCTTCACGTCCGGGTGGGCCATGAGGTTGAGGCGGAAGTAGAATCCCTTGTTGATGCCGTTCGGCACCCAGCGGAACGTGAACTCCCAGCAGTGCAGTTGCCGGTACAGGTCCACGCTGTGGGAGACGATCTCTTTCCGGCGGTAGTCGTAGTTGATCGAGTGCTGCACGCGCCACTTGTCGGTCACGCGATTGGACAGCCGGAGCGGATTCGTGATGTCGGCCAGGCCGAACCGGTTCGTGGCCCGGATTTCGTGGCTGCTGGTGCTGAAATCGTCTTCTTGGCCGGTGCGCCGAACAGTGTATCGGTGGGAGAGCCGCACCGTCCAGGGACCCTTCACCTCGGCGAATCGCTGGTCGAACCGGTCGTTTCCGTAACTGCCGTATCCGCCACCGTAGTCGCTGTACCCGCCACCGTAGCCACCGCCCGAGAACCCGCCACCGTAGTCGCTGTACCCGCCACCGTAGCCACCGCCCGAGAATCCACCACCGTAGTCTCCGCCCGAGAATCCGCCACCGTAACCACCATACCCGCCCCCGAAACCGCCCGGTCCGCGCCGGGCCCCAATGAGGTTGAGCGACGTGCTGATCGACAGGCGTTGCAGCCAGGGCCGCCGGAACTCGTCGGTGTCGGGATCGTAGAAATCGTGCGTCATCGACAGGTTCATGTTCAGCCGCCGGCTCGGAATGCGCACGCTGGTCGAAAGATCCGAGAGCTTTCTCGTGTCCGCCTGGAAGTTGTACGAGGCCGAGGAGCGGACGTACGCCAGGTTGTACTTCTTCTCGCGCCCGTCGTGTTCCGTCTTGGCCTGCAGGATGTTGTCCAGCGAGAAACGCAGCGATTTTCGGATGTTTCGCGGGCCGGTCTGCGTGAAGGAAACCTGCGGCGTCATCACGTGGCGCAGCGCGGTCAGCCGACCGATCTTCGGTTCGACGAGGCCGTACAGCGTGGTGGTGGCCGACATGCCCACCGAATGGTCTTCCTTCCCTTCTATGTCTTCGCCCGTCTCCTGTTCCCAGGTCCGGGTATACCGGGCTTGCGGTCGCAATTTCAGCCAGCCCATGAGTTTCTGGGGCGTGCTCAGGCTGAATGCGTTGGAAAAGGTCCTGATGGTGTCGTGCCGGTAGAGGTACCGGGTGTCGGGGCCGGCGTAGGTGGTGTCTATGCCGGTCCGCACGTTGTTCCGGCGGTTTCTCAGCGAGTTGTTGAACCCGAAGAGGATGGAGTGGTACCACCGCGTCTTGATCTCGGTGCGGGGGCTCTTGAAATCGGGCATACTGCCCCGCCGGGTCTGTCTCTTGGGCGGCTGGAAGATCGGCCGGCTCGCGTACCGGAATCTCAGCGTGGTGGTCGGTCTGCTCGGCCTGCCGGTCGTGCTGGACGTGGACGTGCTCAGATTGAGGCTGTTCCTGCCAAACCGCTTGTCCGCCGAGAAACTGGAACGCGTTTGGGATCTCAGGCGTCCGGGGTCCGTCCCCCGCGTCGTCGAATGCAGATAATCCAGCGATTTGGCGAAGGTGCCCTGTCCGCGGATCGTCAGCCCCGGAAGCACGGTCTGGCGGTGTCGGGCGGCCAGGTCCCAGCCGGTCGTGTTCCCGCTGAAATCCGTCTGCCACGAACCGCTCGCCGAACCCGTGATCCGGCGGTCCTGCCGATACTGGAACCGTTTTTTCAGTAGGAACCCGGTTTTGGCCTCGAGATCGCCGGTGACCTTCAGGTCCAGGTAGTCGTTCGGCGCCCAGTAGTACCCGATATTGCGCAGGTAGCGGCCTTCCTCCACGCCGCTGCCGTAATTCGGTATCGTCAGGCCGGACTGGCGGCCCCTTTTCACCGAGAAGACGTACACGGGAAGATAGAACACCGGGATGCCGAAGACGTACCCCGTCACGTTCCGCACGATCGCCTTGTCGTCGGGAACGACCTTCGCCTCGTTGATCTTCAGGTAGTAGTGCAGGTGGTTCGGATTGTTGCAGGTGGTGTAGGTGCCATGGTCGATTTCGAAGGTCCGGTCGGCGTTGAGCTTGATGTGGTCGCCGTTGAAGAACCCTTCCTCGTACTGGGTGCGGCCCTTCCATATCTCCCCTTCGCGCGTTTTCATATCGTAGACCATGCGTTCGCCCACCACGACGTTTTCGGCGTCTTTCAACCTGGGGTAGGTGTTGGATTCGGGTTTTATGTCCGGCGAAGGAGGCAGAAAATCCGCGGTCAGCAATTCGCTGTGGGTTTGAAATCGCAACCGGCCGGCGGTGAGCTCGACATCCCCGTACCGCAGCAAGGCGCTTCCGGACAGGACCAGCGTGTTGTCGGCGACCTCGAAAACGATGGATTCCGCGCTATAGTCGATCAGCGGCAGATCCGTCGTATCGGTCGCGGCCCCGGCGCCCGCTCCAGGACTTGGGGAGAACTGGGCTTCGGCAGGCTCGGGGAGACATATCAGCAGAAGAAAGGAAAGAAGGGTTGGCAGAAACCGCATCGCTGCGATCGGTACGCATGCAATCCTGCGTTCAGTCGGTATAATCCGTCTCGTCAATAGGATTGACCCGCTCTCCCTAATCCATTAAGATTGATGATGCTGTGATGATGCTGGATGATTCGTTACGTTGCACCGCCTAATCTAAGGTAAACGACTATCCAGCGAAAGCGTTTCGTCATGAACCAAAAAAACTGCATCCTTTCGGAAGTACAGGCAGGATGGGCAGTTCAATAAAGTTTTTTTATTGACATGATGAGAACGGTACACTATACTGGCGATTAGTCCACGGAGAATTAGCGTTGAACCGGTCCGTTGTTTGCGGCAGATTGCCGTTTGTTGCGGAGTGTTTCAATTGTGCTATTCGTTTACACAAAATCCATGCGGACTGAACTTTTTTGTTGATTTTCATTGACATGCGTAGTATAAATGACAGAAATATCTGAATGTTCGATAACATGTTTGGGACAAAAGTCTGGTCAATTGACAAGTCACCTTGCTTCATATATGATAATTGTGAGAAGCGGGTTGGAACGATGCGAAGTGTCAATCACATCAATTATAGAAGTCAAAGTAAAACCGATTTTCGCACGAAAGGAGGGAATATAGGTAAGTACGGTTTTCATTATTCCTTATAAATAGTATTATCGTAAGTAAAAACGGGAGAACACGATGCATTATCTCATTATTGCGATGTTGGCTTTCGCAGTATCAATGATGGGATGCGAAGGCAAGACGGGTCCGGCGGGTCCGACCGGGCAGACCGGTGCCGCTGGCGCGGCCGGTCCGCAGGGACCGGCGGGTCCGGCAGGCCAGACCGGCGCCACGGGACCGGCAGGTCCGCAGGGCGAGACGGGTCCGGCAGGTCCCGAAGGTCCACAGGGACCCCAGGGCGAGACGGGTCCGGCGGGTCAGGACGGTGCCCCGGGTGAGAAGGGCGATCCGGGTGAGAAGGGCGATCCGGGTGAGAAGGGCGATCCGGGTGAAGACGGCGCCGACGGTGCTCCGGGTGAAGACGGCGCCGACGGCGGCACGCTGGCGGCCATCTACGCCGTCAAGCTGATCCAGGACGGCGACGCGGACAACCCGTTCAAGTACACAGCGCCTGGTTTTTCGGATACAGAGGCGGCGGTGGCGGTCTTCATCGACGGCACCACGACCCTCGCAGGCAAGGCCATCAGCCAGGACGGGAATGCCATAGACGTTGATTTTGACTGGGTCTCCTCGAATCCTTCCATCGCCTCCGTGCAAGACGGAACGATCACCGGCGAAAGGAAGGGAGAAGCAATCATAACAGCCACCGTTGTTGGCCGGGGCATTGAAATAACCCTTGGTGTCGTCGTACACAACGTGATTGAACTTATCAGGATAGAGGGCGAGCAAGGCACCTTTGCAGTCGGCGCTACCATCCCCGTGACGGCGAAGGCCTACGACGAAAAGGATGCCGATCCGGATACCGATAGCCAGATTCCCGGTATTGAATTCTCCTGGCACACTTCCGACCCGAGCGTTGCGACCGTGGATGATGGTGATGATTCCAGTACGGCTACGGTTACGATCGTGGGTGCCGGTACTGCCGAAATAACCGCCAGCCATGGCGGCGTTGCGAGTGATCCGCACACGTTCACCGGAACGGCGAGAAATCCCACACTGGATCCGCCGCCTGATGACATGGCAGTACAACGGCGTCTTTCTCTGCCTGCCGGGAACTTCAATACAGTTATTACGGCAAACGGGCTTGGTATCGTTGTGGAAGACGGTGTTGACTCCGTCAACAAAGTCAATATTCAGGTGCAAAAGCGGACGTATACCGCTGCAGTTGACGACGATGAGGGTGGATGGTCGGAATGGGGTATCGATACGGATGAAGAGGCCACCGTCACGATCAAAAGTCAAGATTCCGATGTAGTCATGACCGCAACGGACGGCTCGACAGCTACAGCGGATTCGGATGGGAACGCCTTGTTCAATATAGTTTCTCCCAAAACAAATCACCCAAACGATGGAATAATAGATACAAAATTAGTTGAGAACCGCCTTCGTGCAGAAATGTCAGGCACTGCTCGAATGATGGTCAGTGTGGAAGACGACGGAGACGGGGACTCTGCAACCTTTACGATTACGGTTACTCAGGCCCAGGAGTAGTAGCGTAGCTTTCAGTAAGGGTTCGGGAAACCCCCAAGCCCTGTATCAGGCAGGATGCTGGCAAGTATCTTCCTGTGAATAATGGATGAGTGGTTGCATCTGCGCGATCAGGGATGCAGCCACTTATCGCTTGGTGTCCGGCGCAGTTTCCCGGTTTCGCATGTTTTTATAACGGGAGATGTTGGGACGGGAAGCTTTACAGCCTTCGAGTCTTGGTGATGTGCTCCAGTTACCCGGAAGGTCTTCCCGTTCGCCGGAACGGGAACCATGGCCGCTGAAAAGAGTGTTCGGTCCCGAGAAGCGAAAAGACCCGTAGCCGGTAGCGGGTCTTTTTCGTATCTTGGCAATGCCTGCAGCATCTCGTCTTGAGGAGTCGCATTATCGCAAACCCTGTTCACCTTGGGTATTGATTTCCCCCATTTTAGGAGTCGCCATGAGGAAAATCGTGTTTCTGATGATCGCCGCGTTCGCATGCCACGACGCCCATGCGCAGCTGGACCTCCACCTCGGCGTGTCGGGCAGCCGTTCCTACTCGTGCCTCGCCGACCTCACGGACGCCGGCATCGGCTTCGGCGGCGGGTTGGAGGTGGCGGCCGACCTGAACGACCGGTTCCAGTTCATCGGCAGCCTTGCGCTCGACCGGCACGGCACCGACGCCACCTCGCTTCCGGTCATGGCCGGCCTGCGCGTGTCCACCACTTCGGACGACGACATGTTCTGCTTCGTGCAGGCGGCGGGCGGCACCGCCTACCGGATCGTGGACGGTTCGGACAACGAAAGCGCTTGGGTGGTGAACGCGGGCGTGGGCACGGTCTTCAAGCGGCTGGGTGCGGTGGTGGAGTACAACGTGTCGAGGGACAAGTGGAGCTGGCTTACCGTGAGAACCTTCCTGAGGGTGCCGCTGGGGTTCTGAGTCTACAACTACTATCGACCAAAACGAACCGAATTGATTCGATTGGAAAGAGCCTGGCTGTCCGTTCTGTGCATCTCGCCAGCATGTAGCCCGAGTACGGTTAACCGATCCGCAACACGGTGAAGGACGGCAAGGACGATGCACTGGTTCGGTATGGATGAGGTACGGGCGTTTCGATGCCCGTGGCCGATCCCGACTGTGCAATATCAACCCATTGGCATAAACAACGTGAATGACGAGCCTAGGGAATGTACGGTAGGAGAGAAATACTACTCTTGCTTGGGGTATGCACTCCGGGTCTACAGGAGTCCGAACCGATGGCCGAGGTCGGAGGACAGTTGGCGCATCGGGAGACGACCGGTCTGAATCGAACGAATATCACTATCGCCCCGAGAAGGACGAGGCAGCCATAGCAGCTTTTTCACAACCTAAAGCATGTATCCCTGCCTGTCCCTTATTAACTTTAGATCTCCGAATGGACGCAGTCAAAAGAAACCAATGAGTCTGAGCGATCATCCCCCTTCGCTGCCAACTGTATTGAACTTTCCATGGCCACTTGCCCACCTGAGGTGACTCTTCTCCATCCCTGCCTGTCGAACAACACAAAATCAATACTGTCAGACTGAGACGCCAACCTTCCAGTAGAACTTCCGTTCCCTGTCAGTTCAGAACCCCAACGGCACCCGCAGGAAGGTCCGCACGGTAAGCCAGCTCCACTTGTCCCTCGAGACGTTGTACTCCACGACCGCACCGAGGCGTCTGAAGACCGTGCCCACGCCCGCATTCATCACCCAGGCGTTCTCGTTGTCCGCGCCCTCCACGATCCGGTAGGCACTTCCGCCGGCCGCCTGCACGAAGCAGAACATGTCGTCGTCCGACGTGGTGGACACGCGCAGGCCCGCCATGAGCGGAAGCGACGTGGCATCGGCCCCGTGCCGGTCGAGCGCGAGGCTGCCGATGAACTGGAACCGGTCGGTCAGGTCGGCGGCCACCTCCAGCCCGCCGCCGAAGCCTATGCCAGCGTCCGTTAGGTCTGCAAGGCACGAGTAGGACCGGCTGCCCGAAACGCCGAGGTGGAGGTCCAGCTGCGCGTGGGCGTCGTGGCATGCGAACGCGGCGATCATCAGAAACACGATTTTCCTCATGGCAACTCCTATAGGGAAAGGATGTTGTAAAAATGGCGCGGTTTATGTGACGAGATGCTGCGGTCCACACCAGGATACGGAAAAGACCCGCTAACTGCTACGGGTCTTTTCGTTTCTCGGGGCGGACTGCGCTTCTCGGTTTCCACAACTACTTTCCGCGCGACCGGGAAGACATTCAGGGATGACTGGAGCACATCGCCGGACACGATTTCGACAATATCGCTTGCCATCACATCCCGCCGTGGATAACAAACTCCGGGAGTCACCCGCAATCCATGTCGACGAGCGGCTGCATCCTCGTTGCCGGACACAGCCACTCATCTGTTCCGTTTACTACAACAGGATTCGGTCCCAGGACTTTGCGGACCAGGTTTTCCCGTAGGAACTTACTGTGATGCTGGTGGCTTCAAACGTGTGATAGTAAAGGGGACAGTCACAGAATCGACCCCAGGAGCAGAAACTACTATCTCAGCCGTTTCCGTCTCGCCCTGTGCCACACCATCTTTTACAACATAAGCTGAACGAGCTGCTACATCGGAGTCCGTTTGCTTTGTTGCGTAAATTGGCATTCTGACTACGCCATCTGCGAGAAGTCCACCCGTCGTAAATACCGCCATCTCGTTATGAGTCTTCACAACCATAGGCTTCAAGCTGGTGAATGTGATTTTTACGCCATCTTTTGGTTTCCATCCGGCGGGGACTGCGAGTCCTTCATCGGTGGTGGTAGCAGGGGCGAACTCTTCATACAAAACGTATATGAACGGTTGATCCAGTGCGTTCTTGTCCGCATCCTCGAACGCATTGCCGTCGGCGTTTAGCGTTGTCGAGAGAGTGGAGCGGGCAAGAATACTCATGCGGCGATCTCCCGGCAAGGCTCCTTCGCCGAAAGGCGTACCCGTGACCGTGAGCGAATTTTTGCTCTCTTTGTCACCGACCTTGGCTTTTATCGTGGCAGTACCTCCTCCTCGTATCGTTACCGTAGTCGCAAAACCACTGCCAACTGTTGCTACGTCTGGATTGGTAGTCGTCCAGTTGACGTCTATCCCGCCGGTGATTTCGTTACCGGCTTTATCCATAACGGTCGCCATCACGTCGATATTACTACCTACCGCATACGTACTATTGTCAACTCCAGAAGGGGCTATCGTGATTGTTTCGACAGCGCTGATTACTTCGATCTCGTATCGAATTGTGATTCCACGTTGGTCGGCGGTAGCCGTGATGGTGGTTTCTCCGCGGTTTTTACCCGTAATCACACCGTCTTCCACGGAAGCGACGCCGGAAGCCTCGGATTCCCAGATGAAATCCACGGGCACGACGGTGGAATCCTGAGTGATGGCCTTGGCGACGAGCTCCGTGTCGTCTCCAGCGAGCAGCGTGAAGCTACCCGATCCGGTGAAACCGGGTGCGTTGTACCACGTCGTCCTCTTTTTGACGTCGCCGTCGCCATCCCGGACGATGCTGATCGCATTTATGGCTGCCAGCGTGCCACCCGGCGCACCATCGGCACCGTCTTGACCGTCGGCACCGTCCTTGCCCGGCGCACCGTCGGCACCGTCTTTACCGTCTTGACCTGGAGCACCGTCGGCACCGTCCTTGCCCGGCGCACCGTCGGCACCCGGAGGACCAGTTTCTCCGATCGGACCTCGTTCACCCGGATCGCCCTTGGGTCCCGGATCGCCCTGGTCGCCCTTGGGTCCCGGATCGCCCTGGTCGCCCTTGGGTCCCGGATCGCCCTGGTCGCCCTTGGGTCCCGGATCGCCCTGGTCGCCCTTCGGACCCGTGGCACCGGTCTGGCCCGCCGGACCCGCCACGCCCTGAGGACCAGCGGCCCCTACGGCGCCGGTCTGACCGGTGGGACCCGCCGGACCCGTCTTGCCCTCGCATCCCATCATTGATACGGCGAAAGCCAACATCGCAATAATGAGGTAATGCATCGTGTTCTCCCGTTTTTACTTACGATAATACTATATATAAGGACCAAGCGTTTCGGGAGACGTTAGGCGTGCATTTTAATCTTTATAAACTACTGTAAACAATTTAGTTATGGACTTTTGACTCGACGAAACAGGATGATTCTTCGGGGAATGGGCGCGTTGCAAAAACGGGCTATATGCGGGACCGAACGAGGAACGGGGCTTTTGAACACTACTGAAAGAACTGGGAACTACATCGAAGGTTGGCTATGGGGATTATACTTCGAATCGGACTGCGAAAGGGTTTCAGGCTTTGGAGCTTTCCGGTTCACACGATATGAAACCGGTCGTACCAAATCAATTCGACTTCTTGCCACTACTCGAGGCTCCCGTAGTACTCCCCCAGGCTTTCCTTCGATATGATCCGATCCCCTCTGATCTGATCGGAAATACCCCTGCGGGCTTCCTTCCACGGATTCTCCATATGGGTGAGATCGCTCAGCCACTGTCCGGACTTCCTGCCGTAGTAGTCCACTACGATCTCGACCGTTTCCCGCTGAAGGGCAGACAGCTTGTCCGGATCGCCCTTGCGCAGCGTTCCGATCCTGAATTGGCCCTTGTGCTCGTCGTAGAGTTCCCGAACTACGGGACCGTTGGCCCAGGCCCGTATCTCCTCCGGGAATATCTGGTCGTCATCCCACACGATCGACCAGGCCTGGCAATAGTAGACCAGCTTCTGCAGTTTCCAGGTGGTCATGCCGCCCTGCAACTTCAGAACATAGGCGGCAACATCCAGTACGTTGACCATGTTCCACCCTTCTCCGCCTCAAGTACGCGCCATCGTCCGGCGTCCGGTTGCCCAACGAGGTTGCCGTTCATGACATCGCCTTGCGCAATCCGCTATTTCCACGATATGGTCCCGGTCGGGTTTCGAGCAGGTTGCTCGCTAATCCTTCTACTGCTTCTTGTTGTCGTCCGGCTCCCGGTCCGTCCGCGAAGCCTTTGCATTCTCGTAGTCTCTTCTTACTTCGCGCACCAGATCCCTGAACTCCCTGGCTGCCTCCAGCATGACGCGATCGGCCTCCCGGGCGGATTCGGATGGCGTTGCCCTGTTGCACATTTTCCCGAACCTCCAATATCGATTGTATTCGATCCCTGTTTGCTTTAGTGTAGGAACTGTCGGTTTTCTCGAATGTTTTTTTCTTCCGGGGACTTCCATCATGTGCGGCCGCCTGTTCCAGCACGTACTGAGGGAGGAGCTGCGGGCCTTGTACGGTCTGCCCGGTACGATACCGCATCTCGATTTGCAGCCGCGGTACAACGGGGCTCCGACCCGGGAGTTCGTCCTGTGCCGCCTGGATGCGTATGGAACGAGATCCCTGGCGCAGCTTCGCTGGGGGCTGGTGCCGGGCTGGGCCAGGGACACCAGGATAGGCGCGCGGCTCGTCAACGCCCGGTCCGAAACCGTTCACGGCAAACCCGCCTTCCGCTCCGCGTTCCGGTCGCGCCGGTGCCTCGTCCCGGCCAACGGCTGGTTCGAATGGCGCGGCGGCGGTCCGGCCGCCGGTCGGCAACCCTTCTTTCTCGCGCTCGAAAACGGCGCCCCGGTTTCCTTCGCCGCGCTGTGGGAGCCGTGGAGCGGGAACGGCCGGCGTCTTGAGACGTTCACGATCATAACAACTGTCGCCGCTCCCGCACTGTCCGAAATACACCACCGGCAGCCCGCGGTGGTCGATCCCGACGATTTCGCGGACTGGCTCGACCCGGACACGCCCGTGGACGCCCTTCGGGAGATCGTCCGGACGCCCCATGAAGGTCCCTATGCGGTCCGCCCCGTAGGCGACCGGGTCAACCGGGTGTCCAACGACACCCCGGATATCCTCGAACCCCCCGACGCCCCCGAACCTCCGGTGCAGAGCACGCTGTTCTGAAGCAACCGGCCAGTCGCGCCATGCCAGGCGACAAGCAACCCGAACCTGCCAGTTTCGACGGTAGCGATCCGGTTTGGAGATAGTGGATGACAATACCGGCAGCTAACCATATCTTGCAGGCATATAGCATCACGCATTCTCTTTGTTCGGAGCGTTCCCATGGCCTTCCTTGATCGGTTGAAATCTTTCAGAACCCTCTGGTACGCGCCGCGTTCAATGCCGTATCACGACATGACGACCCGCAACGGCCTTTTGGCGTTCGTCGGACCGCTGGTTGCCGAAGTGGACAGGGATCTGCGCGAATCCCGGGATGAAACGCGTGCCGTTCCCTCCGGGGATGCGGCAGACGCGACTTCACCCCGTCTGCTGCTCGATGTGGCCGATTTTCTCCTGTACAAGTTCGATCGGAAAATCGAAAGGACGCCGCCTGACCGGGAGGCCGATCCGGACGATGCGATGTACGACGCGCTCGAGGAGATGGAGCACTCCCTGGTCCTGATGATCAAATCGCTCCGTCCTCCGACGGAATCGGACAAGGCGCAGCGGGCGTTCAAGGCCGATGTATGGAAGACGGTCGATAGAATTCAGGAGACAAGACGGCGCGTCAGTGAACGCGACCGGCTCCTGTCTCCGGTGGTCGGCGGCACATTCAAGGATGTGGAAGGTTTCAGGAAAGTGCTGAATGGAGAGTGAGTGAACTGTCCATTCCCGCTCCCCGACGTATTCAGGATGACTGCGAAATTCAAACGTCGGATGGCCAAGGTCTTCAAGACCGGGAGATCGAGGAGCTTGCTGGAAACCATGATCAGGGAGTTCGCCGAGGGGCGTCCGCGGGAGACGTTCAGACCGGTGAAGTTGAGAAACAGGGATTCGGAGTTCAGAATAAAACTCGATGAAAACAGAGTGGTATACAAGCTCACCTTCGAGGATGGTCTGTACGTGGGAACGCTGATCGAGTGCCTCAAGCGCAGCAACGACTACCGTGAATTGAAAGACATGTGACGCGGATGGGAACCGGAAGGTAGTCGAAAGGAAAGACCGGCCAAGCCTGCATTAAAAGAACCGCTTCTAAGTACTGCCACGCATTTCGTCTTTCAGCGTACAATCCAACGTCGAAAAAACAAAACGCACCGGTTTCGCGAGTGCGTTTGCCGTCCGAAGTTTACGGTTCGCAAGGCCTGTGACGCCATATACGGGTACTACATACGCGAGCGACGGTTCCCGGCGGGTGAGTCGGGAATCAGGACGTATCGCAGTATGATGAAGATCAGCGAGGCAACGGTCAGCGCGCCGCCAAGCCCGCCGCAAACCACCCAAAACCTGGTTTTCGATATGTCGTCCTTCGTGGCCAGGCGCCTGATCCCGGTCTCCATCGACGCCATTCTCTCAGATATGTTGTCGAGTTGCGACATCAACCGCTTGTCGCAGCCATCCGGTGCGCGTTGTTGTCGGGTATGGGACTTGGCCGGTCCGTTCCCGTCGGGACGTTCAGACATGCTGTTTCACCCTGATCCAATCCCGAAGTTCGGAGGGGCCAAAACCGGAAAGGTTGTTGACAGGGCATATCACCCCAACCCCTTCCGTTTCGTCATCAAGCCCGATTTCCTCCGCCAATTTTACCGACAATCCGTTGTACTGAACGAAAAAACGGGATCGTGAACGATGTATGATCGCCGGGTAATGCGTTATACGACTTGATCCTTCATTTCGTCGGATTGATCAAACACCACTACCGCACATACCATGATAGTCGGTCCCCTGATCTTCCCGGTCTATGCGCCTTTGCGCAGTGTTCCGATCCCGAAGAAACCCTCGTTCTCGTCGCAGAGTTCCCGCACTACGGGACCATCGAAGCACTGTTTTCGGTACCTGTATGCTTTAGTGTGGAAACCGACCGTTTTCTCGAACAGAATATGTTCTCGTAATTCGAAGTTCTGTTATTGACCGGTCGATGCGATACGGAAAGTGGGCAAAAGCCCCTTGAATACTGCCCGTTTTCAAGTTATGTAAACAGCAAGGGCCGATGAACGCTGGCCGGAGTTTCTTCGCCATCGCCTGATTGCGGTTGACGGTCGCTACGACCCCGACCGTGGTTCCGCGCATACGATTTTCCACCCTTGCGATCAAGATGCGGGCCCGGGGATCCGCCGGTATGAAAACCGTGAACGTGCCGCCCCTGAAGATCCAGGGCATAAAGACGAAAGCGGTTCCCTTCATTCGCGGCAGTATCGTCTAGGATGGTGCCGGTCGCTGGATCGAACCTTTCGTCGGATCCGCCGTCGTTCCCTTCAACATCCTGCCGCAGCGCGCCCTGCTGGGGGACGGCAACCCCCACCTGGTCGCCTTCTACCAGGCCATGCGGAACGGGACGCTGACCGCCGCTTCGGCGCGGGCGCTTCTCGAACGGGAGGGCGCGGCGCTGTCGCGCGACGGCCAGGCGCACTACTACCGCATCCGCGACCGGTTCAACGAGGGGCACGATCCGCACGACTTCCTGTTTCTGAACCGCGCATGCTTCAACGGTCTGGTCCGCTTCAACAAACGTGGCCTGTTCAATACGCCCTTCTGCCGGAAGCCGGAACGGTTCCGCCCCGCCTACATTACGAAGATCTGCAATCAGATTGGGCGGGCCTCGATGCTCATGGCCGACAGGCGGTGGGATTTCGTCTGCGCCGACTGGACCGACGTCCTGGGCGAGGCGCGTTCCGGCGATTTCGCGTACTGCGATCCGCCCTATGCGGGACGCTCCACCGACTACTACAATGGATGGACCAACGAGGACGCCGTCGCGCTGGAGGAGAAGCTGAAGGCGCTGGACTGCCCGTTTCTCTACTCCATGTGGTCCGAAAACAAGTACCGGAAGAACGAGCGTCTGCACCGGGCGTTCGTAGACTACGAGATCAGGACCTTTTCGCATTTCTACCATCTCGGTTCGACCGAGCAGTTGCGGAACGGCATGACCGAAGCGCTGGTCGTCGGATGAGGGATTCCATATCGAAGCGCCCGGTCCCGGACGACCGCCGCACCGGTTTTCCGGGCAGATTCCCCAGATAAGTCCTCCTCGGCCAACCTCGCAGAGCCTTTCTGCAACCCCTGCATCCTTGAAACCAACCCGTTGTTCTTCCCGAAGTTCCCATACCACGCAAGACGCCTGAAGCCCGAAAATCGACCGTTTCCTGCAGCACGTCCACTCCCTGCCGAATCATCCCGTTTCGTCGATCTTAAATGCCATAACTAACTTTTTTTCAGTAGTTTACACCGCACGAAATGCTCTCCGAACGTCTCCCGAAACGCTTGGTCCGTATATATAGTATTATCGTAAGTAAAAACGGGAGAACACGATGCATTACCTCATTATTGCGATGTTGGCTTTCGCCGTATCAATGATGGGATGCGAAGGCAAGACGGGTCCTGCGGGTCCGAGCGGCCAGACGGGCGCGGCTGGTCCGCAGGGTCCGGCGGGTCCGGCAGGCCAGACGGGCGCCACGGGTCCTGCGGGTCCGATCGGTGAAACGGGTCCGGCAGGCCCCAAGGGCGATATGGGTGCTACCGGTCCGGCGGGTCCCGAAGGTCCGCAGGGTCCGGCAGGTCCCGAAGGTCCCGCGGGTCCGGCAGGCCCCAAGGGTGACAAGGGCGATACTGGCGAGGGCATCGGCGACATTCCCGACGGCACGCTGGCAGCCATTCATACGATCAAGATAGTCCGGGATGGTGACGAGACAAACAACAAGACGACGTACACGGCTCCCGGTTTCGGCGGGATGGGTAGCGTCGACTTGCTCGTAGGAGATATGACGACGCTCGTTGCTACGGCCGCTAGTCAGGACACCTTGCCCGTGCCCGTGGATTTCACCTGGTCGTCCAACGCTCCCTTCTACGCAGAAGTATCCGATGACGGAATGGTCACGGCTAAACGCGCGGGAACGGCCACGATATTGGCAACCGCCGAGGGTCGTGGAATTGCAGTCAAATACATGGTCGAAGTATTCAGTGCGGTCGAAACAATTACAATAGCAGTAGTTGGTGGCAGAGATATTGACCGTACGTTTGCGGCAGGTAGTACGATCGACGTGGAGGCGACAGTTAAGGATAAAGCAGGTAATCAAATCACCGGCGGGATAGACGTCACCTGGATGACTGACAATCCAGCCGCAGCAACAGTTGGTAATGGTCTTGCGACTACGGTAACGATAAAAGGTGAAGGCACTGCGAAGATAACTGCCATGGCCGGTGGCAAAACGAGCCCAATACCGCTCACGTTCAGGGGAACAGCTGTACGCGATGAACTTCCAGTCCTTGACGGAGATCGCCGCATAACTGTTCTCAGCAGCTCCAATTTAGCAACAACGCTAAATGCCACCGGCAACGCTTTCGAGGATGCGAAAGGGATGCCGGTGGACAGGCCGGTAATCCAAATTTTGCTGGAAGTATACAAAGAGGCCACAGCGGATAAAGATGCGGGATGGGTGCCCGTGATTAATTCAGGATTCGCCGATCCCGTCGATTTCGTATCTTTGAAACCTGCATCTTTGAAAACTTATCGAGATAGCTTTTTGGATATCGACCCGGCGGCGAATAAGGCTAGGATCCCGACGAATAAGAGGGGTGTAGCCACATTCTATATTGACGCAGTGGCGGAGGCCGACATGGCCGACATAACCGAAGAGGACTACAACCGAGGTTATCTGGTCAAGGCTGGTGTGCCTCAGGGAATGACAACGTTTATTGACGTACAAATCAGTGGTGCGGGTGTGGCGGTGGAGGACGGCCCAACTGTAACTCTTGTGATCACCCGTTTAGCACCACCAACACAGTAAGTTCCTTCTGGATAGTCCGGGTCCGTTAAGCCAGGATACTGACAGAATCCTGTAGTCGGAACAGACGAGCGGTTGTGTCTTCAAAGAGGATGCAGCCACTCGTCGACCCGGGTCCGGTCACTTCCGGCATTATTCTTGGCGGGACTTGATGGCAAAAGCTTTATTGGAAATCGCGTCCCGGCAATGTGCTCCAGTCAGTCTGGAACGTCTTCCCTTTTGCCAGGATCAGGAGTCATGGTAACCGAGAAGAGTGTTCGGGCCACTGAAGTGAAAAAGACCCGTAGCGGATGACGGGTCTTTTTCGTATTTTGGCAATGCTTACAGAATTTCATCTTGAGGAGTCGCACTATCGCAGACCCAGTTCACCCGGAGTAATGATTTCACCCTGAGGAGTCCCCATGAGAAGGATCGTGTTTCTGATGATCGCTACATTCGCCTGCCATGACGCCCACGCGCAGCTGGACCTCCACCTCGGCGTGTCAGGCAGCCGTTCCTATTCGTGCCTTGCCGACCTTACGGACTCCGGCATCGGCTTCGGCGGCGGGCTGGAGGTGGCGGCCGACCTGAACGACCGGTTCCAGTTCGTCGGCAGCCTCGCGCTCGACCGCCACGGCGCCGACGCCACCTCGCTTCCGGTCATGGCTGGCCTGCGGGTGTCCACCACTTCGGACGACGACATGTTCTGCTTCGTGCAGGCGGCGGGCGGCAGCGCCTACCGGATCGTGGAAGGTTCGGACAACGAGAGCGCCTGGGTGGTGAACGCGGGCGTCGGCACGGTCTTCAGGCGACTCGGCGCGGTGGTGGAGTACAACGTCTCGAGGGACAAGTGGAGCTGGCTTACCGTGAGGACTTTTCTGAGAGTGCCTTTGGGGTTCTGAAGTGCAGGGTACTTCGTAGCGGAGCACCGGCCGAGAATTCAGGCTTGGTTACCCGGAGCATACTGGACTGTCGGCCAGCTGTCAGCGGCGTAGGTTGGAACATACGGCGGCCTTGGTAGGGCTCGTGTCAATCGGAGTGGCACCAACGGTCGATTTTCAGGTATGCTTTATGGAAACCAGACTATCGAATATTGCAAGGGGAGACGACGAACAACGGACACACGGGATTGAGGCACGGATGTGGCCGAGGGGAATACGACGGGACCCGGATAAGTACGTCGTACAACCCATCGTTTATCCAACACCCGAACCGGCCTGCCGGGAGCGACGCAGAGGGAACGAGGTTCATGCTTCCATGGCAGATCAAGGGACTGATCGAAGCCCTCCGATTTGTTTTGCCTCCTGCAACCGACGATGAGATCAGGGAAGAATCAAGCAGGCTTGACCAAGGCGCACATCCGACATCCTCACCGGACGTCAACGTGGGAGTCCAGCTAACCGCATTCGACGGTTCCTATGGCATGTAAGACATGAAAGCGATTGTTGGCTGTTCCACCTGGCAGAGCCTTTGAAAAACCTCCAATGGTCGAAAGATCAACCGAAGCGATCCGCAACTGTTGTATTTGATTTCCGCCCCTGCATAGGAAATCTTTACTTCAGCAGAACTAGTCCCTGCCCGTCAGAACCTCAGGGGCACCCTCAGGAAGGTCCGCACGGTAAGCCAGCTCCACTTGTCCCTCGAGACGTTGTACTCCACCACCGCGCCCAGCCGTTTGAAGACCGTACCGACGCCCGCGTTCACCACCCAGGCGCTCTCGTTGTCCGCGCTCTCCACGATCCTGTAGGCGCTGCCGCCCGCCGCCTGCACGAAGCAGAACATGTCGTCGTCCGAGGTGGTGGACACCCGCAGGCCCGCCATAACCGGAAGCGAGGTGGCGTCTGTGCCGTGGCGGTCGAGCGCGAGGCTGCCTACGAACTGGAACCGGTCGTTCAGGTCGGCCGCCACCTCCAGCCCGCCTCCGAAGCCGACGTCCGAATCCGTGAGATCGGCAAGGCAGGAGTAGGACCTGCTGCCCGACACGCCAAGGTGGAGGTCCAGCTGCGCGTGGGCGTCGTGGCAGGCGAACGCGGCGATCATCAGAAATACGATTTTCCTCATGGCGACTCCTCAAAAGTGAAAAGGGGATTGTCCGGCGGTGTGGTTGCCGTGACGAGGGAAATGTTGCAACTGCTTGTTCAGATACCGAAAAGACCCGTCACCGGCTACGGCTACGGGTCTTTTCGCTTCATGGGACCGAACGCTCTTTTCAGTGACCAGGGCTCCTACTCCGGGCGAACGGGAAGACGTTCCGAGGTGACTAGAGCACATGCAGGAACGGGGGTTGCACTCCACCATCTTGCCACCATACCCCGTTAGGACAATACCGGGAGTCACCCGGAACTTCGGGCGATGAGTGGCTGTGTCCTCGTTGCCAGACAAAACCACTCACCTTTTTCGCAGGACTCTGTCAGCACCCTGGCTTACGGGCCCGGTTTATCCCGGAAGGAACCTTAAGGCGCTTCTTTGTTGATCGTAACGGTTACATTAACAGACGATTGTGCTTTTTTCGCATCTATCTTAATGTTGGCCGTACCCTCCTTGACAGCATAAGCCCAGCGATTCATTCTAGCAGTATCGTCTGCTTCAGGATCTTCATAATTTTTGTCCGCATGTACTACGAATCTCGCGATGCCATTGGGATCCGTTTCCACTTCCGCTTTGTTCGGACGCACTGTCGCAACTACTTCGGGGTTTAGACTCTCGAAGTTGACGTTAAAGCGTTCTTCATCTTTATCCGGGCCTGTTGCAATTTCCCATTTGCCTTCGCCTTCTTTTATGGTATACACCTCTAGCAATACGTAGATTTTAGGGGAATCTCCCGTGTAAGCCGAAGAATCGGCCATAAGCGTTGCTTCCAGGACGGAGGTGCTCAGAACACTGATACGCGTGGTCCCGTCGAGGATCGCGTCGGTTACGTCGGTTCCCGTGAACGTGCGCGAGTCGCTCTCGCCACCGGCCATAGCTGTAATCTCAGCAGTGCCTTCGGCTTTTATCTCAACCGTAGTCTCAGAACCTTCCATCGGGTCGACGGTTGCAACATCCGTATTATCGCTGCTCCAAGTGATGCCAAAGCCGACACGGATACCTTCTATGTCGTCTCCATTCGAGCTTGTGACCGTGGCCGTCAGGGAGGCCATGCTACCTACTCCATACTTACCGCTAGGACTTCCGTCTATCACGACAGACTCGATCTCTTCGTGCACGGTGACCAATAACTCTACCTTAATACCTCGATCAACGACGGTTCCGGTTATGGTGGCTTTGCCTTCATCTACGCCGATAAGCTCACCGTTGACCACGTCAGCGATTCCATCATTATCAGACAACCACACGATTTGTGCCCCCACCACGGCCGCACCGTCCGCACTCTTGATCGTGTCGTCGAGCCTCGTGGAAGCGTCCTTGAGTAGCGCTACTTTGTTAAGTAGGCTCCCATTTTTTTTGCTGAAGTTTTCTTGGGCTGTGAAATCTACAGACCCATCATCACCCAGCTTTACCGTGATAGCACTGATGGATGCCAACGAGCCACCTGGAGGACCTTGAGGACCTTGAGGACCTTCGGGACCCCGTTCACCGGTCTCGCCCTTCTCGCCTTGTAGACCTTGAGGACCCCGTTCACCGGTCTCGCCCTTCTCGCCCTGGTCGCCCTTGGGTCCCGGATCGCCCTGGTCGCCCTTGGGTCCCGGATCGCCCTGGTCGCCCTTGGGTCCCGGATCGCCCTGGTCGCCCTTGGGTCCCGGATCGCCTTGGTCGCCCTTCGGACCCGTGGCACCGGTCTGGCCCGCCGGACCCGCCACGCCCTGAGGACCAGCGGCCCCTACGGCGCCGGTCTGACCGGTGGGACCCGCCGGGCCCGTCTTGCCTTCGCATCCCATCATTGATACTGCGAAAGCCAACATCGCAATAATGAGATAATGCATCGTGTTCTCCCGTTTTTACTTACGATAATACTATATATAAGGAGTAAAAAAAATCGGCCCGAATGGAGGCGCGAAAACCGCCCCTTTTTCTGTCGTTTTCAGTCCGCCGAGGTCCCCTCTGGAACCCCATGCCGGCGGGCTCCGGCCGTTGGCCGCTTGACTAAATCCGGGATGTCCCGTACCTTCCTCATCGACCCGTACGACGAGCGGGCAAGGCAGCTCTAGGCACAACCGAGACAAAGAGATCACGCCATGTTCAAAAGCGTAATGCCCGATGTGTGGGCCTTCGACGCGGAATGGGTCCCGGACCCCGATGCGGGCCGCCTGCTGTACGACCTGCCGGCCGACCTGTCCGACCGGGAAGTCGTCCGGGAGATGTGGCGGGTGAACGGCGCCACCGTAGAGGCGCCGAGGCCCATGCTCAAGTACACTATGTCCCGCCTGGTTTCCATCGCCATGGTGACCCGAAACGCGGATTCCCAGGGAAACGTGTCGCTTGATCTGCGCGTACAGCCCCGGGATCCCGACAACCCCGAGGATTGCAGGGAACCGGTGATCCTTTCCCGGTTCCTGCAAAGCGTGGGCCGCCGCGTGCCCCAGCTCGTCGGCTTCAACTCCACGGGATCGGACCTTCCGCTCATCGTTCAGCGGGGCATTGTCAAGGGCATCGCCGCGCCGGAATTCTGCAAACGGCCCGACAAGCCCTGGGAAGGGTACGACTATTTTTCTCGCGCGAGCGAATGGAACGTGGACCTCATGTCGGCTACGGCAGGTGGAGGCTGGGGCAAGGCCAATCCGTCCCTGAAGGAGTTGGCGGTGCTTTCGGGCATACCCGGGAAGATGGGCGGGTTCGACGGCGATCAGGTCGCCGAGGCCTGGCTGGACGGCGATATCCGGAAGATCGCGGAATACAACCAGCACGACGCCGTGACGACCTACCTCGTCTGGCTGCGCATCGCCCATTTCGCCGGTTTCTTCAGCGACGCGCAGTACCGGGAGGAACAGGACCTGGTCCGCGCCATGCTGCAAGAGAAGGCGAAATCACCGCGGAACGGGCATCTGGCCGACTACATACGGGAATGGGATCGTCTGCGGGGTGGTGCTTGATGCGACAACCTGAGGATAGCGTGCTTGGTGCAGTTGCGATGACGTCGGTTTCCGCTAGCGCCAGTAAGGATCGAACATGACCCGGAAGCGCGGCCTGTCGCAGGCGCACACGGCCGATGACGATAAGCAGACGGGCATGCCCCTGGAGATTCTGGGCATGTACCTGTTCATCGCCAGCGAATTCGTTTTCTTTCTCACGCTGCTGTTCATTCTGTTCTGGCTGCGATCGGGCCTCATGACGGAATGGCCTCCGCCGGACCAGCCCCGCCTGCCCCTCGGCATCACCGGCATAAACACCGTTTTTCTCCTCGTCAGCGGCTACACCATGCATCGCGCCTACCGGGCGGTGAAGCGAAATCTGACCACGCAACTGACCCGCTGGCTGATGATTACCTGCGTGCTGGGGGTCGTCTTCCTCACGGTCCAGGGGTTCGAATGGATCCGGCTGATCCGGTTCGGCTTGAGCATGACCTCGAGCCTGTACGGCGCCATGTTCTATTCGATCATCGGCCTGCACGCCCTCCACGTGCTTGCGACGGTCGTCGTCCTGCTCTACCTCTGGGTGCGGTCCACCTCCGGCGTCTATACCGCCGAAAAACATACCGGCGTGGTGCTCGGCTACATGTTCTGGCTCTTCGTCGTCCTCATCTGGCCCCTGCTCTACGTGCTGGTGTATCTGATTTAGGGGGTTGGGGCGATCGTTTGGGGCTGGCGAACAGAAAGTCTTTTCCTTCGACCCCTTTCGGTCCCTTCCCCACTGATTGGGATAACCGGTTATTCAGTGGAATAAAAACCGAACAACGCTAGAATGATGGCGACAATCCCACTGGAAAAAATCGCCGTTACCGAGATGATTGTAGTCAAAATGTAGGCTTTTGTCGGCATATGCTTCAAGGTCTCCTGGATTCTGGCGACTTTTACTTTAAGGTCATCGACGGTTTCCGATATGCCGTTTACTTTCTCTTCCAGGCTGTCCAATCTCTTTTCCAGTTGATCAAGTCGAAATTCTATAAGGAGCTTCCAACTACCATTACGAGTGCTCCCGCCCACTTCTTCGGGATCGCTTGTTGATTCTGATTTTAGTGCAGCCATTATATCACCTCGCAACGAATGTAACCTCTCCTCGGTAGCGCGGAGTAACTTCCCACCTCGGTCTCTCTGTCAGGAAAAACCGAACAGATACGGCCCCTCGGTACAGACATCTAGAACCTCCCAATTGAACAGGAGTCGCGCAGACCAGCCCTGATACTGCCGCGCTACTCCGATTGGTTGCATACTGCTATATGTGGTTTAGTCAATTACCGGTCGAGAATCTCGCAGAAGAAATCGACTTTATAAAAAAGTAGCCTGTCTGCCGAGGAAGCGCGCCGAGGGGACGACGGTTCGTTGCAGTCAGGCGTACAGCGCAAGAAGAGACGCAACCGAGGTGGTATCGCGCAGTGGCCGTTCACCCGAAATCCGCGATCGACGTCAGGTAGTCGTAGCTCTGGCGGGCGGCGTCTTCCGGCTCCATCAACTCGGCGAAGGCCTGGTGCACCGTGACATATCCGTCGTATTCAAGCGTGTCGAGCGTCTCCATGATGAGCGGAAAATCGATCCCGCCCGTTTCCTGGAGCGGAACGGGGTCGTGGGGCGCGGGCCCGCGCACCCAGGTGTTCAGGGTCATGGAACCATTCGGGTTCAGTCGGTGATTCTGCAGATAGACGTTGAACATCCAGGGCGCGAAGCGCCGGAGGGTATCCGGTCCGTAGTCCTGACCGCACAGATCCAGGTTCGCCGGTTCGTAGATGATGCCGAAATTCGAACGTCCCACGCGCCGAAGCACCGACTCGGACTCCTCCACCGTTTCGAACAGGCTGCGCGTATGGGACTGGTGGGCGAGCCGGATGTTCCGTTCCGCCGCCTCGTCCGCGGCCCGCTGCGCCCAGGCAATATCGTCCTCTGTTTTCATGCCGATCCGGATCAGGTCCGCGCCCAGCAATGCGGTCAGGTCCAGGTAGGGCGTGATATTCCGCAGGGCGTCCGGGGCGTGTTCGTCGTTCGCGGGTATGGGGATGTCCCCCGTGACCATGGAAACGGGCAGATCCCGGTCGTCGAGGATTCTTCGCACCCGTGTGATCTGCTCCAGCGGGGTCTTGATGCCGGCCTGGGAAGCCCGCATGCACACGGCGGCGTATCCAATATCCCGGGCGAGGTTCGCCAGGTGCTCCATGGATCGGTTGGCTTCTTCCTTGTTCTGCACGGACTCGGCAACGCGGACGGACAGGGACAGTTTCATGGGTCGGGGCCTTTGTCGATACGATGATGATTCAGCTTAAGATCATACGCTGGAAAGGGTGTTGTCATGGTCGTTCATGTTGTCATTCCGCTAAAACAAGATGATGAAGGCGCTGCAGAAATATCAAAACGGCTGAGTGAGAAAAGTGTCGAGATGGTTAAGCTATATCAAGACAATTACAAGTATACTTATTTCGTCGCGTACGATGGTTCGGCGTCGGAATTGTCAGAAGAGCTCGCATTATTGGACGAAAAGATCGAAGCTGCCGTTATACCCGTTTTTCATATAGCTGGATATGGTCCCACAAGCCTTAAAGATTGGATCCGCAAGTATGATCGGCAAGGGTAGTCTTGAAACTGCTACTCAATTTGACGAGAGATTCAGAGAAGACGTCGCCCGGCTTCTCGAAGATATGTACTACAGCAAAAATGGTAGTATCAGAGAGCGATTGACCAAGATAGAAGGATCACTGGAGGGTTCGAAAGGGGAAACAAGCCTACGCGGGGAGACAAAGAGCTTACGCAGGGCAATAGAGGATCTAAAAGAGGAGACGAAGAGCTTACGCGGTGCGATAGAGGTTCTAAAGTATGAAGTGGAAGATTTGAAGGCGGAAACAAAGAGTCTAAGGGGGGAATTAAAGGGCTTAAAGGGGGAAATAGAAATCTTAAAATGGGGAGTCGGTACTATTGTCATTCTGGTTGGGGTCGTTCTGGCTGGCGTAGTGAAACTGGCGTTCTTTCCCGGTTAGTTTCCCGTTCACTTCACGAGATGCTTTCGCCAGGTTCCTTAAATCATCGGCGTATCTGCTCTTCCGCCCCGCCAGGCAGCTTTCGCCCCCAACAGGCCAGGATCTGGGCGGTGAAACGGTATGTGAGTCCCCATAGCACGGGGCCATTGTCGCCCAGCAGGTCGATGCCCGGCACCGTCCGTTCGCCCCATTTTCCCGCAACGACGGTCTCAACGTACCGTTCCGTATTCATCAGCTCCGCCACAGGAACCCAGAACGCACGCTGGATCTCGTGATTGGGATGCGGTTCGCTGCCATGTCCAGGCTTCAGGTAGAATATGAAAGCGGCAACATGCGCCCTGCTTAGGTGGGTTGTCTGGTCGTCGAGCCGGCCGACATATTCCGCCTCGGTCAGGTCGAGGGCTGTTTCTTCTCGCGTTTCCCGAATGGCCGTTTCCCGCGGACCTTCATCGATCGCGTCGATTCTTCCGCCGGGGAAACTGATGTGGCCGGACCAGGGATCGCCCTCGCGTCGGGCCCGGACGAGGTAGAGCAACTCCAGGCTTTCAGTGGTGCCACCGGTGCTGCCGCTCCTGCCGGTACCGCATTGGCGCATCGGCACCGCGACGGAGGCGGTAAGGGCGTCCGGCGCGGGCTTCAGCAACTTGGCGGGCTGGTTTCGCAACTTTTCGATCAGTGCTTCTGGTCGCGTCAAGGGCTGCCGGTCCTCTCCGAATTTCCCCCTCATTCACGGCCTCGAGAAGGTGACCGGGTTCCGGGGATGATCCGCCCGCTCGCCCGGCAGCCTGTTGCCGAGGTTGGCATCGATGACCGGCCGGTTTGCCTCGCTGCATGCAGCGTCGTCGATGGGTATGCCATCCTCGTAGAACGTGATGCCGAGCGCCTCCCGAACGCGGCCGGAAGTGTTGGCCCGCGCACCGTGCACGACCCAGTGGCTGTGCAGGGTCGCGTCCCCGGCCCGGACCGACTCTTCGACGACCGGAATCCGGTGCGTCTTGATATAGTCCACAAAAAAAGACTCCGAATCGCGGTGGATTCCCCGGGGCCCCAGTACGCGATCCCGATGCGTGCCGCTCGCGAAGCGCGGCGGCCCCATGTCGATCGTGGCATCCACGAGCGGAATCCACATGGTCAGGACGTGGTCCGATCCGAGCGGCCAGTGCGGACCGTCCTGGTGCCACGGCGTGATCCAGCTTTCGGGTTCCTTGAACATCGCCTTGTCGTAGTAGATGCGGACCGCGTTGACCCCCATGAGATCGGCCGCGATTTGTCCGAATCGCGGCGACTGGATGAACCGCGCGGCGCCCTCGTCCGCTTCCCGCAGGTTGAACGTCTGCATGAATACGCGGGAGAAGTCGTCCTCCGCACGATCGCGCATCCGGATCGTCCCGGCGAAGCGTTCGGCGGTAACCGATTTCAGTACGTCGCGCAATTCGGCGATCTGCGCCTTCGACAAGATGCCGCGCAGATGGACGTGGCCGTTCTCCCGGTATTGCCGCACATGGTCCGGCGTCAGGGCATACGGCCGTGCAAGTTCGGTTTCGCCGATACGCCTGCACTCGGGCATGTCCGCCGTCCTCCCTCGCCGCAACACGACAGGGCCGCTGGATGACACCACAGTGATTTTGAATCGGGACAGGCTCATCGGGCAACTAACAGACGGGAACCGGCATGTCAAGGAGTTTGCCCTTTCAGCAGAGGTCGCCTATTCGCGAGGCCTGCCTTTTCTGCCGGTCGCCGCGGGTGTGCCTGCGTACTTGACAGGAAGCGGTGGCTGTTCTTTATTATAGACTGGCCTTTATCGGTTTCGGCCAATTGTTGCACGCTGTTTTTGCAGCGGACTGTTGCAGTCTGTCGATACGGCGCTTGGAGCATGTCATGGAAGAGAACGGACCGATTCTCGAATTCGAAAAACCGATTTACGAACTTGAGAAGCGCATAGAGGAAATGAAAAACTATGCGGTGACCGAGCACCTCGATGCCCTGGCCGACGAGATCCAGCGTCTGGAATCGGAAGTGGCCCGGCAGCGGCAGAAGATCTACGCCAACCTGACCCGTTGGCAGCGCGTGCTCATTGCCCGCCACCCCAACCGCCCCCATACGCTCGACTATATCGAGGGGATGATGGAGGATTTTGTCGAGCTGCATGGGGACCGGGCTTTTGGGGACGACAAGGCGATGGTCGCGGGGCTGGCGAAAATCGATGGCCGGTCCATCGCCGTCGTGGGACACCAGAAGGGCAGGAACACCAAGGAAAACGTGATGCGCAATTTCGGCATGGCGGGTCCGGAGGGATACCGCAAGGCCCTGCGCGTCATGAAACTGGCCGAGAAATTCGACATGCCGGTCCTGTCCCTGGTCGATACCCCGGGGGCCTATCCCGGTGCAGGCGCCGAGGAGCGGGGCCAGGCGGAAGCGATCGCCCGCAACATCTACGAGATGGGGAATCTTCGCGTGCCCGTCATCGTCATGGTCATCGGCGAGGGCGCCAGCGGAGGCGCGCTGGGCATCGGCGTGGGCGACCGCGTTGTCATGATGGAAAACGCCTGGTATTCGGTCATCAGCCCCGAACCCTGTTCCACCATCCTGTGGAAGGACCAGGAGAAGGCGGCGGCCCGCAAGGCCGATTGCGCCGAAGCCCTTCGGCTTTCCGCCACCGACCTGCTCCAGTTCGGCGTCATCGACGAGATCGTCCCCGAACCCTTCGGAGGGGCCCACCGCGACCATGAAACATCCATCGCGAACGTGAGGGACTCGGTCCTCAAGGCCTTGCGCGAGACGGATGCGCAATCCGCCGAGGAACGCCTGGAAATCCGGCTGGAGAAGTACAGCCGAATGGGCGCATTCGAAGAAGCACCCGCCGCCAGCGCATCGTAGCAACGAGACTTCGTTGCCTCGAGGCTTCGTAGCATCGAAACTTGCAGCATCGTTCCCTCGAAGTAACATCGTTCCCTTGAAACCCCTTAATGCGGCATCGGGAGCAGGTATATCGGAGCGCAGGTATCATGCTCAAGGCCATCCGGGGCGGATTGATCATCAACGGACTGGGCGAAGCACCGATTCCGGACGGGTTGATCGTGCTGGACGGCAACCGCATCCAGGCGGTCGGCTCCCGCAAAAGCCTATCCGTACCCCGCGACGCGGAAATCATCGACTTCGGTAACGCCACGTTGCTTCCGGGCCTCATCGACACCCATGTGCATCTTGTCATGAACGCGGAGGACGACTGCGTCACCTCCCTGGCACACAAGAGCGCCGTGGAGTCCGTGGTCGAAGCTGCCGGGAACGCCAGGCGCGTTTTGCGGGGCGGGGTGACTACCGTACGCGACTGCGCCGACGTGTTCGGCGTGACCCTTACCCTGAAGCGGTCTATCGACGAAGGCCGCCTCGACGGACCGCGTATCCTGGCCTGCGGTCTGCCCATCACCACGACGGCGGGGCACCTCCATTACATGGGGATCAGCGCGGACAGCACGGAGGAGGTGCTGAAAGCGGTGCGCACCGTGGTCACCATGGGCGTGGACTGGGTCAAAGTCTGCGCTACCGGCGGCGGGCTGACACCCGACAGCAACGTGCGACGCGCCCAGTATTCCGCGGAAACGCTCACCGCGCTCGTCGAGGACGCGCATCGCCTGGGCAGAAGGGTCGCGGCCCACGCCCACGGGACCGAAGGCATTCTGAACTGCGCCATGGCGGGCACGGACAGCATCGAACACTGTTCGTGGATGGCGGAGGAGGACGGCCACCGCTACGACGAAACGGCCGTCGATCTGATCCGGCAAAAGGGCCTGTACGTCAGTCACACGATCGCGGGGCCGCGGACCGGTTCGCCTGAAGAAGTGGAAGCGCTGCGCAATAGCGAATACGGCGAACGTTTCGCCTTGCTGAGACGAACCCTGGAAGAAGGCGTCCGCATGGTCATCTCCAGCGATGCCGGCGTCCCCGGTTGCCGTTTCGAGGATTTCGGCGGCAGCCTGGTCATCGGCGTCAAGTGCTGCGGTTTCTCTCCCATGGGGGCGATCATCGCCGCCACGAGCCGTGCCGCCGAGATGCTGGGGTTGTCCAACCGGGTCGGATCGCTGGAACCCGGAAAACTGGCGGATCTCATCGTGGTCGACGGAGATCCGCTGCAGGACATCACCGCCATCCGCCGGATCATCGGCGTCTTCAAGGATGGCCGGCGCTTCGTTTGAACCGCAGGACATTCCTACCTAGAACCGCAGGACATTCCTACCTAATTGTACGCTATACCTATTATACCGCTATCCATACGCCGAATTTGTCCCGCGCTGCTTCCTACGCGATCGTGCGGGGATGCGGCGCTTCGGACCGGCGAAATCGCGCAAGGCCGAACAGGCTCGTGTCGAAGGGCGGCGGTTCATCGAACAGCAGGGCGGCCAGTATTTCGCCCAGCACCGGACCGAACTTGAACCCATGGCCCGAAAAACCCGCGGCCAGCGCGATGTTGGCATGTTCGGGATGCCGGTCCAGGATGAAGTGGTAGTCCGGCGAGTTGGTATAGAGGCAGTGTTTGACGGCAACGGGCTCCGGCGACAGATGGGGACATCTGCGACCGATGAAGTCCCGCAGGGCGGCCAGGTTTTCGCTGTCCACGGCTTCGGGATCGTCCGCTTCGACGATGCGGCCGGTTCTGTGGCAGCCGGCTTTCACCCCCGGCACGCGTACCTGGGGCACGCAGTAATAGGGATCCGGTGTGTGGTAGTCGATCGCGTTGGGCATGGCGCCCGCCTCGTGCGGGACTTCCCCCTTCTGCGGGAAATAGGCCAGCAGCTCCCGCGTGACCACCAGCGGAATGTCGATCCCCAGCGCGTTCAACCATGGTCCCGACCAGCCGCCCGCGGCCAGTACGAGGTAGGCGCCCGACCAGGATCGCCCATCCGAAGTCTCCACCCGCGCCCGATCCCCGCTTGATGAAATCGAGGAGACTTCCGTTTCCACCAGGGTGTCCACGCCATCCTCCCGGGCGCAGTCCCACAGACTCCGTACTGCCTCCTCGGCGAAGAGCACCGCGCTGTCGGGCTGATAGAGGACTTCGGCGCTTCGCGGCAGGCTGAATTGCGGAAAACGCCGCGTGCAGGCCGTGCCGCTCATGCGCTCGAAGGGAAGGCGGCAGCTCCGCAACAGGGCCGCAAGGGTCTCCAGCGTCTCCGAACCGGCAGG
Source organism: bacterium (assembly GCA_965200485.1). Classification (GTDB taxonomy): domain Bacteria; phylum JAAXHH01; class JAAXHH01; order JAAXHH01; family JAAXHH01; genus JAAXHH01. The sequence goes on from CBDAUD010000002.1 coordinate 32,523, forward strand.
CGCCAAGTTGCAGATGCCGGTCCGCCTGAAGACCGGTCTGCCCAGGCGCTTTGCCAGGTTCTCCCACAGGCGGAAGGCCCGCGCCGCCATTTCGACGTACACGGCTTCCTCGTAGTCGAAACGGATCATCCGGCTGTCGCCATGCGAACTGCCGCGCGCGTGCGCGGGCGCGTACCGTTCGAGCAGGAGCGTGCGCAGGCCGCGCCGGACCAGCTCGCAGGCCGTGGAGACGCCGACGATACCGCCGCCGACGATGATCGCGTCGTAATGCGTGGTCTCGCCCCGATGCGCGGTCGTCCGGTTGCCATGCGCCGTATGCATGGTCAAGGTTGTCCCCGCGTCGCGCGGAGCAGCGTTTCCTGCACGAGCAGTTCGTGGGACAACGGTCGATCCGGCGGCTGTTCCCCGGAGATGGTCTTCAGGAACGATACCAGTTCGAGATCGTACTGCGTCTGCCGGCTGCGGACGTCCACTGCGACGCGGGATTCTCCGGCGGGATATCCTCCCCGCGCTTCGGTCAGCACCAGCCGGATCTCCGTTCCCGGTTCGAAGGGCTCGAGGAGTATCGCGCTGCCCTCGGTGCCGTACACCTCGTAGCGTCGCGCGGGCGTCGGTTCCATGGCGGCTATATCCACGGTCGCCATGGCGCGCTCGTATTCGAATACCCCCAGACCGTTATCGGCAAAGGCGGGGACCTCGCCGGTCTCGTTGCGCAGGAACGAGGTCACCTTGACCGGCCGGCCGAGCGTCCAGACCACCTGATCAAGCATGTGACCGCCCAGGTCGTAGAGTATGCCGCCCCGGTGGGCGCTGATCACTTCGCGGGCCGCGACCGGGAGATTGGTGGACATGTGCGCCCGGATCGAAAACACGTGTCCCAGCATGCCGGACCGGGCCCACTCGGCGACTTTGCAGAATCCGTCGTGGTACCGGAACATGTATCCCATCTGTATCTGGAGATCGGCCTGCTCGGCCATGGCGACCACCCGCTGCCAGGCCGGCCAGTCGTCCCCGGCGGGCTTGTCGTACCAGACATGTTTGCCTGCCCGGACGATCTCCTCGGTCTGCGCCAGACTTTCATCGTTGCGGCCTTCCGATGCGATGGCCGCGATCCCGGCGTCGCCAAGCATATCCTCCGCGCAGTCGTACCAGCGAATCCCTTCATACGGGCCCCCGGCGCGCGCCAGGGTGGCCCGGCGCGTCTCGTCCGGTTCGAAGACCCCGCCGCACTCGACTTCGGGGTTGGTCAACATGGACTGAAGTTTGCCCCCTGCATGCCCGTGCCCGGTACCGTACTGCGCCATGCGTATCGCCATTTCAGCCTCCTCTTCATGCGGACGGCGAACCTTCGCCGAATTTCGCCCGACCCGCGCCGGAATTGCATCAACCCTTCGCCAAACTTCGCCACTTGCGTCGGAAAAGTCGGGAAGTAAGCGATTGCCGAAACTGCTGCAGAACAACTGGGAAGTAAGCGACTGCCGAACCTGCTGCAGAACAACTGGGAAGTAACCGGCGGACGGGACGGCGTCAAGCGAAAACCGGGACGTCGGCCTTGACAGGGAGCGCCGATCCCGGTAAGTTGGCCACGCACTCGAGAAGAATATGCAAGGTGAAAAAAAGGAAGGTCCGGTCGGCGGTCTGGTGCTGAAGGCGGTCCGTTTTCGACCGGGATCCATTGCTGGAAAACGGTCAATACGAGGCGGGCCGACTGGCGCCGCGAAAAGGGTTAGACTCCGTGGCAGAAACACCGGAAACATCGGAAACACCAATCAGCTTCAACACCGCTTCCCGCCCCGGCGCATTGCGCATCACGGACATGCGCACGGTCACGATCGGCGCGTCCACCATCATCCGGCTGGATACCAATCAGGATATCCACGGGTTGGGCGAAGTGCGCGACGGCGCCAGCAAAACCTACGCCCTTGCCCTCAAGTCGCGTATCCTGGGCGAGAATCCCTGCAACATCGACAAGATCTTCCGCAAGATCCGCCAGTTCGGCCACCACGCCCGCCAGGCCGGCGGCGTCTGCGCCATCGAGATAGCCCTGATGGATCTCGCGGGCAAGGCCTACGGCGTGCCGGCCTACCAGCTGGCCGGCGGGAAATTCAGGGACAAGGTGCGCATCTACTGCGATACCACCTCGTCGCCGGACGCCGGCGAGATGGGCCGTCGCCTGAAGGAACGCATGGACCGAGGATTCACTTTTCTGAAGATGGACGTGGGCATTGGACTGCTGAAGGACATTCCCGGTACGCTTTCGGCCCCTACCGGGATGCTGGACACCGTGCACATCATGCATCCTTTCACCGGGATTCGGCTGACCGAAAAAGGCATCGGACTGCTGTCGGATTATGTGGCGGGAGTCCGCGACATCGTAGGTTACGAGATCCCGCTCGCCGTCGACCATTTCGGACATATCGGCGTGGAGGACTGCATCCGTCTGGGCAAGGCGCTGGACCGGTTCAACCTGGCGTGGTACGAGGACATGGTGCCGTGGCAGTTCACGGAACAGTACGTCCGACTGCGCGACGCCTCCGACACGCCGATCTGCACGGGGGAGGACATCTACCTCCGGGAAGGGTTCATGGATCTCTTCGAAAACCGGGCCATATCCGTATGTCATCCCGATCTGGCCACTTCGGGGGGCATACTGGAGACCAAGAAGATCGGCGATACGGCCCAGGAATACGGCATCTCCATGGCGCTGCACATGTCGGCCATGCCGGTCGCGCAGATGGCCAGCGTGCACTGCGCCGCAGCCACCGAGAACTTCATCGCCCTGGAACACCACCACGTGGACGTGCCATGGTGGAACGATCTGGTCACCGGCCTGCCGGACCCCGTGATCGAGGACGGCTTCATGGCGGTGCCGGATGCCCCGGGCCTGGGCATCGCGTTGAACGAAGAAGCCGTGCGGCAACACATCGGCGCGAAGGATCCCGGATACTTCGAACCCACGGACGAGTGGAACGACCTGCGGTCCCATGACCGCCTGTGGAGTTGATCCCCTGCGGGGTTGATCGACGGGTTGAGTTGATTAAGTGCGAAATTGATTGAGGACGAAGCTGATCGACGGAAGGAGCGAATCCATGGCTATACCCACCGTGCCGGGCAAGTCGGCCTCGCCAGCGTCGCTGGACCTGCCGGCGTCTCCCGCCTCGCCGGCATCGCCAGACCCGTCGGCGTCTTCAGAGTGGGCGGAAGCACCGGCACATGATGCCTGCCTCGTCCTGACCCAGGCGCAGCGGCGCCAGTTCGACGAGGACGGTTTCATCCTGCTCGAAGACGCCCTTTCCCCGGAACATGTGGACCGGCTGGTCGAAGTCGTGGACGCGCTTTATCACAAGTACCGCAAAGCCCACGGTACCGCGCCGGAGGCCGCCTACCAGATTCGCAATGCGCTGGCCCGCCATGACGCGCTTTTTGCCCTGATCGACTATCCGAAGATCCTGCCGCTGGTCGTGGACCTCATGGGCGTGAACATCCAGATTCGCACGTCTCATGTGGACGTGCGACCGCCGATGAAGGACCATGTCGAGGGCGAGCTGGGCGCCAGCGGCGGCTTCTTCCCCTGGCATGCGGATCAGCCGAACTACGGTTATCCGATCACGAACGGCATCATCCCCTTTCTCGAAGTGAAGGTCGGGTACTATCTCACCGACCTCACCGCGCACAACAGCGGTGCCATCTGCGTGGTGCGCGGCAGCCACCGGCTTTCGCCCGAATTGATTCACGATCCGGATTACCGCATCGATCCGGCAGATATCGTCGAGGTCAACGTCCGTCCCGGCACCGCCATGGTCTGGCGTACGGCCCTTTGGCATTGCCTGACGCCCAACCTCTCCGGCCACGCCCGGAAGTGCCTCTACTACGGATACAACCACCGCTGGGCGCGGCCCGGGGACTACGACCGCCAGGACGCCGGCCTGCTGGCGCGCTGCACGCCCGTCCAGCGCCAGTTGCTGGGATCCAACACCACGGAGGACGCGGTGGTCTACCAGGACGACGACCCGGCCCATCCGGCTTCGCGCTACTGGCGGCCCGAATCCGGCGATGTGCCGCTGGAGGCCTGGGCCGCGGAACGGAAGAATACGGGGCGGACTACCCAGCCGGCATGAATCGGGGAAACCTCAACCCGAAACCCCAACCCCGAAAAACTCCGGCAAGGCGCGTCGCACGCAGTACGGAGGAGCAACCATGACCGAAGCGGAAATCTTCGAATTCGACCTCAACGGCTACATCGTCTACCGCAACCTGCTCACCCGGGAACAGGTCGACCGCATGAACGGTCTGCTGGATGAACATCTCGGCGAGGACGCCTACAATTTCCCGTTTCTTCATCTGGCGCCGGTCTTCATGGAGGTCATGGCCCTGCCCCGGACGCTGCGCATCCTCCGGACGATCATCGGGGATTGGCTGCGACTCGACCATGCCTACGGGTTGCAGATGGATACGCGCTCGGTGGAACGCGGCGATATACGGCCCAACCTGCACGGCGGTCCCAGGGAAGACCATGGCGAACACCAGTACCAGTGGTTCAACGGCAAGATGTACAACGGGCTGACGGTTGTGATGTACGCCCTCGAAGATGTGCATCCCGGCGACGGCGGCTTCATCTGCGTGCCGGGAAGCCACAAGACCAACATGGCCTTCAGGCCTCCGCCGGATTCCCATCTCGTCGTGAATCCGTCCTGCATGGCGGGCGACATGCTCATTTTCACGGAAGCGCTGGTCCATGGCACGAACGCGTGGGTCTCGCCGAACAAGCGGCGCTCCCTGCTGTACAAATACTCTCCGGGACATTCCACCTGGGCCGTGCCGAAGAGATGGGAAAAACTGCAGGCGCTCGCGGCAAACGATCTTCAGCGCGATCTGCTCAGGCCGCCCAGCATCGAAGACCGGACGCCCCTGGCCATCCCGGAAGGTTGAAAAGGGCTACCGACAATGGACGTGCGGAACGAATACCGGTACAACCGCCTGACCTGGGAGGAGATGAACGAGGCGATCGCCATGCAGAAGGTGGTGGTCCTGCCCACGGGTTCCACCGAGCAGCATGGCAAGCACTTGCCCCTTGATACGGACGCTTTTCTCGTCGAGTCGGTCTGCCACGAAGTGGGGCGGCGAATACCGGATCGCGTCCTCGTCTTGCCGACGATCTCCTACGGGCTGAATCTGCACCACATCGATTTTCCGGGTACGATCCACATCGAGCCCGAAGTCTTCATCGCTTTCTGCCTGAACGTAACCAAGAGTGTCGCATACCACGGATTCCGGAAGATCCTGCTGGTCAACGGTCACGGATCCAATGCGCCGCTCGTCGATCTGGTCGCCAGGAAGACCGTGCTTTCCACGCAGTCGCTGTGTTTTGCCGCCAACTATTTCACCTTCCTGATCGACGCGTTCAACAAGGTGCGGGAGTCGGAAGTTATGGCGCATGCCGACGAAATGGAAACATCGCTGTACCTCCATCTCGCCGGAGATCGCGTCAAGATGGACAAAGCCGCCCCGGATAGCGATCGGGTGGGGAAGTACTGCTCGTCGGACAGCACGGGTACCGTGAGGTTCAACGATTTCTGGGGCAGGTGGACGGGGTTGGGCGTCCACGGCGATCCAACACCGGCCACTGCGGAGAAGGGGGAAGTCATCTTCAACGCGGCGGCGGACGGCTTGGTCGAACTGATCGAAGATATTCGGGAATGGCCGATCGAGGAACGGAGCGATCAGCACGCGGGGCCGGTGCAAAGCGAGATCAAGTGGTAGGCGCCTGCCATCAGACTCTGGCGTCCATCAGACGCCGAAGTTAATCAGAGGCCCGAGTCCATCAGACGCCGGATCTTCCGCGCCCCGGCTTCGACCCGGGGCAACGCCCGCTCCTCCAGCGTCCGAAGGTCGAGCAGAAAGCGGTCCCCGGACAACCGGCCGATTACAGGTGGGGTCTGGCTCCTGAACGCCGCGGCGAGCTGACGATTCGTCCATGCGTCGGGCCGAAGCGCCACGGCGCGGGAGGGGAGTCGCTGGACTGGCAGGGCGCCGCCGCCGATTTCAGCAAGGGACGCTTCCACGTTCACCCCGACCCGATGGTCAAAACAGGCCCCCAGACATTCGGCAAGTCTGCGCGCCCTGGATTCGAGCTGCCCGGTTGATGCGGCGATCATACCCATGACCGCGTGCCGATCCGCGAGCCGATCCGGTTCGGTAAACAGCGCCAGGGTGGCTTGGAGCGCGGCATAGACCATCTTGTCGGCGCGAAAGGCCCGCATCAGCGGATCCCGCTTCATCCGGTCGAGCAGGTCCTGCCTGCCGGCGATGATACCGGCCTGCGGTCCACCCAGCAGTTTGTCCCCGCTGAAACAGACCACGTCGATCCCCAGTTCCAGCGCTTCCCGCACCGTGGGCCCGCCGTCCAGACCGTACGCTGCCAGGTCGATCAAGGCGCCGCTTCCCTGGTCGTATACGACAGGGATTTCCCTTTCCCGTCCGAGCAAAGCCAGTTCGTCGAGCGACGCCGAGACGTCCATGCCGGCGATATCGAAATTGCTGCGATGCACCGCCATGATGAGCGCCGTCCGATCCGTAATCGCCGCGCGGTAGTCCGCCAGTTCGGTATGATTGGTTGCGCCCACGGCAACGAGCCGCGCGCCGCCTGCGGCCATGACATCCGGCAGGCGGAAGGATCCGCCTATCTCCACCAGCTGCCCTCGGGAAAGGATGACTTCTCGGTCCGGCGCCAGTGTGCGCAGGATCAACATCACCGCGGCGGCGTTGTTGTTCACCACGATGGCCGACTCGGCGCCGGTCAACCCGCACAGCAGACCGGAAACGAGGTCGTGGCGCGAACCGCGCTTGCCTGTTTCCGTATCGATCTCCAGCGTGCAGTATCCGTCGACCAGGTCCGCCACCGCCCGGCGCGCCGCTTCAGACAGCACGGCCCGTCCCAGCCCGGTGTGCAGGATAACCCCGGTGCCGTTCACGGCGGAGGTCAACGTGCCGCCCGGAGTTCCTGCCGCGGATGGATCAGTCTGGTCTGACATAGGATATGGCGGGGAATCCGGTTATTGAAAGGCCGATACATTGCGTCTGCTTTAGCCGCCATCGACCGACGATTCTGCCGATCATCCACTTTGCTTTATTCAGCGCCTACCCTACCACCGGCCGGCGATCGTCTCGGCCATCCGCGCCTTGAATTGCTCCCATGGGAATGCGGGACCGGGATCGATCTTGCGACCCGGCGCGATGTCGCTGTGGCGCACGATGTGGTCCAGCGGGATCCGGTAGCGTGCGACGAGCCGACCGGACAGCGATTCGACCTGCGCGATCTGTCCGGACGGGTAAGGCGCCCACCAGTCTCCTTCGGCCGAAACGGGCGGCAGGCCGCGGTAGGGCGTTCCGTAGCGCTCCGGCCAGCAGCAGAAACGCCCGTTTTTCTTCTCCAGCCGTCCCCAGTTCACGATCTCGATGCCCAGCGACCGGAGATTGCATCCTTCCCGGCCGCGCCACGCGCTGGCCCCGCAATGCCAGGCGCAATCTTCGTCACGGACCATCTGCAGCACGGCGCCGTCGAGTCCCACGATGTAATGGCAACTCACGCGTCGCTTCGGATCCTGAAAGATCGCGGCGCAGTCTTCCAGCGAAGGACCATCCGTATAGTGGAGCACCAGCATGTCGATCGGTTCGTCTTCGCGACCCGAAGCATACAGCGCCGGGATAAACGGTATCTCGGCCGGGCCGTTTGAATGATCGCTGGTAAGGTCTGACACAGGTTCTTCCGTAGGTGGCACGCTTCCTGGGATCGTTTCGTTCGTTTTCCTTATTCTACGGAAAACACCGCCGCGGAGCAATCCGTTTCAGCGCGTTTCAGCGCGTTTCAGCGCGTTCGGCCAGTGCGAATGCGGCATGCGGCGGTTGACGCGAGACCGTGGATCATGCCGTCCTGCGTCATCGTTGCGTCGATGCTGCGCGCAGCGCACGAGGGCGTTGACACGAAACCACCCATCGCGTAAACTGAGTTTGCGATAACGACATCTTGATCTGAATGTGCAACCCCCTGTTTTGCCATACCGCGAGACGCGAGACCAGGCAGGCCGGTCCTGACTACGAACCCCGAATCTTCTTTGCAAGCACCCTCGTTGCGCGACCGGTACCTCAAACGGCGCGGTCCTGTTTTTCTAACCGGCATACAGGCCATCGTGCGCTTCCTGCTGGAAAAGCAGCGTCGCGACGCCCTTGCCGGCGGCCCGGTGAGAAGCAGTTTCGTCGCCGGTTATGAAGGGTCGCCCCTGGGCGGCCTCGACCTTGAACTCCGGCAACAGGCCGATCTGCTCACCGAAGCGGCGCCCTTCGTGCACCAGGCGTCGGTCAACGAGAAGACGGCGGCTGCGGCGGTACACGGCAGTCAGTACGACGGAAGCGTGGACGGATTCTGGTACGGCAAGGCCCACGGGGTGAAATGGGCCCTGGACGAATTCAGCCTGGCCAACATCGCCGGAACGGGAAAGCACAGCGGCGTCGTGCTCTTTGCCGGCGACGATCACATGGCCAAGAGTTCCGGCTACCCGGCCAGCAGCGAACAGTCCCTGCGCGACGCGCGGATTCCGGTTTTCTACCCGGCAACGGTCTCCGAGGTCATCACCCACGCGCACCACGCGCTGGCGCTCAGCAGATATGCCGGCGTGCTCAGCGGGCTGAAACTCGTCACGCCCATCTGCGACGGCGCGGAAACGGTGGACGTCCATCCCGAACTGCCCGGCGCGGTCCTGCCGCCCACCGGGTCCGAAGGCCTGTCCGGCGGCGGTGGTCCGGGCGGACGGCCCTTCAAAAAGCGCTTTCACCAGGTCGTGATCTCCACCCAGTCCATCCCCTTCGAAGAGGAGCTGGTCACGGTACGCCTGGAGGCGGCGCTCGAGTACGTCCGGGTGAACGGAATCAACACGGTCGAGCATCCGCAGGCGGACTGCCCCCTCGGTATCGTCGCGACGGGAAAGAGCTATGCCGACATCGTCCAGACGCTTCGATTGCTGGATCTGGAGGGACAGGTGCGGATCCTGAAGCTGGGGGTGATCTATCCGGTCGATCCCCAGACGGTTCGCGCGTTCGCGCGCGGCCTGCGGACCGTGGTGGTCGTCGAGGAGAAAGGACCTTTCGTCGAAGAGGCCGTAGCCCACGCGCTACTGGGCACCGGCGTCGAACACGTCTACGGAAAACGGGGCCCGAACGGCAGTCCGCTCCTTCCCGCGCACGGAGAATTGAATCCCGATCTGCTCACGCTGCACCTGGGGCCCGTCCTGCAGGACGTCTTCCCCTCCGCGTCCGCAACCACGCGCATGGCGGAGTTGAACGCCATCGCGGAGAGAACCCCGGGCGCCTTCCCCCGGCGTACCGCGCACTACTGTCCCGGCTGTCCCCACAGCGTATCGGCGCGCGCGCCGGAGGGAGAGGTTGCGGGCGGTGAAATCGGCTGTTCCTCGCTGGACGCCTATATCGAGGCGGACGGCAGAGGCGTGCGGTGGATACCCACCATGGGACTGGGCGGCGCGCTCTACAACGGCATGTTTCCGTTCAACGGGAACCGGCACCTGTTCCAGAATATCGGCGACGGTACGGTGCTGCACAGCGGCCTGATCACGCTGTTCAGTTCGATTTCCCACGGCGCCAACATCACCTACAAGATTCTCTGGAACCATGTGGTGGCCATGACCGGCGGCCAGGACATCGCCGGACAGCCCACGCTGGACGACTTCGTCCTGATGCTCCTGGGGATGGGGGTCGGGGAGGTCGCGGTCGTGAGCAAGTATCCGGACCGGGTGTCCCTGAAGCGGTCGCGTGGCGCGCTGAAGCCGGACCAGCGCCTTTCGCTCGAACCCCGGGACCGGCTGAAGCAGGTCCAGGAGGATCTGTCGCAAAAGACCGGCGTGAAGGTGCTGATCTTCGATCAGGAATGCGCCACCGAGCATCGGCGCCGCAACAAGCGTCAGGGCCGCTCCCCCGAACAGTACGTCTTCATTCACGAAAGGGTATGCGAAGGGTGCGGCGACTGCGGACAGCAGTCCATGTGTCTCGCGCTCGAACCAAAGGAGACGGAGTTCGGACCCAAGACCGCCATTCTGCAATCGGCATGCAACCAGGACCTGTCCTGCCTGAAGGGCGACTGCCCGTCCTTCATCTCCGTCGAACCCGTCGGGGACAGCAAACCGATGCGCCCGGTCTGCCCGCCGCTGGACGAATCGGATCTGGAAGAACCCGCCGTCAAGGCGACGATAAAAGGCGCATACGCCATTCACCTCATCGGAATCGGCGGCACCGGCGTCGTGACCGTGGCCCACCTGCTGGCTGTCGCGGCGCTTTTCGAAGGGAAGAATGTGTGCGAGATGAATCGCACGGGACTGGCGCAGAAGGGCGGCCCGGTGGAGTCGCCGATCATCTTGGGCGAGAACGGCATATCGCCGACCAACTACATCCCGGCGGGCCGCTGCGACCTCTATCTGGCGGCGGATATTGCCGGCGCGGTAAATCCCCTGAACCTGCAGGTAGCCGACGCGCGCCGCACCGCGGCCGTGGTGAGCCGATCCGGCGTTCCCACCGCGCAGATGGTGTACGATCCCCAAGTGCCCGGCGCCGACGTCCCGGCCATGGAAGCGCTGATCGAAGCACACACCCGGTCGGACGCCAACGTCTTCATCGATGCGCAGGACTACGCGATGAAGCTCTTCGGGAATCATATCGTAGCCAACGTGTTTCTCCTGGGCGTCGCCTACCAGGCCGGCCATGTCCCGCTGCTTGCCGGGAGTATTGAACGCGCCATCCGGTTGAACGGCCAGACCGTGGACACCAATATCCAGGCCTTCCGATGGGGTCGCATGGCCGTGCGCGACCGGGTCCGTCTGGACGGAATCGCGGAGGAGCCCGAACCCGATTCCGATGCGCTGATCCGCCGCTACGAGGGGCTGCTGGACGGCAAGCGCGCGAGAGCCTTCAAGACGCTGATCGGGCGGATCCCTTTCGGGCGGGAGGCGTTCCGGAGGAAGTGGATCATCCGCGTGGGCGAACTGATCGCTTTTCAGGGCGCGCGCCTCGCCGAACGGTTCGTCGATCGCATCGAACGGGTTTACGCTGCGGATGAACGGGCAGGCGGGCAGGAACACGGATACATGCTCACCGAACACGCCGTATTCATGTTGCACAAACTCATGGCCTACAAGGACGAATACGAGGTCGCCCGGCTGCTGACCGACCCGGTTGCACCCGGCGTCGCGGAGCGGTTCGACGGTCCGGTCCGGGTATCCTACCATCTTCATCCCCCGCTGTTGCGGGCGTGGGGACTCGACCGCAAGCTGCGGCTGGGCCCATGGTTCCGGCCTTTGCTGCGGATCATGGCCCGCTGCCGATTCCTGCGGGGAACCCCGTTCGATTTCTTCGGATATACCGCGGTCCGGCGGGAGGAACGGGCGATGGCGGCCTGGTACGAGTCGTTGCTGGACCAGGCCCTTGCCCTGCTCACGCCGGAAAATTACCCCGAGGTGTCGGCGCTGCTGCAACTCCCCGACGAGATCCGCGGGTACGAACAGGTCAGGCGCCGCTCGGCGCTCAGGGTGAAGAAGAAGGCGGCCGAAATGCTTGAAGACCTCCTGCAATGCGCAGGCGCATCAAGTAGCCCCGGACCGGAGCCGTCTGAAGGCACGTAGCGCCTGAATGGATCTTGTTCGTTCCTGGCGCGGCGACGACAACGACGACAACGACGACAACGGCGGCTCTGATCGCGCGATCGCGAAGCGAAGGCGCATGCGCGTAAAAAACCGCTTGACATAACAGGCAAATGTCTGTTTTATGGGTTCGGATGCTCGTTTTGCATACCGAATTCCTTTCGAACTACCCCCTCTTTCCCGGCTTCGAGGAGATCGACATGGCATACACATCGCCCGGAGAAACGCGGAACAAGATCTACCGTTTCGTGCGGGACCGGCTCCTGAATGGGACCCCGCCCACTATCCGGGAAGTGCAGCGTGCTTTCGGATTCCGGGCGGTCCAGTCGGCCCGGCAGCATTTGGAGAAGCTGGTGGCCGAGGGGAAGCTCGCCAAGGCGGGCGGCAGGTCGCGGGGCTACCGGCTTCCGGAGTTTGGCAAGGTCAGGCCGTCCCAGCTGATCCCCATGCTCGGTCGCGTTCAGGCGGGTGAGCTGACCGAAGCCATGGAGGATCCGACGGAATACATCATGGCACAGACGCGCTTCCGGGACAGCGAGCTCTTCGCGTTGACCGTAGAGGGGGAGAGCATGCGCTACGTGGGCATCCTTCCGGGGGACATGGTGATCGTGCGCCGGCAACCGGTTGCGAGTTCCGGGGACATCGTCGTCGCGCTGGTGGGCGAGGAGGCGACGGTGAAGCGGTATCGCGAGCGGGACGGCCGCGTCGAGCTGCATCCGGAGAACGATGCGTTCAGCCCGATCATTCCTCGTGAGGACGGGGTGCCTTTTTCGCTCCTGGGCAAGGTCGTCGAGGTACGGCGGAGCCTAGGATAGAAGCGCCGGCGCAGCGTGCCGTATGGCCGCGACGCATCATCGGGGCACCGAAGGAGAAACCATGCCAGCCCTGCATCAACGGGATCTGCAGGATCTTGAACCCTACTTCACGCGGATGCCCTCCGGATACCGCAAAGCCGCGCCGCGCTGGTCGCGGGAGCAACTGGCCGGTCGCTTTTGCGAGCTCTCGTCCGTCCCCGGGATCGCCCTGCTGACCGCGGCCTTCCGGCTGGTACTGGACGCACAGCTCGAAGGTGAACCGGCGGTCTGGATCACGGCGACGCCGGACACCTTCTTCGCGCCGGACGCGGCGGAGAGTGGCGTGGATCTGGAAGCCCTGGTGGTCATTCGCGTTCCGGACACCCGCGCCGCGGCACGCGCGGCGGACCGGGTCCTGCGGTCGGGCGGCTTCGGCCTGGTCGTATTGGACCTGCACGCCGATGCCTGGATTCCCGTTCCGCTGCAGGCGCGCCTGGCCCGGCAGGCACGGGAACACCATGCCGCCCTGCTGTGCCTGACCGCCAAGTCCCGGCAGGCGCCTTCGCTGGGACCGATGGTTTCCCTGCGCGGCCAGACTTCCTGCCGCCGCCTGGCGGTCGACCGTTTTCAATACGAAATCGAAATGCTGAAGGACCGACTTCATGGACCGGGCTGGCGCCACACCGAAATCTGCCGAGGCCCGGACGGCCTGCATTAACATCCGGTCGCTGCCTTTGCAGCTCTTGCTGCGGAAACGCCCGGAATGGCGGGAGCGGCCGGTGGCGGTGGTGGAAGAAGAAAAGCCGTTGAGCTCCGTTCTGTGGCTCAACGCCTTGGCCGTTCGCAACGGGATCCGGCCGGGCATGCGGTACGCCGCGGCCCTTTCCCTGGACTACGGCCTGTGTGCCGGGACGGTTTCGCAGGAGGAATGCCAGGCCGCGGTTCGGCAGGTCCACGAGGCGCTGAACCGGTTCAGTCCCAGGGTGGAGCCGTCCGGGGATGAGCCGGGGATCTTCTGGGTGGACGCGAGCGGACTGGGCCGGCTTTACGAATCCCTTGCGGACTGGGCGGCGCAGATGCGCGCATGCCTTGCCGGACTGGAACTTGCTGCGAGTATCGCGGTCGGCTTCACCCGTTTCGGCACGTATGCCATCTCCAAGGCGAAAAACGCGGTGACCGTGCTCCCCTCCGAGAAAGTCGAGGAGGCCGAGCGCCGCAACGTGCGGCTGCGCGATCTGCAGATCGAGCCGAAACTGCGGGAACGGCTGGACAGGCTGGCCGTGCATACCCTGGGGGATTTCCTGGCGCTTCCCCGGGCGCGTATTGCCCGGCATCTCGGCGAGCGGGCCCGCGCACTCTATCGCGTTGCGGCCGATGAACAGTCCCTGCCGCTCCAGCCCCGGGCGCTTCCCGAACCCCTCCGCGCCCGGATGGAACTGGACGAAAACGAATCGGACGTCCGGAGCCTGCTGTTCCGGGTATCCCAGCTGCTGGCGCCTCTGCTGAAGGCCGCTGCCGAAAGATACCAGGTGGCCGCCGCGCTGAGGCTGGCGTTCCGTCAGGAGGATGGGGCACGGCGCCGCTTTGTCATCCAGCCGGCAGAGCCGACGCTGGCCGCTTCCGTCCTGCTGGAACTGGTCGGCCTGCGTCTGGAAACGGTCTCCTTTTCCTTTCCTCCGGTGGCCTTGTCCCTCGAGGTGGAAGGCGTGGGCGTCACGGCCGACAGGCTGAATCTTCTGCAGGAGAACCCGAATCGCGATAACGAGTCGGCTATGCGCGCCCTGGCGCAGGTCCGGGCCGAGTTCGGATGCGATTCGGTGTGCACGGTCCGACTTAAATCCGGGCATCTGCCGGCAGCCCGTTTTGCATGGCATCCCGTCGGAAAACTTGCCGTGGCCAGTCCCCGTCCGGTCGCCATCCGGTCCCTGGTGCGGCGCGTCCATGCCCGTCCTCGCGTACTGAAAGACCGGCCTGTGAACTGGCAGAACCTGCCGGTTCCGGGCCCGCCCCCGGAACACGTGGTCAGCGGTGGATGGTGGGTTCGGGAAGTACGGAGGGACTACCGTTTCGTCGATACCGGTCGCGGCGAGACGCTCTGGGTCTGCTACGACTACCGGAGCGCCCGCTGGTACGTGCAGGGGCGCGTCGAATGATCCGGCCGTCCCCCCGTCAGTCCGTCCTGCGCGATCCCGCCCCGTCCCGGGATCCGGCCTGCGCGGCCCTCTGGTGCAAGAGCAACTACTCCTTCCTGGAAGGGGCCAGCCATCCCGAGGAACTGGTGGAAGCCTGCCGGAATCTGGGCATTCGGTCGCTGGCGCTCACCGACCGCAACGGCGTGTACGGCATCGTCCGGGCGCATGTCCGCGCCCGGGAACTGGGCGTCCATCTGGTCGTCGGGTCGCAGGTCAGCCTCCGGGATGGTTCGGAAATCCTGCTGCTGGCGCAGAACCGGGAAGGCTATGCCCGGCTCTGCCGGCTGCTGACTGCCGGACACCTGCGCGCCTCCAAGGGGTGCTGCAGGGTAGACTGGCACGAGGTGTGCCGCCACAGCGAAGGCCTGATCGCCCTGTGGATCGGAGGACCCGAAGTCATCCCGGAACCGCTCCGCACGGCCTTCGAAGGCCGCCTGTACGTGGTCCTGGCCCGGCATCGCCGGGCGGAGGAAGTGTTGCGGGAGATCCGCCTCCGGGAGATGGCGGACCGGTTCGGACTGCCCACCGTGGCCGCCGTGGAGACGCTCTACCACACGCCCGAACGGCGGCGTCTGCAGGATGTACTGACCTG
This sequence comes from bacterium, assembly GCA_965200485.1. Classification (GTDB taxonomy): domain Bacteria; phylum JAAXHH01; class JAAXHH01; order JAAXHH01; family JAAXHH01; genus JAAXHH01. The sequence goes on from CBDAUD010000002.1 coordinate 47,797, forward strand.
CATTCGGGAGGGCGTGACGTTGCCTTCGGCCGGCCGCCTTCTCCGGCCGAACGACCAGCACGCCCTGAAGGATCCCGGGGATATGGCGCGGCTCTTCCGTGATGATCCGGCGTCGGTTGAACGCACGCTGGAGATAGCCGACCGCTGCGCTTTCACTCTCGCGGAACTGCGGTATCGCTACCCGCTGGAGCGCCTTCCGAAGGGCAAGACGTCCATGCAGTACCTGGAGGAGCGCACCTTCGCGGGCGCGGCCAGTCGCCTGGGGGACAAGTGCGCGTCGCAGATTCCTCTGTTGAAGAAGGAACTCGCCCTGATCCGGGAACTGGAATACGAGGGTTATTTTCTGACCATGTACGAGATCGTGGAATACTGTCGCCGCCGAAATATCCTCTGCCAGGGGCGGGGGTCGTCGGCCAACTCCGCCGTCTGCTTCTCCCTGGGCATCACCGCGGTGGATCCCACGCAGATCAACCTTCTTTTCGAGCGTTTCCTGTCGCGGGAAAGGGCCGAGCCGCCGGACATCGACCTGGATATCGAGCATACCCGCCGGGAAGAGGTGATCCGGCACGTGTACGAGAAATACGGCCGCAGCCACGCCGCCATGGTGGCCAACGTCGTCCGCTACCGCCACCGGTCCGCCATCCGGGAGGTGGGGAAGGCGCTGGAGATCCCGGCAACCAGCCTGAGCCGCCTGGCCAATCTGGTGTCTCACGAACACTGGGACGCGGCCGTCATCCGGCAGGCCGGTCTCAACCCTGAAAACCCGGCCCTGCGCCACCTGTATCGCCTTGTGCGGGAGATACAGGATTTCCCGCGCCATCTCTCCATCCATCCGGGTGGATTCATGCTGGGCCATCACCCCGTCCACGACCTGGTGCCCATCGAGCGCGCCACCATGGAAGGGCGAACCGTGATCCAGTGGGACAAGGAGGACGTGGAAGACGCGGGGCTGTTCAAGGTGGATCTACTGGGCCTGGGCGCCCTCAACCTGCTGCATCGCTGCTTCGACCTCCTGCAACAGCACCGCCGGAAGGAACTCTCCCTGGCCAACCTCCCCCGGGAGGATGCCGCCACCTTCGATATGATCTGCCGCAGCGACACCGTGGGCGTATTTCAGATCGAAAGTCGGGCCCAGATGGCCATGCTGGGACGTCTGAGACCGCGCGAATACTACGACCTGGTGATCGAAATCAGCATCGTTCGTCCCGGACCCATCACGGGCGGCATGGTCCATCCCTACCTGCGTCGGCGCAACGGGGACGAGAAAATCGAATTTCCGGACGATTGCCTTAAGCCTGTCCTGCAAAAGACCCTGGGTGTGCCCCTCTTCCAGGAACAGGTGATGCAACTGGCCATGGTGGCGGCGGACTACACCCCCGGCGAGGCGGACCAGCTTCGGCGGGATATGGCCGCCTGGCGGCGTACGGGGCGGATCGAAAGGCACGAGGACCGGCTGGTCACACGCATGATGCGGAAGGGCATCAATCGGGAATTCGCCAAGCGCGTCTTCCAGCAAATCCGGGGGTTCGGCGATTACGGCTTCCCGGAGAGCCATGCCGCCAGCTTCGCCCACATCACCTATGCCACCGCCTATCTGCGGTGCCGCTACCCGGCGGAGTTTACCTGCGCATTGCTCAACGCCCAGCCCATGGGCTTCTACTCGCCCGCCACCATCGTCAACGATGCCCGGTTGCACGGGGTGGAGGTGCGGCCGGTTTGTCTGCGCCACAGCTGCTGGGACTGCACGCTGGAGGAGATCGAAGCGGAAGACGCCGGCGGTCGCGGCGAGGATGACGTCCGGTTCGCGGTGCGCATGGGATTCCGCTACGTCCAGCGGCTGACCGAAAGAGACTGGGCGAGGCTGGAAAAGGCCATGGGGCAGGCACCCTTCCGGGACCTTCCGGACGTCGTCCGGCGGAGCGGACTCCACGAGGACAAGCTGCAGTCCCTGGCCGAGGCGGGCGCTTTCGCGTGTTTCGATCAGGACCGCCGCGGCGCCCTCTGGCAGGTGTTGGGTACCAAACCCGCTCAGCACCCCGCATTACCGCTCGATGGTTACACCGCTCCACCCCGGTTTTCCTCCCTGAGCAACTTGGAGACCATCGTCTGGGACCATCAGACCAGCGACCACAGCGTCCAGGGCCACCTTCTGGAACCCCTGCGTCCGGGGATGGTCGCCCGGGGATGGCCGGCGGCGCGGGAACTCAACGGGATGCCGGACGGCAGCCTGGTCCATTACGTGGGCATGGTCATAGCCCGGCAGCGTCCGGGGACCGCCCGGGGCGTTACCTTCATGACCCTGGAGGACGAAACGGGGTTCGTAAATCTGGTTGTCTGGGAAAACGTATTCGCGTCCTGGTCCTCGCTGTTCAGGACGCTTTCCTGCCTGGGCGTGACCGGGAAGTTGCAGGTGGGTAAGGGGGTGGTCCATCTCGTGGTCGAGGCGGTCTGGGACCCGGGGCTGGAGGAGGGGGCGCTCCGTTTGAAGAGTCGGGATTTTCGGTGAGGAAACGTTGGTGGTCACATCGCTGGCATGGCGGTCATGCCGCTGGCGTGGCGCGCACCTCGATGCCGGTCCCGTCTCGCACCGGCGCGGTTACCCGCAATACACCGGGACGAACCACCTCCGCCGACAGGCTCCGGCCGTCCACCGTCACGAGGGGGTCGCGGCACCAGGCTGCCGGCACGCCGATCTCCAGCGTCAGGGTGCGATAGGGCACCTGCGCGGGCAACGTCGACAGGTCTATGCGAAAGCGTCGTGAAACGGCCCCGTTGCCCTCCGTTTTGCTGCATGCCTTCCCGCCGCTCCCCGTCCCGCGCTCTGGGATTCGATCGCTCGCGGCCCCGTCATCGTCTTCCGCTTCGATCCGGGCATGACGCCGCATCAGATGGTAGCTGAGCGCCTCCTCGGGCATCGCGCACCATACGGCGTCGCCCCCCTCGGACAGGATCGTCTGAAGACGCTTCCGCAACTGGGCTTCGGAGCAATCCTTGTTGGGATGCACGGGAGTTTCCAGCGGGCAGTGGCAATAGTCGATGAGCCAGCCCTGCGACTCCTGTGCCTGCCGGATGTTCCGGTACGGGTCGAAGGCGCTGTAGAACGGCGGATAATAGTGGTCGTGCAGCGCCGTGCGGTTGATCCAGAACAACTCGTCCCCGGGCAGATTAAGCGCGTCCGTCAGGCTCATGGCGCCCAGATAGCCATAGCGTCGGCAGGCGGCGAGGACGTGGTCGGCCATGTTGGTGTTGTCGCCGGGCGCGCAGTAGAGCATGACGGATTCGCCCAGGGCTTCCTCCAGTATCTGCTTGGCATGGCCGATTTCCCGATCCACCCTGTCCGGCGTGATGACCTCATGGCTCCAGGAATGGTTGCCCACGCCCCAGCCGCGTGCGAACAGATCGCGCAGCTCCTCCGCGTTCATGTGGCGATAGCCGTTGAAACTGGAGTTGCCGATCTTGCGGATTTCGCCCATCTGCCCGACCACGACTTCCACGTGACCGGGGATGCGGTACTCGTCGTGCAGGGGCACGGCGAAGCGATGCAGGTCAGCCAGGGCCTCGTCATAGGTGATCGAATAAACCCAACGCTTGCCGTACTTCCAGGGACAGATACGCAGGTTCATTGTTGCTCGCTTTTCGCTGGACTCATAGCCGTTATCCTTGCCGGAGGGACGCATCGCCGGCGACCTTCCGCCGGACGCCCCGCCGATGCCATTCATCTCATCTACCCATCTCATCGATTCATTTCATCAACGGCCTCTTCGAATTGCGCGAAGGTGCAGCCGTAGCCGAGGCTCCACTCGAAGAGGTGCAGGCCGTAACGCGTTGCCAGACGGTGCGGGAAGGTCTCCGGCGTTTCCACCCCGACTGTCGCGTCGCGCATCACTACGCATCGATAACCGCGCGCCAGCATGGGCCGGGCGCCGCCCTCGGCGCCGAGCAGGCACATGTCGGTCGCGAAACCCATGTAGATCAGCGTGTCCACGCCGCGCTCCCGCAGGTATGCATCCAGCAGGTCCGAGTAGAAAACCAGCGGTTCCTCACCGACCGGAGATAGGACCTCGGCGCGTCGCATCCGCGCCAGCGGCGAGCGGTTCATGTAATCGACGCCGTGGGCGCGTTCGAGCATCTCGCGCTGCCTGGGATGCGGGGTAGCCGGCGTCCGCGATCGTCTCGATGCGATGTGGGGATACTGGTGGTCCATCCAGTCCGTCTCGACGTGGCAGACCGGCATCCCGTTGGCGCGGGCGAGATCCATGGCGGGCCGGATGACCTCGGCCATGATGCGCCCGGCTTCCCGGTTTGCCTGGGGCCAGCCCATGCCGACGCAGTAACGGACGTCCTCGGCCGGTCCGTCGGGGCAGCCGATATTCCAGCAGTGCATGGCCACCAAAGCCGTCTTTTCCACCGGCAGCGTCAGGGCGACCTGTTCGTATCCCGGTCGATCCGTCGGCAGGGCCCGGTAGTAGCGGGCGGCGAGCCTTAGCGTAGGCGCGGCCGACCGCCCTCCCTCGCGCTCCGTCATATTCGGTTCTCGTTGGCAACGCGCCGCACGATCGCGGCGGCCTGCTCGCAGTGGCGGGGTTCGTATTTGTCGCAGAACGAAGTCCAGCGGATGAAGCGTTCCAGCAAAGCGTGCGCGTTAGGGCAGCAGGACGCGTCATAGCGGTAGGACCGGGATGCCGGAGGTCGGGAATACGGGAATCGTTGCGCGGAAGCCGCCTGGCTCAGAAAGGGCAGGGCGACCGGCAGCAGATAGTACCGCCTCGGGCTTGTTCCCGGGATACCGGCCGCCGACACCTGCGCACCGAACTGGTCCGCATCGCATCGGAATTGTTCCGGTTCTATCGTGAATCCGGCCATCCAGCAGGAGTAGACCTCGGTCTCCGGCGGAATGGGCAACGCCGATACGCCCGGAATCTCGTCGAGGAGTCGGCTCAACAGACGAATCATGCGGTCGCGTTTTTCCACCTGGGGTCTGATGATCTCCAGCTGGGCGAGACTGATCGCGGCGGTGGACTGGGTCATGCGGTGGGCGAAACCGTTGGCCGTGTGGACGCGCCCGAAGCGCTCCGTCATTTCCGCGGCGCGGCGCTGCCCGACGAAGCGTGCCCGTTCGGCCAATGCGTCGTCGTTGGTCAGGATGCAGCCGCCCACGTCGGATCCCATGGTCTTCTCGGCGTCGAAGGAGAACCCGCCCGCTTTGGCGATCGTGCCGGCGTAGCGCCCGCCCTTGTAGCGGCCGAACACCGCCTGGCAGGCGTCCTCGTAGACCACCAGGCCGTGACGCGAGGCTACTTCGTGGATGGAATCCATGTCGCAGAGCAATCCGCTGAGATGTACCACGAGAATCGCCCGCGTGCGTTCGGAGATACATGCCTCGATGGTCTCGGCGCTCACGTTGATCGTACCGGGCGCGGTGTCTGCGAAGACGGGAATATAGCCGGCGCCGATCAGGCCCTGAACGGTGCCGAAATCGCTGACCGAGCTGACGACGATCTCGTCGCCCGGTTCGAAATCGAAGGCCGCGGCCAGCACGACCAGGGCCGGCGTGCAGCCCGGCGTGGCGATGCAGTGGGCGACGCCGTTGGCTTCGGCGAAAGCCCGTTCGAACCGGCCTACCATGTCGCAGGAGAGCCCGGACTCCACAACCTCCGCAAGGTACGCCATGGCGCGCGGTCCGATTTCCCGCGGAAAGGGCTGCGGTAGCGGGTCGCCAGAGTCCGGCCTGGTTGCGTCGCCGGAGCGGGCATGTTCGCGGGGTTCGCGAGCGCTGTGCTTGATGCCTTCGGTGGGTTTCATAGGGATTACATGCGAAAGTCGCATCGCGCGCAGGCATCTTCGATCCATGCGCTGCTGATATTCTGCATTGCCGGGCAAGATTGTCCGCACAAATCTCGACTATTACAATCAAGCCCCGATGATGGCAGGAAGTCAACGCTTATCGATCACTTGAAATTGGCTTTGGTGTTAGGCAGGGATCGGTTATGTTTCGACGAAAGACGAAGAGCGAAAATCGGAGAAGGGCCATGCGGTATGCAATATGGAACAACAAGGGTGGCGTCGGGAAATCGTTCCTCACCTTTATTTTGGCTTCCGAATACGCTGCCCAATATCCCGATGAGACGGTCTTTGTTGTGGACATGTGTCCACAGGCGAATGTATCCGAGATCATCCTGGGCGGGAACGGAGAAGGAACGAAGGTGCTCGCCAACCTGCTTGCCAAGGTGGACCGCAAGACCATCGGGGGATATTTCGACAGCAGAATAGCGCAACCCCATGTCATTACGGGAAACGAGACAGGCTTCGGAGTGAGGCCATCGGACTACAATCATAAAATACCAGCAAACCTGTTCCTTGTCGTGGGCGATCCCTCTTTGGAAGTCCAGGCGGAAGCCATCAACCAAATTGCCAACCAGAGTCTACCGCATCGCACAGCTCGTTTACGGTCATGGCGTACCACAACAGTACGAAGGGGCCATGTTCGCTTCGAGATTGAAGCACGAGCATATCAGCCCGCCGAGTATTGGGATTGTGATATTGAACAGGAGTACCCAGTACAGCCGAAAAGCATCTCAGGCATTTGGCGCAATGTTCAACGCAATTCGGGAACGCACAGAGGATCTGTTAAAAGACGAACCGCAAGCAAGAGGGAATGAGGAAGACTGTTTCTTTGACATTCCGGATACGCATTCTGTCGCGATTGTGGCATCGCACCTGGGACTACCCATAAGGGAGATCGAAGTACGGAAGTACGGGGTATATGATAAGGAACCGCAGGTAAATCGCGGACCTCTTGAACGCTATACCAAGGCGATTAACGCAGTCGTGGAAAAACTCTGAGCGAGCGGGGGTATTTCCGTTTTGCAAACGGTTCCTTGCCATATCAGCCTCGCCATACCTGATCCGCTGATAGTAGGAGTTGGCTTGCCGTCCTATGCTCCTTCTTTCATTTGCACCAGCGAGATATAGTTGCCGCAGGTATCGTCGAATATAGCCTGAATACCGAAATCCTCCTGCTTCGGTTCCACTGTGAACCGTACGCCCAATCCCTTGAGCCGCTCGAACTCGGCGGCTATATCGTCTACGGAAAAAACGATAGACGGCAGCCCCGATTCATAGAGTTCCCTGTGATAGACTTGGGCGAACTCGGTGCCTTTCGGTTCGAGCAGCAGCGAGGTGCCATCGGGTTCTTCGGGTGAGGCGACGATGGCGAGATGGGCTTCCGGAACATACATTATTTCCTTGAATCCCAGCACCTTCGTATAGAACGCATGGGCCTCGTGGGGATCGTTTACGAAAACTCCGGTCATCTCGATTCGCATGATCTGCTTCCTCGGTCGTCCATGTGATGAATTGTGAAGCAATCTCCCGGCACAATATAATAAACCAATCTCAATGTATACCCGGCGGACGGGAGACGCCACAGATTTCGGACGGCACCCTTACCCTGGCCGCTCGGCGGGTGTTGACAGGCGGACATCCCGCATCTACGTTAATGGCAGGCGGATGTCCCGCATCTACGTTGGTGACAGACGCGCGCCGGTATACCAGCGATCAGATCTGCTGCTTTCGGCGTGTGGATGCGCATACCGCTTCATGAGACGTGCAAAGACGCATGAGGAGCGAACATGAGCCGGATAAGGGTTTTGGTAGGTACCCGAAAAGGGGCGTTTATTCTTTCTTCGGACGCCGCGCGCGCAGTCTGGCATATAGACGGACCGCATTTCGGCGGCTGGGAGATATACCACATCACCGGGTCCCGGATCAATCCTGATCGCCTGTACGCGTCGCAGTCCACCGGCTGGTTCGGACAATTGTTGCAGCGGTCGGACGACGGCGGAGCGCACTGGCATACCGTGGGCAACGAATTCGCCTACGCGGGAGCGGTGGGCAACCACCTGTGGTTTGACGGGACCCCGCATCCCTGGGAATTCAAGCGGGTCTGGCACCTTGAACCTTCGCCTTTCGATCCGGAAACCGTATTCGCCGGAGTCGAAGACGCCGCGCTCTTCCGCTCCACGGACGGCGGGCAGTCCTGGAATGAGCTATCCGGCCTCAGAACCCACCCGTCGGGCAAGGGCTGGCATCCCGGTGCGGGCGGGCTGTGCCTGCACACCATCGTGCTGGACGAGGCGGATCCCGCGCGAATCTTCGTCGCCATCTCCGCGGCCGGCGCTTTCCGTTCCACGGACGGCGGCGCATCGTGGCAGCCGGTAAACCGGGGACTTTATTCGGATTTCATGCCGGAACCCGAGGGCGAAACGGGGCACTGCGTCCACCGGCTCGCCATGCATCCGTCCCGCCCGGATACGCTGTTCATGCAGAACCACAGGAACGTCATGCGCAGCGACGACGGGGGCGACTCTTGGCACAAAGTGAGCGGGAACCTGCCCACGGACTTCGGTTTCCCCGTATGCGTGCATGCCCACGAACCCGAAACGATTTACGTCGTCCCGCTCAAGGGCGACTCCGAACACTACCCGGACGAAGGGCGCCTGCGCGTCTATCGAAGCCGATCCGGCGGTAACGAATGGGAACCGCTGTCTTCGGGGTTGCCCCAACGCGACTGCTACGTCAACGTGCTCCGTGACGCCATGGCCGTGGATACGCTGGACGACTGCGGGGTGTACTTCGGTACTTCAGGGGGACAGGTCTACGTATCCCCCGACGGCGGCGACCACTGGACGGCCATCGTGGAGAATCTCCCGCCTGTGATGTCCGTCGAAGTCCAGACGCTGGCATGATTCGCGTCGTATTGCCCTATCATCTGCGGAACCTGGCGGGATTGTCCGGCAAGGAAGTCACGTTGCGGGTCGAAGGCGGGGTCGTTACCCAGCGAAAGATCCTGGACGCCCTGGAAACGCGGTTTCCCCAGCTCGGCGGAACGGTTCGGGACTACGAAACCGCCGCCCGCCGCCCCCTTGTGCGTTTTTTCGGTTGCGGCAGGGACCTGTCGCTCGACTCGCCCGACGCACCGGTTCCCGACGCCATCGCGCGCGGCGAGGAACCCTTCAGGATCGTGGGCTCGGTTGCCGGAGGGCGCTAGACAGCATGTCCGCAAGCTTTTTGTTTTCCGCTTTCCTGGCCCGCGCAAGAGGGGTCGCCCACGGCGCCCCGCCACCTTGCGGATTCGCGCCCCGTTCCAGCAGGAAGGCTGCCAGGTCCTGATGCCCCCAGCGCGCCGCCCATCCCAGCGGCGTGGAGCGCCACTCGTCGTCGACCGCCTCAAGGTCGGCGCCCCGTTCCAGCAACAGGGCCGATTTCTCCACGTCTCCCATCGCGGCCAGCTTGTGCAGGTAGGTGATGCCATGCCAGTTCGCGTTGTCGGGGTCGGCCCCGTGGTCGAAAAACAGTTTCAGCAGATCAAGGATATCGTCGTGGGGACGCAGGCTGGCGCCGTCAAGCTTCCATCCCCTGCGCCGCCGGAAGGCATAGCCCATGTAGTTGTTCGCGTACCACGGCCTGTTCAGCTCCGCGCCTGCCCGGATCAGCATTTCGATAATCTCCGGACGGGCGAAACCGGCCGCCATGCAGAGCGCCCCGTAGTCGCCGCCGTAGTTCGCCAGGCCGGGATCGGTTCCGAGCAGTTCGCCAACGACCGGAATGTTGTCCAGCAGCACGTACATGCTGATATCGGCCGTCGCGCCATGCCGGTACAGCAAGTTGACCATCTCCTCGCTTTTCCCTTGACCCAGCGCCTGCGAAAGAGGCACGCCGCTGGATTCCACCGGGGCATTGGGATCGGCGCCATGCTCCAGAAGGAGTTTCACTGTTTCCAGGTGATTGCCGGCCACGGCCTCGTACAACGCGTGTCCCCGGGGCGCGTTATGTTCGGGGGCATTGGGGTCCGCGCCATGGTCGAGCAGCAGTCGTACGATGTCGGTGTATCCCTGACCTGCCGCGCTGAACAGCGGTGAACATCCGCAGGAATCCTGATCGCCGGCCAGATTGCGGTCCCGTTTCAAGAGTTCGCGTACGCGTCGTTCGTCTCCCACGGCGCAGGCAACCGCCATGCTGTAGTGCGCGCCCCGCGCGATCAGGAATCCGGTCAGCAGAGGATTCAGGCGTCCCCGGGTCTTGCGCGCACGGAACACGGCCAGGTGCAAGGGTTTGCATCCATCCCACCTGACGGGATCCGGTTCGGCGTTCCGGTCCAGGAGGAGCGCTGTCATTTCGAGGTTGTGCTCTTCCACGGCCACGTGCAGCGGACGATTGCCGCGTTCGTCGCCGGCGTTCACCAGCTCGGGTGAAGCGTCGAAGAGCGCACGGGCTTCTTCCAGGTCGCCCCGACGCACCACTTCGCAGGCGCGTTCACCCACGGGAAGCGCGTTGTACCTGGATGCAATGGCCTTCGTCAGGACTTCGGCGATCTCGTCGTAACCGCGGTCCCTTGCCCGATCAAGCGGAGGCACGTGATAGTCCAGGCCCGAGGCTGCGGCAGGGTCCGCTCCGTGGTCGAGCAACAGGCGAACGGCCTCGCCGTGTCGTTCCCGGACGGCGAAGTGCAGGGGGCGGTAGTACGCCCAGTTGCAGTTGGCCAGACCGGGGTCGGCCTTCAACAGATGCGCAATACCTGCCAGGTCTCCTTCTGCCGAAGCCCGCAGCATGTCCCAAACCAGGTCCGGCTCGCCTTCCATGAAACGGCCTTGTTCGCTTGTAAAGTCGGGTCTAACCCATCTCATGGCAGGTCTCCTGACAACCCGGTCTCCCGACAACCGGGGCTTCGGTCCGCGCATTGGATGCGGGTCAGGCGCCGCCTGATCCGTAGTCCGCCAAGAGGTAGTGCACGGCCAGGTTCGTGAAGTCGCCCCAACGCCCCGCAAATGCGCGGATTTGTGCTTCGGATACGCGTTCGCCGTTGAAGTAGTGCCGCTCGATGGTGCGTTTTACCGCGAGATCGCCGGCGGCTATGACATGCCCTCTGCCGAGGTAGCGGGCCAGAAACCAGTCGGCCGTCCACCGGCCGATGCCTACCAGAGCCGTCAGACGCTCCTGGACCGAGGCGTCATCCAGTTCCCGCAATCCGGCCAGATCAATTTGACCGGACACGACGGCGCGGGCCAGGTTCAGGATGTACCGTTCCTTCTGCCTCGAGAACTGCAACGGAATCAGATCGCCGGTGTTCAGTTCCGCCAGTTGCGCAGGCGTCGGGAAGGTATAATGGGTTTCCCCGTCGAATGGCAGGGCTGTGCCGTACCTGGCCACCAGCCTGCTGCGCACGGTATAGGCAAAACCCAGGTTGATCTGCTGGGCCGTGATAGAGGCGACGAGCATTTCAAAGGGATCGACCTGCAGGCTGAGGCGAAGGCCGCGGTGGGCATCGATCGCGGCAGCCAGTATCGGGTCGTCCGCCGCGAAGGTATAGAACGGCGGCAGGGGCGCAGTGAGCCCAAGGATCTTTTTAGCCGCCCCCAGCGCGGTGTCGGTCACCGAAGCATCAGTACCAGCATCCGCCTCATGCGATTCGTCCGCCACATCCGCCGATTTGATCCGCAACTCGATCCGGTCTCCGGATCGGGACAGCACGATCAGACGGGGACCGGTCGAAGTGCCCACCACCTTGGTGAAGACGCCGTCCCGGAATCGGTTGGCAAGATCACTGCCATGCCGCCGGTACCGATCGAGGGTAGCCTCGAAGTCGATGATTTCGCCTTCATCCGCTACGGTCCATACCGCGCTCATGGGTATCCGGTCTGCCCCGTCCCGTGCAAGCCGGTTCGGCGGTCAGTGAAGCGGGTCAAGGGGTCGCAGGTTTCCAGAGTCCGACGCAGGTCCCCTCGTTGTCCGCGATCCAGGCGAAATGCCCCATCCCGGGCACTTCGGTCGGCGGAACGACGGAAGCGCCGCCCAGTTCCTCGGCCTTTGCGATGCAGGCTTCCAGGTCTTCCACCTGCACGTAGACCACCGTGTAGTTGTGCGGTTCGTGGCCCAGCGCCGAAATGTGCCCGCTGATCCCTTCTTCCCCCTCCTCGGGGGTGATCATGGCGGCATCGTCGTAGTCTTCCATCTTCCACCCGAACAGGTCGCTGTAGAAGGCCTGCGTTTCCGGGCGGTTCTTGCATCCGATCTCGAAATGTACGACGGGGTTTGCCATGGCGTGCTCCTCTCTGTAACCGGTTCTATTTGATTTGTTTATACCTGCTATCCATCTTGGCTTTTCATGTTGTTTATCCGGTTCGCCAATGTTGCTGGCCAGCGTACGTACTGACCATGCCCGGAATCAGGGTACTCCTGTTGATTCATCTGTAGAATCACCCCTGTGCGGACCGGATGTCAAGGCGTTTCCGAAAAGGTTGAGCCGGCCTGATATGGCGGCTTCCACATCCAGATCGTACGCTTGGGCAACGGTCTTGACGATGGGGCGGATCTGTTTGTCGATGTAATGGCCATAGTCGATGGGTGAGGTAAGCCGTCCCTCCGGCTGCGGACCATTTCCCGTGACGACGTATCTGATCACCCCGCTCGGATTCTCCATGAGCTTGGCGGCCTTGACGTGCGGCGGAATCGAACGCGTGTAGGAAGCGACGGGCTTGCGCAGATTCTTTCTGTACACGAGCAGGTCGTCCTTGCGTCCGGACTGTACCGCGTGGACCCAGTGGAAGATCTCGGCTTCGATTTCGGCGCCGGGCACTTCATGAAACACACGGTCCAAAAGGACCGCCTGCAACTGGTGCGCCAGATCGGTCCAGTCCCGCCGTACGGCTTCCATGCCCACAATCTCCACCTGGTCCGCGCCTCCTCCGCTCCGAAGCCCCGCGTATCCCTTGGCCCGGCCCCGCCGGCTGTCTCCCCGCATCGACGGAAGCAGAAACCGGTGGTAGTGCTTTTCCATTTCCAGTTCAAGATGCGAAATCACACCGTACCGGTCCATCACCTGCCTGGCCAGCCGGGCGTTGATCCGCTTGCATACCGTTCGCCCGATACGAAGGGCCTCGTCCGGGTCGATCCGGTCCGGCGCGCCCAGGTCCACGAACACCGAATCGGTATCGCCGTAAAGGACCTCGTATCCGTCCCTTTCCAGCTCGTCCCGGCACCATTGGAGAATAGCATGCCCGAATTCCGTGATCGCCCCGGCCAGCTGCGGTGCGGAAAACCGGCAGGAAGACGACGCCAGCACGCCATAGAACGAATTCATGACGATTTTGTAGGTGAAGGAGGCGAGTTCGTCGCCGCCGGTCTTGGCCTCGTCGCGGCTTTTGAAAAACTGCTCCAGCATCGAGGGCAGGATGCCGGGCGTGCGGGAGAAACGCGCACCGTTGGGCGCTGTCAGGCACGCCTTGCCTGCCGTTTCGTCTCCCGCCTCGATGTGCGCCAGGGGATCGATGTTGAAGGTCCGGATGATGGACGGATAGAGGCTCTTGAAGTCGAAGACGAATACGTTTCGGTAGAGCCCCGCCTTCGAAGGTATGATCAGGCCCCCGGGCGCGCCGGCTCCCGGTACGCGGTCCACTCCCGTCGTGGGCGCGACCATGTTGCGCTGGTGAAGCGCGTGGATGTAGATATTGTCGAAAGCGGCCACACTCACCCACGCCCGTTCCAGCGGCAACCCCGTGAGCAATCCCCGGCGCAAGGTCAGATTGATCAACCCTTCCGCTTCCAGTATGTCAAGCACCAGCCGGGCGTCCTCGAGACAGTAGGCGCAAAACAGGTTCCGGTCCTCGTGATAGACTTCCGTTATCCTTTCCGCTCTCGAACTCCCCGTATCTGCTTCGAGGAGCTTTCCGCGGCCCAGGATCGCGTTGGCTACCGTGTCCAGCCGGTAGTCTTCGAACCGTTGCAACGTACCGCGAAGGAGATGCAGGGCGTCCAGGATCTGCCGGCCGTGTATCGCCATGGCGCTCCCGCCCCACACGGAACCGGACCGGTACCAGGACTGGTCCTCGGTTCGCCCGAGCTGGAACGGGATGTTCAGCGCCTTGAACCGCCGTTGCAGAACGCTCAGGTCGAAATCGATCAGGTTCCATCCTGTGATCAGGTCGGGGTCCATCTCGACAATCCGCTTCGACACCCCACGCAGCATGGAAGGCTCGTCCGGCCAGCAGACCAGGTTGGCCGGATCGTCCGGGCCGGTTTCGCCGACCAGATGGATCTCCTCGGCGCCCGCATGCGTTTCCTCGGCGCCCGCATGCGTTTCCTCGGTGTCGGAACACGCGCCGTGCTTCTTGTCGCTGCCTTCGCCGCGGTCCCGGTCGCCGCACTGGCTTGGATCGTTGTCGCCACCTTCGCACGGATCCTTCAGGATCAGACCCACGGCGTAAATGGTGGTTGCCTCGGGATCGGTTTCTATATCCATGGCCAGCACCCGGAAGGCCGGTTCCCAGTACGCGGGCTCGAGCAGGGGGTTTGCGTACACCCAGTCCACCCGGTCGCCGTTCGTCCACGTTCCGCCGATCCGGACGCCGCCGCGCAGGCCTCCGCCAATCAGGAACTGCCTGCTGAAGGGGATGTCGCCTTCGTAGCTCCGTATGCCCCGTTCCCCAAAGTCCTTCACGAGACGCCGCAGATCCCGTACGCGGTCGCACTGGACGCCGACCACCGGCTCTCCATCCATCGTCGTCCGGTCCGACGGGATGAACCTGGCAGGGATGGCGATGGCGGCCTCTTCATCCGCGGCGATACGGTCCGCGGCCGTCTGCTTCTCGGAGATCCGGACGTAGAACACCGGCGAAACGCGATCGTCCGTGAACAGGAAGGTAGCTCCGGTCTGGAGTATGCCCACGCCGCAGAGGATATCCCTTCCGTTTTCCAGGCGATGAAATACGTGGAGCAGATATCCTACATCGTCGCTGTCGTTCAGACTGTCCGGGAGGTTCATGAGCTGGACCTGTCGGTCTTTCGGACGGAAGGCCATGGCGCCGGTCCTGGCTACGGAAATTCGACCATAGCCGGTTGGCGAAAGCAAAGCGCACGACCATGCGCCATACATAACCTGGTTCATTTTTATACAAAATCCCAAAATACGTAATCAAAGAAAAACGCTGATGTCAAGGGGCGCTTATCGTACCGGGCGCCGCACTCCATGAATAAGAAGCCCGGTTCGACCGACGAGAGGCCCGGTTCGACCGACGAATCCGCCGGTGAACGCATGTTACGCATGGAAAACGCTTGATGACTGAATTTCGGCGCTTTTACATTCTGATTCGGTTCACCGGTTTCTTCATGCGACTGAACACGGCTCGAATCCAAGCAACCCGACCATCGTATCCAAGGGCTTCCAAAGGCTGGCCGGTCTTGAAACAGACGCTCGCAACGGATTGTTGCGCGGTGCGCGCCCTGCTCGCCCACCGCGGCATTCTCGCCTCCACCCTGAGACCCGATCCAACGCTCTTCGAGCGTATCGGCGGCCGGTCGGTGGTGGGACGGGTCATCGACGGCCTGTATGACCGGATCGAGAAGGACGCCCAACTCCGCCCCATGTTCACGCGCACGTTGAAACCCGAACGCATGAGGCAGAAGGCCTTTCTGGAAGAATGGATGGGCGGAGCGCCGGGCTATACGCACCACTTTGCACACGGCGGGATCCGGGAACGGCACGGGCACATTCACATCACCCGGGATTCCGCCGACCGATGGTTGGCGCACATGGCCGCTTCACTGCGAGCGCATGTGGCCGACGGACGGCTTGCGGAGGAAGTCCTGACCCTGCTTACTCCCCTTGCTCACGGCCTCGTCAACGAGCGGAGACCCGCCCGGTGCGGTCGGGAGTTGAGATGCCACAGGGAAAAGCGATGGCGACTGCCGGCCAAAATCGCGGCCCGGGGTCAGGTGAAAGCGCTGCGAGATCACCTGGAAGGGCATCCCGAGGTGCTGAATGATGCCAGGCACGGTGCGCTCATGCTGAAGGAAGCGGCGTCGAGGGGCCATACGCAGGTGACGGCCCTGCTGTTGGACCGGGGGGTGGACGTGAATATCCCCGCTTCGCATTCCAGCGATATCATGCTGACCGCCTACTGTGCCGCCCGAAGCAAGAAAAAGGCGGAAACGGCGGGTTTCCTGCGGGAACAGGGCGCCGTGTATGATGTCTTCAGCGCCTGTTTTCTCGGCGACCCGGATCGGGTTTCCACCCTGCTGGACGAGGCGCCCGGTCTCGTGAATGCGCATGACCCCGCCTGCGACCTGCTGCCTGTGACCCCCTTGCACCATGCCGTGTACGCCGGACACGAGCAGATCGTGCGGTTACTGTTTGACCGGGGCGCCGGAACCGGTGCGCACAGCACGCCCCTGGTCCGCTACGCCGCAGACCAGGGGCGGACGGACCTGGTCCGGCTGTTGCTGGATCGCGGCGCGGACGCCTCCAGGACGGGTTGCGGACGCTGGGTCCTGGATCCGGAACTGGCGGATCTGCTGATTGCCGCTGGTGCGGATGTCAATTATCCGGAGGCCGACTGGATCTGGACGACCTGTACGGGAAACAACAGCCAGCGGGATGATCCCGACTACGTTCGGGCATTGCTGGAGAAGGGAGCCCGGATCGACACGGCGCTGCGCGGCGCCCAGGCGCTGCACTTCGCCGCCAAAGCGGGATTTACGGGTGCCATGGAAGTACTGTTGGACAACGGCGCGCCGGTCGACGCGCGCACCGACGAAGGCGAGACCCCGCTACGCTACGCGCTGAAGGCCGGACCCAGGGCGGACATGGCCAAAACGGTGGAATTGCTGTTGGCCCGTGGGGCGGATCCCAACCTCAAGGATCAAAGGGGCCGGTCGCCGCTGGGCGTGGTCCGAAGCATGAAGCGTGCCGGGAAGGACCGTCTCGTTGCGATGTTCGAATCCGTCAGTTCGTCCGGGACGGCGTAATGTCTTCCAGGTAGTCCGCCAGCGCCTTTCGCGCCGGCGTGGGTCCGTGGATCTCCATCCCCACGTTCGCCCATACCAGCGGCGTCGTGCCATGCTCGTCGTCCGTTGCGGCCGGATCGGCGCCGGCCTCGACGAGCATCACCGCGATTCCGCGATCTGCGCACAGATGCAGGGGACGCTGACCGGAGTCCGCCCGCGCATTTGCATCCGCCCCCCAGGCCAGCAGTGCGCGGACCGTCTCCGCCCGCCCATGCTGTACGGCGGCGTGGAGGGGCGTGCCCACCACGGCCTGCACCCCGATCTTGCCCTCGAAAGCCAGCATACCGGCATCATGCCGAAAGAGATCGCCGAGCTGATCGGTCCTGCCGAGGGCCGCGAGCTGACAGGGGGTGGCCTGCGCACCGCGCCCGATCAGGAACTCCGCCAGTAGCAGACATCGATCTCCCCGACCGATCGCCGATTCCAACGCCGTGCCGCCTTCGCTGTCCCGCGCATGCAGGTCCGCCCCGTGTTCCAGGAGGAGGTCGGCGGTCTCGACGGACACCGCGACGTGAAGCGGCGGTTGGCCCCCGAGGCCGGTCCGCCGCGCCGCTTCGGGATCGTCCGACAGGATCGCCGACACGCGGCAGGTTTCGTCCATCAGGCACGCGGCGTGGAGGTCGACCGTGGCGCCGCCGTCCCGCAGCGCCTCCGCCGCTTTCAGGTGACCCCAGTGCGCGGCGAGATGCAACGCCGGCCATCCGCCGTAGGATGCCGCACCGCCATCCGGATTCGCGCCGTGTTCCAGCAATAGACGAATCAGGTCGGTCCGGCCCCGTTCGGCCGCCAACTGGATGGGTGTGGGACGGCCGCCCCAGCGTGGATGGGGCGCAGCGTCGTTCACGATACCGCTGTCCCGCCGCAGCGCCTCCGCCGCGGCAGCGAGGTCGCCGCGCCAGATGGCAATACCCAGCCGGTCCCGGCCGGCTTCCCGTTCCGGTCTGCTCATGCAACGGCGCCCGCTTTCCGGAGCCGGTCCGCGATGGCAGCATGCCCGTAGCGTTCGGCCCATGCGAGCGGCGTGGTCCAGGGTTCCCCGTCGGGTTGCGGATCGGCGCCGCGATCGAGATACAGCGCTACCAGTTCTTCGCGGGCCCAGCGCGACGCCCATGCGAGCGGCGTGGAGTGGAGCAGCGCGTCCCGCGCGTCGAGCGAGGCGCCGTATTCGAGAAACATGCGAGCGAAGACGAGTCGCTCGGCATCCGTCAAGACCGGTTCGCCCCAGACCTTGCCGGTGGCGGCGATATGGTGCAGCAACGACGTGTTGCGCCGTCCCTTTACGTTGGGATCCACCCCGTGTTCAAGGAACATCCGCACCATCTCCGGGAAAACCGAGCGATCGAACGTCCTGAACTTCCGGTGCGGGCTGCAGGGCCAGATCCGGATGGGCTGGATCATCAGTCCGTACCAGCGTGGATCATCCGGCGGCCAGTCCATCCTGCGCAGACACACGCCCACCACGCTGGGATCACCGCCGCAGGCCGCGCCCCACAGTATGCGCTCCGTCAGTTCCGGCTTCAGGTTCAGCGCCATGACGGCAGCCGAGGTATCGCATTCGAGCGCAGCGCCTTCGGGCGCGATGGAACCGCCGTACCGATACAGGAGCCGTTTCATGCGTTCGTCCCGGTTGTTGTAGGCCTGACTCATGGGATCGCCGGAAGCGTAGACGCCGGCATTGGGGTCGGCGCCGTGTTCGAGCAGCAATTCCGCGATGTCGTGCATGCCGCCTCCGGCTGCGATCCACAACGGTTCGCCGTGATTGTAGGTCTCTTCTTCCAGGGATTGGATACGATACCGCTGGTCCGGATCCATACCGAGATCAAGCAGCAGTTCCACCATCTTGTACCGATTGTGCCGGACCGCGTCCGCCAGCAGCTGGGACTCGCTTTCCACATCCGGTTCGAACAGGTCGGGGTGGCTCTCCGCAACCTCGCGCACGGCCTGGACATCGCCCAGCATGACTAGGGTACGCAGGCTCCTGGGCGCGCCCGCATTCATCAGGATGCCGGCGGCCATGAACGCCCCTTCCGCCCTGTGCCTGTCCGTGGCAGCGGTATGCTCCACGGCCAGCTCCAGCGGCGTGCGTCCGGCCAGATTGGTTTTGCCCGCGTCGCCGTTCAGCGCCAGCACGGCCTGGACGAGACCGGGATGTCCGCAGCCGGCGGCGTGGTGCAGGACGGTATTGCCCTGTTCGTCGCAGGCATTCACCCGTTCCGGCGCATCCTGCAAATCCCGGGTAGCCCCTTCCACGTCGCCTGTCGACACTTTCTCGGCGAGTAGCACCACCTCCGGCGATACAGTCAGGTTCGGGCAGAGGTTCGCCTCGCGCCGGCGTTCCATTGCGCGATGGATTGCTTCGACTATATCGTCGAAACCCCGATCTCTGGCCATGACCAGGGGCGTGGAGGCGTCCCGATGGGGATAGACTCCCTGGTTCGGGTCGGCGCCCGCGTCCATGAGCGCGGAAACGGCTTCCGCATGCCGATTGACCACCGCGTGATGAAGCGCCCTGTGTTCGTCGTCCGGCGCCGTATCCACGGCCACGAGGTGGGGCGCCACCGCCAGCATGGTATGCAGACGTTTCATGTCTCCGGCAGCCGAAGCCCTGCACAGTTCGGCGACAGTGAAGGCTCCGGAGTCCGTCTTCTTGGTCATGTTTCCTTCCCTCCGTCGGTGCTTGCCTCGTCCCCGACCAGATGGCCATATCGATCCTCGTAAGTCTTCACGAGGTCGTCGTAGCGATCCGCAACCGTGGTTCCGGCCAGGTAGGGGCCGAGGTGATCAATGAAGGCGTGCCATCCCGCGGAAAAACCCATCAGGATGTCCGGCGTGACGTGGGAATTGGTAAATCGAAGCGATGTGCCACGCGCGCCGGGACCGCCCTCGCGGGAACCACGCGCGCATAGGGAGCCCTCGTCGGGACCGCCCTCGCGGGAATCTCCTTCCCCAGGACCTCCGTCGCTGGACCTCCCATTGCCGGGACCGTCCTCACAGGGTTCAAGCACCCATCTGACCACCGACAGTCCCCAGGTATAGGCGAACACCCGTTCAGGCACCCATTCACAGACGATGCCCTCTAGGTTGCCCTCCGACTTGAAGTCCACCAGAATCCGCCCGCCGATCCTGCGCTCCAGCGTGGTTTCGTACTTCATCCACGCGGAGATCCCGTCGGCTGTCGTTATGGCGTCCCAAACCCGAGAGACCGGGTGTGCGTACGTTCGCTCGATTTCGATCCCGTATTCCGTTGTTATCCTGGCCAGCGGCGCTTCCATGTCGATCACTTCTCTTCGGTGCCTACCGGGACGGTTGCCGTTAGGAATTGACGTTGCATGATTGGCGTTGCATATTGCCCGCACAGTCCGCAAACAACTGATGTTGCACTTATTGTTCGCACCATCCGACTGATCGCGCAGTCCGTCGACGCGAACCCTGTCGGTATTGTAGGAGCGGGGAACGCGATTTGACAAGAAGAAAACAGCAAGCAGGAAATCGGCCATGCAACTTGAGAAGCTGCACCAGGTAGCCGTTTTCTCCCGCGACCTGGATGAAACGAAGTCCTTTTACGAGGAGACCCTTGGCGCCAGGTTTCTGGCGTATTTTGAGGGTCCGCCGGGCTTGTTGTTTTTTGATTTTCTTGGCACACGCATCCTCTTTGAAAAGGCTGCGCCCACGGCTACGCTGTATTTCTGGGTGGACGACCTGGACGCTTCGTACGAAGCGCTGAAGGCGAAGGGGGTCGCGTTCACCGGCAAACCCCATCCCATATTCAGGGATGAACGCGGCATCTTCGGCACGGCGGGACATGTGGAATCGATGGCGTTCTTCAACGATCCATCCGGAAATACGGTTGCCCTGGCGACCCGGCAACCACCGGTGTGAGCGCTTTCCCGTTAAGTGAAGCTGTGAAGACTGTCCATATGTTGACAGGAGCGCCGTCCCCATGTCAATCTTGACGTTCAAGTTGCTTTCCACGGCTGCGATCATCGCCGTCGCGGTGATCGGCGGACTGATTCCGCTCTACGCCGCAAGAAATGAAAACAGCACGCGGTTCTTCTCGCTGGGGAATGCCTTCGCAGGCGGGCTGTTTCTGGGCGTCGGGTTCATCCACCTGCTGCCGGAGGGCATCGAGAAACTCGAGGGGGTCACGCACTACCCGCTGGCCGCATTCGGCTTCGTGATCCTGCTGTTGATCGATCGCGTCGTGTACGGGGATCATAACGTCGCCGAAAACGCCGGGGAGGATCAGAAACTCAGCATTCACCCTTACGTGCTCCTGGTGATGCTGTCGGTTCATTCCGTCATAGCGGGGATTTCGCTCGGCATCGAATCCCATCTGTCGGGTCTGATGCTCCTGCTGCTCGGGATACTCTGCCACAAGGGTTCGGAATCCTTCGCGCTTATGATCAACGTGCTGCAGTCCGGGATCGGGAAGCGACGCAACAAGCACATACTGGCGTTTTTCGTCTTGATGACGCCGCTGGGCGTACTGATCGGGATGGCGGCCTCCCTTGCACTGGCGGAGCGCGAATCGGTCACGGCCCTGATCGAGGGGAGTTTCAACGCCATCGCGGCGGGCACGTTTATTTACGTGGCAGTCATGGACATCATCAACGCGGAACTCTCGAGCCGCGATGTGCGCGTGGCGAAATTCGTCATGAGCGTACTCGCCGGCGAGGATGATCAGCCCATGCCGACGCGGGACCACGACCGTTGGTTCAAATTCGTCCTGGTTCTTGTGGGTATCGGCATGATGGCACTGCTGGTGGAATGGGCGCACGTGCACTGAGCGCGCTAACTCTGCGGGACTTTGCCCGAAAGCCGGTCGACCCGCTCGCGCCGTCGCCACGGGGACCTAGGGCGAAAGCCGGTCGACCTTCCATGCGCCGCCGGTGTCGCGCCGGTACCTAAGACGGTCATGCAACCGCAGCGCACGACCCTGCCAGAACTCGAACTCGTCGGGGGATACCCGGAACCCGCCCCAGTGGTCGGGACATGGGACCTCCCCGTCTCCGCTCCGGTCCCCGTCTCCGTCCATAAGGCCCGATTTCAACGCTTCGAAACGCGCTTCCAGCACGTCCCGACCAGGTATGACTTCGCTCTGGACGGACGCCGCGGCGGCGAGCCGGCTTTCGAGGGGACGGGCGTTGAAATACCGGACCGACTCATCGCGGGAAACCTGCTGAACCGTGCCGGCAATACGAACCTGCCGCCCGAGTTCGCGCCAGTAGAACACCAGGGCGGCCTTGGGATTCTCGTCCAGGTCCCGGCTCTTCGCGCTCCGGTAGTCGGTATAGAAAACGAATCCGCGCTCGTCGACGCCTCGCAACACCACTATTCTGGCGGACGGCACGCCGGTCCGCGAAGCCGTCGCGACGGTCATCACATCCGCCAGTTCGATGCCCGCTTCCACCGCCTGCGCAAGCCAGGTTTCGAACTGCCTGAACGGGTTGTCGTCCAGTTCGTTTTCAGCCAGATCCCCGAATACGTACTCCCTGCGGAGGGATTCCAAGTCCATAGCGGATCACACCTTCCTTGACTTCAACGCCAAACCGTCCGGCGCCTTGCGTCCTAGCGCCACATGGCGAGAATCGCGCCCATCACCACACTGTAGAGCACGCGGTATCCCGACTGGATCAACCACAGGTTCACGCCCCAGCCGCAGAATGCGCTGTCCGAGGCCATGGCCGTCGCGATGAACCCGACGCCGGCGAGGAGTCCGATCATGATGCCGCCGCCCAGGGTCGCAATGTCCAGCGCGTTTATCAGCACGGCGAGGGCTATCGCCGTGATCAGCGCGGTAAAGAAACTGACGACGAACGGCCCCGGGGACGGCTGAATCTGATCCGCCGTCTTGCCCAGGGCGGCCAGCCAGGCATCGCCAAAAAGCGGACCGTACCAGATGCCTCCGATGACGAATCCGGCCACTGTCGCGACGAAAATGGCCAGCCAGTTCAGTCCGGATATCTCAAGCATTGCTCCTCCTTGTTGATAGGGGGTCTTGTCACTCGTCCACAGTGGTCGCGTCCTGTGCGGTTCCCGATGCCAAAGGCCTGATCTCATACCGCAAAATGGTAACGTAGTGTTCGGGGTTTCCTCTGAAGAAAATGCCCGGTCCCTTCAGATATTCCTCCTCGTGCGCACCGACGACCTCGTATCCCTGCGCTGCGATGTAATCCCGGAGCTCCTGCAGGGCCGGGCGCTCCTCGTCGTATGGACCGACGTAGCGCAATTCGGCAACCTCGCCGTAAGTCCAGGTCGTGAGCGATACCGTCAAACCGGGCACGGGCGTGTGTTCCGGTAGCGCCGTGACCGATTCCGGAACGGGCAGGCCGTAGAGGCCCGTCCACTCTTCCATCGGCTGGTCCAGGGATACGGGCCATCGGGCCCTGGACGCGGGTAGAGGCCAGTACGGTACTCCGTCGATACCGTAGTACAGATCGTACAGCGTGCCGAAGACCTCCTTGCCGATGACGTTGGGATCGCCTGTCGCCTCGACCACGATCATCTTTTGCGGGGGGCGGGTCGAAATCGCCGGCTCTTCCAGGTGGTCGTACGCGCTCAGGTCCGGACCTTGCATGGCGAAAAACACGACGACCAACGCGGCCACTGCAAGGATCAGGATGATCACAACCAGAAGGACCTTCTTCATAACAAGCTCCTCATAGCGCTTCAGACGGTTTCGCGGCAGTCTGGACCATATTTCCGTAACCGGGCTACGCGGTGCCGCCGGCTCCTGGACGGAGCCTGGCCGGATCCTGCTGCGACAGCTCCTGCTACGCTCGGGCGGGTTCATCCGTCCTGGGGGCGGGAATCCGAGCTACGATTTCAGTGCCGCGGCGCCGTGCCGAATGGCATCGCGTCCGTACCGGTTCCGTATGGCGTCAATAGCGTGAAGCAGTCGTTCCGAAGTCTTATGGGCGTCTTGAAACAGGTTGGTCTGAAATGGTTCGTCCGGCCGAAGCAAGTTGCCTACGCCCACGCCCAGCAGCCGAATGCCCGCCCGGCCGTCCCAGACCCGGTCGAACAGGCTCACAGCCATCTCGCTGATCGCAAAATCGTTGTCCGTCGGCGCCACCGCCGCCTGCCGGGTCAGGGTTTTGAAGTCGCCAAACCGGACTTTGATCCGGATTGTTCTGCCCAGCAGCCCGTCCCGTCTGAGCCTTCGGCCTACCCGCCCGCTCTGGTCCGCAAGAAAGCCGTGACACGCTTCCCGTTCGATCAGGTCCGTGCCGAACGTGTTCTCGTGACTCACCGACTTCGCCGGCCGACCAGTGATCACGGGCCGGTCGTCCAGACCCCTGGACAGGTTGTGGAAATGCGCACCGGCCGCATTGCCGAGCAGGCGCTTCAGATCATCGGAAGATCGCTTCTGCACGTCGCCTATCGTCGTGAAACCGGTCCGTGCCAGACGTTCCTGCATGCCCTTTCCCGCGCCCCACAGATGGGAGACCGCCAACGGCGCAAGGAAGTCTTTCACGCCAGCTTCCCGAACGACCACCAGTCCGTCCGGCTTGTCCAGGTCGGAGGCCACCTTGGCCACGTACTTGCACGGCGCTACGCCGACGGATATGGTCAGCTGCGTTTCCTTCCGCACATCCGCCTTGATGGCACGCGCTATCGCCTCTCCGTCGCCAAACAGACCTGCTGAACCGGTCACATCCAGGAACGCTTCGTCCAGAGACAGGGGCTCGAAAAGCGGGGTGTACCGGTGGAACACGGCCTGGATCTGACGCGACACGCCGCCGTAGACTTCCGATCTGACCGGGAGGAAAATCCCTTGCGGGCACAGTCTTCTGGCGGTCGTGCCGGGCATGGCGGAACGTACGCCGAATCTGCGCGCCTCGTACGAACAGGTGGACACCACCGAACGCGGACCGTCGCCCCCCACGATGACGGGTTTGCCGCGCAATTCGGGGCGGTCGCGCTGCTCAACGGCCGCAAAGAACGCGTCCATGTCGGCATGCAGGATGGTACGGGAGTGATTCGCCATGAACCGGATCGGACGGTATGAAACCAGATGACGTTGTCGAATTATCCAGAATAACTATACGTCGCCGTCGGGAAGTTTTCAAGCGCTTTGCGTGCCACAGTGCGCGATTTCACTTCCAGCCGAAGGGCGTTCGCAGTATGCTTTTATATTCGGAAGGTGCACGAGAACATGCTAAGTGGGAAAACACGAGACTGTGAGGAAACATGATGAGCAAAAGGATCAGAACCATCCTGGCCGTGGTGGCAGGCTTTGCTGTTGGAAGCGGCGTAAACATGGGGTTGGTGGTTTTAAGCCCCATGGTCATTCCGCCGCCACCCGGCGTCGACGTGACCGATACGGTTTCTCTGGCATCGTCCATGCACCTGTTCGAGGCCAAGCATTTCGTTTTTCCCTTTCTGGCGCATGCGGCCGGCACGCTGGTCGCTGCGTACCTCGCCGTTACCATTGCCTCCGGATGCCGTCTGACCCTGTCCATGCTCGTGGGATCGTTGTTCCTCCTCGGCGGCATCGCCAATGCCATCATGCTGCCTGCGCCCGGCTGGTTTGTCGCGGCGGACCTGATCTGCGCCTATCTGCCCATGGCCTGGATCGGCGGCCGGCTGGCGGGGAAGGGGTGAAGAGCGGGAATCGACTACTCCTTGGCTGTTGGCAAAGGTTGGGGTGGTCTTCAACAGAGTAATAGGGCCATGAGCAAGACAATCGGGATTGTTACGAAAATCATGAGAAAGCAACATCTCCGCTGGAATTTCTGACCGGTTTGCTTGAGTTTCTCGCCAGAGCCTTGTTCGTACATGGCAATATCCGCTTTCATCCCCAAGAAAGTGACCCGAAGCGTGGGTTCGCCGGCTGTAGTGTCCAGCTATGTCGCCATCACCACGAAGCCGTTTCCTTGCGTCTCAAGTACTCCCACTCCTTCGGCAACGACGTATCCATACCACGACCGCTGTTCCAAATCTACCCACTAGGCAGAAATACCAAGCGATAGAGATGGCTTGCCATCCTACCATTGATCGGCAACCAGAGCATAGTCTTCAAACTCCTCGTCGGCCAGTTCGGGCTTCTGCCCTGGCATAGCTATTCTACACAATTTGTTTGACGCATGAATACCAGATCAGTTTAATTGGGTGCGTCACCAGAACGCGATCTGCAGGTCGGGTCGCTTGCTGAATACAATAGCTGATCCCTAAGTCGGGCTTTGCAACCCCGGCAGGCGAATAGGTAAGACCTTCCCGCATAATCGCGTGACTGGTGACACGGCCCGGCGCCACAACCCTGTGGCGCCGAAATACGGAGGTGTCATCATGTAAAGTAACGCTCGGTTCAGGATTTTCCTCAATCATATGCTAAACGTTTACGTCATTGAGGCGCAAATACGACCTTTGTATCGAAGGTGGATCTGAATCAGTGATCCGAATCAGTGAGTTGTGCTACGCGTCCTAGATTAGTCTGTCATCCACCTCCATTTATCGTACTATTTTTCAAAAGGGCGGATTCCTTGGTTAACTCAATCATTAAACTCAACTTGCTCGCTATCTCAGTGATCTTAGGCTTGGTTGCTGGATGTGCTACGATCATGCAGGGCAAGACACAATCCGTCGGAATATCAAGTATTCCTGAAGGAGCCACGGTCACCGTAGACGGTCGACCTGTCGGCATGACCCCTGTATTTGCTGAATTGATCAGAAAAGACAAGCATGTAGTCAGAATCTCGTTGGAAGGCTATACAACTGCAACGCTAACGCTGGACCGAAAAACCAGCGGGTACATTTGGGGCAATATACTCTTTGGCGGACTAATTGGTCTTGCTGTAGATGCCATAACCGGAGCGATGTACAAACTCGAACCGGCTCAACTGGCGACTACGTTAGTTCGAGATCAGTCTACTGCAAGCGATCCAAGCATTCACGATGGATTGTATGTAATCACTGTTTTGAAACCCGAAGCAGACTGGGTTCAAATCGGTCAACTCGGCGCAGAATGAGTGGCGATAGCATCTTAGAGAGTCGGTCCATGACTTTCCTGTTAAAGTACTGTCTCGGAAAACATGGAATTGGGGAATCGTGTCGCTGAGTAGTGAGGCGGTGTACCGCTAATGCTGGAGCGTAGTATAATGCCTGTTCTACATTACACGTTAGGAAGATCATGCCTTATATCATCACCATCATCATTTGTTTCCTCGGTACCGCGTGTTCAAACAATCCTATAGCCTCCAACCCCGCCGCTGCGAATGGGGGTAATGAAACCTCTGCTCGTCCTGCAACGCCTGCAGAATCCTTAGCACCCACGGCTGCCGAGGTTACCCAGCAGAACCCCAAAATCGCGTTATTGCAGCTGGAACAAGGATTCAACGACTTGGGTAGTTACGTTGTGTACGGGAGAATCAAGAACATTTCAGGATCGGAAATTTCAGACACAATCCGACCCAAGGCGACCTTGTACACGTCAAACGGCGTGCTGATTGACACCGAAACGGGACTCGGTATCTATACCCTTCAATCCTCGGGCGAAACCACATTTTCTCTTCGGTTTTATTCGTTTGAACTCCGTGGACAGACACCTGATCCGACTAGAACGGTCTTGGACATCCTGATTAATGGATACAGGGTGTCGTATTTGAACAGGGCGCAAATACCCTACCATAGCCATTTTGATTTCAGATTCAGCAACTGGGGCGATTCCGAGGAAACCGTTGCGTCCAACGAACCCGGAGGATTCCGTCTGGAACACATCGCCGGTGGCAAGTCGACGAAGGAGTCGGAGGGTTACGCAACCGCAGTTCTGACCTTCTCAGATACAGTCGAGGATTCGGTGGAAGTTGCCTACTTATTCCGAGGCGGGGAGCTTTACGGCGGTTGGTATGACTTTCCAATTACGGCACCGGCCGACAAGATGTCGATGATCCAGAACGCATTGACCGAAAGGTACGGTCTGGGCGAGTTGAGTGATGGAAGCTGGACATGGATAAAAGGTGAGCGTACGTTCGTGTTTTTGTTCTCGGCGACTGACTGGCGCGGCATCCGAATCGCCTATGTTGACGCGACTTCGCCGTTCGACACGGAAGCAGAAGATGCATACAACCGCCTGCCGTTGCGCGTCGTGGTGCCAGAGTAGGTAGGGAGCCTACAGGGGGATTTCCAGTTCAGGATCAGGTGCAAAGGAAAATAAAATGTCGCGGATTAGTATCTCGGTAGTAGTCACTTTTACGTTGTTGTTCTTTGCAGCATGCGAGGGGAAACCGGGACCCACCGGTCCACAGGGTTCCGCCGGTCCCGCCGGTCCCGCCGGATCACCAGGGCGAGATGGGTCGGTCGGTCCCGCCGGTCCACAGGGTCCAGCGGGTCCCGCCGGTCCCGCCGGAACTCCAGGGCGAGATGGATCGGGTACATCGCTAAATTGGGGAGATATTCTTCAGGACGCGCCCATTGGCGATTACGTCTACGCCCTAGGACTGCAAGTGCAGGGTTCCAACTTCGTCCTCGGGACAGGTTTCCGTGCGCATTATACGGACGTAATTTGGACAAACGCCCATGTGGTCAGAGGGATCAACGATGCAATCAGCTCCCTTACCACAAGAAACTGGCGGGTTTTCGCCACTAAATCGGGCACGCAGATAGGAAGGTCGGATACCTACTATTCAACCGGCTATATAGAACACCCAAGTTACGACGGTTCTACTTCATCACCGGATGTCGCTATGATTTTTGTTGACGAAGTCGAATATGTCCCTCAGTTCCTGCATCGAGATCACGTACAGTCCCTGCGTGTGGGACAGCCCATCGCAACGATAGGATTTCCGGGTGAAATAGCGGAAACTTATTCGAGTGTTCCGATTGCCACTTTCAAGGACGGTACGATAAGTGCATTACGGCCCTTTCTGTCGGGTGTTGTCCCGACGCCGCACAACAGCAGCTTCTTGCAACACAACCTCGACCTCTCAGGGGGAACAAGCGGTAGCCCCATTTTCGATCATCTGGGTTGGATCATAGCAGTGAATAACGCGGGAACGGAAAGACTCGTGATCGATTTACATACAGGCGAACCACAACGGATTCCATCTGGAAACATTGGCGTTGGAATTCGCGTCGATGAGATATGGCGTTTTATTGATCATCTTGAGAGTAGGGTTTCAGCAAGAGTTAACGCGAATTCCGGTGCGCTAAGGCCGCGGACGGTAATGCCTGAAAGCGATTATCCTTACGACACCTACCAGCCTTTTCCCGAAAACTGGAACGGTACGACGATAGGGCCTTAGGAAATACCTTCAGGCGACTAGGACGCGGGACGGTTTGTCCAAGGAGGTCCGGCCATAACGGAATCCATGGAGCCACTTGAGCAGGCAATTCTTGACGACAACGCGGACCGGTTAGAGGAGCTTCTGGCCGAAGATCCCGGGTTGATCCACCGCGAAGGGCACTGGACCAGGCGTCGCCGGCACAACCGGTACCAGCCCCTCGCCTATGCCGCGTTTTTTGGAAGGCTGAAGGTGATGGAGTTCCTGATCGCCGCCGGAGCGGATGTACACGAAGGGGGCGATCGGGCTTTGCGTGCCGCGGCGACTTTCGATCACAATCTTGACGCCGCCAAACTGCTTCTCGAACGTGGCGCGGACCCGAATGCGACGACAGTGTCGCCCTCCGGACTGTCATACCGGGTAATCGACTATCCCTGTATGACGCTGGCGCACAAGATGTTGCATCTCCTCGTCTCGCATGGGGGCAGGCTGTTGCCGGATAATGCGGGTATGATCCTGGCAACCAACGAGCGAAAACCGCAGGACAAGGCTGCATGTCTCCGCGTCATGGCGGAGGCGGGGGTTGCATTGCCGGAAACGCCACCCATGGCGCTGCACCTGAGGGATACCGCCCGTCTGGAAGAACATCTGCGCCGGGACCCACAGATGATGGTGCGCCTGTTTCCGGAGCGTGAGGTCTTCCCGGCCGAATTCGGTATCGAAATCCCAGCGCCTTTCGCCTGCGTGACACCCCTGTCCGGCGGGGTTACCCCGCTTCACATGGCCGTCGAACTCTGCGATATTGAAATCGCCCGGTGGCTCCTCGAACACGGCGCCGACGTCAATGCCGCTGCTGGCGTGGACCGGGACGGGTTCGGCGGCTGGACGCCGTTGTTCCATGCAGTGGCCACGCTGCACGTGCCGCGCCATTTCCCCGACATGGCTGAATTGCTCCTTGAGCACGGCGCCGATCCGACCAAAACCGCTTCCATCCGAAAACCGACCGCGGATGGTGGGGAGGCGATCTGGAGAAACGTCACGGCTGCGGATTACGCCCGCCAGTTCATTGAGCCGGATCTGGTTAATCAGGACGCGCTGCGACGGATACAGGCGGATGGTTAACCGATCTGCGCTTTATGAAGGCTGTTCCGGCGTATCCGTGTGACAATTGAACATCCATTTTATACCGAAACGGTCGGTGACCGTACCGAAACGCGCACCCCAGAAGGTATCCTGAAGCGGCATGGTCACCTCTCCGCCCACAGACATTGCCTCGAACGTTTGCTCCAGCTCATCCACGTCTGTGAAGTTGATAGACAACGAGATGTTGGCATCCGACGGAACCGTTTCTATGTGGTCGGAACCCATGATCACGTTGTCTCCGAACCGGAGGGACACGTGCATGACCTGGCCAATCATACGGTCGGGGATATCCATGCCGACGTCTTGGTTTTCGCTGTAGTATTCTATGTTGTCGAACGAGCCGCCGAGACAGTCCCGGTAGAACCCGAGCGCTTCCTCGCACTGCCCGTTGAACGACAGATAGGGTATCAGCTTCACGACAGGTCTCCTTTCACACAAAATCTACTATTGGATCAACTTGACGTTGGCCCGAGGCAAGTACCCGGGTGGGTACAGTTTGGCCAACACCAGAAAGTCATTTGCATTCGCCAATACAAACAGTCGTCCTGATGCATAAAGATACAAAACGCACGAGGCAAACAAACCTAAATCGGCGATCCTGCCGAACCGTACGCTTTGACTTGACGCAGTCCCCGGGAAGGGTATACCTTGCAAAGTAACCGGCATTGGCAGGGCGCCGCCCGTCCGCGGAAAGGACACAAGTCCACCTGTTTCGATTCCCATCTGCCGTGGCAACCTTCTTCTTGCCCGTTCGGCGGACACACGGGTTTTTCGACGGTCTAGTGATCGTCTGAAGGAGGTTCCATGCCGTCCCTGCCTTCTCATCCCGATTTACGCCATCTCAGGTTGCAGGCGAAAACGCTGCTGAAGTCCGCGCGCCGCGGCGAAGGAAGCGCCGCAGACCGGATTCGTGCGGCCATGGCCACGCCGCGCGACCACCTCCTGCTCTCGGACGCCTTTCATGCCATCGCACGGGAGTACGGATTCAGGTCCTGGTCCCATCTCAAGATTCATGTTGATATAACCGCCAGGAATCTGGACGAAAAACGGGATATGTTTTTGTCGTCGGCCTGGGTATGGGGCGATCGGAAACGCGCCGAGGTATTGCGCGAATCCACGCCGGAACTTGCCGGAGGGCATATATACGCCGCCTGCGCCGCCGGGGATCTGGATGCTGTCGAAAACGTCCTCGCGACCGATCCCGCCGCGGCTACGAAGAAGGGCGGCCCGCGAAACTGGACGCCGATCCTCTACGCTACATGGTCCTGTTTTCTGTCCGAGCGGGCCGATGCCATGGTCCGTATCCTGGAGCTGCTGCTGAAAAATGGCGCCGATCCGGACAGCTACTGGGTGAACGATTCGGACTGGAAGGAATCCGCGCTGTACGGATGCGTGGAAAACAACTGCGTAGCGGCCGCGCGGGTGCTGGTGGACGCGGGCGCCGACCCCAACGACAACGAGTCCCTGTATCATGCCTGCGAAAAGTTCAATCTTGAATTGCTTGAAACAGTCGCGGTGAATGGACTGGACCCGGAAGCGGTGTCCTATTGCATCAAGCATGTCATGGACATGAACTGGACCGAAGGCATCCTGTGGTTTCTCGACCAGGGCGCCGAGCCCAACGCGATCCATCCGGCCGACGAGGAAACGTCGCTTCACTGGGCAGTTAAACGAAACTGTTCGGTCGAAGTGATCGGCGCGCTCCTGGAGGCCGGGGCGGACCCCAATGCCCGCACCTCGACCGGGAAGAGTACGGCGCTCGGCATCATCGGCTACACGCCGCTTGATTTCGCCCTCCGGCTGGGTCGCGATGAGGTCGCGGCACTCCTCCGGCGGCATGGCGCCGTACCGTCCCCCCTGCCCGAATACGATCGCTTCGTAGTGGCATGCGCCAATGCGGAGCATGAAGTGGTGGAGCGGCTGAAAGAGCGCTACCTGAAGGACTTGACCGACGATGACCGCACGCTGATCAGCCACGTGGCCCAGGTGGACAACTGGAACGCGGTTCGTCTCATGGCGGAACTGGGCTGGCCGATCGACGCAAGGGGCTGGATGGATGCCACGCCGCTCTACTGGGCGCTGTGCAAGGGACAGAAAGAGATGGTCGATTTCCTGCTGCTTCTCGGCGCGTCGACCGAACCCATCGGCGGCTACTTCCAGGACCCGATCCATACCGTGATGCACAACCAGTGGAATCGGGACCATGGCCAATATCTGGCCGCGCTTGCTCGGCTGCTCGACCACGGTCTCCCTGTTCCGGAAGGTTGTTATCCTGTCGGCCAAGCCGCCGTGGACGCGGTACTCGCACAGTACATCAAGGATTGATGGCGGACTTCAGGGCCGCATGGGGCTCGGAGCCGCATGACGCGTCATGTTGAACCTGCGGACGCTTGCTTCGACGTGCTGGAAACCGCCAACTTGACAAACAATGTGCGGTCGGGTATATAGCCTGCATCACGATGTGTGGTATTGCAATGCACGGCGTTGTACGGTGGATTGCACTTCGCGCACCCGAAACTGAACGGCCGATCGCACGCACACACCGTCAAAAGGAGGCGGGTATGGCCCGCATGGTGCAATGCGTCAAACTCAACGAGAAACTCGAAGGGCTGGACTTCGTCCCCTTTCCCAACGAGCTTGGTCAGCGCATCTACGACAATGTATCCAAACAGGCCTGGCAGATGTGGATCAACCACTCGGTCATGATCATCAACGAGTATCGCCTGAATCTCGCCACGACCGAAGCCCAGGAGATCTACGACCGGCACCTGGAAGCGTTCTTCTTCGGGGAAGGCGCCGAAATGCCCGCGGGCTACCGTCCTCCGCAGTCGGAATAAGCCTGGCCTGACGCCCGTGGCCTGGCTTGCCGAACGCCCTGCGGTTTCATTGACGTAACCGTTGTCTATCCGGTTTTCAGGAGGTATATCCGTCCTGGGCGGGGCCGCAGTGCTGCGGTTGGGCGGGTGCCCGATACCGGACGCGGTGATTCGGCGTTTCGACGCGGAGGCCGCCCTGCTGCTTCGAGGTGAGGCAGTGGTCGAGGATCCCGCATACGGTAAGCGTTCGTTCCACCGGGATCGGGGAAACGCCGGTCTGAAACATTTCGTCGATCTTCGCCACCAGGCAGGCGGAATAGGTGACGGGCGGAGTGGGCGGCAGGAAGAACTGGGTTGACTTCGGATCCGGCTCGCCCTTGATCCGGGCGGCGAAACAGTAGTCGCCGACGGCCCCGTTCAGCATCAGCAGCGTGGTGCGCAGTCCGTCCACGTGCTCGATGAAGTACGCGGCCGGCTCCTCGACGAGACGTTGCAAAGCGCCCGTTCCCAACAAGTCCTGGGTGCGGCCGTCCTTTTCGGTCAGGCCCTTCGGACTGTCGGAGCGCGACAGGGCGGATTCCAGCAGTTCCGTCGAATAGCGTCCCTGTGCCCCGGCTTCCCATACCTCGTCGCCGACGATCATCTGCACCGCCCGAACGCCTGTCTCCCCGCCCCTTCTCCGCTCGATCATGCACTGCATGGCCTCAAGGGCGTGGTAGTCCATGGCATCGGAACTGCCGACCCCCACCATCAACGCGTCCTCGATTTCACATTCGAGCGGAAGCTCCAGGTCGGGCAGCCGCCAGGTGACCGGCAGACTCGACCCCGCCAGCACGGGAAAGTCAAGCCGCTTCGCATCGGCCACCATCTCCAGGCCTTTTTCAAAACTGTAGGACAGGTTCTTGTCGTTGTAGATCGGCACCGCGCGCCCGTCCTCCTCGAAGACCGCCACGCAGGCCTTGAACATGTCGTAGCGCGGGTATTGCTTCTGTCCCTTTTCGTTGTTCGGGTAGTCGCCGTGTTCGCAGATGATCAGGATACCGTCCACCGTCAGGGCGTCCCCGCCGCACCGGAGGGCTTCGGCGATGGTGGGGTAGACGTCGAAACCGAATTCGCGGGCGCGATCGGTACTCTGGTCGCCCTCCGGTCGCTGGTCGACGTAGAGCGATACCACTTCCACATCGGGCCGGTGCCACCGGCCGGACCGCGGATAACCCACGAGGAACCGGTCCGCGAAATGCTGCGTATGCGAGAGATAGGTGTAGATGGAGCTGATGACGGCCAGCCGTTTGGGCATGATTTCAATATCTCCAGAACGTGGACTGTTCGGGCGCCGGATAGCTCACGTCCAGATGAGGCGTTTCGAGCCGTACCTGCCCCGCGTGCAGACTGTCGACGCCGGCCGCTGTCAGTCCGGTCGTCAGCAGGGTCCGTTCGACGGGGTATGCGGCCTCGCCCGTGAGGAACATCTGCTCGACGTTGTTGACCTGCGGGGAGAAGAAGTTGGCCAGCGACGTGCGCGCGGGCGGCATGGGCAGGTACATCTGCGTCGAAAGCGGGTCGCTTCGTCCCGCGAGGCGCGCCGCGAAATTGAAATCCTCCACCAACCCGTTGCAGAGGATCAGGGTGCATTTGACCCCGTCGCGGTGCGCGTAGGTGTACGCCACCGGGTCTTCCACCATCTGCTTCATCTCGTTGATGTTCGGGAAGACATGGTTGAATCCCGCGCGGGACGATTTCAGCGTGTGACTTCGGCAGAGCGCCGCTTCGAAGAGTTCCCGGGACCATACCTCGTCGTGGCAGGCGTCCCAGAAGGCCTCGCCGCGCCGGGCATGAAGCCAGGCGACGCCGGACTCGCCGCCGCGCCGCCGTTCGACCATGCACTGCAGAGTCTCCAAACCGTGGAAGTCGTAGCTGTCTACCCCCCCGTAGCACACGCACACGGCCTCTTCCACTTCGGCGTGCATCGGCATGTCCACCGCGGGCGTCCGCCAGGTGACCGGCAGGCTGGATCCGGCCATAAAGGCAAATCCCAGCCGCTGGGACGTGTCGTACATCTCTTTCGCCCAGTCCCAGTTCCAGGACAGATGCTTGTCGTTGAAAATGGGCACGGAGCGTCCGCTGCCTTCATACACCTCCACGATCTCGCGAAACAGTTCGTAACGCGGATAGAGGCGCTGCCCCTTCTCGTTGGCGGGGTACTCGCCGTGTTCCCCCACCAGCAGGACGCCGTCCACCTGCAGCGCGTCCCCGCCCAGCGTGAGCGCGTCGGCGACCGTCGGGTATATCTTCATCTGCGGAAATCGCGCGGCGCGGTCACGGCTGAGATCGTTCTCGCGCACCTGGTCCACGTACAGCGATACCAGGTCCATGGGCGGGTGGTGGTGCCGGCCGCCCCAGCCGTATCCCTCCAGGAAACGGTCCACAATATGCTGCGTATGCGCGTAGGGGTGGTAAATGGTCGTAACAGCGGCGATTCGGGGTCTTCTGCCGGACATGGTATCAGACATGGTAGCGGAACGCTCCGGGCTCCTTCGGGTTTGGAGGGCCGAGTCCTCAGGCGTTGTCATTCGCCTTCTGTTCATGCTTGATCACGGACATGGCGGAAGCGATGATCGAACTGACGTCGCTGAGATTGGTGGGTATGATGAGGCTGTTGCTCTGCTTGGCCAGATTGCCGAACGTGTCTATGTACTGCTCGGCCACGCGCAGCTGAACCGCCTGGTCGCCGCCATCGGACTTGATGGCTCCGGCAATGGCCCGCACGCCCTCGGCCGTGGCGTTTGCCACCGTTAGAATGGCCTGGGCCTCACCCTCGGCTTCGTTGATCTGCTGCTGCTTCGCGGCCTCGGATTCCTTGATGACTTTCTGCTTCTCGCCTTCGGCCTGGTTGATGTTGGAGTCGCGCACACCCTCCGAATTGAGGATCGCCGCGCGTTTCTCCCGTTCCGCCCGCATCTGCTTTTCCATGGCTTCCAGGACATCCCTGGGCGGGTTGATATTCTTGATCTCGTAGCGCAGAACCTTGACACCCCAGGGATCGGATGCCTTGTCGAGTTCGCTCACCACGGCGAAATTGATGGCGGACCGTTCTTCGAAGGTCTTGTCCAGATCGATCTTGCCGACCTCGCTTCTCAGCGTCGTCTGGGCCAGTTGCGTGATCGCCATCTCGTAATCGGCTATGCCGTAGGAGGCCCGCTCCGGGTCCAGCACCTGCATGTAGAGCACCCCGTCCACCCCCACCTGCACGTTATCCCGCGTGATGCAGAGCTGCTCCGGAATGTCGATCGACTGTTCCTTCAGGGTATGGCGATAGGCGATCCGGTCCACGAAGGGTAAAAGGATGTAGAACCCGGCATTCAGCGTCTTGCTGTACTTGCCCAGCCTTTCGATCACGCGGGCTTCCTGCTGCGGCACGACGATGATCAGGTTTTTCAGGAACAATATCGCCACGACTGCGACGACGATGGTAACCAGCAGACTCTCCATTAAAGTGATTCCTCCAGGGTAAGGACGTTCAGGGCTGCAAGCAGAAACAGTTCCCCGTCAACGTCCGGGTTGCCGTCACGCGTCTCTAATCCAGAGCGAAACCCCTACAACGCGATCAACTACGCAGGCCTGTCCCCGCTCGATCTCCGATGTGCCCACGTTCACCGCATTCCAGCTCGTGCCCCGCACTTCCACTTTGCCTTTGCCGTTGGCCGGTATGTCCTCCAAGGCGCTACCGGACTCTCCTTCCAGGGTGTTGATCTGCGCAGTGGACTCGTCGGGATTCAGTCGGTCGGCCAGTGCACGGCGAAACAGGGCCAGCGCGCCGATGGAAAAGAAGGAAAATAGCAGAAATTGAATCCAGTTCGCTTCCACCAGCTCTGCCCAGGCCAGCACGCCGACCAGGAGTGCGGCGATACCGAAAAACAAAAGGTAGAACGCACCGGGCGTGGCCATCTCGGCCAGACAGAGCAGCGCGCCGCCTATGATCCAGACCCACCAAGCCATCAGATCACCCCCGAATCAGGTTACACGTCAAGTAGCAGCGCCGCGGGTACCTCGACGAGGGATTTGATTCTTCCCAGGAACTGCACGGCTTCGCGACCGTCGATGATCCGGTGGTCGTAGCTCAGCGCCGCGTACATCATGGGCCGAATCACCACTTCCCCGTCGATGGCCACCGGTCGGTCGTCGATTCGATGCAGCCCCAATATGCCCACCTGCGGCGGGTTCAGGATGGGCGTGCTCAGCATGGAGCCGAAAACCCCCCCGTTCGTAATCGTAAAGGTGCCGCCCCGCAGGTCCTCCAGCGAGAGTTTGCCTTCGGCGGCTTTCGCGGCGTACTGGCGTATGCCGTGTTCGATCTCGGCGAACGTCATTCGGTCCGCATCCCGCAGGACCGGCACCACGAGCCCGTCTTCGGCGCCTACCGCGATGCCGATGTCGTAGTAGCGCTTTCTTACGATCGAGTTCCCGCGGATCTCGGCGTTCAGTTCGGGGAAGTCCTTAAGCGCGCCGATCACCGCCTTCACGAAGAAGGACATGAAGCCCAGTCGTACGCCATGGCGTTGTTCAAACGTGTCCCGGTTGCCCCGGCGTATCGTCGTCACCGCACTCATGTCGATCTCGTTGAAGGTGGTCAGCATTGCCGCGGTCTGCTGCGCTTCCACCAGCCGGCTGGCGATGGTGCGCCGCCGTCGGGACATGGGTATGATTTCCTCCCGGTCGTCCCGATCCGCTTCGGAAGGGCTGCCGGATGCTCCGGTCCGGTTTACGTCTACGTCACCGGATTCGCCCTGGGACTTGCCGCCCTCCGAAGTTGCGGCGCCGGATGGCCCGGCCTGCGCATCCTGCTGCGGTTCTTCCGCGTCCGACCGGACTTCCCTCGCCGCCACGGCCCGCTCCACGTCCTCCTTGCTGATCCGTCCACCCGGGCCCGTCCCTTCCAGGCCTGAGAGGGATATGCCGGCTTCGTCCGCCATGCGTTTCGCGACGGGCGTCGTCCGGTCGTCCGAAGCGGCCCCGGCCGCCTCGTCGGCGTCCGAATCGCCGGTATCTGCCGAAGCGGTCCGGTTCGTGTCGTCCGGCGACGTTTCGGATTCGGCCACGGCAGCTGAAGCCTCCGCGCCGGCATCCGTCGCCCCGGCCTGTTCGTCGAGTACCCCGAGCAGGTCGCCGATCCGGACATCCGTGCCGGCCGCGCATTCGATGCGGACCAGGACGCCGCTGTCGATGGCATTTACCTCAAGGGTGACTTTTTCGGTTTCCAGTTCCAGGAGCGCGTCGCCCGTCGAAACCGTATCGCCTTCCTGCTTGAACCATTGGACGACAGTGGCTTCCACGATGGATTCACCCAGCTGCGGAACCGTAATATCGATGGCCATTTCACTCTCCCCGAGGCTGAATCAGTTTCCAAGACTGCTCTGTTTAGGGTTGCACGAGATGTACCTTGCGCCGCGAAGAGACCAACCTGTCTCCCAGGTTCAAGATATGCAAGACGCGCCGGTCCCCGTGTGCAAGATGCGCCAGTAGTCGCGTGCTGTCAATTCATCTCGATGTTGCCCGCCGCACCCATTTCAAAGGCCATTTTAACGAGGTTCTGCTGGTTCCGGTTGTGAATGGCGGTGGAACCCTCGGAAGGACTCGCGCTTGGCGGGCGGCAAACGCGAAAGAGCGGACAGCGGTCTTCAAGGACGGACTCCAGCACCTTGCGCATGTAGTCCCATGCGCCCATGTTCTCCGGTTCTTCCTGGAGCCAGACGACCTCTTCCAGGTTGGGGTATCCGTCCAGGATCGTCTGCAAATGGTCCATGTCCACCGGGTAGAGTTGTTCAATGCGAACGACCGCGGCATGCGTTGCGCTTTCCCGGCGATCACTGTTCATCAGGTCGACATACACCTTCCCGCTGCAGAACACCAGCCGCCGGATCCGGTCCGCGTGCTCCCCGGCCCTGTCGTCTTCGATGATCGGCTGCCACTTGCCCTCGGCCAGCTCGCGGGTCGACGACGCCACGTCCGGATGCCGAAGCAGGCTCTTCGGCGTCATGACGATCAGGGGCAGCGGATCGGTTTCAAGCAGCCTGGACTGGCGCCGCAACAGGTGAAAATACTGGGCCGCGGTGGTACAGTTGGCGATGCGGATGTTGAAATCGGCGCCGAAGGAAAGAAAACGTTCCAGGAGGCCGCTGGAATGATCGGGGCCCTGTCCCTCGAAGCCGTGGGGCAGCAGAATGGTCAGGGACGAGGTCTGTCCCCACTTGGCCCGGCCGGATACGAGGAATTCGTCGATGATGATCTGGGCGCCGTCCACGAAGTCCCCGTACTGGGCTTCCCACAGTACGAACCGTTCCGGCGCCTGGATGCTGTATCCGTACTCGAAACCCATGGCCGCGTACTCGGTGAGCGGCGTGTTGCGCGTCTCGAAGGAGGCGTTCGCCTGCGGCAGCCGGCGCAGCGGCGTCCAGGCCACGTCGGTCTCGTAGTCGTGCAGCACGTTGTGCCGCTGGCTGAAGGTGCCGCGCTCCACGTCCTGGCCGGTCAGCCTGACGGGTACCCCGTCCTCGACGATGGAGGCGAAGGCCAGCGTCTCCGCGTGGGCCCAGTCGATCTTGCGGGCGTCCACGTCGTCCAGCGCCCGACGTCGGCGCTTGATCACCCGGGTGAGCCTGGGATGCAGCGTGAAATCCTCCGGCAATGTCCAGAGCGATTCGTTCAGGCTTTTGAGGCGTCGAATGGAAACGGAAGAACGCACGCGTTTGGCGGCGCCCGATTTCGGTGGGGCGTGGCGGGGTTCCACGAGTACCTCTTCCGACTTCAGTTCGTCCAGCATGGTCTG
Organism: bacterium; assembly: GCA_965200485.1. Classification (GTDB taxonomy): domain Bacteria; phylum JAAXHH01; class JAAXHH01; order JAAXHH01; family JAAXHH01; genus JAAXHH01. The sequence goes on from CBDAUD010000002.1 coordinate 87,639, forward strand.
CATGGCGCTCATGTGTTCGGCGACCATCTCGTCGGGCTGTCCCGCTTCGATACGCCCCTCCGAAACAAGCCGGTCGGCCCATTGCTTTCTTACTGTTGGATGGGATTCGATTCGCCGATAGAGACTGGGATGGGTCAGCGAGGGATCGTCCCCTTCGTTGTGGCCGTGCCGGCGGTATCCCACCAGGTCGATCAGGAAGTCCTTGCGAAACTTGACGCGGTAGGCGTAGGCCATCCGAGCGGCCTCCAGACAGGCCACGGGATCGTCGGCGTTGACGTGGACGATGGGTATTTCGAACCCGCGCGCGATGTCGCTGGCGTACAGGGTGCTGCGGGACTGCTCCGACGGGGTGGTGTATCCGAACTGGTTGTTGGTGATGATGTGTATCGTTCCGCCCGTACGAAATCCCGGAACGCGGTACAGCGTGAAGGTTTCCGCCACGACGCCCTGACCCGCGAAGGCCGCGTCGCCATGAATCAGAATCGGCAGGTTCTGTTCGGGCAGCGGCCGAACGTCTCCCGGCAGGTCGACGATCGTGCCCGCGGCGCGTGCCATGCCCTCCACGACCGGATTGACTGCTTCCAGGTGGCTGGGATTCGGCGTGAGGTGGATGTGCATTTCCACTTCCCTGCCGTCCCGGTTCTCGTATCTGCGCTGGGCGCCGCTGTGATACTTCACATCGCCGGTCCAGCCCGAATCGTTGCCGGTTTTGTCGACCCGCTGAACCGGATCGCGGAATTCCGCCAGAATGTGTTCGTAGGGCTTGTGCAGCACATGGGCGAGCACGTTGAGCCTGCCCCTGTGGGCCATGCCGAGCAGGATGTTGCAGGTTTTGTTCTCGGCGGCCTGGCCGATCACACCGTCCAGGACGAGGATCATGGTGTCGAGGCCTTCGATGGAGAACCGGGTCTTGCCGGGAAAGGTGCGGTGCAGAAACTGCTCGAAGACCTCCACCTCCGTCAGCCGGTCCAGGATGGCCAGCGCGCTGTCCTGATCCTCCGAAGGCTTGAATCGTCCTGTTTCGGCGGCCTCCTGCAGCCATTCCCGCTCGCCCGGAACCTCGATGTGCATGTAGTCGTAGCCGGTCGTAGACGAATAGACGCGCTTGAGCCGCTTGAGCGCATCGGATGCGTTGTCGCACTCGTTGCACGCGGGACCGCCGATCAGAGAGGGAGGAAGCTGGCGCAACATCTCTTCGCTCACGCCGTGCGACGCCAATTCCATTTCTGTCAGCGGGTCGCCCAATCCGTCGTCCTCGGTAGCCAAAACGGAATAGGGAAAGTACCTGGCGTCGGCCAGGGGGTCGAGATGGGCACCGAGGTGTCCGTACTCTCGGACGTTCTGGGCGAGATTGGCGATGAAGACAATCTGATCAATATCGGCCGGACAGCCGGAAGGATGTGTCGACGATTCGGATGGCGCAGACGGTTCGGTTGTTTCGGAAGGTCCGGACTGTCCCGCCGATTTGGACGGTCCGACCGCGGATGAATTATCGGCCGGATCAACCTCCGGAGGCGGGGTGTAGCGGGAGAAGAATTCCCGGGTTGTCGCGTCGACCGAATCGGGGTCGGCGACGTACTGCTCGTACAATGCGATCACGTAACCGGCGTTCGGGCCATGAAACTCGCGCAACAAATCCACAGCGAACACCTCCGACTGGTGTCGATCCCGACCGCGCAAGGCGACCGGGACCGGGTACCCGGTTTGGACACGGCGCTTCCGGATCTTGGCGGTGCGGGCTTTTCGGTTATACCGGCATTATGAAAATACCCGGCGCCACCCGGAAAGGCAAATGATATTGTCCTGTTCTTGGATGGTCCTGTTTGGTGGACGGGAAAAGGCGCTTGGGGACATCTCCGAATCCTGAATTGTACCATGGCCTGGTACCCGAATAGCGCCTTGACTTTTCCCGCGCTTACGCATTACTTCTTGCTTCGGGCTTTCTGGCGGCATGCCGCTGCCAACAGGTTATCAAGGGGAGTTGCGACATCATGAATATGGGCAGTCTGAAGGGCAGGACCGTCGGAGCGGCGGTATCCGGGGGATTGGACAGCTGTACGTTCACGCGCTGGCTCGTCGATCACGGCGTCGATGTGGTCTGCCTTACCGCCGATCTCGGCCAGCCGGACGAGGAACGCATCGATTACGTCGCCGAACGCATGATGAGATGCGGCGCGAAGGAAGCCGTGATCGTGGATGCGAAGGATCAGTTGGCGCAGGCCGGGCTCGAGGTCGTTCAATGCCAGGCCATGTACGAGGGGGGTTACTGGAACACCACCGGCATAGCGCGGCACGTCACCGTGCGGATCCTGCTGCCGGAGCTCAGAAAGCGCGGAATCGACATCCTTTCTCACGGCGCAACCGGGCGCGGAAACGACCAGGTCAGATTTCAGCTCGTTGCCAACATGATCGACCCGGAAGTCTCGGTCTACGCCCCCTGGCGCGATCAGGCCTTCCTGGATGATTTTCCGGGAAGAAAGGAAATGATCGACTTCTGCGAAGCCCGCAAATTGCCGATACAGGCTTCGCATGAAAAACCCTACTCCACGGATGCCAACATCCTCGGTTTGACCCACGAGGCCGGCCGGTTGGAGTCGCTTGAAACGCCGGCCGGTTTCATCACACCGGGCATGGGCGTCCATCCCCGCGAGGCGCCCGATGCGCCAGAGCCTTTTGCCGTCCGGTTCGAACGGGGCGTTCCGGTACGGATAAACGAGGATGCGGTCACGCCGCTTTCGGCTATTGAAACCGCCAACCGGGTCGGCGGCAGAAACGGTATCGGGATCGGTATCCACACGGTGGAAAACCGATTCGTCGGTATCAAGAGCCGGGGGGTCTACGAATCGCCGGCCATGACGCTGCTCGGCGCGTGCTACGAATTCCTGTTGCAGCTCATTCTCGACCGCAGCGCACGACGAACCTTCGACCGCACCTCGGCGACCATCGCCGAACAGATCTACCAGGGCTACTGGTACGATCCGTCCACCCGCGCGCTTCGGGCTTCCGTGGACGTGTTCAACGGCCTCGCCACAGGGACCATCCGGGTCGAACTCTACAAGGGCCAAGTGTCCTTCGTGTCGGCCGAAGACGTCCCCCATTCGCTTTATTCCGAGACGACGGCGTCCATGGAGGGCGTGGGAGATTTCGACCACAAGGATTCCGAGGGATTTCTCGGCGTACTCGGCGTCAGCGCCAGGGCGCTCAAATCATCGGGTCAGACACGGTAGCGCAGACGCGACCGAACGGACGGTAGCGCAGACGCGACCGAACGGAAGTCGGGAAAACGGGAGATAACGACCATGCCGGCGGGAACGAAAAACCGCACGATACCCGGTTGCGGTATGCATCACGTAGCCATACAGACCAGAGACTGGAACGCGTCGCTCGAACTGTACCGGGATGTCCTCGGGATGACGTTCGTGGCGGAATTCGGACCGGAGGAGCGCAGGATCATGCTCCTTGACGCCGGCGACGGCAGTCATATCGAGCTGTTCCAACCCACGGACGAGACGCCAGCACCGGACGGAAACGCGCCCAACGACCCCGTCACGCATGTCGCACTCGCCACGACCGATACGCGGACCGCGATCGAACACGTCCGGGCACATGGTTATGAAGTCACAGTCGAGCCGAAAGACTTGAATCTCGGAGGACTGGACGTGACCATCGCCTTCTTCAAGGGTCCGAGCGGCGAGGTGATCGAGTTCTTCCAGGTCCACTGATCCGCCGTATCAGACGCCACGAGCCGGAACCGGAACGCATCCCGGCCGCCCACGCCCGAACCCGCACACGATGGAGTCCGCATGCCGCGCCGCGTCATCCTGGATACCGATACGGGGGTGGATGACGCCCTGGCCATCATGCTGGCCATGCGGTCCCCCGAGCTGCACGTCGAAGCCATTACCGGGGTATGCGGCAACACGCCCCTCGATCACTGCATGCGCAACATACACATCACGCTGGACGTGCTGGATCTCCCCGCTGTGCCGGCAGTGGCCGGGGGAGCGGACCGGCCGCTCGTTCGCGAACTGGTTTTCGCCGGAGATATCCATGGAGCAGACGGACTGGGCGGTGTGGCCGGTCTGAAAGACGGGTCCGGCGTCCGCATCTATCCGGATCCGGTACAACAGGTGCGTTCCGCGCATGCCTCGGATCTGATCCTGGCGGGGGTGGACCGGTACCCGAACGAGATGACCCTCGTGGCCGTGGGTCCGCTCACCAACGTCGCACGCGCCATTTTGAAGGCCCCTGATCGCATGCGGGGTCTCCGGGAGACCATCATCATGGGCGGCGCCTTCGAGACCCGGGGCAATGTATCCCCGGTGGCGGAGTTCAACATCCATGCCGATCCGCACGCCGCGCAAATCGTCTGCGACTCGGGGATTCCCCTGGTCTTTGTGCCGCTTGACGTAACCAGACAGGCTGTCTTGGACGCCGAAATGATAGCCCGTCATGCCGCCAGGGGCGTTGCCAGGGCCACTTTCGTTCGCGATTGCACTGCCCGCTACGTCGCGTTTCACCGGCGCAACCGCGGCGTCAACGGCTGCTTCCTCCACGATCCGCTGGCGGTGGCCGTGGCCATCCGGGAAGATCTCGTCACGCTGGCGCCGGCGCGGGTGGACGTGGAAACCGCCGGCGAACTTACCGCGGGGATGACGGTCGCCGATCTCCGGTTGCCGGCCGGGGAGGAACCCAACGCCAGGGTGTGCACCGCGCTGGACGTGCAGGAATTCACCGGACTGTTCGAGGAAAGGGTGCTCGCATGATACTCCAGGGACGCACTGCAATCGTCACCGGCGGAGGACAGGGTATCGGCCGGGCGATATGCGGGATTTTCGCGGAAGAAGGCGCTTCGGTCGTGGTCGCGGACATCGACGAATCCGGGGCCGGGGAGACGGCCCGTCAGCTGACCACGGCGGGGGCTTCGGCGCGGGCGGTCCGGACCGACGTCTCGTCGGGAGCGGAGATCACCGCCCTCGTCGACGGGGTCCTTGCGGACGCCGGACGCGTGGATATTCTTGTGAACAACGCGGGGCTGGGCCTGTTCAGGTCGGTGGCGGAGTGCACGGAAGCGGAGTGGGACCGTGTGATGGATATAAACCTCAAGGGACCTTTTCTGTTGGCGAAGGCCCTGCTGCCCGCGATGAAAGCCCAGCAGGCCGGCGCGATGGTCAATCTGGCCTCGGTGGCGGGAAAGACCGGCGGCGTGATGTCCGGTGCGCCATATTCGGTATCCAAGGCGGGCATCGAATGCCTGACCAAGACGCTGGCCCGAGAACTGGCGCCCCATGGCGTGCGGGTCAACGCCATTGCGCCGGGGATAATCGAAACCCCGCTGACCGCTCATCACGATCCGTCGTTCGTCGACGCGATCCCGCTGGGCGGCAAAGGAGCGCCGCGGGACGTGGCCGAGGCTGCGCTGTTTCTGGCATCGGACCGGTCGCGGCATATCACCGGCGAAATCCTGGATGTCAACGGCGGCCTGCTGATGGATTGACCTGAAGCGACCGACCACCGACCGAAGACCGCGTAGAAGACGCCCAGTGCATACCATGACCGTATCCCTTTTTAATTTCGCGGCGGATGTCGTGGACCGGTACGCGGAGGATCCGGGCCGGGTCGCGCTGCGATGGCAAAAAGAAGGCGGCGTGGCCACGGACGTAACCTTTCTGGATCTGAAAATCCGGTCCGAAAAGGTCGCCCATGTCCTGGCCGGCCACGGAGTGCGTCCGGGTCACCGGCTCTACATCCTGCTTCCGCCGTGCATCGCATGGTGGGAATCCGTTCTGGGATGCATGCGGGCAGGCGCCGTGGCCGTACTGGGGGAGGAAGCGTCTGCGGCGCCGGTCCTGAAGGATCAGATCACCGAATCCCGCTCGTCGCTGGTCATCGCTCCCGAGGCGCTGGCGAATCTGCTGGATGCTTTCCGGTCCGAGTGCCCCGTGGTCTCGCACTGGCTGTCTGTCGGCTGGGAACGGGAGGGCTGGGTGGACTACGACCGTCGCGTCTCGCTTGCGCCTGCCGGATTCGAGGCGGTCGGAACCCGGGCGTCGGACCCCTGCCTCCTCGTTTACGACCAGGAGACCTCGACCGGCGCGACAACCGTGACAACCCACTGCCACGGCGACGAAAGCTACCATCTCGCCCCGCTCGACGCATGGCGCGACGGGATGGCCTTCCTGGTGCAAGACACTTCCGGGCTCCCATGATCCCCGCGCTGACAGACTGCCTGGTGGTGGATCTCACCACGCAATTGCCCGGTCCATACTGCTCCATGCTGCTTGCCGATCTGGGCGCCAGGGTGATCAAGGTGGAACGTCCCGGCGGCGATCCGCTACGCGGCATGCCCCCGGCCTTCTCCAGCGTGAATCGCGGCAAGCAGGATATCGTGGTCGATTTGAAAAAGGAGGCGGGCAAGGCGGTCATGGACCGGCTGATCACCCGTGCGGACGTCGTGCTGGAGGGATTCAGGCCGGGCGTGGCGGAACGACTTGGCGTGCACTACCCCGCAGCGAAGCGACTGAATCCAGCCGTCGTATACTGCGCCATATCGGGATTCGGACAGGAGGGCCCGTATCGGTTCCGCGCGGGCCATGACATCAACTATCTCGCGATCGGCGGCCTGCTGGGACGCGGTGATCCGCCCGCCGTCCCGCCCGTGCTCATTTCGGACCTGTCCTCCGGGCTGTATGCCGCATTGGCCGTTTCCGCCGCTTTGATGCACCGGAAAGCCACCGGCGAGGGACGCTTCATCGATCTGTCCATGACCGACTGCATCCTGTCCTGGATGGCGCTGGACATAGCCGCCGCGGCGCAGCAGCCGGGTCCGTCGGGAGAACCCTTTCCCGTCAACATCCCGCACTACGGTGTTTTCAAGACCGCAGACGGCCGGTACATCAGTCTGGGAATCGTCCACGAGGACCATTTCTGGACCCGTCTCTGCGATGTGCTGGGACTGTCTGCATGGCGAGACTGGACCGCCAAGAAACGGATGAACCGCGCGGTCGAGATACGGGGGAAGCTCGGCGCCGTTTTCGCTACCGCATCCTGCCGGGAGTGGGACCGCCGACTGACGGAAGCCGACGTGCCCTGCGCGGCCGTTAACAACCTTGACGACCTCCCGGACGACCCGTATATAAAGTATCGAAATCCGTTCTACAGCCTCGTGGCGTCCGACCGGTCGGAGAGTCGGCAGGTCAGAGCGCCGTATCGTTCGGACTCGCCGGAAGATCATGGCCAGCTACCGCCGCCCGGTTGGGGCGAACATACGCGTCCGGTGCTTTCCGAGTTCGGATTTGAGGATGATGAGATCGACCGTTTGATCAAACAGGGTGCCGTTCACGAATCCCGTTCCGGCGGCCACTAGCCGAATCCCGCAATCCCCAAGGAGATATCATGCGTATCCGCGTGCGAAATTGGCGCGAACAGGCCCCGTACGTCGGGCATATCAGTGCGTTGGTATGGACGCTGTACCAGTCCCGTGACAAGGATGAAACCTCACCGCCGGAGTTAAACCGGTTGCATGGAATCAACAGTTTCGTCAAGCACGGACTGCAGGGCCACCAGCATTCGGATCACCATCGGCACGACAGCATCGAGCAGCTGTATTTCATTCTGCGCGGGCGGGGTCAGTTGACCATCGGAGACGACAAGGTGGATGTCCGGGACGGCATGGCCGTCTACATGCCCGTCAACGTGCCGCACCAGGCATTCAACGATGCGGATGGATGGATGGAACATCTCATCGTCAGTTGCCCGCTGGACGAAATCCGGGAGGGCACCCCCGCGGTCCGCGACTGGCGCGACGTTCATCCGGTCGTGCTGGATGGCGGCACCGTGTCCTGGCCGCTGTTGCTGCAAGAGGAAGCGGCCCCGGCCAGCGAAGGCGGCGTACTCCAGCGCGTGCACAGTGTGACCCGCTATGCCGTCCAGGGACGGCAGGGCACCGCCTGGCAGCAGCTGGACGGGATCGAACTCGTCCATTACGTGCTCGGAGGCTATGGCACGGTCGAGGATGCCGAAGGAGACACGCAACCGGTCACGGAAGGCTCGGCGGTCCACGTGCTTCCAGGTGTCGGTCATCGATTCTCCAACCAGGGCGAAGGCTGGTTCGAATTCGTCACGTTTGCGGTAGACACGGGGGAAGTCGAGATATCGCAGGATACCGACGACGAAGAGGATGCAGTGGCCGGCGTCGAAGAGGCCATGGTGGCCGCCGCCGTAGCCGACGCTGCTGTAGCGGACGAAGAGGAAATCGTCGATGGATTGGAAGTAGACGACGAAGAGGAAATCGTCGATGAAGAAACGGAGTCGGGTGAGGACGAAGCCTCCGACCAGGTAGCAGAATCAGGCGAAACGGAAGTAGTCGTGTCGTCCGAAGCTGCGGCCCTTGAAGAGGCTTCGGAAATAGAAACCGTTGATGAAACGGAAGCGGACGATCAGGTAGCAGAATCAGGCGAAGCGGAAGTAGCCGTGTCGTCCGAAGCTGCGGCCCTTGAAGAGGCTTCGGAAACAGAAACCGTTGATGAAACGGAAGCCTCCGGCCAGGTAGCAGAATCAGGCGAAACGGAAGTAGTCGTGTCGTCCGAAACCGAGGTCCTTGAAGAGGCTTCGGAAACAGAAACCGCCGGTGAAATAGAAGAAGAAACCGAACCAATAAAGGCGGAAACCGCTGAAGATGTAGAGGACGAAGCAGCATCAGAAGACCAGGTTGCCGACGAAGAAGAAGCGGCAACAGAAGGCGAGGCTGCCGTGGAAGAAGCAGAAGAAGCGGCAACAGAAGGCGAGGCTGCCGTGGAAGAAGCGGCAACAGAAGGCGAGGCTGCCGTGGAAGAAGCAGAAGAAGCGGCAGGAGTGGCAGAGGAGCATGCAATCGGATTGCAGGGTGAGAATACGGCCGTGGAGGTGGTAATGTCGGTAAAAAACAACGCCGCGGATGATGATGCTCCAGCGGTCGAAGACGATTTCGACCTTGATGACGATGAAGACGATTTCGACCTTGATGACGATGAAGACGATGTCGGGGACGAGGACGAAGCAGGATCCGCAGACGATGACGCCTCCGAGACGTACGGCCGGTAAATGAAGGCGGACGTGCACAACGCGCACCGATCATGTCCGCGACGACTGCATCTCGAGATTCGGTTGCGATCAACGAGGGAGCATCGCGTGATTGGGCCACGCTACAAATCTGTCGTTTTCTTGATCACGCTGCTTTGCGTCTTCACGGCCACTTCGGGGTGTTTCTACTCCACTTCGCAGGGATCGCGTTCAGGGAATATTCGGGCCATTGTCATACCGCTCTTCGAGAACACCACTGTGGAGGCCGGTATTGAGGAAACCCTGACGGATACCGTTATCGAGCGATTTCTGGCCAATGGCGAATACCGGATTGTGGACAGACGGCAGGCGGATGCCGCGATTGTCGGCGTGATCACGGACATACACGAGGAGTCCGTAGCGTTCTCCTCGGGCACCACAGCCCGGGAAGTCCGCCTCTGGATAGAGGTGGACGTGCGTTTTGAGACGATGGATAAAAAGGAAGTGATCTGGTCGGAAGAGGGATTGCGCGTTTTCGGCGACTACGCGATAGATACCGGCACGGAGACCGATCGGGAGGCAGGCGTCGAACTGGCAATCGAAAAGATGGCCGAGGAAATCCTGAACCAGTCCATATCGGGCTGGTAGCCCCGCAAGACTACCGCGTCTACATGGCGGTCCGCCTGACTTGGCTAGTGGTCAATCGCCCCCGTTTTCGCCTCACCGAACCACTTGCATCGGTCTATCCAGGCTTCCGCCGTCCTGGCAATCCCGCCGTGACCAGCCAGTGCAGCCAGTTTTTCGAAGGTCTCGGCCGCCTGTTCGTAATCGCTCAGATAGAAGTGGGACAGCGCTTTCAGGCGCAGGTTTTCCTGTTGCACCAGTCCGCCGGGAAGTTCGAGCGCCTCGGCCTTCGCCAGGTACTTCAACGCCTGCTTATAGTAACTGGAGAGATATAGCCACCGACCAATGAGGTAGTGGCCCGCCCCGTAGTCCGGCGCCAGATCGCCGGCGTCCCGGATGGACAGGACCAGGCTCCAGTGGCCTCTTGCGGCCGTGAGGTAGGTGAATACCGCGTCCCGGATCGGCTCGCGGTCGAGCGCTTCCCTGCGGATGGCTGCGGCGCGTGACATATCTTCCGAAGCATGTAGATCCAAGACCGCCGCGTAACTGCGTCTTGCGTCGTCGATCCTTCCCGTCTTCCAGGCCGCGTCTCCGCGAATCAGGCTGGCATCCGCCAACAACCCGACGGTCTGGTCCGGCCGTTCGATCAGCCTGGCGATCGACTCGGTCCGTTCGTAGTCCGCAAGGCGGTAGGTTCCGTAAAGCAAACCTCTCAGGGCCGAAGGGTTCTCCGGCTCCAGCGCGATCATGCGGTCGAAATCGCGCACGGCATCCGCATACCGGCGCGCATTGTAGGCTTGCCAAGCCCGGTCGTTCAGCGCGGCAACCTCGTGGGGACAGCGCCGTCTGAAGATAGCGGGACGAATGAAACGCTGGCGGGCGATGCGGAGTTGGTCTTCTCTTAACGAAATACCATCCACGAAGGCTTCCCACTCGCCGATCAGCGCCGCCGTGTCGCGACCATAGGCTTCCTCCACGGCGCCGTCGGGGAAGGCCTGCTTGAATGCAGGCAGGCCATAGCGGTCGATCAGAAAGCGAACGAAAGATCCGCAGAGCGTGTAGCTGCGCGAGGAAGCGGCCGTCCAGAATCCCGTCATGCTCAGCAGGTTCTCGACGGGTGGCGCAAGGCCGAGTTCGCGCATGGCGCGGCTCCACTCATGCGGGTTCATCGGAGTGTCCTGCCAGTCCACCGCTTCGGCCAGACCCTCGTGGAATCCGATCCAGTAGCTGCCTCCGTAAAGCGCGTTCCCGAATGCGGCCGATACGACATGCACCAGTTCATGTCTCAGCACGGGATGTGGAAACGGCGCGTCGTTGAGGTGCATTTCATCCGACCCGGGGCGTTCGATGGATGTATACTGCGCGCCCATGAGTCTTTTTTTCTGGGCCGCGTTGGCATAGATGTACGATGCGATGCGCTTCGTCGGGACCGGCACCTCCAGATAGGTTGTGATCCGGTCGAGTTGATACTCGTGTTCCCGCGCGATGAGATCGATGTACCAATCCGTGGCGGCGTTCAGATCGTAGTAGATGTCGAAGTGTTCGGTCTGCCTGTGGCCCCCCAGGGTCTGCTGAATATGGTCCCGGTCGATGACGATACCCAGCGGTGCGCGGTAGAGGTAGGCCGCCGCCAGTACCGCCAGAGACGTCAGGAAAAGCACACGCATCGCCCTGTCTGCCGTGACGCTTCCGCCGTTTGAACCTCCATTTTCTGAACCTCCGCCGTTCGGACTCCCGCCGCGCAGCTTGAGGAGTAGCGCGGGGCGGATTTTCCAGGTGGACGGGTCGAAACAGACATACAGACCGGCGATCATCGCCAGGACGCTGACGAGCACGATGGCCCGCGCCGTGAGCAGTGTCGCGGTAATGACCACGACTTCATCATAGATGGGTCCGGGGAAATACCCGATGATCGGATTGTAGGCGAATACGGGGGGCTGGGTCGCCAGGCGATAGACGCTGATGCCTATCGAAGCGAACAGGACACCCAGAAAGAGCAGGCAGGCCCGCAGTCTTGTTTTCGCGACCATCGCGCAGAGCAGCGCCACGGCAGTCGACCAAAGGACGCTGATGCAGGGCAGCAGCAGAAAGAAGGCAAGGCCTTCGAGCACATTGCAGAAACCGCTGATCCAGCTCTTGACGAACATCACGGCAAGCGGCAACAAGAGCGTGGAGAGGGAGAGGCCGAAGAGCAGAATGAGCAGAACCGAAAGCCCGGCGGGACGCACGGTGCCGGATCGCCATCCGATCACGAGACAAACGGTCATCAGGCCTGCGGCGAAGGAGCCCATGAAGGCGGTCAGGAAGGCGAATTCGAATCCGAGGTCGTCCACCAGGGGCATCTGCGTCATGGCGGCCGCTGCGATGGTCAGGACAGCCGTCACGACCAGATACGGCCTGCCGCGCAGGATGCCTGTGATGAGGGATTTGTTCCAGTTCATGCGCGCCTCCACGAGCGGGGGCTTCTTAAGGATGTCAGGATGCCGAACGTGCATGACAAACGTATTGCGGATGTGTACGCATGATACACCGGTGTGCCGAATCGGACCAGTGGATTCGAAGCGTTTTCCCTTTCTGGTCCGGGTGCGCGGCCATAGATTAACCGTGTTTCGATTGAGGCGCAAATCGACCTTGAGACAAGGAGGCGCGCAAGATGAATCCGGATTTGGACTACCGTCTGGAACAGGGAAGAAAGCAAGATTACGGAATCGGCATAGTCGGGGCGGGCGGGATCGTGAATGCCGCGCATCTCCCCGCTTATCGCAAGGCGGGATTCAACGTGGTCGGCCTCACGGACGCCGATGCCGACCAGGCGGACCGGACCGCCCGGCATTTCGAGGTACCCAGGGTCTATCCGTCCGTGGAAACGCTGCTGGACGACCCCGATGTGGAAATCGTGGACATCGCCGTCCCGCCGTGGCACCAGAAGGCGCTGGTCAGTCAGGCGACAGCAGCCGGAAAGCACCTGCTTTGCCAGAAACCGCTTTCCAATCTATATGCCGAAGCCGTCGAGATCGTGGAAATGGCCGAGGGGCATGGCGTCAAGCTGGCCGTGAACCAGCAGATGCGGTGGGACCAGGCTGTCTGGGCCTCCCGCGCACTGCTGAAACAGGGATTGCTGGGCGAGCCCGCGTCCGCCGTGATCGATGTGAGTATTCTGACGGAATGGCGCGCCTGGCCCTGGGTCCTGGGCGCCGAGGGGCTCGACCTGATGTTCCACAGCATACACTATTTCGACAGCATGCGTGCCCTGTTCGGGGAACCCGTGCGCGTATGGTCGTCCGGCGCGGGCTATCCCGGTCATCCCGCGACCGGCGAAACACGGACGATCACGGTGTTCGAATACTCGGATACGTTTCGCGCCCTGGTGACCGTCAACCACAACAACTGGACGGAAGAGCGTTTCGCAACGCTGCGCATCGACGGCACGGACGGATACGCCGCGGGGACGTTTGGTCTGCTCTACGACTATCCCCACGGTCGGCCGGACACCTTGTCGTATTCGAGCCGTAAGATCGACCCGAAAAAGACCATGGATCATCGGTTTGAAACGCGCTGGATACCAGACGCCTTCATCGGTCCGATGGCTGAACTGATGGCGGCAATCGAACAGGACCGCCTGCCCGAGACCAATGGCCGGGACAACCTCAAAACGCTCCAGGCGGTGCATGCCGCCTACCGGTCCATGGCGGAACACCGCGCCGTGTCCCCGGCCGAGATCGCGGAGGGATAGCATGCCGGGGGCCGGACGATGCGAACAGACGTTGTAATCGTAGGCGCCGGCGTGATCGGGTTGTCCATCGCCCACGAACTGCTGCTTCGCGGCACGCACGTAACCCTCGTGGATTCGCTTCGGCCCGGCATGGGCGCATCCTGGGCTTCGGCGGGTGTGCTGGCTCCCCAGGGCGCGCAGCCCTTCAACCGCGCCTACCTGGATCTGTGCCTGTCCAGCCACGGCCTGTTCGGTGACTGGTCCGCCCGGCTGATGGACGAAACCGGCATCGACGTCGAGTACCGTACCGATGGGGGACTGCAGGTCGCATTCGACGACAGGGAGTCCGAAGCGCTGGCGCAGCGATACCGCCATCAGCAGGAACTGGGTCTTCCGGTCGAGTGGCTCGCCGGAGCAGAAGTCCGCGCGCTTGAACCCCTGCTGTCGTCCGAAACCAGGTGCGGCCTGTTGTTCGAAGGCATGCATCAGGTGGAAAACAGGCGGCTTGTGCAAGCCCTGGTCGCGGCGGTCGGAAACCGGGGAGGCGACTTCCGCACCGGGGATCCGGTGATCGACCTGATCGTTCGGCGAAACAGAGCGGCCGGGGTCGTCCTGCCGGACTTGCGGATCGGCGCGGACCGGGTGGTAGTCGCCGCCGGCGCGTGGTCCGGTCTGATTAGGTGGATACCCGACGCGCCGGTTCCGGTGCGGCCCGTACGCGGCCAGATGGTCTGCGTGGACGGAAGCGCGTTGACCGGGATGAACCGGGTCGTCAACGGGCTGGGCCAATATCTCGTACCCCGCCGGGACGGCCGCGTGCTCCTGGGCGCCACGGTGGAGCAGACGGGATTCGACGTCAGTGTAACGGCGGGTGGTCTGACCGACGTGATGAAACACGGACTCCGCATGGCCCCCGGCCTGGCCGGTGCGCCGGTCGTGGAGACTTGGGCGGGACTGCGTCCGAAGTCGAAGGACGGCAAGCCCATACTCGGTCCGACAAGCCTCGAACACCTCGTCCTTGCTACCGGTCACCACCGCAATGGCATACTCCTCGCGCCGGTAACCGGCAAACTGGTTGCGGAGTATCTGACAACTGGCGCCGTGCCCGCGGCGATGGCTCCCTTCCTGACAGCCCGGTTCGACCAGAAGCGGACGACCTGACCCCGTTAGCCTGCAGAATGCGCCAAGATGGACGCCGATGCGCTACCTGTTTATGTCTTTTCGTGCAGGTAGCGGACCATTTCCCGCACGCCGTCCATGCCCAGGTTGCCGCCGCTGAACAGTGTGGCGACGCGCTGGCCCCGCCACGAAACGGCCTCGCGTATGCAAACGGCGAATACCGCGGCAGCGGCGCCTTCCGCTATGAATCCGGTGTGTTCCAGCACGACGGGAATAGCCTTTTTCATCTCTTCTTCCGTGACAAGGTGCATCTCGTCGATCAGATCCTTCAGAACGTCGAAAGCCAGGCCGCCCGGATAGGTCGTCGCCAGTCCCCCGGCAAAAGTGTCGCAGGTCGCCGTGGTCACGGTGCGTCCTTCCTGCCAGGACCGGTACACCGAAGGCGCGTTGGATGCCTGTACGCCAACGAGACGTACGTTCGGATTGATGGCCTTGACCGCCGTGCCCACCCCGGCGATCAGGTTGCCGCCGCCCACGGGCAGTACCACCGCATCGGCATCCGGCAGGATCTCCAGCATTTCCAGACCGATCGTGCCCGCGCCGGCCATGAGACCGAAGTCTTCTCCATCCTCAATGTACACCATGTCCTTTTCTTCGGCGATCTCCCGCGCCCGTGCGAATCCATCGGCGATGGTCTCGCCGTGGACAATCAGGTCCGCGCCAAGGCGGCGAATGGCCTGGCTCTTGACATCCGGCGTACCATGCGGGATGACTACCGTGACGGGGATGTCCGCCGCGCCACCCCCGTAGGCGATGCCCTGCCCGTGGTTGCCGGTGGACGCCGTCGTGACCCCCCGCGTGCGCTGTTGCGCGTCAAGCAGGGACATCGTATACAGTCCGCCCCGTATCTTGAACGAGCGGATGGGCTGGAAGTTCTCGTACTTGACATGGAGTTCAAGGCCCAGCATTTCGCTGAATCCGGCGGATCGGTACATCGGCGTCGGCGCCAGGTGCGTGTTGAGGAATTGCCTTGCCTTGACGATATCCAGGAGTCGGGGATGGTCGGGCATGATGGGTCTCGATTCGAATGGATGCAGTGGTTTGCGACAGGTTCGAACAATCAGGATACGATCATTGGGGGGAGCGTGTGGGAATCGAACCCACCACGGACCTGTTTAGGGCCCGCCATCGGATTTGAAGTCCGTGAGGCGCACCAGCAACCCATACACTCCCCTGCGTCATGCACCCCTGCGTTCTGTCCGATTGTCAGGCGTCCGGCGGTCGGCGCGGCGCAACTTAGGCAACTTCGCCATGCCATCGTTTCAATCCACTTCCGCCAGTCTGTGCGTTCCGGATTCCCGGTTGGTTACGCCGAGATCGCAGAAGTAGTCCAGCAACGCGGTAGCGTGTGCCCGGGAGACGCTCAGGTGCTTTCGAAACTCGGAAGCGCGTACCGTACCGTGTTCTCTCAGGTAGGCCACCAGGTTGTTCCCGACCGCGTCGAGCGCCCGGCGATGCATGATCTGGCGGTCCGAGAACTCGACGAGGATCTCCTGTTCGATGGCATACCCGGCCATACGTCTAATCAGACCCGTATCCGCTTTCAGATCAACAGGTAAATACGTGCCGGAAATCGACCTGTCGTCCATGACCTGCGGCAGATCGTTCAGCAGGAAGACGGCCGGTGGGTCGGCGTCCCCCAGTAGATCGAATGCCGCCAGCACGCGTTCTTCCGTATCAGTCAATTTGACGGTGTGGTCGATTAGTCGAACGGTACGCCCCGACAGCACGATTCGGGATGCTTCGTCCAGGTCCTTCAACAACGCGTCGTAGACCAAATCCGGCGCCGCCCAGGAGAGTTGCAATCGGGGGGCGTCCTTGGGCAACGTTTCCTTGAGGCGTTGGGCCCGGTGCATCTTTTCAAGCAAGGCGACCAATTCATCCTGCAGGCCGATATACCAGTTTCGATGCAGTAACCGTCCGTCGGCGAACCGGGCAAGTTCGCCCTGCTCCGTCAGCCGGACTACGCCCTGCTCCAGGCTGTCCCGTTTCAGGTTCGTGGATCGGACCAGGTCCTGCATTGACTTCAAGCGCCGTCCACCGTGAGCGTACCGCATGACCCGTTCGATCAGGATATCCGGCGCGGCGTCGGTCACCGTTTCCAGATACGCCAGAACGGCGGGTCGGAACCGGCGGTTTTTCCGGGCATACACTTCCAGGAACCGGCCTCCCCCAAGCAGCCGCATCGAAGAGAACCCCCGGATGATGAAGCGTTCGTTCCGTTCGGCCACTACGGGTTTCTCCAGGCGAAACTGCACGAACCCCGCATCGCCGGGTTTCAGTTCCTCCTGATCAAGCAGGATAAGCCTGCCGATGGTCTCGCTCGTGCCCTTGTGCAGCCGAATGCGCTGCCGGTTTTTCAGCGGTTCATCCAAGGATGCCAGACACTCCAGCCGGGCATCGATGATTGATGTCGGAAGCAGGTAGTCCGGCGCACACAGCTCGTCGCCGCGCTGTATATCGTTTGTCTTGACGTTGGATACGTTCAGCGCAACCCGCTGTCCCCTGACGGCACGATCGACCGTGTCGTTGTGGGATTGCATACCCCGGACCCGGAGCGGTGTTCGGACCGGAAGCAGCTCGGCCTCTTCTTCTATCGTCAGACTTCCGGACAGAACGGTGCCGGCTATGACCGTGCCAAAACCCTTCATGCTGAACACCCGGTCGATCGGCATACGGAAGTATCCCGCGTCGTCCCCGACCGGCATTTCGTCCAGTCTGCGGGCTATGGTTTCCTTCAGCCGATCGATCCCCGTCCCGGTTACGGATGAAACCGGGACGACGGGCGCGCCCTCGAGAAACGAGCCGGCGACCAGTGATTTGACGTCGTCTTCGACGAGCATCAGCCATTCCTCGTCGACCAGATCGCATTTCGTGAGGACGACGATGCCCGCATCCACTCCCATGTAGTTCACCGTGCCGAAGTGCTCGATGGTCTGGGGCATGACGCCTTCGTCGGCAGCCACGACGAAAAGGACGAGATGAATGCCGCTCACGCCCGCGACCATGTTCCGAAGGAATCGTTCATGGCCCGGAACGTCGACGATCGGAACCGTCCGCCCGTTGTCGAGCGACATGAACGCGAATCCGAGGTCGATGGTCATGCCCCGGGCCCGTTCTTCCTGGAGGCGATCGGGATGAACGCCCGTCAGCGCTTCCACCAGCGCGCTCTTGCCGTGGTCGACGTGGCCTGCCGTACCTATGGTAAGGTGGGACATGGTTGTGGGGATGCGTGCGATGGCGTATTCGGATTCGATAGGTGTGGGGATGCGTGCGATGGCGTGTTCGGACTCGATAGGTGTGGGGATGCGTGCGATGGCGTCTGCAGCGTGCGTACCCGGGGCGGCCAGCCGCCAGCCGAACGCCCGCCGATCAACGCACCGACCTGGAATGAACGACGCGCACCCGTTCCGTCCGGCCATGCAAAACGGTCCGGTTTGCTATGCAGACGTTCTTTCCGATGATTGCCCGGGAAACAGAGACGCCGTCTCCAATATCCGCACCTGCCAGGATCACGCCGTGCGCTATGTTCGCGCCATGCCCGATGCGGACTCCGGGACCGACGCATACGCCGGGCCCAAGTCGGCAACGTTCCAGCTCGGCCGTACGGTCCAGAATCACGGGTGGCCTGAGCACGAGATTGGGCGACGAAAAGTTGTCGGCCATGATTTCCGGCGGTTCGAGATCCGGTGCGACGGACGCAAGCAGCCGTTCGTTCGAATCGAGATATGTTTCGGGCGTACCCGCATCGTACGGCGCATCTTCCGGTGTCAAGGCCGGCATCCGGCCACCTTCCCCTGCCAGCGGGTTCAGGAGTGCGCCAAGAGAAACCGCATGCGCACCGTTGCCGCCGTTTTCGTTTATGGTCCCGCATACTTCGGGCGTCAGAAGGTAGACGCCGTCGCTTCCACGCCGATCACGGGAAGCATCCCCGCGTCTTTCCCACAGGCGGATGCCTCGAATACCGTTCTCGGCATGCATTCGAACGGCACGCAGATAGGTTTCCGCCTTCAGCAGCACGGGACCGCAGGTAGCGAGAAACACGGCTTCGCCCGTGAATACCGCGACCTCCTTCACGATTTCATGCGGCGTGCGGGCGTTCGAGAGATCCGCGCAGGTCAGGGCCATGTTCCATCGCCTGCCGTTCCCGCAGAGCTCGGCGACCTCGCTACCGTCCCCGCCGGCCGAGATAAGCGTTTCCCGCACGCCGGCCCGTTCATAGGCGTCCAGAATCCGCTCGATCAGCGGTACGTTGGCCAGGGGCAGCAACATGCCCGTGCCGGCGTGCCAGCCGCCGGCGTCATTTTCATCGGAATCCGCGGTCAGAACGACACCCTTCAGTGCCCCGGTATGCCCCATAAGCCAACGACTCCCGGATAGGCGTCATCATCTGCCGGAATCCCGGTCGGACGAACCGCGGCAGCACGAAATGCGCGGTCTGCAAAACGCGACTAATCTACGCTCCGGGTATGCAGGTGTCAAGGTGAATGGCGATACCGCGCAAGGGGGTTTTGCTTGACAGAAACCCTGGTCCGGGCTTACTTGTCGCGCGTCAACCGGAAGTGGAGTCCGGCGAGAGGCCCAGTCATGTTCCCAGCGAAACGCGGTAGCGGCGAGATGTCCTTCCTCGAGCATCTCGAAGAGCTTCGCAGGGCCATACTGAAATCCGTGCTCGCCATCCTCGTCGGTATGGTCCTCTGCTTCACCTTTGCCGACTACATCATCAATTTCCTGCTCTCTCCGACATTTCAGGAGAACCTGAAGACCGAGATCGAGATCCAGGCCATCCGGCCGGCCGGCATGTTTACGGCCAAGGTGAACATCTCGCTGCTTCTGGGGTTCGCCTTCGCGCTGCCCTATGTGCTCTACCAGCTCTGGACGTTCGTTTCGCCGGGTCTGCTTGAAAAGGAGAAGAAGTACGTACCCGTTGTCATCTTCTTCTGCTGCATCCTGTTTCTCGCAGGCGCCGCCTTCGCATTCTATGTATTGATACCGGTGATGATCCGGTTTTTCGTGCAGCTCCATGTCCCGGATATCAAACCCCAATGGGATATAGGATTCTATGTCGGACTCGTGAACAAGATGGTGCTGATCATGGGCATCGTGTTCCAGATGCCTGCCGTGGTGACGTTTCTGACCTGGCTTCGCATCCTGAATGCCGATGTGCTCAAACGGGTGTGGCGTATCGCTCTGGTCGTCATTTTCATCGCTGCGGCGATCATCACCCCGACCGGCGATCCCTACACGCAAACCCTCGTGGCCATTCCGCTGGTGGTGCTGTACTTCATCAGCATGGGCATCGCCGCGCTGATCGGCAGAAGCAGGAAGAAAGCGGAAGAAGACGCCGATGGAGATGGAGAGGGCGAAGCGCGTAGCGGGGAAGGCGTAGGCAAAGATGGAGACGGCGGAGAGGACGACGAAGGGCAGCCCGCACTCATTGCCGGCGAACCGGATACCCCGACGTTGCCCCGGAATACGTCTTCGACCACGAATCCGGATTCCGGCCGCAAGTACTGGCCGGAAGATGAAGAATACATCTACGACTACGACGTGGAGATGGGGTACTCGGAGGAGCCGAAGGATCCGGAGCAGCGGTCCGGGGAGTCTGGTAAAGAGCCCAAGGATCGGTCTGGAGAATCCGGTGAGCCGGAAGAGCCTTCGGAGCAACCTGAAAAGTCGGACGAGACCAGCCAGGAAGCGGACAAGGACGTCGACGAAAAAGAAGATGCCGTCAGGCAAGGAAATGAAGGCCAGACAAAGCCGGGTTCGTCCAAAGAAACCGATGGTGAGAAGCAGGAGTAGGATCTATGAAATCGCTCGATCAAATCTTAAGCAATGCGCAACCTGCAAGGTTAATCCCAACGCTCCGTGAGTCTCAAAAAGAGCAGAAGCTGGTATCTATTCTATTGGCTGTTTTAGGATCAGTACGACCGTTCGCCGCGGACTTCCTTCGATTTTGTAAGGTCAATGTTGGTAAGACTTCAGATTTTGACTGTTACACCGAAGTAGCCTTTCCAACTACTTCTGACTCCAATCGTACTGAACGACCAGATGGGCTTTTATGCAGAACTCATCGCAAGGCACGATGGTCTGCGCTAATTGAGGCGAAAGTTGGCAATACAGAGATTGACGAAGAACAAGTGCTTGGATATGGCAAGATCGCAAGTGCGCATGGAATCAACGCAGTGATTACACTATCAAATCAACTGGTACCATTGCCTAATCACGTACCGTACTCAATACCGAAGAAGTTGAGTCAAAAAGTGGCGTTTTATCACGTTTCTTGGACGAGCATTCGGACGCAAGCAATGCTTACGTTAAAAGACAGCGAGGATCTGAGCTCAGCACAGCGTTTCATTCTCGGGGAGATGGTTCGATACTTCGAACATTCGAATTCTGGTGTCAAACGATTTGACCGCATGAACAAAGAGTGGCAAAAACTGGTAACTGGAATCAAGCATGGTGAACAGTTTCAAAAAAACTCACCTGAGATCGAAAACACAGTTGCCAGTTGGCATCAGGAAGAAAGAGATGTCTGCCTTATAATGACCCGCCAGATCGGCGAACGTGTCGATATAAGCATGCCACGAAAGCATAAAGAGGATACGGGACTTCGACTAAAGGACGCCTGTGACATGCTGATAGAAAATAGCAAGTTAACATCCACGTTCAACATTCCAAACGCGGCTGGCGCTTTGCAGGTTCTCGTGGACCTGCAGAAGAGGACGATTTCTTGTTCTATGAAGTTAAACGCCCCGGATGACAGGAAGAGAGCCAGCTCGAGAATAAACTGGATTACGCGTCAATTACGCAATGTCGAGGGCGGGGATGTCATTGTTCGTGCATTTTGGCCAGGGCGCAGCAAGTCTACGCAAGCTTTATTGCAGGAAATTCGTGAAGACCCGGGTAGTATGATCATTGACCGATCTAACGTGTTACCGGTTTCTTTTGAGATTTTGGTTATCTCTGATCTTGCGAGGCGTTTTTCTGGCCAAGCAACCTTCATCGAAGACTTGGAGAAAGCGGTTCCCGATTTTTACGACCGCGTTGGCCAGAATTTACGCGAGTGGGTTCCTCCTCCACCTTCTATTGAAAAGCCTGATTCTAAGCAGACTCCGAAAGAAGCGGAGACGTATCTGGATTCGGAATCCATATCGTCTGATGACGAAAACCAGTGACGCACTTCATACATCGCGTAGCCCAACCGCTTAGATAAAGTGCGAAAGACGCAGGTACAGGTACCTGCCCATGAAATCGTAGGCCGTGAAATCCGACGTGCCCAGCAGACCGTTGAAAATCACCGACGGCGGCTGATTGAAGACGTTGTTCACGCCGAAGGTGAACACGGTACCTCCTGCGCCGGTGAACAGTCTGTACGTCCCCCGGAGGCCAACCAGGCTGCTGGCTTCCACATCCCGGTAGGCCGGTTCCGCCTCCTCCGCATTGCTGCGATAAAGCCCCGTGCAGTCGTTGTTTTCACATTCCACGAAACCGCCGATGTATTCCCAGGTCAGGCCCGCCGAGGCGCGCGGCCAGCTCAGATCCAACGAGGCCGCATGCCGCCACCGGGGAAACACGCCCGCGTCGTAGTATCCTCTTGCCTTGAAAACCTCCGTGCCATTGGCCGTCGGAATGAACTGGTCGTATTTGAACAACAGGTTGGAATCCAGGCGCAACGAGAGGTTGCCCGCCGCCGTACTCCCGTTGAAAGTGGCCTCCAGATCAAGCCCGGCCGTCTCCGTCTCGCCGACATTGGTATTGGTCTGAACGATGTGGGAGATCAGGCGCGTATCCGGGTCTCGCACGATCTGTTCGCAGTCTACGGGATTGGCCTGCGAGTAGCAATTGCCCAGGATGACGCCCGCAGGAAGCGATCCGATCTCGTCCTTTATCCTGTTGCGGAAGTAGTTCAGATTCAGCCGCAGCCCCTGGACGAAGTCGGGACGATAGCTCATGCCGGCTGTGACCATGGTCGCCGTCTCGGGATCGAGGTCGGTCGACCCCCCCTCCCTGGCGCGAAGCTGCGCACGCGAATCCCTGAAATCGGCCGGTATGCCCTCGGCGGCGCAGTTCTGCCTCTCCTGCGGGCTCAGTATCCTGGCATTTCCGCCTTCGTCGATTATGCTGCATGGATCGCTCACCGCGGGAAACACGTCATTGGCGCCAAGGAACATCTCGGAGATGCTGGGCGCCCGGAAGGCGTTGGAATAGGTGGTGCGAAGGGTCAGGCCTTTTGGCAGTTCGACGCTCGTCCCCGTCTTGTATGTAAAGCTAGAACCGAACGTATCGTAACGGAACGCCCGGGCCGCCGCCGTCAGGTGGATGCCGACCCCGTTGTTCCGATCCCGGTAGACCGGTACCTTGGTCTCGCCGTAAATGGCTGCGACCGAGTAACTTCCTTCCGTGGGTCTGGATTGAAAGCCGGTCGTGTTGCCCGCGGCGGTGATCGGGTCCGGCGTGTACGCGCCCGACTCCCAACGCGAGGACGCCCCCGCGGCCAAGGCCAGCGGTCCTTGCGGCAGGTCCGCCAGGTTCCCGACCAGATTCCATTGGAGCACCTTCTGCTGCGTGTACCCGCGGGAGATACCGGTGTACTGAATGTAGTCCAGCATTTCCGACGTGATGGTTCCGGCTCCGTGCAGCAGGTCGAGCGGCACGCAATCGCCGGTGCAATCCTCGTCCGGTCCGAGCGCGCGCCTGAGGCGGCTTCGAATGAATCGTCCGCGGTTGACCTCGTTGCCCGCCGTGCGCCCAAAGGAGAAGAACAGATCGGAATCGAAGGCCCGAACAGGTGTTTTCAGCCCCAACACGACGCGGTACGTGTCGAGATCCTGGTTGAAAATCCGGTTGCCGGCTTCCACGAATCTGCGGCGGACATCCGAGAAATCGCGACCGAACTCGTTGTACCGGTTGTCGGCCGATACCGTAACGCCCCCTTCCGTGGTGAACAGCGGCGTCGGTGCGAGTTTCTGCTCGGACTGCCGATTGGCGTAGGAAACCTCGAAGTATGTTTTCAGGCGGCTGTGCAACGCATAGTCGCCGCTGAGGAAGGCGGTGTATCGCGTCTGCGGGGTGTAGACGTAGTTTTCGGGCTGGTAGTTGTACAGATCACCGGTGCCGTCCAGGGAGTTTCCGGCGTAGTTGAAGGGACGCCAGCCCGAAGCGGGGTCGAGATGAAAATCGCCCGCAGCCTCGCCCGCCGCCAGTTTGACCGCCTGCCATGCGGCATTGCCCGCATCGCCGGAATGGTCGACGATATGCCCTTCCGGGGTTGCGGAACTCCCGCTCGTGGTGAATGTCCCGTCATTCGTAGTCCAGTTGTAGTTCTTGTCCGATTCGCTGAAACTCCGTTCATAGGTCCAGACCGGTTGCTGGTTGTGGTACCCGGCGGAAAACAGCAGGCTCCCCTTCGTATTCCTGAGACCGGCGGTCACGGAAAGATCAAGGACCAATCCGTCTCCGGCGCCCGAGACCCCCTGATAGGCATCGATCTCGACGCCGTCCAGATTGGTTTGCGTGATGATGTTGACAACACCGGCCACGGCGTCGGAGCCGTAGACCGCGGAAGCGCCGTCCTTGAGGACCTCGATCCGCTCTATAACGCTGGCCGGGATGGAATTCAGGTCGACCGCGGCATTCGCGCCGAGGCCGCCGGGTACGAATCTCCGGCCGTTGACCAGCACCAGCGTACGCTGGGCGCCCAGGCCGCGGAGGCTGATGCGGGTCGCTCCGTCGCCGCTGTAATTCGCCTGCGTATTGGTTGCGTTGGACTGAACGGTGAGGGTCTGCAGCATATCGCCGACCGACGCCAGCCCCTTGGCCTTGATCTGCGCGCGGGAGAGGATAACGACCGGGGCCGTGGACTGTTCCGCCTCGCTACTGATCCGAGACCCCGTGACCGTGACCTCCTCGAAGGTGTAGTCGATCTGGCTGTCGTCCGGATCTTGCGCCTCTTGGGCGTGCGTTCCGGCAGTCCCTAAAACGATGAGCATGCCCAGCAAACGGATCGCGCTGCGATGGATGGTCACGAAGTCGAACCTCGCTTTCTGTCCTGGTGGCTTTGCCGTGCTTCTTACAGGTAATGGGAAAGGCGCACATACAGGTACCTGCCCAGGAAGTCGTACGTTGATGCGTCCGACGTCCCCAGGAAGCCATTGAAAAGCACCGCGGGCGGCGTATTGAATACGTTATTCATACCAACTGTTATCACGGAACTGCCGGCTCCGGAGAACAACCGGTAGGAACCCTGGACGCCGAAGAGGTGGTTTGCATCCACGTCCCGGGCGGCCGGGGTCGTTTCGACGTCGTCCCGGTACAGACCCTTGCAGTCGTCGTCTTCGCACTCCTGGAACCCGCCGACATACCGCCAGGTCACGCCCGCCGATGTCCTTCCCCACTTCAATCCAACGTTTGCATTGTGCCGCCAGCTGGGAAAGACACCCAGGTCGTAGTATCCCTTGCCCTTGACGAGTTCGAAGCCACCCGGTACAGGCAGGTAGGTGTCGTAGTTGAAGAGCAGACTGGATTCGAGTCTTGCCGAGAGCAGGCCGACCGGCGTATCGCCGGCATAGTTCAGTTCGATGTCAAGGCCGTTGGTTTCCGTCTCGCCGATGTTGGTGGCCGTCGTGAAAATGTTGGTGATCAGACCAAACTGGTCTCGTTCTATCAGGTCGCAGTTTGCGGGAGCGTCCTGGGAGTAGCAGTTGCTCAGGATGAGCCCGGCGCCGAGCGCTCCGATTTCATCCTCGATCTTCGTGGCGTAGTAGCTGACCGCTATATCGAGGTTCTCCAGGAAATCCGGCTGGTACACCAAGCCGGCGGTCCACGTGTTGGCGCGCTCGGGGTCGAGATCCGTAGAACCGCCGACCCTCGCCCGAATCTGCGTGCGGGTGTCCTCGAAATCGACCGGGACGCCCGCGGAGGCGCAGTTGCGCATCTGCTGCGAGGTCAATTGTCGCGGATTGCCGGCTTCGTCCACGACACTGCAGGGATCGCTGACCAGCGGGAACCCGTCGCTCTGGCCCAAGTACAACTCGCTGACGCTGGGGGCGCGGAAAGCATTCGAAAAAGTAGTACGGAAGGCGAGGCCACGGGGCAGTTCAAGACGCGCGCCGGCTTCATACGTGAAGTCCCTTCCGAAGGTGTCGTAGTTGAAGAACCGACCGGCGGCCGTCACGTCCAGTCCGCTCGTTTCCCCCCGGTAAATCGGAATACCGGCTTCGGCGTACACCGCGCTGACCGCGTATTCGCCCTCGGTCGCTTCCTCCTTGTTTCCCGTTGTGTTGCCCCCGGCGGTGATCGGGTCAGGCGTATAGCTGCCGGCCTCCCACCTGGAGGACGCGCCTACCGCCACACCCAGGGGCCCCGCCGGCAATTCGGCAATGGCGCCGGTCAGGTTGTATTGAAGAATCCGCTGCTGGGTGTAGCCCCGGGCGATTCCGGTATACTGTATGTACTCCAGCATCTCGTCCGTGATCGTACCCGCGCCGCCCAGGAGGTTCAGGGGCACGCAGGGCGCCGTACACCCCGAATCGGGCCCCAGCGCCTGCCTTACGTTGCTTAGGATGAACCGGCCTTGGTTGATGGAGGTGCCGCTGGTGCGGCCATAGGAAAAAGCCAGGTCTCCGGTGAAATCCATGAACTCGTGTTCCACCCCCAGAACGATTCTGTACGTGTCGAGATCCTGCAGGAAGTTGCGATTACTCGCTTCGACGAACCGCCGCCGGACGTCGAGGAAGTCGCGACCGTATTCGTTGTATCTGTTTTCGGCCGACAGTACGAGATCATCCTCAAAAAAGATGAACAGGGGGGTAGGCGCCAGCTTCTGGTCCGACTGCCTGTTGGTGTACGATACCTCGAAGAAGCCGCTCAGATGATCGGTGAACAGGTAGTTGCCGCTGAGGAAAGCGGAGTATCTGGTCTGCGGCGTGTACAGGTAGTTCTCCGGCTGGTAATTGTACAGGTCGCCTGTTCCGTCCAGCGAGTTTCCAGCCGAGTTGAAGGGCCGCCAGCCACCCGATGGCGCGTTGAAGTAGACGCCGGCGTCGTCCCCGGCTCTTTCCACGATGGTCTGCCAGGCCGCGTTGCCGTCCTCTTCCAGTCGGTCGATGATGGTTCCTTCAGGCGTGGCCGAACTGCCGCTGGTATTGAACGAGCCGTCGTTCGCCCCCCAGTCGTACGTCTTGTCCGACTCGCTGAAACTGCGGTCGCCGGTCCACACCGGTTTGCGGTTGTGGTAGCCCGCGGAGAACAGGATGCCGCCCCGGCCGCTCTGCAGTCCGGCGGTCAGACTGGCGTCGATCACGTCTCCGTCGCCCGCGCCCGAGACCCCCTGGTAGTACTCGAACTCCACGCCGTCCAGGTCCGTTCTGGTGATGATGTTCACGACACCGCCAATGGCATCGGAACCATATACGGCCGAGGCGCCGTCCTTGAGCACCTCAACGCGTTCGATGACGGAAGCCGGGACGGAGTTCAGGTCGACCGACGAGTTGGCCCCGGTTCCGCCCGGCACGAAACGCCGGCCGTTGACCAGCACGAGCGTCCGCGTGGTGCCCAGCCCCCGGAGGCTGATCCGGGTGGATCCGTCCCCGCCGTTGTTCGCCTGGGTGTTGATGGCGTTCGACTGGACGGTCAGCGTCTGCAGCACGTCGCCGATGGAGGCGAGGCCCTTCTCCTGGATTTCGGTCTTGGCGAGGATGATGACGGGCGCGGTGGATTCCGCGGCCTCGCCCCTGATCCGGGAACCGGTGACCGTCACGCCTTCCAGGACGAAATCGATCTCGTCCTCCGGTTCCTGGGCTTCTTGCGCTTCCTGGGCGACTGCGTCAGTCATCACCGATATAAGTAAAGTATCGCAACGGCAAAAAAGGAGGAAAACAGGACCGGTCTCATGAACGAAACCTCCACGGCAGTTGTCGTGAGCAGTGTTTAACGAACAAAGAGTGTGGTACCATGTCGTTTGTTAATCCAAATATACTACAAAGTTCTCGTCTGTAAACCCATCATATTGCCGGGGCCGTCCTCATCCTTTTCGGATCTCCCACAACTCCACGACCCTATCCGATGGATACCCGATGGGATCGAAATCGTCCGTCTCCCGCGCATCGTATCCCACTTCGCCGAACAGGTTCTCGATCGTCCGGGAAGAATGATGTTGCGCCTCGCCGACCGTATGGTAGAGATATACCGCCGAAGGCAGTATGACGGGGTAGCCCATCTCGTACAGCGCGTAGGCCGGTCCGCCCTCCCGCAGGCGCCGGACAACGTCATCGGTACGCTGCGTCACGCGCTTGCCTCCGTGCTCTGTATCGACGTCGAAACGGAAGGCGAAGTGACTGCGAAGGTATCCCTGGTCGCGCAGGAAACGGCCGACCCGGTCGATCCCTTCGGACAGCTGTTCGAGTTGGCTCGCGACAGCCAGGTCGTCCGGCAGATTCAGGGCGAGGCGCTCCCGCACGCGATCGAAGAAAGACTTCCCGATGCGGACGGTAAATAGACGGCGCTCCCGCTCCAGCGCGTGGTCGTAGCAGTCGATATGACGCTCGATACGCTCGAAGGCCGATCTGTAGAAGGCGTAGGAAAGGGCGTCGAATTCTCCAGACCGGATGGGCGACGTGGTGGTTGACGAAGGTGTGGCCCCGCCGGCGCCATGATCGACGAAGTTGTCAAGCAGCCCATTCGCGGCCGATCGGCTATAGACCGTCTCGATATACTGTTCAATGTACTGCCGTACGTCGTCCATCGTGCCGTCGTGCCGTTTGAGGCACCGCCATTCAGAGACGATCGCATTGGACATGAAGGCGGTGAATTCGCTTCCGACCGGCCACCAAGCGGCGTATTCGGGGAACGGACGTTCCCGGACGACCAAGTCGAGCTGTTTCCCAGTCATGGGCGATTGGCCCCGCTGTGCCAAGCTGCCGCGGGGACGTATTGTCCGTTCGGCTTATCGCGTCGCATTCAGAAAGGTCTCCACTTGGGGCAGCAGCATGGGATCCCCGGACAGGCGGATGTATGCGCGCATCGCATTGCGGGCTTTCTCGTTTTCGCCAAGCCGGTAGTGCGCGATGCCCAGGCGAAAGTGACCGGCGGGCAGTTCCGGGGCGAGGCGAACGACTTCTTCATAGTTCCGAATGGCCTGATGGTAACGGTGCAGCAGATCATTGACAAGGCCAATGTTGAAATGCGCCGTCGTAAAACCCGGTCGCAGCGTTTTGGCCCGGTCAAGGGCATGCAATACCCGGTCCGCGGCCTCGGCGCGGGTCCGCATGGTCGTCAGGGCTTCCCGCGCCGCTCTTTCATCCGGTCCGCCAGAGAGCCGGACCGCTTCCTCCCAGGATGCCAAGGCGGCATGGTAGTCGCCGCCGGAGACTTGGGCAATGGCCAGGATGGCGTTTGGCAGCGGGTCCGCGGTTTCCGGACCCGACGTGTTGTCCATGGTTGTTTTCACTGCCGACTCCACCGCATGCCATTTGCCCTGGGCGAGCAGGACGGCGCCCTTGGCCAGCCGTGCGGCGCGCCAATCCGGCCTTGCGGCGAGGGCGTCTTCGAAGTGTACGAGCGCGGCGTCGGGATCGTGATTGAAGGCGGCGTCTACGCCTCGGCGATAGGCTGCCCTGGCTTCGCCGCCCACCCCGGATGAACGGGCTGGAACCCGCCGGAGCGGTAGCCAGTCAAAGGCCGGCAGGGCGGCTGCATCGTGTCCCGCCCAGCGGGCGGCAAGACTGCGCCAGGTACCGATCACGTCGTCCAGTACGGCATCCCTGCTATAGGAGAGGGCCAGGTTGTTGTAGGCCTCCGCGAAATCGTCCCGTAGCGCAACGGCCTTCTGAAACTGCGTCCTGGCCTCTTCATGCCGCCCCTGCGCAAGGTAGGCCATGCCGAGGTTGTTATGTACCTCGGCGATGCCTGCTTCCGCCCGGATGACGGCCATGTATTCCGCAATGGCGTCATCCAGTCGGCCGGCCTCCGCGTACAGCAGCCCGAGGTTGGTGCGGGCATCGTAGAAGCGGTCGTTCAAAGAAAGCGCCGTGCGGTAGGCGTCCATCGCGTCTTCAGCCCGGTCCAGGTTGGCATACATCGTGCCCAGGTTATTGTAGGCCTCGACGAACTGTGGATCGACTTGTATCGCGCGCTCATACGCATCGGCCGCCGCTGCGGAACGGCCCTGCCGAGCCTGGATATTCCCGATGTACAGGTGTGCCTCCGCCAGGCCGGGATCTTCCGCCAATGCCTGCTCGAATGCCTGCATTGCGGCGGATTCCGCCCCCTGCTCGTAATAGGTCAGCCCCATCATGTAGATATAGGGCGGCGGACGGTTTCTCCGTCTTCCGGCGGGCGGTGACGGTCCGCCCATGCTCCCCAGCCTGGCCCGATAAGCCGCGATGCTGCGGGATTTCGAACGGTCCACGGCGCGCACGGAACTGCCTTCCAGCGTGCCTTCAAGGCGACGGTCTACCGCAGGCATGTCCGCAAAGCGTTCAATCGCCTCGTCGAAACGTCCCGTTCTGGCATAGATGAGCGCGATGTTGTATCTGGCCACGGCATGCGTGGAGTCCTGTGCCAGGGTGCGGCGATACAGATCTTCCGCTTCGGCCAGGCGTCCCTGCCGAAAATGGATATTGCCCATCCCGGTGAGCAATTCCGTATCTTCCGCGGCGAACAGCAATGCCTCGCCGTACGCGTCCATCGCGCGTTCGTACCGGCCTACCAATTCGTACGACCTGGCAAGGCCGATCAGCGCGTTCCGGAGTTGATACCGGTTTTCATCCGTAAGCCCGCGGGCAATATCGACGGCGGCCGCGTAGGCTCTCGCGGCGCCTTCGTGATCTCCCTTGCGGGCGTAGCTGGCGCCCAGGTTGAGCCGCCAGTTGATCTCCTCCGGCGACAGGACCACCGCCTGAAGCGCTTCACGGATCGCCTCGTCGTACCTTTCCAGGTAGTAGTAGGCCACGCTCAGGTTTCCGTAGGCTTCGGAATCCGTCATGTCCATCGCCAGCGCGCGGCGATAGTACGCGATGGCTCCCGCGAAGTCGCCGTCGTTCATGGATGCGTTTCCGGCCGCGATCAGCGTCCCCGCATCGGTGTCGTCGGAAACAGCTCGCGGCGTGCCCGCACAGCCGGCCTCCGAACACAGGATGAAGATGGCGGTCGCCGCGATGCAGATGCTCATGGGCCTCGGCATCGGTGTTTGGCTCCGTTTCATACGTAGTTTAAGTTTGCGCGCGATACGGGCGGTCAAGCCTACGTCCCGCCCTACAGTAATATACCATTATTCCGGGCGCGGATCGTCCGTTTTATTTCGGTGCGGATCTCAAGAAGGAGGTACCGAAACTACTTTACATCGCGCTTGCTTTCAGGTACTTTTTTTGCAAGAATCCCCGCCTTATACCGACTATTCGGATACAGTCGGTCCGAAAACACCTGACACTATTCATTTGTTTAGTATATTCGGGCCATTAGGATATTTCATAAGCACCACAAGAGGGAGATCCAGACGATGAACGATGGGAATCAGGGACGGGAGAAGGCGCTCAGCGGCGCCATCATGCAGATTGAGCGGCAGTTCGGCAAGGGGTCCATCATCAGGATGGGGGACGAGAATCCCCAACTGTCCGTCGAGTCCATACCGACAGGATCCCTGACCCTTGATCTGGCGCTGGGCATCGGCGGCGTACCCCGGGGCCGCGTGGTCGAGATATACGGAAACGAATCCTCCGGAAAGACGACGCTGGCCAAGCATATCGTGGCCGAAGCCCAGAAACTGGGCGGGATGGCCGCTTTCATCGACGCGGAGCATGCCTTGGATATCCGGTATGCCCGGGCGCTTGGCGTGGATATGGACAAACTGCTCATCCACCAGCCGGACACGGGGGAGCAGGCGCTCGACGTGGCCGAGATTCTGGTTCGCAGCGGCGGTGTCGACGTGATCGTCATCGATTCGGTGGCCGCGCTGGTACCCAGGGCTGAAATCGAAGGAGAAATGGGTGATTCCCATGTGGGGCTGCAGGCCCGGCTGATGTCGCAGGCGCTGCGGAAGTTGACCTCGGTGATCAATCGATCGAGAACCTGTCTGATCTTCATCAACCAGATCCGCCAGAAAATCGGCGTCATGTACGGCAATCCCGAAACGACGACGGGGGGGTTGGCGCTGAAATTCTACTCCTCGGTGCGGGTCGAGGTGCGCAGGATCGGGAACATCAAGGGCGACGACGCGTCGGCAGGTATCCAGGTCCGTGGTACCGTCAAGAAGAACAAGCTCGCGGCGCCATTTCGCGAGGCGCAGTTTGATATCATTTACGGCGAGGGCATATCCAAGGAAAGCGATCTGATCGAACTCGGCGTCAATAACGGGATTATAGACAAGAGCGGAACGTGGTTCTCGTACAACGACGAACGGCTGGGCCAGGGTCGCGAGAACGTGCGCCAGTTGCTTCGCGAACGGACGGACCTTGCCCGGGAAATCGAAGAAAAAGTCCGTTCGATTTTCGCACCGGGGGATCAGGGCGCCGCTGCGAAGAACGGGACGGCGACGAAACCGGTGTCGAGATCCGCAGCGGCGGGTAGAGGAAGCAATCGATGACGCCCTGGATCTTGCGCCGTTTCAATCATTGCCAAGTATGTGTATGAAGATTCAAACCCGGGACAGAAATTACAACGCATAATCGTATCGTGTATCCCAAACGGAAAACTTCAGGGCAACTACAACCCAACCTCTGACGATACGATATGGCTTGTAGGTAGAGATGCGCCGACACTTGGAGAAGACTTCAGAGTACGTCTCAATTACAGGCGGTTAAGCGAGCAGGCTGAATGGCGCGTTAAAGAAATTCCTCTTGACGACGTACCTTAACTTGAAATGTCACACGGCATATGTGTCTCCCTAAGGTTTTATGTGGAAACAAAAGTAAGTGCGTTTCGGTCCGTGTGCTAGTCAGCATCAAGACGTTAGGACATTGACCTAAAAACCGGAGGAAATAACCATGGCTCTGTCTTCTTCCTTCGCAATGGCAGAACATGTGCTGTGGATTCGTCAAAACCGAACGACGACCCCTATGCATATATTGAAGCTAGTCTATCTTTGTCACGGTTGGGTGCTCGGTTGGACAGGGGAACCGCTGATAAAGGAGAGGATTGAAGCTTGGCAGTATGGCCCGGTAATCCCCAAACTGTATCACACCTATAAAAGGCATGGAGGCGAGCAAATCCCAAGTGAAGGCAAAGACTGTAGCCATGAAATTGGCGATGGGTTCACAAAGCAAATTGTTAATGAGGTCTTGGTGTTTTATGAAGACTATCAAGCATTGCAACTATCAAGCTTGACACATCGACTAGGTTCACCATGGGACACTACGGTACGAAAATTGGGGACTGGGTCTCAGATAACTGATAATATGATTTACGATTATTACCATAAACGAGTAAAACGAATTGAGCAGAACAACTGAACATGTTGTAGATGAACCTGAAGGCATCGATGCAAGGAGTGAATTAGAGCTCCGAGCAATCGTGAAACGCGAACTTGATGAATTCAAGAGTGACGAAGAGCGACTGAACAAAATCGAAGCTCGCCTTTCTGCGATTGGCGAACGTCTAGAACATGTCCCGACCAAGGTCGATCTCTACAAGATCACGATTACTTTGATAGTTTTGATTCTGTCAATCATCACCGCCATCTTTAGGATACCATGGCAGAAGATCTTTCAGATCGTCAATCAACAGTAGTTATAAAGTAAAAATGCTTGTCAATTTGACGCTAAGCAGTGAGGCTTACATAAATAACGACCGTTGTGGATTTGCAGCATCCCTGGACATGGTTTCGATGAGGCGGGTATGCGCTCTGGGGAATGCGTAGTTCCTCAGCGCGTCCGGCCGAACCCACCGGCAGTCGTTGCCGTCCTCGTCACACGCTTCGCCGCGAAGGTACGTGCCGTGGTATCCGTGCAGCGTCATCTCGAAATGCGTGAAGGCATGCCTGATCGACGCAAAGGCACGGTCGATCCGGATGTCGATGGCCAGTTTGCGTTTTATTTCATCACGTAGAAACTCTGCTCTGTCGCCCGCTTCATCCGAAACACCGCCCGGAAACTCCCACAGTCCACCCAGGAGGCCTTCCGGTGGACGCTGCACGATCAGCATCTCGTCGCCGTTGTGCACAACGGCCGCGGCAACATGATGGTGGGGGCGCTGTTTGCGCGGCTGTTTGCGCGGAAGAACCGAAGGGTCCGGCAGTACTCGGTGCGCGATACACAGGCTGCTCACGGGACAGGCTCCGCATGCGGGTTGTCGCGGCGTGCATACTGTCGCGCCCAGTTCCATCATGGCCTGGTTGAAATCGCCCGCCCGATGCTTCACTAGCAGGCGTCCGGCCAACTTTGCCGTTTTCTTTTTCGTGGCTGCTGCTGCGGGATTGTCCGTCAGGTGAAACAGGCGGCTCAGCACGCGAACCACGTTTCCGTCGATTACGGGACAGGGCTTGCCGTAGGCAATGCTCAATACGGCCGCGGCCGTATAGGATCCAATGCCCGGCAGCGCAGTGATGTGGGCTGGATCGTCGGGAATCCGCCCGCCGTGAGATGCCACGACCTGCTGGGCGGCGCGGTGGAGGTTTCTCGCCCGGGCGTAGTATCCCATGCCCTCCCACGCCTTCAGCACTTCGGCAAGCGGAGCTTCCCCCAGATCGCCAACCGTGGGGAAACGACGCATGAATCGTTCGTAGTAGGGCCGGGCCTGGTCTACCCGCGTCTGCTGGAGCATGACTTCGGAGATCCAGACTGCGTAGGGGTCCCGCGTCTGCCGCCACGGCATCTCCCGCCTGTGCGCTTCGTACCAGGCGAGCAGGGCACTCCGGAATGCATCAACCTGTCCGGATTCCAATACGTTTTTCACGCTTTCGTCCATTCACGCTTTCGTCCACTGTACGCAGCGTTCAATGCCGGCGCGAATGACCGGACATGCTGTATTCGCCGTGGGTGATCAGGGTCCGGTTGTAGGCATCCGTTTCGTCCGGATCGAACCGGTCTGGCGAGAAATCAGCGATGTCTATTTCGGGCTTGTTGTCCGCAACGCATCCGGCCAGCAGCACGCCGGCCGCCGGATTGTAGGCGAATCCGCCGGAATGAAAGGCCGTCCCAACGTAGAAACCCGGAAAGCGACCGACGGGGCCGAGCACGGGTTCTCCGTCCCCGGAAAAGCACAGCAGTCCCGCCTTTTCGATTTCCCAGGCGGACTGATTTGTCTTCGGTACCAGCGGTAGCAACGCATCCCGCGCGGCCTCGTCAAGTCCTGGCGGCGGAGCGATGGTCGACATATCGAAAGACCGGTCGGGGACGCGGAACTCGCGCGCGGACGGGTTTTCGACGCCCGCCAGCAGCCGCTGGCCGTGCGCCGGCCTGATGTAGCCGCCGTACGGATTTGCGTTGACCGCCGGGATACGCACCGGAGCCGTCAACGGCGCCGTGACGTACCGCTGATGTACGAAAAACTTCAGCGGCAATTGCAGACCGATGGCTTCCAGGACCTTCAGGGTCCATACATGCACGGTGCTCACCACGGCATCCGCTTCGATGCGTTCGCCATCCGCGACGACGCCCGCCATACGTCCCGAATCCGTGATGAAGTCCGCCGTCTCGCATGCTTCCCTGATCCGGACGCCCTGCGCCCGGCAGCCTGCCGCCAGCGCCGGGAGGTAGTGGTCCGGTTCGCTGTAGCCGCCCAGCGGATCGAAGAGCCCTACGGCTTCTTCGGGGAGGACCAGGTCCGGCCACATCGCGGCCATTTCTTCCCGGTTCATGATCGCGTACTCCACATCCAGGCGATCATACAGAGGCAGCAGGCGTTCCCGTTCCAGCCAGCTCTCCGTGTCGAACAGGTTCAGGCAACCCACGTCCTGGAACTGGTATCCATTCAGTTCATCGGAGAGCGCCCTGAACCGGTTCAGGCTGATCCTGCGCACCAAAACGCCGGTTTCCGACCATAGCAATCCGGTGATGATCCCGGCCGCCCGGCTGCTCGCGCCGTCCCCGATGCGTCCCTTCTCGACGACCGTTATCTCGCCGTAGGATTTGCGGGCGAGATGGTAGGCCGTGCTGAGTCCGATCACGCCCGCGCCTACGATGACGGCGTGTCTCGACATGGCCAGCCCTCCAGCGCCGTTCTCATGCGCTCTGTCGAAATGGAAAAGTGAGATTCGTGCCACACTACCTGCCCGTCCCTGAGCAACAGTATTTGCGGCGACTCATGCGTGACGGCCAGGCGGGATTCGATTTCATTGGAAAGGTTCCGGTCTTCTCTGACCAGGACCTCGGTGAGCAGCGGCGACGGCGACGACGCATCCTCCGCCGCGAACTCGTGGTACTGTTCCGCAGCCCGTGCACTTACCGGACACACCGTACTGTGTTTGAAGATGAACACGGGACGATCCGCCGACGAACCGACAGCCTCGTCCAGCTCCGTCATCTTCGTGAGACGCGCGATACGTTCCGACATCAGGCAACCTCCCTGGAATCATGGAATAAGATCGGTACAGTCCGAATAGACAACGACGCACCGGGTACCTGGCAGCAGCCCGAACGGTTCAGGTGACTTTCCCCACGGCCGCGGCCTGCTTGCGCACCGGGGTGACGGCCCGCAGAAACTCGCGGTCCCGCGGCAGCATCAGGGCCAGCGCCACGGCGATCAGCGGGAGAACAGCCAGTACCTCGAGCGTTGCCACCACCCCGATGCGGTCCGCGACACCGCCGAAGACGATCAGCGCGCCGCCGGCCGCGCCCCAGCTGAAGCCCATGGGAAAGCTGGAAGCCGTTCCCGCGCTGTCCGGGACGAGTTCCTGGGCCATGGCGACGGAGACGGAATTGGAAGCCATGTTCATGAAACCGGCCATGAACAGCCAGAAGGGAAGCAGCGGTCCGGTGTCATAGAGCGAAACAAGCAGGCAGGGTGTGGAAAGCAGTATCGTAGACCAGATCACGCGGCCTCGTCCCATCATGTCCGAAAGCCAGCCGCCGACGAAACCGCCGATCACCGCACCCACCTGGAAAACGAAGAGCAGGTCGCCGCCCTGTTGCAGGGTAAGGCCCCGGTCCTTCAGCAGCAACACGAAAAAAGTAGCGAACCCGACGCCCGATATGGTGCGGATGATGCCCACCACCGTGAGGTTGACCATGGGCCACAGGTTGGGTCGGAACGAGGTGACCAGATCGGTCAGGCGGGTCAATTTCCGATCCTCGTTGCGAATGGGGATGACGCGGGCCATCGCCAGTACGGCGATCACGGCCGGCACGGCGAGCCAGATCAGGCTTTCGAGGCCGAATCGCTCTACGATGCGGGGCACGACGAAGGGGCTTGCCGCCAGCCCGGCGGTTCCTCCCACGATAAAGAGCGATACACCGTATCCGCGTCTCGAACCGCTGATGTCTCCGGCCATCGACACGCTCTGGGGATGAAAACTGGCCGTGCCAAATCCGCCCAGGATGATGCAGACCAGCAGCGCGAAGAACGACTGTGCCAATCCTACGGAGGACATGAACACGGCGCAGATCAACGGACCGAGGATGATGAAGTAGCGTTTTTCCATTCGATCCCCCAGGATGCCCATCAGGGGCTGAATCAGGGAGGAAGTCATGGCCGGCAGGCCGGCGAGTATGCCTGTCTGGGTGAGGGAGAGGCGCAGCCGCATCACCAGCGCCGGGAGAATCGGCGTGAGCAGAGACGAAAACATGTCGGTCAGGAAATGGACTACGGTAAGCAGGACGAGCTTGGCGCGCTGCATGTCGGACTTCATGGAAGAAGTCCTCCGTGGAGTACGTACAGCCGTTTCAGTTCCTCAATGGGATCGGCATGGTCGTCGACCCGCAGATCCACAAGGAAGTCGGAGGTTCCGCCGCAACTGCCGCTTTCCCGCGCGACGAGCAGGGCGGCGGACTGTCTGCCCCGACGATCGCCGCCAGCGCTCTGGCCGGCGGAAAGCACGCGGAGCAGTTTTGCTGCGAACGCCTCGTCGTCGGGCGCCTCGAAGGCTTCCGCCATGGCGCCGACAACCCCTTCTCCCGCTAGGAGGTTGCCCAGACATACGTAGCCCGGACCGGTCAGATGCCCCGCCCAGGCATGGCATGCGTCCCCGGTGAAGGCGGCGGCGGTTCCGTCCCGGTCCACCATCGCCACCTGCCGGGATGCCCGGTCGGGATCCGATTCGATCAGCTGTTCGAGGGTGTCGATGGCGCCGACATCCTGTGCGAGCAGATCAAGGCCCCTGGGGCCGAAGGACGCGTTGGACCACGCCTGCGTCGCGATAGCACCCGCGTTGTGCATCGCCCAGGGGACCACGGAGCCCACGGCGAGGGATTTCGACTGGGTTGCCACGCCGAGATCCCCTGTATCGGTATCCAGGGCGACGATGGAAAAGGTGGAGAAACAGGGGCCGCGATTCAACGATGGGTACTCCGTCCGTCATCCAGCGCCATACGGATCAACTCGATCGGATGGAGGGCGGTTCTGCCCGTGCCATCCGCGATCTGATGTCTGCAGGAGGTCCCGGTCGCGGCGAATTCCGTCCCGTCGTCGGCCGCACGAATTGCGGGAAAAAGCCGGTCTTCTCCGATTTTCATGGACAGGTCGTAGTGCTCGCGCTCGTAGCCGAAGCTGCCGGCCATACCGCAACATCCGGTATTCAACGTCGTGACTTCGTATCCGGGCACGAGTTCCAGTGCGGCCACCGTGGAACTTGTGCCGGCGATGGCCTTCTGCTGGCAATGTCCATGCAACTGGATGGTCCGGTCCGAAGGGCCGACCGGAAGCGAGAGGCGCCCGGCCGCCTGTTCCCGGGCCAGAAACTCGTCGATCATGAGGACGCTGTCGGCCAACCGTTCGGTCCGCGGGTCGTCTACGAGGTCGCGGTAATCGTCGCGAAAGGTCATGATGCAACTGGGTTCGCATCCAACGATGGTCCATCCACGGTCCACGTACCGGGCGAGCTGGGCGATATTGAACCGGGCGGCGGCACGGGCCTGCCGGAGCATCCCCTTGGAAATAAGCGGCCTGCCGCAGCAGGCGCGGGGTTCGGCCAGCACCACGCGGTAGCCGGCACGCTCCAGCACTTCCACGGCGGCCTTGCCGATGCGGGGTTCGCTGTAGTTGACGAACGTGTCCGGGAAGAAGACGACCGTCGGTCGTTCCGGTCCCCCGCCGTAAAACGAATCGCGTTGACAAAACCACTGTTCGAAAGTCTCCTCGGCGAACTCGGGCAGCGACCTTCGCCGGTCTATGCCAATGGTCCGCTCCAGGAGCGACTTGTGCCAGGGATGGTTCACTATGCGGTTACTCAGCGGCGCGAAGGCGGAACCAAGCCTGTTGAGTGTCTCGATGCGGCCGAATAGGCGGTTGCGCAGGGGCAGCCCGTGTTTTTCATAGTAGTGGGCGAGGAACTCGTACTTCATCTTGGCCATGTCCACATTGGAGGGACATTCGCCCTTGCAGCCCTTGCATTCCAGACAAAGATCCAGGGCTTCGTAGACCCTTCGGCTCGTGAACCCGCTGCCGTCCAGCTTGCCCGACAGCGCGGCCCGGAGTACGTTCGCGCGGCCCCGGGTGCTGTGCTCTTCATCGAGCGTGGCGATATAGGAAGGACACATGGTCCCCACCAGTTTCTTGCGACAGGCGCCGACGCCGTTGCAGAGCTCGATGGACCGCGAGAACCCTCCGTCCCCGGAAAAATCAAAATAGGTGTTGATCTCCTCCGCCTGGTAGGCGGGTCCGAAGCGCAGGTTGTCCGTCATCTTCTGGTTCGCGATGATTTTGCCCGGATTCATGATGCCATTCGGATCAAACACGGCCTTGACCGCCTTGAAAGCATCGTACAGCTGCGTCCCGAACACCTGTTCGTTCCACTCGCTTCGCACAAGGCCGTCGCCGTGCTCGGAACTGACCGCGCCGCCGAAGGCCATGACCAGATCGCGAATATCTTCGGCGATGGCCCGCATGCGCGCGACGTCTTCGGCCCGCTTGAGGTTTATGAGTGGCCGGATGTGTATCGTACCCACGCTGGCATGGGCGTAGTACGAAGCGACCGTGCCGTGCCTGTGGACGATATCCCGAAATGCGCGAATGTAGTCCGGAAGCTTCTCGGGCGAAACCGCCGTGTCCTCCACGAAAGTCGCCGGCTTGGTGTCCCCCTTCATACCCATGAGCAGCCCCAGACCGGCCTTCCGGATGCCCCAGGCATTCGCCTGGGAGGCGGGCGTCGTGGCTCGGACACAGGCATAGCCCAGCCGGCGCTCCCGGACAAGCGCTTCGAGGGCATCCAACCGGTCCGAAACCGCTTCGGCGGTTTCTCCGTAGTATTCGACCATGAGGATCGCTTCCGGGTCGCCTTCAATGAAGTCGCGTTGATGCGCGGCCGCGGGAGAAGCCTTGGCCAGATCCAGGATGGTCTTGTCGGTGAGCTCCACCGCGGAGGGATCGGTCTTCAGGATCTCGACCGTCGCTTCCATGGATTCGATGAGGTCCGAAAAATGACAGATGGCCAGTCCGGTATGGGCCGGTAGCGGCACCAGGTTGACCCGCGCCTCGGTCACCGCGGCCAGGGTGCCTTCGGAGCCGACGATCATCTTGCAGAGATCGAAGATGCCTTCTCCGGTGAATTCGTCCAGGTTGTATCCGCCCACGCGGCGCATGATTTTGGGGTACCGGGCCGCGACTTCATCCCGGTTTTCGTGGGCTATGCGGCGGATTTCGCGATAGATGCGCCCTTCCATGCCCTCAAGCGCCGCCTTCTCTCCGTATTCGCGTTCGCCGACCGGCCCGAATTCGGTACTGGTGCCGTCGCTCAGGACCACGTCGAGCGTTTGGACATGGTCGATCGTCTTGCCATAGAGGATGGAATGGGAACCGCAGGAGTTGTTGCCGATCATGCCGCCGATGTTCGCCCTGTTGCTTGGCGAGACGTCCGGTGCGAAGAGCAGTCCCAGGGGTTTCAGGCGGGCGTTGAGCTCGTCAAGCACTACGCCGGGCTGGACCCTGGCCCAGCGTTCCTCGACATCGACTTCGAGGATCCGGTTCATGTGGCGGGAAAAGTCGATCTGGATGCTGCGCCCCACCGACTGGCCTGCCAGACTGGTGCCGCCGCCGCGGGGTGTGACGGGGATGCCCCTTTCGTACGCGAACCGGAGGATGCGGGAGACATGCTCCGCGCGGGCCGGATAGGCCACGCCCAGCGGTTCGATTTCGTAAATGCTGGCGTCCGTGCTGTACAGGACCCTGGCTGTTTCGTCGAAACGGAACGCGCAGTCGATTTCTCTTCCGATCTGTTCTTGCCAGGATGTGTCCATGTACCTCACCTTCATGTTGCCGGGGAAGGGGTCTACTTGTCCGGACGGCGGGACCGTTTCGGATTACGCCGTCAGCGTGACCGCGTCCCTGCGGGCGATGTCCTTGACTTCGGTATACGAGGCCAGGGCCATAAGTTCGTTGGTTTCCGGCGAAAGCCGGGCTTTCAGCGTGTCCGTCGTCCACGGTCCCCCGCCGCTGTACTGGGGCGCGTAGCGAAGCACGAGTACGATGCGCTTGCGGTTCGCCGGCTTCCACCTGAGCGTTCCGTGGGTGAGCAATTCGGAGATGACCACTGCGTCTCCCGCGCGGGGTGTGACGTTGATCGTGCCGGGCGGCGCATCGTCTTCCAGGTCGCCGCCGTCGAAGAGTTCGTCCGGCCGGTCGAAATTGCACTTGTGGGAGCCGGGCACGACCACGAGTCCGCCGTCTCCGGGATATACGTCGGTGAGATAGACGAATACGACGAAGTCGTCACAGTAGATGCGGCCGTCCCGGCATTCGTAGCGCGTACTCTGCCATCCATAGGACTCCCGCGCACAGTGAAGCGATCCCGCCGCGACCACTCCGCCCGCCTGGTTCACCAGCATGGAACCCCGGACAAAGCGTGGTTTCCCGAAAGTGAACTCTTTTACGATAGACCAGTAGCCCGGCTGGAATACCAGCCTTTCCAGTGGTTTGTCAAACGCGAACGCGTTCTCGTAAATGCGTCCATCCCTGCTTCCGAAATCCGGCGGAAGGTCTTCGGAAGGTGTCCGGATGTAGCGTTCCGCGGCGGCGAGCGCCTCGGCGCGCTCCGCTCCATCGAGGACCGCCTCCAGATGCAGATAGCCGGTCAGGTCGAACAGATATCTCTGCGTTTCGGTCATGATGATCTATTTCAGCCTTTGCGTATGGTAATGGTACTCAGCCGACGAGCAAC
Source organism: bacterium (assembly GCA_965200485.1). Taxonomy (GTDB): domain Bacteria; phylum JAAXHH01; class JAAXHH01; order JAAXHH01; family JAAXHH01; genus JAAXHH01. Next base: position 129,434 of record CBDAUD010000002.1, read on the forward strand.
AGGCGCAGGTCCATTACGTTGGTATGGGTTGGTCCCGTGATGACGAGGTCTCCCAACGCTTCGAAGAAACGATAGGCATCATTGTCGTCCAGGCGGGCATTTGCGTTCAGTCCGCGCTCGGCCGCCCGGACCAGCGTATGTCCGTCCGCCACCGCGCCCGCGGCATCCGTTGGACCGTCCGTGCCGTCCGTGCCCGCGCTGAACACGACGGCTCTTTCCAGTCCGACTATGCCGGCAGCGGCGGCTAGGACGAATTCCTGGTTCCGTCCACCCTTCCCGCCTCCCTTCAACGTTACCGTGGTCTCGCCGCCGGAAACAATACACGCCGGACTACGCATCGGATCTCCATGGCGGACGATCTCCCGTGCCATGGCCGAGTAAACCCGGGCAATCTCGCGCGTCTCGCCGTCGATCGAGCTGGACAGCACCAGGGTATTGTAGCCTCTCTTCTCCGCCTCGATCCGGGCGGCGTCGAGCGCCTGGCGATTGTTGGCGATGATCACGTTTCGCATGTGATCGAAGACCGAATCGCCGGGACCGGGCGTTTCGGGTACCGCTCCTTTCATGCCGGCCTCCAGATGGCCGAACACCGAAGGGGGAAGTTCAGGCTCGAGCCCGTACCTTCGCAGAATCGTCAGGCAATCGGCATAGGTGCTCTCGTCCGCCACGGTAGGTCCCGACGCAATGATGTCAAGCGGATCTCCTATGACATCCGACAGGACCAGACTGACCACGCGGGCTGGCGAAGCGAGTCTGGCCAGCTGCCCGCCCTTGATGCGCGAGATATGCTTGCGGATCGTATTGATCTCGTTGATCGTCGCGCCGCAGCCCATCAGTTGGCCGGTCACCGCCTGCTTCTCCGCCAGCGTCACCCCGTCGGCCGGCAGCGGCATGAGCGCGGAACCTCCGCCCGAGAGCAGGCAGAACACCAGATCCTTCTCGCCGAGCCGTTCCAGCAGCGCTACCATATTCTCCGTTCCCCTTACGCCGGCGGCGTCGGGGATGGGGTGACCGGCTTCGACCAGCTCCACATACCGGAGCGGCGTCGTATGACCGTATTTGACATTGACGGCTCCCCCGTCGATCCGGTCGCCGAGGATCGACTCCAGGGCGCTGGCCATCATGGCGCCCGCCTTGCCGGCGCCAACGACGTATATCCCATTGAAGCGGTCCAGGTCGCACGCGAAATCACCGATACGCAGGCGGTTTCCGTCGCGCACGACATGACGCAGCGTCGCCGCCGCGGGATCGACGGCCCGCAGACCCGCTTCAAACAGGTGGCGTGCGTCCTTCCGAAGATCGGTAGTGGCCATGGTCAGGGTTCGCGGACAGACTCGGCGCACGAGTCAAGCAAAACGGGCGCACCGCCAGCCGGCCGGCACGCCCATTCGACAGATCGACCATCCGGTGCTTTTATGAACGGTCCGATTCCTTTGGCTGCTGCGGCTTTCGGGGGGGCGGATCCTGCTCGTCGATGTCAATCGCGCGCTGGATTTCCGTGTTCGCATTGTTCACGACGCGTTTGAATTCCCGTATCCCCTTGCCCAATCCCCTTGCAAGGCCCGGAATGCGATCCGCACCGAACAGGAGCAGGACAATCAGGAAGATCACCATCAATTCCTGCATGCCAATGTCACCGATCATGTTGCCAGACTCCCGGCGTGAAAGAACAACCATCTGAGGGATAGGGCACCCGTCTACTTCGGCACTTCCCCGAATACAAAACACCAAATTGAAATTTACAGCGCACGCAGCGGCCGGGCAAGCGAATAATGCGGATTCCCACGTGCAGGACACAGAACGGCAGGTTGGCAGATCATGCTTGACGGCCGATCCCGCACCGGCCAGTTTACCGGTTCACATCGATCAGATTGCATGGACAACCCAGTTTGAACGGATTACGCGCTATTCGCCGTCGCAACGGAAGATCGGGGGTAGGATGGACAGGCCTGTGGTAAATCAGGGCAGGTTGTACTGGACCGGCGAGCACTGGATCAATTACCTGCGTCCGGCGGACGCCGGGGAGAACAGCGGGATGGTCAGCCTGTGGCATACGGCCTACAGCTCTGCCGGCGAAGGAACCGTAGCCTACGTGGCGGTTGACGGCGTCCCGGCATTTCCGAGGATTTGTACGGACAACCTCGAAATGGCTGCATTCATACAGGCATGGATGAGCGGCCGGGGCGGCATGTACGATATGGACTTGGAGATCGTGCAGGCCGACTTTGCGCGGGACGGAAGCGTCCTCGACGCCCCTTCCTGGACAATCGATACGGAAGATGATCGGATCACGGCCCGCTGGACCGACCTGCAGCCTCCGGCCATCCTCGAGGCGCCCGCTCCGAAACTCAGGGAAGACTGGGACGTGTTCTCCTGTCTGTTTTTCGCCCATTCCGCGCAGATTGAACGCAATGGTCAGCCGATCGCCGGCAGCCCCTACGTGGTCGATACCTGGAAGTCCAGCCTCGGGGGGGAACGCAGTTCCTGCGTGTTCGCGCTGTCCGAGATCTTCATTCAAGCGGCCGGCCGGGCCGGGTGAGTGCACGGCCAACGAAAGGGGCGACGACAAGCAACACCGCCAGCAGCCCGACCGCGCCGTACAGGACGTCGTCCCCAGCGGCGGACAGCACGTCGAATGCCCACAGCGAACTGCCCCGTTCCATCAGCCAGTGCCAGGCCGTATGACCCGCCAGTACGGACACGATGATTGCGCTGGTACGCCGGGTACGTTCGCCCGGCATATACCTGAAGAGTATCCGCAGAATCGCGACGCCGACCAGGATCACCAGCAACTGGCCGATCTCGACCCCCAGGTTGAAAGCCAGGAGCGACGTCGTCAGGTGCGCTCCGCCAAAAGGCAGCATTTCGCGAAGGGCGTAGGCGAAACCGAACCCGTGGACGAGACCGAAACCGAAGACGGCTGTCCAGCGGCGACGCAACCCGGGTGAAATGACATTCTCCGCGGCCATGTACACGATGGAAGCCGCGATCAGGGTTTCGACGAGCGGGACGAACCAAAGGGCGGCGGGCGTCAGGCCCAGCGTCGCGGCGATCAGCGTAATCGAATGGGCGACCGTGAACGCCGTGACAAGGATCGCGAGCACCCGCAGTCGCTGATAGGGTATGACCAGGCACAGAAGGAACAGCAGATGGTCCGTTCCGTCGAGGATGTGGTCGAATCCCAACCGCGCGAACCGCAACGCGGCCTGATGCCAGCGAGGATCGAGCACGATGCGTCCCGGATGCCCGGTATACTCGTAAAGCCGTTCGCCGCCGGCCGCGGGCAGGAAGCGCAGCACGGTCGAGACCCGCATCCCCAGTCTTTCCATCCCCGGTTCGATAGAAAACTGCGAACGATCCGATGCGATGCGGTATTCGAACAGCACGTCCAGCATGACCTGTTGCCAGTAGATGCGCGTGTCGGCGGGCAGAGGCGGCCCTAGGGTCGAGGCCACAGCGGTGTCGAACGCGTGGAAGGACGGGTCGGAAGGAAGCGAAGCCCTGACGGCGGCCAGTTCAGGTGCGGCCAGCCGCGTGCCGTTTTCATAGAGCGCCACCTCCTGGCCGATCCAGAGCATGGCGGCCTCTTCAAGGGTATCGTTGGCGCGGGACAGGTCCAGGTAGCCGGGCCCGGTCAGGGGGAACGTGACATCAAGCATCGCCTCGAGCGGCACGCGCACGAGCAGCTGGAGGCGATGGCCCTCTGGCTTGACGAATGCCTGAATGGCGACATTGCGGGGTACGTCGTGTCCGTATGCCCGGTCTGCATGCAGGAACGCTAGAAGACCGGCAAGGCAAAGGAAGGACAGGACGCGGACGGCAAGCGGGACGGTTGCCGCACCGCGTCCCATGAGATGGAACCTCCGGGCCGCCCCTTCTAGTGGGAATGGGATTCGCTGGGCCATATCACGCCCTGGTCTCTCTGCTCCACCGGGGCCACACCCATGTAGGTGAATTTCTGTAAACGCTTGCCTTCGTACGTCTCCGTGGTGTAGATGTTTCCCTTCGAGTCGGTGGCGATGCTGTGTACGCCGAAGAACTGGCCCGGTTGACGTCCTCCGTCCCCGAAAGCGGTCAGCACTTCCATGGTCTCGCGCAGGAGGACGTACACCTTCATGTTCTGGCCGTCGGCGACGTAAAGGTACTTCTGCGCTGGATCCCTAGAGAAGGCAACGTCCCATGTGGACCCGGCACCAAGCGTAGCGCCGGCGATGACCTGCTCCATCACGAAGGTCCCATCCGTTCTGAAGACCTGGATCCGGTCGTTAGGCCGGTCACAGACGTATATGAGTCCGTCGTTTGACGGTTCGGCCGCGTGAACGGGATTGCGAAACTGCCGGGCAGGCGGTGCAGCGGGGTCGTATCTTCCTATATCGGCATCGTCCGGCTCATTGCCGTAAGCGCCCCAGTACCGTTTGAAGGCGCCGGTCTCGATGTCGAGCACCGCGACGCGCTTGTTCAGATAACCGTCCGCCACGTAGGCCTCGTTCGCGCCGGCGTCGAAGGAAATCTTGGCCACCCGGCCGAAACTCTCCATATCCATGCTGTTGCCGGTCCACTGCGGATCCGCCTCGTCGAAGGATTCGGTCCGCCGCGCGCCCGGTTTGCCAAACTGCTTGAGAAACGTGCCGTCCTGGGCAAAAACCAGAATGTGGGCATCGTCTCCACCGTTGCCGCCGATCCAGAGGTTGCCCATGGGATCGACCGTGATGCCGTGATTGGACGCAGGCCAATCGTATCCTTCACCCGGACCGCCCCAGTGGTTGAGCAGGTTGCCTTCCGGATCGAACTGGAGCACGGGCGGAGCCGGGAGGCAGCATTCCGCCACGGGCGGGTCTTGCGCCGCGCCGAGTTCGGTACTGGGATTGCCGTTGCCCCGGTGTATGATCCAGATGTTGTCATTGGCGTCGACCGTTACGCCGATGGCCGAACCCAGCACCCAGTGGTTGGGCAGCGGCTTGGGCCACAGGGGGTCCACCTCGAATACCGGTGCGACTACCGCGTCGGAAGCGGTCTCCGGCGCTTCCACGTCCCCGCACGCGGCCGCCATCAGCAGGAATCCACCTGCAAAAACCGCGGCTGCCGACATGCGTTCGAGATTTCTTCTGATCATGATGCCTCCAGGTTTTCTCCGGGGTTCGGTCTTCCGCCATCAGGTTTTCGAGTCGGTGTAGGACGAAATTACCCCGCACCGGAACGGGGGTCAAGCATATTCGCCGGTGCTGCTTGCCGGGTCGGTGATTTATACGTCGACAAACACGTGGCTGCAATCTATAATGTAGAATCAGAATAGTATCTTCCTCTTCATGTTGTTGGCATCCACGTGTCGTTGGCCTCAACGTGGTATCGGAATGGCGCTGATTCCACAATAAAGAATAGTGGATAGATCGGCAGAACAGATCGGCGACCCGGATCCGATGCGATCGCGCAAGGGAGACGGCGTCCGATATTCCCCACCGGAAGACATGCACGTGAACACACCCTGGGACATGGCGGTCAACCAGCGGATACTCGAGATGGAGTACGCCGTGCGCGGACCGATACCCCGGCGAGCCGCTGAATTGAAGAAGCACGGCAGAAGGATCATCCCGTGCAATCTCGGTAATCCCCAGGCTCTTGGTCAGCAGCCCGTTTCCTTCTACCGGGAAGTGCTGAGCCTCGTCGAACACCCGATACGAATCGAGCGCGAGCGGCGTCTCAAGAAATGGCTCGAAACCGGTATCCCGGAGGGTCTGGGAGCGGACGATTTCTGTTCCGACTACGTGCTGGACCTCAGCGAGCGCTACCTGGCGCAGATGGAAACGGGTATGGGGGCGTATTCGGACAGCAGCGGGCCGCAGTTCATCCGGGAGGCCGTGGCCGCGCATATCGACCGGAGAGACGGCGCGGACGATACGCGCATCCCGCGTTCCGACCCCGGGCAGGTGTTCATGACCAATGGGGCCAGCGAAGCGGTGCGTTACGTGATCGATCTGCTGATCCATGATGAAAACGACGGCATCATGATCCCGATTCCCCAGTATCCGCTGTACTCCGCAGCCATCAAACGATGCGGGGGGACGCAGGTAGACTACTTCCTCGACGAGGAATCGGGCTGGACGATGGAAAGGACCCTGCTGGAATCTTCGCTGGAAGCCGCGCGGGCACGCGGCGTGGCGGTCAAGGCCATTGTGGTCATCAACCCGGGCAATCCGACCGGCGCGGTGCTGAACGAGCAAACCATAGGGGAGGTCATTGCCTTCGCCGGGGAAAACGGTCTGGCCATCATCGCCGACGAGGTCTATCAGGAGAACGTTTACGACGCGGATGCGGGATTCGTGTCCTTTGCCCGGATGCTGGGACGAAGCGATGTGCCGCTGTTCAGCGTGCACAGCACCTCGAAGGGTTTCTACGGGGAGTGCGGACACCGGGGCGGATACCTCGAGATCAGGAATGCGCCGCGGGTCGCCAACACCGGACTGTCTTTTACGGATCTCGTACTAAAGCAGGCTTCGGTAAACATCTGTTCGAACACGGTGGGGCAGCTGATGATGTATCTCCTCGTCAGCCCGCCGCCCGAAAACGCCGAGCCCTATCGCCGATTCACGACAGAGCGGAGAAGCATCCTTGAGAACCTCCGCGGGAAGGCGACCATGATCCGGGCGGGATTCGACGAGATGGCCGGCGTATCCTGTTTCGGGCGAACCGGCGCGATGTACCTGTTCCCCCGTCTGGACAGCCTGCCGGATGGGAAGACCGACTTCGATTACTGCATGGGACTCCTGGAACAGACCGGGCTGGTCACGGTCAACGGCGCGGGATTCGGTCAGCAACCGGGCACCAATCACCTGAGGATCGCATTTCTGCCGCCCACGGACGTCATCGAGGAGGTTCTTCCGCGGTGGATCGATTTCCACAACGCGTACGTGAGCTGATGTTGTTCTGATGTGTTGTTCCGATGTTTGCGGATGGATGCCGATGCTTACGGACAAAGAGAAATGGCTTTTCGACCTGCATGGCTACCTGGTCCTCGATCAAGTGGTTTCGCCGGAGGATCTGGCCCACATGGTCGCGCTTTGCGACGAATGGCACGGGATGGAAGAGAAGGCGCTCCCGCCGCCGCTGTGTTCCTATGAGGACCCCAAAGAGAAGCCGTCGGCCGCGCGGGCTATTCTCCACGCCGAATACGCCGATCCGGTTTTCGACCGGCTGATCCTCAACCTGCCGATCATGCGCGTCGTGCTCGCCCTGACCCGGGAGCGCCCCCAGCATCTGCTGTCCGCGCTCACCGTGAACCTTCCGGACAGCGACGAGATCACACTGCACAATGGCGCTTCCGGCCCCTGGAGGAACCCGGCCAACGACTACCAGGCCGCGGAAGGCCGTGTGTTTGCCACCTTCATCAACGTCGCCATTTCCCTTGTGGACGTACCGCAGGGCGCCGGTTTCGTCTGCATTCCGGGAAGCCACAAGACGTACTTTGAACGGCCTGAACACATCAACATCCGCTCCGGACCTCCAACGGTCGTCAACGTGCCGGTCCGCGCGGGGGATGCCGTCGTTTTCACCGAAGCGCTGTGCCATGGGGCCCTGCCTTGGCCTTGGCGCGATCCGCCGCGCCGCACCATGTTCCAACGATACTGCACCTCATACGCGTCGTGGACCCCCGGCGCCGGCCCCTTGGAGGAATACCGGGACCGGTTGTCGGAAGGCGCCTGCGACATGAAGCGGCAGGGCGGGTTCCAGGGACCCAAGCGCGTCGTCGAGCGTCTGCTGGCAGATTTGGAGGCGTGGGCGGAGGGACGGCCTTCGGTATCTCCCGTTCACGCGGATCAGCATGGAGACCCTTCATGAAAATCACCGACCTGAAATGCGCCGTCATCGGGCAGAACCCCGTGGTTCGCATCACCACGGACGAGGGGATTCACGGCCTGGGCGAGATCGAGAACTCCAAGTCCTACATGAAACCGCATGTCCTGTTCTATCGAGACTACATCCTCGGCCAGGATCCAACGGATGTCAATCGCGTCGTCGCGGGCATACGGCGGATGGGCAGTTTCAAGCCGTGGGGCAGCGCAGTCAGCGCCATCGAAATGGCGCTGTGGGATATAGCCGGCAAGGCGGCCGGCCAGCCCGTATACAAATTGCTGGGTGGAAAGATGCGGGACCGGGTTCGGGTCTACAACGGCGCCGTACGGTTTCCCATGAAGGGCGCCACGGTGGAAGACTACGCCGCAGACATGGCCAGAATGAAGGCGGCTCCCGAAGGATTCACCATCATCAAGCAGGGCATCGGCTTCCACAGCGGCATGCCGTCGCAGGTCCCCGACTTTTTCTACGGCGACCTGCAGCCCGCCGGCTTTCACGCCAATCGGGGGCCGCTTACCGAGAAGGGACTCGGGCACCTGGTAGACTGCATCGAGGCCATGAAAGCGGTCCTGGGAGACGAGGTCGGCCTGGCCCTCGACTGCGGTCCCGGCATGCTCGTGCCGGACGCCCTGCGTCTGGCGAAGGCCGTGGAACATCTGCATTTGATGTGGCTCGAAGACATGATCACCGGCGACTATACGCCCTTCGTCCTAGCCGACCTCTACCGTGAGGTAACGTCGAAGACTTCCACCCCCGTCCATACCGGGGAACAGATCTACCTCCGGGAGAACTTCGTCGATCTTCTCGAGAAACGCGCCGTGGACGTGGTCGGACCCGATCCGGCCGACGTGGGCGGGATTGCGGAGCTGAAGTGGATCGCCGAGTACGCGGACCTACACGGCGTGCTCATGGCGCCTCACGGCGTCCTCGACGGGCTGATCGGTCTGGCCGCGCTGGTGCATGCCTCGGCCACCATGCCGCCCAACTACATCGCCTTCGAGTATCCCGTCGGGAATCCGGCCTGGTGGTATGACATCGTGGAGGGCCTGCCGGACCCCATCGTGCAAGACGGCTTCATCGACGTCTGGGACCGTCCCGGCTTGGGCGTCGATCTGATTCCGGACAAGACGATGCCCTATTTGAAGGAAGCCGACCAGGGATTTTTCGACTAGCCATCGCGAATTCCTGGAGCGACGCCATGTATGTGAGTTTCCTGAAAGTCAGAAACTGGCGCAATTTCCCGCGGATCGACGTTGATCTGCAACCGCGGCAGTTTATCGTCGGTCCCAACGCGTCCGGGAAGTCCAACCTGATGGACGTCTTCCGGTTCCTTCGGGATATCGCGAAGACGGAGGGCGGCGGACTGCAGAAGGCGGTCGCCAACCGGGGCGGCATGACCAAGATCCGGAATCTCGCCGCGCGCCGGGATCCGGATATAGCCATTGAAGTCCGATTCGCCCATCCGGTGAACGGCCGCGAGCTCTGGCGCTACGAACTTGGTCTCAAACAGCAAGCCCGGGGACCCAGGCATCCGCTGATCGCCTACGAACGGGCGAGCAGAGCGGGCGTTGCCGTACTCGACAGGCCGAACGAGACCGATCGGGAGGATGTTGTGCGGCTGACGCAGACCTATCTGGAGCAGATCGGGGCCAACCGGGTGTTCCGGGACATAGCCGGATGCTTCCAGGCCATGACCTATCATCACCTGGCGCCTCCGCTCCTTCGCCATGCGGACCTGGTTCGCAGTCCGGGCGTGGAGGACGATCCATACGGGATGGATTTCCTGGAAAAGGTGGCCCGGGAGCATGAGCGGCAGCGCCGGGCTCGCCTGTCCCGGATCGAACAGATCCTGAAGTTGTCCGTACCCCGTCTCGAGCAACTCGAGTTCATACGGGACCAGGAAACGGGCCGGCCCCACCTCCAGGCCCGGTATGCGCACTGGCGTCCCCGCGCCGGCCTCCAGCGGGAGGACCAGTTCTCCGACGGCACGTTGCGCCTGATCGGCATGTTGTGGACGCTTCTCGAAAGCGATTCGTTGCTGATGCTGGAAGAACCCGAACTCTGTCTGCACGCGGGTATCGTCAACCGGCTCGCCGCGCTGATCCGGCGCATGCAGCGAAACGCCGGCAGACAGGTGCTCGTCAGTACGCACAGCACGGTCCTGTTGTCCGACCCCGATATCGAACGGGAGGAAGTGCTGTTGCTGAAGCCCGTCCCCCAAGGCACGGAAGTGGAGGTGCCCGGCAACGTGCGGGACGTCCTGCCGCCGCTGGCGCGGGACGCCCAGGAAGAACGGGTTGCCTTCGAAAGAGCCCAGGCCAAGAAACTGGATCAGCTGAACCTTTTTCAATGAAGAAACCTTCGTGACGAAAATCCGCAACCGTACTGCGCAGTGCCCGGAACGGCATTTCGCGCGCCATATCGCCGCCAACCGCTATCCCGGACGCGGGCTGGTCATCGGACGTTCGGCCGATGGCGATCACTGGCTGCAGATCTACTGGATCATGGGTCGAAGTGCGCACAGCCGCAACCGCCGGTTCACGATAGAAGGGCCCGTATTGCGGACTGAACCGGTAGACCCCTCGAAACTGGACGCGCCTGAGCTGATCATCTATTCGCCCATGCTCGAGCTGCCCGGAAAATACATCGTTACCAACGGCGACCAGTCGCAGACCCTTTACGAGTCTTTGAGAAACGGCGGCAGTTTCGACACCGCGCTGGCCACCCGGGAGCGCGAGCCTGACGCCCCGCACTACACGCCTCGGATCAGCGGGATGCTGGAACTGTCGCGGTCGCCTGCCATTACCCTGAGTATCCTGAAGGCGAACCCGTTCGATCCCGGCCGGACGGACCGGAATACCTATCGGCCGGCGCTTCCGCCGTCCGGCCGCGGCCTGTGCCTGACGACGTATGCGGGAGACGGAGACCCGCTACCTAGTTTTTCGGGAGAGCCCCTCGTCATGCCGCTGGAAGGCGGGCCGGAGGAAGTGCTGCGGACGTACTGGAACGCGCTCGACCGCGAGAACAGGATCTCCATCGCCTTGAAACGCGTGGATCCGGACGGCAGCAGCGAAATCATGGTCATCAACAGATATCAACCCGACCGGAATTGAGGTGACGCGGATGCGCATCCCAACAGGCGCTGTTTCTGTTTTTTTGATGCTAAGTCTGGCCGGATGCGGAGACGCTACGCCTTCCCGCAACGTGTGGATGGAAGCCCTTTCGGAGAAGAACACGGGGCTCGCCTACCTGTACCGGAACGATCTCCAAGGTGCGGCCGATTCCTTTGAGGCGGTCGTCCGGCTGGTGCCCGGTGAGCCGCTCGGCCACGCGAACAGGGCCCTGGCGCTCCTGAAGCTCCGGGACTACGAAGCAGCCGATGCGGAGATCGACCGGGCCGTGGATCTCGCGCCGGAGGATGGCGCGGTCCTTTCCATCCAGTCTGACATCGTGGCGGCCCGAGGGGATCGCGAACGCGCCTTGTCCATTCTCGCCCGCGCGGTCGACCAGAACGAGTCCGACGTGGCGCTCCGATACAAATACCTCACGGAAATGAGAAGGCTGCGGGGACCGGCACACCGAATCGAAGCCACGGTGGGCGAATTGCAGGCCATGCTCGCGTACGAACCGGACAATCTGGCCGTGCTCGTCGAATTGAACGAAGCCCTGGTTCGTCTGGACCGGGTGCAGGAAGCCCTGACCGGATACGAACGCCTGTCCCGGTTGCTCGTCCCCGTCCGGGCAGACGTACGGACCTGGCTGGATCAGACCGTGGACGCGCTGAAACGCCGCGACGCGGCCGAAGCCGAGTCCACCGCGGGCATTCTGGGCAACCTGCTCGTGGTGGATCCGGCCTTCCGTTCGGCACGGGATCGCCTGGGGGACCCCTCGCAGCAGTCCCCCCCGCTATACCGTTTCCGGACGGCGCCGGCCGACTTGGCCATCCAGACCGCGGAGGCCCTGGTCGACATGCGTTTCGCAGACGCGACAGACGGATGGCTCGGCGATGCGCTGCGGACACGGGATGCATGGACGGACCTGGCGCTGGCAGACATGGACGGGGACGATCGCCTGGATATCGTGCTGACGGGACCGGACGGGTTGTTCGTCGCGCCCAACCGTCTGGCGGACCGGGAGACGATCTCGAATCCGTGGTCCGTTGCATGGGGGGGATCGGACTATCGGCTGACCCCCGGCGACTTCGACAACGATGGGGACGTGGATCTGCACGTGGCCGGAATCGGGCGGTCCAGGGTGTATCACAATGCGGGAAACGGCGCCAGCATCCTTGCCCAGACCTTGCCTTTGGCCGAAGATTCGACCAGGTCGAATGCGCCCGTGTACGTGTCGCGGGCGGATTTTGACCACGACGGCGATCTGGATATCCTGGCGTCAAACGGGATGGCGCTTCGATTCTATCGGCATACGGCGGACGGACTGTTCGAAGAGGCCACCGCCGAAACGGGTTTCGAAGAAGCGCGTGGCGAAATCTCCATGGCGGGCGGGAAACCCGCCTCCGTCGCTTCTGCCGCCTACCGCGGGCGGTCCGTTCAGCCGATCGCGTGGGGCGACTTCGACCTGGACGGGGCCGTGGATGTGTTCGCGTTGTCCGAGGCCGGTTCCCACCGGATGTACCGAAACGTGAGACAGGGCAGGTGGGTGGACTGGACCGCCCGTTTTGGTGGCATCCCCCGGGGGCGGGCGCAGGCGGCGGTCGCGGCCGATTTCAATAACGATGGGTCGCTGGACCTGTTTTTGGCGGGATCCGGGGACGACGGATGCCGGCTGTTGTGGAATGAGGCGGGCAGCGGTTTTGCAGCGGAAGACGCGAATCCGGATGGCGCGTGTAGCGGCCTCGTTGTCGCCGCCGTCCGGCCCGTCGATTTCGACAATGACGGCTTCATCGACCTCGCGCTGGCCGGCGCCGCGGCACCGGAACGGGACGGGCTCCGGCTGATCAGAAACCTCGGGAACGGCCGGTTCGAGGATCAGTCCGCGCTGCTGCCCGACTTGCCCGCCGACGTTGAAGACCTGGAAATCGGCGATCTGGACGATGACGGCGATTTGGACCTCGTGCTCCTGTCCGCGGGCCGCGCGGTCATACTCCGGAACGACGGGGGCAACCGGAACGGCTGGTTCAAGGTCCGCCTTGCCGCCGCGCTGGAGGGAAGCGGCAAGAACAACTTCTACGGCATAGGGTCCACGATGGAAATCAATGCGGCGGCGCACTACCAGTCGCTGCTGGTGAACGGAGCCGTCACCCACGTCGGGCTCGGCGATCGGGAACAGGCGGACGTAATCCGGGTCATCTGGAGCAACGGGGTACCCCAGAACCGGATCGATCCGGCCTCCCGCACGCTCATCGTCGAACCCCAGCGACTGAAAGGCTCGTGTCCGTCGCTGTACACCTGGAACGGCGACCGATACGTTTTCGTCACGCACCTGATGACGCGAAGCGCGATTGGCGCCCTGACGGAAACCGGTGCGCCCGCCTGGCCGGATGCCGCGAACGACTATGTGAAGATTCGCGGCGACCAGCTGCGCAAGCGAGACGGCAGATACGAGGTCCGGGTCGTGGAGGAACTCTGGGACGCGGTGTACATGGACAAAATGGAACTTCTGGTCGTCGATCACCCGGCGGAGACGGACATCTACGTGGATGAGAAGTACCTGCCGCCCCCCTTCCCGGACCTGGAGATCCATACGGTGACCGATCCACGTCTTCCCGTGGCGGCACGCGATCACCGCGGAAACGACATACTGCCCCATCTCACCGCCCGGGACAGCCTGTACGTCGGCGACTATACGCTTGGCCAGTTCCAAGGCGTTCCGGAACGCCATTCAATCACCCTGGACCTGGGCGACCTGAAGCATGCCAAGCGTATCCATCTCTATCTCGGCGGCTGGATCATGCCGATCGAACCCAGTTCCAACCTGGCCCTGTCCCAGCGAAGGAACGCCGCCGTCATACCGCCGTACCTGGAGACGCCGGACAGCAAGGGCCGTTGGCAGACGGTCATTCCATATACCGGCTTTCCGTCGGGGGAACACAAGACGATATTCATCGATCTGACGGACTGTTTCCCTGCCGACGACTTCCGTATCCGGCTCACCACCAATCTGCAATTGTATTGGAGCGAGGCGTTCTTCACCGTCGATCAACCCGAGCGCGTAGCGCAGCGGGTTACCCGCCTGTCTCCCGCTTCCGCGGACCTTCATTACCGCGGGTACTCCCGGGAGTACCGGTACGCCCCCCACGGTCCCTTCGTTCGGGACTACGATACGCTGAGCGGAGAACCGCAGTGGCTTCCTTTCGAGGGATACAGGACGCGGTACGGCGATGTGGCGTCGCTGCTGAAGACGTCCGACGATCACTACGTCATCTATAGTTCGGGCGAGGAAATCGCGGTAACCTTCGACGCGGCGGATTTGCCCGATCTGCCGTCCGGCTGGACGAGGGATTTCATCCTGCACACCGACGGATGGCTCAAGGAGGGCGACCTCAATACGGCGACCGCCGCCACGATCGGCCCCCTGCCCTTTCACGGCATGGACCGCTATCCGTATGGCATCGAGTCGCATTACCCCGACACCGACGGTCACCGGCAATACCGGGACGCGTACAACACGCGCTGGGTTTCCCAGGCCGGGTTCAGAGCAGCCGTAAGACGGCACGGCCTGGCACGCTGATAGCGCGCCGGTCCACTGGTTCGACTGCGATCCGCCTGCGAGTCGCCGGTCTGCCTTCGACCCGTTTCAGGAACCTGGAACCAGGGACACTTTGATCAACTCCCCCGGATCATCCACCAGTTTCGCGAAAATACCGGGTCCCTGCGCAAGTTCCCGGGCGACGACCATGGATGCGACGTCGATCTTTCCGGAGGAGATCAGTTCAAGGGAGTAGGCGAAATCGAGGCTCGTGTAGGCGTAGGATCCTCTGACCGACAGTTCCTTGTTCACCATGGCCACACCGTCGATGGCCATGGGCCCTTCGGCGCCCAGGCCCAGCATCACGGCCTCGCCGCCTTCCCGCAGCATGCGCACGGCCTGTTCCTGCGTGGCGGTGTGCCCCACCGCCTCGATGGCCAGGTCCACCCCGCGTCCATCCGTCATGTCCATTACCGCTTCCACCGGATCCTGCGAGCGTACATCGACAACGTCCGTCGCGCCCTGAGCCGAGGCCAGAGCCAGTCGGGAAGAGACCATGTCGGTCACCGCGATACGGGTCGCACCGATGTGACGGGCTACCTGCAGGGCGAGGAGCCCCTGCGTACCGGCACCGATGACGGCCACCCGTTTGATGAAGCCGCGCAGGCTTCGGTCGAAGATGTGCAATGCGTTCGAGAGGGATTCGACCATGCTGCCCTCGAGATCGCCCACGTGGTCGGGCAGCGCGAAGCACGATTCCGCCGGAACGGAGACATACCTGGCGAAGGCGCCCGGGTGCTCGATTCCGATGACCGTTCGGTGCGGACAGATACTGGTGCGTCCCCGGCGGCATTCCTCGCACAGACCGCAGGAAAGGATCGGATTGACGGTGACCCGTTGGCCGATGGAAAGTTCGTCCACTCCCCGGCCCCGATCCACGATTTCTCCGGTAAACTCGTGCCCCATGATCAGCGGCGGAACGCGCTTGGCGCTCTTGCCCAGAAATCCGTGCAGATCAGAACCGCATATGCTCGCGGCGCCGACTTTCAGTACGACATGCCCGGGCGTCGCGCCGGGTTCTGCCACCTCCTGCATTTCCATCTCGCGCGTTCCCAGATACATGAGCGCCTGCATGCCATCCTCCTGTATGCTATGTGCTGTATTCCGTGTACGGTATTCGACGGACGAGTTTTCGAAGTGCGCGCACCGGCTCAGTAGTTTCTGAACATGATCACGGAGTCGATGGTGCGCGCGTCGGCAAAAAGCATGGCCACGCGGTCCAGACCGACGGCGATCCCGCCCGAAGGCGGCATGCCGTATTCGAGGGCCGCCAGCAGCGCTTCGTCAACGCTGCCATCGTAGCCTTCTTGGGCCTGCTTGATCCGAAGCTCCGCCTCGAAACGGGCACGCTGCTCCACCGGATCGTTCAACTCCGTGAAGGCATTGGCCAGTTCAAGTCCCCCCATGTAGAGTTCGAATCGCTCCACGTACCGGTCATTGCCGGGAACGCGGCGCGCCAGCGACGGCAACCGGGCGGGATATTCGGTCAGGAAGACCGGACGGTCGGCGGGCAGGGCGGGTTCGACATCCGCCAGGAAAACGCGATGAAACAGATCGTCCCAGCCGTCGTCTTCGCGGACCTCGTATCCTCTGGATTCGGCTTCGGAAGCGAACACGTCAGGGGCATCGCAGTCGTCCAGATCAATGCCGGTACGGTCCAGAAAGAAGTCCCGCACCCGGTACCTTGGCCACGGCGGGTTCAGATCGATCCGGGTACCCTGATAGGTCAGTGCGCCACATCCGTTGAATGCCATCGCCAGGGACGCCAGGTAGTCCTCCGTGGTTTTCATGACGGATTCATAATCGGCGAAGGCCTCGTACCACTCCAGGCCGGTGAATTCGGGATGGTGGGTGTCGTAGCGCTCGCCGTTTCTATAGAACCGGCATATCTGGTAGATGCGTTCGCATCCCGCCGCCAGCAGGCGCTTCATGTAATGTTCCGGCGAGGTCTGCAGATAGAAGGGACGCGATCTGCCGAAGTCGTCCAGGTAGACCGTCTTGAAGGAACGCAGGGCGGGAGTCAGATCCGGCACCGTCATGAAGGCGGGCGTGTCCACGCCGAGGAAACCGCGGGATTCGAAGAAAGAACGGGTATGGGCGAGGAGACGCGCCCTGATTTCCACCGCCGCCGCGGCCGCGGGCTCGGGCGCTTGTCGCAGACAGGGGGCCAGGAGTCGTACGGCGGATACGACGCATACGTCCCGATTCCACGTTCCCGCGCACTCCACCAGATCACCGCTGGAGAGCACGGAGCATATCCCGGACAGGCCGGGATCGGCCAGATCCAGCTCGATCTGGCCGGTCGCGTCCTTCAATACGCCGCGCCGGGTGTCCGGGACCAGCCGAACCAGCCGGCCGGCCACAACGAGCTTGCCCCAACCGCTGCCGGATTCCAGGACCTGGCGTACCGTATGCGAACGCCCGATCCGTGCGGGATAGGCTTCGAAACCCTGGTTGCGGAGCTGTTCGATACGAGACATTGCATCGTTCCCGGTATAACGAATGCGGCTAAACGAGTGGTAAACATTAACGGTCGAATCGGACAAACGCAAGCACCACTTCGGGCTTGATTTATTGCCTTGGAAACGGTACCATAGCAGGAGTCGGTCCGGACTTCGGAACCCGGTCCGAATCACAACGCCACAACGCATCGCCCGCGGATATATGCCCGCAGCAATCTTCATCCGGTTTTTTCAATGACCCTCGTCCGCTCTTCATGCCTGCGCCTGCTCCTGGTAGTGCTGTTTCCGGCGGTTCTGTTCCCTGCGGCCGCCTGCGGAACGACGCCGGCGCCCGGCAATGGCAATCCGGAAACCGATCCCGTCCTGTCCCGCATTCAACTGCCGAAGGGCTTCACGATCGGAATCTACGCAAGGGACGTTCCCAACGCGCGGGCGATGGCCATGGGACCGGGCGGAACGCTATTCGTGGGATCCCGGCGCGCGGGCAACGTATACGCCGTGCAGGACCGGAATCGGGACTTCGTCGCCGACGCGGTGCTGGTTCTGGACAGCGGGTTGAAGATGCCCACCGGCATCGCTTTCCGCGACGGGGCGCTGTACGTGGCCGAGATCGACCGGGTCCTCCGGTACGACGACATAGAAAACCGGCTCGACGACCCCCCTGAACCGGTCGTGGTCAACCGGGACTTTCCGTCCGACCGGCATCATGGCTGGAAATTCATCCGCTTCGGTCCGGACGGCAAGCTGTACGTTCCCGTGGGCGCGCCGTGCAACGTATGCGAACGCAGCGACCCGCGTTACGCGACCATCATGCGGATGAATCAGGACGGATCGGGCCTGGAGGTCCACGTGCGCGGCGTGCGGAACACCGTGGGCTTCGACTGGCATCCGGAATCGGGCGAACTCTGGTTTACCGACAACGGGCGGGACCTGATGGGCAACGACATCCCGCCGGACGAACTGAACCGCGTAACGGTGGCCGGCCAGCATTTCGGCTTCCCGTATCACCACGGCGTCGATGTGCCCGATCCCGAATTCGGCGGCAGACGCCCACCGGAAAACTTGGTGCCGCCCGCGCAGGAACTCGGTCCGCACGTGGCCGCCGTGGGCATGCGGTTCTACACCGGCACCATGTTTCCGGCCGGCTACCGTAATCAGGTGTTCATCGCGGAACATGGATCCTGGAATCGGGACAGCAAGATCGGCTACCGTATCACCCTCGTGCGACTGGACGGTAGCGAGGCGACCGGATACGAAGACTTCGCTACGGGCTGGCTGGAGGACGAGGAAGTCTACGGCCGACCTGCCGACGTGGAAGTCATGCCCGACGGGTCCCTCCTCGTATCCGACGATTACGCCGGGATGATCTATCGGATCACCTACGACAACGAATCGGCAAACTGATCGGACTGGAGTTGCGCGCCGGTGTCAGACCACATCAGCGTACTACCCGAGAAGCTGGCGAATCAGATCGCCGCAGGCGAGGTGATCGAACGGCCCGCCTCGGTCGTAAAGGAACTGGTCGAAAACGCCATCGACGCGGGTGGCCTGCGTATTTCCGTGGAGATCAAGGGGGGCGGCAAGCAACTCATACGCGTCATGGACAATGGCAGGGGCATGGGCCGGGCGGACGCCTCGCTGGCTTTTGCGCGCCATGCAACCAGCAAAATTTCGGACGAAGAGGATCTCTGCCGCATTGGTACGTTGGGGTTTCGGGGGGAAGCGCTGGCTGCCATCGCCTCCGTGGCCCGGGTCGATCTGACGACGAATACGGCGGGGGAAGCGGCGGGCACCCGGGTTCGCGTCGATGGCGGGTCGGCCCCGCAAGTCGGAGATGCCGGCCGTGCGCAGGGCACCACGGTCTCCGTCTCCCAGCTGTTCTACAATGTGCCGGCACGTCGGAAATTCCTGCGGAAGGCGGGTACGGAAACGCGCCATATCGTTTCGACCGTGTCCACGATGGCTATGGCCCATCCGGAAATCGCCTTCTCGCTGACGGTGGATGGAAAGGAAAGCCTGTCCCTTCCCCCGGTCTCCAACACGTACGCCCGTGCCCAGGCCGTCATGGGCAATGCGCTGTTGGATCACATGATGCCGGTCGCCTACGATGACGAGCTGGTCAAGATACACGGATTCATCAGCCGTCCCGACGCCACTAGGGTTTCCCGCACGCACCAGTACCTGTTCATCAACCAGCGCCCGGTATCCAGTCGCGCGCTCAATCGCGCCGTGTTCGAAGGGTATGGATCCATTCTCCCCAGGGACCGGTATCCCGTATCCATCGTTTTTCTGACGGTCGATCTCGACCAGGTGGACGTCAACGTCCATCCGGCGAAACGCGAAATCCGGTTCGCCGACGAGTCCAGCGTGTACAAGCGGCTGTTGCGGGCTGTTCGTCTGGCGCTGCAGACTTCGGACGTGGTGCCGGTTTTCGAAACGGATACGCCGGACGCGTCCACCATGACGCCGGCTGCAGCGCCGATAAACGGGGGCGAAACCGGTGCGGGATCAATCATGGAACGCCGAACGCAGATCGATCTGTTCGGACCGGTCCGACGTGGCGCCGACGCCGCTTCGGAAACCTGGACCTATACCCCGGGCGATCCGGGGCCGGAAGGCGCCGGCGAAGCGCGGCAGGGAACCGTCAGGGAGGATGCCCAGGGGGCGCTGGTGTCATTCTGGCAGCTGCACAACGCCTACATCGTCGCGCAGGTAAGGGATGGATTCATCCTGATAGACCAGTACGCCGCCCATGAACGCGTGCTGTTCGAACGCGCGTTGCAAACGATGGACCGGGAATCCGCGCCTTCCCAGCAATTGTTGTTTCCTGTGACGTTGGATCTCATGGTGCCGCAGTTCGCCCTCGTCCAGGAACACTTCGATCTGTTCGGCAGGCTGGGATTCAGTTTGAAACTGTTCGGTGAGCGGACCGTGGTCGTGGATGCCGTCCCCTGCGCGGCGCACAACCAGGGGGAGGATACGTTGTTCCCGCGCATGGTCGAGAACCTGCAGAACCTCTCGGCCAGGGACCTCAATCCGGCGGAGCGTATCGCACGCACTTTTTCCTCCCACGCGGGCATCAGGAAGGGGGATCCGCTGTCTCAGCAAGAGATGAACACCCTCGTGAACGATTTGTTCGCCACGGAAATGCCCTATGTGACGCCCAGCGGCCGGCCGGTCCTCGTGCGCATGCCGCTTGAAGAGATCGAGCGCCGGTTCAACAGGGCCCCTTAGGCGGTCGAAGCGCCGGTGGGCCTCGCGCTATCCCCGTGCTTGACATCATATTTGCCAACTCATACTTTAAAATAGAGTCGAACGGAGGCTGTGTACCGGGACGTGTCTCGTCCCGAGGGATACCGTCCAGGCGCGGGGCCTTACGCGCGTCGGCCTCATGGAGCGTCCCATATGTTCGAGAGGCGGCAGGATCCACCCGGTTGCGGCGTGACGCTGGAACTTGCGATTCCCAGCAAGCCCGAGTTGGCGGCGGAGGTGGATCGGCGCATAGCGGACCTCACCGCACGGGCAGGCTATGACCAGGGCATATGCGGCGACATCATGATCGCCGTGAACGAAGCGGTAAAGAACGCGATACTGCATGGGAACCAGTGCGACGAGTCCAAGCAGGTCATCATCACCTGCAACTGCAGTTCGACCGAGTTCCGCATCCACATCTGCGACCGCGGCCCTGGTTTCGACCCCGAATCCCTGCCGGATCCCCGCAAGCCGGACAATCTGCTCAAGGAGACCGGCCGGGGCATCCTGATGATCCGGTCGCTCATGGACGAAGTGAAATATGACGTGACGGAAAGCGGCACGGGCGTGACGCTGATCAAGTACGGCGAGTGAGGAGACGCATGGAGTACGTAGAACTTCGCAGCGATACCATGACCAAACCGACGCCTGCGATGCGCCGGGCCATGGCCAACGCCGAAGTCGGCGATGACTGTTTCGGAGAAGACCCCTCGGTCTGCAGGCTGGAAGAAGCCATGGCCGTCATGCTCGGCAAGGAGGCCGGCCTGTTCGTCACGAGCGGAACGCAGGGAAATCAGGTTGCCGTCCGGTCGCAGACGCATCACGGCAATGACATCATCACGGAAGAGTACAGCCACGTATTCAACGCGGAAGCCGGCGCCCTCGGTGCGCTGTCCGGGGTGCAGGTTCGGCTGCTGAAAGGTGAACGCGGCGTTTTCACGCCTGCGCAGATAGAGGAATTGATACAGCGTGGAGACAATGTGCATTATGGCAGGACCGCGCTCGTCGCCGTGGAGAACACCCACAACAAATCCGGGGGGTATCCCTGGCCCGTGGATGCCCTGTCCCGGATCGGCGCATACGCGCGGTCAAACCGCCTGCGCGTACACATGGACGGCGCCCGACTGTTCAACGCCTGCGCAGCTACAGGCCTTTCAGCCCAAACTTATACGCAGCACATCGACACGGTTACCGTATGCCTTTCCAAGGGCCTGGGCGCCCCGGTAGGCAGTGTGCTGGCGGGTGACCGGGCTACGATCGATGCTGGCCGGTACTACCGCAAGATGTTCGGCGGCGGTATGCGTCAGGCGGGCGTGCTGGCGGCTGCCGGCCTCTACGCAATGGAGCACAATATCAGCCGGCTTGAGGAAGACCATGTGCACGCCGGTCGATTGGCCAAAGCGCTCGCCGAAATCGACACGGTAGAGATCGACCTGAACGAGATACACAGCAACATGGTCTTTTTCCGCCTGCGGAACGGTCTCGACCCCTTCGAGGCCGTCGACCGGCTTTCGGAAGAAGGGGTCAGGATGCTGGCCATGAAACCCGGTGTCATCCGGGCGGTTACCCATCTGGATGTGAGCAGCGACCAGATCAGCCGGGCTATTGAGGTCTGCAGGCGGGTGCTGAGCTGACTGATCCGATCAGAAGGTGTAGGTCATCTCGAAGGCGAAGTTGACCTTGGACTTCTCCGAATCCCCGAAAATAGCCTCGTCCGCGAAATCCCTTCGGAGTTCCATGAGGAACCCGAGCCCGTCCGTCAGCGCGAAAGTCGGCGCGATGGTGAGGGCCTGTTGGGTGACGTTCAATGCCGCGCCATGATGATGATCGTCGTGATCATCGCCCGTTTCCTCCCTGGCGAAGTAGTCGTATCTGCCCGTCAAGCCCATGATGTCGGTAAGCGTCAAGTGCGCCATCACCTGAAACCCATTCCAGCTGTCTTCCTCGTGGTGGGTCCTCCGTTCCGTTTTACCGATATTGTACTCTCCGCCTATGAGGAGTTTCGGGGTGGGCGTAATGAGCAGGTCGAAGTCGTACATCGTCAGGTCGTTCGGGGAGCCCGGCCGCTCGCCCCGCATGGCCGCGAACCCTATCCCGCCGTACACGTCGTGGCGGTACCCGATTCGGCCGCCGATCATCTTTTTCATGTTCTTGTCGACATTCTGGTCCGATCCGTTCGAAAGGTGTACTGCCGCGTCGATACCGCTGCCCAGGTCCATGGACAGCATGGCGCCGGAGATCGTGTAGGGTAACGCCATCAGAAAGACCAGCGAGTTTGAATACTGGTACATGAACGGGGGGTCCCCGGATTCGATCCCCATGGGCGCGTGGAATTTTCCGACGGTCAGGGTCGGGTAGGTTCCATCGGTCCTTCCCATCCCGAGATTCAGGGTCATGTATCCCTGCTCCGCGTTGACCCCAAAACCGCCCTCGCCGTCGTTCGTCCAGTCCACGTCAACCCGCAGCGAACCGATATCCCCGAAGTTCCTTTCCAGGACGATTTCGACTTGGTCAAGACCGAAGGTGTTCGAATCGTCCGTATTGGTATAGGTGTAGCTGGCGTCGACGAATCCAGAGATTCCAACCAGATCGGTAAGGGCCGAAGCGCCGTCTTCGGTCTCTTGGGCGCCGGCGTTCCAGGTCATGCCCAAGGCGACCGAAAGCCATGCCGCGCATCGTGGCAAAAAACGGATAGGCATTATTCAGTCTCGCGTGAAATCCCGCGCCGGCACGATCTTAGCGGCGACCTGCCTTGACGGGCGTGGCACCCAGGCCAAGCGGGCCGGCCGGCGCTGCTTGCAATCGTTTGCCGGCTTGATCAGAAGGTATAGGTCATCTCGAACGCGAAATTGACCATGGACTTCTCCGAATCCCCGAAAATCGCGTCGTCCGAGAAATCCCTGCGGAGTTCCATGAGGAACCCGAGTCCGTCCGTCAGCGCGAAAGTCGGCGCGATGGTGAGGGCCTGCTGGGTGACGTTCAATGCCTCGCCATGATGATGATCGTCGTGATCATCGCCCGTTTCCTCCCTGGCGAAGTAGTCGTACCTGCCCGTCAAACCCATGACGTCGTTAAGACGGTAGTGCGCCATCACCATGAAGCCGTTCCAGTCGTTTTCCCTGCTTGTTGCCCGCTCTTCCGTTTTGCCGTTGTTGTATTCCCCCCCCAGGGTGAGCTCCGGGGTCGGCGTCAGGGTAAGGTCGATGTCGACGACCGTCAGATTGCCCGTGTGCCCCGCCTCGTCGCCCCGCATGGCGGAGAACCCGACCCCGCCGAGTTCCTCGTGACTGTAGCCGATTCGTCCGCCGATCATCTTGCTGGTATTCGAGTCTACGTTCTGGTCCCATCCGTTCGTGAGATGCACCACGACGTCGAGGCCGCCGCCCAGGTCCATGCCCAGCATGGCGCCGGTCAGGTTCGTGGGCAGTCCCATGTCGAAGACCAGCGCGTGGGAAAACTGGTACATGTCCGGAGCGTCCAGGAGCTCGAATCCGATGGGCGCGTTGAATTTGCCGAAGGTCAGGGTCGGGTAGTTCCCTTCGCTCCTTCCCATACCAAGATTCAGGGTGACGTATCCCTGTTCCGCATCGAGCGCGAAGCCGCCCTCGCCGTCGCTCACCCATTCCAGGTCGGCCCGCAGCGTACCGATATCTCCCAGGTTCCTCGCCAGGTCTATCTCCACCTGGTCGAGACCGAAGGTGTTCGAATCGTCCGTATTGGTATAGGTGTAGCTTGCGTCAACAAATCCCGAGATTTCAACCAGATCGGCAAGGGCTGAACCGCTTTCTTCGGTTTCCTGCGCACCGGTGGTCCAGGCCATGCACAACATGACCGGTACCCACGCGGCGCATCGTCGTAACAAGAAGGTAGACATTTCACTGACTCCTCGGTCAGATGATTGAAAAGAAAACGCGCGATTAATGACTGATTTCAATTGTAGAAGGAAGTCCTCATCAAGAAGAAACCACCAAATTGCATGTTGTCAAATGAAACGTTACCAATTCATGAAACGATCGATACGCTGGCGCGCTCCGGCGACGAGTAGCACGTCATCTTCCTGGATCACATAATCCGGCGAGGGCACGAAGTGCGACTGGTCGATCCCGTGGCCGCGTTTCCTAATGAGCAGGATCTGCACCTCGTGCCGGCTGCGGATCTGAAGGCGCCGAATGCTGCGGGCGGTAAAGCGGTCCGGCGCGCTGATTTCGACCATGGCGTAATCGCTCCCCAGCTGAACGACCTGGTTTCCGGTCAGCGCGTTCACCATGCTGCCGAATTCGCCGGCCAGATCCCGGCTTGCGGCCTCCCGGTTGTAGGCGTCCATGACATGTTCCCGGCTGACGGCGCCGACCAGTCGACCCGTCCCGGGTTCCACCACGGGAAAGGCGTTCACATGATGCTGGCCAAACCACAGCATGACCTGGTCCAGCGTGTCGTCGTCCATGACCGTAGGAAGATCGAACTGCGCAATGTCATGCGCCACGATAACGCCTTCGAGATCCGCGCCGTAGGCAACGAGCCGGCGAATGCGGTCAAAGGTGACGGTGCCTCGGTAGCGCGCGTCCTCGTCGGTGATGTAAAACTCCGTCTGGTTACTTTCGGACAAGCGGGTCATCAGTTCGTCGAGGGACGCTTCGGGCGGGATTGTTTCAAAGAGGGTCCCCCGGGCCTGCCGCACGCTCAGCGACCGCAGGATATTCGTTTCCTGGCGCTTTTCAAGGTCCACGTTTCGCCTCAGGAGGCGCAGGGTGTATACGGAAGGCTTGAGCAAATAGGCGGACAGCGCCGTACTGACGATGACGGAAAAGGCGAGTGGCAGGATCAGCTGGTAATTGCCGGTCATCTCGAAGATCATCAGCATCGATGTGATGGGCGTCCGGGTGGTCGACGCCACCAGAGCGCCCATCCCGACCAGCGCGTAGGCGCCCCCGGTGGCTGTCGCAGCGGGCAACAGGCGGTTGACCAGGGCGCCGAAAGTCCCCCCCAGCATGCATCCGACGAACAGGGATGGCGCGATGACACCGCCGGTTGCACCCGAACCCAGGGTGAAGGACGTGGCGGCGATTTTCATGAAGACGAGGACAAGGAGCAGTTGCCACCCCAGTTCGGAGAACAAGGCCCGGTCCATGGTTTCGTATCCCACGCCCAGGATCTGTGGATAAAGCAGGGCCAGGGTGCCGACGAGCAGACCGCCGGTCATCGGTTTCAGGTAATCGGGAAGCGGCACTTTGCCGTAGAGGTCTTCCATCCCGTAAATCGCCCGCACGAAGAGGGTGCCCACGATTGCAGCCAGGATGCCCAGCACGGCGTACAGGGCAATTTCGAGCGGATGAAGATTCACCGCATGCGGAGGCACGACGAAGGCCGGCTGGTTGCCCAGGAAGTGACGCGAGATGGCAGTGGCTACCACCGAGGAAATCACGATGGGGCTGAACCGGCTGAAGGAGAAATTGCCCAAAATGACTTCGAGAGAGAACAATGCGCCCGCGATCGGCGTGTTGAAGGTTGCCGCTATGCCTGCCGCCGCGCCGCAACCGACGAAGGTGCGCATGCGATGGGCGTTTACGCGGGACAACTGGCCGAAGGTGGATCCGATGGACGCGCCGATCTGGGCGATGGGCCCCTCGCGACCTACCGACAGGCCGGTGCCTATGCTGATGGCTGTGGCCAATGAGGTCTCCGCGGCGACCCGAGGTTTGATGCGGCCGCCGCGCAGGGCCACGGCTTCCATCACATCCGGCAGTCCGCGGGCTTCGCGGCAGCTGAACCAGAGCAGCACACCTGCGATCAGCCCGCCGGCGGTGGGTACGGCGAGCACCGTCAACGTATTCGGCGCACCGCTTTCGGGTGATGCGCCGTCCCAGGCGACGGATTCGATAAACAGCACCAGCTCGCGAAACGCAATCGCGCCTCCCGCGCCGAGGATACCGATCAGTACCGCGGCGCCGATCATGAAGACCTGGTCGGTCGTCCTCATGCGTTCGATATTGGCGTGCAGACGCTGCCTGAAGCGGCGTACCATGACGCGCCAGAGACGAAACACCCGCAACCGGGACATATTCATGGGATGCCCGCTTCACCTTCGCCTTGTCATCAACGAGGAATTACCGTATCATACATTCTAATCGACCACCGTGGTTTAGTCAATTTCTGCCAGGGGAAGCGGCGAACGTGACCGACGATTTCATTATACCACTGCCCGACACGTCGGATTGGGGGAAGCCCGACCAGGGAATCAAGGTAAAGCCCGTCGAGGGCCGCGGCATCCTGATGCGGGACTGCCAGGTCGGCAGGGCGGGCGAGGTGCCGGACTTGGCGCCCGAAGGCCGGGGACTCGCGCAGCGCGGATCGGTGGTCGATCCCGGCACGCCGGATTTCGGCTTCCCCATCAGGGAAAAGAAGCTGGTTTGGGCCGACAACATCGCGGAACTGTACGAGCAGGGCAAGGCGGGGCAGTGGGACGCCACGACCGACATCCCATGGCACGATCTGCCCGAATTGCCGGACGATCTGGAGCAGGCCGTGTGTCAGGTCATGACCTTTCTGATCCAGAACGAATATCTGGCCATGTATCTGCCGGCCAAGTTCATGAACCGGATCGATCCCCAGTTTTCCGAAGTGGTCCTCTTCCTGGCCACGCAGGTCATGGACGAGGCCCGTCACGCCGAGGTTTTCACCAAGCGGGCGCTCGCCAACGGCGGCGGCCTGCAGTACGTTTCAGCCGCCACGGAATGGTCCCTGCGCAGTCTGCTTGCCCAGGACGACTATGCGAACGGCTCGTTTCTGATGCACGTGCTGGGCGAGGGGACCTTCATGGAGCTGCTGATGTTTCTGGAACAGGTCGCTCCCGATCCGGTGACCGCCCGGACCTTCAAGTTGGCACGCCAGGACGAGGGACGGCACGTGGGGTACGGCATATCCCATTTCGCCTACCACATAGAACAGGATCCGTCGATAAAGGACGATCTGATGCGGGCGGCCGAGGAACGGACGCTGTTTCTGCAGCAGGCCTCCGGCTCCAGCCCCTTCGTGTTGAAGGCCATGATGACGCTGGCCGGCGGCGGAACCCACCCGGAGCAACTCGCCCGGGGCCGCGACGCGGTGGAGGGACTCTACGAGGAAATGCACCGCAAGCGCGTACGGGAACTCGTATCGATCGGATTCGATCGTCCGGACGCCGAACGCATATCGCATCTCCACGGCAGCGGGGTGCGCAACTTCATGTAAACCGCGTTGCGGGAAGCGCGGCAAGCCGGGCATGCGAGGCGGAAGAGACGTCGCGAAAGGATCTTCATGGGCGTAGTACACAAACACCAGGGCCGGCACGGGGCAAACGACTGGTCCGGCGTGGAACAGGCGCCCTACACCCGGGGCGGAGCAGTGGGCGGTTCGGTCCGGGTCGTAATCGGTCCGGATGACGGCGCGCACAACTTCTCGATGCGCTATTTCGAAATCGAGCCGGGCGGCCAGTCCTCCTTCGACCGGCACCCCCACGATCATGGCATCTACATACTGCGGGGCCGGGCCAAGGTGCTCATCGGCTGGGAAGTACACGACGTGGGACCGGGAGACGTGGTATACATCGCGCCCGACGAACAGCACCAGTTCGAGAGCGTCGGGGAGGAACCGCTCGGATTCCTGTGCGTCGTACCGCCCAAAGACAACGCCCCGAAAACCGTATAGGGCGCATCCACCGGTCTAAGGTCTAAGGCGCGTGTACATCCGCCGGTCGGCCGGTCCGCGCGTCGCCGTATTTCCTTCCGTTCTCCATCAGGTGCATCTGCGTATTCACGTAACCCGGACGTACTTCTTCGAAGTGGGGACCCATGATCCGGTGGAGGTCGCCCAGGGCGTGGAAGGGTATAGTCGGTATGGCGTGGTGTTCGGCGTGGTAGGCGTTGTTCCAGTTCAACCACCGGACTACAGGGTTGGTGAGGACCGTCCGCGTGTTGACCAGCATATGGCGTACACGAGCACAGCCCGTGTGCTCGGACATGCGTATGAGGCGCATCACCGGTTCGCCCAGCATCCGGGGCGCCAGCCAGTACAGGATCACGGCCATTGTGTCGAACCAGATTGATACGGCCGCCAGCGTACCGTATGCCAGGACCATGCTCCAGGCCTGCGCCACCACCCTGCCGCGCACCCTTCCGGGCAGGAATTTTCGCTCGACTGCGTTGAACCGCCCCAAAAGCATCCGCATCAGCGTGGTCAGGTTGCTTTGGAAGTAGGGAATGCCCGTGGCGTAGTACAAATACCCGCCCAGGCGCTCGGCCATCGGGATCATTTCCGGATCGTCCCCCGCGATCTGGGTGTGGGCATGATGGGCAAGGTGCTCGTAGCGAAAATACACGGGGATGAGAAACAGGCCTGTGCCGGTGATCCAGCCGACGATCCGGTTCATGGCCGCGGTTCTGAAGGCCGTTCCGTGGGAACATTCATGGAAGGGCGCGAACCAGTGCACCAGGATGACGCCGTGTGCCAGCAGGGCGGGCAACAGCCACCAGGTTCCCGCTGCGAGCGACACCAGGTATCCGGTAAGCAGCGTGGCCGCCGCGTGCCCGACAAGGAAGACAAGCCCCGGCAGATCCCGGCGCTGACGCAGGGAACGCAGACGGTCCGGTTCGACGATGTCGGTGGGCTTTACCGGGGATGGTCCCGTACTTTTTTCAAGAACGGACATCAGTAGCTAACCCGCGCGATTCGCCCGGTCGTCGATCTCCACGGTGCCCCGTTCGAGATTGAAACGGCGCGTCTTCTGTTTTTCCACGTCACCCACAGTCACCCGCACGAAGAAGGCGCCGTCGGGATAGTCTATGGAGTGGATGTCTCCCTGCGCGAAGGCCGTAGCCTCCCCCGCGCCGACCACGTACTCCCGGGCGATCTCAAGGCGGGCGGGTCCTTCGGAACCTCCATCGTCCAGCCGTTTCCAGCGCCGCATTACGGTGTGGCCGGTATAGTTCCCGTAAATTACGCTGCAGGGACCGTGATCGTGCGGCGGGGAGGCGCCGCCTTTGCGGCCGCCGTGGACGATGACATGGATATCCGTTTCCGGATCATGGCCGATCACCGTGTGCCCCTTGTACTCGTTCAGATTTACATAAGTCTCCAGAAGATCGGTCTGGCCAAGCAACCGCTCGGTACGCTGCCTGATTGATTCCAGTCCGTCCCGGACGCCGTTTTCGCGCACGATTTGCCGGGCGTCGGCCAGAAATTGATCAACAGTGTAGGATGTCATCAATGGCCTCCTTGATCTTCGTCTCCGCACCATCCACAGATAGTTGAGAATACAACTTGCGTTTCATGCCGAAATTGCGTATCGTAACCATCTTGGATGTAATATACGCACAAGAAAACCAGTTGTCCACCAATACTCAGTACGCTTCATGCTCAGTGATTCAACGGAGGAATCAGGATGACCCGCATCGGAAAGTTGGGCTTTCTTTTCGCAGCATGCATGACGCTGGCCGCACTGGCCGCCGCGCCCGCCGCGCAGGCCCAGACGATCTCGGACGCACAGGCGAAAGTCGGTGAAATGCCGGACGATCCCCCGCGTCATTTCAATCTGGGTATTGCGTATTTCAAGGCGGGCCAGTTTACAGACGCCATCGGCGCTTTTGAGAAAGCCATCGAATTGAAGGCGGATTACAAGGAAGCTTTCTACAACCTGGGGTTGGCCCAGCAGAAGGCGGGCCAGACGTCCAACGCGATCAAATCGTTCAAGCGGGCGACGGAGCTGGATCCCAAGTACGCGGACGCCCACGGCGCGCTGGGCGGCGCCTATCAGAAGATCAAGAGCACCAGAAACGCGATCCGTTCGTACCAGGCTGCTATCCGCATCAACGGCAAAAAGGCGACCTGGCACTACAACCTGGGTATCCTGTATCAAACCCGGGAGGACTATCCCAACGCGATAAAGGCCTACGAGACCTACTTGAAGCTGGCGCCCCGGGCCAGGAACGCCGCGTCGTTGCGCAAAATCGTCGACCAGATGAAGGACGCGACCCGGTAGTCAACGTATAGTCGGCTTCCGGCATGTCAGACGATTACGCGATACGCGATCAGGACAAGAATACAGAAAAGCCTCCGCCATCTAAAGCGGAGGCTTTTCTGTATTGTAGTTTTCCCCTGCGCATTGCGCATCTCCCGGGGGATTGTCGTCAGCGGGAGATGTATACCCGCGTGTAGTCCATAGCCCCGACGGTGCCGTCCGGGTTTTTTGTCATCCCCTTGACCCAGGGTTTTCTGAGCTCCAGGTTCACCGGGTGGAATAGAAAGGCGCCGGCGTAGTCGGCCACCATGATCTCCTCCGCCTCCGCGTAAAGGGCGCGGCGCCTTTCCCTGTCGAGCTCGGAAGCGGCCTGCTCCACCAGTCGATCGAATTTCGTGTTCGTCCAGTCCGACCGGCCGTATCCCTGCGGCTGCGAATGCCAGATCATGTCGAGCATGTTGCGCGGGTCGAGGTAATCGGCGTAGAACACGATAAGCCCCAGGTTCATGCGCCAGTTGTACATGTTGGTCATGTACATGGTCCGGTCGGCGCTCCGGATCGTGACGTCGATCCGGAGGTTCTCCTTCAACATGGCCATGATCGCCTCGCTGACCCGCTTGATCGTGGGATTGGGCGCCCGCAGCCACATCTCCTGACGAGGAAATCCCCTGCCCCGCGGATAGCCGGCTTGCCGGAGAAGCACCTGGGCTTTCTCGGGATCATAGGACTGGTAAGGCTTCATGATATCACCGTTATACTCGCCGAATTCGGGCGGGATCATCGAGTAGGCGGGCACCGCCGTACCGCCCAGCAGGATCTTCGTGATGACCTCCCGGTCGATCGCCCGCGCGAAGGCTTCGCGCACCCGTACGTCGTCGAAAGGCGGCTGGCGGGTGCGGAAGAAGAGATACCACGACGCCCTTGCCGGCACCTTGACCAGGTCCGGTGCAAGTTCCGGATCGGCCAGGATGCGCGGCATGTCGGTCACATCTACGAGTTCGCGGTCCACCTCGTTGTTTTCGTAGGCGAGCACCGTGGCGACCGCCGCGTTGCGGAAGGGATGGACGACCTTTTCCAAATAGGGTTTGTGGGGTCCGTTGTACATGGGATCCGGAACGAAGGTCATATGGCTTCCCGTGACCCATTCCGACAACTTGAAGCCCGAATTCGAGACGATGTTTTCAAGACGGGTCCATTTCCTGTCGTACTTTTCAACCTGCCATGGCGGGACGGGCAACGCATTTCCGTAGGATACGATGTACGGCAGGTAGGGAGCCGACGCCTCCGTCTCGATGACCAGCGTGTGATCGTTGACCGCCCAGACGCCCAGCTGGGTCAGGTCCTCGATTTCGCCACGGTTTATGGCCCTCGCGTTCTTGAAATCGTGGTAGAAGAATCCGTAGGGGTTGGCCTCCTGCGGGTCCAGCATCCGCCGGAAGGAGTACACGAAGTCATGGGCCGTAACGGGCCGGCCATCGCTCCATCGCGCGCCCCGGCGCAGATGGAAGGTCCAGGTCTTGCCGTCCGGGGAGGATGTGAAACTGTCGGCGGCGGCCGGTTCGGGATTCCAGTTCGGGTCGCGCCGCAGCAGGGGCTCGAAGGGGATGATCGTATCTTCGGTGTCATAGTCGTTGATGGCCGAATCGAGCGTGCGGGGTTCCGGACTCATGTATCGGAAGACCTGCTGGTCTCGCGGGGACGCGTCGGGAGGCAGGGGCCGCGCGGCCGATTCGCCGGAACCGCCGCCCTGCGCCAAAATCAACAGGGGAATCAGAAAGAAGCCGGCAACCGCTCCGAATACGACCGTGGTGCACTTCAAAGCATGGGACATGGTGATGTTCCTATGGTAGAGCATCAATTGACTAAGAAGTACCAGCGAACTTTGCATTCGGGTTGGCGAAACCCGAACAGCCTATCGGTTTTCTTCCAGCGCTTCGGCCACGGCGCCCACGAGGCCGTCGACATGGGTTTCGTCCATGGCTGCGGAGAGACAGTTCATGACGAGACCGTTTGACAGATAGTAACCCCGGTTCAGCAGGGAAAGGTACATCCCGGATACCGGCCCCTTGTCCGCCGCCGCAACGGCGCGATAGGTCCTGACCGGGCCTTTCGTGAAGTAGATGCTGAAGGTAGAACCCGATGCGACCGTCGTTGCCACCGCGCCCGTACGGGCGAATGCGTCCTCAAGTCCTTTCACCAAACGGTCCGCGAGCCGGTCGAGCCGGGCGTAGACGTCGGGCGTCAGGACCTCCAGCATGGCGAGGCCAGCGGCCATGGCGACGGGATGTCCGCTGAACGTGCCGCTTTGATTAAGCCGTGCCTTGCCCTGGGTTGGATCCAGCAGAGACATGAGATCCCGGCGGCCGCCAAAGGCCCCTACCGGAAATCCGCCCCCGACGATCTTGCCGTACGTGGTCAGATCGGGCAGGATGCCGCACTGGGACTGGACGCCTCCCGGCGCCGCGCGGAAACCCACGATTTCGTCCAGGATCAGGAGGATGCCGTGCCGCGTCGTAATATCGCGCACCGCCTTTACGAAGTCCAACCGCTGCGGAATGACCCCCGTCTTGGGATCGAGTATGACGGCCGCCAGTTCATCCTTTCTTGCCTTGATGATCGATTCCACGACCGCTGCGTCGTCGAACGGCAGAATGACGACGTTGTCCGTGGCGTTGGGCGGCATGCCCCCGACGCTGGGCACCGGCAGCGGGTGATCGGCCGGCCCCGCCTGCTCCGGATCGGGCGAAGTGCTGATTTCAACGGCGTCGTGGCTGCCGTGGTATCCTCCCTCGAATTTGGCGATGACGTGCCGGCCCGAGAACTCCCTGGCCAGGCGGATCGCGTGCAACGTGGCTTCGGTCCCTGAGTTGCAGAACCGGACCTTCTCCAGGGAGGCCACCCGGCCGCACAGTGCTTCCGCCAGTGCGGTTTCGATTCCCATGGGCGCGGCCACGGCGATACCGCGCTCCAGCTGCCGCTCCACGGCCCGGATCACGACGGGATGGTTATGCCCCAGGATTTGCGAGGTGTGGTGATTGGCGAAATCCACGTACCGGTTCCCGTCCACGTCGTAGAGATGGCAGCCTTCGGCCCGTTCCATCGTGATCGGATACGGGGCATAGTAGTACGCCCCTTTGGCGACGCCGGGCATGACCTCGCCCGCGCGCCCGAATGCCTCGCGGGACCGTCGCGTCCGGTCTCGGTAGGCGGATTCCTGTGACG
This sequence comes from bacterium, assembly GCA_965200485.1. GTDB lineage: Bacteria > JAAXHH01 > JAAXHH01 > JAAXHH01 > JAAXHH01 > JAAXHH01. Next base: position 162,917 of record CBDAUD010000002.1, read on the forward strand.
TATGCATGGACCGGCTTTCCCTTCCCTGTCGAATGGACCCGCAGCGCCGGCGCCTACGGCTGGTAGGCTTCCCAGAGCGCCTTGTAGTATGCCATCAGTCGTTCGGGTTCGGGACTGTGGTCGATTTCAGCGAGTGTGTACCCGTCGTACCCGTCGTCATGGAGCAGCCGGAACAGCTCCCGCCATGGATACTCGGCGCGCGCAAGTTCGGTGATATGCACCAGGCCGATCTTGTTACGCAGCAGCCGATAGTTGCATTCAATGGATCCGTCCACCACCTCGCCGAAATTGGAGTTCCAGCAAATGTACGCATTGGGATGATCCGCATGATCCATGATGGCCCGCATGCGTCTCGGCTCCTGCGTATCCCGGCCGTGCACCTCCACCCGAATCTGCACGCCGAGGCCGTCGGCCGCTTCCGCACACGTCCCGACGGCCTTTCCGATCTGTTCGAGCGTCGCCTCTTCCGGAACGCCCGCTTCGGTCTGCAGCCCGTTGGGGCGTACCTTCACGCCCGGGCAGTCGAGGTCGGCCGCCAGTTTCGCGTACGCCAGCGTGCCGTCTATGTTCGCTCGAACCTCGTCGGGATCGAGCGAGTGATATTCGAAAGCCGTGCCAAGCCCCGCCAGATCCACGCCGCCGTCCTCGAATCTTCGACGAACCTCCGATCGCTCGTCCGCACTCAGCGCGGCTTCTACGCCGTGGGCGTGGGTCGTACGGAGTTCCACTCCGGTAAAACCCGTCCTGTGGCACATGTCGATGAGGGCCGGCAGGTCCCAGTCCTTGCCGATCTGATAGGTCACGAATCCCAGCTTCATAGGGTCTCCCCGCCAACCGGCCTCAACGTGCGACCGGCCTCAACGCTTCAGCCTTCTTCAACCCTGGAGTCGCCGTACGCGCGCCGGTACGCTGTCCTCGCGTATTTCGGCGGAAAGGATGCCGAGATGCCGATCCTCCACGGGAAGACGAACCCTTTGCCCGCCCCTGCGATGCGATTCGCGCAGGGCGATGGCCACTTCCAGCGCCTCGCGTCCGTCCACGCCCGAACACTTGGGCGCGTGGCCGTGCTCAATGGACGAGATCAGGTCCGCGACAATGGCCAGCCCCATGCCGGGGTACCGGGCCGGCCAGGGAAACGGGACGCGCGCGGGCACCCCTCTTTCCCGCGGACCGCCGGGAAGCTGCCTGAACAATTCGACATCCTGCCCGTTCGCGCAGGAGCGGAAACGGCCCGCCGTGCCCAGAACGTCAATTTCCCAGTTCGCCATGCCGCAGGGCATGCCCCGGATATAAGCCCGCACGTCGTTGTCGAAAGCAAGATAGCCGTTGCCGCTCAGGTCATGTTCGCCCGCCGCCGCCTCGTCGGACTCCATCTCGCCGTATACCCACTGAACACTGCCGCCGGCCATGTACCGGACGATATCGATGAGATGGCTGCCGTTGTGGGACAGCCCGCAGTGGCCGTACCCCGTCACTTGAACGACCGCTCCGAGCTCGCCCGCTTCAATCAGTGCCTTTGCTTCGGAAAAAAAAGGATTCCATCGCCTTGCGCAGTTGATGGCGAGCGCAACGCCGTGTTCGGCGCAGGTGTCCACCATGGCATCCGCCTCGGCCAGGGTCAGGGCGATCGGCTTCTCGGCCCAGATGGCTTTCACGCCGACCCGTGCGGCGTCCTGCACGATCTGCGATCGGACCCGTGCGGTGGTACAGACGCTAAGCAGGTCAATACGTTCCCTTTCAAGCATCTCGCGGTAATCCGCGTAAAGACGACCGTCTTCAATACCCCACCGTTTGCCGAAAATGGCCCGCTGCTCATCGTGGGGATCCGCCCCGGCGACCAGGTCCACGTCCGGCGCGGCGTGGTAGGAGGGCGCATGGCAGTAGGGCAGGAACACGGAACCGCCCTGTTCGATCTCGTCGTCGAAAGTGCTCCCCATGCGGCCCAGTCCGATCACGGCGGCGCGGTATCTGTTGGCCATTTCTTCCTCGGTCGAATTCTGCAGAACCGGGCGTCGCCAGATTGCGCACCACAATCGGCCGCGATCTTCGGCATGACCCGGATCGGTTCAGTTGCTTTCGGTTGCTTTCGGTTGCTTTCAGCTGATCCGTTGCACGCATAAACTACGCCGTTACCGGCCGCGAGACAAGCGGCAAATACAACATGCCGGTCGGTTTGCGGACCATTTTCCAGGCAGAAGCAGCGGCACTACCTGCTGGCAGCGCGTTCCACCCAGAACCGTCCCCACTGTTCCAGATAGTCGGAACTGCTCCAGGCCTTGTCCGCGCCCACGCCCGTGACCACTTCGATATCGAGTTCCCTGCAGACGTTCCACTCGGGGATATTGGACTTGTCGGTCCGGTCTCCGCCCTTGGTAAACACGCGGGGCCGGATCACCCGCAGGGCCGCGCGGACCGTATCGTCGTTTTCTACTTCAAAGGGGACGACATAGTCCACGGCGCGAATACCGGAGACCACCCGGCACCGGGCCTGGAGATCCATAAAGGGTTTTCCCTTCTTTCGGCGAAGAAAATCGTCTCCGTTGACGATGACAACCAGCGTATCCCCATAGGCGGATGATTCCAGCAGGCAGGAGAGATGGCCGGGATGGAGCGGATCGTACCCGCCGGACGTGGCGACGATGGCGCCCAGGCCGGATCTCAGCGAGGCAAACGCTTTCAGTTCGACGATTCGGGCTGCATTTCGCGTGTTTTGGGACATGGTCCGGGAACGAAGTCGGGGTGGGTGACCAGCAAAAGCTCAGAAGTTCAGCGTCTGCGTGATCTGCTGTTGGTTGAACACCAGACTCTTCTTCCGGCCGTTGGCATTGACATGCACAAGATTGACCTGGTCTTCAAACGTCTCGAGGAACAGGGTATTCGTTATGGTCATCGTTTTCAGTACGGGGACGTTCTCGACTTCCACGTAACACCATATTGCGTCCGAATCCACTTCCTTTCCGATAAAGGCGGCGTTGACGCGCTGTCCGTTCGTCTCGATTACGACGTGGCGCGCGAGATAACGGCCGATGTAGATATCCGCTTTTTCGGATTCGCGCTCCGTACCGAGACGCAGCCGTTCCGCGCCCATCGTTTCGAGTACGAGTTCCAGGTCGTCCATGAACAGGCGAAAAGACAGTTCCAGCGCACCGGTGTCCGGGTTGTGATCCAGCTGGCAGACACTGATGTAGAACGGGTGGTCCGCTTTTGGTCCGGTACCCGTCTCGACCCTTGTGCCCATGGCGCTCGCGTCCCGGACCGGGCACATCAGCAGGAAGCTCGTCAGAATAAGCCGGAAGCCTTGCCGCGATTTCATCGGTGCTTTCGTGAACGGTTTCCGTGGTATTGTCGCAAACGCATCCCGGCGCCTCGGGCAAGGGAACGGTCCGCGGCCCGCCCGTGCCTCGCCTCCGTACGTGGCCGGCCGCCGGTCGTCTCAGGGTACATGCGCGGGCCGCCGCTGTCAAGCCTGCGCGGAAAACGCGGTCTTCGGATTGCCCTCTACGCGACGGATTGCCTTTACACGACGCCTTCCAAACGGTATATTCCCCACACTGATATCATTAAACTCATAACAGTCCATGCAGTTTCATGCAGGCTCGCACCGTTTCATGCAAGTTCATACGGATACTACTTTACGTAGCGAAACATAGCGAACGGTAGATCAGCACCTGGAGGCCGATCCATGGCTAAGCGTCTAATGCATCTCCTTTGCGCACTGAGCATCGCGTATTTCTCCCCTTCCCTGATGGCCCAGAAGGGGCCGGAAACGATCAACCGGAGCAAGTTCCGCCAACTCAAACAGGAAGCCCCGACGCCGAACGTATACCGGACCGCTTCCGGCGCGCCGGGCCATCAGTACTGGCAGAACGAGGCGGACTACGAGATGCGTATCGAACTGGACGACGAGACGCAGCGGCTTCATGGCGCCGAGGTCATCACCTACCACAACAATTCGCCGGATGAACTGGCCTATTTGTGGGTCCAGCTCGACCAGAACGTGCGGGCGCGGGACTCGGATACGCGAAAGATCGCGGGCAGCCGGGTACCGGGGCGGCTGAGCTTTGCCGGGATGCGCCGCCTGCTGAACGACTTCGACGGCGGGTTCAAGATCGAGTGGGTGCGGGACCGCCGCGACAACCCCCTGCCCCACACCATCAACGGGACGATGATGCGGGTGGACATGCCCGAACCGCTTCGGCCCGGGAATTCGTACACGTTCAAGATCAAGTGGTGGTACAACATCAACGACCGGATGAAACTCGGCGGCCGGTCGGGCTACGAGTATTTCGAGGAAGACGGCAACTACCTGTACGCCATCGCCCAGTTCTTCCCCCGGATGGCGGTGTACAACGAGGTGGAAGGCTGGCAGCACAAGCAATTTCTGGGCCGCGGCGAATTTGCGCTGCCCTTCGGCGACTACGAGGTCAGCATCACCGTCCCGGCCGACCATGTCGTTGCGGCCACCGGGGTGCTGCAGAATCCCCGCGAGGTGCTCAACGCCGAACAGCAGGCGCGACTCGCCCGTTCCCGGAACGCGGACGAACCCGTAATGATCGTTACGGAGGAGGAAGCGATCGCGGCCGAAGCGGAACGCGCGACGGAGAAGAAGACCTGGGTATTTCAGGGGGACAATGTGCGGGATTTCGCCTTCGCCAGCTCGCGCAAGTTCATCTGGGACGCGATGGGCGTTCAGTCCGGTTCACAGCATGTCATGGCCATGTCCTTCTATCCCAAGGAGGGCAACCCGCTGTGGGAGCGCTACTCTACCAAGGTGGTAGCCCATACCCTGGACGTCTATTCGAAATACACCTTCCCCTATCCCTATCCCACGGCGATTTCCGTGCACACAGACCGCATCGGCATGGAATACCCGATGATCTGCTTCAACGGCGGCCGTCCGGAAAAGGACGGCACGTACAGCGAGCGGACGAAGTACGGAATGATCAGCGTGATCATCCACGAAGTCGGGCACAACTACTTCCCCATGATCGTCAATTCGGACGAGCGGCAGTGGACGTGGATGGACGAGGGACTGAACACCTTTCTTCAATTCCTGGCCGAACAGGAATGGGATACCGAATATCCATCCCGCAGAGGCCCCGCCCACCGCATCGTGAACTACATGAAGGGCGACCAGGAGCGCATCTCGCCCATCATGACCAATTCCGAGTCCATTTTCCAGTTTGGTCCCAACGCGTACGGGAAACCCGCCACCGCGCTGAATATCCTGCGGGAAACCGTCATGGGGCGGGAACTGTTCGACCATGCCTTCCGCACCTATTCGCAGCGCTGGATGTTCAAGCATCCGTCTCCCGAGGACTTCTTCCGCAGCATGGAAGACGCGTCCGCAGTGGACCTGGACTGGTACTGGCGGGGCTGGTTCTACAGCACGGACCATGTGGATCTCGGTCTGGCGGAGGTCAAGTGGTTCCAGATAGACACGCGGAATCCGGCGGTGGAGAAGGAGATCGCCAGGACGAACAAGGCGGAAGAAAACCGGGGAATCAGCTACGCGCGCAACCAGACCGAAATACCGGATCCGATGGTGCGGCAGGATTCGACGCTGGTCGATTTCTACAACCGGTACGATCCCTTCGAAATATCGATCCTCGACCGCGAAGAATATGACGAATACTTGAAAAACCTGGACGCCGAGGATCTGGCCCTGCTGCAAAGCGGCAAGCACTTCTACGAGCTGACCTTCGAGAACGCGGGCGGGCTGGTCATGCCGTTGATCCTGGAATTCGAATTCGAGGACGGCACCACGGAAGTGCAGCGGATTCCCGCCGAAATCTGGCGGATCCGGGACGACCGCGTAACCAGGGTTTTCGTGACGGATCAGCCGGTGGAAAGGATCACGCTCGACCCCTTCCTCGAGACGGCGGACACGGACCTGAGCAACAATGTCTGGCCGCCGCAGTCGAAGCCTACGCGCTTTGAACTGTTCAAGCAGCGTCGCCAGACGCCCGAGAATCCGATGCAACGCCAGAGACGGGCGGAAGAGCGGGAAAAAGAAGAAAAAGAAGCGCAGGATACGCAGACGGAGACGAGGTAGGGCTTCAGTCTGCGCTAGAGTTTCAGCCAGCAGAGGCCTTCGCCGCTCCGGTAATAGACGGCTACGGCTCTGCCGTAGACCGCGTCTTCAGAAACAAACCCGAAGACGCGTCCATCCTTGCTGTTTCCCCGGGCGTCTCCTACGGCCAGGAGATAGCCCGGAGGAATGGCTTGCGGGCCGTAGTCCTCGCCCCCGCTGTAGCGCAGGTTCAACCGTACCCGCCGCTCGCCGTAGAACTCCTCCCGCATGTCCGTGGTCGAGCCCATGGGATGCCCGTTGATGGATACCTGGCCACTCCGGATGGAGACGGTATCGCCCCCTACCGCGACGATCCGCTTGACGAGGCGGATGTCCTCCACGGGTGAATCGAACACGACCACCTCGCCGCGTTCAACCTTGCTTCCCCGCGTCAGCTTCCAGTCGGTGAAGGGCACGCGGAAACCGTAGGTGTACTTGGCGACGAAGATCCGGTCGCCCGGCAGGAGCGTGTATTCCATGGAGCCGGAGGGTACGGTGTAGTGATCGGCCAGCGTGGAGCGGCCAGCCAGCAGGATCAGCGCGATGACCCCGAAGGAGAGGACCTCCCGGCCTATCGTCTTTATCCTGTGATGCATGCGCAACGCCACCTCATGACATCATGCGTCCATGATACCGTGGCCTTTCCGCCCGCGATACCGTTTCCTGGCAGCCCGCTTTCAACAGGTCGCACGAATCAGTCCCGCGAGGAAAGGAAGAACTGGAGAATGTACCAGAACAGCAACGCCACGGAGGCGAAGAGCTGCAAGGCGGCCCCGACGTGCCGGTCCGCCGGATAGTGGTGCAGCACATTCGACGTGTCGTAGAGGATCGCTCCGCCCGCGAGCACGATCATGGCCACGGTAAAGATCGTACCGAGATGGAAACCGAACAGCACACTGGCTACGATCAGGACGAGGGCGCAAATGAAACCCCAGCGCAGCAGCCCGCCGAGGAAGGAGAAGTCCCTACGGGTCTGAAAGGCGATTGCCGTCAGGCCGATAAAGGCGATGATCGTCACCGTGGCGGCGCTGTTGATCACGCCCGGCGCCATGGTTTCGGCAACGTGGAGCAACGGCGTGAAGATGATGGCTTCGCCCACGACGAACAGGCCCAGCGCGCCGTACTGGCCGGCCGTGGTCTGCGCGTTGTGCGCAAAATGGGTGGCGATCCAGCTCAGAATCATGAAACCGCCAAGCACGATGAGCCAGGAACCGCCGAGTAGCACGTTCGCGATCGACTCCGCCATGCCGGTCTGAAACAGGTAGTACTCGATCAGGACGAAAGCCAGAATCGCCCCGAGAAGATGCGTATAGGTCCGCGAAATAAACGCTCCGCGCGCGTCGACTCCCAATTGGGCGACGGGGACTTCACGCCGGGGCGCGTAGGCCGTTCTGGTCATGGCGTATGCTCCTTCTCTTCAGGTTGTACGGTCTCTGGTCCCATCTCCCGGCTTGTACGATCCGATGCGGAAAGGTGATGGGGTTTGGGGGTTGGCTGTGCGTTCGAGCTTCAGGCGTCCGGTACCGCGCCGGCCTTTCTCGCCTTCCATTAGCAAACGCGCCGCCGCAGGTCCGGTTGCGTCTCAAGATTCGTCGAACAGATCCTCAAGACCCTGCAGCAGGTTGTCTCCTTCAGATCGAACAAGCGCCAGAATAGCGTTGTGCGGCACGATCATGTAGGTTTTTTCCTGATAATTGATCTCGATGGACTCCTTGCGCAAATAGAATGCGAAATCACCGGGTTGGGCTTGCAGGGGCAGGTAGCGCACAGACTCGGCCGGTTTCGCAATCGGGTCCCCCTCGTTGTAGTCGGGATTCGGCATCAGGTGCCCCGGACCCACGCGAATCACCTTTCCGGTACCGACCTTCTCCTTCTCCGTTACCGTGGCGGGAAGGTACAACCCGGAATGGGTAAGCTGTTCGCCGTCATGCTGCTCCACCAGGACCCGGTCGCCAACAATGATCAATTCGCTCATACGATTCCCATACGGTTAACGCGCGCCTGTTCCCCCACCATCGTTCACTATCTTTCCGCAATTTGTTCGGAGTTGGTTCGGTATTCGTTCGGTATTCGTTCGGTATTCGTTCGATTTGTCAGGTACGCATCAACATACGCATTTCACCGTGTAATCGCAACCAAAATCCGGGACAAAACGACGCGGTTCGGCCGCAGTCGAAGAACCAGCTCCGCTCCAAAGTGGCCGGCAAGCGACCGGACTACCGCACGGCGCCGGCTTTTTTCAACGATTCGATTCGATCCTCGCCATAGCCGAGCATTTCCGCAAGCACATACCGACCGTCCTGATTGAAACCGGGTGGGGCGTTCAGACGCGCGGGGGGTGAAATGGCGTCGCTTTCAAAGGCGATCGTGCGCAATCCGCGGATCGACGCGCCGTCTGTTCGATGCCCGGACAGCCGCAGCGCATCGGTGGATTCCTGGTCAAGGACTTCGTCCAGCCGCCGTACCGCCCCGGCCGGTACTTTCCGCGCATGCAGCGCTTGCAGCAGGGCTTCTGTTTCATGTTGGCCGATCCGGCGTGCCAGCATCGTGTTCAGCGCGTCGCGGTGAACGACCCGCTGCCGGTTCGTGCCGAACCGTTCGTCCTTCGCCAATTCCGGCATGCCCAGCGCTTCGCAAAGCGCCCGAAACTGGCTGTCGGTGCCGACGGCCAGCACGATCGGCGCACCGTTCAGGGTCTCGTACGTCGTCCCGTACGGCGCAATGTTGGGATGGTCCGAGCCGGCGCGAACGGGGATCGAACCGCAAACCAGGTAATTCGACGCCTGGTTGGCCAGCGAGGCGACCCCGGCGTGGAACAGCGACACCGTACTGCAGGATCCCCGGCCGGTTTGCATACGCGCAATGAGGGCAATCAGCAGGGCTTCCTTGAGCTGATGGGCCAGGAGCAGGTCGATAAGGGCTACCGGCATCTTGACCGGACCGCTGTCCTCGGTTCCGTTCATGCCCGTGAAACCGGTCTCCGCCTGCAGCACGGCATCGAAACCCGGCCGCCCGTCCCTTGCTCCGAAGGCGGTGATGTCGGCGTAGACGAGCCGGTCGTTTTGGGCGCGGAGGGTCGCGTAGTCGAGTTTGAACTTCTCCGCGTCGCCGGTTTTGAAACTCTGCACGAACACGTCGGCCCGGCGAACAAGGTCCAGCAGGACCGCGTATCCTTCGGGGATCGAAAAGTCGATTCCGATGGATCGCTTGCCCCAGTTCACCGAGGAGAAGTAGGCGGTGACGTCGTCGTCCCGATCTTCCGAAGGCAGTTTCCAGCGGCGGGTGGTATCGCCGCCGGTCTTCATGTTCTCCACCTTGATCACCGTGGCGCCCAGCTCCGCGAAGAACATGCCCACGGCCGGACCGGCCAGCACGTTCGCCGCCTCGATGACGATCAGTTCCCTGAAGATGGAGTCGGTGGAAGGCACGGCTCAGGTGAAATCGAGCCACCGATGCTGTTCTTCCGGCATCCAGCAGGTTTCGGTGACGGTGGTCCGGTCGAAGAACTGATAGGGGTCCACCTTCCGGTATTCCTCGTAGGGGCCGGACCAGTCCTTTCGCCGTTCCTTGTAGGCGAGAAAACCTTCGTGGGACACGTACTCGAACACCATGACGTAGCGCCCGGTGGGCTGTCCGGTATTACGGGCTACCTCGCGGAAATACCGGGCGGACCGCCACTCGGGGAAGAGTTCCTCCCTGTGGCGTTCCACGAAGCCGAACCAGGTGCGGATCATTTCGTCGTGATCCGCCTTTCGGTCGGGCTTCGGCACCCAGGTTTCCACTTCGAAGAACGACATGATCCATCCGTTCCGGCAAGGTCCGTTCCGGTCAGGCGACGCGAGCGCGCCCGTGGCCGTCTCACGGGCTTTGGCAGGAAACAGGGGCAGCAGGATTCGAACCCGCGACCTACGGTTTTGGAGACCGCCGCTCTACCAGCTGAGCTATGCCCCTAGGCAAATTGCCGCATACCGCTCCCGTCCAAGATACATCGAAGCAGTCGAAATAGCAATGACAAAACCGGCCATGGGGTCCCCGAAGCAGCGCCTGCGCATCCCTGTGCGGTTCCTTCATACATCCCTTATATATCCCTTGCCGAAAAAGGCCTCCCGGTCTATGATGAGCTGTCATGAACACCTTCCAGAAAACCGCGGTGGCGACCCTGGCGGCTATCGTTCTGCTGATCGCCATAGGCAGCCTGGTGCGCACCACCGGGGCGGGACTGGGATGTCCCGACTGGCCGAAATGCTGGGGTTTCTGGCTGCCGCCATCGAGCGTCGACGACCTGGATCCGGTTTACCTGCTTGAAAAGGGTTACGACCCCGCTTCTTTCAACCCGGCAAAGATGTGGATCGAATACGCCAATCGCCTGGTGGGGGTGGCGATCGGCATACTCGTGTTCGTCACCTTCCTGCGTTCGTTCGGATACAGAAGGACGAAGCCGGCGGTCTTCTACGGCGCGGGTCTGTGTCTGGCGCTGGTCGTCTTCCAGGGCTGGCTGGGCGGGCAGGTGGTCCGGTCCGGCCTGCGTCCCGGCATCATCACCCTCCACATGTTCCTGGCCGTCCTCCTGTTGGGGGTGCTGGTCTACGTGACCTTTCAGTCCTTGGAACAGCGCGTCCGAATCGAACTGACAGACCAGGGACGCACCACGCTGCTACGCCTGGGCTCCGCGCTGCTGGCGGTCACGACGATCCAGCTGCTTCTGGGCACCCAGGTTCGCGAGGGCATAGACCCCTTCATCAAGGATACCGGCGGCCTGCCCCGGGGCGAATGGCTGGCGCAGGTGGGACTCGTCGATCACGTCCACCGGATATCCTCCTGGCTGGTCCTTCTGGCCGGATTCCTGGTATACCGCGCTGCGCGCCGGCATGCATCGGGAAGCCGCGTGGTCCCGCTCGCCCGGTTCATCCTGGCGGGGATCGTGTTGCAGATCGTACTCGGGATCATACTCGCCTACGCAGCGCTGCCGAAACCGGTCCAGGTGCTGCATCTCGTTCTGGCCACGCTGCTCGTCTGCGCGCAATGCACTGTTCTGCTCATGGCAAAGCCTGCGCGGCATGCGCCTTGATGCGCAGGGTAGGAGCGCCACGGCATGCACCCTGGTGCACAGGGCAGTGGCGGTGCGCCGTACGGCGCCGATTTATGCTTTTCACAAATCGCCCGGCCGGTTATTATTGATCATATTCCATACCGATCATAACCGGGCGTGGCGGGTTGCCGCCGCCATGCGGCCACGGCGTACAGCGCATACGGCCCCTTACGCCTGAGGACGAATCTATGGACAACTTGACGGACCAGCTAAAGCGGATCCGAAAACGATTCGAAGACGGCGAACTCTCCGCCGAAGACATCGACCGCGCGCTGGGGATGGCAGCGGAGGCGAACGGGGGTCTGAAACAAAGCCTGCTTTACCTGCAGGCGCCCACGACCAACCCGCACTCGGCGGTGGTCGGCATCAGCATCTACGAAGACGGGGCGGACTCCGACGGCCTCGGCGAAGACGGTGAGTTCCGATACCGGTCGATCAAGGAGGCGCTGGACGACGGATGGCGCATCATCAAGTTCCCGGAAGCGTCTCTGGCCATGCGGGAACAGGATACCTATGGACTCGGATACGAGTTTGTGCTGGAGCGATGGAGATAAACGAAGGCGATGGCAACAACCGGGAAGCGACGGCGACAGCCGATGGAGACTACGATGAGTCCGACGCCTTACGGAAGGGAGATGAACTGTGCTCCGACGCTGACGGACCAGGAGGTGATCGATTTCTGCAGGAACGGCTACCTCATGCTCCCCGGTGTCGTGCCCGACGAGGTCAACAGGCAGGTCCTCGACTACCTGGAACGCAACGACAGCACCTACGAGCCCACGCCGATCATGAAAGCGTCCTTTTTCCTGGAAGGCGTGCTCATGAATCCGCAGGCGGCCGGCGCCGTCCGTTCGCTCCTCGGAGACGGGTTCGCGCTGCCACGCATCATCAGCAACCACCGGGGTCCGCTGCCCTATGACAAACCCCAGAACTGGCACCGGGACGGCGGCACGATCTATACCGACAGGCTGGAGTACCTGCAGGTATTCTATTATCCGGAAGCATGCACCGACGACATGGGCCCCACCGTCGTCCTGCCCGGATCCCACTTCATGCGGAACAAGGCGCCCATGATGGCTCATCTCGGATCCATCCGCGGCACGGTGTCTTCGGCGGGTCCGGCGGGCACCATCTTTCTCACCGTCTACGGAATCTGGCATCGCAGGTCGAAAGCCACCTCGGGTCCGTCGGGGAAGAGCAAGTATAGGAACCTGCTGAAATACAACTACTGGCGGACCAGGCCCCCGGCCAGGGACTGGATCAGGCAGGACGGGTTCGATTTCAACACGGTGGCATTCGATCCGCCGGCGGGCGTGTTCGAGCAGTTTCAGGGCGGCATCGCGGCCGCGCGCATGTTCGCTTGGCTGTGCGGCGCGGAGGAGGAGTACCGGAAACGGGGCGGCCAGTGCTGGCCGATCGCCCTCACCGTGCGGGACGGGGTCAATCAGGAAGGCACGCCGAGGTCGCTCGCGAACCTTTAGAGTACGGATCTGTTAGTGTACGGATTTGGCGCCAGACCACGAACAGAAGAGAAGCCGGCCATGAAAATAACCGATATAGCCATAACGCATATCAACCCCAGGCTCGCGGACCGGAATGCCCATCGCAAGGTCCAGTTCCAAGGGATCGATACCCAAACGATCTTCAAGGTCGTCGCGGACAACGGCGTGGTCGGATACGGGGAAAGCCGGGGTCACGTCGCGATGGACGTCCGGGAGGTGGAGCGGCTTGGGGGCAGCAATCCCTTCGACCACATCAACGCCGATCTGCCCGTGGGCCTCATGGGCGCCCTGTACGATGTCATGGGCAAGCATCTCGAGATACCGGCCTACAAGCTCATGGGACAGAAGGTGCGGGATCGGGTCCCGGTTGCGGCTTGGACCCGCGTCGCATCCCCTGAGGAACTGGCCGCCGAGGTCGTCCGCGCGGTGGACGAAGGGTACATGATATTCAAGATGCACACCGGGGAGTACTACGACGTCTACGAACAGAACCACGCCGTGGAGGAAGTCGCGCCGGCCGGTTTCAAGATGCACTACGATTTCAACCACAACCGTTCGTCCGCCGATGTGATGCGCATCATCGCGCACCTTGAGCAATCGCCTGTCGTCGCCGTAATCGAGGATCCGCTGGTGTGGCGCGACGTCGACGGGTGGCGACGCCTGCGCGAAAAGACGTCGATCCCCCTGCTGATGCACGTGCCGCAACTCGGCGGCGGACCGGAGATCATGCACGGTTGCGCCGATCTCTACATGGTCGGCGAGCACGGGATCGGCATGAGCCTTAAAAGGGGATTCGCCTGCGCCGAAGCGAATGTCTCCACCGTGATCCAGTTGACCGGCGGCACCCTCAGCAAGGCGCTGGCGCTTCATCTGGGCGCGGTGATCCCCAATGTTTCGCATACCGTAAACCTGGACGACCAGTACGGCGAGGACGTTACCGGGGGGCGTTTCGAGGTGGACGGCGGCAGCTCCCCCGTGCCCGAGGAGCCCGGACTCGGCGTCGAGGTGGACGAAAAGGAACTGCAGCGTATCGCGGGAAATCCGAAGACGGACATTCCCCGGCACATCGCCAGAACCCGTGTCCCCGGCGACCAGGTGTACTATACCATCGGATATCCGCCGGTCAGTCGGTTGACGGGTTTCGAGGAGGGCAATATTCGCGGCATACGGCTGGATATCTGGGAAGAGGACGGCAGCGCGTCCTGGCAGGAAACCTACGACCGGATCGAACGGCACGGACCCATCATGCGCAAGGAGCCGGAATGAACGACACCCCCCGCATTCTCGTCACCGGTTCCGCCGGTGTCATCGGTACGATCATCGTGAACGGGCTTAAGGACCGCTATCCCCTCCGGGGTTTCGACCGGGTATCGACGCCGGGATTGGAGGACGAGGTCGTCGGCGATATCACGGACATGGACGCGGTGCTTCAGGCCACGGAAGGCATGGACGCCGTCATTCATCTGGCCGGCAACCCGTCCGGCGGCGCCTCGTGGGAGGAGATCCTGCACGCCAATTTCATCGGGACCTACACCCTCTTCGAGGCGGCCAGCCGCAACGGGGTGCGCCGCGTCGCCTTCGCGAGCCGCGCGGGACTCCTCGCGCCTTATCCGCAGGACGTCTTCCGCACGATCGACATGACGCCGAGGCCCGAGAGCTACTATTCCATCAGCAAGGTCTTCGGGGAAAGCCTGGGCTATATGTACGCGGTGCGTTTCGACATGGAAGTGGTATGCGTGCGCATCGGGAATTTCCAGCGGCAGCGGGACCTGCCCGGGCATCCCCATCATCTGAGCCACGGCGATGCCGTCCGCGTTTTCGAACGGGCGGTCATTCACCCCGGTATTCGTTTCGAGGTCGTGTTCGGCGTGTCCGACAGCAACCGGCGGATGTACGACCTCGATCACGGCCGCCGGGCGATCGACTATCACCCCCAGGACAAGTCGGTGATCGATCCGCAGTGAACCGGGGCTCGCCCGGCCGTCCGCGCGGCGGTCTTCGTCTGAGCGTCGTAGCCGTCCTGCCGGGGAAGCCGGTCGGCTTGCCTAGAGCGCGGTCCAGCCGCCGTCGACCATCAGCGTGGCGCCGGTGACGTATCTGGACGCGTCGGAGGCCAGAAAGACCACGGCGCCCTTGAGGTCCTCGTTGTTCAGCATGCGTCCGAGGGGCACCCGCTGCTCGTACCTTCGGACAAACGGTCCGGGCTGTTCATTGAAGTAGCCGCCCGGACAGATGGCGTTGGCCCGCACGCCCTGCTTGCCGTAGTAGTTCGCGATGTACCGGGTGAAGTTGACCATGCCGCCCTTGACGAAGGTGTAATCCGGGGGTTGCTTCATTCCGGTGTCTTCGTAGAGGCTCGGATCGTTGGCGACAATGCCGTAGATGCTCGAAATGTTGATGACGCTGCCAGCACCCTGGGCCGCCATGGCCGGGACGAAGGCCTTGCACAGCGCAAAGAGTCCCACCATGTTGCCCTGGGCGCTCGCGGCCCAGTAGTCCGGTGTCTGATCGTCGAAACCGCCGCCCCGGCCGACCACCGCGCTGTTGACCAGGATGTCCACGCGGCCGAAACGATCCGTGACGCGCTGTTCCAGGGCGCTGATCGAATCAACGTTGGTGATGTCGAGCGCTTCGGGATGGGCGTCGAAGCCCCGTTCGTTCAGTCCGGCAACGAATCGCCGGTTGTTTTCGAGACCCCGGGAGGCGACGACCACGGTCGCTCCCGCTTCGGCCAGCGCTTCGGAGATGCTGCTGCCGAACTGCGGACCCGCTCCGCCCGTGACCACGGCGGTGCGCCCCGCCAGGGAAAAGCTGTCGAGTACACCCATGCGTAGGCTCCTTTCGTCTTCGAGTGTAATTCGAAATATAACACATCCGGTTCCGGCGCAACAAAACCTTTGTATCCTTTTGCGGAGGGCATGTCAATGATCTATGGATCAGGCGATTTCTGTTATGAGAAAGTACCCGGATGGGGCGCTGAACGGGTGCTGGGCATCACCACGGCCGTGGCCACGGATTCGCAGGACCGTGTGTACGTTGTCGATCGCGAGCCGAATCCCGCGGTGGTGGTGTACGACCGGGACGGGCGCCTGCTCGGCGAATGGGGACACGACGTCCTGTCCCTTCCGCACGAGATCTGGATCGATGCGGACGATCTGATCTATATTCCGGACTGCGGCGACCACTCCGTGCGGGTGTTTTCTGCGGACGGGAAGGTGCTGCGGACGCTGGGCGAGCCGAACCGGACCGGCGCACCCGGAGAACCCTTCAACATGCCGACGCGCGTGGTGAAGGGGCCGAACGGGGACCTGTACGTGGCCGACGGGTACGGGCAGTGCTACATACATCGGATGACGGCCGAGGGCGAACTGCTCCATACCTGGGGCGGCCAGGGCGCGGCTCCGGGCCAATTCACGCTTCCCCACAACATTTTCCCCGCTTCCGACGGCCGTTTGGTGGTTGCGGACCGGGAGACCAACAACCGGATGCAGGTCTTCGATGGTGACGGTCGCTTCCTGGCGGAATGGCCAGGGCGCCTGCATCCCTGCGGCCTCTTCATAGATCCCCAGGATACGGTTTACGTGAGCGAGGGCGGCGGGGTCACCATCATGAACATGGACGGCCGGCTGATCGCCCAGTTTGCCGTTCGAGGCGGTCCCGACGATCGGCCCCACGGCGCGCACAGCGTGTGGGTCGATCGACACGGCGACGTCTACGTCGGCGAGGTGGGCGTGGAAAACCTCGTGCACAAGTACGTCAGAGTATAGCCGCGCATGCCCAACGGCGACGCCATGACCACTTCATCGCGGGACTACCGGCTGCCCCGCTGGATCTGGGCGGCCTACCTGGTCCTTTTCGCCCTTTCCGTGCCCTGGTATCTTCCCGAAGTCGATCCGATGCCCATCTGGTTCGGCCTGCCGTACTGGGTGGCGATCTGTCTGGCGGTCTGCCTCGCCATCGCCTGCTTCACGGCATGGGTGATTCACCGGTACTGGCGGGAGGGCGCCTAGCCCATGGCGGATCAGCCCTACGGCCCCGGCGCGCTCGCCTTTCTGGTCGCCTACCTCGTCTTCATGATCGTTCTGGGATACGTAGCCCGGTCGCGCCGCCGGGACGATTCCATGTCGTCCTTCTACCTGGCGGGCAAGAACCTGGGCGCGCTGGTCCTTTTCTTCACGCTCTACGCCACCCAGTACAGCGGCAACACGCTCATCGGCTATCCGGGCGAGGCCTATCGGTTGGGTTTCGTCTGGATCATGAGCATCGGATTCATGATGTCCATCGTGGTGGCCTACCTGCTGTTCGCGCCGCCGCTCTACCGTCTTTCGCGTCAATACCATTTCGTTACGCCGGGCGACTGGATCACCCACCGTTTCGGATCCGGCCGGTTGACCGCCTTTGCCGGCGTCTTATTCGTCGTTGCCATCGCCAATTACCTGCTCGCGCAACTGCTCGCCGTTGGGCACATCGTCTACGGTCTTTCCGGCGGGGCGGTGCCGTTCTGGGCGGGCGTGGTGGTCCTGGCCGTCATCATCCTGTTCTACGAGACCCTCGGCGGGATGCAGGCTGTCGCCTGGACCGACTGTATTCAGGGCCTGCTGCTGTTCGCGGGTCTGATCGGCATGCTGGTCGCGGTCGTCGGGGGCACCGACCGGCTCGCGGAAGCGACCGACTGGATCATCGCGCATCAACCGGAGAAAGCCGCGCTGCCCGGGGGAGAGGCGGTCCGGACCTGGTTCAGCACGATCCTGCTCGTGGGCTTTGCGGCGGCCGTCTATCCCCAGGCGATCCAGCGCATCTTCGCGGCCCGGAGCGCCCGCAGCCTGAAACGGTCCTTCACGTTCATGGCCTTCATGCCGCTGGTCACCATCACGGCGGTCGTCCTGGTGGGCATCCTGGCCATTCCCCGGCTGACGGGTCTGGAAGGGCTCGCCACCGACCAGGTGATGCCCCGTCTGCTTGGCGTATGGGCGGCTGAATCCGCCTGGTTGTACGTGATGACCGTGTTCGTACTCACGGGCATCGTCGCCGCGATCATGTCGACGGCCGACTCCGTGCTGCTCAGCCTGTCCTCCCTGCTCGTGAAGGACGTCCTGGGCCGTTTCCGGCCGGGCATGCTCCCGGAAGCGCGCCTTACCGTCTGGGGAAAGCGTCTGTCCTGGATCATCATGGCCATCCTGGTCGCCATCGCCCTGACGCCGGATCTCACGCTGTGGGGACTCATAGAGCTCAAGATGGAAGTGTTGATCCAGACGGCGCCGCTGTTCGTGCTGGGGGCGCTATGGCCGCGATTCAACGCGGCGGGCGCGACCGCGGGCATGGTGGCCGGCACGCTGCTCGCGGCGGGGCTGACCCTCGCCGGGATGGGCAAAGTCTGGGGATTGCACGCCGGCGTGCTGGGTCTGGCGTTGAACGTTGTCGTAGGGGTTGTGGTGAGTCGGGCGGGGTGGGGTTTCAGAGGCCGCGCGGCTGATCAATCAGTCGGCCTGTCGGTACATTAATCCCTGCTGGCCGGATGAAGGAGACAACGGGGCGAATCCCCGGGTGTTGGGGCCCACTGTCGCGTTTTTCGGGTGGTCCGTTCGCCCTTTCTGCGGCGAGTGTGACAAGATCCTTCATCCAAGAACCCCCGCCGCGAACAAGGTGCCCAAATCCACTTCATTTCGCCAATTCTCTAGTTCAGGATGCGCTGTTCCGAGCACGATATCCGTCGATCCGGTCTCATCTTTCGCGAAACACAGCACCTTGTCCAATCTGGCTGAGTTCAGCAACACCCGTGAATGCGTTGCCACTAGCACCTGCCCCGTATACACCGACGCGAGCGAGTCATAGACCGTCGACACGGCACCAGGGTGGATCCCGTTCTCGGGCTCCTCGACCAGAAAGACCCCCTGCTGTAGATCGTCGGGGTGGACATATGCCAGCAGAATGAGCGCCGTATGCCGTAGGGTGCCGTCGGAGACGAACCAGGACGGTATTTTGTATCCGCCGGCATACTTGTATTGTATACCAGGTAGCGATGCCTGTCGTCAGGCCGCTCTACGGTTGTGATATCGACCAGGTCCGGAAGGACGATCTGAAGGTGGGCGATCCAACTGCGGTATCTCCTTTTGTTCTTTTGTCGAAGCCGACTGACCAACCAGGGCAGGCTCGATCCATCCGGGCGGAAGCCTTTCGCCCGGCTCGGTGGGCTTGGCTTGCGTATCTCGAGGCTATTGAGGACGAGACGTTGGACCCCGTTGGCGAGATGGTCGCGAAACCACATGGCCACAGGGAAATTCCGGTCATCCGATGGGAGATTTCCCAGTGCCGAATGCAGGGGGCTCAGATTAAACGATGCCGTCCTACCCTTGCCTGTTTTATAGGTCTCGTTGTAGAAATTGTTGTTCCCGCCGGATACCTTACTGACCACGACCTTGTTGCTCTTTAGACGTTTATTCACGGACAGGGAGGTTGGCGCGGAGGATGGCATGGGAAACGACGGCCGACGGCGTTCCGTCTTCTCGTCGGCCGTCCTCAGCAACAACGTCTCGGCCTTTATCTCAAACTGCCGCATCGTCTCATCGAAACCTATGGCGACCTCGTATCGGGCCGTATCAAGATGCGGCTTCGCCGTTCGTTTTCGCAGATCGTCCGGGATTCGCGCCTCAATCGCAAGTTCCAGATTCTTACCCTGGTGCTGGAAGAGCAGTTCCTCCGGATTCCCCGTTCGATTCTCAATGGCCTCTGTGATGCCCGTGGTTACCAAGTCTTGCAGAAAACCGAGGACATCAAGAAAGGTCGTCTTGCCTGAAGCGTTCGGTCCCACAAGGACGTGAAATGCTCCGAGGGGTCTGGACGCGTAACGCAGGCATCTATAGTTCAGCGCTTCAATCAGCGTAATCATCATACGGATCCGCGTACTGCCGACAGTGGCCATCCCCCCTCAGCGCCCCAACCCCTTCACGGCCGCCTCGATCCGTTGCAGCGCATCGGCGAGGATCGATCGGGGGCAGGCGATGTTGATCCGCTCGAAGCCCTCGCCTTCCGGTCCGAAGATATACCCCTCGTCGAGAAAGACGCGCGCCTCCTCCATCATCAGGTGCTGCAGGGCGTCCTTGTCGAGGCCCAGACTCCTGAAATCCACCCAGACGAGATAGGTGCCCTCGGTTTCGATGACGGGTATGCCGGGCAGGCGCTCGCGGAAGAAGGAGACGAGGAAGCGGTAGTTCTCCTCCAGGTAGGCCAGCAGCTGCGCCAGCCATTCCTCGCCATGATCATACGCGGCTTCGACGGCCGCGATGCCGAAGGGGTTCAGCGTGAAGATGCCGGTGCTGCGGACGGTCTGCTTAAACGTCGCCCTGCGTTCCGCATCGGGAATGATCAGGTTCGACACTTGCAACGCGGCGAGGTTGAAGGTCTTGCTGGGAGAAGTGCAGATGATCGACCGGTCCCCGTAATCCGCGCCCAGCGTCGCATACGGCGTGAAGGTCCGGTTTCCGAGGATCAGGTCGCCGTGGATTTCATCGGACACGACCAGCACGTCGTGATCCATGCAGATCCGGCCGAATCGCCGCAGTTCTTCGGCGGTCCAGATGCGCCCGACCGGGTTGTGCGGGCTGCAGAGGATGGCCATCTTGACGGCCGGGTCGGCGCACTTTCTTTCCAGGTCGTCGAAATCCATGTAGTAGCGCCCGTCCCGGCAGCGGAGCGGGTTCAGCGCCGGCCGCGCCCCGAGGACTTCTATGGCGCTGAAGAAGGGGTAGTACACCGGCGGCTGTACCAGCACCTTGTCGCCGGGTTGCGTGTACGCGGAAACCAGCATGTGCAGGGCGGGCACGATGCCCGGGGTGAAGCAGATGGCGCCGGGATCGACAGACCAGTCATGGCGCCGTTTCATCCACCTCGTCACGGATTCGTAGTAGGAAGGCGGCGGAAAGGCATATCCGTAGATACCCAGACGGGCAGTCTCCATCACCGCGTCCACCACTGGCTGCGGGCACACAAAATCCATGTCCGCCACCCAGAGCGGCAGGACGGGTTTCTCGTGCCGACTGGCATCGGTTTCGTCCCACGGTACGATCGCCCCGTCGCGTTTCACGAAGTCCCACTTGTACGAGTTGGTTCCGTTGCGGTTGATGCGTCGGTCGAAATCATAGTTCATGCGAAGGCCTTTTCCATGTGAGGGGCATGTCGCGAAGCATGCGCAGGGTATGTCCTGAAGCGAAACAAGTTCGGTAGTGCGGGACCGTATGTTAACCGCTTAAGGTGAAGCTGTCAATTTGCATTTATCGGTTGCCATACCGCGGTGGAAACTGTACTATCTTGACGCGGTGGCCGCCGGTCTGGACCGCCGTTCTTAATGACTAAAAAGACAAATTGGGAATATGCGATCGGCCCAGCGTCGTTGCCCGTCCGGATCGGTTTCATCGCACGGGTGTCCGCCAACGCATTGTCCGGTCAGTCCTGAATGTTGTAAAGGCGACAAAGTTCTTCTCACCCATGCGCCTGATCGAAAGACTCAATAGCCTGCCCGCCGGCGCTTCCCTGGTCCTGGCCGGCGTGGGCCAGCGCGCCGGGGTCCCTGCCAAAGAAGCCGACGCGGGCTGGCCCATGGGCGTGGTGCGCCGGCCCGACGGCGACCTGATCGTGATCGACTACCAGTGGCATCGGCTGTGGCGCATCGATCGCGACGGCATCCTCCACGCGTTCGCCGGGGACGGGATAGCGGGCGACTCGGGCGATGGCGGTCCGGCCTCCGAAGCGCGGTTTCGCCACCCCCACGATCTGACCCGGGACCGGCACGGCAACCTCTATCTTTCCGATCTGGGCAACTTCACGATCCGCCGCATCGACTACGAGACGGGGATCGTCACCCGCGTCGCGGGCAACGGCCGGGTGGGCCGCGGCGGCGACGGCGGGTCGGCGCTGGACGCCGAGCTGGACTGTACGTGCGGCGTGGCCGTGGACCGGGAAGGCAACGTGTACCTGGCCAGCGAATGGACGAACAACATTCGGCGTATCGACGCCCGGACCGGGATCGTCGAGACCGTCTTCGGGCCGCATGCCCGGCACTATCCCTCGGAGCGGGGAGAAAGCCGGCCGTTCGCGGGCCCGGCCCTGAGTCTGGGCGGCTACCATGGCGATGGCGGTCCGGCTCGGGACGCGGGATTCCATCACCCCGAACATCTTGCATTCGATTCGCGGGGCGATCTGTACGTGTGCGACAATTCCAACGATCGGATCCGGAAGATCGATATGCAATCCGGCATCATCGACACGGTCCTGGGAAACGGGCAGCGCGCCTCCAACGGCGACGGCGGTCCCGCCGTGGAAGCAAGCACGCTCATGCCGGATGCCATCTGTCTGGACGTCCACGACAATCTCTACGTCGGCGAGAAGTACGGCTTCCGGGTCCGGAAGGTGGAGCGGGAGACGGGTACCGTCCGTACGCTGGCGGGCACCGGCGAACCGGGGTTCGGCGAGGAAGGACTGCCCGGCGTCGTCACGCGATGCAATTCCGTGGAAGCGGGTATCTGCGCCGACCCGGACGGCACGGTGTTCTGGGGCGACTGTTCCGGCCGCTTGCGGCGCTGCGACGGTAAAACGGGGATCGTGACGACGGTCCTCGGCGGCACGACCGTACACGACGGCGAGGCCGCTTCAAGTGCGTTTCTGAACGGTCCCGGCGGCCTGGCTGCCACGCCCGATGGCCGCATCGTCATAGCGGACGTGTGGAACCAGCGCATCCGGGCGATTGATCCGGAATCCGGGGTGATTGAGACGGTCGCGGGGACCGGTTCGCGTGCGTACGGCGGCGACGGCGGTCCTGCCGTCGAAGCCCACCTGGGGAATCCGCACGACGTCTCGGTGGACCGCGCCGGAAGGATTGTCATCGCGGATACGCGTCACGGGCACGTGCGGCGCGTGGACGGGGACGGTGTGATCCGAAACGTCGCCGGCGCGGCGTTTCAGTGGGACAAGGGCGATGGCGGACCCGCTCTGAGCGCATGCCTGATGCACGTCCTCTCGGTCGCCCACGGCCCCAACGACGACCTATACATCGGAGACGCGGGTTGCGGACGGATCAGGAGAATCGACGCCAGCACGGGCATCATCACCACGGTAGCGGGCGTCGGTCTGCACGGATACGCGGGGGACGGCGATCTCGCTGTCCGGGCGCGGATCGGCGCGCCGACTGCCATCCAGGCAGATGGCAACGGAAATCTCTACTTCGCGGACGACCGGTACCATGTGGTCCGGCGGGTGGATGGCGGCACCGGGGTCATTTCCACCGTGGTCGGTACGGGAGAAGCAGGGTTTTCCGCGGACGGTTCGAGGGCCTCAAGCGCGGCGATCTCCCAACCCAGGGGGCTGGCCGTGGACGCGCGTGGTCGGGCGTACTTTTCCGATACGGGCAATAATCTGGTACGTCGCATCTCGGAGAACGGCGTCCTCGAAACCGTGGTCGGCAGCGGGGCGTACGGCGACTCCGATGCGCCTCTCGCCGCGCGAGCGGTCCCGTTGAACCAGCCCAATGGCCTGTGTTTCTACGGTGAGGACGTCCTGCTCCTCAGCGATCACTTCAATAACCGGTTGAAGGCGGTCCGCATCGGAGACTGACCCGGCATTCGCTGGGGGCCGACCTTCGGCTGGCATTCCGACGGCTGGCCGGGTATCCTACAGTCGGCCGGGTATCCGCCAAGACCGGCTGCAAGTCGCGACCGGCCGGAAATCGAAACGGGAGAAAGCATGAAGATCACCGAAATAAAGACGGCCGAAGTGACCGTGGAATCCGGGTACACGTACCACTACGTCCGCGTCTTCACGGACGAAGGCGTGTACGGCACCGGGGAGGCCAGCCATATCGATCGCGGCTGGCGGGAGTCGACCCGGCACATGGCGGATATGCTCATCGGCAGGGATCCGCGGGACGTGGACGCCTGTTTCGAGCTGGTCCGCCGCCGGTACATTTTCATGGGCGGGGCGGGCGGCGCGGCCATATCGGCGCTCACCGGGATCGAAATCGCGCTATGGGACCTGGCGGGAAAGGCGCAGGGCGTCCCGGTGTATCGGCTTCTGGGGGGCAAGTTCCGGGACCGGGTCCGGTTGTACGTGGACAGCGCGCACTACGACTACAACGAGCGCGCCGCCGAGGTGAATGAACGGGGCTTCACGGCGATCAAATTCGATCTGGACGACGCGCAGAACCCCCACAAGCTGGATCCGTGGAACTGGTCGGTTACGCCCGATGAATTGAAGTCGCTCGTGGACCAGGCCGTCGCGATTCGCGCGGGGATCGGTCCGTCCCTGGATCTCGCCATAGATCTGCACGGACGATACGATGCGACCGCCGGCATGAAGATCGCCCGGGAGCTTGAACCGCTGAACCTCCTGTGGCTCGAGGAGCCGGTACCGCCGGAGAACATCGATGCCCTGGCGAAGATCACGCAGGCGACGGGCACGCCGATCTGCGTGGGGGAGAACCTCTATCTGCGCTACGGGTTCAAGGAACTGCTGCAGAAGCAGGCGGCCGACATCATCATGCCCGATATCTCGAAATGCGGCGGTCTGTCGGAATGCCGCAAGATCGCCAACATGGCCGAGATGTACTACGTGCCCTTCGCGCCGCACAACAACTCCAGTGCGCTGAGCACGGTCGGGGACGCCCATGTTTGCGCGAGCGTGCCGAATTTCCTGGCCCTGGAATTCCACCGTTTCGACGATCCTACCTGGGACGATGTGCTCGCCACGGACGCTTCAGTCATACAGGAAGGGCACGTGGTGTTGACGGAATCCCCGGGACTGGGCGTGGAGTTGAACGAGGATTTTCTTGCCGCGCAGCTGACAGACGGCGAACCGTTGTGGCGGTGACGCGCATCGCTTGAACATACGACGGCAAACCGATAGAAAAACCTGGGCTCTCAGAGGTGGAAAGGCATCATGCACTGGTACCTTGAAGTATTCAGGAAGTACGCTGTTTTCGAAGGCAGGGCAAGGCGGAAGGAGTATTGGACTTTCTTCCTTTTTCATAGCGTGATCTTCATGGTCCTCGCTTTGTTCGACGAAGCCATGGATTTGAAAGTGGAACTGGATGACGAGCAGTTTCGCTTTCTTTCTACGCTCTATGGTCTCTTCACGATCATACCGGGCCTCGCAGTCCTCGTACGGCGATTGCACGACACGGAAAAAAGCGGCCTGTGGTTGCTTATCGGGTTGATCCCGCTCTTCGGCGCAATCACCCTGCTCGTATTCACCGTACGGACCGGGAACCGGGGCACGAACCGGTACGGATCGGATCCGAAGGAAACGAAGACCTGGTAAACCGACGACCGGTTACCTTCGAAGACCTCGTAAACCGAACGTTTGTGCAGCGAATACGCCACGAAAGGACTGATCATGATCCGAGTGGGTTCTATTGGGCTTGGCGGCATGGGTTCACACCAGGCCAGGGCCTTCGACGGGGTCGATGGCTGTAAACTGGTTGCAGGCGCGGACCCTTCGCCGGAGATGCGGGAGCGATTCGCCGGTAATTTCCCGGATGCCCGACTGTTCGACTCCACCGAAGCCATCGTCGACAGCGGCGAGGTGGACGCCGTAGTGATCGCGGTGCCCACGGGCCTGCACTACGCCGCGGTATCGACCGCCCTGGCCGCCGGCCTGCCCGTGCTGGTGGAAAAACCCATGGCCCGGACGGTGGAGGAATGCAGGCGCTTGAACGAGGAGGCCGATCGGAAAAACACCGTCCTCATGGTCGCCCATTGCCGACGCTTCGATCCGCACTGGAAGTCTTGGGGCGCCTGTGTCGCCTCGGGGAAGCTCGGCGGGCCCATCCTCTGGCGAAGCGCCATGGCCGGTTTCGGACCGGGCAGATGGTTCATGGACCACGATTTGGGCGGCGGCCCCCTCATGGACGGCGCCGTGCACAACTACGACTTTGCGAATTTCCTCTTCGGGGATCCGGAAAGCGTGTTGTCCAGTTCGATCAACATGGATCCGGAATCGACCGCCCTGGACACCTGCTCCGCCATCGTTCGCTATCGAAACGGAAGTCAGCTGCTCATGTCGTGGAGTTGGGCGGCACGGGGAAATGACATGCAGGACATTGTCGGACCGAAGGGGTTCATCCAGATCGGCGTCGGCGATCTGCCCGAACCGGAAGACGACGTTCCGCATCAGTACTGCTGTTTCACGGATCGGGAGGGCGCGCAGACGCTGATCAAGGCACGCGCCGAACCGGACATGTATGCCTTGCAGGCGGAGCATTTCCTGTCCTGCGTGCGCGGGGACGTCACCTGTCTTTCGCCGGGCACCGAAGCGATCAAGGCCGTCGCCGTCGCGGACACCATCCTGCAGGCCGGCCCCGGCGGCGAGGCGCGCGTGGTGACCTGGACGTGAAAGTTCGGCCTGATACCGGCAACGGTACCGGATGTTCGCGGTTCGACCACAAACAGATCGCAAGCCGATGACAACTTGCGTTCAAGTCGGCTTCACCCTTTCACAGGCGACTTCACCCTGTTCAAGTCGGTTCCACCCATTCAAAAGGGAAACAATCATGAATCTGATCAAGCGCTGTCTGCTCGAAAGCTGCGGCAAAACCGATCTCGGTCTGCTCATCATCCGCGTCGTAATCGGCTTCAGCATGGCGGCCTTTCACGGCATGGGCAAGATGTTCTCTCCCGAACGCTGGGCTGCAATCGGTGGCAATATGGAATTGGTCGGCATCGGCTTTCTTCCGGCCTTCTGGGGTTTCATGGCCGGGTTCGCGGAGTTCTTCTGCTCGATCCTGCTGATCCTCGGTCTTTTCTTCCGTCCCGCGACATTGCTGCTCGCGCTGACCATGGCCCTCGCCATGCTGCGCCACCTGACCCTGCCCGAGGGCGATCCCGGGGCGGGTTTCAGCGGCGCGTCCCATGCCATGGAGCTGCTGGCCATTTACGTGGCGCTTTGGTTCTCGGGTCCGGGCAAGTACAGCCTGAACAGCCTGATAGCGGGTGGAAAGGAAGTGCGGGCTTAGCACAGGCACAACGGGGAAGGGCAGTCCGGCTTCAGGCCAGCAAGGAAGCGCGGGGGCGTTTCATCGGGGGAAGGCGGATTCGACAAAGGACGGAAAGCCGTCAATACACGGCTACGGTCATGGCCTCGAAGCGGTCCATGTCCCACTCCGCGCCCCAACCCGGTCCGTCGGGCGGTGCGATGTGGCCGTCCGCGATGGGCGGCTTGTTGACCATTCCCCAGGTGCTGGCCGTGTCTGCGAAGCCGTTCGCGCCCGTCTCGTAGAAACCCGTATTGTCGATGCAGCATCCGAGATGGGCGTGGACCAGTCCGAAGAGTCCGCCTTCGGCATTCAACTCGATGTTGGTGTCGTACATCTCAGCGAAGTGCGCCATCTTGAGTACCTGGGTGGTTCCGAAGCGGGCGTTGGCGCGAAGGAGGTCCGTCGCCCCGGAGATTAGTCGCTGGGTTGAGATGCCCAGATCATGCATCAGCGTTTCGTTTCCCATGACCGGGATGGTCAATTCCTGGCACAGGATCCGATACTGCTGTTCCTTGTGTTCGTGCATCGGTTCCTCCAGCCAGACGAAATCCAGTTCCTCCATCACCCGGCCGACTTCGATGGCTTCCTGGAGATTGTAGGAACAGACCGGATCGTTCAGCAACAGGTAGTCGGGACCTACGACCCGGCGGACTTCCCGGAAAATGGGGATGTCCGCCCTTCCCCCCTTGTAGGTGTGGAATTTGTAGGCGTTGATCCCGTACGCCCTGCCCTCTTCGATCATCCGCAGGTAGGTTTCCATATCGGCGTCGCCCCCGGTCAGATACACCGGAAACCGATCCCGCACCCGGCCGATC
Source organism: bacterium (assembly GCA_965200485.1). Lineage (GTDB taxonomy): Bacteria > JAAXHH01 > JAAXHH01 > JAAXHH01 > JAAXHH01 > JAAXHH01. The sequence continues at coordinate 190,413 of CBDAUD010000002.1, forward strand.
AGGTCGTAGACCGGCAGACCGGCCTTCTTGCCGGCGATGTCCCACAGACAGTTGTCGAAGTCCCCGAACCAGCCGGGTTTCTGGTATAGCCACCGGGTGCCCTTGTGAAGCAACTGAAAGAGCGCTTCCCGGTGCAGCGGGTTCCTGCCCAGCGTCTGCGTGCGCAGGATCTCCACCTGCTCGCGGTCCACCGTCGTCGTGCACATGCCGTCGATGCCGGCGTCGGTCTCCACCCGGAGGAAGTGCTGGCGCAGCGGTTCCCGCTTCGCTTTCGTCTTGCTGCCGTGGGTGTACTGGATGCGCCGCAGGCCGGGGACCTGCTTCAGTTCCAGATACCACTGCCGCTGATCGGGATCTTCCAGAATGAAAAGCCTGATGTCCGTGATCTTCACGGGGTCTTCCTTGTTGCACGGGATGCCGGGGCCGCAGACGCGGGCGCCGGAAGTTCGGCGATGAACTGATAATCCGGTTCCCTTTCCTGGCGGTCCAGGATCTGGATGATCTGTTTCCATGTCGCCCACAGGCCGCTTGTGCAGTGGGGCATCTCATGCCGGATGAGCCGGTGCAGCCTGCCCAGTCTGTAGCAGGGTACTGCCGCGTACATGTGATGCTCCGTATGGTAGTTCATGTGCCAGTAGAGGAATTGCAGGACGGGGTTGATATGGAACGTCCTGCAACACAGTCGGAAGTCCGGAATCTCGTCCTGCAAGCCCACGTGCTGCGTCGCGTTGCACAGGAATTGCAGCCACGCGCCGAACATCATCGGGAAGGTGATCACCAGGGGAACGACCCAGAGGCCGAAGTAGAGGGAACCCCCGGCGATCAACACATGGCCGGTGAACATGAACCGCTCCCAGCGGGTATAGGCCCTGCGCCGATCCGGATCGCTTTCGGGGAAGAGTTCCCGGGACCACCGGTTGTCGGGAATTTTCCCGGCGAAAGCCGCCAGCCTGCCTTTCACCAGATCGTAGGGATACCGGTAGTTGACGATCGACCACTTCCACATGTTCCGGACGTCGATCTTCCCGGGGAGAACCACCTCCTGATCGTCCGGATAATGCAGCGTGTACTTGTGGTGTTCGGTGTGGCTTGCCCAGAAGTGATGGTGATTGTGCCATCCCAGGAAGCTGTACACGCGCAGGAAGAACCGGTTCAGCCAGCGGGTCCGGAAGACGGAATCATGCACGAGCTCGTGAAAACCGTTGACCAGGAAGTGCCAGAAATGCCCGTTTACGAAAACCAGGACGAGGGTAACGTACCAGGGCCAGTTGAGGGCGGAGTAGATGGCGAAACCGGCCGCGATGGCGAGGACGGCCAGATACCCCAGCGTCTGTACGAATCCGAGGAAGTCGCTGCGCCGGTTGAGTTTCGCGAGCTGTTCCCGTGACAGACGGCAGCGGTACCACTTCACGCGGGTCTTCGGAGGCGCCGCGTTGTACTTGGGTCCTTCGGTAAGCACTTCCTCGTCGGCCAGCCTGCCGGGATCCGGGCCGACAATTTCGGCCGGATCGCCTGGTGGGCTGGCCGCTCTGGCCGTTTTACGCACGAGTCCGCCCTGCCTTTGCAATGTGATATGTGATCGGGAACGCGCGGAAGATACGGTGGACCGTCTCCGGTCGTCAAGCGCATTCTCGCTTCAGATGCCGGTCGAACCACGCCACCATCCATTCGAAGTATTCCATTTGAAAGTTGTGGTTGCCCTCGGGCTGGTATACGCGGAAACGTTCTCCGTGCCCCGCGTCCCGGTAGACGGGCGCCACAACCCGGATCAACGCGTCCACGCCCGCCCTGGGCATGTCCTCGTCGGAAACCGGGGCCACCATCATGAAGGGCCGCGGCGCGATGCAATTCGCCACGATGTCCGGATGGTCGAAGAAGCGGAGCATGTGGGGCACGTAGAAGTAGGCGCTGTGACGGTACGGATCGCCTTCCCGCACGACGCTCGCCAGTTGCCCCACCCCGCCGCAGATCGGAGCGCCGGCGGCAAGCCAGGGCGCGCAGGCCATGGCGTACCAGGTCGCATTGCCGCCCAGCGACATGCCGGTCAGCCCCACGTCGTTGTCCCCGACCCGGTCCTGGGCGCCGAGTACCCGGACGCCCCGGAGGGCTTCTTCCACAAGCAGTCCCATCTGCGAAATACCGTAGCCCGACAGGTGTTTGAGTTCGATGTACCACGTTTCCTCGTCGGTGCCCCGGCCGTGGCATCCCTTGGGCGAGATGGCCAGGGTGACGTAGCCCCGCCTTGCCAGTTCCCTGGCCCAGCCGTAAAGGGGTGGATCGTCGCGGCTGTCCTTGTAGAACCTTTCGAGGGCCATGCGCTCGGCCGATCCGCCCGTTCCCGGGAGGCAGACCACGCCCGGCAGACATGCGGACGGGTGGTCCAGCGGTTCGATCAGGATACCCGGGACCGTCTCGTCCAGGGAATTCGCGTACGCGAGCGGCGTGAGCCGGATCCCGTCCTCCACCCGCGACGGGCCTGTGGCGTAATCGACCTGTTCCGGGATCTCCGCCATGCCGAAAAGCTCCCGCAACTTGCCGCGAATCTCCCCGGGCGGAACCGTACCCGGATAGCGGGGACGCAGCGTGCGGCGGTTGTAGGTAGTCACGGCGGACGTTCCTTTTCGCTCCGCATCGGTCTCTCGTGCGGGTCGTTCGACCTACACGGCGTAGGGCGGTACCGGATGCGTGTGCTTTTGCGCCACGTCGTTGCTGAGTTTGCCGGCGCGCATGAACGCCCGCTCCCGGCCCTGTGCCACCAGCAGGGAGGTCAGCCGTTCCCGGAGCGCGTGGGCCCGGGGGTGATCCCGACGATAGAGATTCCGGCACTCGAGCGGATCTTCCTGCAGATCATAGTATTCGAACTGGCCCGTCCGGTAGTGCCAGATGAACTTTTCCGCATGGCCGATCACGTAGTGGCCGTACTCCAGGTGCTCTGCGTGCAGATGCGACCGGTCAAGCCGCTCTGCTTCGCCCCGAACGAGCGGCATGAGCGACCGGCCGTCCATGCGGTCGGGCGGCGGCAGTCCGCATACGTCGAGGAGCGTGGGCATGAGGTCGGCCAGACCCACGACCGTTTCGGGATACCGGCGGCCGGCGGGAAATGCCATCTCCGCCGGGAAATTAAGGACGAAGGGCACGCGAACCGATCCCTCGTAGCCGAAGGATTTCGCCCAATAGTGATGGTCGCCCATCATGTCGCCATGATCGCCGACGAAAGCGTAGACGAGATTGCGCAGCCGGAGCATGCGCCACATGTGGTAGGTGAAACGCGTGATCTGGCTGTCCACGTGATCAACGCATCCGTAGTATCCCGCGCGGGCGCGCCGGACGTCCTTCGGGGAAAGGGGCAGATACTCCGCTTCAGGAAAGGGACCGTGCGCCTTGACGAAGGGCCTTCGTTCGCGGACGTACCCGGCCGGATCTCCGATGGCCGGTTCGGGCAGATCGGGATCGTCGGCATACCGTTCGTAGAAGAACGCGGGCGGATCCCAGGGCGGATGCGGTTTGCTGAAGGACACGTACAGGAAGAACGGGGCGTCGCGACCGTGTTCCCGGACGTGCTCGTCCATGATCCGGATGGCCTGCGTGGCCGTCCATGCGGTCACGTGGAATTCTTCCGGAAAGACGCAGGGCCGCGCGGTGTAGCCGTTGTTGGTCAGGCCCGCATTGAAAAGGCCGAAATCGCCCCACCCTTCCGAGGCGAGCCAGTCCAGGTAGTCGTCCCGGTATCCTTCCGAAAGGAAGCGTCCCTCCTCATGGGTGACGAGTTGGTCGAATCCGTACGGGGCGTCCTGGGGGAAGACATGCCGTTTGCCTACGCAGTACGTCTTGTAGCCGTTGCGTTGAAAGACCTGGCAGAGCGTGTCCGGTTCCTCCCACCGCGCCAAGTCGTTGAAGCCGACCATGCCGTGCGTTACCGGCCATTGTCCGCTGAAGAGCGTCCGACGGGCGCCCACGCAGGAAGGGACCTCCGAGATCGCGCGGGGAAAGTAGTGTCCCGTATGGGCGAGCGCGTCGATGCCCGGCGTGTGGACGACGGGATGGTTCGCTATGCCGAGGGTATCGCCGCGCAGCTGATCGGCGCAGATGAGCACGACGTTGGGCCGGTTGTTCTGCTTCATCGGCGGTTTCCACCTCTGTGATTACGACGGTAGGACCCGCTGTCCGAGGACGATGTGGTGAAAGAGCGACTGCGTCCGTTCCGGCAGCGCTTCGAACTGTTCCGGGGTGAGCGGGACGACGTCGTTGGGGCGAAATCCGCGATTGGCGGCGTCGCGTTCGAAGTCCGACAACCCCGGTACGAGCGGATTCAGGTTGAACCACCACGGGGCGTACCGGGCAATGATGGCGATACGGGACTTATCGCTTCGGTTTTCCCCGTTTATGTGCCAGATCCGGCTGTCGAACATCAGCACGCTGCCCGGCTGGCCCTCCGCCTGGATCTCGGAGGGGTGCGTCCTGCCCGGCGCCAGGCTGATGTCGCCGGTAGGATTGTTGCCCGCCTTGTGACTCCCGGGCACCACCACGGTCGCGCCGTTGTCCCCGGTGAAGGAGGTCAGCATCCATATGCTCGTCAAAAGGAGCGGCGCGTCGGGGTAGGGCGCCGGAACGCGGTAGTCGTAGCCCTGTCCGAAGGGGTAGTCCGCGTGAAGACCCCCGCCCGGCTCTTCGGACCTCGGATAGCCGGGCGCCAGGATGACACCCGTCGTCATCGAGATGCGCACGTGATGGCCGAACAGGGCTTCGGTGACGCCCATGATGCGTTCATCCGAAAGGTACGGTGCGATGGACGGGTCGTGGGCAATGATCCCCTGGATGGCGTGCCGGCCGTTCGCCTCGCCGGCGGGGCGGGACCGGGCCGTGGCGACCAGGCTGTTCCGTACCGCGGCCACCTCGTCCGGCGGTATGACGCCGTCAACCACGCACCAGCCCTCGATCCGGATTCGCTTCACGAGATCATCGACGGTTGACATGCCCGTTCCTTTCTCTTAGGATGGGGTCACCGGCCAGGTCGTGCACCAAGTCGCCGAATCCGGTTTGCTATGATGCCGGGTTGCGATGCAAGGCTCATGCCGCAATGCAAGATCGATATTCAAAGCCGGCCGTTTTGTAAAGGCCAATCTCGCCAATATCCGAACTCCGGCAGGTTTCGACATGGTATCGTACCGTCCTCTGGGACGCACCGGTTTGAACGTTTCGACGCTGAGCATGGGGTCCGGCGGCTACAACCGGCTGGGCCAGACCAGCGATCCCCCGCTGACCGAATCCGAAATGCATCGGCTTGTCCACGGCGCCTTCGACCGCGGCATCAATCTGTTCGATACGTCGCCGGGCTACATGGATAGCGAGGCGATACTCGGACGGGCCTTTCGAAGTCTTCCGCGGGACCGTTTCTTCGTTTCCACCCGGGTCGCCCTCTCGGAATACGACGCGCGCCGAGGTTCCGTCCTGGCGACCCCGGAGGAGATAACGGATTCCATCGAGACCAGCCTGCGCCGGCTGGGGGTGGACACGATTGACGTAGCCCTGGTCTCCGCCACGGAAAAGGCGGATTTCGGTTACATGGTAGACGAGCTGTTCCCCGTACTCGACGGCCTGCGCCGACAGGGCAAGATTCGTTTTCTCGGCTCCAGCGAGACGGCGGCGACCGACGGTGCCCACCTCTGGCTGGACGCGGCGCTCCCGACCGGAAAACTGGATGTCGTCATGATCGCATACAGCATGCTCAACCAGTCGGCCCGGCATACGATCTTTCCGTACTGCGCGGAACGCGACGTGGGGGTCATGAACATCTACTCGGTGCGAAACATCTTCAAGGATCCTGCGCGGCTGGCCGCCACGATAGCGGATCTGCAACGCCGGGAACTGCTCGACGAGTCCATCGACCCCGCTGCGCCGTATGGTTTCATGCTCGAAGATCCCGACATCGCATCGCTGGTAGACGCGGCGTACCGCTTCGTCGTTTACACCGGGGGCGTAACCACGGCCGTATGCAGCGCGGTAACCCTCGACAAGATCGAACAGAACATCCAAAGCATCGCCCGGGGGCCGCTCCCGGAAATGCATGTGAAGCGCATCCGGCGGCTTTTCGGTCACCTGAGCGAACCGGTCGGAAACTAGCCGTACAGGCCTTCACTTCTTCCCGACGCTTTCGATCTTTTCTTCCATGGTCTGCGCCCGGTCGGTTCGCGTCCCGAGCCGTATGGTCGTGGATATCCGCGGCGCGCCCATGGCATGTACGGTTTCGTGGCATGATTTCACGGCGGCGAAGACTTCGTCCCATTCGCCTTCGATGTTGGTGCCGTAGGCGTGCATGAACGTCTTGAGACCGGCCTCGGCCAACACCTTCTGGCAGGCGGCGACGTATTCGGATACCGATACGCCGACCCCGATGGGTACGACACACAGATCAACGATTACTTTCATGTGCTCTTCCCCGTTCTTCTGTTCTTCATAAGGATCTCGCACAGGCGCGCGGCCACGCGCGCGTCCTCGCCGGGCTCCATCATGTACGGCATGACGGAAAGGCCGTCGCCCCCGCCCATTTCGATTCGCGGCTCGCCTTCGGACAATTGCCGGACGACTTCGTCCGGGCCGATGCCGATCGACGAAGCATCCCACGAAATATGGAGTACCGGCGCCACGTTGGACCGGCCGGGTTGGCGAACGGACAGACGTATCGACGGCAGCTCGGCGATGGCGTCGCCTATGGTTTGCAGATATCCCTCCCAGGTCTCCCATTCCGCTTTGTGGTCCCGTTCCACCCATTGCTCCACGGCGGCGAGGAGCCCCATGATCTCTTCCTTGCCGGCCTTCATGGGGCGGGCGATGGCATGATGCGGCGCGCCGTTCATAAAGGCCGCCCAGAGCAGGTCGCGTCGACCCAGAACCAGGCCCGACGCCTGGGGTCCCCGTAGACATTTGCCTCCGCTGTAGGCCACGGCATCCACGCCGTCGGAGAGGTAGGGATTCGGTACGTCCGGTCTTTCCGCGGCGGCGTCCACGAAAACGGGCAGGCCGTGCGCATGGGCGATCTCGACGATCTCGCCGACCGTCAACACGCCGTCGCCCGCCCGGTCGCCGAAAAGCGCAACCATGGCGGTGTTTTCGTTGAAGGCGGTCCGCAGGCTGTCGGGGTTGTCCTCGACCTCCACGAGGGAAACGCCCGTCATGCGGATCGCGTGGTCATAGACGTGGCGATGGCTCGCGAGGGTAACCACCTCGTTTTTCATGCCCGTGGTATCGGGCAGCCGGGCGATGAGATCCGGATCCGTTCCGGCTACGCAGGCGGCGGTCACCTGACAGAGCGCCGCGGCGCAACCGTTGGTCACGAGTCCGAATTCCACCTGCATGATCTCTCCGATTCGCCGGCCCGCCCCCTCCATCAGCTCTTCGATATGCACGTACCGCCTGGACGCTTCGTCCATGGCGCGCCGGACTTCCGGCAGCATGACCGATCCGCTGTACATGGTCAGCGTGCCCTTGCAGTTTATGAGCGGACGCACGCCGACGGTGGTATAGGTTGGATGATCCGGCGAAGACATGGGAGGTTCCTCGATTCTTGTAATCTCGGTTTTCGGTCGGATTGGAAGAAAATGCTTGATGCGATGGTTTTTTCTCGCATAGGTATAATAAGATAATAAGAAATTCCGTTGTGAAAACCACCATAAATGTTCTGTGAACGCGCCTTTCTGCAGGCCCGCCTTTCTGCCGACGAAGGTCGAAAGTCTATGAGGTGAATAATGCAACAGATCACGTACGTTGAAGAACTGACGATTATGCTGATCGACGAAAACACCGGTAGGCTCTTGAACGTGCCGGACCGCACCCTGGGCTACGTGCTGTCCGGGGCTGTTCTGTTGGACCTGGCACGCCTGAATCGAATCGACACCGACCCGGACTCGCTCATGCTGCTGGACGGTACCCCCGTTGGCGACGACCTGCTGGATCCCCTGCTGGCCGATATAGCCCAGGCGGGCGAGGCCAAATCGATCGAGCACTGGGTACGCCACGGCGCAGGAGAGCATATCGACCATCTGATAGAGCAGGCGCTGGAGAGGCTGGTGGCGCGTGGCATCCTGGACACCGACGACGGCAGGGGATACTTTAGGCTTTCCCGCCAGGTGATCAGGCGTCGCATGCACTACCCTCCCCTTCCGGCGGACGGAGCGGCGGAAGAAGGCGGCGCCGGGACGGCGCAAGAAGACGATGCCCGGCAGGAGGAAATACGCACCCGGGTCATGCGCATTGTTCTGGACGACGAGCTGCCGGGTCCGGACGAGTTGCCCATCATCAGCCTGGCGGACGCCTGCGGCCTTTTTCAGCGGATCCTGCCGTCGGAGGATTACGACCGGCGCGTCAGGGAACGTATCGAAACGCTGGCCGCGATCGGACTGGTGGAGCGGACCGTAGCCGGCGTCGTCCGTCGAGTTTCCGCGTCCGAAGCCCTTGAGATGGGCGAGGCGGTCCGACGCCATGGCGGCACTTGGCCCAAAGTGCCGGGCCTCCCGTTTTTCGGCAACGCCTTCAGTATGAACCGCGACCTGCCGGGCTTCTTTTTGAAGCACTTCCGGGAGCTGGGGTCGGTTTACGAAATGAGCGCATTGGGCCGGAAATGGGTGGTTCTGGCCGGACCGGAAGCCAACAGGTTCATGACTCGGCAGGCCGCCAACCACTTGCGCACAGGGGACTTGTGGACCGGCTTCAATGAAGACATGGGCGCCCACCAGAGCATGGTCAGTCTCGATGGCGCCCCGCATTCCAAGTTGCGACGGGCTTTGCAGTACGGTTATTCCGCGCAGTACGCGCGGACGCGGGTGCCCGACATCGTCGAAGGGACGAAACGGCACTTGGACCGGCTGCCGACCGACACCCCCGTCACGGTCAACGAGATCAACAAATCGCTGGTCACGGACCTGCTCGGGATACTGACCGTCGGCATGTCTTCGGATTCGTATGTAAAAGATATCAACGGGTACATCACGACGCTGCTGTTGGTGCATGTGTTAAAGAAACTGCCGCCTGTGGTTCGGTTTTTACCTGGAACGCGTCGGCGTACGAGACGCATGGAGGAGATGTTCCGGAAAATCGTGGCGGGGCGGGAGCCGGGAAAACGCCAGGGATGCCCCCGCGATTTGGGCGACGACATATTCGAACTGCACGCCAACGACCCCCTTTTCTTGCCGGAAACCGACCTGTTTACGAATCTTATGGGACCCTATCTGGCAGGAATCGACACGGCGGCCAACACGCTGTCCCTGCTGCTCTATTCCCTTTTGAAGGATCCCGACACCATGGTGCGGTTGCAAAAGGAAGCAGACGATTTCTTCGCGGGGGGGGGAGCCGAACGCCGAGAGCTTCAAGAAACTGGTGGACACACGCAGCGCCCTGCTGGAAACGGTTCGGTTGTACGCCCTGATTCCGGCGCTGCCCCGGTATGTCGCCAACGGCTTCGAATTCGGCGGTCACTACATTCCCTCCGGCACGACGGTGATGTGGGCGATGTCCGTATCCCACCTGCTGGAAGAGCACTTCCCCAATCCGACGCATTTCGACATCGACCGCTATTCCCGGGACAAGGGCTACGGGTCGGGCGTGTTCGCGCCCTTCGGCCTGGGCCCCCACAGCTGCCTGGGTCAGGGTTTTGCCCAGCTCCTCATGGCCGTCGGCGCCGCCACCATGCTGCACCATATGGACTTCGAACTCGCTTCGCCCGATCCCGATAAGAAACTCAAAATGACCCATCACACCACCGCCAGGCCTGATGACAATTTCAAGGTCCGGATCTCGCCGCGTAATCAACACGCAGGTGCAAAGCCGGCGTATGCGGCGACGCCGGGAGCGTAAGCTTGACGACAGCAGGCGGACAATCCGCTAGAATGTTCGATCTGGACGCGCTGCGCGCGGTTGCCATGATGCTGGGTCTGGTGGTGCACGCGGGCATCTTCGTGCTGCCGGACGCGTGGTTTCAGGACATGCTGCAGAAGGAAGTCCAGTCTCCGGACGAAATGACCCTTGTTGATGTCCTGGTGCCCCCGGCCACCTTCAACTACCATACGGTACAGGACAAATCCGTCGGCGAAGACCGGTTCTACGAAGTGGTGCTTGAACTGATCCACGGCTTCAGAATGCCAGTCTTCTTCTTGCTCAGCGGGTATTTCTCGGCCATGTTGTGGCAGCGGCGCGGCCTGCGCCCGCTGACGAAGTACCGCCTGAAGCGCGTGGGCGTGCCGTTCGCCGTCAGCTGCGTGACCATCTTGCCTGCCACGGTCTGGCTGCTAACCCAGGGCAGTCTGAACCAGCGGGATATCCCGCTGGCGGCCTTTCCCTTTATGTGGCTGTTCAGTCTGGCCCACCTGTGGTTTCTGTGGTATTTGCTTATCCTGGTCGGCGTCATGGTCTTCGCCGTCAAGCTGGGGGCGCGTTTCCGGCATCCCGCATACGGTTGGCTGACCATCCCGCTGGCCCTGGCGGGCGCGATGCTCATGAGCGAGTCGGTATTCGGCGCGGACGAGTCCGCCCCCACCCGCCTGGTTCCGAGTCCGGGCAACCTGCTCTACTTCGCCATGTTCTTCGCTTTCGGCGCATACATGTACCAGCGCCGCATCGCCGTCCGGGGCTGGTGGATCGTCGCCTTGCCGGCGGCTGTGCCTTGCTACCTGCTCGCCATGCACTTTTTGGAGGGGTATATCGTCCAGGCCGGGGGAAATCCCGGTAACGCCTTTGTGTTCAGAGACGCGCTGACCGTCTACGCCGCCGTCTTCGAGACGGCCTTCGCCTGGCTGGCCGCCTTTGGGCTGATGGGGCTCTTTCGCATCATAGCCTCCAAAGAGCGGTTCTGGGTGCGGTACATGTCCGACGCATCCTACTGGATATACCTGATCCACTTCCCGCTGGTCGTCTTGTTTCAACTGTGGATCGTCGATTGGCCGATCCACTACCACCTGAAGTTTCTGCTGGTTTGCGCCGCGGTGAGTCTCGTCGCGCTGGTCACGTACCACTTCGCCGTCCGGTACACCTTCATCGGCGCAACACTCAACGGTCCCCGTTCCCCGCGCCAACGACCGGACACCGGGTGACCCGCATCACGTAATTCCGTGACAATTTGCCCGATTGGCCTTACTCTATCCGCATGGAGCCAGCGTCTGCAAACCGGGATCCGAGAAGCCGGAGTCCGCGTATTTGGACTCCATTCGGCATGAATCGGACTTCGTCCCGCTCATTTTCAGGGTCAGGCGCAAAGGGGAATCACGCACTGAGGGGAATCACGCACAAAGGGGTAGGGAACATGAAACGAACACTCGGATGTTTTTCGGCGCTGCTTGCGGTTCTGGCGGTGTCCGGACAGGCCGATGCGCAGCGGAACTGGGACGATGTCGTCGTCGAAGCCCACCCTGTTGCCGGAAACATTCACATGCTGACCGGCAGCGGGGGCAATATCGGGGTGTCGGTTGGAGACGACGGCGTGCTGATCGTGGACGATCAATATGCGCCCCTGGCCGACAAGATAAAGGCCGTCCTCCGCAGCCTGCATGCCGGCCCGCTCAAGTTCGTCCTCAATACCCACTTCCACGGGGATCACGTGGGAGGCAACCCGATATTCGGTCTTGAGGCGACCATCATCGCCCATACCAATGTCCGAAAACGGGTTTCCGCGCCGCAACAGCGGGGCGATCGAACCATTCCCGCCATGTCGGAGGACGGCTGGCCGGTGATCACCTTCGACGAGGCGGTGTCGCTCCATTTCAACGGGGAGGAGATCAGGCTGGTACACGTACCGCACGGGCACACGGACAACGACAGTTACGTGCATTTCACGGGTTCGGACGTGATCCACATGGGAGACACCTTCTTCAACGGTCGTTTCCCCTTTGTCGATCTGGCCAGCGGCGGCACGGTCGCGGGGCTGATCCGGAACATCGGGCACGTGCTGGAGGCGATCGGACCGGATACCCGCGTCATACCGGGCCACGGTCCCCTGGGCGACCGGGCGGCGTTGCAGGCCTACCACGATATGCTCGTATCGACCGTCGAGGCCGTCCGCGGCATGATGGCGGAGGGAAGGACGCTGGATGAGATCAAGGCGACGGGGTTGCCGGAGCAATGGAACGGATACGCGAACGACTTTGTTCCGGAGGCGCGTTGGATCGAAACGATCTGGCAGAGTTACCGGGCCTCGGAGCGGAAACCGCAGTAGAAAAGGAGGTTCCGATTGCAGATCATTGACGCGCATCAGCATCTGTGGGATACGTCCGAGCTGGGCTATCCCTGGCTGGAGGGGTTCGATGGCCTGCGGCAGCGTTATGGACCGGAAGACTATCGTGCGGCCATCGGCGGCATCGACATAGCGAAGTCCGTTCATATCGAAGCGGATCCCGCACCCGGCGCCGAGGTGGCCGAGGTGGACCGGCTTGTCCGCATTGCCGAAGAAGACGGCATGATCGGCGCGATCGTCGCCACGGCGCCGCTGGAATCGGAGGATCGAACGGAAGTGCTGGAGAAACTGGCCGCGGACTATCCCATGGTGGTCGGCATCAGGCGCATGGCCTGGCACCACGAGGACCCTGCGTTCTACCGCTGGCCGGCGCTGATCGAAGGCGTCAAGGCGCTGCCCGGTTACGGATTTACCTTCGAACTTTGCGCCAATATCACGCAGCTCGACGCCGCCGTGGACCTGGTTCGTGCGACGCCCGACGTCTCGCACGCCATCAACCATTGCGGCGGACCGGACATTGCGGGCGGCGGTTTTGCGCCGTGGGCGGACTACATGCGCCAGTTGGCCGAATTCCCCAACACGGTCTGCAAGATCTCCGGGTTGGTCACCCGGGCCGGGGAGGGCTGGACCCGGAACGACCTGAGGCCCTATATAGATCACCTGCTCGAGTCCTTCGGTTTCGACCGGGTGATGTACGGCAGCGACTGGCCGGTTTGCACGCTTGGCGCCACGTACGCCGGCTGGTTCGAAACCCTGGATGATGCCGTGAAAAACGTATCCGACGAGGCGCGTCGCAAGTTGTTTCACGACAACGCCCGTGTATTCTACAGACTGGGGTGAATCGCGAGATCCGAGTGGATCGTGTCTCGCATGGCGTTTGCGGATGACGGAAGTTTCCGGGATTGGCGATCGCGATGAAGCCTGATGCAGAGATCGGGATGATCGAACCCGGGGTGCGGCAACCTGCGGCGTCCGAACCGGCGCTAGTGGCCGAGGTGGTCGAACCTGCGGTGCGACCTGACGTGCGGACAACGGACCGGTTAAGCGCCCCCGCCTTGGAAATCGGGCACACCGGTATGGATGATCGCCGCAACGGCCATGGTGATAGAAACAGCCCTGGCGACGGAAATGGCCACGGCGGGAGCGGAGGCGGCCGGGGAAGGGGCGGAGGCGACGGGACGCCCGCCAGGCCATCGGCCGAACCGACCGGCGCCGGTGCCAACCTACTCGGCATGCAGGTCTTCATCGCCAGCGAAGCCGTCCTCTTCCTCACGCTGATCGTGGCTTTCGCAGTTGTGCGGGCGGGATATCCGGCATGGCCGCCGTCGGAGCAGCCGAGGCTGCCTGTGACGGTGTCGTTCTTGAATACCCTGGTCCTGCTGGGCAGCGGCGCCGCCGTCTTCTGCGCGTGGCGGGCGATCCGACGCGGGCTGGTGTCGTCCGCCGGACAGCTGTCGATGGTGTCCGCATCCCTCGGCATCCTGTTCCTGGTTGTACAGGGTGTGGAATGGATCCGGCTGATTGATTTCGGACTGACCGTCACCCGGAATATCTACGGCGCGGTTTTCTACGTCGTGATCGGGATGCATGCCCTGCATGTCTTCGTCGCCGTCCTGGGACTACTCTACGTGGTGCGCAGGTTCCGCAAAGGCGCGTATACCCGTGAAGCACACGAGGAATTGACCATGGCCTGTCTGTTCTGGGGATTCGTCGTAGTCATCTGGCCCGTGCTGTTTGTTTTTGTTTACCTGTTGTAAGGAAAAGAAAGCGGAGTGCATATGAAAACGTCCTTTGGCGCCGAAGTCCAGCGCACGGCGGAAGCATTGCGTGCCCAGGGCCGGGACGCCAACCAGATTGCGAAGATCGTGCACGATCGGGATCCCGAGGGGTACAACTACGGTATCGGTATCGTCGTGGACGGACAGGGCGAGGCGTGGCCCACTTCCGATACGCTGCTTGAATACGCCCGGACCGAAATCGACAACAGTCTCGCCGGCGAGTACATGAGCACCGGTGCGCTGTCCGAGGCGTTGAAGGCGTCCGTGCTGCGCTGGCAACGCGTTCCGCAGGAACACTGGGATCGTTTCTCGCTGCTGATTCCGTCGGATGCCGGTACCGGAGCGGTAAAGACGGCCGTCGAGATGGCCCTGCAGCTGTATCCGGATCTGCGGGCGATCGGAGTGGAGGCCCTCTCCTGGCCGGCGTATGCGGCCATCGCCCGGATGAGCCGGATCTCGTGCCGCGAGTTTCCCATCGGCGACATCATGAACGAGCCGGACCTCCTGCGGGTCTATCAGGCGGGGCCCATGAACACGACCGGTCGCGTCCAGGCCCTGGAAACCGTGCGCAACCGGGCTGCGTCGGCGAAAGGCCGCCCCGTGCTGCTGGACCGGGCCTATTCGGGATTCGAGTACGCCCGTCTTCTCGATGCCTGCGGATACGACGAGATCATGACGAGAAGCTACAACGACCAGATCCGACCCTTCATCGAGCACGACGTACCCTTCTGGGTGTCCGTCAGTCCCACCAAGGCCTTCGGCACCTTCGCCCTTCGCCCCGCCGGGCTGCTCCTGATGCACCGGCCCGACTCGTCCGGCGCCGAAGAGATCTCGGCGCTCGGCAACACGGTGGTGCGCGCCCGGGGTTCGTCCTTTGAACATCCGGTCACACGGGCTTTTGTTTCGGCCTTGGTTCACGATCTCGAACGACTGGAACGCGAACACGCGGCCATCCTGCGGCGCGTCGCTTCCGCGGAACAGGCATGGAAGGACCGATCCGCCGGGACACCGCTTGCCGATCAGTTCACAGACAGCTACGCCGGCCTGTTCCGCAACCCCAGGGTAGGAGACGAGGACCGGGCGGCGATCTACGGTGCGCACCTGTATCCGGTCTTCACGCCGGGCCGCTGCAGACTCAACGTGACCGGGCTGTCGGAAAACGAGCACATCGCCGGTGACCACGTAGCCGTATTCGCCAGGTTCTGCCAGGGACGGGATTGACCTGTCGCCGTACTGGTTTTCCGGCCTGATGCGCTGGTCCGCGGCGGTCCGTCTCGTGCGGATTCGCCGATTCGTTTCGTGCTTGTTTTTGTCGGCCGGACGCATTAGCTTCTACGAGCTGAAGCGCTCATGCCTTGACCCTACGAATACGACTTATGAATACGATCTGAAAGGACATCTTCACATGGCACAGGTCAGCATCGTCCGGCACAATCCCATCGCCATCTTTTCCAATCCCACGGAGGTCGTCGTCAAGGACGACCGCGGCCAGGTCTTCCGGCTCGTCGAACCGAGTGGAAACGTCGGCACGCAGTACCCGAACGACTTGGGTTCGGAGTGGTTCGGGACGATCGAGAATCTAAACAGAAACCTGGTAATCTGCGGCGTGAACTGGTCCGATGTCTACAAGACCGACGTGCTATGGACGACCCCGTCGGCCGACCGCGACGTCTGCGACCGGGTGAAGGACGACTTCAATGCAGTCTACGCGCCGATGATCGCGGCGGTGACCGGCGGACCGCTCCGCTCCAATCGCATGGCGCGGTTCACCCATCCCGAAGGCTTCCCGGATCCGGTGGCGCTGTTCGAGGTCCAGGTCAAGGCGGTTGCCGGAGAGCACGTTTCCATCGGAGACGGCGTGATCGACTATGGATACTGGCAGGACCATCAACCGAGCGGCGCCTCCGTCATGCATACCCGCGACGGCGAAGTCGTCACCTCCCTCGGACCCGATCTGGCGGCGGAAACGGCCTTCGTGCTGGAGGAGCATTACGAAAAGCCGCTCGCGGAGGCAGGTGTCGATTTCAAGAACCAGACCGTCTGGATGGAGATACTGGTTGCCGTAGACGACGCGCCCGAAAAAACGTGGGAAAGGATCGATACGGTTCGCCGGGCCTTCGAGGACTACTATGGAGACAACCGCCCCGCCGGCCTGATCTATCCGGTTTCCCGCATTCCGAATCTGGACGGCATCGTCGAACCCCAGCCCAGGGTGGTTTCCGGCGATGTGCGCATCGCGCGTTCCGGGGTCGTGGAAGACGGATTCAGCACCTGGACCGCCATCCGGTACGGCGGCGTGACCGAGGTCATGACCAGCGCCGTCGGCGGTGAAGACGCCGGCCGCCAGCTCTCCACGCTGGATGCCCGCATCAAGGCGGCGGGCGGACGCGGCCTCAAGGAGGACGGCATCTTCAACAATGCCTACGTGGTCGCGGGCGCAGACTCGGAAGCGAACCGGGCGTGGATACAGGATTTCAACGCGTCGTTCAGCGCATGGTACGAAGGTACGGCACCGGCGGGTCGCACCGCGCAATTCGTCGGCGGCATTCAACAGGCGTCCTTCCGGTCCGGCATCTCGAACCGGGCGATTTTCGCCGGGTAGCGCGGAAAGGCCGGAGTCGGCAAAGCGGTCGGAAAGCGTTTTGACAATACAGCCGTCGTGCGTACATTCCAGAAGGGAAGGCCGATGAAAGCGGGACAGGTCGTCGCACCGGAACGCATTGAAATCGTGGAAGCGGAACGGCCGGACCTCGCGCTGGCACGCACCAATCCGGATGGACTGAAGGATATGGTACTCGTGCGTACGGTGAACGCGGCGATATGCGGCAGCGATCATCCCCTGTTCACGGGGCCGGGAAACTATCCCGCGCCGCCCGGCGTGTCCCTGCACGAGAGCATCGGCATCATCGAAAAATCGTGGATGGAAGGGTGCGAAGAAGGTCAGCTGGCGATGGTGCTGCCCGCCGGTTCAAGCGCCATGGCCGAGTATTTTCTTGGACTCGGTCCTTCCGTGACCCCTTTGCCGACTGGGCTTCCCCGGGAGCAGCTGCTCATGGCCCAACCCCTCGGCACCGTGATCTACTGCCTGCGTAAACTGGGACACTGGTTCGATGCGGAGGTCGCCGTGGTCGGGCAGGGTCCGATGGGGTTGCTGTTTACCGCCATGATGCGAAATCTCGGCGCGGCGCAGATCATCGGCATCGACCAGTACGACAATCGCCTCGTGGCGGCCAAGGAAATGGGTGCGACCCATACGGTAAACACGAAGCTGGACGATCCCGCAGAGGCCGTTGCCGAGATCACATCCGGCCGGATGGCCGATGCGGTGATCGAGGTGGTTGGTGTGGAAGAGACCTTCAACATGTGCGTGAAGCTCGCCCGTCGCGATGCCCGGTTCATCAACTTCGGCGTGCCCAAGACTGCTCGGTACACCGTCGACATGATGGAGCTTTTTCGCAGAAACCTGCAATTGACGACTTCCGTGGGGCCGAATATCCAGGTCGATTTCAAGAGCGCGATGCGCATGATCGGCGAGGGGCGGATCAATCTGGCGCCGATGATTTCCCACAAGTTGCCGTTCGCCCGGGTCGAGGAAGGTTTTGAAATGGCCACGAAGCGGAAGGGCGATTGCATCAAGATCGTTATCGATTTCGAGGAGAAGGGCCTGGGCCGATAGCGAGGCCGGGAGGATCAACATCATGCGAACGACAAAATGTTTTGCAGCCAGGATCACGCTCGTCGTCCTGTTTGCCGTGCAGCTTGCCTGCGGCGGCGGCGATGCCGTCGAAGACGAAAACCCATGGGACAAGGTACAGAAGATCCTGTCGAATTCGACGGACACGGTCGTGCTGGACGGCACGGAGCAGGTCTCGCTCAAGTACGCAGGCGCGGACGAGCCGATGTTCGGCGACTGGATGGTGCGTCACGCGCTGTCCGATCCCGAGAACTTCAATCCGTACACTTCGAGCGACCAGGGCGCCACGCAGGTGCATACCTACGTCTTCGAGTCCCTGCTGGAGCCGGCCTACGATCCCCCCTACGCGCAGCGGGGGTTCATCGCCGCGGACTATCCGGTCGTTTCGGACGATTATCTCACCTACACCTTCACCTTGCGACGGAACGTCCGTTTCGCCGACGATGCGCCGCTCACGGCGGACGACGTCCTGTTCAGCATGAAGGTCATCCAGACGCCCACGGTACGCGCGCCCCATCTCCGAAACTACTATTCCTCCATCAGGGATGTCAGGAAACTCGGGGAATACGAAATCAGTTTCGTTTGCCGCGAGCCGTACATCCTGAACGACCTCTTTCTGGGCGGTTTCGACATCCTTCCGAAGCATTTCTATGATCCGGACGGCCTGCTTGATCCGGTGCCGATCACAAGCCTGATAGACGGCAGTTGGGAAGCGGGCGCGCACGCGGACCGGGTGCGGAGCTTCGGCGAACGCTTCAACCAGGATTTCAATCGAAACATGCTGGGTTCCGGAGCGTATTTCGTGGCAGACTGGGAGAACGACGTGGTCACGGGCCAGAAGGTGGTGCTCACCCGCAACGAGAACTACTGGGGGCGGGATGTGGACGGACTGCCCGCGAACGGCAACGTGGACAAGGTCGTGTTCAAGATCATAAACAATCTGGACGCCGCCTTTATCGAACTGACCAACGGCAACCTGGACTACCACGGCATGAAGCCACTGGAGTTCAAGGAGAAGAGCTGGTCGCCCGACTTCGTGGAACGATTCATGAAGGGAATTCAATACGCGGGAGGCTACACGTATATCGGCTGGAACAACGACCATCCCATTTTCCGGGATCGCCGGGTGCGTCAGGCGATGACCCATCTCACCGACCGGGAGGGCATGGTGCGGAACCTGCTCTTCGGGCTGGCGGAAACGGTGGAAAGTCCCATACACAAGTTCCGTCCCGAGTACAATCACGATCTGCAACCCTATGCCTACGACCCGGAACGGGCCCTGGCGCTCCTGCGCGAGGCCGGCTGGGCGGATACCGACAACGACGGGGTGCTGGACCAGGTCATCGACGGGGAAGCCACCCCATTCCGCTTCGAGTTTCTCGTGAACTCCGGCAATCAGCTTCGCAAGGACATTGCCCTGACCCTCCAGAGCGCGCTGGAGGATGTGGGCATCGAATGCCAGGTGCGTGAACTGGACTGGTCGATCTTTCTGGAGCGGGTGAAAAACAAGGATTTCGCGGCCATCACGCTCGGCTGGTCGGGGGGGACGGGACTGCGTTTCCCGCCCGATTCCTACCAGATTTGGCATTCGTCCCAGATTGAAGGAAACGGATCCAATTTCATCAGTTTCCGCAACGAAGAGACCGATGAGATACTGACAACCTACCGGCGCGAGTTCGATATGGAAAAGCGGATCGGGATGTACCGCCGCTTCCAGGAGATCCTTCACGAAGAACAACCCTATACTTTTCTATGGAAGTCGCGTGTCCCCGTTGCGTACAGCCGGCGCTATAGCGGCGTCAACTGGTATCCCGCCGGCACCGTGCCGCAGGAATGGTGGGTCGAACCCGCCGACCGGCTGTATCAGTGATGAGCCGCAGCGGGAACCGCATTCCGGTTGACGACGGGCCGGAAGAACCGGTCTTGATCCAGTGCGGGACGCGTCTGCGCTATGCTCGGTTACATTCTGCACCGATGTCTGCTCATGATCCCCACGCTGGTCGGGATCACGGTGATTTCCTTCTTCATCATGCATCTCGCGCCCGGCGATCCCGTGGATCTGTTCCTGGGCGGCGTGGCAGGCGGCGAGGGACTTGCTTCCGACCGGCAGCAGGACATCGAGGAAGTCCGGGAGGAATTGCGCCGGCAACTGGGACTGGACCGGCCGATCCACGTGCAGTACGCGAACTGGGTTACGGCGCTGTTTCTGAAAGTCGAATCCATCAGCGCCTTCGACCGCAGCGCCATGCAAGCGGACCGTTTGCTGGAACGCCTTGAAACATCGGAACGGCAAGCGTTGAGGGCACTGGACCGGGAAGAACAGAAAAGCCGCTTCCTGGCGCTTGCGCGGGATTTCGCGCCGGAGGAGGCCGGCGAACTGGCGCGTTCTTCCTTCTGGACCGGGCGGACCTTCAGCGCCGACGGAAACTATGCCTACCGGGGCGCGGGGATCGAACTCGGCAGCATCGCGGGATACCGCTTCGTCACGCTGGATTTTGGCCGTTCCTTCAAGGATGACCAGCCAGTCATCGGCCGCATCATGGAACGGTTGCCCGTCACGCTCGAGATCAATATCATCGCGATCGCCATCGCCTACCTGGTCGGCCTGCCGCTCGGCATCTGGCTGGCGGTCAAACAGAATACCCTTACCGACCGGGCGCTCACGACCGGTACCTTCGTGCTCTGGTCCATGCCCTCCTTCTGGGTGGGCATGCTGCTGATCATATTTCTGTGCAACCGGGAATTCCTGTACTGGTTCCCGGCCTCGGGCATTCAGTCGCTGGAGGCTTCCGCAGACTGGAGCGCGTGGCGGATCCTCACGGACCACCTGTACCACATGTTCCTGCCCGTGCTGGCGTCCGCGTACATCAGCTTCGCGACGATCTCGCGGTTTATGCGGACGAGCATGCTGGAGAATCTGCGGCAGGATTACGTTCGAACAGCCCGGGCGAAGGGGCTTTCGGAGAAAATCGTCATCCTGCGGCATGTATACCGCAACTCGCTGATTCCGATCGTGACCACTTCCGCAGGCCTGCTGCCGGCGCTGATCGCGGGTTCCGTATTCATAGAGACGATTTTTACCATTCCCGGGATGGGCCTGCTCGGATTCGAGTCTGTGCTGAACCGGGACTATCCCATGGTCATGGCGCTGTTCACCATCGGCTCCCTGCTGTCGCTCCTGGGCATCCTGGTTTCGGATATCCTGCTCAAGGTGGTCGACCCGCGGATTACCTTCGACCAGCTGCAGGGTTAGGAGATCGACTGTGGTCTCGCACGCTACCGATGAAGATGGAAAAAAGTCCGCGGACGGCTCGCCGGCGGATGCGAAGTCGTCCCTGGCGCCGGACGTAAAGGCCGGCGAGGCCGGCGAAAGTTTCTGGCGGCTGACGCGCAAGGCGTTCCGGAAGAATCGTCCGGCGTTGTACAGTCTCTATGTCCTCGTGGCCATGGCGTTCGTCGCGCTTGCCGCGGACTTGATCGCCGGCAACAAGCCGTACTACATGGTCTACGAGGGTAAAACCTACTTTCCGGCGTTTCGCCAGTACGGCGTCTATACCGGGTTTGTAGATTGGCCGCAGGAACTGCGCACCCGGAAGAACTTCAAGCGGTACGCGTACAGCGACGCGGTGTTTCCCGTCATCCCCTACGCGCCGGACGAAATCCTGCTCGGGGACCGGTACGACCGGCCGGGGGCGGTCCATCTATTCGGCACGGACCGGCTTGGCCGCGATGTGCTGGCCGGGCTCATTCACGGCACGCGGTATTCGTTGACAATCGGACTGGTTTCCGTGGGCATCTCCCTGCTCATCGGCGTGGGACTCGGCGCGCTGGCCGGTTATCTGGGAGGATGGACGGATCTGGTCCTGTCCCGCGTATTTGAACTCTGGGCGGCGATTCCGCCCTTCTTCCTGATCATTACGGCGGCGGCCTTCTTCCCGCCGAGTCTGTTCTGGATCATGATCATCATCGGATTCACCGGATGGGTGGGTATCGCCCGGTTGACCCGGTCGCAGTTCCTCCAGGTGCGCGCGTTCGACTATATCGCAGCCGCCCGGGCGCTGGGCTGTTCGAACCTGCGCATCATGGCGGTGCACATCCTGCCCAATGCCATCGCCCCGGTCCTGATTCCGGCGGCTTTCGGCGTCGCAGGAGCCATTCTGGCCGAATCGGGACTCAGCTTTCTGGGCATCGGCGTGCCCGCCGAGGTCATCACCTGGGGATCGCTGCTGGCCGGTGCGCGGAGCAACGTCGCGGCCTGGTGGCTGGTGGTCGTGCCCGGATTCGCCATTTTCGTCACGGTAACGCTGTACAACCTGCTGGGAGACGGGCTGCGCGATGCGCTCGACCCCAGACAGGGCGACAACGCCTAAGGCAACGCGCAAGGGGCCGCTCCCTAAGGGCGGCATGGCGCAAGGGGCCAAGATGAGCACGATCCTTCGTGTAAACGACCTGAAAACCTGCTTCGACACCGAAGAGGGCGAGGTGCGCGCGGTGGACGGCGTCAGTTTCGAGGTGGAGGCCGGCAAGACACTCGGCATCGTGGGCGAGTCCGGCTGCGGCAAGAGCGTGACCGCCTATTCCATCCTGGGTCTGGTCCCCCGGCCGCCCGGCCGCATCGCCGGCGGCGAGATCCTCTTCGAGGGCAGGGATCTGTTGAAACTGTCGCCCCGGGAGATCCGCGGCATAAGGGGCAACGACATCGCCATGATCTTCCAGGAACCCATGACGTCCCTCAATCCGGTATTCACCATCGGCGAACAGATTGCCGAGGCGATTCGTCTGCATCGGGGCGCCGACCGGAAGGAGGCTTGGAAACGGGCCGTCGCGCTGCTGGACCTGGTGGATATACCGCTGCCCGGGGAGCGCGCCGCGAACTATCCACACGAACTGAGCGGCGGTATGCGCCAGCGCGCAATGATCGCCATGGCGATCTCCTGCGATCCCATGCTGCTGATCGCCGACGAACCGACTACGGCGTTGGACGTCACCATTCAGGCGCAAATCCTCGATGTGCTCCGGCGTCTGCAGGAAGAACGGGGCATGGGACTGATGCTGATCACCCACGACCTGGGCATCGTAGCCGAGATGGCGCACGACGTGCTGGTCATGTACGCGGGGCAGGTCGTGGAACAGGCCGATGTGAAAACGCTGTTCGGGCGCCCGCGCCATCCGTATACGCGCGGGCTGCTCGCATCCGTGCCGACCATGCGTTCGGAGACGGAGGCCTTGTCGACGATCGAGGGCATGGTGCCCGACCCGGCGACCCTCCCGACCGGATGCCGGTTCGCGCCGCGCTGCGATTTCGCGGTGGAGGCATGCGGTAGGCCGCAGGTCCTGATGGAGGTGGAGGAACGCCACCGGGTCCGATGCGGCGCCTGGCGCGAGGTCATGCGGGAGGCGACGCGGGAGGGGACGACGACGACGGCGTGATCCGGTCGGGGATTCAGGAAACGATCCGGCGATTTCGCAGGTACGGTGACCGGTGTAATCCGGCGATTTCGCAGGTACGGTGACCGGCGTGATCCGGTCCGGGAAGCAGCGGAGTGCAGACTATGGCGGAATCAAATCAAATGCTGTTGCAGGTGCGGGGACTGAAGAAGCACTTTCCCGTGGGAGGCGGACTGCTCCGGCGTCGCCGCACGGTGGTCAAGGCCGTCGACGGGGTGGATCTGTCGCTCGAGCGGGGGGAAGCGCTGGGTCTGGTGGGTGAAAGCGGGTGCGGCAAGACCACGATCGGACGGGCGATACTGCGCCTGATCGACCCGACCGCGGGAACGGCGACGTTCCATACCGCCCTGGAGGACGGCGAGGAACGAAGGCCGCATGCGGTCTTTTCCATGCGTAGAGGCGACCTGCGCCGCCTGCGCCGCCATATGCAGATCGTCTTTCAGGATCCCTATGGTTCCCTCAATCCGCGCATGACCGTGGGCGCCCTGCTCAGGGAACCGCTCACTGTTCACGGTCTGAGCACCCGTGCGGATGCCGACGAACGCGTGGCGGACCTGCTCGAAACGGTGGGATTGAGTCCTTCGCACGCGCGCCGGTATCCCCATGAGTTCAGCGGCGGCCAGCGGCAGCGCATCGGGATCGCCCGCGCGTTGGCCGTCCGTCCCGAACTGATCATCGCCGACGAACCGGTCTCGGCGCTGGACGTATCGATTCAGGCGCAGATCATCAACCTCCTCAGGGCGTTGCAGGACCGGTTCCAGCTGAGCTATCTGTTTATCTCTCACGACCTGCGCGTGGTGCGCCATATCAGCGACCGGGTGGCCGTCATGTATCTCGGCAGGATTGTCGAGACGGCCACGCGCGACCAGCTCTACGCGAATCCGCTTCACCCCTACACCAACGCCCTGCTGTCGGCGGTTCCGCTGCCCAATCCCACGCTGAGACGCGACCGCATCATCCTCAAGGGCGACGTGCCCAATCCGGCCGCCCCGCCGGCGGGTTGTCCTTTCCACCCCCGGTGTCCGCTGGCGGAAGCGCGCTGCAGGACCGACGTGCCCGTGCTGGAAGACAAGGGGGACGGTCACCTCACGGCATGCCACCTGGTCTGATACCGGATTCGGTCAGGCCGGACCAGCGCCGGCAGGTTCGTCCCGCAACGCGCGGAGCGCACTGCGGAAATCCGCCTCCATAAGCCGTTTTTTTTCTTCCGGAAGGAAGCTGAAGCGAACCCCGTTCAGCAGAATCTCGTCGATGGTGTCCCTGGAAAAGCCGCAGGGATCGACGAGTAGGTTCAACTCCTCGGTAAGGGTGGTATTGAACAGGGGCGGATCGTCCGAATTGACCGTGACGGCCACGCCGCATTCGTGGAGGCTTTTCAGGGGGTAGGCCGTCATGTCGGGATACAGGCCCAGACAGAGATTGCTCGTCGGATTGATTTCAAGGGGAATGCGATGTTCCGCAAGGTCGGACACCAGATCGCAGTCCTCGATAGCCCGAACGCCGTGACCGATGCGTTCTGCGCCGAGAAACCGGATGGCATCGCGGATACTCTCCGGGCCGCCAAGCTCGCCCGCGTGGGGCGCGCTGTGCAGTCCGGCCGCTCTCGCCCGGTCGAACCACGGCGCGAAAGGAGCGGGCGGGTACCCGGTTTCCAGTCCGCCCAAGCCCAGGGCGACCACGCCGTCCTTCATACCCTCGACGGCCACGCTGGTGGTATAGTCGAATCGGGCTGCGTCGGGGTAGTCGTTGCGCACCAGGTCGAACACCCAGTTGATTTCGCAGCCGAAGTCCGCCTTCACCCTGCGACGACCCTCCGTGAGGCCGGAGAACCAGACGTCCTGGTCAACCCCGTTGATCCAGAGGTGGGTGCTCGGCGAGAAGGTGACCTCCGCGTACCGGATGTGCTGGCGGGCCATCTCCGCGCCGAATTCGTACACGATCAGTTCGAAATCCTCCACGGCGCGCAGGCACCGGGTGATGCCGATGTAGACTTCGATGAAGTGGTGGAAGTCCCTGAACCGGTACCAGTTGCGCAGCCCCTCTTCGGTGTCGGCGGGTAGGTCGACCCGGTGGCGTTTCGCCAGGGTCAACAGGGTGGCGGGCCGGATGGAGCCTTCCAGGTGTACGTGCAGTTCCGCCTTGGGCGCGGCAGCGATGTATGGGTAGAGGGACATGGGACCACCAGCGGGCTGGCACTGCGTTTCAACTCCGAAATCCCGTCCAGCAGGCGCCGGGGTTTGCGGACCTGCGCTTTCAGATGAATGTATCGGTAATCCCGGTGGGCGTCAAGCGTGTGTACATTTGCCATGACAATCGCCCGTCCGGCGGGTATCATGTATGTACGTGACCGGCCGAAACCTTAAAATGGAGCTAAGTGTGGAACTATCAGTCGTAAGCGGCGGCGTCTTCAAACTGGACGGCGGGAGCATGTTCGGCATCGTTCCGAAGCCGCTCTGGCAGAAGATCTGTCCCCCGGACGAACAGAACCGGATCACCAACGACACGAACTGCCTGCTCATCCGCAAGGACGGCCGCAACATCCTGGTCGACACGGGCTACGGCGACAAGATGACCGACCGGGACCGCAGAATCTACGATATGTCGGGACCAACCGTCCTGGAATCGCTATCGGCCCGGGGCGTCTCTCCGGAGCAGATCGATTTGGTCATTCTGACCCACCTGCATTTCGATCATGCGGGCGGTGCGACCAGAGTGGACGAGGAGGGCAGGGTCGTACCCGCGTTTCCCAATGCACGGTATGTGGCGCAGCAGGGCGAATGGGAGGACGCGCTGGGCAACTTCGGCACGATGAAAAACACCTATCGTCCGGAGAACTACCAGCCGTTGATGGATCAAGGCGTGCTTGAGCTGGTGGCGGGCGATACGGAAATCGAAGATGGGATCCGGGTGGAGGTGACCGGCGGACATACGCGGTACCACCAGCTGGTGAAGCTGGAGTCCGGCGATTCGCGGGCGGTTTACCCGGGCGACATCCTGCCCATGACGACCCACCTGCGCGCGCCGTACAACATGGCTTTCGATCTGTTTCCCCACGATACCATGGTGGCCAAGATGCGTCTGCTCCGGCAGGCGGCCGACGAGGGCTGGACTGTCGTCCTGGACCATGACGCCAACCACTCATCGGGCAGAATCTTCGGCGAGGGCAACGATCAGTTCGGATATGAAGCCGTGCATCTGGGCCCATAGCACGCCGGCTCCGTCGGCCTCCCTCCTACCGCGCTGTTCCCGGCTAGACGTTGGTCGCGTTCGGATCGTTCCAGAAGGCTTCCAGCTCGACGCCGAGACCATCCACGGTCCGGTTGCACCAGGCGAAGAAGCCGGCGATCTGGTTGATTTCGAGGATGGCCTTGTCGCCGAAACCGGCCTTCCGCAACCGTTCGATGTCCGCCTCGGTGGTCGAGGCCGGCGCGAGGGTCAGCGTACGCACGTAGTCCAGCATGGCGCGGTCTGCGGCGTCCAAATCCGCTTCGCGGTAATCGCGCTTGATCGCGTCCACCAGTTCACGGTCGTTGATTTCTCTGAGGAGCCCCTCCCCGTGATGGCGGATTCAGTACTCGCATTCGTTCAGGGCCGAGACGGTCGTCGCGATCATCTCCCGCTGGGCCAGGCTGAGATCGCAGTCCCCGTGCATGAGCCCCCTGTAGAACACCATCAGCGCCCGCAGGGCCTGCACATTGAGGCTGTGGGCCTTGATGATGTTGTCCACGCCGCCCCAGGACCGCATCGAGCCCCGATAGATCTTCTCCAGCGGCCCTTCCGCTTCCGATTCGTCGATGGTGCGTATCCATGCCATATTGCACTCCAGTAGGTTGATTGCGACCGGCTGATTGCGACCGGCTGATTGCGGCACGAAGACTACAAGCCGAAGTGACGCCGCATGCGGGTCACGGCGGCCTTCTCTTCTTTGCCCAGGGACTCAAGTTCGTACGCCTCCGCGGAAAGCCGATCCCGATGGTCCTCGAATGGCAGCCCGCCTTTGCCCGTTTCGTTGAAATAGGCGCTGAGCTGGTAGCGCTGGAAGATGTTCATCCGGGGATAGTCCCGGGTCCAGACCGCGGCGTCGTGCAGAAGATGGGTCGAAAACACGAGCACGTCGCCGGCCTGCATGGGCACGGTGATCGACACGGGCGGGTGGTGGCCTACCTTCAGGTTTTCGGGTGTCGCCAACGTTGACTTGTGACTGCCGGGGACCAGACTGAAACCCGTTCCGTCGGGCACGTCGGCCAACGCGACCCACGTGGCCAGGTGGCTGCAATAGATCTCGCCTCCCGCCGTCTGGTAGTCGTTATGCGGATTGCGGAATCCCGGCGGGAACTTGAACCCGCTGTCGTCCCGATGATACCCCTGGTGATCCTCGTCGTCCGGCGCCGCGCGGTCCATTTTCGTGAAATTGCAGTGGAATAGCCGCGGTGCGCCCATGGTGAGTCCCGCAACCACGCGAATGATCTCGGGGTCGGCGTTCAGCTCCTGGAACAGCCGGTGTCCGTACTGGATATGGTCCAGGTGCGTCTTGTAGGGCTCCTGGCGATGTCTGAACACCGGTGCCGGGATGGCGGATTCGTTCGCGGAGAGCCAGTGACCGACGACTTCAAGCATGCTGCGCAGGCGCCCGGGTGCGATCACGCCGCGCAGGTGCAGGTAGCCCTGCAGGTCGAAATGCCATTTCTCGTCATCGGTCAGCAGACGGGCATATTGCGACGGCATGGCGGATTCTCCTACCTGCCCATCCAGCCGCCGTCGACCGTCAGAATCGTCCCGTTGACGTAATCGGAGGCCTCGGAACAGAGATAGACGACCGCGCCCTTGAGATCCTGCGGTGCGCCCCAGCGGCCCGCGGGAATGCGCTCGGATATGGAACTGGACCGCTCCGGGTCGGATTGCAGGGCGGACGTCAGATCCGTGGCAATATAACCCGGTGCGATGGCGTTGACGTTGACGCCATGCGATGCCCATTCGTTGGAAAGGGCCATGACCAGCTGCGCGATGGCGCCCTTGGAAGCCGCGTAGCTGGGCACGGTGATGCCGCCCTGGAAGCTCAGTACGGACGCGGTAAAGACGATCTTGCCCCGGCCGCGCGCGACCATTTCCCGCCCGATTTCCCGGCTCAGTATGAAAGGCGCGTGCAGGTTGACGTTGATGACCGTGTCCCAGTACGCGTCCGAATGCTCCTCCGCAGGGGCGCGTAGCGTAAGCCCTGCGTTGTTCACGAGCAGATCGATCCGGGGAAAATCGGCCTTGACGCGTCGGATGAAATCATAGAGCGCGTCCCGGTCATTGAGGTCCGCGCTATACGCGGTGAACTGCCGGCCAAGGGCCGTGACGGAACCTTCAACGTCGCTGCCGGACTGCTCGAGCGACGCGCTCACGCCGATGATATCCGCGCCCGCCTCGGCGAGCGCCTCTGCCAGACCTCTGCCGATACCCCGCCGGCAGCCGGTCACCAAGGCGACCTTGCCGTCCAGTTTGAATGCATCCAGAATGGACATACATGCTCCGTTGTAGCGCATCCGGGCAACCGACCTGCGTCCTTCCGAGTCCGCCGATGCAGTGGCGTGGATGCGATGCGGCTATTCGATGAGACAAAAAACTCCCAGAATAAAGAAGTCTCCGAAAGAGGTTTTTGTCAATTGTGATTTGTAAGAAAAGGGCGTATAGTCTGAAGCGGAAATGACCTCGACGGCCCCGGGAGCGGGGATAAAGAACAAGGGGAGCGCGTCAGGAGCGTCCGCATGATCATCGACAACCCCCGATACATGATCCGTTCGTCGAACGCGAACCGGACCTATTGGGAACAGGGTGTATTCCCGGAGTGGACCGCGCTGAATTGCTACCGGCACTACCCGGACGGCGCAATCGGCACGGGCGTCGAGCCGCATTACCACGACAACGACGAGCTCTGGCTGTTCACCGCGGGCCGCGGCGTGGTCTGGCTGGACGGCGTGCGCCACGACATCACGCCGAACACGCTGGTGTACACGCCCATGGGATGCGTCCACCAGTTCCAGATGTTCACGGCCTACGAGAACAACGCCATCGTGACGCGGCTGGAACGGGCCGGCAGGCCGCTGCACCTGACCGTCGAAGCATACGGTCGGCCCGAGCCCACCGTGCCCGGTTTCGTTGTGTCGGGCGCGCTGAATACCGGTCCGATTCCGGATCCGGGGCCCCGCTGTCCCATCTCCGAATGGAGGCTGCAGCGGCAAGCGGACATCGACAGCCACGAAATGGCCGAACTGGTGCGGCACGAGCACTGGATGGTGTTGGAAGGCTTGGTGCGGCTGATCGTGGAAGATCAGGTGCTGTCCCTGCATCCGGGGGATATTGCGTTGCTTAAAGCGGGTGTCTCTCGCCGACTATCCGCGGACAGTCCCGAAACCCGGGCCGTTGTGGTGCGGGAGAATCCCGGAGGCGTGCACTAGTCGCTGCCGACCGCCTGATGGATCTCGTCGAGCCAGACCACCAACTCGGCGGTGATGTCGTTGTGCGGTTCGGTGATCCCCAGCTCCGGCCAGGCCCATGCCCCGTCGTCGCGCTGGGCTGCTACGAGGTTGTCTCCGACTCTGATGGCCATCTCGCGGTACTTTGCCTGGCCCGTAAGCGTGTACAGCATGGCCGCCGCCCATCCGACCTTGCCGGCTCGAAGCAACCGGAAGTGGTAGTCCCCCACGTGATCGCAGAATAGCATGTACCTACGCGCCAGATCGAGCCATTCCTCCTCGCCCGTGAACATGTACAGGCGGCACAGGAATCCCGCCGCGATACCGGGGTGGTAGAAGGACTGGTCCCGCGATTCGTCTCCGGTGAGGACATATCTGAATTCGTCGCCTTCGGGTATCTCGGTGATCACGCCGCGTTTACGGCTGTAGACCGTCCAGAGCGCTTCGGGAAAGTCGGGCTGCGCTTCCATCAGCCAGCGCATCCATCTGCCGACGCCCTTCGCGACATCCTGCCGGCCCGTATAAATCGCGCACAGGCCGCAGCCGGCCACGACCCAGAGATCCTGGACGGAATCGGATTTTCGTCGCAGCGGATGCATGTAGAAGCCCCCGCTGGTCCGGTCGCGATATTCGAGGAGAAAATCCATGCCGCGCTGGGCGAGGTCGAAAGCGCCCAGGCGTTGCGCCGCCTTGATGACCCAGGCGTTGTGGTAGGTATAGTAGTAGCTTTCCTGTGCCTCGGCGGGACAGGGTCCGAAATCGCCGTCGGGCAGGAAGCCGTTTCGCCTGATCCAGTTCAGCAGGCGACTTGCCGTGGCGGTCATGCCGCAGGACAGGAAAGCGGCCGGGACCTTGTAGTACTCGGTTACGCCCAGTTCCGGATCCCCGAAACCGCCGTCCTCGCGGACCTGTTCAAGCAGGTATCTGCCGCCGCGGTCTCTGGCTTCTTTGAATTTGTTCATTGGCTTCCTCTGTCGCTTTTGAACTGTACAATCTTGCTAATGGGTGTTGCATGTCAAGGGTATTTCAAGTCGTCTGGGTTCCCACACCGGGACGTGTGGCTTTTCCATGTCCAGAGGACGCGCGCCAGCGCTTCGTTGACGGATGGTT
Organism: bacterium; assembly: GCA_965200485.1. GTDB lineage: Bacteria > JAAXHH01 > JAAXHH01 > JAAXHH01 > JAAXHH01 > JAAXHH01. Next base: position 221,115 of record CBDAUD010000002.1, read on the forward strand.
CACTATTTACGGGCATTTCGGTTTAACAATGCTGGCGATTTCGTCTGGCGATTTTAAGGTGGGCTAACGCAAAACGAACCGTGGGCGAAGCAACTACATTTTTCCGAAGATCGCCGATATGCCCAGGCTGAACCACTTCCAGTCGTCCTGTGCCAGGTTGTACTGGGCCTGGAGGCTGAATCGACCCATCAGCACGCCGATTGCCGGGGATACGATCAGGTCTCTTTTCGTGACGTAACCCGGGTTCAGGGTGGTGGTTTCGTTGGGGCCGACTTCCCGCAGCGTTCGCTTGTAGACCACGCCGGCGGAACCCTGCAGGAACAGCTTCTCGAGCGGATAGAAACGTACGCCGGCCATGATGGGAATGCTGGTATAGTTCCCCTCGACCCGGACGGAGATGTCATCCTGATCCTCGTAGGGAAGTTCGTCCAGATCGTCCAGGTCCTCCAGCTGCGAACGGAGGTCGAACAACCCGCTGCCGTAGGTCACATAAGCCCCCGACGCAATGATCTGATAGCGGTAGTTCAACCACCAGGTCAGCGCGGCATGGGCGCCGTACCCCAGATCTTCTTCGACCAGGTCGGCGAGGCCGCCGGACGGGTAGGCGCCCTCGACGCCAAGCGATAGATTCAGCTGTCCATGGGCCGAATGGCTGAGACCGCCGACTACGGCTGCGAATACCAGTGCGCGTAAGCACTTCAGCATTTGCTCTTCCTTTGGTTTGAATACCAGTTTGGTCTTAAAGCGTGGTCTGCTTGGTTTCAAAGCGTGGTCTGCGGGCGGTCCAGCACCGTTCAGCCCTTGGCTGGACGCCGTACCACAGCGTGCGCGGCAGTTTTTCGCGGAAACATCTTGCGTGCGGAACCTGCCTGTGTCAAGGGGTTTTGCCGATGGCAAACGGCTGATCTACGACGGACTGATCGCAAGTTGGTGCCAAGCTTGTTTCTCTTCGTTCGACGTGCGGGAGGGAACGTACGAAAAGAAAAATACGAGAATCGACCCCGATACGCGACCATATCGTTATGATCGACCAAAATATCATGATGGGAAAGAGGAGGTTGTTATGGAACCGGGTGTCGTCTGGAACAATCCAATGGTTTACATCGGATTGGCCACCGCGTCATTGGCTTTTTGGGATTGGTTGTAACAGCCGGGATGGCCTTGTTCAAGGCTGGCAAATGGGTTGATGGCGTGAACGCCTTGAAGGAGACGGTCGGAAGGATCGAGAAAAAAGTCGACCGGTTGATGGAGCTTTCCTGAATGCCGGTATCGGTTCCGCTTCAGGTTTTACTTGGAAATCGGACCCTGTACACTTATCTTACCGTGTTCGATTCATGGGTCTGTTATCCGCCGGAGCGAGACGATGCCCCCGACATTGAATTCCGACACGGTCACCCACGGCATAAGGGTTCAGGTGTTCCCGCGTTACCTGTCCGAACATTCCGATCCCGGCCGGGAACAGTTCGTATTCGGCTACCGAATCGTCATCACCAACGGCGGCGAACGCTGGGTGAAACTGATCAACCGGCACTGGATCATCATCGATGCCGACGGGAAGCGCAGCGAGGTGCGCGGGCCCGGCGTCGTGGGGCTGCAGCCGGAACTCGAACCCGGCGAAAGCCATGAATACCAGAGTCTCTGCCCGCTCGACACCGAGTGGGGCACCATGGAAGGCGAATACGAAATGCAGGACGAGAAAGGCGACCGGTTCGAAGTGGAAGTCGGCCGGTTCTATCTCGCCATGGCACCCGGGGAAAAGGTGGAATCCGCGTCGTAGTTCCGCAGAAGGGACGATGACGCGGCAAGTTGGAGAGCAAGACATGGCAAAAGGGTTGACGTCGCAGACGGCGGACTTCTCCGCCTGGTACAATGAAGTGATCGCGAAAGCCGAACTGGCGGACAACGCGCCGACGCGCGGCTGCATGGTCATCCGGCCCTACGGCTTTGCGTTGTGGGAGAACATGGTTGCCGAACTGGACCGCATGTTCAAGGCCACCGGGCACGTGAACGCCTATTTTCCTCTGCTGATCCCCGAGAGCTTCCTGCAAAAAGAGGCCGAACACGTGGAGGGCTTTTCACCCGAGTGCGCGGTGGTGACGCACGGCGGAGGTCGCAAGCTGGAAGAGCACCTGATGGTCCGGCCGACTTCGGAAACCGTGATCGCCGACATGTACGCCAAGTGGATCCAGTCCTATCGGGACCTGCCCCTGCTCATCAACCAGTGGGCCAACGTCTTCCGGTGGGAGTTGCGTCCCAGGGCCTTCCTGCGTACCACGGAATTCCTGTGGCAAGAGGGACACACGGCCCATGCGACCGCGGAGGAGGCGCAAGAGGAAACGCTGCGCATGCTGGACGTCTACCGCACCTTCGCGGAGGACTACATGGCCATTCCGGTGCTGTATGGTCCGAAAACCGACGCCGAGAAGTTCCCCGGCGCGCTGCAGACGTATGCCATAGAGGGCATGATGAAGGACGGCAAGGCGCTTCAGATGGGCACTTCGCACAACCTGGGGCAGAACTTTTCCAAGGCCTTCAATATCGATTTCCAGACGCGGGACGGGTCGCGGGAGCATGTGTTCCAGACGAGTTGGGGCATGAGCACCCGTACCGTGGGCGCGATCATCATGGCCCACGGCGATGACCGGGGGCTGGTACTGCCGCCCCGCCTGGCGCCGCATCAGGTCGTCGTCATTCCCATCGCGAAATCCGACGGGGAACAGGCGGCCGTCCGGGAAGCCGTCGACCGGCTGCTCGAATCGCTGGACGGCGTCCGGGTCAAGGTTGACGACCGCGAACAGTTCGGTTTGGGTTGGAAGTTTACCGAGTGGGAAACGAAGGGCGTGCCGCTTCGCGTGGAACTCGGCCCCCGAGACCTCGCGTCCGGCCAGGCCATGACCGTACGCAGAGACACGGGGGAGAAGCAGGCCGTACCCCTCGCGTCCCTGGGCGCGCACGTCGAAGATCGGCTGGAAACCGTGCAGCGGGACATGTTTCAGCGGGCCCTGGCTTTCCGCGAAGCGCATTCCCGCGCGGTACAGGACCGGGAAACTTTCATGGCCGCGGCGGACGGCGACGGCGGATTCATCCACGCGCACTGGTGTGGTGATCCGGTCTGCGAGGCCGCGATCAAGGATGAGACCCGGAATACGATCCGGTGCGTGCCCATGCACTGGGACCCGGAAGACGGCGCTTGCGCCTACTGCGGAAACGCATCGCACGAAAGGGTTGCCTACGCCCAGGCCTATTGACAGCCCGGGTTTGCGCGTGGCACGGTCGCTGGCAAGCAGCCGGCGACCCCGGCCGTGCGGCAGGTGCGGCCCGCGCGTCTAGTCCCGATCCCCGTACATGCCGAGTACTTCCATGGCCGCATTGCGCCCGTTGATGGCGATCACACTGCCTCCGGGATGCGTGCATGCCCCGCAGAGGTACACACCGGGCATGGGCGTGCGCGCCTCAAGCCGATTGTCCCACATGTAGGCGGGAAGCATTTCGCCCTGGAAGATGTGTCCGCCGGTCAAGCCCACTTCCCGCGCTATATCCGGGGGACCCATGACCTCCATGTGCAGAACGGCTTCCGGGATGTTGCTGCAGAAGCGACCGAGGGATGCCAGTGCGAGCCGCCCCACTTCGTCCCGCCGGGTGTCCCAATCCCCCTCGGCGAACGCGTAGGGAACGAACTGGGCGAAGATGCTCATGGTGTGGCGGCCGGGCGGCGCGACGCTGCCGTCGTGCGCGGTATGAAAGTACAGCTCTTCCCAGAGACGCGGAGGCAGCAACCCGGCGCCCGCCATGGTGTGAAACGCATGCCACTGCCGCGCGGTAATCGGGATGTTGACCTGTCCGCGGTGATGGTCCTCGTCCGTACCCGGACGACTGGTGAAATTCGGCAATTCGGACAGCGCCACGTTGATCTTGACCGTCGCCCCGGTCTGGGGAATCGATTCCACACGCGCTTTCCACGCGTCATCTGCCTGGTCGCCAAGGAGTCGCAGCGTAGCCCGGGGATCGGCGTTCGATACGACGACGGGTGCCCTGATGCGCTCGCCGCCTTCGAGTTCCACCCCCTCGTCCGGTACGATACGCGCCACCGGAACGCCCGCCGCCACGACCGCGCCCGCATCCCGGGCTATATCGCACAAAATGAAGGAAACCGTCCCCATGCCGCCCTCGACGTAACCCCACATGCCGGGCATGCCCGCCATGGTCCCCGAGGAGTGAAAGACGTGAATGGAAGCGGTGCCGCGCGCATAGGGGCTGGCGTTCGTCCCGATCACGCCCTGGCCCAGAAGGGCCATGCGCAGCCGTTCATCTTCCAGATACCGTTCGACGTACTCCGCCATGGACCATTCGAAGAGCAGGTCGATGGCTTCCCGGTCGCCCCCGAGCCGCGCTTCGATCTGATCCCGGTCTGGCGCCCTCCCGATCCAAAGATCGTCTTCGCCGGGTGGACGAAGCGCCTCGCGAATGCGCTTCATGGGCGCGTACATGGCGTCAAAACCGCCCACGTCCCGGGGCGACAGGCGCTGTATCTCTTCCCGGCACCGGTCGGCGTCCTCCCACAACTGCACGCTCGACCCGTCCTCGAAGGGTACGAACATGCCGGCTTCCGCCGGCGTCCACCGATAGCCGTAGCGTCGAAAGTCCAGTTCTTCGATCACGAGAGGGTGGAGCAGGCCGGCCAGATAGGCGCAGGGCGAGACGCGGTATCCCGGCCAGGTCTCTTCCAGCGTGCAGGCGCCGCCCACGCGTTCACGGGCTTCCAGGGCCAGCACGCGTTTGCCCGCCCGGGCCAGGTAGGCCGCGCAGGTCAGCCCGTTGTGGCCGGCGCCCACGACGATCACGTCCCAGTTGCGCCCCGCGAGCGAGGAGACCGGTTCGGGCAGACCTATGCGTCCCAGGGTATCCCGGCAGCTGGCGCCTGTAGTTGGCGTCTTCAGAGCTTGGGATGCGATTGGCGTCGTCGGAATGCGGGAATTCGTGTCCACGGGATCATCCGTGTCAGGTGATGTACGGCGCGATTGACGCCGGTCTAGATCAGATTCGGCAGCAGGGGATGGTTCCGGTTTTCCAGCGGCAGGGCGATGCGGCTTGCCGCCAGGTGGGCGGCATAGACGCCGTGGATCATTTCCAGCGCCCAGCGGCCATCGTAGCCGCTGTTCACCGGTCGGCGGCCATTTCGTGCCGCCTGGAAAACGTCCCGGATGATGGCGGCGTTGGCCGCGTTCTGCAGCCGATTCATGGCGGGCTGGCTGTCGCGGTCCAGTTCGAGGGCTTCCGCGGTGACGTCGCGGACAGTCGCATCGTCGTCCGGATGCCAGATCGGCGATTCGTGAATCCGGATCTGCTGGGATGCCGTGTGGACGGTCATGATCCCGTCCGACCCAAAAATCCACATACCGTACCGGTGGGGATGGTCCGACTGGTTGCGCCGCGTTTCGAAGGTGGCCGTCACGCCATGGCCGAATCCGTACATCGCGTATATCGCATCGCCCGCGATGGGCCCCAGTTCCTCCGGGCCCTCCACGGCGTCTTCCAGCGTCGCGGGTCGCCCGCCGTCCATGGTAACCGACGCCTGTACCCAGGCTGGATTCCTGCCCAGGAGGAACCGAAGCATGTCGAAGAGGTGCGTACCCAGCACCATGAGGTCCTCGCCGCCTCCCCGGCGGTCTTCCTTGCCGTTCATTCGGACGTGGAGTATGTCCCCGATCGCCCCCTCGGCCAGCAGTCGGCGCGCATGCGACGCGGCGGCATGCATGCGGCCCTGATGCGCTATACCCATCATGACCCCGGCCTTCTCGCAGGCTTCTATCATGGCGTCGGCCTCGGAAAGCGTGCGGGCTATGGGTTTTTCAAGGAAGACGCAGGCGCCCGCTTCCGCAACGGCCAGCGTCATCGCGGCGTGCTGGTCCAGCCACCGGGGGCAGATGCTGACTATATCGAACCATTCGTTTCGCAGCATCTCCCTGTAGTCCGTGTACAGATTCTGCACGCCGAGGCGTACGCCGGCTTCCCGCAGGCCGTCCGGGTCGTCGTCGGCCACGGCAATGATGTCCACTTCATCCATTTCGCGATAAACCGTATCGAGCCCGTGGCCATAGTTGCCTTTGCCGGTGCGCCCGATCACGCCCGCCCGGTATCGCCTGTTCATGAAATGCCCTTCCTCCGGTGAGGTCCGCCGTATCCCTGCTTCCGTTGTGCCGGTTCCGCCGGTTCCGCCGGGTCCTTGCAATGAATCGTTCACAGGATAGGCAAAAGCCATCCCGCCAGGTTCAGGATCAGCAGCAAACCCAGTACCGCATAGTCGCGCCAGACGAAGGGAAAGGCAAGGAATTCCGTTCTCCTGGCCCGCATGCCGAAACCCTTGGATTCGAGTGCCATGGAGAGCAGGTCGGTATCCCGGATCGCGTACACGAAGATGGGCACAAGCAGCGGAACGTACTTGCGGGCGCGTTGCAGCACATTGCCGCTCTGGAGATCCAGGCCTCGTGCCTGCTGCGCCTGGACAACCATGGCGATTCGGACAAAAAACAGCGGGACGAGTCGAAAGGCAAGCGAGAGCGCGAAGCTCACCGCAAAGGGGAGTCCGACCGCCCTCAGTCCGTAGGCGAACTCCTCCACTTTCGTGCAGGTTGCGAAGATCATGCCGGAAACCAGCATGGCCTCGAGCCGGAAACCCATGGCGAGCCCGAATTCCATGGAAGCCGCGGACAGGGTGAAGGGACCAAGGGACCAGAAGGGTTCCCCGACGCGCTTGAACAGCGACCACGAAACGACGCTGAACACCAGCACGGTGATCATCAGGGGGAGGATGCGCCGGAGGTTTCGGAACGCCCCGGCCGAACGGGCCAGGAGCAGCGCCCCCGAAAGGATGATCAACTGGTACCAGGGCGACTGAAACGCAACCGTGAGGATCAGCAGCAGGATCAATCCCACGATTTTCGTCGCGGGATGGAGCCGATGCAGCAGGGTGTCAGCCGGAATGTAGAGTACCATGGGCGGTCAGGGGTTATTCATCGGGCCGTTCCAGGCAGGCGACAATCTCCTGGACTGAACGTACCACGAGTCCGAATTCGTACCCCAGGCGCACGGCCTCGGGCGCTTGCAGGTACAGCGACTCCAGCAACGCGGGATCGCTGAAACACGACCGGACGTCGCCGTCCCGGACGACGCGCCCGTCGGACATGATGACGCAGCGGTCGGCATATTCTGAAACGACCCACATGGCATGGGTGATCATGACCACGGTCCTTCCCGACGCGTTGAGTTGCCGGATCAGATTCAGGATGGCGATCTGGCCGGGATAGTCCAGCCCGGTCGTCGGTTCGTCCAGGACCAGGATTTCGGGGTCCGTGGCCAGGACCGACGCCACGGCCAGTTGCTGTCTTTCGCCACGGGTCAAATTGAAGGGGTCTTCCAGTTCGCGCCCGGCAAGTCCGGTTTCGGCCAGGGACGCTTTCACCTTCCGCTGGACCGTTTCTTCGGGTAGACCGTAGTTGCGCGCGCCGAAGGCGACTTCATCCAGCACGGTATTGGCGAAGATCTGGTGATCCGGGTTCTGGAAGACGTAGCCAACGCGACGTCCCAGTTCACGCAGGGTCCAGTCGGAAGTGGATTTCCCCAGGATGCTGACTTCTCCCTTTGTCGGAAGATGCAGTCCGTTGAGATGTTTGGCGAGCGTCGTCTTGCCGCAGCCGTTCTGGCCGACCAGGGCGACGAATTCGCCCGCCATGATTTCCAGGGAAACCCCGTCCACGGCGGGTTTCGCCCCTTCATATTCGAACACCAGGTCGCTGAACCGGATGAGGGGCTGGCCGACCTCCGGATCTTTTGCTCCTGCCTGACTCGCCCGGTTTGCCCGGCTTGCCTGCTCCTTCCGGTCCGCCCGGCCTGCCTGGCTTTCCCGATTCGCCCGGTTTGCCTGTTCCTCCCGGTCCGCCCGGGCGAACAAACTCGCCTGAACCGACTCCTTTACCCGCCATCCGGCCGAACGGATGCGGTCTGCCGCCTGCGGAATGGTCAACGCATCGGTATCGAGTCCCAGCGCGGAAAGCAGTACGGTGGTCTGGAGTGGCCTGACGCCGTGTCGTTCCATGTACAGCGGGTCGGAGAGCAGCTCGGCGGGCGGCCCCTCCCGTACGATCCGTCCTTCGTGCATCAGCAGAATCCGGTCTGCGGTCAGGACGTGCTCGGTCTCGTGCTCGACCAGGATGATCCCTTCGATCTCGTTCCGGAGGACCTGCGCAAGGTGGAAAATGTCTCTCTTGCCGACCGGGTCCAGATCGGTGGTCGGTTCGTCCATCACGACCAGCGCCGGTTGGCCCGCGAGTACGGATGCGATGGCCAGGCGCTGTTTTTCACCTCCGGACAGACTGGCGGGATCGCGCTTTTCGAAGCCGACGAGTCCGACGCGGTGCAGCGCGTTTTCGACCCGGGTCCGCATCTGGTTCCGGTCCACGGCAAAGTTCTCAAGAGGGAAGGCGGTTTCAAGCTCCACGTTGGTGGAGAACAGCTGCGCCTCGAAGTCCTGGAACACCAGCCCGACGATGCGGGCCAGTTCGTAAACGTGCTCAGGGTTGGAGGCCTGGTTGCCGGCTACGCGCAAGGTGCCTTCCAGACTACCCTTGATAAAGAAAGGAATAAGCCCGTTCAGACAGCGGCAGAGCGTGGACTTGCCCGCGCCGGTCTCGCCGAGAATGACGGTAAATTCTCCCCGCCGATGACGGTAGCTGATCTGGTCGAGCGCCGGTTCCGGAGCGTCCCGGTAGGTAAATGCGAGCTCGTTAAGCGTGAGGATCGGCTGACTCAAGAGATCTCGTACATGGAGGAATGCACCGGATGTGGCCGTATTTGGAGACAGTGCGCATGTTACCGGATGCTTGTGCGTTTGTCAACAGCCGTCTGTCCTCGTCGCCGGAACCCGGCCATGCGTCGTCCGGGCTGCCAGGTCCGGTCTATGGACGGATCGGGAAACGAGTGCTTGTGAAACGGCTGCGCATCGGTTATTTTTAGGAAGTTCCATCGGGCGGCGAATGCAACAGGGACGAATGCAACAGGACGGTTCCAATGATCCTTACCTGTTTCATATGGTTCGCGGCGATCGGGGGCATCGTACTCCTGGCGACGCGCACAAATGCGCAGACGATCGACGAAGTGCGGGCGGCTTTCGTGGAAGGCCGCTTTCTGGAGGCGGCGGAAATGGGGGAAGCCGTCGGGACCTCCGGCGCCTATGCGCTCGCGACGCAGTCGCTTACAGTCTATGGTCATTACGTCGCGAACGAGGACGAGCGAAATGATGTCTTGGAACGCGCCATAAAACTTGGAGAGGAGGCGGTGCGCGCCGATTCGACCAATCACGAAGCCTACTACCAGCTTGCGCACGCGCTGGGCCGGTATGGCCAGGGGGTCGGTATGCTGACGGCGCTCCGAAAAGGACTGGGGGGCAGGACGCGCGATCTGCTCGAAGCGGCACTTGCCATCCGTCCGGATTCCGCCGACGTGCATGCAGCCATCGGGGGCTGGCACGCCGACATCGCCAAGGCCGGGCGCATTGCCCGGTTCATGTACAAGGCAAAACGGGAACGGGCCGTCTTTCATTTTGAGCGGGCGCTGGAACTCGCCCCGGAATCAATCGTCGTATTGATGGAATATGCGATGAGGCTTCCCTACCTTGACCGCGAGGACGGCCGGGCGCGGGCTGCGGGATTGCTGACGAGAGTGGCCGCATTACCGGCTCGGGATGCCTACGAGGAACTTGTCCTGCGGGACGTGCAGGAAGCGCTGGCGGAGCTGGAAGAAGGGGCGTCCGGATAGAATTGCCGACAGTACCTCCGGTAGGCTCCTATAGGTCCGTCGGCCTTGCTGAGACGGGGCGGCGAACTGAATTGTTTTTTTTCCCAGATCACCACATCCTGCAGCACATCCTTCTTTTGATTTGAGACCATAATCTGATTCATGAGTCTGTTGCGAAATCTCATCGGCAGGAATCCCAGCCCCGAGATGAACCTTCGGGGTTTTCGTATTTCTCGCAACTGACTGACCAGAACCAAGTCGAGAAAAGTGCCGTCCACGGGGGTGGGGAGTACCCACATTCTCGCGTGCATGTCGATGGATTTCTCGTGGATTTCCACGAAGGAGTAACCCAGCCCGTGGATATGCGCGACGGCCGAAACATCGTACATGAGATCCTTTACTCCCAGGATCCTGCGCACGCGTTTGAAGTCGAAGCAACTCCGCAGATAGGCGCCTTCCACGGTGAGCGAGCCGACCGGGTTCACGCTGTGATAGCCGTGCACGTAACGCAGATGACCGATATCCACCGAGTTTTCCCCGGTTTCCTGGGGATGGCCGCGAAACCGTAGGGTCCTGAACCGCAGTTCGCCCCACGCTGCGCCGTTGGACGGGTCGTCCGGCAAGTGCCATTGCGGAGGTCGCCCGCCGATTCCGTACCAGGCGAACACCAGACCGAAGATCTCCCGGGTCTCGTACACCGAGAGTCTGGCGGCCTTCGGCGCCGGTGCATTGGGTGTGGCAACGCACTGGCCGCCCGTGTCGAACTCGAACCCGTGAAACGGACACACGAGCCGGCCATCGGAAACCCGCCCGCCGACTTCCGGACCCAGGGCGGATCCCAGGTGCGGGCAGAGCGAGTCGGCCACGCAGACGCGACCCGCTTCATCGCACCAGGCCACGATCTGCTCGCCCATCCACGTCTTCGCGATCAGCTTCTTCTTGGCCAGGATCTCGCGGGTAGTGACCAGATACCAGCCTTCGGGGAAGGGAGGAAGGGCTGAACGGACGACCGATTCCGCCTGTTCACGGGTGGTCTCGGCCCCGGATCTGCCGGTCTGCTCATCAGTGTGCACGTTCCGGTCCCGCCTCTGCTGAAACACCGGGGTTGTTTGCCATCGGGAAGCCGTAGTGCGTGCGCGCCCTTTCCGGGCTTACGAGTCCGCTCCGGACGTCCTCCCGCACCTTCGTCCCGTCCCGCTCCGCCGGATCTCCCCAGCCGCCGCCTCCCGGAGTCTCGATCCGCAGGACATCGTTCTCATACAGTTCGGTATGCGTCTTCGTGGGGATTTCCCTGACCTGCCCTGTCGTGTCGAGAACGTAGCAGTGGGCGCCCGCTGCGTTCCGGCCGCCTTCGAGACCCCAGGGCGTGAATCTTCGGCGGTCCGAACCCAGCGTGATGACGGTGCGTTCACCCAGGCACTTCAATTCCCGCATCATCCCGCAGCCTCCGCGCTGGCGGCCCGGCCCCTCGGTGTTCGGAATCAGTCCGTATCGTTCGACCCGCAGCGGATAGGTGCGTTCCATGATTTCGACCGGGGCGTTCCGGGTGTTGGTGAGGTGGGTATGCACGCCGTCTTCGCCGTCCAGATCGCACATGGCGCCCTGGCCGCCCGCATACGTTTCCACGTAATTGTAGTACGCCCCCGTAGCCGGATCGACGCCCCCGACATTGACCAGGTTCATTTCTCCGCTGCAGGCCGCGCATACCCGGTCCGGCGCGGCCTGATACAAGGCGCCCATCAGCACGTCCACAACGCGCTGATCCGTCAGGATGTTCGCATTGCCGATGGCAGCCGGGTACGTGGCCTGCAGAATGGATCCCTCGGGAGCATGGATTTCAAGGGGTCTGTACGCCCCGGCACAGGCGGGCAGGTCCGGATCGATCACCGCCTTGCACACGTAGCTGATGCAGGAAGCGGCCGCGGGCAGCCGCGCGTTGAGCGGACCCAGGACCTGGTCGCTGCAACCGGAGAAGTCCGCGCGAAGCTCGTCCCCGGATATGGTCAGGGCCACCGCGATCCTCACCGGTCTATCGGTGACGCCGTCGTCGTCGAGATAGTCCTCGAAGATATACTCCCCATCGGACAGCGCCCGGATGCCCGCCCGCATCCGGCGTTCGGCGTAGCGCTGGATTTCGTCCATGTATCGGATGACTTCTTCCGGAGTTTCCCTTGCCATGAGATCGCTCACACGCTGCTGACCGATCCGGGCGCAGGCGTACTGGGCCATCAGGTCGCCCAGCACTTCGTACTGCGTCCGCACGTTCTGGTTGATCAGCTTGTAGATCTCTTCGTTGAGTTCGCCCCTCTTGAATATGGGGAGCGGTGGAATCTGCAGGCCCTCTTGGTAGATCTCCGTGACGCCGAAGGGCATGCTGCCGGGCGCGAATCCGCCCATGTCCACGTGGTGCGCGGTGGATGCCGCCAGCGCGACGACGCGGCCCTCGTGAAAAATGCCGGAGACCAGGGAAACATCCGGCAGATGTCCCGGTCCTTCCGGATAGGGCAGGTTCGTGATGTACACATCCCCTTCCCGCATGGACGACACGGGGTAGGCTTCCAGGACGGATCTCACCACACCGGGCATCACGCCGAGGTGCAGGGGCACGCCCGATTCGGCCTGGGCGAGAATCTCCCCGGAGGGCTGGACGATGGCCGCGGAGCAATCCCGGCGGTCCTTGATATTGGTGGAGTAGCTGACCCGGATCAGCGCAGCGCACATTTCTTCGGCGATACCCGCCCAGCGGTTTCGCATCAGTTCCAGGGTGATGGGATCGGTTTTCATGCCTTGTCCTGACCGGTAATGACGATTTGTTCCCAGTCATCCACGCAGGCCCGTTCCGCGGGGCCGATCAGCGTCGTGGAATCGAGTTGTTCGATGAGGGCGGGACCGTGGATTTGCTGTCCGGCCCGCAAATCGGTACGGCGGTAGACGGCCGTGTCGAACCAGTTCCCGGCGAGGTAGACCCGCCGCGTGCAATGCGGACCGGCTTGATCCGATGCGGCTTGGACCGCGGGCATGCGCTGGCCATCCGAAATCGTCAATTCCGCGGCTACCCAGACGTTGACCAGCTGCACGCGCTGATCACGCCGCGAGAAGCCGTATTGCCTTTCGTGTTCGGTGTGAAAGGCGGATTCGAGGGCAGGCAGGTCGACGGGACCGGCAGGCAGGTCGATCGGCAAGTCGAAGCCCTGTCCGGCATACCGCAAGCCCGCGCGCCGGCTGACGACCGGTTCGCTTCCGTTCGACGATGCGGTCAGGTCGCCGATTGCGCGTTTCGTCAGGTCCTCAAGCATACGCTCCAGTTGCGCAGATTCCAGTAGATCCAGCCGTTCCACATGCGTCTGGATCCGGTCCGAACGCAAGTTGGAAAAAACGAGCCCCTCCGCGGAAGCGACTCCGGGGGCGAGCGGGACCACCACGTCGCGTATGCCCAGTTCCCGGGCAAGCTCTGCGCCGTGGAGCGGCCCGGCGCCACCGAAAGGCACCAGCGTGAACCGACGCGGATCGTACCCCTGTTCCACCGTGAGTTTTCTGATGGCCGCCGTCATGGAAGCGTTGACTACCCGGACAATGCCTTCGGCGGCTTCCTCCGCCGAGCACCCCAGCCGCACCGCTATTTTCTCCTCGACTACCTGCCTTGCCGCCGAGGGATCCAGGGTGATGGCGCCGCCCAGGAGGCTGTCGCTGGAAAGTCTACCCAGCACGAGGTTGGCGTCCGTTACCGTAGGTTCGGTTCCGCCGGTCCGGTAACAGGCGGGACCCGGTACGGCGCCCGCGGACTGCGGACCCACCCGGAGGGCCCCGCCGGAGTCGATCCAGGCGATGCTTCCGCCTCCCGCGCCGATCGTGTGAATGTCCATCATGGGCGCCTTCAGGGCAAGCCCGTCGATCTCCGCGTTCTTCGCGAAGGCAATGGTTCCCTCGTGTATCATCGCCACATCGAAACTGGTGCCGCCCATGTCGGCGGTAATCATGTTCGGCCTTCCGAGCCGCCTGCCGATTTCCGCTCCGGCGACCACGCCGCCTGCGGGTCCCGACAGGATCGTATGCACGCAGTGATCGGCCGCGTGTTCGGCCGACGTGACGCCCCCGTTGGATTTCATGACGTACAGCGGCGCCTCGATGGTCGCATCCGAGAGGGCGTCGTTCACCCGTTTCAGGTAGCGGGTCATGACGGGTTGCACGTAGGCATTCATGGCACAGGTGCTGAACCGCTCGTATTCGCCCTCTTCTCGGCTCATGTCGGAGGAGAGGCAGACCGTGACGTCCGGCAGCGCTTCCTGCAGGACCTTGCCGACCATCTGTTCATGCGCGGGATCGGTATGGCTGTGAAGCAATCCGACGCCGATGGCCTCAATGTCCTCGTGCCCGATGGCTCCGATCAGTTTGGCCAGCCGCCCGCGGTCGATGGGCAGGGCTTCCGATCCGTCATGCAGGATCCGTTCCGGCAGCTCGTAGCGCAGGGAGCGGGGCACCAGGGCGGGGGTTCGACGAATGCGCATGTTGTACAGATGGGGCCGGTCCTGTCGCTGAATGTGGAGCACGTCCCGGAACCCTTCGGTGGTGATAAAGGCGGTGCGGGCGCCCGTTCGTTGCAGGATGGTATTGGTTGCTACCGTGGTGCCGTGTACAAGGAACCTGATATCCGCACTGGCGTAGCCGGCCTGCGCCAGGATACCGCGGACCCCTTCCACCAGCGCTTTGCTCGGATCGGCCGGCGTGCTCGGCACCTTGTGGTATGCCACGCGGCCCGTACCGGGGTCGGACAGCACCAGATCGGTAAACGTGCCGCCCGTATCGATGGCGATGCGAACGCTCATGCCGGATTACACCGTATGCTCGTCGAGCGGAAAATCGATCCGTACGTTGCCGTTCTTCTGCGACGCGAGAAACCCCAGGATGATCTCCAGGGTATTCCGGGCCGCCCGCGGCGGAGAAACGGTTTCGCCGCCGTTTTCCATGACCTGCACCAGGTCCTGGACGGCCGCCGCGGAGTTGTACCGGGTCGGACCCTTGGGCGCAACCGTCTGAATGCCGTTTCCGGTATCAATCTCGTAATAGTCCTCATGTACGAACATCCAGCCCTCCGTGCCGTCCAGCTGGTATCCACCGCGACAGGCCATACCCTTGGAGCCGTTGTAGAAGGCGCGCACGCCATTCTTGAAATGGATGAAGCCGGAACAGCCCGGTTCCAGATCCGCGTTCCGGCCGCCGTCGCCCTGATAGGGCCAGTAGTGCTCGTATCCTTCGTCGAGTTCGGAAAAAACCCAGGCGGGCTCGGATCCGGCAAGATAGCAGATCATGTCGATCATGTGGGTGCCGTTTCGGAACAGGATGGCCCGGGGACCGCCGAAGTTGACCGTGATGCGTCTCAACTCGCCGATCGCGCCTTCCTCAAGGTACTTTTTCACTTCGCGGTACGTCGGCACCCAGCGACGGGTGTGATTGATGGTCATGGCAACGCCGCCGTTTTCCACCGCCGCGATCATCCGGTCGGCATCCGCAAGCGCGGTAGCGATGGGCTTTTCGCAATAGATGCCCCGGACTCCCGCGGCTACCGCATCCACGACGATGTCCGCGTGCCGGTGGTCCGAGGTGACCACACTCAGGATGTCGGGTTTGCAGGTTTCGAGCATCTCCCTGTAATCCGTAAAACCCTGTAGGCCGGCAAAGGTCCCGGACCAGTCCCCGAGGGCGTCATGGAGCAGATCCTCCTTCAGATCGCATAGGCCGACTACCTCCGTAAAGGGCAGGTGCGCATAGGCCGGCACGTGGCAATGAGGCATTTCCGCGCCCAGTCCGTGTGCGCCATCTTCGAGGGGCCGCCCCGCCCCGATCCCGCTCAAGCCCACCACGCAGGCTCTGTATGTCTTCTCGCCGGTCATTGTGTTCCTTTCTGTGAACAAACGTTGGGTTTGCCGCAGGTCCTGTGCCGTTTGCGCACAGTACGATTGTACTTTACGATTGTACTTTTTACGCGTGCGCCGCCGGTCATGCCGTGGCTTGCGCTCCTGTCATGCCGTTGTGCCGCGGGTCACCCCGCCGACTCATCCTTCCACCGTTTGACCTGCTCCTCGTCAAGCGTGACGCCGAGACCCGGACCATCGGGTACCCGTGCGTGGACCGGCCCCAGTTCCAGCGTCTCCTCGATCAGGTCTCCTTCGTGGTACAGCGGACCGAGCAGATCGCCGGGGTAGGCCTCGCTGTCGATGGCCTCGACGCTTGCCGCCACATGCAGCATGGCCGCCGTCGCGATCCCTAGCTCCAGATTGCTTCCCATGTGGCAGCGCAGGCCCGCCGCCGCCGCGACATGGGCAATACCGATCGTTTGTCCGATGCCGCCGTTTTTTCCGGGATAGACGCTGATGATGTCCGCGGAACGGCGCAGAGCCGTCTGCATCGCGTCGTGGAGGGTAAAGACGCTTTCGTCCGCCATAATGGGAATGCTCGTGCCCATCCGTATCAGCGCCGCTTCATCGTCGAATTCCGGCGCCGACGGCTGTTCGGCAAAGAGGAGGTCCAGTGGTTCAAGCCGACGGAGCATGCGGCGGGCAACGGCCGGCGGCCAGCCGCAGTTCGCGTCGATTCCGATCCGTATATCGGGTCCTGCCAGCGCGCGAATGGCACGCACGCGTTCGAAATCCTCCTCCGCGTCCAGCCCCACTTTGACCTTGAGACAATGCACGCCCCACTGCAGAAACTGTTCCGCCAGGGAGACGGAGGTCGCCACGTCGAAGGCGCCCACGACCATCTTCATGGGAATCTCCTGGCGGACCTTTCCCCCCAGCAGCTGGTAAAGCGGTTTGCCCGCGCGTTTGCCTGCGAGGTCCCACAGCGCCATCTCCACGCCGGCTTTGGTGAAGGGATTGCGCTTGACGACCTGGTCCATGATCCCGCAAAGCCGGTTGATGTCCGCAGGATCCTCGCCTCGCAGAGCGGGTTCCACCAGATCGCGGATGGCGGCCCTGCAGGAGGCGGACGTTTCCCCGCTCCAACGAGGCGCCACCGTCGCTTCGCCCAGGCCCGCGAGGCCCTCGTCCGTGCGTATCCGCAACACGACGTAGGGGGAGACGATGTGCTCTCCGTGGGCGGTTTTCGTGGTCATGCCCTGTTTCAGCGGCACTTCAACGGGGATGGCCTCCACCCGGGTTATCTTCATGTTCCGCTCCGTTTCCCGCGGGAGGCGATCGCTTCCCGCGGACAAGGGTCATCTCAGCCACTCGTGCAGATGTTCCGCGACGAACTGATCGTCGTTCAAGTGGGTGTAGGCGCGGTACACCCGGTCGATTTCCCCGGATTGTCCCGGCGAAAGGGTTTCCTCCGGGTTGAGACACCAGGTGCCGTCCAGCAGGCCCTGGCGGCGCAGCACCTCGTGGATTCCCGGGATACAGCCGGCGAATCCGTGGGCCGGATCGAAGATGGCCGCGTTGCAGTCCGTGACTTCGATCGCGCGGGTCAGCAGACTCCGGGGGACGGGCGCTCCGGCGCCCGATGCGGCGTGGCACGCCTGAAGCAGCGCCACCGCCGCTTTCGTCCACACCGCCCAGTGGCCCAGCAGTCCGCCTTTGAAACGAAGGGACCTGCGCGTATCGCCGCACTGAAACGTGTGCTCCGTGAGGAGATCCATGACGATGTTGTCGTCATTGCCGGTGTAGAGCGCGATGTCTTCATGCCGTTCGGACTCCGCCAGTGCGCGTATGACGTCCAGCGTGTGGTATCGGTTGAACGCCGCGATCTTGATGGCTACGACGCCTTCCAGCACGACAAACCGTCGCCAGAATTCGTAGCCGAGCAGGAGCCCGCCGATGGCGGGCTGCAGATAGAACCCCATAACCGGGATGGCGTCCGCGACGGTCCGGCAGTGGTCGATGAGTTCATCGTCGGAGGCGCCCTTCATGGCCGTCAGGCTGAGCAGGCCGGCATGGTAGCCCAGCGACCTGGCGGTTTCCGCTTCCCTGATCGCCTGCCCCGTCCGTCCACAGATACCGGCGATCCGGATGAAATCCGACGGCGCTTCCTCGTCCATGACCTCGCCCGCCAGCCGAAGTACCGGTTCGTACAATCCGAACCCGGCATCCCGGATCTCGAACTGGGTTGTATGGACGCCCACGGCGAGACCGCCGGCTCCGGCCGCGATGTAGTAGCGGGACAGCGCCCTTTGCCGTCTTTCATCCAGGCGCCGCGCCGACGTAACCGCAAGCGGGTGTGCCGGTATAACGACCCCTTGTTGCAGGGCTTTCCGGACTGAAGGGGGCATCGCAACTGCCATTGGATTGCTCCTGCTCGCTGTTTTCCTGCTTGCCGTCGTCCTTGCCCGCAGTCAGAACCGACCCGTTCGCGATGCATACCCGGTGGGCTTGTCCAGGCTGCGTCCCCCAATTCGGATCCAGTGGGCTACCCAGTCCACGATCTGTTCCATGGAGGTGCCCGGCCTGCCCAGCCTGTCGAACAATCTGCCGGCGTTGCCCAGCAGGGCGGTCTTGTTTTCCTTGCCCTCGAATCGCGGCGTTCGATTCAGGATTCGGCCTAGCACGCCAGCCAGTTCCCTCACGGAGAGCACATCCGGGCCCGTCATGTTCAGCGTCGTAGGCGGACTGCTGCAGAGGCGAAACATGCGCGCGAGGTAGGCATTGGCATCTCCCTGCCAGATCTGGTTCACATGTCCCATGGCGAGATTGATCGGACGGTCTTCCCGGATCATTCGGCCCAGATCATGCAGGATGCCGTATCGAAGCTCCGTCGCGTAGAACAGGCGGACGATGAGCAGCGGCGTGCCCAATTCGAGGCAGAGGTGTTCGGCGATGCGTTCTCCGCCAAGGCGGGACTGGGCATACTCGCCCACCGGTCCGATCTCCCCCTCCTCGTCCGCGCCGCGGTGCTCCACCGGCGTGTAGGCGTACACGTTGCCGGAACTGACATAGATCACGCGCGAACCGGCATAGCGCTGCAAGATCCGGCCAGGCAGCCAGGTATTCATGGCCCAGGTCATCGGCGTGTTGCCCGAGGCGCCGAACTTGAATCCCGCGAGAAACAGTATGTTCGGTGCGTCCGGCAGGCGGGCCAGGTCCGCTTCGTCGAGCAGGTCCGCCTGGATCGTTTCCACGCCGATGCCCTCCAGGTAGTTCCGTGTGCGGAGGTCGCTGAACCGGGAGACGCCTATGACGCGGCGGGCTCCGGCCCGAACGAGTAGCTCCGCCAGCGTCGGACCCATTTTGCCGCCCGCGCCCAGTATGAGCACATTCCCGTCCAGTTCGGAGACCGCCTCCGAAACGGCCGGAGTCGGGGCGGTCATCCGGTCGATGAGCATCTCTTCGCTCGTGATGAGCTCAGACATACGCTGTCCCGTCCGGTGGGGCGGTGAAGTAGGAAGAAGGCGCAAAATACCTGAACATCCCGAAACCGGCGTCCTGGTCCCCTTCCGACCACACCAGGTCGGTCTCGCAGTAGGAAAGGGAACCGTGACTTGGAGGGGACCGCTCGGGACGAGCCAGAAAGTCGGTCCTCGGCCAGACGCTTCTGTGGCGGAAACACACGCCCTTTAGCAGGTTGTTTCGTATGAAGTTCCGCATATGGGAGAAGGTGCGCTGGTATCGCGTGCCGCTGCCCCATTCGACGCAGTCCACCAGTCTGTCGCCCAGCTTCTGAATCTCTTCGATGGAAAGGGGCGCTCCGTTTCGGAACAGAATCGCGTCGCTGTTCGGATCGACCATCACCCATTTCCTGTGCGCGTCGATCCAGACTTCGGCCACGAAATGACCGTCGTAGCCGTTCGGCGTTCCCATCAGCGCCGCGCAGCGCGCCGGTATGCGCAACGCGCGGCAGGCGCTGACGAAAGCCACTGCGAAGTGTACGCACATGGCGATGGGACGTTCGTCGTTGTGGCCGCGCTGACTGCCGCCCCAGGCAAGTATGGTTTCCGCGTCCCACGGCGCGTATACTGCCGCCCGGTCCGATCCCGAATGAGCCCAGCTCGAAGCCAGCCAGGAAGACAGCTTGCGCACCTGGGACAACGGGTCGGCTTCGTTCCGCACGCGGCGTGGAATACGCGCCTTCAGCGCCTGGACCCGGGGATGGTCGGAAGACTCCCATACCATCGCCGGCGGCGGGTCGTCGCAACCTTCCTCCAGTCGGATTCGGACGCAGTAGTTCCCTTTGACCGCGTTCAGATACCCCATGCGGTCCTGCCGCCATTGCGTTCCTCCGTCATCGGTCAACGCGCTGCGTTGTGCGGAACCGTCGGCGTCCAACGCAAGCGACCAGCCGGTCATCGCGCTGTCGTCGGTCCACAGTTCCACCGAATTGGCCCCTTCGCGCAGGTCGCTTGCCTTAATGGTCCGTTCATACCATCGGTAGTGGCGATCGGGACTGGCGTGGACCGCCTCCTGGCGGATCCCGTTTACGGCGCAGTTCAGCGGATTGCCGTCGATCCTGTGGGGCCGAACCAGCACGTACAGGACCGCGTCGCACCCCGTCTTCGGAAGATCCAGCATCACACGGGCTTTTCGGTACCGCGTGAGCTCTTCGCACAGGATGGGTATGACCCGCCCGGATTCATTGTGGTAGAGTCTGCTCATGGAACTATCAAGTAACAACCTGCGGTTTATTGCGTCAAGTTCGGACCAGCGTTATATTACGCCTCGCGTGTCACATATCCATTCGACGGCGTGTCTGCTGCCGAAATCCCGGGTTTGCTTGGGAGGCGATCTCCATATGAA
This sequence comes from bacterium, assembly GCA_965200485.1. Classification (GTDB taxonomy): domain Bacteria; phylum JAAXHH01; class JAAXHH01; order JAAXHH01; family JAAXHH01; genus JAAXHH01. Next base: position 241,622 of record CBDAUD010000002.1, read on the forward strand.
AAGGGCGGTGATATTTGGTAGGAACCGGGGCGGCGTCGTGGAAGCCGAGACGCCGAAACCAAGGGAAAACTGGGTATTGATCAAGATCCACGTCGCGCCGCTTTGTACCGAATACAAGGGCTTCGCCGGGGGCAACCGGGCACACTATCTGGGCCATGAAGCATCGGGGGAGGTGGTCGAGGTCGCGCAACCCGGTCGGGTTGAAGTGGGAGACCGGGTAGTGGTCATGCCCGGGCATTCATGCGGCAGCTGCACGCTGTGTCGATCCGGCGACTACATCCACTGTGAAAGCGCCGTGAATTTCGCGGAGTTCACAGGGTCCGACGAAGGAAGCGCGACGCTTGCCCAGTACATGCTGAAGCCCGACTGGCTGCTCACGCCGATTCCCGACGGGACGTCCTATGAACACGGCGCGATGGCCTGTTGCGGACTGGGACCGGGCTACGGTGCGCTGGACAGACTGCAGGTTCGGGGCGGGGACAAGGTGCTCATCACGGGCATGGGACCGGTGGGTCTCGGCGGCGTGATCTGCGCCAGTCACATGGGCGCCGAGGTCATCGCGGTGGAATCCCATCCGTACCGTGTGGAAAAAGCAAAGGAACTGGGCGCTGCGCGGGTCGTCGATCCCGGCGACGAGCACGCGGTGGAGATCATCCGCGAATGGTGCGGGGGCCACGGGTCGGACAAGGCCCTGGACTGTTCGGGTTCTCCGGCGGCGCACCGGCTCTGTATCGATGCTCTGCGCCGGCGGGGAAGCCTGGCTTTCGTGGGAGAGAGTACCGGCGAGACGCGGCTCGACATCAGCCCCGACCTGCTCAGGAAGGGCATTCATTTGATGGGATCCTGGCACTACAACATGAAAGACGCGCACCGCCTCATGGACATCATTGTACGCAACAAGGCCAGGTTGGACCGTTTGGTTACGCACCGGTTTCTCATAGATGAAATACAGCGCGCGTGGGAGACGCAGGTAACCGGCGCGTGCGCCAAGGTTGTGATCGAGCCCTGGGGCTGATGCCGGACCGATGCCGGGCGTGATGAAGTCGCGGTCCAGCTCTGGAGGCATGAAAGACATACTTGACGAAGCGGCGGGCTGTCCCGGCGGCGGGCTGTCGCGCAGGAGAACGGCGCATCATGACAAAGTGTGCGATTATCGGGGTCGGGGGCGGAAGGGCGAGGGGGTTGGCCGAAGCTTATCGGCACGTAAATCAAGGCCGGCTGGCCGCCGTGTCGAGTCGCCAGCGGGACAGGCTCGACGCGTTTGCTTCCGCCTTTGAAGTTCCCGCGCGGTACACGGACTACCGCGAAATGTTCGAGCGGGAGCGGCCGGACCTGGTCCACGTGAATACGCCGCCCTCGGTGCGCCTGGAGATTTTCGAAGCCGCCGAAGCGGCCGGCGTCCCGGGTCTGCTTGTCGAAAAACCCCTCGCCATCCAGGGCGAGGATTTCTGCGCGATTCGGGCATTTGCGCGGACAGCCCGCGTCAAGATCGCCGTCAACCATCAGCTCCACTTCCATCCGCGTCGGAGCAAGCTGCAGCGGCAGGTGCGGGAAGGCGCCATAGGGAAGCTCCGCTTTATCGAGGCGAGTGCGGGCATGAATCTGGCCTACCAGGGCACTCACGCGCTGCAGGCGATAAGCGCTTTCAATCCAGGCGCCTCGCCGGTCGACGTCTTCGGGCAGGTATCGGGCGCCGGGGGCCTTCGGGAAACCCCCAAACATCACTATGCGCCCGATCAATGCACTGCGGTCATCAACTATGACAACGGGGTGAGCGCCCTGCTGCGCTGCGGCGATCTCGCGCCCCGCGTCGTAGACGGTCCGGTAAACATGCACAAGCGAATCGCGGTGTACGGAGAGGCGGGTTTCGCGCACTGGACCATGCACGGCTGGGAAACGCGGATCGGCAACATCCCCCGCGACGGCACGCACGTCTATGCCGAGGAAGACGTCCTGGGTCAGGCCGCGATGACCGAAGCCATGATGGACTGGATCAAGGATGACCGCGCCGTGAATCCGCTGAACATCGATTCGGCGCTCAAGGACTTTGGCGTGATACTGGGGATTTACGAAAGCGCGCTGGAGCGCAGCGTCGTCAAGCTGCCCTCGAATCCGCCGTCCGGTATGATCGAACAACTGCGGAGCGCGCTGGGGTGACTTTCGAACAACTTACGAACCGTCGTTCACCTGCATGTACATGAACGGGGGAATCGTGAGGGCGACTACGTCGTCTCCGCCGGTGACTTCGCGGGCCTGCCCGAGGGCGTGTTCCAGGTTGGGCGCCCAGGAAACCCCAAGCCGCTTCGCCGCAAAGTCGGTCTTCGGTCCCGCCAGAATGACCCTGGACAGGTATTTCAGCGGATAGGTTGCCCAGTACCACACGGTGAAGGGATGGAAGCCGTGGTGGGCGAACCGGTTTCGGTAGCAGTCGATCAGGTGCGGGTCCCGCGCGAACCTCTCCTGGAACGCCGATTGCATCTCGAAGGGATCCTGCGTCTCGGGCAGCACTTCGTTCCAGAACTTCTCGTAGGCGACGTGGTACTCGGGATGGAAGGATTCGAAGACCGGGTTCAGGATGATGACGACGCCGCCCGGTTTCACGAAAGGCTTGTTGTAGAACCAGTTGAACACGTATCCCAGCACATCGCTTAACACCAGCACCGGGTTTATACGCGCATCGACCGAATAGGGGCTCAGATCGGGCAGACCGAAGACCAGCGTGTCGTGCTGATGGTCGGTCGTCACCAGCAGCTGGTCCTTCAGGATCTGGAGCGTCGGTTCGTGGACCGCGTCGATGGAACCCGCGTTGATGGTCATGGGACGGTAGGCGCTCCGGATACCCTTGAAAACCCGGAAGCGCAGCGGCTCGGGCAGCAGTTTCATGGACACGGGCGCTGCCGCCTTCAGGACTTTCTCGAATACGTTGCACTGTTCCTTCGGTTTGCTGAGATAGCGCATCATCGGCGGATAGGACGCATTGTTCATGGCCGCCTCGAGCACCATGATGCGCGTGTGTTTCAGGATGACCCGGCTGATTCGCTCAATCGAGGCGTGCATGTGGGAGCCTTCCGGCTGCATCACATGCGGCTTGTCCGCGGTCATCTGCGGCGCGTGGTGCGGCGCGATGCTGTTGTACGTGCCCAGTCCCACGGCCACAGACTTGTGTCCGCCGTTCAGCGGGATCTGGATGGAATCCACATAGATCACCAGATCGCTCTCCACGACCTTGCGGCTGGTCTCCACGGGTTCCCCTTCTTCCGTCGTGCCCAGCACGACGATGTCGTCGGGGTCTTCGGCATCGAAGTTGACCAGTTGACTGGGATGGAAGGCCTTCATGATCCGTTTGCCCAGCATGGCCGCCAGTTCCGGGGTCTTCATCTTGCGGTGCAGGGCGACCGCGCACATGAGTTCGATGCGCTCCCGCTTCACCCCGTAGCTGAAGAGCATGTCCAGCAGGGTCTCGATGGCGAGCTGGCGGATATCGGGCGGCGCAGTGGCCGGAAAAGGCTGGCAGTTGTCGTCAAAGGCTATGAGCACCTTGCTATTCGCATCGACCAGTTCTTCAAGGGGCGGCATGTCCAGAGGAGATTCGAAGGCTTCCCTTACCCGGACCGGGATGTGCCCGTTCTGAATTCCGGGCAGTGGCGGCGGCGGAAAGAATACCGACGCCTCTTCGGGGAGGCGGGCTTGGACGAGATTGTTTCCGGAATAGGTAAGGTAGTTCATTGCGCACCCCGCGTTGCGAGCAGGCATGATATAACGTCGTCGATCCGGAGCGAACCGTGCTTTCGTCGGTCTTCCGCCGGCAGTCTTGCCGACGGAACTTCAGGCTGGTCTTGTCATTATAGCGTGGCCATCGCACCGCATCAACCGATTAATCGGCGCTTGGACTGGTGTTGTACGATTCTGCGTCCCTGGCGGCTGCGACGATCGAGTCGGCGATACCATTCGACCCGGTAGCCCAGCAGGTCCGCCATTGTTTTTTGCCGCATGATTTTCTGATTTCTCTTCCCAGATTGGTTCGCATGTAGCCCATGAGCACCAGCATGTCATGCGCTGCCAGCTCCGACTTCACCTCTTCCAGATACTTGTTCCAGTTGCTGCTCCAACCCGAAAAGATGAAGGTGACGTCAACATGAAGCGTCCGCTTCTTCAGGTTTTCTCGAATGTCACTTTCCAGTTTGGCCTGTCTCTCGTCCCCTCCGATGAACAGTACCTTCAGTGGTTTTGAGGCCTTCCATGCAATCTCTTCCTCGGAAGACTCGGTAGGTGTATCTTCTGACTTCAATAGGGCTTTCAGCCGATTGCTTTCCTGCACATAGTAAGTCTCAGGCAGTCCATACCCGCGTATATGCTCAAGAATGCCTTTGGCGGCGTACAGATCGTTTTTGGCTGCATATCTATAGAAAAGCTGTTTCATGACGACTAGGGCTTCTTCGAAGTCTCCACAGGCCTCTAAGCCGTGCGCCCTGGCGACAATCGCTTCCTCCTCACTCCAGGCAAGCTGGTAATTTGCAGGAAAGCGCAAGAGGGCTTGAAACGCTTTGGTGCCTGCACCTTCAATTGCAAGGTGCTCTAGTTCACCTAGGATTTCCTCGGCTTCGTCACGTCTTCCGGCCATCAGGCAGCCGCCAAGACAGTTTCTGAGGATCTTTGCAGATTCTTCACATCGTCCAAGTTTCCGGGCTTTTTCACGCAATGCCGCTGAAACGGTTCCCGTGGCGACTGCCGTGTCGTTGGATGCAAGCACGTCCAGGGCGTCTTCGCTGCCCTGTTTCAGCAATACGGAAACGAACTTCGAAAAAACTTCGGACGAAGTGCCGATTTCCAGTCCCGCCAACGTTGGATCAATCAAATAGGAGGGAAAAGCGATTCCCGATTCCATCGCGTCCATCATGATGCCGGCTGCGTGGTTCAGGTCACCGGAGGATTGGGCCCGTCCGGCCTTTGCTATGCCCAGGTACAGGTTAGTGCGTCCGATTAGGGACTTGCTGTAGGACGTCGGTTTACTGCGGAAGTGGCCCCGCGCACGCTCGAAGTGATTCGGGGCCTTGTCGAATCGCCTGTTGCCGATTTCCAGCACACCCAGACAGTAGTGTCCATGGGAAGCATACTGAACGTCTTGGCGGATGGACTGCCGGTACTGGTTCGAACCTTCCTCCAGCCTATCCATGAAATCCGCCAGATCCGCATTCTTCGGTGGCAGTGAGACCTCTTCAAGCCGGTTGAAATCTCCGGCGAGCATGCCGAGGTCAGCATGCACCATCGCCTGGTTGTTTGGATCGGGTTCCAGCTGTTGAAGATCGGTCAGGAATTCCCGGGCTTTCTCGTGTTCATTCAACAACCGAAGACAGTGCGCCTGACGCCTGCGCACGGTGAGGAATCGGGCGTGCGCAGGCGGGAAGCCCTGCTTTTCCAGATCGCGGACTGCGTCCATCAGCCTGTCAAAGACCAGTCTTGCTTCGCCCGGGCCTTCTTCGTACAGCAGGTCGGTGCCGATTTCAAGCATCTCCTGAAACAGCGGGCTACCGGGTTTTCGGATTGCCTTGGGTTTTACGAATTCGGCAACCTCGGCGGGACGCTTGGCATGTTTCAGGGACCGGACGACGTACAGGGCCGCTTCATCTGTCGCTGCGTCTTCACCGTCCCCAAGACGCCGTACGATGGGATTGTCGTCATACACCTTCAGGATGTCCACGTCACGCGCCAGGTGCGCCAAGCCGTTTACTACACCGGCCCAGTACCACCGGCTACCTTCCGAAACCAGTCCCAGACCGAGCTGTCTGTCAAACACCGCATCCCTGAAACCGTTGTGGAAGTGAGTATGATGTCTCTGTGCGTTAAGACTCAGGAATTCATCCACTATATCGTGTATTTCGTCTTCCTTCGGGGCACCGGCAATCCCCGACTTCGAGGCGGCAATCGCATTGCGAACCAGTGTATCGAGCGTTGTCAGGCGATCCGAATCTGGACTGCTTTCACGTTCGGCATCTTCGTACCGGTCTGCCCCGTCAGGCTCGATTGATTCGGGTTCGACAGGCCTTGCGATCTCGTCACAAGCTGTAATTCCTGCCAGCCAACTCAAAAGATGCGGTTCCAGGGGGGTTCGCTGACACGCGAGCGTCATGAAATAGAGGACTACATTGCGCCATTCGTGGTTTTCGAGGAGGGTATTCGCGGCTCCATGTACGGAATCTTGCGACAGGCCAGTCCCCGCATTTTCCAGAGATTCCGACATTTGGCCGTTTTCGTTCTGTATACCAAGCGCATCCAGAAAGGTCTTGCACATGCCGTCCTGAACGGTGTGGAATGCGTGAAGCAAACGGATGGCGAAGACGTTGGTCAGAGACAGGTTTTTCAGGACTTCGACGATTTTCCCGTTATCCCATTTCGCAACGGTCCTGGTTCTGAAGTTGCGTGCCGAGGCGATGAGCGCGACCAGGTGGTCGCGCCCGTCGTCCTGATCGATGTATGAAGTCAGCGCGACCCGTTTTTCGTGGTCTTCAAGGCACATCCACAATCGTTGGCCACTCAGTCGCTTCGGGTTTTCTATCAGGCGCGCCAGGATTTGCGGGAGTTGTCCTATGGCGTTTGCGTCCCGACTGCCCGAGCCGGTACTCTTTTCAGGTTGATTCATGGTCTTTCCTCGAACTCCGGATTATGATGCGGTGATCAGGACAGTGAATCGCGTACTCGAACGACTGTCCGTTCTTGCGTGCAGGTCTGCATTTTCGGTGATTGTCGGTGCATGCCTGTATCTTCGGTGCATATCTGTATCTCTAAAGTATTGGACACCGGACCACGAACAACTGTATTTTGAACTGGCTGAATGCAGATGGAGGAGCTGCTATCAAACATCATTTTCCGCCAGCTGCAATGAATCCTGTAGTGGAACGAGAGCTGAAGCAGCAACGGACTCCGAAACCGGCCGATCGCCGAAAGGCGCACATCCACGGTCGGCACGGCGAAGCCCTTTGCGTATGCGCATCATCCCGGCTTGACCGAAAAAAACATCCCGGTCCGACCGGCTACCGGTATGCTGATATGATCAAAATCCGCCCGATTCGCTCTATGTGCTTCGCTTTGGTCGCGTTCGTCCTGCTGGCTGCGGGATCGGTCCATGCCCAGGGCGCGGAGTTTGCCCTGCACGGCGGGCGTGCGCTGGACGAGTACAGGAACGGCTTGGGCGGCGGTGCATACCTGAACATCCCCACCGGGATCAGAACGATTCACGTGGGAGCGCGGGGGACCTACCATATCCCCACGAAAACGGACGAGGGCGAGATTTCCCTGCTGATGTACGGGGTTGACGTGGGCGTTACGCTCCTGTCCTCTCCCCTGGTCGTCCGCGCGGTAGGCGGGTTGGGACGCGCGCAGGCTTCATATGAGCAGGTGATCGTGGAGGGAGATGTCCGAACGGATATTACCCGGACGACGAACACTTACTACATGCAGCCGGGCGTCCTGGTCGGCGTCTCGCTCGGCCTCGCCTTCGTAGGCATAGAGGGCCGATATGTCCGCCTGGACAAGGGCATCCGCACGTATGCCGCGTACGCCACGGTGGGCTTCAAGGTAGGACGCTGATCCCATGTCGCTGCTCGACTCCTGCCGAAACGAGATAGAAGCGTTGCACCGCTGTTTCGATGACTGGTTCAATGGCCGCGTGCCCAAGACCACGGCGTCTTTTGGCCGTATCGAGTCGGCGCTGGATGAAGCTTTCGTGATCGTCATGCCCCAGGGGAGGAAGGTGGCGCGCGCGCCGTTGCTGAAAGGCCTCTACGACGCGCACGGCGCCCGTTCGGGTATTCGAATCTGGATTGAGCAGGTCCGCGTGCTGGCAGAAGATCGCCAGCTTGTCGTTGCCGAATACGAGGAATGGCAGGAGGAAGACGGGGAGATCACTTCCCGGCACAGCACCGCGGTCTTCCGCCGCGACAGCGTCCTGCCGGAAGGGCTGGTGTGGTTCCGCGTGCACGAAACCTGGTTCGACGGTGCGTCTGCGTGAAAGCCCTCGCTTAGTCGAACCGCATCGCCGATGCCGAACCTACCGGAATCAGCGACGGTATCCATTCAGAATCGGGTGGATTCGAAGGCTTCATAGGGCGGCGATACGTTGAACTCGCCCGCGATTTCCTCCAGTTTCAGGCGGTGGTCGTCGCTCAGCGGCACCCCTTTCGCCTCGTTTTCCTTTTCCCACCGCCATTCCATCCCGCCGGGTAATTCAGCATGGGGCATGCCGGGAAACGGTTTCATGCTTCTTGCTTTCGAAACGAAATCGTCCAGGGTTTGCTCGAACTCCTCCACGTCCATGAAGTGATCGATCCTCATCGCCAGCAGGAAGGCGCCCTGGTTGGAGTCCCATTTGGACGCTGGTGGCTGCAGCTCGGGCTTCCAGATGCCGGCCAGAATCCCCCCCAATGTCTGGAGTGCGACCCCCAGGCCCAGACTCTTGGCAAAAAGGGCATAGTGTTCTTGGAACAGCGCGTCCTGGTATCCCATGAAGACGGCGGCCATATCGAGCACGAGCGGAGGTTGGCTCCGCGTCGGAAAGGCCAGGCTCATGGGCGATCCCCCGCTCGCGGACATGATTACTTTGTTCGGGTCGGGGGCAACGCGGTGCGTGGAGACCGCCCAGCCCGCGCACCCGTGTTCGATGGCCATGCGGGAATAGTTCCCGGCGGCGCCGAAGTGGTAGTGGTTGCGGGTGGTCACCGCGCCGAGGCCGTGGCCCCGGGCCTTTTCGATGGCGATCTCCATGCCGCGGTGGGACGGGCCATACCCCATGCCCCCATCCCCGTCAAGTACCGCGATCGTCTCCGATTCACGCACCATCGTCACGTTAGGACGCGGATTCACTTCGCCGTCGCGAAGTTTTGGCAGGTATCCGAGGGCCTGCTGCGTTCCATGACTGTATATGCAGCGTTTGTCGGCCGTTGCGAGCATCCTGGCCATCAGCGCCGCGTCATCGTCCCCCATGCCGGTCGCAATGAACAGGTTCGCAATGAAAGCCGAATGTGTTTCGTACGGTACCCGGATGCCATGGTCCGGCGGGGTGTTCCGCATGGGGATGGAGGACATGTCTTCAACCGCCTTTGTGTTTGGTTGCGTGGATGCCCGCGGCGCCCGCGGGGACCGGATCGGGTTACTCCGTCACCGCAGCGCCCGCGTGGGCCGGACCGCGGAATATCGCATTCAGAAACAGGATATTCAAACCATCCATGTAGGCCCTGAAGTTCGGATCGGCCGTAAATCCGATGGCCATGCCGCGGCCGTTTCGTTCCGCCATGAGCAGCGGCTTGTAGGCCAGCTGCCTCGTGCTGCCTTCCCAGGCGAATCCGCTAGCCAGCACTTCGTCCGGGCCGAGGAAGTTCGCCACGTTGCTGCCTTCGTTCAGCTTGAGTGGCGCGAAGATCGAACTGCCGCTGACCAGCGCATGCACGGTCTTGTCTCGTCCGGCCGCGAGCCAGTGATCCGGGTCGAGTTCGGCCCTGAGCAGTACGCCCTGGGCGGAAGGCGGTGCGGAACCATCGGACTTCAAGGCCTGCCGGTACGCCTCCTCCGTTTCGAAAATGCGTCCGGAAGCGTTTCCTTCGCCCGAATCCGCACCCTCTGCCTTGCGCTTTTCTCCGGCCGCGTCTTCCCGCGCCGTCGAGAGCAGGCCGGTAGCCTCCTCCGCCAGGTAAGCCGTGGCGCCGCTGCCCAGCGCGACCACCGTACCGCCTGCGCGTACCCAGTCCCTGAGTCGCCGGGTTCCTCCTTTGCCGAGCACATCGCCGTAGGATGGGCCGAACCCGGGGTCCGGCAGCAGCAGCACGTCGAAGTCTCTCAGATCCGCGGTTGCGAGCTGGCGTGTACGAACAGGCGTAACCGGGTACCCGATCTGGCGTTCAACGACGAAACGGGTGGCGCCGGCATTGTATGCGCGCGTCGGGCGGTCCCACGCGAGGGCGATGCGGGGTTTGCGCATGTAGACGACGTTGTTGCTGCCGAAATTGGGCCCCTCGTCGACCCAGCCCGTATCCGTCGCGATGACCTCCGCCCCCGAGGACGCGGCGATCTCCGCCAGCGTCTCGTGCAGGTGGTCCGGGTTTTCCTTGACTTTGAAGATCAGCGTGCCGGACGGATAGCTCCGGTCGCCCTGCACGAAGGGCAGGTCGGTGCTGAACACCCGAAGTCCGGTCCGGTGCGAAGCCGCCAGCAATCGTCCGGCGGCCTGAGTGCCCCACGGAACGAGGTAGGCCACCTCCGGACGGCCTCCTTCGACCGATCCTGTGGGGATCATGACGGGATCGATCAGGGCGACATCGCCCCGCACCGCCTGGTCCGCGGCCACGGCGTCGACATTGTACATCAGAGGCAGCGACCATGCCGTCACGTCGTAGATCTGATCGTTCATGCCCTTGCTCCGACGGCGCTCCTGCTCCTGGATGAAGTCCGCTTCCATGGCGACGTGCGGGTCGATGAGCGTACGTATGAGGCGCTTCGACGGCTGTGCGAGATCAATCACGTAGCTGCCCGCGGGATACGTTTCGCCGCCCGCCCGGAAGTCCGACCCGGCCTGTTGCACTTCCACGCCGTGGTAGGCCATGATCGCGGCCAGTTTGTCTATGCCCGATGTGTTGGCATCGGGTCGGCGCGGCAGAATGTAGGCCCGGATCTCTTCCCGCTGTCCTTCTTGAATCGCCGAAGCGCGGTAGGCGTAGAAGTCCGCCAGGAGTTTCTCCCGATTGACGGCGGCCGCTTCGGCTGTGGAAATGGAGGCGACAAAGTGATGCCGGACCGTGTCCCGGAAATGCATGACCGTGCTATCGCTTCTCCGGACGACAAGTCCCCGCGCGGACGCCTGTTCGTAGGTCATGGCCACGCTGCCGTAGTAGGACGGCCAACTGGCGCCGTAGCCGGGATAGAATGCGTCGAAAATCTCCCGTGTGAAGTAGGAGAACCCGTAGTGGTCGAACCACTTCGCGTTGTTCTTGCCGAACAGCTGCAGACTTTCCCGCTGGTCTCGGGCGAGGTGGGGGTTGTAGGGCACCGCTTCGGGCGCAAAGTAGTAGGTGGCATTGGAACCCATCTCGTGGAGATCGACGAAAACCGGGGGATAGTAGTCCTGCAGAACCTGCACCCGGCCGAGCGTCTCGGGCTGGGTCAGCGAGATCCAGTCCCGGTTCAGGTCGAAGTGGTAGTGGTTGGTTCGCCCTCCCGGCCACGGTTCGTTGTGCTCGGCAGCCAGCGGACTGGCGTTCGGCTCCATGCCTTCGGCAATCTGGTAGTTGTGGACGAAGCGATCCCGTCCGTCCGGATTCTGTACCGGATCGATCATCACGATCGTCTCCGCCAGGATCCGGTCCACAACCGGGTCGTTGCGGGCGGCCAGCAGGTGGTAGGCTGTGAGGAGCGCGGCGTCCGAGGGCGAGATCTCGTTTCCGTGCACGCTGTAGCTCAGGTTGACGATCACCGGCAGCGTCGCGATCAGGCTGTCGGCGCTTGTCCCGGGCGTCACCCTGGGGTCGGCCAACCGTTTCATGCCGTCGCTGACCTCGGCAAGCCGGCCGATGCGTTCCGCCGATCCCACGAAGGCGTATACGAGCTTGCGCCCCTCCCAGGACCGGGCGTATTCCAGCAGGTGCACCTGGTCGGGCACCGCCGCTTCGAGCGCTTCCAGGTAATTCAAAAGCCCTGCATGGGCGGTGATGCGATCACCTATCCGATACCCCAGAATCTCCTCCGCCGTGGGAATCGAAGGGTCGTATTCGGTCCCCGGCCAGTAGGCGAAGTCCTGCGCCTTCGACGGCCCTGCGACGATGGCCGCGATGAGCAGCAGGCAAAGGGTTGTTGGCAGAACGCATGGCCGATTCATCAAGGTACCTCCTCACACCGGATCGGGGCGGTTTGTACGGGTCGGATCGCTGGGGTAGATCAGCGGGTTCTGGGCTTCGTCCTTCAGCAGGTCGCCGATCTGGATGGTTTTCGTAATACGGTCCGGGAGTACATTGGGTATGCCGTTGAACCGGCTTTCGTCGGGCATATAGGCACAGGTGAACGCCCGGCGCGGACGGGGCGTCATGTTGGGGTTGGCGGCACGCACCATCAGGCCATTGTGAAAGGAACATCCCCCCGCCGGCATGACGACGGGCACGGGGTCCATCCTGCCGAGCGCGGGGTAGGTCTCGAACATGGCGCCCACGTGGTTTCCTGCCGCGGGATGGTCGTCAAGTCGGGCCTTGTGCGAACCGGGAAGAAAGAACATGCACCCGTTCTGGAGGGTCACTTCGTCCAATGCGACCCAGATGGTGATGGCGTGCGTCGACGCGAAAGACCACTTGGTATTGTCCTGATGCCAGGTGGTGGGATTTGCCCAGGGCATCTTGATCAGCGCCTGATCGTGCCAGATTCGGATCCCATCGACCCCTTCCAGGTCTGCCGCCATCTTGCCCAGCCGGCTATCCAGCATCAAGGCGCGAACCCCGTCATGGTCCATCCAGAGGTTGACCCGCTGCCGGAACACGACTTCGGCATCCGCCTTTCTGCCAATACGATAGGACCCCTCGGGCATTCTGTAGTCGTCCCGAAGCGCGACCGCCTCGTCCACCGCCGACCGCCAGGTATCGAGTTCGGTCCCGCTAAGGAAATCCGGAATGACGAGGAAGCCGTTCTCCCGATAGGCGGCGATCTGCGCGTTCGTCAGTTCATTGTTCATTTCATTGCGCTTCCTTCATGCAAATGGGTTTCTCATGCGGACCAGACCAGTGGGAACATTTCGCAGGCCATGGGATCTCCCGGAACCAGGCCGCCCGTCTCCGTTGGAGAGATTTCCCACGGCCGGTTGGTGAAACGGGCATCGTCTCCGAGCCAGCGGGTGACCAGGACGCGGCGTGCCTCGGAGAGCGACTGGTTGCCCGCCGCCCCGTGAAGCGAACGCATGTGAAAGGCGACGACGTCGCCCGGTTGCAGGTCCCATGCCAGTATCTCGTAGTCTTCCCGGTGTTCGTCGATGGGCGGTACATCCTCGAAGAGCATGCCGCCCGGCATGGGTGCGCCCGCGGCGTCCTCAACCGCATAGTTGCGCTCCGTGGCGAACTTGCGGGGGACGAACCAGCGGCTCCAGTTGTGCGATCCCCGGACGAATTGAACGCAGGACGCCTTGGTCACAGCATCCAGCGGCATCCACAGCGACACGTTCTGGCGTCCGTCTACCGGGTAGTAGGGCTGGTCGTGGTGCCAGGGCGTCCGTTTCAGGGTCCCCGGCCACTTGATCAGCAAGTGCTCGTGATAGAATACCGAACTGCCGGAATCCATGAGCCGCGCCGTCATGGCGCCCGCTGGCGACTGGTGCACGAAGTCGCGGTATTCGGGGATGCGCTGCCAGTTGCAGTAGTCGTCGAAGAAACCTCCCGGATCGTCCCCGCCCGCTTTCAGCGTACCCGCATAGCCGCTGGGTTCGGCGAGGTTGCGGGACACGCCGGCTTGCACGACCGACACCCAGTGCGGAGAGAAGGCTTGCCGAATGCATACCGCGCCGTCTTCCCGGTAACGCCGGACCAGTTCGTCGGTGAGCACTTCATCCAGTTCCTTTTCCACGTGTCGAGGACTCCTTGCCCGTGTCGGGTTCAGTGCCGACCGATGTACAGGTTCGTATGCATGATTCCGATCCAGGAGAACATCGCGTATCCGTATTTGTTGGTTTCGAGTCCCTTCAGGTACGGTTTGCGCAGTTCGACCGTCATGTTGTGATACAGAAACACACCCCCGGCGTCTTCCGCCAGGATCCGTTCCGCCTCCCGGTACATGTGCATGCGCTTGTCCACGCTCATTTCGTTCGCAGCCGCGTCGATCAGCCGGTCGAAGTCATCGTTGCGCCAGTCCTGCCTCCCGAATCCTCTCGGTTGCGACCGCCAGACCATGCCGAGCAGGTTGTTCGGGTCGGGATAGTCCGCGTTGAATCCGCCCAGGCCCATGGGAATGTTCCATTTGTACATGTTGTCCCGGTAAACCTTGTCTTCCGATCCCCGGATGCGAAGTCGCAGACCCAGGGTGTTTCCGAGCATCGCCTGCAGGGTCTGGGCGGTGTAGCTGATCTGGGGATTGGCCTTGCCGATCCAGAAATCGACGACCGGAAATCCCCTGCCGCCCGGATATCCCGCTTCGGCCAACAGTTTTCTCGCCCGGTCGGGATCGTATGCCTGGACAGACTGAATGGAGGCATCCGCACTGCCCGGAAACGCCGGCGGCAGCATCGAATAGGCCGGTACGGCGGTATTGCGCAGCACGACCTTGCACAAGGCCTCGCGGTCGATGGCGTGGCTGATCGCACGGCGCACCCTTGCGTCGTCGAAGGGCGGTTCCCGGGTTTTGAAGAAGAGGTACCAGGTTTCCGGAAAAGCGTAGTACGCGAGTTCCGACTTGAGGGTGGGATGGTTCTCGATGAAGGGCAGATCGGTCAGGAGCACCCGGAGAAAGTCGATTTCGTCGTTCTCATACGGCGGGGTGCCCGGATGCCCCGTGGTGAAGATCTGGACGATCTTTTCGAGATAGCCCTTGTGGGGACCGGTATAGTAGGGATTGAGGGACAGCGTGGCCTGTCTTCCCTTCTGCCATTCCGTGAGCGTGTAGCTCGCGCTGGATACCAGGTTGCCGGCTTCGCTCCAGCGCTGCCCGTATTTCTCCACCTGCCACCGGGGTACCGGTCCCGATCCGGTAAAAGCGACGATGAAGGGCAGATAAGGGCAGGTTTGCTCGGTTTCGATCTCCAGGGTGAAGTCGTCCAATGCGCGGACGCCCACGGTCGATCGGTCGGACGTACTGCCCTGGTTGAACGCACGGGCGCCTTTTATCTCATAGTAGAAGAAGGCGTAGGGACTCGCCTCGGCGGGATCGAGGAACCGCTTGTAGGTGTATTCGAAGTCATGCGCCGTTACCCGCCGCCCGTCGCTCCATCTTCCGTCGGGGCGGAGCTTGAACGTCCAGCGCAGTCCGTCCGCCGACTGATTCCATGAAGAAGCCGCCGCGCCGACCAGCTCCAGGTTCTTGTCGAGCATGACCAGGCGCTCGAAGAGCGTAAGCGCTCCCTGGGCTTCGTAGACGTTTGTGCTGACGTCGAAGGTCAGGGGTTCGACGAGCGAGTAGCGGAACACCTGACGGTCCAGCGGCGCCGCGTCCGCCGGCATGGTTTTTCCGATGGAGTTGACCGCGCTTGTACGAGCACCGGAATGCCCGAAGATCAGACAGCAGCCGAGCAGGAACGTCGTGACCGAGATGATACGGCCCCGCGCGGACAGCGCAGCAAGACGCAAGCGCCTCAATAAAAGCAAGCAACCCATTCGAACCGGCAGGGTCCAATTCTTCATCGCATTATCCGTATCCGTTTATGTTCATGGTTTCAAGTTCACGGCCGGTCCGTTGTGGACCCGGTACCATAGCCCGAGGAACGCTGCGCGGTACCGTAGCCCGCGGAATGCTGCACAATGTTAAAGACTATACAATACGGTGTATGGCGTGTCAACAACGGGGTACGGGTGCGCTGACGCGTTCAGGAAGCGCGTCAGCGCCGGAAGACGGAGGCGCCCGGAAGGATCTCGTCAGCGGCGCAGTGCGAAGGTCCACCGTCAGGCCGGCCTATGCGGATTCCAGCTGCAGGTATTTCGACAGCGTGCGGGTGACCGACGCTGCGAGCGCGAGTTTGACCAGGTCGAATGGAATGAAGGGGAGCAGACCGAGCGCCAGCGCGGCGGACCAGGAGGTCTCCACACCGGCGTACAGGTTGAAGTAGGCGTACAGGTACACCAGACCGCATCCCCAGATGGCAAGCTGGCCGATCAGCAGTCCGAAGGCGAGATGCGGGATGCGGCTGCGCGTGAAATGCTCCAGGTATTTTCCGGTCAGGAAAGCGGCCAATACGAATCCGGCGACGTAGCCGAAGGTGGGCGACAGCACGGCGCCCGGCCCCCCCGTGCCGCCGGCGAATACGGGCATGCCCGCCAGTCCGAGGCAGACGTAGACGATCTGGCTTCCGGGGCCCCACCGGCTTCCCAGCAGGGCCCCGGAAAGCAGCGCGAAGCAGGTCTGCATCGTGATCGGGACGGGTCCGATGGGCAGCGCCACGTAGGCGCTTACCGCGGTAAGCGCCGCCATCAGGGAAGCCGTGGCCAGTCGCAGATTTCTGGACAAGATACCCTATCCTGGAGCTCGTCGTTCGCCTGTTGTCGTTCGCCTGTTGCCGTTTGCCCGCATCTCGCACCCGGGCGTCAGCGGTCCGTTTGCCTTGTCACCGCATGCCGTTTCATATACATTGGCGGGCGTTTGTGTCAACCACGTTTTTCTAAAAGAAAGGGAGGGTCGCGATGAGAGTGGGTATACGCGCTACGGGCCGTTTGAATGCCATGCCCTTCGAATCGGTGTGCGCATGGATGGCCGAAAAGGGGTTCGATACGATCGATGTATCCGGGATCGACGGCGAAATGGTCCGGACCGCCGAAGCGCACGGCGTGGCCATCGGCCAGGTGGACGTCGTCGCCGGCACGGACCTGCTGAGCGATGACGCCAGTCAGCGGGCGCAGGCGCTCGGTGCCTCCAGAGACTCCATTCAGCGCGCGGTCGACCATGGCGTCACCAATCTGTTCTATGTGGCCCCGGCACCCGCGGATCCGGCCCAGGGCCGCGAGGCCACCTTCCGGCAGTGGGCGCGCACGATGCCCGATATCGTGGACTTCGCCGAATCCAGAGGCGCGACCATCGCCCTGGAGGGCTGGCCGGGGGGATCCACCCACCACGAGCGGATCGGCGCCACCCCCGAGATGCTTCGGGCCATGTTCGAGACCTGCCCGTCGCCCGCCTTCGGCATCAACTACGATCCTTCGCACCTGATCAGGCTGGGTGTCGACCCGCTGCGTTTCCTGAAGGAGTTCGGCCACCGGGCCCACCACGTGCACGCCAAGGACACCGTGTTCGACGACGAAGCGCTTTATCTGTACGGAAGAATCAAGCCCACCTTCGACTCCCGGGTTGCCTTCGGCGAAGGCTACTGGCGGTATTGCATACCCGGCGAGGGTCTGGCCGACTGGGCCCTCATCGTGAAGCGGCTCGAGGATTTCGGTTACGACGGCGTGCTCAGCATCGAGCACGAGGACGGGCGATACTGCGAATCCTGGGAGCTGGAAGAAGCGGGTTTCGTCCGGGCGCGCGCCCACCTGAAACAGTACATGCTGTAGCGCGCGTGGAAACGTCTTGAACCGGTACCGCAACGGCAGTGTGCGCGAAACCGGTTGAAGCGCCGGGGTCGCGCGGCCGGATCAGTCGAGATTCAGCCGGACACGTGAGCCAGCACCTTGTCGACGTGGCCGTCCACCTTCACGTTGCGAAAGACCTTGTCAATCCGGCCGTCCCCGTCGATGACGAAGGTCGAGCGTACGATCCCCATGTACTTGCGGCCGTAGTTCGTTTTCTCCTTGTAGACGCCGTAGGCCGTGGATACGGCGTTGTCCGGATCGCTCAGCAGCGGGAAGGGCAGGTTGTACTTGGCCGTGAATTTCTCGTGGGACGATATGCTGTCGGGACTGACGCCCAGGACCTGGACGTCCAGTTGCTGAAAGCTTGGATGGTGGTCTCTGAAGGCACACGACTCCCGGGTGCATCCGGGGGTGTCGTCCTTGGGATAGAAGTAAAGCACGACCTTCTGGCCTTTGAAATCCGCGAGGGAGACGCTTCCCCCCTTGTCCGATTCCATCGTGAAATCGGGTGCTGGATCGCCTGCCTGCAACATGATGGGTACCTTTCTTTATAAATAGAGGGTTTCAAGAAAGTGAGAATCTGAATATTTGCAATGAAGGTACGCGGTGAACCCGGAAGAAAGTGTAATCGATTTTAGTAAATGGCCTTCCAGTAGGTGTTCGCGTCCGCAGAATCGGTGTGGTGCTACTGACACCCTCAAGTCACTATCTTTAGAAAATGTCCAAAGACTGAAACGACACCGCTTCGTGGGCGAACAGGAAGGAGCCGTGGGTCACTCTAGCGCCGATTCCATTTTTTGCAATACCTCGACGATTAATCTCAAGCCGTTAAAACACATCATTCTAACTGCTGCCCTTTCCCAATCGCGAGGGAGCGGATGGCCCCCCATCATGAAAAAGGACCCTTCTACAGCAGCTAGGACCTCAGGCAAGGTCTCGTCTATGTCGCGGGTTGCCAAGACGACGGGTATGAATCCAAGGATTTGGTCCACGATCTCAAAGGCTTTGACCGGGTCTCCAGGCGGGCTTGCATCTAGGGCGACCATAGCCTCGCGCAGAGAGGCAAGATCCATGCTCAGGATGGCTAAAGCCTTGGAAAAGACGGCCTCTTCATTCTTCCGCCGTTCTTGGGCAAGCTGAGCTCGTCGTGCTTCGGCCTTCGCCCTAGCCTCAGCGTAGGCGGCTTCCTTATTCCGATTTTCTTGCGCAGCCAAGGCCATGCAATCTTTCACATATTCCACAGCTTCGATAAAGTCAGTCTCAGCCTCTTTTCGCCGTGCCTCGGTAGCCGAAGCTATGCAGGCGTTTATCTGGCCGCGGTAACGAGCGGCGACAAAATGAAAGCGCCAAGCCGACCAGATTCGGCTGAAACCTGCCCGGACGGCTTCCACAATGGCCATCATTGTGGCAACCGATCGGCTAACTGCTTCATGACTGCTCCTTCGCGTGAATGGGGAGGGAGTCCATACAATATGCAGCATGACTGAACTGATACAGAAACCATGGCCGGTCAGGGTTTTCCGTATGCTCCCCGATGTATGGCCCTGCCCTCCACGGTGTATTTCGTCTCGAAATTGGTCAGGTTGCCGCCCAGTTCCTTTACGCGCACGGGGATGTCCTCCAGTGCGGCCAAACGTCCCGACGTTTCCAGCAGCGCTACGATCTCCTCGTAGTACTCGACGTAATCGGTGGCGAAATCGAGGGTGCCGCCCGTGGCCAGCGTGCGTACGATTTCGTCCAGGAAGCGGGCGTTGATCAGGCGGCGTTTCCGATGACGTTTCTTCGGCCAGGGGTCGGGAAAGTAGATGTGATAGGCCGAAACGGCCTCATCCGGTATGAATCTCTCCACAAAGTACACGGCGTCGTCCCGCAACAGGCGGACGTTCGCCAGTTTCCGCCGTACCACCCGTTCCTTCATGATGCGGAAATAACGCAACGCTCTTTCTATGCCGAGGTAATTGATCCCCGGATAGGCCATGGCCGAATTGATGAGAAAGCGGCCCTTGCCGCATCCGATCTCGACTTCCACCGGGCCGTCGCCATCGAACAACCGGTCCCATCGGCCCTGTTCCTCATTCTCCCGTATGCGAAATTCCACGTCCCCGGACAAGGAGTCCCCGGCAACGGCCGTGGGCTGACTGGGTCCGTCGGAAAGGGTCGTTTGTTCCATTGAATAGGCGACAGGGTAAGGGGTAACCGATGGATGGAGGACAGGACGCGGGGTAACCCGGCCGGAATATTCCAAAAAACAAGCTAACATGCGGACGGCTTCCTGTCAAGCCATACGCCGTACCCAGAATTGGTTTGATCTTGCGTCGGTTTCTGCTTATCATTCAAACTAATCGTGATCAGATTTGCCTAAGCTGATTTCTTCCGTGTTCCCGAGGTTGCGCCATGCTCGATTACCACATGCACGTGGAGAACTACTACCCTTTCGGGCGTACACCCGATACCCGACCCTCCGGCACGGACCCGATGGAGACCATGCGTCTGTTCGCCGACTCCGCGGCCGCCCGGGGCGTGCGGGAGATCGCGATTACCGAACACGTGTATCATTTCGTTCAGGCGAAGCGCATCGTGGACAAGCCCTGGGCAGAAGACAAGTGCTTCTACGATATGGACGACTACGTCAGCCTGTTGCAGGACGCCCGCCGCGCGGGACTGCCCATCAAGCTCGGTATCGAGATGGACTATGTCGAGGGCAAGGAACCGGTTATCGAACGGATCGTCGGCGGGTATCCGTGGGACTTCGTGCTGGGCTCGGTACACTGGATCGGAGACTGGGGTTTCGATATGCCCCGTTTCGCGGACGAGTGGGACCGCCGGTCCGTGGACCAGGCCTACCGGGACTACTTCCGCCTGCTGGGGCAGGCCGTGGAGACCGGTTGTTTCAATTCCATGTCGCATCCCGACCTTATCAAGGTGATGGGGCATATGCCGGAAGGCGACATCTCGGACTTGTACGAAGCCTTTGCCGAACAGGTGAGCAGCCAGGCGGGCCTCTGCGTCGAGATCAGCTCGGCGGGCATTCGAAAACCCGTGGGCAGGATTTACCCGGAACGACCGCTGCTCGAGGCCTGCGCCCGTCGGGGTATTCCCATCACGACGGCATCCGATGCCCATGTCGTGGAGGATATTGGCAGGGATTTCGACCAGGTCAGAGCCCACGCGCGGTCCTGCGGATACCTTGAAGCCATGTCCTTCGACCGTCGCCACGCGACGCCGGTCGCCATAGAGTAGGCTTCGTTTCAGGAGGGATAAGAAATCATGGCTACCGCCGTTGTGAAACCGCGCATTCGCGGATTCATCTGCACCACGGCGCATCCGGCCGGATGCGCTTCGAACGTCAACACCCAGCTCCAGATCGCCCGGAACGCCCGCCAGGACGGCGCAGGACGACTGCGCGTGCTGATCATCGGCGCTTCGACCGGATACGGCCTGGCGGCGCGTATTGCGGCAGGCGCGATGTACGGTGCCGATACGGTAGGCGTGTTCTTCGAACGAGCAGGCAGCGGGACCCGAAGCGGCACGCCCGGCTTCTACAATACGGCGGCGTACCATCGTTACGCGCAGGAGAGCGGGCTCGTTTCGCTCAACATCAACGGCGACGCATACTCTCATGAAGTCAAGCGGCAAACCACGGCGCTTGTCGCTTCCGCCATGGGCCAGGTGGACGTGGTGATATACAGCCTCGCCTCTCCCAAGCGCACGGATCCCGATACCGGGGAAACCTACCAGTCGGTACTCCGGCCCGTCGGGGAAACCTACGCGGGCAAGACGATCGATCTGAACCGCGAGGTCGTCAGCGAGGTTTCCGTGGAACCGGCAGAGGCGGAAGGCATTCGGGGGACCGTCGGCGTCATGGGCGGGGACGACCTGCACCTGTGGAGCCGGGCCCTGCTGGATACCGGCTTGCTGGCGGAAGGCGCGCGCATCATACCGTTTTCCTACATCGGGCCCGCCCTGACCTGGGCCATATACCGGAGCGGGACCATCGGTCGTGCGAAGGAACACCTCGAAGAGACCACGAAGCGGATCAGCCGCCAACTGGCGGCATCCGTCGGCGGGCAGGCCGTCGTGTCGGTGAACAAGGCCGTGATTACGCAGGCGTCGGCCGCGATACCGGTCGTCCCGCTGTATATAAGCCTGTTGTACCGGATCATGCGCGAAAGAGGTCAGCACGAGGATCCGATCCACCAGATGGTCCGGCTGTTCAGCGATCACATCGGACCGGACCGGAGTCCGGTGGTTGACGAGGAGGGCCGTATCCGACTCGACGACGTGGAGCTGGAAGCGTCCATACAGCGGGAAATCGATGCGGTTTGGCCGCAGATCGATACGGAGAATTTCCGTGCGCTGACCGACTACGATACCTACAAACGGGGTTTTCGGCAGTTGTTCGGCTTCGAAGTGGACGGCGTGGCTTATGATGAGCCGGTAGAAATGGAAGCGCAGATTTGAAGGGAGGATCCGTGCGTTACAAACGCGTATTGATCAAGCTCAGCGGCGGCGCACTTTCCGGCCAGAACCTCTGGGGATTCGATCCTTCCGCCATTGAGTACATCGCCAGCGAGGTCATGAAGCTGCATGCCGCGGGGGTCGAAGTGGGCATTGTGGCAGGCGGGGGCAACATCTTCAAGGGCGAGCTGGGCCAGGATTGGGGTATCGAGCGCGCGGAGGCAGACAATATCGGCATGATCGCGACCGTGATCAACAGCATGATGCTGCGCGGCGCCCTGACCTCCCGCGGGGCGGGCGACGTCCGGGTCATGACCGCCATCCCCATCAACACCGTTGCCGAACCCTACATCAGGCTTCGGGCCATTCGGCACCTGGAGAACGGCCGCATCGTCCTCCTCGCCGCCGGCACCGGGAATCCCTATGTGACCACGGATTATCCATCGGTGCTGCGCGCGCTGGAGCTCCGGACGGAAGTGCTGCTTTCGGCGAAAAACGGGACCGACGGAATCTATACGAGCGATCCGCAGGAGAACGCGGATGCCCGAAGATACGAGGTCGTCAGCTACGATTCTGTCATCCAGCACGATCTCAGGGTGATGGACCAGACGGCCGTATTGCTGGCACGGGACAACCAGCTGCCGATTCACGTTTTCGACTTCAATTCGCCCGGCGCCATGGAGCGGATATGCCGGGGCGAGGACCTTGGCACCCTGATTACGAGGGGATCGGACCAATTCGCCTGAATCCGGTCGTTCCATCATCATGATATCCCGTCTATCCAGGCACCTCGCGGAGGTTTTGCTGTCCTGCGGCGTCCTTGCGGCATGCGGCATCCTCGGGTGCGGTCCGACCGACGGAAACGCCGACGCGGCGCAGGATACAAGCTTCGCATCGAAGAACGTCTACAAGGGCGTATCCTGGGTGGGCGGCCGCCGGGAAATCCCGGAGAACGCCCTGCCCGAGGCGCGGGAACTGGGCATCGAGTGGCTTGCGCTTACCCCCTTCGGCTGGATGGAGAACCACGCCACGCCGTCCGTCCGGTTGAATCGGCGCGCCAGGTTCTGGGGCGAGTCCGACCAGGGCCTGCGCACTACCGCCAGAAAGGCCCGCGAACTGGGATTTCGGCTGATGCTCAAACCGCACATCTGGCTGACCAGGCCCGTGGACGACGGCTGGGTCGGTACGATCGATTTCGATTCGGAAGAAGCCTGGCGGAAATGGGAATCGGATTACCGAACTTTCATTCTGCACTACGCCGAACTGGCCGAGGCCGAAAACATGGCGATCCTCTGCATCGCCACCGAACTGTCCAATCCCGTGCGGACCCGGCCGCATTTCTGGAAGTCGCTCATCGGGGAAATCAGAACGGTCTACTCCGGCGAGTTGACCTATGCGGCGAACTGGTATCGCGACTACGACGTGGTGGAGATCTGGCCTCTGCTCGACTACATCGGCGTCAACGCGTATTTCCCCCTGACAGACCGGTCCGGCCCCGGCGTATCGGAAATCATGACAGGTTGGAAGCCGCATATCGAACGCATCGGCCGGTTGGCGGAAGCACATGGCAAGCCCGTTCTTTTTACCGAGGTCGGATACAAGAACTCGCCGGGATCGACCATACGACCCTGGGAATGGCCGCCGAGGCGCCGTCGGAGCGGCGATGCGCCGCAGGACAGCCACAGGGTAGACCAGGACGAGCAGGTCAATGCCTACGAAGCGTTGTTCCGGTCCGTTAGCCCATTGCCGTGGTTCCGGGGCCTGTTCATCTGGAAATGGTATCCCGATTCGAACCGCATTACCGCGGACAGGGTGGAATTCAGCCCGCAAAACAAGGCGGCGGAACGGGTATTGCAACGATGGTACTCGGCCCCCTGAAATGGTGCCGTACGGATCGGCCGGCCGGATGTTCGCGTAGTCATGTGCCGGCTGAGGACTTGCTTCCCAGTGCCGTCCGCGTGTTCAAGTAGCCATACCGGCCGCATATTCGCATAGTGATATCGGCCAGACGTTCCCTTGTGATCTCGTCATGTTCCGACAGAAGCCGGATGAATACATGCAAACCGGGATGAATCCATGCCAAAGTACTTTCGTTACCGATCGCTCGACGATCTGCAACAGGACATCGACCGCCTCGGATTGAACGATGAGATTCGGCTGGCCGAAAACCTCGATCCGCTCTGGCGCCCCGTTCGATTCGGTGAACGTACCGTCGGGAACTCCATGGCGGTGCACCCCATGGAAGGATGCGACGGCCACCTCGACGGTTCGCCGGATGAACTGGTCTTCCGTCGATGGCGACTCTTTGGAGAGGGCGGGGCGAAACTGATCTGGGGCGAAGCGACGGCCGTGCTGGAGGAGGCCCGGGCGAATCCACGTCAACTCTGGTTGCACCGCGGCAACGTCGGGTCCTTCGAGGCGCTGCTTGCGCAGACCCGCAAAGCCCACCGGGCCGTGCATGGCCGGGATGACGATCTCCTGGTCGGCCTGCAGCTGACCCATTCCGGTCGCTACAGTTATCGGAAACCCCTGATCGCCTTTCATGATCCTGCCGCCGATCCGGTAACCCTCGTGGACAAAAAGCGCAAGATCCCCGTTACGCCGGATTATCCGGTGATGACCGACGCGGAATTGGCCCGGGTGGAGGATGCCCTCGTCGAGACCGCGAAACTCGCCTGGCAGGCGGGTTTCGACTTCGTCGACATCAAGCAGTGCCATCGCTATCTGCTCTCCGAGTTGCTGGCGGCGCGCGGGCGGGACGGCGCGTACGGCGGCTCCCTCGAGAACAGGACCCGGCTGGTCCGGAACGTGATAGGCCGCATCCGGGAGGAGACGGGGGACGCGTTGCTGCTGGCCAGCCGGATGAACGTCTACGACGGCTTGCCCTACGTCACCGACCCCGACACCCGAACGGGCACGCCCCGTACCCCTTTCCCCGTCCCCTTTCATTCCGGTTTCGGCGTGGATCGTAACGATCCGCTGAAGGAGGACCTGTCGGAACCGGTCATGGTGGCCGGTATGCTCCGGGAAGCCGGGCTCCGGATGATCAACGTCACCATGGGAAGTCCGTACTACAATCCGCATGTGGGCAGACCTGCTGAAAGGTCGCCGGTGGACGGTTACGACGCGCCGGAACATCCCCTCTTCGGCGTCGCCCGGCACTTTCGGGCAGCCGCGGCGGTCAGCAAGGCCCACCCGGACCTCAACGTAGTGGGAACCGGATACAGCTGGCTGCAGAAATACATGGTCAACGCCGGTGCGGCCAACATCCGCGATGGCCGGGTGACCCTCATGGGATCCGGAAGAGGCGCGCTGGCCTATCCCGATTTTGCGAAGGACGTGGCCGAGCACGGCGAAATGATCCGCAAGAAGAGTTGTATCACCGTCAGCTACTGTACGGCCCTGATGCGCGGCAAGCACAACGAACTCGGTCAGTTCGCCGTAGGATGCGTGCCGCGGGACAGGATATACGCGGACCTCTACAAGGAGATGCTGGATACGGCGCCTGAATCATAGAGACCGCGAGCCCTCCGGCGACGGCGCGTCCTCCGGTCCCGGTGAATCCCCCGGCAGTCAGGCCGTAACGCTCCGGGCGGCCGGTATCGGTCTTCTGCTGTCGGCGGGCATCGGGTTCGGTACGCAGTACCTGGCCGATCGCGGCGGATACGATTTCATGTTGTTCGCCCATCTGCCTTCCGGCTTCCTGATTCCCTTCCTGGCCTTCGTTCTCCTGCCCAATCTGGTTTGTCGGGCCTGGTATCCGAAACGGGCGTTGCGCCGCAACGAACTGCTTACGGTCTTCGCCATGGGCTGGGCGGCGTCCATGATGCCCGATCTGGGCGTCACGCGCTACATGGTCTCCGCCATCGCGGCGCCCGCCTACTTCGCGTCCCCGGAAAACAGGTGGGATGAACTCATCCTTCCCTACCTGCCCCACTGGGTCTACCTGAGCGACTACGAGTCGGCCCGAAGATTCTACGAAGGGCTGCAGCCGGGGCAGGATATCCCATGGTCTGTCTGGACGACACCCGTCCTCTGGTGGTTTTGCCTGTTCGCCGCGCTGCTGCTGATCGGCGCCTGTATCGTGGTGATCTTCCGCAGGCAATGGATGGAGTACGAACGGCTGCGATTTCCGATGGCCGAGGCCGCCCTGCGGCTGACCGGCACATCCGAAGCAAGCCGAGATCAGCCACGCTTCGGGCTGTTTCGCGAGCGTCTTTTTCAGGCGGGTCTGCTGCTGACCTTCTCCGCCATGGCCTGGAACTGCGCCGCATACTGGGGCGCGCTGTCCCCGCTACCCATAGACCCGGGTGCGGTGACCACGCTGGAAATCGCCCCGTACTTTCCCGGCATACCCTTGCATCTGAACCTCTACGCGCTTTCCTTCGCCTTCTTCGCGCCGGCGGAGATCCTCTTCAGCCTCTGGTTCTTTCAGCTGTTCGGCGTGCTGGAGCAGGGTCTGCTCAGCCGGCTGGGCATGTTCGCGACGAGCGGCAGCGTGGTGCAGGGCGGACTGACCGGCATGCAGTACACGGGCGGTGTGCTGGTCTTCGCGGCCTGGCTGGTCTGGACCGCGAGAAAGCATCTGGTTTCGGTTTGGCGCGCGGCATGGGGACCGGTCCGGGACGCAGGCGATGCGCAGGAGCTGTTCTACTGCCGTTGGGCGCTCTTCGGGCTCGCGGGCGGATCGGTCTTTGCGGTACTGTGGCTGCACAACGCGGGACTCTCCCTGCCAGCCGCAATCCTTTTTCTCGTCGTCATGTTCACCTTCTACCTGGTGTTGGCCCGGGTCGTCGCCGAGTCGGGGCTGATCATGGCGGAACTCACGGTGAAACCCAACTACTTCACAGTCGGGATGATCGGAACGGCCTCCCTGTCCATGCGCGACATCAACGTGCTGGGCATGGCCAACGGATTCGCAAGGAACTGGCGGACTTTCACCCTGGTCGGGTTCTCCCACATCGCCTGGTTGAAGGCCCGGATGGAAGGCGGCGGGCGCGGACTGTTCGCGTGGGTCTGCGCCGCGATCGCCGTCAGCGCGGTCCTCTCGGTCGTCTCCCTGGTTCATTCCGCGCATGCGGTCGGCGCCAACAACCTGCATACCCAGCCCGGCGGCTTGGGCACCTTCTTCTTCGGCCGCACCGTCGTCTGGGCAACCAATGCATCGCAGATCGGCAGCCTGGAAGCCCTGTTTCTGCTGTCCGGCATGTTGATCAACGGGCTGGTGATCGCCGGGCGGGCCTGGTTTGCCTGGTGGCCCTTTCACCCGGTCGGCATGGCGATCGGGGATGTGGGCGGTGTGGTCCGCAATGCGTTTCTGCCGATTTTCCTCGCATGGCTTCTGCAGATCGTGTTGATTCGGATCGGCGGCGTCCGCATGTATCAGGCCGCGCAGTCGTTCTTCACCGGCGTGATTCTCGGATTTCTCATGGGCGTTGCCCTGTCTCTGGTGGTTGACGCGGTGTTCTTCCCCGGAACGCCCCACAGGACGGAGTGGTACTGATGTGCGTTTCCGCGATGCGGGAGGACGGATGAACGGGGGAAGGATGAACGGTGAAAGGAAGGCCGAAACGGCTTCCGTCGGCGTAGGCGAGGTGGATGTAACCCCGGACTACCCGGTGCGCCTGAGCGGTTACGGCGCGCGCCGGGAGGAAACGTCGAGGATCAGGTCGCGGCTCTATGCTCGCGCGCTGGCCATTGGCGACAAGCGGCCGGTTCTGCTGCTGGTTCTGGAGAATACCGGCGTGACCGAATCCATGACGGAGTCCGTCGCCCGGGAACTGGTCCGGCAGACGGGTGTCGATCGGGAGCGTATCGTCCTGTGCTATACCCATACGCATACCGGACCGATGCTTGCCGGCGCGGCGCCCATGCTGTTCGGCACGGACATTCCGGAAGCGCACCAGCGGCATGTCGATCGCTATACGGAGGAAGCGACGGATCGGCTGGTGGAGGTCGGCCTGCTTGCGCTGGAGAACCGCAGACCGGCCCGGCTGTATTACAGCCAGGGTCACGCGGGATTCGCGGCGAATCGTCGTGCGCAGACCGGTCCCGTGGATCATGTAATGCCCATGATCCGGATCGACGACCTGGACGGAAACCTGATGGCGGTATGGATCAGCTATGCCGCGCACTGCACGACATTCGGTCCCGACGAAAACTTCATCTGCGGCGACTGGGCGGGATTCGCGGCGGAGTCGATCAGGCGGAGCCATCCCGGCGCCGTGGCCCTGGTGACCATCGGGTGCGCCGCCAATGCGAATCCTTTCCCACGCACGGGATGGTCCCACGCCCGGCGGCATGGCGGGGACCTCGCATGGGAAGTGAACCGCCTGCTCGGGCTCCCTGGCGTCCCTCTGACTGGACGAATCCGTTCCCGCCTGGTCCACGCCACGCTGCCCTACGACACCATGCCGTCGCGCGAGGAATGGTGCGCCAGAGCGGAGCAAGAAGGCCCGGAAGGCTATCACGCCCGCAAGTGGCTGGCCAAACTGGATATGGGGGAAGCGATTCCGGATGCGCTCCGCTACCCGGTCCAGGGCTGGTCGTTCGGAAACGAACTCGCCATCGTCTTCCTGGCCGGCGAAGTCGTCGCGGACTACGCCCTTAAACTGAGACGCATGTACGATCCCGGAAGGCTGTGGCTGGGCGCGTACGCCAACGACTTCCCCGGCTATATTCCCTCCCGGCGCATCTGGAAGGAGGGCGGGTACGAAGCCGGCGACGCCACGGTGTTTTTCGGACTGCCCAACCGTTTCGCCGAAGAAGTCGAAGAGCGGGTCCTGGAAGCCGCCCAACAGGTGATTCCGGAAACCCTCAGACGG
Source organism: bacterium (assembly GCA_965200485.1). Classification (GTDB taxonomy): domain Bacteria; phylum JAAXHH01; class JAAXHH01; order JAAXHH01; family JAAXHH01; genus JAAXHH01. Next base: position 270,126 of record CBDAUD010000002.1, read on the forward strand.
ACCCGCGGCTCCAGTTAGATCCCCTTGGGCGCCCGCGCTACGGCGGCTTCCCGACGGACCAGTTCCGCGTGCCGTTTTTCGAAGGCGGCGCTATGGTCGTCCTCAATCACCTCCAGATGCGCGCCTGCCTCGAATCCCGGCAGATTGCCCTTGTAGAACTCCGGCTGGTAGATGCTCTCGTCGGTGAACTCCCAGACGCGCGGTTTACCCGCCAGACCGGGCCACACCACGCGCAGGATGCGCTTCTTGCTCCGGTACCGCTCCACCGCTGTGGGTTCGTCGTCGTCCACGGCGTATTTCTCGATGGCCTGCTCGTCGACTTCCACCCCGAGGCCGGGTTTGTCCGGAACCTGCATGTACCCGTCCACGACCTTGATGCGTTCCGTCAGCAGGTCGGTTTGCCAGAGTTCGTGGCAGGTGATATAGGGGAGTTGGGCGTGGGACAGGACCGATCCGATATGGGCCGCGAAGGTCGTGGTCAGTCCGGCGCCCACCATCTGGAGCCAGAAGGGTTTGTTCAGCGCCGCCGCCATGATGCCCTGCCGCATCGTTGCCGAGGCGCCGCCGCCGATCACGAATCCGTCGCTGACCTCCGCCTGCCACACATCGTCGCCGAAGTGTTCCACGATGGGTTTCTGGATGCGCTCCCGCAGCATCCGGGCGCCTTTGAGGTCCTTTCTCAGATAGAAGGGACTCTCGTACATGCCCACGTTGATCCGTTGGTCGAGCTGCGACAGAACCTGTTCGGCTTTCGACTGGGTGAGTAGAAAACCGTTGAAATCCACGTCGAACCGGTAGTCGGCCGGGACCACCTCGCTCACGGCATCGATCTGGGCTATGATGTCCCGCCAGGGCCGTGCTTTCATCTTGAAGGACGTGTAGCCGCGCCGCAGGGACTCCTCCGCCTCCTTGACCCAGCCCTCGGGCGCCATATCGATGTCCCACCACGAGAGGGGGCAGCGGTCCCGCAGCTTGTTGCCCAGCAGGGCGTGCGCGGGCACGCCGGCATCCTTGCCGCACAGGTCGAACACCGCGATCTGCGGTCCGAAACCGATGTCGTCGTCCCACAGGAGGGTCCACGGATCCTTGCCGATCAGACCGGCGGTGTCCGCGGGCGCATGGCCGTCGGTTATGCTGACCAGGCCGTTGTCGGTTTCGAGCCGGTACACCCAGACCCGCTCGTTATGCGTGTTCGCCCGGGCCATGGCGTGATCGACGTGAGGGGCGTAGAACGGCACGTTCAGCGCTTTTCGTTCGGCGTGCACGATCTTCATGGAATCCTCCTGCGGTGAAATGGGAGTATGGACGCGCAAAGCTATATTATTAACGAGGAAGATTCCCCCAATGCAATCCATTTATCAACACTTGCCCCGATTCCGCCATGTGGTTATAATTCATATCAAGACGTTACCTTTAATTGCTTACCAGATCAACCCAGAGGACATCTTGAAACTCGAAGGTCGGGTCGCCATCGTCACGGGCGGCAGTTCCGGTATTGGACGGGGTATATCCATCGAGCTGGCCCGGGAGGGCGCCCGCGTCGTGGTCTGCGATCTCCGCGAGGAGCCCATGCGGGGCAAGTACCACGACCGGGACGTGACGACGCTTACCGTGGACGAAGTGTGCGCCGTGGGATCCGAAGGGCTCTTCGTGCAGGCCGACGTATCGGACGAAGCGGCCGTAAACCGCGTGGTCGCCCGTACCCTGGAGACCTTCGGCAACCTCGACATTCTGGTCAATAACGCGGGGATATTCACCCTGGGGGACAGTCAGACCCTTTCCGTGGACGAGTGGGACCGGATCATGGGCATCAATCTGCGGGCCCTGTTCCTGACCACGCGCGCCGCCGTACCGCACTTGAAGCGTTCCCGCGCGGGACGGATCGTCAATATCGCCTCCGTGCACGCCTTTCACGGGGGTGGTGGTCCGGCATACGCGCCGGCCAAGGCCGGTGTGGTCAACCTCACGAGAGACACGGCGGTCGAGCTGGCGTCGCTCGGCATCACCGCCAATACGATCTGCCCGGGCTATATCGAAACGCCCATCCAGGACTACCTGACCGAGGCCGAAGTCGCCAACGCGCTGGAAAAGACCCCGCTGCCCAGGCTGGGACGCCCGAAGGACATCGGCAGAGCCTGCGTTTTCTTCGCGTCGGACGACGCCGAGTGGATTACCGGAGCGGCGCTGCCTGTGGACGGCGGCTGGTTGGCCCCGATCTGGTGAAGAATCCGGACCGTTCGGGTAACCGCATCATCGCGTATATATACCAGCTGCAGCGCCTTGACGGAAACTAGCGATTATGGACAAACTATTCGCAATAACCGGTGGCATTTCGGCGCTGCTGGGCGTGGTCGCAGGAGCTTTTGGAGCGCATGCGTTGCGCGACCGGCTCTCTCCTGAAATGCTGGAGGTATTCGAAACGGCTGTCCGGTACCAGATGTATCACGCCTTCGGGTTGTTCTTCGTGGCCTGGGCGGTATCGCGTTGGCCGGAATCCATACCTTCCGCCGCAGGCTGGTCGTTCATCGCGGGCATGGCGCTGTTTTCAGGTAGTCTGTACGTACTGAGCCTCACTGGCGTCCGGTGGCTGGGCGCCGTGACCCCGCTGGGCGGCGTCGCATTCATTATAGGCTGGATGCTCCTGGTTTACGGTATCTATCGGGCTTGAGGCTTGAATGTAGATAATGCCCGGCCTTGATACGGCGGCCCCCGCTGCCTTTCAAACAAGGAAAGCCCATGCGCATCGTCACCGGCATAATCGCCCACGAGACGAGTACGTTCACCACGGTCGAAACCACGCGGAAGAACTACCAGGAACGGTACGGCTGCCTGCGCGGGAACGAAATCCTCGCCGCGTTCCGCGGCACGAACAAGCCCACCGGGGGCTTCATCGCGGGTGCGGAAGCGCACGGTTTCGAATTGATCCCGACGATCGTGGCCGAACCCCATCCCAGCGGTCCCACGCCCCGGGCGCTCTTCGATGAACTCCTTGGCGAGATGCTGGACGGTTTTCGAAACGCGGGTCCGATCGACGGCGTGCTGCTCGAACTGCACGGCGCCATGGTGGCCGAAGGCATCGACGACGGGGAAGGTCATAATTCTCCGCGCGGTGCGCGACCTGGTGGGGAACGTGCCCATCGTCGGCCAGTTGGACATACACTCCAACGTGACCCCGCTGATGATTGAGCAGGCCGATGTGCTGATCGGACGGGAGTCGTACCCCGAGGTGGACATGGCGCCCCGAGGACGGGAATGCGCCGACGTGCTCGTCCGTATCCTGCGGGAGGGATTGCGTCCCACCATGGCGCTGCACCAGATCCCGATGGCATGGGGCATGAATCAGGTCACCGCCCATGCACCCATGAAGGAAGCGATTGAATATCTGCATGAAATCGAATCAAGGCCCGGCGTCGTGTGCGGATCGATCGCCACCTGCTTCCCGCTCGCGGACATACCCGACATGGGCGCGTCGGTGTATATCGTGACGGACAACGACCAGGAACTGGCGCAACGATATGCGGACGAGCTGGGCGGCTACCTGTACGACAGGCGCGCCGACTGGCACTTCCACATGCCGTCTACGAAAGAGTTGCTCGACCAGGTGCATGAGGACGGACTGTTCCCCGTCGTATTCGCGGACCGGAACGACAACACCGGCGGCGGTTCGCCGGGTGACGGCACCGCCATGCTGCGGACGTTCATCGACGCGGGGCTTGAGGACGCCTGCGTCCTTTATGTCGTTGATCCGGAGGCGGTGGACCGGTGCATGGACGCCGGAGTGGGCGCCACGATCACGCTGGACGTCGGAGGAAAGTCTTCGCCGTTGCAGGGAGAACCGGTGACCATGACGGCGGAGATTCTTGCGCTTTCCGACGGCAGGTTCCGGTACCATGGTCCGATGCTCGCCGGTTTGGAGGGGACGATGGGACCCTGCGCCCACATCCGGCAGGAAGGCGTGCACGTGATCCTCGTGAACGAGCGCGAGCAGCCCTTCGATACCGCCTTTTCCGAGACCCTGGGCCTGGATCCCCGGGACATGCGCTACATCGGCGTCAAATCATCCGCCCATTTCAGGGCCGGGTTCGAACCGTGGGCCGGCGCCATTCACGTGGTTACGGAGCCGGGTGTGCATGATGCCGGCACGTTGACCTATCGCAGACTTGGAAGAAGAGTCTATCCGCTGGATGACTTGGACGCGTAATGCGGTGCTCCGGCAGACTTCTGCCGTATCGCGGGCGGACCCGATTGCCATGCGGCCGGATCAGTAGTTTCACGCGATGCCACGCCATGCGCAAGACCGTTTTCGGTAACGACAAATGACCACATTCCCCGACGGCATCAAGGCCGCTTCGGTCTGGTTCGACCACCAGACGCTGATCAGAAATGTGGACACCCTGCTCGCGGTATATGACCAGGCTGCGCAGGGCGTACTGGATTTGGCGAATAGCGAGGGGTATTTCGAGGGCGTTGATCCCGATCTGTTGAAATGGCCGCCCGGACGCACGCCGTCAGGTCCCATCGGTCTGGAAGGTCTGGGCTACCGCGCCCGGCTGATCGGCGCGATCTACGAGGGCGTGCCCCGGCTTCGCGATCAGCGAATGGGAGAAGCCTACGACCAGTTCCGGCAGGTTGCCCCGGACTACTATCAGGCCGTGCAGCTGTATGCCCGGGTCAGAGAGCGGTTCCTCCGGGAAGCGCCGGGAGCCGAAAGCCAGTTCCTTGGACTATACCAGACGGTCTATGTGGATGCGCTCCGGGCCAGCAACGTGTTCACGCCGGATGAAGGCGAGGCCGCGCTGGCCGACGCCCGGCTGTCCCGCGTGCCGCTGTCGCACGCCCAGCCCGTGGCCGAGAAGCTCAAGGCCATCGTACGGGAGGACGATCCCCTTTGGGAGACGGCCTACGCATGCACGCTTGACGGACGCGACACGGAATCTACGCTACGGGAGATCTTCCGCTATACCGCGCAAAAAACACTCGGTTTTCTTGCGGCCGGCGAATTGCTGGCCGTCCGGTACAACACCTATACGAATTTCGCCTATTTCGGCTGCGCCGTATGGAAGATAATCAGCGATGCCGAACTGCTGGCCGAGTTCTGCCGCAGGCATGTGCCCCATCCCTACATTCAGAACAAGGCGGACGGCATCCAGCAGGATGTGCTGCGCGGCCAGGCCATGATGGTAGAGTTCTTTCAGGCGCACCAGGAGAACCCGGGCCAACTGAAGCCGACCGGTTACTGGTACGGGCATCATTACACGAGTCTGACGCGGGACATGATCGACCTTACCCAGGGACTGATCGCGCAGTGCAATCTCGTCATCCACCGGATAAATCAGCGCCGGGAAAAAGGGGAAGGCGGAGCGGAGATACCCGACGAATTGTCCGACATGCTGCGGCCCGTCGTGGTACCGCCCCTGCTGGACCGCAGTGCCACGGGCCATTTTCAGGAATACCCGCACGTGGGCCGCAACGGGAGATACTCCCCGGTTCAGCGCGGCATCCGGCTCGCCCGATGGATCGGGGCGTCCTGGCGCTATGTGCGAAACAAACTTGCGATCGAAGAGGAAGTGCCAAACGAGGAGGAGCGTCTCGAAGCGGCCTGGGACAACAGTCTGCAATGGGCGGACCGGACGCTGAAGATTTTCGGCATCAAGGTCAAGGTGCACGTTGATCCCATGGTCGCGGAGCTGGCGCGCGTACTCGGGCTGAGCGAGGGCCGGTACAAGGTCCTGTTCTTTCCCACCCATCAGAGCGTCTTCGATCATCCCGTCATGTACAAAGTGCTGCAATCCCGCGTCCTGCTGGATGCGCTGGGCTGGGAAGATTCCCGTCCCTGCACCATCCTTTCCAGATCGGGTCTGACGGAATACGTGACGCTCCGCCTGGGATCGTGGAGCACGACACTGTTCGGCGTGAACGCCGCGGAGTTCGACCGGCTGCTTGAGGACGTCGATGGCTATGTCGTCCTGCCCCGGACCGGGGACACGGCCAACGCGACGCAGCGATTCGCGGGACTGCTGGAAGAACGTCCGGGCATCATATACGCCGCCGGAACCACGGCGGCCTTCGATATTCAGTCCATCCCCCTGCAACACGGTCTTTTCAGCAAGATTCCGCCGGACGTCGTCCTCATTCCAATGGCTTTCAGGGGGATTCATTCCATCTGGCCCAAGTGCCCCAGACGGAACATACGCATCAACCCGGGACTCGTCGAAGTCGTGGTGGCGCCTCCCATGATGGGGGAAACCACGCTGTTCCCGCGGCGCCGGTCCCTCAGGCCGCAGATCGAACCCGCCGCGTTGTTCCAGGCGGTACAGATCGTTAACCTGCTGAACCCGGATCAGCGTCCGTAAACAGACGTTGACGGGCGTCGACACCGATAGGCAAGCAACGGACCAGGAAGACCAAGCCGACAAACGGCCCGATCTCGAACCGACAGGCAGGATCAGGATGAATTACTCGCATATACTTCCTTGCATCTCGTTGGTTTTCGCGTTCTTGTGGACGGAAGCAGCAGGCGCCGAGGCGTCCCGGGTCGATGTCATCAAGTTGACCGGTCCGATCGGCCCTGTCAGCGTCCAGCAGGTGTCGTCGGCAATCGAAAGGGCGGAAGACGACCAGTCCGAATGTCTGGTGGTCATGCTCGATACGCCCGGCGGCCTCCTGGACTCCACCCAGTTGATCATCAAGGACATACTCGCGTCCAATGTACCTGTCGTGGTCTACGTGGCGCCCAGCGGTGCGGGCGCCGGTTCGGCCGGGGTGTTCATCACCATGAGTGCGCACGTCGCCGCAATGGCCCCGGGCACGAGCATCGGAGCTGCCCATCCGGTGAGCGCCGGAGGCGCGGTGGCCGACTCCGTCATGAACGAGAAAATCGAGAACTTTTCCGCAAGCTACATCCGTTCCATTGCCGAAAAGCACGGACGCAATGCCGACTGGGCGGAGCAAGCCGTGCGGAAGAGCGTGGCGCTGACCGATCGGGAGGCCGTGGAGCAGAACGTCGTGGACCTGAACGTCGCCACGCTGGACTCCCTGCTCGTGCGGATCGACGGTACCGTCGTTGAAGTGCGCGAGGGCAGCCGCGTATTGCGCACGAAGGACGCCGAGGTGCAGATCAGGGAAATGGATTGGCACCACCGGGTGTTGCACATCCTCTCCAATCCCAATATCGCGTATCTCCTGATGATGCTGGGGTTCTACGGGCTCATCTACGAATTCATCAATCCCGGCGCCATTTTTCCGGGCGTCGTGGGGGGCATGTGCGTGATCATCGGGCTTTTCGCCCTGCAGACGCTGCCCATCAACTATGCCGGGCTCCTGCTGCTCCTGCTCGGTTTGGGCCTGTTCGTCACGGAACTGTTCGTAGTCAGTGGCGGCCTCCTGGCCCTCGGAGGCGCCATTTCCTTTACAATCGGTTCGATGATGCTCATCGATTCGCCGTATCCCTATCTGCGCATATCCCTGTACGCCATCATTCCGGCCGTGATCGCGACCGGGACGTTCGTGCTGTTCGCCGCGGGCTATGCCCTGAGGGCGCAGAAGCGGCGCACGACCACGGGTGACCAGGGCCTGATCGGAGAGACGGGCGACGCCCGCACGGCCGTGGATGCCCGAAGCGGAAGCGTCTTCGTCCACGGCGAGTACTGGTCCGCGACAAGCGCCGTCCCTGTCGAATCCGGCGCGCCTGTCCGGGTCGTCGGGATCAACGGGTTGCGATTGCAGGTGGAGCGCATGGCATCCAAAAAGGACGCAACGGAACCGGACGAAGCGAAGCAAGACAAGACGGAACGAGACACAACGGAACCGGACGAAACGAAACCAGGGGAGGACTCTCATGGGGTTTGACGGATTTTCACTAACGACGATCGTGCTCGTCCTGTTCGTAATCATCCTTTTCACCAATGCGGTCAAGATACTGCGCGAGTACGAGCGGGGCGTGATCTTCCGGCTCGGCCGCCTGTCCAAGGCCCTGATCGGAAAGAACGGACCGGGCATCGTGGTGCTGATCCCCGGGATCGACAAAATGGAGAAGGTCAGCCTGCGGACCGTGACCAAGGACGTGCCCGCCCAGGACGTGATCACCCGGGACAACGTGTCCATCAAGGTCAATGCCGTGATATACTTCCGGGTCCTGGACCCGGAGAAGGCGGTCACCGAGGTGGAGGACTTTCTGCAGGCGACCCACCAGCTGGCCCAGACCTCGTTGCGGAGCGTACTCGGACAGGTGGAACTGGACGACCTGCTGTCCAACCGGGACAAGATCAACGAAGACCTGCAGCTCCTGCTGGACCAGCAGACCGAGCCGTGGGGCATCAAGGTTTCCATGGTCGTGATCAAGAACGTCGACCTGCCCCTTGAGATGCAGCGGGCCATGGCCAAGCAGGCGGAAGCGGAGCGGGAACGCCGCGCCAAGGTCATCAATGCGCTGGGCGAGCAGCAGGCCGCGGAGAAACTCTCCGAAGCCGCCCATGTCATGGGTACCCATCCCGTAGCCGTGCAACTGCGCTACCTCCAGACCCTTTCGGTCGTGGCCGCGGAGAATAACTCCACCACGGTCTTTCCCGTCCCCATCGATCTATTCAAGCCCTTCGTGGATGCGTTGAAACCGGCGGTTTCGGGAGATCCGCGGGAGCCGGATTCCGGCGGGCCGGCGGGCCGGAGTCAGGAGGCCGGATAGCATACGAGATTCCCCGAATAGATTTCGACTAAATCGGTCAACATGTCACGGTTCGCCGACCAGGAAAGAGGGAACATACGATGACCGATTTAAGGGGAATAACCCCGATCAAGGATTGGCCCGAAGACGAAAGACCCAGAGCGCGGCTGCTCAAGTATGGCATCCATACCCTTTCCGACACGGAATTGATCGCCCTGCTGTTGCGCACGGGCAATGGTACCGGAGGAAAGGACGTCATCGGAATCTCGCGGGATCTACTGCAGCATTTCGGAGGGCTGCGCCACCTCGCCGCCCGGGAAATGAGCGAGTTGTGCCAGGTGTCGGGCGTAGGCCCCGTCAAGGCCGCCCAAATCGCCTCCGCCATCGAAATCGGCCGCCGGCTCGAAGCGCAGGACATGGAACAGAAGTCCTTCGTTTCCAGCTCCGACGTGGCGCGCTACTTCATGCCGAGACTGCGGGACCTGCGGAAGGAAATCTTCATGGTCCTGATGCTCGACGCGCGCAATTGCCTGATCCGCGGCGTTACCGTGTCGGTGGGCAGTCTTACGGCGAGCATCGTCCATCCCCGGGAGGTGTTCAAGCCCGCCATTCTGGACTCGGCCGCATCGGTGATCTTCGTACACAACCACCCCAGCGGAGATCCCACGCCCAGCCAGGACGACCTCAAGATCACGGCGCAGCTCGTCGACGCGGGCCAGATGATCGATATCAAGGTGCTGGATCACATTATCATAGGCCGAAAATCCTTTACCAGTCTGGCCGGTAAAGGTTTAATTTAGAATTCGACCCGGACCACTCGGGCCGATCGGAATCCGCAGGCCGTCCCGGCCTGCGTCACGGAGACTGGTACGCGGCAACGAGGAGTGCAGGCCCAAAATGATGGAACCATCCGAAATCAAGCATGCGCTGGAAGCGTGCCGGAATCAACTGACCTATCTCTGGAGGGGTCTTTGACATAGCACACAGGCAGGAGGAGACGGTTCGTTTCGAACGCCTCATAGCGGAACCGGACTTCTGGAACAACCAGGCGAAGGCTCAGGCCATCAGCCGGCAGGCCAGCGACCACAAGAAGATCGTTGATCAATGGAACGGGATGGCAAGCCAGACTGAAGACCTGGAGATGCTCTTTGAAATGGCTGCCGAGGAGGACGACCGGGACGCCTTCGACGAGATTGCGGAAGGCGTGCTTTCACTGCGGAGTCTGCTGGAAGTCGCGTTGCTGCAGAGCATGCTGTCGGCCCCCGACGACACGAAGAATGCCATCGTCTCCATCCATCCGGGCGCTGGCGGTACGGAGTCCCAGGACTGGGCCGAGATGCTCATGCGCATGTATCTTCGCTGGATGGAGTCCCGGAACTACGCCTTCGATACCCTCGACTTGCAGCCGGGCGAGGAAGCCGGGATCAAGAGTGTGTCCATCGAAGTAACCGGTGAATACGCATACGGCTACCTGAAAGCGGAAGCGGGTGTCCATCGGCTCGTCCGTATTTCTCCGTTCGACTCGAATCATCGGCGCCATACCTCCTTCGCTTCGGTTTCCGTGTTGCCCGAAATCGACGACCCCGGCGATATCGATCTCAACGAGACGGATTTGGAAATCGACGTCTATCGGGCAAGCGGCGCCGGTGGACAGCATGTGAACAAGACCTCGTCTGCCGTGCGAATCACCCACAAGCCGTCCGGCATCGTCGTTCATTGCCAGTCGGAGCGTTCCCAGCACCGCAACCGGGAAAGCGCCATGAAGGTGCTGATGTCCCGCCTCTACCAGCAGCGTCAGGACGCGCTCCGGGAGAAGCGGGAACGGCTCGAAGGCGACAAGAAGGAGATCGCCTGGGGCAGTCAGATCCGGTCTTACGTTTTCCACCCCTACACCATGGTCAAAGACCATCGCACCGGCACGGAAATCGGGAATATCCAATCCGTGATGAATGGCGGGATCGATCCCTTCATCGAGGATTATCTCCGACAAGGCGATGCGGTGGACGGGACCTAGCGCCAAGCCTACGCACGCGCCTTCGCGTCACCTTTCGAGCAGCCCTTTTTAGTTGACATGCGGGTTCGATTCTTCTATATTGCGGCACCCGTCTAACCGGGTATACCGGCGGTTTTTCGTACCGTCTTCTCGCCACCCTGTCAACCATCCCCTACCGCCCAAAACAACCTTCGGAGCAACGGGTGAACGGCCCGAACGATTCAAACCGGCAAAGACGCAACAAGCTCGACGAGATCCGCGCACGCGGCATCGAACCGTACCCTGCCCGCTACGACGTAACCCATCCCGCCGGGACCATACTCGACCAGGCCGAGGACCTGATCGAATCCGCCGCGCCGGTCACGGTGGCCGGACGGGTGCTCTCCAAGCGGAGTCATGGCAAATCCGGTTTTGCCCATCTGCTCGATCGAACCGCCCGGATCCAGATCTACGTCCGTCTCGACCGGATCGGCTCCGAAGCATACGAGATCTACGACCAGTTGATCGAGGTTGGTGATTTTCTGGGTGTGGAGGGTTCCGTCTTCAGAACCCGGACCGGCGAGATTACCGTCATGGCGGACGCATTGCAGCTGCTTTCCAAGTCCCTGCGCGCCCTGCCCGAAAAATGGCACGGTCTGCGGGACATCGAAACCCGCTACCGTCAGCGCTACGTGGATCTGATCATCAACGACGGCGTCAAAGAGGTGTTCCTCAAGCGGTCGCGGCTCATCCGATCCATCCAGCGTTTCATGGATGGCGAGGGATTCGTCGAGGTCGAAACTCCGATCCTCCAGCCCCTGTACGGCGGCGCGCTGGCCAGGCCCTTCAGAACCCACCATCAGGCTCTGGACATGCCCCTCTTCATGCGAATCGCCGATGAACTCTATCTCAAGCGACTGGTCGTCGGCGGGATGGAACGCGTGTACGAAATCGGCCACGACTTCCGAAACGAAGGTATCGATCGTACCCACAATCCCGAGTTCACGATGCTGGAGTTCTACATTGCCTACGTGGATTACCGGTACATCATGGACTTGGTGGAGCGCCTCCTTGTCCAGGTCTTCCAGGAAATCAACGGCACGTTGCATCACACGTACCAGGACCGGGAAATCGACATGACCCCGCCTTGGCCGAGACTGTCCATGCTGGATGCCATACGCGAGCACACCGGGATCGACGTCTCCGCCATGGCCGCCGAAGAACTCGCGGCCGTATGTGCTGAAAGGGGACTGGACGCAAGGGTCGAACTGGGCAGGGGCAAGATGATCGACGAGCTCTTCGAGCGATTCGTGCAGGATCACCTGATCAATCCGGTCTTTATTACCGATTATCCCGTGGAAATATCCCCGCTGGCGAAGAGGCACCGGGAGAACCCCGAACTCACCGAACGATTCGAACTGTTCATCTGCGGCAGTGAATTCGCCAACGCGTTCTCCGAGTTGAACGACCCGGTGGACCAGCGCCGCCGGTTCGAGGAGCAGGCGGAATTGCAGCGCAGGGGCGACGGGGAAGCCCACACCATGGACGAGGACTTCCTGCGGGCGATGGAGTACGGCATGCCGCCCACCGGAGGCTGCGGCATCGGAGTCGATCGGTTGGCGATGCTGATTACGGACTCCTCGAATATCAAGGACGTCCTGCTCTTTCCGCATCTGCGCAGGGAATCATTCGACGGCGAAGCCACCGGCGCTGCCGGGCCGGACGGGGCTTGCGGACCGGATGATCCGGACCCGGGCGCAGACGAGGAGGCCGGTGTGGAAGAAACGCCCGTCGGGCGCGCCGGAGGGGAAGACGAGGTGACCATATAGCCCGCATGCCGACGGCACTGCGCAAACGCTGGTCGTACGAGTGGTTCATCGCCCTGAGGTATCTGCGCTCCAAGCGACAGACCCGTTTCGTCTCCATCATCACGTATATTTCCGTCGGTGGCGTGCTGGTGGGCGTGGCCGCTCTGGTCATCGTCCTGTCGCTGTTCAACGGCTTCGAGAGCGAAGTGCGGGAACGCATCATCGGCGAGCGGGCGCATGTAAACGTGTACGCGCTGACCGGGGACGGTTCCATTTCCGGGTACGATGCGCTGATCGATGTCATCCTGTCGGTGGACGAAGTGGTCTCCGCCGCCCCCTATGTCCAGGAGAAGGCCGTTTGCACGCCAATCCCCCCTACCCGTAATGCGGCGGCGGGCGTCATCGTGCACGGACTGGATGCAGCATCCGGCCGCCTGTCCACCAACCTCGAGAAGAACATCGTCTTCGGAACCATGGATCTGACGAGCGTCCCCGATCCGGACAACCCGGCGGGGCCGCCGCTGCCCGGTATCGTCCTGGGCAGGGGATTGGCCGATCAACTCGGGATCATCGTGGGAGAAAAGGTGGCCCTGGGCAATATCCAGAGTTTTTCCCTGACCTCGGCGATCACCCCCTATATCCGGCCCTACCGCGTCACCGGCCTTTCCGAAACAGGCTTCTACGAATACGACGCCACCTCCGCGTACGTCTCCCTGACCGAGGCACAGAAGCTGTTCAAGCTCGGGGAGGATGTAAACGGTATCGCGGTGCGGGTTTCGGACCGGGACGAGGCACGGCGCGTCGCCGACGCAATAGAAGCGGACCTCAATCGGTACGCGGAGGAGACGGCCGATTCCGATGTTGCGTCAAACCCCTCCGTAGCGTACTTTACGATTGACTGGATGCAGCGGCACAAAGGGCTGTTCCGGTGGATGACCCTCGAGAAATGGGGTTCTTTCGCCATACTCAACCTGATCATTCTGGTGGCCGCGTTCAATATCGCCAGCACCCTGATCATGGTCGTGCTGGAGAAAACCAGGGATATCGGGATTCTGAAATCCATGGGGGCTACGGCCGGGAGCGTAACCAGGGTGTTTATCATCCAGGGCTCGGTGGTCGGCGTCTTCGGCACCCTGCTCGGTTGCATACTCGGCTATGGGCTCTGCTGGATGCAGATCACGTTTGCGTTCATCTCCCTGCCGCCGGAGATCTATCTGATCGATGTGCTGCCCGTAAGGGTAAGCCTGGGTGATTTCGTCAGCGTTGCCGCGGGTTCCATGCTGATTTGCATGCTTGCGGCCGTTTATCCGGCCAGAAAGGCTGCCGGACTGGTACCGGTTGAAGCGATAAGACATGAGTAGCGCAGCGTCCCGGCAACAAAGGGCGTCCTCCGATGGCCCGGCTACGGCCGCTATGTCAACCGAACGGCACGGGGCGTCCTCCACCGAAGCGGTGTTGCGCGCAAGGGGATTGACCCGGTGTTTCTCTTCGGGTGCGGGACGGCTCGAGATACTGAAGGGCATCGACATGGACGTCCGCCGCGGGGAAATCGTGGCAATTCAAGGTGCATCGGGTGCGGGCAAGAGTACGCTGCTCCATATCCTCGGGACGCTGGACCGGCCCACCTCCGGCCAGCTCTTCATTGGAGAAACGAACGTCTTTGCACTGCCGGAGGACGGACTTGCCGAGTGCCGGAATCGCACCGTGGGTTTCGTGTTTCAGGCACATCGCCTGCTCCCGGAGTTCACGGCCCTTGAGAACGTGATGATGCCGCTGCTGGTGGGAAAATGTCCGTGGGATTCGGCCCGCGAGCGGGCCCAGGGCCTGCTGGGGGAGGCGGGATTGGGGAAGCGCCTCGACCACAAGCCGGCGGAGCTGTCCGGCGGAGAGCAGCAGCGCGTCGCCGTGACCAGGGCGCTGGTCGGCCGTCCGCATGTCGTGCTGGCGGACGAACCCTCCGGCAATCTGGACCGGGAGACCGGGCGGTCTCTGCTGGACATGATGTGGGAGATGTCCCGGCAGTATCGCCAGGCGCTTGTCGTGGTCACGCACGACGAGGAGATCGGTCGCCGGTCGGATAGGATCTGCCGCCTGGAGGACGGCCTGCTGAAGGCGGTGGCGCCCGGGGAGCGCAGATGAACGCGACCGCCTGTCCGCAATGCGGCCTGTCGGCTGGCGAATTCGGCAAATCGGGCCAGCTGGGATGTGCCGCGTGCTACCGCGCTTTCAGGGGCACGCTGGTACCGCTTTTCAAACAGATTCACGGCTACGCGTATCATCAAGGCAAGATTCCGGAATCCGATCCGTCGCGTCAGGAGACGCGACGCGCGCTGATCGACCTCAGACGCGCATTGAAAAAGGCGGTCGGCCAGGAAGCCTACGAACAGGCGGCGAAGCTGCGGGACCGAATAAACGAACTGGAACGCCGTCCGAAATCGCATCGGGCGATGCATGGATGAAAACGTGGAAAATCCGTATCCGGACCTGGCGGGCAAGGTGCCGCAGTGGTGCGAGCCCAAGGGCGAAGCAGCCGAGTTGGTCATCAGCAGCCGTGCCCGTCTGGCCCGCAACCTCACTACACTGCCCTTTGTCCATCGCACGATAAAGAACGAGCGATCCCGCGTGATCGAACAGGTGGACCGGGCCGTGCGGGCTTGCGGCGATGGGACGCAGGCCGTTTATCTGCCGTTGCCGGCCAGTCCGAAGCTGGACCACAAAGTGCTGGTCGAACGGCGTCTGATCAGTCCGGCTCTGGCGGGCAGCCCACGTCCCGCCGGCGTTTTCGTCGGTGCCGGCGAAACCTACAGTGTCATGGTCAACGAGGAAGACCATCTGCGGATTCAGGCCATCAGGGGCGGTCTGCAGGTGCACGCCGCATGGCGGGAAGCGGACAAAATCGATACCGAACTGGGTAAAACACTTGATTTTGCCTTCTCGGAGGAGTTTGGTTACCTAACAACCTGTCCGAGCAACGCGGGCACCGGCATGCGCCTGTCCGTGCTGGTCCACCTGCCCGGGCTGACCCTTGCGGACCAGATGGGTCATCTGATTCGCGCCATGGAAGAGATCGGATTCACCGTGCGCGGCCTGCACGGCGAAGGTACCGGTGGGTCGGGAAACATGTACCAGGTATCGAA
This sequence comes from bacterium, assembly GCA_965200485.1. Taxonomy (GTDB): domain Bacteria; phylum JAAXHH01; class JAAXHH01; order JAAXHH01; family JAAXHH01; genus JAAXHH01. The sequence continues at coordinate 285,702 of CBDAUD010000002.1, forward strand.
CCAGGGGACCCTGGGACATACCGAACAGGAGATCGTCGAGCGGCTCGACCGGGTGGCCCGGAGGCTGGCGCAGTACGAAAGGCGGGCCGGCGACGCGTTGCTCGACCAGGCGAGACGGCAGACCGAAGACCGGGTAGCCCGGTCCTATGGTCTGCTGAAGCATGCCCGTCTGCTGACCGAGGAAGAAGCCCTGGATGCCCTTTCCATGCTGAGAATGGGCGCGTACCTGGGCCTTCTGGATGGCATGGAACCGATGCTTTTCAATCGTTTGCTGATATCGATGCAGCCAGCCCATGTGCGTATGGAATCCGGCCGTTCCCTGACCGGCGAGGAACTGGACGAACGGCGCGCCGAGCTGGTTCGCGAAACCATGGAAAACTGAAGATCGCCCGATGAAGCACTGCCGGGATCTCCAAACCCGGTTTGCGAAGGGAGGGATGCGCAAGATGCCCCAGGGAAACAACAAATTCACGGAACGGTTCAAGCGGGTCATGCACATCGCCCGAGAAGAAGCCGCCAGACTGCAACACGACTACATCGCCACGGAGCACCTGCTGCTGGCCTTCATCCGGGACGGCGAGGGGACCGCGGCGGCCATGCTGCGCAACATGGGCATCGATCTTGAAGACCTCAGGCAGTCCATCGAAGAGGCCACGGTATCCCAGTCCAGCGCGCTGACCATCGGCCAGGTGCCTTTCACCCCGAGGGCGAAGCAGGCTCTGGAAATCGCCGCCCACGAAGCAAACAACATGAAGTCGAAGTATGTGGGTACCGAACACCTCCTGCTCGCGCTGGTGCGGGACAAGCAGGGCATCGCGTCCCAGATTCTGTCGACCTACGACGTAACCTTCGAAAAGATCAAGGAAGAGATCCAGAATATCCAGAGCGACCGTTCCGTCACGAAGAAGGACGCGCAGCGCAGCCGGACCCCCTTTCTCGACCACTTCGGCCGCGATCTCACCGAGATGGCGCGCGGAGGCAAGCTGGATCCGGTCATCGGCCGCGACAAGGAAATCGAGCGTGTCACGCAGGTTCTGAGCCGCCGCAAGAAGAACAACCCGGCCCTGATCGGAGAACCGGGTGTCGGCAAGACCGCCATCGCCGAGGGCCTCGCGCAGCGTATCGTGCAGCGCAACGTGCCCCAGATTCTGGAAAACAAGCGGGTGGTTACCCTCGACATGGCGTCCATCGTGGCCGGCACCAAGTACCGGGGACAATTCGAGGATCGCCTGAAGTCCATTATGACCGAAATCATCAAGTCGGATGAAGTGATCATCTTCATCGACGAACTGCATTCGATCGTCGGCGCGGGCGGCGCAGAGGGCAGTCTCGACGCCTCCAATATCTTCAAGCCGGCCCTCGCCCGGGGCGAATTGCAATGCATCGGCGCTACGACGCTCGACGAGTATCGCAAGCATATCGAGAAAGACGGCGCGCTCGAGCGCCGTTTCCAGAAGGTGATCGTCGATCAGCCGAGTATCGAAGAAACCTTCGACATGCTCAAGGGCCTGCGCGGCCGGTTCGAGGAATACCACCACGTGAAGTACACCGACGATGCGCTCGAGTTTGCGGTAAAGCAGTCCGACCGGTACATCAAGGATCGTTTCCTGCCGGACAAGGCCATCGACATCATCGACGAGGCGGGCTCCAAGGCGCAGCTCTCCAAGATGACGGTCCCGGGCGAAATCAGGGAGGTGGAGGAAAAACTCCAGACCATCCAGGACAAGAAGGTGGAAGCCGCCCAGCAGCAGGAATTCGAACGGGCAGCGGCGCTGAGGGACCGCCAGGAAGAGGTGCAGCGCGAGTACGACGAGGCTTTCATGGCCTGGCGCAAGCGGGTGACCGACGAGGTGGTGGTGGTCACGGAAAGCGACATGGCGCAGATCATCTCCAGCATGACGGGTATTCCCATCTTCCGGCTCGAAGAGCAGGAATCCAGGAGCCTCCTGCGGATGGAGGACACCCTCAGAAAGCGGGTCATCGGACAGGACATGGCCATCCAGGTGTTGAGCAAGGCCATCCGGCGCTCGCGCTCCGGTCTGAAGAATCCCGACCGTCCCATCGGTTCTTTCCTGTTTCTGGGACCCACCGGCGTGGGCAAGACGGAACTGGCCAAGATCCTGGCTTCCTTTCTCTTCCAGGACGACGACTCCCTGATCTTCATCGACATGTCCGAGTACATGGAGAAATTCAACGTGTCGCGCCTGATCGGAGCGCCTCCGGGATACGTAGGATTCAACGAAGGCGGTCACCTTTCGGAGAAAGTGCGGCGCAAACCCTATTCCGTTATTCTGCTCGACGAAGTGGAGAAGGCGCATCCGGACGTATTCAACATCCTGCTGCAGATCCTGGACGAAGGGACGCTGACCGACAGCAACGGTCGCCGGGTGGACTTCCGGAATACCATCATCATCATGACGTCGAACCTGGGTACCCGGGACATCAACAAGGCCGGCGGGCTTGGTTTCCAGCAGGAAGGGACCCGGGTCGACTATGCCAAGATGGAGGCAACGGTCAAAGAGGAGATGAAACGCCTCTTCAATCCGGAGTTTCTGAACCGGCTCGACGAGGCGGTGGTGTTCCGTCAGCTGAATCGGTCCGATATCTCCCGGATCATCGATCTCCAGCTAAGGGAAATCAACGACAGGATGGCCGAACGCGGCATCACGATCTCGCTTACGCAGAGCGCCCGGGAACTGCTCTCCGAAAAAGGCTATGATCCGGTATACAACGCCCGGTTCATGAACCAGACCATTCAGCGCATGCTCGAGGATCCGCTTGCCGAGGAGCTGCTGAAAGGCAAGTTTCACGACGGCGACGAAATCAGGGTCGGCAAAAAGGGAGAAAACCTGACGTTCTACAAGGCCGCAAACTCGGATTCCGACAAGACCCCCGTACTTTCCGAATCAGGAGCCTGAAGACGCGGTTCGGAGGTACCGGCGCCGCGGCAAGCCGGACCGTTGGAGGGAACCCGACGATCATACGCGCGTAAAATCGACCGTTGCCCTCTGCGTGTCGTTCGCGTCGTCAAGCCATGTTGATACCCGTGTGGACGGAAAGCGGTCTCTGTGTCTGACATGCCTTTCAAGTACCTGAAATCCTTCCTGGGCTGGGCCCTTGCGGGTGGAATGCTCGTCGCCATGGCCCTGGCTCCCGCTGCAGCAAACGGACAACAGCAGCAACCCCTGATCGCCGATGTGGTGATCGAGGGGCACGCCAACGTCGATGAACCGCTGATCCGGTCGGTGGTCACCCTGAAGCCGGGGAATCTCTACAATCCCCGGGACGGCGCGACCACTATCAAGCAACTCTATCGACTGGGTCTGTTCGAAGACATTCGCATCTATGCCGGCATGGGCGCAACCGGTTTGGTCGTCACGATCAATGTGAAGGAATACCCCCTGCTGGACCGTATCGAATTCGAAGGAAACAACAAGCTCAAGGATGACGAACTCGAGCGGATATCGGGTATCTTCCAGGGTCAGGCGCTGAGCCCCTTTCGAAGAAAAAGCGTGGTCGACAACCTCACCCGGGCCTATTACGAGAAAGGGCATCTGCTTGCTACGCTGAAACCGCGCGTACTTGTGGAAAGAAACAACGCGATTCTGCGGGTTGAAATTGACGAGGGAGAGAAGGTCAAGCTGGGCGAAGTCTTCATCGAAAACAACGTATCCGTCCCGGAAAAACGCCTGCAGGAAGCCTTTCGGAAGAAATCCGACACGGAAGAAGACCATTTCTGGAAAGAGGGGGATCTTCGAAGAGAACGCCTGCTGGACCAGTTTGAGAAGATCGCGGAGGAATATCGCAAGGATGGATTCCGCGACGTGGAGGTCCTGGAGGATACCCTGTGGTTCAGTGAAGACCGGAAGCGGATGTACCTCAAGGTCAAAATCGACGAGGGCAGAAGGTACTACCTCGGCGATGTGGCTTTCGAAGGAAACACGAAATTCACCTCCGAACAGCTGTCCAGCCTCATCAAGATCGACGCGGGCAAGCCGTTCAACGAAGAAGAATACCAGGAGAGCGTAGCGACCATCTACGAGGCCTATGGCGAACTGGGCTACCTGTACGCCACGCCGATCGCCCGCGAGTCCGCGGCCAACGACTCTACCATCGACCTGCAATTCGCCGTCAACGAGGGGGAACCGGCCAGCGTGCATCGCATCGACATCGTGGGCAATACCAAGACCAAGGACAAGGTCATCCGCCGCGAGCTGCTGATTAAGCCGGGACAGACTTTTCGCCGCTCTTTGCTCCTCAGAAGCCAGCGCGACGTATTCCAGCTGAACTTTTTTCAGGATGTCCAGCCCGGACTGCAACCCCTGCCGGACGGGGACGTGGACATTTCCTTCAATGTACTGGAGAAGCCGACGGGCACGGCAAACGCCGGCGCCGGGTACAGCGGGCTTGACGGACTCGTGGGTACCATTTCCATGATCATCCCCAACTTTCTGGGCAACGGACAAGGCCTGAATTTCAGCTGGGAGTTCGGCAACCGCCGCAATTCCGTTTCCGCCAGTTTCGTCGAACCCTGGCTGTTCGACACGCCTACCAGCGCCGGCATCGATCTCTTCCGGACCAACAGGCAGTGGTTCCGGGAATTCAATATCATACAGAAAGGCTTCGGGACGTCCTTGGGGCGGCGTTTCCGGGGAACCTACTGGCGGATCAGGGGGGCGTACAGGTTCTTCGACCTTGCGTACTCCGGTTTCGGCGAGCAATACTACGCTGCAGCGCTGGAAGACTCCACCCTCACCGATGCCCAGATCGCCGTGATTAACGGCAACATACGTCAGCGCGAATCCCTGGAATCCAACAGCGGCCTGACCAGTCAGGTATCCTTCTCCGTGACGCGGGACAGCCGCGATTTCCCCCAGTTCGCCACACAGGGTATGCGCCAGACTTCCCGCAGTGACGTCGCTGGCGTCGGCGGCGACGTGAAATACCTGAAGCAGACGCTGGAATCCGATTTCTATTTTCCCGTTTTCAGGGGTACGTCGGTATCGCTGAGGGGGAGATACGCCGTGGCGTTGAACCCCTTCAACGACAGAGAAGTGCCGTTTTTCGAGCGCTTCTTTCCGGGCGGCGTCAGTTTCGACGGGTTGATCCGGGGTTATGGCAACAACTCCGTGGGGCCCTATACGGAGTTGGGGGACGGGACCAGCAGCCGGGACGGTGGACGGGTGATGAGCATACTTACCCTGGAGTATCAGGTCCCCATCATCGATCAGCTCAGCTCGCAGCAGCCCGTTTACGCCGTGGCGTTTCTCGAGGCCGGAAACGCCTGGGCGAAACTGTCCGAAGCATCGCCGCTGCCGGGCAATATGAAGAAATCGGCCGGCGTCGGCATTCGGGTGATCATGCCGCTGGTCGGTCTATTGGGATTCGACGTCGGTTACGGGTTCGACAAACCGTCCGATCCCGTCCAGGCCCTTACGAAGAGCCGGAGCGGGTGGCATACGCATTTTCAACTGGGACAGGTGTTCTGACGTATAGGTCCAGAGGTTCTCCGGAGCGATCCGGTATTGCCAGGAGGAATAAATGGTTTCACCGAGCGGTTCGACTTTGACTCGTATCACGGCGGCGCTTGCCTTCGTCTTGCTGTTGCCGGCCATGGCGCAGGGGCAGGAGCTGAAGATCGGCTATCTGGACATGGAGCGTATTCGCCAGTCCTACCAGGGGTTCAAGGATGCGGAGGAGGCCTTTCAGAAGGTGGCGAGGGAGGTGCAGGGACAGGTCCAGGACAGGCAACAGGAAGTCGAAATGCTGAAGCAGCAGTACGAAGCCCGGAAGACCATGTTGACTGCGGCCAGGCGGCAGCAGGACGAGCAGCACATCCTGCAGAAGGAACAGGAGTTGATGCAGTTCGCCCAGAGTTCGCAGATGCAGCTCGCACAGCAGGAAGTGGAACTGACCAGGCCGTTGCAGGAGAGCATTTTCAACGTGGTGCAGACCCTGGCCAAGGCGGAGAACTTTACGTACATCTTCGATGCCGGGTCGCTTATATACGTGGACCCGCTGCGTGCGCAGGACCTCACGGGATCGGTTCTGGAGGAACTGCAAAAGGAAGTCAAGTAGCCGATTGATGCGTCAGAGACTAGCCGAAATAGCAACCCAGGTAGAGGGCGAACTCATCGGTGACGGCTCCAGTATCATCGAGCGCGTCGCTCCGCTTGACGAGGCCGGCGCGGGTTCGATTTCCGTTCTGATCAACGCCCGGCAGAGCCGGCGGCTGGCGTCGACCGGAGCCTCGGCGGTCATCGTCTCGCGGGAGATTGACGACGCGCCGGTTCCCATCATACGCGTGGCCTCCCCCGAAGTAGCTCTTGTGACCCTGTTGTCAACGTATTTCGCCGGCCATCGTCCCGCGGAGCGCGGTGTTCATCCGACCGCCGTCATTCACCCGTCCGCCGACGTGGACGAAGAGGCGGACATCGGCCCCCATGTATCGATCGGACCGCATACGTCGGTGGCCCGAAACACCTGCATAGGCGCAGGGGTGGCCATCGGCGCCCATTGCCGGATAGGTGCGGGCGCTTGGATTTTCGCCGGCACGACGCTCTACGATCGGGTTTCCCTGGGCGACGGCGTGGTCGTCCACGGCGGAGCGGTGATCGGCAGCGATGGATTCGGCTATTTCCAGGGAAGCGGCGGCGCCAGGAAAATCCCGCAGGTCGGCGGCGTTGAAATCGGCGACGAGGTGGAGATCGGCGCGAATACGACGATTGACCGTGCGACCATGGGCATGACCCGTATCGGTCGCGGGACGAAGATCGACAATCTGGTTCAGATCGGCCACAACGTCGTTATCGGGGATCATGTCACGATTTGTGCACAGGTGGGTATCGGGGGGAGCACTGTGGTCGAAGCAGGATCCCTGATCGGCGGTCAGGCCGGACTCTCCGACCATATCAAGATCGGCCCCGGATCCAGGATCGGCGGCCAGGCGGGCGTGACCAAGTCCATTCCCGCCGGATCGACGGTGTCCGGATATCCTGCCCGTCCCCATAACCAAGCCCGAAGGATCGAAGCCGCCGTAAAACGGCTGCCCGACCTGTCGCAGGAGATGCAGACGCTGGAGGCGCGGATAAGGGCGCTGGAAGGCCGGGAGTAGCGGTTTGCGCAGCGCGGACCGTGTGCTGCGGTGCCCATGAGGAAGTATTTCGACAAGCCACCAGCGAAGAGCATAGTCGCACCCATGTTCAAACAACAACGTACCGTTTCATCCTCTGCGTCCGTGACGGGGATCGGTCTGCATACCGGTGGACAGGCGACACTGACGTTCAAGCCGGGTACCGTCAACAGCGGGATCCGTTTTGTTCGCGTCGACCATCCCGACCGGATGGAGATTCCGGCCGACATAGATTACGTGGTCGACACCACCAGGGGAACGAACCTGGAGCGCGACGGGGTTCGGATACACACCGTCGAGCATGTCCTGGCCGCGGTGGCGGGACTGGGCGTCGACAATCTCAGCATCGAAATCAATGGGGCGGAGCCGCCGATTTGCGATGGCAGCGCCATGCCCTTCGTCGATGCGCTGATGGAAGCCGGGATCGTCGAACAGGACGCGCCCCGGGTATACCTGGAACTGGAGAATCCGGTGCTTTACTCGGAGCGGAAGAACGGCCTGTTGAAGGAACTCGTTGCCATGCCTTCCGACGATTTCCACCTTACCTACATGGTCGACTACCAGAAGTCGAATCTCGCCAGCCAGCACACGGTGCTCTATTCGCTGGAAGACGAATTCGTCACCGAGTTCGCACCTGCGCGGACCTGGACCTTTCTGAGCGATGTCAAGGCGTTGCGCGAAAGAGGGCTGATCAAGGGGGGCAGCCTGGAAAGCGCGGTCGTCATAACCGACATGGACCTGTCGGCGGGCGAGCTCGACGAGTTGAAGGACCTGTTCGGCGTGGAAGACCGGGTGGTGATCGGCGAGAACGGTATTGTAGGCGCCCAGCCGCTGCGATTCGACAACGAGCCGTGCCGGCACAAGGCCCTCGACCTCATCGGCGACCTGGCGCTGCTCGGAGCGCCGCTTAGCGCCCAGGTGTTCGGAGCGCGCTCCTCCCATTCCGCCAATGTCGAGCTGGTGCGCAGAATACGCAAAGCCTGCGTAAGGAAGCAGCCGGAAACCGTGCCGGAGACCTCGGCCCGGACCGTGCCGGAGACCTCGGCCCGGACCGTGCCGGAGACCTCGGCCCGGACCGTGCCGAAAACGGTGTTGGATATTGAAGACATCCTTCGCCTCCTGCCCCATCGCTATCCCTTTCTGCTCATCGACCGGGTGATCGGCATGGAACCCGGAAAACGCCTGGTCGCCCTGAAGAATGTGACCATCGACGAACCTTTCTTCGCGGGGCACTTCCCGGGCCATCCCGTTATGCCGGGCGTCCTGATTGTAGAAGCCATGGCCCAGGCGGGTGGCCTGCTGCTGCTCAATACGATCGACAACCCGAAATGCAAGATGGCGTATTTCATGGGAATCGACCGGGCGCGGTTTCGCAAGCTGGTCAAACCCGGGGACCAGATACGCTTCGAGCTGGAGATGATCCGAATGCGCATGCATGCCTGCAAGATGGAAGGCAAGGCCTACGTGGACGATGAACTGGTAGCCGAAGCCGCGCTCATGGCGATGGTTTCCGACCGGGAGACGCCACAGTGACGGAAGTTACCGCCGAAGTCCAGATTCATCCCACGGCCATCGTGCATCCCGACGCGGAGTTGGGCCCCGGCTGCAGTATCGGTCCCTACACGATCGTCGAACCCAACGTCACCATCGGAGCGGACACGCAGATTGCGTCCGGCGCGATGATCGGCGCCCATACCCGCATCGGCGCGGATTGCAGAATCTATCACGGGGCCGTGGTGGGGTCGATCCCGCAGGATCAGAAGTTCATCGGCGAGCAGTCCACCCTCGAGATCGGGGATCGGACTTCCATCCGGGAATTCGCCACGTTGAATCGCGGGACCAGTGCCCTGGGGAAGACGGTCATCGGAAGCGATACCCTGATCATGGCCTACGTGCATGTCGCCCACGACTGCGTGATCGGCAACCGGGTTATCCTCGCCAACGGCACGCAACTGGGCGGTCACGTGGAAATCGAGGATTTCGCCATAACGGGCGGCCTGGTGGCGGTCCACCAGTTCGTTCGAATCGGTCGCCACGCTTTCATCAGCGGCGGCGGAAAGGCGAAGAAAGACATCGCGCCATACGTCAAATACGGCCGCGAACCGCTGAAGCCGGTTTCGCTCAACACCATCGGACTGAAACGCTGCGGTTTCACCGACGAAACCCTCCGTACCATGAAACAGGCTTTCAGACTGCTCTACCGGTCCTCGCGCAATGTCTCGCAGGCCGTGGAAGCCGTAACGGCGGAAGTTGAACAGACCGATGAAGTCGGATATCTGCTCGCCTTCATACGGGAGAGCGTCCAGCGCAGCAAGCGGCACGGGCGCGGCCTGACCTGACTTCCCGATGATCACCCGGGGTCCATACCATGAGCAGGATCGTGGACCCCGAAGCCCCATAGTCCATCCGTCCCGTAGTCAAAAAGAAAGGAACCGTTCCCATGTCGGTCGCTTCAAACGGAGGGCGTGCCAAGCGTATCGATTCGCCGATGCAGCCTCCCTCGTGGGCTTTTCTGCAAAGAGCCCTGATCAGTCAGCTGGAAGAAGCCGTGGAGGCCTTTTACGATCACTACTTCGACGAACGCGGCTACCTGCTGTGCGTGCCCCGCTGGGGCGGAGACGACGGACCGGACGACGCGGCGGAGAACTTCGCGAACTGGCCGGAACTCTATGCGCTCGGCGCTTCGGAGCGGGTTTACGATATGTACAAGCACGCCTGGGACGGACACCTGCTGCAGTACACGGAAGCGAAGACCACCGAGGTGGAGTTCGCCCGGGACGGCATGTACTTCAAGGAATTCCCGACGATGTTCGACTGGATGCACAACGGGGAAGGCTTCACGGCCTTCTTCCTCCAGGGCTTGTGCGATCCGCACGACAAGAAGTTCGTGGACCGCACGCGGCGGTTCTGCGGTTTCTACATGGGCGAAGATCCCATCGCCGACAATTACATCCCCGAACATCGCGTGATCAAGAGCATGTTCAACGGAAGCCGGGGATCCATGCTTCGCAAGGCAACCGGGCTCGACTGGGCGGGTGATCCCATCGAGGTCGAAGGCCGGTTCAAACCGGGTCACGGGGAGCGCAACTACGAGGAGATGGTGGCCCATTTCAAGGATTACAATGATGTGGCCGGGGACCATCCCCTGAACATGGGCGTCACCACGATGACCCTGAACGCCTACATGATCGACGGAGACGAGACCTACGGCGCGTGGACGAGAGACTACCTGGATGCCTGGGTGGAGCGCACCGAACGGAACAACGGGATCATTCCCACGAATATCGGCCTGGACGGAACCATCGGAGGCGAGTGCGGTGGAAGGTGGTACGGCGGCGCGTACGGCTGGGGTTTTTCAACCATCGTTCCACAGACCGGCGAAGTGGCGCACCGACCGTACTTTCTGATCCGGGTCCACTGGAGCTTCGGCAACGGCCTGCTGCTCACCGGCGACCAGAAGTACATAGACACCTGGCGTGGCGTCATAGACGGGGTCAACGCGAACAGCAAGGTGGAGAACGGCCAGACGCTCTATCCCCGCATGCATGGAGACGACGGATGGTACGATTACCGTCCCGAACCCTTCGACGTCGGCGCGGAGCAGGTCTACTACTGGTCCATGGACCGGCGCGATCTCGAACGGCTTCCCATGGAGGGCTGGATCGCCTTTCTGGAGGGGAAGAATCCGGACTATCCCGTGGAAGCGTTGCGGGAGGCTCTCTCCACGGTCCGGTCGAAGATGCAGCGGATGCAGGACGACCTGTCGTCACCGGATACACGCATGTCCGACGATCCCAATGGCACGAACCCCGCGGAGCTCGATGCCCTGATCCGGCTCATGCTCGGCGGCATGCCCACGCAACATTTCGGCCATCCGCTGCACTGCCGGTTCCGGTATTTCGATCCGGCCCGGGTGCGTCCAGGCATGCCGGCGGATGTGGCCGCCCTCGTGGAGGAACTCCACGACGACAGCGCGGTGGTCACGCTGGTGAATACGAACCAGGTATCCGCCCGGACGGTGATCGTCCAGGGCGGCGCGTACGGCGAGCACCAGATTCGGGAAGTGCGTGACGAAAACGGATCGACCCCGGTCGACGGATCGAGTTTTACGGTGACGCTAGAACCCGGATGCGGAAGTAGGCTGCATGTAGGCATGGATCGCTACGCCAACCGGCCCTCGTTCGCCTTCCCCTGGGAGCGATAGGAGAGCCGCAGCCTGTTCGTTCACCCCGGGTGCGCCTCGCGGTAGGCCAGCGTCTGGTCCAGGGTCGTGATCCGGGTGGCTCCGGCTATGCTCACGCCGGCTTCGCTGGCGATGTTGGCGACATGGTACTTGTCCACGTCCTTGAAGGCGGGCGAACCGGCGAGGTTGCGTATCAGGGCCTCGCCGATATCTACTACGGTGTGAAGGGCCAGCCCGCGCGTGCGGTAGACCGCCCTCCACCGCGCCCAGTTCCCGGCATCCTTCCGGTCCAGCGGCGCAGATGAGACAAGGTGCGCTGCCGGGAACAGGCGGGTCCATCCCAGGTGATCCACCACGCGCTCGATGCGTACAACGCTATGGCTGGACAGGATTCCAAGCGCGAATCTGCCGGCAATCACCTCCAGGTGCTCCGCGGAAAACCGTCCTTCCGCCCGTATGGCATCTCGGTCGATCTGTTCGTACATGGTTTCTTTTGCGTCCAGATGGGCGAGCGTACGCAGACCCATGACCAGGAGCGGCTTCACAGGATCCTCCTCTCCGGTTGTTTGCTTACGGACTCCCGCACTTCCGCATTTCGCATGCCGGACCGTGACCCCGCGACTATCCCGCTTCCCCTGACCGGCGCAGGTTGCCCAGGATGGATCCGACGACGACCAGTCCGGCGCCCGAAATGCTGAGCAGATTGAGGTTCTCCGGTTGCAGCAGGGCGGGCAAGAGCGGGGCCGCGATCATCATGTCCAGGACCGTGACCAGGGGCACGACCGCCAGGACCATGCTGACCCGAAACACCTCGAGGTGCTTCAGGGATTCCACCAGCGTGACGAAAGCGACGAGCGATATCACCGCCGATACATTCAGCAGGATCATCTGCCGGGTGTCTTGCAGAAGCAGCGATTCGAATTGAACGAAGGGCAGGATCAGAAACGAGCCGGCCAGGTAGATCAGAAATAGGATGACGGAGGTGGGCAGGACCTGCAGCAGCTGCTTCTGGGTCAACGTGTAGACCGAAAGGGCCAGCGCGGCCGCTGCCACCCACAGGATACCCGGCATCATGGCGCTGTCTCCCGACCACAGTTCCGGAAGTCGTTCGTTGAAGAAGAGTAGAATCCCGCCTGCAAGCAGCACGAGACCCAGGACCTGGATCAGGCTCATCCGCTCCCGAAAGAACACCATGGCGCCCAGCAGGAGGAAGACCAGGGAAACCTGATTGACCACCTGGGCGGCGCTCGGCGAGATGTACTCCAGGCTTTGCGGATAGAACACGTACGCGCAGCTGAACCCGAGCACCGACGCCAGGAATACGAGCAGGTACCCGCCCGTCAGTTGCCGGATCAGGGGGAAATGGCCCTGCCGGTGTACGATCACCGCCATCAGCACGGCCGCCACCACGAACCGGTACCAGGTCATCGTGAACGCGTCCAGACTGATCAGCATGATTTTCAGGACGATGGGCAGTCCGCCCCAGACCGAGATCGTAAACAGGCTCAGGACCAGCCCCAGTCCCCAGCGCCCGCTGGTGACATGCCGATTCATGCCTTCCCCGGGGAAGGGACCGGTACGCGAAGACGGCGGCCCGGGTTTATTCGTACACCTCCACTTCGGGCGTGAAGGTCATGTCGGGATCAAGGGGATAGATGGGGCGAGAAACGAACCGGTGTCCCAGCGTGGGGATGTTGGGACTCGCGGCGCCTGGCGCGTCGATGGTGATGGTGCGTTCCGCCCAGTCGTCGTACCACTCGTCCGGCGTATGGGGCAGTTTCTTGACCACGACGTCGAAGCGTTGCGGGTCCTGGCCGAATGCGGGATACATCCACCGGTCGCACAGCAGCGGTCCGTCCGCCGCGACGAAAAGGGTCAAGTTGCGGCATTTCAGCACCGCGATCGGGACTGCGTTCCGAAGGCCGAGCACTTCGACCGTAGCGGTTACCTTCACCGGGGTGAAGCGCGGGTCTCGCGTACCGCCCAGCGAGACCGTTACGGTCTGTCCGACGCCCGCGGCCATCGCGTGTTCGACGGCGGGATCGTCGCGGATCGGGAACAGCACGCTGCCCCGGTAGTCGCTGTCGAGGAACCCCTTGAGTATGGTATTGCTCGTACCCGGCGCCCCGGAACTGGTGGCGTCGGCGGCATCGGCGAAAACGACCGTTCCCGTCGCCTGCTCGGCGATCCGTATGCCTTCCTCCACACGGTGCAGCACGCATTGCATGTGAGACCGCATCTGCCAAAAGCTGCGACCGACGTAAAGGGCTTCCCGCTCCGCCAGGGACCGATTGCCGTCTGCGATCACGACGACGCGTGATCCCTGCTCCGGGCAGTCCGTCGGCGGATGGCCCAGCATGATGCCTCCGGCCAGCACGTCGTCCCGTTCCTCCAGGCGTTCTAGGTGGCGAATGAACGTACCGTGCACGCCGGTCGCCGTCTTCAGCTCGTCGCCCCGGACCATGGTGGGGGTATATACGCTGGCTATCACGGGGCGGGCGCCGTCGAGTATGCGCAGCAGCACGCCGGCGGCCCGCGCCCCGGTTTCGTACCAGTCGATGTGAGGATAGGTGTGCAGGATGCTACAGCCGTCCATGTGGGACAGCATACGCCTGGTAATGGTGCCGTGCATGTCGAAGGAAGCGACCACGGGTACCTGGGGTCCGACGATCCGGCGCACTTCCTGCAGGACGTATCCCTCCGGGTCCTTTTCTGTTTCCGCGGCCATGGCCCCGTGCAGGTTCAGGTATACGCCGTCGGCGCCGGATTTGAGCCGGTCTACTGCTTCAAGCAATTCGGATGCGATCCGTTCAAAGCATGCCTGCGTAATCGTACCGCCCGCCCCCATGGCGGCGCTGTAGGTAGGTACGATCTCCACGTCGTCGCGGGCGGACAGCGTATCGACGGCTCCCCCGACCACCCCGTCCGGCTGTTCCAGCATCTCGTGACCGCGCAGGATGCCGAAATCTTCGTACACCGTATCGTTGGGATGGAAGTCGTTGGTTTCCTGGAAAAAGGTACCCATCAGGACTTTGGGCATGTCGCTCCGGTTTTCGCTGGGTTTGCCAGTACGGCCAGGCTGTGTTCAGTATCTTGAAGTATGCTCTTCCACTTTGGTGATCGTCTCGATCACGGCCGGCCGCCCTGTCTGGTTGGCTTCCACGGCCCGGCGGATTGCGGGGGCGATCTGGTCGGGCGCGACCACCTTCTCCGCGTGGGCGCCCAGTCCGGCCCCGATGGCGGCATAATCTCCTCCCAACCGGTTGCTTCCCCACCGTTCCGACGCGTAGGCCATGTGGTGATCGTAGTGCGTCATGACCCCGTTGTTCAGGACTACCGTGATGATGGGAATCTCCGACCGTACGGCGGTCTCCACGTCGAGGCCGGCCATGCCGAAAGCGGCATCGCCCATGATGTTGATCACCTGTTTATCGGGATCGGCAATCTTCGCCCCGATGGCCAGTCCCAGTCCGTAGCCGAGCTGCGTGGATGCGCCCCAGCCGATATAGCCCCGGGGCGCATCGGTGACCCAGAAGGGCGCGAGTTGTTCCCGGGGATAGCCGGAATCATGGGTGATGATCGTTTGCGCGGCGTCCACGACGCCTGCGATCTCGCGGAACACGCGGTACGGACTCAGGGGAACTTCGTCGGAACAGAACCGGGGTTCCCATTCGGCAAGCCAGGCCCGCTTCAGCCGTGCGATCTCGGGTATCGCGCCCCGATCGTCATCCCGCGCATTCCCGCCAAGTTGCCGCTTGGCTTCTTCCAGCATCTGCCGCAATACGACGCCGGCGTCGCCCACCGCCCCGTAGTCGATGCGATGCTCTTTGTTCACGTCTCCGTGGCTGACCACGCACTGGGCCAGCGTGACGCCCGGCGGGACGCTGGTCTTGAAACCGGAGGTCATACTCGTACCGATGCCGAGGAAGAAATCGGTCTTCTTCATGAACTCGGCCACCATCCGGGAGTGCGAGGCGGCGCCCGTGCCCAGGGACAGGGCGTGGGTCTCCGGAAAAGCGCTCTTGCCCGCCAGCGTGGTCATGACCGGGGTTTTTGTCCATTCCGAGAATTCGATCAGCGCATCGGTGGCTTTGGCGTACAATACGCCCTGTCCCGCGCTGATTACCGGACATTCCGCCCGGAGCAGGGCGGAGACCAGGTCCCGGACATCCTCCGGGGAAGCGCCGCTCCTGAACGGTTTCACGGGCGTGTAGTCGAAGGCGCTATCGGGTATCTCCTCCTCGCCCACATCGCCGGGAATCTCGAGCATGACCGGACCTGGCTTGCCCTGCTTCAGCAGGCTGTAGGCGCGTCCCATCATCTCCGGTATCCGGGCGGCCGAGTTGATGTTGGACACCCATTTGGTGATCCCGCGGTAGTTTTCTACCGATTCGAACGCCAGACCGGCGCCTGCGCGGGACCGCGGCGGACCGCCGGGCAGCAGCAGGACCGGTACGGAATCCGCATAGGCCTGCGCCACCCCGCCGAAGGCGTTCTCCGCGCCGGGTCCCATCTGCATCATGAAGACCCCGACCGTGTCTCCGTTCCGTATCCTGCTGTATCCGTCCGCAATGTTCACGCCGGCCCGTTCCTGCCGGCAGAGTATGGGGCGAAGACCCTCTTTCGCGCAGGCGTCGATAAGGGGATGGTGCGGGAAGCAACTGAACCAGTCCAGCCCCTCCGCCTTCAGGATTTTTGCAATCGCCTCGTTGCCGGTCATGCGTGCTCCTTGACTGTTGCGCCGGCCCCGGAACCGTTGGCGGCATAACCGGGACGGGGCTTGCCGTGTTCCGCCGCCTACTCTCCTTCGCGCCGCGGCGCGGACAGGGTCTGCGCGTCGTCGTTGATCAACGGTCGGTTGTAGACATAGGGCGGTTCCAGTACGGATTGCTGCGCGGCCGTGAGTTCATTCGTCCAGTCCGGCAATCCGGTTCGGTACACGCCGCCCGTGTAGTGCATGTACTTGGGTGTATACCGGTAGAACAGCGAGCGTCGCTCTCCCCGACCCTGCCAGGGCAGCGTCCCATGGGTCGTCGCCTCGTTGAAAATCACCAGGTCGCCTGCGTTCATGGCAACATGGTGGACGATCTGCTGGTCGGCCTCGTACCGGGAGATGTTTTCCGGCATGGGAAAATTGGCCTTGTGGCTGCCCGGGACGACGCACAGGCCGCCATCGCCCGGATGCACGTCGTTCAACTGGTACTGGCAGTTGATCAGTCCGCAGCGCATGGCGCCGTTGTGGTAGCGGTAAGAACGCGATCCGTTGAACTCCGCCTGCCCCGAACCGTGGAGACGCAGTCCCTCGGTACCCGCCGAAGAAGTAAAGATGAAGGGGGTGTGGTCCAGCTTCCAGCCCCGGCCCAGCAGCGTGTTCAGATACGGGATGATCCGCGGATTGGCCAGGAGGTCGTAAAAGGGCCGGCACCAAGGATGGGGCCAGGTCAGCATGCCGTTGTAGAGACCGCGGAGCCGCTTGCCTTTCAGCGCCTCGCTCGTGCTGCTCGCCGTGTCGTCCTTTCGCTTGTCGCGGTTGGCGTCCAGGGCCTCGTTCAGCGCCCGGACCTGTTCCGCCGAAAGGGCCTTGCGCACCACAATGAAGCCCTGCAGGTCGAAGAGGTACTTCTCATGGGGCGCCATGGTGGCGTACGATGTGGCGGGCTGTTCCATACCGTTTGGGCGTTTGTCCGTCTTCGCCTTTGTATTTCAAATCCCCTCCCGGGGGGGACGAACGACCGATTCGCCGTCATCCTCGATCAACGGCCGGTTGTAAATGTACGGCGGTTCGAGCACCGCGCGCTGGGCATCGGTGATTTCTTTCGTCCATTCGGGAATGCGGGTCTCGTAGACGCCGCCGGCGTAGTGCATGTACTTCGGGATGTACCGGTGGAGCACGCAGCGCCGTTCGCCCTTTCCCTTCCAGGGCAGTGCACCGTGGGTCGTCGCCTCGTTGAAGATCACCAGGTCGCCGGCCTCTACCGTGACGTGATCGAAGATCTCCTGGTGGTCCTCGTAATGGCGGACGTATCCCGGCATGGGGAAATTGGCCTTGTGGCTGCCCGGAATCACGGTCAAACCGCCGTCGCCCGGATGCACGTCGGTCAGGTAGAACTGACAGACGACCAGCCCGCTCCGCATCCGCCCGTCGTCGTACATGTAGTAGGTGGATCCGGCGAACATCCCCGTGCTGTTGCCGTGAAAAGGGCGTGCCCTGGGCGCCCGGTTTCGAAGTGAGCACGTCGATGTTGTGGTCGAGCTTCCAGCCCCGCCCCATCATGGTGTTCAGATAGGGCACCAGTTTCGGATGGGAGAGCAGGTTCCGAAAGGGCTGGCACCACGGCTGTTCCCAGGTAAGCATGCCCTCGTAGTGCACGTACTGCGTTTTCGGTCCCGCCAGCGGCGTGCCGTCCAGCGCGCCGCCCGGCCCGTGTTCGCTGGTGCGGTCCGGATTGGCGTCGAGGGCGTCGTTCAGGGCTTGCACCTCTTCGGCGGCAAGGAAGTTGCGCACCACGAGAAACCCCTGGAGATCATAGAGGTACTTCTCGCGTTCGCTCATCATGGCGAAGTCTTCGGGATCGGCAAACATGGCCATGTCGGAGTCTTGGCGTGTCGATGGAGCTCGGGGCCGGCCAGCGCGACTCGGCAGCATCCCGAGGGCAGTGACCTAAGCCTGATGGGACGAATGAAGCAAATATAAAACCCGGAGGCGGGAAGTCAAATGTTTACGGTCCTAGCGGGTGCGGGATCGGACCTAAAAACTCAGATCACAAAACCATGTCGGCAACAGGAGAACCACAGCGCAGGAGTGATGAATCTATCACATATTTCCGCTTCGTTCCGGGATTTCTTGCCAGGCAAAAGCGTACCAATTGGGTGTGTTGATTAGGGGAAACACCAGTCAGTGATGAACAGGCCGGGCTACACCCGACCTGTTCCGACGGACTACACGTAAGCTATCCGTCCTGTTTTATTGATCAGCGCCTCTTGGACCGCTAGTACTTCACCGTACAACCATACGCCCGGGTCGTCTTGACCGGCACATCCTGCCCGGCAAGGGTGGCATCCAATGCCATGCTGACGTAGTTGTCTGCCTTGGGCACATCGGCGACGTCTGCCGAACGAATGCTGTCGATGGCGCCCATGTAGACCAGGGTGCCTTCCGGATCGATGACGTACATGTGCGGCGTGTGCGTGGCGCCATAGGTCCTGCCCACATCACCGCTTCCATCAAGCAGGTAGGCGTCCACGGTGGACGCATGCTTCTTCATGCGCGCGTGGATCTCATCGTTGGAGAAGTGTCCCTGCTTGCCCTCGGCCGAGGAATTGACGGCCAGCCAGACGACGCCCTGCTCGCGATACTTGTCCTGGATGCCCTGCATGTTCTTGCTGTTGTAGTGCTTGGCCACGAAGGGACAGTCGTAATTGATCCATTCCAGGACCACGTATTTTCCGCGGTAGTCCGCAAGCGTGACGCTGTTTCCGTTGGTATCCGTCAGCGTGAATCCGGGCGCCGGATTGCCCACCTGGGCGTCCCCGCTGGCCATTGGCGATGAAACGTTTCCGAGCACGAACGCGGCGGCGATTGCCACCGCTATGGCTGGGATCAGGAACTTTCTCATGACAACCTCCCTTGGTATCCGAAATGGGATGTGTGAACAAGGATGCTGCAAATTGAAACAGACGCTGTAGATCGAATCCGGCAGAATGACCGGCTTGGCCAGCTGGACGCTCCTGCGAAACCTCCTTGTTTCCGGCTGAATCGCCGCTATTCCCGTGCAGTGGACCGGCTACCTCCTGGCTGAATCCCCGCTCTTCAACTTGCTTAGCGCGTCCAGCACCAGGCCGGGCGTAAGCAGTTCCGGCAGGATTTCCGGTTCGGCGTCCGGGCCGCCGGTATATAGCACGTACAACGGGACGCTGTTGCGACCGAATTCGGCGAGCGCCTGCGTGATCTCGGGGTCCCGCGACGTCCAGTCGGCCTGCACCGCGACCACGCCAAGGGCCTTGAACTGCTCCACCACTTGGCTGTCGTTCAGCGCCACGCGCTTGTTGACCTGACAACTCAGGCACCAGGCCGCGGTGAAGTCCACGAACACTGTTTTCCCCGATGCGCGCAGGTCTGCGACATACTGTCGGGAGAAAGGCTCCCAGACGAGCTCCGTACGGTCGGATGCCGTCCCATCGGTCCCGTTCGCCCCGGTGATCCCTGACGTCCTTTCCGCCTTGGCCGGCGCGGGCACCTGGCTCAGCACGGCAGCCATGCTCGCGGAAATGATCGCCGCCGCGGCGACCCGGGCCGTCCATCTGGAACGGCTGCCGGCGGAGATGCTACCCCAGCGACCGAGCGTCCAGCTTCCGATGCCGACCATCACCAGCAGGACCATCACGAGGGCGACGAGGTTGGGGTCCGTCTGGAGGTTCAGCACCCAGATCAGCCAGACTACGGTGGCCATCATGAGGAAACCCATGAACTGTTTGAAGGTTTCCATCCAGACGCCGGGCTTCGGTACATACCGCAACAGGGCGGGAACGGAAGACAGGATCAGGTAGGGCAAAGCCATACCCAGGCCCAGGAACCCGAAGATCGCCAGGGATTGTGCTGCCGACTGGGTCAGGGCATAACCCAGCGCCACGCCCATGAAAGGCGCGGTGCACGGCGTGGCCACGACCGTGGCCAGGACGCCGCTGAAGAAGGATCCGCCGAACCCGCTGCCCGAATCCAGGCGACCGCCGATCCCGACCAGCGACGTGCCGATTTCGAAGACACCGAAGAGGCTCAGGCCGAACATGAAGATGATGACAGACAAGATCACGAGAAAAGCAGGAGACTGAAGTTGGAATCCCCAGCCCAGTTGCTCTCCACCGGCCCGCAGGGCGATCAGCACAGCCGCAAGTGCGAGAAAGGAGACCACGACGCCCGCGGTAAACACGAATCCGTGTCGTCGGGCCGTTGCCGGGTCGTCGCCCGCCTGGTGGATGAATCCAAGCACCTTGATGGAAAGCACGGGGAGCACGCAGGGCATCAGGTTCAGGATCAAGCCGCCGATGAGGGCGAAAAGCAGGGCCTGCCATAGCCCCGTCACCAGCTCGTCGCTACCGGCCGTGCCGACTGCGTCGGCGGCCGCCGCCTTTTCCGTTTCACCGGAACCGACCGGCTGGATCGTCGCGATGGCCACCGGAAGTTCGTCCGCGTAGACCGCATTGACCGCCAGGGCGCGCTCCGACCCGGCGCCGCGCCATCCGTCCGGGGACAGCAGAACGCCCGTGATCTGTTCGGGAGGGGCCTTGTAGAAGCCCGACCGGCGCATCGTCAGCAGGTAGCCGGTTTCCGTTTTTTCCAGCTTCTGGGGAGAAACATAGTCGATCAGGTCTTCATTGTACGGAAAGAACTCGGCGCCGGCGAGGTTTCCGGGGAACCACGCCGGCGGAACAGCGTGCAGCGCTACGGTGGAATCGGAAATGGCCGTCTCGATCTGCCATTCGGGAATCGGAACCGGAAGTTGCTCACGGGCGCGTGTGAATAGCGCCGTCCACCGCTCATCGGCCCCGGGCGCGTCGGTTGCAACAGGCAGCGTGACCTGGTAACCGGATTCTCCCGGAAGACAGATCTCGGCGCAGACCAGCCAGGAAGCGTAGGCTCCTATATCGACCGTGCCGCCCGCCTCCAGATCGGCCGGAGGCGTGATTTCCACGAGTAGCAGCGTCTCGCCCTCGTATCCGTAGCTGGCCAGTATGTCGAGTACGATCTTCTGAGGATAGGGCCAGTTGATCTCTCCGGCCTGGAAGCCTTCGGGCAATGCCCAGTGTATTTCGGTGGGTAGTCCCGAGTCGGCCGGATTGCGCCAGTAGGTGTGCCAGTGTTCATCCATCTTCATCCGCAGGCCTGCCCAGAAGGGCTGCCCGGGCTTGATGGACGTCGTCTCCACGACCAGTTCGGTTTCCATGTAATCGGTGCGAACAGCCTGTCCCCGGGCGGACAGTGTGGTCCAGAGGGAACAGGCCAGCATGCACAGCACGGCAAGGGGAAGGACTGCGGAACGTATCTTTTTCATGGGTGGGCTGCGTCCAGGGAAAGAAGATTTGCGCCTATCGGCACCGGCGCCTGCCGCCTGATCATCCATCGCCGGCCGACAGGCTGGACCGTCCAAGCCGCGGCATGGCGGACCAGGTTCGTGACCATTGCATTGTCAACCGCAATATGGACCCTGCAAAAATATGGACCCTGCACACCGATGCTGTCAAGGTCCTATGCAAACCGGATGAGCCGGGTAGCCAGCAAGCCGGGCGAACCGGGGTAAACGGTTGGCCTGCTCCCGTACTAGGCAAACCGGTTGCCGGCTGCGTCACACGCCGAACCAGTAGTCGAACTTGACAATAACGATGTTTTCGGTTTCCGCGCCAAACAGGTTGCCCAGGTCGCGGCCCAGTTCCAGTCTTCCGGTCTGGTCGCTTTCACTGCGGTTCTGCTGCCATACGAAAAACAGCCGGGAACCGGGACGATACTCCCACCGCAACACCAGGTTCATGCGCAACGACTGAAGGTTGAAGTCCAGGTCGGAGAACCCGATGTCGCCGATGCCGTTCCCATCGAAGTCGAGATACCGTTCTCCGTCCATTGCGTCGATATAGGATCGCGTACCTTCCTCCAGTACGTCGAACTCGAAGCCGCCCGGTTGAAGGAGTTGCTTGTAGTCGAGATAGTCGCCGGAAGACAGGAGCGGCTGGGCGAACAACTGCAGCGTCAGGTCGGGGGTAAAGACGACGTTCAACCGCGTTTCGAGCGAGAACGACCGGCGTTGCAATGTCGAGAAAACATACCGGTTCCCAAAGGTGGGCTCGTAGGCAACCGCGTCGGTCTGCGTAACGTATTGCGCCGGATCTCTGCCCCACCGCAGGTTCGGCGTGATCTCCAGTTCCCATTTGGGCGAAGGACGTATCGTGGCCTCCATCTCGGTATCCAGTTCGTATCCGCCCTTCCGGCCGCTTTCATAGTACATGGCGGGTTGCAGGGAGATCGGCTTCCGGCGGTCGGTGCTGATCTCCATGCCGATGGAGTACGAACCCGGGTTTTCCATGACCGGACCACCCCGCGTCTTCGTGTCGCTGTAGCGGGTCGGCGTATACCGGGTATCGAGTTCGATCTCCCAGTAGTTGTCGAGTTCGAAATCGGCGCCGGCAAAGAAGGCGCCATTTTTGTATGCCCGTCGCCATGACGACCAGGACCACGGATCGTCCAGCGCTTCGTGCCGGAAGTTGTAGAAGGTAAACGCGTTGAACCGGTAGTTCCTGAAAAGACGGCCCGGTGTGACATTTCGGTATTCGAGCCTGGCGCCGCCGTCGAGCCGTTCGCTCGATCTGGAGAATCCGATGTCATTGATTTCGAATCCCGGGGATATTTCGGCAAACCAGGCCGAGCCCGACCAGTTCGAAGTAGCCCGTCTGGAGAAGCGCAGGCGCCAATTGTATCCGTTCAGCGACGTGGCGGTGGAATCTACGGCGAATCGCCGGGCGTCGGGACGCTGAAAGTAGTGGTTGCTGGCCTGTTGCACCCTGATCAGGGCATCCTCGCTACCCTGTATCCGGCTCCCGGAGAGATACCCGTCGACCGCCCAGTCGCGATCTCGAACGCCGCCCCAGTTGTGTTCGAAATCGATCCCGCCGGAGAATGCCTCCGACGTCAGATAGTCGAAGGCGCCGTCCCGTGGCAGGGCGCGGTGCAGGAGCGTGCCGACGGTGCCCACCTGGGTGGCTCCGTTCCTGAAATCCTGCTGCACACGGAATATCCCGTACTCCGCCCTCGGCTCGGCGGTGAATGCCTGCTCCTCTCCGTTCGCCAGCGTAAAAGCCCGTCCCGATTCCCGCGCGGTCACCGCCGCCAAGGCGCCAATGGAGGTCCCGCCCTGGGAACGCCCGGTAATCTTGGCCGCCCCGAGAATGCTGGTTTCGGTGGGAATCTCCGCGAAGTCCGCTTCATCCGGTTCGTTGCCCCTGGGTTGCCTCCCGATGCGCCGGCTGTAGTAGAGCTCGTCTCTTCCTGACAAATTGAATTCGAAGACCTGGGCATCTTCGACAAAAAAGGGTCGTTGTTCCCGGAAGAACGTTTCGAAAGCGGAGAGATTCACCACGGCCGGATCGACTTCGACCTGGCCGAAATCCGGATTGACGGTCAGGTCCAGCGTATAGGAAGATCCCAGCCCGTAGCGCATATCGACCCCCATCCGGGCATTCAGGGCCGAACCGTCGAAGAACGGGTTCCCGTCCTCCGCCGGCGCGGTGCGCGCACTGCCCAGCGCATAGGGTCTGACCTCTATGCGACCGCCCTTCGTGGGCAGATGAAGTCCGTTCAGGCGGCCAAACACGCTTACCCGGCCGTACTGCAATCTGGACTGAAGGGCGAAATCGATGACTTCGTTCGAGGCAAGGCGTCGACGCATGAAGTTGATGCCCCATGACAGGGGGCCGTCGGACGCGTCGTACCGAATCTGCGAAAGGGGAATGCGTATTTCCGCGACCCAGCCCTTGTCGTCGATCGTCACGCCGGAAGCCCAGACCGCGTTCCAGGCGTCGTCCTGGCGCACGTCGTCGTAGAGATAGGCGTCTCGCTGGACGCCGGCTGCGCTGACGCGGAACTGGTATCCCGTTCGCCGGTCGTTGTTCGGATCGATGGACACGGAAAACAGGTCGAATTGTCCCCGTTCGTCCCGTCGGACCAGCTGTCGAGCGATCCGTCGGGGTTGATCGTCGTACATCCGGGCCCCGATATAGATTGCCCGGTCGTCGTAGAGTATCCGGACCTCGGTGACTACCTCCGGTTCGGCGCCTTCGACCGGTTCCCGCTGAACGAATCGCGATGCGGGCACGGCGGAGCGCCAAGCCGTCTCGTCCAGCCGGCCGTCGATGGATACGTCACCGCTCCGGAGCGCGGCTTCCATGGCTGGTCGGGTGGTTTCCGCAGCGTCGTTCCAGGCGGATGTTTCGTCGGGTTGCGCGGCCGCGAGGGTGAGGAAAAACGCTGCCTGCAAGCATCGTAGCGTGATTTGCATATTGAATGTGCGGCCTTGTCGCGCGAGCGGTCGGCCCGAATGGGCGGTTGAACGCCCTGAGCTGAGCATCCTTGGTCTCTACCTGATGATATCTACAATCTCCGCACGCGTTTACTTTAAATTGTTTAACGTCTACAGATGCGCCGCACGCGGCAGGCGATCTGATTCAACGCACCCAGGTCAGCACGAAGGCGGGAGGCAGATTTCGCAACACGACGGCGTCGCAATGATATTGGGAGAACAGCGGCGCCATGCGCTGACGAAATCGAACCGCCGAGGGCAGGTAGTAGGCGTGAACGTACTGGAACATGCGGAAAACGGAGCCCGGCCTCAGTAGACGGTGGAGATTATCGATGACTTCTTCGATGACCGGGGCCGGCATGGTGGAGATGGAAAGGCCGGAGATGATGGCCTTGACCGGTGGGACGCCCGATGCCGCGTGCACCTCGAAGGCCCGTGTGACGCTATTCTGCTCGAAGCGGAGATCGGGAAAGCGTTCACGCAGCAGAAGGACGAACCTGGGTTCCAGTTCGATGCCGATGTATCCGCCGCAATGCGGGAGGATGTGGCGGATCTGGTCCGTAAGCGCGCCCGTGCCGGGCCCCAGTTCCATTACGGATTCATCGGCTTCTATCTCCAGCCCGCTGGCCATCGCCCGGGCGAGCACGCGGGAACTGGGCGCGAGCGCACAGACGCTCGTAGGATGCTTCAACATCACCTGAAGAAACAGAAAAAGGGGATGTCGATCTAGTCGGGACATGGCGGATTGCACCGGAATCGGACGCGTGTGCCGAATGCCGAACTGGCATCTTCTGGACGCAGAGGAATATATGGTCGCCCGCGTCCACGGGCAATACCTATAAACGCTGGTTTATATGATCGGAAGAGGGTCGTTTCCGGAAGGGGAGCAGACCGGGATAAGGCGTGCGATATCGATACAGAAGATAAATCGCAAAGGCGAAGACCGGAATGTTGAGCAGGAGCCATTCCGCCGGCCAGTGTTCTATCTCGGCGCCGTTTCGGTAGAGGATGAAGGCGAAGGCGTTGTTGCCGGCATGGAGCAGCATGCAGGGGAGGATCGAACCGGAGAGAACGGCCACGGTGGTCAGTACCATACCCAGGTAGGCCGTGGGAACAATCCGGAACAGGGCCTGGTGAAACAGGCCGAAGATCACGCCGACGACGATGATGAGCGCCAACGGTCTCAGTCGGCGATGCAGTCCGTGGAGCAGCAATCCCCGGAAGGCCATTTCCTCTACGATGCCCGGCGTAAGCGCCATCATGAGCATGATCTGCCACATCGGGAAGTCCTCCGGAATCAGCTGGCTGGCAAACTGCTCGATGATTTCCTCGGGAAACGGCAGGAGTTTGCTGGACAGATCTACAACGATGATACCGGTAAGCAGCGTGGAGGGTACCAGGAGGAGAACCGCCAGCCAGATCTGTGGTCGAACCCGCCTGATCGCCAGCGCCTGTCGCCAGTCGAGCCGGTGAACCCGGATCATCAGGAGCGAGCCTCCGAGCATGACCACGAACATATTGAACGCCCATTGGCCTTCCAGACGGGTCAACGCCTCCACGTTGGCCGGGGCGATGATGATCAGCGCCAGCATGCCAACGAACCACAGCAGCACTCTCCTGGGAAACAGCGCTGCGCCTCCCTCCAGATCCGCCTTGTCCGCATCCTGCGCGGTGACGAGTCTTTCCATGCTCAGCATGCGCGTCGACCATCTGAGCAGCAGCAGCGCGGCAGCGAGCATGGTTGCGCAGGTTACCAGCAGCATGGGGATATCGTAATGTCCAACCATGATTTCGCGTACGGCCACACTGACATTCGCGACCGGAACGAGGGCGATCAATGACCGCAGGGAGATGCCCGGCAGCAGGCCGGCCGCCGTCAGCGTCATCAGCCCGAGAAATCCGGGCAGAAGGTACAGTTGCGTTTCCCGGTAGGTCTTCGCATAGGCCGAAATAAGGAGCAACAAAGCCGAAATCACGACGGCCACCGGGACAAAGAGAATGAAAAGCATCAGCACGGCGTCGGGCGAAATGTCGATCTGCAATTCGGACGGGAGTTCGATCAGTCCGAGGGCAAGATAGACGAAGAGGTTGGTCGTCTGCGCCAGGGTGATGAACAGGGCGACCGACAGGATGGTCAATTGTTTGGCCGTAATGATCTCGAAACGGCTTACGGATGTGGTCAGCAGGGTTTCGAGCGAGCCGCGTTCCTTTTCCCCCGCGATACTGTCCATGGCCGCAACCGATGCGCCGGTAAGTGTCAGAAAGACGAGCAGCAGCGGCAGAAAACGTCCGAAATAGAATCCCGTGGTCTGATCCGGCGTCGCCACATCTACCCGGGAAAGCTGTATGGACGCTTCGGGGTCAGACTCGAAGCCCCGGCTGCGCAGCGCTTCGGCGCGGTCCCGCTTCCTGGCCTCGATCAGCCGGTCCACCAGCAGGGCGCTGCCCCTTCTGGACTCGTCCCGGTTTGCCCGAAAGTAGACCTTGACCACGGGGACGCCGGGATACCGCACGTCCATCACGGTTACGTCGGCGCCGTCTTCACCCGTTTCTGCCGCCGAACCGGTTTCCGAAGCAGCCAGCTGGAGCGAATCTGCTTCGGCGCCGGTCAGGGCTTCGAGGTAGAAATCCAGTTCGCCGATTGCCAGACTGGAATCGGGCAGGACGGATGGTTCCTCGATGAAGGCAGCCGATTGACGTCCCTCATCGGCCTCCGATGCGGCGAGGAGGGCGCCTCTTGCAACGAGCGCCCTAACCGAGTCGGCGTAGGCCCCCGCCACGGCATAGCGATAGGTCGTCGTGTCCAGTCGCTCTCTGCGCAATTCGCCCATGAATTTGAAGGCCAGGAGTAGTAACGGCAGCACGACGAGCGGGAGGAGGATGCCCAACAGGACCGTCCGGCGGTCCCGCAGGAGCATGCGCATCTCATTTTTGAACAGCAATGCGATCGTCGTGCGGTTCATGAGGCCTCTTTGATGCAGGAAACGAAGATGTCTTCAAGGTAGTGGCTTCCGGTCCTTTGGCGAAGTGCTTCAAGGGTACCGCACGCCAGGATGCGGCCCTCGTGAAGGATCGCGATTCGGTCGCAGAGTTTTTCCGCCTCGCTCATGATATGGGTAGAGAACAGGATGGTCTTCCCCTGTACTTTCAATTCGGTTAGAATGGACTGCATTTCCAGGGCGTTGAGTACGTCGAGGCCGACGGTGGGCTCATCGAACACCAGGATCGGCGGATCATGCGCCATGGTTCGGGCGATGGCCACTTTTTGCTTCATGCCGCTGGACAGTTTGTCTATGCGCGTGCGGGCATAGTCTCCGATTCCGAATCGTTCAACCAGTTCATCTATCCTGGCGGGTGTTTCGGAGTCGGGATATCCGTTGATCCGGGCGAAAAACTCGATGGTCTCCCGCGCAGAAAGCCGTGGATACAACGCGGTGGTGGCCGAGTAGAATCCCAGACTTCCGCGGACCTTCACGGGGTTTTCGGCCACGTCATACCCCATGATCCGGGCGGTGCCGGCTGTGGGCTTGAGTATTGTGGTCAGCATGCGAAGCGTGGTGGTCTTCCCGGCGCCGTTCGCCCCCAGGAGCCCGAAAATCTCTCCCGGTCGGCAACTGAAGTCGATGTCCCGGACGGCGTGCACGGGACCGCGGGATTCATCAAAGTAGGTTTTGGTCAGGTCCTTCACAAACACGGGATCGTTCACAGTTGCCATCCTCTCAGGGATCGCGACGCAGGAGTCGGTGTTTCAGAAAACCGGTGATACCGCCTTCATAGCTGCCGGTCATGATGTCCTCGTAGCGGGTGAACGTCGCGGCGAACCGCAGCACGATCCAGATGCAGAGGCCTTCCGTCAGCAGGGTCAGGCCGATCTGGGGCCATTGATAGACGCCTCCTATGGCCTCCCGGAACACCAGGCAGACGTTGATAATGGGCGCAAAGGCCAGCCAAGTCGTGAGTTCCAGACCGGGAAACTGCATGAAGACCGCCGGTACCAGGATCATGACGGTGACGAAGGGACCCGCCAGAGACTGGGCTTCCTTGAAAGTCCGGGCGAAACTGGCCACAATCATGAGGAGCGCCGAAACGAACAGCGCGAGGAGCATCGTTGCCAGGATGATGAGAGGCACTGCCGTCCATGGAATCGTAAAGGCCATGCCCTGGATGCGGTCGCCCAGGAGCGGTTCCATGAGGGTTCGCATGGAAAGGCTCATGGCGATGAAATTCAACAGGCCGGCCACGGTAGAAAGGGTGGCCACATAAAGGTATTTTCCCGCAAGCACATTCACGCGGTCGGTCGCCGTCGTCAGCGTGGTCTCCCAGGTGGAGCGTTCCCGCTCTCCCGCCGTAGCGTCCAGCGCCGGATACAAACCGCCCATGATCAACATGATGACCATCATCAGGGGAACCGCCATCCCGAGAATGAATCGTCCCATGTCGCGACCGGAGGAGACGTTCTCCCGTTCGATCCAGATCATCTGGTATGCCGAACCGGACAGTCCGCGTTCCCTTCCCGCCCTTTCCAGGTGGGTCATACGGTAGCGGGTGACGATTTCTTCGACCCGGTCCATGGCAATCCGGCTTCGGTCCTTCGACGTATCGCCGGTAAAACGGACCTCGAAATCATCCGCAGGTTCCGCCGCAAGTTTCGTTTCCCGGGCGACGATTTCGACGAGGAGATCCAGCCGTCCGTCCCGAATCGCGTCCCGTGGATGCTCCACGGTGGTGATGGATACGCGGTTTGTCGTTTCGATTTCGGCGATGAGTTCCGCGCCTGCGCCGGAATCGCCGGCGATCATCACGCGGGCGGTGAAATTCTCCGTTTGGCCGACAACGAAGGAAACGCCGGTGTATCCCACCCACAGGAGGACGGGATACATGAACAGGGGAACCAGCACGACGTTGATGACGATGGAACGTTCCCGCATCGCGCCGCGGAGTTCGTTAAGGTATACGAGGAAGATATCTGGAAATCTGAGCAAGAAGAACTCCCGGCAGCACCGTCCGAACGCTACTACTGAAATACCCGGCCTACCCAGTCGTCGGCGTCCCGCACGACCTCGTCGGAGCGCAGGCGGCTGCGGGCAAGATGGCCTGTTGTGCTGCGCAACGTGGGCTGTCGGGCATCTTGATAACGCCAGTCCATGCTCCACCTGACCTGGTCCGACAGGTTGGGCAGACCCTGATGGTAGAGCATGTTGTGGAAGAGGACGATGTCGCCAGGGTCCAGTTCGATGGATACGGCCTGGTCCACGTAGGGCGCCAGATCCTCCTGTGAGATTTCGAGGTAGAATTCACGGTCTTCATGGCGCGCCATGCCGATCCGGTGGGTGCCGGGAATGAACTGCATGCAACCGTTTTCTTCGCGGGCGGAGACCAGCGGAGACCACACGTTGATCATGCGCAGGGCGTTTACCGTCTCCTGGCTGTGGTCCCCGTCGCGGTGTACACGGAATGTATACCCCCCGTCCTGGTGCCACAGGACGAGGGTCGGAGCGTGATCGGGCAGCTTGGGCCGGATGGAGTAGTTCGGGTACAGCCGAAGTTCTTCGCCCAGAAGCGTTTCCACGATATCCAGCAGCGGCGGATGGAAGAACACCTCGTACATTCCCGCCATGTGAAGCTCCTTGCGGAATATATGAGGCGCCTCGTCGGGCGCATCCTCGCAGAGCCGGGCCAGACGGGTTTCGAAGGGCGCTTCCGCATGGTCGTGCGAGATCTTCCCTGCCGCCGTCAGACGGTCCGCGAACCGGTCCACGAGCTCGGAGGCGGCGCCGCGAGCCGCTTCTACCGCCCGCTCGGGATAGAATCCGCTGAGGATCACGTATCCCTCGGATTCAAACTGATCCAGCACTGCGGTGTGTTCCATGGGTGTTGTCAACCCCGCGATCCGCTTCGAAACGGACGAAGTCCGCCGTGGTCCGCCGGCCGGTGGCGCCCGTTCGCTTTGTCATATGGCATGGCTTTCAGGACGCCCGTCAGAAACCGGTTCATCCGCCGTCTTCTTGACGCTGTCGGCGCTTCTTCCGTCTGCGAACTTCCTCCCGGAGGATGTACTCGATTTGTGCGTTCACGCTGCGCAATTCGTCCTGCGCCCAAGCGTTGAGATCATTCCATAATGCGGTGTTGATCCGCAGCAGGAGGGACTTCTTCTGGTCTCGCAAGTTAGATAACCAACCCCGTAGTGGTCGTCAATCGATTTCCGTTTCCGTGCCGCCAGGCGAAAATGAACCGGCACTTCGGCCAGTGATTCAATCCTGCCGGATCAATACAACGATCCGGAGTTGACAACGGGCTGGGTGGACGACTCGCTGCATAGCACGACCAGCAGATTGCTCACCATGGCAGCCTTGCGTTCCTCGTCCAGCTCGACCACGTTCTTTGCGCTCAGCCGTTCAAGCGCCATATCGACCATGCCGACCGCGCCATCGACGATCTTCTGGCGAGCCGCAATGATGGCGTCGGCCTGCTGCCGCTGCAGCATGGCCTGCGCAATCTCCGGTGCGTAGGCGAGATGGTTTATGCGGGCCTCCGAAACAGATACGCCCGCGGCGGCCACGCGTTCCTGTATCTCTCTGCCAAGGGATTCGGAAACCTCTTCGATGGACGAACGCAGGCTTGCGGACTCGTCCTCGGTAAGGTCGTAAGCGTATTTGGTGGCCAGATGCCGGATGGCGGACTCGGACTGCACCTGCACGTACTCCACGAAATCGTCTACTTCGAAGCCGGCCTGGGCAGTGTCCTCGACGCGCCAGACAACGACGGCAGATATCTCGATCGGGTTTCCGTTTTTGTCGTTTACTTTCAGCTGCTCGCTGTCGAAGTTTCGGGCCCTGAGCGAGATCTTCCGCTTGCTGGTCAGGGGATTCACCCACCAGAACCCTTCCTGTCGGACCGTTCCGGTGTACTTGCCAAACAACGTGAGCACGCTGGCTTCGTTCGGTTCCAGGGTGAAGAATCCCTTGAACGAAAACAGCACGGCGGCCAGCCCCGGCAGAAAGATGAACACCAACAAGAGCGCGTCCCTGAGGTGCATTCCGTCGTCCAGGACGGGTGACTCGAACGTGATGGCCAGATCCATCAGGATAAGCCACACCGGGACTAGGGCCAACAGCAAGGCCAACAGTTTCCAGCCATTGAACTTCAGTGGGGTTTTTTCAGTAAACATGGTTCTCCTCAAGGGTAGTAGATAACATTTAGATATCAATATGATATCAGAATAAGCCATCAACTTCCCCTTGTCAACACCAAAAAACCGGATTTCTGTCGGGTAGGACCTGTCGGGAACAGGACCGGAATCGGGTTTTCTCGGGAAAACAGGAGAGATAGGAGGTCGGGTTCTTGCCGGAGGGTTAACAAAAAAGCGAGACGCCCGTTCGTCTCGGACGCCTCGCTTTTGCCATGCGCCTTGCTGCGTTACACTGCAACCTGTTTCATCCGCGGTCGGCGTCAGGGCTGTTTCACGTAGCGCAGGTAGGGCTTGACGCGGCGGATGTCGGAAAAGGTCTGGTCCGCCTCTTCATCGGTAACCGCCGGTACGATGATGCAGTCTTCGCCGCTGTTCCAGTTTACCGGCGTCGCAAGCTTGTGCCGGGCTGTCAACTGCAGGGAATCCACAACGCGCAGGATCTCGTCGAAATTCCGGCCTGTGGACGCCGGGTAGGTCAGCATCAGCTTGATCTTCTTGTCCGGTCCGATGACGAACACCGAGCGCACGGTCATCTTGTCGTTGGCGTTCGGGTGGATCATGTCGTACAGCTGGGCGATTTCCTGGTTGGGATCCGCGATCATCGGGTAGTTCACCGTGGCGTTCTGGGTCTCGTTTATATCGCTGATCCAGCCGCGGTGCGAATCGAGGGGATCCACGCTGATGGCCAGAATCTTGACGTTTCGCCGGGCGAATTCGTGTGCGATGTTGGCCATGTAGCCCAGTTCCGTGGTGCAGACCGGCGTATAATCCGCGGGATGGGAAAACAGGATGCCCCAGTTGTCGCCGAGCCATTCGTGAAAGCGAATCGTTCCCTCGGTCGTTTCAGCGGTGAAATCCGGGGCTTCGTCCATTAAACGTAACGCCATGACAATCCTCCTGCAATAGGGCTTGGGAAAAGCGTTGTAGGGTGCGATCAGTGGCCTGATCTTTCGCCAGCTTCGATAATTATATGCATCTGAATCAACAAAGTAAAGAATAAAATCAGCGGGTGCACCAGATCAATCCGCGCCGGACGATTTCTCGCGCTTCCGGCACGTCGAAATCGGCGGCGACATGCCCGAGCGAACAGTGGAAGACCTTGCCCTTGCTCCAGTTCCGCTTCCACACGACGGGCATCACCGTGCCCCTGACCCACGGGTCGTGATCTCCGCTGAAGGTGGTGGTCGCGAGTACCTTGTTGGATGGATCGGTGTGCATGTAGTACTGCTCGGAGTGCATCGCGAAGTCGTTCAATCCTGCCGTAACGGGATCTTCGTGATCGGTGATGTTGACTTCGTAGTCGATGATGCCGCCCGGATGGGAAACCCATTGCCCGCCCACCATGTACTGATAGCCGGTGTTGTTGCGGAAGGCGTCCGCCTGGCCACCGTGCCAGCCGCCGAACCCGGCGCCGGCGGCGACGGTTTCCAGAAGCGCCTTCTCCTGGGCGCCGGTGATCGCGCTCATGGTCACCGTCTGCACGATGAGATCGTACGTGGGCATGGCTTCGGCGTCCAGATAGGCATCGAGCGTATCGTGCCGGGTAATCTGATAGCCTTCCGCTTCGAGCAGCGGGATGAATACGTCCTGGGTTTGCCTGGGCTCGTGCCCTTCCCAGCCTCCCCAGACGAATAGGGCCTTAGGCATGTGCGTGCTCCTGTTGGTTGGAGGACAATCAATTCCCCTGCGGTCGGGGTATTGCGGTGAACGGGCGCGCCGAACGACCTGACCCGGTTTCTACGTGCGCCGTTCCCAACGGCTCGGATTCATGCCGGGTGCGCCGGATGCCATTCCTTCGGGCTTGTTGCCGACCCCGAACTCATACGTTCGCATGCTGGGATCGCCCAGCAGGGGCCGGACGGAGTCCGGCATGGCTTCCAGGTCCAAGGGGTTCCTCGGCGCTACGTCGACGATCGGACCGGCCCAGGCGGGCCGGTACGCCACTGCCAGCATGGCGCGCGAACGGTCTCCCGTATTGGGCAGGGTACCGTGAAACGTGCGGTGGTTCAGGAACAGCGCCGAGCCCGCGGCACAGGGTACGACTACCTCTTCAGGATGCTGCTCGTACCTTTTATAGGGGTGGGCGTCCGCGTGCATGCAGAGGTGGGACCTGGGAACCACCCGAAAGGGCGATACGTCCATGGTCAGGTCGTCGAGATAGTAGAGGACCCGGACGGTGACGGGACAGCTCCCCTCGTATCCGAATATCCGGGATCCGTAGGGCTGGCCGTCCGTATGGAGACTGATGCCCGGCGTTCCCGGTTCGGACCGGTCGTAGGTGTAGTGTATGAACACGAGGTCGTCGCCGAACAACGCTTCCAGGAATCCGACCGTGGGTTCATATGCGATGAGCTCGGCCAGTTTCCGGCTTTTGAGGTGCGGGTCCCGGCAGCCGCGCTGCTTTTCGCTATAGTCCCGCCCGACGGTTTCAAGCGCGTCGCACTCCGCTTTCAGTTCGGCCAGATAGTTGGCCGGGATCCAGTCCGGTATGATCAGGTAGCCCTCCTGCTCAATCATCCGGATACGCTCGCCCGGTGTGAGGACGCGCCAGTCCCGATCGTCCACGTTGACCTGATGTCCGTTGTGCCCCTTTTTCACCATACCCCCTTCGTTCAGGACGCCCGGCGCCGCCCTGATGCCGCCACCTTGCTAGAGTTCGACGCGCACGGATTCCATAGCCCGGGCGGCCTTTGCGCGGGCCGATTCGATGTCCGGACCGCGGGCGACGGCGACGCCGAGGCGGCGGTGACCGACTACCGCGGGTTTGCCGAACAGAAAGAGTCCGGTGTCCGGCTGGACGAGGGCGTTCTCGAGATTGGCGAATTTCATCCGGTCGGATTCTCCTTCCACCACGAGCGCCGCCGAGGCGGAAGGGCCGTGGTGACGGATCGCCGGAATCGGAAGGTCCAGCATCGCCCTCGCATGCAGGGCGAATTCGGACAGGTCCTGCGAGATGAGCGTGACCAGGCCCGTATCGTGCGGGCGGGGCGAGACTTCGCTGAAAATCACCTCGCTGCCCCTTATGAACAGTTCAACGCCGAAGACGCCGCGACCGCCCAGTGCGCTGGTTACCTGCTCCGCCATCCGCCTGGCTTCGTCCCAGCATGCTTCGCTCATGGGCTGGGGTTGCCAGGAATACCGGTAATCTCCGCCAACCTGCTCGTGGCCGATCGGCAGGCAGAAATCCGTACCGCCCGCGTGCCGGACAGTCAGGAGCGTGATTTCGTAATCGAATTCGACCACGCCCTCGACGATCACCTTTGCAGCGTCGCCGCGGGCTTCGTCCTGCGCCCGTTGCCATGCGTCGGCCACGTCGGATGCATCGCGCACGGTGCTCTGCCCTCTACCGGATGAGCTCATGACGGGCTTGACGAAGCAGGGCAGGCCGATCTCGCGTACCGCACACTCGCACGCCTCGCGGTTCCCGGCAAAGCGATAGGGTGAAGTGGGAATACCCAAGTCCTCGGCGACGAGTCTGCGTATCCCCTCCCGGTTCATGGTCAGGTGGGTTGCCCGCGCATTGGGTACGACATGGTACCCTTCCGATTCCAGTTCCATCAGCGCACTGGTGTCGATGGCCTCTATTTCAGGTACGATGTAATCGGGGTTTTCCTTCTTGACCACCGCGCGCAGGGCGGATGGGTCCAGCATGTCCACGACATGGGAACGTTGGGCGACATGCATGGCCGGGGCGTTGGGATAGCGGTCCAGCGCCACCACTTCAACGCCCAGGCGCTGAAGCTCGATGGCCACTTCCTTTCCCAACTCGCCCGCACCGCACATCAGTATCCGGGTAGCGGAAGGGGACAATGGCGTGCCCAGCACGGCCATCAGGAAGCCCTTCCCGTAAGTTTGCCTGATACCATCATGCGTGGTGTACCACGGTTCAGATTTCGTTCACGGCGGTCGTCAACGCCTGGACCGCTTCCTTGCCGTCGGCAAACAGCATCAGACAATTGTCCGCGACGAACAGCGGATTGGGTATGCCGGCGAACCCCGGACTCAGACTGCGCTTGATCACCACGACAGTCCGCGACTTGTCGACGTTCAGGATCGGCATGCCGGTCAGCGGCGTGTCCGCGGCATCGCGGGCCAGCGGGTTGACCACGTCGTTCGCGCCAATGACGATGGTTACGTCCGTCTGTTCGAAACCGGTATTGGCCTGGTCCATCTCCTTCAGGCGGTCGTAGGGGACGTCCGCTTCCGCCAGCAGCACGTTCATGTGGCCGGGCATGCGGCCTGCGACAGGATGGATGGCGAATTCTACCTCGACCCCGTCGGCTTCAAGGCGATTGGCCAGGTCGCGTACGGCGTGCTGCGCCTGGGCCACCGCCATTCCGTAGCCGGGCACGATCACCACGCGGCGTGCGCTGTCAAGCACCATGGCGACTTCTTCGGCCGTGGTGGACTTCACTTTCCCTTCGTAGAGGTCGTCTTCGGGCTCCGCTTCGCCACCTCCCGAATCGCCGCCGATTCCCGCAAACATCACGTTGGCCAGCGACCGGTTCATGGCCTTGCACATGATGCTTGTCAGGATGAATCCGGAAGCGCCTACCAGCGACCCCGATATGATCAGTACGTTGTTGGACAGCACGAAGCCCGTCGCCGCGGCGGCCATGCCGGAATAGGCGTTGAGCAGGGCGATGACCACGGGCATGTCCGCGCCCCCGATGGGTACCACGAGCAGAATCCCCAGCACGGAAGCGATCCCCACCATGATCCAGAAGTATCGGGTGTGCTCCGGTTCCAGGACGCCGAGGACGCCCGCGGCCAGCGCGGCAACCAGAAAGAGCCCCTTGAGCAGGTGATCCAGCGTAAATCGAACCGCTTTCTCGGAAATGAGGCCCTGCAACTTGCCGAAGGCGATCAGGCTTCCCCAGAAGGTTACGCCGCCGATCAGGCCGGAAGCTGCCGTTGCGATGCCGAGTTGCAGCGTGACTTCGTCCGCGGACCGCGACACGACCTCGACGTAGGCCGCGCCAGCCACCAGTACGGACGCACCGCCCCCGAAACCGTTGCACAGCCCGACGAACTGGGGCATGGCCGTCATCGGCACCTTGAGCGCCCAGATGGCCCCGATCGCCCCGCCGAGGACGATACCGGCGACGATCACTTCGAATCCTACGATCTGCCGGTCGATCAGCGTGACCACGATCGCGATGAACATGCCCAGCGCGCTCAGCCTATTGCCCCGGACGGCCGTGCGGGGATGGGAAAGGCCCTTCAGGCCGAAGACGAAGAGGGAGGCCGCGACGAGATAGGCGAAGCGGACGAGATCGGCTGACATCCGTCTAATCCTTCCTCGAGAACATGTCCAGCATGCGGTTGGTAACGAGGTAGCCACCGACCACGTTGATGGTTGCCAGGACCACGGCAGCGAAGCCGAGGACCGTGGTCAGCGTATTGTACTGCGTTCCGGCCGAAAGGATGGCGCCGATGATCGTAATACCCGATATGGCGTTCGAGCCGGACATGAGCGGCGTGTGCAATATGGGGGGGACTTTCGTGATGACTTCGAACCCGACGAAGACTGCCAGGACGAAAATGGTCAGGATGGCTATGGTTTCACCCACTGGAATCACCTCGTTTCGATCTTGCGGACGTCGCGGCTACCCGTACCGGCAAGGAGGGCGCCTACCCGTTCGTTCCGTTACCCGGTACTGCCCAGGAGGGCACCTACCCGTTCGTCGACGATCTCACCGCCTCGGGTTACCGTCGTCCCTTGCACGATGTCGTCGTCCACATTCGCATCCACCGCACCGTCGCGGATCATAAGCTTCAGGAAATTCACGATGTTGTTGGAATACATCTGGCTGGCGTGAAAAGGCACGGTCGAAGGGAGGTTCACCTCACCCACGAGGGTAACGCCATGCTTGACGACGGTCCTGCCCGGTTCCGTGATCTCGCAGTTTCCGCCCCTTTCCGCGGCGAGGTCGATCACGACCGAGCCGGGTTTCATACTTTTGATCATGTCTTCCGTTACCAGTACGGGAGCCTGTTTGCCGGGTATGGCCGCCGTAGTGATCACCACGTCATTCTCCGAAACGACGCGGGCCATCATCTCCCGCTGCTTCGCGTAGAACTGTTCGTCCATGGCCTGGGCGTATCCACCCGAGCCCTCGGAATCCGCCGTATCCAGCTCCAGCTCCACGAACTGGGCGCCAACGCTCTGAACCTGCTCCTTGACGGCCGGACGCACGTCGTAGGCCTGGAGCACAGCGCCCAGCCGCCTGCACGTGGCGATGGCCTGCAGTCCGGCTACGCCGACGCCGACTACGAAGGCATGGGCTGGCGCAATGGTCCCGGCTGCCGTCATCATCATGGGGAACAGCCTAGGCAGGTATTCCGCCGCGATCAACGCGGCCTTGTACCCCGCGATATTCGCCTGGGAGGACAGGGCGTCCATGCTCTGCGCCCGGGAGGTCCTCGGAACAAACTCCATGGCGCAGGCCGTCGCGCGCCTTTCGGATAGCGACTTGATCGCCGCGGGAGCCGACAGCGGTTCCAGAAATCCAACCAGCAGCTGGTTCTCGCGTACTTGTGCTATGTCCGCCATGCCCGAATCGGGATTCGCACCGCCGCCCCGCACTTGCACGACCACATCGGCTTCGGCAAACACCGCGGCGCGGTCCGGCACTACCGTGGCGCCGGCTTGTTCATAGGATGCGTCCGGGAAGCCCGCCTCCCGGCCCGCCCCGGCGGCGACTTGGACTGCGCATCCCGCCTTTACCAGTGCGGCGGCGCCTGCCGGCACGATGGATACGCGCCGCTCTCCCGGACAGGTTTCGGTAGGGACGCCTATGATCATAATGCCGCTCCGACGGGATACTTTCCCGAAAGGGTCGAACGCTCAAAGCCAATGGGCATGCCAGCCTGTCGCATCCTGCCCCGCGAGGAATTGCTGGATGGCCAGACCATCAGACCGGTGGTCGCGTCTCATGTACGCAGCCGGGTCCAATGCCTGTTCATGTGTCTATATGTCGGATCCCGAGTAAAGAATTATGAAGGAATATAAGGAAGTCGGCTAAACGCGTCAACTCCGAGTTTGGCATCGACGACCAACAATAACGGCAAACGACCGGAATGAGACACGCACGTCTTGTCAGCCCTCAGGCATTGCGTTATTTTGAATGAGGCCGTGTGTGGCCTTCATTCCGTTTCGGTACCTTAGATGACATCGTCAGATGACATCGTCGCCCCGCCGGCGCTTACACGCTCAGCGCTGATAGCCCGGCAGCCCCGGGAGTCGCTATGGACGATATAGAACGCTACGAGTTCGACCGTCAGGGCTACATCGTGATCAGGGACATGCTGGATTCCGATACGGTGTCTTCCCTGGCGGCCGCCGTGGATGAACTGGAAGCACACGCGTTGCCGCGCCTGGAAGACCCACCCCGCAAGGCCAGTCCATGGGGACCGGATTATCACAGGAATCCGGAGCTGGGATACCATGTCGACGGATCGGACGCGGAAGGCGGAACGATCATCATCGAGGATTTCTGGAATGCCGACATGCGGTTCGACGCGCTGGTGAATGACGCGCGCACGATGGCGTATATCGCCGGGATCATTCAGGGCAGGGCGTCGATCAACAACTCGGAGATTCGGATTCGCTATCGCGGTAACCGTTCGAACGCGCACGGCGGCATGCGACCGGAAAACCAGAAATACCGGTATGGCTTCACTCCGCAGGGCATCGACTGCATGATGGTCCGCATGATCTACTTTGTTCACGACGTGACGCGGGATCAGGGGGCTTTCTGCGTGGTCCCCGGTACCCACAAGACGAACCTGCCCTGTCCCTACGGGGCAAATCCCGACGAGGAACCCGGCATGATCGCATTGGAAGTAAAGGCCGGCGACGCGATCCTGTTCACGGAAAACCTCCGCCACGGAGGCCTTACCAACCGTTCCACTCAGGTCCGCAAGACCATCCACGTCGGATACGGACCCTACTGGATGCTGTCGCAGAACCAGGCAACCATGGACGAACCGCAGTATGTGACTGAGGAGGCGCTCACCCGCTGGGACGACGACCAGCGCGCGCTCTTCAAACCGTGGCACAGACCGCGCAGCTGATCCGGCGCCGCACGCAAAACCTGTCAGAAAGGAATGACGACATGTCCGTCAGCCGTTCCGTAGAAAAGTCGATGCGCATGTATCAGCGGGCCGGGGAACTGATTCCGGGACGTACCCAGCTGATCAGCAGAAGAGCAAGCCAGTTCGCCAGCGGTATCAGTCCGGTGTACGCCGAACGCGCCAAAGGCGCACGGTTCGTGGACGTGGACGGAAACGAGTACCTGGACATGATGAACGCCGTAAGCGCCATCATCCTGGGTCACGCCGACGATGCCGTTGACGGAGCGGTCAAGGAACAGATCGACCGGGGCAGTATCTACACGCTGAACGGACCGCTGGAAATAGAACTCGCCGAGGAACTCGTCGCGACCATCCCCAGCGCCGAGATGGTGCGGTACGCCAAGGCAGGCGGGGAGACCTGCGCGCTGGCCGTGCGGATGGTCCGTGGCGCCACTGGAAGGGATCTCATCCTCTTCTGCGGTTATCACGGCTGGCATGACTGGTACCAGTCCGCCAACTACCTCGTAGATCCCGAGAGCGGCGAATACCCCTTTGCCGGTATTGAGCCGATCGGCGTGCCGCGCTCGCTCGCGGGCACGGCCATCCCGTTCACATACGGTGACCTGGACATGCTCTCCGACCTGCTGAAAAAGCACGAGGGTCAGGTGGCGGCCGTCATGATGGAACCAGCCCGGTCCGAACTTCCGCCGGAGGGCTACCTGGAAGCCGTGAAGCGCATGACCCATGACCATGGCGCGCTGTTGGTTTTCGACGAAGTTTCCTGCGGCTGGCGTTTTCGCATCGGCGGATTCCAGGAATACACCGGGGTGACGCCGGACGTGACGGTACTGGCCAAAGCCATGTCGAACGGGTACGCGATGGGCGCTGTCGTGGGATCCCGTGAAGCCATGTCGCCTGCCGCTTCGATGTTCGTTTCCAGCTCCTACTGGAGCGACAACGTCGGTCTGGCCGCCGCGCTGACCACCATTCGCGAGTTGAAACGACGCAATTCCGAACCCTTCTTTCATGACATGGGCGAACGTCTGCGAAAGACGATCAATGACGCGCTCCTGAGCGCGTCATTGCCTGGCGCCTGTGTGGGGCTTTCCTATTGCCCGGCGATCTCCTTCGATCTGCCCGACCCCGGGCTTGTCCCGCTCGTCTCCACGCTGTTCGTCCAGGAAATGGCCCGGCGGGGTATCTTTACCGCCACGTCTTTCAGGGTGACGATGGCCCACACGGAGGAGGACATACGGCAACTGGGCGAAGCAGCCGCCGAGGTTTTCGCGCTGATTAGAACGGGCCTGGAACGGAACAGCCTGTCGGACATGCTGGCATGCGACCTCAAGAAAGAACCTTTTAGAAGGCTGGTCAGATAAGGCGTGCCGGATTGGGCCGGCTTTCACTGCGGGAAAACAGGCCGGGGTTCGGCAGCGGATGGTTCGGGGAGCATGTACGTTCCGTTTTCAGCGGGCGTCTATCTTTTCCGTGTCCGATCCGCCTGCAACAACCGATCCGCCGCCCGTTCGCCCGAACGCACGCAATCCGGCAAACCCACGCCCCGATACCCATTGCCGGCGAGCGCCAGCCCCGGATGCGCTTCAAGCAGCGATTCGATCCGCTCCATGCGCTGGAGATGTCCAACGAGGTATTGGGGCATGGCGTCCGGATACCGCGCCAGAACGGTATGCTGCGGCGCGGATGCTATGCCCATCAGGTCCTTCAGTTCTTCCCGCACATTCCGGAGCATTTCGTCCTCATCGACGTCGAGCAAGTCCTGCCGATAGGCCCCGCCGACGAAAGCGCGCAATAGGAC
The DNA here is from genome assembly GCA_965200485.1 of bacterium. Taxonomy (GTDB): domain Bacteria; phylum JAAXHH01; class JAAXHH01; order JAAXHH01; family JAAXHH01; genus JAAXHH01. The sequence goes on from CBDAUD010000002.1 coordinate 327,162, forward strand.
GAGGTCTTCCGGAGCCCGGTTCGGAAATTTGACACTGCTGAAAGTGCAGGCGATGATTTTGCGTTGCTCTGCTGCGGGAACCACGAAGCCGAAACAATCCATGGGATGGGGTATGTCCGAACGCCGATACACGAGGTTTACGATCGCGGACGATACGTGCGGTATGGCCGATAGTTCGTCGTACAGGCTCACGTCGGTATCACGAAGCAGCGCCGCGGTTTGCCGGACGGGCAGGGCGATGACTACGCCGTCTGCCGCGAATTCGCTGCCGTCGTGGCAGGACAGCCGCCAGCCGTGCATTTCCCGGCGCAGATTCACCACTTCCTTCTGCCTGTGCATGCTGCCCGAAGGCAGGTGTGCCAGGAGGGCCTGCACGATGGTTTCCATGCCCCGGTCGAAGGAAACCAGCTCACCGTACCGGGCGCCGCTGCTCACGGAGGAACCGCGTGCAGGCTTCGCGTCCGCGCGCCGTTTCGCCAACATGGCCCGAATGACGCTGCGATGGCGCCGTTCCATCTCCAGGAACCGCGGGATGGTGGCCTTCAGACTGAGCGAATCCGGATCGCCGGCGTAGATTCCCCCGATGAGGGGCTGTACCACGCGTTCCAGCACTTCGCCGCCAAACCGCCTGCGGACGAAGGCGCCCAGACTTTCGTCTTCCGTTGCCGGCCCGCGCGGCAGGACCAGATCCAGCGCGCACCGGGCTTTGCCGGTCCACGAGAAAAGGGAGGTGGTCAACATGGGCCGGAGGCGGGTGGGCGCCATCATCAGAAAGCCGTCGGGCAGCGGATGAAGCCGGCCGCGATACACCACGTGGGACCTGCGATGGGCGCTTGCGGTGGGAATGATGCGGTCCGCCACGTCCAGACGTTCAGCCAGATTCGTCAACCAGGGCTTTGACGAAAGAAAGGAATCCGGACCCAGTTCGACCAGACATCCGCCGACCTCGGCCGTGCGTATCGTCCCGCCGAATCGTTCCGAGCGTTCCAGCAGGTTCACTTCGAGTTCGGGGTACTTCGATTCGATCAGCCGGTGAGCGGCGCTCAACCCCGCTATACCGCCGCCGACCACGACGACCTTCATCACGCGCTTCCCAGTTCATGCACGGCATCCACCAGTGCGATGACGTGGTCTTCCGGCGTGCCGGGCAGGATACCGTGACCGAGGTTGAAGATGTGTCCGGGCCGGCCTGCCGCCTTGCGCAGGATGGCCGCAGCGTACTTGCGGATCGATTCGGTGGAGGAGAACAGGATGATGGGGTCCAGGTTGCCCTGTACGGCCGCATCATGTCCCAGATTCCGCCATGCCTCGGCCAGGTCCACGCGCCAGTCCAGGCCGATGACGGATCCGCCCGCCTCCCGCATCAAATCAAGGAGAGCCCCGGTACCGACACCGAAGTGGATCGCGGGCACGTCCGGAGGAAGGTGGGAGAAGACGTACCTGGTGTGCGGAAGCACGAATGTCCGGTAATCATCCGGCGACAGGCAGCCGACCCAGCTGTCGAACAGCTGCACCGCGTGCACACCCGCCTCGATCTGCCTATTCAGATACGCCGTCACCGTCCGGGCCAACCTGGCCATGAAGGCGTGCCAGGCCCCCTGGTCCGAGTGCATGAAGGTCTTGACGAGTCTGAAGTCCCGGGAACTCTGTCCCTCGATGGCGTAGGCCGCCAGGGTAAAAGGCGCACCGGCAAAGCCGATGAGGGGTATATGAGGCGGAAGCGCCGGCAGCACCATGCCGATCGCTTCGTAAACGAAATGCTGCGACTCCGGCGCTGCGTCTGCAAGTTTTTCAACGGCCCGGGCGGATCGAATCGGATTGTGAATGACCGGTCCCTGCCCCGCGACGTACTCGAGTTGGAGTCCCATGGGCTGCAGCAGCGGCAGGAGATCCGCGAATAGAATGGCGGCGTCCACGCCGAGGCGTTCCACGGCCATCAACGTGATTTCGGCGGTGCGTTCCGGGGTCTTGCACATATCCAGAAAGTCCATGCCGGACTTGAGCTCCCGGTAGGCGCGCTGGTAACGACCTGCCTGGCGCAAGAGCCAGATCGGCGTATAATCGGTCGATTCGCGGCGGCAGGCCCTGAGAAAGGCCGATTCGGCCCGTGCGCCAGACACAGCGCGCTCGGCCGGCCAACGCATGTCGATGCGCCGCCAGCAGGCGGTGTCCACGCCACATGCCCTGGCGGTACGCTTCCGGTCGACAAGGTACTCCGCCAGGCGTGCCATGCCGGATACCAGGGTCTGGCCGCCGGGTCCGTCGGGTTCGTAGTCGACGGAGAGGCCACGGGATCTCCAGAGTTCCGTGCAATCCGGCCCCGCCGAGCCCACGGCCATCCGGCTGACGGCGTCCAGCAAGTATTCGAACCGGGCGGTTGCGGCCGCCCGGTCGCACAGCGCCCGGATCTGCGCTGGTTCGGTCAGCAGCAATACGGCTAGGTCTTCACCGGCCAGGCTGTCAAGAAAGGCATCCGCACTTTGCGGATCCTCAACCCGGAAGGCCACGGGGATTCCGCCACATGCGCCAATACGCTCCCGTAACGATTCATCGGAGGTTGCAACCTTCAGCCCATTGTAATCCATGTCCATCCCCTCCCTGTTGACCTGTTATATCATACGGCCGATATGCAGATGGAGCAATACAATAACCACAGTGCGAGGATCGACTCCGGACGTTTCCATTCCGGGGTTGCACGTCAAACGGGGAAGGCGTAGATTGCGCGCAAGTCTGCCCGCACGTCAAGCCGCAGAAAACAATGAAGACGGGGAAGTTGCCTCTGGCGACGCGGTCCACTGCAACCCGCGTAACCCGGCTTCCGTAACAGCGAACGGTCCCATGCTCTACCTGGTAGCTACGCCGATCGGCCACATGGAGGACATCACGCTTCGGGCGCTGGAAATACTGGGCGCCGTGGATACGGTACTCAGCGAGGATACGCGCCGGACCGGACGTCTGCTCAAGCGCCATGGGATCAGCGCCCGGCAGATGGCGTATCACGAGCACAACGAGCCGCGGGCGGTCGCCCGGGCCCTGTCCATGCTGGAACAGGATCGGGATCTTGCCCTGGTCACGGATGCGGGGACCCCCGGAATCGCCGATCCGGGCTATCGGCTCGTTCAGGCTGCGGTAAAGGCCGGAATTTCCGTAAGCATGGCTCCGGGACCGAGTGCGCTGATCATGGCGCTGGTTCTCTCGGGTTTGCCGGTGCACCGATTTACTTTCTGTGGATTCCCTCCCCGCAAGTCCGCCGCCCGGCGCCGCTATCTCGAAGCGGACGCGACCCGTGCGGACACGCTCATCTATTTCGAGAGCCCCCACCGGATACCCGGGCTCATCGCCTGCGCCTTGGACGTATTCGGAAACCGCATGGCGGCGCTGGTGAACGATCTGACCAAAATGCACGAACGCATTGACCGCACCAGGCTGTCGCCGCTACTCGGCGAGGTGGAAAACCGCCGACTTCGTGGGGAATTCATCCTGCTGGTCGAAGGGGCGTCCGACTAGTCCGCCCGGGCTTTTGACCATCTATCCGCCGGTATGCCCGACGCAGGCTCCTACGCCGACCGCGGCTGGTCCCGCATCCGTTTCAAAGCCGCTTCATAGTCTGCCGGACTGTTGATGTTGAAGAACATGTCCGCATCGTGGATTCCCGCATCTTCGGGGACCAGACGGAGCACGCGGACCGCTTCGAAGAAGCCGGTCATCTTGTACTTCCGCGCCCGGATCCGATCCTCAATCGACGGCATGCAGGTGTTCCGGTAAACCGCGCAAAGCGGTTCTTCCCGCCCGTCCCGCATGGGTACGACCGCGTCATACCCGGGCGACCGTGCGACGAGGTACTGCAGGAATGCCGGTCTGATGAAGGGCATGTCGCAAGCCACACACAGGCACAGCGGGGCCTTTGCGGCGCTGAGTCCGGTGTAGAGGCCGCCGATGGGACCGCAGCTGGGGATTAGATCCGAGCGGCTCTCCACGCCAAGGAAGGCGTAGTCTTCGGGTGCATTGGTGATCAGCATGAGTCGATCCGCGGCTGTACCAACGGTACGGCAAAGCCGCTGGATCAACGGTTCCCCCGCAAGGCGACTGAGCGCCTTGTCGGTGCCGAACCGGCTGCTCAACCCCCCCGCCAGGATGATGCCGACTACTTCGTTGTCATCCCGCATCGATCCACTTCCCTCCCTGTCCGATTGATGCGCGAAACAGGATCAAATCCATTCCCGGATCGTCTTTTAACCTGCTGAATCCCATGACCGGGAATCCGTCTCGTTCGCTTGACACACCCATGCGGCCGGCGTATATTTCAGCGAAACAGCACAACCTTGCCGCACGCGCTGTTCCCCCGGAATCGAACCCGCGCAAGCGTCACCGGAAGTTGTTGAAAGAGTCGACAATATGTGGTTCTGGTCTCAGAAGCTCAAGGCCCTCCTTGCGAAGAAGGACTACGGGACCATCGTACGCCTCTGCTTCGAACGCCTGGAGCGAAATCAAACCGACTACTGGACCCTGCGGGGCCTGGGGCTGGGGCTCATGTATACCGGGCGTACGAGCGAAGCGTTCGAATGGCTCAGCAAGTGCGCCAAGGCGTATCCGCGAAAGGTCGCGGTGCAGTACGACATCGGTCTGATCTACATGAAGCAGGAATGCTACAGCGAAGCCCGCGGATATATGCTGAACGCACTTGAAGGCGGGTATCGCACCGATGCGCTCTTTCAGGATCTCGGTCGGATCTACTACTATCTCGGTGAATTCGAAAAGGCGACCAACTGCTTTCGGGAAGTCATTCGTCGTTCGCCCCGGCACGGCCCGGCCTACAACCTTTTGGGCATGGTCTACAAGCGGCGGACGATGTATGACGAAGCCGTCGCCGCGTACCGGGAAGCGTTGCGATGGGACGGCGATACCGCGGAGGTGCGCATGAATCTCGCTGAAATCTACGTTCGGCAGGAGAAATGGCCCCTCGCGATCGGAGAGTACCAGCAGGCGCTCGAACTCGATCCCACCAATTTTGCAGCCCACTACGCGCTGGGCTCCATTTTCGAGATCATGGGTGAAAACACAAGGGCGATCGACGAACTCCTCAAGGCGCATCGAATCGACGCCGACGATGAGAGAATCCACAAGAAACTGGAACGGCTCCTGATCAGCTGACCCTCGTTGCGAATCCCCTCTCCCCAGTAGCGAACGGCTAGGGTCCGGTGAACGAAATCGGTACCGGCATGCAGGTTTGAACGAAGACGAGTACGGCAAGCCAGCCCAGCCATTTGCTGTGCCTCGGAAGCGGCGCAGCATCGTCGATCGGCGATGGATGCCTGAATCCGCTGAATCTGCCCATCAGGAGCAGCAACACCCCGAATACCCACCATCCGGGCGAATACAGGCCGAGTACGGCCAGCGCCAGAAAACTCGCGAGCGTCAAGTTCCGCTGGAGACGTCTCCCCCCGGGCGTCCCTCCCGTGAAGGCGTAGAGTATATGGCCGCCGTCCAATTGTCCAACGGGCAGCAGATTGAGCATGGTGACCAGACAGCCGAACCAGGCAGCCAACCCCACGGAATCCAGGTAGATGGTGTAGTTCTCGGGCAACGGACCGTGTATCAGGTAGGCGAGAAACTGGAAGATCAGCGGTTCGCCGAGGTAGAGTCCGCCATCCGCGGGCATGGCATCCACCCGGGCGCCGACGAGACTGTAGGCCATGATCGGCACGGCCACGACGAAACCGGCAACCGGACCGGCCGCACCGATATCCATGAGCGCCTGCCTGTTCGGATACGCTGCCTTCGTGACGATTACGGCACCGAGCGTGCCCGGATTCGGGGAGATGAAGAAGAAGGGCGAGGGAATGAAATGGGGCAGCGAGGTGCCGACGCCGTACCACCGGGCATAGAGATAGTGGCCCATCTCGTGCGCCATGAGAATGCCGAGTACGGAGAGGGAGAAGGGCAATCCGTCCAGCAGGAGCGCCGGAAAACTCGCGACCGCAAGCACAACCGCCAGCGGCGGGGCCGCGGGATGCTCCATGATCGTCCCGGAAACCAGGGTGGTCAGCACTGTACACACGAACAGGATCACGGGACGGCGCCACTGGGTACGCCGGTTCGTATCGTCTGTTTCCCGCGTTTCGGGTAGGGTGCTGTACGAGGAAGGCGACGGCGGATTCTCATCTGGCGCGTGTTGCATATCACCCATTGGCCGCGATTCCGTCCTCCCGCGATTCCGTCCTCCCGCGATTCGGCTGATCGTGAGATCTCTCCTAATGGCTGGATGCCTATTCCTGCTGGCTCGAAGCGTCTTCCGGCTGGGTTTCCTGTCCGGACTTGAAAAGAAACCGCTTGATCTTGCGCGTGGACGTCTTGGAGAATTCCTCCCGTCGCAGTTCGACTTCCCGGACCCTTTTGTAATCCGCAAGGCTCCTGCAACGCGCGCGAACCTCCTGGTTGATGAGCGTGGTGACGGAGGCGTCGTCGGCCGGCATATCCTCCTGCTCCAGGTATTCGAAGTCCGGAACCACAACCGCCCTTACGTATTCTTCTCCCGTGGCGGCATCCTCCGCACCGAACACGAGGACCTCGGCGATATAGGGACTGAGGACGAGTTCGCCTTCGATTTCTTCGGGATAGATGTTCTTGCCCGCCCGGGTGACGATCACGTTCTTGAGGCGCCCTGCTATGTGCACGTGGCCATCCTCGTCGATCCAGCCGGAGTCACCCGTGTACAGCGCACCATCCTTGAGTACTTCCGCCGTGGCCTCGGGATTGTTGTAATAGCCCATCATCACGTTGTCGCCCCTGACAACGAGTTCTCCCACGCCGGTGTCGTCCGGGTCCACTACCTCTACATTCACCCCGTCTATGGTGGGTCCTACGGAGTCCGGTTTCGGGTGCTCTTCCACGCGATGGGCCGATACGACGGGCGAGGCCTCCGTAAGTCCGTAGCCCTGGAGAATGCGCAAGCCAAGGCGGTCGAAGCCCACGGCCACCTCGGGCGGCAACGCCGCGGCGCCGGACACGAAGAACCGAATAGTTCCCAGTCCGCCCTTGTCGCGCAGGCTCCGGAACAGGACCGTGCCCAGGCGCTGGTTGAGCCGCTCGCCCAGTTTCACCACACCCATCAGGAGATTGAATACGGTCCGCGTGGCGGCGGGCTGCGCGTCGACCTTGCGCATAATCCCCTGCAACATCTTCTCGTACAGCAGCGGGACAGCCAGCATGATCGTCGCCTTGGAGTCCTTCATCGTGTCGACGATATCCCGCGACTTGAGACTTCCGACATAGGAGACCGTGGCCCCGTGGTACATGGGCGCGAGGAAACCGGCGGTGCATTCGAAAGTATGATGCAGCGGAAGCACGGAGACAAAACTGTCCTCGGTCGAAACGGAGATCGCCTTGCCGCATGCCGACACGTTGGACATGATGTTCCGGTGGGAGAGCATTACCCCCTTGGGCCGCCCGGTCGTCCCCGAGGTGTAGATCAGGACGGCCAGGTCGTCCGGGTGGACCTGGACGTCCGGCGCCGCAGCACTGGTCTCGCTTGTCATGACGTCTTCAAGGCTCAGCACGTGTTTGAGATCGGGCAGGGTACTGGCGATGGAATGCAGGTCGTCCCGGTAGGTGTCCGACACGATGACGGTCCGTGTGCCGGAGTCTTCCAGAATGCGCTGGTATTCGCCGGGTTTCAAAAGCCGGTCGATCGGTACGGCCGTCATCCCGTGCCCTACGATGGCCAAGTAGGCGATGCCCCATTCGGGCTGATTGTCCGCGAGTAGCGCGACGCGGTCGCCGGTCCGCAGGCCGAGGGAGGCGAGGAGCCCCGCAAGCGCGTCGGCCCGTCGGGCGACCTCCCCGCCGGTAAATTCCACGTATTCGCCTTCTCGCTTGATTCTCAGGACGACTTGCTCCGCGAACGCTTCACCCAGATTTTCCTTCAAGGTCCTGATGGTAGGTGCCGTTTCGGCCATGTTCCGCTCCCGTGCGAAAGTCAACTCGTCAACGCGGGCCCCCAACAACCCGCGTGTCTATGAAGTGTCTACTATGACTTCTTTACGTTGTGGCGCGCCTGTGAATGTGATGAAGCGCGTGCGTGCATGCACGCGTGTTTCAGCATCTGTTCGCCGCGATTTCGGTCACGGCGTTGACGACTTGCTCCATTTCGTCATAGCTGTTGTGCATGGCACAGGAAATCCGGGCGCCGTGGTATCCCCCCTCATGGAGTCCGCGGCTGTGTATGCCGTATCGCGCCCTGAGCGGCGTACCCACATCGGACGAGGTCATGCCGGCGATGGAGAAGGAAACCATGGACGCGGAAAGGTCGCGACCCATGGGGGTCCAGACCCGAACGCCGGGTATATCGGCAAGGCGGGTTTTGAGCCAAGTGGCCATGGCCGCGCCCCGGTCTTCGATCAGGGGCGTGCCGATCGCGTTGTGAAAGTCCACGGCCACGGCGAATCCGACCAGCGGCGCGTAACTCTGGGACGCGTTGTTCTCGAATCTCCTCGCCGTCAACCGCCCGCCGGCCGCATAGTAGCCCAGGCTGATCCTGTCCTGCGCGTCGTCGTCCACGTACAACAGACCGGTTCCCTTGGGGGTGAACAGCCACTTGTGCGTGCTGCTCACGTAGAAATCGCCACCCAGGTCCTTCACGTCCACCCCGATCATGCCAACCGATTGAGCGCCGTCGATTACCGTGATGATCCCGCGTTTTCGAGCCATGGCGCAGATTTTTCGAACAGGCAGACGCCAAGCCGTCGTGCAGGTGACGTGGCAGAAGCTGAGCACCTTGGTCTCCGGACGAATGGCTTCCTCAATCCGGCCAACCAGCTCGTTCTCGTCTTCTGGCGGATCGTACAGATCGAGTTTGCGGATCGGATTGCCGAAGAGCGCGTGTCGATGCTGCCAGCAGGACCAGCCCCCGTAGTGCTCGTGGGTCGTCGTGAGGATCTCGTCTTCGGGTTTCAGTTCGAGGCCGAGGGCGATGATATTCATGCTCTCCGTCGAGTTGCGGGTAACGGCGACTTCCGACGGGTCAGCGTTGATCAGCCTGGCCAGTTTTTCATGCGCCTCGTGGGGACCGGGCCAGGTTGCCTCGCCGGAGGAACTGCCATCCTGAATTTCTGCCTCCTTCAGGGTCGCGATCTGGGCTTGCAGGACCACGTTGGGAAGGATACCGATGGTGCCGTTGTTGGTATAGCGTATCGAACCGTTGTAGGGAAACTGGGCTCGCACGGCACGCCAGTACGCCTCGTTGTCCACCTTGGCCGGCCCGGCATCTCCCAGCACGTCGTTCAACTCGTCGATCGTATCCGCCATCTTGAGGGGACGACTTTTCTTCGCCGCCTTCTTCTTGCTGGACGCTTGCTGACGTTTGGCCATTCCCGTATCTCCGTGGATTGCGTGGATCATCGGGCCGTAGGCGTGAAACGGCAGAAACTTTCGCAGATGGACGCGTACCGCCCGGCCCCGGCGCGATATCATGAAGGAAACGGGGAAAATATAGGCGGACGGTGCGCGTACCGCAAGCGGTTTCTGCCCGGCCCCGGCGGATGGTTACGGCTTGACCTGAGGAGGCTGAAAGTCTATATTCCACGCATTCGTCCAAGAGCCTTTCACTCAATAAAGGAGCGTGTTTTGGCCCGCATGCGCATCTCCGGCGACCAGGCCGTTGCCTACGGCGCATTGCAGTCGGGTGTGGTCGTGGCAACGAGTTATCCCGGTTCACCGAGCAGCAGCACGATCGAGTTTCTGCGCGGTTTCGAGGAGAGTCACGGCCTGCACGTAGAGTGGTCCACCAACGAGAAAGTCGCTTTCGAAACGGCCGTCGGCGCATCGATCGGTGGCGTAAGGGCCCTGGTGGGCTGCAAGGGCGTGGGGTTCAATGTTGCGCTGGATGCCGTCATGGTGGCCAACTTGACCGATGTGGGGACCGGGCTGGTCATCCTGCTTGGGGATGATCCGGGCGCGTGGGGTTCTCAGAACGACCAGGACACCCGCCCCATCGCCTGGGGAAGCGAATTGCCCATGCTGGAACCGGCGTCGCCTTCCGAAGGAATCGCGATGATGCGGGAAGCCTACCGGCTTTCGGGTGAAACGCAGATGCCCGTCATCCTGCGGATTACGAAGACGTATGCCGAATTGAAGGAAGAGATCGATCTGCCGGAAATCCCCCGCCCGCCCCCGGCGAGACCCCACGCATTCGAACGGTATCCCATGCGATGGATATCGGTTCCGGGAAACGCGGTCCAGTTGCACAGGCGGTTGCACGATCGGCTCGAAACGCTTGCGGACCAACAAGACTGGGCGGACTTCAACACGGTAACCGGCGCGGGCAAGGTCGGGATCATCGCCGCGGGCGTGATTCACACCAAGTTGATGGATGTGCTGCAAGGCGTGGACACCGCCGATCTGTCGGTAATGAAACTGTCCACCTTGTGGCCGTTTCCTTCGGCCCGGATCACGGACTTTCTTCTTTCGACGGAAAGAACCCTGATCCTGGAAGAAAACGAACCATTCCTCGAAACCCTGATCAAATCGGTTGCCTACGACGCGAAGCTTGCGACGCCGATCAGCGGCAAGCACGACCGGACCGTCTCCCGGGAAGGGGAGTTGTTCCGCTGGCAGATCGCCGAGGCCCTGTCCAGATTCGTCCCCGGATTCAAACCGGCGCGCGGTTTTTCACCCGAAACGGAAATGAAGTACCTGCCCAGTCAGGCCGGCCTGCCGGGAAATTGTCCCTACACGCCGGTATTCGAAACCCTGCGTGAATTGAGCGGGCGGCTCGGACTGTCGCCGGTGTACGTTGTGGATCCGGGTTGCGCGATCAAGATCAATACGCCTCCATTCGAGATGCTTGACGTGAAGTACTCCATGGGCTCGAGCATCGGAATCGCCTCGGGCCTGGTGCTGGCCGGGGTAACCGACCCGGTGGTCGCCGTCGTCGGGGATTCCGACTTCTTCCATCTCGGGGCCAACGCCCTGTTCAATGTGGCGCATCAGGGTTCCGATCTGCTCGTGCTCATCCTGGACAATGCCACAACCGCCCTGTCCGGCTTCCAGGAAACGCCCAACCTGGGCGCCGCCGGTCCCGTTCGCGAAACGAAACCGCTCAGCATAGACCACATCGTGGCGGCCTGTCCGGTCGCCATGCATGAGACCATTGATCCATGGGACGAAACACGGACGCGACGCGCGCTTGAGCAAGGCCTGCTCAAGTCGGGGATTCGGGTGATCATCGCGCGGAGTCCCTGCCCCTATATCGAGGACGGCTTTTGCCCCGGCTACACAGCCAACGCGACCGGGCACGCTGTGCTTAAGTCCGGCCCGTGAGCCTTTCATTAATTCCTTGCGGAAATCGTGTGCAGCGTGTTCATTGGACTACACAGTCAAGAGATCGGTTTTCGCGCTATCGATGCTTAGATGAAGGGGATGTGTAATGAACGAACGCAGGATTAACGGTGTACCGGTTATCGACATCGTCGGCAGCTTTCTGGGCGATCCCGAAGTGTCCGCGTTTAACGACCGTGTGCGCGCACTGAAGGCCGAAGGCGAGACCGCGGCCGTGGTCGACCTTAGCAAGGTAACGCTCATCAGCAGTTCCGGGGTAGGCGCCCTCGTCGGCAGCGCCAAGACCCTCCGCGAGGCGGGAGGCGACCTCAAGCTGGCCAATCTGAGCGAACGCACGCACAATGTGCTGGTCGTCATTACGCGTCTGGGTTCGGTTTTCAATATCTTCGACTCGGCGGAGGATGCCGCGGCGAGTTTCTAGTCGGATGGCACCCGGCAATCCGCCGTTTCAATCGCCTACCGCCGCCGACTCCCACGCTCCCTGAATAGCCCACTGGCGCTGCAGGTCGATGGATTCGTGCCCCTTGAAGGACAGAGCGAGTTCATCCAGACGGCCCCCGATTACGCGAATGCGTTCCAGATCGCCCACACCCAGGCCGATGGCATCTCCGTAAAATACGGTTCCTACCTCCAGCGGTTCGAAACCCATCGCCTTTGAGATCACGGCGTCTACGGCGATCGTGTCTTCGCCTGCCGCGGCCACGCCGAGCGGCACGGTGTCGGTGCCCCCCGGACCGTTGCCTTGGATGCCCACGGTACCGTCCACCACGCTGTAGTGGGGGTACAGTCGACGGGCGAGTCGGATCAGGTTCCTGCTGAGAGCCCGGGCTTCCTGCGGATGACGCCGGTCGTGGTGGGTCGTGTAGCCGTGCACCTTGATACGGTCCTTCTTCAGGATCGTGCCCATAATGAGATTCTTCAACGCCAGCGTAACCATGGCGCCGTCATGGGTCTTCGCCACGGCGACCGAGATGACGCAGGGACAGTCCAGCACGGTACGCGGCATCCGTACCGTCGTCCACGTACCGTCGACCATGTACACCCGTGTGTTGCGCCACCGCGTTTCCCGGTTCAGGTCCACCAGTTCGATCGGGATATCGTATTCGTCCGGAATGTCCGTATAGCCCATGTGCCGAAAGGCCTCGCCTGATACGGATTCGTTGCCTCCCTCGGCGATCAGGATCCGTTCGGGTCTCTTGGGCAGGGTCATGATGACGTCAAGCACGCCGCGGACCGCGTCGGGGTGGGTGCAAACCACGGGATTGGTGCCAGAGAGGAAGTTGGGCTTGAGCATGACTTCCTCCCGCATGAGTGCGGCCAGTTGCGGGGCGGAGCGCTCTACCGCCACGCGTACGTTCTCACGGCGGTTGCTTCCCGTACCGATTCCTACCGTCGTTGTCGATGCCATGTTCATCTCCCTCCTTGACGCGGATAGAAACGCAGTTCAGGTACATTTTCGATCAGTCCACAGGATTTGGCGAGTCGGTAAAACGCCATGAGTCCGCTTCGTTCCCGGTCACCCAGGTTGTAGCGGAGGTTGTGCCTGAGATACGAAGCGTAAAAGGCCGGCGGTCGGGAACGGTTCCGGGCATGCGCGTCGGCGATTTCGTCCAGGACGGCCACCCCCTGTTCCTTCGACGCGATCAGCAGCTCGACCTCGCCGCTTGTAAGCCCGTCCTCCCTCCCTGCCCAGAAGGCGTACACGAAGGGCAAGCCGGTCAACTCGCGCCACGCTTCCCCAAGGTCCACGCGGGGTTCCGGCCGATCCACGCTCTCCAGGGCCGGATCGCCTATGACCAGGGCCGCATCCGCCGCTTCCAGCATCGCCGGAACATCCGGCGCCCGTTCGACGGTATCGAATTCCAAGCCAAATCGTTCACGCAGGATGATATGGACCAGGGCTACCGAGGTTCGGGAACTCGCGTCCACTGCGACAGTTCGGATCCGCTGGACCGGCGCCCGATGGTACAGGAGGATACTGCCGACCGGCCCGTCGGAAGCAATGGAGACATCGGGTACGATGGCGTAGGGTACCGGACTGCGGGCGAATTCGATACTGGGTATGACGCCCGCCGAAGCCCCACCCGTTTCTACCTGCCTAGCGCATACGGAAGGAATATCATAGCGGATCTCGAATCGGTGATCCAATCCGCCGTGGTCCAGGCCATAGGTCAGGGGTCTGGTGTTCAGGTAGCTTACGGCATTGAGACGGGTCTTGTTGCCCATGCTTCTATACGCTTTAATCGCTTGCCGGCTGCTCCGTCACGCCAACGCCTGCTGGCCGTTTCCCACGAACTCGTAGCGCGTGTTGCGCCGCCGAGGAACGAACCCGGCATCGGCGATCAGCCGTTCGATTTCCCGGGTTGGCATGACGAAACTCTCGCCACCCGCGCTGATGACGTTCTCCTCCATCATGGTACTGCCGAAATCGTTCACTCCGTAGCCAAGAGCGATCTGCGCGATTTTCGGTCCCTGCGTCACGTAGGAAGCCTGGATGTTCTCGATGTTGTCCAGCATCAGACGAGCGACGGCCACGGTGCGCAGGTAGTCGTAGCCGGTCGCCTTTCGCGTATCGGGCAGCTCCGTGCCCTCGGGCTGGAAACTCCAGGCGATGAATGCCGTGAAAAACCCGTTGTGGCTGGCGAGGGAATCATCCTGCAGTTCACGTACCCGGAGAAGATGGCGCAGCCGGTGTTCGACGGTTTCGACCGACCCGAACATCATGGTGGCCGTCGACTTCATGCCCAGTCGATGGGCCAGACCGTGCACGTCCAGCCATTCCTGCACCGTTTCCTTTCGGTAGGCAATGGCATCGCGGACCTCGGTGTCCAGTATTTCGGCGCCGGCGCCCGGGAGCGATTTCAGTCCGGCGTCCCGCAGGCGGATCAGTGCTTCTTCGACCGTGATGCGCGATATGTGGGCGAGGTAGACGATTTCCGCTACGGATAGCGAATGGAGATAGGCTGCGGGATAGCGCCTGGTGATTTCCGAGAAGAGCCGTTCGTAGTATTCGATCTTCAGCTTTGGATTCAGCCCGCCCTGCATCAGGATTTCGCAGGATTCCGGGACATCTCCTCCGACGGCGATCAGCTCCTCCACCTTGGCGAAGATCTCTTCGTCCGGCAGGGTGTATCCTTCTCCGTGGCCCGGTGGACGATAAAAGGCGCAGAATTTGCACCGCACCCAGCAGACATTGGTATAGTTGATATTCCGCCCGATGTTGTAGGTCACCACCGGTTCGCGGTGTCGCGTCCGTCGCACATGATCCGCCAGCATGCCCAATTCGGCGACGTTCGGATGTTGGAAGAGCCTGCGTCCGTCTTCGGCGCCAAGCCGCGTACCGGCAAGAACCTTCTCCGCAATGTCGTTGATCATCGGGTTATCCTGCGCTCGCAACCGCCTCTTTCGCGACGCCGTTGCCGGTTTCCATGTAAGCCGGTCTGATCGATTCCGGTCGGTCCACGACGCGATACAGCGCATCTCGTTCGACGGGCTGCCTCCCGGATTCGCTGATCATGTCGAGCATCTGCGAACCCGTCAGGGACTGCATGCGGTCGGTGACCGGGTTTCGGGTAATTTCGTACTCCATGACGCTGCCGTCCATGTCGTCTGCGCCATACCATAGCGCCAACTGCGTCACGGCCGGCGTATTCATGATCCAGAACGACTTGATGTGCGGCACATTGTCCAGCATGAGCCGTGCGACCGCGATCTCACGCAGGTCCATCTGGCCCGTTGGACCGGGCAGATGCTCGATGGCCGTGCGCTCCGGGTGCCACGACAGGGGAATGAAGGCCAGCAGCCCCTGTGTGTCATCCTGCAATTCGCGCAGTTTCATAAGGTGGTACACCTTCTCCTCGGTCTGCTCCACGTGCCCGTACAACATGGTTGCGTTCGAGGGCAATCCCACCTCGTGGGCTACCCGTGCGGTTTCCAGCCATTTGTCGGAGTCCGACTTGGCCTGGAACAGCTCTTCGTGCACCCTTTCGCTGAAGACCTCGGCCCCGCCGCCGGGCAACGCATCCACGCCGGCTTCCTTCAGGTCCAGCAGCGTCTCGTCCATAGGCTTCTTGGCGATTCTGCGGATCTGTTCGAGTTCGATCATGGTGAAGGCCTTGAGGGAGACGCCCGGCCGTACTTCCTTGACCGCCCGGACGATGTCCAGGTAGTAGGCGTAGGGCAGCTTGGGATTCACGCCGCCGACCATGTGGATTTCGGAGATCGGGATGTCGGCATAGGTTTCCATCCGCGCCCGTATGTCGTCCGGCGAGAGCACGTATCCCTCCGGGTCCTTCGGCAAGGCGTAGAAGGAACAGAAGAGGCAGCTCTTGTTGCAGATATTGGTGTAATTCAGATGCTGGTTGCGCACGAAGTAGACCCGGTCGCCGTGCAAACGCTCACGCACCAGGTTCGCCAGATAGCCGATGGCCGGCAGGTTGGGGTGCTGGTAGACCCGTCGCCCGTCGTCGGCCGAGAGCCGCTCGCCTGCCAGGACTTTCCGGCCGATATCCTCCAGACCGGCTTCTCTTATCAGCGCTTCAAACACTTCCGCCTCCGGGACCTACAGGTCCAGTTTCGGCCAGAGCGCATCGATGCGTCTGTCGACTTCCTCAGGCATGCGCAAAATTTCCGGCCACCCGCGATCGAATCCCTCGTCCGGCCATTTCTCGGTAGCGTCGATGCCCAACTTGCCACTCACATCCGCGGTCTGCGCAGCGAAATCCAGCACGTCGCAGGGGCCTTCGCTGATCAGCAGGTCCCGCTTCGGATCAATGGCAACGCCGACCCGCCAGACGACTTCCCGCATATTATGCACGTCCACGTCCTTGTCCACAACGACAATCACCTTGGTGAACATCATCTGACCCAGTCCCCAGAGCGCATGCATCACCTTGCGGGCATGGCCGGGATAGCGCTTGTCGATGGATACGATGGCCAGGTTGTGGAAGATGCCTTCGACGGGCAGGTCTATATCCA
Source organism: bacterium (assembly GCA_965200485.1). Taxonomy (GTDB): domain Bacteria; phylum JAAXHH01; class JAAXHH01; order JAAXHH01; family JAAXHH01; genus JAAXHH01. The sequence continues at coordinate 343,473 of CBDAUD010000002.1, forward strand.
CGATTTCCGGCAGGGTGGTCTTGAGCAGCGGAAGAAAGATGCGTTCCGTGGCCTTGCCGAGCCATCCGTCTTCCTGCGGTGGCGGCCCGACGATAGTCGTGGGATAAATGGCGTCTTTCCTGCGCGTGATGGCCGTGAGGTGAAAAACGGGATACTCGTCGGGCAGGGAATAGTACCCCTGGTGGTCGCCGAACGGCCCCTCCGTACGCCGTTCGTGGGGTTCGGCATAGCCCTCCAGCACGATCTGGGCATTGGCCGGTACCTCCAGGTCCACCGTATGGCACTGAACCAGATCGACCGCCTGTCTGCGCAGAAACCCGGCGAGCATGTATTCATCGATCTCGTCGGGCAGTGGCGCCGTCGCGGCGTACATGGTTTCCGGGTCGGGACCGATTGCGATGGCGACCTCCAGCCGCTCGCCCGCCGCTTCCGCAACGTGGTAGTGATGGGCGCCGCCCTTGTGGCGTTGCCAGTGAAGCCCCAGCGTCTTGTCGTCGAATACCTGGAGCCGGTACATGCCCACGTTGCGCGTGCCCTTTTCCGGATGCTTCGTGATCACCTGGGGAAACGTGATGTACTTCCCCCCGTCGCCGGGCCAGCACTTGATGACCGGAATGTTATTGAGGGAGGCCGTGTCCGTTTCGATGATTTCCTGGCATGGCCCGCTGCGGACGGTCCGTGTTCGGGTGTCCTTCAGTCGGGCGAGCCGGGCCAGCATGTCCAGTTTTCCCGCGATCGAGGCGGGCATCCGGGGATTGATCAGTTCGGCGATTTCGGAAGCGATGTCGTCCAGGCTCTCCGTACGCAGGGCCAGTTCCATGCGCCGCTTCGACCCGAAGGTATTGATCAGTACGGGTATCTCGGGATGGCCTTTGACGTTGGTGAACAGCAAGGCCGGACCGTTCTGTTTGACCACGCGGTCCGTGATGGCGCTGATCTCCAGCTCGGAGTCGATCTCGGCAGCGATTTCCTTGAGCTCGCCCTCGTCCCTGAGCAAATCGACAAAAGCTTGTAAGTCTTTGTAGGCCATTTTTTGTGTCAAATCTACAATGCCTGGCGGCTCGGGCGTTCCATACCGAACCACGGTTGTTTTCGTCCCACACAAGATACCCTCGCCGGTGTTTCGAGTCAACTCAATACGGGTACCTGTCTGTGGACACAACCGGGATACCGGAGGCCGGGCCTGCAGATCGATTCGGCCGGTCGGTTTCAACGCTCCGCAGCCATCGCGCTCAAAGCCCCTCGGCCGCCGGATGCTATGTCCCGCAGCCACTCGGTGCGCACGCAAAGGTCCTTCCTGTTGCCGACGGGCGGTCTGCCGCGGTTCGCGCCAATAGAAAATACCGAAAAAACCGGTTGCGAATCGCGGGACGATGTAATAGCATGTGTGCTGCTTCAAGACTCTCTGCTTTCGATGTCGGTCAGGATCCTGCATGGCGAATATCTACGAGCGCATTGGCGTAAAGCCGATCATCAACGCTTCGGGGCCGAGCACACGACTCAGCGGCAGTATCATGGACCCCGAAGTGGCGGAAGCCATGCGCGAGGCATCCCAGTACTGCGTCGACATTGCCGAACTGCAAGCCCGGGCGAGCGGGATCATCGCGGAGATTACCGGGGCCGAAGCGGGGTACGTTACCTCGGGCGCGGCCGCGGGACTCCTTTTGGGCACGGCGGCCTGCGTCACCGGTCCGGACCCGGGGAAGATGAACCGGCTGCCGGACACGGAGGGCATGAAGAACGAAGTCATCATGTCCCGCAGTCAGCGGAATTTCTACGACCATGCGGTCCGGTCCGTTGGCGTAAAACTGGTGGAAGTGGGTATCGCGGACCGGTACAGCGGCGCCGGCGTCCGGGACACCGAGGCATGGGAGATTGCCGACGTCATCACGGAGCGAACGGCAGCCGTAGTATACGTCGCGAATCCCCGTTCCCTGCCGCCGTTGGAGGAAGTCGTCGAAGTCGCCCACGCCAAGGGCGTACCCGTGATCGTTGACGCCGCGGGGCAATTGCCTCCCCGGTCGAATCTGCAGACTTTCATAGCCGAGGGAGCCGACCTCGTGGCGTTCAGTGGCGGCAAGGCCATCGGCGGTCCCCAGAGTTCCGGCATCCTTTGCGGCCGGCGGGATCTCATCATGTGCGTAGCCCTTCAGCATCTTGACATGGATGTACTGAAACCGCAGTGGAATCCGCCCGAATCCCTCATCGACAAGTCGATCCTGCCCGGCGCACCCCATCATGGAATCGGCAGACCCTGCAAGGTTGGGAAGGAACAGATCGTCGGCCTGCTGGTAGCCCTTCGGCGCTTTGCCGGCGATCACCTCAAAGCGCGCGCGGCGACGTGGCAAGACCACATGGAAAAACTCATGGCTGCCGCCGGGCATTTGCCGGGAGGCCGTTTTACGATGGATACCGACAGCCGGCCCAGCGAAGTACCGATAGCCGTGTTGGAACTGGACGAATCCGAGGCGGGAAAGACCGCCCTGGAGGTGATCCTCGAACTACAGACGGGTGATCCTCCTATTCAGGCCAATACCGGGCGTGTCTCGGAAGGGATCGTGCTCTTCGGACCGGTCTGCCTGAAGGCGGGGGAACCGGAACGCGTAGCCCGCCGCCTGCGGGAGATTCTGGGCGCGCGAACAGCAAGAGAGGCCGCTGTCCCACATGGCTGAAAACACCCACATCACCAAGATTTCCGGCGAGCTCGGACTCCGGACCGAACAGGTTGAAGCCGTGGCGTTGCTGCTGGACGAAGAAGCCACGGTCCCCTTCATTGCGCGGTATCGCAAGGAAAGAACCGGTTCGCTCGACGAGGTGGCCATTACGTCGATCCGCGACCGGATCGACCAGCTCAGGGAGCTGGAGAAGCGCAGGTCGTCGATCCTGCGATCCCTGGAGGACCGCGCCTTGCTCACGGACGAACTGGCATCCCGTTTGCGCGCTGCGGAGACCCGGACCGATCTGGAGGATATCTACCTACCCTATCGTCCGAAACGGCGCACGCGGGCCTCGGTGGCCCGGGACAAGGGGCTGGAGCCCTTGGCAGAACGCATCTTCGGACAGGAGGAGCTGGATCCCGGGGCGGAAGCCGCGTCCTTCGTCAATCCGGAAAAGGACGTGGGCTCGCCCGAGGAAGCGCTGGCCGGTGCGCGCGATATTATCGCCGAATGGATCAATGAAGATGCAGCCGCCCGGTCGACACTGCGCCAGCTGTTTCACAAAAAGGCGGTGATCCGATCCACGGTTGTAGCGAAAAAGGAAGCGGAGGGGGTCAAGTTCCGGGACTATTTCGACTGGTCCGAGCCCGCGCTGAAAGCGCCTTCGCATCGCGTCCTGGCTATTCGCCGCGGCGAGAAGGAAGACGTGTTGCGCATGACCATCGCGCCGCCGGAAACGGAGGCGGTCGCCCGGCTCGAAAAACTGTTCGTCAAGAACGAAAGCCCGGCGGCCGAGCAGGTACGACTGGCGGTCTCGGACAGCTACCGCCGCCTGCTGGCCCTGTCCCTTGAAACCGAGTTGCGGTCTCTGGTCCGTCAGCGGGCTGAAGAGGAGGCAACCCGGGTGTTTGCCCGCAACCTGCGCGAGCTGCTCATGGCGCCGCCTCTGGGCCGCCGCCGCATTCTGGCGATCGACCCCGGATTCCGGACAGGCTGCAAAGTGGTCTGCCTCAACGAACAGGGCAAGTTGCTGGACCGGTCCAGCATCTACCCCCATTCCGGGAAGAAAAAGAAGGAAAAAGCGGCGCGGATCATCGAGTCGCTCCACGCGCAGTACGAATTCGACGCGATTGCCGTCGGCAACGGGACGGCGGGTCGGGAGACGACGCAGTTCCTGCGCGCGGTCGAACTCGAAGGCGATCCGCCCATTGTACTCGTGAACGAGAGCGGCGCTTCGGTTTATTCCGCGTCGGAGGCGGCCCGGGAGGAGTTCCCCGCCTTGGACGTCACCGTGCGGGGTGCGATTTCGATCGGCCGCAGGCTGATGGACCCCCTTGCGGAACTGGTCAAGATTGATCCGAAATCCATCGGCGTAGGGCAATACCAGCACGATGTCGACCAGGTTTCGATGAAAAGAAGCCTGGATGACGTGGTGATGAGTTGCGTGAACGACGTCGGTGTAGAAGTGAATACCGCCAGTGCACAACTCCTGTCCTACGTTTCAGGAATCGGGCCTGAATTGGCAAAAAAAATCGTCGCCTACCGGGATGAGGAAGGTCCTTTCGCTTCAAGGATGGACCTGCGTCAGGTGCCGAACTTGGGGCCCCGGGCCTTCGAACAGGCCGCGGGTTTCCTGAGAATAGGAAATGGCGACAACCCCTTGGACGCCAGCGCGGTTCATCCCGAAAGCTACGGGATCCTGGATCGCATGGCCTCCGACCAGCAGTGCGGCGTGAAGGAACTCATGGGCGATTCGGCTGTGCGAAGCCGCATTGCGCTCGATGCGTACGTTACCGACGCGGTGGGTCTGCCTACCCTGGAGGATATCCTGGAGGAACTGGCCCGGCCGGGGCGCGACCCGCGCGATGCGTTCAAGCCCGTCGAGTACACGGAAGGCATCCATACCATCGACGAAGTCAAGGAAGGCATGCGGCTTGACGGCGTGGTCACCAACGTCACCAACTTCGGTGCGTTCGTGGACGTCGGGGTTCACCTCGACGGACTCGTGCACATCAGCCAGCTGGTGGATCGTTACGTCAAGCACGCGGGGGAAGTCGTCAAGGTGGGCCAGCAGGTCTCGGTGCGCGTGCTCGGCGTGGATCAGGAAAGAAACCGCATCTCGCTTTCCATGCGGGAGGAGCGGGAAGCGCAGGCCGAGAAAAACGAACGGGCGGACCGCCGAAGAAGACGCCGGCCATCGAGACCCCGGCAGGACGCGGGACCAGGCGATGGCAATCAAGGCCAGAAAGAGGAAGCGTCCGCGAAAACTGATGCGTCAGGGCACGCGGAGCAACCCATGCCGGCGGAATCTCCCAGGAAACGCCAGACCAAGAAGCCGAAGCCGCGTCAGAGATCTACCGCAGCAACCAAACCCCTTACCGTCGGCAATCTGCTCAAATTGAACCGGAAGCTGTAACGGAAGTCCGAAGGTTCGCCAAGTTTGGGTCGTGCGACCTCCGACCGCGCAGTTGTTCAGCGATTTACACGCCTAACGGCCCCCGCTGATCGCCGGAAGGAAGTGGATCTCGCTGTGCTCGTTCACCTTGTCGATCAGGATGCGGCGGGCGTTGCGGCCGTCGATCATGACGGCGATGTTGGGTTTGATCCGCTGGGTCCCTTCCTCAAGTAGTCGCTTGCCGAATCCCGGGTAGGCGGCCTCCAGATTGGCGATGATCTGCCGCATGTCCGCCCCTTCGACCTGTATGGTCTCCTCGCCGCCGGTGAGGTCGCGCATAAGGGACGGGATGTAGATCGTGGCCATGGTTTGTTTCCGCTGCTTCGTATTTATTGGTTAGTTCTCGAAGACGCCGGTTCTTTCAGGCGAAAAGCAAAAGGACGGGAAGATGGCTCCTCCCGCCCTTCGCGTTGTCCTGCTTCCAACGCCTATTCTGCCCGCTCGTCCTGCTTGTGCGCTGCGTCTTCCTATGCGTAGGGCCGGTACCTAGCCGCCGTTTTCCTCCAGGGCCTGCTGGACCCGGGGCGGAGACATGGGCAAATCCCGCAGCCGCACGCCCGTGGCGTCGTAGATCGCGTTGGCGAGCGCGGCCGGCGGAGGTACGATCGGCACTTCGCCGACGCCCCGCACGCCGTAGGGATGGGACTCGTTGGGCACTTCCACGATGATCGTCTCGATCATGGGCAGGTCCAGCGTCGTGGGCATGCGGTAGTCGAGGAAACTCGCGTTGGTCATGGCGCCTTCATTGTTGTAGATGTACTCCTCGTTCAGGCCCCAGCCGATGCCCTGCACCACGCCGCCCTGCATCTGCCCTTCCACGTAGCTCGGATGTATGGCCGTGCCGGCGTCCTGTACTGCGGTGTACCGCAGGATGTCCACCTTGCCGGTCTCCCGGTCGACTTCCACATCGACGACATGGGTGGCGAAGGCCCCGCCGCCGCTCCCGTCGGGATTGGTACTGACCTGGGCTACCACCGGACCGCCCGCATCGCCGGCCTGGCTGGCCAGTTCCTTGAAGGTGCCGCGTTTTTCCTCATCGTCCCGATAGGAGAAGACCCCGTCGGCAAAGTCGATGGCATCGGCCGGTACATCCCAGAGTTTGGAGGCTCTCTCCTTCATTTCTCGGATGAGCGCCTGGCCCGTTGCATGCGCGGCGTAGCCCGTCCCGAAAGTCGTTCGACTGCCTCCGGTCACGTCGGTATAGCCGATCGAGTCCGTATCTACGACGTAAGGTTTGATGTCGGTCGCCTCGAGGCCGATGGTCTCGGCCAACTGCATGGCGATGGATGCCCTCGAACCGCCGATATCCGTCGAACCCTCGAGCATGTTGACAGTGCCGTCGGGATTGATGCTGACGGAGATGGCCGACCGGCCGCCGTTGAAGTTGAACCAGTAACCGGATGCAACGCCTCGGCCGCGGACCTTGCCGTTGCCCGATTTCGCGATTGAAGACCGGTAGTGCTCGCTGCCGAGGGCGGCTTCGGTCGTCTCGACGCATCCGATGCGCGGATGCACGGGACCATCCGCCCTGCGGTCTCCTTCCTTGGCGCCGTTCTTTACGCGAAACTCCAGCGGGTCCATGCCGATCATTTCGCAGAGTTCATCGACAACGGTTTCCGTGGCGAACGCCGCATTGGTGGCGCCCGGGGCGCGATAGGCGTTCGTCTTGGGCTTGTTCACACACACGTCGTACCCGTCGATCTGGACATTGGGAATGGAGTAGGGTGTGAAGATGCAGCCCGCGCCCGCACCGACCGGCGACCCGGGATAGGCGCCGGCTTCGTAAGCCATGTAGGCCGTGGCGGCCGTGAGCCGGCCGTCGCGGGTAGCGCCCATTTTGACCTTAAGATAGGAACCCGGCGTCGGACCCGTGCCCTCGAAGACCTCGTCGCGCGTCATCGTCATTTTGACCGGGTGTCCGGTTTTCTTTGACAGCAGCGCGGCGACCGGGTCCAGGTAGACGGATATTTTGCCGCCGAAACCGCCGCCGATCTCCAGCGGCACGATCTTGACCTTCGAAATAGGTATCTGGAGAATCTCGGCCATCTGGTCCCGGACCGAGAATGCGCCTTGCGTGCTCGTCCAGATCGTGAGCTGGCCCTCTTCGTTCCACAGGGCTGTGGCGTTGTGGGTTTCGATATAGCCCTGGTGCACGGTCTGCGTCGTGAACTCCCGCTCGATCACTGCATCGGCTTCCGAGAATCCGTCGTCCGGCTCGCCCATCTTGTGCTGGAAGTGGTTGGCGATATTGCTGACCTTGTCCGTCTCCTCGCCCATGGAAGTGGTCTTCATGTCTTCGTGCAGGATCGGTGCGTCGTCTTCCATGGCCTCCAGCACACCCGTGACGTGGGGCAGCGGTTCATACTCCACGTCTATCAGGTCCAGCGCTTCCTGCGCCACGTGCAGGTTGATCGCGGCCACGCCTGCGACGGCATGGCCCTTGTAGAGGACCTTGCCATAGGCCAGCACGTTGTTGCTGGCGTCGCGGAGGTTGACGATCGCCTCGCCCAGATCGGCAATCTTGTCCGCGATCTGCGGAAGGTCGTGGGCGGTTGCGACCGCGCGCACGCCCGGATGGGCTTCGGCCCGGCTGGTGTCGATGCTTTTGATCCGCGCGTGGGGATGGGGGCTGCGCTTGACGGCGCCGTAGAGCAGGCCCGTCAACTGGATGTCGGCGCCGTAGATCGCCCGTCCGGTAACCTTGTCCACCCCGTCGTGGCGAATCGGACGGGTGCCGATGACCTTATGTCCGTTTTGTGACACGTTCTGTTCCCTCCCTCGATTCATTTCCTTTTTGACCCTGCCGCTGATCGGTTGCCGCTCATCATTTCGGATCCCATGCCGGCTCCCTGTTCACGAAACCGACAAAACAGGCGCCCTGTGCCTGCTCGGCTACGTCCCTCTGCTAGGCGCCTTCCCTGGCGTCCAGTACCGCACGTACGATCTTGTCGTACCCCGTGCATCGGCAGAGGTTGCCGGCCAGCCAGTAGCGCACTTCGTCTTCGGTGGGGTTCGGGTTCCTGTCCAGCAGCGCCTTGGCGGAAACGATGAATCCGGGCGTGCAGATTCCGCATTGCAACGCGGCGTGTTCGAGGAATTTCTCCTGCAGCGGATGCAGGTTGGCGGCGGATCCGATGCCTTCGATCGTAGTGATCTCGCATCCGTCGGCTTCAACCCCCAGCACGCAGCAGGAATTGACCAGTCGGCCGTCCATGACGACATTGCACGCCCCGCAGTTGCCGTTGTTGCACCCTTCCTTGGCGCCGGTGAGATCCAGATCGTCGCGCAACACTTCAAGCAGGCTGTTGCGCGGTTCACACAGGAAGTCGACCGATTCTCCGTTTATGGTTGTCTGTACGTGTACTTTTTTTGACATCGGCGGCTACTCCTTGGCTCGTTGAACCGCACCCTGCACAACCCGGCGCGTCAATACGCTGGTCAGATGCTTTCGATATTCGGCTGTGCCCCGCATGTCGCTGATGGGCCTGGCCGCGTCTTTGGCGATATCGGCCGCATGCCGGATCGCCTCGTCGGATACGGGTTGTCCGGCCAGGGCATCGCCGGCCGCTCGCACGAAGAGCGGAGTAGGTGCCACTGCGCCAACGGCGATGCGCGCGGAGACGAAGGAAGCCTTGTCTTCGTTCAGCACGACGGAAGCGCCGACGCCGACCACGGCTATATCCATCTCGTTGCGGGGGATGAACCGGCGGTAGAAGGCCCCGGAATTCGGTGCGGGCGCCGGGAAACGGAGGGATACCAGAAACTCGCCGTCCTCCAGCGCGGTGCGACCCGGCGCGGTGCAGAAGTCTTCCACGGCCACGGTCCGCGTACCGTTTGGACCCGCAATCTCAGCCTCGCCGTTCAGAACGATCATCGGGGGAATCGTATCGCCGGCCGGGGAGGCGTTGCACAGGTTGCCACCCAGGCTGGCTCTACCCTGGATTCCCGTGCCGCCCACCAGTTTGGCCGCGTCGATCAGCCCTGGATAGGCTGCGGCTATGCTCGCGTCACCGTAAATCCGGTAGCAGGGCACGGCTGCACCGATTACGAGGCCCGTTGCATCGTCGTAGGACAATGCGTTCAGCTCGGCGATTTTCTTGACGTCCACCACAAGGCCGGTCCGCCTGCGGTTTTCCCGAAGCTGTACGATAAGATCCGTGCCGCCCGCAAGCACACAGGCGTTTTTGCCGCGACCGCTGAGCATCACTACCGCATCGGCCACACTTTCAGGCGTGGCGTAGTCGAATGCGTGCAAGACACACTCCTTTGCTGTTAACCGAAGAGATTAACCTGAAAATTGTTGGTAGCTGAAGTTGTCTACGAATTAGAGATAGCCGTAAACCGGACACCCGGGATAAACATGATTTCAGCCTGCGGATACCATCGACGTGATGTACCTACATTAGCCGGTACGGTGTAACGTGTCAAGAAGGAAAGAATACGACGACTTGGCAAGGGAGATCGGAACATAAAGCGCATGTGCGATAAGAGAATTTGAGACGTTTCGAGATGGTATAGTAGCGGACCGGTAACCGCGCGCTACGCCAATTCGCCCAGTTTGAGCCTTCCCTCGAGATCATCCACGAATTGCCGCGCCACCCTGCCGGAACGACCGCTGGCGCGCTGGAGCCAACGCAGGGACTCCCGGCGCAGCCGTTCCGCATCCACGTCGAGGCCGCGTTGCTTGACAAGATGTCCGACAATCTGGAAATAGGTATCCTGGGTGATGCGGTAGAAACCGATGGACAGACCGAAACGATCACTCAGCGATACCTTTTCCTCGACCGTTTCCTGAGGATGGATCTCATCGTCGTCCGGACTGAAACGCAACGTGTTGTCGGCGAGTCGCTCCGGCATCAGATGCCTGCGGTTCGACGTAGCGTAGACGAGCAGGTTGTCCGGCCGGGCTGAAAGGCTGCCCTCGAGGAGCGCTTTGAGCTCGAGATAGTCGGATTCGTCTTCCAGAAAAGACAAATCGTCGCAGAACAGGACGAAACGCTCGGGGCGGTCCCACAGGAGTTCGACGATTTCGGGCAAATCCATCAAATCCTGTTTGCGGATTTCAATCATGCGCAGGCCCTTGCCGGCGAATCGGGCAAGCAAGCCTTTGACTACCGAAGACTTCCCTGTTCCGCGTTCTCCCCAGATCAGCACATTGTTCGCGGGCATCCCCTGTACGAACTGGCGGGTGTTCCTGTCGAGCATGCCGATCTCTCGGTCCAGGCCGAAGAGGCCATCCAAGTTGGCCAGATCGGGATGAGCGATCGGTTCGAGATATCCCCTGCCTCCTCTCTGGCGCCATCGGAACGCGATGGATTCGGAATAGACGTCCCCGGTCGCATGCCCCCGCTGGCCCGCATAAGCGGACAGGAGTGCATCGACGCGGTCCAACAGGCTTTCCAGGCGGGGCAGGAGATCGGCCGGTGTGTTTGCTGGATGATCGGGCATGGTTGCGTATCTGGTTTGCTTCCGGAACCTTGCAGGATCCAGGTGGTACAGCCGGGTAAGGGATGTAGGCTAGGGGCTACGGGTCCAGGGAGTACGGCGCCAGTCCCAACGGTAGCGCGGCCGGTCTGGCACAGGAACTTTCCAGGGTGATATGCCGTCCGGATTTCGACGATTCCTCTATGGAAAGCATGACGTCCAGCACGTGATAGGTGAGCTCCCCGCCAGCCCGGTGCGGTCGGCCCGAACGGAGGGCGCAGGCCATGTCCGCCACGCCCAGGCCGCGGCTCTGTTCCTCGTAACCGTGGCTCAGCGGCATCTCCGTCCAGGATTCTGCGCCGGCGCGCCGCAATTTCACCGGTCCACCGAACGTATTCGGGTTGGGCACGCTCAAGGATCCTTCCGAACCGTAGATCTCTATATGGGGCAATTCATGGTGCCATACGTCGAAACTGGTCACGATCGTCCCGACGGGTCCGCTTTCGAACTCCAGCAGGCCCGCCAAGTGCGTGGGCACTTCGACCCTGATTTTTTCGCCGTACAGGGGCTCGCTCGTTATGGTACGTTCGGGATGGGTAATGCGCGTCGCGCCCGAGAGCCGGGCGACCGGTCCGAGCAGATTGACCAGCGCGGTGACGTAGTACGGCCCCATGTCCAGCATGGGGCCGGCGCCGGACTGGTAGAAGAAGCCGGGGTTGGGATGCCATCGTTCGTGTCCCGGACTTAGCATGAAGGCCGTCGCCGATACGGGCTCGCCGATCCAGCCGTCGTCGATGAGCTTGCGGCAGGTCTGTATACCGGCGCCCAGAAAGGTGTCCGGCGCTCCGCCCACCAGTTTCCCCTGCTTGGCGGCGAGGTCGAGCAAAGCCCGGCCATCCTCCTTGCTGATCGCCATGGGCTTTTCCGAATACACCGATTTACCATGCGCCAGGGCCGCCCGCGCGATTTCCGCGTGCGCACCGGGTACGGTGAGGTTGATGACGATTTCCAGGGCGGGATCCTCCAGCAGGCTGTCTACCGTTCGCGCTTCCACCCCCTCGTATTCGGCGGCTTTGGCCTTTGCCCGTTCCGGCACCATGTCCGCACAAGCCGTCACGTCGAACGCCGCGAACTTCCGCCCCGCCTCGAAATACACACTGCTGATGTTGCCGCATCCTACGATGCCTGCCTTGAGCGCGGACATGGGGGCTCCTGCTCTCCCGTCTGAAGTCTTGTGGTGACGCATCATGCATGCCGGCCGTGTGACATTGGCCGGAGACATGTGTCCAGAAGCATGTACTTACTAATGAATACGGACCGTTTTACATGGACGGGAAACGACGGCCGGATGACGTACAGGAATGACTGACCACCGGCGGTTCGAAGCCGTCAACCGTATCCATCGTCCATATCCTGTAGAAAACCCTGAAAATCCCATCATTCCTAATCTCCCGGGCATCGGACGTCAAGCGAAATATGGCCGTTGCCGGAATCGGAATCGCTTGACGCCCATGCGGGGTTTGTCTATAATTTCAAGCGTTGCCGGTTCGGTTTGTCCGCTCTCGCAGAAAGCGGTTGGACCGAGGCCGGAACGTACCGGGCATGCCGCTATTCCGCGGCTTCGCCCGCCGGAGAAAGCCTTGATCAAGCAAATCCTGACTTATGGCGTGCTCTTCAGTGCGTTCATTGCGGGTTGCGCCGATGATCTGGTCGGACCAGGCAATATCGCCCGGCCCCTCGTCGGACACTATGACCTCGAAAGCCGTACGGTCAGAACCAACGTACAGACGGATACGGGCAGCGTGGAGGAACGACTCGTCCTGGTTCCTCCGCAAGTCACCGGCGTCCTCCGGCTGAGCGCTGACGGTCGATACGGCCAGGTCGATACGACCGTCGTAGCGGACTCCATGACGGTCCGGGTACAGAACGGCCAGTGGAGCGTGCTGGACAACAGGTTCTTCTTCGTGATCGACGGCCAGCAATCCCAGGACGATTTCACCTTCGACGGCGCAACGCTGGTTCGCAACTCGGAGGAGCTCCTCCACCCCTCCGGCGGGTTGTACAACTTCACGGACGTCTGGCGCAAGCAGTGAGCCGGTCCCTCCGCTGCGGATGAGTAACCCTACTACAAGAGCCAGGGTATGACCCTCGTCAAGGAAGACCCGACAGCCTCCGTCTTTTCCGACCCGCCCCATATGTACGAGGAAGGGTTCAATGTAAAGACGGTCATCGGCATTGTCTTTCTTGGCCTCTTCATGATCCCCGGCTCGATCTACCTGAACCTGATCGCCGGCCAGAGTCTGGGCCCCGCGGCGGAATGGACGACGATCATTCTGTTCATCGAAGTCGCGCGCCGGTCCTTTACCCGGCTCAGCTGCCAGGAAATCTACATGCTGTACTATGTGGCGGCCAGCCTGACCGCTGGCGTGGGCCTCGCGCTGTCCGGCGGTCCCTTCGCCCAGCTGATCTGGTACCAGTACTTCGTCCAGTCTCCCGGCGCCAGGGCCTTTGGCATCGACGACCAGATCCCTTCCTGGATCTCTCCCGGTGCGGACTCCGAAGCCATTGTACTGCGCACGCTGCTGCACGGCGAGTGGCTGGTCCCGATTCTGCTCATCGCCGTGCTCCACATTTTCAATCGGGCGAGCGCTTTTACGCTGGGTTACGGCCTCTTTCGCGTTACGGCCGACGTGGAACGGCTTCCATTTCCCCTGGCTCCGATCCAGGCGGAGGGCGCCACGGCGCTGGCAGAGAGCTCGGCGGGACAGGAATCGTGGCGTTGGCGCGCCTTCAGCATCGGGGCCATGCTGGGCCTTGTCTTCGGCGCATTCTACATCGGCATACCGGCTATCACCGGTGCGCTGCTTGCTGAACCGATTACGCTGATTCCCATTCCCTTCGCCGACCTGACGCGTAACACGGAGAACATCCTGCCCGCCGCGGCCATGGCGGTTGAGCTGGGCCTTGGGCCCGTGCTGACCGGGTTCGTGCTGCCCTTCTGGATCGTGGTCGGTTCCGCTATCGGCGCCTTGCTGACCGTTGTGCTCAACCCGCTGCTCTATGATCTGAACATCCTGCACACCTGGTCCCCGGGCATGGACGCCATCCAGACTACGCTGGTCAACGACATAGATTTCTGGATGAGCGTCCGTATCGGCACCGGCTTCGCCGTCGCGCTCATCGGCGGCTGGAGCATCCTTATGGGACTCAGGAAACGGAAGAACGGCGGCGGGCGCCAGGGCCCGGACGGCACCTCGTCCGCCCGGGTTTCCACCCCGCCGGGCAGAGGGGATTTCCCCTTGTCCGTGATTTTCGGCGCTTTCCTGCTCCTGACGGTGGGCTATGTCGTCCTGAGCTGGCGCCTCGTGCCCGGTTTCCCCATCCTCTTCTTCGTGTTCTACGGGTTCATCTATACCCCGCTGAGTTCGTATGCGAGCGCCCGTCTGCGCGCAATCACCGGAGCCGACCTGCAGTTTCCTCTCATCAAGGAGGCCACGTTCATACTGAGCGGCTACAAGGGCGTGGACATCTGGTTCGCGCCGATACCGATTTTCAACTACGGCGGACAGGCTCAGGCTTTTCGCGAAGTCGAGCTGACGGGTAACCGGTTCACGAGCGTGCTGAAGGCCGAACTGGTCATGATCCCCGTTCTACTTGTCTGCAGTCTGCTTTTCTGGCACTTCGTATGGGGCCTCGCGCCCATTCCCTCACAGGCGTATCCCTACGCGCAGAAGTTCTGGCAACAGCAGGCCACCATGCAGGCGCTCTGGTATTCCAGCACGGCCGGGTCCGGGTTCGAATCCAGCTACCTGATAGAGGCGTTGAAACTCCCGTACATGCTGGGCGGCGCCGCCTTCGGCGTGCTGGCCTACGGCGTGCTGGCGGCGTTGAATCTTCCCGTCATGCTCATTTTCGGCATGATCGCCAGCGTGGGCACGGTGCCTCACGCGTTCATTCCCCAGTTTCTGGGCGCGTTGCTGGGCAGGTTCTACATGGAGCGGAAATTCGGTAGGCGAAAATGGATGCGCTACACGCCGGTCCTGGCGGCCGGATACGCCTGCGGAATGGGGTTGGTGGGCATGGCCACCGTGGCCGTCGCACTGATCTCGAAGACGGTGGCGCCGCTGGTCTACTGATCCCCGTCTTTTCGGGAATAACGCTTCAGTTCCTCGATGACCTCGGGCATGATGTCCAGCAACTTGCCCATGGGGCTGCTCGGCGAGTTCATGTGCAGCAGTTGCGCGCGATCTTGCTGGATGACCAGAAAGGCGACGGGTTCGACCGATACGCCGCCTCCCGCACCCCGCTTCAGATCGGTCTCGCCGCCAAATCCTCCGGCGCCGAACCCCAAGGACAGCCTGGAGACCGGAACCACATAGGTATCCCCGACATGCAGCGGCTTCCCCACGTGCACTTCGGTATCTGCGAGTTGGCGCAGTTCCTCCAGCATGGTCTGGATCAATTCATTGACGGGCATTGCGATCTCCTGTTTTTTTGCTGGTCTCAAGCGGTCGAATGAATATAAGTCGATTGTCCGTCCATGCCCATGTATTTTTGACGCCGTACCGGCAGATCGCATAGCGTATTGGGTGTGCTGTAGTTTGCCATTTGAACACAAAGAGGAAGTTTGCCGCATGCGCATAGATAAACGGTCAAGCGCGCAAGGATGTCTTCTGGGCCAGCTTTCCGGTGATGCGCTTGGCAGTCTGGTTGAGTTCAAGACCCCGGAGGCGATCCGGCGCAGCTACCCCGACGGGGTCCGGGAAATGGCGGATGGCGGCACCTTCGATACCATTGCCGGGCAGCCTACCGATGATTCCGAGATGGCGCTGCTTCTCGCCCGGATGCTTGTCAAGAGGGGAACTTACGAACCTGGGGCAGCACGGAAGGAATATCGGTACTGGCTCAGTTCCGGGCCTTTTGACTGCGGCACGACTATTTCCGCCGGTTTGACGGGGAATCCAAACCCGGACAGTCAGGCAAACGGCGCCATGATGCGGATCAGTCCGCTTGGGATCTTCGGTGCCGGATTTTCACTGGACCAGGTGGCCGAATGGGCAATACGGGATGCGGAGCTTACCCATCCCAACCCAATCTGCCGGCAGGCAAACGCACTGTTTGCCATGGGCATTGCGCATGCCATTCAGTCCGGTTGCACGAACAATGCACTGTACCGGCAGATTAGACAGTGGGCGGTCGACAGGGTAGTTGAAACTGAGTTGTTGAAGGCAATAGAAGATGCTGAAGACCGGCAGCCGGTGGATTTTGTACATAAGCAGGGCTGGGTTCTGATTGCTTTTCAGAATGCGTTGTATCGGCTGCTGCATGCGCCAAGCCTGGAGGATGCTGTTGTCGATACCATTATGCAGGGAGGGGATACCGATACAAACGCCGCCATTTGCGGGGCGCTCCTGGGCGCGGTGCACGGCCGTGAGTCCATACCGGAACAGTGGCTTCAATGCCTGCAGAACTGTCGCCCGGAGGCCTCGGACCCGCGCGTACGCAACCCGCGCCCGGAGTGCTTCTGGCCGGTGGATGCCATGACGTTGGCAGCGCAACTGATTGGGGAAGTATGAGCAATCCCGGTGGCGCGGTGATTTTCCTTGACGACTAACCGTATGTTTTGTACAATGCAAAATGTTCCAATATATCATGTAAGTTGCTTTAACCGGTTAAAGACTGAATTGCAGTGGCGATTTCCGCTTTAAACTTCTTCCCGCGTTCAGGGAGTTCAACCATATGAAGCCATTAACGGCCAAACAGCGGAATGTATATGAGTATATATGCGAGTGCGTTGGCCGAATAGGCTATCCGCCCAGCGTCAGGGAAATCGCCCAGAAGTTCGGTATCAGCACCCGTGCCGCTTACGATCATCTGCGGGCGATCGAGAAGAAGAACTATATTCGGCGCGACCCCATGAAGCCGCGTGCGATCGAGATCGTGGGTTCCCGGGATAGTGCGGTGTCCAACGCGTCCCGGGATACCGCCGAGCCGGATGTCGACGACATCGTTCAAGTCCCGCTCCTTGGCCGCGTCGCCGCCGGGATGCCGATACTCGCGGAAGAAAACGTCGAAGAATACCTGACTTTTTCGGCCGGCATGGTGGCGCAAAGCGGCGACATTTTCGCCCTCGAAGTACAAGGCGACAGCATGGTCGAGGACGGCATCATGGACGGTGACTACGTTCTGGTTCGCGAACAACCGGTGGCCGAGTCGGGTGAAACGGTGGTCGCGATGCTGGACGACGAGGCCACGGTCAAGCGTTTCTATCGCCGCAACAACCGCGTCGAACTCGTGCCCGCCCATCCGACTATGGAACCGATTATCGCCGACGAGGTCTCTGACAAGGTGTCCATCGTAGGCAAGGTGGTCGGGGTCTACCGCAGAATGGGTTGAATCGAAGTAATTCGGTCGTATCTGTCTAATGTAAGTTGCTCAGGGAATGCCCCAGTTCCCCGGATTGAGCAGATAGGGATCGTCAAGTGCCATGTCCTTCAGCTTGACGAGGATTTCTTCGCTCAGGCCTTCGCCATCTGATGTGGCAACCGCTTCCTCCAGGTAGGCCATTCTGTCGGCACCCACGATGATCGTGGAGATATCCGGTATCGACAGCACGAAACGCAGGGCCATTTCAGGCAGACTGTAACCGGTTGCGGACTGCACATCGACCAGGCGATCGACGTGGTCGACGAGGGGTTTCAGTCTATCGGGCATGAATCTGCTTTTATCGGTCAGCGCTCCTTTGAGTAGCGCGGAACGGACGATAAGGCCGATTCTACGCCGGTGCGCCTCGGGAATCACGCGAGGCAGGTGCCTGCGGTCCAGGATGTTGCAGGCGATTTGCAGCGTGTCCCAGCGACCATCGTCCAAGGCCGCCAACGCGGCTTCTTCGCTGTAGGATGAATAGCCGGTAAACCGGATCTTGCCCGCCTGCCGGGCTTTTTCGAGCTCTTCCATCACCACGCCTTCGCGAATCATCCGCTGCTCCAATTCGAGCACGTCCCGGCCATGCACCTGGAGCAGGTCGATGTAATCCGTCTGGAGCCTCGACAGACTCCGGTCGATCGATTCGGATATGCTCCGTCGCGACGCGGCGTGGTCCAGCCCTTCATCCAGCCGGTGCAGGCACTTGGTGGCGAGCACATATTCGGTCCGGCGGTCTTTGAGCGCGCGTCCGATGATCTCCTCGCTACTGCCGTACAGCGCCGCGGTATCGATGAAGTTGACGCCGAAGTCGATCGCCCGGTTCAGCAGGTTCCTTGCGTCGGCCACTGCCGGAACGCTGGATTCCTGTTTTCCCTTCAGCCCGTATTCCATGCCCAATTCAACCGTTCCCAACGATACCTCGGAAACGCGCAAACCGGTCCGACCCAGCACTCTGTACCGCACGGTGCAATCTCCCTGTTTTCATCCAGAGGCCATCAGGCCCACATGGTCCCGGACGCAGCGCCCCAGCGCCTCCGGGTCGTACCCGCCCTCCAGCATGGAAATCATGCGTCCGCCGCAGGCGTCTTCCGCGAAGTCCAGCAGGATCCCGGTCATGGTCCGGAATCCCGCGTCGGTGACGAGGGTGCCGGAAAGCGGATCGTCCATATGGGCGTCGAAGCCGGCCGAAAGGATGACGAGGTCCGGCCGGTATGCCTTCATGGCCGGAATGATCCGATGAGTCAGTACGTCCACGTAGGCCTCGTCGCCCGATCCTGCGGGAACGGGGACGTTCAGCGTGAAACCCGCCCCGGGCCCGGTTCCTTTTTCCTGCTCCGCTCCGGTAAAGGGATACAGGGGTGACTGGTGAACGCTGAAATAGTACACTGTGGGATCATCTTCAAATATCTCCTGCGTTCCGTTGCCGTGATGGACATCCCAGTCCAGGATGGCTACGCGTTCCACGCCGAATCGCGACTGGGCATAGCGGGCAGAGACGGCGGCGTTGTTGTAGATGCAAAATCCCATGCCCCGATCGGTTTCCGCGTGGTGACCCGGCGGGCGCACCGCGCAGAAGACCCGGTCCGTTTCCTTGGTCAATACGGCCTCCACGGCCCGTATGCCCGCACCGGCGGCCAATCTCGCTACCGCCTCGGATAAAGGGCAGACGGTCGTGTCGCCCGTTGGCAGATTCCGGTATCCCTGCGCGCACCAGTCGGGGACGGCTTCGACATAGGCCGCGTCGTGCACCGCCCTGATCGCATCGTCATCAGCCGGCGACGGGGCAAGGTGCAGCAGGTCGGCCGCATGCGCGGTGCCGGGAACGTCCCCTTCCAGCCCGAGTCCGGTGCGGATGGAGGTGATCCGCTCGGGCCGTTCGGGATGGTACGGTCCGGTATCGTGCAGCAGGAAATCGGGATGGGTGATGAACGCAATGGACATAGGTTCGAAACGGTGCGGCCGCAGTTTCGGCAACAGCGGCCCAGGCTTTGGCGCCGTGCGATTGCGATCTAGTTCGCGAGGCGCCGTTCCGCCTGCTGCCGGGCTTGTCGCTTAGCCGTTCTCAATGATCGTCCGCCCCGTGAGATTTGAAATACGCGATGGTCTTTTGCATGCCGACTTCCAATGGAATCCGGGCTTTCCAGTCCAGGATTTCGCGCGCCCGTGTCGTGTCGGGACGACGTAGCTGGGGATCGTCCTGCGGAAGCGGCCTGAAGACGATTTTGCTGTCGGACCCGCACAAGCGGATGATGGTGCGGGCGAGTGCAAGGATGGTGATCTCGTTCTCGTTGCCGATGTTCACCGGATCATGTTCGCCGGAATGCATGAGTCGTACGATGCCTTCGACGAGATCCTCGTAGAAGCAGAAACTGCGGGTCTGCCGTCCTTCACCGAAGATCGTCAGCGGCTCGCCCCGAAGCGCCTTGGTGATGAAGGATGGCGCGACGCGGCCGTCCGCAGGCCGCATCCGGGGTCCGTAGGTGTTGAAAATCCGAACGATGCGCGTGTCGATGCCATGTTTGCGGCGATAGGCCATGGTGAGGGCTTCCGCGAAGCGTTTCGCCTCGTCGTAAACGCCCCGTACGCCGATGGGATTGACGTTACCCCAGTAGTGCTCCGGTTGCGGGTTGACCAGCGGATCGCCATAGACCTCCGACGTGGATGCGAGGAAGAACCCGGCCCCCTTGGCCTTGGCCAGTCCGAGGGCGTTGTGCGTGCCCATGGCGCCCGCTTTCAGGATCTGGATCGGCACGCGCTCGAAGTCTACGGGGCTCGCGGGACTGGCGAAGTGCATGACGAAGTCCAGGTCGCCTTCGATTTCCAGGTATTCCGACACGTCACGCTCGAGAAAGGTGAATCCTTCCCGACCCAGGTTGTGGGCGATGTTTACGGTTCGGCCCGTGATCAGGTTGTCCACGGCGACGACCCGGTGTCCGTCGGCCAGCAGCCGGTCGCACAGATGCGATCCCAGGAATCCTGCACCACCGGTTACGACAACGCGCACGACCTTTCCTTTCAAAGCCGACAAGTTCCTGAAAATCAACGAAATGGAAAGCAAAAATACGCGGTTTTCGTCCAAGGTGTCAAGCGCTCTTTTGCACCCTATATACCTGTTGACAGTCCCTGGATCAGCCCCTATCATTTCAGCAGGAACCTCCCATTTTCGGATCATTTGATCCATCCAATCGAAAAGCTTGTAATCTCAGGAGGCGGCAATGTTCGCAGATCTGCGGGATCAGGCGACCGTGCGCAGCGGCGACGAGCTCGTACGCCATCTAAATCGCTTTTCTCTCGAACTCAAGATCTCCGCCGGTGTGTGGTTTTTCTCGCCATCGCAGATCCGGTTTCATGAAGCCTACATGGCGCCCTATTCCATCGAAGAGCGTCTGGACATCGCCGCCGAGCTCGCGGAACATGGCCTGTGCGGCATCGAGGCCCACTATCCGAACGAGATCAACGAGGACAACGCGCATCTCTATCAGCAGCTGGAGCGGGACACGGGCGTGCGTCTGATCACGGTGATCCCCAACCTCTTCTGGGATGCCCGGTTCGAATTCGGTTCCCTGTCCTCTCCCGTGCCCGAGGCGCGCCGCTGCGCCATCGACCGGGTGATCGGGACGTTGCGAATGAACCGCGAACTGGACACGGATTTCATGGTCGTCTGGCCCGGCGGCGACGGCTATGAACTGAACTTCGGGACCGACTTCTACGCCATGTGGGACCTCTTCGAGTCGGGCCTGGCCGAAGCGCTGGACGCCGTGCCGGGTATTCGCACGGCCATAGAACCCAAACCCTACGAGCCCCGGGGCAACAACATCTATCGGAACACCACGGACGGAATCCTGATGGCACAGAACGTGGACGAACGGCTCCAGGCACCCGAAAACCGGGCGCTGCTTGATGCGGGCCACGCCATCGTGGGCCTGAATCCGGAACTCGGCCACGTCCTCATGGGTTTCGAGGACTTCCCCTATGCGCTGAGTCGTATTCTCCGGCAGGGCAGGCTAGCCCACACGCACTGGAACAGCCAGCCTCTGGGCAACTACGACCAGGACCTGCAGGTCGGTATCGTCTCGCCGGAGCAGATCTTTGCCGGGATGTACGCGCTCAAGATGTACGGGTACCGGGGGTACATGGGCATCGACATCTTCCCGGAGCGCATCCCCATCCGGCAGGCCCTGATCAACTCCATCGATCGCATGAAGGCGATTGCCGAAATGACGGAACAGGTAGACCATGAACTGGTCGTGGCCTGCATGGAACGTCCTGATTTGAACCGGGGCGTCATCGAGGCCCACCTGACCCGACTGTTCCATCCGGCCTCGACCGGATTGAGCGACATGCCGGCGTACCGGAGAGGGTAGCCTGCGTCTGCGCCAGCCTTGGCCGGCGCGCGATGCCGCCTCGTACGCAGACGCGCGCCCCGCCGGGATGCGAGGCCGTTCGCAACCGCGGGCGCCTGCAAGCGTATAATCCCATATCGAATCTTCTTTGCGGACGGAAGCCCATCGGAGGGGTGGCATATGCGAGACACCATACGGGTGGCCGGCGTACAGATGGACCCGGAAATTGCCCGGGTCGAGCAGAATCTGATCCGGGTATTCGACGCCTTGCAAACGGCCTCGCGGGAAGGGGCGGACTTGGCCGTGTTTCCGGAATGCGCGTTGACCGGCTATTGCTTTGACGATCTGGCCGAAGCCGGTGCGTACGCGCAACCGGTGCCCGGCCCCTTCACCGAGCGCCTCGAACGGCAATGCCGGGAATTCGACATCCACGCTATCGTCGGCTTGCTGGAGGCGGATGGGTCGAGCATCTACAATGCGGCAGCCTTCATCGCTCCCAACGCGCTGGTCGGACACTACCGCAAGATCCACCTCCCCTATCTCGGAATCGACCGATTTCTAACCCCGGGCGACCGGCCCTTTCGCGTGTACGATTCCGAAGTCGGCCAGATCGGGCTCAATATCTGCTACGACGCGGCGTTTCCGGAAAGCGCGCGCGTCATGATGCTCCGCGACGCGGAACTGATCACCCTGCCCACCAACTGGCCGGTCGGCGCCGAGTGCAACACCGAGTTCGTCATCAACACCCGTGCCTTCGAGAATCGCGTCAACTACATCGCCGTGAATCGCGTCGGCCAGGAAAGGGGAACCCGTTTCATCGGCCAGAGCAAAATAGTCGATTTCACCGGTCGTACGCTGGCCAGGGGAAGCCGGTCGGGCGAGGAGATCGTCTATGCCGACCTGGACCTTGCGGGCGCCCGGGAAAAACACATCGTAAACGTGGCCAGAGCCTATGAACTCGACCGTTTGAAAGACCGCCGGGTGGCGTTCTATGGCCCCATCGCCGAAGGAGAAAGTCCTTGACACCGCGGCCCGGCGCACCCTTATTTCTGCGGGGTAAGAGGCCTGTGCGTTTACGAGGTCGCCGCGTATGAGGAGGCGGGTGCTGCCTTGCTGGGTAGTCCGGGCCGGCACGTTGGAATACGGCGTGGCGCTGTCTCTTCAGCGGAGTCTGTTTGCGGCGCGTCGTTCCGGTCTCATAGACAATGTATTCCTGATGGTCGAACATCCCCCGACGTACACGATCGGGCGCCGGTTGCACGCGAGCGATCATCTGCTTTACAGGCAGGAAACACTTGAAACCCGCGGAATAGGGGTCTACGAAACGGACCGCGGAGGAGACATCACCTGCCACGGTCCCGGCCAGCTGGTGGGCTACACCATCTTTGATATCTCGGTGTGGTACCAGGATGTCTACCGGTACCTCCGCGATCTTGAGACGGTGATCATCCGGCTGCTGGGCGATTTCGGCATAGCCGCCGGGCGCCTCGAGGGAGTCACCGGGGTCTGGGTGGACAATGAAAAGGTCGCGGCTCTGGGCATAAAGGTCAGCCGGTGGTTCGCCATGCACGGTTTTTCTGTGAACGTGCATCCCGACCTCACCCTGTACGAGGGGATTGTACCCTGCGGAATAGCCGACCGCGAGGTCACCTCCATAGAGCGGATTCTGGACCGGCCTGTAGCCATGGAAGAAGTGGAGACCGGCCTCCTGCGCCACTTGGGCGAGGTGTTCGGCATGTCCTTCCAGGCGATGACCCTGTCCGAGTTGAAACAGCGAATATGAAGCCAGCATGTCACGCCGGCCGCAAGGAGGCGCCATGAACGTCGAGACCGCCCCCGCCCCGTCAGAACCCGCCCTTATCGAGTCCGACCTGGACGATCTCGGTCTCGACCGGGACGACTATCGCATCCTGTACCGTACCATGCGTCTTCAGCGCGAGTTCGAAGAGCGCATATACCGACTTTTCAGACAGGGCAGGCTTGTGGGCGCCGCCTACGCGGGCGCGGGCCACGAGGCCATCGCCGCCGGTAGCGCCTACGCACTGGGCGATGCGGACATCCTGGTACCGATGCACCGGGTAATCGGCGCCCATTTTCTTCGCGGCCACACCGCGCGCGACATGATGTGCCAGTACCTCGGCCGGGCGAATGGACCGACCCGAGGCAAAGACGGCAATATGCACTGCGGGAACTGGGACCATCGCATCGTCGGGATGATCAGCCACCTCGGCGCGAACATTCCCGTGGCTGCCGGTATTGCGCTGGCCAGCAAGATCCGTGGCGAAGGGGCGGTCTCCCTGACCTACATCGGCGAGGGCGGCTCGAGCATCGGCGACTTCCACGAGGGCCTCAACTTTGCGGCTGTGCACAGGCTGCCCATGGTGCTGATCGTGGAGAACAACAAGTTCGCCTACTCCACGCCAGCCCGGCTGGAGTACGCCTGCGAGCACATCGTCGACCGGGCGCGGGGCTATGGCGTCGCCGGCGCGTTGGTGGATGGGACGGACGTGCGCGCCGTGTACAAGGCCACGCGAAACGCCGTGAATCTCGCCCGTGAAGGCGGCGGTCCGACGCTGATCGAAGCGCGCTGTACGCGGCTGCTGGGACATGCCCAGCACGACGATGCCTTCTACGTCCCGAAAGAGGTCCTGGAGGACGGGTGGAACAACGATCCGGTCGTCAAGATAGAAAACCTGCTGCTGGAAGAAATGGACTTCACCCGCGACGAAGTCGACGAGATCGGGAAACAAACGAAAGGCATCGTGGACGATGCGGTTGACTACGCGGAACAGAGTCCTCTGCCTGAACCCGAAGAAGCGCTTGAAGGCGTCTATGCGGATTGATTTCGCCGCCTTTAAAAATGCAGCCCATGCCGACCGTATCCAATTTGCGCCACCTGTAAACCCAACCCTTTAATCCCATGCCACCCGTAACCTACCTGGAAGCCATATCGGCCGGACTCCGAGAGGAGATGGAGCGGGACGAAAACGTCTTCTGCCTTGGCGAGGATATCGGGGTCTACGGGGGCGCGTTCAAAATCACGAAGGGATTCCTGAACGATTTCGGAGAAGACCGGGTGGTCGATGCGCCCGTGGCGGAGTCCGTGATCATCGGCGCGGCCATGGGCGCGGCGATGATGGGCATGCGGCCGGTGGCAGAAATGCAGTTCGCCGACTTCATCACCTGCGGGTTCAATCAACTGGTGAACAACGTGGCCAAGACGCACTACCGCTGGGGAACTCCCGTTCCCCTGGTGGTGCGGTGCCCCTCCGGAGCGATCGGAAACGCCGGTCCGTTTCACTCGCAGAATCCGGAGGCCTGGTTCTGCAAGGTGCCCGGCCTGAAGGTGGTAGCCCCGGCCACGACCTACGACGCGAAAGGCCTGATCAAGTCGTCCATCCGGGACAACAATCCGGTGTTGTTTTTCGAACACAAGGGACTGTATCGTTTTCCTCGGATCCGGGCAGAGATTCCCGAAGCGGATTACACCGTACCGATCGGCGAGGCGGCGATCCGGCGGGAGGGGAGCGACGCGACGATCGTCACCTACGGCAAGATGGTCTTCCACAGCCTGGACGCGGCCGAAACGCTTGCCGGCGAGGGCATCGAGACGGAGGTGCTCGACTTGCGGTCCCTTCTGCCGTACGACAAACAGGCCGTTCTCGAATCGGTCCGGAAGACGAACCGCCTGCTGGTCGTACACGAAGATACGCTGACCGGCGGATTCGGAGGAGAAATCGCTGCCGTAGTGGCCGAGGAAGCCTTCGAGTATCTCGACGCGCCCGTTCGCCGTCTGGCCGCCATAGACACGCCCGTACCCTTCAGCCCACCCCTGGAAAGCTACTTCTTGCCGAACACCGACAAGGTGACCGCCGCGCTCCGGGATCTCGTGGCGTATTGATCGAACCAGGCTGAACCGAACCGAACCGAACAAAGAGGAAACCGCTTGTGAACATCGTCATGCCCAGGCTCGGCGAGAGCGTCGAGGAAGGAACGGTTATCCGGTGGCTGAAGAAGGTCGGCGATCCCGTCGAGCGGGATGAATCCGTCGTGGAAATCACCACCGACAAGATCGACACCGACATCCCGGCGATAGCGGGGGGCGTCTTGCGAGAGATCCGCGTGGCCGAGGGGACGACGGTGGCCATCGGGGAAGTCATCGCGGTCATCGATACCGGAGCCGAAGCCACGGACGGGGAGGCCGGCTCGCCTGGCAACGGGGGGAAAGCGGAGGCGGAACATGGTGAAGAGGAAACGGCGACGAGCGAAGCCGGCAGTCCTACCCCGGCCGAGGGGGATTCCGGCGACGAGGCCCCCTCAAGGCCGGTGCGTTCGGACCGGTTTTATTCTCCGCTCGTATTGCGCATCGCCCGGGAAGAGCGCATCGACATGGCTACGCTCGATGCCCTGGAAGGAACCGGAAAGGGCGGAAGGGTCACACGGGACGACTTGCTCGCGCACCTCGAACGGCGCGCATCCCGGATTCCCGAACCGACCGGCGAGCAGGAAGGCGCCGAGTATGTCCCCGTCCCCCGGCCGTCTGGCGCCGAGGATGCCCGCGTCGTGACGATGGACACCCTGCGCAAGACCATTGCCAGGCACATGGTCCAAAGCAAACAGGTGTCGCCCCACGTAACTTCCGTGTCGGAAGTGGACATGACGCATGTCGTGCGTTTCCGGGAACAGGCCAGAGAACGGTTCCAGCAGAAGACCGGCATCAGGTTGACGCTCACCCCCTTCTTCATTACGGCCATCGTCGATGCCCTCAAGGCGAACCCCATGCTGAACGCCACCATGGACGGAGATCGGATTCTGCAGTGGAAGCACGTGAATATGGGTCTGGCGGTGGGACTGGAAAAGGGGGTCGTGGTGCCGACCATTCGTCATGCGGACGAAATGGACTTCTCGGAGATCGCCCGGGCCGCCCACGACCTGGCCAGACGGGCCCATGACCGCAAGTTGTCCCCCGACGACCTGAAGGGCAGTACGTTCACGCTGACGAATCCCGGCATGTGGGACACGCTGTTCGGCACGCCGATCATCAATCAGCCCGAGGCGGGCATAATCGCCACGGGAAGCGTCAAGAAGCAGGTTGTCGTGCAGGCGGACGATTCCCTGGCCATCCGCTCCATGATGTTCATGAGCCTGTCGTTCGACCACCGGTTTATCGACGGACTGAACGCGGCGAGGTTCATAAGGGACGTCACCTGCGGGCTGGAGTCGTTCGATACGGACCGGGTCGGGGTCTGATCTCCGCTCCGACTGCAGGTTTGGTACTTGGCCGGGTTGGCCACTAGTCCAGCGCGGGAAAGTCTTCCTGGTCCCGGAGCGTGTAGGACAGGAGAGCCAGGTCGTGCAGGCTGCCTTCAATGTCCCGCACCTGCGCGGGCAGGATGGCCCGTTGCACGAATCCGACCAGCTGCAGCAGCAGGATGGCGCCCCGTTGCACGTCCACCATGCATTCGGCATTGAGCTGTTCGATTGATCCGGTGTGGAGCGCCACGCCGATCAGTTCGTTGATCATCTCGATCGCCAGACCCTGGCGACGGTATTCGGGGTGAACGACCAGCCGCAGTTTGCCGATATGGCTCTTCCAGCCGCGACGTTCCCGGTGCAGGGAAACCTCGGCGACGATGTCGCCGTCCACGATCGCCACGATGGGGATGACGACACCCCAGTCGATGTTGCTGCACCATCCCTGAATGATGCTCTTGTCCCGAATATCGTCCTTGAGGAAGGTGCGGTCTTTGCGCGGAATGGATTGGAAGAAGGCGTATAGCGCTTCCACGTCGTCCGATTCGAGCGGGCGGATCGTAACCTTCGTCCCGTTTTTCAGCGTTCCTGTCTTCGGGTATTCCTGGACCAGGATTTCTTCCAGCATGGATGCCTCCTCCGATCTGTCTCGCCCTCAAGAGGCCTGCAGCCGGCCATTCCTGCGAGGCTTGCGCACCGCTTTCATCGCTTGCAAACCGTTATGTGATCTATGTCCAAGTTAGAAGCAACGGAAGGTCTTGTCAAGCAGGCCTGATATCGTCGCTTCGAACGCGGCTGTCCGGTCCGTTTCAACTGCGTCAAACAGCACGACGGCACATTGCGTCCATCCCAAAAACCGCTTGACATCGGTCCCCTTTTCGCTTAGTCTATAGCCAGATTCACGCCACGAAAGAATAGGCAGGGTTCGGGTCGCAGCAGGTGAGCAGAACTGCCTGCGTTGCGTTCTTCATGCTTGTGCCGCCATGCCGATCGGAAGGTATGCATCCCGTGGCCGGAGAGGAGCCTTTTCATGAAGCTTGCATTCACCGATCTCAACGACATGATTCGTGAGTTGAAGGAGAAAAGTGTCCAGTCCATTCGTGTGAATGAAGTGATCCGTGACGTACAGGCGATGATTCCGGATGAATATCCTCTGCCGATAAAGGCTTTTTCGGTCTACGTAACCGCCAGCATAGACGGAGAATGGAACGAGGATCTCGTGGTGGAATACGTGGAGCACGTCGGTTGCGTTGACGAGCTTGCCGGTGAGGAGATCCAATCGGACCTGCAGCAGCGCACGGAGAATAAGGTGGAGATCCTGCGTGAATTGTTGGCAGGCGAGTTCCTGACCGTAGGTTCGGGCCGGCTGGAAGAATAAGTGGCGTTGCATCGGAAGAACGAATGGCGTTTCCTCGCATGTCGTTCCGGCACGCAAAGGTCTGACCCGGTTCGACGTTTAAACATCCAGCTACATAAGAGGAGCACAACTTGCGCACCGATAGCGTCGGTTTCGGCGTGATAGGGCTCGGGATGGGCAACGCGCGCGCGCGTTGCATTCACGAGACGGAAGGCGCCAGGCTCGTGGCGGTCGCCGAACTAAACGAGGAGCGGGGACGGAAGGCGGTATCCGATTACGGCGTTGCGTGGTACGATGACTACCGGCGGCTCCTTGATCGGGACGATATTGATGTCATCACCGTGATGACCCCCAGCGGAACCCACGCGGACTTCGCCGTCGCCGCCGCCGGGGCAGGCAAGCACGTCATCACCACCAAGCCCGTCGAGGTGACGCTGGAACGGGCGGACCGGATGATCGAAGCCTGCCGCGAAGCCGGCGTGATCCTTGCCGTCGACTTCGAAGCGCGATACATGGCGGACAACGTCCGCGTCAAGCGGGCCGTGGATGAAGGACGCCTGGGCAGCATGATCCTGGGCGAGGTGCGCCTGAAGTGGTTCCGGAACGATGCCTACTACGAAGGCTGGCACGGAACATGGGCACTGGATGGCGGGGGGTCGCTGATCAACCAGTCCGTGCACCAGATCGATCTCCTGGGCTGGTTCATGGGGCCGCCGGAAACCGTCCAGGGACAGATCGGCGTGTTCAACCACGATATTGAGTCCGAAGACCTCGGCATGGCCATGATCAAGTTCAGGAGCGGGGCCGTAGGAACGATCCTCGGAACGACGACCTGCCCCGTCACCATCCCCGCCGGCGTGGAAGTTCACGGCACGCAGGGCCTCGTCATCACCGCTGGCAACAAGGTCGATCTCTGGCATATCCCGGATGAATCGATCGATGATCCCTTCGAATACGACGGTCCTCGCAACGTCGTCGAGGATATGATCGGACTGGTTCGGCACGGCGGCACCCCCCGTATCACCGGTGAGGAAGCCAAGAAGTCCCTCGCGCTCATTCTCGCCGTCTACGAATCATCAAAAACCGGGCAACCCGTCTCCCTGTAACCTGGAAGCATACGAACATGCCCAGCGCATTCGACGTATTGAAAGAACGGGGCTTCGTCTCGCAGGTCACGAACAAGGAGGCCGTGGCCAGGGCTTTTGACGACGGCATCGTCACCTGCTACATCGGATTTGATCCGACGGGCCGAAGCCTGCATGTCGGCAACCTCGTCCAGATCATGATGCTAGCCCACGTGCAGCAGGGCGGGCATCGCCCCATTGCCCTCGTGGGCGGAGGCACGGCGATGATCGGCGATCCAAGCGGCAAGGACGCCCTCAGACCGCAACTCACGCCGGCCGCCATAGATCGCAACATCGCGCGGATCAAGAAGCAGTTGAGCAGCTACCTCGACTTCGACGGTGGCCGGGCCTTGCTGGCAAACAACGCGGACTGGCTGCGCACGCTCAACTATATCACTTTTCTGCGGGAAATCGGCGAGCAGTTCAGTGTGAATCGCATGCTGACGGCCGAAGCTTACAGAAGCCGGATGGAGACGGGCTTGACCTTTCTGGAATTCAATTACCAGATTCTTCAAGCCTACGACTTCCTCATGCTCTTCCGCGAATACGGTTGCACGATGCAATTCGGCGGAGACGACCAATGGGGAAATATCGTGGCTGGCGTCGATCTGATCCGGCGCAAGGAACGATCGGTAGCCCAGGCGGTGACGACGCCGCTGCTCACCCTCTCCTCCGGCAAAAAAATGGGGAAAACGGCAGATGGCGCCCTCTGGCTCGATCCCGATATGACTTCGCCCTACGACTACTACCAGTACTGGGTCAACGTCGACGATCGGGATGTGGAAGGACTCCTGGCGCGTTTTACGTTTCTACCCATGGCCGAAGTTCGGGAACTCGGTGCGCTGGAGGGCGAGAAGATCCGCCGCGCGAAGTCGGTGCTGGCTTACGAAGCGACGAAGATTACCCATGGCGAGGAAGCGGCGGCACACGCGCAACGAGGCGCCCGGAGTGTTTTCGGCGGTGCGGGCGCCGCCATGGGCGCGGTCGACGACGATGTGCCCACGATGGCGGTCGGACGCGACCGCCTGGAGGCCGGCATCAACGTCATCGACCTGTTTCTGGAAGCCGAGCTGGGCAAGAGCAAGAGCGATGTGCGCAGGTTGATTCAGCAGGGTGGCGCATCCGTAAACGGTGAACGGGTGTCCACGATCGAGCAGGTCGTAGGCACGGGGGACCTTGACGATGGAGGCGTCCTGCTGCTACGCGCGGGCAAGAAGCGGTTTCACCGCGTCAAGACCGGATGAAACCCGATGCGCGATCCGGCCGCAGAAAGGAAGCGGATGACGAAATCCCCGGAACGCGTATCCGTCCACGGCGGACACAGCGGGCAGTTCTGCGGTCACGCCGAGGACACCCTGGAGGAGATCATCCGCGCTTACATCGCCCGCGGATATGCCTGGGTGGGCATCACCGAGCACATGCCGCCGGAGCGGGATGCGCAGAGCTACCCGGATGAGTTGGAAGCCGGGATGAACGCGGCCGATCAACAGGCCCGCTTCGCCGACTACATGGCGGCCTGTAGACGACTGCGGGACAAGTACGCGTCGGAAATCAGGGTCCTGGTGGCCTTCGAAGCCGAGGCTTACACCGGCTATGAGCGCTGGGTGCCGGCGGTTAGAAAGGCATTCGAACCGGACTACATCGTCGGCTCGGTCCATCAGATCGACGACCGGCTTATCGATGGGTCTCCGGCATGGTACCGGGAGGCGGCAGAAGCGGTCGGCGGTTTGGACGAGCTCTACTGCGCCTACTTCGATCGGCAGTACGAAGTGATCACAACGCTCGAGCCCGAGGTGATCGGACACTTCGATCTGGTTCGGATCTTCGATGCCGAATACAGCGCGCGTCTCGCCATGCCGCCCGTCTGGAGACGGGTGGTGCGCAACTTGGAGGCGATCCGGGACCTCGGAGCAATCATGGATTTCAATCTGGCCGCCCTGAGAAAAGGCCAGTCGGAACCCTACATCTCCCGTCCGGTGCTGGAACAGGCCCGCAAGATGGAAATCGCGCTGGTACCCGGGGACGACGCCCACGGCGTAGGCCATGTAGACCAGTTCTGGCAGGAAGGCGTACGCATCCTTGGAAACGCCGGGTTCGACCTGAACTGGAAGTGCCCCGCATGAACTGCCAACCTACCGTATAGACTGCCATCGCCGCCGAATGATCTTGCCGCGTCTGCCGGACCGCCGGACCCGACCGCGCTGGCCTGACCATAAAACGGGCTTGCTTGCGCTCTGCCTAGTACTTTCTCTCCCAGGGACCTACCGGCACTTCGATCAGGGTCGGGGCATCCGCTGAAACCGCTTCGTCTACGGCCGATTCCAGCTGAGAGGCGTCTTTGCAAAGCACTCCGCGTGCGCCATAGGCTTCGGCCAGCTTGACGAAATCGGGATTGTGGAGTTCGGTACCGATCACGTGGCCGTCGAACTCCTCCATCTGGGCCCGCAAGACATTGCCGTACGCGTTGTCGTTGAAGACGACGGTGACCACGTTGACGCCGTATCTCACGGCCGTGGCGAGTTCCTGGAGGTTGTAGAGGATGCCGCCATCGCCGGAGACCACGACTACCGCACGGTCGGGTCGCCCGATCTTGAGGCCTATGCCGACGGGAAACACGCTACCGAGGGTACCGTGGTGCGATGAGGTCTGGTATCCTCTCGCGGCATAGGAATGATAGTAGTTCCTGCTGTAATACCCCATCTGGTTCATGCCGGCCACCAGGATCCCTTCATCCGGTATGGCTGCCCGCATGGCGTCCATGAAGGCGGCTTGGGGCTGGAGTTGTTCACCGGGACCGAACCGATGGTTGTTGATCGCCTGAATATCCTCCGTCTTCGCGGGTCGAGGCGCCAACTGTCCGCGAATTTGATCGAAAAGCACCGACAGACTTTCTGTCGCGTCACCCAGAATGCCGTGAGTCTGCGCGTTTTGCAGGCCGATCTGCTCGGGGTCGTCGTCGATTCGTATCACAGTCTGGGTGGCCAGCCGGCTTCCCATGTCTGTCGAAACGCCTACGGCCAGGATCACGTCGCACGCTTCCACGCGTTCCGTCAGCGGCTTGAACCGGGCCTCGAACATGCCCAGCGAAAGCGGATGTCGGGCTGACAGGATGCCCTTTCCGCTGCGGCTGCTGACCACGGGACAACCGAGATGTTCCGCGATTTTCCTGACCACCCCGCCGCTTTCCGAAGCGCCTTTGCCTACCCAGATCAGGGGCCGTTTGGCCTTGGCAAGCAGGCTCGCCGCATGCGCCAGCCGGCCGGCCTCGCCCGCAGCGGGTGAAAAGTGCTCCGCTTCCGGCAGATGGACCTCGTCTTCGGCGGCAAAGACGGTGGGACCGATTTCCAGTACGACGGGGCGCCTTCGGGGGGTGTTGAGCTGGCGGAACGCTTCCCGTACCAGACCGGGTATGTCTCCCGGTGTTTCAGCCCGTCCCGCCCACTTGGAATAGGCGCCGTAGTCGCTCAGACTATCATGTGGAGACCGGCCGGGCTCGTGCACGCCGTGGTGATTCCCCGTGATCAGCAGCACGGGGGAGGATTGGGCATAGGCCGTAGCCAAACCGGCCGTGGTGTTGAAGAAACCGGGTCCCTCGACCGCGATCCCCACGCCCGGCTTGTCGGTCGCACGGGCATAGCCGTCGGCCATGTAGCTGATCGCCTGTTCGTTTCGGGTCGTGATATACCGCATGCCTGCCTGGCCGTATATCGCGTCAACGGCTTCGTACTGACCGGCGCCCGGCAGTCCGAAGACGACCTCCACACCGTACGAATGCAGGGACCGGATAAGTGCCGCTCCACCGTTCATTCTGGGCATCTGTTATTCCTCTGTTCCTTGAGCTGAAAATGGTTGAGTTACTGTGCGGTCGCCTGCCGGCGGAACCAAAGCAGGTAAACCGGCACGCCGAGGAGCAGCAAGATGATCCCCGGCAGCGCTTCCCCAAAACTGAAAACAACGGTCGACAGGATATATCCCAGCGATACGATGATAAAGAAGAGCGGCGTGACAGGATAGCCCCACACCCTGAAGGGACGAGGCGCATCGGGATATTTGCGCCGCAGGATGAATACGGCTACGACGCTCAAAACGTAAAACACGAAAAGCACGTACATCACAGGCAGGACGATCGCCATGAAGTTGCCGACCAGGCTCCAAATCATAGCCCAGACCGTCAGGGTTGCGATCGCGCGGGACGGCGTGCGGAATCTGGGATGTACGCGGGTGAACCAGCTGAAGAACAAGCGTTCCCTGGCCATGCCGTAGACGATGCGCGGCATGTAGATGATGTTGGCGTTGAGCGTTCCGAAGGTTGCCAGCATGACCGCCAACGCGATCAGCGATCCGCCAACCGGTCCGATCAGCCTTTCCGCCACTTCGGCGGCGATGCGCTCCGAAGCCGCGATTTCATCGATATCCATGACGTAAAGGTACGCCCAGTTCACCGCCAGGTAGATCAGCATGCACAGACTCAGTCCGATGATGATCGCCAGCGGCAGCACCCGGCGCGGATCCTTCACCTCGCCGGCCACGTTGTTCGTGTTGTACCAACCGTTGTATGAAAACAGGATGCCCACCATGGCGAAACCCAGCGCGCCGAGCAGATTCATCTCTCTTCCGGCAGCCGCTGGTTGCGTAAAGTGTTCCGCGGATCCACCCACGACCAGCGCCAGAAGCACGAGGCCCAGCAGCGCGCCTACCTTGGTGAATGTGGAAAGGTTGGAAATCAGGCCACCGAAGCGGACGCCCATGTAGTTCACAGCGCCAAGCAGACCCAACAGGGCGAAGATGACCAGATGTTGTGTCGATACGAGCACCGGACCCGCTTCGACCAGGACATTCTCCATCGAGACACCGGGAACGAAATGGCCCAGGTAGGTCGAGAAGATCATGGCGATGGCGGCCAGCGCGCCGGGACAGATCACGGAGGCTTCCGTCCAGCCGTATAGATAGGACACGAACGGTGGATAGGATTCGCGGAGGTAGACGATGATGCCGCCCGTGCGGGGCATCATGGCGCCCAGCTCGGCGAAACACAGCGCGCCCGAGAAGCAGAGGAGTCCTCCGACTACCCAGACCAGAAGGAACAGTTCGGGGGAACCCAGCGCGGCGGCGATTTCCGCGGGTGCGGCGAATATCCCGGATCCGATGATACCGCCGACGATGATCGTCGTGGCCGCGACCAGGCCGAGATCCCGGGCTAGTTCGGTTTCGAGTTGAAAACGGCTTCCGTCGCGGTCCGTCGCTTGTTCAGGCAAGCAGTTCCTCCGATGTTTCATGCACTGCGGTTTCCTGCATTTGAAAAGGGAAGACTTACAGGAAACAACAATACAAACCGGAACCAGGGTGGTCGTCAAGGACAATATACCCTGTGTACATGCCGTTTGACAGGACTCTTCCTGATTGGTATATTGGGGCCGATTTCCATCATCGCCCAGCGCGAAGAATCGGCTTGGAACGCCCCTGTTTTGGAAACCGTACCGCCCCTGTCACGGCCATCGGCCGGACCTGAGACACGGACCTGAAATGCATTGCATTGTCGCCATAGTAGGCATGGCCGGGTCGGGCAAGTCCACGGCCGCCGAATGTTTGGTCGCCCGCGGCTGGCGCCACATTCGTTTCGGCCAGGTGACCATCGACCGGCTGACGGAAGAACGGCGTGCGATAAACCCGGAGAATGAGAAAGAGATGCGGGAACGGCTGCGGCGCGAGCACGGTATGGCCGTCTTCGCACTGCTTTCGCTTCCCGCCATCGAAGAAGGCCTGAAACACGGTCATGTCGTGATCGACGGACTGTACTCCTGGTCGGAGCACAAGCTCCTGAAGGAAACCTACGGCGAGCGCATCCGCGTGGTGGCTGTCGTCTCCTCGCCAAAAACCCGGTACACCCGGCTGGAGAACCGGGTGCACGACGCACAGAAGGACCCCGGGTTTCGCATGCGACCGCTCAGGGCGGACGAGGCGCGGAAACGGGATCACGCGGAGATCGAAAACATCGAAAAGGGCGGTCCCATCGCCATGGCGGATTTCACGGTCGTCAACGAGCAGGCCCCGCAGGATATGATCGACGCCATGCTAGCCTACGTGGACCGCCTCCCCTCCCCGTAAGTAACCTTCGGTTTTCAAATCCCCGAAGTCTGTGGCCTACAGGGGCAAGTCGATGGCCTTGCCTTCAGACACGCTGCGATGCACGGCCTCGGTGAATTCCATGTACTTGACCCCGATGTCGAAGGGCGTGTGCGTTACCTTCTCCAGGCCGCGGATGGCATTGACGAATTCTTCCTCCACCCGCCATTCCGCGTGATCTTCGGACCGGATGGCCAGTTCGCTCAGCGCTTCTTCCCCGCGGCGCGCACCGAGCAGATTGCCGTCGGTCATGCGGATCGTGCCCTCGCTGCCGTAGATCGTGGCGTCGTTCTCGCCGGCGAGGCCCTGGATCGTCGAGATCTTCATATAACCCTGTGCGCCGCAGATCAGATCCATCAGGACGTCTATATGCTGCGGCACCCGCACGGCGCGCATCACGCCAGTTTCGGCGTCTTTGCGCATTTTCGTAAAGGTCTTGGCCTGGGCGAAAACCCGCAACGGATCTCCTACCCAGCGTCTCATCGCTTCGTACCAGATGCCCATGGTCATGATATTCATGCCACTGTAGTCCGTGTTCTGTCGCCAGTGCATGGGGCCGTCGCGGTCGATGAACTCGGTACCGGAGGAACGGACCTCCACGCTGAGTATGTCACCCGCGTATCCGTCCGCGATCAGACGCTGTATGGCCTTGTCCGCCCACAGCGTCATGGGCGAAGGCACGATCTGCGCCACGAGGTCGGGGTTGTGCTGCGCGGCGTCTTGCATGAGCAGGGCCTCTTCGAGATTCATGGCCATGCGGGCTTCGCAGAGGATGTGCTTGCCGGAACCCAGCGCAGCCAGGGTGGCGGCGCAGTGGAGGTAGGGCCAGGTGCCAACGACGATGGCGTCGGTGTCGTCCGCTTCGATCAATTCCGTCCATGCTTCGTAGATGGTCGGAATACCGAACCGTTTGGCCACGCGCTCCGATGAGGCGCGACTCCGGTTGCACACACTGACAATCTGGACCCCGTCGATTTCCTGAAGCTTCGGGATGTGCATGCTCACCGTATTGGCGCCGGCGCCGACCACGCCAATGCGTATCTTGTCCATTGATCGATCCCCTTTGTGTTTTCTGCTGATGAGTAAATACCCCGTTTTTCTCTTAATGCGTGCCAAATACCTGTATTCGTTCAAATACCTAGGAGGTGCGTGCGCGGATGATATCCACCAGGTTTCGCGCCATTTCCTCGAAACCGGCCGGAGCCGGATGCACGAGATCCACCGTCAGCCCATTGTTGGACCGGAGCATGGCGTCTCCTGGTATGTGCACCAGTTTCGGACGGTTCAACTGCCGTACGCGATCGGCCACGATGGACCGGAATGTCTCGCACTTTTCAACGCCCATAAAATCATAGAGGCACGGAAAGATGTCAATGCAGAAGATCCAATCGTCGGGATGGGCGTCCGCGATGGTCGTTACGAAGTATTCCACGCGGCGGTGAAACTCGTCCAGATCGAAGGTCTGCACCACGTTGATGCCCATCTCGAGCGTGGCGATGTCCCAGTCGTCCCGCCCGGCAATGTAGTCTGCCATGCCCGCTTCCATATGGGCGCCTCCGCCGAACCCCAGATTGAAGAGGTCCACGCCCAGGAGTTCGGCCGCCCGGGCGGGATACGTACCTGTGGGCCGGACGGCCGTGCTACCGTGGGTAATCGAAGATCCGTAGGCCAGGTACCGCGTACCCGGCGTCTGGTTCGCTTCCGGCAGCGCCGTCTTCCCCTCAATGGAGATCAGTCGGACCGCGGGACGCCATGGCAGGACCACGCGGGTAAGACCGGTATCGAACCGGGCGTTGGACGGGGCGACCTGGCGCATGACCGGCTCGGATTCGGGGCGTTCCACGACGATCGTCGTAGGCGTTACGTCGATGATGTGCAGCGCGCTGAAGAAATCGCCCTGGTACACTTCTGCCAGCGTCGGCCCTTCGGGACTCTGGAGAGTGATGACCGCCCGCGGACCCTCCAGATTGAATCGGATTTCACAGCCCGATGCCTGTAATGCGTTGATCCTGGCGGCTTCGTTCAGTGTCACGCGCAGGTCGTTGGGGACCCGGCAGATGATGTTGCCCGTTCCTCCGGGGGCGTCCAGCAGTTCGTGTACGTTGTGCAGCTCAGTTTGACCGAGTATCACGCGACCCTCCAAGGTTGTAGCGGGATCAGACCGCATCGATAGAAGACGTCAGACAGTTGTTCATATTCCCAGTAGCCGGGTCGCGTTTTCACCCAGCGCCTTCCGCTTCGCCTCGGGCGAAATCCGCGCCGTGATGAGCTTGCCGAGCTGCGGTCTGGGATCCATCAGAGGCATGTCCGATCCGTACAGCACGCGGTCGGCCCCGCCCTTCTCCACCAGTTCTTCGATCACGCCGGGCGTCCGGTACGTCGAACACGTTTCCAGGTAGACGTTCGGAAACTTCTGCGCGGCGGCGATGGCTTCTGCGCGAGCCTCCGGCACATTGCCGCAGTGGGCGGACACGAAATTGACCTTCGGATAGGCCGGCGCAAGATCCTCAAAGTAACGCGGCCGGCTGTTTTTGAAATGGTCCGTGTGGAAAATGATGGCCAATCTCCGGTCCTGGGCGAACTCGTAAATCGGATGCCAGGGCGCTTCGTTGAATGGCCAGGGGGTATAGGGCGGGTAGAGCTTGATGGCCGGAAATCCCAGCTTGTCGATCGCCCGTTCCAGTTCGGGCACCATGCGGTCGGGCATGGTCGGCGAAACATAGGCGAAACCCACGAAGCGGTCCGGGTTCCGTGCTACGAATCGCGCGGTCAGGTCGTTGCCTGTGGTCCCGTCCGGATGGAAGATGTGAAACAGGCATGCCATGTCGATACCGACGGCATCCATGGCCCCCATCAGGAGTTGCGGGTCGTCTACCATGCCGTAACGTTCCCAACGTCCCACATGGCCGTGGAAATCGATCACTCTTGTGCCGTCGATCATGGATCCCTCCGTGCCAGGTTGAGCAGTCGATCGGTGTTCCCTGTACAGATCAGTGCGAGTTCATCGTCGCTGATGCGCGTGTGGTGCAGGTAGAACAGGATGGGCCCCATCGCGTACCGGGGATACCAGGAGCCGTAGACGAACCGGTCCGCGCCAAACTGGTTGACGAGGGCCTCCACTTCACCGATGGGTTCGTACCGGCTGAGCTCCAGCACGGCGCGGGGACTCGCTTCCAGCAGGCTGCGAACGACCAGCGCATGGGTGTAATGCGCCCCCACGAGCACGGTGTGCAGTTCCGGATAGGCCTTGAGCGTTGTGACCAGATGATCCGCTTCCACGTCCATCAGGGGAATCCAGAGGGGAATTCGGGCTTCGGTGAGAAAGGACAGCAGCCGGTCGTAGCCCCAGGGGAGGAAGGGGAGTCCCGCGGACTGGCAGTCGTGCAGACGGGTGGACTGAACCCGACCCTGGCTGTGAAGTTCCGCAATCTGCTCCATCGATGTCTCCACGGGCGCGACGGTCCACTGAGGGATCAGCCTGCCGGCCCCGTCCAGCCAGTCTTCCAGATAGGTGTTGCCGTCGGTGGGACTGATCTGCTCCCCCTGGGCGTGGTAGATCACGGCCCGCCGTACGCCGTGGAAATCCATTTCGGCAAGAAGTTGAGCAGGGCTTTGACAGGGAGATGGACCGGTATGGTGGTTACCTACGCATACATTTGCGTCTATGACGGGTACGCGAGGCGAAAAGGACAGTGAGGACATTTGGGCTCGGATTCCGTGTAAGGTGGCTTCAGGATTGACGGGTTTGCGATTGCCTTGCGATTACCTTGCGTAGCCGACTGTAGCTGAAAATACGCACGCAGGTCCGATAAAGTACGGGTCGCAAGGCATCATGACGGCTCCGCGTTCATGCCTGGCCGGATGCCGAACAGCTGGCCGAACCGGTCCCACAATTCGGGTGAAATAGCCTGGGTGGCGGCCTCGTAGGCGTCGCGCACCTGCTGGATGTTCGACGGGCCGAACATGACGATGCTGTCCACCGGCGCCTGCAGGCAGAACTGAACGGCCAGGTGGCGTATGTTGACGCCGTTATCCCGACACCACTGCCAGATCCTGTGCGCCCGCGGTTCGGTCCCGGGATGCATGCCCCGTTCGCGCTCCGGATCGGGTTCTGCGCCGGTCAGGAGTCCCATGCCCTGCACGCTGGCAAGGATGATGCCGGTGCCCCGCCTTCTGGCCGCAGGAAAGATGGTGGCGGCGGCAGACTGATTGATCAGCGTGTAGTCGAGGAAGGTCAGGCACACGTCGCTGATTCCTTCATCGATCAGCCGGACGTGCCAGTCGTGTGACCGTGCGCCAAGGCCGATGTTTCTGACCACGCCTTGCGATTTCATCTCACGAAGGAAGTCGAATACCGCGCCTTCGCGCAACAGTTCGTCGAAGTCTGTCGGATCGTGTACCAGCACGGTGTCGAGGTAATCCGTCTTCAGGGATCGCAGGCTGCGGTCCAGGCTCCACTTGGCGCCTTCCCCGGAGAAGTCCTTGCTGCGCTCGGGATGTGTGCCGATCTTGGCCTGCAGGTAGTAGGAGGACCGCGGCACGCCGGACAGCGCTTCGCCCCATTTTTCCTCGTGGTGGCCAGGGTAGGTATCGAAGTAGTTGATCCCGAGCGACAGCGCGGTCCGAATGGCATCGACCGCTTCGGGGCTTTCGTGCAGAAAAGCCGCACCCATGGCCAGCGCCGCCGGCCGCATACCGGTTTGTCCGAATGTTCGGCTGGGGAGCCTGCCGCTGCTCGTTTGTACCGGGCTGTTCATGCCGCCTATCCTCTCGTAAACCCTCGGATCAATTAGTACACCCGTTTCAGATCGATGCCGCGATAGTAGTGCTTGAGGATCTTTTCGTACCGGTACCCCTGTCCGGCCATGCCGATTGCGCCCATCTGACACATACCGATCCCATGGCCGAACCCGCCGCCTTCCGCCACGATGTTGTCTCTCCCGAATTTCAGGTCGAACTTCGTGCTGCGGAGCATTGGCTGCCCGCGTACCGGTCGCCGCAAAACAGACCTTATCTTGTCGCCACGCACGGTCGCGGCGCCGTGATTCGATCGGATCTCAAGCAGTTTAACGCGTCCGCTCGAGGAGCGGCTTTTCACATCCATATCGCGAAGAGAAAACTCACCCGTCTTGCGCGGGTCCAGGCTGGGCAACCGCGTCGCGAGGATGCGCTCCAGCGTTTGCTTCTTCCATTCCACACGCCATTCGTACACAGGCGAATCCCTGCAGAAGTCGCCGCTTCCGCGGTCCCGGTCGCGCACGCCGCGCAGGTACGGAACCGGTTCCCCCCCCCAGGCGTCCTCGATGGATTCGGTTCTGCCTCCGCATGTCGAGGAATAGAAGGCGGAGATCGGCTTATCCCTGTAGCTGGCGATTACGCCGCGCGTCTCCGAAATCGCCCTGTTGGCTATGGACCACTCCGCGCCGTATCCATGATACACCTGATCGG
This sequence comes from bacterium, assembly GCA_965200485.1. Classification (GTDB taxonomy): domain Bacteria; phylum JAAXHH01; class JAAXHH01; order JAAXHH01; family JAAXHH01; genus JAAXHH01. The sequence continues at coordinate 384,083 of CBDAUD010000002.1, forward strand.
AGACCGTACCGTACAGATCGAATCCCAGCGCGCTGCGTCTGCCCAGATTCGACACGGCGTAGGTTCGGGCAGCCACGGCCTGGGCTTTCAAAGCCTCGATTTGGTTTGCCTTCAGCCTACCGATTTCCCGCGGAACGACGCCGCGCAGGTAATGCTCCAGATCAACTATGTTCACGACGGTCAAGGTGCCATTCTTTCTAGAAAGCACCTCTATCGATCCGCGATATTCCTTGTCCGCGACCTGAATCCGTCCGTCCCGTGTGAGCGGACTCAGCTGGATAGGACCGGTATACAAACCCTGGGCGCCGCCCGGACCGGACACGTCGATCCACGCGCCTTTCGCTATCGTTTTCCAGATTTCTCCGGACGACGAGGTGCCGATCACTTCGCCGCTTGACCGATCCGTGACTCTGAAGCGGCCTGTTCCGGTCAGGCTCGCCGAGTCCCTGTGTACGAGCAAACCTATCCGGATCATAGGAAGCTTACCAGGCCGAAAAGCTCCCGAACGCGTGGCCGACTCCGTTTCGGCCGGTGGCGCAGTACGAACGGATGGAAGCGGCCTGCCTGCACACCCGGACACTACCAGGAAGAATCCGAGCGTCGCAAGCGCCAGCCACGCAACACCCGCGGTGATCCGAAACCAGATGGCGGGCGCGTGCAATTTGCTACTGCTCACAGGTACCTCCCCACCTCTACTCCGTAGCCGTGTATTGGAGGGTTTCCGCTCCGACCAATATCCGGTCTGATGGCCAACCGGTCTGGTGGTCAACATACCGATCCGTCAACCGGGTAGACATATTTTCCCCAGCACGGCCGGTCGGTCTGCTCCCGTGGTTCTAGGTAGCGTGGATGGCCGGCCCCGAACAGTCTGATGGGCGAGTATGGCAAAGGCTACGGCTTCCTTGGCGTCCGACGAAAGACCATGATCATCCGACGTCGTCACTGCGACGGGATGCAGGGCCTGGGCGAGTCGCTCAAGCAGGAACCCGTTTCTCGCGCCGCCCCCGCTCACGATCAATTCGTCCAGCCGGGTGATGCCGGGTGCTACGAATCGGAGGTATGCGTCTCTTATGGAACGAACGGTTATCTCCGTGGCGGTGGCAAGTAGATCTTCGGCCTTGAGGCCGGCCTCCCTGCCCGTACGGACCAGCGCGCTCGCGCGTTGGTCCCCGAACAGCTCCCTTCCGGTCGACTTGGGAGGCGGTCGCTCAAAGTAGGCCAGGGAAAGCATGTTGGCAACCAGTTCTTCGGAGGGCTTGCCCCGCCGGGCCCCGCCGCCGCCAGCATCCATGTCGCATCCCAGTTCGATCCGCGCCACGGCGTCGATCAACATGCAGGCCGGCCCCGTGTCGAAAGCCACGACGTCTTCGGGTTCAGGATCTGCGGGCAGCACCGTGAGATTCGCGATGCCCCCCAGGTTCAGGAGTCCCCGGGCTTTGGTAGCGTGTCTGAAAAGCAGGTAATCCACGAAAGGGACTAGCGGTGCGCCCTGGCCGCCCCGGGCGACATCCGCTGTGCGGAAATCACCTACCGTAACTACGCCGGTCCGCTGTGCGATGACCGATGGATCGCCAATCTGTAGCGTCGCACCGGTCTCCACCCCGAAGCGCGCCATCCGTTCGGGGAGATGATGGACCGTCTGGCCGTGGGAGCCGATCAGATCGACTTCCGCCATGGACAGCCCGGCGGAATCCGCCAAGTTGATCGCCGCCCTGGCGAAGAGTTCCCCCAGTTCGAAATGCAAACGGCCCAGTTCGTCTATCCGGCCGGTTTTCGAATCGGAAACCTCCATGACCCGTTCGCGCAGGCCGGATGGAAAGGCCGCCGTATCGAAGCCGAGTACGTCCACGAAGTGTCCGGTGTCGCCTTCGCGCAGATGGATCAGGGCGGCGTCTATCCCGTCGGCGGATGTTCCCGACATCAGTCCGATGATCCGGCGGTCCTGAGGAGTCTGGAATCCCGATAACACGACAGTATTGCCTCGCACAGCTGTTTCGGTCGCTGGCCGTCTATGCCCGCCAGCCGCCGAATATGCCGCACCGTCCGTCGAATGTCAAGGCGGTTGGTACGACCGGGGCCGGCACCAGGACAACCGTCGGGCATCTAAAAACCAGTTGCCAATCGGGCCCGTATCGTATTACGTAGCCGGTAGAGGGCACCTCCCCGATTGCCTGCGGTTTCGTCTATTCGTGGTCTGAAACCAGTCGTGGTCTGAAACCAGGTTCGGTTTTCATTCAGTTTCCGCGTTCATACCCATTCCGTTTTTTTATGTAAACTTTATCCAAATCCAAAGCGAGGATATTCATGACCTATCTGACACGGTTCCGGTGGATCATCTGGTCGGTTGCCTCGGTACTGTTCATCCAGCTCCAGGGTCCGGCACTAGCCCAGAACAACGCTCCGAATCCGTACGCCGAGGTAGAAGGGATATGGGGCAAGCTGGGCGGCGACAGGACATGGGGTGCTACGAGCGCTGTGTTTCCGGCTCAGGACGGAAGCGGAAACATCTGGGTGGCCGAAAGATGCGGACAGAACTCCTGCGTTGGCAAAGAAGACGTACCGCCGATTCTGCTCTTCGACACCGATGGCAATCTGGTCAGAAGCTTCGGCGCCGGCCTGTTCGTCTGGCCGCATGGCATTTTTGTGGACCCGGAGAACAACGTCTGGGTGACGGATGCCCGTGGCGGGGATGGCGTTGGACATCAGATACACAAGTTCAGCGAGGACGGGGAATTGCTCATGAGCCTGGGCGTTGCGGGGGTAGGGGGCGAAGGCGAGACCATCTTCAACCAGCCTTCCGATGTCCTCGTGGCGCCGGACGGCAGCATCTTCGTGGCCGACGGACATGGTTCGGGAGGAAACAACCGGATCGTCAAGCTGGAGGCGGACGGTTCGTTCATCAAAGCCTGGGGCAAGACGGGACAGGCCTACGGCGAGTTCCGGGATCCCCACGCCCTGGCCATGGACTCCCAGGGCCGGCTGTATGTCGGCGACCGGGGTAATGCGCGCATCCAGATTTTCGATCAGGAGGGTACCTACATCGCGACCTGGACGCAGTTCGGCCGTCCAAGCGGTCTCTATATTGATGCCGACGATGTGCTCTACAGCGCTGATTCGGAATCCAACGCAACCTGGGGCAATAATCCCGGATGGAAGCGGGGTATCCGCATCGGCAGCATCCGGGACGGCGGCTTCGTGTCGGCCTTCATCCCCGACCCGGTGGTGGATGCCGACAATGCCGGAACTACCGGCGCCGAGGGCGTCGCCGTGGATGCGATGGGCAACGTGTACGGCGCCGAGGTTGGTCCCCGCATGCTGAGGAAGTACGTCCCGTCCGGGGAATAGACGCACGATGCCCAAACCTCGAATCTGGTACCTGCCGACGTCCTCCCATACCGGCAACGTGTTCCGGAAGGACACGTACCAGCGGTTTCTTGGCGGTTTCGACGTAGTAGAGAACAAATCCGACCGTGCGGTGACCGCCGCCGAGGTGGAAGAGGCCATGGCCGCATTCGACGGCTTGGTTACCGGCTGGGGGGTGCTGCCTTTGACCGAAACCGCCCTGGAGCGGGGAAGTCGGCTGAAGATCATCGTCCATTCCGCGGGCTCGGTCAAATATCTGTTCACCCCGGAGATGGTCGTCAGGCACCTGTTGCCCCGGAAAATACGCGTTGTCAGTGCACGCGGCGCTATCGCCCTGAATGTGGCGGAACACACGGTCGGCGCGCTGATCATGATGAGCCGCCGATGGATTCACCACGCGCTCGACATCCGGGAGCGGGGCTTGTGGCGGGCGCCCGACCGAATCCGGCCAAATCAGTTTCTGCGGGGTGCCTCGGTGGGGATCGTCGGCGCCAGCATGGTGGGCCGGGAAGTGATTCGGCTCCTTCAACCCTTTGGCGTCCGGATACGCGTTTTCGATCCCTGCCTCGGCGATTGGGATGCCGGCCGCATGAACGTGGAAAGCGTGGCGCTCGACACGCTGTTCGAGGTGTCGGACATGGTGACCATTCACGCCCCTTCCATTCCGGAGACGGATCGCATGATCGGGACGGAGCAGTTGCGGCTCCTCCGCGACGATGCCGTGCTGGTCAACACCTCGCGAGGTTCCGTGCTGGATCACGACGCGCTGTACGAAGAAGCGAAGACCGGAAGAATCCAGGTTCAACTGGACGTGACCACGCCCGAACCCCTCCCGCCCGATCACCGGTTGCGTCCCCTGCCCAACGTGGTGATCACGCCGCACAGCTCGGGAACGGGCGCCTGCGGCCATCTCGAGATAGGCGAGATAACGTTAGGTGCGCTGACGTCTTTCTTCTCGAAAAAGGAACCGGTGCCGGGCGAGGTGGATCTGGCGCAGTGGAACCGGTTGGCGTAGGGCAGGGCGGCCCGGGGAACGGCAAGCTGCCCTGTTGACGACTGGATACTGGATTCACGACCGGCGCTTTGTCGCAAGCACGGTATTTTCCATCAACATGGCCACGGTCATCGGCCCGACGCCGCCGACGCGCGGGGTGATCCATCCGGCGACCTCGGCCACGTCTTCGTCGACGTCGCTGATGAGCTTCCTGCCTTTTCGGGTGATGCCGGCGGCTACCACGGCCGCGCCGGGTTTAACCATGTCTTTCTTTATCAGCCCGGGCGATCCGGCCGCGGCAATGATGATATCGGCTTCACGCAGATAGTCGGCCATGTTCGGCACGGCCGAATGCAGCACGGTGACCGCCGCGTTGCAGTGGGCTCTTTTCTGGGACATCAGGAGCGCCAGCGGCCGGCCGATGGTCAGTCCACGCCCGACAATAGCGACGTTCCTTCCTTCAATGGGCACGTCGTAGTGGGTCAGTAGCGCAAGGATGCCGTTGGGCGTGCAGGGCAGGATCCCCGCCTTGCCGATCACCAGCCTGCCCAGATTAATGGGGCTCAGGCCATCCGCGTCCTTGTCGGGCGCCACGGCCAGCAGTGCCTCTTCCTCGTTGAGTCCGGCAGGCAAAGGAATCTGCACCAGGATGGCGTCGACCTCCGGATTTCCATTCATCCGGCCGATCGTTTCGAGGAGTTGGTCCTGGGTCGTCTGCCCGTCCAGATGCGTATGGAAGGACCGGATGCCCACTTCTTCGCATGCACGGTGCTTCATGTCGATGTAGACGGCACTCGGCGCATCGTCACCTACCAGGATGGTCGCCAGACCCGGCGTAATGCCCTGCGCACGCAACAAGGCAACTTCGCGCGCAAGATTTGCCCGGATGCTGTCGGCTAGTTTGCGGCCGCTCATGACGACCGGACCTTCCCGGGAAGGCATTGGCTTTCCTTTCTATGCAATACCCGCGGCTTTTTTTGCCGCATCCATGCATCGCAGCAGATCGTATCCCCTGAAAATCGTGATCTTCTGCGCCTCAAGCGAGCCTTCGGCATGGATGGCCAGCAGCTCGTGGTACCCGCCGAAATCGGACGCCGTGAGGTCGCGGATGAGATTGATGGCCTTCATCCGGTCCATGGTCGGCACGCCCCGGCGGCCACCAAGGTAGCGATCCAGGTCGGCCCGCGTTTCCTCGTTGTGCCAGTCCGCCTCGGAAGGACCCGTGACGAGCAGAGCGCCGGCGATGTCCTGCACATCCCGGACCGCCTCGTGGTAGTTGTTGGCAAAATGGTATTTGGCAATGTTGGTCGTGAGCGTATCCGGCACTGCGATTCCGTCCACCGCCTGACAGTCCATGGCCGCTGCGCGGGTGAGGGCGCGGACTGTTTCCGTGTAGGTGATGAGCCGCGTGACTTTGTCGCGGATGTGGCTCGCCTTTTCCACACCGTTGTACACGGCGATCAGCGAGGCCGCCCCGATGAAGAGGTCCAGCAGCAGTGGCTTGTAGGAGACGGCTGTGAAACGGTGGAATTCCACGAAGGCATTCGCCAGCACCCCGGCGAAATCCCATTCGCCGGCCAGGAAGACGCGCTCGTTCGGGACGAATACGTCATCGAACACGGTCAGGGTTTCGACCAGGTGGTGTTTCGAACTGACCGGATGGTGATAGGTACTCTCGCCCGAGAACCCGAACGGACTGGCTATAAGCCGAACACCCGGCGTGTTGACGGGCACGGCGAAGGACACGGCGTAGTCCCGGTCTTCTTCCGAGATCGCCCGGGTGGGCAGGACGACGACCTCGTCCGCGAAGGCGGTCCCCGTGGTATGGGCCTTGGCACCCCGGACGACGATGCCGTCCGGACGGCGTTCCACGATGTGTACGTAGTAGTCCGGGTGAACCTGTTTGGAGGGCAGTAGACTGCGGTCGCCCTTGGCGTCTGTCTGGGCGACGGCCATGCTCAGATCGCGGTCGCGGCAAGCGGCGTGGTAGCTCTTGACGCGTGCCAGGTATCCGGTGCCGTACTTTTCGTCGATCTGCCGTGCGACGAGTCGGAGCGAAAACAGGGCATCCGTGCCGATTTCCTTGATAAGCAGGACGACGCCGCTGCCTTCGCGGGTACTCGTTTCGATCATCTCCCGACGTACCAGCAGGTCTTCCGTGTTGGCGGGCGGGATGAAGTAGCGGCTGACCCGATCGCCTGTCTCGGGACAAAGCGCAGTGAACAGATCCCTGTGGTGTTCATCCTCCGCGAGCCGGTAATCCAATGCCGTGTGCTCGGCGCCCGCACGCAATTCCGGGTGTTCCATGAGATCGGCCACGCGCTCGCCGCGAAAATAGATCGTCCTGCCGTCCCGCAAACCTTCCAGATACGCTTCTGCCGATCTCAACCCCATTCCGAGTCTCCGTTGATAGTCATGATGTCAGCACGCCAGCCGATCCCGCTTTTTCTTTGGCCTGTCCGATCTCGGTAACCCAACCCGGTGTACTTCGCAAGTCTTTTCGCATGTCGTCAGGCTGCGTTCCACCCGCCGTCTACCGTCAACACGGTGCCGGTCGAGAAGGAGGCTTCGTCGGACGCCAGATACAGGACAGCACGGGCGACTTCCTCGGGCGTGCCGAACCGGCCCAGGGGATGGCGCTTCTTCAGTCGTTCGTACAAGGCGGCATGAGCCTGTACGGATTCCGTCATGGGAGTGTCTACCCAGGCCGGGGCCACGGCGTTGACGCGAATACCGCGGTCCGCATACTCGATGGCCAGGATACGCGTCAACTGTTCGAGTCCGGCCTTGGAGGCCCCGTAGGCCGCTGACCGCTTCATGCCGGACCGTGCCAGGACCGAGCTGACATTGACGATACTGCCTGCTCCGCGGGAGACCATGCCGGGCAGTACCGCCCGAATCAGGCGGAATGCACCGGACAGGTTCGTGGCTATGGTCCGGTCCCAGAGTTCGTCGGTGGTCGCCTGGGCATCCATCAAGGTGGCCGTCCCCGCGTTGTTCACCAGCACGTCGACTCGACCGAAGGCTGCCGCCGTTTCTTCGACGATCCGCCGACAATCCTCAGCACGTGTCACGTCTCCCGTCAGGGCCAGAGCGCGTCCGTCGTTCGCCTGGATTTCTGCGACCACCTCGGCCAGCGGGGCCGCGCGCCGACCCGTGACGCAGACGGCAGCGTCTTCCGCTGCGAACAGCCGGGCGGTGGCCGCGCCGATGCCCGTCCCACCACCGGTGACAAGGGCGACGCGATCCTTCAGCTTCACGCGGGACGCTCCTGGAGGATGCCCCCGGTCAAGGCCCCCTCTCCGAAGATGACCGGGAAGGTCTCGCCCGTCTTCGCCGCGCGGGTGGCGGCGTCCATATAGGCTATGCTGAAGGCCCGCCGCGGACTGCCCGTCGGATTCCGTGCCGACCGGTGCAGGAGCAGATTGTTCAGGAGAATGGCCTCCCCCGCCTCGGCTTCGAGGTAGATGCAGTCCTCCTCCCGCGCGTACTTCGACTGGTCGGCCTCGGACGGAAAATGCATCTCGTCAAGCACGCCGAGCCTGTGGCTGCGCGGCACCACCTGCATGCAGCCGTTGCCGATCGTCGCGGGATCGAGGGCGGTCCATACCGTCACCTCCGGGTTCGCATCCAGTCCCCAGCCGACACCGACGTCCTGGTGCCACGGAAGGTGCGTGCCATGCCGGGCGGGTTTGTTCATGAACATGGCGCGGAAAATGGAGACGTCGGGACCGATCAGGGCTTCGGTGATCTCTCGAAACAGCGGATGCTGCATGTATCCGAGAAACAGCGGATCCATCTGCAGATCGTCAATACGACGGTAAGCGAGCGTGCCCGCGCTGTCTTTGTATGTCCTGTCCGGCAGCATGCCATACTCGCCGGTATCCGTATCGCGCTGCATAGGCATGCCGTCGTACCGGACATTACCCATCATGATGTCGTCAATCCGGTTGCACATCGCCTGAATCAGGCCATCGGAGGCCACGCGGCCGAGACGCAGGTAGCCTTCTTCGGAAAACCGCGCCAGTTCGCCCATGCCGAATTCACGAACAGCGACTGGTATCTCGGACATGGATGCTCCGTTTTTCCGGAAATCGAACGGCATGTGCTGTTCAGGTATACCTTTACAACACGCCCGCGAAACGAAAAAAGTTCTCCAGGATCTTCCGGCCGTGCGGGTAACTATCGATGTAGTATTCCGGATGGAATTGGGTACCGTACAGCGGCCGGTCCCGGTGCTTGATCGCCTGGATCCGGCAATTGCCATTCGACGCGATGAGATCGAATCCCGGAGGCACGATCTTCATCTCGGCATAATGCGACTGCCGGACAACGAACGGATCTGGCAACCCGTCGAACAGCGGGTCGGCTTGCAGCGCGGCGACCTGATGGAATCCCTCCTCGCAGAAGTATCCCAGGGCGTCGGGATTGGGATCAAGTACATCGGGCTCGCCGGGTCGAAGCGGCCGCATCATTTCGTCTTCGAGTTTCGTCAGGCTGCGGAAGCCGTGATTGAACATGAACCCCATGAGTTGATGGCTGGCGCACAACCCCATGGTGGGCACGTCCGCCATCTCGTTCAGCGTATCCTCAAAGCCGTAGAACGCCTCGGGTTCGAAATGCCGAAAGAACGTGCCGCAGCCGCTGAGCAGCATGGCCCGGGGCTTCAGCGGTCCGACGATTTCGGGGGCCATCTGCCCCTGATGCAGCATGAGACACGGCTGCCTCGAAATCTCCTCCAGGCGCCTTTTCAACCGAAAGTCCCGGCCGTCCCGATTGTAGGATTCCAGCGTCCCGATGCGGCTCCAGATAATCAAAAATAATGCGTCCTGTCCGAAGAACCGCACCTGAAACAACGTGCGTCGTTCGCTACAACATGCACGGAAGACCACGCGATCGGTAAGTGGTGTGGTGACTGGACTGCCGTTCGTGTGTGGCCATTGGTTACAAGCACCCAAAATATATAAACGTTGTTTTTGAAGACTTGTCAAACGAAATGTAGCCCCGCCGTGGCGCCGCCGCGGAGTTCACGGACGTACCTGAATAAGCCGAAGCGATGCAAGATCGTCGGGTCGGCAGCGAGTCGGCCGGGAGCACGCTCCTTGTCGAGCGGAAGGATACCCATCGCAAATAAGCCTACCGGCATTGATTCCCGGCCGATATTTTGGTAATTTGGAATCAGGTCGACCATCCTTTGGAATTTCGGAGACTGGAACCCGTCGCGCGTCCACTTGGACGTCTTGGAGACAGCAGGCGGTCGCGAATCAACTTGGGAGATTAACTACTGGGGAGAAGGAACTTTATAATGATCGTTATGGCTACAAACAATGGAGACGCGGGTATCCGGCAGGCGGCTGCTGCACTCAAGGAAGGCAAGACCGCGGTGGATGCCGTCGAGATAGGCATCCGGGAGGTGGAGGTCCACCGTCCCGACCGCAGCGTAGGGCTTCACGGTTATCCCAACATCCTCGGCTACCCGCAGCTGGACGCTCTGATGATGGATGGACGCACGCGGGACGTGGGCGCTGTGGGCGCGGTTACGGGCTACGATCATCCGATCTCGATCGCCCGTTGCGTCATGGAGAAGCTGATTCACGTCTTCCTCGTGGCCGACGGCGCGGAGCGATTCGCCCGCGAGATGGGGTTCGAGAAGAGTACCTACGTGGACGCGGAGATGCCCGGGATTTATGCGAAGCACGTGCGCGAACAGCTGGGAATTGACGACCCGGAAGAACTCCAGCATACGAACGAGCTCTGGAAGCTTAGCCACCTGGCCGTTGATCCGCAGAAGGCCGGCGGCACGACCAACTTCATCGCGCAGGACGGCAGGGGAGATATCTGCGTGGGCGTCAGCACAAGCGGATGGGGATGGAAATACCCGGGTCGGTTGGGGGACTCGCCGGTCATCAGCGCCGGGGGGTTCGCCGACAATCGATACGGCGCCGCGGCATGCACGGGAACGGGCGAGCTGGCCATTCGGACCGGTGCGGCGAGGAACGTGGTGACCTATATGAAGATGGGCATGTCGCTCGAGGAAGCAACGGCCGAGGGATTGCGCGACATGAACGAGCTGGACAGCCAGCGTGTGGGAGGCGTGCAGATCATCTCCATGGATGCCAGTGGCGCACACCTGGCGGGAACCACCCACGATCAGAAGGGCAGTCATGTCTTCATGACGCCGGATATGGACGAGCCGGAGTTTGTCGAAGGTATTTCAGTGCCGTATGAAGGCGGCTGAGCACAAAGGACCGCAAAGGGAGCCTACACGATGAATTTGGAGCGCGAGATCGCCCATCTCGACGAATACGGTTACGTCGTGCTCAAAGAGGCGATGTCTCCGGAACAGGCCAATACCCTTCGCGAACGTTCAGCCGAGTTGGCTGCAACTGAAAAGGCGGCCGGAGGAGAGCATGTCTATTTCGACGGACGTGCGCAGCGCGTATGGAATCTGGTCAACAAGGGCCGAATCTACGAGGAGATGATTCAGCTGCCGCAAGTGCTTGCCCTCCAGGAACACCTGCTGGGCGACGACTGTGTATTAAGCAGTTTTACCGTCAATCTCATCGGACCAGGTGCGACAGCCGGCGGGCTGCATGTTGACTTTCCAATCGGGCGTTATCCGCAGCCGTCGTCTCCGTTCGCCTTCTGTGCCAACACGATCTACGTCCTCGACGACTTCACGCCTGAAAACGGAGCCACTCGAGTCGTGCCGGGCAGCTACAAACGCGGGCGGTCGCCCGACCCGGAAGTCGAATACGAGGACGTCATCCAGCTGGACGTCCGCAAGGGCGATATAGTCATTATCCACGGCGCAACCTGGCACAGCAGCGGCGCCAATCGCACTGAGCGGGAGCGGATGATTCTTCTGGGATTCTTCTGCCGCTCGTTCATGAAGCCGCAGCAGGACCAGTTCAGACTCGCCCGCCCCGAGGTCGTCGCCCGGGCGACGACCTCGCTGAAGCGATTGCTGGGATTCGAATCGCAATCGGGCATGCGGACCTGACTCAGGCATGCGGACCTGACTCAGGCATGCGGACCCGACTCGATGGTCATCGGCCGGCAAAGTTCATCTCCGGGCGACAGACAACGCATCAACCCTTTAGCGGTGGGCTTCTCTCCCGCAATCTGAATCATCCCCAAAAGGAACGAACACACATGGCCAACTCCCCTTCACCCGGGATCATTCCCAAGACATATACCTGTTATCGCGCTTGCGGTCCGATCGCGATCGACGGCAAGCTGAGCGACCCGTCCTGGATCCGTGCTCCGCGTACCGACCTCTTCGTCGATATAGAAGGTGACCTCAAACCCATCCCCCGTTTCGGAACGCGCGCCATGATGCTGTGGGACGACGAGTACTTCTATGTGGCGGCGGATATGGAGGAGCCGGACGTGTGGGGTACGCTGACCAAGCGGGACTCCATCATCTGTCTCGACAACGACTTCGAGGTATTCATCGATCCGGACGGAGATACGAATCACTATATGGAATTCGAGATCAATCCGCTGAACGCAGCCTGGGACTTGTATCTGCCGAAGCCCTACGACAAGGGCGGAAAGGCCGACCACGACTGGGATTTCGAGGGGGTGCGCCACGCCGTGCACATCGACGGGACCGTCAACTGCTCCCATGACGTGGATCGGGGCTGGTCTACCGAAATCGCCTTCCCTTGGACCAGCATGGCCGAATACGCCGGAGTCGACTGCCCGCCCCGCCCCGGGAACAGCTGGCGAGTCAACTTCTCGCGCGTGGAATGGGAATTCGAGCGCTACAAGGACGGTTATCTGAAGAAAGAGGAAGTACCCTGCGACAACTGGGTGTGGTCACCGCAGGGCGTGATCAACATGCACGTTCCCGAGATGTGGGGGCATGTGGTGTTTTCCGATACGGTTGTAGGTACGGCGGAGATGTGAGATGAACACCTATCGCCACACCCAGTTCGGCGCTGTTGTCGTCGTCGCCCTGTTTGCCGTCATCCCGGTGGGCGTCCTTCCGGTTTGGCTTGCCGGCACAGGCGCTGTCGCGCTGCTGATTCTGGGGATTCTCGCGGTAGTGTTGGCCCTGTTCGCGAATCTGACGGTCGAGGTCGGCGCCGAGCAGATCCGTATTCACTTTGGCATCGGCTTGATCCGCAAGCGTTTTCCACTGGATCAGATCGACACCTGCCGGCCGGTCAGAAATTCCTGGATCTACGGCTGGGGTATCCGACTGACCCCCCACGGCTGGCTCTATAATGTCTCAGGCTTGGATGCGGTGGAGTTGAAAATGAAGAACGGTAAGACCTGCCGAATCGGTACGGACGAGCCCGAAGTCCTGTCCTCCACGATTCGAAAAGCGGTCGGACGATAGGCGGCCTTGCTCATTTGCCTTGGTTATAGGCAACAGATCGGTCGTAGGCGTCACCTACTGCAACATCCATCTGAACGCGGCAACGACTATCCCCGCAAGCGCCAGTGTGCTCCCGATATACCACTTTATCATGCTGATTTTCATGTTTGCGATATCTTCTTTGGTGGCCGAATTTGCGAATCGTTCGTGCATGCGGCCTAACACTACCCTTACGTTGTTTTGTCCAAAGTAGAAATCATCCTGCATCCGCCTGACCGATCGACCGATCTCCGCTAGCGTCATTTCAGGTTCGCCAGGTGTTCTTTGGCTGTCGGTTTCGCTCATTTGGATTTCCAATCTCCAAAAATCGGCCAAGTGAAATCCGCTGGTTGGATCGCCATGCTGACAATACAGTCGAATGAGAGCGAGTTTTCTCGTGTAGTAATTGTTCGATGCCGGAATTTACCTTCGAAGAGGCGGGCGATCGGCTAGCAGTATACCAGTCGGGAAGACGGCAAGGGGCAAGTCAATTAGATTGCGGGGTTGCCGCATCAACCCAACGCCACTTCAATGCCGACCGGGCAATGGTCCGATCCCATGACGTCCGACGCGATCCAGGCGTTCGAGACGGCGGACTTCAAGTCTTCGGTCACATAGAAATAATCGATGCGCCATCCAACATTGCGGTCCCGGGCTCGTGAGATCAGATGCCACCACGTGTATTTTTCGGGTCCCTCGTCGAACTGCCTGAAGGTGTCCACGTATCCCATGTCCATGATCTTGTCAATCCATGCGCGCTCCATGGGCAGGAAGCCCGAGATCTTCTCGTTCTCCTTGGGACGGGCCAGATCAATTTCCTTGTGTGCGGTGTTCACGTCTCCGCAGATGATCAGCCTCTTGCCATCTGCACGGAGCGATTCCCAATGCGCCAGAATCGCTTCGTAGAAGTCCATTTTGTACTGCAGCCGCTGCGCGTTCTGCTTGCCGTTCGGAAAATAGACGTTGAACAGGGTAAAATCGGGATATTCCAAGACCAGGGTCCGTCCTTCGGAGTCGAAGCGATCTTCGCCAAAACCCCTGCTTACGCTGATCGGGGCGTGCCGGGTGTAGACCCCCACGCCGCTGTACCCTTTCTTCTCCGCCGCCGCCCAGTAACTCTCATAACCGGCCACGTCCCTTATCTTGGCGTCCAGCTGGGACTCCTGGGACTTGGTTTCCTGCAGACAGAGGATGTCCGGGGCTTCTTCATGGAACCAGTCCAGGAACCCCTTCCTGACCACCGCCCTGACGCCATTTACGTTCCAGCTCATCAATCTCCACGAGGACATAATTTCATCGCTTTCCTGGTTAGTGGTGGCTGTCGTGATTCGGAACCTGACGATTCCGCGGTATCTGTCTCTACAATAGAACTTTCAAGGGCGCGAGGTATCTGCTTCCGGTTGGGTCGGTCCTTCCGAGCGCCGGTCATCCGGCGTTTCCCGGTACTGGCCGGCCTCCGGTTCCTGCCCGATTAAAAACTCGATCCCGGCGACATCCGTGCGCTCGATCCGTTCCCCTCTTGCGCGGTGGCTTCTAACCGCAAACGAGTCGGGATTCACCTGTTCCAAGGTCTCTCGCCGGGTGACAGGGTCCACGACTTTCAGTACGATCTTCGGATTGGATTCCGGCGTGAACGCCAGGAGCGAAGAATCCCCCGGTACCAGTTCGTAGAGCTGGTTGATCCGGCACCGGTCCAGGCGGCAGCGCTTGACGCAGACGAAGCCTTCCAGGTCCTGGTACGCGAGTGTGAATACCCGCCCGGATTCTTCCATGGCGCAGTACAGTATATCGAGATCGACGTACATTTTGTCAAGGGTGTTGTGGACGCCGGCAACGCCCCCGGCGCGGACGATGACGACCCGGTCGTACAGCGAGACGTTGAGGAGGGGATCGCCGCTTTGGATTGCGTAGCCCATGTACCCCGTTTCCTTGTCGTAACGCAGCACGAGATCGCGGGCCGTGGCGTCGCGCGGGGACACGGGCGTGAAGGGTTTGACGTCCGACCGGCGGGGGTATTCGTCCCGGTAGGTCCGGATGAGTTGTTCCAGAAAATCGATGGCGTAATCCGTCAGGTGGTGGAGGTGGTGCAGCACGTCGCGGAGCCGTCCTTCGATCTGGCGCATCCCGGCTTCCGCCTGGTCGATGCCGTATCTCGAGATCTGGCGAATCGGGATGTCCAGCAGCTTGTCTATATCTTCCCGCGTCAGATCGTCGACCGTGATGATGTCCTCGACCGCTGCCATCCGCCGGGGCGCGGTCAGCTCGTGGCGGATGGCAGCCAGCAGCGACCGGATCACACGGCGGTAGGGCATGGGACCATGACCCAACGTGTCCAGGTTGCGAGCGATCATCTCCCGGCTCGGTCCGTATTGTTCAAACGCCAGGCTTCGGTAGATGGTCGTCAGCAGACTGCGCGCGGCGTCTTGGATTTCCGGTGCGGCCTGGTTCAACTCATCCATCCCGCGATCCAGGGCCCGCCCCGTGGTGGAGATCGGACTGTACCGCGCAACAGCTTCCCGCACGGCGGTGTATACGCCGTCCATATCTTCTATATCTTCGATCTCCTTGTATATCCGGTTCTCGATGAAGACCTGCTCCAGCCTCCGGTCCCGCAGCAGGCCGCGCAGCGCCCTTTCTTCGATCTTGAGTTCGGCTTCGAGTATCTCCAGCAACCGGCGCGTACTGTGGCGGACGATTTCCGTAACGGTCAATACGGCGGGCTGGCCGTCGCTGATGACCAGCAGGTTCGCGTCTATGGCGACTTCGCAGGACGTGAACGCATACAGCCCCTTGAGGAAGTCCTCCATCTTGCCGTCCCGGTTCGTTCGGATTTCGATCTCCACGTCATCGGTGGTATAGTCGGTCAGTCCGGTCACCGGGATTCGCTTCGCCCGGGCGGCTTCCTCTATGGATCTCATCAGGCTTTCGGTGGTTTCTCCGTAGGGCAGCGCCCGGACCCGCACCAGACCATCCGCCCCGGGTGAGAGCAGCGCCCGGGTGTACACGCGTCCGTTGCCGTCTTCGTAGGTGGAGACGTCCATCGGTCCCCCGGTCGGGAAGTCGGGAAACAACCGGTACGGTTCCCCTTTCAGACAGGATACCTGGGCTTCCATGACCTCGATCGGATTGTGAGGGAGGATTCGGGTGGACATGCCGACGGCCATGCCTTCGGCGCCCAGGATGAGCGCGACTGGGATCTTGGCTGGGAAAACCACGGGTTCCCGGGCGCGTCCGTCGTAGGAATCCACGTATTCGGTAACTTCAGGGCTCTGGAGCACCGCCCGGGCGAGCGGGGTGAGTCGGCATTCGATGTATCGGGCGGCCGAGGCCTGTCCACCGGTGAGCACCGACCCGAAATTGCCCTGCTTGTCGATGAACAGGTCCTTGTTCGCCAAAGAAACGAGCGCGCCGAAAATCGACTGGTCGCCATGGGGATGGAATTGCATAGTCTGGCCCACGACATTGGCGACTTTGTGGTATTTCCCGTCGTCGATTTCGAAGAGGGTATGGAGGATGCGGCGCTGAACCGGCTTCAGTCCGTCGTCGATCTCGGGAATGGCCCGGTTCTTGACGACATAGGAGGCATATTCCAGGAAGTAATGGTCGTATAGGGTTTCTACATCAGCCACGATCAGGCCCCTGCAGAGATCCGGAGGCGAAACGAATTCCGGTGGAATAAAACGCTTGCCGCATTGAACTTATACTTTTATGGGACGTATTACAATACATTTGTAAGGGCGCCTGCAAGGGCGCCGTCCGGTAAGGGTTGCCCGCCGGCTCGTTCGCATGCATAATACCTGTTGCGGCCGATTACACGCACGGTAGCCTTTTACGCATGCGGTCGACAACACGCATGGCAGCCGCGCACCAGGTGTGCGGTTTGCGTCTGCAAGATCAGAAGGAGCCTCGCCCATGCCTTCCCCGTGGGAACGCATTCAAGCGCATGTCTACCGACTCCAGGACAGCTGTTACGTGTACGCGGTAGAAGGTCCGGAGGGCGTCGTGCTGATCAACGCGGGTACCGGTCTGGCCGCGGACCATCTCGACGAGATCGCAGGGAGCAGGCCTGTCACCGTCCTGCTCACCCACCATTTCCGCGACCACACGGACGGCGCCATTCGACTGCACGAGAAAGGGGCGAGGATATGCGGTCCGTACTGGGACCAGGCGTATTTGGTCGACCCGGAGCAGCACTTCCGGGAAAGGCAGCACTGGAACTCCTACGACAACAGGTGGGATCGTTTCGCGCCCGTCCGACCCGTGCCGGTTGACGACTGGATGTTGGATTACGAGACGCGCACCATCGCCGGGCTGTCCTGGGAAGTCGTGCCCACGCCGGGCATGACCAATGGCGCGAGCAGTTACGTGGTCGCCGTCGGCGGCCGGCGCATCGGATTCGTCGGCGAAGTGATCTGCGGAACGGGCAAGACGACCCGCCTCGCGCCTCTGCAGTATAACTACAACGACTACACCGGTGCGTGGAACCTGTACCATGCCGCCGGTCGGCTGCTTGCCACGGGCGCGACCCGGCTGCTCCCGAGCCTGGGCGAACCGGTGGATGATCCGGTCGGCGCCATCGCGGCTTTCAAGGCGAACCTGAAGCGCCTCGAGGAAGTACAGCCCGGGGTGGCCGAACCGCTGGAGGATCCGGAAGAGGACGATATAGAAGAGGTTCTGCCCCACCTCTACCGCTCGAAGTACGCGGGCGCGGAGACGCATTTCGTGCTCAGCGATTCCGGCAAGGTCCTGTCCATCGACTACGGCTACAACCTGAAGACCGGATTTCAGCCGGCCAAATCTCACGTGTCCAACAGAAGGCCGATCCTCCACGGGATCAGCGGACTCCGGAAGCGCTTCGGAATCGATCGGATCGACGCGGTGCTCGTCTCCCATTTCCATGATGACCATGTCAACGGTATCCCCATGCTTCAGCGGTTGTTCGGGACCGAGGTTTTGGCGGGTGAGCAGTTCAGCGACCTGCTGGAGCATCCGGCGAAATACGACCGGCCCTGCCTCTGGCATGAACCGATCGAGGTGGACAGGCGCATCCCGAACGGGGCGACGATCCACTGGGAGCATATCCCCATTACGCTGTATCCCATGTCCGGCCACACCAGGTTTGCCACGATGCTCTGTATGGAGATCGACGGTACTCGCGTGGTCCACACCGGCGATCAGGCCTTCTTCGACACGGAGGGTGGCGTGGGCTACCGACCCGGCGCACGCATGTTCACCAATCACGTTTACAAAAACGGGCTGGACTTGGGCTGCTACAAAAGGTTTCTGGAAGACCTGAAACGCTTCGATCCCGAACTGGTCATCACGGGCCATACCCGACCGTACCGCGCGTCGGCCGATTGGTTCGACGAGATCGCCCGGGCGGCAGCGTCCTTTGACGACGTCCATCGCACGCTCATGCTGCTGGATGATGACGCTGCCCATTTCGGCGCCGAGTCGCAGGGCGGCAAGCTGGCGCCATACCGGGCCCACGCGCCGGAAGGGACCTCCATCGCATTCACCGGGTGGGTGCTCAACCCTTTCCCGACGGATCGGACCGCCCGCCTTCAAATCGTCGGACCCGACGGTTGGCGGAGCGAAACGCCGGTCCTGTCCCTGGGACCGCGGGAACAGAAGGCATTTCGTCTGATCCTGGACGTTCCGGCGGGTACGCGCTGCCGGAGGCAACCGGTGGCGCTGGATTTGACCGTGGGCGGACAGCCCTTCGGACAGGTGGCGGAAGCCCTGGTGACGGTGGGCCTGCCGATGTGGTGACGGGAGCCTGGGCACCGGTGACGGGAGCCCGTCTACGATGGGCAGGCGGGATGGGTGGCGTTAACCAGCTACATCAAACAGTTCGATACAACATTGAAATCCATCAGTCCATTTCAGCGCGTAGTAGGCCAGTAGAAAAGGAGCATCCATGATCGGTCAGACCAGCCTGGCATCGCTGCCCACACTGCGATCGTACGAAAGCCACCGGATTTCGAGTTGGGACGCCACCGGCGCGAACACCGACGCCTGGCGCATCGAGGCCGGCGAAAAACGCGTGATCGGCGAGATCAATGGACCGGGATGCATCAAGCATATCTGGATGACGCTCGGACTCCCCGCGGAGGACTACTGCCGGCGCATCGTGCTGCGTATGTACTGGGACGGCAGCGCGGAACCGAGCGTGGAGTGTCCCATCGGCGATTTCTTCGGTCTCGGCCATGGTATGCGGAAGGATTTCATTACCGCGCCGTTGCAGATGAGCCCGCAGGACGGAAAGGGCTTCAATTCCTGGTGGCCCATGCCGTTTCGGGACCAGGCCGTGGTGGAAGTGGAAAACCAGGGCGAAAACAGTTATATGCATTACTTCTATCTGGACTATGAGAAGTACCCCAACGTTGACGCGGTGGTGGATCAGGCGTATTTTCATGTACAATGGCGCAGGGAAGCCGATACGCAGGGTTGGGCCTTTGAGGAGGGGCTCAGGGCGGAAGCCTATCGGAACGATCCGCGCTGGCTGAATCGAAGCGACAGGGAGAATTACGTCATCTGTGACGTCGAGGGGGACGGCATCTACTGCGGAGCCCATCTGGACATCGACTGTTTTCAGCGCAACCCCAACGACTGGTACGGCGAAGGCGACGACATGATGTTCATCGACGGGGTGGCCTGGCCGCCCTCGCTGCACGGAACGGGTACCGAGGACTGGTATCATTGCGCATACTGTCCTACGACGGAATATCAGGCGCCTTATCACGGGATCATTCTCTACAGCGGCAATCCCGAGTGGCGGTTCAAGGGCAAGAACACCGTCTACAGATATCATATCGAAGATCCGATCCGGTTCCGAAACAGCTTTCGCCTGTCCATCGAACACGGTCATGCGAACAAGCTGAGTAACGACTACGCGAGCACGGCCTACTACTATCTGGCCGAACCCCGGTGCGGAGGACCGGCTTTGTTGCCGGTTGAAGAACGACTGCCGAGACCGAATGAAGCGTCGTACAGTTGAAGGCGACCAGTCCCATGAACGGAGGACCAAATGTTATCCCAGGAGCAGGTTGAATTCTACCGCGAGAACGGTTATCTCACCGTCCATAGCGTGCTTTCGGATTCGGAGGTCGCTGATCTGCAACGGGTTACGGACGAATTCGTCGAGAAAGCGCGGTACATCACGGAACACACCGACCTTTACGACCTAGAGCCCGGTCACACGTCGGACGATCCGCAGGTGCGCCGCCTGAAGAGCCCGATTGAACACCACGACGTGTACATGCGTACCATAAGGCACGACGGCATCCTGAACATCGTTGCTCAACTGGTCGGCGATGGCATTCGGACCAACGGCAACAAGCTCAACATGAAGTCCGCGGACTACGGCAGCCCGGTGGAATGGCACCAGGACTGGGCTTTCTACCCGCACACGAACGACGATATTCTCGCCGTTGGCGTGTGCATCGACGAAATGAACGAGGCCAACGGCGCACTGCTGGTCGTTCCCGGCTCCCACAAGGGGCCTACCTACGACCACCACCAGCATGGACGGTTCTGCGGAGCGGTGACCGAGCCCGACTTCACCCCGGAGAACGTGGTGGCGCTCGAAGTGCCCGCGGGCGGGATCTCGATCCATCACGTTCGCACGCTGCACGGCTCGGCGCCCAATTATTCCGGCGCTCCCAGGCGCCTGCTCCTGTTTCAGATGTGTGCGGCGGACGCATGGCCGCTCACCGGGGCCGGGGAGTGGGACGTATTCAACGACAATCTGCTCCGGGGGGAACCGACCCATGTACCCCGTATGGCCGATCTGCCCGTTCGCATGCCCTATCCGGGACCCGAACGCGGGGGTTCGATCTACGAAAACCAGTCGGTTCTCGAAAACAAGACTTGGGCTCGGTGACGATCGGCGACGAGCCGTGCCATCAGGAAAACAGCCCGGTGAAGAACGCTTGGCGATGAGTGACTCGGCACACGGCGGAGTGGAGCGACCGGATCAGAAGGGTCAGACCGGCCGCCACGACCCGATCCTCTTTTTTGATGGTCAGTGCGGCCTGTGCAACCGATTTATTGACTTCATGTTGTGGGCAGATAGCAGGGGTCGGTTCCGATATGCGCCGTTGCAGGGCGAAACCGCGCAACGCCTGCTCGGACTAAAGCCCGGACCGGAAGATTCGGCCAACGAGCCCCGTTCCTTTGTTTTCCTGGAAAAAGGTCAACACTACGCGCAGTCGAATGCCGTTCTGCTGGTCCTGCGACGGCTGGGCGGTCCATGGCAGTTGCTCTTCCCGTTGTATGTTTTCCCCCGACCACTTCGTGACTTCGTCTACCGGGTCGTGGCGCGGAACCGGTACCGCTGGTTCGGCAAACACGAAGCGTGTCGCATACCCGCGCCTCAAGAGCGGGATCGTTTTCTGCCCTGAACTCCCCCAAAAGCCTCATCTGCCCAGTATAGCGCGCAGCGCCTCAAGAAAGGCGTCGTTCTCTTCCGGCTGTCCGATCGTCACCCGCATGCCGCGTTCCAGCATGGGATAGCGGCTGACATCTCGGATGAGTACCCCGCGATCCATCAACCGCTGGAAGATCTCCGGTACGGGTCGTTCCGCCTCGAATAGCACGAAGTTGGCATGAGACGGCCACGGCCGAATGCCGGGCAGGTTCTTCAGGCCCTCATAGACGCGTTGTCTTTCGGATCGGACCAGCGATGTTCGTTCCTTGATCAGCGCTTCCCGGGTGATCAACTTCCGCGCTGCGATCAGGGAGACGAGATTGACGTTGTACGGAAGTTTAACCTTCTCGATTTCTCGCGCTATGGCCGGATCGGCGGCCAGGTAGCCCAGCCGAAGGCCCGCTGCGCCAAGCGCCTTGGAGAAGGTGCGTGTGACGACCACGTTCGGATAATGTCCGAGCAGATCGATACACGACGCCCCGCCGAACTCCAAGTAGGCCTCGTCCACCACCACCAGGCCCTCGGTCGCTTCGGCGATCGCGACCGTTTCTTCCGGCGCGATCATCGAGCCGGTCGGATTGTTCGGCGAGCACAGTACCACCAGCCTGACGCCTGGGTGGGCACTTTCTTCCAACAGCCGACCGACGTCGAAACGCATATCGCGTTTAAGAAGGACCGTCCGGACTTCGGCGCCCGCGACCCTTGCCATCAGGGCGTACAGCGTGAAGGTCGGCGCGGGCAGGACTACCCGGTCTCCCTGCGAGACCGAGGCCTGATACGCCGCCTGGATCAGTTCGTTCGAGCCATTGCCGACAAGGATGTGCTCGGGAGCCAACCCATGTCGCTCGCCGATGGCCGTTTTGGTCTCATGCGGAACAAAATCCGGATATCTGCCCCAGTTGCACGCCAGGGCTTCGTCGACGATCTCCCGCTTGAGGCCTTCGGGTACGTCGAAAGGGCATTCATTCTGATTGAGCTTGACCGGACATTCCGAATGGACCAGACTGTAGCCGGCCATGGCCCGCACCGCAGCCTTTACGGGCGGTGTACCGGCGCCGGCATCGCCGGGAGCGGCGTCATCGCGCCCGGGGACATCCGGTGAAGAATCCGAAGGCGGGTCGCGCCGGGAAGAAGCCATCGCTCAGTGGATCACCTTGTTTAGCGGGTACTCCACCAGGCCCTGGGCGCCGGCCCGCTTGAGCGCCGGGATCAACTGTCGTATGGTGTGCTCCTCGATCATCACTTCGATGGCCACCCAGTCCTGGTCGGCCAGGGGGGACACGGTAGGGTTCTGCAGTGCGGGAAGCAGGGTGGCCACGGCGTCCAGATCGGTACGCCGAACGTTCATCTTGAGGCCGACCATTTCCTCGGCCAGCATGGCGCCTTTAAGCAGCAGGGCCATATTCTCTATCTTGCGCCTCTTGTCCGGGTCTTCCCAACTGGATCTGTTCGCGACGAACCGGGTCGTGGACTCCGTCAGGGTGTCGAGTATGCGCAGCTTGTTGGCTCTGAGTGATCCGCCGGTCTCCGTGATTTCCACGATCGCATCCACGAGGTCGGGCGCCTTGGCCTCCGTAGCGCCCCATGAGAACTCCACCTTAGCGCACACGTCGTGCTTGTTCAAGTAGGCCTCCGTCATGTTCACGACCTCGGTTGCGATACGTTTCCCCTCCAGGTCATGGACACTGCGAATGTCCGAAGATTCCGGCACGGCCAACACCCACCGCAGCGGTTTCCGGGTATGCTTGGCGTAGACGAGTTCCGCTACTTCGATCACATCCGCTCCGGTTTCCACGATCCAGTCCCTGCCCGTAAGTCCGGCATCGAAAATCCCGCTGTCGACGTACCGGGCAATCTCCTGGGCACGGATCAGCATGATCTCCAGCTCTTCGTCGTCCACCCAGGGCGAATAGGACCGGCTGCCGACGGCGCAATGAAAACCCGCCTTCCGCATCAATTCCAGCGTGGATTCCTGCAGGCTTCCTTTGGGCAACGCCAGTTTGACCAACATGTTCGAGTGCTCCTCGCAACGCTTGAAGGGGATGAAATGCCTGTGTAACCTCGCACACTTGCCAAATCAACCGTGGTCCGTCCATCGCAAAGCCGCCTGAAAATACCACGAAATGCCCGGATTGTCCATTGGAAACAGGAACGGGCCGATCCAGAGGTGCTATCAGACAGATTTCCAGGCAACGCGTGCTAAGCCATACGCGTCGCGGGATGCATCCGAAGAGGGCACTGCACCCCGAAGTTCGACGCTCGCCCCGTGTTTCTGTTGTCACCTGAAACGGGTCGTCTTATCTTGGATATTCGCATTCATCATCGCGCAAACGGAGCTTCCATGGCCGACCGTACGTACGGCATGCTGCTGGTCAGCTTCAGCCGGCACAGCCACCAGAGCACTTTTGTGCCCGCCTTCGTGGAACATCCCCGAATCCGGATCGTCGGGGTAGCGGACGACGCGGACACCGATCCCTATCTAAAGCCGCTGAACCGGTCTTGGGCCGAGCAGTTGGGCGTACCGTATTATGAGGGAATTGAAACGGCTGTCCGGCGATCCGACGTCGACATCGTCAGCATCGGCCACGAGATCGAACGACGCGCCCGTATCGCCATGCTGGCGGCGGAGGCCGGGAAGCACCTGTGGATTGACAAGTACATCGGCGCCAACATGCAGGAGTGTCGCGCCGTGGTCGATGCCGCCGGAAGGTCGGGTGTCACAACGATCCTTCCCAGTTATGTTTACAACGATCTTGTCAGCCAAAGTGAACGGATGATCGAATCGGGATTCCTGGGGGCATTGACGGGGATGCATGTAGACATCCTGTTTGGCAAGGGCATTCCGAGACCCATTTCGAGTACGCAGCAAAAACCGGGTTTTCTGCCGGCGGGCCGGTGGAAGTTTCCTGATATCAAGCGCGAAATCCTTACGGTCGGCGCCTATGCCGTGGCGCTGGTGCAGGCGTGCTTCGATCCCA
Organism: bacterium; assembly: GCA_965200485.1. Lineage (GTDB taxonomy): Bacteria > JAAXHH01 > JAAXHH01 > JAAXHH01 > JAAXHH01 > JAAXHH01. The sequence goes on from CBDAUD010000002.1 coordinate 408,217, forward strand.
TCGTGGAAGTATATGGCCAGGGCGGGGCGTATTTCTTTCCGGAACACGCCGCGCATGGTGCGGACGATTTCGGAACGCTGTCTCTTGTCGACCGCTCGGGCCGGGTGGCCACCATAGCCGCCGGCAGGAACGGCATCGCTTCTCACGGCGCGGGGGGACCGAACCACGCTTTTCTTTTCGGCACGAAGGGCACGGGTCGGATAGACGGAAAGCGCCCCGGTATCGATACCCATCTGAGAACGCGTATCGTCGATGCCGATTTCAGTGTCGAAGACGAGGATCCCATGCAGTGGCACAGCGGTCCGCCGACGCAGCTCACCTCGACCGGGCTTGAGTTCACCCGGGTCGCGCTGGAAGAACTGGTCCACGCGCTGGACACCAGCGCAAGGCCGCGTTTCACGGTTAGGGAAGCGCGGGATCATATGGCAGTCCTCTTGGCCGTGTACCAATCCATCGTGCTAGAAAAACCCGTCCGTCTGTCGTCCGTCGGCGAGGAGGCCGCGTGAAACGCATCGATGGACTGGTCATCGGTAGTCCGGGCGACTTCGATCTCCTGGGGGATGACATCGCAGGTCGGGACGGTGTAGTGCTTGCTCGGACGAAGAGCGGTCCCAACGGCGGCCTCCGGCGCGGCGCACCCGCAAACGCAGCGGCGACGGAGCCTGCGCGGGACGCGCTCCGCTCGTACCTGCCCCGGCACGCGCTTTTCCTTTCGCCCTACCGGGGCCTGGCTGCGGACGCCGCCCGCCTGATGGAAAACGGCGTCGACGTGCGAACAGCCGGACCGCTGCCGGTCCGTTCCCACGACATCAGCGTGCCTGTCGCGGAACTTCACCGGACCGATCCCGGATTCGCGGCGTTGCAGGAAGCCAGCCGCAACACCGATTTCGGCGCACCGGTGTACCTTCGTCTGATTTCGTCGGCGGAAGATGGCAGGTGGCATACATGGTGGTGTCTCTTCCAGATGTGCCGAAAGGCCGTGGCGCTGCTGAACGCACCCCTGCGCCGCCTGTACGTCGCGGCGGCCGGAACCGCGCCTCGCATGCACGTGAGCGTCACGTTGAAGACCGACCGCAACACCACCGGTCACTTACTGATTGCACCAAAGGGGGGCGTCCTTCGGGACGACCTGCTTTTTGTCGGTACGGGCGGCACGCTTTCGGACGATGCCCTGCTCAATCAACCGGGTGTTTTCGGAAGATCGGACTATCGCATGTTGCCGCGGCCGACCAGGCGGCGTCTGGCCGATCTGTGGAGCAATACGCCCATGGTCTGTTTGACCGGCGCTGAACAACGGTTCTATTGGGATTTGCTCCGTGCTATTGGAGACTCGTCCCGTTCAAGGAGCGGCTTCTGCCTGGAATACCCCGCGGTCGCCTGATTGACAGAGTATTTCGCGACCGCAAGCGCGCTCCTGCGACGACACGAGATCACACAAAACCTCACGATGCCATGACCGTCATTTCATCACCCGATGTCGTTGCCGAATCGGATCGGTTCGACCAGGCGTCCGTGCCCTTTCTGCGACGCATGCTGAAGAACGGCATGGTCCGCGCAGGGGGCGGCCTGGTGGTTTTCCTGGTGCTCCTGGCCCTGGTTGCCCCGACCCTCACCGGATTGGGTTACATAAAGGATCCCATGCGGCAGTTGGCCGATGGGCTGGATGCCAATGGACTGCCCGTTCCGCCCGGCGAGCGATTTCTACTCGGCACGGACCAGCTCGGAAGGGACATGCTGGCGCGCTTGGTGCATGGGACACGCATTTCGTTGTTCGTGGGCATCGTGGCCATGCTGACGGCAGTCTGTGTGGGGGTAGTTGTGGGATTGCTGGCGGGATATCGGGGCGGCTGGGTCAACACGGTGCTGATGCGTTGCACCGACGTGATGATAACGATTCCCGGGCTGCTGCTGGCCATCGCTTTCGCCGGGCTGATGGACGGACGCGTGATCCGCCTTCACATCGAGTCGCTGGACTGGCACGTGCTGGACATCACGCTGAAACGGGGATTGGTCAGCGTGTTTCTCGTCATCGGCCTCGTCAGCTGGACCTGGATAGCGCGGACTATACGGAGCCAGGTCCTGATCCTGAAGACGCGTGAGTTCGTCCTGTCATCCAGGGCGGTGGGCTGTTCGGATTTCCGCATCATGTTTAGGCACCTGCTCCCCAACGTCCTTCCCCTGATCATCGTGCTCGGATCCCTGGCGACGGCGAACACGGTGTTGCTTGATGCCGGGCTGAGCTATCTCGGCGTCGGCGTGCCGCCGCCCGCGCCTTCGTGGGGGACCATGATTGCGGAAGGGCAACCGTATTTCATCGTTGCTCCACACCTCACCGTGGCTCCGGGCCTGTGCATCATCCTCGCGGTAGTGGGATTCAACCTGCTGGGCCAGGGTCTGCAGGAGGTACTGGATCCCTACGTGAAGGAAGGACAGGGGAGATGACCGTTGCGCCGCGTTGTCCCGCGGTAACCGTGCATTGTTCGTCGGCGTCGGCGTCGGTTTGGCTGTCGGTTTGGCTGGTCGTCTTTTCCCTCGCTGTCTTTTTTGCCACCGTTTCCTGCGCCGGGGACATACGTTTGGAGCGGCCCAACCCGGATGACAACACACTCCGGATCGCCGTACCGTCGGATCCCCGTTCCCTCGATCCGGCCATTGCCTATGACGTAGTGAGCTGGCCCCTTGTACGCACGCTGTTTCACGGTCTGATCGACTACGACGATGACCTGAATCTGATCCCATGGCATGCCCGTTCGTGGAGGGTGTCCGAGGACGGGAGGACCATTGTCTTCAAATTGCGTCAGGATATCCGGTTCTCCAACGGCCGAGCCATTACCTCGGAGGATTTTGCCTATTCCCTCGAACGGGTTCTGAATCCTGCTGTCAAGTCTCCCGGACAGGGGTTCTATCGGAATATCGTCGGAGCCCGGGCGTTTCAGGACGGTTCGTCCGATCGGGTTTCCGGCCTGCGTACGCCGGACGCGGAGACGCTCGAGATAGAGCTGAGTGATCCCGACCTGCCTTTTCTATACTGTATTGCCATGCCCTTCGCCTACGCCGTGCCCCGCGAAGAAGTGGCGCGACACGGGGACGAATTCGGTCGGTATCCCGTGGGCGGCGGACCCTTTACACTGGCCGATTGGCGACGGGGCACGCGATTGAGGCTGGAGAAGAATCCGGGGTATTACCGGCCGCACGAAGTTCGGCTGCAGGCTGTCGAGCTCATGGTGGGCGGGGATGAAGCCCTGCACATGATGATGTTCGAGCGCGGCGAGCTGGATATTGCAAGTGTCACTTCTACGGGTATACCGGATGCGGACTTCATTCGGGTGATGAACGATCCCGTACTGAGCGGGCGCGTCGCGCAACAACCGCTGAACGCCATCCAGTACCTTCCCATGAACACGGAATTGGCGCCGTTTGATCGTGTTCATGTGCGCAGGGCCGTCAACCATGCCATCGACCGCGAACGCATCTTGCGTCTGATCAGCGAACGCGGTGTACTTGCGCGCGGTGTGTTGCCGCCCGGCATGCCGGGGTTCAACGAACAACTCACGGGATACGACTACGATCCGGACAAGGCGCGGAAATTGCTTGCCGACGCTGGATATCCGAACGGATTCAGCACGGAGCTCATGATTACGTCCCAGAGCGGAATAGATGGCAAGATCGGACAGGCGGTGCAGCAGGATCTCGCGGAGGTGGGTATCAAGGTGGAAATCAGGCCGGTGAGCGGCCCCACGCGGATCGAAGCGACGGGCAGGCGTGGTGCGGTGCCCTTTTCCACCTTTGGCTGGTACCAAGACTACCCGGATCCCAGCAATTTCCTCGACGTGCTGCTCAACGGCAATCGGATTACCGAGGTAAACAGCACCAACGTAGCGTTTTACGACAACGAACAGGTCAATGCGCTGCTCGACGAAGCCGCGACTAGCACGGATCAGGATCACCGCCTGGCGCTCTACCGCGAGGCCGAACGGCTGGTCGTGGAAGACGCCCCCTGGGTATTTCTGTACTACCCGCAGATGTACCTGCTCCGGCAACCCTGGCTGAAAGGGTTGAAACTCAATCCCGTTTGGCCCATCCGGTACGAACTCATGTGGATCGAATGATGCATCACGGCGGAAACCGCTACGGGAAACCACCATGCTGAACAGGATGCTGCGCCGACTGGGTTGGGCGGTTGTCGTATTGTGGGGCACCACGGTCATCACCTTCCTGATCGTTCACGCGGTGCCGGCCGATCCGGTCAGGGTCTACGCAGGGGCCAATGCAGACGCCGAGACGATCGAGAGGATCCGCACGGAACTCGGCTTCGACGATCCCTTGATTGTGCAGTACGGCCGCTACATCGGAAACCTGCTGCAGGGCGACCTGGGCACGTCCCTGGTGACCGGCGAGCGGGTGCTTGACGCCATTCTGCTGCGTTTCCCCGTCACGTTCGCCCTGGCGTTGAGCGCGATGTTCCTGTGGATGCTGATGAGCGTTCCCCTGGGCGTCCTGACGGCGAAGTACCGGGGCCGGGCTGTAGACCGGATCGTGTTGACCGTATCGCTGGTCGCCATTTCGCTGCCGGTCTTCTGGCTGGCCCGCATGTTGCAGTACTATCTGGCTTACCGTTCCGGCCTGTTTCCAGTGGGTGGCTGGACGGACTGGACGCACCTCGTCCTCCCCGCAACGACCCTCGCCCTGGTCATCACGGGATACTACGCACGGCTCGTCCATGCGAACATGGTGGAGGTGCTGAACGCCGATTACATGCGCGTTGCCCGCGCCAAGGGCATTCCGGAGTACATCGTGCTATTTAAACACGGACTGCGGAACGCGGTTATTCCCGTCATTACCGTCCTGGGCCTTGACATGGCCGCGCTCATGGGCGGTGTCGTGTTCACCGAGAACGTATTCGCACTGCCCGGCCTGGGTGTGCTGGCCCTGCAGTCGGTCTTCAGTCTCGATGTACCGATGATCATGGGCGTCGTACTTTTCTCGGCCGCGATGGTGGTCTGTGCCAATATCGTGGTCGATTTCGTGTATATCTGGATTGATCCCAGGGTCGAAGGCATGTAGCACTCGGTGTGGACCGGTGCGATGCCGGGTACGGTTAGCGCTTCGCCGGATGACCGTGTGGACTGCGCTCAGGACAGCAGCGCGGAAGTCAGCAAGTCCACCACCAGGTCTTCTTCTTCGAAGCCGTAAGCCAGCCACAACAGGTTCTCGTCGTATTCCAGGATCATGGTGGGAAACTTGTCGGCGTGGAGGGATCGGCGCAGCGCGAAATCCTCGCGAAGGAGCGCGTCGACTCGAGGCGAAGCGAGGTCTTCGGAGAAACGCCGCGTATCCAGGTTCAACTCCCCGGCAAGCTGTATGAGGGTTTCCGTGTCCGACGGGTTGCGGGCCGCCAGGTAGTAGGCGTGCTGGATGGCTTGAAACATGGCCTCGGATGCTTCCGGCGTCTGCATCCCGGCGGCGATTACCGACCTGCAGGCCGGATAGGTTGATCGCCTCGGTTCACATGCCGTCCAGAAATCCCAGTTGAACGCCGCCCCGGTCCGTTCTGCTACCAGCCGCCACTGGGATTGCACATAGGATCGGGTTTCCTCGGGCATGGGTTCTTCCGAATCCCGCGCCAGGCCGCCCATGACGTAGCGAATCGGTATGTCATCAGGCAACACGTCCGAAACCGCCGCCAGTACGGGACTGAACCCCCAGCACCAGGAGCACATGGGATCGGCGATGTAGTACAGCACGTCGCGTGGAATCTTTCTACCGTCCTTTGTCGTTCGGCGGTTCTGTCGACTATGCGCCCCAAAAAGACCTGTGCGCAACCCCGGCCCGTTGGTATAATAGTGAACCGGAAATCACATGATAAAGAGGAATGATCAGGAGGAGAAGCGGATATGTTCAACGGACTGGGCATGGACATGGGTAACCTGCCGCGTTTGTCGCGCGCCCGGACGCGTTCCATATCGCCGGAAAACATGGATGGTGGCAAGGGCCGGGGCGGCATGGCCACCGAGGGAAACGGCGCGGTACACGCTCGATACCTGGGCCGGGGATGGAAAGTTTCCCCTTCTATCGACATCGAAGCGGGAGAAACCCGCACGATTGCGGACATAGACGGACCGGGCGCCCTGCAGCACATATGGATGACGCCAACGGGCCACTGGCGTTTTACCATCCTCCGGATTTACTGGGACGACGCGGAGCATCCCGCAGTGGAATGTCCCGTGGGCGATTTTTTCGCCTGCGGCTGGGGTGAATACGCCCAGGTGTCCTCGCTTGCCGTCTGCGTGAACCCGGGAAGCGCCTTCAACTGCTACTGGGAGATGCCATTCCGGAAACGATGCCGTATCACACTCGAAAACATCGCCGATGATAAAATGCGGGTGTATTACCAGATCGACTATACGCTCACCGAAGTACCCGATGATATCGGGTACTTCCATGCCAGCTTCCGGCGTATAAATCCGCTTCCGTACAAGGAAGTGTACACCATCCTGGACGGGGTAAAGGGACACGGGCACTACGTCGGCACGTACATGGCCTGGGGATCCAACAACAACGGCTGGTGGGGCGAGGGCGAGATCAAGTTCTATATCGACGGGGACGATGCGTTCCCGACGATCTGCGGAACCGGCACCGAGGATTATTTTTGCGGTTCGTACAACTTCGATGTCGAGGGTCGGTACATCGAATACAACACCCCCTACGCAGGAATGCCCCAGGTCATTCGGCCCGACGGGCTGTACAAGTCCCAGCAGCGGTTCGGCCTGTACCGGTGGCACGTGTCCGATCCGGTTCGTTTCGACGAAGATCTCCGGGTAACGATCCAGGCGTTGGGCTGGCGGCAGCGACTCGGTTGGACGCAGGGCGGTCCCTACTTGCCGCTCCAGGATGATATCGCGTCGGTGGCCTACTGGTACCAGGCTCCTCCGGGTGCGCCATTTCCCGCGCTGCCGTCGCGGGATCAGCTGGAAGTCATTTGAGGCGGAGCCGCGGGAGTAAAATGGAACCGGAACGGCTTCAGTCGGTGCGCAGCCGGATCACCCACACACTGTTCGTCACGCAGGCCCTGTTCGGCGCAACCCAGGTCGCGGCCTTCACCGTGGTGCCCATCCTCGCGGCGCAATTGTCCGACAGCGACCGCATGACGGGCGTACCCATGACCATCGCCTTCCTGGCCCGTTCGATCAGCGCCTTCCCCTTCGGCTGGATCATGGATCGACTGGGTCGCAGAGTCGGACTGACGGCCGGGTACCTGTCTTCCCTGATCGCAGCAGTGACGAGTTTCCTCAGCGTGGCATTCCATTCCTTTGCGGGCTTCTGCTTCTCGTCGTTCTTCGCAGGCATGGCGCGCAGTTCGGGCGAGCAGGCGCGTTTCATCGGCGCTGAAATCTATCCCGAAGCTGAACGTGCTCGGATCATCGGGCGGATCGTTTCAGCGGGCACCTTCAGCGCCATCGCCGGCGGCCTGATGGTGGCGCCCGCAGGACAATGGATTGCCCAGTACGGTTATCCGCCCATGTCGGGACCCTTTGCCATCGGTGCGGGTCTGAGTCTGGTGGCGATCCTGCTTACACTGTTCCTGGTTCGTCCGGACCCGCTGGACCTTGCCCGGCAGCTCAAATCTTCCACCGCATCCGAAATAGGCAAAATCGACGAGGAAACAACCCGTCCGATGCGCGAGATTCTTCGTAACGTGCACGTCCGTTACGGGATCGCGGCCATGGTCCTAGGACAGTTCGTTATGACGCTGCTCATGGTGATCACCCCGCTTCACATGAACCAGCACAACCACGGAATCTGGCTCATTTCCTGGGTTATCATGGCGCACGCCATCGGCATGTTCGGTGTTTCGGGCATCACCGGGCGCCTGATCATGCGATGGGGACAGCACGCCGTCGTGAAGTGGGGCGTGATCATACTCGTCCTCTCCTGTGTGATCGCGCCGATTTCACCCCGTTTCGTTCCGTTGGCGGTCGCGCTCTTCCTGCTCGGTTTGGGCTGGAACTTCTGCTTTATCGCCGGCTCCTCCCTGTTGTCCAATGCGCTCGCACCGCTGGAGCGGGGCCGTATCCAGGGCGTCAATGAGATGTTCATCGCGCTGGCGGCGAGTTCCGCCAGCCTGGTGACGGGATACCTCTTCGAGCTGGGCGGGATGTTGTTGCTGGCGGTGATCGGAACGGTCTGCTCTATCGGTTTGCGAGGCTGCAGCCTGCTTTATGAACGCAAAACGGAACGGGTTTCGTATGCAAAAGCAGCCGGTTGACCGGTAGCGCACTGGTCCGGTTCAAACGAAGCAGGGCAACAAGGCCGGGGAGCGCAGTCGTCGTTTACTGCGAAACGGCTGTCTGCCCGGCCTCGAGATAAACAGGGGATGGAATGTCGTCCACGCGGGCGCATCCCAGGTTGGCCATGTTGACTTCAAGGTCGGCCTTCAGGATTTCGAAGGCATGATCGCCGCCATATCTGCCGAAGGCCCCCACACCGTAGATGAAGGCACGGCCAAGCAGCACGAAGTCGGCGCCCAGGGACAAGGCCCTGATGATGTCCAGTCCGGTACGTACACCGCTGTCGAACAGAATGCGCGCGCGTCCCCCGACCTGGCGGACGATGGGAGGCAGCGCGTCAATGGCGGCAAGGGTCCCGTCGAACTGACGGGCGCCGTGGTTCGAGACCTGGATGCCGTCCACACCGGCCTCTATCGCCCGCTCCGCATCAGCGGGATGGAGAATACCCTTCACAACGACCGGTCCGTCCCATAAATCCCGGACCTCTTTGATGTAGTCCCATGTGAGGGTGCCGCCCAGTTCCCGGCCAACGTAGCTTGCCACCTCGCCGAGCTGTTTCGACTCGGCATACTTTTCTAGAGACCGCAGGCGCGGCAGACCCGCGCGCAGGGTCTGGATCGTCCAGACGGGATGTTTCAGCGCCTCGTAGATGAATCGTGCGGTAATCCGGGGTGGCGTCTCGAGGCCGGCCCGGCTGGTTCGTTCCCTGCGACTGCCCACGGGAACGTCCGCCGTCACGACAAGCGTATGGAAGCCTGCGTCCATCGCACGGCGGAGCAGATCGTCACGCAACGGCCTTCGACGGGGAGGATAGAGCTGAAACCAGCCCATGTCTTCCACGACGGGTCCGACGGACTCCGGGGACTGGGTGGCCACCGTACTCAGGCAGTAGGGGAAGCGATACTTCGCGGCCGAAGCCGCCAGAATGAGCTCTGCCCGGGGCCACATGAGGCCGGTCAAACCCACCGGGGCCGCGCCAAAAGGCACGCTGTAGGTCCGTCCGAACAGCGTTGTGGTTAGATCGGGTTGCAGTTCGCCCTGCATGAAAACCGGAGCGAGCGTGACTTCGGCCATGCGTTCCAGGTTTCTGGCCACCGCGCGTTCATCGCCCGTGCCGCAGTCGAGATATTCCCAGGCAATGTGGGGCAGTCTCTTTCGCGTCAGGCGCCGCAAATCATGTACGGCGGGGTAACGCTGCAACCTTCGCTTGAATCGTCTCTCGGTCACGTCTTACGTCCTGAATCCTGAGGAAATGATGAGTTGATTCCAACGGGCGCATATAGTAAGTTGCTATGTATCAGAGTCATACATAAGTCCTGAATCATACGCAAGATACATGCGCACACCAACAAAGGCAAGGCGATCAAGCATGGAAAGCAATCCGCTGCTGAACTGGGACGACCTTCCTCCCTTCGACCAGATCGGGATCCACCAGATCGAGCCGGGTATCCACGCCATACTGGCACGTTGCGAGCAGGCCGTGGTCCGGCTTGAGGAGACGACGCCGAACACTTGGTCTGAGTTGATGGACCCTCTTGAGGAAATCGAGGACGACCTGAGCCGCACGTGGGGCATCGTGTCCCACCTCCACGGAGTGAAGAACTCACCCGAATTGCGGGCGATCTACGATCCTCTGCTTGCGGAAGTGGTGAAATTCGGTAATCGGATCGGCCAGAGCATCCCCCTTTACCGGGCTTTCTGCGCGTTGCGGGACAGCGTAGAAGCGCGGGGTTTTGCCCCTGCCCAGAAGCGGATACTCGAGTCGGCCATTCGCGAAGCCGAATTAAATGGCGTGGGTCTTGATGACGCGGACCGGGACCGGTACAACGAGATCAGCCAGCGGCTTGCGGAACTGAGCACGAAGTTCTCCAACAACGTCCTGGACGCCACCAAGGCCTTCAAGATTACACTCACCAAATCCGAAGAAGTCGATGGTCTTCCCGAAACACTGCTTGAACTGAGCGCGGATACGGCCCGGCAGGAGGGACACGACCAGGCCACTGCAGGGAACGGACCCTGGGTGATTACGCTGGACTATCCAAGTTTCATGCCCTTTATGCAGCACAGCACGCGCCGGGACCTGCGCGAGAAAATGTACCGCGCCTTCGTTTCCAAGGCGTCGGACGGCCAGTGGGACAACACCGACGTCGCCAAAGAGATCATGTCGCTGCGAATCGACAAGGCTCGATTGCTCGGGTTTGATACCTTCGCCGAGCTCAGTCTGAGCCGCAAGATGGCGAACGACGCGGGCTCGGTGCGGACCCTGCTCAACGAATTGCGCACGGCAAGCCGCGGCGCGGCGGAACGGGACATGGCAGCGCTGAAGGAGCTGGCCGGCGTCGACGAAGACGAATTGAAGCACTGGGATGTCCCCTACTGGTCGGAACGCCTTCGAGAGAAGCGTTATGCCCTCAAGGAAGAGGAACTAAGACCCTATTTCCCCCTGCCAAGGGTACTGCGTGGACTCTTCGAACTGACGGAACGTCTTTTCGGTGTGCGTCTTGAGGAGGCAACCGACGAGGTGGCGCTGTGGCACGAAGACGTTCAGTTCTTCCGAGTATACAACGATCGGGACGAACCTGTTGCCGGCTTCTATCTGGACCCGTACAGCCGTCCGGCAGAGAAACAGGGTGGCGCGTGGATGGATACGCTCGTTGGACGGAGTGCCGTAATGGCCACCGATGATCAGGCCGTCCGGCTCCCCGTGGCCTACATGATCTGCAATCAGGGCAAGCCCGTCGGCGGCAAACCCTCTCTCATGACGTTTCGGGAAGTGGAAACCCTTTTTCACGAATTCGGGCATGCGCTTCAGCACATGCTGACCGCCATCGATTTCGGCATGGCCTCCGGCATATCCAACGTGGAATGGGACGCGGTGGAGATCGCCAGCCAGTTCATGGAGAACTGGTGTTATGACCGGGGTACGCTCACAGCCCTCGCACGTCATTTCGAGACCGGCGAATCGCTTCCGGAGGACATCATCGACTGCCTGCTTGGCGCCCGGACTTTCAGGGAAGGCAGCAACACGCTCAGACAGGTCAATTTCGGTCTGCTCGACATGGAACTGCATCAGCAATTCGACCCCGCCGAACCTGAGACCATCCTGGATGTGCAGCGGCGGATCGACGCGGAGACCCTGATTCTGCCGGCGTTGGAAGAAGACCGTTTCTTCTGTTCCTTCTCCCATATTTTCGCCGGTGGTTACGCGGCGGGGTACTACAGCTACAAGTGGTCGGAAGTACTCAGCGCGGATGCCTTCTCCGCCTTCGAAGAAGCCGGTTTGGAAGACGACGGCGAAGTGCGTCGCCTGGGCAGGCGCTTTCGGGATACCATCCTCGCGCTCGGCGGCAGCCGCCATCCCATGGACATCTTCAGGGACTTCCGGGGACGGGAACCCACCACGACGGCTTTGCTCAGGCAGGGTGGCCTGCTGAACGCGGACTCGGCGGCCGAATCCCGGTAAAGGGCAACGTGCCCGCAATTCTTCATGTCCCAGCAAGGCTTAGGCGTACTGTTAAGCCGGCAGGCGGATCGAAATTGAATGAACACAGGCTTGCCACGTGTATGGAACTGGATTTTCTGCTCATAACCGCGACGGAGATGGAACAGGAACGGGTCCGGGCAAGGATGGCGCATGCAGAGACGGTCCATTGCCTGGGTCGTCCCTGGCACCGGGGTTCACTATTCGGTAAAACGGTACTGCTGATCGAGGCCGGCGTGGGACAGGTCAATACGGCCATGGCGCTGACCCTTGCCCTGACCCGCCATGAACCCGCCGTGATCCTGCAATTTGGCGCAGGCGGCGCTTATACGCACACAGGGCTGGAAATCGGAGATCTCGCTATCGCCACGGAGGAATGCTATGGGGATACGGGCGTCCTGACGCCAGAAGGCTGGATGGACTTGAAAGAAATGGGCTTCCCCTTGTTGCCTGCGCGAACAGACCTCCGCAGTGGTCTGTTCAAGGGGCCGCTGTACAACAGGATTCCACTCGACACTGTGCGGGTCGCGGCGATTCAAGGGCTTCTGAAAACCGGGATGAAAGGGGAACGGGCTTGCGAGATCGCAGCCGGTCCCTTCGTTACGGTACAGCAGTGCAGCGGCGTGCAGTCGGTCGGTGATAGGCTGGCGGCACGTTGCGCCGGCCTCTGTGAGAACATGGAAGGTGCGGCGGCTGCCCACGTTGCCGCAGCCAACGATTTCCCCTTTGTGGAGATACGTGGCATCAGCAACCACGTGGTAGACCGGGACATGTCCCGGTGGGATCTGTCGCTGGCGATCAGGCGTTGCCAGCACGCGGTCGAGCTGATCGCCGAGTCCGGGATCCGCTGATGCCTGCCCTGCGGCGCGGGCCCACCCGGTTCCCTTCGGATTTCAAGCAGGAAGAGGCAGGAACATGACCCCCCTATCCCTCGGGTATTCGCCCTGCCCCAACGATACGTTCATCTTCTGCGCCATGATCCAGGGTCGCATTCCGGACGCGCCTCGTTGTCAGGAAGTGCTTGAAGACATCGAGACGCTGAATACGCTGGCGTTTCAGCACAGGTTGAATCTGACAAAGATCTCTTTCCATGCCCTGGGGCATCTTCGGGATCATTATGTCCTGCTCCATGCGGGCGGGGCCCTGGGCAGGGGGTGCGGGCCGCTGGTGGTTGCGCGGGAACCCTGCACGCCGGACAGGCTGAAAGGCAGGAAGATCGCATTGCCCGGCCGCCTGACCACCGCCGCGCTGCTGTTGAGACTCTTCGATCCGTCCCTGGATCAATTGGTCTATCTGCCTTTCGACGAAATCATGCCGGCCTGCGCACGCGGAGAGGCAGACGCCGGCCTGATCATACACGAAAGCCGTTTCACATTTGCGGAATACGGTTTGTCTCAGGTGATCGACCTCGGCGCATGGTGGGAGCGGGAAACGGGACACCCGATCCCGTTGGGAGGTATTATCGCGCAACGGAGCCTGGGCGGCGCGATGCACGCGCGCCTTGACCGGGCGATTCGTTCGAGCATCGAGTATGCGTACGCGCATCCGGCCGAGGTAAGGCCCTATATCCGGCAGCACGCTCAGGAGATGGATGAATCGGTTATGCAGCAGCATATCGATCTTTACGTTAACAGGTATTCACTGCAGTACGGCAAGGAAGGGAAAGCAGCGATCCGGGACCTGTACGCTCGGGCCGAGGAAGCGGGTATCGTCCCGATTTCCGAATGGCCCCTGTTCGCGTGACGGCTATTGCCGGGACAATGCGCCGGCGGTCCCGCCCACTGCGAAACCTGACAGGGAGAGGTAGCGCCATGCGCATACTGGTCATGACGGACATGGAAGGCGTGAGTGGCATCATAGCATGGGATCAGGTCACGGGTGGAAAGCCCATGTACGAGGAGGGTCGCCGGCTGTATACCGAGGAGATCAACGCAGCCGTCCGGGGCGCCCGGGCGGCTGGCGCGAAGGAAATCGTAGTGGTGGACTGCCACGGTGCCGGCAGGGACTGGAACTTCAATTCGCTGGTACCCGAGTTGCTCGATTCGGATTGCGAATGGGTTGCCGGGCACCCGTGGTCGCGTTATACGGAGATGTTCGAGACGGGTTGCGACGCCGCGATCTTCGTCGGCATGCACGCCCGGGCAAACACGCCGGACGGCGTCATGTATCATACGATTTCGACGACGGGCTGGCGCAGCCTGCGATTCAACGAAGACGAAGTGGGCGAAGTCGGCATCAACGCCGCCCTTTGCGGACACTACGACTGTCCCGTGCTGCTGGTCACCGGTGATGAGGCCGTGTGCCGGGAATCCCGGGAACTGCTGGGAGAAAGGCTGCCGACCGTTGCCGTAAAACGAGGCCTTTCAAGATACTCGGCAAGGCAGATCCCCCCGGTCCGCGCGAGGCAGATGATCGAGGAAGGAACCCGGCGGGCGCTGGCGGACACCCAGGACATCAAACCCTACGTACCGGCGTCGCCTACGAGGATCACAATCGAATTGGACACTGTGGACAACGCGGCGCACTACAAGGGGAGACCGGGCATATCGTTTCCTGATAGCCTGACTGTCGTCAGCGAGGGCCAGGACTGGATGCAAGCCTGGAATCAGATCTGGCATGGGTAGATGCCGGCCTTGGCCGCAGCATGCGGTTTGAGGTTGCTCATTCGGATTTGAACAGACTTGCGCAAAGTTCATCTGCTCCGGATCTTTCCGCACAGAGGCGCGCCTAAAGCGCTTCCATCAGGTTCCGAATGAAACGCAGGTCGGTCCGGGCGAGGTCCACGACCGTGTCCACAGGTTCTCCCGCGTATTCGCTGTGCATGCTGACGGGTCCGTCGAACCCCTGAGCCTCCAGCGTGGACAGCGTCGTCTTCCAGTCTCCGAAGCCCGTACCCAGGCGAACCACGTCTACCTCCCATCGCTTCTCTCCGTTCCGAACCTGCTGCACCCGCTTCAGGTCCTTGAAGGACATGACGGCCAGATATTCCCGAACGATGTTGAGGGCCATGTCAATCGGTTCTCCGCAGATGGACAGGTGTCCCACGTCTGCGAACACGCCGACGTGACGAGGGTCGAAGCCCTGCACAACGCGCATGACGGCTGACGAGTTCAGACCCATGGAGTGACCCGAATGGTTATGCACGACGGTCTTGACGCCGGTTTTTTCTGACAGGCGCTGAAACCCTTCCAGCTCCTTCCGCACCCGGTCCAGTTGCGCCCAGTAATCCGATCCGGGAGACCAGTGCCAGTATCCCAACTTGATGTGTTTCACCCCGTTTTCCCCGCAGGCCTGGTAGTAGCGCTCCGCGTAATCGAGCGTCGTCGTGTGGAAATCACCCGGTGCGGTAACCAGGGGTATGGACAGGCCTTCTTCAGACAACACGCGCACGGCTTCCGGCAGGGCGCGGTCTATGTTGTCCGGATTCACCGGATAGCCGTCGCGTGCACAGAGGTCGGCGCCGGAAACCCCGACGCTCTTCAGTTTCTCCGCGTATTCCGACAGCGTAAGCCCCTCGAGATGCTTGGTAAACATGATGAACTGCATACGTCAATTCCTCCGCGTAGAAAAAACGTGCGATGCGTAGATCCGGTTCGGACACGGTGGCCAGGTCCCAGCTGCCAGACCCCGCGATTAGACTCAGACGATCAGGCCCAAACGGTCAGACCCATGAAGAGATATACGAATCCCGTCAGCACGGCGGCGATCAACGCGTAGGGGATCTGGGTTCTCACGTGATCGATATGGTCCGACGCCGCCCCGGTTGACGCAAGAATCGAGGTATCGGAAAGCGGCGAGCAGTGATCGCCGAATACCCCGCCTCCTGCCACGGCCGCTATGGTAGCGTATACCAGGTCGGTCAACACGTCCCCCGAGTGAATCAGGGCAACGGGGACCGCAATCGGTAGCATGATGGCAAAGGTGCCCCAGGACGTGCCTGTGGAAAAGGCCATCACGGCCGCCAGCACGTAGGCGCACAGGGGAAGCATGGACGGCGTCAGAAAGTCCCGCGAAATCGATACCATGTACTCTGCCGTGCCGAGGTCCTTGCTCAGCTGGTTTATGGTATAAGCAAAAGCCAGGATCATGACAGCCGGCATGATTCCCTTGATGCCCGTCATTGCCGTCTCCATGATATCGTTCAACTGGATACCCTGGATGCGAATCGATACGCCGAGAAAAACAACGACAGCGAGATAGGCTTCCAGCGTCTTTGCTGAACCCGTCAGCATAAACGAGCCGAGGACGATGACGATAATCAGGATGACGGGCAAGGTGAAGTTCAGAAACAGGCGCGGTTTTATGCCCGGGAACATGGCGGTGTCGGTCAGTTCCCGTCCAATGAGCGGAACTGCGCCGTCTCTGAGCACTTTCCCTTCGTCCATGGCCCTGCGTTCCGCTCTCTTCATGGGACCGAATTCGGGGATCACTCCGCCCGCGAACAAACCAACCAGCATGACTGCCGTTAGGGCGTAGATATTGTATGGAATGGAATGGATGAATGCGTTCAGCGCATCGCCGGCATCGGCAATGGGCCCCATACCGATAGTCAGTCCGGAGATATAGATCGCCCAGCCCGTGAAAGGGAGGAGGACGATGACCGGGGCGGACGTGGAGTCGGCGATATAGGCCAGCTTCTCCCTGGAAATCCTTGCCCGGTCGGCCAGGTTGCGCATCGTGGTTCCGACGAAGAGCGGACTGAAATAGTCGCTGAAGAAGACAAACATGCCCAGCACCCAGGTCCAGAGCTGCACGCCCTTGCGCGACAGATTTCGATAGGCCACGAACTGCGTAAAGGTCTGGATGGCGCCGGTTCGGATGAAGAAGGCGATCATGATGCCGATGCAGACCTCGAGTAGGAACACCCAGGAGAAACTGGTGTTGCCGATCGCGTTGATCATCAGTTGGGAGAATCCGAGAGGACCCTGACCCGAGATCAGGACGCCCACCAGACAGGCCGCCGCCAGGGAATACAAGGCGTTCCGGGTGATGAAGGCCAGCGCTATGGCCAGGACCGGCGGCACAAGCGAGAGTATGCCGAGGTCAGTTTCCATGGGGATTCCTGACTTTTGAGGGTGGTTCGGATTTCAACTAAGAAATACCTGTGAAGCGCTTCAGGCAACAGTCTATATTGTCGGGGTCACGTATAAATGAGCGGCGGAGTCCGTCTGAACATCAGAAACCGGTCGATACCGTGCGTGTATTCGAAGGGATTTGATTCCATGGATCGCCTCAGCTTCCTGCTCGTGGATCCCCCGTCGGCTTGGGGCGGGCGTATTGACGAAACCTTCCGTTCGATTCGCGCTATCGGATATGCCGGCGTAGAGTTGAACCTTACCGCCGAATTGGTCGATCGCCTAGATGAAATTGCGGATGCCGTCCATGCAAATGACCTGCCCGTCGTCTCGCTGCTTACGGGCGCGGCGTACGCGGAAGGACTCTGTCTCAGCACGCCGGACGCATCCATCCGCGACCTGACCGTCGAGCGCTTGGTGAAGAACATGGAGACAGCGGAACGGTTCGGCGCCATCCTGGTAGTCGGCCTGCTGCAGGGCCTGCGTTCAGACGAACCGGACCCTGCCGTGGCCAACAGGCGGATCGTCTCCTGCCTTGAACGCGTGGGAAAGGAAGCCGAGACCCGGGGCATCGACATCGTGATCGAACCGGTAAACCACCTCCAAGTCGGATTCAACAACAGCGTCGGGGAAGTCCGCCGCTTGATTCAGGACACCGGATCCACCGCCTTCCATCCCATGGTTGATACCATCCACATGAATATCGAGGAGACCTCTCTCGTTCAACCCATATACGACTGCGGCGCTGGTCTCCGCCATGTACATCTTTGCGAAAGCCACGGTGGATTGCCGGGTACCGGTCACATCGACTTTACGGCCGTCCTTGATGCGCTGCAGGACATCGCGTATTCCCATTTCGCTTCGGTGAAGGTCTATCGTGAGGCCGGCCTGCGCGATGCGTTAGAAAAGAGCATAGCCTACTTCCGCAGAATCAAGCCAGAGTAGGTACGGCAATTCACGGCCATTCCGGCTGCTGCGGCTGGCCGGTTCGAGCGGATTCGATCCCGGCCTCGCATACCGCCACGACGCGTGCACCGACGCGGGCGGGTATCGGGTTCTCCATGCGACCGTCGAGCGTATCCAGAAAATCGATGACGGAGCGGCCCCAGCCGTGTCCGCCAACGGTGGCGTCATCGGAGGTATTGGGCAGGGCGACAGGCTCCTCCCCTCTGCGGTGCAGTTTTCCGTTCCAAAGCGTGCCTTCGGTGCCGTAGACGGCCAACATGCCACCTCCCATGCCTTCTCCCGAACAACCGCTGGAGACGAACACCTTGCCGAGCACCCCGTTTTCGAATTTCAACAGGACAATATAGCAATCGTCCGACGGAAATTCGGGTATGCAGCGCTTGCTGCTGTGGGCGAAGACCTCAACGACGGGCGAGTCCACCGTCGACAGGATGTTGTCGATGGGATGGCAGCCGCCGCCCAGCAGGATGTTCTGCGGATTCCGGTCGTCTATCCTCCAAGGGGTGTGTCTCGTTCCGTCGGGATGGTATATGGACCACATGTCGTGGATGTAATCGCCCTGAATAAAGAAGATGTCTCCGATTTCTCCTGAACGCGCCGCCTGGGACGTTTCTCGCCACGGATACATGTACCGTATGGTATGATCCGTCATCACGGTCAGCCCGGTCCGGTCGGCGGCGTCCATGATACGGCGTGCATCGGCGACGGTCGTGGCCAGTGGCTTCTCCACGAGGACATGGGCCCCGAATTCCAGCGCTAGGATGGTCTGGTCGGCGTGCAGGTGGTCCGGTCCCGCCACGGCCACGATGTCCGGCCGCAGTTCCCCAATCAAAGTGCGCAGATCGTTGCCGGTTGCGGCATCGGGGTAAACCGATCGCGCCGAAGCGGCCTGGGCCTCCACCGGGTCGAACACGCCGCAGACGCGTGCACGGCCGGTTTGCTCGGCCACATGGGCGACGAACTTACCCGCGCTTCCGTAGCCGCTGATGAGGATGGAATAGGGCATGGGAACATTCTAAATCCGCTGAACCATGAGCGCGATCATGGCCATGGTGCCTGGGACTGTGACTGGTCTATCGTACTGTAAATGAATCATCCAATGGGGCATTAGTTGGACATAGGTGCTAACTAGTTCAACCCATGCTGAATTCGTTCCGATAGTGTTCCCGCAAGACTTGGCAATGCCTCTAAATCTAGCCGACTACTTTCAACATCCGTAACAAGAAGTTCATCACTCAAATAATCGTGGTACTTCTCCGTAATAAGGTTACTGTTTTTTCCCAACATACTTGAGACAGATATGGAAGTCGCAGTCGACAAGTTGTTTAAAGTGGGTACCAATTCGTGAACGCTTTCTTCATGGCTCACTTCTAGAAGTCCGTCGTAAGACTCAACTTCAAACCCTGCAGACATAAGTGCTAAAGCAAGGGTTGAGTTTTTAGCTGTGCCAACCTCTGTAGCAACTATGCACCGTTGTTCTCCCATACTGCATAAGGGACATTGCCCTAATCCAAGTCGTTCGTACTCATTGCGTGCTTCTGCGAGCAGTTGTTTGGCGGTGTTGTCTAGGTACACTGGAATCTCAGATCCAATATATACTTCTTTCATTTTTCTTATTACATCATCGTGGATTAATCCAGCACCGCCCGAGAATCTTGGAGGTATACCAGCTCGGTCGGCGACTACTTGTATAACTTTTTCTTTGTCATGAACCTTGATGATGCGCCAACGCCGCCCAGAAAACACAATCGTCATGTCTGGTGCAAGAACCTGTGTGATAGGTATTGATCCTAATAACTTTCCTTCGTTTTCAATCCGGTATTCGTCTGGTGTGTTAAAAACAGCATAGAAACTGTAATGATTGACCAAAAGCTCGCCTTTAGGCCCTAAAAGTAGTGTTTCATCTGATGACTGTTCAATTAAGGAAACCTCCGGCTCTCCCATGTGTCGGAGCAATTTTGCAAAGATCTGGATGCTTATATTCTGGAAAGGACCGCGTTTACAGAGTGTATCGTATAGACGACGGGCTTTCGCGCCGCCACGTTCAGCGATTATAGAAAGGATCTGATGAGTGAGTGTCGAAAGATGAAGAGATTGCTTCGATGGAGGTTCACACCACCTCTCGATCAACAATTGGATCATCGCAATAGATCGGATAAGATCTAACCGGATTCTATCGATTGGATGAGAGTCGCTCTTGAATTCAGTTTCAATGTTGTACATCCTCAGAACCGCTGGCTGTCCTTCTCGTCGCCCAGACCTTCCCAGCCGCTGACGAAGGGAGGAAACTGTATACGGCGGCCCGATTTGAGCAACAGAAGCTATATCACCGATATCTATGCCAAGTTCAAGAGTCGATGTACATATAGCCGTAGTTGCGGTTCGTGTCTTGAGTTGTTTTTCGACGTCGGTTCGATGTTCTCTTGAAAGGTTTGCGTGATGAGGATAGAACTCCAAAGGTACTCTGAGTTTATTCGATATGCCTCGTAGCGCATCCGCGTAAACTTCGACCGTCCGTCGGGAATTGGCGAAAACCAGATTGCGGTCGCCACGTAAGGTGTTAAAAATATGTAAAGCCACCTCTTTTTCGGATGCTTGATCTTGTTCGTCTTTACCACTAAGGGGTTCCAAATAGCCGCGTAGTTGAACTTTAAGTTCGGTACCTTCTGACTCGTCTTCTATCAATACCATGCTTTCGAAATCTCCAGGGCGAAGGTATTGTTTTGCCAGTTCCATCTCGCCTAGAGTGGCTGAAAGTCCGATTCTTCGAATACGACGACCAACTGCAAGTTCTAGTCGTGTTAGTAACGACCTTAACTGAATGCCTCTTTCGTTATTCAAGAAAGCATGAAGTTCGTCCACCACAATTGCTCTGGCACTTTCAAACAGCCTGGGAACTTCCAATCCTCTGAGAACAAAAATCGCTTCTAATGACTCAGGCGTAATCAACAGTATTCCACGAGGAGTCTTCTTCGCACGTTCCTTGACTGATTGAGAAATGTCGCCATGCCAAGGATATACCGGAACCTCGACGTTTTTACAGAGGTCATCGAGTCTGTCGAACTGGTCATTAATTAAGGCACGTAGTGGACTTACATAGACTAGATCGAAACCACCTCTGTCAGTGTCCGGAGAATCCAAGACAGCTGAGATCAACGGTAAAAAAGCAGCTTCTGTCTTGCCTCCTGCAGTAGGGGCTGCAATAATGATATCGCGTTCTTCTTCGAGTATTAACGGGATTGCTTTTTCTTGAATAGGATGGAGGCGCTTCCAGTTCTTTCGCCATATCCAGCGTTTGACCGGGTCAGCCAGACGATCAAACACTACAGATTGCCTAGAGCCTGAATGAGGCGAGTTCGTCATTAGTTTCGTCATCAGAGATATCACTCAAGTCGTCGCCGTCATCATTAGTAACACTCACGGTTTCGATCAGTGACTGCCACTTCAACGCTGGATTCTGGTCTAGTACAGATAGTAAATCTACAAAAGCCTTAACGGTATTTCTTGGTGTGCGAAAATAGGCTTCACCTATTCGTTTCGAACAGTGCTCCATGAATGCTGTTAAGGCTTCGTCAGGTATATTGGTTGCGCTATTCGACATTACTCCTCGGATTCTCGTCAGAAGTACATACAGGTTTTCTGGTGTCAGGTTGGCGAGCCTGATAACAGGTCCAGAAAAATCGACGATGCCATCTGTAGCGAAGGTATTTTCAGCTAGTCGCGTTTGAAGCGCTTCGTAACTATAGAGGCCACGTCTGGTGTCCATTAGGAACTCGGGTGTGCCGCCTAGTATAAAACCAATGTTACGGGCATGGCCCTGTAACACGTCATTCAGGATTCGTAAAATCTGCTCGTAATTTGAGTTACGAGCCTTAACGGAACTTAGTTTGTATAAATTGACTAGCTCGTCGAGAGCGATTACCAGTCCTTTGTAGCCAGACTCTCGAACAAACAGTGCGAGTAATTTCAGCGTGTCGTAGACATTGGCATCGTTAACAATGGTCCGAACTCCAAGTGATTTGCGTGCCTCGTTTCGCGTTGAGAACTCACCCCTTAACCACTGAATAGAAGCAGATTTCAGGTCGTCGTCTCCAGTGTCATCACCTTCCCAGTAGCGGCTGACTGCTGTTGCAAAGTCATATCCACCGGTTAACTCTTCCAAGTGTTCGAGTTTCTCCCGTATCACGGACTGGGGGCTGTTCCCATTGTTTTCTGCGGAGCGCATTGCTTGAGTTACAAACCGTTCCACGATGGATGCCATCGCTCCACCATTTGGTTTAGAACGCGTCGACGCATTTCGAGTTAACTCGGCATACAACGAACGAGCTTGACCGGCAGTAGCATGAATTCGTCTATCAGGCGCTAGATCGGCCGAAAGTACAACCATGTTTTTTTCAATTGCTATCATACGAACCAAATTTAGAAAAAACGTCTTACCCGATCCGTATTCACCTATTACAAATCGAATGGAGGAACCGCCATCGCCTATTCGGTCGATATCATGGACTAACTGTTCAATCTCTTGGGCACGACCTACTTGAATATGTCGTAATCCGGATTTAGGTACTACTCCGGCCTTCAGAGCTTGGACAATGGTGTCTCGTTCTCTAGGTTTGATCTGTGGTAACTGCATTTTCCTCATTCCCTTAGCTTACCAACGATTTCAGAGTTAAGTTCGTAACTTTCGTACTCGTCGATCAATACATCACCATGATTTTCGAATGACCAGTCGTTTATTGTCTCAATGGCTCCTGAGTGCATTAACTTAAACTGGTTCGCTTTCTGTTCTAATTCGCTCTTTTCCCAATGGGAACGGGAGATCAGTTCTTTCAGAAAAGCGGAATGTCGATCGTCAAGTCCATGATAACCGCTGTCGTTGTCATTTTGATGATTTTCCAAAATCGTTTCTTCTTCCGGGTTTTCCTCGGCGAATATCTCTCCCAATATCGATGAGACCCGCTCAGTATCTGCCATCACTGTGGCGATTCTTTTTGAGTCTAGTGTAAAGCCTGCGCTTGAATCAGGAGGTGAAGGTATCGCAAATCCTGATGAGATTTGTCCTGCAGGTTTAACTGTAACAGGTTCACTGCTTGAAGTAAGTTGGTGGAGATCAGAATAGATACTTTCGTCACTTAGACCCATCGCTTTGTACAATGTGCCTATAGCTTTGATTTCCACCGGATCAATGGAACCGTCAATGGTCGCCATGGCGAGTGCCAGTTGTCCCAGTTCATGACGGGTGCTTTCAGCTACATTCGCAAATCGTCTACGAAACAGATTCAAGTTTGGTGGTACGGCGAGCATCCAACGTATGTTCGCATGTAATCTGGCACGTTCCATTTCTGAAACTGAAGCGTTATCAACACGAGTCGCTAACGATTTACGCTCCAGTTCACTCATAGAACCATCAGCATGTGCTATAAAACTACCTATAGCAATCATGAATAATGTACTCTTGTACTCTTTGCTAACATCTTCAAGCTCATTTACTCCTTCAGGAAACCTGAACAGCACTACTGGTTCGCCAAGTTTCGGACTTCGTAATGCGAACCGAGGGTCAGGAGCAAGACCTATCGACAAGCGCGCAAGTGCGTCAGCGATTTCGGTAAGCTGCGATCTTGTCAATTTGTCGGGGACACGATCTTCAAGGTGTTCAACTACGTTTTCAACTTGGCAAAGTCCCCCTTGTTCAATTACTCTGAGTGCCCACTGATATAAGGTCTCCATCTCTCCACTTGGAACCATTGACCAGAGTTCCTTGGGCAGTAGAGCATGGGCTTTAATCGATTCTCGACCCTCCGGGTTTCTCCCTAGATATCGGCTGTATTTGTCTAATGAGTCGGTTGCCTCGTCCACGAACTTATCTGCGATGTTTATAGGGCGTTTAAGTCCCGATATATCAGGCACCCCAACAAGGTACTCGGATAAATCCGCATCAAAACTGGTCGAAGCCGATCTGTATACAGCCCGTAAACTACGTTTCGGAACACCGACGGTTAATCCATCTGGATAACGTTTGCCAAAAAGAAACGTAAAGAGTGTCCGAAATTCTTCAAATGCACGTCTAGCAGGAGTACGAAGCGAGGTAGTAGGGTGTTCGAAATACCAGCTAAGCAGCCAATCTGCACTTAGTGGTTGACCGCTTTTTATCATCCTGCCGATCGAGAAGCGAAGGGATAGTGACAACTCATAGCCCGTTTTCTCGAAACGCGGTTCTAGGTTCTCGTATGATCCAAGAACTATATGGGCGGCCTCCAGAAAGCTAGATAGGTACCTGCGTACTTCAATATGGTTCTCGCCATATATACGCAGTAGTCTTTTTACCTCCGATTTAAACAGGAACTGTTCTTCTTCATTGGGGGAGTCTTGAAAAAAACGATACTCCAGTCCGTAGAAATAGAGTAAAACGTAACCCGGGTTGTATTCGCTATTTGATCGTCCTGAAGCTAACCAATCTAGATAAGTTGCTCGTGATGCGGGCGGAATGTACCTGTAATTTGGCCAGTCAGGTAATGTCTCGCCGTTTAAGTCACGGTCTCTTCTAGCAACCTCCAATTTAGGATCAACGGAAATTCCGCCCCCGCTGTACCGGTACCGATTTGCCTGAGTCGAGTTACCGCCAACGTAGATCATTCCTCCAATATATCGACCCGCAATTTGAACGTTACTGTCTGGCCCATGCCACTGGACTTCTGAAGATCCTACCCCCTCAACATCGTCCTCGTCGTATCCATCCACATAGTCAATGTCATAAATATGCTCATTAGAGACTGCCGATGGCGATTCAGATCTGGATGACGAGATATCAAGCTCTGTCATCACATTCTTCAGTTTCGGTTCTAATTCTTCATAAAAGTATAGAAGTAGAATCAGGAACAGAAGGAACATCAATCCCAGGACGAAAAAGAACAGCACCTCACTAACAATTGCTGCCAATATTAAGGCTACCAGAAAAACCAAACATCCAATTATAACGAGTTCAGTAGATTTCAAGGTTACACAGTTTCTGTTTGTATGAGGCCTAATTACAATTGATCATATTTGTGAAACGAATTTCCCAAGAGATAACGACGATGTGTTTCCGTCACTTCCTCTGTTCCAGCCGCGGCCGGTACTTGTCATGCAGACCGGTGTGCTTGCTGCCGACCTGCAACCTGTCTACCCGCAATGAGGCCTTCCCACCCCCCAAGACCTTACAGGAACCGGCCGGCCGAGCGGACAAGCGCCTGTTCGACCCGTTCGGAGATGCCGACCCGGTCCAGTCTACCGATAGGATGCGTGATTTCGATGATGGGATAATCTCCGCGTCCCAGCTGCTCGGCCATGACCCGCGCGGTGTGCATGAAGCCTGTGGTGCAAAGCAGGATGGTCGGCAGTCCAAGATTTTCCAGCATGAGGGCGTCGTGCATGCTGCACGCGCTGCAGGAGCCTCAGTCGCCGACGCCCACCAGCGCG
The DNA here is from genome assembly GCA_965200485.1 of bacterium. Taxonomy (GTDB): domain Bacteria; phylum JAAXHH01; class JAAXHH01; order JAAXHH01; family JAAXHH01; genus JAAXHH01. The sequence continues at coordinate 433,482 of CBDAUD010000002.1, forward strand.
AACTGACATCGTCGTGCGATCAGGTCGGTCAGGTCGGGCGACAGCACCCGGCTCGCGCTGACCTTGGTGTACTCGACTGCTTCCACGGCGTGGGGCAGACGCTGTCTGAGTCCTTCGAAAACGCCGCGAAGGATTGCAGCGGCGTTGGGCTTGCCATTGTCCACCAGCGCGGCTACCGAGTCAGACGATCCCAACGGCCGCAGGGCATGTCTCAAGCCTGTCCGCTCGGCGGAGGCTGTGGGGTCGACAAGGGTTACCGGCATACTTATCCTCTTTGGCTTGCCCGTATCAGCGGTATTTGCACGACTCGTCTTTGTTACGTGCCCGAGGATACCCGAACGTACCTGGTCACCGGTCTCGATCCGGCACCCCGGCCTGATCCCAGCCACGGCGGGATTACGGCAGAATGGCCACCTGCGACGCCTCCCGCGAAGACGATCCAGATATCCTCTTCGGCCGGCGTCAAGGTGATCCGTTCGTCAGCACACAGGTCGTCGTGCCGGCCCGTGAAGCGGATCGCCCCGCCCGTGGTCGCGGTTGTCTCGAATAGCGCTTCGCGAATCATCGACCGGGTCCACCCGGCCTGACTGAAGACCGACCGGTGTTCCGGGCAGACGAGGAACACGACGGCGGCCCCGGCGTAGTTGGTCGCCCGGGCAATTTTGGCAAAGGACTTTACCAAACCCACGGGTTCGTCATGGACGTGGTCGGCCACGGAGTGCGGCGCTTCCGCGGCGAGCACCGTTACAGCGCTCGTTCCCGCCGGGATGCCCAGTTCATCGCCCAGGGTCGGCCATCCTTCGGACCGTGTTTCGGGCAGACAAAAAGCGATGCGACCGGCATGGGCTACCGTCGCGCGATCAAGGTCTCCGGGTACGCTCCCGATCCCGTTTCGGATAACCAGGTTCAATGCCCGGCTCGTCGTCAAATTCGCCCGGTTTCCGGCGCCAAGCACAGCGGTTTCCGTATTGAAACCCAGTTCCGACACGACAGGTCCATGCACGATCACCAGCGGTGCGGCGCCGCCCGTGCTGGCCGATGGACCGACCACGTTGAACGATGGATCGAGTACGGCTTCCACTGCGGCTAGGACGACCGGGAAAAGCGCGTCCGGGCAACCGGCCATCACCGCGTTGGCCGCAACCAGTTCCGCCGTGATGGTTCGTTTTCGTTCGGGTACCCGTCCGATCTCCTTATCAGGCGCCAAGTTGTGCGCGGCCAGCATCCGGTCGATGCGGTCGCGGGTTGGGGGAACCACGGGAAGTCCGTCCGACCAGCCTTGATCAAAGGCATATGTTATAGCGTCCGTTTCGGATTCGACCAGGTGGACCATCGGGAGGATTATCTGCCGTAGTATTTTTCAAGGTAAGTCAGAATAGTCTCTTCGGTTTTCTTATCGAACTTCTTCAGGCCTTTTTCCGCCTGCATCCACCGGATCGCATCCAGCCACTCCGCACGATTTGCCCGGTACGAGCGGATAATCTGGGTGGGATGGCACTGGGCGCATTCTCTTTCCACCACGGGATAGCCATCGCCCATGATTAGCCTGGTCCGCTGGTTCAGTTCCAGTCCGGTCCGCGGATCGTACATCGTCACGGGTTTGGCGGCTTCGGCTCTGGCGTTGGCCAGTGCGACTTTCGATCGTTCCGCTTCGTAGTAGATCAGGCCAACCACCGCAGCATCCAGGACGATGACGAAGACGAACTGGCCAAGTACGCGGAGGAACGTGTTCATATTTGCATCTTCATGTTTGCATCCTGATGTCCGGCCGGATCGTTTCGGAATGCAGCGCATTCATTGCGCCATCACGACCCCGGATTGATAGGCAAGCCCACACCGACAAACCACGTCCGGCCCGCCGCCGGCTCGAAGAATCGGTCCCCGAAGGCGTTGGGGATGATGGAACCATTGTAGCGCATGTTGAACAGGTTGTTGATCCCGGCGAAGAGCACGCCGCCGATCATATCTCCATTATAGGATATTCCCGCCCTTAAATCAACAAGCGCGTAGCCGTCGTTGACGAAGTCGGATTTCGGTTTGCTGCTCCCCGGAGCGGGTCCGTTGAAGTCGTTGGCGAAGTATCTCGACGTCCACTGCGCGTTTAATTCCACAAAGGCGCGGTTCTCCGGGTGCTTGTAGGCGAAACTGGCGAACAGATGATGGGGCGGTACGCCGGGCACTTCATTGCCGGACAACTGATACAGCCGCGTACTGCCGTCGACGGTCCGTTCGACCGCAAAGTCGTCGAATTCGAATTGCATGCCCGTGTAGGCCAGCGCCAGGCTGAGTGGAGGGACCGGAGACCAGGTCAGCTTCACTTCAATGCCCCGATTTCGTGTCTTCCCGGCGTTTCGGTAAAAGACTTCGTCGGTTTCCGGATTGTCGATCTGGAAGGGCAGGAGCATGTTGCGGATTCCGTATACGAACAGCGCCGCATCATAGGCCATGCCGGCATCGGGCACGAAACCTTTCACGCCCGCTTCGAAGCCGCGCAGTTGCTCAGGTTCGAGATCGGGATTGAAACCACCGGCGAGCGTGGGCTGGTTGCTCAGTTCCGTCGTGGTTGGGGTCTGAAACGCCGTTGAGAAGTTCCCGTAGAACGAAGTGCGCGGGGCCGGTCGGAAGACTACCCCCAGGTGGGGACTGAACTGTGCCATGTTTCGTTTGTCCACGCCGTCGGTCCGGACAGAGGGCAAGCGTTCATTCGCTGCGAAGCGAAAACGATCGTAGCGTCCTCCGGAAGTTATGGTGACATCGGGCAGCGGGGCCCATTCCAGTTCGATGAAAGGTCCGAACCCGTCGACCTGTTCCTGCTGGTCCAGACTAAGCATGCCCAGCGCAATTTCGTCGAATACCCGGCCGTCGTCCAGGGTCCCTGCCAGGTCGCTCGGAACACCACCGTTTGCGTGCTCCTTGCGGTCGTCTCGCTGAATCTCCAGGTCCAGTCCCGCCGTCAGCCTCAAACGGCCCGATCCCATCCCGGTTTGGTGGCTGTATACGCCGCGCAGGCCCGCAGCCCTGCGGTCCAGATCGATGATCCTGCCCGGAATCGGGTTGAACAGACTGCGTCCCATGCCGAATACAGTGACCTGGCCCTGCTGCCCGTCCGTTTCGTACCGCAGTGAAACACCGCCCTGGACCTGCCTGACCCGCTTCGAGGCCCCTTGTCGCTGGACGAAGGATCGTGCGGAGGTCGGATTGGTCTCTGCCGTGGATTTGTCTAGTGAGCTCGGGTTGAACTGATACGGCGCATTGAAATAGTTGATCACGGAGTTCAGCTGCCAGCGTTCGTTTATCGTCCGCTTTCCAACCATGTTGATCCCGGTCGATCGCGCAAACGCATGATCCCGAAATCCGTCCAACCAGAGCGTGTTGTAGTTGATGAGAAACTGGTAGCCGCCCGCGCCGCCTGTCGCTTTGCCCTGTATGCGCCGAAGGCCGTGGGAGCCGGTCAGGAATCGGGGAGTGACTTCCAAGGTCCGGTCCATGGCCTCTTCGGTGCGAATCTGGATGACGCCGCCGGCCGCGTTGCCATAAAGCGAGGAACTAGGACCGCGCAACACTTCTATTTGCCCGGCCGAAGTCAGATCGAGGTTGTTGAGCTGGGACTGTCCGTCGGCCATGGTCAGCGGTATGTCGTCCAGCACCACCTTCACCCCCCGCACGCCGAAGGAAGCACGGCTGCCCAGACCGCGGATACTGATCCTGTCTCCCTGGGACAGGTTATTGCGGTTGTGCACGATGATGCCGGGCAGGCTGCGGACGCTCTCATCCAGTGAAAGCCCCGGTTCGGCGCGCTGGATCTCATCCTGACCCAACCTGTCCACGGCATGGGGTATGTCCAGGATATCACGGATGTGGCGGGTGGCGGTGACTTCGACGGGTTGAAGGACGTGGTCCACTACGGCATCGGTGGTGTCCGGCGGGGATTGCTGCCAGGCGTGGGCGGAGGGCAGCCAGAAGAGGATTGCGATACAGTACGGCAGCGTCGTGTTCATCGTGTACCGAAGTGATGCGGGGGGCGACCCGGCAGCGTCGCCCCGCGGTGTTCATTAATCCAGCGCACGAATCTTGATGTTCTTGAACCGGATTTTGCCCTGGCCGAAGGCCTGCAGTACCACGACGCCGCTGTAATGGAGGGAATCCTGGATCATGACCGCTTCTTCCCCATTCAGCGTAACGGCGATGTCGCGCCCGTTGGCGGTGACGACGAGGGTATTCCACTGGCCTTCTGTTTTCGGCGGCGGTTCGTACTTGGCCAGGGCCACGATGCTGCCCGTGGTGTAGCCCGAACTGTGGGTATCCGCGATGTTGATCTCGTAGAAGGAATGCTGATTTACCCTGGCTCCTGTATCGCGTGGTCCGCGGACGAACACGCCACTGTTGTGTCCCGGATCCTGGTTGAACTGTACGCTGAGTTCAAAGTTCGTGAACGTATCGTAGGTGCCGATATAGCTGGGTCCCCGACCCGTCACCTCACCGGTGAGCATGCCGTCTTCCACTGCCCAGGTGGCATGGCCGCCGCGGTGGGTCCAGCCCAGGAGGGTCTGGCCGTCAAACAGGAGTTTCCATCCTGCTTGCTGTTCCGCTTCGGTCAGCTGATTGTCCTGCGCGTCTGCCGCGCCGGGTAGGCCGCACAGGATCAGGACGGCCGCCAGACTCCAGATGTAGCGTTTCATTGCCATGCTCCTCTGTTGTGTGCGATCGGCTGCTATTCGCCTTCTTCGGCCTCGGGCTCTTCTCCCAGCTTCAGGGCCACCAGTTCGGCGGGATGGCCGCTGGCGCCGACCGTCATGATAATGTACTGCACATCGTTATGCATGTAGGTCATGGGCATGCCGCTCTGGGTTGCCGGTAGTTCGACGGAAGCCACGACCTCGCCTGTCGCCTTGTCATAGGCATGCAGGTAGGGATCGCCACCGTACCCCTCGCCGGCGAAAAGCAGCGTGCTCGTCACCAGGGAACCGATCCGGGTGGCCTTGCCTGTTCTGGGCAGATCAACACCTGCCAGCTCGGGCAGGTCCTTGATGGCCTGTGGCGTATCGCCGTTGGGCACCATCCACACATGGTCGCCGGAGTTCATGTCCACTGCGGTTATACGGCCCCAGGGTGGCCTGACCAGCGGGATCTCGCCAAAGACCCTGGGCGCCCGCAGGCCCGCCGAGAAGTAGTCCATGTCCGACTCTTCGGGATCCGGCGCCCGCAGCGCCAGCTTCGATATACTGGTGTTGGAGGGGATGAAATTGATCCCGGAGACCGGATCCAGACAGGTCATGTTCCAGTTCACACCGCCATTCGCCCCCGGAATCTGGATCGTTCCTATCGTACCGTCGGGCGCATCGGAGAGCGATGGAGGCTGGAAAAGCGGACCGTATCGGTGGTTCGCCATCAGGTTAACGGCCTCCTGGCGCACCGCGGGTGTGAAATCCACCAGGTCGTCCGGTGTGATGCCTTGGTGCTCCCAGGGAGCGGGCTTGACCGGTATCGGTTGCGTGGGCGCAGCGCGGTCGCCCGGCACATCCGAAGCGGGCACATCCGTTTCGGGCATGTCCCAGATAGGCTCGCCAGTTATCCTGTCGAAGACGTAGGAATAACCCTGCTTGGTGTTTTGAATGACGATGCTCCGGGGCTCGCCATCGATCGTCACATCAGCCAGAATCGGTGCGGCGGGATTGTCATAATCCCAGATATCGTGGTGAACAATCTGGAAGTGCCAGATCTTCTCGCCCGTCCGGTAGTCCACGGCCACGAGGGAATTGGCGTACAGGTTGTCGCCCAGCCGGTGTCCGCCGTAGTAGTCGTTCGTCGGCGCTTCGATAGGCAGGTAGGCATAACCCAGTTCGGTATCGGCAGAGATGGAGGTCCAGACGCCGGCATTGCCGGTATAGGCCTTGGCGTCCTGCTCCCAAGTTTCCGAGCCTTCCTCGCCTTCGTCGGGAATGACCTTGAACTTCCATAGGATCGCGCCGGTACGCGCGTCATAGGCGACAACGTCCCCCGGCGAGTTGGTCATGGACCGGGGCCGGAAACCGGCCGCGAGGGCGGGCGGCACGAGGATGATGTCCCCCACGACGGTCGCGGGAGACGTATTCGCGAGATTGCCGACCGGGCTGACATTTTCGGCGTTGCGCCAGCCTTCCATCATGTCGACCACGCCGTTGTTTCCGAATTCCGGCACGGGCAATCCGGTTTCAGCCTCCAGGGCCACCAGGTAGAAACCCCGCGTGATCAGGATGATCCGGTTGTCGCCTTGGCCGTCTGTCCAGAACGATACGCCGCGTCCAGAGTTGCGGCGCGGAGCAGAGGCCCAACGCTCCTGGTCCTCGACAGGCCGATAGGTCCAAATCGTCTCGCCCGTTTCAGGTTCTATGGCCATGGCGCTGCGCCGCGTACCCGCGGTGGAGTACAGCATGCCGTCCACGTAGATGGGCACGGGCTGGGCGTAAAACTCCGGACTGGGGCCGAAGTTGTCCTGCTTCCATCGCCAGGCCACTTCGAGCCGGTCTACGTTGTCCGAGTTGATCTGTCCCAGCGGCGAATACCGCGTGTAGGCCAGATCGCGTCCAAGCATGCGCCATTCGCCGTCGGACTGTTCGACAGAGATAATCCGGCCCGGTTCTTTCTGAGGGGCGGATTCGCACGCCGAGATGACCACGACCACCAAGGTCGCGACCATCAACACGGCCATTCGTCGGAGCATAAGAAAAGGTCGACTCATCACACGCTACCTCCCATTGCCGGTTGAGTGATGCTGAAATGAAATGTATGCGCAAGGCTGATCAGGCGAAGACGAACCGATAAACAGCGGCAACGTGGCGGCCTGGACACCTGAAACTTGCGTTTACGCGATGTTGAATGAGACGATCGCAATACCGGAGAAACCGATCGGGGCGGGGAGATTTGAACTCCCGACCTCCTGCTCCCGAAGCAGGCGCGCTGACCGGGCTGCGCTACGCCCCGATGTATGAACGATCAAAGGACAAGGTCCCGGCGGGCCGCCTTGCCGAAATCGGGGCGACTGGATTTGAACCAGCGACCACCAGCCCCCCATGCTGGTGCGCTACCTGACTGCGCTACGCCCCGAAAAGCATCGGCGTATAACGTACGTTGGGGAGGGGCTCCGGGCAAGGGATATTTTCGGAATCAGCGCGTGGATCGGCACGATCCCATTCGGCTACGCGCCTGTTCGACGAACCATTGATGATCGGCGCGAATCCGGGATTCGTTCCGTTCCGGCGCGGTGAACGAAGCGAGCTTATCCACCACGCGAGACGCGATGAAGATGTCCCACCAGGGCAGGCAATCAAACGCCACAGGATTCAGCGATGCGTATTGCCGGGTGAACGCTTCCATGACGGCGACCCCGAAGCAGATCAGGATCTCGAAGCGGGCGTTTGAGACATCGGCGAGGGGATCGCCATAGCGCGTATCCTCCCAGTCGATGACCGCCGCCAGGCGCCCATCCTGCCACAGGGTGTTCCCCGGCCAGTAGTCGCCGTGCAGGACGACCGGCACATTGCTGCGGGGCAACGGCCAGCATGGTGCGAGCAGATCGAGCAATCGTCGCGCATCCGGAGAGGCTATTTCCGTACCTTCCTTCCTTCCCAAGGCTTCCGCGCAGGTAACTTCCTGCTTGAGCAGGAAAGAGAGATCCTGGCCGGACGTATCCATTTGGTGTATTCGGGCCAGTTCGCAGGCCATCTGCGTCACGTAGTTCAGCGGGTTGCCGGGCTTCAGATCGGTATGGCCGTCCACATATTCCAATACCAGGGAGGGGGTGGGGAACAGGGGGGCTGTCGCGTCCAGATAGACTGGTGCGGGTGTGGCAAGACCCGCGGCGTGGGTCATCTGCAGGACGCGGAATTCGTCCACTGCCACGTTCGGATTCTGCCGGAGGTCCACCTCGCCGTGCAGCCGGTGCACAAACCTGCGTCGCGCGCCGTCGGCTGCCTCCACTTCCAGGAGCGTCACATCGGCAGAAAAACCGCCGGGAAGACTGTGATAGCCCTTGAGCGTAGCATGGGGGTCGATCCGATGCAGCAGTGCCGCGAACTTTTGGGATGCGTCCCGAGTGATCATGGACCGTGTCTTCAGCGCAAATGTCCTGCGGCAAGGTTCCTCAGCGCAGAAACAGCATCTCAGTTGACGTGCAGGTCGGGCATGCCGGGACCCGCTGTGAAGGCTGAGTTTGCCTGGAATTGGTCAGCAAGCCGGCCTGCCTGGACCGGAATGGCTAGGCGGAATAGTCGACCGCCCACGTTCCCGGTCCACGCAGGCCGCCACCCGCATTGCGCCAGAGCGCGAGTACCGCTTCCGAAGCGTGGTTTTCCGCCAGATGGGTGAGAAAAAGCCCATGCAGATCCTGAATCACGTCGACGTGTTCCGCTGCGATGTCGCGCTGCGCCAAACGGTCATTCGAAAGATCGTAGAGCTCGGGTTTTCCCTTGGCGCCTACAGGAGCGTAGCCCCACTGGTCCGTAACGAGAAAGGGCGTCGTTGCCCGTTCCGGCAGGCCGGTGGAGGAATCGTTGATGTGGCAGCCGCTCACCGCGTACGCGCGGTGGGAAGCCCGGCCCTTCAGCACGGCCCGGGCGAACGAAACGCCGTCGAAGGACTTCGGCGGTTCGACGGCGACCCCGGCCAGATCGCAAAGGCTTGGGAAAATATCAATCGTCTGTGTAATGATCGGAAGCCGAACGCCTTTGGGCACCGCGCCGCCGGCGAGCATGAGCATGACGTGACCGATCTCCGGATAGATGGGCCAGTAACGTTTGTCGTCCCCGTGAATGTTGGACTTGCCGGTCCGGCCGTGTTCGCCCAGGGACATGCCGTGGTCGGACATGACCGCGACGATAGTATCCTCCCAGAGGTCGAGATCGTCGATTTTACGCAGGATGTGGCCGATGTGACGGTCCACCAATTCGGTTTCCGCCGCGTAGTGCGCCCATAGGTTTTGGAGCTCTGCGGGACTGTAGGCGGACGCTGGTCCATAATTCGGGTGGAGCATGGGCGGACCTTCGTAGTGCGGGTCGTAGCGCCGGACCAAGTATTCCGGCGGGTCCCACGGTTCGTGGGGATCGAAGAGATCCACCCACAGAAAGAACGGGTTCGCCGTGCTGTTCTCCTCCAACCACCGCACTGCAGTCTGCGCGGTCTGTGCCGAGAAGACCTGGGATTCGTACCGGAAATACCGGTTTACCCACCGGTGCTGGTTAACCAGCGTGTGCCCGCGGTAGACGGGTTCCGTGCGTGTTTTCTCTTCCCGCACAATGACTTCCACCGGATCGTCGAGGTGCAGCAGCGGCCGGTCTCCTTCCTGCCCGCGGTGCTGATAGGCGGCGTCGAAGCCGTCCGGGAAACGGGCATTGAAAAGGTGGGGACAGTCGCAGATCAGTTGCGTTGCGTATCCCTGGCTGCCTAGCATCCTGCCCGCATGGTTGGGTCCGCTCAGGTCGATGGGCTGCCAGCCGTAGTGGGGCCATCCGGTGACGCCTGTCGCGAAATCGGTGCGATGCGGGATAGTCGGGAAGCTGCCCATGTGGGCCTTGGTGATCTCCGTTGCCCGTTCTGCCGCGAAACGGTCCAGTTCGGGCGTTCGCACGGGCCGTTCGGCGCGTACGCCCAGGTTGTCGTGGCGAAAGGTGTCTGTAATGACGACGATGATGTTCTTGGGCATCCCGGTCCTTTTGTTGTTTAGTGTTTGACAGGCAAGAAACCACACGCGTCTTGCAGGGCGTCAGCGGTTCACCCGGGTGCGTCAGCGGTTCACCCAGAACGCAGCGGCGGTTCAGCCGACGATCTGGCAGGCATCCAGGTAGAGATCCACCGATGCGCGCAGGGTCAACTCGCCACCCATCACCCGGCCCTCATAGGTACTGTACCATCCCGGAATCAGCGGCCGGGCTTCGCGGAATTCCGCCAGGATCAGCCGCGCGAAGTCGCCGCCGTGCGTCAGGTAGCCGGATTCGCCGAATTGGATGATCGCCTGTTCCCGGTCGTAGTCCAGCCTTATGATCTCCGCCTTCCACGCCCCGTCCTCGCGGGTGATCTGGGCGTAGGCCGCACGGGGATCGTGGTCAAAAGGAGCACCTGCCGCGCCGACGTTGACAACCAGGGTGTCATCCACGGTACGGATCAGGGGTCTGTGCGTATGTCCTACGACCAGCACCGCTGGCGCCGGGGCGATTTTCTCCCTAAGCGATGTTTCCGAATCATCGGGAAAAATCCCCTTGCGGTCCCCCAGCATGGATGCGTGTACCATCCTGAGCTCCTTGCCCGACTCATCGATCATGTTCCACTGAAAAGGCAAGGCTTCGAGTGGCTCGACGAGGCCGTTCAGCTGGTCGTACGTCCATTTCGCATGCCGGGTGATTTCGAATGCGGGACCTTGGTCGGGCAGTCTGCCCTGGCCGTGTTCCAACACGTATCTTTCGTGGTTTCCACATATCATGCCCCAGTCTTCCGCTTTGGCCCGGGCGAGTACGCGTTCGGTGCAGGCGCGCGGGTTGGGCCCCCGATTGACGAGGTCTCCGCCCATGAGGACGCGATCGGGCTGCCAGCATTCGATATGATCCAGCACGGTTTCCAGCGCTTCCAGATTGCTATGCACGTCGGCGAACGCGGCGATTTTCATGGAGCGGGGTTCCGGCTGGAAGACTCCGGAGAGAGAAACCGCTCTAGCACGTTCGCCACGATTCTGGATATGTCGTTGGCGGCATCGTTGTAGAGCAGGCTGCCGCAGAAGGTGATGGAGCCCGTGGCAAAGAGCTGGCTGCCGGTGTCGGATTTCTGATACACCATATCCGCCCGAACTAGTTTCTCGACCGGCTCTCCGGACCAGGTCGTGATATGGGTGAGCAGCTCTTCCGGAACGGGAATGAATGAGTCGTGGTGGCTTTCGGAACGCGCGACGATATGGGTGTTTTCGGGCGTTCCCAGCCGAACGTCCGCCCGGTCGAGTTCGAATCCGGCGGCCCCGTTTCCGCTGTATCCGTAATCCCCGATGGTCTCGTTCTCCACGCCTTCGAAGATCCACGCAGTCTCCCGGCGGACGCGGGCATCCGGATCGATGCGATAGTACGATCCATGGAAATTGCCCTGGGCGGAAAACCCTACGCCGGCAAGCTGCTGCGGGGGCCGGTTGTTCCTGCGCCAGAGCCCCCCATAGCCGCCGTCGAAGGCCTGGTAGTACTCGCCGGGTTCGGCTGCCCAGGCGCGGATACCGCCTTCGTTGCGACGGATTTCCAGGGTTCCGTTGCCTTCCGGATGTACAGCGATTCGCCAGTAGAATCCGTTTCCGCCCAGATACATGAAATTTCCACCCTGCCTCCGGTACTGTTGCAGCGCGTCGAGCATGCGCGGCGTATGGTATTCCGGATGGGAACCCGTAGTGACCGCACGGTATCCGCGAATGGCCTCGATTCCGTCATCATGCAGTTCCTGGTCGGTGACCAAGTCGAAGGGGATGCCTTGTTTTTCAAGCCATGCGTACAGGTGGGTGTCCGCCTGCAGATGCCGCAACCCCGAGCAGTCCCCTTCCGTGGCGCCGAAGGTGATATAGCCCGGGCGGAGCGAGAAAAGAGGCCTCCGGTGACTGGCATGGCAGATACCGCTGCCGTCCGTGTGGAAATTGTAGGTGGACAGCCCGTACTCCGTGTGAACGGCAGGATTCCAGGGATAGGCGTTCCACGCGCTGATCCGATCAAGCCAGGAGCGGTGGAAATTGGGGCGGGCGTGGTTTCCGTAGATCGTGTAGGTGAAGGTGGACGCCAGTACGCAGAGATCCGCGGCGGGTCTGTCCCGGGGCGGACAAACGTAGAACGGCATCAGATCCTCGTCGTCCCCGCACCGGATTCGGGCGGCGTAAAGACCCGACCTCAGGTCGTCCGGTATGGTATAGGTGAAATCCGTCTCCCAGCCGAAGTCGTAGATGTCGTCTTCGTGAAAGTGGATGGCGCCGTACTGTTCGGGCGCGTGTTTCCAGGACATCTCCTCTCCGGTCCACCGCGAACCGGTCATGGCGCGGGCGGGCATGTTGACCAATCGGCCGTGCAGTCCCTGCGGTCCGACGTCGATGATCCGGGTAGAACCGGTGTCCCGCGCGAAATCCCACCGGGCCCACAGCCCGTCATGGCCCGCTGCGTCAAACCCGGCGGCACCGAGCTGGGACGCCGGCCGGTCCAGCAGGACCGGCGCTTCTATTTTGCCGTTGAAATGACCGCTGACCGGATGCTCCGCCAGACCGGCAAACACGATGCGTGTTATGTCCCCGATTGGAACGGGTCTACCGGTCTGCAAGGCGCATTCGGATTGGTGACGAGGACCATCCAGCGAACTGAACCCAGCACTGATGATTCCTGTCCCGACCTGGTAGCCGGCCCACACCCGATACCACTGGCGCGCCTTGAGCGGGCGGTCGCTGCAGACAGCCCTCAGATCGTCGCCGGAGGAAGCACGGGCGGCGATGCGTACGAATCCATCGCCCAGACAAAGGCTCAGGACCGGTTCGGAATCCGTCCCGCAGCTGAAGATGCCCTGGTTCGGTTTTTCCGGAGTCGTAGGCCAGATGACAGCCGCGATCGTAAGACATGTCATGGACGGGAGGCTTCCGTCCACCTGCACGATGGCATGGGAACCGGGATGAAAGGGCTGCCAACGGGATGGAAATTCGCCACCGAATGGAAGGTCCATGTCTTCCAATTGAAGACCGGGACCGGCGGGATTGGGATCGGCGCAGATCACGCGAACCAGGCTGGCCTGATAGGGTTTGTGCGCTCGACTGCTCACTTTGAAGGCGATTTCATCGCCGGGGCGGCCGGACAACCGGTCGGAATAACCTAGTAGGGGAATGGCGGACATCAGGTGCCCGGTAGAAGTTCGTCGCCCGGCTGTCGCTCGCGATAGCCGCAGACCATCAGGCCTGGCCGGCCGAAGCTCTGCCCGTATTCCTGCCGGTTTTCGGGATTTCGGTAGCCCATGCGCACGAGTCTCCGGGGCTTTTTTGTGCCGTTGATGTAGGAACCGTGCACAGTATCGATGCAGAAAAGGACCACATCGCCGGCCCGGGCCGGGACCGGGACCGTGTTTTCCAGCTTGTACTGGTCCGTGGGCAGATGGGGTGCGCAGGGCCCGTCCTCGGTCTTCGTGATGTGTTGCAGGTGGCCGGATTTGTGCGAGCCGGCCAAGAACCGGATTTCACCGTTTTCGTGGCAGGTGTCGTCCAGATGCACGAGTACGTCGATGTAGCGGCCGTCGCGATGTCCATAGAACGGGTTGTCCTGGTGCAGCGGAAAGGGGTGCCCGGTCTGCGGAGGCTTGATGTGCAGTGTGGTATGATGGAGCTCCACATTCGGTCCCAGCAACTGCGAAAGGGCCTCGACCAGCGTGGGATTGGCAACCGCCCTAGACCAGGCCTGGGAGTAAAAGTGGAGATCGTGCATGGCGGTCAGCCTGGACCTGGCCTCCGTTTCCGGATCCATGTACGCCAGTCGCCACGGTCCGGACCATCCGGGACTGGTGAATGCCCAGTCTTCGACGAGCCGGTCCAGCTGATTCGACAGTTCAGCCGTTTCTTCCGGTGTGAAGACATCCGGAATATGGAGAAACCCGTTCTCATGGTAGAACGTAACCTGCTCTGCGCTCAGCACGGATTGTTCCATCGCCACGGTCATTGCCGATGCTCCTTGTTTGAATACGTCTGCAGACAAATTCCTACACATACCAATATAGCGGTCTCGATCCCGGAGGCAATGCAAATCGGTCTGATCCTTCGGCAAGATTCACCGGTACACTTCGGCCAGCAGCTTATAGGACCGCATCCGGGCTTCGAAATCGTGGGTTATGGTCACAGCCATGACCTCCTCGGTACCGAATCGGTCGGCAAGCCGGTCGATGGTATTGCGGACCTGTTCGGGGCTCCCCACGGCCGCAAGACGAAACTTGTCGTCCAGAAAGGCCCTTTCGGACGGGCTGAAGCAGTAGTTTTCGGCCTCCTCCGGCGTGGGTACGACGTTGCTGGGCCTACCGGAAGCGAATCGCGCGAAAAGCAGATCCCGGCTAAGCGCCAGACGCTTGGCTTCCGCCTCGGTATCGGCGCAGATGACGTTGATTGCTATGCAGGTTGTCGGTTTCGGCGACTGGCCGGACGGCTCGAAGTGGTGCCGGTAGAATTCCAGGATACGCGGGTCGATGTTGCTGTTGATAAACAGCGCGAAATTGTAGGGCAGTCCCAGGCGCGCCGCCAGTATGGCGCTCTCCGGGCTGGAACCGAGCATCCATACCGGGGGCGGGACCTGGATGCGCGGTGTGACGGGCGGCTCGAAATTGCGGTCTTGCAGGATTTCCACCAGTTGCGCGACCAGTTCGGGGAATTGCTCGAACCGGGGACCCGCGCCCGGCGCCAGCATCCGGGCGCTCTTCATGTCTCCGCCCGGCGCTCTTCCGACCCCCAGGTCGACCCGGTCCGGATAGAGATTCGTAAGCACGGAGAAACTCTCGGCGACCTTGAAAGGGCTGTAATAGGGTAGCATGACTCCGCCGGAGCCAATGCGGATCTCTTCAGTCGTCGCCCCGACGGCCGCGAGGAGCACTTCGGGCGCGCTGCCGGCCAGGCAGTGGGCATTGTGGTGCTCGGACACCCAGAAACGCCGGTAGCCCAGTCTTTCAGCCGCTCTGGCCAAGGCCAGGGTCTCCTGAAAAGCCTGGACGGGGCTTGCCCCATTCCGTACCGGGGACTGATCAAGTATGGATAGATGCATCTTGTTGTCCTTCTTCCTGCGCCATGAACGAAGGCGCCATGAACGAAACGTTTGCGCGGTCCCGCCCCCGACGCGGCCGACCGCCCCGCATGTTGCCCTGCCCGCCCCGCTACTACCCGCGCGTCGGAACTACCAGCCGTCCACGGCGTGACCCGCGCCCGGGAACCATACCGCGTCCACCAGGAAGGTAAGGAACACGCCGAGCGCGTAGCCGGCAAGTACGCCGATAAACAGGGGCTGGCCCCGCTGATAGAGCGACACGCCGCCGAGCCGCAAAACGGCGGTCTTGATCACCCATATGATCAGGATGGAAAGGAAGGCCATATCCGCCGCGTAGGTGGTTACGATGCCGAATCCCACAGGATGAAGGGGCCAGAAGTGCAGTCGGTGATGGGCCCAGATGAGAAACCCCGAAATCAGCACGCCGTTCAACACCATGGTCAACTGGGACCGCGTCATGGCCTCGGGGTTTGTAAGAAAAGTTTCCAGCTGCGACCAGTATCCCCTCGCCCCGGATTCGAAGCCGCCCGCCTCAAGCTGGGACGCGCCCATGTCATATCCCAGGTGAAGGGTGTATATCAGCGCCGTCGCGAAGCCAATGGTCAGCGAGAGCGCGATGGCGCCGAATACGCCCCTGCCCACGCCACCCATCACGTCGCCTACCTTGGCGGCGTGGGCCATCGAACACATGCCGAGCGTCCGCCAGTTTCTGGTAAAGGTCTGGCACAGCCACATCCCCGTAATGGTCCGGGCATTGATATGCTCCGATCCCACGAACCGGAACGTGATTTCCGTGGCGCTGTTGTACGGCAGGTCCAGCGAGGCCAGTCCGGTCTCCGCCACCACGCGGGTTACGCCCATGTACAGGACCAGCAGCACACACATCATAAGCGCCACGATCCCGAGCGACATACCGGCGCTCCACAGGAAGAAAACCATGTAGATCGAGCCGCAGGTCAAAGACAGCACAGCCGTACGATAGGAAAAGAACTCGCGCGTATCGTCTATTTCGGTTGCCTTGCCGACGGCCTTCCGAAAAACGTCGACGAGATGTCTTCGCGCCATCCACAGCCCGAACAGCACGAATAGGAAGAAACCGGACAGGTGCTGGAAGTGCATCATCTCGAGCGGGCCCGGCACGCCGACACGGGTCATCACGCCCTGCTGCACGATACGGACGAGGTAGAACAGCCAGACGCTCAGCAGAACCTCCACCCGGGTAAAGTAGGCCACGGCGATGAGCAGGAGATTGACGCGAATCTGAATGGGGTGGAAGGCTTCGTACAGGGTCAGGGGAAAGGCGTGCCCGGCGCCAAGCGGGATGGGTGGAAACAGCCCGAAAAAACCGACCATGTTCCAGGCCATGACGAACAGTGCGCCGCCGAAACCCCACCAAAACAGACGGACGCGCGCGATCCGCGGCCAGAAAGCGCTGTCTTCGGCGCCGTCCACCAGCAACAGGGGCACCTGGGCAAGCGGAAAGGCCAGCCGTTCGTGTTCCACCCACTGCTTGCGCAGGATGACCATGATGGACGCGCCCACCATAAAGAGGGCGGCGTAGAATGTCACCCACCAGAACATCGGAGCAAACCAGATTTGCCAGCGTATGGATTGGCTGCCAGTCGCTCCTTCATAAAACTGGTCCAGTCCGCCCAGGTGATCCCGCAACACCAGCCAGGAGGGCAGATAGTCGAGAAAAAGGTCGGCCCAGCGGTTTTCCGGACTGGCGTGGTAGAACGGGCCGCTGATGATCGAGATCGCGTAATTGCTGAAGGCCCAACCCGGGATCGCCGACGCCGTGAAGACCAGGAAGAAAACCACGATGAGTTCCTGCCGGCTGAACGGACGGCCAAGACCCGTGTATTTCAGAAAGGGGTTTACCAGGAGGACCATCAGGAGGAAGGGTAGCAGCGCCGCGACCGGCAGGTGGGTGACGGTGATAAACGAACCGCGCGTGACGAATTCGGAAGAAAGCGACCAAAGGGTCAGCAGGACGGTGAAGATACATCCGATGGTCACGGCCCGCAGCGTGAGGCCGGCCGAAACGGGTCGTGCTGCGGCTGGCGTGTCAGACCGTTCCCGTTCGGACTGCGGCGATGCGGCTGTGGGCATGATGACGAAGGCCGGACGCAGGGGGATGTGATTTCAGTGGACGGATTGCTCAGCGGGTTG
The DNA here is from genome assembly GCA_965200485.1 of bacterium. Classification (GTDB taxonomy): domain Bacteria; phylum JAAXHH01; class JAAXHH01; order JAAXHH01; family JAAXHH01; genus JAAXHH01. The sequence continues at coordinate 450,410 of CBDAUD010000002.1, forward strand.
CGTGCTCACCGGCTTTCGACACATGCCCGGAGTTTGTCCAAACCCTTCTGTGCCGTGATCATGGGACCTTCGGCCCAGTAGGCGGGGTTGAAAAGCTCCAGCGACAGCATGCCCCGGTATTCCTGCCGAACCAGACTCGCGACGATCTCATCCCATGGCGCCTGGCCGTCGCCCGGGTAGACCCGGTGTGCGTCTTCGATCTCCGAGCGGGGCGGATCGGCAGGATAGTCGTTCACGTGCAGCAGGCCAAGACGTCCCGGATTCAGGTAGTCCATTCCATGGAGATGCCCGCTTCCCTTGTACATGTGAAAAACGTCGGTCAGCAGGCAGGCTTCCGGCACCCCGCTTTCGGCGGCGACGAGCAGGGCTTCTCCAAGCGTTCCCAGGGTACGGGACACCCCCCAGAACTCGAGCAGGGGCTTCGGCTCGAAGTCCGACACGGCCCGTGTCAGTTCGGCGAATCTCCGGGCGACGGAAAAAAGGTCGACTTCCCGATCGTGAATGCCCTTCGGGGCTGCGGCTACGAAGGGGCAGGCCAGCGTTTGCGCCATGTCGAAGCACCGCCTTGCCTCTTCCAGCGCCCGGGCATGCCGGTCCTCTTCGGGGACCGCCCATTCGAAGAACGCGATCAGGTTGACGATCCGAATGCCTTGGCCTGCGGCGCAGTCCCGCAGCTGCTCCAGCGTTCCGCCCCCCTCGACCCAAACATCGATCTCGTCCACCCAGAGTTCGATACCGTCATACCCGGCATGGGCGGCTATATCCACGTACTCCGGCGCGGAAACGCCGGGCGAGCGGATCGTACTGGTGTTCAGGCAGTATGCAAATCGTCCCATCGCATGCATTCCTTCCGAAAGCGCTCCGTATGAACACGCGATCAGCGACGCGCGGGTCAGGTATGGACAGCGCGAATGAAGGTCTTTTTTTGTGATGCAAGCTTTTAGTACTATATTAGTGCGCGTTACAAAAAAAAGTACCCTTTTGGCTCGTCCCGTCTATATTGTATTCCAGTTTTCTCGCGAATACCCTGTCCACTTCGAAAACCCTGTCCATGGTGATTTTGGAAGCAATCGCTAGACTCGTGCCAAGGTTTTCCAAGCCTGCACTGCTCCTTTGCCTTCTCCTGATTTCCCGGACTGCCGCCGGTCAGGTGACCGTCACGGACGTCTCGGGGGCCACCGTGACCCTCGACGAAGTACCGCAGCGCATCGTATCGCTCATGCCAAGTAATACCGAACTGCTTTTCGAAGTCGGCGCGGGGGGTGCGGTCGTGGGGGTCACGAACTACTGTGACTTTCCGCCGGAAGCCCGGGAAATCGAGAAGATCGGTGGCGCTGTGATTATGAGCCTTGAGAAAATCGTCGCCCTCGGACCCGATCTCGTGCTGGCCTCCGAGGCGAATTCCCAGGAACTGGTATACAGTCTGCGCGCCCTGGATATCCCGGTGTACGTGGTGGAACCCCGTTCGATTGAGGACATTCTGGACGCGATCGCCAAGCTGGGCATACTTACCGGGCGGGAAGAAGCGGTCCAAGCGCTCCTTGCAGGTTACCGGCAAAGACTGGCTGCCGTCGCCGCCCGGTTAGGCAATCTGCCCGAAAGTGAACGGCCAACCGTTTTTGTCGGCAGTCCGTTTCGGGACGAGAACTGGACGCCCGGGCCTGAGACATTCGCCTCGGCGGCGATTCACCGGGCGGGCGGTCGGAACGTGGCCGACGACCTGGCGCCAGGTACCTGGTCGGTTTACAACCTGGAGAATATCGTTTCCAGGAACCCTCAGGTCCTCCTTTCCACGCTGCGCGAAGGCCAGGATCCCGAGCAGGCGGTAATACGATTTCTGGATCGGGCAAAAGCGCTGACCGGATGGCGGGACCTGGATGCCGTGCGCAATGGACGCGTCGTCCTGATCCCCGAGGACTGGCTGGTTCGTCCCACGCCCAGGCTCTTCCTGGCGATCGAAGCGCTGGCTGCCGCATTGCATCCTACCCTTTTCTGATCGCCTCGCCTGATTCTGCGTGGACGACCCTGAACGACACGAATCGAAACCGAATCCAACCGCCCGACGCCCATGGCCCTGATCAGCAAGACTCCTTCCGATGTGACCCGTTTGATCCGGTCTAGTCTGCCGACCGGAGAGCAGGCGGCCGATCTCATCTTTGCCTGCCGGACCGACCTCGCGCCGGACGGCAGCATGGCGGATTCCATGCTGGTAGTGACCAGGCGCCGGCTGCTGGTGGCCACCAGATCCGAAACGGCATGGACACTGACGCAATCCCATTCTCTCGTAGATATAGCCTCTGTGGCAGTGGAACCCCTGATCGGCGCGAGCGCGCTCATAGCCGAGGTGAATGGCAGGACGATCCGATTGCTCCGCTATTCTCACGCCGTGGCTCAGGACGTGTCCGACTCCGTTGAATCCCTGTTGCACTTGATCGGACCGGAGGGTAGTACGGAACACACGGAGCCCGTTGCCGAGAATGTGGTCCCGGACTGGTCGAGCCGCGAGGCCCACCTGCGCACGTTCCGCCGCCTCTGGTCTTTCTGCCTGCCGCACTGGCGCAAGCTGGTCATCGCGATGGTCGTCACGATTACCGCTTCGGCCGTCGACCTGTTGCCGCCGTATCTGACCATGATCCTTGTCGACCAGGTGCTGGTCGACGAGAGCGCCTATATGTGGCTTCCGTGGATCGTCGCGCTGCTGGCCGTTTCCCGGGTCGTTCATACCGGGGTAACCATCGTGAGCGGACGGATGCTGGCGGTGCTGGGCGACCGGCTGGCCTTTGACGCCCGGTCCGAACTGCTGAACGTCCTGCAGCTGCTGTCGCTCAAGTACTACGACCAGCAGCAGACGGGCGGACTCATGGCGCGTATCGCCCGGGACGCCAAGTCGATCCACTACTTCTGGATCGATTTCGCGCCGCAGGTGGTTCAACAGGGACTGCTTGTAATCGGCATGACCGCGGTGCTGTTCTACCTGAACTGGGAACTCGCCCTTCTCGTCCTGATTCCCATCCCCGCTATCATCTTCGCATCGGTTCATATCAAGCGGTACCTGATGTGGTTCTACGGCAGATCGTGGGACAGCTGGGCGACGTTCTTCGAACGGGTCAACGACGCGCTGGCCGGCATACGGGTGGTGAAGATATTCGCCCAGGAAAAAAGACAGAGCCGGGACATGCACTTGGAGAACGAGAAGGTGTTCTCCGCCGAACGCAACATTCATGTCCGTTCGCGCACGGTGCGTCCGCTCCTCGCCTTTCTGGTGTCCGTGGGCGGATTGCTCATCTGGTGGTACGGCGGCATGCAGGTTCAGTCGGCGGAAATGACCATTGGCATGCTGATGGCCTTCTTCCTCTACCTGAGCATGTTCTACAATCCGGTGCAGCAATTGACGAGCATGGCCGACTGGATTCCGGAGATGATGACGGCTATCACCCGCACCTTCGAGGTTATCGACAGCCCCACGGAGGATTATACACCGAACGAGACCGTCGATATGCCCCGTTTCGAGGGGCGCCTGACGTTGGAGAACGTCAATTTCGGCTACGTGGCCCATCAGCCGGTGCTGAAGGGCATCAACCTGTCGGTCGAACCGGGCGAAATGATCGGATTGGTGGGGCACTCGGGGGCGGGCAAGTCCACGCTCATCAAGCTGATGTGCCGCTTCTACGACGTAGACGGAGGGCGTATACGCATCGACGGGGTTGACGTGCGCCGGATGGACCTGATGCAGCTGCGCAGCCAGATCGGTTACGTGGAGCAGGATCCCTTTCTCTTTTCCGGCTCCGTGGCCGACAACATCCGCTTCGGCAACCAGGAAGCCTCCTCGGAGGAGGTTATTGAGGCCGCTATCAACGCGAACGCCCACGAATTCATCGTCAAGCTGCCCGACGGATACGACTCCGCCGTGGGCGAAAGAGGCGGCAGGCTGTCGGGCGGAGAACGCCAGCGGATCGCGATCGCCCGCGCGATCCTGCACGATCCGAGAATCCTGATCCTCGACGAACCCACGTCCGCCCTCGACTTGAAAACCGAAAAGAAGATCCAGGAAGCCCTGGGACGGCTCATGGAGGGTCGCACGACGCTCGCCATCGCCCACCGGTTGTCCACCCTGCGAGATGCCGACCGGCTGCTCGTGCTCAAGAACGGCGAGCCGGTGGAACTGGGTACGCATGAGGAGCTGCTGGTCCGGCAGGACGAGTACTACAGGCTGGTCCAGCTGCACACCAACGTCTCCAGCATCGTGGGAGTGGAAGGCTAGGACATGTCCTTTCTCGACCCGACCACCATCCGCCTGGAACGGCGGGACGACCAGCCGCCGACCCTGTCCATAGCCGGCGATCTGTTCTTCAACGTCAAGATCCGGCAGGCTTTCCCGCTGTCGCTTGCAGACCGGTACATTACCTTTTTCGATCAGGAGGACGAATACCTGGGTCTCGTGGAAAACCCCGGTCTCTGCGACGAAGATACGCACCGCATCATCCAGGACGAAATCGCATGGCGTTATTTCCGGCCGCGGATTACGCGCATCGTGGAAATGGCCAGCCGGGAAGGAAAGTCGTTTTTCTCAGTGGAAACGGACCGAGGCGCCGTGGAGATTCCGATCAGGGACCTCAGGGAAGGCATGACGGAGTTGTCGCCGGGACGGATCCTGATCACGGACGAACACGGTAACCGCTACGAAATCCCCGACCTCTACCGGCTGGACCGGCGCAGCCGCCGCCTGATCGGCCGCCTGATCTGACCAAACCGCACTGCACTGTCCCGTTCGACGCCGGATACTATACTTCATCTTTGACGCCGGTTACTTCATCAGGATCGGCGCAAGCTCGCCGTAGAGCGCCATGAGTCCCATAACCGCCAGGTAGATCCCGACAACAAGCAAGACGATCAGTATCGTGCCAAGCGTGATCAGAAGCAGCTTGCTTCGGGCGAATCGCTGCTTGAGCCCTTCCACCTTGGCATAGGCGTCGGGGTATTTTTGTTCCAGCCGGACCAGCATGCGCTTGGCGAAAGCGTTTTGCGTGGACAGGATCGTCAGCCCGATCACGATGAACAGCACGCCCTGCAGCAGGGGCAGGAAGATCCCCAGGAACCCTATGATGACAAATGCCCATCCGAAAACGGACCGGGCGAGGCGTATCAGCAGTTTCTGGTCTATGGGTTCACTCCCTGATCGATAGGCATCTCGGCCGATCTGTGTCCGATGCGCTTCATCCGGCTGCTGCCTTCATCCGGCTGCTGCCTTCGTCCGGCTGCTGCCTTCATCCGGCTGCTGCAAGGTCAGTCCAGAAACGCCAGGGCCTCCCGCATCTCTTCTAGGTCCTTGGCGTCGCCTTGGCGTTCCGCGACGGCGATGCCGCGTTCGTAGCACCGGCGGGCGTCTTCCGTGCGGTCCAGTTGATCGTACACCCGACCCGCCTGGTGATAGCCCGCCGTGTAATCCGGCGCGGCATCCATGAGCCGTTCGAGAATGCCGGCCGCCTCCGCGGTCCGACCGGCGCTCACGTATTCCAGCGCAATCGCATACTGTATGAACGGATCGCCGGGGTCCTTCGAGGCGAGCAGTTCAAGCTGTTCGAGCCGTGAGGGCATACCCCGCATCCTATATGAGCGAACGGGACTGGCATCCGTCCACGTTCACGCAGGCGCCGGTTACCCAACTGGCCCGGTCCGATGAGAGAAAGACCACCACGTCCGCGATTTCCTCAGGCTTGCCAAAGCGTCCTGCCGGGATTTCCTGTTCCACGAACCGGCGCATGGCTTCCGGGTCCGCATCCACCCGTTTCTGCCAGTTTCCGCCCGGAAAGATGATCGAGCCCGGGGCGACCGTGTTCACGCGGATGCCGGTTTCGGCCACTTCCTTGGCCAGGGTCTTCCCCATGGCGATCTCCGCGGCTTTCGTCGCGTTGTAGCTGGCGGGACCACCTGCCTCGCGGCCGAAAATCGAGGATATCGTGATGATCGATCCGCGCTCGCGGGCGCGCATGGAAGGGAGTACGGCCCGCGTAGCCCGGACCGCGGCGAACATGTTCAGATTGAATACGTGCAGCCACTCCTCGTCGGAAACATCGTCGAATGCATTCCGGACGCTGCCGCCCACGTTGTTGACCAGCATGTCGATGCGGCCCCAGCGGTCCAACGTGGCTTCCACCACCCGGTCAATCCCCTCGGCCGTGGTCAGGTCGCCGGCCGTCGCCAGTGTTTCGACACCTCTCTGCCCAACCTCCCGCTCGGTGGCAAGCAGTTTGTCTTCCCCTCTGGCACACAGACTGACGTGACTTCCCTCGTCCGCGAAGCCGAGTGCGATTGAACGGCCGATGCCCCGGCTCGAGCCGGTCACCAGCGCGACTTTTCCTTTCAAACCCAGATCCATGACATCCCCTTTCTGGCGTTCCTTCAACCTGACGTACTTCCCGGCCGGTTGCGTGCGGCGTGTTTCAGCCGACCGGATCGAACAGCATCTCGGTGCGTAATACTCAGTCGACCGGTTCGAACAGTATCTTCATGCCTTGCCGGTCGAGCAGCCGGCGAAAGGCCGTTTCCCATTCGGTCAGTGGCAGGATATCAGATACGATCGGCATCAATTCGATCTTGCCCCGGTCGAGCAGCGCCATGGTCCGGTCCCATGCGTCAAGGGAACCGGCGAATGAGGTTTTGATTTCTATCTCCTTCAGTTCCGCGGAGAAGAAATCCACTTCGAAAGGACCGCCGTGGAGTCCGATCTGCATGATCGTACCCTGCTTTCTTACCAGATCTATCGCCGAACGGGTGGCAGCCGCCGAGCCGGAACATTCGTACACCACATCGGCGCCGTACGTTCCGGTGCGATCCAGGACGATCTCCAGCAGATCGGTTTCTTCGATGTTGACGGTCTCGTCAGCCCAACGCGCACCGAGTTCGAGCCGTTCGGCATCCGCCGAGGTGCCCGTCAGAATGACGTACGCCCCTTCAGCCTTCGCCACCTGCGTCGTCAGCAAGCCGATGGGACCAGGTCCCGTCACCACCGCCACGTCTCCGGCCGCTACGGAAGTTCGAATGGAGACGGCCTTGACGCAACAGCACAGTGGTTCGCTCAACGCACCGGTAGCTAGATCGAGATGGTCGGGGATCCTGCGAACCGCCCAAGCGGGCAATATCACATATTTCGTAAAAACGCCGTGCACGCCGCTGCCGATGGACAGGCGGCTATCGCACAGGCTGTGCTGACCTGCCGCGCAGTAGCGGCAGGCGCCGCAGACGACGGTAGTCGGAATGCCGGTCACCGCATCCCCCGGCTGGAACGCATCCGTACCGGCTGCTTCGTCCACCACGCCGGCGAATTCGTGGCCCATGATCACGGGCGGATTATAGGGGTACTCGTCCTTGTAGATGTGGATATCGGTGCCGCAGATGCCCGCAGCCCGTATTTCCACGCGGACCTCGCCGGCCCTCGGGTCGGGAACGGGCATGTCGCGGACTTCCATGTTGACCGGTCCGCGGTCGTATTTGACCAGCCCTTTCATCCTCGGCTCCCTGCTGCGCGTTCGTCGTCGAAAAGGGAGATTGGAATATATGGCGGCGGGTCCGGAATGACAAGGTCAAACACATAAGGCATCTACGCCGGCATAAGGCGTCTACACCGGCATAAGGCGTTGACACCCTGAAGGCGTGTCCATAAGTTGAGCACGGACCGGAACCTTTCTCCTGCCCCCGTAGCTCAGAGGATAGAGCAACGGTTTCCTAAACCGTTGGTCGGGTGTTCGAGTCACCCCGGGGGTATTCCCGGTCTTCGCTCGTCCGAACGTATCCCTGCCCCGCCGCATGCAACGCGGAGGTCTCCATGTCCGATCTGTCCAGATACATCCACGAGACGCCCCTCATAGACACCCACGAACATCTCCGGTTCGAATCCGACTGGGTCGACAACGGTCCGGACGTGCTCCAGGATCTCTTCGGAAACTACGTACCGGCGGATCTGGTGGTCGCCGGCGCGTCGCGGGAGGATGTCGATGCCTTGATGAACCCTGGTAAAGGGAACCTGACGGATCGTTTCGATCGTGTTCGCAAAGCTTGGGAAGCCGTGGAGCATACGGGGTATGGCGAAGCGGTGCGCATCCTGGCGGAAGAAGTGTACGGCATGCCCGAGATCACCGCCGAGGGCCTGGTAGCGGCGCAGGCCGAGAACGAGCGGTTGCGCAACCCGGGCCGGCGTCTGGCTCTTTTGCGGGAACGTGCGGGGCTTGACCACGTGCAGACCGACAACTTCGCCTGGGCGTGCGAACCGGATGTCTCCGGTCCGGATTTCTTTCTCTATGATCTCTCGTGGGCGGGATTCTGCAACGGCGAGGTGCCGGTGACAGAACTCGCAGAGGAAACCGGGATCACGGTGAACAACCTGGACAGTCTGCGTGAAGCCATGGCCACCCTCTTCGCGAAACACGGTCCGAACGCCATCGCGGTCAAGGCGCAGCATGCCTACAACCGGACGCTCCGCTGGGAGGAGCGCAGCGACGACGACGCGGGCCGCGCCCTGGAAATCGTCCTGCGAGATCCGGGCAACGTGCCGGAAGCGACCTCGCTGTGTCTCGGAGACTGGGCCTGGGCCCGCGGCGTGGAGTTATCGATCGAACACGGTCTCCCGTTCAAGATCCATACCGGTTACTACGCGGGGCACAGCCGGATGCCGGTGGACCGAATCAAAAGCGGCCATATGTGCGGACTGCTCGCGAGGTATCTCGATGCCCGGTTCGTCCTTATGCACATCGCCTATCCCTACAGTCACGAATTGATCGCTCTCGCGAAACACTACCCCAACGTCTGGGTGGACCTCTGCTGGGCCTGGTCCATCGACCCGTACAGTGCCTGCGACTTCGTCCGCCGCTTCATTCACGCCGTGCCGATCAACAAGCTGTTCGCCTTCGGCGGGGACACGTCCTGGCCCACAAGCGCCTTGGCGTATGCGGTGCAGGCGCGGAGGTGGTTGAGCCGCGCCCTGGAAGCCGAGGTTCGGGACGGCCTGCTCACCGAAAGACAGGCCATGGATGTGGCGCTCCGGCTCATGCAGACCAACCAGCGGGACTGTTTCGATATAGACGGAACGCGCGGAAATATCGCCCGGTCGCTGGAAGCCTCTGCGTCCTAAAAACGGGTTGCATCCGGGATCGTTTTCGCATATATTACCATCTGGATTTTCACGCCACGATAGCTCAGTTGGTAGAGCAATTCACTCGTAATGAATAGGTCGCCGGTTCAAGTCCGGCTCGTGGCTTTCTACTTTAGTACCTTCTTCCATAACTCCGATTACAAACGTAGATTACCGGCTGCATGATCAAGGACCGCCTAGTGTGCTAGCCTTGGCACGCGTCTCGTTCGAAAGGTGTAACGGTGAATAGCTCAAGTGGTATAGGTTGCGTCATTTTCTTGTTGATTGTGATAATCATCATTCTTTTGTGCGACTAACTCCGGCGGGAGTGGATATGTGTTGCTGGCTACTTTCGATGATGACTTCATTGACGGTCGAGGTCGAGCCTATGCGCTTGATACGATCAGGATCGTCATCACGTCGGCTATATAAAAGACTGATATTTAACGACTTACTGACAAAATTTAAGTCCGGTTCATGGCTTTCAACGCCTTGACCAACGTGTCTACCGTCTCAGCGACGGCGGTTTCCGACTGCAGAGTTTCGATCGGTACCGACACGTGCAGCACCGCCTCGATTCTATTCCTCAACTCCACGGCCATGAGGGAGTCCACCCCCAGACTCCGCCAGGTCTGGCCGGTCTCCAAACGCTCCCGGTCCATTTCCACGATTCGGCAGATCGCCTCGACGACGCAGTCTTCGATATAGGCGCGAAGGCGGTCGGCGGATAGCGCGCTTGCATCGGCTTTAGACAAGGGGGATATCGTTCGCGGTATCTGCCCCTGGCGGGTGTCGGACGGCTGTGAGCGAGCGGGCAGTAATTCATCTGCAGGTTTTGATGACGGGACCACGCCGACCCGATGGATTTCGCAGCGCAATATCCTGTCGAGCAACTTGCCCGCTGCATCGGGCGGGATTGATTGCAATCCCTGCCGTCTGAGACGATCGATGGCACGCTCGTCGGTCGTCATGCCCGTGTCTTCCCAGGGCCCCCAGTTGATCGTCGTGACAGGCAGGCCGATTCGTTTTCTGAGGTCCGCCAGACTGTCCAGATAGGCGTTTGCGGCGGCGTAGGGGGCTTGGCCCGCGGTGCCGAGCATGGAAGCTGCTGAGGAGAACAGGACGAAGAAGTCCAGTTCGAGTTCTTTCGTCAATTCGTGCAGCAACCAGGCGCCGGTCGTTTTGGGTTCAAGTACCCGCCGGAACCGCTCGACGGCCTGGGTCAGCAGCATGCCGTCATCCAGCACGCCGGCCGCGTGGAAAACGCCTCTGAGCGGTCCGTTGCTTCTTCCCAGCCCGGATAGGAGTCCCGCCATCTCCTCGCGACTGGCAACATTGGCTTGTACATAACGCACACTACCGGCGGCATGGACATCCGGCATTGCTTCCCCGACAGGTCTTCGCCCAGTGACGATCACCAGGTCCGCTCCGCGGTCGAGCAGCCAGCGGGTCAGGAACCGACCGATTCCGCCCGCACCGCCCGTGACCAGATAGGTCCCGCCCGGGCGGATGACCGGGTCGTCATGGCGCAGGCTTACCGAAATCGGCGTGCCGTAGTTCACAAGGACCAGTTTGCCCGTGTGCCGAGCCTGCGACATGAATCGGAAGGCATCCCGCGCCCCTTCCAGCGGGAAAGTCCGATACGGGAGGGGATGCACTTTGCCCTCCGAGATCATACCGAGTATTTTGCGAAGCAATTCGCCCACCCGTTCGGGCTGTTCCTCGATGAATTGCGCGAGATCAATCGGATGATAGGATCGGTTGTGGTCGAACCGGTCGAGGTCGACGAGTCCGTGGTTCAACAAGTCGGTCTTGCCGATCTCGATAAAGCGTCCATGGGGCGCCAGTACGGAGAGCGAAGCCTGCATGGCCGGTCCGGAGAGCGTGTTCAGTACTATATCCACACCCTTCCCGTCCGTCTTCTCCATGATCGCTTCGGCAAAGTCGAGCGTACGGGAATCCATCACATGCGGAACACCCATTTCCCGGAGCAAGGCGCGTTTTTCGGCCGATCCGGCGGTCGCAAATACCTTGGCCTCCGCCTGCCGGGCGATTTGCAGAGCGGCCAGCCCCACCCCGCCGGTGGCGTTGTGCACGAGCACGCGGTCGCCCGCCGAGATCCCGCCGCGTACGACAAGCCCCAGATATGCCGTCAGAAAGGCCACCGGCAGTGTGGCAGCCTCCTCAATGCCCAGATGATCCGGTTTTCGGGCGACCAGGGCGGCCTTCGCGGTGACGTGTCCGGCCATGGCCGCAGGGACCATCCCCATGACCAGGTCACCGGTCTCCACCGCGTCCACTCGGCTGCCCTGCGCGACCACTTCGCCGACACATTCCCATCCGAAGACGGCCGGACGTCCGCCCGTTGGCTTCAGCATGCCGAGCGCAGTCAGCACGTCCCGGAAATTCAATCCGGCGGCCTGCACGCGAACGACCACGTCGTCCGGTCCGGGCGGAGATGTCGGCTTCGTTTCAAAACGCAGATCGTCCATTGATCCGGACATGGACTGCGAAAGCACATAACTTGTATTTTTATTGCGGGTTACGGGTACGGTTCTTGCCTTGCTTTGCTCTAAATCGAAAGGTACGATGCGGCGAGTGTAAAAATCGGTACCCCGCATTGCTACTTCAGTCGGCGCGCCGGCCATGTCCACGATGCCCGCGAGACGCTGCACATCGATTCCATCGGTTTCGGCCGGCAGGTCGATCAGCGTACAGTCCAACTCGGGATGTTCACGCAGAACAACCCGCCCGCAACCCCAGATCGACCCGTGCGCCGGCGATGGCCGGTCGTCTGCTGTCACAGCCTGGGCGCCCGCGGTGATCAACCGCAGGCGGCATGGCAGTTCCGGACGGTCCAGAATCGTGCGGACCAGCGCAAAAGCCGCAAGCGCGGGCTCAGTATGCCGGCTGGCAGGTCGGTTGCCGCCTTCCTTCCAGATGCCCACCACGCCGAGGTGACTACCGGCTTCGCGTACTGCCGATCCCAACCTATCGGCAAGCGAGTCCATCGCGTTCTTGTCGGGATGGTCGGATATGCTGATGAGCTCGCTTTTAGTTCCGGGACGCGACAGCGCGCCGGCCAGCTGGCCTCCGAGCGCGTTGTCGTCCGAGACCACAAACCACTGGCTTGCCGGATCGGTTTGCAAGGGCGCTGCCAGGCCCGTGGCGGCTACCCACGCCTCGCGGCAGAGTCCATGCGGATTGTGGTTGGCGCCGGGTCGGCTGCCCGAAACGGTGACCTGGGCGAGGGTGATGCCTTCCAGTGTCAAGGCGGGCAGGCCATGCCTGTCCACGAAGTACACATCGGCCATCGGGCTGTCGTCTTCCGCGGTCTCTCGCAGCCTGGCATGGACAACCAGATCTTCATTTCGTCCCGGACGCCTGCCCAGTGCGATGTTTTTCACGCCAACCGGCAAAAGCAGGCAACCATCCGGTATGAACATCAGCAGGGTTTGCAGGCCTGCATCCAGGACACCCGGATGCAGGTGGTAGGGTCCGTGGCCTTCATCCGAAGGGGTCAGCACGGCCAGGGCTTCCCGGTCGGAGTACACGATATCTGCGACTTGGCGGAAGGCGGCTCCGTACTGAAATCCCAGCTCGTCCGCGAGTTCGTAGAATCGACGGCGCGTGATCCGGTGGTCGCAGCGGGACCTGACGGCTTCCAGGTCGATGCTATTTGGAATCTCTTCCGGCCGGCCACCTTCCGTCCGCATATGCGCCAGCCAGCGCGAGCCTATCTCCGCAGATGCCGGTTTGGAGGACAGGGTGTATCGGTGCTGTCGGCGCACAAGTTGTACAATGCGAGCCCCCGTTTCCGGCAATAGAAGAGGATTCAGGAGTTCAACATTGGCGAAGGCGGCGGGGAGGTCCGTTTCTTCGAGCGTCTCGAAGAGCATCTCGATCTGCGCCGCGAGCGGCAGGACGGATCGGTCCAGCACCCTGTGATCCGCCAGGATCGGGTGAGAGGCCAAGCCGATCGCCCGTTCCCATACCAGGAAATCGGGATCGACGGAAGATTCGATGCCCGGTCCGATCAGCGGATGCGTGTACAGGCCGGCCGGTTGATGGTCGTCTCCGTCGAGCCAGTACCGTTCCTTCTGCCAGGGATACGGCGCCAGCGGCACGGATCTGCGAGGGGAGCCCATCAGATGTCCCCAGTTTATGTCGTGCCCGTGGACGTAGCATTTTGACAGGGATTCGAGCAGAACGTCCCATGCCTCGCGATCGCGCCGTTGTGCGGCCACTGCGTGGCCTGACCGGTTGTGTTGCGCCAGGTTCTCGTAAATGGCGGTGGAAAGGACCGGATGCGGGCCGATTTGTAGGTAAAGCGCCTCGCCGGCGCACGGCATCTCTTCGAACGTCTGCTGGAAAAGGACCGGATCCCGGATGTTCCGCCACCAATGGTTCGCATCGAGTTCCGTTCCGGTTGTCGGCATGCCCGTGACCGTCGACAGCAGGGGTATGCGGGTCTTCGAGGGTGACAAACCCTCCAGGGATGCCACGAAATCATCGCGGATCGGGTCCATCTGCCTGCTGTGATAGGCTATTTCAGTGTAGAGCCGCCGGCAGAAAAGCTGTCGATCTTCGACCGCGACCTGCAATCTGTCAATGTCCGCCGTCGCCCCCGATATGGTCACGGAGAACGGGCTGTTGACCGCGGCGATGGACAGGCTGTCCCCGTAGGGTTCGATGAGGGCTTCCGCCTCATCCGGCGATATCCCCACCGCCAGCATCTCGCCGCGTCCCTGCGTCCTCTTCTGCAGCCTGCTGCGCTGGTAGATGATGCGAATACCCTCTTCCAGAGAAAGCGCTCCCGCGACGCAGGCTCCGGCTATTTCCCCGACGCTGTGGCCGACGACGCACTGCGGCGCAACGCCGAGAGATTGCCAAAAGGCTGCCAGCGCCCACTGCAGCGCCATGTTGGCGGGTTGGGCGATCTCGACGTCGGTCATGCGCTCTCCGGTTTTTCCGTTTCTCATCATTTCGAGTATGGATCGGCCGGACAACCTTGCGAATAGGCGGTCGAACTCGTGCAGGGATTCACGAAAGACCGGGGCCTTTTGGTAGAACGTCTCGCCCATGCCATACCACTGCGGCCCCATGCCGGTGAAGACGAACACCACGGGGGCGGCATGGGCTCCGAGACGGCCGATTTCGAAACGGTCGGGCATACCGCTGTTGCAGAACGTCGCCAGGTCCCGGATGGCTTCGCCCGGTTCCGCGAATGGCAGGGCCAAACGGTGATCGAGATGAGATCTGCGCAGGGCGAGCGTGGCCGCCAGATCGTCAGGCGGCAAGTCGGGATGCGTTCGGAGCAGGGCAACCGTATCCGCTGCTTTTTCCTTCAAAGCAGCAGTACTGTGCGCAGAAAGCACCAGCAGTCGGGAATGACGCAGATCGATTGCACGGGGCGCGTCGTCCCCATCGGCTCCTTCCGACAGGTTTTCCGGGCGTGCGTCCGCGGGATTGGAGGGCGTCGCCCTAGTGGGCGGGGATCCGAGCACGACATGGGCGTTGGCGCCTCCGAATCCGAAGGAGTTCACCCCGGCATAAGAGGTCCCGGGCAGGTGCTCCGGTTCGTTGACTACGCGTAACCCGAGTTCTTCAAAGGGGATATCGGGATTCGGATGATCGAAGTGCAGCGAGGGGGGCAGGATGCCATGCCTGAGCGCCAGGGCCGTCTTGATGACCCCGGCGATTCCGGCCGCCGCCTCGGTGTGGCCGAGGTTGGTCTTTACCGAACCGATCCGGCAACCGGCGGACTCCGTGGCACGCCCGATGGCGATGGCTTCAACAGGATCGCCGGTGGGCGTTCCCGTGCCATGGGCTTCCACGAAGGCCAGTTGCGTGGCGCTCAACCCCCCCGCCCGGGCGGCTGCCCGGATCACGGCTTCCTGCGCCCCGCCTTCGGGAACGGTCAGTCCCCGGCTGCGGCCGTCCTGGTTTATCGCGGAACCATGCACGACCGCGTAGATCTCATCGCCATCCTCCACGGCGGACGCCAGGGGCTTCAGCACCACCATGCCTGCGCCGTCGCTGCGTCCGTATCCGTTCGCCGCCCGATCGAAGGCCCGGCAACGCCCATCCGGCGACAGCATCTGCGCTTGTTGAAATCCACGGGTCGTCTGGGGGGTAAGCAGCAGATTGGCGCCTCCCGCAAGGGCTGCCGTACAGGTTCCGGCCTGGATATCCCGGCAGGCCAGATGCAGGGCGGTCAACGACGAAGAACAGGCCGTATCCACCGCGATGCTCGGGCCCCGAAAGTCCAGAAAGTAGGAAATACGGTTGGCCGCGATACTCAACGTGCCGCCGGTATTGGTATGCATCCCGACCGACGAAGGCGCCGCGTAACGCTGCAGATCCCAGTATTCGTCCAGAAAGATCCCGATGTACACCCCAACGGACCGTCCGCCCAGCCTGGCCGGCGGTATCCCCGCATCTTCCAGCGCTTCCCAGGCCAGTTCGAGAAGGATGCGCTGCTGGGGATCGACGTGGCGGGCTTCCCGTGGCGAGAGGTTGAAGAATCCCGCATCGAACCGGTCGATTTCATCAAGGAAGCCGCCGCAGGCGGGAAAGTCGTCTCCGTCCGACCAGGAGCGCCACAGCGCTTTTCGTTCATCCGGCGCGGCGCGTACGGCGTCTCCGCCGTTCAGGACGAATTCCCAGAAAGATCCGGGTGTTGAGATGCCCCCCGGGAATCGGCAGGCGATTCCGGTTATCGCGACGGGCTCACCGGACATGGGGGCGCGTCCTGCGGTAGGTCCAGTCGGCGTTCCCGTATCTCGTGCGGACCAGTGCGTCGGCCGCGCGCTGTTCTTCGGCGTCAAGCGTGTCCATACGCCCGGCAAGGTTCAGGTGTTCGAGAAACGATCCCGACAGGCCGTCGGCCCATTCGTCGAAGGTCGGCACCCGGGAGATCGATTCGGAAACGGAGGTGGTCCGTTCGCTCAGCAGCCGGGCGATGGCGCTCCGGCGCGCGGGGTCGCGGACGGGCATCAGCAGGGGCAGTTTCGCGTACGCCGGTCCCAGCAGGATGGATCCGTGCTGCAGGACACGCCCCCCCGAACGGCGCTGTGCGTTTCCGACCAGTTTCCTTCCGCGAACGGTAATTTCATATCGCCCGAAAGCGGTGAAACAGACGCTGCCGGCGCAATCCGCATCGCAGCTTCGATCCGGCGCCACTTCGGCCGGAACTCCGAATTGCCGGAACGTCCCGACTAGCGCCTCGCTTACCCTGCGGATCATTACGCCGGACGGGCCGTCCAGTGCAGGGTGACGTTCCTGCGCCACCAGGCTATAGGTCAGTTCCTGTTCATGCAGGACCGCACCGCCACCCGTGATCCGCCGGACGAGTTCGATTCCGTACCGCTCGCACTGGTCCGGATCAATCTCGTCTTCCACCTGCTGGCGGTATCCGAGGGACACGGCGGGCGGACTGCAGGAATAGACGCGCAGGGTCATGATCTCCGGATCGCGCCCGCACAGGTTGAACAGGGCTTCGTCGACGGCCATGTTGTAGGCCGCGGAACCGCCGGGTGTCGTAAGGATGCGCATCATGGCCCGGCGATGCTCCGGTCCGCCTGCAATTGCTCAACGGCCTGCCTTGCGGCATCCTGCTCCGCGTTCTTCTTGCTGGTTCCCATGCCCGTGCTGACGGGATTGCCGGACACGTAGACCTTGATGGTAAAGACCTTGTCATGGTCGGGACCGACGGCGGAATCAACCCGGTACACCGGCTGACCTATACCTTCTCCCTGCGTGTATTCGAGCAGTGCGCTTTTGTAGTTCGTAGTATGATCGGCATCTGCGGGCTGTTTTTCCCGCAGCGATTGGAACAGCGTGCGATACAGGAAGCGCCTGACCGGCTGGAGCCCGCCGTCCAGGTACATGGCGCCGATGACGGATTCGTAGGCGTCGGATAGAATCGAATGACGAAATCGACCGCCGGAACGGGCTTCTCCGGAGCTCAGCAGGACATATCGGCCAAGCTTCATCTCCCGGGCTTCACGCGCCAGGGCATTCCGGTTCACGAGCGTGGAACGGAGCTGCGTCAGCTGTCCCTCGCGGCGCCGGGGATACCTGTTGAAAATGAACTCGCCCACGACGAGGTCGAGCACGGCGTCACCCAGGAATTCCAGCCGTTCATTGGAGTGAACGCCCGACTGTTCCCGTGAATAGACGTAGGATCGGTGCTTCAGTGCCGTGATGAGATAATCGGGGTTTTTGAATCGGTATCGGAGATACTTCTGCACCTGGCGGGCGTTTTCCCGTTCGGCCGCCGTTCGGTTCGCGACGTTGCGGGATACGCCACGTTTCAGGACGGAAAACAGCTTCGCTGCAGAGCGCCGCAGACTTTCCAAAAAAAGATGCCGTTTCGACACGGTACATCCCCGGAACACGTTCGAGGCGTTTCGGAGGACCTTACGCCGTGTACTTCTTGAGAGCCAGCGTTACGTTATGGCCACCGAACCCGAAGGAATTGGTCAAGGCCGCCCGAACTACCCGTTCCCGGCCGGTGTTGGGGACGTAGTCCAGGTCGCAATCGGGGTCGGGCACCTCGTAGTTGATGGTAGGATGGATAAAGTCGCGGGAGACGGACAGCGAGGTCGCGATGAACTCCACCCCGCCCGAAGCCCCAAGGAGATGGCCGACGAGCGACTTGGTGGAGCTGATCGCCAGGTCGTCCGCGTGATCGCCGAAGACCTTCTTGATCGCCAGCGTTTCGACCCGGTCGTTGAAGGGCGTGGACGTACCGTGGGCGTTGACGTAATCAATCTCGTCCAGGGCCAGCCCGGCGTTCTGCAGCGCCAGCCGCATGGACCGTATCGCCCCTTCGCCCGACTCATGCGGCTGGGTGATGTGAAAAGCGTCCGCGGTGGCGGCGTAACCCACCAGCTCGGCATAGATGGGCGCATTGCGTTGTCGGGCATGGGACAGCGTCTCGAGGACGACTATACCCGCGCCTTCGCCCAGGACGAATCCATCCCGCTGGGCGTCAAAGGGCCTGCTGGCCCGCTCCGGTTCATCGTTTCGGCGGGAGAGCGCCCGCATATTGCTGAATCCGGCCACGGCCATGGGAGAGATGCTGGCCTCCGTACCGCCGGTGACCATCACGTCCGCATCTCCGTGCTGGAGGATCCTGAAAGCGTCGCCTATGCCGTGGGCGCCGCTGGAACAGGCCGAGACCGTCGTGTAGTTGGGTCCCTTCAGACCGTGTATCATGGAAATATGCCCGGGGGCCATGTCGGCGATCATCATGGGAATGAAAAAGGGACTCACCCGCCCCGGTCCCTTATGTACCAGGTTGGTGTGCTGGTTTTCGAAAGTCCATATCCCGCCGACGCCCGTACCAATGACCACCCCGATGCGTTCGAGGTCTTCGGCATCGAGGTCCAGTTCGGCGTCGTCGATCGCCATCTGCGCAGCAATCACGGCGTACTGGACGTAGTCGTCCATGCGGCGCGCTTCCTTCCGGTCGATGTAATCCGCCGCATCGAAGTCCTTCAACTCGGCGGCTATTTTCGCCGGAAAATCACCCACGTCGAACTTGGTTATGGGGCCAATACCGCTTTGACCGCTGCAAAGCGCCTTCCAGTAGGTATCAAGCGTAAGCCCCACGGGACTCAGCACGCCCATACCGGTGACGACAACGCGTTCGGCCACGCCGATGCCTCCCGAAGTCGATCGGTCGCGTTTCCCCGGAACACCAGGAATCACGGACCGCGTCTATATCATGAATCAGCCGTCTACATTGGCCTGGAGATACTTGATCGCGTCATTTACCGTAACGATCTTTTCGGCATCCTCGTCGGGAATCTCGAGATCGAATTCCTCTTCAAGGGCCATGACGAGTTCGACCGTATCGAGCGAGTCGGCGCCCAGGTCGTCGGTGAAAGAAGCATTCTCGGTAACCTGGTCACCGTCCACGCCGAGTTGCTCGGCGATGATCTCCTTTACGCGATCTTCCATCGTCTATCCTCACTGTCCTGATGAATGGTTGACTCTCATTTACATGCCCAAGCCGCCGTCGACACGAATCACCTGACCCGTGATGAAAGCGGCGTCGTCGGATGCCAGAAAAGCCGCAACGCCGGCCACGTCATCGGGTTGTCCGGCGCGAGCGAGCGGCGTGCCATCCACAAACGAAGTCCGAACCGCCTCGGGAACCGTCTCCGTCATGGCGGTTTCGACATATCCCGGGGCGATCGCATTGACCGTGATTCCCCGGCTGCCGGCCTCTTTTGCCACCGATTTGGTAAAGCCGACAATGCCGGCCTTGGAAGCGGCGTAATTGGCCTGGCCCGGGTTCCCGGAGAGGCCAACGATCGAGGTCAGATTGATGATCCTGCCGCTCCGCTGTCGCATCATTGGCCGAATGACAGCCTGTGTGCAAATAAACACGCTACTCAGATTAACACGGATGATCTCGTCCCAGTCGGCCTGTTTCATGCGCATCAGGAGCGTATCCCGCACCATGGCCGCGTTGTTGACCAGAATGTCGATGGATCCGTACGACTTCACCACGCCGTCTACCAGGTTTTTCACGCTGTCCCGATCGTCGATACATACGGACAGGCCCTTGGCATCGCCACCTTTTCGTTTCAGCGCGTCGGCGGCTTCTTCGGCCTTCGGCGCGTCGCGACTCGTGATGATCACCCGGGACCCTTCGGCGGCGAGTCGTTCGGCTACCGCGGCGCCAATCCCCTGGGCGCCGCCCGTTATGATCGCAACTTTGCCACGCAAACCTTGCAAAACAGAAAATCCCTTCTTCGCCGTAACGACGCATTCGAACAGTCACCGCGCCAACGCAGACTACCGCGCCAACGCCGACTGCCGGAGCGATTCGACTACGGAAGCCACGTCTTCAAGCTTATCCGCGTTGTGGATGCCGACGCCGCGGTGCATCCTTTTCATGAGACCTGCGAGTACATTGCCCGGTCCCGCCTCCACTACGGTGTCCACCCCCAGATCGACCAGCGTCCGCATGGATTCCACCCAACGCACCGGCCGGGTGAGCTGATCGATCAAAAGACGCTGGATCTCCCCGGGCTCCGACACGGCGCGTGCGGTGACGTTCGCCACGAGCGGGGTCTCGGCGGGGTTGATGGCAGCCCTTCTGATCGCCTCGGCCAGACCTTGGCGGGCGTGCTCCATGAGTTCGGAGTGGAACGCGCCACTTACCTCAAGCGGCACAACCCTTTTTGCTCCTGCGCCCCGGGCGGCATCCATGGCTCTTTTTACGGCCGGTACCGTCCCCGCGATGACGGTCTGCACCGGGGAATTGTAGTTGGCGGGTTGAACGGATCCGCCTTCCTCGCTCACCGACCGGCAGACGTCATCGACCTCCTGTGGCGAAAGGCCGATCACGGCCGCCATGGTCCCCGGCCGTTCTCGTCCTGCCTCGTGCATCAGCATGCCGCGCAAACCGACCAGACGTACCGATTCTTCGAACCGGAGGGAACCGGCCGCGACCAGCGCCGCGTATTCCCCGACGCTGTGGCCCGCGACGCAACATGGCTGGATTCCCTGTTCCTTCAAGAGGGACGCCACGGCCACGCTGTGCACCAGGATAGCCAGCTGTGTGTAGTTCGTTTGCTTCAGGGTCTCGGCGGGGCCTTCAAAGGAGATCCCGGCGATATCGGTACCCGTGATCTCGCGGGCCTGTTGGTACAGCGCCCGCACCTGCGGGTAGTGTTCATACAGGGATCTGCCCATGCCCACGTACTGGGATGCCTGCCCCGGAAACAAAAAAGCGATCCTGGCCTGGGTCATGGTTCCGTTGCGCCGAACCTAGATGGCTTCGACTTCCTGTACTTCCCTTCCCTGGTAGTATCCGCAATGCGGACAGACGCAATGCGCGCGTTTCTTTTCGCCGCAATTTGCGCATTCCGTCAGCGCGGGCATCGACAGTACCCAGTGCGTCCGGCGCTTGCGACTCCGTGCCCGGGATTGGCGTCGCTTGGGCAGGGCCATGTCTTATTCCTCCTTCAACAGCGATTTCAGTGTATTCCAGCGCGGGTCCGCCTGTCGCGTACTGCAACCGCAGGTATGCTCGTTGAGGTTGCTTCCGCATGCCGGACACAGCCCTCTGCAATCTTCGCTGCACAGGGTTTTCATCGGCATATTCAGGTTGACGAGTTCCGCGATCCGCCGACTCAGATCAATCGTCTTCGCGCTGTAGTCCAGGATTTCGACGTCGTCGGATTCGGTCAGCTCCTCGCCCTCCGGTATGACGCGGCCGGTCTTCTCGTAATAGGTCGCAATTTCACCGCCGATGTGTTCCTCCACGTCTTCCAGGCACCGGCCACAGGGAAAGGTCATGACAACGGAAATATCCGCCTGAAGTACCAGCGAATTCTCCGATACCGTGAGCGTGCCGTTCACCCTGACGGGCGAAGCGAATCGGCCATCCCCGTCCGGGAGGAAGCCGTCAGCCGGCGTATCTTCTATGCGAACTGGATGCAGCCCTTCGGCCAGGTGCTCGATCGCGATTTGCATATCGCCTGCTTTTTTTCAATTGCCCGACCTGACCGCACCTGTGCGTTTCGCATCGCGTTTCCGATGTCGTCCGACCTTCCGGTTCATTCCCGAAAAGTCACTAATGATACGGGCTTCACCCTAGTCGTGTCAAGAGAAAATCCCGGATCAGGCAAGTGCGGAACGGATCAAATCGACCACATCGGCCGACCGGTCGGCCACGGGGATACCGGCGTCGTTCAATGCGCGCACCTTTTCTTCGGCTCCGCCTGTGCCCCCCGATATGATCGCCCCGGCGTGTCCCATGCGTTTGCCGGGCGGCGCCGTGCGCCCCGCGATGAAGCCGACCACCGGTTTCTTCATGTTTTCCCGGACAAACTCCGCCGCCCGTTCCTCGTCTGCGCCTCCAATCTCGCCGATCATGACGACCGCGTGGGTGTCGGGATCCGCTTCGAAGGCTTCCAGCGCGTCGATGAAGCCCGTCCCGATGATCGGATCGCCGCCGATACCCAGGCAGGTTGACTGGCCGATCCCTGCCGTCGTCAACTGGTGGACGATCTCGTAGGTCAGGGTCCCGCTGCGGGAAACCACACCCACGTGGCCGGGATGGTGAATGTGTCCGGGCATGATGCCGACCTTCGTGACACCGGGCGTGATGGCCCCCGGGCAGTTCGGCCCCAACAGGCGGACGCCGGACTGCTTCAGGACGGCGTAGACCCCGGCCATGTCCAGTGTGGGAATGCCTTCGGTAATACAGATGACCAGGTCCATTTCGGCGTCGATCGCCTCGTGAATCGCGTCGGCCGCGAACGCGGGACGGACATAGATGATCGACGTGTTGGCTCCGGTCTCGGAAGCGGCTTCCTTCAGGGTGTCGTAGACCGGTATGCCGTCCAGATCCAGGCCGCCTTTCCCCGGCGTAACGCCAGCCGCGATGCGCGTTCCGTAAGCCGCCATCTGGCGCGTGTGGAAGGAGCCGTCCCTGCCGGTTATCCCCTGTACGACGACGCTGGTGTTCTCGTTGACCAGGATACTCATCTTCGCCCCTCCCCAAGTTCAACGGCCCGCTGAACGGCCTCCGCCATGGTATCGACGGCGACGAGTCCTACGGATTCGAGAATACGCCGACCCGCTTCCTCGTTCGTCCCGGTAAGTCGGATGACGATAGGTAGCGTGAGCGGCCCGCCAGGCCCTTCGGCGATGCGTTCCAAGGCCGTAATGATGCCGTTGGCCACATCGTCGCAGCGCGTAATCCCGCCAAAGATGTTGAAAAGCACGGCCTTGACCCGTTCGTCGGATGTGATGATGTTCATGGCGGTGACGACCTTGTCCGGATTCGAGCTGCCTCCGATGTCGAGGAAGTTCGCGGGCATGCCGCCGTAGAACTTCACCAGGTCCATCGTCGCCATGGCCAGCCCCGCGCCGTTTACGATGCAGCCGATGTCGCCGTCGAGTTTGACGAAGCTGAGATCCGCTTCCCGCGCTTCGGCCTCGGTGGGCTCTTCGGATTCGGGATCGCGCATGGCTGCGATTTCCTTCTGCCTGAACAGGGCGTTGTCGTCAATGTTCATCTTCCCGTCCAGGGCCCAAAGCTTGCCATCCGGCGTGGTTACGAGGGGGTTGATCTCCGCCAGAGACGCGTCGCTTTCGATAAAGGCATCGTAGAGACGCGTCAGCATGCCCGCGGCCTGTTTCACCACTGAAGGATCGGAATAGAGTTTGTATGCCAGGGCTCTCGCCTGGTAGGGATGCAGGCCCATGAGTGGATCGACGGCCAGCTTGTGAATCTTCTCCGGCGTCTCCCGGGCGACTTCCTCTATGTCGATACCTCCTGCCGCGCTGACCATGAACACCGCCCGCCTGGTCTGCCGGTCGAGGATGATGCCCACGTAGGCTTCATGAGCGATTTCCACGGCCTCGGCCACCAGGACCTGTCGGACGGTCAGGCCCTTGATATCCATACCCAGGATATGCTTCGCCTTTTCGGCGGCCTCATCGGGCGTCCCGGCCAGTTTCACCCCTCCGGCCTTGCCCCTGCCCCCGACATGTACCTGCGCCTTGACTACGACCCGCGTCGCCAGTTCTTCGGCGATACGCCGGGCTTCCTCTGGTGTTCTCGCCACCTCTTCCCGCGGGATTGCCATTCCGTGCCGAGCGAAGATTCCCTTCGCCTGGTATTCGTGAATGTTCAATGCACACTCCTTGTGATTTCGTTAGAGGCCAACGAAGCCTGGCCTGCGCAAACCGGTTGCCATCCAAGCCGTCCCGTCTTGCCTGTTTCAGCCTTGTTCCAGCCTTGTTTCAGCCTTGTCCCTGCCCCATCGCCATGCTGCCCAGCGTGTCGAAACTCGGTTTGAGCGCCGGGTACAAGGACTTGAATATCCCGTAGTATTCCTCGTACCGGGCCGACGCATCCCGGTCCGGTTCCGTCCGGGAAACCACGGAGACCAGATCGTCTGCGGCCTCCTCGACGGTACCGTACAGACCGGTTCCGACCCCGGCCAGGATGGCGGCGCCAAAAGCGGGTCCTTCGTCCGCATTGACGGTGACGACTTCCTGTCCGTAGATATCGGCCTGGATCTGACGCCACAGGCTGCTCCGCGCACCACCGCCGGTGGCACGGACCTGGGTGATGGACAGCCCGAGTTCCCGCATGATTTCTATAGAATCCCGCAAGGCGAACGTCACCCCCTCCATGACGGAACGGATCAGGTGCGGACGGCCATGACGTCCGGTGATACCGACGAACGCGCCCCGCGCGTCGGCATCCTTGTGCGGAGTGCGTTCGCCCATGAGATAGGGGAGAAACACCAGCCCCTCGCAGCCCGGAGCAGCGCGCGCCGCCTGGGCCGTAATCAGTTCGTAGGGGTCGGTGTCCAGCATCCGTCCTGCGCTGACCTCCACATCGCCCAGCGTATTGCGCAACCACTGGAAAGCGCCGCCGGCAAAGAGGGTCACGCCCATCAGGTACCACTTGTCGGGGACGCTGTGGCAGAAGGTGTGGACGCGCAGCTCGGGGTCCACGCGGACCTCGTCGGTGTGGGCGAAAACCACGCCCGATGTGCCGAGGCTCGCCAGCATCCGGCCGGACCGGACGATACCGGCTCCCACCGCGCCACAGGTGTTGTCCGCCCCGCCTCCGACAACCGGCGTGCCGGCCTTGAGGCCCAGGTCTCCGGCCATTTCCCCGGTAACGTAGCCGCAAATATCCGTGGATTCGAAAGTGGGCGGCAGGCATTCCGGCGCCAGGCCGATGGCATCCAGCATGGGACCGGACCAACGCCGTTTTCGGACATCAAACAACAACGTACCCGCGGCGTCGGAGGCCTCCATGGCGTATTCGCCCGTCATCCGGAATCGGATGTAGTCCTTGGGCAATAGGACCCGTCTGATCCGGTTGTACACCTGGGGCTCGTGATCGCGGACCCAGATCAGTTTGGGTGCGGTGAACCCCTCGAGCGCGGGATTGGAAACCCACTGTACCAGATTTTCTTCTGCCGCCTGTTCCGTAATCCAGCGGCATTGCTCCGTGGTGCGCGTATCGCACCACAGGATGGAGGGGCGAAGCACCTCGTCTTGCTCGCCGAGCAGTACCGAACTGTGCATCTGCCCGGACAAGCCGATCCCGACGACGGAGTCGGGCGGGATGCCGGAGGCGCCCATGGCTTCGCGCACGGTGTTGGCAGCCGCGCGCCACCAGTCTTCCGGGTCCTGTTCGGCCCAGCCCGGTCGCGGCGTATGCAGCGCGATTTCCTCAAAGGCGCGGCTCACCAGTCCGCCCCGCTCGTTGACGATGATGGTCTTGATGCCCGACGTGCCTATATCGATGCCGACAAGATGTCTCATATATGAACCGCTGCCAGTCCAAACAACTGTGCTAATCCATCACGTTCCGGACGTTCCGGGCAGGAAGCCGCGTTCCCCCCGGATGCATCTGCAACGCCGTTTATCCCGACTCAAAACACCCGTTTCTCGACGTTGTTTCCGATATAGAGGTCCATGATTGTCGTCCGGTTGCCCCAGAAGAGGCTTTGACCCCAGGCGTTGGGACGGAGTCCCTTGAACCATGGCTTGCGCAGGTCCAGCACATGGGTGTGATAGATGAACACACCGCCGACGTCCTCGACAAGGATGCGTTCCGCCTCGCCGTAGTATCGCATCCGGTGTTCATGCTCCAGGGTCGTACCGCCGGCTTGCAGCAACCGGTCGAACTCGTCGTTCTTCCAGTCGTGCCTGCCGTGTCCCACCGGTTGCGAATGCCATACCTGGGAGAGCATGTTATGTGGATCGGGGTAGTCGTACTGATAGGGAATCAGACCAAAGGGAATGGTATACTGGTACATATGGTCCATGTACAGTCCGATTTCCTGGTTCCTGATCTCGACGCGCATGCCCAGCGTTTCCTTCAGCATGCCCTGGATTGCCTGGGCGATGCTCATCTGGGCGGGGTCCGCCTGTCGCAGCCAGAACTCGATGATCGGCAGTCCCCGTCCTTCCGGATAGCCGGCTTCCGCGAGCAGCCGCCTGGCCTCGGCGGGGTCGAAACGTTGGATTGCTCCGAGGCGATCTCCCGTATAACCGGGAAAGTTGGGCGGAAGCATGGTGTAGGCCGGCGTGCCGTGCCCCTGCAGGATGACCTCGCAGATGGTCTCCCGATCGATGGCATGGCTGACGGCCTGCCGCACCCGCAAGTCGTCAAAGGGGGGCGCCGCGGTTTGGAAGAAGAGGTACCAGGTTTGGAAGTGGGGATTCGAGTTCAGTTCCCGGCTCAGTCGGGGGCTGCCGGCGATCTCGCCCAGATACTGGGCAAAGACGCCCTGCATGTCTACCTCGTTGTTCTCGTAAGGCGCAATGCCCGGGTGGGTTCCGGCGATGCTGAACTTCAATTTGATCTTCTCCAGGTACCCCGGATACCGGCCATTGTAATGGGGGTTCAGTGCATAGGAAATATACCGGTCGGTGACCCATTCTTCCAGTTTGTAGCTGTAGTTGCTCACCATGTTTCCCGGTTCGGTCCAGCGACGGCCATGCTTCCGAACCTGCCACGGGGGTACCGGCGCCGCGGAGTTGTAGGCCATGATGTGCGGGAGATAGGGACAGGGCGCCTCGGCTTCGATTTCAAGGGTCAGGTCGTCGAGGGCGCGGACGCCAACCGAGTCGGGGTGGGCGATCTTGCCATGATTGAAGTCCCTTGCGTTCCTGATGTTGTAGAAGAGAAAGGCGAAGACGTTGCCCTCATCCGGGTCCAGGAAGCGCTTGAAGGTGTATTCGAAATCGTGGGCGGTCAGCATCCTGCCGTCGCTCCATCGGGCGTCCTTTCGGAGGTGGAATGTCCAGACGCGGCCGTCTTCGGAAGGTTCCCAGCGGTCGGCGGCGCCAGGCTGGAGCACATCGTTGGCATCGAACATGGTCAGCCGCTCGAAAAGGAAGGGATCCGAGCCCTTGACACCGTAGTTGTCCAAGCTGACATCCAGCGTCTTGGGTTCCTCGATGAAGTACATCAGGATCTGTTCGCGCAGCGGCGCGGCGTCGGGGGGCAGCTGCCTCCCCAGACTGTTGACCACAGGGCCGTCGGCATTCGGGTTCGCGGGGGATTCGCCGCTACCGCAACCGGTCGTGAAAACCAGGACGGAAAGCAGCAACCAGACCGGGATGGCGGGGGAGGGCATGACGCGCGCTTTCTTCGTTCGACCGTGCTCTCGGTATCGACCTCGAACGGTCTCGGACGGTTCCGGCGTTGCACTGCCCGCAAGGGGACCTGCGACCGTCCGGTTCATGTGCGGCACATTCGATTTTGCGTGTTTTCGTATTATGGGCACGCGGCAAATCCGGGTCAATAGAAAAGCGTCGCCCATAGGCGCAAACACGGCATTCCCGCGCCTTTCCGCAATCAGTTTTCTCTTTACTGAAATGACATGAGAATGTATATTGAAAACGGTCGCATCAGGCGAATCTAACCCTTTGAACGGTGCGCTGGCCTCGGAATCCCATGAGCTATCAGCTGACGGACAGTTTCGGTCGAACGATCGACAACCTCCGGGTGTCGGTAACGGATCAGTGCAACTTCCGCTGTATCTATTGCATGCCCGCGGAAGGCATGATCTTTCAACCCCGCGAGGAGGTCCTGACCTTCGAGGAAATCACCCGTTTCGTCGGAATTACCACGGGACTGGGCATCTCCAAGCTGCGTCTTACCGGCGGGGAGCCGACCGTCCGGAAGGATCTGCCCGCGCTCGTGCGCATGTTGGCCGGGATTCACGGCGTCAGGGACATGGCCATGACGACCAACGGATTCCTGCTAGGGAAGATGTCCCGCGACCTGTACGAGGCCGGACTCCCCCGGATCAACGTCAGTCTGGATACGCTGGATCAGGAGAAGTTCCGGCATATGACGCGTCGCGACGTGCTCCAGAAAGTGCTCGAGGGGTTGGAAGAAGCGACCCGCTATTTCAGGCTTCCGATCAAGATCAATGTCGTCGCGATGAAGGGCTACACCGAAGGCGAATTGCTGGATTTTGCGAAACTGGCGCGGACGGGACCCTACCAGGTGCGTTTTATCGAGTTCATGCCGCTGGACGCGGACCGCTCCTGGAGCCGGGATCAGGTGCTGGACGGCGCGGAGATCATCGAACGGATCAGCGAAAAGTGGCCCCTCGACGCGGTGAAGCGTCCCGACCAGCGGGAGCCGGCCGATCTCTTCCGATTCAGGGACGGCAAGGGTGAGATCGGCCTCATCGCTTCGGTCAGCGAACCCTTTTGCGGCAGCTGCAACCGCATACGCATCACGGCGGATGGCAAGCTGCGGACCTGCCTGTTCTCCATCAACGAAACCGACATCAAGGCCCTGCTGCGCGGCGGCGCGACAGATGCCGAAATCGCCGAGACGGTGATTGAGGCCGTGCGGCACAAGGAGCCGGGGCACCACATCAACGAACCCGATTTCGTGCAGCCCGAACGGACCATGTCCTCCATAGGCGGATAGTACGAACGCAACATCAGGAGATCATCATGAGTCAGCGGTTGTCATCTCAGGAACTCCTCGCCCGGGTGAAGAGCGGAGTGAAAGAGATGTCCATGGAAGAACTCAAGGTCAAGCTGGACCGGCAGGACGATCTGTTTCTGATCGACGTGCGCGAACAGGACGAGGTTGACCAGGGTATCATTGTCGGGGCGACCCATATCCCAAGAGGTTTTCTCGAACTCAGGATCGAGCAGGCTGAAAGCGATCGGAATCGGGAAATCGTGCTGTACTGCGCGGGCGGAAACCGCTCGGCGCTGGCGGCACAGTCCCTTGAGGCGATGGGATACGCCAACGTCATCTCCATGCGCGAAGGCTACACCGGTTGGAGCGCCGCCGGTTTTCCGACGGTTCAGCAGCGCGGACTCGGCAAAGAAGAACGCCTGCGGTATTCCAGGCACCTGATCGTGCCTGAGATCGGCGAGCCGGGCCAGGTCAAGATACTCGAATCGAAGGTGCTGCTGGTCGGTACGGGTGGATTGGGGTCGCCGTCCGCCTACTACTTGGCGGCTGCGGGCGTCGGCACGATCGGACTGGTTGACTTCGATGTGGTTGACGTGACCAATCTGCAGCGGCAGATCATCCACGGCACTTCAGATATAGGCCGGCCGAAGGTGGTGTCCGCGCAGGAGACGATCAACGATCTGAATCCCGACTGCGAAGTGATCCTCCACGAGACCCGGCTGATGGCCGACAACATCATGGACATCATCGGCGGCTACGACATCATCGTCGACGGATGCGACAATTTTCCCACCCGGTACCTGGTCAACGACGCCTGTGTGCTGGCCGGCAAACCGAACGTACACGGCAGCATCTACCAGTTCGATGGCTACGCCACGGTGTTTCATCCCGGCGAGGGGCCGTGCTATCGCTGCCTTTATCCCGAACCGCCGCCACCGGGCGCCGTGCCCAGTTGCGACGAGGCGGGCGTCCTCGGCGTGCTCCCCGGGACGGTGGGCCTCATCCAGGCCACCGAGACCCTCAAGCTCATACTCGGCAAGGGCGACACCCTCATCGGTCGAATCCTTATGTACGACGCGCTGGACATGACGTTCCAGACCTTCAAAGTCCAGAAGGATCCTTCCTGCCCGCTCTGCGGCGAAAACCCCACGGTAACCGAGTTGATCGATTACGAAGCCTTTTGCGGCTTTGCTCCGGCCGCCGGCTGACGGCCGGCTTCGCACGGTGCCTCGCGGGGTCGTATGAGAAACCGGTCCCTGTCGAGGAATAGCCGGACGGCCTTCCGGCTGGGGGAATTTCATGTTCGCTTTACGCTCACTCTTCACATTCCGTTAATCCACAAGGAAAAGTCACCATGGCGGAACGAATCGGTTTCATCGGCCTCGGCATCATGGGTGAGCCGATGTGTCGCAACCTCATGAAGGCGGGATATGCCTGTACCGTGAACACCCGGACGAAGGCGCGTGCCGAAAAACTCCTCTCCGAAGGCGCGGTCTGGAGCGAAAGCCCCAGGGACACGGCGAGCCGTTCGGACGTGATCATCACCATCGTGACCGACACGCCGGACGTGGAGAAGGTCGTCTTGGGCGAAAACGGGATCATCGAAGGCATCAAACCCGGTTCGGTAGTCATCGACATGAGCACCATATCTCCGTCGGCGACGCGGAATATGGCCGCGGCGCTCAAGGACCGGGGCGCCGACATGCTGGACGCGCCGGTCAGTGGCGGCGATACGGGCGCGATCGCCGGGACCCTGTCCATCATGGTGGGCGGAAAGCAGGCGGCCTTCGGCCGGTGTCTGCCAATTTTTGAAGCCATGGG
Source organism: bacterium (assembly GCA_965200485.1). Classification (GTDB taxonomy): domain Bacteria; phylum JAAXHH01; class JAAXHH01; order JAAXHH01; family JAAXHH01; genus JAAXHH01. Next base: position 480,817 of record CBDAUD010000002.1, read on the forward strand.
CAAAAGCATCAACCTGATCGGCGATCATGGGGCGGGACAGATGACCAAGCTGTGCAACCAGGTGGCCGTGAGCGTGGCCAATCTCGCCATGGCGGAAGCGTTGATTTTGGCCGCCAAGGCAGATCTGGACATGGAAAAGATGCTCGCCGCCATCAGCGGCGGCGCCGCGGGTTCCTGGCAACTGTCCAACTTGGCGCCACGCATCATCAAGCGGGATTTCGATCCGGGATTCATGGTGAAACTGCAGCAAAAGGATCTGCGGCTCGTGCTGGGCGCCGCATCGGAACTCGGCCTGGGACTTCCGGGTGCGAGTCTGGCGCACCAGCTCTTCAACACCATCGAAGCGGCGGGCGAAGGCGACGAGGGCACGCAGGCACTGGTCAAGGCACTGGAACGCATGGCCGGCGTGGAGGTTCGTGGTTAGGCGCGGTTGGGACGCCGCTGACCGGGGCGGGTCGACAGCCTGAAACCCCCGGTCCCGACCTGGCGACGACGCGGCCGAAAGCAGTTTGTTGCCGCACGGCGCGGGCGTCGGCAAGAACGGGCAACTTATGACAAAACGTACGAACGGAGAGCGCAACATGACCGACGACGCCAAAAGACGAAGCAGGACGATCACGGACGGTCCCTCCCGGGCTCCGGCCCGTGCCATGCTCAAGGCTTCCGGGTTCACCGACTCGGACCTGGCACGACCGATCATCGGGATAGCCAATACCTGGATCGAGATCGGTCCCTGTACCTATCATCTGCGCGAATTGGCCGAATACGTGAAGGAAGGCGTCCGGGAAGCCGGCGGCACGCCCATGGAATTCAACACCGTCTCGATCTCCGACGGGATCACCATGGGCAGCCAGGGGATGAAGGCGTCGCTGGTCAGCCGCGAGGTGATCGCCGATTCCATCGAACTGGTCACGATTGGAAACATGTTCGACGGACTGGTTGCCCTTTCCGGCTGCGACAAGACCATACCGGGCGCGGTCATGGCCCTCGGACGGGTGAACGTCCCTTCGCTCATGCTTTACGGCGGTTCGATCATGCCCGGCAGTTTCCAGCAGCACGACGTCACCATCCAGGATGTGTTCGAAGCGGTGGGGGCGCATGCCTCGGGCAGGATGACCGACCTGGAACTGAAGGACATGGAGGACCATGCCTGTCCCGGCGCCGGTGCATGCGGCGGCCAGTTCACGGCCAATACCATGGCCATCGCATTTGAGATGCTGGGCATATCACCGGTCGGCAGCGCGAGCGTGCCCGCCACCCATCCGGACAAGCCGGAGGTCGCCCGGGAATGCGGACGCCAGGTTATGGAACTCGTCCGCAACAACACTTGTCCACGGGACATCATGACGCGGAAGGCCTTCGAAAACGCCATATCCGCCGTGCTCACCACGGGCGGTTCGACCAATAGCGTGCTGCACCTGCTGGCCGTTGCGCAGGAGTCGGGCGTGGACCTGCAGATCGAGGATTTCGACCGGATCAGCGAGAAGACCCCGTTGCTCGCCGACCTCAAACCGGGCGGTCGTTTCGTTGCCAACGACTTGTTCGCGGCGGGCGGAAACCGGCTCGTGGCCAAGCGCATGCTGCAGGGCGGAATACTCCACGAGGATGAAATTACCGTTTCAGGCCGCACCATCGCCGAAGAGGCCAAGGCCGCATCGGAAACGCCCGGACAGGTAGTTGTCCGCGATGTGAACGATCCCCTCAAGTCCACCGGCGGTTACGTGATTCTGAAAGGCAATCTGGCTCCTGAAGGTTGCGTGCTCAAGGTCGCGGGGCACGAGAAGCTCCACCATCGCGGACCGGCGCGGGTGTTCGACTGCGAGGAAGATGCCATGGAGGAGGTGTTGAAGGGCGGGATCAAACCCAACGACGTGGTGGTCATTCGCTATGAAGGACCGAAGGGCGGACCGGGTATGCGGGAAATGCTCGCCGTCACCGGCGCCCTCGTCGGCGCGGGACTTGGCGAGTCGGTGGCCCTGATGACCGACGGGCGGTTCTCGGGTGCGACCCATGGATTCATGGTTGGTCACGTTGCGCCGGAAGCGGCAGTCCGCGGACCCATTGCCGCATTGCGCGACGGTGATACGGTCGTTTTCGATGTAGCGTCCCGGCGCCTCGAGGTCGAACTACCGGACGAAGTCGTCACCCAACGGTTGGAAGACTGGACAGAGCGTGCATCCTGCTTCGACAGCGGTGTCATGACCAAGTACGCCAAGCTCGTGTCTTCAGCCTCCCGAGGCGCGGTGACGAAAGTGTGAGGGAAAGCCCCGAAGAAGGCCTCAGGCGCCGCGCGCATGCTGCATGAGTCGTCGCATGAACCTATATGCCAACGGTGCCAACGGCGAATCAGTCCCGGATGGGCGCTGCGCCAGGCGGCGCGATGCGGCAGCCGGGCAGGGTGCGCAGGAAGGCCTCGGGGCCAGGCGGACAGTAGATGGCGACGATGCGCATGGGTTCCCAGCCGGTGTTGATCGTCTCGTGGTACATGTCGGCGGGAATGTGGCACATCATGCCCGGTCCGACCTTGCGCCGTATTTCCTGTCCGTCTTCCTCCACCATCTGTTCGCCCTCGCCGGAAACGTAGTAGAGAATCTCCTCCACGCCCGGGTGGTTGTGCCGCTCATGGCCCTTACCGGGTTCCAGCACGACCAGTCCCATGCTGAAGCGCTCCGTCTCGGTCACGCGCGGTTCGCTGAACCACTTGATGGCGCCCCAGTCGAACATCATCGTCTCCACGTCGTCCGGCTCTACGAATCGAAGGCCCGGTTCGGGCATCGCTTCCTCCTCAAAGTCCGTGTTGCGCGTTTCTGTCCATGGGTTGCTCGCCTCCTAGTCCGGCTAAACGACCAGGCCCTTGAAATGCCGGACCTGTTCCGTCAGCGCCCGTTCCGCGGGGAGGCGTTCGATACTCGACGCGCCGAAGAATCCGACGATGCCGGTCGTGTGGCTCAGTACGTAGCCGGCGTCGTCGGGTTCGGCAATGGGCCCGCCATGGCACAATACGAGGATATCCTCCCTTGCGCCTGCGGCCGCGTCCCGAATGGCCTGTACGCGTTCGGCCGCCTCCTGCAGTGTCAGGGCGGTTCTGGCCCCGATCGTTCCACTGGTCGTCAGGCCCATATGGGCTACGAGCACATCCGCCCCCGCGTCCGCCATCTTGACGGCTTCCTCCTCATTGAAGACGTATGGACAGGTCAGCAGTCCCGCCTGGTGGGCCTCGGCGATCATCTCCACCTCCAGGTCGTATCCCATATCGGTCTCTTCCAGATTCTGGCGGAACAGACCATCGATGAGACCGACGGTCGGAAAGTTCTGTACGCCGGAAAAGCCCTGGTCCCCGAGTTGCCGAACGAACGTGCGCATGATGCGGAAGGGATCCGTGCCGCAAACGCCCGCCAGCACCGGGGTGTTCTCCACGATGGGCAACACTTCCTGTCCCATTTCAACGACGATCCGGTTGGCGTCGCCATAAGGCATCATGCCCGATAGCGAACCGCGTCCGGCCATGCGATACCGTCCGGAGTTGTAGATGATGATCAGATCGGCTCCTCCGGCCTCGGCGCACTTGGCGGAAAGCCCGGTGCCGGCGCCGGTGCCGATGACGGGCTTGCCATCGGCGACCTGGTTTCGCAGCCGTCGCATACATTCGGCATGGGGTATGGTCATGGTCTACTCCGACTGTGAGTTGCTCTAGTAAACGGTAAGGTGCTACATGCTGTGTTGGCGAACTATAACTTACGCGAACTCCTGTCTGGTCCAAGGACGAACCTTGCCTGCTCGCGCCGCAACATCTCATATGGATTAACATAGCTCAGGCCAACGCCATTACAAGCGTTTGGGATTTTGATTTTCCGGTTTGTATCGGCGGGTTTCTCGTGCGTGACCACCGTGCAATCCAGCGCCAAAGCGTGAGCAACAAGCCAGTAGTCAGCAATTTGGAGAAAAGCACTGACCGCCGCCGGATCACATCCGCTGTTACTCGCCCAACTGCTGACCTTGGTCAGAGCACTGCTAATTGTGGCCTGTGGTTTAAGGAATAAACCCTCGCCCCGATCTCTCGCCCAGATCGATAGTTCGTCATCGCCTGCGTATAGTTCGTCTCCTACTTTCTCCGTGCTGGCGACTCTACCTGCTTCGTTCTGTTCAATCAGCCATTGCCAAAACGCCGGACAGAAGTCGAAGCCATAGTGTTGATTCTTGGCTTGAATGAAAACGTTGGTATCGAGAAGGTAGGTGATCAACCGAACGCCCCGACTGCTCGTGCAAGATTGTTGAAGGTCGAAATCTTAGTAATTCCAAGCAATCGAAAAGCGTCTCGATACAGGGTTTGACCTTCAGTCGTGCTGATTGCCAACGCGCGAATAAATCTCCGGCTTGCACGGACCTGGGTGGTTCGGTAGAAGTCGCCGCCGCCACTGTTTTTGGTGGAAGCGCTGAGTCGTTCTAATTCGTCTTTCCAGACAGAATGGAAGGTCGTGCGGTCCAGCCTGCCCGCATCAAGCAGTCTTCGCAGGACCACTAGTGTACTGACCTTGAAAATACCGGCTAGACGCGACAAGGTGTCTGGCAACGGTTCTCTCTCGCGCAAATTCGTGCGCAGAACACTGAGCGGTATCAGAAATTCGGCCGCGACCGCGTTGCACCAGGTCTCTTCACTACGTGCATGCAGGGATTCGACACCGACGTTCGACAACGCCGAGTCTCCAAGCCATAGATGTGCAAGCTCGTGAGCGAGCGTGAATATCTGCGCCGCCTTGGTGTCCGCGCCGTTGACAAAGATCAGGGGTGCAAAGGGATCGGAAAGGCAAAAGCCACGAAACTCCATCGGATCGAGCTGCCGGTGGCTGTTACTCATTACAACCCCGCTGACCATCGTTAGCACGCCTGCATCATCGACTTGCCGGATGAACATGCGCAACGCATCGGTCCACGTAGAGCAATCTTGACGCGCAGCAAGATTGAATCCAAGTACATTACGCATCTCCTCTGCCACAACCTCTGCCGGCGTGTTGACCGTGACACTGCCCACGAAAGCGCACTCTTTTTGTTCTTCGACGTGGGCAAACTCCCGATACCAATTCTGCCGGTCTTGGCAAGTATAAATCGTGTCCAGCAAGTCCGGGCTTGGGTGAGTGGCAGCTTGACCTGCGAAGGTTCGGAAATCAGGAATGGGTATCTGCTCGTCCGGGGGCTCGGAGAGGAACAGGTAGCCTACCGGAACGTGCACGGCACGTGCAAACGCTTCCACCTGCTTGAGTGTGGGCTGTACATCACCGGATTCCCACGCCGGGAATTTTTTGAAACGTCCCGCCAGATAATCTTCAGACTTGCCGGCGCGTTCACGCGCCCAACGAAAAAGCTTGGGTTCGATAGGAACACGGATCATAAATCTGTTCTCTTTAAGTACACTGACTTCGCTGGAAACGTGTTATAAAGAAACCCACCCAAGCCGAACATAGCACTCATAGTCCGTACCTCGAATTGAAGAGATCTACTTCTGTGTCAGTGATGGTTGGGGGCATGTCTTCAAGTGTCTTCTGATTAACGATTTGATTCTGGTCGATTGCCTCTTTCAGGTTTGGTGAACATATCTAGCTATTGTCCCATAACGTTGTAGTTTGCTGATCCACCAATCTGCATAGCAGTTCCTTAAACTCAATATCTGGAGCAATATTATGACTGATTCTCTGGAGCCATACTTCCATGAGACCGGTTTGGGGTAACTGCCGAAATCTTCTTCTAACTTTTTCAACAACTTTTTGCTTCTCTTCCTCGGTCTCAAGATGGTCAAGCAACCTGCTCAAGATCGCAAACGAAACCGGGAATATCTTCGGATTCTTATACGCAATGTCTACAACAATGCTGATGAGTGGCAGAACTTGGCTGGCCTTCGGGGGCGTTTTGCTGAGTCGCTTACTGTACTTGCCCAGAACATCGTGAAGAATCCCGGAGTTTGGATGTGCCATGCTGTGATCCTGGATGACCAACAACCTCTTCTGCAGATTTCTACAGTTCCGTTTTCTGAACATCCAAGCTAGTTTTTCATCTTTGATGGACGACCGAACCACTTCGCTGCTGATGTCGGTCTTCATGGGGTTCAATTTCAAACCTAGTTCGGTCAAGACTTCCGCAAGGCACTTGAGGATTCTTCACCATGTTGTTGTTGGGTCACAAAAATGCGATAGTCGTCTCTATATCGAAGGACCTGATAGTTTAACTCTGGTTCGAGTTCTCTGATCTTGGACGTCAGTTCAGTGTCCGCGTAGCCGAGCACCATCTCCGCGATGAAGTCCATCAGAACAGATCCCTGTGGTATACCATTGGTCTGGCCATTCCGCATGTTCATAATACTGTTGTCGACAATGTTTCCGAGCAATTTGGGGTCGCCTCGTTTGTCCTTTGCAACTTGCTTGGAATGAAGTGCCTAGGCGATTGTATGCGTGTATATGGAAGGATAACAGTCGTTGATGTCTGTTTGAATCATGAAATCATATTCCAAAGCTCTATGGATTTCTGTTCGACTTCCTTCCACCATTTACTTATTAAGTTCAGCCTTGTTTTTCTCTTTTGTCATCGACTCTACAGGCAAACTCAAGCACTTAATCTTGTGATTACTGGCAAACTTACTGAACCGCGTGCGAATCAGCTCGCAGTTTTTCGGTTTGGTGATTTCGTTGACAAGCGAGACATACAGGGCTGGGTGAATGAGTTCAATAGGACGCCAGGAATAGCGGCTGTCCTTGTTGCCAAATATCACGTGGTTTGTTCTGTCCAATCTCCGCGCTGATTTTAGGCATCCATAGGTGGATAGGGGTTTTCCATCAAGTACGTTGTCAACTTCTTTGAGTAGATCGCAGAACTGAAAATACGGGGGCAAGTCAAGATCGCAGTACTGTGTTCCTTCGAGAAGGAACGCTTTAGCCTCGTCGCAAGATGGGTCAAGTATAGAACGACTTCGTTGCGATTTCCCGTTTTTTTGCCACTAATGCAACTCTCCGCTGGAATATCCGATTCCACCCCACCTGTACGACTTCTACGTCTACAGGTTGAGGCTATCACCGGACCCCGGTGAAGCAATCAAGACACCTCATTGATTGGAGTCATCTCCGCAACCCGGCCTCGAACGCCGCAATCTCTTCCGCGCCATCCAGCACGCCGATCTCCAGATGAAACTCCCGTACCTCGTCCGGCTCGATATGTTGCAAGTAGCCGTGCTCGCGGTTCCAGGCCCGTCCGAGCATGCTGACGTTGCCCGGTTCGATGCCGGTGACATAGGTACCGCGGTGAAAGTGCTGCCAGTGCGTGACGATCGGGATTTCCGCTTTGGAGAAGGCCCAGTACAAGCCGAGGCCGAGCCGGTCGTTAATCAGGCCGACGCGACACTGGCCCCCGGCATCGGCACGGGGATGATGGATGTAGACGTCGTCGTGCGCTTCGTCCCGCGGCGCCGGTGCGGCGGCGTAGACTTCCGGTCCGACTTCCCGGTCCTCCAGCCATTCCGTCGTCTTTTCACTGTCGATGACCACGCGCGTGCCCTCGTCGAGTACGGGAAAACCGGGGTTGCAATGGTAGACGAACATCAGCGGCGATCGGTCGACCGACTGGTTGTGTATGCGGTCATGGATATGCAGCGTTTTTTGTCCCAGGACGGTGGAGATCTCCCGGGTGAGTTCCAGGTTGGTTCCGAAAACGACAGCCTCCCTGACCGTTCCGCGTACGCTGACGATGTAGTCGTCGCCATCCCACCGGCTATCCGTATGAACCTGCCGGGCCGGCAGGAAGGAAAGGCGGCCGTGGAGGCCGAGCTCTTCGTTCTCTTCTTCGGGGTCGACTTCCGGATGTCCCGTGAAGGTCATGCCGCAGCTCAGCACCAGACCGCCATAGAACCCGCGCATCCAGCCTAGACCCTGGGGTTCGTAGAATGCGGGGCCCACGTCTCCCGTGCTACCGCGAAAGCAGAGCGACATCCCCTTGTAGTGGGCCGAAGCAACGTCCAGCGCACGGCCGGGCAGGAGTGAGAAGCACAGGCCGGAAGCGTTGAACACCTCGATAAGATCAGCCCCGCGGTCGCTGCCCTCTCGGAGTTCGCCGTAGCGGGCGTGGGCTACTTGGCTCATATCGCCCACGAGGTCGAGCAAGGCGCGACGCGAGTACGTTTTTCCGAATAGATGCGCCAAAGTTCACCTTCCTGGATGAAAATCAGTCTCGTTAGTGGGTGGAGGGGTTGAGAACTAGCCGGAATTCGACCGTTTTGCCGGATTTCGATTGTCCTGCAATGGTTTGTGACAACTTGCGCTGGATTTGCTTGTGCTGGATCTGCGATTGCGCCAGGCCTACTTGCGCTGAATCTTCGCCCAAGTGTCGCGTAGCGCAATCGTTCGGTTGAAAACCGGGCCGTTGGATTGCGTTTCAGCGGCATCGACGCAGAAGTAACCCAGCCGTTCGAACTGGTAGTTCACCCCGGGAACGGCGTGGCGCAGTCCGGGTTCGACCTTGCAGTCCGTAACAGTCCGCAACGAATCCGGATTCAACAGCGAACGGTCATCGCCGGTCTCGCCCGGACGGGGTTCGGGGTCGCTGAACAGCCGGTCGTAGAGGCGCACGGTCGCATTCAGCGCATGGGAGGCCGATACCCAGTGTATGGTGCCGCGCACCTTTCGTCCATCGGGTGTGGTCCCGCCCCGGGATTCGGGATCGTGCGTACAATGCAATTCGACTACCCGTCCCTGGCTGTCCTTGACCACATCCGTACAGGTGATGTAATAGCCGTAGCGCAGACGGACCTCCCGTCCCGGTGAAAGCCGGAAGAACTTCCGCGGCGGATTCTCCATGAAGTCGTTGCGCTCGATGTAGATTTCACGGGAAAAGGGCACCTGTCGCGTCCCCATCGTTTCATCTTCCGGATTGTTTACGGCTTCCATATGCTCGGTGCGATCGGCCGGATAATTGGTGATCACGACCTTCAGCGGGTCCAGCACACCCATGACCCGGGGCGCTTTTTTGTTCAGATCCTCCCGTATGATGAAATCCGCCAGGGCCATGTCGATGAGGTTGTCGTGCTTGGCCACCCCGACCCGGTCGCAGAAGGTTCTTATGGCGTCGGGCGTGTAACCCCGGCGACGCAGACCGGATAGCGTGGGCATGCGGGGGTCGTCCCATCCGGACAGCATGCCCTCCTCTATGAGCGGCCTGTAGAAGCGCTTCGAGAGCACGGTATGGGCCAGCACCAGCGGGGCGAATTCGATCTGCTGGGGATGATATGCGCCCAGCCGATCCAGAATCCAGTCGTAGAGCGGACGGTTGTTCTCGAATTCCAGGGTGCAGAGCGAATGGGTGACGCCTTCGATGGAATCAGACAGGCAATGGGCGAAGTCGTACATGGGATACACGCGCCACCGATCCCCGGTACGGTAATGATCGGTGTGCCGGATGCGGTACAGCACCGGATCCCGCATCGTCAGATTGGGATGGGCCATGTCAATTCGGGCGCGCAGGACATGCGCGCCGTCCGGAAACGCCCCGGCTTGCATGCTTTCGAACAGAGCACGGTTCTCGGCAACAGGCCGGTCGCGGTACCGACTGTCCCGGCCCGGCTCCGTAGGCGAGCCGCGCAGGTCCCGCATTTCTTCCCAGGTCAGACTGTCTACGTATGCGTCGCCTTGATCGATGAGCCGCAAAGCGTAGCCGTACAGCTGATCGAAGTAGTCCGAGGCGAAGTACAGCCGGTCTTCCCAATCGAATCCCAGCCATCTTATGTCCCGTTTGATCCCTTCGACAAAATCCACATTTTCCGTTTCGGGATTCGAGTCGTCGAACCGGAGGTTGCACCTGCCGCCGTATTCTTCCGCCACACCGAAATTCAGGCAGATCGACTTGGCGTGTCCGATATGCAGATATCCGTTCGGTTCCGGCGGGAAACGGGTCATGACCTTGCCTCCGAATTTTCCGCTTTCCATATCTGCGTCAATGACCTCGCGTATGAAATCCCTGTACGGTTTTTCTGTCGGCATGACATCGGTCTCCGTTGCCGTTGGCGCGAATTCAAGCACCGTTAAAATAGGGTCTCAGGCGGAAAATTGCAAGGGCAGACGGAACAAATGGCGGGAACGAATGAAATCGGTTGATCTTACTCTTTCACCGCACCGAGCGTGATTCCCTGAACGAATTCCCGCTGCATGGCGAGGAACAGGATCATGATGGGCAGGATCGACAGCAGGGTCCCGGCCATGAGCATGCCGTATTCCTGTCGGTAGACGCCCACGAGGCTGGCCAGGCCGAGGGGCAGCGTGTACTTTTCCGCGTCCCGAAGCACGATCATGGGCCAGAGAAACTCGTTCCATGCGCCCAGAAATCCAAAGATGCTCAGCGCGCCCATGGCGGGCTTGACGGTGGGCAGGACGACGCGCCAGTAGATGCCGAACTCGGATGTACCGTCGATCCGGGCAGCGTCGAGGAGATCGTTCGGTATGCCGATGATGAACTGCCGCATCAGGAACACGCCGAAACCGCTGGATGCCAGGTAGGGCAGGATCACGCCCTGGTAGGTATCCAGCCAGCCGAACTCGTACAGCAGGGTGAACAGGGGAACCAGCACGAGATGAAAGGGGATCATCATGGAAGCGAGGACGATGGCGAAGAGGATGCCGCGCCCCCGGAAAGCGTATTTGGCGAAGGCGAACCCGGCCAGGGTGGCGATCGCGAGGAGCAGCAGCGTGTGCGAGGTGGCAAGGAAGGTGCTGTTGACGATATACTGGACAATCGGCAGCTCGTCGAACAACCGGGTGAAGTTCTCAAGCGTGGGTTGCTGGGGCAGAAAGGTGGGCGGGTAGGAAAAGATCTCCCCAGAGGGCTTGAATGAGGCGGAAACCACCCAGAATAGCGGCGTCAGCACCAACAGGGCGAGGCTGGTCAGCAGGGCGTAGGTCAATGTGGTCCGCAGTACCTTCATGGGCCTCAATGCTCCCTGAAGACGCCGAAAAACCGGACTTGGACGATGGAAATGACCCCGATGATCACGGCCAGAGCCCAGCCGATCGTCGCCGCGTAGCCGAGGTTGATGAACTCGAATCCATGCTTGTACAGATACATCACCATCGTCATGCTTGCGTTTCCCGGTCCGCCTTCCGTGAGCACATAGGGCAGGTCGAAGAGCTGGAACGATCCGATCATCGAGGTGATCACGACGAAGGCGGTCACGGGCTTGAGGGCGGGGATGGTCACATGCACAAAACGCTGCCATGGTCCGGCGCCGTCCACTGCCGCCGCTTCGTAGAGCTCCTGGCGAATACTCTGAAGCCCCGCGAGGAAGTAGACCATGTTGAATCCCGCCCAGCGCCACACGCCGGCCAGCACCAGAGCGGGCATGACCAGATCCGGGTCCTGGAGCCATTCGATTTCAAAGCCCAGGACCTCGTTCACCAAGCCGTAGCGCCGGTCGTACAGCAGGTAGAAGATCACGGCGATGAACACGCCGGAGATCAACACGGGGGTAAAAAAAGACAGACGGAAAAGGTTCCTGCCCTTCAGCCGGGCATTGCCGAGGAGCAGAGCCAGAGCGAGGGCTACCGGCAATTGCAGGAGCAGACTGCCCGCCGCGAAATAGGCGGTGTTCCAAAGTGCGGTCCAGAAGAGCGGGTCGGCCGCCAGCCGCTCCACGTTCTCCAGCCCCACGAAGGTCTGGTTCCGCATCCCCCGGACGCTGTAAGCGCTCAGTCGGATCGAATCGACCAGGGGATAGACCATGAAGACGCCGAAGATCGCGAAGAAAGGTGCGAGAAAGAGATATGGGGTGTAACGGGGTTTCATGGGATCCGTCTATCGATAGAGACCAATGGCCTCTGCCGTTCATTCGAACTTCAGCGGTAAGCCGCTATTCGGCGGCTTCCCGTTCGATCCGCCTTGCTGGCCCGGGCCGCCCTGCGCCAGCTTCCCGGTTGGTCGTTGCCTGCATGAGTGCGCGAACCTGGTCCGCCAGTACCGAAAGCGCTTCGGCGGGTGTTCGGAGATCATTCGCCGCTTCGTACACGGCCTGCCGCAACAGATCGGATGCCTCGGCCCAGTAGGGATTGAGATGGAAGCCCGGAATTTCGTCTCCGAGGTCCGTCAGGGACCTGCCCAGGATCTGGCCGCCCAGGTAGGGATCCGGCTCCAAGAAAACCGGGTTGGACCAGGCTGAACGTATCGGCGGTATGATATAGGTCTTCCTGTACCGGTTGGCCAGCGCCTCGTCGTCCATGTAGGCATACTTGACGAATTCCCAGGCCAGATTGGGATGCTCGCTCTGCTCCGTAACCGCGATCATCGTTCCGCCCCAGGTCGAGGTGCGCCGTTCGCCTGTACGCCAGGACGGCAGCGGCATGGCGCGCCATTTTCCATTCAGTTCCGGGACGAATCGCCGCACGGAGCCGATGTACCAGTCAGGCGCCAGGATGCCCAGTACGATGCCTTCTTTCATAGCGGCGAAATTGGCCGGGTCCTGGGCAAACTCGGATATGGCCAGCCGCTTCTCGTTGAGCAGATCGCAGTAGAACGCCAGCGTGGAGACCGCAATCTCGTTGTCGATGATGACGCGCCCGTCCTCGGCGAACATCCCGCCGCCGTTCTGCAGGAGCATCAACCAGAAGTGTCCGGGTTTGTGCGCGCTGAGCAAGAGAGGGTACCTGTCCGGTCTGCCGTCGCCGTCGTCATCGCGTGCGAGGCGTTCGGTCTCACGCACAAAATCGTCCCAGGTCTCAATGGATTCGGGCACGATTCCCGCTTCCTCGTATGCATCGTGGCGGTAGAGCAGCACAACAGGATGGACGTCGTGGGGCAGGCCGTAGACCCGGCCGTCGAGCGACCAGGGAGCGAGCCTGGCCTGGACGAACTCGTCCATGATCCCGTCGGCTTCCATGCGATCCGTCAGGTCCACGAAGCCGATCTCGTCCCGGCTGCCTTTGAAGAACCGGCCTACCGACGAGATCTCGACTTCCGCTAGATCGGGCGCGCCGATGCCGGAGAGAAACGCGGCGAGCAACTTGTCATGGATTTTGGATACCAGCCGCAATTCGACCTTGACGCCGGGGTTCGCGGCTTCGAAGGCGGGTATTCTCGCGCTGTACTCGTCATAGTGGGTTTGCGCGAAAACCCAGAACTCCAGCGTATTCGAACGGTCGTCGCCCCGAAACACGATGACGGGGAAGGTCAGGAGCAACAGTACGGCAAAAAGCAGCGGAGCCTTACCGAGATGAACCATACGCCTCGCTTTGTCGCGTTACAGTTTGCGCTTCGCAACGGTTTCCATCCACAAGACCGCCGGGGCTGCGCACCCCGGGGTGCCCCGGATGTGTCGCGGCAGGGCAGGCCGGACCTTCAGTCGCCGGTCATGGCCTGTCGGATCGGCTTCATTACGGGTCCGGTCACCGATTCGGGCGGCGGGGTGGTGATGAACGACACCGCAATGCCCACGATGGAAGTGGTCATGAAACTCCAGGCAACGGGCATGAGACCCGGATTCGGAAGCAGGTCGTAGAACATGACGACGAGTACGGCGTTTCCTGCGAAGATGGCTGCGATGGCGCCGGCGGCCGTGAACCGCTTCCAGTGCAGTCCAAGCAACCAGACGGGGGTCAGCGTGACGAAACCCGAAAAGGACAACTGGGCAAGCGCGAATATGGAGGCCGGCCGGAGGATCACGATGTAATAGGCTATCCCGCCCAGGAGGACGAGGAACAGCCGGCCCAGCACCAGTTGCCGACGCTGGGACAGTCCGTGCCACACGTCCCGCGTGAGCATGGAGGACAGGGTGAGAATCTGGGCATCCAAGGTAGACATGACCGCCGCCAGTATGCCGGCCAGCGCAATTCCCTGGATCGCGGGCCCAAAGTGGCTGCGGATTACCATGGGGAAGATCATATCCGAATCCCGTCCCACGAAATCGGGAAACTCGATACGTCCCCACACCCCGAAGAGCGTCGACACCAGCATCAGCCCGATCATGATGGCGGGATAGTAGCGAATGGCGTTTTTTAGCGACTTGGCGTCCTTGGCGGCAAAAACGCGCACGAGCAGGTGGGGAAAGGCGAGCACGACCAGTCCCATGGACATCCCCCACACGAACCAGTTGGCCGTTGTAAACGGCGCCGTGTCTTTTGTGGCCGTCAACTCCGGAAAACGCCGGGCGACTTCTTTCATGACCCCCGAGATTCCGCCGTAATCGGCTGCGACGGCGAAGATCGACAGGTAGAGGAACACGCCGAAAACGAGACCCTGGAATACGTTGGTCCACATTGTCGCCCGCATGCCGCCCGTCGTAGTGTACAGCAACGTCATGACCAGAATGCCCGCCGCCGCGATTTCAAAGGAGATCGCCTGTCGCGTGAACACGTCTACGGCCAAGCCCACGCCGGCGATGCCTGTGGACAGGTATGGAAGCATGTAGACGAAGTACACGACGAAGAGCAGTCGGCCGAGATTTGGACTGGCGAGCCGTCGGGAGAGCAATTCGGCGGGTGTCACGGCATTGAGTTTCCTGGAGGCGATCCAGGCGGGGTATCCGATCACATAGTACGCCACAGGAATGATCAGCGCCGCCATGGCCGCCGTGTAGCCGAACACGCCGTAACCGTGATGATAGGCCAGTCCTGAAATGCCCATGATCAGGAAAGGTGTGATATTGGTCCCGAAGAGGGCCATGAACAGGACTAGCGACTGCGCAAGGCGGCCCCCGAGAAAGTAGTCTTCGGCGGTTGGCCGGGATCGGCGAAACGCGGCGACGCCAATACCCAGGACTACGGCGAAGTAGATCACGACCACGACAAATATGGTTGTTTCAGGACCCATCGGAGTCCCGCCATACATATCGGGTCAAGTAGAGGACAAGCAAAGCGGCGGCGATTACCCAGGCGAGGTGATAGGCCAGGTCTGCGGGGAGCCAGCCGAACAGCAGCAGAGCTGGGATTCCGTGGTTGAAGAAGTCCACGTGGAGCACCGACAGCACGACGACGAGCACCCAGAAGATGCGTCTGTGCTGTCTGCGGGTCATGGTCTACTCGTCTCGGGCGGGTGGGAGTCGGATGACACGAACCGGATCACACCGAACGCGTTATGCCCGCTTCATGGTGCGTGACGGTTTGGTTTGCAACCTGGCCAAGTATCCACGGGTTAGCGAGGCGACCATGGGCGCCAGGAAGAGCAGACCGACCAGGTTCGGGAGCGCCATGAGCCCGTTCATGATATCGGAAAACCTCCAGACCAGCTCCAGCTTCAATACGGCGCCTATACCCACCGAGGCGCAAAACAGGGTGCGGTAGGGCCGTACGGCCCATTCACCGAACAGATACTCTACGGACTTCTCGCCGTAGTAGCACCAGCCGAGGATGGTCGAATAGGCAAACAGTACCATGCCGACTGCAATCAAGTAGCCCCCGAAGTCCCCCGGCAATCCAATACCGAAAGCCGAGGCGGTGAGCGATGCGCCGGTATCGTGCAATTTCCAGACGCCCGTCCCGATGATAGTAAACCCGGTAATAGTGCACACCACGATGGTATCGATGAAGGTCTGGGTCATGGAGACCAGTGCCTGCGTGACCGGGTCCTTCATCTGGGCGGCGGCGGCGGCGATCCCTGCGCTTCCCAGGCCGGATTCGTTGGAGAAAATGCCTCTCGACACCCCTACAGTCAGTGCGTCGCGGACCAGGGCTCCGGCGAATCCGCCGGCGGCAGCGGCCGGCGTGAAGGCATACGTCAACACGAGTTCAAAGATTCCCGGGATCGACGAGATGTTCAGCGCGAGGACCACAAGTCCGCTGAGGACGTAGAGCATGATCATCGTGGGGACGATCAGGCTGGTAATTCGCGCGATGCTCCTGATCCCGCCAATAACCACCAAAGCGGTTCCGATAATCAACAGGAAACCGGTGAGCCAGGGGTTCACGCCAAAGGTGCTTTCCAGCACGTCGGCCATGGAATTCGACTGGGTCATGTTCCCGATACCGAAAGCAGCCAGGGCCGCGAAGAGCGCGTAGGCGCTACCCAGCCACTTCCATCCGAGGGCGTTGCTGATATAGTACATCGGGCCGCCCTTCATGCGCCCCTGGGAATCCATCTCGCGGTAGTTGATGGCCAGGAGGGCCTCAGCGTACTTCGTGGCCATTCCCAGCAAGCCGGTCATCCACATCCAGAACAGCGCACCGGGGCCTCCCGTCGTTATGGCCGTGGCCACGCCCGCGATGTTTCCCGTGCCCACCGTCGCGGCCAGCGCAGTCATCAACGCCTGGAAATGGCTGATATCGCCTTTGGCGCCCGCATCATGCCGCTTGATGAGGGCCAGATGCAACGCATGGCCCAGCGCGCGGAACTGGAACCCTTTCAGCAAAATGGTCAGATAGAGTCCCGTGCTGCCGAGCAGCACCAGCATGGGCCATCCCCAGATCAGGTCCCGCACGTAGCCGAGCGAGTTTTCTAAACGGAGTTGTAGAATGGGCCATGCCCAGAACCAGTCCCGCAAGGATTCGACAAGCCCGATGAGTAGGTCTTCCATTCGATATTCCGGAACAGGGTGAAACCAGCAGAAAATGAAGGGTAAATGACCACAGAAATAACAACGGCGACTATGTAGGTGTCAAGCAGTTTTTACTGAACGGGCGGGTGCAGGTTGTTAATTTGTTCCTTGATCTTTAAAAGGCACTGCTTTTATTGTGATTTCGTCCGAAGCCAGTCTGCACAGACCGTTGCGGTACGTTCCGTTATCACGACACCCCTTTCCCAGTTTCAAGGATCGCATCACATGTCGATACTCCGAATTGGCATCGCTGGCGCCGGCGGTATGGGCGGCCACCATGCAAGGTTGCTTTCCGCCCGAGAAGACGCCCGGGTCGTAGCGCTTTTCGATACCGACCCGGTCGCGATGAACCGGCTCGAGAAGACGCTCGGGCCGAAGACGCCGGGGTTGAATCACTACGGGTCGCTTGAAGCGATGATCGATTCGGAGAATTTGGACGGAATCGTCATCGCCACGCCCCATACCCGGCACGCGGATCAGGTGCGGACCAGTCTGGAGGCGGGCCTGCACGTTCTCGTCGAAAAGCCCATGGCGACGACGACGCGGGACGCCCGGGATTTCATCGCGTTTTCCGAACGGGCCGGCAAGGTGCTCGCCGTCGCCTACCAGCGCCATGGCGAAGGCAAGTTCATCAAGGCCCGGGAGATGATCGCGGAAGGGGCCATCGGAGACGTGCGTCTTGTCCACGTCATCATCGCCCAGAACTGCCTGGGGATATTCAGTCCCGGCGCTTCCTGGCGCGCCGACCCTGCGCTCTCGGGCGGCGGCCACTTCATGGACACGGGTAGCCACATCAACGACATCCTGCTGTGGACGACGGGTCTGGAACCGAAGTCCGTACATGCCTTTATCAACCGGGAAGGAACGCTGGTCGACGTCAACACGGCGATCTCGGTGGCCTTTACCAGCGGCGCGGTCGGCAACCTGTCCTATACCTCGATGTCACCGGAATGGCGGGAGGAGTTTACCTTCTACGGCACGGAGGGCGTGATGCGGTTTGGCGCGGCGGAACCTCTGTTCCTTCACCGAAAAGGCGAGGACATCCTTTTGCCGCAGACGCCGGGCCGCGGCAAACCGCCCGCAGACAACTTCATCGAGGCCATCCGGGGCAATGCGGAGGTGCAAGCCCCGCCCATATGCGGTTTGCGGGTGGTGCAGCTGACCGAGGCGGCGTACAAGTCGGCCCAGAGCGGAAAGCCCGAACTGGTTGGTTGATCGCGAGACGACACGTTCAGATCAAGTAACCGCATACCTTCACCGAGGA
This sequence comes from bacterium, assembly GCA_965200485.1. GTDB lineage: Bacteria > JAAXHH01 > JAAXHH01 > JAAXHH01 > JAAXHH01 > JAAXHH01. Next base: position 498,621 of record CBDAUD010000002.1, read on the forward strand.
CTAAAATGAGCAATCAAGAAGCGCGCGCCTGTTCCCTGTTTATCGACGGAAACTGGACCGATGCGACAAACGTGGAGACCGAACCCGTATACAATCCGTCGGATGGGAGCGTAATCGCGCGCACGCCCATGTGCGGCCGGGTTGAGGTTGATTCGGCGGTCCGGGCCGCCCGGAACGCCCTCGAAGACTGGGCCGCAACCCCGGTCGTCGATCGCGCCAGGATACTGTTCCGGTACGTGCATCTGCTTGAGGAGCACTTCGAGGAGCTTTCCCGTATGGTCACGCGCGAACACGGCAAGACCCTGGAAGAAGCCCGGGGCTCCGTTCGCCGGGGGATCGAGGTCGTGGAGTTCGCCTGCGGGGCGCCGACCCTGCTCATGGGGGATGCCCTCGAACAGGTCGCGGGCGGGATAGACTGCGACACCATCCGGCAGCCCGTGGGCGTCTGTGCGGGGATCACCCCGTTCAACTTTCCCGCCATGGTGCCCATGTGGATGTATCCCATCGCCATCGTCTGCGGGAACACCTTCGTGCTCAAGCCCTCCGAGAAAGTTCCGCTGACAGCCATACGGCTCGTGGAACTGCTGCAGGAAGCCGGTTTGCCGCCGGGCGTAATGAACCTGGTCCACGGCGGCGTGGACATGGTCAATGCCCTCTGCACGCATCCCGGAATCGACGCGGTTTCCTTCGTTGGATCGTCTCCCGTGGCGAAACACGTCTACCAGACGGCGACGGCCCACGGCAAGCGCGTGCAGGCGGCCGGCGGAGCCAAGAACTACATGGTCATTCTGCCCGACGCGGATCCCGCGTTCACGGTGGACGCCCTGATCGGCTCGGTGTACGGATGCGCAGGGGAGCGGTGCATGGCCGGCAGCGTGGCCGTGGCCGTTGAAGAGGCCGGCAGGCGCGTGCTGCCCGCGTTGCGCGAAGCGGTGAACGAAATGAAGATCGGTCCGACGGACCGGGATCCGGAAGTGGACATGGGGCCGGTGGTCACGCGTTCGCACCTGGACAAGGTGCACGGCTACATCGCGTCGGGACTGTCGGACGGCGCTTCGCTCTACCGGGACGGACGAGGCGTTGAAGTGCCGGAAACACCGGACGGATTCTACCTGGGTCCCACGATTTTCGACGATGCCGAGACGCGCATGAAGATCGTTCGCGAAGAGATCTTCGGTCCGGTCCTTTCCGTCATCCGAACCGACAGCCTGGACCGGGGCATCGAGGTATGCAACCAGAGCGGTTTCGGCAATGCCGCGGTGTTGTTCACCGGGGACGGCAAGGCCGCCAGGACGTTCAGGCACCGGGTGAACGCGGGCATGGTGGGCATCAACGTCGGTGTGCCGGCGCCCATGGCATTCTTCCCCTTTTCGGGTTGGAACAGCTCGTTTTACGGCGACCTGCACGTGCAGGGCAAGGAAGCCTTCGCCTTCTATACCCGGCAGAAAGTGACCATGAGCAGGTGGGCCTAAGCGCATAGTGGATGCGGGCGAATTGTCGAAGAAACGGATAGGTACATGAGGAAACGCCGATGTCGAAACCCGACGTATACGTTTTAAAGACCCGACTGTCCGGCGAGCGCGCGTTGAGCGACGCGACCTTCGCAGACCCGGCCCGTGAGATGCTGCGCGCGCTGAAGCTCGATACGGAAAACCGCGCGGTGATGCTGAAGCCGAACGTCACGGCCGGTGCGCCGAGAAACAGCGGAATCGTTACGCATCCGGCCTTTGTGGGCGGACTCGTCGACTTTTTCGTGGAGGACGCGGGTATCCCCGCCGACGAGATTTACGTGGCCGAGACGACAAGCCGGCTGACGTCCTCCGCCCAGCGCGATCTGAACTGGGCGCGCAGCGGTTACACCGAGATGGCCCGTGAAAAGCGCGTCCGGCTGCTTGAACTGGCGGATTACGGCAACGTACGCGTCACACCGGGTAACACGGTGCAACTCCACAACATAGGCATTTCCCGATGGGCGGCGGCCGACAACGTCTTCTACATCAATGTGCCAAAGCTGAAGACGCACAACCTCGGCGTAGTCACGTTGTGCGGGAAAAACCAGCAAGGCGTCATGATTCCGGTCATGGAACGGCATCTCTGCTCCGACGCGTGGCGTGCCGCGTTCGAACGGAATGATCAAAAAAAACAGGGGCGGGAATGGATGCGCGTCGAGGACCACGAAGCTTGGCAGAGAACTATTGCGCATATGCATTGGGACGTCTATCTGGCCTGCCAGCCCGATTTCAATGTGGTGGAGGGCATCGTGGGACGGGACGGCAACGCCTTCTACCTGGGACGCAACTTCCCTTCCGGCCTGGTCGTCGCCGGCCAGTCCATGGCAGCCGTGGACCTGGTAGCCGCCCATCTCATGGGATTCGAACCCGAGAACCTGGTGTATCTCCAAGTCGGGATTGAACGGGGGCTTTGTCCGCCCTCGATCGACGAAGTGAATGTGCATCAAGTCCGGCATGGCGCGGTGTCCGGCCTGATTGACCCCGATGGTTTCAGGGCGGACCCACCCTTCGAGGTGTACCGGGACATCCCCGCGGACTACCACAGGAAAAGCCTGTTCGACGAGTACGATCCGAATGCGGAAGATTTCCAGATCACCGCCTGACGAACCGGCCTCGTCACGCGTAGCGCCAGGCAGGACGTCCTTCCGGAGGGTTCCTATGACAAAGGAAAGGGCGGATGTCCACGAGGTTTCTTCGGAGGCTTCCGGGCCACGCAATTTCACGCACGGATTTCTTCCTCCCGAAGACCCGCTCGCCCGTCTGTCCGAACCTTTTGAAGACTGGGAGCAAACCGGCGACGTGCTTCCCAAGCTGGCGCTGTCCCGGTATATACGTCCCGCCGTGGAGAACCTGCCCGCACTTCCACTGGACAGGCTGAAGACCCCCGCCGAGCATGAACGGGCCATGAGCCTGCTGTCCTTCATAGCCCACATGTACGTTTTCGCTCCCGACCACCCGGTTGCCAAGGCGATTCCTTCGAATCTGGCCGTGGCGTGGTACGGCGTGGCTTGCAGGCTCGGCCGTCCGCCCGTGTTGTCCTATGCGTCTCAGGTCATGTTCAACTGGCGGCGGTTGGACCGCCATGGCGCCGTCGAAGTGGGCAATCTCCATATGATCCAGAACTTCCTCGGCGGCATGGACGAGGAGTGGTTCGTTACCATTCACGTGCAAATCGAAGCGGTAGCGGGTCGTGCGCTGGCCGTGCTGATCCCCGGCCAGGAAGCGATGCGCAAGGGCGAGGTCGAGACGGTCGTCCGATGTCTGGAAACCGTGACCGATACCCTCCAGGCGATGCGGAAGATACTGGCGCGGATGCCGGAACGCTGCGATCCCAATACGTACTATCATCGCGTGAGGCCGTACATGTTCGGTTGGAAGAACAATCCCGAGTTGCCCGAAGGCATGGTATACGAGGGCGTGGAAGCCTATGGGGGCGAACCCGTGCGGTTCCGCGGCGAAACCGGGGCGCAGAGCGCGGTCGTCTATGCCGTGGACGGTTTTCTCGGGATTGAGCATGGCTTCGATGAAATGCGGGCCTATCTGCTGGAAATGCGCGACTACATGCCCGCGCAGGACCGGCATTTCATCGAAACGGTGGAGCACGGGCCATCCGCGCGGCGGTTTGCCTCGGAGCGGAGGCACGCAAAACCGGCATTGCGGAATGCCTACAACGCTTCTGTGGACGCTTTGTACGAGTTCCGGCGGCTGCATGTCGAGTACGCGGCGCTGTACGTACTCAAACCGGGACTGCAGGCAAGCAAGGGGCGCGTCGGCACCGGAGGCACGCCCTTCACCGTATACCTGAAGAAGCACATCGATGAAACACTTGCACACCGCATCTAGGCGCTGAAGGGAAAAACTGTTGCCTAAGTCACCGGTCCGCGTTAGATTGGCATACAAAACCGTATCGGCAATCCGATAGTAGCAGAGGTCTAGCGATGGCGCGCCAGTTCGACATACCCACGTACTACAAGAGTGAAATCACCTCCCGGATCAAACAGGGCAGGCGTATGGTCGACCCCAAGAAGAAAGACCTGTCGCCTGTCGCATTGGATTTCGGAAGCGTTCGTTTCATATTCGCCAGGCACTTCGGGTTCTGCTACGGCGTGGAAAATGCGATCGAAATCGTCTACAAGACACTGGAAGAAAACCCGAACAAGCGGATCTTCCTGCTGAGCGAAATGATCCACAATCCGCACGTTAATACCGACCTGCAAGCCAGGGGTATTCAGTTCATTCACACAACGCTGGGCGAGCAACTCATTCCATGGGATGAACTGACGCCGGACGACCTGGTCGTCGTTCCCGCTTTCGGAACCACAGTAGAAGTAAAGGAGATGCTGACCCGCAGGGGAATCGACGTCTGCAGTTACGATACGACCTGTCCCTTTGTCGAGAAGGTGTGGACCCGGGGCGGCCAGATCGGACAACAGGGTTTTACCGTCGTTATTCACGGGAAACCCCGACACGAAGAAACGCGGGCTACTTTCTCCCATAGCGTCCAGCAAGCCCGGACCGTAGTAGTTCGGGACCGGGAAGAGGCGGTCCTTCTCGCCGATATTATCACGGGCCGGCAGAGCAGAGAACGTTTCTACGAGGTATTCGGCGAAAACTGTTCCGAAGGGTTCGATCCGGCGCTGCATCTGGACCGCGTAGGTGTGATCAACCAGACCACCATGCTCGCCAGCGAGACCCACGAAATCGCACGGCTGATCAAGGATGCGCTGGCGGAGAAGTATGGCGCCGTCCACATCGCCGACCACTTCGCCGACACCTCCGATACGCTGTGCTACGCAAGCAACGAGAATCAGAACGCGACCTACGCCATGATCGAGAGGGGCGCGGATTTGGCGCTCGTGGTTGGCGGTTACAACTCCTCCAACACGTCCCATCTGGTGGAGCTCTGCGAGAAGACGATTCCTACCTATTTCATCAACAGCAGCGACGATATCCTGTCAGAGCGGCAGATCCGCCATTTCGATCTTGAAACCAAGTCCATCGGAGCGACAATCGACTGGCTCCCGGAGACCCGCCCCATCGATGTCATCCTGACCTGCGGGGCTTCCTGTCCCGATATCATGCTGGACAACGTGCTGCTGCGCATTCTATCCTTCTTCCCCGACGCGCCGGAGGTGTCTGAAGTGCTCGCCGATTTTGAGCATGAACTCCTTCTTCCGGTGGTTTCCGCGTCTTGAGCAGTACGGATCGGCGCTCGGCCGGCCCTGCCGGTTGGCTGGCCCTGCCGAGGAAAATTCCGATAACAGAACCCGAGCAACACATCGTTCAGGGGTAGACTATGCGGATCGGCGTAAGTTCCTACAGCTATAGCAGACTGATGCGCAGCGGTGAGATGACCGAATTCGACGCGATCCGGAAGACGGCGGCGCTTGGCTATGACGTAATCGAGTTCTCCTCGCTGCATCCGCCCGGTGGGCAGACGTTTGAAGAATACGCTCCGGACGTACGCGCCGTTTGCGATGAAGCCGGTCTACCGATCGCCAACTACACGGTCGGCGCGGATTTCCTCAACGGAAGCGGGGGAGACTGGAAGGACGAGGTGACGCGGGTGAAGGACGAGGTGCGCATTGCCCACCGGCTCGGCGCACCGGGCATGCGCCACGACGCAACCCGTGGGTTTTCAAACAGCCGGCCCGGTGAACGTTCGTTTGACGACGCGCTTGATATCCTCGTTCCCGCGATCAGAGCCGTAACCGAGTTTGCCGCGGACCTCGGCGTGCGGACCATGGTGGAGAATCACGGGTTCTTCTGCCAGGACAGTGAGCGGGTTGAAAAACTGGTAAACGGGGTAAATCACGAAAATTTCGGCGTACTCATCGACATGGGCAACTTTCTGTGCGTGGACGAACCGCCGGAAACCGCGGTGGGACGCCTTTTACCCTACGCATTTCACGTCCATGCCAAGGACTTCCACACCAAGCCGGGCACGTCGCCCGATCCGGGCGAGGGCTGGTTCAGGACCCGGGGCGGCAATTACCTCAAAGGCGCTATCGTAGGCCACGGCGAAGTGCCCCTCGCCTCCTGCCTGCATGTTCTTTCGCGGCAAGGGTACGACGGTGTGCTCTCCATCGAGTTCGAAGGCCTTGAACATCCCGTCGACGGCGTTCGCATCGGCCTTGCCAATCTCAGGCGCTACCTGGGTTAGTCCGACCCGGTTCAACCTGCCCGCGTCATCCATATTTTCCCGCGCGACTCACGACTTTCCGAGCCGGACGACCTCGCCGGTTTCCATGGATTCGTTCGCCGCCAGCGTGATGGCCAGACTGTTGATCCCGTCGCCATAAGGCGATCTGATCAGGGAAGCCCGGTCTTCTTCGATCGCCTGCAGGAAGAGTTCGTTCTCGAGCCTGTACGGATTGTTTCGTCCCGGATATCGCACCGTCTCGTCTTCTCGTACGACGACCAGGTCGCCTTTCACGATCTCCACCGTCATGCCACGGGTGATGACCTGCAACCCGGTCCCGTAACCCTGTTCGGCGACGCAGGACGAGAGCAGGGTAGCCACCGCGCCGCTTTCGAAGGTGAGCGAGACGGTACTGGCGTCCTCCACATCGTAATTGGGCAGATCCTGCATCAGACCCTTTGTGCCGGCGGCGTAGACGCTGACCACGTCCCCAATCAGGTATCGCGCGCAGTCGTACACATGCGTGGTCTGCTCTACGATCTGGCCGCCCGACTTGGATTTCACGCGCCACCAGGGCGACCCGGGCGTATTGCCGATCCAGTAACCGTAGGCCAGGGCCGGACGCGTGCCTGACAACAGTTCCCGCGCCTTCTGCGTCGTGTCCAGGTAACGCCAGTTGTACCCTACGCAGGACAGCACGCCACGCTCTTCGACTTTCGCCGCTATGCGCCGCGCGGTTTCCATGTCCAGCGCCTGCGGCTTCTCGACGAACAGGTGGAGATCTCGTTCCAGCACGGCCAGTTCGGGTTCGCCGTGGGCAAACGGCGGGAGGCATACGTATACGGCGTCCAATTGCTCCCTGTCCAGCATTTCACGATAATCGCCGTATGCGCGTCCACCGCAACGGTCCGCGGCGGCCTGGGCCCGTTCAATCAGGATATCTGAAAACGCCACGAGTTCCGCCCGGTCCATATCGGGCAGGAGACCCAGGTGCATTCCCGCGATACCGCCCGTTCCGATAAAACCAATACGAACACCCATCCCTTTCCTCCACATGGCTTCATGCGTGAATGTGTCGATGGCAGGACCGGTTCCGATCCGTCCGTCTGAAAAACTAATGTTCCCGCTTGACCACAATCATGGTCGTGTCATCGTCTTGCCGGCCGTTGCCTACGAACGCCCGCCACACGTCAATCACATGATCCCTGATTTCCTCGACCGGGCAGGCGCGGCACTCCCGAATTGCCCGCTCAAGCCTTTCGACGCCGAATATCTCATCGTGCTCGTTGGACTTCTCGATGAGGCCGTCCGAGTACAGGACCACGACATCGCCTTCTTCCAGGAAAACGCGGCCGTCTTCGAAACGCGCATCCTCGAACGAACCTACGATCAGACCTCCCGTGTACAGGTTGACCGTCTCGCCGGATTTCCGGCACAACACGGGAGACGGATGACCGGCATTGCAATACACGAAAGTCATTTCCTGCAGGTTCGCAATACCGTAGAACAGCGTCGCAAACCGGTCGGCGGAAGTGACTTCATACAACACCTCGTTTACGTGGCCGGTCACGTAACTCGGAAGGTACACATAGTAATTGGCATATTCGTGGAAAGAAGTGTAAAGCGAAGCCATGGTCAGCGCGGCGGGTATGCCCTTGCCGACCACATCGCCCACGGCCACGCCCAGCTGCTTATCAGAAAAAGGAATGAAATCGTAGAAGTCGCCCCCGACTTCCCTGCTCGGTTCGCTGTAGACCGCGAGAGACAGTCCGGGCACTTCCGGCACGGCGCGAGGCAACAGGGCGCGCTGAATTTCGCCGGCGACCTCCAGCTCCCTGTCCAGCAGGCGACTTCGCCTGGCGTCGTCGAAAAGACGCGCGTTCTGTATGGCGATACTCGCCTGCGAGGCAAATGCCTCGAGCAGGGATAGCGCTTCGTCGTTGTAGGCGTTCGCCCGATCGTTTTCGATGTTGAAGACGCCGATGACCTGATTGCCGGACAGCATGGGAACCGCCATTTCCGACTTGGTCTCCGGCCGGTGTTGCACATACCGGTCGTCCCGGGACACGTCGGGCACGATGATCGCTCTGCGCGTTTCGGCTGCGGAACCGCTGATGCCTTCGCCCATCTTGAGGTTGATCGCTTCCCGATCAGGCGCATACCCCCGGACGGTCCGCTCGACGACGGAGTTCTCGGTTTCGTCCAGCAAAACGATGGCCGCCGCATCATAGGGGACGACGGATTGCAATGCGTCGATGATCAGATTCAATACTTCGTTCAGGTCCAGCGAACTGCTGATTTTCTTGCCTACTTCGTACAGCGCGGTGCGATGCTGCATCTCCTGCGTGGCCAGCCTGAAATGCAAGAGTCGCGTAACGGCATAGCCTGCGTGTCTCGCCAGAGCAACGGTCACTTCCAGCCGTTCGGGGTCGAATGCGGGCCGGTCCGGTGCCTTGATCACGAACATCACGCAATAGAACCGGTCGTCGATCTGGTGATGGAACAGCGCGGCCGGACCAGCGGGGGAAGCGGGGCGGGGCATGGCGCCCACCGGCCATGCCATTTCACCGGGGTCCTCGATAAGCCGGGCGCCGGACTGTGGACGCAACCAGGCGAGCAACTCCGCTACCTCCCCGGATGTGACGGGATGAACGAAACCGCAGCCGGAGGTTTCGAAGACGATCTGGTTCGAGACGCAGTCCACCACGAAAAACCGGCACGTTTCCGCACCGGACAGGTCCAGCGTAATCTCTTCCACGGCGGCAGACAGGTCGGCTTCTTCCGTTGTAGCCGTCATGCGTGTCAAGCCCACGACCACACGACGCCACAGGACATCCGAGCGTGTCTCCGCCACTGATGATTCCAGCATGGTGTATTCAGGGGGCTGGTGTCCGCAAACGCGGACAGTTCCCGGATCGTTGACAGCCGTTCGGAATCGGTGGAACACTCACGCGCTGCCGGACAGCAAGGCGACAGCCTGTTGCATATCATCGGGTACGGGCGCTTTGAAGGAATGCATCCGACCCGAGTAGGGATGCAAAAACTCCAGTTCGGATGCATGCAGCGCCTGACGCCGCATGACCTCCAGCATCGTTCTGAGTCCCGGACGGCGTTGAGGCGCGATACCGGCCAGCCGTTTGGTTCTGCCGCCGTAAACCGGGTCTCCGATGATGGGATGGCCCAGATGGGCCAAATGAACCCTGATCTGATGGGTGCGCCCGGTTTCCAGGGCCAGGGCCAGGAGGGTACAGTCTTTCATCGCCCTGCGCACCGTGAAATGCGTGACGGCCCGGCGACCGCGGTCCGGTTCGACTACGGCCATTCGCTGCCTGTGCCGGGGATGCCGCCCGATCGGGGCGACAATCGTGCCCGATGATGCCGCTGGACAGCCCCAGATCAGCCCGGTATATCCACGCCTGACACGGCGTTCGGCCAGTTGGCGCGAAAGCAACGCATGGGCGTCTTCGCGTTTCGCCACGATCATGAGGCCGGAAGTATCCTTGTCCAGTCGATGTACTATACCCGGTCTGACGGGATCGTCAAGTTCCTTCAGCCCTCCGCAGTGGTGCAGGACCGCATTTACCAGCGTCGATCCGGTGTGGCCGCACGCGGGATGCACTACCATGCCGGCCGCCTTGTTCACGACCAGGAGCGCTTCGTCTTCATAGACGATGTCCAGCGGGATGGGCTCCGGTTCGACGCCGGAAGCGGGGGAATCGGGCACGGTCACGGAAACGACATCGCCTTCGGACACCCGGTAGCCGCATTTCGGGGTGACGACGGCGTTGACCGAAACCCCGCCCTCCCGTATCCAACGCTGGATTTTCGACCGCGTTTTGGACGGTACTGTTTCCGAAAGATACAGGTCCAGACGCTTCAGCGCCTGATTGGACTGCACGACGGTTTCGACAAAGGACCCAGCCCGTTCATCCGGAGCACGCTTCATCATTCAATATCCGGTTCATGGCGGACAGCCGGGTGAACAGCAGGATGACTCCGATGGTTATGGCGGAGTCCGCAACATTGAATACAGGCCATCGATACGCGCCCAGCCCGATGTCGATAAAATCCGTTACCGCCCCGTACAACGCCCGGTCGATCAGGTTGCCCAGCGCGCCTCCGAATATGCTCATCATGGCGTAGCGGCCCCGTCGCTCCGCGGGCGGCAGCCTGACCAGGTAGTAGACCAGTATGGTGCAGGCAACGATGGACAGCACCAGGTAGAACCAGGCGCCACCGAGTGTGATGCCGAAAGCCGCCCCGGGGTTCAGAATGTACGTAAACTGAACCACGTCACCCATAAGCGGCAAGGGCTGGTACAGCGTCATCCACTGTCGAACGACGATCTTCGTGAGCTGGTCCAGGATCACGATTCCAGCACAGAGAACGACCGGCCGTGCCAATGCGTGTTGTCCAAAGATGCTAAATATGTCCCTGTTCTTCCTTGGATTTGCATTCGATGCACATTCGAGCGTGGGGTACGGCCTCGAGGCGTGCTTTGCCGATTTCACCATTACACACGTAGCAATGACCGTAGGCGCCGTTCTTGATTCGTTCCAGCGCCTCGTCGATATGGAACAGGAATCTGCCTTCGCGGGACGCGAGCGCATAGGCCTGTTCCTGCTCCATGGATTCGGTCCCCTGATCTGCGGGATGTTCCGAGAACGGATAGCTTCCGGCGACATCGCGCGCATCGGCATTAATCGTCTTGTCTCCGAAATAGCCCAGTTCGTGCAACAACGCCTCGCGCTTCTCGAGCAGAAGTTTTTCGAATCGCTTCAGATCTTCACCCGTCATCCATACCTCCACGACAAAGAATACATCGACTGAGAAGTTCCACCAAGCGTCCGTAATCCGCGCTTCGAACCGGTACCGACGAACATGGCGCGGTTCCCCCGTCCACCCTAACCTTTTCAACGTAGCCCACGGCAGCGATCGGCAGACCGCAGTGTACCGCCGCGATCACTTCGTCAACCAGTCCTTCGCCAACCACATCGATTCCCGCGCTTCGCCACGTGGCGATATCGGCACCCGCTCTGCCGCGTTCACTGCCGCGTTCAACCCGTCCGTACACCGCGCACCGCAGGTCAAGCCCCATGGACGCGGCGCCCCGTTTCAGGCGGCTTCCCCAGCGCGCGTCGTAAGGCGCACTCATGTCGGGATACCTCGGACCCAGCCGCTCGTCGTTGGATCCGCGCAGCGGATTCTCTCCGGTGCAATTGACATGATCTTCAATAATCACAAAAGAACCTGACGTCAACCCGCCCGGCAACGCATCGCACCCGCCCGCCATGAGCAAGCCCTCGGCGCGCAACATCCGCAGTACCCGCACCGCATCGATTCTGTGTTCGAGATCCAAGTCGTTCCCGACGACAGGCATCCTTACCGATCCGGCCTGAAACACGGTTGCGAAGGGCACCCTGGAAGGAGGCGGAATCTCCCTCCAGGGAATCCCGTACGAAGAAGCACGCGGAAGCATCAAACCGACGATCCGGTGCCCCTTCAGGTGGTCTTCCAGTCCCCGTGCCAGCATCGAGACTCGGTGATAAGTCATTCTGTTGCCCGGGACCGTCTGCTGCAAACGGGCTCGCGTCCGGTTGCAGCCTGGTTGGGACTTGGCGCTTCGGCCTGTGGTTTGCGGTGAGGTTTCCCTGGGTTTCCTATCTCCTCAGGTTTCCTTTTCCACGCTTCGCATCGCGTCAAGTTGCTCCTGGTGGGATTCAAGCAGGATCCTGAATTTGACCTCGTAGTCTCTCCTCAACGACGTGAGTTGGCGAAGTTCCTGCTTGACTTCCGTGACCTGGTTGTTTGCATCGGCGATCCAGCGATCCGCCTGGTTTTCCGCCTCCTTCAACACGTTTTCCGCCTCTTTCATGGCGTTGGCTTTCATATCGTGTATGACGCGTTGCGCGGACGACAGCGCGTCTTCGAGCAATTTCCGTTTCCGGCCAATTTCGGTAAACTCTTGTTCCATCTCGGTCATCCGGGTTTTCAGGGATTCCTTTTCTCCGGCCAGCGCTTCGAAAGCGTCGGCGGTCGTATTCAGAAACGCCTCCACCTCATCCATGTCATAACCACTGACCCAGCGCGACTTGAATTTCTGATTGCGGATTTCTTCCGGACTGATGTCCATGCATGCACCTCCTTCTGTAGTTCAAGCGCTGATCAAAACCGAAGCAGCAGGGGCAGGAGACTACCCTGGACAAACCTGAGTATCAGAATGGCGATCAGCGGCGAAAAATCTATACCGTACGCATTCGGAAGTATGTTGCGTATTGGCGTCAGTATGGGATCGCTGTACAGGATGAGCATCTGAAAGAGCGCATTCCCCGTATCCGGATTGAAGAACGAGAGTACCGCGCGGACGAGTATCACGAGAAAAAGCACGTCGAATATGAAGTCGATCAGATAGACGATGCTCTGGAGGACCATGCCCGCGGCAGTACCGTCCGCCTGTGAAACCGACGGGCCGGCCTGGTACCACACGAGGCCGTGAATCACCCCCAGCAGCACGATGCCCAGCAACGCGGATACATCGGGCCGGCCAATTCGGTAGCCGGTGACGCGGCGGATGGGCGCAAGGAAGAAGTGGGCGATGGTGTGCATCATATGGCCCGTCTGACTGAATGCGAACGGCGATTCGATCGAGATGAAAAAGGCGCCGAGGAACAGGATGGCAAGGACCCGCGACACGAAATCCAATACACCGGCCAGTCCGGATGTCATGGCGGTGGACATGGGCACGCCCATGACGACCGTCAACAGAATACCGCGCACGACCAGGAGGGCGAGTATGGCAAAGATGGGCGACCAGTCAAAACGGGGTTCGCCACGCATGACCACCTGGCGAATGGGGCGCAGTACCGGTTCTGTGGCCGCATAGAGGCCGCGCTGGATCGGGTTCTCGCTGAACGGACTGGCGGCAGGCATGAACAGGCGAAGACCGAAGGCCAGCATGTAGATGTTGATGACGAACTCGATCAGTCCCATGGCGGGCCTCGCTTGACTACCCTAATCGGTGGCGCGTCACGCCGGGCGCGCGCCGAAGATGGCCGTGCCCACCCGAATCATGTCCGCGCCTTCTTCTATGGCCACTTCGAAGTCGTGGGACATGCCCATGGAGAGTACGTCCATGTCGACGCCTGAGATACCGGCGGCCGCAATGCGGTCTCTCGTTTCCCTAAGCAACTGGAAGGCAGGCCGCGCCTGCTCCGGATCGGGGTTGAAGGCCGGAATCGTCATCAAACCCCTGATGGACAAACCGGAAAGTGCGGACAAGTCTCCCGCAAGGTCCAGGGTGCGGTCCGGTGCGACGCCCGCTTTTGTTTCTTCTGACGAGGTGTTGACCTGGATCAACACGGGCATGATTCTGCCGGCCTGCTGCAGTCGGCGGTCCAGTTCCTGGCCGAGCGAAAGACGATCGACGGAGTGAATCATGTCGAAGGCCTGCGCGGCGAATCTTGCCTTGTTCCGCTGCAACGGACCGATAAGGTGCCACCTGGCTCCATCGTCAGGGCTGATCTTCCCAAGCGCTTCCTGCACCCTGTTTTCGCCGAAGTCCGTGACACCGGCACGCAGGGCTTCCTGGATCATGGAAAGCGGCTTGGTTTTCGATACGGCAATGAGATGAATCGATGAAGCTTCACGGCCGGCTCGTTCGGCAGCCCCGGATATCCGGTCGTACACCCGGTCCAGATTGTTTTTGATCGTGGACAAAAGATCAACCTCACCGAAAAAACAGTCTGTTATTATATGTGATTCGGGACGTCTTCGCAACAGAAATCAGCAAAAGCTCCGGTTGTTCGGGATGTCGAGATTCCAGCTTTTTTGCCGACTGTATGGAAGTGCAGACCGGTGCTTGCAGTCCTGGACTACCTGCCCGGAAATCGGAACGGCAACTGCAACGGATGGAGGACTTCTTGCTGTCACGCGTTTCAAGCGGCGCCCTACAGGGCATCGACGCTATTCGTGTGGTCGTCGAGACCCACATAACGAACGGCCTGCCGCACTTTTCCACCGTTGGGCTGCCGGACAGCGCCGTCCGGGAAAGCAAGGACCGCGTCGTCGCGGCAATCGAGCAGTCGGGGTTTACCTATCCGTATCGTCGGATCACCATCAATCTTGCGCCCGCGGACGTTCGAAAAGCGGGCACTTCATTTGATCTCCCGATCGCCGTCGGCATTCTCGCCGCGTCGGCGCAGTTGCCGGTCCAGGATACCATTCTGCTGGGGGAACTGTCGCTGAACGGCGCCTTGCGTCCGGTCAGGGGTGCGTTGTCCATTGCGCTGGCCGCGCAGCGTCTGGGCATGCGCCGGCTGATTGTTCCGCGCGAGAACGCGGAGGAGGCCGCCATGGCCACGGACATCGAGGTGTACAGCGTACCGACACTGGCGGCCGCGGTCCGTTTCCTGCAGGGCCGGGAAGACCCCGGAAGATTTCGGCGCGATGCGGATCGGCTCCTTGCGTCCAATGTGGCATATCCCTTCGATTTCTCCGAAGTCAAGGGCCAGGATCATGTCAAGCGCGCCATCGAAGTGGCGGCCGCGGGATCACACAATCTGCTGCTCATCGGTCCACCGGGGTCGGGGAAAACCATGCTTGCCCGCTGCGTGCCGTCCATCCTTCCCGATTTCACCCTGCCGGAGGCGCTGGAGACCACCAGGATACACAGCGTGGCAGGCAAGATTCCTCCCTTTACCCCCTTGATCTCTTCGCGGCCCTTTCGCGCACCGCACCATACCGTTACCGAAGCGGGATTGATCGGCGGGGGACGAAATCCGAAACCAGGCGAGGTCTCGCTCGCCCACAACGGCGTGCTGTTCCTGGATGAGATGCCGGAATTCAAAAAGACGGTGCTCGAGTTGTTGCGCCAACCCATGGAGGAGGGGAAGGTCGTATTGTCTCGCGCTTCCTGTTCCCTGGCCTATCCCGCGCGATTTACCCTGGTCGCCGCGATGAATCCATGTCCCTGCGGATACCTGGGCGATCCTGGTCATGAATGCGTGTGCCCACCCACCCGAATCCAACGATACATGTCCCGGATTTCAGGCCCGTTGCTCGACCGGATCGATTTGCACGTCGAAGTACCCGCGGTATCGTACCGGGCCCTCGGCGATGGTTCAGGCTGCGAGGCTTCCCACCGTATTCGGGACCGGGTCAACCGGGCCAGGGGACGGCAGTTGCCCCGGTTTAGGGATTATCCCTGCTCCTTCGGCAATGCGCACATGAGGCCCCGCGACGTCCGTCGCTACTGCAGGATGGACGACCGGGGCTACGATCTGCTGAGAAACGCTATTGCCCGTCTGGGCCTTTCCGCCCGAGCCCACGACCGGATTCTGAAGGTCGCCCGGACGATTGCCGACTTGGCTGGCAGGGAAGAGATCGGCGGAGAACACGTGGGTGAAGCGATCCAGTACCGATCGCTGGACCGCGGCAAATGGATGGATATCTGAAGCGTGTTCCCCGTCTATAAACCATTTTGAATCCACCTTGATTCATGCTATAGTAATGAAGCGGTTCCCGAAGAAAGCACCCATGCAGCGTGCAGGCCTGTTGCCGGAACACCTGAGGGGTCGAGCGCATGTTCCTGTTGAAAGAGCGATTGGCCGTGCTCTCGGTCCTGTTCCCGTTGCTCGCCGGGTGTGGAAATCCGGAGCAGGCCGAACGCCCTGTCGCTTTCTCCACGGAACGCTTCGCCGCCCTGGTGGATACCCTCTCCGAACCGGGCGGTTTTTTCGAGAGCGACAACTACGTTTCCAACGAGGCGGGTTATCTCCACGTCAGCGAAACGCTTGAAGGTCTTGGCGCCGCCGACGGGGTTTACATCGGCGTGGGACCGGATCAGAACTTCACCTACATCGCCCGGATTCGGCCGCGATACGCCTTCATACTCGACATTCGCCGGGAAAACCTCGTCCAGCATATGCTTTTCAAGGCCATATTCGTCCTTGCGGAATCGCGTGCCGAGTACCTGTCCATCCTGTTCAGCAAACCGCTGCCGGAAGCCGGATTCGGAGAGGGAAAAGCCACGATAGGAGCCCTGCTGGCCTACTTTGATCGCACCGAGGGAGACGACGCGCGGTACCGGCGCAACCTGAATCGCATTCAAACGCAAATACAGAACTTCGGGGTCCCGTTGAACGACGATGAGATCTCTTGGCTGGCTGGCCTGTACCGGACCTTTTTTGAACGGCATCTTGACCTGAGCTGGGAATACCGGTCGGACGGAAACCGAGGTATTGCCTTTATTACCTACCGGGAGTTCCTGCTGGGACGGGATCTGACGGGCGCCTACGGCAACTTTCTGAATTCGGACGAAGACTATCGGTACGTTCGGGACATGCAGGCGCGCAACGCCATCATACCCGTAACCGGGGATTTTGCGGGCGGCCACGCGCTCCGGGCCATCGGGGACTACGTGCGTGCCCGGGGAGATCGCGTTTCGGTGTTCTATCTGTCCAATGTCGAGTTCTATCTGCATCCAGCCGGGCTGCTGGACGAGTTTGCGGAGAACCTCCGCTATCTGCCGACGGACAGACGGAGCGTGGTTATCCGCGCCTTCGTGAATTTGCGAAACAGGCAGCATCCGATGCAGGTGGATGGGCATCTGATGACGACCGTCCTGCAGTACACCCGGTCGTTCGGTCAGCTGTTCGCCGACGGTGCGTATCGGTCCTACCTTGATATAGGGATGAGAAACTACATGCAGTAGGGGTTAAAGCCGGCGCTCGACCGCTTCCACCGCCTTGCGAACCACCTCTGCTACCTGCCTCACTTCGTCGTCGGTGATCGTGTAAGGCGGACTGATCGCTATATGATCCCCGTTTACGCCGTCCAGGGGACCTGGTGCGCCGGGCATGACCAGTACCCCGCGATCGAAGCATGCCTGTACCACCTGGCTCGTCACACCCAGCCCGGGGTCGAAGGGCGTGCCCCGATCCCTGTCCGCGGCGAACTCGACACCGCAAAGCAGTCCCTTGCCCCGCACCGAACTGACCATGGACAGTTCGGTCAGCGGTTGAAGCTGTTCAAGCATCAGATCACCCATATCCGCGCAGCGCTTTACGAGATTGTGTCTTTCGACGTAATCCTGAACCGCCAGTGCGGTGGCGCAAGAGAGCGGATTCCCCCCGTAGGTATGCCCGTGTACGAAGGCAGGCGCGGTCTGGTAGATGGTATCATAAATCTCGTCCCGTGCAATCGTCGCGGCAATGGGGGTATAGCCGCTGCTCAACCCCTTCCCGGTCGCCATCAGGTCCGGTACGATCCTCCAGTGATCGACTCCGAAATGGACGCCGGTCCGCCCGTAGCCGGTAACGACTTCGTCGATGATCAGGAGAATTTGGTATCGATCGCAGATTTCCCGAACGTTGGCGAAGTAGTCATCCGGCGGCGACAAGGCCGCGCAGGACGTTCCCAGGACGGGTTCAACGATAAACGCGGATATGTACTCGGCTCCGATCTGCCGGATCACACGCTCCAGTTCGTCGACGCTGTGCTGCGAAATGTGGGGGAAGTCCAGCAGATAGGGCGTGTAGTCCTTCCGCCAGGCGGACCGGCCCGACATGGACAGGGCGCCGATCGTATTGCCGTGCCAGCTCTGCCAGCAGGATATGACCTGGTACTTGGAAGGGTTGCCGGACTCGATGTGGTACTTCCGCGCGATTTTCATGGCGGCCTCGGTGGCCTCCGAACCGCCGGAAACGAAGAAAACGCGTCCCATGCCCTCCGGGGTCATGCCGGCGATCTTCCGAGCCAGGTCGATCTGGGGCTGGCTGATGAATTGCCCGTACGAGAAGGTGACTTTCCGCGCCTGATCGGCCATGGCTTCGGCGATTTCCTCGACGCCGTGACCGATGCTGACGACATGCACGCCGGCACAGGCGTCCAGGTAGGCCCGGCCTTCCGTATCATACAGGTAACATCCGCTACCGTGCGAGATCCGGGGCCAGTGGCCCTTGGCGGCACGATGGAAGATATGTTCTCCGGCTTCACGCTGACCTACCATCTATACTCCGGGATTCGCGTTTCCTATTTCGGAAACCTTGCGGCGATCTATTTCAACATGCATTGGTCGCTCAGGTCCTTGCCCCCGATGGTCTCCACGATACGCGCGTCGCGGAAGGAGACCTGCTCCAGCCCTTCAAGTGCGTTGACAATGTGATACTGCGTCGGCAAATCCCGCCACTCCGCGCGATGGAACCGCACGCTTCCCCGACCGCGCCACTCGGCCGTCACCTTCCTGTTCGGCGTGCTTGACGGTGTCAGTACGGCGTACTCCGCATCGGCCGTATCCCATTCTCCGGTTCGCGGTACATACTTGTAGTGTAGTGTGCCCGATAGAACGGGTTGATCATGCCCTTTCATGGTCCGTGGCGCCTGGGTGCCCGCGTCGGGCGCCTCCCGGGCATCCGTGGTCCGCGCATCCCGGCTCTGACCCCTGGACGATTCCTCATCTGCCGAGGGGACCCGGGACATATCGGACAGAACCATGTCCATGAAGGTGAATCCAAGCCAGTCCGCGGCGCAGCGGATATCGCCATTCAGGACCGTCGGTGGCGGAATCGCGCAGTAGATCTTCGAAAAACCCAGCTGTTCCCTTCCGGTCAGAATCGGGTCGGCAAGGTTCTCCCACAACACGGCGAGAAAAGGCCCCGCGGCACGGTCCCGCGTGCCCGCGTATTCAGCGGGAAAACTCACGCCGAGGGTATTGTATCCCCTCCCCGCCAGCCACGCTATTTCGGTCATGAAGGAAACGGTCACCGTAACCACGGGTTCTCCACTCAGCTTGAAACCCGCCGGAAGCAGCGCGGCCAGCGATTCCGGCCGGGTCAGGAAACTCACCGAGTAGGATGTGGTCCGCGGGGAATCCCTACAATCGAATTTGCGTCCATCGGGTCCTTGCCTGGGACCTGTCCCCGGTCCGAAATGCGTAGGCATCATGTACATCCGGCCGGGCTGGCGCTGGTAGGACATGGCGTGTTCTCTCAAAAACTCGGTGGTTCGCCATGCTGGTCGGGATGCATGTCGCAACATGCGCATACGGAACCACTGGCCAAATTTTGTATTGGCATTTCATTGGGGAGACTATATACAATCCTTCCGATCCATGTCAAGTTCGGGATGTGAGAAAGGCGAGGTGGACATGCGGTATAGAATACTCGGCGGGACGGGCATACGCGTCAGTGAAATCGGACTCGGCGGACTTTTCGTTTCATCCTACGGTTCGGACCGGACCGAAGCCCTGCGGGCGGTTCGACGCGGGCTGGAACTCGGCATAAACTATGTTGACACGGCCCCGTCTTACAGAGATTCCGAAGAAGTGATGGGCTTGGCGCTGGAGGGGACGGCACAACCCTGCATCCTTTCGACCAAGCTCGGCGGGCGTCCGGAACCCTTCGATCCCCGGAACGCGGATCAGTTGCGGCAGTCTGTGGAGACGAGCCTGACGCTGTTGAAGCGGGATACGATCGACATACTCATGATCCACGAACCGGACCGCCCCGGCCAGTACGACTGGTTTACGGACTGGGAACGGTTTCATGGTCCGGTGTGCGAACTGCTTGACGCGCTGAAGTCCGAAGGGACAATCCGGCACACCGGCCTGGGGGGCACCACGGCCTATACGCTGCCGGCCATTATGGCGACCGGCGCGTATGACGTCGTGCTCACCGCGTTCAATTACAGTTTGCTGTGGCAGGAAGCGGTCCATGCGGTGTTGCCCGAAGCCGTCAAACAGCAGATGGGGATCGTCGTGGGCTCCCCGCTGCAGCAAGGGGCGCTCGCGGCCTGTTACACCGAGCAGGTGGAAAGCGGGGCACCCTGGTTGTCGGCGCCTCGACGCGATCAGTTCAGAAGACTGTATGCCCTGGTGAAGGAACTGGATATGCCCCTGCCGGAACTCGCGATTCGGTGGGTGTTGTCCAACCCCGCCGTCTCAACGGTTCTGTCGGGATCGCGGTCGGTCCGGGAGATTGAGCAGAATGTCCGGTATGTGACGTCCGGGCCCCTTCCGGAGGCGGTCATGGACCGGGTAGGGGAAATCGCGGCGCTGGTGCCGTATCGGCCTTTTGAGGAACCATTTGGGCTGCCCTTCACGCGTGCCTACAGAGGACCCGGTATGGCTCGGTAAAGCAGGGCGCCTTCGTCAATCATCCGCTGGAATGTCCATCAAGCCCAGGACATGCTGCAACCTCGCAGCGGCCGTGGCGAAATCATACTTCGCCCGCGCATGATCGGTCTCCGCGCGCTTCAGGGTGTACTGGGCGTCGATGAGCTCAAGCTGGTTGCTGATCCCGCTTTCGTACTGGACCTGCGCGATGGAAAGGCCGCGGCTGGCCAATTCGACGGTCTCCGCGCCAGCCGCTACGCGCTCCGACGCCTCCGTCAAATCGAGTACGGTCTCCGTGACGTCAACTTCGATCTGTTTCCTGATCTCGCTTTCGGTGTATCGCGATCGTTCGAATGCCGCTTGGGCCCGGTTGACGAGCGCCGAGTTAAGCCTCCCGTCGAAGACCGGAAACGAAACGTTGAGACGCGTGTTCCAGCTTCGCGAAAAGTCGGAGAACGCGAGAGAACTGAAATTTGGATCGCCCACCTGGGCCTGCATCAGGTATCCCGCGGAAAGCGATATATCGGGATGGTTTCTCCTTCTGGCGACTCGGACCGCCAAGTCGTTCATCTCAATCAGCAACTGTGCCGCCTTCAGGTCCGTGCGGTTCGCCAAGGCCTGACCCGTCGCGGTTTCGACTTCCGCTGTCAAGTTGGATATGTCTACGTCGAGACTACCGGTACACCTTATCAGCGCGGCCTGCGGCAAACCGATCAATTGCTTGAGGTTCGCCTGCGCGACGGTGAGGCCGTTTTTCGCCTGGGTGACCGGAGCATGGGCGTTGGCCACTTCTACTTTGGCCCTGAGCACATCGTATTCCGATACGGTCCCGGCCTCGTGATACAGCTGTGCGGTTTCATACTGGACAACCGCCCGGTCGTAAGCCGCCGTGGACAAGTCCAATACCGTTTCGGCAAGCAGTACGTCGTAGTATTTTTCGTAAACCCGAAGCGCGATGTCCTCACGCATCCATTCCGTGTTGGTCTCCGATATCTGCTGATTGTAACGCACTATCTTCAGGGAGGAGAACACTCCTCCAGAATAGATGTTCTGGGTGAGATCAAGCCCGAAGTTGATCACGTTGTCGGTACCCGCTTTGAAGGTCTGGCCGCCGAACGTAAACTCCGGCAAGGCCCAGTTCCGGGTGAAGTCACTGCGAAAGTCGAGTTTTGGCAACAGATCGGCGTAGAGTTCCTTGGTGCTGATCCGCGCAAGTTCCTCGTCGAGTTTCGTGTTCATCAGGCTTTCATTGCTCTTGAGCGCAAACTCGACAGCCCGGTCGAGCGTGAGAACGACCTCGTCCCGCTGCTGGGCCGACGACGAGAACGCGACCCCTGTCATACATGCGATGATGATTGCCAGTACGCTTGTCATGACGCGCTTCATGCGGCCCTCCGGATTCACGCCCAGGGTTCCCGGGTCATATCGCCTTCGCGGACGGATCAGCGATGATATCGGTCTCCTGGTCGAACGCTTTATCGACGGCCGCTTTCCCTTCTCCGTCGTCTCGTTCGGTCCATCCCGACACGAAATCGTACATTACGGGTACCACGACCAGCGTCAACACCGTGGCGATGGCAAGCCCGAAGATCACCGCGACGCCCATGGGTCCCCACCACTGCGAACTTTCTCCGCCTATTTCCAGGGTCAGCGTCATGAAATTGAAGCTGATGCCGGTAGTAAGCGGAATGAGACCGAGTATCGTGGTGACGGCCGTCAGCAGAACGGGTCGAAAACGGGTCAAGCCGCCCCGTACGATCGCTTCCCTTCGGCTTAGACCACGGTTGCGCAGCTTGTTGATGTAGTCGATCAATACAATGGCGTTGTTGACGACCACCCCGGCTAGGCTGATGACGCCGATACCGGTCATGATGATACCGAAAGGCGTCGCCGTAACGATCAGACCGATTAGGACGCCGATGAGTGACAGCAGCACCGACATCATGATGATAAAGGGTTTGGTGACCGAGTTGAACTGCGTAACGAGTACGAGCGTGATCAGGATGAGCGCGAGAACGAAGGCCCGGGACAGAAAGGCGGTGGCTTCTTCCTGTTCGACGTTTTCACCGGCGTATCGCAGGACGTAACCGTCCGGAAGACTCAGGCCCGCGAGCGCTTGCTGCACATCCGCCAGCACATCGTTGGCCAACCGGCCCTCCACATCGCCCTCAATGGTCAGCACGCGTTCCTGATCCTTCCGCTTGATGGACCCCACGCCGCCGGCGACGCGCGCCTGGGCAAGGTTGCTCAGCGCAACCGGTTCGTCCTCATGGATGATGTGTATCCGTTCCAGATCGGCGAAGGTGGATCGCTCCGGCTCGGCGAATCGGACGACGATGTCATACTCTTCCTCTCCAACGCGGTATTTGGAGGCTTCCGTGCCGTTGATGGCCGTGCGCACCGTGCGGGCGATGTTGGCCGTGTTCATTTTGAGCAGGGCGGCCTGCTCGCGATCTATTTCCACTTTGAGTTCCGGTTTGCCGGAATCATAGTCGTCCTTGAGATCAACCAGACCCGGGATGTGCTCGATCAGCAGTATCGCTTCCTCGGCAAGCCGGTTGAGTACGGCGAAATCCTCCCCCACAAGTTCTATGTTGACCGGTGCCGCGGTGGGCGGACCTGCCCGCGGCGTGTTGATTTCCACGTCCGCGCCGATAAGCCGCCCCATCCTCCGCCGAATCATCTCCGCCGTATCGAACGATGATTGTTCCCTGTCCGGCCGCTCGACGAAATCCACAATGATTCTCGACTTGTGCGGAGTCCCGCCACCTCCACCTCTGAAGTCCTGCGGGTCCGGAGAGGCGCCGACGTTGGCGACATACTGGTTCATGTCTGGCAGGTTTTGGATCAGACCCTCCGCCTGAAGGACGACTCCGTCGGAGACATCCAGCTTGGTGCCTATTGCCGTATTCACATCGATAAAAACCTGATTCGGTTCGGTTTCGGGGAAAAACTCCACCCCCTTGCCGACCAACCCGTAAAGCACGATCATGCCGACAAGCACGCCGCTTGTGACGAACATCACAAGCGCCCTCCGATCCAGCGCCCAAGTGAGAAACCGGCTGTAACACCCGCGTACCGCGATCAACCACTTTTGGTCTTTACGCTTCTCGTTCACGGTGAGCAACACGGAGCAGACCGTGGGGTTGATGATGAGTCCAACGAATAGCGAGGCCGACAGCGTGATGATCAATGTAGCTGGCAGATAGCTCATGAATTCGCCTATCAGGCCGGGCCAGAACAGCATAGGCGTGAAGGCGCACAGGGTGGTGAGGGTGGAGGTGCATACCGGAACGGCCACCTCGCCCACCCCCTGGCGGGCGGCGCGGATCAGGGGAGCGCCTTCCTCCCGGTGGCGGTAGATGTTCTCGACAATGACGATGGCGTTGTCCACGAGCATGCCAAGCGCCAGGATCAGGCTGAAGAGCACGACCATATTCAACGTGTAGCCAAGTATCTCCAGCACGATGAAGGAAATCAACATGGACAGCGGGATCGCTATGGCCACGAAAAACGCGTTCCGCACGCCCATGAACATGAGCAGCACGCAGACGACAAGGATCAGGCCCGAGATGATATTGTTCTCCAGATCGCTGATCATGGACCGGATGTCCTTGGACTGATCCGCGAGCACGGCCAGGGTTACGGTCTGCGGCAACCGCTTCCGCTCCTGTTCCAGCAGGCTCTTTACGGCATCGGCGATTTGAATCAGGTTCTCCCCGCCCCGCTTCTGTACGTTCAGCGAAACGCAGGGCAGGCCGTTCAGGCGCGCGAGGGTCGTCTCCTCCTTGAAGGCGAAACGGACCTCCGCCACGTCCGATATGGTAATGGGCTGGCGGTTGCGGGTCTTGACCACCAGTTCGCCGATTTCCTCCGGCGTCGTGAATTCCCCAGGGACCCTGACGGCGTATCTCAGCGTTCCGGTTTTGATGGATCCGCCGGGCATGTTCAGGTTTTCCTGGCGAATCGACTTGATGATGTCGTCGAGTTCCAGATTGTAGTACACCAGCCGGTCCGGATCGACATTGACCTGGACTTCCCGTTCCAGTCCCCCCGCCACCGTTACGTCCAGCACGCCGGGTATCTGCTCGATGCGCTGTTCCAGATTCTCCGCAATATCTTTCAGCGTCACGAGACTCTGGGTTCCGGCAACGTTAATCACCAGGACGGGAATGTCGTCGAGGTTGATTTCCTGTACGGAGGATTCCTCCACGTCGTCCGGGATGTCGGTACGCGCCAGGTCGACCGCCTCGCGAACCTTCTGGATCGCGTTGTCTATGTCGACGCCCGTGTCGAATTCGATGACCACCGACGAGATCCCTTCGCTGGAGGTGGAGGAGATCTCCTTCACGTTGGCCAGGTCTTCGAGTCGTTTCTCGATCGGTTGGGTTACGAGGTTCTCGACGTCCGCGGGAGAAACCCCGAAATAGGGGGTGGCGACAAAAACGATCGGTATGTTGATCGACGGAGCGGATTCGCGCGGCAGGGACAGGTAGGACATGAAGCCGAGGAAAATGACCGCCCCGGTCATGACGAAGATACTAATACGGTTTTTGATTGCGAGGTCAGAGACTTTCAAGGACGATGCTCCAGTGGATACCTGTGTCGTACGCGGCCACCGCTACATCCTGCCGTTTCTGACCTGAATGGATTCACCGTTCACAAGATTCCGGTGGCCCACGACGATCAGGGAATCGCCGACGGACAGTCCGCTCTCGACCACCACCTGGTCGCCCGAAGTCGATCCGAGCGTAATAGGTACGGAGCGGGCGACATTTCGATCAGCCAGGAATACGATCCGACCCTGGTCCGTGTCGATTACGGCGTCCTGGGGGATGACGATGGCCTCCGGTATGTCGTCTTTGACGACGCGGATGGTTGCGGCCATTTCCGGCTTGAGCCGATGTCCCGGATTGTTCAGGAGAATCTCAACGGGTATCGTGCGGCTGTCCGGGTCCAGTGTCGTCCCTATGTAGGAAATGTTCGCTTCCAGGATGACGTCCGGATAGGCCGGAAACGTCAATGCGGCCGGCGTGTTGGCGGCGACGTGTTTCAAATGCCGCTCCGGGACCCCGGTCACGATTTTGACCCTGTCTATGTCTACCAGTTCCAGTAGTTCCCTTCCGGGCGTGGCCAGTTCTCCCACTTCCAGCGCGCGACGGTCCACCACGCCCGAAATCGGCGCCCGTATCACCGTCTTGCTCAGGTAGGTCTGGGCCTGCTGGTGCCGTGCCATATTCATGTCATGGCGATATTTGGTGTCGAGGTACACGGACTCCGCCAGCGCTTTCTGTTCAAACAGCCGTTTCTGGTTGCGCAGGGTCAGATCGCTGGCGTTCAGTACCGCTTCCGCTTCGTCCGAGGCGGCTCTGAGCAGTTCATCCTCCAGCCGTGCCAGGACGGCGTTCTGCTCCACAGACTCGCCTTTTTCGACCGCAAGGTGCGTCACTTTTCCGGTCGCTTCGATACTCACCGTCACGCGCTGGACGGGTTTGATCTCGCCCACCAGTCTGAGGTGATTGACGAATGCCTGTGTCTGAACCTCCCGCGTCACTACGTTCGCGGACAAGGTCTCCTCCACGGCCGAGGTATCGTCCGAGGCGTTGCCCCCGTCACCGCAACCTGTGGCCGCCAGCACAGCCGCCATGCATGTTGCCAAGCCCAAACCGAACCGGTTCTTCATGCGGCTGGTCGTCATAAGTCTGTTCTCCGCTCTGCTGCCATACGCAATTTCATTCGAATCGTGCCCGCTTGCCGGATCATGCCCGCTTGCCGGATCATGCCCGCTTGCCGGATCATGCCCGCTTGCCTAGTCGGTTATGTTTACGTAATATCCAACAGAACATGTCAAGAGAACATGTCAAGCATGTCTCTGCAATCTCATTCTATACAAAAGGCGAAGGGGTTGCATTCACAAAACCGTTGTCCGTGCCGGCGCGGCAATCCCGATCCGCTGTCACGGAGTCGGTCCGCGGATCAGCCCCGGCAGGTCTCATGTGGAAACGGTTCAACAACTTCGTCTATCGCCTCTTCTTTGCATACCGAAACCGCAGAGCACGCCACCAGTCCCGGCGCTGGCCGGTCCGCGTTTCGCAACGGTCGAGTTCGGAACCCAGGCCTGTGCTGTACGTGGCCTGGGGCCGGGTCGGAGACGTGGTGCTGGCTACCGGGCATCTGAAGCAGCTGCGCCGGTGGTTTCATCCCCGACCGATCTGGTTCCTGGGACGGTCCGGCGTGAAATCCGTAGTCGAGCCATTTGTCGACGCATTCCTGTGGTTTCCTGGTCCGGATAAACAGGCAAACCGTCCCGGTACCGACCCGGCCGGGACACTTGAACGCGTCCTGAACCAGTCGTTCCGATACGTCATCGCGGACATCCACACCTTCTATGGCGGGCTGTTCACGTTGGGGGCCCTGCTGGAAGCCTTGCGGGCGGATCGGAAATTCATCTACGAAGGATACCATCTGGGAAAGGACCTGGCGCCGGAACGGCCCTATCCGGCCGGTTTCGAGATCGTGCCGCAATACCGGCCGCGGAACGGCACGGATGCGGAAAACGGAGGATACCACCTGCTGCATCACAACGCCCATTACATCCGGCGGGTGCTTTCACAGTGCGGCATCGATACCCCGCACGGTGTACTCTGGCGGCCGGACCTTGGCCATGTTGGCACTGGCGAAGCAACATGCCGCCGTTTCGGATTGGAGCCGGGAGCATACGTAGCGTGGCAACCCCTCAGTGCGAATCGAAGGAAAGACTACCCGCTCGCGCAATGGCGAGAGACGATCGGCGCTTTTCCGGATCGCCAGTTCGTCGCGCTCGTCGAGCCCGGGCAGGCTTTGGAACTGGAGAAGGCGGCCTTGCCGGAGGTGCGTATACTCGAAACCACGCTACCCGAGGCGATGCGGCTGATCCAGGCTGCGAACCTGTTTGTCGGTCTGGATTCCGGATTGAGCCACATCGCGACGGCTCTGGGCAAGCCCGCCGTGTGTATTTGTCCGGCCAGCCATCTGGGCTACTTCTTCCCCTGGCCGCGCAGCTACGGCTACACGAATCTGCACACCGTCTCCAATCCGGCCTATCAGTCCTGCAAAGGCTGTTTCATGACGTGTCGGCGCGAACCGGTTACGTCCACCTCCCGCCGGGGCGCCCTTTGCCTTCGCACCTTGCCCGCCCGTATGGTCATCGACGCCATCCAGGCTGTTTAGACAGGGCCTCACGGCAATGGACGGACACGCACGTTCACGGTGATCCGAATGTCTCCCCTGCCGCGCATGACACCCCGGGTGGGTGATACATCATGGTAGTCCCTCCCCACGGCCAGGCGTACATGCCGTTCGTCGGCCAACGTAAAATTGGTGGGGTCGATTCCGGTCCATCCGAGCCCGGGAAGGAGACACTCCGCCCATGCGTGCGTGGCCATTCCGCCGTACTCCCCGGGTCCTGCCGCAGGATTGTGGATATAACCCGATACGTATCTGGCGGGAATGCCCCAGGTACGCGCGATAGCGATCATGACATGCGTGTAGTCTTGGCAAACGCCCCGCCCGGTCTCCAGTATATCGTCAATGGGCGAGGTGATCGTGGTGGTTCCGGGTACGTACTCGAAACAATCGAACAGCTTGGCAGCGAGCGCTGTCAGCGCCGACAGCGGGTCGCCACCGGGCGTTATGTCGTTTCGCCGGACGAACCGCGCAAGGGCGGAGGACGGACGAGCCAGCTCGCTGTGCTTCAGGAAATCCCAATGACGAAAGGAACCGCTCCAGTTGCGGATCGTTTTCCACGCATCGGCCGTGCATCTTGTCGGCGGCAGCGGCGGGAACATCTCCACCTTCGAAATCGCGGCGATCTCCAGCGAACGGTGTGCCCGGTACAGATGCAACTGGTGCTTGGTATTGCCGAAACTGTCCACGACCTCCTGGATCGAACCTTCCGGTTCCGTCTCGATCCGGAAATCGAAAACGCGTTGTATGGCATCCGAGACCGGTTTAAGCGTTAGGGACATCGAGCAGCTGCGCACAAGAAAGTCGTACCGGTAGCTCGTGACGTGTTCGAGCCGGTAGCGTTCGGGTTTTCCCATACCATCAACGTACCGCAAGTTCTCCGACCTCGTAGTCTACGTACGTGTCCATGACGAACCGGTGCAGTCTCTTGTTGTCGCTGTTCACCCGATCAAGGGCAACGTGCCATTCCTGTACGTCGCTTCTGCCCTCCGCCACCAGTGTGCGAAGGGAGTCACTCAGTCTCAATGCCCTTCGGCTCGTACGAGGCGCCGGACCGGGGCCGATGGCGTTCAGTACGGCGACTACCGATTGGACGGATCGGCGGAGCGAGCTCGGAAGCAGATCGTCCGTTACGATCAGTTCGAGCACGGATTCCGGTTGCACCACTACGCCATTGGTGTGCGCGTAGGCGTCGAAGGCGTGAAACACATGCAGCAGGTTCGCCCAGTCCGCGTCGAAGTATTCGTTCTCCTGTTCATGGGCTGCGATCTGGGACAGCATGATTGAGGCGGACAGCTGCACGCGTTCGATGAACCTGCCCAGCTGAATGAAGTGCCATCCGTCGTCGCGATACATGGTCGCATCGGTCACGCCGTTGAACGTATTGATTTCCTTTCGGGTTTCGGCGTAAAACGATTCCGGAGCCGGCTTCCAGATTTCCTGGATGGTCAGCGGCTCCAGGCGAAGATAGGTCAGGTTGAGGGAAAGCCACATCTCCGCGCTGATGCAGTTTCGAACCTGCCGCGCATTCTCACGGGCGTAGGCGAAGCAGTTCCATATGGAGTCCGGGTTCGTGGCTTCGAAGGTGAAGTGGTCGGCCAGCGTATAGGAATCGGCCAGCGTGTAGTCGTCGCTGCCGTAGTTTTCCAGGTTTCCCAGGGGGGGCGACGAGTTCATACTGGCGTATACGCGGACCCAGCCGAAATGGATCTCGCGCAACGGTCGGTCCACCAGCGTTTCGACTTGCAGCTGCAGCAACCTGCACAGGTGTGCCGCGCGCTCGAGATACCGGCCCATCCAGTATAGGCCTTCCGCGCTTCTCGACAGCATTCAGTCTCCCAGTACCCAGAGGTCCTTGCCGCCGCCGCCCTGGCTGGAGTTCACGACCAGGTTTCCTTCGCCAAGGGCAACCCGGCAGAACCCTCCCGGGACGATGCGCGTCTCGCGGCCGTGGAGCACGAAGGGCCTCAGGTCCACGTGCCGCGCCGTCGCACGGCCGTCTATCATGCATGGAGCGCGTGAAAGGGCCAGGACGGGCTGCGCGATGAATTCGGCGGGATTCGCCCGGAGGTTGCGGGCGAATTGCTCCCTTTCCCGAGCCGTCGACTGCGGGCCGACCAGCATGCCGAATCCTCCGGCCCCGTCTACTTTTTTCACGACGAGGTCCTGCAGGTTTTCCAGTGTGTACGCGAGGTCTTCCGGCCGGCGGCAGATGTACGTCTCCACGTTCTTGATCAAGGGTTCTTCACCCAGGTAGTAGCGTATCATGTCCGGCACGTACGCGTAGACGCTCTTGTCGTCCGCGACACCCGTGCCCGGTGCGTTTACCAGGGTCACATTGCCCGCCGCGTAGACCCCCATCAGGCCGGGAATGCCCAGGTAGGAGTCGGCGCGAAAAACGAGGGGATCCAGGAATTCGTCGACCACCCGCCGGTATATCACGTCCACACGCTGCAGCCCGGCCGTGGTGCGCATGTAAACGTATCCGCCGTCTACCAGCATGTCCCGCCCTTCTGCCAGGGTCGCTCCGATCTCGTGGGCGAGGTATATGTGTTCGTAAAATGCGGAATTGTATACCCCCGGCGTCAGGAGCACCACGCGGGGGTCGGGGTCGTCGCGCGGCGCGAGTTCGTGCAGCGTCTCACGAAGCAGGCGGCCGTAATGTTCAACCTCCCGAACCCGGCAATGGCGATACAGTCTGCGTAGATTGGCCTTGACCGCTTTTCGGTTGGCGACCATGTACGAAACGCCGGAAGGCACGCGCAGATTGTCCTCCAGCACGTGGAAACCTTCATTCGTTCGAACCAGATCGGTTCCGCAGATCGCGACGTAGGTTTCATGCGGTACCGGCACCCCGCGCATTTCCACGCGGTAATGAGGACAGCCTCGGACAATCTCGACGGGGATGACCCCCTCCTCGACTATGCTTGCGGCGCCGTATACGTCGGCAAGGAACCGGTTCAAGGCCTTCAGTCGCTGCGTCAAAGCGGCTTCCAGCGCCCGCCACTCCCCGGCGGAAACGAGCCGCGGCAGACAATCGACCGGAATAATGCGATCGTGTGCCTCTTCATCGCCGTAGACCGTAAACGTGATGCCTTCGCTGGAGAAGGAATGGGTGACCCGCTCCTGCATGCGAACGAGTTCTTCGACGGGCAGTTCCAGCAGGCATTCGTGGAGACTGCGGCAGTGATCGCGCGGCGTGCCG
Organism: bacterium; assembly: GCA_965200485.1. Classification (GTDB taxonomy): domain Bacteria; phylum JAAXHH01; class JAAXHH01; order JAAXHH01; family JAAXHH01; genus JAAXHH01. Next base: position 529,313 of record CBDAUD010000002.1, read on the forward strand.
TCGGGCAGGAACATTTCGTCGTAGAATACTGAATCCAGTTCGTACGTGTCGAAATCTATGTCCGGACCTCCGATCCGCCGAGCTTCGAGATACCGAGGACAGGCGATACTGCGGACAGGCATGGTACATCCGATCCGCCGGCAGATCAAGCGGAAGTAGGCCGATGCGGCGCCCGCCCGGACTGCGCAGTACGCCTTGGGTGTTGTCGTTGCCCGGATCAGCCGAGGTGCTGGCGCGCTGGCTTTTGATTTGCATTTACCGGTTCTTCTGTGTATTTACAATAGGTTTGAGGTGTTACTCCTGTTCCGAGACCGGCAACGGTAAGCCACTGTTTTGCATTTCCAAACCGGCAATCGGCACAGGTGATCAGCTTTTTCGAAGACGTCGCCGGGTGGTTCCTAATGATCGACGCGTTTGCCAGCGTCCTTACCGCATATTTCGATTTTCTCTGGATGTCCTTCCTGCTGCTGGCCCCTATGCTGATGCTGGGCCTTCTGCTATCCGGGCTGATCCATGTTTTTGTCTCCCGCGACGCCATACTCCGATGGCTCCGGGACGACAGCCTGCGTTCTGTCAGCATAAGTTCCGCCATAGGCGTGCCGATTCCCCTCTGCAGCTGTTCCGTGGTTCCGGTAGTCGCCGAAATGCGCCGGAAAGGGGCATCCCGCTCGTCCTGCATGGCCTTCCTGATCACGGCGCCCGAGACCGGGGCGGACTCCATCCTGGTCACCAACGCCTTTTTCGGTTTCGTTGCCTCCGTGGTACGCCCCGTGATCAGTTTCATCACCGCGGTCATCGCGGGAATCTGCTGCATCGGCATGGTCAGAGAGGACAGCGACAAGAAAGAAACAGGCGCCTGCGGCAACGACCGGTCTGGTCAGTCCGATCTCCAGGACTGCTGTAATCGAACGCAGTCTGAAACCGGTTGCGACCCTGCGGGGCACACGACACTAGTGCCGGGCAGGGACGACTGCTATGTCAGTCCTTCCACCGTCAAGGTCCTTATGATGAGGTGGATCGGAGAAATGACCAGTGTGGTCGCCGGCAGGAAGTTCAGGACATGGTTCAGATCCGGGTCTTATCGGGGCGCAGCCGACAACCACCGGACCGATCCGGATTCGAAAACCAGTCTGGACGCCGCGGAAGGGGATGCCCCTCGGCTCGATTTCAAGAAAATCGTCCGGCATATCATGCACTACGGTTTCGTCGAGATCGCCGACGACGTGCTCTGCGCGCTGCTCGTCGGCATCTTGCTGGGAGGCGTGCTCTTTCTTGTCATTCCAGCCGACCTCATGGCCACCGAATACGCCCGCTGGATTTCATATCCCGTCATGGTCATCGTCGGCCTGCCGTTGTACATTTGCGCCTCCGCGAGCACGCCGATTGCAGCCGCGATGGTGGCCAAGGGCGTGAGCCCCGGCGCGGCCCTGATTTTCCTGATGACGGGACCCGCGACCAATACAAGCACGATTACGGTTATCATGAACCGGTTCGGCGCGCGTTTCGCGACGGTTTACGTTGTTTCGGTTATCGTGGTGACGACCGCCCTCGGCATAGCGCTGGACTTCCTGCTGCTGGCCACGGGATTCACCCTGTCCGTCAACCTGCTACCCTCGGAATCACATACCCTTCAGCTACTGCAATGGGGTGGTGCAATCGCGTTGATCGGGCTCATCATCTGGCGATACCGCGCCGGCGCCATACACAGGGGGTACGCGGAACTCCTGGCCAACATACGGCCCCTGTTGCAGCTTTCGCGCTACACTCGGAGACGGTACAATCGTGGATAGTGCATTCATTTTGCTCCTCGCGGGCTACGCAACCGCCATTTTTGCCACGTCCCTGCTGGGTGGGATGCTCGCCGCAAAGGTAACGTTGACCCACAGGCGGATACAACTGGTCATAAGCTTCGTGTCCGGGCTTCTTCTGGGCGTCGCCCTGTTCCACCTGCTGCTGCACAGCCTGGAGAAAATCCCCGATTCTCTTGCAGTAGGCGGCGTGGTACTGGGCATCATCATGATTTTCCTTTTGCTGCGTTTCTTCCAGTCTCACTCGCACGATCTAAGTCATGAGGAGATCACCATGTCGGGTGAGCACAATCCTCCTGACAGTGATCTCAATCCCAGAAGCGTGTTCGGTGTAGTCGTGGGACTGGCAGTACACACCATAGCCGACGGAATAGCGCTCGGCGCAAGCGTAAGCGCGGGGCAGACCCAGGACGGTGGCACGTTCGTGCTGGCCGGACTGGGGGTGTTTCTGGCAGTCTTCTTGCACAAGCCGATTGATTCGTATTCGATAATCGGCCTGATGCGCGCCTTGGGGTACCGAAGCCGGGTGTGTACGCTTGCGAACGTAGGTTTCGCTCTGCTGTGCCCGCTGGTAGCCGTATTGACGGTTATTGGAGTCGGCTATCTGAGTCCGTCGAACGAGGGGCAGATTGTCGGATTCATCATGGCTGTTGCCGCTGGTGTATTCCTTTGCATTTCTTTGAGCAACCTGTTGCCCGAGGTTCAGTTTCACAGCCATGACCGCGGCCTCTATGCCCTGGCCTTCTTCGGCGGTGTGGGTCTCGCATATGCCTCGCTCCTGATCGAGATCGAAGCCGGGGCTGTGCACACGCATGTGTTGGAGGCGATCAACGCCTTTTGACCGCCCATCGCACAACGCCTTTTGACCGCCCATCGCAAGACCGGTACGGGTCATGTCGATCCCCCTGCCAGAAACGGATTTAACCGCGACGAATGCCGAAACCCGCGTATTCCACGTAGAAGGTATGACCTGCAGTGCGTGTTCCGCTCGGGTCGAGAAGGTACTCGCCAACGTCTCCGGCGTAGCCGCTGCCCACGTGAACCTCGCCCTGGAGCGTGCCACCGTGACGGTCGCCCCGACCCTCGCGGATGAAGCGTTGACCGAACCGGTGTCGGCGGCCGGTTTTCGACTGATTCCTGCACAAGACGACCGATCCCGTACCGGACCGGATGCGCCCCAGATCCGCCGGGAACGGATCGTGATGATCCTGGCCGCCGCGATTACGCTGCCCTTCCTTCTGCAGATGATGGCGGGACTGTTGCGAAGCTGGATCGGGTTGGACTGGCACCTGCCCGTTTACGCTGAGGCGATTCTGGCCAGTCTCATGCAGATAGGTGTTGGCGCCGTCTATTACCGGAACGCTTTCTACGCGCTGCGTGGCGGCTCCGCGAACATGGACGTCCTGGTGGTGCTGGGCACGACATCGGCCTACCTCTACAGCTGGTATCTGATGCTCACGCTGGGCGATGGCGCGGCGGGCCGCCTCTACTTTGAAGCCTCGGTCGTAATCATCACCCTCGTCCTGTTCGGCAAATATCTCGAATCAGGTGCGCGGCGCAGCGCAAGTGGCGCGATACGCGAACTGTTGGCCGTCCGTCCGGTCACGGCGCGAACACGGGCGGAGGACGGGACCGAGCGGGAGATTCCGGTACATGCCTTGCGGGTCGGCGAGGTGGTCCTGTGCCGGCCGGGAGACCGTTTGGCCGCGGACGGCGTCGTGCTGCAGGGAGAAGCCGAGATAGACGAAGCGCTCATCACCGGCGAAAGCGTACCCGTAACGAAAAGCCCGGGCGATCCGGTGCTGGCCGGTTCGATGAATGTCAACGGGTTTGTAGCGTTCGAAGTCCGCGCCACGGGGGGTGAATCCACGCTCGGACGGGTGATCAGGCTCGTCGAAAACGCCCAGGCCGGCAAGCCGGCCATCCAACGCCATGTGGACCGGATCAGCGCCGTTTTCGTGCCGGTGGTCGTCGCGATCGCCCTGATCACCTGTTTCGTGTGGCTGCTCCTGGGAGCCGGTTTGGAAACGGCGTTGATCAATGCCGTTTCCGTACTCGTCATCGCATGTCCCTGCGCGCTGGGACTGGCCACGCCGGTGGCCATCGTAACCGGCGCGGGGGTGGCGGCCAAAGCGGGTATCCTGGTCAGGGACATCGAAGCGCTTGAACAGTCCAACGACCTGACTCACGTGGTTTTCGACAAGACGGGCACCCTGACCGAAGGCAGGCCCGCGATCGAATCGATCGTCCCGCTCGCCGAAGGCGAGGCGCAGGATTCCCTTCGTATCGCGGCTTCGCTGCAACAGGGAAGCGCCCATCCCTTTGCCACCGCGTTTCAGCGCATGGCGTCCGATCGAAAAATAGCGCTTTCTAAGGTGGCGCGTTTCCGTAATGTCGTGGCGAGAGGCATCGAGGGAGAAATAGAAGGAACCCGGTATCTGCTCGGCAACCCGCAGTTCTTCAAAGAGGCTTGCCCGGACACCGCACCCCCGCCGCCGGCAGCCCATTCCGGTGCAACCGCCGTTTGGCTGGCTGCGCACGGCGATGCCGGATGCAACTACCTGGCTCGCTTCGATCTTGTTGACGCGTTGCGACCGGACGCAGTCCAGGTGGTGGAGGGGCTTGGGCAGCTGGGTATCAAGACCCTGATCGTGTCGGGCGACGCGGAACCGGTCGTGACACGCATCGCCCAAGACGCCCGTATCGACGAGGTGTACGCCGGCGCCACACCGGAAGACAAGGAAGAGATCGTCGCGAAGTTGATGGATACCGGTGCGAAGGTCTGTATGGTTGGTGACGGTATAAACGACGCCCCCGCGCTCGCGCGGGCCAGCGTGGGCATCGCCATGGGTTCCGGTACGGATGTGGCCATGGAAACGGCGGCGATCACGTTGATGAGATCCGACCCGTCCCTGGTGGTCGGCGCGATCGACGTAAGTCGAAGAACGATCCGAAAGATCAGGCAGAATCTGTTCTGGGCATTTGCCTATAATGTGGTCGGATTACCGCTCGCTGCCATGGGATTCCTCCTCCCCGCGCTTGCCGCGGCCATGATGACCTTCTCCAGCATCAGCGTTGTGCTGAATGCCATGACGCTTCGGTTGTGGCGTCCCGGCTGAGTAGTATGCCGTCCGTGTTGGCGGAATGTGACGGCCTGGTGGCGTGGCTTAGTGGATGGAGGGGGGAGAGACTACAGGGGAGGCGAAAGCGGCAAGGTGATGGCCATTTCCGTGTACTGACCGGGTTCGGTTTCCACGTCGATGGAACCCCCGTGCTCACGGATGATGTCATTGGAGAGCGCTAGGCCCAGACCGGTACCCTGATCGGTCGGCTTGGTGGTAAAAAAGGGATTGAATATCTTGTCCCGCACGTCGGCCGGAATCCCGTTCCCATTGTCCTTGATACGGACGACGATCTGTTCTTCCTCCCGGCGGGTGGACAACCAGATGCCGGGCACGTAGCCTTCCTCGGTTTCCGCATCTTCCCTTTTCTCATTGGTCGCATGGCAGGCGTTGTTCACGATATTCAGGAATACCCGGGCCATCTCCTGGGAAACAACGTCGATCGTACCCAATTCCGGATCGTAGTCTTCTTTGATGTCGAGCTGGAATTCCGAATTGGCTGCCCTGACGCTGTGATAGGCCAGACGCGAATGCTCTTTCAGCAGGACGTTCAGGTCCGTAGGCTGCTTATCGCCCGTCCCCCCACCCATCTGCAGCATGTCCCGGACAATGCGGTTGGCCCGTTCCCCGTGCTCTGTGATCCTGCGCAGGTTGTCCTTCAGATCGGCACCGATTTCAAGGATGATTTCTTTCTGCTCTTCATCAATCGACGCCCCGCTTTCGGGCAGTTCTTCCTGTAATTCTTCCAGCAGCTCCAACGAGGCCTCCGAGAAATTCTTCACGAAGTTCAGCGGATTCTGAATCTCGTGGGCGACGCCTGCGGTGAGTTCTCCGAGCGCTGCAAGTTTTTCTCGCATGACGATCTGGTCTTGCGCATGCTGCAATTCATCCAGCGTTTTCTCCAGCTGTTCGTTCTTTTCGCGCAGTTCTCTCGCGAGTTTTTCCGCAAGGTTCAGGCGCTGGGCCTCGATCGAGTGCAGCCTGAACACTTCCAGCGCCGCGGCCATGTCCGCCACCTCGTCGCGGCCGTCCAGTTCCACCTTGTGATTCAAATCGCCTCCTGCCATCCGGCGCATATGTTCCGACAGGAACCCTAGTCGACGCAGCAGTACTTTGCCAACGAACAGCCACCCGATGAGCACCGCGCCCGACAGGCTGAGGAGGTTCAGCAAGAGGAGCGTTTGCCGGCCTCCCTGCATCGTTTGCGTAGAGGCTATCGTTGCTTCACTCGCATTGATCTGCGCGGTATACACCAGATACTCGACCTCGGCTGCCAGCTCGACGGAGAGCTGACGATTATGTTCTATCATGGCCTGCTGCTGGGCAATCAAATTCAGCACTTCGCCGCGGATCTCGAAGATTTTGTCCTTGCCGCTGCCCAGTTCAAATAGTCGTGCAAAAACCGGTTCCAGCCGCTGGCGCAGCGTGCCTGACGCACTCAGGCCGGTCAGATTTCTTTCCACACCGCCGTTGGCGGATTCGAATCGCTCCAGCAGGGGCTCGAGTCTGTCGGAATCGACGATATTGAACACGTTGGAGAGGATTCGGGTGCTGACCGCTGCCTCGGCTTGCAGTTCGGCCAGATGCCTGTATCGCTGCACTTCGTCTTCGGTGAGGTATTCCGAACGTGGCACTGCCGGCTGGTTCATGCCCCGGTAACCCGTTACCGTGTAGAAAAGTTGATTATCCAGGATGGGTGCGAGCAGACCGTTCAGTTCCAGCTCAATCAGATCGAGTTGCCGCCGGAGCAACTGACTCTCTTCTTCAAGCACAAAGCGACGCGCCACCGACTGCTCGATCATGGCGATATTGGATGTAAGCGTATTGCCCGTTTCCATGAGGAGTTGGAAACGTTCGCTTGCCATACTGTAGTCTGAAATTGCTTCCAGGTCTTCGGCGAAGCTTTCCCTGACTTCGGCGATACTCTCGGTCACAGCTTCAAGGGTTTCAAGGTCCTTCGCCGCCGCCAGTCGCGGAGCGGCGGCAGCAAGCGTTCCGCTTTTTTGCGCAACGTTGAAGGCCGCGGCTATCTCGGGAACAGATACCTCGTTCACCACGCGCTGCGCGTCTCCAACGTCGTTGAAGGCGAACCAGGCGACCGTACTCGCGACAAGGGTGAAGCTGACCGACGTGCCGATGGCCAGATACAGCTGACTCGATATACGGGACGGGCCCTTGTCGAGCAACCATCGCAGCCACTCTTTTATCATGGCATCATGCCCCGAAGGCTGCTGATGGGATGGTAACGCCCATCTCGCCCGATAACCGTGAGAAAGACGGCGTCGGATCCCTGGTTGTCCCCCTCGCCAAATTCGAGGCGCAGTCCGCCCATGTCGATTTTCCCAGCCCGGTTCAGACTTTCCGTGAGACAAGTACGTTTTACGTCCGGTCCGCAACCCTCAAGCGCGATAATCGCCAGTTTCCCGGCGAGGTAGCCTTCAAAAGAGACGAATCCGGGCGCGGCTCTCGGAGCATGTGCCGAGAGCGCTCTGCGATACTGAACGGCGACGGCTATATCGGGAGCCTCGGGGAACGGAACGACCTGCGAGACCAGGACTCCGCGGCCGTTGTATCCCAGCGCGCCGGCCAGGGCATTGCTTCCAACGAATGAGATCGTGGCGAAGAACGGATTGAAATTTACCCGCTGCGCCCACGAAATGAGCGTTGCAACCGGCTGGTAGGCGCCGATGACGACAACGGCATCCGGTTTCCCGCGTTGCAGGTCAAGGAGGCCGGTCTTGATGGCCGTGGTATTCCGCGGGTAGACGCCGATCGCCACTGGAACCATGTTTCTGCGTTCCAGTGCCAGTTTCACGCCCTGATAACCTACCCGGCCAAAAGAATCGTTCTGATACATTACGGCGATGCGCGTGATACCCAAGTCGCGCGTAAACCGTTGAACGATCTCCTCGGTTTCCTGGTAATAGGAAGCGCGCAGGTTGATTACGCCGGTTTCGGTGTTGTTCCGCAAGAAGATTGCACCGGTGAAAGGTGCGATATAAGGTACGCCGGCCTGCGAAGCGATGGGAACGGCCGAACGGGAAGTCGGCGTGCCCACGGCGCCGATCAACGCGAATACCCCTTCCTCTTCGATCAGTTTCCGGGTATTCGAAATGGCGGCTACCGGTTCGTAGGCGTCATCAAGCGTGACCAACTCGAGCCGCCGCCCGTGCACGCCGCCCCTGCGGTTCGCTTCCTGGAAGGCGGCCTCGATACCGAGGCGCATGTTCCGGCCGAGCTCCCGGGCCGGACCGCTGAAGGCGGCGGATTGTCCGAATAGGATTCGGTCGTCGGTTACACCTGGCTCTTCGGTCCTGGCGGTGGTTGCACTGCCGGAATCCTGAGGCGGCGCGGGAGAGAACGCTGCGGTACTGAGGGCGAGCAGTACAACGAATACCCAGCGGTCAGGCGTTCTTCTTACCCTCATCCTTCCCATTCCCGTTGTCCTTCCGCTTGACGAGGATAAGGACATTGTGGTCGTCTTCCCGGCGGTAATCTATCTTATCCATCATGGTCAGGACCAGGTAAACGCCCAGGCCGCCGATAGGTCGATTCGCCAGCTTGGAACTGGTGTCGGGTTCAGGCGCGTCAAAGAACGGGTTGAAGGGCGGTCCGTCGTCCCGCAATTCAATCGACAACGTGTCCGCATCCGAGTTCAGAACGACGGAAAACTCGTGCGTCGGATCGCTGTTGTGGCCATGTGTGATGATATTGACGATCAATTCCTCAAGGCTCAGATTAACCTGATAAATCAGGGCAGGCGGCCATGACTCCTCTTTGGCGAGTTCATCAACGGCTTTGTTGACATGCTCAAGATGTTCAAGCGTTGTAGGCAGACGAAGGGACACGTTGCGGCTCATAGATGATATCCCTCACAATGTAGAACCGTTATACAAGTTATGCCGTCAACGATGTAGAACCGTTATACAAGTTATGTCGTCGGACTGCGGAGTATCACCCGCGAAATCCTGGACCGCTTTGAACAGGTTGTCGTTCAAGGCCTCAGCGGTTCCGCGTCGTCTTTTGGCATATACTTGCTGCAGGCGTTCCATGCCGAATTCCGTACCTTCTTCATCCATGGCTTCAGTCACGCCGTCGGTATACAGTACGAGCAGATCGCCTGGCGCGAGTTCGACAGCCGCCTGGTCGAACTCGATTCCGGAGAAAACCCCGAGTGCGATCCCGCCTGTGGTCTCAAGTGGCGACGAACTGCCGTCGCGATGGACCAGCAACGGAGGATTGTGTCCGCCGTTGGCATAGATGAGCTCGCCGGTCTCGGGATTATAGATGGCGTAGAAGGTGGTGACGAACATGGCCGTGTCGTTGTCTTCGACAAGCAGATTGTTGACTTCCTTCAAAACGGTGCTCGGTGCAATGGCCCCGATGGCCGAACCTTTCAGCAGCGTCCGGCTCGACATCATGAACAGCGCGGCCGGCACCCCCTTGTCAGACACGTCGGCGATCGTCAGACCGATCCGTCCATCGGGCAGGGAGAACACGTCGAAGAAATCTCCTCCGACTTCCCGAGCCGGTAACATGTGTCCGAAGATCTGGCACTGTTTGTTATCGGGGAATTCGGTGGGTAGAATGGACTGCTGCATATCCCTGGCTACATTCAGCTCATTCTGGATTCTGACCAGTGCGTCCCGGGATTCCAGGGCTTCGCGCCACTCCTCCATGTTCTTCAATGTGCGTTCGATGGTGATTCGAAGGTCCTGAAAATCGATTGGCTTGGTGATGAAGTCGAAGGCGCCGCGGTTCATGGCAGTCCGAATGTTCTTCATGTCCTCGTAGGCGGAGACGATCACCGCGCGAATGTCGGGAGCTATGTTTCGAATCTGCGAGAGCAAGGTGAGGCCGTCCATCCGGGGCATGTTGATATCGGAAAGGATCATGTCGATATCGGGAATCTCGGACAGCCGCTCCAGCGCTTCCACCCCATTCTGGGCGAAGTACAGTATGTAGTGACCAGAACGCACATCCCGACGCATCCGCTGGCGCATGAGATGTTCAAGGTCCGGCTCATCGTCCACAATGAGGAGTTTGTAAGGTCTCTGCATTGGCTTAATCTGAAATGTTCATGCCTCGATCATCAACTATCGTCCGGTCCGATGGCCAGCCCGGTGTTCGGCCGCATGGATGATGCGCCGCGAAACGGGGCGACCTGAACATTCGTTTACTGGCCGATCTTCTCCACGGCTTCCGCTTGGGTGTCGTGGATGGAAATGATCTTGTCGAACCCACTGATTTCGAAGACTTCCCGAATCAGGTCCGAAAGCGAACAAAGCGCGAAAGCGGCATTTCGCTTCTGAAGTTGCCTTGCGACCAGTAGTATGACCCGCAAGCCTGCACTGCTGATGTACGACAACGCGCCGAAGTCAATCAGTACCTTGTTATCATTCGTCTCGATCGCCTTGTTGAGCGCATCCTCGCAGTCTCGTGCGTTGGCGCCGTCAATTCGACCCTCGATTTTCGCGATCAGTACATCATTCACTCGATCTACACTGATTTCCATTTAAGGCAACCCTCCCTTTAGCTGTTTACTACTGCTTTGACTTGCGGAATAACCAATTTCAAGTAAACCAGCCGAGTCTGCTCCGGTTGTTCAAACTGTAAAATACGGTCGGCGCCGGTCCGGTTTGCCTGCCGTTCCCCGGTGTCGCTGCCGGTGTCTCAGCCCGATGCGAGGATGGGGTGCAACGGCCCTCCAAATGGCGCTCCCGGTTTTAAAGTCTGATCACCTCCCGCGTCCCATCGACCGTTGTAATGGACGTACTCGGGTATGTAAATGATCGCCAAGGCTCTCCGCGGCGAAGAAGTCCGATTTGGCGTAGCGTAATGAAACGTGCAACCGTGATGCAGGGTCACACCGCCGGCTTCCATTTCCATGACGACCGGTTCAGGCGCGGTCCCTTCGATCTCCTTCAGTACGCTCGCGCCCTCCGTTCCCAGGGCAACGGGCGCAAGCCGGCCATGTTTATGCGAGCCGGGAATGAACTGCATGCAACCGTTGTCCACCGTCACATCGTCCACGGCAATCCAGGCTGACAGGGCCCCGACCTGTTCCATGGGCCAGTACGGCGCGTCCTGATGCCAGTTGGTCTCCTTGCTGCGCTCGCCCCCGGGCTTGATCAGTCCATGGTCGTGATATATGGCGAGACGCCTGCATCGTGAAACCTTCCGGGCAGCTTCCGCCAGTCGCACATCAAAGGTATACTTGCGAACGACCTCATAGTCAACCCACAAGTTGACCATCTGATTAAAGACACGGTTGTAATCGTCGTCCGTCTCGCGTCCGCCACCCAGTATACGCGCTCGTTTTTCTGCTACGGTTTTGTCCAGCGCTTCTCGCAACTCCGACATTTCCTGCTTGGAGAAAAAAGCCGAAAGCTGGAGATATCCATGCTCCTGAAAGAACTCAACCTGTTCGTCGCCAATATGTTTCGGATTCATTTATTCACATATTCGCAGATCGGAATATCGGATAAAACATCATGCAATATATACCTAGCGTATTTAATAGACAACAATAAAAAGTCAATTGAAGCTACCGTTCGGTACGCACGAGTCAAACCGCAGCGAACAAAATCCAGCGGTAAACGTGCTTGAGCCGCAGGCCTAGGCGCCGAAGAGACGCCGCGCCTTGTGCAAGGCGGCAATCAGGATATCGATCTCTTCGGAGATGTTGTAGAAGTACACGCTTGCCCGCGCCGTGGCACCGTAGGATGTGCCGAGGCGGCGCATCAGAGGCTGTGCGCAGTGGTGGCCCGCCCGGATGGCGACGCCCTCCCGGTCCAGTACTGTGGACAGGTCGCTGGGGTGCATGCTGTCCAGGTTGAAGGAAACGGCACCTCCCCGGCCCGGGGCATGACCGTAGACGGTCATGCCATCTATTTCTTCGAGCCGGGCGACCAGGTAGTCCGTAATGGCCCGCTCGTGGACGTGAATCCGTTCCATTCCGACGGCGGAGAGGTAGTCCACCACGACACCGAATACGATGGCGTGGGCGATGTTGGGCGTACCCGCCTCGAATTTCTCCGGAATGTCCGCACAGGAGAAACCTTCCAGGCGGACCTCGTCGATCATTGATCCGCCGCCCATGTAAGGATCCATGGCCTCCAGCAGCTCCGCGCGGCCGTACAATCCTCCGATACCGGTCGGACCGCACATCTTGTGACCCGAAAAGGCAAAGAAATCGCAGCCCATGCTGGCCACGTCAACCGGCATGTGCGGCACGCTTTGCGCGGCGTCCACGCAGACCACCGCGCCGACGGCATGCGCCTGTTCCACGATGGTTTCGACCGGGTTGACGGTGCCCAGCACATTCGACATGTGCGCGAGGGAGACGATGCGCGTCTTCTCCGTAATCAGTTGGTCGGCCCGGGACATGTCCAACGACCCGTCTTCGAGGATGTCGAAATACCGCAGTACCGCTCCGGTTTCCCGCGCGAGCATCTGCCAGGGCACGATGTTGCTGTGGTGCTCCATGACGGACAGCACGATCTCGTCTCCGGCCTGGACGTTTTTCCGGCCCCAGGCGCTGGCCACAAGGTTGATGCCCTCCGTGGTATTGCGTACGAAAACCAGGTTCCGGGCTGGCGCGTTGATGAAGCCGGCTACCCGTTCACGCGCGGCTTCATAGGCGTTGGTTGCTTCCTCGCTGAGCGTATGGAGTCCGCGGTGCACGTTGGCGTTTATCCGCGTATAGTAATCGTCCAGGGCGTCCAGCACCACCCGGGGCTTCTGCGACGTGGCGCTGTTGTCCAGATAGACCAGCGGCTTGCCGTGCACTTCCCGGTCCAGGATGGGAAAATCGCCGCGATATCGGCGGGCGTGTTCGTCCGAGCGTCGGAGCGCTTCGTCGCAGGTGCGCGGGGATTCAACCAGTGCTTCTGCCATGATTCCCTACCGGTATGGGACCAGTATGCAGTATGAGACCAGATTGTAGTACGGGATCAGTAGTCGCCGATACCAAGTTCCAGCTTGGCGTCTTCGGTCATCATGTCGATATGCCAGGGCGGTTCCCAGACGATTTCGACCAGCGCGTCCGAGACTTCCTCGAGGGCCTTTACCTTGGTCTCCACTTCGGCGGGGAGCGACTGGGCTGCCGGACAGTTCGGCGAAGTGAGCGTCATCTTGATGTTCGTCATGCCGTCCTGCTGCACGTCGACTTCATAGATGAGTCCCATTTCGTAGATGTTGACAGGGATTTCGGGATCGTAGCACGTTTTCAATACATCCACAATCTGCTGTTCAGCGGCATCCGTATCCATGGCCTCGACTCCTGTGGGCTTGGGATATTCCGTTATCTTGCCGACCGGCTTCGGGCGACCGAGAGATCGCGAACAGCGGTTTCGAAAAGCGTATCCAGGGAGGACCGGACGGCATCGATTCCGAGACGCCGAATCAGGTCGGCGGCGAAACCGTATGTGAGGAGATTGCATGCGCTGTCGTGGGACAGGCCGCGGGTTCGCAAGTAGAATATCTGGTCTTCGTCGAGCCGTCCCACGGTGGCGCCGTGGGTACATTTCACCTGGTCCGCGTGGATTTCCAGCTGCGGCTTGGTGTGGACCATGGCGTCCGGCGAGAGCATAAGATTCTTGTTCAACTGCTTGGCGTCCGTTTCCTGGGCGTCCTGGTGGACGAACACCTTGCCGTTGAACACGCCGCGGGACCGGCCGTCCAGTATGCCCTTGTAGACTTCGTAGCTGTCGCAGTTCGGTACGGCGTGATCGATGGTGGTGTGGTTGTCCACATGCTGGTTCCCTGCGACCAGGAACAGCCCGTTCATGCGAACCACCGCGTGTTCGCCCGCGAGCCGGGCGTTCGTATCGTTACGGGTCAACGCGCCGCCCATGCTCATGTTGAACGTGGAAATCCGGGCGTTCCCTTCCAGATGAAGCTGCGTGGTGGACAGATGGGCGGCACCGGCGCCTTCCCGGTTGATCCGGTAGTGATCCACATGGCCGTCCCGCCCCACCGAGATTTCCGTGACCGCGTTGGTTAGGTAGGCCTGATCCGTCAGGCCCGAATAGCTCTCGACCACTTTGAGGTTTGCTCCGTCGCCCGCCACGATGAGCGTACGGGGCTCCGTGGCCAGCGGCGTATCGAATTCGGTGGTAACGTAGTGTACGTGGACCGGGGTTTCCAAGATTGCGCCGCGCGGTACGCTGACAAACAGGCCGTCTTCGAAAAGCGCGGTGTTCAATGCAGTCAACCCGGCGCGTTCGTAGTCGGCGTGGCGCGCGAGGTGCGGATGAACGCGCTCCGGATGTTCGGCGAGGGCATCGGCCAGGCTGCCTACCACGACGCCCGCGGGCATGTTCGCCACGCGGGACAGCGCGGGAGCATACGTGCCGTTCACGAAAACCAGCCGGAGCCAGTCTTCCTGGCCGAACTCGTATGGGAACAGCGCGTCTTCGTCCAGCTGCGTTTCCAATGAGCCGGCATGATATCCAGCGTCTGCGATCCCGCGGAGGTCGGTGTATACCCAGTCTTCCTTAAGGGGAAAGGAAAGCTCGCGCGCGACCGGCATGCCGAGTTCCCGGAACCGTTTCATGGCTTCCGAACGGATCCGGTGCAGCCAAAGCGGCGCATTCCGCGAACGGTTGCGGTCGAACGCGTCGTAAAAAGCCGCGTATCTGCCGGCTGATCTCTGATTTACCGATGTCTGTTCCAGTGATTCGGCCATTGTCTGGTTCCATGCTCCCGCGCGTGCTCAGCCCATGATTGCCAAATTCACGCCACTCGGTCCGCGGTTGTTCAAGCGAGGCGTGCTCAGCCCAAGGCTTCCACTTCCTCGCGTATCCATTCGTATCCGTTTTCTTCCAGTTCAAGCGCGAGGTCCTTCGTCCCGGACTTCACGATCCGGCCCTGATACATGACATGCACGAAATCCGGCACGACATGATCCAGCAGGCGCTGGTAGTGGGTGATCACGATCATCGCGTTTTCTCCCGTCCGCTGCTGGTTGATGCCGTGGGCTACAATGCGCATGGCGTCAATATCCAGCCCCGAATCCGTCTCGTCCAGGATGGAGAGCGTGGGCTCGAGTACGGCCATGTGGAAGATCTCGTTACGCTTCTTCTCGCCGCCGGAGAAGTCTTCGTTCACGGGCCGCCGTGCCAACTCGGGATCCATATCGACCTGTTTCATTTTCTCATTCATAAGCCGTCTGAACGCGCCGGCGCTCAACTCCGACTCGCCATGGTACTTCCGGCGTTCGTTCAGCGCCGCCCGGAGGAAATAGGCATTGCTGACGCCGGGAATTTCCACCGGGTACTGGAAGGCCAGGAACATGCCTTCGTTGGCCCTTTCCTCGGGATTGAGTTCGAACAGGTCCTTGCCCTTGAATCTGACCATTCCGCCGGTTTCCGCATATTCTTCGTGACCGGCGAGGATCTTGCCCAGCGTGCTCTTGCCGGAGCCGTTGGGCCCCATGATCGCGTGTACCTCGCCCGGGTTGACGGTCAGGTCGATTCCGTTGAGTATGTCCTGGTCCTTGATGCCGCCGCGCAGATTTCTTATTTCCAGTAAGGCCATCTTGCCCGCTGTCTCCCGTTGCCTTTGAAACCCATTGCCATTCATTGATGCGCCGATAAACGGTCGATTTTTCAATAGATCGTTGACGCGTCGGAAAAGTGCTAACCCACACTGCCTTCCAGGCTGATGCCCAGCAGTTTCTTTGCTTCCACGGCGAATTCCATCGGCAGTTCCTGGAAGACATCCTTGCAGAACCCGTTGATGATCATGGAAATGGCATCTTCCGTGGATATGCCCCGGGTCTTGCAATAGAACAGCTGGTCCTCGCTGATTCGGGCCGTCGATGCTTCGTGTTCCACGCTCGCCGAGTGGTTTCCCACGTCGATATAGGGAAACGTATGCGCGCCGCACCGGTCGCCGAGAAGCATCGAGTCGCACTGGGTATAGTTCCGCGCCCCGTCCGCCTTCTTCAGGACCTGGATCCTTCCCCGGTACACGTTCTGGCCGTTACCCGCGGAGATTCCCTTGGACACCACCGTGCTGCGCGTGTTCTTGCCCACGTGGATCATCTTGGTTCCCGTGTCGGCCACCTGCTTGTTGCGCGTCAGCGCCACCGAATAGAACTCGCCGATGGCATGGTCGCCCTGCAGGATCACGCTGGGATACTTCCAGGTGATGGCGGATCCCGTTTCCACCTGGGTCCACGAGATCTTGGCACGGTCCCCCCGGCAGGCGCCGCGCTTGGTCACGAAGTTGTACACCCCGCCCTTGCCTTCCTCGTCTCCGGGATACCAGTTCTGTACCGTGGAATACTTGATCTGCGCGTCTTTCAGCGCGACCAGTTCCACGACAGCCGCATGCAGCTGGTTTTCGTCCCGCATCGGCGCGGTGCAGCCTTCCAGGTAGCTGACGTAGGAACCTTCGTCGGCGACGATCAGGGTGCGTTCGAACTGGCCGGTCCCGGCGGTGTTGATCCGGAAGTAGGTGGACAGCTCCATGGGACACCGGACGCCGGGCGGTATGTAGCAGAAAGACCCGTCGCTGAAGACCGCCGAGTTCAGGGCCGCGAAGTAGTTGTCGCGGTAGGGTACCACGGTTCCGAGGTACTTCGCGATCAGTTCGGGATGTTCCTGCGCGGCCTCGGAAAACGAACAGAAGATGATGCCCAGTTCCGCCAGTTTGTCCTTGAAGGTCGTATGCACCGACACGCTGTCGAAGACCGCGTCGACCGCCACGCCCGCAAGCACCTTCTGCTCCTCCAGCGGAATGCCGAGTTTGTCGTAGGTTTCCAGCAGCTCGGGGTCCACCTCGTCGAGGCTGTTGTACTGCGGGGTGTTCTTCGGCGCGGCGTAGTACACGATATCCTGGTAATCGACCGGCGGATAGTCCATGTACTGCCAGTTGGGTTCCTTCATCTTGAGCCAGTGGCGATACGCCTTCAGGCGCCATTCCAGCAGGAATTCCGGCTCGTTCTTCTTGGCGGATATGAACCGGACTATATCCTCGTCAAGTCCGGGCGGCGCCGTTTCCATTTCTATATCGGTTACCCAGCCCTCCTTGTACTCCTGCTGGGCTAAAGTCTCAATCGCTTCCATTTCGTCTCCTTGCGGCGGGAACACCCTGCCGCGCCGCACTTGCGGTCCGCCCTTATCGGTCTATGCTGATTACGCTGCTCGTTCCGCCCAGCTTGATCGCGCTGCCGTTCGCCGGCTTCTGAAGCGAATCCCGGGAGACCTGCTCCACCACCTCGAGCATCTGGTGTTCGGTCTGCAGCAGGTCCGTCAGGACAATGCGATCGAGCACGCCGGAAAGATACCTGGCCAGTACCGTCCAGAGGGGACGGATGGCACATGCGTTCAGGTGCGCACACGCATCGAAGTGTCCGGAGAAATGATCGCACATGTGGCTGTCCGGACTGGTGAGCACGATTCCGTCTTCCGAACTCAGCGCGCGCATGATCTCGCCAAGTGTAATATCCTGGGGTGGCCTCGTCAGCGTGTATCCCCCTCTGACGCCCCGCACGCTGCAGACCAGCTCAGACCGCCGGAGGATCATCATCAGCTTCGAAACGTAATCGAGGGAAATGCCCTCCGATTCGGCGATCTGCCGTCCCGTAACCGGGTCGCGCGCATGAAAACGCGCGAGCTGCAGAATACAACGCAAGCCGTATTCTTCCTGGGCGGTTACCTTCATCTTTCGGATCTCCTGCCAACAAGACTCCCTGTAGACTGCATGAAATATAACAAACTTGACTTTTCTGTCAAGTATTTATCCGCATCGTCCGGAAGGGCCTGCCGCGTCCGGACACCACCACGTCAACAGTCATCGGCCAGGTGCCGCAGAGGTCGACCAGCCCCGTACACTTTAGAACCGACAGCCGCGTACGATGGCACGCGACGCGCCTTGCGCCATCCCTTGACATGCACCTTTGCCCGTGTTACAATCAAACCCATAATCTGTCTGGCCGAGTATTCTCCCGCAAGACAGGACGACCCATTCCATGCATGATAAACTTCACGTACGCCAACTCCCGGACACCCGGACCGGCGCCGCGGTCGTGGGCGACGGTTATTTTCCGGTTATCGCCAGCCTGGGCGGCGATGAACTGCTCATGGCCTACCGGGCCGGCGCCGCGCACATGGGGCTGGGCGGCCGTCTGGACGTGGCCCGCTCCGCAGACGGCGGGCTGACCTGGTCCGCACCGGTGACCGTGGCGGACAGCGAAAGAGACGATCGCAATCCCGCATTGGGTCTTTCGCTCGATGGCACGGTGGTACTCGCCTATCACTGGCAGGGCTCCTACGACGAGGCGGGGAGCTGGAAACCGGAACTGGGCAGAGCCGATACCCGGGTGGTTTTCTCGCAGGACGGCGGCCACAGCTGGGTCGGTGACGAGATCATTGACTTCGCGCCGATCAACGGCGCCTCGCCCTTCGGCAAACTATTCTCCGCGGACGGCATCCTGCATATGCTGATTTACGGGGGCGCTCCCCTGTGCGAGCCGGACGACGGGACCGTCCGCATCGGCGGCGGGCCGGGGATTCCGACGTACATCCTCCGGTCCGGGGACAATGGACGTTCCTGGGGGGATCCCACGCTGGTCGCGCTCGGTCTGAACGAATCGGATGCGGCTATCCTTCCCGACGGACGCTGGCTGTTCGTCGCCCGTTCGGAGGATCGGGCAGAACAGGCCTTGTACGCCTGCCTCTCGGAGGACGGCGGCCGCACCTGGCGGGAAGTCGGCAAGGTCACGGACGCCATGGAACATCCGCCGGACCTCACCCTTTTGTCCAACGGCTGGTTGCTGCTGCTCTTCGGCCGGCGGCATCCACCCTACGGTGTGGAGGGCCTGATCAGTCGGGACGGCGGCATGACCTGGGATGCCCGCAGACTGGTCCTTGACGACACCTTGCCCGGCGGGGACACGGGTTATCCCTCCACAGCGCGCCTCGCAGACGGCCGGCTCGTTACCGCCTACTACACGGCGGGTACGCCCCAGCGGCAATGGGAGATGTTCCGGGCTGCCGATGTGGCCTGCAAGGTCGTGTCCTACGACGAATCCGGTCTGATTGACTACTGGAATAAAAACGCGTAACCGTCTGTCCAGATTAAACCCAGTCCAAGTTGAACCTACCGGTTTGGAGCATCCGTGCGCCTTGTGGATACCGGCGCGATCTGCGATGGCCGGGTCATCCCGGATCACCGCAGGAACTGCGCATTCACCACCGTCAACCGGATGCAGGACGGCACGATACTCGTTTCGGGCCGTTGGGGCTCGGCACGCGATTCGGTCGACGGACACGCCTGTATCTGGGCGAGCACGGATGCGGGCAGGACCTGGAGCCTGCGCTACGACGGCTTTGGCAAGGCATCCTGGGACGGTACACCAGGCGAAGTGAAGGGTCTGACCAGCATGGAAGGCGCGCCGGGCCAACTCCGGGCCACCGCCCTGTGGGTCGATCGTTCCGACCCGGATCTTCCCTTCATCCATCCGGAGACGCAGGGTCTGCTCCCTATGCGCATCATGCACGTTGAATCCAGAGACGGCGGCTTCACCTGGTCTCTGCCGCGTCGCATGGAAACCACGCCCCACCTCGCCGCTTCACCCTGCTCGCATGCCATCGTCCCGTTGCCTGGCGGGGTCCTGGCGCAACCCTACGAGCAGTGGAAGGAATACGAAGATCCCGCGCCCGGCCGGCCCGCAGCGAGGCTGCGTTTCTCATACGACCGGGGCCGGACTTGGCCGGACCATGCCACCGTTGCGCGTCATCCCGACAACGCGATGGCCTACTGGGACCAGCGGCTCGCCGTGCAGCCGGCAGACGGCCGGCTGGTCGCCATGTTCTGGACCCACGATTTCAACGCGGGATCCGACATCGATGTGCATATCGCCTTTGGCGCGCCGGATGGACGATCGTGGACGACTCCGCGCGGCACCGGACTGCCCGGCCAACACTGCCAACCGCTGGCCGTAGGCGGCAACCGGCTGCTGGCCGTCTATCCGCGCCGACGCGATCCACCGGGCATCGTGCTGTCGGTCAGCGAAGATTTCGGGGCACATTGGGAACGCGCGCGGGATCTGCTGGTGTACGACAGCACCATCGGCACCGAATCCGGCGCGAGCGGGAAACGAACCCAGTCGGAACTGTGGCGAGACATGGAGCGCTGGCGTTTCGGACATCCCCGGATGGTCCGATTGCCGGATAGCAGGGTGCTGATCGTATACTACGCGGGCGACGGTACCGTCAACACCGCCAGGTGGGCGATGGTGCAGTTGTGATGGTGCAGTTGTGATGGTGCAGTGACAAATACGGAACGACGCGCCGCCCTCGACCAAACCAGTCCTACCGCGCAAGCGACTGCCCTGGTGGTTGTCTCAACGGGACTCAGCCCCGTATCTCCCGCCAGGGCCGCGCCATGATCTGCTCGAATCCGGCCGGGTCGATGTCAACCCCGAGTCCCGGGCCCTGCGGCACCGCCACGCAGCCGTCCGCATCCAGCACGAAAGGCTCGGCGAAGTAGCCCTTGCCGATGAACGTCCTGTCTCCCTCGCGCCGGCAATTCACTTCGTTGTGTTCCTGCACTAGGAAGTTGGACGCACATGCATCAATCTGTATGGACGCGGCCAGGGCCAGCGGGCTCAACGGGCAGTGCAGGGCGAGTTTCGCGTAGGCGCTTTCTCCCATCACCGCGATCTTGTGGCACTCGGTGATGCCGCCGGCGTGGCACAGGTCCGGTTGCATGACCGAAAGGGCGTTCTTGCGCAGCGCGTCGTAGAAGATCCACTTGCCCATCCACCGTTCTCCGGCGGCAATGGGAATCTCGCTGTTGCGCGCGATGTCCGCGAGCACGTCAACACGCTCCACGGGCATGGGTTCCTCTATGAACAGGGGACGGTGCGGGGTCAGGGCCGAAATCATCTGTTTCGCCATCGCGGGATGGGGATTGTGGATATCCACGGCCACTTCGATGTCGGGACCCGCACCCCGGCGCACGGCGGCGAAAGCTTCGGCGATCCGGTCCACCTCCGATGTGGGTTCCAGTCCGGTACCCATGCCCACGTGCAGCTTCATGCATCGGAAGCCCCATTCTTCGATGATGACCCGGGCCGCCTCTTCGTGCGCGCCGGGAAACGCCAGATCCAGGTCATGGGAGGCATGCCAGCCCGCGTCGTAGGGCTGCCCGGGTTCCACGCACCAGGGCAGTTGGCCTCCCACGGCCCGGTACATGCGTATCCGGTCCCGGCAGGCCCCGCCGAGCATGCCGTGTATCGGCAGTCCCGCGGCCTTCCCCGCCAGGTCCCAGAGCGCCATGTCGATCCCGCTGATCGCGCTCATCTTCACCGGTCCGCCGACGTAGCCCGATCCGCCCTCGTACATGGTATGCCAGAGCGCTTCGACCCGACAGGGGTCTTTGCCGACCAGCAGCGGCTCGAGTCGCCGCACCTCGGCAATGACGCTCTCCGGATGGTTTTCCAGGTACGGCTCGCCCCAGCCGAACAGTTCGGTGTCCGTATGAATCTTCAGCCAGACCCAGCTGGGCGGAACGCGCAGGATCTCGAAGTGGGTGATCTTCATGCTCGATTTCGCTCCTGTCCGGTTCTGTGAAAGGATCGGATTTCCTACCGCCTGGCGGACGACGGTCACCGGCCGTAAACGGTCTGGATCATGGCGCGGATATAGCCGTTCGCGTAGGCACGACCGGCCGCTCCCGCCTGCGCCTGGGGCAGACCCGGCGTGTGGTCCATGCCGAAGGGACCATCGTACCCGTTGTCGCGGTAGGTTTCCATGGCACGGCGCATATCCACGTCGCCTTCATCAATGAATACCTCGGCGAACCTCGGTAACCGACCCCGGACGTTCCGGAAATGGACCAGGGCTATTTTGTTCCGGGACGCCATATCGGCAATGATGTCGTATACGCCCCCGGGCCCCGCCAGTTCGGTCATGCAACCTTGGCAGAACAGCATCCGATGGTAATCGCTGGGTACGGCGTCGAAAATGCGGTTGAACTGTTCCACCGTGGAACAGATTTGCGCGACGCCGCCCAGCGGCTCGGGGATAGGCGGGTCGTCCGGGTGAAGCGCCAGGTTGACACCGGCTTGCTCGGCGGTCGGAACCACGGTTTCCATGAAGGAGACCATGTTGTCCCACATTTCCGTCTCGGAGACGGGCGGGTCGTGAGGTCGGGGACGATTCCGATCGAACTCGGCATAGTCGAAGGTACTGTAGACCGCGCCGCCCCGGCCAATATCGGATACAGTACGGAAATTCCCCATCGGCTTGAAGTTCCAGGCGAGCGTCGGGATCCCGGCTTTGCCGAGCCCTTCGATAAGCCGAACAAAGGCATGCAGCTCGTCGTCGCGACCCTCGGTCGACAAGGTGATCGCGTGGGTGGCAGGCATGAACACGGTCTGCAGCTTGAGTCCATGGGACGCCGCCTTCTCCCGCGCCTGCTCGAAGATCTCCGTGCTGTCCTTGCCCGCCCGTACATGCCGCTCGGCTTCGACGCTGCCGCCTGTTCTGAGGTCCAGCTGGATCATGTCCACACTGATCGCGCGGTAGAAGCTGAGCGTTTCGTC
Source organism: bacterium (assembly GCA_965200485.1). Taxonomy (GTDB): domain Bacteria; phylum JAAXHH01; class JAAXHH01; order JAAXHH01; family JAAXHH01; genus JAAXHH01. The sequence goes on from CBDAUD010000002.1 coordinate 551,806, forward strand.
GTCGAACTCGGTCCAGTTTACGACATCGTGCAGATACATCGTGCCTCTCCTATGCGGCCGCGGAACCGGGTGCAGGCCTCTTCGTCATGATTTCGGGCATGGTCGTATGGCATTAAAATAGACCGCCCGACGATTTCGGCAAATCGAAAAAGGAAAATGAAAGGCCGCATCCTCGTTATGGCTGTCGAAGTGGATGGACAGCACAGCGCCTTCAGCGAGGACCGTCTGGTGGCATTCTGTGACCGGGCCGACAGGTTGGATGCCGATGTGGTCTTCCGCGTCAAGCAACCTTGCTCGCTACCACCCGCAGCGAAGCGAACAAAACAGCCCCCGATCCAACGCACACGGGGGCTGTTTGACTTAACACTGCGACGCTGTCTTCCTGCTTGGCGCCTGAATTGAGGAATTGAGGCTAACCCTGCTTCGATCCTCCGAGAATGTCTTCCAGCTCGTTCACGAAGACTTCGAGTTCATCGGGTTTTCCGATCGTCACGCGCAAGTGGTTCGCGAGCAGGTCGTGTTCCCGGGAGCGGTAGACGTTGCCTGCGCGGACCGATACCTTGCGTTTGCGCAATTCCATACTCATCCGGCCGCTGTTGCGCTTTACGTCCACAATCATGAAATTGCCGTCGCTCGGGGTATACGCCAGGCCCATGCGGTCGAATTCCCCGGCCAGGTAGGCCTTGCCGTCGTTCACGACTCGTTTGGTACGGACTACGAATTCGTGATCGTCCAGGGCCGCGAGCGCCGCATGCATCCCCAGCGTGCTCAGCCCGCCCCCGAAGAAACCCTGGCTTAGCATCAGCATATTCATCATGCGCTGGCTGCCGATCGCGTATCCGATGCGCATCCCGGCCAGTCCGTATATCTTGGAAAAGGTGCGGGCGACGACCACGTTCTCCCGCTCGAGCGCGAGGCTTACCGCATCCTGGTAGTCGGGGTCGCGAACGAAGTCGATATAGGCTTCGTCGATGAGCAGCGTTGCATGCGCAGGCACGGCGTCCACGAAGGCCGCAAGTGCGTCGTAGGGAAGGATCGTTCCGGTGGGGTTGTTGGGATTCGTAATAGTGATCAGCGACGTTTTCGGTGTGATGGCGGCCTTCATGGCCTCCAGGTCGTGAACGAAATCAGCCGTTGTCGGCACGCGGACGACCTTGACATCCTTGCCCGCCATCTGGTAACTCTGAAAAGCCCGGGAAACCTGACCGTACCCGGGAATGGCCTCGATGCATTCTCCGCCGCCGGACGCGGCCATGACGGCCAGCGCCTGCAGAATGGGCCCCGACCCGGGCGTAACCATCACGCGGTTCATTTCCCTGAAACGCATGAAGGACTGCATGTCGCTGAAATCCAGTTCGAACTCCTCGATGCCCGGCACCCCGTGCATGCGGTTGAGGCGTATGGGCAGATCCACACCGAAGTCGTATCGATTGATCCTGTGCAGATTCTCGGCCATGGCCTCGAGCGCACGGGGCGACGCGCCAAGGGGATTCTCGTTGGAGCCGATATTGACGTATCCCGGATCGACGCCGTACCCGCGCACGTCGTCGGCCTTCTTTCCGGTCGCGAGCGCCTGCGCGATTTCCCAGGCGGAACCCGTGGCCACGGCGCCGGCGCCCAGCAGGGCGCCTTTCACGAAACGTCGCCTTGTGAATCCATGCTTCAGTATACTCCCGAAACCCATGATCATTCCTCCACAGTTGAAGTGACAGCACCACGCAACCGGCCGCGACCTGCTACCTGATATTCAGTCTGGCCATCTGCGTTATGAGGTAATCCGCGCAACGAAACGCCAGGGCCTGTATCGTCAGCGTGGGGTTGCTCTTGCCGCAGGTTACAAAAGACGACCCGTCGACGATGAACAGATTGTCCACGTCGTGGGCCTGGTTGAATTTGTCCACTACCGAAGTCGCCGGATCATTGCCCATGCGACAGGTGCCCATCAGATGCGCGTCTCCACGAGGTACGAAATTCGGGGAGGCTACGATCCCGCCGGCCCCGGCGGCCTCCAGCAATTCGCGGGCGCGGGCGCGGAAGAAGTCCCCAAGCTGATGTTCGTTCGGATGCACGTTGTACGTCACGCGCGGTACGGGCAGCCCCCACTTGTCCTTGACTTCGGGGTCGAGATCGATCGTATTGGACTCCTGGGACATGGACTGCATGCTCGTCAGGGCGACCATGTACCGGTTGTAGTTGTCCATGATCCATTTCTTGCGGCGGCCGCCCCACCTGCGAAGGCGCGGCATGTTCAGATTGGCAAAGGAGATGGTTTCCCCGTCTCCCCTCGGTTCGAGCACGCCCCCGCCGAAAAAGCCGTACGCGTCCGGGTCCGGGTCGTAGAAATCCTGTATGATCCTGGAGTCCATGACGCCCTTGTACTCGTTCAGGTCCTGCTTAAAAAAGCCCCGCGCAGACTGGTAGTAGTTGAACATCAGGTGTTTGCCCACCTTGCCGCTGCTGTTCGCCAGACCGTCCGGAAACAGATTCGATTTGGACATGAGCAGGAGGCGGGGCGTATGGACGCCGTTGCAGCACACGACAACGGCGCGGGCTTCCAGCCGGTGTTCGCGAAGGTCCTTGTCGAGATAGACGACGCCTTCCGCCCGGCCGTCCTCGTCCACGAGGATCTCCCGCACGCAGCAGTTGGCGCGTACTTCGCAGTTGCCCGTCCGCAACGCGCGGGGAATCATGGTGACCAGCATGCTGGACCGCGCGCCGATGGTACAGACATAACTTTCGCAGAAACCGCAGTTCATGACCGGCGGCCGGCCGCCGTATTCCCGCGAGTTGATGGCCAGCGGCGCCGGATAGGAGTGCCATCCGAGCTTTTGGGCGGCCATGTCGGCCAGGGCGCCCGAGCTGGTCCGCGGAACAGGGGGCATGGGATAGGGCCGGCGGCGCGGAGGATCGAAGGGATTGGCGCCGGCCAGTCCGGAAATGCCGATCTCGTATTCGGCCTTCTCGTAGTAGTGCTCGAGGTCCCAGTAGTCGATGGGCCAGTCCTGCACGTCCGCGCCGTCCAGATCGCCGAAGAGGCTGCGCTCCTTGAAGTCGTTTTCATGCAGCCGCCATGAGATGCCGGTATAGTGGAGCGTGCTTCCACCCACCGTGCTCTGCATGTGTATGCCGTGATCCGATACGGCCTGGTCGTCCGCCGTCTGGCGGTAGGTATTGGGTTGGTCATGCCGATAGATGTTGGGGTAGCCGGGCAGATTGTCGGCGGGATGCATCGCCATGAGCTCGTCCTGGTCGAAGTGGCGGGTTTTCTGGAAGGGCCCCATCTCCAGGGCCACGACCTTCACGCCCTTCGTACTCAGTTCCTTCGCCATGACTGCGCCGCCGGCGCCCGTACCGATGACGATGACGTCCGGGCGGCGGATGGTGGGATTGGGAAGCGACATGGTTGGGCCTTGGCTACTCCTCGCCGATGATCCGACTCTTCATGGGACCGTCGTAGGGTTTCCATTCCGGATACGCGATCTCCGGGATGGTCATGTCGAATTCGCTGAAGGGCGGATCGTACCCGAAGGGCGCCCGACCCGGGAAACGGATCAGTTTCCACCCGATCTCGCGGTGGTTGCCGCCGTAGACCGGATCGGAAAACATGCCTTCCATTGTATGTGTGACCACCAGGCGAAGAAAGTCGCGGGCGCCCATGGGGGCATCCTGTGGCCAGCCCCGCGGGGAACGAGCCCGATCGATGCCCATGAGGGCTCTGCGCCGGTCCCGGGCGGACAGATCCAGGAAACCGGCTTTCAGGGTGTTGCGACAGTACGTATCGAAGGCGGCCAGGCCGGAGACGTAGGAGGTTCTGGCGTCGGCCCTGTGGGCGCCGAGTGCGCGATCGATGTAGACGACGACGCGCGCTTCCGCAGCGCCGGGACCGTTTTCGTCCGAAGGCACGATCATCCGGGTCAGCGCATCCACCGTCCGCCCCTGAAGGGCGTCCAGATGTTGCCAGACGTGTTCGTAGGGGGCTTCCTCCTGGGCATCAAGGACCCCGGTTCGGGACAGCACGCCAAGCGTGATCACCCCGCCGGTCGCTTTTGCCGTATTGGTGAGGAAAGATCGACGTGAAGACGGTTTCGGTTTCATGTTTTCGGGATACATTTCGAGTTTCTTTTTTACGATATCCGAATCGCAAAACAACGCTATATACAATACGGAATACATCGCGCCGATTGAAATCATTCAAATTTACACGCCGAATTACGGCATATCGTGCCGGATTGACAACAGATTTCGGCAATGCGGCAACATAAGGGCAAAGAGGTTGACGACGACACCCCTGGTCTGTATTCTGCAAGCATGGACCTAATCAGACCGCCGGCGCTCAAAACCGGCGATACGATCGGCATCGTCGCACCGGCCAGCCACTCCGCCTTCCCGAGCGCCCTTCGGAACGGCCGCCATGCGCTCAAAACCCTTGGATTTCGCACGGTCACCGCACCGCATCTCGCAGATCGGCACGGTTTTCTGGCCGGCACGGAGGAAGACCGCCTGGCCGACCTTGAAGGTATGTTCACCGACCCCGACGTCGACGGCATACTCTGTCTCCGGGGCGGTTATGGCTCGGTTCGCATCCTGCCGATGATGGATTTCGATATCATCCGGGCTCATCCCAAGGTATTCGTCGGCTACAGCGACATCACCGCACTTCACGGCGCGATCACCCGAATGACCGGGTTGGCGACTTTCTGGGGCCCCATGGTCTCGTCCGACATGCATCCCGGCTTTCTTCCATTCAACCGCGACGCTTTCATAAAAGCGGTCACGGTTGCAGACGCCATAGGAAAGGTTGGACATCCGGACGACCAGCCTCCGGTGCAGACCCTGCGCGGCGGAAAGGCCAGCGGACCCTTGATCGGGGGCACGCTTTCGTTGCTTGCCGCCGCCGTGGGCACCCCGTACGAGTTCGAGTATGACGGCGCCATTCTGTTTTTTGAGGATGTGGGGGAGGAACCCCATCGGATCGACCGCATGCTGACGCAGCTGCTGCAGGCGGGCAGATTGGATCGCGTTGCCGGCATCGTGATCGGCGAATGCGCCGGATGCGGCAGCGCGCCCAACCACCCTGCCTTCCCCTATGGCAATTTCAGCGTGGAGGAAGTGTTCATCGACCGGTTGCAGCCGCTCGGAATTCCGGTCATTTCCGGCTTGGCCATTGGACACGGAACGTACAAGGCGACCCTGCCCTTGGGCGTGCAGGCCACGCTGGACGGAGATGCCGGCAGTCTTTCGATCGAGGAAGCCGGCGTCGCCTAGGCAAGATACCCGATCCGCTCATCGGCGGTTTCCAACAGACGGGAATCCGGTATGCCCTTTCATATACTGCTGGACGGACCCTTGCCGCCCGCCGTAATGGATCTCTTCGATCCCAGTGACCAGTTTTATCTACTTGGCGACCTGGCCGAAGGGGATGACCGCTGGCAGCGGATAGACGCGTACCTCACCTACGGCCATCCTCCTACGGACGGCCCGGTGATGGACCGTATGCCGAACCTGAAGGTCATCAGCAATTTCGGGGTGGGCGTCGATCATATCGACACCGAAGCAGCCCGGGCACGCGGGATCCCCGTAGGCAATACCCCGAACATGCTCGACGGCGCCACGGCGGACATGACCTTCACGCTGCTGATGGCGACTGCCCGGCGTGTGGTCGTCGGCGATCGGTACGCGCGCAGCCCCGGGTTTACCCATTACGATCCGAGTATGCTCCACGGACATGAAGTGCATGGTAGCACCATCGGCATTATCGGGATGGGCGGTATAGGGAAGCAGGTCGCCAGGAGGGCCCGGGGATTCGACATGGAGATCATCTATCACAACCGGAAGCGCGATCCCGAGGACTCGGCATACCACGCCCGGTATGTCGCCTTCGAAGAACTGCTCGAGACCGCTGATTTCGTGACCCTGAACTGTCCCCTTACGGAGGAAACCCGGGGTTTCATAGACGAGGCTGCACTAGAACGGATGAAGCCGACGGCCATCCTGGTGAATCTGGCGCGTGGCGGGGTGGTCGATCATGATGCGCTGTTCAACGCATTGAGCAAGGGCTCGATAGCCGGCGCGGGCCTGGATGTCACCGAACCGGAACCGCTGCCCAGGGATCATCCCCTGCTGAGTCTGGATAATCTGGTCATCGCGCCCCATCTGGGTAGCGCGACCACGCGAACCCGTCAGGCGATGGCCCGCAGGACGGTGGAGAACCTCAAGGCGGGACTGGCCGGACGGCCCCTGAAAACCCGTGTGGTCTGAGCGGGTGCGGTTTGAGCATTCGAGGCGGAAGCTTTCCCTGGATCAACCATGCCAGATCTCGGCGCAAAGGGCATTGATAGAAACCTGACCCGGTACGGCGACACGGAATTCAGCCGCTACCTCCGGGGGGCATTCCTGTCCTCGGCGGGTTTCGACCGCGAAGACCTTGACCGACCGGTCATAGGCATCGCGGACACGTCGTCGGACTACAACACCTGTCATCGCGACATGCCGATGCTGGCGGACGCCGTCCGGCGCGGGATCACCCAGGCGGGCGGCCTTGCGCTGGCCTTCCCCACGATCTCGCTGGCCGAAACGCTGCTATCGCCCACTTCCATGCTCTTTCGCAACCTGATGGCCATGGGTACGGAAGAAATGATTCGGGCGCAGCCGATGGACGGCGTCGTGCTGCTGGGCGGCTGCGACAAGACCGTGCCCGCCCAGTTGATGGCCGCCGTTTCCGCCGGTGTGCCGGCCATTTCGGTGGTGACAGGCGCCATGCGTACCGGCAGCTGGCAGGGCGAACGCCTCGGAGCCTGTACGGATTGCCGCAGATACTGGCTCCGGTACCGGGCGGGTGAGATCGGTCGAGAGGAAATCGGCGAAATCAATCAGGCGCTCTGCCCCACGGGCGGAACCTGCATGGTCATGGGCACGGCCTCAACCATGGCCTGCCTCACGGCGACGCTGGGACTGATGCTGCCCGGCGGCGCCACGCCGCTCTCGGGAACGGGGGACCGGCTTCGGCAGGGCGTCATGTCGGGGCGGCGCATCGTCGAAGTGGCAAAATCCGGGGCGGATCCGCGGGAGTTCCTCACCAGGGCGTCGTTCAACAATGCGGCGACCGTACTTGCTGCGCTGGGCGGGTCCACCAACGGCGTGATTCACCTGGTCGCCATCGCGCGCCGTGCCGGCATCGACCTCACGTTGGAAGACATCCATGCGGCGGCGGCGAAAACTCCGGTGCTGGTGAACTGCAAACCCGTGGGTACGGGGTACATGGAGGATTTTCACCGGGCGGGCGGTCTCCCGGTATTGTGGAAGGCCCTGGAATCCCGACTGGAACTGGATGCGGTGAACGCCAACGGCCGGTCTTTGGGAGAAATCCTGCAGGACGCGCCCGCACCGGCCGCGTGGCAGGATACCATAGGCACCCTGGACAAACCCGTCGGTCCGCCCGGTGCACTGGTCGTCCTGCGCGGCAGTCTGGCCCCCGAAGGCGCATTGATCAAACGGGCCGCGGCGACTTCGGCACGCCATCGGCACAGGGGACCGGCGGCCGTATTCGAGTCCCCCGACGACGTGGCGGCAAGGATCGACGATCCGGCGCTGGACCTGACCCCGGATCACGTGCTCGTCCTGCGAAATGCCGGCCCCGTTGCCATGGGCATGCCCGAAGCCGGTTCCTTGCCCATTCCGGCCTACCTGGCGAAGCAGGGCGTCGTGGACATGGTGCGTGTATCCGACGCGCGGATGAGCGGCACCGCGTACGGCAGCGTAGTGCTGCACTGCTGCCCCGAGGCGGCGGTGGGCGGACCGCTTGCGCTGGTCCGGGACGGAGACGAGATCGAACTCGATGTGGAAAACAGGCGGCTTGACCTGTGTGTACCCGCGGAGGATCTGGCCCGGCGAAAGGCCGAACATGTGCCTCCGTCCGTACCCGAGCGCGGCTGGCGCAGATTGTATGCCGAGCATGTCCTGCCCGCGCACTTGGGCGCCGACCTGGATTTCCTTTGAACCGAACGGCCAGCCCCCGATTCGTCCTTCGCAGCAGCCGGGCGATCGAGAAAGGAATCTTGTCATGGCAGATCACGGACTTGATCTGCAATTGCGCCGGCAGAAAATGACCCGTGACAACGGTTTTGCCGCGTGGACGCAGATTGCGGAGCACGTCCGCTGGGAGCCGGCGCATACCGCGCTGGTGCTTTGCGACATATGGGATGCGCACTGGTGCCGCGGCGCGGTCGAGCGGTTGAACGTGATGACGCCGCGGATGAACGAGGTCGCGGTTGCATGCCGGTCGCGCGGCGTCCTGATCGTGCACGCTCCGTCCGATACGCTGGATTTCTACCGGGATACGCCGGCGCGGAGAAGAGCCGAGTCCGTACCGCCCGTGGACCCGCCGCCTGATCGCGATCTGCCGGACCCTCCGCTCCCGGTAGACGCGTCCGACAACGGGGCGGATACGGGCGAAACGAAAACCTTCAGCGCCTGGTCCCGGCAGCATCCGGACCTCTTCATCGATCAGGAACGGGACCTGATATCCGACAACGGCGCGCAGGTCTACGCCTGTTTTAAACACTACGGCATCCGCAACATGCTGATGATGGGGGTGCATACGAACATGTGCATCCTGCACCGGACCTTCGGGATAAAGCAGATGGTCCGTTGGGGCGTTCCCGTGGCGCTGGTCCGCGATCTCACCGACACGATGTACAATCCGGCGATGCCGCCGTACGTCAGTCATGACGAAGGCACGCACCTGGTGGTTTCCTTTATCGAGCAGCATTGGTGCCCTACGGTGCACAGTTCGGATCTGCTGCCATGAATACACAAACAGTCAGGCTAGGGGCAGAACTTGCATATAAGCGCTCTTCGACTTGGGCCTGCTTACAGGTGACGCAATGAAACGCGAACTGGATCTGCTGTCCGTAGGCGACGCCAACTTCGATATCTGGATGCGGGTACCGCACCATCCGGACCGGCAGGGCGGCGATGTGCGGGAAATCGGTGTGGTCGGCGAGGCCTGCCAGGTCGGCCCGGGCGGGGCGGCGGCCAACGTCGCCCTGGGTATCGCGCGACTCGGCGCGCACACGGCCTTTGTCGGTACGATTGGCGACGATCTCCCCGGAGTCCAGTTCACGAACCGCATGTGCGACGCCGGCGTCGATGTGTCCCATCTGCACGTCGTGGCGAACCAGGCGACCTCGACGGCCTGCATGTTCGAGACGCCGGACGGCGAATACACATTTTACGTGTATCCGGGACCCAGAAGCATACCCTCCCGTTGCCTGCCGCCCGATCTGGTCCGAACGACACGCGTCCTCTACCTGACGGGGCATGTCCTGACCGAGGACGAATCGACTTGCCGGACCATGCTGGAAGCGATGGCCGTCGCGCACGGAAACGGTCGGACCGTGGCCCTGGGGCCCGGCAAGTTCTGGCTGAATCCCGCATTGGAGTCCCGCATACACGAGGCCTTGAAGTACACGGGCATCGTCATTGCCAACTATCCGGAAGCCGAGCAGCTAACTGGCGCGAAGACGCCCCGTGGCGCCGTAAGGGCGTTGCAGGAGGCCGGTGTTGATATTGTAGCGGTTACGATGGGGGATCGCGGTTGCCTGCTGGCCTCCAGAAACAGTCAGGTTGAACACCCCGGTTTTTCCGCCGAAGACGGGTCAACCGTCGGCGCGGGAGACGCTTTCGCCAGCGGATTGCTGTACAGCTACCTTGAGAAGGCCACTTTGTCGGAAATGGCGGCATTCGCAAGCGCCGCCGCCGCCATCAAAATCGCTACGCCGGGTGCGATGGAAGGACTGCCCGATGAGGATGCGGTCTTGGCGTTTCTGGAGGAAAATGGATAGGTTTTCGGTGCGAGGAACGTATCAGTCCGATCCAGCGTATGTATGAAGATACGTAAGTCGCAGGTCCAAATCACTGCTACTTCCTGCTACCACTATAAAACGGCAGCTTCACCACCTCGGCGGCGATGTGCCGCCCTCTTATGCCGATTTGCACCTGCGTGCCGGGCGCTGCCAGTTCGGTGGGTACGAATCCCGTCCCGATACCATAGCTCAGTGTGGGTGAAATCGCTCCGCTGACGATCTGGCCAACCGCGTTCCCTTCGTAAAGTATCTCATAACCCTGCCTGGGGATCCCCCGTTCCAGCAGTTTAACACCTACCAGCTTCCGCTTCACGCCTTCACGCCGCACAGCCAGGAGTGCGTCACGACCGATGAAGTCGGACTTTTTCAGCTTGACCGCCCATCCCAGACCGGCTTCGAGCGGATTGATCGATTCGTCTATCTCGTGACCGTACAGGGCCAGTCCGGCTTCCAGCCGGAGCGTATCCCTCGCGCCGAGGCCGCAGGGCACCAGACCGCGTGAACCGCCGGACTCGAGCAGGAGATCCCACAGTTCGACCGCCTGCTTCGCCGGGTACCAGATTTCAAAACCGTCCTCGCCCGTATACCCCGTACGAAAAACCCTGGCGTCGATTCCGCCGATGCGCGTTTCCACGAAACGCTGGAAGCCGAGATCCTCCAGTTCGGTTTCGGCCAGGGGGTTGAGAATCGCCTCGCTGGCCGGGCCCTGCAGGGCGATGAGCATGGTTTCGTCGCTCAGGTCCCGAATCTCGACGTTGAAGGCGGCAGCGGTGCTTCGAAACCAGTCCAGGTCCTTAACCCTATTGCCCGCATTGGGTATGATCAGCATCCGGTCCGGCATGCGGTACACGAGGAAATCGTCAATAACGCCGCCGTCTGGTCGGCATGCCATCGAGTACTGGGAACGGTAGGGTTTGAGCCTGTTCACGTCGTTTACCGTGATATGATGCACGAAGGCCACCGCATCCGGACCATGTATCTCCACCCGCCCCATATGGGAAACGTCGAACAGACCGGCGACTCCGCGCACTGCGTGGTGTTCGGCCAGGATGCCCTCGTACTGAACCGGCATCTCCCAGCCGCTGAAAGGCACCAGTCTCGCGCCCAGGTCCTTGTGGCGCTCATAGAGCGCGGTTCTCTGCAGGGATGCCATGAGATACTCCCGCGAAGGCCGGATTTCGTGTGTCGCCGATTCTCTCGTGTGGTCTGTCCTATTGAAAGACCGGACAGCCGACGGTGTCAATACAAAACGAGATAAAGGACGACTTTCAGACTGTTTGGATCAGACAGATTTCACCGGCGCCAAACGCGCATCACCATTCATCAAAGGAACCTTTCGATCATGTTACGAAAACTTCATATCGTCTCAGCGGGTCTATGCCTTTTCCTCGCAGGAAGTGCAGCGGGTTCGGAAATCGTCATAACCGAGGTGCTGTCCGACCCCGTTTCCGAGTCCAAGGGTGAGTTCGTGGAACTCTACAACGCAGGGAATGAACCGATCGACCTGGACGGATGGTCGCTTGGGGATTCCAGGGACGTAAACGACACGATTGCGGATTTCACCGGTCCGTACGATGTCGGGCTTGCGGGTACTGTGCTCGCGCCCGGCGCATACGCGCTCGTCGTAGATCCCGATTATGAAGGAGAATACGGCGACCGGGTTGCCGCGGGCGGCGATCTCGCGACGCTGCTGATGTTGACGATAGCCGGCGACCGCACGCTGGGCAACGGGCTCGGAAACAGCAACGACCTGGTTTTCATCGGCAGAGAAGGCGCCATGGTCGACCAGTTCGAATGGAGCGAGTCGGCAGGCGGCAACGGCATCTCCTGGGAGCGCAGGCAAGTCGATCAGGCCGCGACTGGCGCCAATCTTGCCGCATCCGAACATCCGGACGGATCGACCCCCGGATTCAGAAACAGCACGTCGGACGATCCACCCGCCATGCCGGAACCCGAAGAGCCGACCGACCCCGAGATGCCTATGGAGCCGTCTGAGCCCGAAGAGCCGACCGACCCCGAGATGCCTATGGAGCCGTCTGAGCCCGAAGAGCCGTCTGAGCCTGAAGAGCCGATGGAGCCTGAAGAGCCTATGGAACCTGAAGAGCCGTCAGAACCCGGGATGCCTATGGAACCATCTGAACCTGAGATGCCCGTGGAGCCGCCGCAGCCTGAAGAGCCTATGGAACCTGAAGAGCCGACCGACCCCGAGATGCCTATGGAGCCGTCCGAGCCCGAAGAGCCATCTGAACCCGCTGAGCCTGTCGAACCCGAGATGCCTATGGAGCCGTCTCAACCGGAAGAACCGCAAACGCCCGGCCAATCCGCAGGAACCGTATTCATAAACGAAGTGATGTTTGATCCCGGCTCCAACCGTTCCGAATGGATCGAATTATACAACACTGGAAACAGCGAGGTCGATATCACCGGATGGTCTCTGCGTCTGGGTCATCTGGACCGTCCACGGATTCTTTCCACAGGCGGGGTCTCGATCGAAGAACAGGGCTATCTCGTCATTGCCCATGACGCCGTCCTGTTTCGGGAGGCGCATCCCGCGTTCGACGGCCGGGTCGTGGAAGCCGCAGGAGGCTGGGAGAGACTGCGGAACAGTGGCGCGCAAATCCTGCTTTTGGACCCCGATGGCCGGATCGTCCGGGACATGGAGTATGGCGAGGAGTCAGTGCAGGGCCGTTCGCTGGAGCTGGTGAATCCGGTCTTCGATCCACCCGTCTGGGGGACTTCAGCCAATCCGATGGGCGGTACGCCGGGAGAAAGAAACTCGCTGTACGTGATGCGTATCCCGGAGGGCGTTTCGCTGCACGTGAGCAACAATCCGTTCTCCCCGAATGGCGACAACCACGAAGACCGTTGTCTCGTGACCGTCGAGTTGCCGGCATCCCACGGGATTCTGCACGCGATGGTCTTCGATATCAGCGGGCGTTTTCTGAAGACGCTCATTGATCAGACTACGGTGGCCAGCCGGCATGTCTTCTCGTGGGACGGAACAGATCAGCACGGCAGAAAGCTGCCCGTCGGTCCGTACATTCTATACGTTGAGCAGATGCTGCCGACCCTCAACAGGCTGACGGCGTCCAAGCACGTCGTGGTGATCGCTTCGTCGTCTTGAAGGTGGGATATTCTACTTGACATGGCCCGGCCTAGACTCTTGATTTGACGTGCTGGCTTCCGCACCAACGGCCCATGCCAAATTGAGCCGAATCCGGCCGTGCGTACAGAGTATGGTTAAATGAACAATATCGTGGTATTCAGCGGCTCTTCCCATCCCGCCCTGTCGGAAGAGGTATGCCACTATCTGAACGTACCGCTGGAACCCAGTGCGCTGACGCGATTCAGCAATGACTGCCTTCAGGTCCAGTTGAATGCGAACTGCCGGGAAGGCGATGTCTACATCATCCAGCCACTGGGACCTCCCGTGCAGGAAAACCTGATGGAACTGCTGCTGATGCTGGACGCGGCGCGCGGAGCCTCGGCAGCACGCACCACCGCTGTGCTTCCCTATTTCTCGTATTCGAGATCAGACAAGAAGGACGCGCCCCGTATCTCAATCGCGGGGCGCCTGGTGGCCGACCTGATGGGAACGGCCGGAGCCAATCGCGTGCTCACGCTGCAAATGCACCAACCGCAGGTTCACGGTTTCTTCAGTATTCCGGTGGATCACCTGAACGCGATCAAAGTCCTGGCGCAGCATTTCCAGGGGCGGGATCTGAGCAATACCGTCGTCGTGTCGCCTGACCTGGGCAATGCAAAGAATGCCGCACACTTTGCGCGACAACTGATGCTGCCTGTGGCGGCGGGCAACAAGCGCCGCATTTCGGACGATCAGGTGGTAATCGATATGATCGTGGGGGACGTTTCCGGCAGGAACGCGATCATCATGGATGACGAGATTGCGACGGGATCGAGCATTTTCGAACTGATTGAACGCTTGAAAGAGCGGAACGTACAAAAGATATCCGTCGCCTGCACGCATGGCGTGTTCAGCGGAAGCGCCGTCGAGCGGTTCGGAAACTGTCCCCATATCGACGAGATCGTTACGACCAACACGGTTCCCCTGGCCGCGGACAAGCGTCTGCCCAATATGGTGGTTCTTTCCGTCGCCTCGTTGCTGGCCGAGACGATTCACAGGATCCACAATGGAGAATCGGTGAGCAGCTTGTTTGCCGATACGATGTAGCTTTCGCCCCGAGCGTCCGTTCCGTTCGGGTTTTAACGGTTCAGGATGCGGGAATGACTGCAAACAGGACATCAACCTCTTCCATGGAGGAAAGGATGGACAAGATCAAGCGAAGAGCATTTCTGAAGACGGCATCCACGGCCGGACTAGCTGGAGGAGCCGCGCTGGTGGCCGGATGCGGTTCGGGTCAGGAAGGCGGAGGCCCGGCCATTCGCACGGAAAAAACCTATGAATGGAAAATGGTCACCACATGGACGCCGAATCTACCTATTCTGCAGGAGAGCGCCCGGCTGCTTGCCGAATGGGTGGAGGAAATGTCCGAAGGCCGGATGAAGATCACGGTGTACGCGGGTGGTGAACTGATCCCGGCGCTTGAGGGTTTCGAAGCGGTGAGCCAGGGCGTGGCGGAAATGGGACATGGCACCGCGTACTACTGGGCGGGGAAGGCGCCTGCCACGCAGTTCTTTTCGTCGGTGCCGTTCGGAATGAATGCGCAGCAGGTCACGGCCTGGCTATACAGCGGTGGGGGACTGAAGTTGTGGGAGGACATCTACGCCCCGTTCAATCTGGTTCCTCTGCCCGCAGGCAATACCGGATTCCAGATGGGGGGCTGGTTCAGAAAGGAAATCAACAGTGTCGACGACCTGCAGGGATTGAAAATGCGTATCCCCGGGCTGGGGGGCGATGTGATCAAGCGGGCGGGTGGTTCGGCCATTCTGTCCCCCGTCGGAGAGATCTATACCAACCTGGAACGCGGGGTCATCGATGCCACGGAATGGATCGGTCCCTACCACGACTACCTCATGGGTTTCTACCGGGCGGCCAAGTACTACTACTACCCCGGATGGCACGAGCCGGGAACCGTTACGGAACTCATGGTAAACAAAAGCGCCTTTGAGGAACTGCCGGCGTATCTGCAGACGATAATCCGAACCGCGGCGGCCCGATCGACGCATTGGGTGCTGTCCGAATTCGACGCCAAGAACAACGAATACCTGCAGAAACTGATCAACGAAGAAGGAGTTCAGCTTCGCAGATTCCCGGATACGGTGCTTGCAAACCTTAAAGGATACGCGGACGAGGTCCTCGCCCAGCTGATAGACACGGATGAGGACAGCAGGAAAGTATACGAGTCCTTCACCGCTTTTCGGAAGACCGTAGACGGCTGGACGGACCTGGGAGAGAAGATCTACTATTCCGGCGCCATGGGGTAGCGTTCAAACGGGTTATTCGAAGACGCCTTCTACCCTGGCTATCCAGCCGGTCGTTGCATCGCAGTACAACAGGTCGTTTCCGCAACGCGCCAGGCCATGCGGTTCCGGATGATCCGGACCGATATGGATCTCGTCACGCACTCTACCCGTTTCAATATCCATCTTGGCCAGGATGCGGTCCACTTTGAAAACCATCCAAAGCGCATCGTCTTCGGTTCTTACGACCCCGTGTCCGGCGTCGTACGGCAATGGAATGACCCGTTTTACCGACCAGTCCGGAATGCGCACCTGGGTAAGCGTTTTCTCCTGAAGCGTGCTGAGCCAGATCGTGCCCGTTTCCACATGGTCGTAATCAAGACCATGCGTACCTCCCGGAGCGGGTAGGGGTCGGCGGAGGAGCGTAGTGCCGGTCCGGGGATCCACCTTGAGTATTGCACCGGCGCCGGGCGGGGCGTCGGTTTTTTTTGAAAAGCGCCAGCGTTCCCCGGGGCCGTTCGCGGCCAGCCAAAGTCCTCCTTCACCAAATGACATGCCGCTTGAATTGGAGGATTCCGTCGGCAACTCGCGGAGAATGCGGGATACGCCGTATTCGTGCGGCGCTTCCAGGGCGAGGAGTGCCACGCGGTCGGTCAGCTGGTCCACGACCCACAGGCCTTCGTCTGTGACCTGCAGGCCATTGGGCGCGCCGTAGGGCGCCCGCATGTATCGCCTGATGCTGGGCATCATATCAGTCTCCGCATGATCGGGTCTCGACTGGAAGACCCCGTCCTGTCAAGTCTGTTTCTTCTTATTCGCCAACGGTCACCTGCGGGCGGTCCGGCAGATGCGGATCCTGCGGATCATGTCCGATCCTTGAGGCGCGTCCATCCTCTGCCCGGATTGAAGGGCTTGGCTTCGTGGAAGCGGTCCCGGAGCGCCCTGAAGGCTTCCGGTGTTCGTATCTCCCGTTCAGGATGGTTGGAATCGCGGATCACGAAGTCCGCCTCGCTCGGATAGCAGGCCATGGTGACCGGGTCCCGTTCCGGGGTATACGTTTCCGGATCCTCCTCCGCGTTGTTTGGCGCCTCCATGGACTGATACCGCAGGTCGACGCTCCAGCGAACGGTCTTGGACCGGTTTACGAAGGAAGCGTGGGGCGTCAGATTGGTCATGAACAGGACGTCGCCCAGTTTCATTTCCACCGGAACAGGATGTTGCACGGGCAATTCATCGCGCGGGATCTCCAGATAGCCCCCATGCCCGCCCGTGTAGTGCCGGAACACGCCATCTTCATGCGCGTCCGGTATCACGTACAGGCATCCGTTTTCCACGTTGGTATCCACCAGCGGAATCCAGCAGGTCACGATCAGGTGTCGATCGCAATGAGGCAGGAAATAACCGGAGTCCTGGTGCCACGGGACTTCCGTTCGCGTATGCTCCGGTATCTTGGGACGTATGCGGTATGCGGATGCGCCGACGATATCGGGTCCGATCAGGTCTGAAATGCATGCGACCAGATTCGTGCTCCGCAACAGGGCGAGCATCGCCTCGCCGCTGAAACCGCCTCCGCCCCGGCCCATGATCATCCCCATGATGGCCTGGCCGGCTTCTTCGGACGCTTCGAAAATACGGGCGAGCCGGGTCTCGAATCCCTCTTGCGCATAGCGGTCGTCCAATTGGCCGTCTTCGTGAAGCTTTGTCGCGCCACGATCGACTATATCGCTTAAGGCGTCCTTCAGCGGCTGCAGGTCAGCCTGCGACAACAGGCCTGTTCTGACCACGTATCCGCGCGCATTGAATTGTGCGATTTCCGTTTTTGAAAAGCCCAAGACGCCTTGTCCTTTGGTCATCGTTTCATGTCCGATATGTCCGGGTCCAGCTCGGTTCGCGGCTGATAGGGTTTCAGGAATCGCACGATTTCTTCCGACGTGGGCAGTTCCAGTGCGTCCCGTGTGACGGTCTTGAGCTCCTGAAAGTCCGCCGAGCGAATCAGACTTTTGATTTCCGGGATATCGATCGGACTCATGCTGAGCTCGTCAACGCCCATTCCCAACAGTATGCAGGCCGCCAGCGGATGCGCCGCCATGGCACCGCACACACCGACCCAGATGTCATTGTCGTGTGCGGCCTGGATGACCAAGGCCACCAGCTGCAGTACCGCCGGGTGGCACGGGTTGTACAGCGAGGCAATGCTCGAATTGCCCCGATCGGCCGCCAACGTGTACTGGATCAGATCGTTCGTGCCAATGCTGAAGAAGTCGACTTCCTTCGCCAAGTCATGCGCCGTCAGCGCGGCAGACGGAATCTCGACCATGATACCGATCGATTTCAGTCGATCGGGCGATACGCCGTCCTCCTTCAATTCGCTCCGCGCCTCCTCGAGAAGCGCCTTTGCCTGCCGAAGTTCGTGTATGCCGGAAATCATGGGGAACATCAGGCTTACATTGCCCACGAGACTGGCACGCAGGATGGATCGCAACTGAACCTTGAACATGTCAGGACGATTGAGACAGAAGCGAATTCCCCGTTGCCCGAGGGCGGGATTGGCCTCGCCCGGCATCCGCCCCGGCATCTTGTCCGCCCCGAGATCCAACGTGCGGATGATGACGGCATGCGGCGCCATGCGTCGGGCGATTTCCCGATAGGTTCGGGTCTGTTCTTCTTCGGAGGGCAAATCGTTGCGAACCAGATAAAGGAACTCGGTGCGATACAGGCCGATGCCGTCTGCACCGTGATTCAGCACGTCTTCCAGTTCGGCCGACAGTTCTATGTTTGCCGAAAGTTCAATCTGTCTACCGTCCCGGGTTACGGCCGGCAGATCGCGAAGCTCCTGCAGTTCGTGCTCCAGCACGGATAACTGGGACTGCGTTTCCCGGTATCGGTCAACAGTTTCCGGATCCGGGTCGAGATGCACCATCCCCGTATTGCCGTCGATGATGATCATCATGCCGTCGGTGATTGCCTGTGTGGCGCCGTTGGCGCCAACCACCGCGGGCACGGCCAGACCGCGGGCTACGATCGCCGTATGCGACGTCTGGCCCCCGGCGTCCGTGATGAATCCGCACACCGTATCCCGGTTGAGTTCCGCCGTATCCGAGGGAGACAGGCTGTGGGCCACGAGCACCACATGGCCGTCCGCGGCCTCGATCCGGGAACGGACGCTACCCGTAAGTTTCGCCAGCACGCGATAATGAACGTCTTCGAAATCGGCGGTCCTTTCGCGGAAGAACGGATTCTCAATCGAAGAGTAGTTGGAGATCCATCCTCTCATCACCTCGTCGAAGATGTACTCCGCGTTGGTCTTCTCCCGACGGATGCGGACGATGGTGACGTCCACGACTTCGGGGTCTTCAAGCACCGCCTGGTGGGTGCGGAATATCTTGAGGATTTCCTGGTCGATATCCACTGCGATACGACGCTGCAACTGGGTCAGGTCGTCCAGTGCCGCATCGACCGCGGTCTGGAATCTTTCGATCTCCTCTTCCACTTTGTCGTCGGGAACAGAACGCTGGTGTATGGTGGCGAAGCGGCGATTGTAGACAAAGGCGCGGCCTATGGCGATGCCGGGCGATGCCGGAATGCCATTGAGTATGCGGCGCTCTTCGCTCATTTCACGCCTCCTGGTCCTGATCGAACATCTCGGTTATGGCGTTGAGCGCTTCGGTTTCATCGGGACCTTCAATTTCGATTGCGATGGTACTCCCGTACTCGGCGGCCAGCATCATCACACCCATGATGCTCTTTCCATTGATCGACAGCGCGTCCTTGACCAGTGTGATCTCCGACTTGTACCTGGAAGCCGTGCGGACCAGCTGCTCGGCGGGCCGCATATGCAGGCCCTTTCTATTTTTGACGAAAACGGTTTTTCTTACCAAGACCTGATCCCGATTCAGTCGATCGCACGTCCTGTGCGCCTAGTCGTACGCGATACGCGCCGCGCATGATACGCGACACGCGCCGGACGCGACACGCGCCTATTCGTAGTCTTCCCTGCGGTATCGGACCCTTTCGCCTTGCTTCATGGCTTCCAGCACGCGCTGGTTCAACGCCGACGCGGGGTTCACTCCGACAACCTTCAGAAGATGTCGAAGCGCAACAACCTCGGAGATCACGGTCAGGTTCTTGCCCGGATTGATCGGAATGCGGACGCAGGGCAGTTCCGTGTCGAGCAACGTCGTAGTTTTCTCGTCGAGCGCCGTGCGTTCATAGTCCCCATCGTTGTTCCAGTCTTCCAGGTTCACCACGACTTCTATGCGCTTGCGCACGCGGATGCTTCGTATGCCGAACATGCGCGTGACATCGATAATCCCGACCCCCCGGATCTCCATGAAATGCTGCGTTATGGTATTGCTCGTCCCCATGACGATGCCGCGCCGCATCCGGTAGGCGGTGACCACATCGTCCGCTACGAGCCGGTGGCCGCGTTCCACCAGATCGAGGGCCGTTTCGCTTTTGCCGATTCCACTGCGTCCCGTAAACAGGAGCCCCACCCCGTAAACGTCGACCAGCGCGCCGTGTACGGTGGTCGACGGTGCGAAATAGGGTTCCAGGTACTCGAGCAGAGAGTGCGCGAAGGCGTCCGTCGTCAGGGTCGTCCCCAGGACGGCCGTATCGAACCGCTCGGCGGTTTCGGTCAGTTCCTGCGGCGGAACCATCCCTTTTGTAACGACCATGCACGGGATGTCCAGGTCGAAAAGACGAACCAGCGCCGCGCGCCGCGGTTCCCCGGTCAGGCTCCTCAGATAGGTTAATTCGGTTTCTCCCAGTATCTGAATCCGGTTATTGGAAAACCGGTCAAAAAACCCGGACAGCGCGAGTCCCGGCCGATTCGACTCCGCGTTGACGATCCGCTTGGAGAGTCCCGTTTCCCCGGTCAGCGGAGACAGCTTCAGATCGACCTCTTCTATTAGAGAGCCGACGCGAAGTTCACGCGATTTCAATCTGCTAGCGTCGGACCCGGTGATCGTGTAACTTGTCATTGTGCTTTTTCAACTGGCTTTCCATCTTGCTGACCACCTGGCCAAGTGCGGCATAGGCCTCGGCGTGCTCTTCCCTGCTGGTCAGCACGTGTCTGCCGACGTGCACGTTCAGTTCAACCAGATACCGGTATTTTTCTTGCGAGACGATGAGGTCCGCGCTCAGGATGTTGTCGCTGTAGCGGTTCAGCCGGTCCATCTCTCTATCCGCATGCTGTTTGTATGCGTCCGCCAGATCGCAGTGGCGGGCTGTCATGGTTTTCTGCACGATCGCCTCCTTCACTGGGGTTGCTTGACGGGTTCAGATTCTCCTGCGCATCCGTGCTATGGGGATGCCCAGGTTTTCGCGGTATTTCGCCACGGTTCGCCGCTTGATCTGCACGCCTTCTTTCGATCGCAGGATCTCCTCGATAGCCTGGTCGCTCAGGGGCGCGTGTTCGTCTTCCTCCGCGATGAGCTGGACAATGCGATCCTTGACCGTCTTTGTCGCCAGCTGGACCACGGAGCCTTCGTCCGCATGCTTCGGCGACTTCTTCTGCAACCGGCCGTCGAAGAAAAACCGCAACGCGTAAATCCCCCTCGGCGTCTGTATGTACTTGCCTTGCGTAGCCCGGCTGACGGTGGTTATATGCAACCCGGCCTCGTCTGCGACCTCCTGCAGAATCATCGGTTTGAGGTGAGACAGGCCTGAATCCAGGAATGCCCGCTGCGCCTTGACGATGCAATTCGTGACTTTCAGCAGGGTGGAACGCCGTTGTTCAATGGAATTGACGAAGTGATTCGCATCGGTCAGCTTCTGCCGCACGTACCGCCGGTCCGCTTCGCTGGAAGGTTCGCTTCGGTTCAGGATAGCCTGGTAGGCATGGCTGACGCGAAGCCGGGGCGCGTTGCGATCATTGAGGTACACGATGTATTCGCCCTCGATCTTTTCAGCGACCAGATCAGGATGTATGGTTACGACAGACGAATCGCCGACGGCCAGGCCCGGGTGTGGATTCAGGCGTGAGATCACCCGCAGAGCACGTCCTATGTCGTCTTGGGAGGCCCCGGTTTTTTTGCGAATCGCCGCGATGCTGCGCTGTTTGACGTCCCGCCATTGTTCCGATACCATCCTGTAAGCCAGTGATTCGTGCAGGTCCAGCGCGTCCAGCTGCAACATCAGCGATTCGCGCAGGTCGCGTGCGCCCACCCCGGTAGGTTCGAGGGTCTGTACGATCTTCAGCACCCGTTCCGCCTCGACAAAAGGTACGCCGGATTCCAGCGCCAGATCCTGCAACGGGACATCGAGGAGGCCGCTTTCGTTCAGATTGCCGATCAGATATTCGCCTATTCCCCGGTCCCGGGAGGAAAGTTCAAGCAGATGCAGCTGCTCGACGAGCTGCTGGGTGAGCGTCGCCCCCGACTTTCCCTCGCGTTCCAGAAGATGCTGTTCTTCCCGTCTTTCGGTTTCTTCGCGGGAATCCATCTGATTGTGCATGCCCTCGCGTATATAGGCATCCCAATCGATCGGATCCCGGTCGGGCGTCATATCGCCGGGATCGTCTTCGCGCCTCGCGTCCAGTCCCTCCGACAACGATTCCCCGGTCGGTCCATCTTCCGGCTCGCCGGGCTCTTCCTCCAGCTCCAGCAGGGGATTCTCTTCGATTTTCTCCTTGATCTCCTGCTCAAGTTCCGCCGTGGTGTACTGCAGCAGTTTGAGCGAATACATCAGCTGGGGAGAAAACTGCTGTCTCGTCTGAGGTTGCAGTTGAAATTCCATAAGCGCTTGTTCCGATTGGATCCAGTTGGATCCGGATTGTTCCAGGCGGCCTATTCTAGGCGGAATCGTTCGCCCAGATAAATGCGCCGCGCTTCGGGATCCTCGGCCAGGGCTTCGGCGGTGCCGGACAGATAAATACGGCCGTCGGCCATGATATAGGACCTGTCCGTAATCTGCAGCGTCTCCCGGACCATGTGATCCGTAACCAGTATACCCAACTTTCTTTCCTTGAGGCGCCCGATGACTTCCTGTATATCCTCCACTGCGATGGGATCAATCCCGGCAAAGGGTTCATCAAGCAGAATGAACTTCGGTTCGGTGACCAGCACGCGACTGATCTCGGTTCTTCGCCGTTCGCCTCCCGACAGCGTATAGGCGCTGTGCTTGGCCAGATGCGCAATGCCGAAATCCTCCAGCAGCTCCTCCATCTTCTGCCGCCTGGCCTTGCGGTTCATAGGCAGCGTCTCGAGAATGGACATCAGGTTCTGTTCCACCGTCATCCGACGGAAGATCGAGGGTTCCTGGGCCAGGTAGCCGATACCGACGCGTGCTCTGCGATACATCGGCCACCGGGTAATATTCCTGCGCTGGCCGGTTTCCCGATCCTCGAGAAGCACCTTTCCGGATCCCGGCTTGATCATGCCGACGATCATGTAGAACGAGGTGGTCTTCCCGGCTCCGTTGGGTCCGAGCAGGCCGACTACCTCACCCTGGTCTACGCGTAAGCTCACATCGTCAACGACGCGGTGATTCTGATACAATTTAACCAGGTTCTCAGCCTGCAGACGCTGCACGGGCCCTCCGTCTTCAACCGTTTCCCTCTTCATCCTCCGGCGTGGCATACGTCCCGTCCACACCGCCGTCCGCGTTCACGTTGACCGGTTCTCCGTCCTTCAGTTCGATCACGATTTTCCTCGCCCGGACCACGTTGTGGCCGGTTGGTCCGGTATCGAGCGTTGCCGGGTTGTAGATGCTCACCGCGTTGCCCTGTGCGGTTATCGTCCGGATCGATTCGCCGGCGAAGTCCACGACCATACTGCGCCCCTCGATGGTGCTGCGATTCGTTCCTTCCGTCTTTTCAACGGCGTAGGAACCTGCGGCCTGTCCGGTGACAACAGCGCTCGAAACCCTGCCTTCAACCAGCTCGAGCAGGATGTGATCTCCTGTGATCTCGCTGTGGGCACTTCTGATCAGCGGGTTGCTGCGCAGTTCGATCTTCTGGCCCTCGTTGTCATACCGCAAGGTATCGCAGCGCCCTTCCAGCGAACCCTTCACGACCTTTACCGAATCGAATACGTCGGCGGCTCGGCCATCGAAGGCGTAGGTCATGCTGTCGCCGGATACGACGATCGCGCTTTCGTCATCCTCCTGGTGCTTGATCAACCGGGGTTCGCCGCTGAAACGCGCGCTCTGCGTCGATTTGAGATACTCGGCGCTTTCACAGTAAACCGTCACCTCCGCACCTTCGTCCACTACGACAACGGAATCCGTCGCCAGCGCCTTCAGCAGGTTATTGGATTCGGTGAAATAATACGCGAGTTGACGGCTCTCGATGGTTATCCGGCTTTCGCCCTGCTGCCAGACCATATCCGGACCACCCGTTGCCAGGACGCGATGCGGTTCCTGGGTAAAGACCATGCGATCGCCCTTCAGCACCACGTCGTCCAGATCGTCGTCGAGCCTCACCCGGCCTTTGGCGATGGCCCGCTGGTCGCTTTCATAATAGGTTGCGGCGTCGGCGGTAAGCGTGCTGGTATCGCGAATCATGCGCACGCTACCGGTAAGATGCACGATGCCGTTCAAGCGATCATAAAGTACCCTGTCACTGGTCAGCACGGTGTTTCCGTGCGAGAGCCGCACAGATTCCGACAGATCGAAGATCTCGTCTATTCCGGTGGCCCTGAGGACGCCCGCTTCTTCGATCTGCACCGGCTCGCGACGTTCCTGTCCTGCTGCCGGCGAAGCGGAGAGCACGGCAAGACAACAGACCGAAATCAGCAATCCGACGTACATGTTTCTACCATGCAATATACCGGAATTTCGGCGAGTCGTCAAGGATCGGTTCCCTGTGATGCGGTTGTCGAAGCCATGGGCGACGGTCTGGTCAGTTCGATTCCACACTCGGAAGAAACTGCCCTCTGATGTGGCGCCGGATGATATAACTCCGCATACCGGGGTCGGCAGCAAATCCCTCGCCCGTAATGACATCCGCCTCCCTGACCAATCGAACACTCGCTTCCGTTTCGATGAGGTTTTCCGCGTTTATCCAGGTCAGGGAGTCGGTTTCGAGCGTGCCTCTTTCCATACTCTGGACGATTACGTCGCCCCTGACGCGCAGGTCGTGGGTCAGGCCGTTGATTTCACCCTGCTCGGCTTCGAGTGTCGAGGACAGGCTCCCGTCTTCGTCGTAGAACGCAACGTGGATGCCCCCATACATGACGGTGCGGTCCGTTTCTGCGTAATACACCCGATGGCCGGCCTTGATCGTAGCTTCCTGCCTCCCGTGCCGGCTCAGATAGATCGTCGTGTTCCATGCTTCCTGGTCCGGAAGGACGTCCTGGGCGCCGCCGTCCGAAGCCCGCTGATCGACGGATTGACACGCTGACAGGCAGAGCAATGTAGCCGTTAACAGGCCAGGCAACCGGAAGCGGGGGCGTCTGGCTGCGTCGCGAAATACCAGGTGGGGCCTGATCCGCGGAAAACGCAAAATCGACATGCCTGAATATATCCGGTATGGTCCGGTCTGGCAAGATCAAGTTAAGGTCGGGAATCCGGTCGGGACTGCCTGTATGTCTTCCACCGGTCGTGCATCCATACCCATTGCGCAGGCGCCTTCCGGATAAAACGCTCCAGTTCGGCCGTATACGCCTTCGTCGTCGTTGCGACCTCTTCCGGCGTTCGTCCGGCGGATCGGATGGCCGGGCGGACGCTCAGGAGGTGTGTGTCGTCCGCGAGACGGCGTATGGCCATCGGCACGATTGGCGCACCGGTTCGATCGGCAAGGATGGCGGGTCCGGCAGACGTTCGGGCGGGCATGCCGAAGAACGGCACCATGATGCCGGCTCCCCGGGTATCCTGGTCCACGAGGAGTCCCACGACGTGTCCCTTCCTCAGTGCGCGAAGCACGGCGGATGTTGCCCGGTCGCGGGGTACCACGTTCAGTCCGCCGCGCACCCGGTTCTTCAAAAGAAGCGCATCCAGTTTGGGATCAAAAAGGGGGGCGGCCACCACCGTAACGGGAAAGCCCTTGTGTGCCAGGAACGCGCCCATCAATTCGAAATTGCCCAGGTGAGCGCTTACGGCTATAACACCCTTCCCCTCGGCATAGGCCGTTTCCAGGTGGGAGAATCCCTCCGTTCGGACCAGATCCTGCCCATTCGCTGCCGTGATCCGGGGCAGACGGGCGACATCTACGACGTTTCTGCCCAATTCCCGAAACACGGACCCGCCCAGCCGTCCGATCTGGTCGCCGGATTTTTCGTCGCCGTAGGCCAGCGTGAGATTGGCAAGGGTGCGGTGGCGGGAACGGCGCGCAAGGTGGTATGCCATGCTCCCGATCCGCCCGCTCACAAACAAGGCCATCCTTCTCGGCAAGACGCTCATCAATCCGATGAAGGCACGCGTTGCGTGGTAGACCGCAGCGTTGCGCAGACGTTTTCTCGGAGAGGCCACAAATGCACCTGCATGCGGTTCAAGAAGCCGCGTAGGGCCTTACGACTTCGTCGATGGCCTTCACCCGTTCCAGCAGCGGCTCCAGGCGATCAAGCGGCAACATGCTCGCGGCGTCGCAAAGCGCATCGGAAACACGGGGATGTGTTTCGATGAAAACGGCATCGCATCCCGTGGCCACGGCCGCCCGCGCGAGGGGCGCGATGAATTCGGGCGTCCCTCCGCTCGTGTCGCTGCTCGGGCGTCCATACAGCCTGACCACGTGGGTGGCGTCGAACACCGCCGGGTATCCGGTCTGCCGCAGGACGACCAGCGATCGCATATCGGCGACCAGATCGTGATATCCAAAAGAGGCGCCGCGTTCCGTCAGGAGTATGTTCCGGTTGCCCGCGCTTTCTATCTTGGCCACGATCGATGCCATGTCCCGAGGGGCCAGAAACTGGCCCTTTTTGACATTGACGGGCTTTCCGGTTCGGGCCAGCGCCAGGGTCAGTTCCGTCTGCATGGACAGATGCGCGGGAAGCTGCAGCACGTCGAGCACCTCGGCGGCCGCGTCCACTTCCTGCAGACTGTGCACGTCCGACAATACCGGAACACCGAGATCCCGCACTTTGCGGAGTATGCGGAGCCCCTCCTGCAGTCCCGGCCCGGTGTAGTAGCCGACAGCGGAGCGGTTGGCTTTCGCGTAGGAGGACTTGAATACAAGCGGAATACCCAGCCGACCGGTTATATCGATCAGCCGGTCGGCGGTTTCCATGACCACTGCTTCGCTTTCGATCACGCAGGGACCGGCAATCAGCGCCAGCGGACGCGCCCCGCCGATGGCAATGTCGCCGATGGCGATTTCCTTCATGATTTCCCTTCCCCGTCGGCCGGTCCTTCCTCGGCGGTCAGCCTTCGCTCCGCTTTTTCCAGGTCGGCAGGCACGTCGACGCCGAGCGGGGCGTAATCGGTCTCTTTCACGACGATGCGATAGCCGCGTTCAAGCGCCCGCAACTGTTCAAGGCGTTCGGTCCGTTCCAGCGGGGTCGGCTTCAACGCGGCGAAGGTGAGCAGGAAATCACGTCGGTAGCCATAGAGCCCCACGGTATTGTAGTATCGCGTCTCCCGCAGACGGCGCTCGCTGATTTCCGCGCCGGACCAGGGCACCGGCGATCTGGAGAAGTACAGCGCCCGTCCCTGCTGGTCGAATACGACCTTGCCCATATGCGGGTTGAGCAGGTCTTGCGGTCGGGTTATGCGATGCGCGAGGGTCGACATGGGCAGATCGGGATCGTCGAGCAAGGGCTGTACTACGGTCTCGATGGCCTCGGGCGTGATGAGCGGCTCGTCGCCCTGTATATTGACGATCACGTCCGAATCCAGATTCCGGACGGCCTCCGCGAGCCGGTCGGTACCGCTGGGATGGTCGCTGGATGTCATGATGGGTTCGCCGCCGAAACGGCGTACCGCATCTGAAATCCTCCGATCGTCGGTTACGACGTAGAGCGCCGTCAGACACTGCGCGCGGCTGGCGCGCTCGAACGTATGCTGAATCATCGGTCTGCCCAGCAGGGGCGCCAGCGCCTTGCCGGGAAACCGGGTCGAAGCGTACCGGGCCGGAATGAGGCCCGTGATTCTGGTTTTGCCGGATGCCATCTCGTGTTTCAAATCACCTTGGGGACCGTAAAATGCCCCTGGTCCGCGGACGGCGCGTTCCGCAGGGCTTCCTCCTGGGACAGAGAGGGGCCGACTTCGTCGCGGCGAAAAACGTTTTTCAGATTCAGCACGTGGGAAGTCGGCGCAACGCCTGATGTATCCAGCGTATCGAGCTGCTCCATATAGGCCAGGATGGCGTTCAACTGCCGGACCAGCTGTTCCCGTTCATCATCCGAGAACTTCAGATGGGAAAGCGACGCGACATGGTCAACATCCTTGATCGTAACGGTCATTACGGACCTCCCGTCGGGCGTCGGCCAACCGCCCGCTATATCATTTCCAATGCTGCGTACTTGACGATAACCTTCTTGGTCGTACCGGAAAACCGGATCGTTGCCCGGAGGTCGTCTCCGCTTCCCGCAACCTGAATGATCCGCCCCTTCCCCCAGACCGGGTGCTTGACATCCTGACCCCGCGAGATCCGGACCCTGCCCATCGGCGTCTGTACGGTCCGGGGGGAGGCCGTTTCGTCGCCGGAAGGCGAATCGGATGGTGTTCCCCGCTGTTTCCACGATCCGGCCGCGTAAGATGGATTGGTGCGCTCCGCAGCGGTCAGTTCCGCCGGAATCTCATCAACGAACCGGGACCGCAGGCTGTTCATCGCTCCGCCGTACATCCGATCCGCGTTACCTCGACTGCGCCGCAAATTGGCGTGGACGAGGAACAGTTTTTCCTGTGCGCGCGTGATACCGACATAGAACAGCCGTCGTTCTTCTTCGAGGTCCGAGAGGCTTTCCATTGCGCGTGAGATGGGGAACAGTCCGTCCTCCATGCCCGTGATGAACACCATAGGGAATTCGAGCCCCTTGGCATTGTGCAAGGTCATCAGGGTGACGCGATCCGCGGATTCGTCCCACCGGTCTATGTCGGTTACAAGCGCAACTTCTTCCAGGAAAACGTCCAGTCCGACGGCCGCCTGCCCGGCTTCCGTATTTTCGGTCGCCTCTTCCAGGGCGGCCACAAGTTCGTTCACGTTCTGCACCTTGGCCTCGGACTCGGCGTTCTTCGCGGCCTCCAGCTCCAGTTGCCGCAGGTAACCGGTTCGTTCCAGTACCGTTCTTGCCGCTTCGGCGCCGGATATCTCGTCCAGCTTCGATCTGAGCCGAAGCAGGAACGCTCCGAGGTCCTCGGCGGTGCGGGCTGCTTTAGCGGAAAGTCCCGCCTCGGCCCCGAAATGCAACGCCTCGATGTAGTCTATCCCCCGCTCGAGCGCGAGGCGCTCTATGCGGCTCACGCCCACGGCGCCAAGCCCTCTGGTGGGTGTATTGACCATGCGGCGGAAACTGACGGCATCCCGGCCGTTGACGAGCACTTTCAGGTAAGCCAGGACGTCCTTGACTTCCTTCCGTTCGAAGAACCGGACGCCGCCTACGATGACATAAGGCAGGCCGGACCGGCGCAATTCGTCCTCCAGCGTACGCGATTGCGCATTGGTCCGATAGAGCAGGGTGAAGTCCCGCAGGGGCCGCCGGGTGTCGTCCGTGTGCATTTCCTTGATCTTCTGCGCGATCCACCGGGCTTCGTCCCGATCGTCGATCGCCTCAACGACGCCGATCTCGTCGCCAGTCGGGTTGTCCGTCCACAAATCCTTGCCTTTGCGGCCCTTGTTGTTTCTTATGACCGCATTCCCCGCCGCGAGGATGCGTCGGGTGGACCGGTAGTTCTGTTCCAGGCGGATCACCCTCGCTTCCGGATAGTCCTTCTCGAACTCGAGGATGTTGCGTATGTCGGCGCCGCGCCAGGCGTAAATCGATTGGTCATCGTCGCCTACCACGCAGAGGTTCCGATACTTCCGTGCCAGCCGATTGATCCATTCATACTGGGCGCGGTTGGTGTCCTGGTACTCGTCCACCAGGATAAACTGGAATCTATCCTGGTATCGGCTCAAGAGTTCCGGATGCGTCTCGAATCCCACGGCCAGCCGCATGATGAGATCGTCAAAATCCAGCGCGTTGCAATCTTCCATCGCCTTCTCGTAGGCTTCGTAAACACCCGATACCAAGTCCTTTCCGAAGAAATCCCCGGGCAGCGACCGGTACGCGCGGGCCGAAACCAGCTGATCTTTGGCGCCGCTGATATGGTTGCGTACCACCTTCGGAGAAAAACGGTTTTCGGATATCTTCAGCTCTTTCATCACGCGCCGGATCAGGGCCAGCCGATCCTCGTCGTCGTAGATCCCGAAATCACGCCGAA
The DNA here is from genome assembly GCA_965200485.1 of bacterium. Taxonomy (GTDB): domain Bacteria; phylum JAAXHH01; class JAAXHH01; order JAAXHH01; family JAAXHH01; genus JAAXHH01. Next base: position 581,349 of record CBDAUD010000002.1, read on the forward strand.
ACCCGAGATGCTCGGCTTCGCGCCGCAGAATGCGTGCGGACAAGGAATGAAACGTGCCCACCCAGGCAGGCACTTCGCCATGACCGAGCATGTGGTCGAGGCGGTCCTTCATCTCCGCGGCCGCCTTGTTCGTGAACGTGACGGCCAGTATGTGAAAAGGGTCTACGCCAAGCTGCTTAACGAGATGGGCGATGCGATGGGTCAGTACGCGTGTCTTGCCGCTCCCTGCGCCGGCGAGCACCAGCAACGGGCCGTCTGTATAGGACGCCGCCTTGACCTGGGCGGGATTCAATACCGCAGCGAGGTTCATTCACCGTTCCCAAACGGCGGTGTAGGAGGACTGTGAATCCGGAATATCAGCCTGCTTCATCCATTTGGAAACTACGGCGAGCAGCGCATTGGCAGTATACACGCCAGGAGAAAGAACTGTCAACACAATCCTGTCCGCCGCCGGTTCTAGCACGAATCCGCATTGAAAGTGCGTTGTAAAACAGGGGATGTCGGTTATATTACGGGCGAACGTTGACCTGGCTCGGTTTTTTCACTTGGACTCAGCGGCGGGACCCGGCGGGATTTCAGGTTATGCTGGCAAGTCTGTCGGAGCACGGTTCCACACTCCCCGATGTGATGGAATACGAAAAAGCGCTGGCTTGTACCGGAGACAGCCGGTTCGGCGCGCTGGGCATGCGGTTTGAAAAGGAGAAACCCGTCTACGTGGTCCGTGCCCCCGCGCGGCTTGACTGCATGGGCGGCATCGCCGACTACAGCGGTTCGCTGGTATGCGAATTGACCCTGGACCGTGCGGTCCTGCTCGGCATACAGGCGCGTGACGACAGGAAGGTGGTTCTGCACAGCGCGGACGTGGACGCTTTGGGCCTTCTGCCTGACGTAGCGCTACCGCTGGAAGCGCTGAATCCGGGTACCCGTCCCGCGAACTACGCGTCCCTTCGGCGGAAGTTCTCCCAGGCGCCGGACACGGCCTGGGCGGCCTACGTGGCCGGGGCTTTCAGCATTTTGCAGGGAGAAGGGTACATAGACCGTTTTCCGCACGGAGCCACGATCGTACTGGCAAGCGACATCCCGCTTCGTGTGGGCGTTTCTTCCTCCGCCGCGCTGGAAATAGCCGCCATGTACGGACTGAGCCTGTTGTACGGAATCGAACTGGACGGGATGGTGCTGGCCCTCCTTGCCCAGCAGGTTGAAAACGAAATAGTCGGCGCGGCCTGCGGTATCATGGATCAGGCCACCTCCGCCCTGGGAAACCAGGACAGGTTGCTGTCTCTGCTATGCCAGCCTCACACCTTGCGGGAACATCTGCCGATTCCGGCCGGGTTGCGTCTCATCGGGATCAACTCCGGTGTCAGGCGACAGATCAAGGGCTCGCGGTATACCCACGCGAGAACAGGCGCTTTCATGGGCCTCGCCATCATCCGGCATATGCAGCGGTCCTGTCGCGACAGCGCGAATCCGAATGTCGGCGCATATCTGTGCAACCTGACGCCGGCCGAATTCACCGGGTCGTATCGAAGCCTGCTTCCGGCGCGTATGACGGGGAAGACGTTTGCGCGTCGATACGGGGAAGCGGGCGATTCGGCGACCAAAGTTGACCCGGAAGTGAAGTACAACGTGCGCAGCCGAGTGGAGCACGCGATTTACGAACATCGCCGAGTGACCGCATTCACCGAGTGCATCCGCAGGGCTGGCGCGACGGGAGAGACCGGATATCTTGAGCAGGCCGGCCGGCTGATGTACGCCTCGGACTGGAGCTACCGGCACCGTTGCGGGCTGGGCTCGCCTGAAACCTCCTGGATCGTCCGCGAAACAAGAAAACTGGGGCTGGAAGCAGGATTCTACGGGGCTAGGATCACGGGGGGCGGCGCGGGCGGGACGGTCGCCGTCGCAGGAGACGACCGCATGCTCCACCATCTGGATCGACTGCTTGCGCGCTACGGCGAATCGACCGGTATCGAGGCCGAAATCTTTGCCGGATCTTCGCCCGGCGCCCTTGAATTCGGTCACCGCGTCTATCGCATAACCTGAGTATCGGCTTCGGAACGGGCAGTGGGTTTGCATAAGTCGAAACGCATACGGAAGGCGATCATACCGCTGGCGGGACTCGGGGTTCGCATGATGCCGGCGACTCGTGCGATGCCCAAGGCGCTGTTCCCCATCGTGGATGTCCGGGGCCGGGCAACCCCCGCGTTGCAGCTGATCATCGAGGAAGCGTTGAACGCAGGCGTTGAGGAGATCGCCCTGGTAACGACGCCCGAGGACGAAGGATTGATTCGAGCCTATTTCTCGCGGTTGTCCGACCCGTTGAGACGCGCGATAGGATCTCGCGCAGATTTGCTCGCCGCAGCAGAATTCCCCGGCATGCTCGCTGAGAAGCTGACCATATTTACCCAGGATCGTCCCCGCGGTTTCGGCGATGCCGTCCTCCGTGCGGCAACTTGGACCGGCGACGAACCCGTTCTGGTCATGCTCGGCGATCATCTCTATTTCAGCGGGGAGGAACGATGCTGCGCACGTCAGTTGCTGGACGCCTATGGGGATCTGCAGGCGCCGGTCTCGGGTGTGATCCGCAAATCCGTTGAAGCCATTCGGCACTTCGGCACGGTTTCCGGTCGGCCCGTGCCCCGATCGAACCGGCTCTATGTGCTCGACACCGTGCTGGAGAAACCGGAAACAGGCCTGGCGCGAAACCGGCTGCGGGTGGAGGGACTGCCGGAAGACACCTTCCTCTGCTGGTTTGGTCTCCACGCCATGACGCCGGACCTGTTCGACTGCCTTGCCCGGATAGCCCGGAGCACCGACAGCGAGCGGGACGAACTGGGGCTGACCGAAGCGCAGGCATTGCTGGCCTCGCAGCGGGACTACTTCGCCCTGGAGATAGGCGGCGAGCACTTCGACACGGGCTCGCCGGACGGATACGTGGCGGCCGTGGCGGCTTTCGCCGTTCCCCGCCGGTCCTCAATGAAGTCTTGATTGCTGGCAATGATCCAGTAAGTTGAAAGCGGATCGACGGCAGGCGGAACAGCGGCCAGATGTCGCAAACCGGTTGCTTTCTCCCGGCGGCTTGTTGGGCCGTTCAAATCTAGTACATCTCTAGTACATCGTTCAACAGATGAAAAGGAATCCAATGACCATGTCCGAACACCAACCTCCATCCCAGGCCTTGCTCGAATCGCTGCGCATCCCGAGTACGGCCACACTGACTGGCGTACTCAACGAGTACGGTTTGTGGAACACCTACATGCACAATGTGGCGCCGCTGGAACCGGGCATGCGCATGGCGGGCCAGGCCTTTACCTTGCGATACATACCCGGACGCGAAGACCTGGCGCATGCGCCGGTCGACAACCTGACGGATCCGCAGCGCATAGCGATCGAGCGGGTAGGCGATGGCGAGGTGCTCGTGATCGATGCGCGGGGGGACACGCGCGCCGGTGTCATGGGGGATATCCTGGCCACAAGGCTTAAGCAGCGCGGCTGCGCCGGCGTCGTAAGCGACGGCGCATTCCGGGATACGCCGGCCATCCTCGATACCGGTCTGGCTGCTTACGCCCGCGCCAGGAATGCCCATAACAGCGCCACCGCCCACTATCCGAGCGATATACAGCGTCCGGTCGCGTGCGGGGGCGTAGCCGTGTTTCCGGGCGATATCATCGTGGGTGATGCCGAGGGCGTCGTGGCGATCCCACGCCACCTCGCCGAAGAGGTGGCGGAGAAAGCGGTCGCAAAAGAGGAATGCGAAGCTTTCATTCTGACGAAGATCCAGGAAGGAAGCAGCATCATCGGCGTTTACCCGCCGGATGAAAATACCCTGGCCGAATACGAAGCTTGGCGGAAACGCGACTGATACCCCCGAGCCCGCGCCTCAATCGATACACAGTTCGGAAATTCGCTGAAACGCCACGACCGCCAGTAGTTTCTCCTCCGCATGGAGGGAGTTTTCACGCGTTTCCCGCGCCAGGTCGGACAGGACGCCGTACGCTAGGTCCAACGCGTCCGGATCCGACGACAGTTTTCCGGCGGGTGCAGCGTGATCGGCAGGCGCAGCATGCTCGGTGGAGGAAACCTGATTCTCAGGGCGGACTTCGCGCACGATTGCGCGGGACACGTCGAGCAGGTTGTCCAGCATTTCGGTCGTGCGCTGGTGCTCCAATGCGCTCAACGCGCGGTCCATTGAAGCAGCGGCCTCCCGCTTAAGGTCCCCGTCCACCCCGGACCATCCGCCGAGTCGTCTTCGAACTGCCCGGAACAGACCGGCCGTCGCCCGATCCTGTTGCATCTCATCGGCCTGGAGTAACCGGTACAGGAGATCCGGCGCGCCGAGAACATGGCCTGCCGACATCGTCAGCACCCGCCGCTCCAAACTGGTCTCTCCAGTTCGGACAAGCGCCTGGATCCGCCTCAGAATACGGGTATTCCCCATCTTCGCCAGCGCCTCAATGGCAGACCGGACAATGCCCTGCTCCCGTTCGTGCACGAGCAGCGCTTCCAGCGCGGTTTCAGCGCGGCGATCCCCGATGCGCTCGAGTGCGATGACTGCGCTGCGCCGTATCCCGGACCTTTCGTCGTGCAGTAGGGTCACCAGGATGTTCAGGCTGAGCGACGACGGTACCGCCCCCAAAGCTTCAACCGCCTCTTCGGCGATGTCCGACGAAGGGTTCCCCACGCATTCGAGAAGCGGGGCGACGGCCTCTTCCGCGCCGATTCGGCTCAGGGATTGTACGGCTTCCCGGCGCACATTGCGATCGCTGTCGTTCAGCAATGCGATCAATTCGTCCACAGCCAGGTGACTTCCGGTTTCACCCAGTTCCCGGGCGGCCCGTGCACGAACCGACGGGTTTCCGGACTTTCCCATGCGTACCAGGTGCCAGAGCGTCGCAATGGGATTGCCCCGTCGGACGCGATTGATCATGTCGCGGGAAGAAACCTCCGAGTCAGAGACGACGCGGGCCAACAGACCCATGTAGGCGATACGCAAGGCCCCGTTGGCGAGGAAAAGATACTGCAGGCCGGCAATGGTGAAACCCAAGAAAGAGACGGCCGGCAGGTTGGCACACACACCGGCGGCCAGTCCGCCCAGTACCGCGCCGCAGGCCGCGCATGCCCTCGATACCGCAGCATAGCATCCCAGGAACGCGGAACGATTGACCGCCGGGGCCGTCTTCACGATGAGGTTGAACCGGGCGGTAGCCCAGCCCGCACTCATGCTGCCGCCCCAGATCTGCACCAGCGGTACCGCGAACCAGTAGTTGTCCAGGGTCACAAGTCCCCAACCGATGGGAAACAGGGCGAGTCCCATGGCAGTAACGGACATGACCGGCTTGTAACCGTACTTATCGGCCAGGTATCCCCAGAAGGGATTCATGATGATCGTGGCGATGGTCTGAATGGCGGAAAAGACCGCGATCTGGGCATAGGAAACCTCGAGTGTCCGCAACATGTAGACGGTGAAGAAAGGGGCGGCGATCTGGGCAATCAGGAGCCGACCCGAAACCAGGAACATCAGTCTGCGAAAGGGGCCGTGCCGAAAGGGGAGACCAAGCAACTGGTTTGACGGCAGCGCCTCTCCCTGGCTTCTGGCCGGTTCGGGAATACGGGACCAGACCCAGATCCCGACGCCGGAAAAGATCACCGCAACGACGAATAGGGTGCTGAATCCCTCTTGCGCGTCTCCCGTGGCATACGTGCTCAGGAAAAAGCCGGCGCAGACCGACGTGATCAAACCGGCGGACGCCGTCAAACTGCGCTGGCGGGCGACGAAACGGCCGCGGATGTCGTCGTGGACCAGGTCGGTCAGCCAGGACTGGCGCGCGGGGGAAACAAGGGACATCGCCGCTTTCGACAGGGCGATGCAGACCATGAGCGCCAACAGCTGATACCCTTCGAAGAACAGAAAGGGGATGAAGGCAATGGGTATCCAGAGCGCGGAACTGCCGCTGTTGGCGAGCAGACAGAGTGCTTTGCGCCGGGGCCGGCGTTCAATCAGAAGCGGCGTGAAGGCTTGCAGCAACTGGCCTATGGATATGGAGGCGGAGATCAGGCCGATCATCGCAGTGGATGCGCCGAGATGCAGTGCGTATCCGGTGGTGTACACGCCCGTGGTGATGGCCGAGTGAACCGACTCGAGCATGCCGTTTACATTCCACAGACGCATCCCGCGCGCAGTCTGCAACCGTGTCAGTTTCGTCTGCTGCCGCATTACTGTTTTACCTCGAACCGGTTGAATCAGCCCCGGATTCGGCCGCTGCAACCGGTTCCTTGGACGTCCGGGTTCATCGCCGGCCAGACTGCTGCGAGGCGTTCCGTTTCCCGGCCAGCATCCAGCTGACGGTTGTGCCGACGCCCAGGTTCGCGATCAGCGCTATCGGACTGATCCACATGAAACTGACCGGGTCGTTTCCATCGGGCAACATGCCGAAAAACGGACCGGAAAACGCAATCAGCAAGGCGGTTGCAATACCACACACGGCACCCGCGACGACGCCGGCCGGTCGGGCGAACGGCACAAACAACGCGAAAAAAAACAGGGCGAATATGGGGGTCGTCAGCAGATTGGACGTTTTGTTGGTGACCGCGGTTATGTTTCCGGGAACCAGTTCCATCAGCGAACTTGCGCCCACGACGACGGCCCCGATGGCGAAAGCCAGTGTCTTGGCCGTTCGGGTGAGCTGTTTCTCGGTTGCCGGCGATTTTCTGAATCGATCGATGAAATCAGTCGAAACTACGGCGGTAATCGCGTTGACTCCCGAGTCCAGGCTCGACATGGCGGCCGCAAACATGGCGGACACCACCAAGCCGGATACGCCGGGAGGAAGGTAGTAGGCGATGTAATGGGGAAACACGTGATCCGCCTGTCCGTCCAGGTCGGCGCCCGCGGGGAGCAGGCCGGGCTGGGTCTGAAAGAAGCCGAGGAGGGCGAAGCCCGCAGTCCACAGGGTGACGCCGATACAGAGTCCCACCAGTTGCTGGGTCAGATAGGACCGGCGGGCTGCACGGGTGTCGGTCGTCGCCATGAAACGCTGCACCACCGTCTGATCTCCTCCCGCCGTGGCGATGGTCCAAGTCATGGACGCCATCATGGACCCGATCACGGTCAGACGTACGGACGGATCCAGACTGAAGACCGGCTGTGCGTCCCAGTGGGGCTGCCAGACGGCCGGCAGCCAGCCGAATCCGTTGAAATGCATGGTAATCGTGACGATAACCAGTATGGCGCCCCCGAACATCAACAAGGTCTGCAGCGTGTCGGTGATCACGACCGCCCGCAGACCGCCCATCGAAGTGTAAATGACCGCGACGAGTCCGGTAACCAGCGTAATGACGGGGATCCAGTCGTCGCTTACGCCCAGCATGATGGTCATGGCCTTGGCGGACAGGTAGATCAGCAGAGCCATCCAAATCAGTCGCGACAGGATGAACATCACCGCGCCCAGCAGGCGGATGCCCACGCCCAGCCTGGCCTCGAGCAGCTCATAGGCGCTCGTCACGCGGGTCCGCATGAAAGCCGGAATCAGTCCGTAGCCCACCACCAGGTAGATGATCGGAATCGTAAGGTAGTTGAGCATCCAGACCGGGCCCTTGCCGATGGCTTCGCCGGGAATGGACAGGTAGGAGATGGTGCTGAGCAGGGTGGCGAAGAGAGAGAAGCCGATCAGCGTCGGCGGCATGCGTCCGCCGCCGGTGAAATACTCACGGACGGTGCGCTGCCGGCGGCTGTAGTAATAGCCCAGAGATACGGTCGCCAGGGCGTATCCGAAGATGATGGTCCAATCGACGGGGGTCAGGCCGCCAGGGGTCATGGGACCTCGCTTCCTGTCTGCGGACCGCAGGCGCCGCCGAGGGTTACTTCGACGCCCCTATGCGCGCGACCTGCCCGCCGAGCTTGAGTTCGCTGGCGTGCACATCTACCGGCACGGGCTCGTCGCGAAGGACCGTTGCAAGCGTTTCCGCCCTGATGTAGTCGGCGTGGGCGGCGATGGCCGCGGCCAGGTCGCCATCGGCTTCGTAGTAGAGGGTAATTCGGTCGTTCACGTTGAAATCCGCTTCCTTGCGCAGATTCTGAACATGGCGGACGAAATCTCGCATCAATCCCTCCAGGAGCAGATCGCGGTTGACCGTGGTGTCAATGGCGACGGTGCAGCCAAAGTCCGATACCACGGCCAGTCCGGGGGCCTGCACCTGTTCCACAACGAGCTCTTCGGGCGTCAATGCGATCTGCTCGCCGTCCACTTCAAGCGAAACGCGCTCGCCTGCCTTGACGCGGGCGCCCGTTTCCGTCCCGTCCAGCGCATCGAGCGCTTGGCGTACGGCGTTCAGTCGCTTGCCGAAACGCGGACCCCACTTTGCGAAGTTGGGCTTCACGTCATACCCGTGAAAGGCATCCGCATCTTCGGCCAGATGCACATCCTTCACGTTCAGTTCCTCCAGGACCTGTTCCTTGAGCCGCGATATGGTTGCGGCCTGTCGGGAGCTGGCGGGCTTCACAAGCAACCGCAACGCAGGCTGACGTACCTTCATCTGGGCGTCGTTGCGCGCCGCGCGACCCAGTTCGATCACCTGCATGAGATCGTCCATGTCGTCCAGGAGTTGCTGGTCGATCAAGTCTTCCGATACCTGCGGATAACCGCAGAGATGGACGCTTTCGGGCGCCGTCGGATCGACCGGAGGGACCAGGTTTCGGTAAAGCTCCTCTGCCGAAAATGGAAGAATGGGCGCAATCAGCTTGCTCAGAGCGACGAGCACTTCATAGAGCGTCTGGATGGCCGACTGCTTCTCCGCGTCGTCCCCGCTTTTCCAGATTCTGCGTCTGCTCCGCCGGACGTACCAGGTGGAGAGGGCATCGATGAATCGCTCCGTTTCCCGAACCACCGACGCCGAATCGAAGTGGTCCAGGCGGTCATCGCAGTGCCGGATCAGCTGGTGGAGGCGGGCGAGCACCCACCGGTCTAGCTCACTGCGGTCCGACGTGGGTGCGGAAGGGGCGATGGGCGGACAGTCGGGCAGATTCGCGTAGGTCACGAAAAATGCGTAGACGTTCCACAGCCGCAGCATCTTCCGGGTCACCTCTTCGGCAGGGCCGTAGCCGAAACGAAACACCATGTTCAACGGCGCTCCGGCGTACTGCCATCTCATGACATCAGCGCCCATGCGGGCGGTCGCATCCTCGACGGCGATCGCATTATCGCCGCTCTTGCTGAAGGGTTCGCCGTTTTCGTCCCGCATCTCCTCGTAGGTGAGTACCGCCTTGAAAGGCGCTCTGTTGTAGAGGGTCACGGACATGAACAACTGGGAATAGAACCAGAGCCTGATCTGTTCACGCATTTCCGTGATCCAGTCCGCGGGAAACCAGGATGCCCAGGCGGAGTCCTCGCCGGGAGGATCGACACCCGCCTTGTCCCGTTCGGCTTCGGGTCCGCGTTCCGAACGTATCGTGCCTTCGATCCCCCGATGTTCCGGCAGATAGTTCAATGTTGAGAAGGGTACGATCCCCGCGTCCAGCCAGCAGTCGCCGACTTCGGTTACCCGGCTGACCGCCTCGCCGCACCCCGCGCAGGTGATTTCGATTTCATCGATCCACGGACGGTGGAGTTCGGGAAGATCGTCTACGAGATCGGGCCGCACTGCCCGCTCCCGCAATTCGACCGTGCTGCCGATGACATTCAGGTGGCCGCAGCCGCTGCAGGGATAGAAGGGCAGAGGAAGACCCCAGAAACGCCGCCGGGAGATGCACCAGTCCCCCATGTTGTCCAGCCAGTCCTGCATCAGGAGTCCGCTGTACTCGGGCACCCACCGGACCTTCGCGGCGGCCTGTTTCATCGGCTTTCTGATCTCATCCGCGGAAATGAACCACTCATCGGCCAGACGAAAGACCAGGGGCGTCTTGCATCGCCAGCAGAACGGATAGCGGTGCGTGTAGTCTTCCCAGCGGAACAGCGCACCTCTGATTTCCAGCTCTCGCCTGATCCTTTCGGCGGACTCCCGAACGTGGACGTCGGCGAGCGGCCCGGTATCTTTTGTGAAAAAGCCGTTTTCGTCAATCGGCACAATGACATTCAGGCCGAGTTCCTGTCCGAGCTGATAGTCCTCGGCCCCGCAACCGGGCGCGATATGGACGATGCCCGTGCCTTCCTCGTCCGACACCATGTCCCAGGCGACCGTACTCCGGTTTACCTCCCGCTGCACGGGAAGATCTTCCAGGGGGCCGTGGAAGGGCAGGCCGATCAGCTCCTCGCCTTTCACGGTCTTGACGATTTCGGCTTCCGGGGGCAGGACGGTCTCGACCAGCGTTTTCATCAGATAGTAGTGCGCACCGTCCAGACTGGCCTTGGCGTATTCGGCCTCGGGATTCAGCGCCAACGCCGTATTGGCGGTGAGGGTCCATGGTGTGGTGGTCCAGACCAGGAAGTACTCGTCCTCGCGGCCTCCTACGCGGCACCGGAAGAAACAGGACGGATCGGTCTGCTCCCGATAGGAATCCACCAGCTCGTGCTGACTCAGGCTGGTGCCGCATCGCCAACACCAGGGCATGGACCGGTAACCCCGGTGCAGCCACTTCCGGGCATCGCAGGTCTTGAGAAAGTGCCAGATGTGTTCGATATTGTTGTCGTCCAGGGTGTAGTAGGAGGCCGGATGGCCGTCGTCATGGTACCATTGCATCCAGTTTCCCATACGTATGGACTGTCGCGAAATTCTTTCCGCGTACTCATCCACCCGGGCGCGGCAAGCCCGCGAAAACTCCGCCAGACCGAAGGTCTCGATATCCCGTTTGGAATCAAAACCCAGCGCGCGTTCCACTTCGACTTCCACCCAGAGCCCCTGGCAGTCGAACCCGTTCTGCCAACGTTGGTTAAACCCCTTCATGGCCTTGTAGCGACAGTACATGTCCTTGTAGGTCCGACCCCAGGCATGGTGCACGCCCATGGCGTTGTTGGCGGTGATCGGTCCGTCGATAAATGACCATTTCGGACGGTCGGCCAGTTGCGCGCGCAGCTTGTCGAAGATTCGATTTGCTTCCCACCACGCGAGGATGCGCTCCTCCAGTTGGGGGTATTCGATTTTCCTGTCGAAGGGCTTGAACTTCATTCAACGCACCTGCCGCTTTTGTGGTTTAACGAACGATGTAACGAACGCTTCACCGAGTGCTCAATCCTTGTTTGGTGAGCCAGGCTGCGAAGAGCACCTGCCGACGCCTAGCACGCCGTGGCGGTTTTAACATGGTAGCCGCTATGAAACCAGGTCAGAAAATAGGCGGAAATCTACTTTTGCACAAACGTAATTTTGGGCGTGGCCGCGATGGCAGAAAGCGTACGTTATGCTGTGATACCCTGATCGGTCGCCACATCCTGTTCCGCATCGGGGAAGCGATTCAGTTCGTCCCGTCGGGCCTGCCAGTCCGGCATTACCCGGTCAAGAATACCCCAGAATCGGCGACTGTGCGATGGCTCGATCAGATGCGCCATTTCGTGAACGATCACGTATTCCAGACACCGGGCGGGTTTTTTGGCCAACTCCAGACTCAACCAGATCCGATGCGCCCGGAAGTTGCAGGTGCCCCAACGTGTCCGCATCTTTCGGATGCGCCATTCCGTCACCGTGACCTTCAAGACCGGCTCCCACACCGCGATCATCGCGGGCACCCGGCGCTTCAGCCGCTGCCGGTACCACCTGGCAAGCAGGGTCTGGCGGTCCGGCAAACCGGCATCCGGAGGGACCCGCATCGCAAGGATCGACTGGCCCAGCAGGTAGACCAGGGGCGGGCCGTCGAAGGTCGTGACCTCGAGCGAGACGCGCATGCCTTCGACATAGTGCCGTTCACCGGTAACGAGCAGTTCTTCACGCTCTGGACCGCGGCGACGTTGTTTTTCCTGCTGCCGACGAATCCACGACATGCGTCTTGCCACGACTTCCCGTACCGATGCTTCGTTCAGGTGATACGGAGCGGAAATCCGCACGCGGCCGTCTGAAGCATCCACTCTGAGGTACAGGTGTTTGATCCGTTTCCTGTAGACGTCCAATTCCAAGTCGTCCACGCGAATCCGGTACGGTTTGACGCCTTTGATAGGCAACCTGCTTTCTGTGCGGAATCTTTCGCAATAGACCGGCGCATAGGCCGGCGATCCGGGTGCTGACCTCAACCTGCGCCGAGGCACAACATAGCCGAGGCACAACATAATAGTCCCTCAATATAATAGTCCCTCAATCCAGTTTTTGGAAGCCCGATCTACATGAGTGCGTACAACGCCAACCGACTTGACTTTGCCGGCGAGCACAGGCAATATAGACTGAAAAGGAAATCATGCTTTGTTGAGGAGAAGCCAACTTGTTCCGCAAACCGCCCAATATCCTTTTCCTTTTCACCGACGATCAGCGTTTCGACACGATAGGCGCGCTCGGCAACCCCTGCGTGCATACGCCGGCGCTGGACAGGCTGGTCGCCCGGGGTACGGCGTTTACCCATGCGCACATACCCGGCGGCACATCGGGCGCGGTGTGCATGCCCAGCCGGGCAATGCTGCACACGGGGCGGTCGCTCTTTCATATTGACGGTGCGGGGGCCGAGATTCCTCCCGAACACCTGACGATCGGCGAACACCTGAAATCACAGGGGTACCGCACGTGGGGCACGGGGAAATGGCATAATGGCACGTCCGCGTTCGCCCGCAGTTTTTCTGATGGCGCGGCGATCTTCTTCGGGGGCATGGACGATCACTGGAACGTCCCCGTATTCGACTACGACCCGGGGGGAAGGTACGAAGGGAGGCTTCCACAATGTCCGGATGCCTTCACATCGAATGCGTTGACGATCCGCCAGGGCGACTATGTAAGCGCCGGCCACCATTCTAGCGAACTCTTCGCCTCCAATGCCGCCGAGTGGCTGGAAGGATACGACGCGTCGGATCCCTTTTTCATGTACGTTTCGTTCATGGCGCCCCACGACCCCCGGACCATGCCCGGCGCATATCTGGACTTGTACGATCCGGAAGCGATCCCGCTACCGGACAACTTCCTGGGCGGCCATCCCTTCGACAACGGAGACCTTCGCGTGAGGGACGAATTGCTCGAGCGCTTCCCGCGCGACCCGGAAAAAGTCAAGCGGCATATCGCGGAATACTACGCGATGATCACGCATCTCGATGCGCAGGCGGGAAGGATTCTGGATGCACTGGAAGCCTCCGGAAAAGCCGATGACACCATCGTGATTTTCGCCGGGGACAATGGACTTGCGCTCGGACAGCACGGACTCTTCGGCAAGCAGAACCTCTACGAACACAGCGTCCGGGTGCCTCTGCTGTTCGCCGGCCCGGGCATTCCCCGCGGTGTCCGCAGGAACGCCTATGCCTACCTGTTCGATATCTTCCCCACGCTGTGCGACCTGGTTGGAATCGATACGCCTGGTTCGGTGGAAGGCTCCAGTCTGGCGCCCGTGCTGGACGACCCAGACACACGCCCGAGAGAGACGCTGTATGGCGCTTATCGGCAATGGCAGCGCATGGTGAAGGACGAGCGGTTCAAGCTGATCGAGTACGTGGTCGACGGACAACGCACCACGCAGTTGTTCGATCTGGCGCGGGACCCTTGGGAATGTGACGACCTGGCCGGCATCCCATCCTGTCGCGACCGTATACGCACCATGCGCGACCGGCTCTGCGCATGGCGTGATGACTGGGATGACGCCGAGAGCGAATGGGGCCGGATCTTCTGGGCAGGCTTCGGCGCTTCCTGATGCCCTTGCCGCGGAACCGCTTCGGCGGAACCGCCCACCGTGGAACGCCTTCCCGTGGAACCGCCGCGTGTCGCTCCGACCATCAGTCGGCCAGATGGTGGATCTTGGTCTTCCACCCGTCCCCTTCCAGATCCACGATTCTGAACGCCGCGGGCTCGTTCGTCACGATAATACGGGAGCTGTTGCCCCTTATCTCGCGCTCGGTGTGAAACTGCATTGCCACCGCGGGCGTGGCCAGGACGGTTGCGTGGCTGAGTTCCACCCGGAAGGCGTGGTGCACGTGACCGCACAGAATCAGTCTGACCGTTTCGTTCCGCTCGCATATCTGTAGAAACCGTTCGTTCTCCCGGAGCGACATGGCGTCCATCCAGGGCACGCCCACTGGAACCGGCGGATGATGCATGCAGACGATCGCCGGCAGCCCTTTCGCAAGTTCCCGTTCGAACCAGTCCAGTTGCGCCGCGTCGAGCACGCCCGGAACCTCGCCCTCGTCCTGGGTATCGAGTACGATCAGGCGATGGCCACCCAGGATCTTGGCGTAGTGATACCTGCCCGGATGCGACTCCGCTTCATCCAGCATGACCCGGCGGAATCCGGACCGGTCATCGTGATTGCCCAGGGCCAGATAGCAGGGGCCGTCCAGTCCGGCGAGCGCGCTTTTGATGGCGTGGTAGGATTCGTCCGTCTCGTCGTGAGTCAGGTCGCCGGTGACGACCACGGCCGCAGGCTGGGGCTCAAGCCGGTTGACGGCGCCTACGGTCCGCCTCAAACGTTCCAGGGTATCCACGCCGTGAACGGGTTGCCGGTCCGGCGGCACGACATGCGGATCTGTCAGTTGAACGATGCGCACGGATCAGGATTTCCAGTCTCTTACGAGCTGCAAGAGCAGTCGTACGCCCACCCCGGTTGCCCCCTTCGGACAATACGGCTTGTTCGATTCCGTGTAGGCCGTGCCCGCGATGTCCAGGTGCGCCCAGGGGAAATCGACGAACTTCTCCAGAAAGGCCCCGGCGGTCAGCGCGCCTCCCCATCGGCCGCCCGTATTCTTGACGTCGGCGACATGGCTCTTGATCTGATCGTGGTACTCCTGCCACAGCGGCAGCGGCCAAACGCGTTCTCCCGAGGCCTCGCCGGCCACGCGAATCCTCTCCTGCAGCGTTTCGTCGTTGCCCATCATGCCAGAGGCGGCATGGCCCAGGGCCACGACGCAGGCGCCCGTCAATGTGGCGAGATCAATCACCGCAGCCGGACGGTATCGCTCCGCGAATTCCAGCGCGTCGGCCAGTACGAGACGACCCTCGGCGTCCGTGTTGATCACTTCGATCGTCTTCCCTGAACGCGTCGTGATTACGTCGCCGGGTTTCAGCGCCCGTCCGTCCGGAAGGTTCTCCGCGGCCGGGATGAGTCCGACCACATGAACAGCAGGTTGCAGCATCCCGATCGAATGCATGGCGCCGACCACGGCGGCAGCGCCCGACATGTCGTGCTTCATGTCCTCCATGCCGCCGCTTGGTTTGATGGAGATGCCACCGCTGTCAAACGTGATGCCTTTCCCGACGAGTACGACGGTATCCCGGTCTTCACCGGGTTCTCCGTACTCCAGTACGATGAAACGCGGGGGTTCGTCGCTGCCGGCATTTACCGCAATCAGCGCTCCCATCCGCTCTTTTTCGATCTGCTTTCGGTTGAGGATCCGGCATTTCAAACCGTTTCGGGAAGCCATGCGCCTGGCAGCCGAGGCCAGCTTGCGCGGCGGCAGCGCGTTTCCAGGCGCATTGGACAGATCGCGCGCCAGGATAGCCCCTTCGGCGATTATCCGGCCGGCCTGGATACCGGCACTGATTTCTTCATGCGGCGCTTCGGGCGGCAACAGGACGGTCAAGTGCTCGAGATGAGCTTCATCAGGCCGGTCAGTTTTGAAATCACGGTAGGCATAGGCACCCAGGATCAATCCCTCGATGGTCGCTTGCGCGCAGGCTTCAGCGGGGAAATCCGGAACGTCCTGTCCGTGAATGGCCGTCGAAAGTTCCGTCACACCCAGTTTCCGCGCCCGCTGGACGGCGAGGCCCGAAGCGCGCCGGGCCGATTCCAGCGTGAAGGCGTCTCGTTTTCCGAGCCCGACAAGGATAACCCGGGCGGGAGGCGCCAGGCCGCCCGGATACAATACAGCGACCTCATCGGCATGCCCCTTGAAATCGCCCATCGCCCGTATCTTGCCCAGGTATCGGCGGAGAGCGGATTCCAGAAAGGTGGCGTCCTCTTCCCCCAGGTTGTCCTCCTGGAACAATCCGATGATTACGGAGGTGTCGAACTCGGACCCGACGGGCCCGGATTTCAATTCGATTCGCATGCGTCTTCCATTTCAGTAGTGTTCAATGCCGATTTTCTTCCGGCTTCTTCGCGTCCGGCGCGATAAGCGCGGTCGAGTAGTTCCACGGGATGCATCACCTGAATATCCCGCCCCTCCCTGTGGATGCCATGCTGAATCTGCAACATGCATCCCGGGTTGCCGGTCGCCACCACATCGGGTTCCGCCTGGCGGACATGATGCATTTTTCGTTTGAGCAGCTTGTCCGCCATCTCGGGATGGGTGATATTGTAGACTCCCGCGCTGCCGCAGCACCAGTCCGATTCCTCCAGCTCAACGAGTTCGAGACCGGGTATGCGGCTCAGCAGGTCACGGGGTTGCTCGCGGACGCGCTGCCCATGGGCGAGGTGGCAGGCATCGTGATAGGCGACCCGCACTGCAACGGTCCCCATCTCTTCCTTGACCGGTATGCCGGCAAGAAACTCGTGTACGTCCTTGACCTTTTCGGAAAACTCGCGGGCACGGGTCCGGTAGGCCGGGTCGTCTGCCAGGAGCTCGCCGTAGGCTTTCAGCTGCGCGCCGCAACCCGCGGCATTTATGATAACGGTATCCACGTCCGCCTCTTCGAAAGCATCGATGTTCTGCCGGGCGAGCCGCTGTGCGGTGCCGTTTTCGCCGCTGTGTGCCTGAAGTGCGCCGCAGCAGGTCTGTTGCGACGATACTACGACATCGCATCCGTTTTCGTTCAACACCCGTGCCGTGGCCAGATTTACGTGGGTGAACATTTCGTTCATGACGCAGCCCGTCACCATACCCACACGCCGTGCCGTCTTGCCACGGGCCGGCATGTGGGGCTTCAGCTGTCCCTTCAACGAAGCTTCGGGCAGGTCGGGCATCATGGATTCCATGTCGCGAAGGCGGCCCGGAAGCAATTTCGGCAATCCCAGTCTGCGAACGACCCGCTGCAGTCCCGTCAATTGATAGATGCGCAGAGGAAGAAAAAGCAGGGCGAGTTTGAAACGCGATGTCAACAGCTTCTCGAAAACGAGCCATCGGAACGCTTTTTCGAAAGCGGACCGGGGTCTCTTTTCAACGATTTCGGCGCGGGCCGCCTCGACCAGGGCACCGTAATGAACACCCGCGGGACAGGCTGTTTCGCACGCCCGGCAGTTCAGGCACTGGTCGATATGCGTTTCGAAATTGTCCGTGATCGCTATGCGCCCGTCGGCATAGGCCCGCATGAGGTGGATGCGGCCCCGGGGGGAATCCATTTCAACGCCTAGTTCCGCATACGTAGGGCAGGCCGGCAGACACAGACCGCAGTGGACGCAGTCGAGGAACTTGTCGTATTCGCCTACCAGCCTGTTTTGCGTGGTCGTGGTCATTCGGCAGGGATTCCGATCTTTCGGCAGCGTTCGCGCTTGAACCGGCTGTTGTACCGTGATACCAAGCCTCGTCGACCCGACGGAAAGCGCGATCCGGGCAGCATGATCTGCGGCGTATTCACTTGGAATTTATCGTTATATAACAATAGAATAGCGCGCGGCCTGTCAAGCGAATTGTCCAATCGGACCGGGTTGATTTAAGCCTTCCGTTTTTTCACTTACAAACTAATTTCCTATAGCGGGTCCGTGTGTTGCCGGCTATCGGGTCCGTGTGTTGCCGGCGCCCGAGCACAGCCGAATTCATACTATCACGCCTGTCATCACCTCGAACAGCGTGCAAGGAGCATATGCCATGTCCGCATTTGAAGGTATTCTGCCGGCCATCGTTACCCCGATGACCAGCGACGGCCGGTTCAACGAGGAAGCATTCCGCAAGGTCATGGAATTCAATATAACCTCTGGTGCGCATGGTTTCTGGATCGCCGGCGGCACGGGGGAAAGCATACTGCTGAGCGACGAGGAGAATATGCGCATCGCCTCGGCGGCGGCGGACCAGTCCCGGGGCCGCGTGAACAACATCATGCACGTCGGCGCGGTGACCACGGAACGGGCGGCCCGCCTTGCCGAACATGCCGCCCGCGCCGGCCTGGAGGCCATTTGCTGCATACCGCCTTTCTTCTACAGGCGGACGGATGACGCCGTTGCCGAACATTACCGAATCGTGGCCGAAGCGGCGGACCTGCCCCTGTTCGTCTATAATCTCCCCCATGCCACGGGCGTGGAGATCACCCCGGAACTGATGCGCAGAATCCAGGACCGGGTGCCGCAATTGCACGGACTCAAACATTCTTCGCAGATTCTTCCCAACGTGCGGACGTTCGCGGCCATGGGCCTGAACTGCCTGATCGGCTATCATCAGCTGATGCTGCCCGGTTTGACGATCGGCGCGGCAGGCTGTGTCGACGGTCCGCCCATCATCGCGCCGGAGTACTGGCTGGAAATCTGGCAGGCTTATCGCGCGGAGGACCTTCGGCGCGCTGAAACCGCACAGGACCGCGCCAGTGGCCTATGGCAAGCCCTCAGTGCATGCGGTGGAGAATACCATGCCGTCGCCAAGGCGGCGCTCAGCATACGGCTCGGGATCGACTGCGGTGCGCCCCGTGCGCCGGGCGTACCCCTGACCGATGAACAGCACCAGGCGCTGCGCAGAATCATGGGTGAGCACGGTCTGGTTTGAAGGAAGAAGGGAAGCCGGCGGTTGGCGACGCGGTCCTGTCGAATCCGTCCTACCGGCTTTCAATGCGCCGGATGATGTCATTGCCGACGTCCACAGTGCGCGATGAACCGCCGATGTCGGGGGTCCGCACTCGGCCCTCGCGCAGATTCCCCGCCACGGCGCTTCGGATGACCGAGCCCGCGGCCTCGTGACCGAGGAACTCCACCATCATCGCTGCCGCCAGGATGGTGGCCAGCGGGTTGACCTGGTTCTTTCCGATGAGTTCGAAGGCGGAACCGTGAACCGGCTCGAACATGGATGGATGTACGCGTTCCGGGTTGAGATTCGCGCTGGGCGCCAGCCCCATGCTGCCGACGGTGATCGCGGCTATGTCGGTCAGTATGTCGCCAAACAGGTTCGACGCCACCACCACGTCGAAGTCCTGGGGCCTGCGCACGAAATCCATGGCCGCCGCATCGATTAACAGGGATTCGGTTTCAATATCCGGGTACGTACCCGCTACGTTGTCGAAGACTTCGTCCCAGAAGACCATGCCATGGCCCTGCGCATTCGACTTCGTGATGGAAGTCACCTTGCGCCTGCCCCCGCGTCGCCGGGCCTCTTCAAAGGCGTAGCGGATGATGCGTTCGGTGCCGTGCCGGGTGAAGACGGAAGTCTGGACCGCGACTTCCTGGTCGGTCTGATGATACACCCTGCCGCCGATATCCGCGTATTCCCCCTCGGTGTTCTCCCGAATGACGACCAGGTCGATGTCGCCCGGCCCCTGGGCTGCCAGCGGAGAGCGGACGCCTTCGTAGAGGTAGGCGGGCCGGACGCAGGCATACTGGTCGTATCGCCGGCGTATGGGTAGAATCAGGTTGTTCAGAGTAATGTGGTCCTGGACTTCCTCGTCGCCGACCGCGCCGAAGAAGATGGCGTCGAAAGCGGCCAATGCCTCCAGACCGCCCTCCGGAATGAAACGCCCCGTCTGCTTGTAGCGATCCGAACCCCAGTCCAGCCGGGTGAAGCCGAAGGCCGGTTCACCCAACGCTTCAAGCACCCGGATGCCTTCCTCGATAACCTCGGGACCGACGCCGTCTCCGCCGATCACGGCGATCTTGTAGTTCGACATGTTGGAACCGGTTTCCTTTCCGGGAGTCGCCTCCGGCTGTCGTGCGTCCGAACGTGAATGAACGTCCGAGCATGTACTAACGACCGAACGCGTATGAACGTCCGAACCTACATTCGGGAGCGAACCGGGTTTGACATGCCGGCCGAACCCGTTTTAGAGTTGTTGCACGGGATTGGACAGCACGCCGATTTCAGGTGATGAAATGACCACCGTGTCGCCTTCCCTCAGGCCCAGGTCATTCGGCACGATGATACCCGTCCCTGTGGAAACGACCGTCCCGGGCGGAATGGGATTGTCCCGGTACAGATATTCGTTCAGCTCGTCAAAGCTGCGCGCGAGTTGCGACGTGTTCGCCGAACCCTCGAAAATGACGGTGTCGTCCCGCAGGATTTGGCATTGGATGTCGATATCATACGGATCGTCGATTGCGTCCGCCGTGACGAGCGTCGGTCCGAGTGCGCAACATCCCTGGTAGATCTTCGACTGGTTCAGATAAAGCGGGTTTTCCTTTTCGATGTCCCACGCGGAGACATCATTGCACAGCGTATAGCCCACGATGCGCGCTTCATCGTCCAGCACGTAGGCCAGTTCCGGCTCGGTGGCCGTAAACTTCGAATCACCGCGCACGCAGATGGGCGCGTTGGGCCCGGCACATCGGGAGGCGGTCGCCTTGAAGAAGGATTCCGGCCGATCGGAATTGTACACCTGGTCGTAGATGGTCTGCTGCGCGTCATCGTCCCTGAACTCCGCGCTGCGTTTATAGGTGACGCCAAAACCCCATACTTCGGGTGGAAAGACAGGAACCAGCAGGTGAGGCAGATCGACGTCCGGCGATTCATCCAGCGATTCATAGGTGAAGCCGGTGCATTGGCCGTCGTACCCGCTTAACGCGCGATCGACCAGCTCCGCCAGAGAGAGACGGGCCGCGGCGGCCACGTGCATGAGCTCATTGACCGAGTCCACCTCCGGCATGATCTCGGTGAGATCGATGACCTGGTCGTCCTGGAGGATACCCAGGCTGGACTCCTGACCGGGTTCGTAGAATTGTACCAGTTTCATGCGGTTTCCCCGGACTTGATCATGGTGATTGGACCGTTTCAAGCGCGTCGCAGGCGTTTCAAGCGCGTCGCAGGCGTTTCAAGCGCGTCGCAGGCGATCCATGCAGGTCGCAGGCGACCCATTGCACGCCCTACGCACGGGGTTAGAAGATAGTACGCCGAGGATCGATGTAAAGGGAAATCGCCCGGTATTCACCCGACATCCCGGGGGTAAATGCTTGCCCGTTGCCGTGCCATCCTTTACAATGATTTGTTGAAGCGGCGGCGGTGCGAGGGTGTATACTACTGCGATCGCCGACGCAGGATTCAAGACATTTTCAGTACACGCATTAGATGAGCGCAGAGGGGCTGTCTATCTGGTGATTTACGCGTATCGGGTCGCCATCGTTCTGATTCTTCTGTTCGCGGTTGCACTGCCCACGGCCCGCGGTCAGCGAACTCCCGACTCTCCCGTGACCAGTTGGCGCAAGCTTGAAACGCCCATGACCGACAACTGCGCCCTCTGTCATCAGCGTCTGGGTGAACCCCTCGCGAAACAGGTGGCGCAATGGCAGGGCAGCATACACGCCTGGCGTGGCGTCTCCTGCGACACCTGCCACGGGGGCGATCCTACCAGTACCATTCTCACGGTGGCCATGGGGGAGCAGAACGGATTCATGGACGCGCCCCTGCCCGAGGCCATTCCGGAGGACTGCGGACGTTGCCATCCGGAGGCGTTGGAGAGTTTCCAGGAAAGCGCCCACGGGGACCTGTTCGAAGCCAATGACTTCGAGCCGGGCTGCGTCACCTGCCACAACAGCCACGACGTCCGGGAAGTCCATATCGACATGATATCGATTACCGACTCCTGTGGCGAATGCCACGACCAGGACTACATCGACGAGGTCCGCATCCCCCTGGAAGACACCGACCGTCGGATCAACGAACTGCATGCCCAGATCCGCGCCATGCCCCTGGACAACCCCAACGCGCCCTACCTTCGAAACCGGCTCCTGCGCGTCCGCCAGCAGTTTCGGGGACTGGCGCACTACCTTGCCACCAACACGATCGTTACCAAAAGACAGCATATCGACCGGGAACTCGACTACATCGCATTCATGGTGCATTTCGACGACAGTACGGTCGAAGGCAAGTAGCGGAGCGCCGCAACCGCTCTGCTGGATCTCGCGGATGATAGACCGATAGAGCTGCTCGACCTTCTTCCCTGTTGCCGGACTGCCCGATGAACAGCCCGTGACGCTGTTCGGTCCTCATTCGGCTTATTTCCATTGACAGACGGGAAGGGCGCTGCTATTTTTGACAGGCTTTGCGAAGCAAGGCTGCCGAGGTAGCTCAGGCGGTAGAGCAGTGGACTGAAAATCCATGTGTCGACAGTTCGACTCTGTCCCTCGGCATTAAAGCCGCAATCCGGTTTGGAAACGGTCTGGTCTGGAAAGCGTTCTGCGCCGCACCATTCGGACCACCCGTCCATCCTTGCGCAGTCGGCAGGTTCTACCTGAGCCTTCGCCCACCGAACCAGCAAGCAGGACCTCGGGCACTTCGCACCGGCGTCGATGTCGTACGGGAAGGCAGTGTTCTGCGGGAAGGCAGTGGTCATCGTGGCAAAGATCAATACCTATGCTTCGCTGCCCTATACCGAACCGGCCAACCTGGTCCGGGACTTCGCCAGCCGGGGTATAGTCGCCCTTCCGCCGGAAAGTCTCGGCATCCCTGAAGAAATCCATCATCGCATATACACCCTGGAGAAGCAGGCCTACCTGGCGAAAAAGCCGGTGACGCCCGGCGGCATCCCGGATGTGCTGAAGGTTATCAACGCCCCGGGTGTGGTCGATGCATGCAACCGGATCGTCGGCAGGAACTGGGCCATTGTTCCCTTTACCCACAACGCCTCCTTCGCGAGCGGCGCCCGGGATCAGCACTGGCACAAGGACGACAACGGACCCTACAATGCCCGCAAGCAGCGCCATCATCAGGCCGTGCAGATCGAGATGCTGTACTATCCCCAGGACGTGACCGAAGTCATGGGACCTACGGCCACCGTTCCCTACTCGCACTACTGGACATTCAATCATGAAGAAAACCACGACAATTTCGCGGGCGCCGACCACCTGGATTTCGATTACCAGATCACCGGGATGGAAGGCGTACCGGTCAGCGGGCCCGATTCCCCGTATGACTGGGACGACGTAGTCCACCGGCGCACCGCACACGACGTGCGCATGCGGGAGGCGGTGACCAACACCCGGTGGCCGCTGGTAACACCCTTTGAGGCCGCGCCGCTGCGGGCAGGAAGCGTGCTGCTCTACTCCCATAACACGTTTCACCGGGGGAACCATCGGCGAGACGACTGGCGCCTGTGGGACAGCCATCCGCGTTTCATGTGGCGTTTCTGGATCTATCGGACCACCGAACCGGACGGATCGGATGGTATCACCCCGAACGCATCGCATGGCACCACGGGGACGGAAGAGCGGGATGGCGCCGCGCCGGATGAAATCGCGTGGCGCGAACTCGGTGTGGATCCCCTTACCGGAGTCGACCTGCGGGAAGCGGACGACGATGCCACCGTGGTCTGGCGCTATCATAACCACTGGATGCAGACGGGACAAAAACCGCCGTCGCGATCGGAAGCCAGCGCACTGTCCGCAGCGGCACGCGAGACCGAGGCGCGCAATCTGAACGAACAGTTGCTTGCCGCGGGAGACGAATCGGAACCGCGACGTATCGGCGCCGCATACAAACTCGCGTCAATCGGGGACGGCACGCTGGCCCTTGATCACCTCGCCGCGGCGCTGTACAGCCATCGGGAGAGCGTCCGCCGGGCAGCGACGTACGGCCTGGTCGCCTTGGGCGGGCTGGCGACGGATGTCTTTCTTGAAGCCGCTGACTCACCCGTCAAATGGGTAAGGAAGGCGGGCGTATACGGCCTGGGTGAATGCGCGGTCCCGAACGATGTGGTATGCGATGCCGTGGTTCAACGCCTGCATCACGACCCTTCCGTTTACGTCCGCGCGGTCGCCGCAGGCGCTCTCGGATGTCTGGGACGACGCGCCGCGGGAACGGACCGGGGCCCCGAATTGATCCAGCAGAGTCTCAAGGCCCTCATCACCAGCCTCGAACGCGAGGAAAACCGGTTGAGCATGGATCTGGCCCAGCAGCGAAGCATCAAGTTCGTGCGCCCCACCGACGAGTGCGATGTCTGCGAAGGAAACGGCGTCGACATGGGCCTGGAGCGATTCGAACCGGTACGGTCGGCGGTGCGGGAGAACGCCCTCTGGTCTATGGTCATCCTCTGTTCCCACGGGGCGCATCTGGCGGGCGATGCCCTGGATGCCACTATAGACGCACTCAAGGATGTGGTACGCGGCGACAAAAACGTCATCTGCGTGGGATTTGGGATGGACGCCCTCACCCGACTGGTCCACCTGGAGACGCCGGATCGCGCGTCTACCTCCCTCGACCGCCTTCGCCATGACCTGCTCGAGATTCTCGGCGAATCCCCCATTCGGTGCTGGGAAGCGTTGGTACGCGGCGGTCTGGGCACGGAACACCTGTTGGCGTTCTCCGACGCCGGCTAGGCGGTCGGGCGTCATTCCGCAAGAACGCGTTGCCGGGTTTCAATCCTCACGGCATGATCAGCGCAGCATGCTCCGCGACGTTTTCCCGATACATGGTTTCACGACGATTTCAGGGTTCAATCCGTGCCGCATATCCTGGCGGAAAACATCGTCAAGACTTTTCGTATCGCCCGGCGGCGGTCCGGGCTGTGGGGCGCGTTCCAAGGGGTCTGGCGCCGGGACTATCGCACGATAATGGCGCTGGACCGCGTCTCGTTCGAACTGGAACGCGGCGAACTGGTGGGCTACATCGGCCCCAACGGCGCGGGAAAATCCACCACCGTGAAGGTGCTTTCCGGCATTCTGGTACCGGACTCGGGACGATGCGAGATCGAAGGCCGTATTCCGTGGCGCGACCGAATCGCGAACGCCGCCAACATCGGGGTCGTATTCGGCCAACGGACCCAGTTGTGGTGGGACCTTCCCGTAATCGAGTCTTTCGACCTGCTCCGGGACATCTACCGGGTGCAACATCGGGATTACGAGCGGGCAAGGGAAGAACTCGCGACGCTGATGGACCTGGAGCCGCTGTTCGACGTCCCGGTGCGCCAACTCAGCCTCGGGCAGCGCATGCGATGCGACCTGGCCGCGGCCCTGCTCCACGCGCCCTCGGTGCTCTTCCTCGACGAGCCCACCATTGGACTGGACGCCGTTTCCAAGCTCGCCGTGCGGGATTTCATCAGGCGGCTCAACCGGGAACGGGGCGTCACCATCGTACTGACCACCCACGACATGGACGACATTGAAGCCCTGTGCGATCGCGTGATGGTGATCGGCCACGGACGGATCCTGTCCGACGGCTCGCTGGACGATCTGCGCTCCCGCGTCACCCGGGAGCGGCGTCTCATCGTCGATCTCCCTGATGATGGCATGTCTGAAGAACTGGTTATCGAAGATCCCGACCTCACGTTCGTCTCGCGCACCGGCAGCCGGCTTCACCTGCAATTCGACCCGGATCGGGTTCGGACCGCGGACCTTATCAGCCGTATCGCCGCACGGTACCCCATCAAGGATCTCTTTGTCGAAAACCCGCCGATCGAAGAGGTCATCTCCCGGATGTACGACGAACACGAACTTCGCTAAACCCCCGAGTCCGCATGAATCCGTCGTTTCTCCTACCTTACACGGCCGTGCTCAGCGCGCGGTTCAGGTTGCTGCTCCAGTACCGAACCGCAGCCATTGCCGGATTCGTCACGCAGATCGGCTGGGGGGCGATACGTGTCATGGCCATGGAGGCTTTCTACCGGACCACCACGGCGCCTCAACCCATGAATCTGGAGGAAGTCGTGACCTACGTGTGGCTGGGTCAGGCGCTGCTCGGCCTGCTGCCCTGGAATCCGGACACGGAAATCCGCGCCATGGTCCGCTCGGGGACCGTCGCCTATGAACTGGTTCGCCCGGTTAATCTCTACGCCTACTGGTTTTCCCGGTCACTGGCCTTCCGGGTCGCGCCCACGCTGATGCGGTCCATCCCGCTGGCGTTTCTTGCCCTGTTGTTTTTCGGCATGCAACCCCCCGCTTCATTCGAATCTCTGCTCGTCTGGTTCGCAGCGACCGCCGGCGCCGTGTTCTTAAGTGCCGCTCTGACCGTGATCCTCTCCATTACGTTGATGTGGACCATTTCGGGCGATGGCGCCGCCATGCTGGTTGCACCGGCCATCTATTTCCTCGCCGGCATGGTCATACCGCTTCCCTTGTTCCCGGACTGGACTCAATGGATACTCGAGATGCTGCCGTTTCGAGGCCTCTGCGATACGCCGTACAGGCTGTACATGGGGCATATCCCGGTCGCCGAGGCCGGGGCCGTTTTGCTTCAGCAGTGGATATGGATCTTCCTGCTTGTCGGACTGGGCGCCTGGATGCTCTCCCGGGCGAAGCGCCGCCTGGTCGTGCAGGGCGGGTGACGCATGGAGTGCAGGGTGGCGGACATATGATGAATGCCTTGGCGCTATACATCAACTACGCGAGCATTTCGCTGCGGGCCCAGATGCAGTACCGGATTTCATTCTTTCTGTCCACGCTGGGTCAGTTGCTCAGCACGGGTATCGAGTTCGTCGGTATCCTCGCCCTCTTCGACCGCTTTGGAAGCCTGGACGGCTGGTCGCTGGCCGAAGTAGCCTTCTTCTACGGGCTCGTCAACGTGGCCTTCGCCTTCACGGACATGCTGTCCCGCGGCTTCGACCACGTGGGAGATCTCGTGCGCACGGGGGATTTCGATCGCATGCTGCTCAGGCCAAGGAGCACCGTACTCCAGCTGATCGGCCAGGAGTTCACCCTGAAACGCCTCGGACGCTTGCTGCAGGGCGGCATAGTCCTGCTTTGGGCGACGCTTTATCTGGATGTCGAATGGTCGCTGCCTGTGATGGTTCTTACCGCCGCTACCGTGATCTGCGGCACGTTGTTTTTTCTTGGTCTATTCGTCAACATCGGCACCTTGTCTTTCTGGACCACGGAAACCCTCGAACTCATGAACGTGTTGACCTACGGCGGCATCGAAGCCGCGAAATACCCGCTGGCCATATATCGGCCCTGGTTCCGCCGTTTCTTCACCCTGGTGATCCCCATGGGTTGCGTCACCTATTTTCCGATACTGGCGATCCTCGGCAAGCCCGATCCGCTGGGCACCTCGCTCGCGTTTCAGTACGCGGCGCCCCTGTTCGGCATGCTCTACTTCCTCCTGTCGCTGGTCGTCTGGCGATTCGGCCTTCGGCACTATCGCTCAACGGGGAGTTAGGTGCTACCTCCCAAGGTTGACGACCCAAAATACGAAAGCAATTGACACGTTGATTCAGAAAGTCCGATATTAAAATGGGTGTTTGTATACCAGATGCACGATTTCTGCGGGTGTTTGGCATTCCTATTCTTATCAAACTCAAGCACATGAAATTTGCTCGCGTGCTTTCCAACGTATTCTTTGCACACCACGGGTGTGAAATCGAAGGAAAATAACAATTACCATGAATCTTCTGAAGATTGGCGGAATTGTGAAACTGCTGGATCACGCCATCAGTGGCATAGGTAGCATTGCTGGACCAATATTGGCACCGTGGATGGCTCGTCGAGAAGCTGCGGCAAAAAAGATTACAGCGGAAGGAGATGCTGGCGTCCTACGAATCCAAGCCGAGGCTCAAGCAGATGCGCGCCGGCTTTTGGATCTGCCGGCCACCGATCTCCAAGGGGAGGTAAACATTGAGGACAAAATACAACAGCGGATTCTGTTCCAGGAAAAGAAACGTCAAGCCAATATCACTGCCGTGGTTGAGCAAGCTGCCACTTTGATCAGTGACAGGGAGGTTGACGACCACGAACCGGACCACGATTGGACAGCCCGCTTTTTCGCCGATGTGCAGGATGTGTCATCAGAAGAAATGCAAGTTTTGTGGGCGAGAGTTCTCGCCGGGGAAGTTGAAAGACCAGGCAGTACATCCATTCGTACGTTGGGGATTTTGAAGAACCTTGATCAGACTACGGCACTTCTATTCAGGAAATTCTGCTCAGCTTGTGTGTTCTTGAGCCCAGACCCAGACAATAAGGTGTTTATTGACGCCAGAGTTCCTTCTCTTGGAGGCAACGCAGCCCATAACGCTTTGCAAGCATATGGATTCAGTTTTAATTCCCTCAATCGTTTAAACGAACACGGATTGATATTGTCGGATTACAATAGTTGGCATGATTACCAGCTGAGCGCGGGACTGCTCCTAGATAGCGATCCACCTCATTTGGCACATATCCCGTTCCGATTTCAAAATCGATATTGGAGGTTGGTTCCTATCGGCAAACGCGATCCGAACAGTGAAATCAAGCTAAATGGAGTAGCCCTGACTATTTCTGGACGCGAGCTGTCTAACGTTATCGATTTGGAGCCAATGGACAAGTTTTTACATGTATTGATTGGCTATTTCCAACAGTGCAATCTGCAGATGAAAGAAGTATCAAAGTAGTTCAAAAAAAACTGGAAGGGCAACGCATGGCCCAAAGGCAAGCAACACCAGCAAAGCGGCAAAACCATGCGGCGGCGAAGCCGAATAAGGGCGCGACGATCGGCCACGAGGCCGATCTGTGGGCGATGGCCGATGCGCTGCGCGGTTCCATGGACGCCGCCGAGTACAAGCATGTCGTCCTCGGGTTGATCTTCCTGAAATACATATCCGACGCGTTTGAGGAGCACCGCGCAGCTGTGCTCGCCGAATGGGGCGCGGAAGCCGCCGAGGACCGGGACGAGTATATCGCCGAGAACATCTTCTGGGTGCCGCCGGAGGCGCGCTGGGATCGCCTGAAGGCGCAGGCCCGGCAACCAGCCGTCGGCCAAACGGTCGATGACGCCATGGCGGCGGTGGAGCGCGACAACCCGGCGCTTGGGGACGTGCTTCCGAAGAACTACGCCCGCCCGACGCTCGACAAGCAGCGGCTCGGCCAGCTCATCGACATGCTCGGCAACATCCGGGTCGGCGACGCGGAGGCCCGTTCCCGAGACGTGCTCGGACGCGTCTACGAGTACTTTCTGTCGCAGTTCGCCAGCGCGGAGGGCAAGAAGGGCGGCGAGTTCTACACCCCGCGTTGCGTGGTTCGCCTGCTGGTCGAGATGCTGGAACCCTACCGGGGCCGAGTCTACGACCCGTGCTGCGGTTCGTCGGGCATGTTCGTGCAATCGGTCGAGTTCATCCGGGCGCATGCGACCGGCAACGGCAATGGCGGCCGGGCGCGGGGCGACATCTCGATCTACGGCCAGGAATCCAACTACACGACCTGGCGGCTGGCGAAGATGAACCTTGCGATCCGCGGCATCGAAGGGCAGATAGCCCACGGCGACAGCTTCCACAACGATCGCCACCCGGATCTCAAGGCCGACTTCATCCTCGCCAACCCGCCCTTCAATATCTCCGATTGGGGCGGCGACCGATTGGCGGAGGACAAGCGCTGGAAATACGGCGTCCCGCCGAAGGGCAATGCCAACTTCGCCTGGGTGCAGCACATGGTTCACCACTTGGCGCCGCGCGGCGCTGCTGGCTTTGTGTTCGCCAACGGTTCCATGTCGTCGTTCCAGTCGGGCGAGGGAGAGATCCGCAAGAACCTGATCGAGTCCGGCCTTGTGGACTGCATGGTCGCTCTGCCGGGGAATTTGTTCTACTCGGCGACGATCCCGGCCTGCCTGTGGTTCCTGGTCCGCGACCGCAAGCGGCGAGGCGAAATCCTGTTCATCGACGCCCGCCAGATGGGCCGCATGGTGGACCGCACCCATCGCGAACTGACGGATGAGGATATCGCGCGAATTGCCGACACCTGGCATGCTTGGCGTGTCGGAGCGGACGCTGGCGGCGAGGATGCTCCCGGCTACGAAGACATCCCCGGTTTCTGCAAAAGCGCCTCGCTGGAGGAAGTGCGCAAGCACGGCCACGTGCTCACTCCCGGGCGCTATGTCGGCGCGCCGCCGCCGGAAGACGATGGGAAGCCGTTCGAGGACAAAATGAAGCGGCTAGTGGCCGAACTGCAGGAGCAGCAGGCCGAGGGAGCGAGGCTGGACCGGGCCATCGCTGAAAACTTGACACGTCTTGGATACTGGAAAGGGTGATGGGAGCAGTTCACTACAAGATGGGAGCGTTTCCTCCCGAGGAGCGGCTTGATTGGTCAAAACTGGTGCCCTTGATCGGTCCGGCCAATGGAGCGTTAGCGCGCTACGACGGCTTGCTTGAAGCAATCCCGAACCCACACGTACTGCCTGCGCCGCTGGCCACCCACGAAGCGGTGTTGTCGTCCCGCATTGAGGGAACCCAGGCAACGCTGGGGGAGGTCTTGCAGTTCGAGGCTGGCCATTCCCTATCCCGGCCCGAACGGCGCGAAGACGTAAACGAAGTGAGCAACTATCGTGAGGCCATGTATAGAACGGCAGTTTTGTTAAGGAAACTACCGCTATGCCAACGAGTGATTCGAAAAGCACACAAAATTCTAATGCAAGGGGTTCGGGGTCAGGAAAATCTCCGGGGGATTACCGGCGCACCCCTAACTGGATCGGCCCGCCCGACAGCAAAATAGAGGAAGCGCGTTTTGTACCCATTGGCCCCAAACAGCTTCTTGCCGGCATGGACGCATGGGAACAAGACATCCATGCCGAGACGCCAGACAAGCTCGTGCAACTTGCCATTCTACATGCCGAGTTCGAGGCATTGCACCCTTTCCTTGATGGCAACGGCCGCTTAGGACGCATGTTCGTACCGCTCTTCCTGTGGCAAGCTGGCCTAATCCGGGCACCGGTGTTCTATATCAGTGCCTGGTTAGAAGCGCGCCGACCGGCGTATTACGAACGTTTGAACGCGGTTTCGCGGGACGACGATTGGACAGGCTGGTGTCAGTTTTTTCTTGAGGCGGTCATGCAACAGGCTGAAGACAATTTGGACAAGGCGCGCGGGATTCTTGTTCTGTATAACACTTTGAAGAGGAGGATTCCGGAGTTGACACGTTCCCGATACGCCATCCACGTTCTTGACTGGATATTCAAACAGCCGCTCTTTCGTAGTTCAACCTTCGCAGCTCACCCGACCATCCAATCACCGAGAGCCGCGCGGAGATTGCTAACCGCGCTATGCGACGCCGGTATCTTGGAGACAATCGTTGGGGGCCACGGGAGCCGCCCCGCCATCTTGGCATTTCCTGAATTGCTCGTAATTGTGGATGGGGATGATCGTTAGTAATTCACAATCAATCTTATTAGACG
The DNA here is from genome assembly GCA_965200485.1 of bacterium. Lineage (GTDB taxonomy): Bacteria > JAAXHH01 > JAAXHH01 > JAAXHH01 > JAAXHH01 > JAAXHH01. The sequence goes on from CBDAUD010000002.1 coordinate 612,509, forward strand.
CTTTTAGTCAATAAGTGTCCAACAAGCCTGTTTGTCGGTCATAAGTGTCCAACAAGCGGGCGAGGACTGCCGGCTAATGCGGCACATCATTAAACAAGGACCTTAGCGTGAAGAGACCATCATACTGAATGATGAAAAAGGTCTGTCACAAACCGGTCTGGCTGCCTCAAATCAACGAGACCCGGGCTCCGCGTCCGTCATCGTGCTCGCAAACGACCAACCGCTCCCTGGAGTCGCCTTGCTGGTGCTCTACCCGAACAAGACTTGGGTCCTGGCAACTACCGGCCATGACGGCGAAGCGCATGTCGATCTCTATATCACCGATTTACCGATGAAGGTCTATATCGCCGCTCCCGGATATGCCGCGTACCGCGAGGAACGATGGATGCTGGCCGACGGTGCGCTGATCGTCGAGCTTGATCCGCTTCCCAAGGGGGTGCCGTGATTTTCCCGGAAGGGACCGGACACATCCCTAGCCTGCCCGGACGCTTAAATCCTATACGGGACTCCGTTGACCGCACCTATCTCTACACGAGTAACATCGCGATCAACGAGGGTAAGCAACAGCCCGTTTATTTTCAGTTCGAGGAAGAATTGCGCCTCACCGACGCCCACGGTTGCGAGTACTGGATTCGCATTATCGACATCACAGGTCGCTCAGTGCTGATTGAGTATCGGTCTGAACCATCAGCATAGAAGGGGATAAGCGTTTTGATGGTTATTTGTGATGCATAATCGAGTTTGTGGGCTACTTTCAGGATAAAAGTGACCCACAAACTTATTTCTCGGTCATAAGTGACTAACAAGCGGGCGAGGGACGGCGGCGAATAGAGAGTGTATCGTAGCGATCCGCGAAAGTGCGATTGGTCTCTACCAGACGATGAGCAAGACGTATGGGAATAGAACCATCCATCGATATCACGGCAGCGCAACGCGAGACGATCCTTTCGTTGTTTGACCGACATCTTCCGGACACGAAGGTTTGGGTCTACGGATCACGTGCGAAGTGGACCTCGCACCCGCACTCTGATCTCGATCTTGTAGTTCTCGCAACACCTGAACAGGACAGCCAAGTCGCGCTTCCTTGCGGGAGGCGTTCGAGGAGAGCAATCTCCCGTTTCGCGTGGATTTGTTCGTGTGGGACAATGTACCGGAGCGTTTCTGCAAAGAGATTGAGCGGGAGCATGTAGTGTTATACAATGCATTAAATTGCTCGCAAGTTGACGGATGGTCTACAGCTTGCCTTGGCGATTTAATGTCCTTTAGCAATGGCAAAAGCAGTCCAGAACGATCTCATCAACTTTCCAAACCGGTATATGGCGCGAATGGGGTTATTGGGCACTGTGCGCAATCCAACGCGACCCCAGGCACGATCGTGATTGGGAGGGTCGGCGCGTATTGTGGTTCATTACATTTCAGCTGCGAGGACTGTTGGGTGACAGACAATGCGATAAAGGCCGTAGCGAAAGGGCAAAATTCGCGAAGATTTCTCTACTATTTACTTAAAACACTCCAATTGAATGGTCGTCAATCAGGATCTGGCCAGCCGCTCATCAATCAATCTGCTCTGTCAACGATCAAGGTCCGAGTGCCGACCGCATCGAATCAGTCTACGATCGCGCATATCCTGGGAACGCTGGACGACAAGATCGAGTTGAACCGTCGGAAGAACGAGACGCTGGAAGCGATGGCGCAGGCCATCTTCAAGAACTGGTTCGTGGATTTCGGCCCCACCCGCGCCAAAATGGAAGGCCGCGCGCCCTACCTGCCGCCGGAGATATGGGATCTGTTCCCCGATGCGCTAGACGATGAGGGCAAGCCGGAGGGGTGGGAGGTTAGGAATCTGGGTGATCTATTCAACGTCACGATAGGGAGGACGCCGCCCAGGAAGGAGCAACAGCATTTCTTGCCATGTGGTCGCGGACGTACTTGGCTCTCCATTAAGGCTATGGGTGACATTCAGACATTTGCGATGAAATCGGAGGAAGATCTAACGAAAGCTGCCGTCAGACAGTACCGTATTCCAGTAGTGCCGGAAGGGACTGTTCTAGTGAGCTTTAAGCTTACTGTTGGACGTGTCGCCATTGCGGTAAAGGAAATGCATACAAACGAAGCAATCGCCCACTTGGGCTCAGGAAACAGCACGCCGGTCAGCAATTGGTTTACCTACTGTTTTATGAAGAACTTTGACTACAGAACTTTGGCTAGCACTTCCTCGATTGCGACGGCAGTTAATTCACGGTCAATAAGGGGCATTCGAATGGTGGTGCCTCAGACTGAGATACACGCGGCATTCAAATCTATTGCAGAACCTTTGTTCATGCGGATACTTGGCAATTTGATAGAATTCCGTGCGCTCGTCCAAACCCGCGACACCCTCCTCCCCAAACTTATCTCCGGTGAAGTTCGCTTTGGCGACGCAGCGAAAAGCGTAAATTTTGTTGCAGACCAGCCAGCGGGCGACAGCGCTCCACGATGACTGAAATTGACCTCACCCAAGCAGAAGCCGACGCGCTTTTGGCGATGGGCAAACAGATCTCAGAGGACAAGATCTGGGGTTACCCCGATTTTGGAGGGAAAATTACGATACCCCTTGTATCCATGGACGGGCGTGAGCGATTCTTCCTTGATGTGCGGCGCGGTCTAATGAATCTTGCGAAGGGAACGTATCAGAATCGAGGGCGGCAGGTCGCTATCCTGGCACGGCTCGACTTCGGGGGATCACCGCATCGTAATCCGGACGGCGAGGAAATCGGCTCGCCTCACCTGCATCTTTACCGGGAAGGATTTGGTGACAAATGGGCATGTCCGGTTTCTCTGGAAAGCTTTCCAAATCTGCGTGATCGATGGCTGACACTCCAAGATTTCATGCAGTACTGCAACATCATCAAACCGCCCATCATCAAACGAGGGCTACTCACATGATGCAGGATATACAGATGTTGGTAGAGCAATATTCGAGTTGGTTGAAGGAAAGAACACACCTTCGAGAACTCGATGATTGCGTCGAGATTACCACGCCTTATCTGGACCGGCATAACGACTATCTGCAAATTTACGCCAAGCGCGCCGAGGGCGGCTTCGTACTGACGGATGATGGGTACGTTCTCGACGACCTGGATCTATCGGGATGCAAGATCGATACCCCAAAACGCCAGGCCGTTTTTAGAGCAACGCTAAACGGATTCGGAGTGGAACCGAATGGGAACACACTTCAGGTCAAAGCATCATTGGACAATTTTTCCCTAAAAAAACACAATCTTGTGCAGGCGATGCTGGCGGTTAACGATCTCTTCTATTTGGCCTCGCCTTCCGTCGCGAGTTTGTTTCATGAAGACGTTGTAGCGTGGCTCGATCTTTCCGAAATCCGTTACACGCCTGGTGTGAAATTCACGGGCAAGAGTGGTTACGATCACGTTTTCGACTTCGTCATACCGAAGTCGAAGGCGCTACCCGAGCGTGTCCTGCGTGCAATCAATCGCCCGAACCGAGAGGCCGCGCAGGCGATGGCATTTTCCTGGTTTGACACCAAAGAGGTGCGCACCCCGGAAACTCGCGCTTTCGCAATTCTGAATGATTCAGAAAAAACAGTGTCCGAAAACGCGCAGGATGCGATGCGTAAGTATGGCATACGCCCTGTTTCATGGTCGGCCCGTGATGAAGTACGGGATGAATTGGCCGCGTGACCTAGAAGGTCGCGAACATTGAGGAGGTTGCGGGTGAACTGCAAACCGGCGATGTTCGTACTGGGCAGTCGAGGAGCCGTGGCCTAATGGCCAAATTCACCGAATCCGAAGTCGAAGACGCGGCCCGCGAATGGCTTGAAAACCTTGGCTGGACCGTTGTCCACGGTCCGGAAATCGAACCGGACACGGCCGACCCGGAGCGCACGAACTACGGGGAAGTCGTGCTGGAACAGCGGCTTCGTGATGCGCTGGCCAGGCTAAAACCAAAACTTCCCGCCTCGGCGCTCGAAGATGCCTTTCGCAAGCTGACCCGGCCCGAAGGGACGACACTGGAAGTCCGCAACCGCGCCGTACATCGCATGATCGTCGACGGTGTCACAGTCGAATACCGGGACGCCGGCGGAGCGATCCGCGGTGCGCAGGCCCGCATCGTCGACTTCGACAACCCCGCCAACAACGACTGGCTGGCCGTGAACCAGTTCACGGTCATTGAGAACAAGCAGAAGCGGCGGCCCGATATTGTGTTGTTCGTCAACGGGCTGCCGCTCGGACTGATCGAGCTGAAAAACCCAGCGGACGAAAAATCGACCGTCTGGACGGCATGGGGCCAGTTCCAGACCTACAAGGCGGAGTTGCCGTCGCTTTTCTCCTTCAACGCTGCGCTCATCGCTTCCGACGGGGTGGCGGCGCGCATCGGAACGCTGACGGCCGGGAAGGAATGGTTCAAGCCTTGGCGGACGATCACCGGCGAGGCGCTGGCCGACCCCACGTCGCCGGAGTTGCAGGTCATGCTGGCGGGCGTCGCCGAACCGCGACGCTTCCTCTCGCTGATACGCGATTTCATCCTCTTTGAGGACGATGGCGGCGGGAAACTCGCGAAGAAGATTGCCGGCTATCATCAGCTCCACGCTGTGGAGATGGCCGTCTACGAGACCCTGCGAGCCGCCGAACCGCATCAAGTGCGCGAGGGCGGAGACGGGCATTACGAGCCCGGACGCAAGCCCGGCGGCGATCCGGGAGACCGGCGCATCGGCGTCGTCTGGCACACCCAGGGATCCGGCAAGAGCCTGACCATGGCCTTCTACGCCGGGCGCATCGTCCGCGAACCGGCGATGAAGAACCCGACCATCCTCGTGCTGACCGACCGCAATGATCTCGACAATCAGCTCTTCGGCACCTTCGCGCGCTGCCAGGATCTCCTTCGCCAGTCTCCCACCCAGGCGGATAGCCGGGCGGACCTTCGCCGCAAACTTGCGGTCGAGTCGGGCGGTGTGGTATTTTCCACCATTCAGAAGTTCTTTCCCGAAGAACGCGGCGACCGCCATCCGGCGCTGTCGAATCGCCGCAACATCGTGGTGATTGCCGACGAGGCGCACCGCAGCCAGTACGACTTCATCGACGGCTTCGCCCGTCACATGCGCGACGCCCTGCCCAAGGCCTCCTTCGTCGGTTTCACTGGCACGCCGATCGAGCTACAGGACGCCAACACCCGCGCCGTATTCGGCGACTACATCAGCATCTACGACATCCAACGCGCGGTGGAAGACGGCGCAACCGTCCCGATCTATTACGAGAACCGCCTCGCCGGCCTGACGCTTGACGAAAGCGAAAAACCCCACATTGACACCGGATTTGAGGAAGCCACCGAGGGCGAGGAGCTCGAGCGCAAGGAGAAGCTCAAGACCAAGTGGGCGCAGCTCGAAGCCATCGTCGGCGCAGAAAAGCGGATCGCCCTTGTCGCCAAGGATATTGTCGCGCATTTCGGGAAACGCCTCGAAGCGATGCGCGGAAAGGCGATGATCGTCTGTATGAGCCGGCGCATCTGTACCGACCTCTATCGCGAGCTCGTTCGTTTGCGACCCAACTGGGCGAACGATAACGACGAGGAAGGCGAGATCAAGGTCGTGATGACGGGCGCCGCTTCCGACCCGCCGGACTGGCAACCCCATATCCGCAACAAGCCGCGGCGCGAGCATCTGGCCAAGCGGTTCCGGGACCCCGGCGATCCGTTGCGCGTCGTCCTGGTGCGCGACATGTGGCTGACCGGGTTCGACGCTCCGAGTCTCCACACGATGTATGTCGACAAACCGATGCGCGGCCACGGGCTGATGCAGGCGATCGCCCGCGTCAACCGGGTGTTTCGCGACAAGGGGGGCGGGCTGGTTGTCGATTATCTCGGCCTGGCGCACGAATTGAAGCAAGCGCTTGCGACTTATACCGAGAGCGGCGGCCGGGGAAAGACCGCGCTCGACCAGTCCGAAGCCGTTGCGGTGATGCAGGAGAAATACGAGATCTGCCGCGGCCTGTTTCACGGCTTTGATTATGCGGGTTGGATCGACGGAACACCGACTGAACGGGTGAGTCTGTTGCCGGCCGCGCAGGAACACATCCTGTCCCAGGAGAACGGCAAGAATCGTTGCCTCCAAGCGGTGCGCGAACTCTGCCAGGCGTTCGCGCTCGCGGTCCCACACGAAAAAACCGCGGCCATCCGCGACGACCTGGCCTTCTTCCAGACTGTTCGGTCCGTACTCGCCAAAGGAAACGCGGAGGACACGAAGTCGGCGGCGGAGCTAGATTATGCCGTTCGTCAAATCGTCTCGCGGGCAGTCGCGTCGGAAGAGGTGATCGATATCTTTGCGGCGGCCGGACTGGACAAGCCCGATATATCGATCCTGTCGGACGAGTTTCTGGATGAAGTAAAAGATTTGCCTCATCGCAACCTTGCGGTCGAGCTCCTTCAGAAGTTGTTAAAAGGCGAACTCGCGACTAGGCGGTGCAAGAACGTGGTTCAGGCGCGATCCTTCGCAGAAATGCTGGAACAAACACTCAATCGCTATCGGAACCGGGCCATTGAGGCCGCGCAGGTGATTGAGGAGTTGATAAGGCTCGCCCGCGAAGTGCGCGAGGCCAGCGCCCGAGGCGAGAAGCTGGGCCTGTCCGAGGACGAACTCGCCTTTTACGACGCACTGGAAACCAACGACAGCGCCGTGCGGGTGCTCGGGGATGAAACCCTCCGCAAGATCGCGCGCGAACTGGTCGATGCGGTGCGCGGCAACGTCACAATAGACTGGACGCTGCGCGAAAATATCCGTGCCAACCTGCGCTTGCTCGTCAAACGCATCCTCCGCAAGCACGGCTACCCGCCCGACAAAGCGGAAAAGGCGACGAAGACCGTGCTCGAACAGGCGGAAGCGCTGTCAGCGGAGTGGGCGGTGTGATACGGGATCAATGAATTATATACGTTTCGATCTAATATGTCAATACAGAATACCGGAAACCATTCAAGTAAGAAATCCGCGCAAATAGAACCAAACATCAAGCATGCGCACTCCCACAAAAACCAACCTGTCCGCCCCGCTCGTTCGCCCAAAGACGGGCGTCCTCGTTCACGGATACAATCTGAACGCCAAACAGTGGGAGTCCGTGGCTTGGGGAGAACCGCCGGACCGGACGGGCCGGGTGCCCATGGGGGTGTTTGCCGCGTTGTGCGAGCAGGCTGAAGTGATGGTCTTCGGTTCGGGCGCGTCCAGCAAGAACGGTCTGCTGGAATCCGAGGCAACGGTCCGCCTGCTGCGGGAAAGATTCGACGAACTTGCCGAATTTTCGATTTTTGCGCACGTTCTGCCCGATTTGGGAGATCCAGAAATCGCCGGGCGATATAGAGAACAGGTCGAATCCGTGTTGCGTCTAGACACCGAGTCACAAAATACCCGCGAAGAAATCGCGCGTGCCGGTCGTGTGTTTGTCGACGAAGGTGTCGACCGGATTGTGCTTGTCTCAAGCCCGACTCATCTGCCGCGCTGCCTGAGAGACGCCTGCGCGATTTTCGCAGAGAACCGGAATCTGTCCCGGTTCAGACACGGTTTGTATGCGGCGCCAAGTGTGACGGGGTACCCGGGATATTCGGCGGCCGACGTTACGATTTTCGAGCCGCCGCATCGGCCGGACCGTTCCGAGGCAAATCTCAGCAAGATGGTGGCGCGTATCCATAACCTACCCGCCGCGAGTCGCGGTCGGTTCATCCAGCGATTGGATGGTCTTTTGGCGGAGTTCGACGTATAATGACGATTCTACGCCACCTTGAACAATAGAAAGCCGAAGACGCCGCAGGCGGAAGGCAGATTGTTGCATGGGAATCAGGCAAAACGGCTATCAGGTATTACAGGCATAAGCGGAATCAGAAGGAGCAAGGCATGATGACGCCGGAACAACGGTATCTGTTCGACGTGTTCGGCTGCCTGCACATCGAGAACGCGCTTTCGCCGCAGGAGCTCGCGGCCTGTCAAAGCGCGTCGGCCAGGTACATGGACACACCGGAGGACCGCCTGCCGGCCGGTTTCGGGGTGGACGGCAAGCGGTATCTTCACGGGTTCGCCTTCGACAAGTCGCTCGAGGCGTTGACCCGCCATCCATCCATCTGGCCCATCGTCCGGGAACTCACCAACGACAAGCCCCGGCTGATCAGCGGCACCCTCCAGGTGGACCGGCCGGGGGAATCGGCCGTGGGCGGACTCCACTGTGCGAGGGAGGGATTCGGCTGGGAGAGCACCCGCTACGAGACGCACCACGGGCGGATCTATTGCGACGATATCATCGTGTTTCCCTATTTGGACGATGTACTTCCCGGCGATGGCGGTCTCATCGTATTGCCCGGATCCCACAAGGCGAATTTCCCGCGTCCGGAGAACCTGTTCAACAACGGACTCATGCACGGCGTGGAGGATCTCGCTCCGGGCGTGGTCAATATTACTCCCCGGGCGGGCGACATCATCGTGACTTCGGAACTGATGACCCACGGCATCCTCGAATGGCGGCCCCAGGACCGAATCCGGCGTATTCTTGTGTTGCGTTACAAACCGCAGCACGCCGGCCTTCCCATGCCGTTTCCGGACGAAGTCAAAGCCGTGCTTGCCCCCGAAACGCTGGAACTGATCGAAACCGCGCACTACAACCATGTCAAGGACATCGTGAAGGACGGGCAGTGAGGCGGTAGAGGCGAGGCGCCACAGGAGAAGCGGCACAGGCGAGGCGGCACAGGAGAAGCGGCAGGAGCGAGACGGCAGAAGCTGGGGCCAGGCGCTTCAAGGAGCCATAGCGAAATGAACATACGGAATATCCACGCGTTCACCGTAGACCTGTCCAGGGCCAGAAAAGCCGCAAAGTCGTCGCTTCAAAGAAAAGGCCGCCAGCCGGCCGGTCCCATGGACCGGTATCCCGAGTACCGGGGCAAACGTTCCACTGCGGGACCCGTCTGGAAAATGGTGGCGTGTATCGCGGAAGCGGACGACGGCACGTTCGGGCTGGGATTGACGACCCAGAGCGGTCCCGTCCTTGCCGTGATCAATGAACATTTCCGGGCGCTGCTGACGGGGCAGTCCGTCATGGCGACGGAAAAGTGCTACGATCTGATGGTCCGCGCGAGCGCCTCCTACGGCGGCCAGGGCGTGACCGGTTTTGCCATCAGCGCCGTGGATCTGGCGCTGTGGGATCTGAAGGGAAAACTGCTCGGCCGGCCGGTATATGAGCTGCTGGGCGGACCGCAAAAGGACCGTATCCCTTGCTATGCCACGGGATTCGACATCGAATGGTACCTCGAACTCGGGTTCAAGGCGGTGAAACTACCCCTGCCCTACGGCCCCGACGATGGCATCGACGGGATCAACCGGGCGGAGGAGATGGTGGCGGAGGCGCGTACAGCGATCGGCAACGACATCGAACTGATGCTCGACTGCTGGATGGCCTTGGACGTGGAATACGCCGTGCGGCTTGGCGAGACGCTCCGTCCCTACCGGTTGAAGTGGCTTGAAGACTACCTTATGCCGAACGATCTGAGCGGATTCGCCGCCGTTCGTCAGCGCTTGCCCGGACAGGGACTGGCGACCGGCGAACACTGGTATCTCGCCGAACCGTTTCTCTACGCCGCGGAGCACCGGCTGGTGGATGTCTTCCAGCCGGATGTCAAGTGGTGCGGCGGGTTGTCCGCTGCGGTCCGTATCTGCCATGTCGCCGAGGCTGCAGGCCTGACCGTTGCCCCGCACGGCGCCATGAACGACCCTTACGGCCAGCACCTGGTCTTCGCCATGCCCGCGGCGCGCTGGGGAGAACGCTCCACCGGGGTGTCTCCGCCCGGCGTGCCCCTTGCGGACATGGTTGAATTGCCCGGTACCGCCGTGATTGAAGACGGCTACCTGACGCCAGGCGACGCCCCCGGTTTCGGGCTCGACGTGGACCGGGCCTGGCTGGAGCGCGTGACCGTCTGAGCGCTTCGCAGTCTGCGCGCGTCCCCGACCATCTCGGTGCATCCCCGACCATCTGAACGCCTCACCAGGCCGCATGCGCGTGATTCCCACCCGCTGCGGCCAACCTTCCGGGCAAAATACTTGTCGAAATACGCGCGTAGTTGCATAATTGCAAGGTATCGGTCTTGAACGAAAGGTCTGCCGTCTGTCCAGTTGCGGAGACCGAACGGAGCTTTCTTGGCAAGGATGGAACTTGCAACCTGCAGGAGGAGATGCGTGTCGACTCGTGCCAGTATGCTGTTGCTATCGGCGGTATGCCTCGGGATGACCACCATCCATTGCGGATGCACCGGCATTCAGGAGCCGCCCAAATACACCGGGGACCTGCCGGAACTCCAGTCACGCGGCGTGCTCCGCGTGATCGTACGCCCGGATGCCATGACCCATATGCCCCGGAACGCGGAACCCGTCACGCTCAACCAGGATATAGCCAGAACCGTGGCGGAGAACCTGGGACTGGAGCTCAGACTCGTTCCCGCCGTCGATCACGCCTCGATGGTCGAGAAACTGCTCCAGGGCGAAGGCGACCTTGTTGCGGCCAATCTGACGGAAACGCCGGATCGCAGGGACCGGACCGCCTTTTCGGTGCCTTACTGCTATGTCGATGAGTACCTTGTCGTGCCCGCAGACGACGCCGTGCCCGGAGAAATCGGAGATCTGGCCGGCATGGAGATCGCCGTTCGCCCCTCCAGTTCGTATCATCAGACGCTGCTTGATCTGCAGAAAGAGGTGCCGGAACTCCAGATACGCACGGTCCCGGAGACCATGACCACGGAACAGATCATCCATGCCGTCTCCCGCAACGAATACCAGGCGACGATGTGCGACGACAATCTCTGGCATGCCGTTGATTCGGAATACGACAACCTGGCCGCACCGATGGCGCTGGCCGAAAACCGCCCGGTCATGCTGTTGATCCGCCCGGACGACACGGAGCTCAAGGAAAGGGTGGACGAGATTCTGCTGGCCGGTCAGATCGCGCGTGCGCGGGAGGATGTTTTCACGGACGATCTGGACGGGCTGAAGAAGCGCGGCAGGCTGCGCATGATCACGAGAAACAACGCCCTGACCTATTTCATCCACCGCGGGATGCAGGTTGGCTTCGAGTACGAACTCCTGCATGAATTCGCCGACCGGAACGGACTTCGGCTGGAGATCGTCATACCGGACAGCCACGCCGAGCTGATGGAATACCTGAACGAGGGAAAAGGAGACATCGTCGCGGCGGCCATGACGATCAATCAAGAACGAAAGGCCCAGGCGACGTTCACGATGCCCTACAACGAGGTGGACGAACTCGTGGTGGTCCGCGCGACCGAAGAGGGCGTTTCGGGTTTCAACGACCTGGTGGGACGCAAGATCCATGTCCGGCGCAGTTCGTCGTTTCGGGCTACGCTGGAGGCGGTCGCCGATTCCATCGCGGGAATCGATATTGTGGAACTGCCAGACGACGTCGAGACGGAGGAGATCATGGCCGGCGTGGAGAACGGCGTCTACGATGTGACGGTGGCAGATTCCAACCTGCTGGAAGTGGAACAGGCCTATGGCCGCAACCTGAAGGCCGCGTTTCCCATAAAGCCGACTTCACTGGGCTGGGCGGTGCGCGGAAACAACCCCGCGCTCCTTGCAGCCCTTGATCAGTACATCATGTTGGAAAAGCGGGGGCTGTTCTTCAACTTGATGCGCAAGAAGTACTTCAAGAATCTGCGTACGATCGGCAAGTCCCGTGATTCTTTGCGGGTAGACGTGAGCGGCCAGCTGTCTCCCTTCGACGACCACGTCAAGAAATACGCCGGACACTACGGCCAGGATTGGCGGCTGATCACCGCGCAGATGTACCAGGAATCCAGGTTCGATCCCAACGCGGTCAGCTGGGTCGGCGCGCGAGGGCTCATGCAGGTGATGCCGGCCACGGGCGAACAGATGGGATTCACCGAGCTGGAGGACCCCGAGCAGGGCATCCACGCCGGCGTGAAATACATGGATCATCTCATACAGCGGTTCGATCCCAAGTTGCCCATGCAGTCCCGCATACATTTCGCGCTCGCATCCTACAATGCCGGCTACGGACATCTGCTGGACGCCCGACGCCTGGCCATAGAGCTCGGGAAGGATCCAACCCAGTGGTTCGGACATGTCGAGGAAGCCATGCTGCTGCTGTCCAAGCCCGAGTACTATCAACGGGCCCGGTACGGGTTTTGTCGCGGCGGGCAACCGGTGCACTATGTCAGGAACATCAAGAAATACTACGAGGCGTACGTCGAAGTACTCGCTTCGGAGGAGTCGGAACAGCCTGATCGCGTGGCCGTTTCAGGAGGTTCCGTCCGCCGGGAGTCCCCGCGAACCGTCGCGCCACCGCGATGAAGGCGACATGAGTATGGATGTCACAAGTCCCCTCCGCCGGGAACCTTGGCAGAATCTTCAGGCGCTCATCCAGGCCGGTGCAAGGAATGTGTTGTCTGCATACATCCGGTCGCTTAAAGCGACCGAGCTCGCCTTGGCTGTTTCGCGTCTGAGCCAGGACGAGCACACCCGGCTTCTCGGCCTCCTGTCCCCCCAGGAGGCGGCCGAACTGATCCATCTCATCGAGGACGTCCAGGCGGTGGACTTGATCAAGGATCTTCCGCCCACAGAAGCCGCGGCGATCGTGGACCGTATGTACAGCGACGCCCAGGCCGATCTGCTTGGAGGCCTCGAGGATGAGAAGGCGGAAGCCATTCTCGAGGCGATGTCAAACGAAACGGCCGCCGAAGTCCGCCAACTGCTTCAGTATCCAGACGAAACGGCCGGCGGGATCATGCTGACCGAGTTCGTGTCCTTTCCAGGCGACCACACTGTACAGGCAGTGATCGAGGATCTGAGGGAAAAACACGAGGAATACGCCGAATACGACGTGCAGTACCTGTACGTGTTGGACAGCGCGAAGCTGTCGGGCGTGTTGCGTTTGCGCGACGTGCTGATGGCCCGGCCTGACCAGCAACTCACGGAAATCATGTCGACAGATCCCGTAAGTGTCGAGGTGCTCACGCCGCTTGAACAAATGCGCGGCCTGTTCGAAACCCACACCTACCTGGGACTTCCGGCCATCAATGAAAGCGGGGAACTGGTCGGCGTGGTGCGCGCTTCGGATGTGCAGGTGAAACTGACGGAACAGACCGAAAGCGAGTTCCGCAAGACCAGCGGCATTATAGGCGGCGAGGAACTGCGCAGCATGTCCGTCGTGAAAAGGGCGAGGAGAAGGCTGTCCTGGCTCAGCATGAACGTCGTCCTGAATATCCTGGCCGCAAGCGTCATCGCCTTCTACCAGGACACCTTGGAAAAGGCGATCATGCTGGCGGTCTTTCTTCCGATCATCTCCGATATGAGCGGATGTTCGGGCAACCAGGCGGTCGCGGTAAGTATTCGGGAACTGGCTCTGGGTTTCGTGCGGCCTCGGGAGATCTTGCGCGTCCTCTTCAAGGAGGCCACCGTCGGCCTCATGAACGGGCTGGCGCTCGGTACGTTGCTCGCCGGCGCCGCGCTGTTGTGGCAGGGCAATCCCTACCTGGGGCTCATCGTCGGGATCGCCCTTGCGGCCAATACGTTGCTCGCGGCTTGCCTGGGCGGGGTCATTCCGCTCGTGCTCCGGGGGATGAAGACCGACCCCGCACTGGCATCCGGCCCCATGCTCACGACGGTAACGGACATATGCGGCTTTTTCCTTCTGCTGAGCCTTGCGCAACTCGTATTGCCGAAACTGACCTGACCTGGCTGATACGGCGCAGCTGCTTGATCAACGAGGGCGGTCAACGGGGCTGCCGATGACGGCGGACTCCGCAGGGATGCGACCCGTATTCACTCGGGTGAGAGGATTTTCATCGTGCTTCGCAGCATAACCAATGCCGTACACCATGTACGCAAGGCGAGCTGGTTCATCGGCAGCGAGATCTGGCAGATCAATACCCGGGGTCTGTCGCGGCTGCACGCGCTCCTGGTGCGTATAGCCAAGTCCGTGCTCTTTCTGTATCAACAGTTCTGGGAAGACCGCTTGCTGACCCGCGCTTCGGCGCTGACGTTTTCCAGCCTGCTGGCCCTGGTTCCACTGCTCGCCATCGTGTTCACACTCTACCAGAGCCTGGGACTCTATGTGAATCTCGAGCCTACCTTGCGCGAGTGGTTGAGCCCCCTGGGAAACAACGGTGACATCGTGGCCACGAAAATCATGGATTTTCTGGCCAACGCCCAGACCGGTACCCTGGGATACGTCGGCCTGGTGGTTCTCCTGTTTGCGGTCCTGGGTATCCTGGCCAACATCGAGGAATCCTTCAACGACATCTGGCGCGTGCGGTGCATGCGAAGTTGGAGGCAGCGCCTGATCAGCTATCTGGCACTGCTTTTGGTCGGTCCGTTGATCATAACAGGCGTCGTAACGTTCACGGGTTCGTCGAACAGTATCGCCATGCTGGCCAATTTCGAACAGGTCGCGGGCTTCTCGCCTCTATCCGTCCTGCTGATCGGACTCTTCTTTTCGCTCACCATCTGGTCGGTTCCGAACACGTCGGTATCCATCCGGGCTGCCCTGGTTGGGGGCATGAGCTCGGGACTTGGCTGGATATGGCTTAACCAGATCTTCGCGCAGTTCATATCGGACACGACGCAGGCGGGGGCACGGGAGATTCTGTTTGCGGGTTTTGCGGCCCTGCCGCTGTTTCTGATCTGGTTGTACCTGGGTTGGGTGATTCTCTTGCTGGGGGCGGTCCTGGCCTACTCGATTCAAAATGTGGGCATCATGGAGTGGCAGCAGTCGGAACGGGTCCACGGGACGGTGCTTCGGAACTACATCAATGTCCTCGCGTTCCTCTACATCGTGCGCAATTTCGTGGAAGAGCGCCAGCCGACCCGGCTGGACCGGCTTTCCAGTCAGACCGGCGCTCCGGAGAATGTACTGGACGCGATGCTATCGCCCTATGTGGATTCCGGACTGCTTTCTCGCAAATCGGAGCATCAGATCACCTACGCACCGGCCATCTCGCCGACGGCGATACCCATCCGTTCCCTCCTGAACGTCCTGTACCACCCGAAGCCGCTGCCCGACCACTTCCAGCATGCCGATCCGCTGAATGCCGTCGCCCGCGATTTGTTGCAGTACTACCGGACATCGGACCAGTACCCGCTCGACCAGTCCCTCGCGGACACGGTGCTGACCAGCAAGCCACCGGACAGGGATCCCTAGAAACAGGCTTTGGACTGCCGCAATGCCGCCAGGCTGCATCCCGGCGCCAGATCGTGCTGCATGACGGAACGGAAAAGTCCTCCACACCGAGCAGGAACGGCTCGATATACGCACGCGAACCGGCTTTGCCCATGTGTCCGACACGCAGGGTGTCGCGGGTAAACGCACCTATGGCCTGGCCACCAGAAAACCGTGATTGCGCAGCAGATAGGTGCGCAGCGCCTCCGCTTTGGAAACGTCCGGATGGACCCGGAAGGTGGTCACCGTAAAGGAAGCGGCGGATTCCGCCACGATGGGCGTGCATCCGACCGCAGACAATCCGGCGCGAACGACCGCCTGGGCCCAGGCGTACCGGGCCCAGTGACCCTCTAGGGTTTCGCGATGCAAGATCCGTTTGAGGCTGGCGTGCAGGGAGACGATCAGGCTGCTCGCCTGCGTTGTCGGATAGGGATGTTCGCCCGAAGATTCGGAGGCCCGCTTCCAGACGGCGAGGTCGTAGTACCAGCCCCGGTGCGCGCTGTCCTTCGTCCGTATGAGGTCCCATGCCCGGTCGCTGACCGCAAGAATGCCCAGGCCCGGCGCGGTTTCCAGGGCCTTGTTAGAAGAGGTCACGGCCACGTCGATGCCCAGTGCGTCTACGGGAATGTCATACCCGCCCAGAGCAGACACGCCGTCCACGAAAAAGGGCAGGTCGAATTCCCGGGCCAGGTCGGCGTACGCCGCCAGCGGATTCCGGACGCCCGTACCGGTATCGTTGGCGACCACGACCAGCCCGGCCGCCGCGGGATGCCGCTCCAGCGCGTTTCGCATCCTGGCTGGATCGGCGGGTTCGCCCCACGGGTCGTCAACGGCAATAACCTCGCACCGGAAGGCCCTGAGTATTTCAACGAGCCGGTCGGCGAAGGGTCCGTTGGTAACCACCGCTACCTGCTCTTCGGGCTGAAAGAGGCTGCCGAGGCCGGCGTCTAGCGCGCCCGACCCCGGGGCCGTCATGATGATGATGTCGTTGCGGGTCTGGAAAACGCGCCTGAGCATCAATACGGTTCCATCGTAGACGGGACCGAAGTCCTCGCCGTAATGCGGGAGTACCTGCTCGCTCAGCGCCTGCAGGGTTTCCTCCCATATATCGATGGGGCCGGGCAGCAGTGATCTGGGGCGGGGCATGGCTACGCTCAATTCAGATGAACGTCCGGATGCTTGGCGATGATTTCGTTTACCGCGTTGATGAACCGGTCCAGGTCGTCGTAGGAATCGTAGAAGTGGGTGGACACTCTGAAAAAGGTGAGGTCGTTGGCCCCGACGGCGGTGACCTCGATTCTATAGTCCTTCGCCAGATATTCGCAAACCTTCGGAAGATCGATGCCGTCAATCGTAAAACCGGATATGAAGCCGGACATGGATTCGTCCATGGGTATGGTAAGCCGGGCACCGCGGATCCGCTCGACTGCCTGCGCCTTCAGGTACCGGGCAAGGCCGAGACAGTACGGCCGGATCCGTTCCTCCCATCCAATCTCCAGCTGGTAGTCAATAGCCTCTCCCAGACAGGCATGGTGGGTCCGGTCCCGCGTTCCGTTGACATCGTACCGGCTGGCCTCCTCCGTCTCGCGCATGTTGTGGCCGATGATCAGGGGCCGTATCCTGTTCTGGTACTTGGCGTCCATGTAGAGAAATCCCACGCCCTTGGGCGCGAGCAGCCACTTGTGGCAGCTGCTTGAATAGAAGTCGCACCCGACATCGGAAAGATCCAGGGGAACCATGCCCACCGCGTGCGCTCCATCCACCATGGCTACGGCGCCCCGGGCGTGCGCCAGGCGCGTGAGCGCCTTGATGGGGGCAACGAGCCCGGTTGTGAAGTACACGTGGCTGAAAATCACCACGCGGGTCTTTTCCGTGAGTCCGGCTTCGTAGGCGTCAATGATGTCCCGGGGCGAGGAAGGCGGGATGGGCAACGAAATGTAGTTCAAGTTCAGTCCGTCTCTTTCGGCCAGCCATTCCCACAGCGCGCGTACGGCGGGATACTCCTGGTCGCTCAGGAGCACGTCGCTGCCCCGTTCCCAGATCAACCCCTGCCCTGGTATGTTCATGCCCATTGTCGTATTCAGAACGAGCGCGATCCGGTCCGGCGTAGTCCCCACGAAGCGGGCGAGCTTTTCTCTGGACTGCTCGACCAGGGGACCGAGTACGTCGCCTTGCACGCGGCCCAGGGGATCCGCCTCGAATTCCGGCAACAAGCCGGTGATCCGTTCGACGACCGGGCGGGCGGAGGGCCCCACCGTCCCTCCCTGCAGATAGGTCACGTCGTCCATCAGGTAGAACTGTTTCCGAATATCCGACCAATAGGCCGCTTCCGCTGCGCTGATAGGATGTATGGATGAGGCGGTCATGGGCAGTCCTGGCAAGGGTGATTGGACGCGGCAGATCACGGTACGACAACGGCTTATACTACAAGCGCGCCTCGGTGGTGTCAAGGCGATACGATCAGCGCCGTAGTGCCGGGGCAGGGGGACGGATTCCCGGTGACGCGCCTGGGAAAGCCGGTTTCGGTTTGGAAGAAAAGCCTTGTCATTGAGGTTGCGCGATCTAACTTGTGCAGGCCGGCGCCCGTGCAGGTTTCCCGTTCAGAATTGGCGCCTGTGCAAACCGGCCGTCCACGAATGGAAATCGGCGTGCCGAATGGTTGAGGAAGCACGTTTCTGCCGGATTTCGTAAAGGAGATTGCAGCCAATGCGAGGAAACAGGGTACTGGAAAAACTAAGATCCGGCGAGGTCGCCCACGTGGTAGGCGGCCACAGCCATACTGCGAATACCATCGATTTCATGGGGCAGTTCGGATTCGACGGCTATTGGATCGAAGGGGAACACGGAGATATTACGTTCGACCGGATTGGGGACGTATCGCGTGCCTGCGATCTGTGGAACATGGCCTCTGTGATGCGGGTGCATGCCAACGAGACCGGGTTGATCGGCCGAACGCTGGATTGCGGCGTCAGCGGGCTGGTCGTCCCCCACGTGAGCAGCGCCGAGGCGGCGAAACGCGTGGTTCGCGCCAGCAGGTTTGCGCCGGCGGGCATGCGGGGGATGTACTTCAATCGTCGCGGCTACGGCACCGGGAATCGCGAATTCATCGCGAAGGTGAATGACGAGATCCTCGTCATCGTCCTCATCGAAGAAATCGAGGCCGTGGAGCGTCTGGACGAAATCCTCGCCGTGGACCATATCGACGTCTTCTTCGTGGCCCCGGGCGACTTGGCGCAAACCATGGGATATCCCGGAGAGATGTATCGTCCCGAGGTGAAGAAGGTGGTATCCGACACGCTGGCGCGAATCGTCGCGGCCGGCCGGAACGCGGGATCGCTCGTGGGGGACGAAACTTTCGAGGCGCACGCCGAGATCGGCGTCAAGTTCTTCTTCACGGTGTACGACCACTGGATCCGGGCTGGCGCGAAGGCGTACTGGGAAAGGACGGGTTCCCAGCGCAGGTAGGCGCGAGGGTCTTCACCCGATCCGGTGCACTGTATCGTCAGCGCCTTCGGTCTTCGCCAGCGCCTTCGGCTTTCGCCCGTTCGTAGACGACGGCGGCCACGGCAATATCCTCTACGGCCAGTCCCTGCGATTCGAAGAGCGTAATGTCGGACGATTCCCTGCGACCCGGCACATTCCCTGCAACCACGTCCGCGAGCTCATGAACGCGATCCCACTGGAGGCATCCTTTTTCCACGGATTCGAGCAGGTCACCGCATTCCATCTTGGCCTGCTCCCTTGAATCGACGGCAACGACCGCGGCGCGCCGAACCGCCTCGGTATCGATTTCGCTTCGGATGAGTGCATTGGAACCCGCGGCGTTCACATGGGTTCCCGCCGCCAGCCAGGCGCCTTCCAGCACGGGTCGTGCCGCGCTGGTGACGGTAATCACGATATCAGCCGTTTCCACGCATGCCCGGGCTGAATCGGCGGGTTGGACCGGTATGCCCAGGACTTCGCTCATTTCGTGGCAGTAGGCTTCCCTTCGGGTTCGATCCCGCCCGTAGGCGTTTACAGAGGTCACCTCGCGTACCGCGCAGACCGCCGCCAGCTGGCTGCGGGCCTGCCATCCTGTGCCAATGATTCCCACGCTGGCCGCGTCTTCCCGCGCCATGTATTTCGTAGCCACGCCGCTTGCGGCTCCCGTGCGCATCTGGCCAAGCCGGTCGGCCTCGATGCCGGCCAGCAACTCACCCGTGTCCGCCGCGAATAGCAGCACAACGAACCGTGCGCCGTGTCGCGTGGTGGTGTAGGCCTTCAACCCGGTGAGATTCAGTTCCGGTATGCCGCCGGACATCACGTGGAGCGTATGGCCGGGCAGCCGTACCCTGGACCGTGGAATGTTGACCGCCGATCCCGCTCCGAGCCGATTGAATGCCGCTTCGACGGCGTGGACGGCATCGTTCATTGAAAGCAATTCGCCTACTTCTTTTTCCTTGATGTACAGCACGTAACCAGCCTCGTTGGGGTGTACTTTACTGCGGTGGCTTCATTACGACATGCCTGCTTTCGGCAAGGCGCTTCAATAGGGGGGCTTCGTTACGACGGTCCCCGGTGGCGGATCGTCTCGGCAGGCACCTTCGCGCCACGCGCATGATAGCAGGTCCGGCAACGTGGTGTCAAGACCATTATCCTGTGGTAGACTGCCCGGCAGCGACCTTGACAGTACCGGTCTGTCAGGTATCTTCAGCTTCGTCATGTCTCTTCCCCTGCGCATTTTCCGAGATCGATTTCCAGCGCTCCAGTACCGGGACTTCCGGCTCCTGTGGTCCGGCCAGGTCGTATCGCTCACCGGATCCCGTATGCAGCAAACCGCCGTTCTTTGGCATATGTACCAGTTGACCGAATCCGCGTATGCCCTTGGCTTGATGGCGCTTATACGACTCGTACCAATCGTGGTCCTATCTCCGCTCGCCGGGGTGGTCAGCGACACCCAGGACCGTCGCCGCGTGTTGCTCATCGCCCAATGCGGCCTTGCGCTGATCAGCACCGCACTGGCATGGATTACCTGGTCCAGGCAGGATTCAGCCACCGCGCTGTACGTGATCACCGCCATTAGCGCCGGAGTCGGCTGTTTCAGCAATCCGGCCAAGAACGCCATGGTACCCAACCTGGTAGCGCGACGTCATCTCGCCAATGCGATGAGCGTCAACATTACGGCCTCCCATGTCGCTTCGGTTGCCGGACCTGGCGCGGCCGGGCTGGTCCTGGCGACGGGCTCCATCGCGGCCGTCTACTGGATCAATACGGTCTCCTTCGTCTTCATGGTCGTTCCGATTCTGATGATGCGTTCAGGCAATCGAAGTATCGGGAGCGCAACGAGGATAAGTTTCGCGGCGGCTGGCGATGGGCTCCGGTTCATCCGTCGGTCGCCGATTATCCGTTCGGCCATGATTCTGGATTTCGCCGCCACGTTTTTCGCTTCCGCAACCTCGCTGTTGCCTATTTTCGCCACAGAGGTGTTGGGCGTGGGGGAACGCGGATACGGCCTGCTCGCGGCGGCCCCCGCGATAGGCGCCGCATTGACCGGGGCAGTGATGTCGACTTTCCCCGTGATATCCGGTCAGGGTCGGCTCCTGTTCAAGGCCGTGGCATGGTATGCGGTCGCTACCGTGGTCTTCGGGGTGTCGACCAGTTTCTGGCTCACCTTCGCGGCGCTCTTCCTGACCGGTGCATTCGACACGATCAGCATGGTACTGCGACATACCATCATGCAGCTGTCGACGCCGGATGAACTGCGTGGCCGCATGACCTCGGTGAACATGATATTCGTCACGGGCGGTCCCAGGCTCGGCGAAGCCGAAGCCGGTTTGCTGGCCGGGCTCGCAGGCGCCCCGTTCTCCGTGGTCACGGGTGGAATCGGTTGTCTGGCGGCCGTCGTCCTCATTGCCTGGCGATCGCCCGCGCTGAGACGATACGACAATCATCAATGAACGGTGCCGGAACGCCTTCCCCATTTCACCGATGGAGCAATCGACATGATTTACGATGTGCATTCGCACGCCTGGCGGTATCCCGATCACTTCAACGACACCTTTCGGGAACAGGCCATACGCATGCGGGGTTACGAGTTGGACCTGACGTCCCGGCACGCGGAATACCTGGCTTCGGCCCGGACTGCCGGACAGTCCGTGAAAACGGTTGTTTTCGGCGGAAAGGCGAAACGCTCGGGACTATGGACACCCGATAGCTACGTCGCGGCGTACTGTGCGGCCTACCCCGACCAGACGATTCCTTTTCTGTCGCTGGATCCCACGCAGGCAGGTTGGCGAGAGGAGATGGCCGAAGGGCGGGAGCACCTGGACATGCGGGGTATCAAGCTGATGCCCATGTACGCCGGATTCTATCCTCAGGATCCCACGCTGGACGACCTATGGCACTACGCAACCCGAAACAACCTTCCGGTGCTGCTGCATACCGGAACCACGTTCGTGGACCAGGCGCCGCTGGACTGCACGCTGCCTCGCCACCTGGATGCGGTTGCCATCAAGTATCCCGACTGCCGGATTGTCATGGCCCATCTCGGACATCCGTACGAAGGAGAAACGGTGGCGGTCATTCGAAAGCACCCGAACGTTTACGCCGATATCTCGGGGCTCCACTACCGTCCCTTTCAGCTCTATCATAGTCTCATGCTCGTTCAGGAATATGGCGTGTGGGACAAACTGCTCTTCGGCACAGACTTTCCGGTCACCACGATAGATGATACGCTCCGCGACCTGCGCAGTCTGAACGCCATGCTGGAGGGTACGGCCCTGCCCCGGCTCGGGGAAGAAGAGATAGAGAACATGATTCACCGTGACGCGGGCGGGATACTGGGGCTTGACTGATCTGGCGGAAACTTGCCGTACATCCGTACGTGCACATCCGTACGTGCACGCGGTCGTCTATCGTTCCGCCGCGTGCTGCTCTTGCCTGTGCATTTTAGCTGTCTCCGGTCAGCCACTGCCAGAACCGGAAGGGCTCCGGTTCGTTTTTCGAAGGATCCTTCGCGATGTCCTTCGTGATGTAGAGGTCGGTCTGCAAATTGGACATGAGCTCGCCCCGCCAGGCCCTGTAGCCCCATTTGTTGGGCTCAAGCGCTTCTCCCCGAACGAAGGGTTTCCACATCTGGTTGATCCGGATGTACCAAAGGAAAATGCCCCCGGCTTCGTCGACGAGGATGCGCTCAGCGTCCTTGTACATGGCCATGCGCCGATCGGGATCGCCCACCAGCTCGTTGGCCTCGCGAACCAGTCGCTCGAAACGGTCGTTCTGCCACGCATGGCGTCCATTGGAAAGCCAGATGGTCAGCAGGTTGCCCGCATCAATGAAATCATACTGATAGGGCACCATGCCAAGGGTCAGTTCGCGGTTGCTCATGGCATCCAGGTAGACCTTGCGCTCCACGTTGCGAACGCCTACATCCAACCCCAGATGCTGATTCAACATGGCCTGCACGGCCTCCGCGGCCGTCCGGATGTTCGCGGCTTCTCCGCGCAACCAGATGTTCACTTCCGGAAAACCCTGACCGCCGGGATAGCCGGCCTCGGCGAGGTAGCGTCGCGCCAAATCCGGCTCGAACCGCTGTAGCGGGGCCAATGCCTCCGAGTTGGAACCCGGGAACCCGGGCGGCAACATGGAGGAAGCCGGCAGACCGACGTCCCGCATGGCGGATTTCATGATGGCGTCGACGTCGATGGCATGGGCGAAGGCTTTGCGCACGCGCACATCATCGAAAGGCGGATTGTACGTGTCCAGCATCAGATAATACGTGGCGAAGTCCGTGTAGGCGTTGAGCTGCTCACGCAATACCGGATCGGCCTTGATCCGGTTGATCTCGGCCTGATTGGTCACGGGAATATAGTCCACCTCGCCTGCTTCGTAAGCCGAGAGAAACTGGGGCGGAACGGCCAAGTTGAACAGCCGCGACACGACGCGCTCCAGCATGGGTTTGATGGGGCCCTTGTAGCGCTGGTTGATGCCAAGCACAATGCGGTCGCCCTTGATCCATTCGACGAGGCGGTAGGGTCCGCTGCCGAAATGCGTTTCTGGCCGCGTTGCCCATTCGGGACCGTACTTCTCGAACAGGTGGGTCGGGGATACCCAGCTCTTTGCCAGCAGGAGCGGCAGATAGGGCGTGGGACGTTCGGTCGTGAAACGCACGGTATAGTCGTCGAGCGCCTTGACGCCGAGCGAATCGAGCGGCTGCCGTCCACCGACCACGTCGGTCCAGTTCCTTATGGCACGAAAGTACCATTCGAAGTCGAATCCGGTCTCGGGATTCGCCCAGCGGTGGAAGGTGGCCTCGTAGTCGCGGGCCGTCAGGGGATGGCCGTCGGCAAAAACCATGCCCTTGCGTATCTGGTAGGTCCAGGTCAGCCCGTCCTCGGAAAGCGCCCAAGCGGTGGCTCCGGCGGGGACCAGGTTGAAATCGCGGTCCACACGAACGAGCGGTTCGGCCACCAGCCCCACGCCCCATGCCTGCTTGTAGGTGGAAGTACCCCGGTCGAGATATCGGTTGTCGGGAGAGAACTGGGTGAGGATCTGGCGCTCCGGCGGCGCCGCGTCGGGCGGCAGCAGCACGCCGAAGGAGTTCACATGCCGCTCTGTCCCGTCCGCATCCCCTTGGCGCCCGTCCGGTACCGCGAGGACGGAGAGGCTGAGCAGAACGATGGCCGTCCCCGTCAGGGATATGAGCGCCGCGAAATGCAAGGGCCCGGTCCGGCGCGGACTGGCCGCAGGTCTGCGAAGACGATACAACGTTCTTCTCCCTGAACCAAGGCTTGATTGTCATAAGGGAATCTCGAAGGATATTACGGAAACACCGTTGTGCTGTCAACCGTTTCATCGCCTGAGGTTTCCATAAAACAGGTGACATGAAGCACCCGGTCGCATAGACTATATTGGCCTTGATGCTGAACATACCGTCTCCTGCCGCAGCAATAGCGAAGCCCGACAAGCAGCATCCAAAGAAAGGAACACCGCATGCCCATCGCCACGAGACAACTGGGAACCACGGAGGCCTACGTGACCGAGCTGGGTTTCGGTACCGCACCCCTCGGAGACCTGTTCCAGCGGGTCACGGACGCCAAATCCCGCGCCACGCTGCGGACGGCCTGGGGGGCGGGTATCCGGTACTACGACACCTCTCCCTGGTATGGCTACGGCAAGAGCGAATTGAGGCTGGGAGAGTTGCTCAGGCAGAAGCGCCCCAGTTCCTACACGGTGTCTACCAAGGTCGGCCGCGTATTCAAGGCGACCCGGGACCCGAGGCACTTCGATCGCGGATTCTGGAGCGGCGGTCTGCCCTTCGACCACGTCTATGACTACAGCTACGACGGCATCATGCGATCTTACGAAGACAGCCTCATCCGTTTTGGCGTGCATCAGATCGACCTGCTGCTGATTCACGACCTGGATCCCTTCTATCACAACGAGGCGCAGATCCAGGCCTATCTCCATCAACTGTTCACCAGCGGATGGCGCGCATTGGCCGAACTCAAGGGTGCGGGAGATGTCAAAGGCGTGGGCGCCGGCTTGAACAAGACGGGCATGATGCTGCGCTTCCTGGAACTGATGCCGCTGGATTTCTTCATCGTAGCCATGCCGTACACGTTGCTGGACCAGGATGCCCTGGACCGGGAACTGCCCCGGTGCGTGGAGGACGGGATCGGCATCGTAATCGGGGCGGTTTTCGCCTCGGGGATTCTGGTCACCGGTCCGACGGATGGGGCGACTTACGGATACCTGCCTGCCGAGCCGCAGATTCGGGAGAAAACCCGGCGCATCCAAGCAGTCTGCGCGAGACACGACGTGCCGCTGGCCGCAGCCGCGTTGCAGTTCCCGCTGTTCCATCCATCGGTCGCATCCGTCATCCCCGGTGCGATCAAACCCGAATATGTTCAATCCAACCTATCCCATTATCAACGTCCAATTCCGGTTGACCTCTGGGCGGAATTGAAATCGGATGGACTGATTCGTGAAGACGCACCGACCCCGGGTTGAACTTAGATGGAATTCGAAATCTGGCAGTTTCTCCTGCTCGCCGGCGTCGGCGTCTTTTCGGGCTTCCTGAATGTCATAGCGGGCGGGGGGTCGCTGCTGGCGCTCCCCGTATTGATTTTCATGGGGTTGCCCGGAAACGTGGCGAACGGCACCAACCGGGTGGCGATCGTCGCCCAGAACGCATCCGCAGTCACCAGTTTCTTCAGAAAGGGCTATTCGGATCTGCGCACGATGCTGACCCTTGCGCTCTGCGCCGTGCCGGGGGCGGGGATCGGGGCGTATCTGGGAACCCAGGTCAGCGGCGAACTGTTCAACAGGATCCTCGGCGGCCTGATGATTGTTCTGCTGATCGTGATGAGCAGGAAACAGCCCGCCGTGGAAGAGGCGGTCGAAAGACCGAAGAAACTCGTCCTGGGCCACATCCTCATGGTCGCGGTGGGATTTTACGGTGGATTCATACAGGCCGGGGTAGGGTTCTTTCTCATGGCCGTGCTCTATCGCGTCGTCGGGTTCGATCTTGTTCGTGTGAACGCCTACAAAGTTTTCATCGTGGGCACCTACACCCTTGTAGCCTTGGCAATCTTCGCGACCAAGGGGCAGGTGATCTGGCTTGCCGGGGCCACCTTGGCCGTTGGCACTACGATCGGTGGCTGGGTCGGCGTGCACTTCACCGTCAAACGAGGCGAAGGGATCATCAGATTCACGCTGAACGCCGTGTTGGTCGTCATGGCCGTACGGCTTCTGCTTTGGTAGTTTCCCGCATTCCGGCGGCGCGCCTGAACCGACAAGTGCCTTGTTTCAGCAAGGACTCCACATGACCGAGTCGAGCCGGAACAGAGACAACCGGCTGATCGCGGTGTTGTTCGGTGTCATGTTCGTGGCCGTCGCCGACAACCAGATGATATCCCCGCTCCTACCCGATCTGATGTCTGCCTTCGCCATGAACGCCGGTCAGGCCGGGTTGTTGGTCTCGACTTACGCCATGGCCGCGGCAGCCGTTTCCTTTGTGCTTGGGCCGCTGTCGGACCGGGTGAGCCGCAGGAAGCTGCTCCTTGTCGCACTGACGATCTTCACCGCGGCGACGCTGCTCTGCGGCCTGGCGTGGAGCTATGTTTCGCTGTTGGCCTTTCGGGCGATCACCGGAGCGGCAGCGGGGATCCTCTCACTCACCATCATCAGTTGCGTCGGGGATCATTTTCCCTACCGTCGGCGGGGCGCCGTTATGGGCCTGGTCATGGCAGGCTACTTCGCGGCCCTGATCCTGGGCGTGCCTGCCGGGGCCTTTGTCGCGGAGGCCTGGTCCTGGCGGTGGGCATTCGGTGCGTTCGCGGCGGTCGGTTTGCTGCTATGGGTGCCGGTGCTGGTCACCATGCCCTCACGTGTTCCCGGCCCCGCCGATGGCATTTCCATCCCGGGCATGATAAGAGGGTACGGCGGATTCCTCATGCGGACGGGGCCCCTGGCGATCCTCGCCGCTTCGTTTCTCGTATCCGCTTCCACAGTGGGCTTCATCACCTACGTGGGGACCTGGCTCCGGGACGCCTACGGGCTGTCAACCGACTGGATCGGCATGATATTCCTCTTCAGCGGTCTGGGGGCATTGCTGGGCAGCCCACTGGCAGGATACCTCTCGGACCGCACGGGCAAACGGGGGATCGTGGTGTACAGCGGATTGGTCATGGCCGTTCTGCTGTCCGGCATACCGTGGATAACCGACCATTTGGCGGTGGTATTCGTCGGATTCGTCTGCACCGGCATCGCCGGGGCGTTTCGTCACGCCCCTCTGCAGGCGCTCGTGACGGGCATGGCCGGAAACGATGAACGCGGCGCGCTGATTGCGTTCAGGAACACCCTTTCCGAGTTCGGTATCGCCGGCGGTACGGCGCTCTGCGGCGTACTCTACGTCGCCTTCGGATATCCTGCCGTCGGGGCGGCTTGCGGCGTTATGGCCGCCGCGGCATCCGTTGCCATCCTGGTTTGGGTGGCCGAACCCGAGCAGACGTGAACGTCACGCCGCGTCATATCCGGCAAGCCGTCTCACCCAGATGTTCCGGAATCGGACGGGATTGCCATGATCCTGAAGTTGCAGGGGGCCGGTTACGTCGTGGGGCGTATCGTAGTTGGCCAGATCCCGGTGTCCGGTAGGTCCGAGCGCCCGTTGCCGGTGATGTACTACGACCCCGTTGTGGATTACCGTCAGGTACGCCCCTTTAACCAGCCGGCCACTCTCCCATGAAGGCGCTTCGAAGACGATGTCATAGCTCTGCCAGACGCCCGGTCCGCGGCTGGCATTGACCAGCGGCGGGTACTGGCCGTATATGGCCGCAGCCGAACCATCGGCATAGGTTCGATTATCGAAACTGTCGAGCACTTGGATTTCATACCGGTCCAACAGAAACACCCCGCTGTTGCCGCGGCCCTGGCTGTCTCCCGACACCATTTCAGGCGTTGCCCATTCGAGATGGAGCTGGCAGTCGCCGAAATGCGCTCTGGTGGAGATATCCCCGGTCCCGTTGACCTCCATGTATCCATTTTCCACGTTCCAGGCGGCGGGTCCATTCCGACCCGTCCATTGAGCGAGGTCCGATCCGTCGAAAAGCACGATCGCATCGGATGGAGGATTGACCGCATCGGATCCCGGCCTGACGACACGGGGCTGGGGCCGGTCGCCATCGTGCACAAGCCAGGTGGTTTCGGGTAGTTGGGGCGTGTCGCTGTAACCTACGGAATCCGCCATGGATCGGCTCCTATAAGCAAACTTCGTGAATCATGCGCGAGTAGATGTCCACCGCTTCGTAAAGTTGTGGAATTTCCACGTATTCGCCCACGGTATGGGCTTGTTCTATGCTGCCAGGCCCCAGGACCACCATCTCCAGCTGCTCCCTGAAATGAGGGGCGTCCGTTCCGTAGGGTACGGTTTCCGGGGTTTTGCCGCCGGTCACTTCCGATGCCAGTTGCACGATGGGATTGCCGGGGCCGGCATAGAAGGGTTTGGATAAGCTGCTCGTAACCTCGAAACCATAGTGCTTGGCCCGTGAAACCAGGTCGTCTACCAGCTCCTCGCTGCGGTCGTTCGGCATCGTGCGGAAACAGATATGACAGGTGGATCGCGCCGCGGACACGTTCTGTCGGGTGTCGTAGTCGGTGATCACCATGTTGAATCCGTTGGAGGGCGGGTCGAACTCCGGGTTTTGGTACCGCGGGTCCGTTTTGATCTGCTGCGCGATCTCGGCCATTTCGGCCAGGAAGGGCGCGATCTTGAAAT
Source organism: bacterium (assembly GCA_965200485.1). Classification (GTDB taxonomy): domain Bacteria; phylum JAAXHH01; class JAAXHH01; order JAAXHH01; family JAAXHH01; genus JAAXHH01. Next base: position 640,979 of record CBDAUD010000002.1, read on the forward strand.
TGGCGGAATCGCCCAGGTCGGTGCTGGTGTGGGCCGCTCGCCCATGGGCAGTCACGATGACGTGGGCGGCGCCTTTGTGCGCGTACACGGGCGTTAGGCTTGTCGGTTCGGCCACCACGCCATAGGTCGGGCGGACGGCGGCCATGGTTCGGGATTCCGTGGCCACCTGGTGCGCGCCGCCACCACCCACCTCTTCATCGGCCGTGGCCACTACAAGCAGCGGCTTCTTCAGCCGGTCCGCATCCACCCGGGCGGCGGCGATCATGGTGCATGCGAGGGGACCCTTCATGTCGCAACTGCCACGACCCAGCAGACGGTTGCCTTCGACCACGCCGTGAAAAGCGTCCCAGTCCTGCTCCTGCCCCGGAACCGTATCCGTATGGGACAGAAAAGCCAAACCGCCTTCGCCTTCGCCCTTGCGTCCGACAAGACTGACCTTCCGCTCACCGTTTTCATCCACATAGGAGAGACGTTCCACTTCGAGTCCGCATTCGGTCATGCGTGTTTCTACCAGATCGGATATTGCGGCGTTGCTCCACCGGCTGACGGACATCACATCCACGAATTCCCGTGTCATTGCAACTGCATCCAGTCCCACGACATGCCCCTTTCGAAACGGTTTGATTCGGACCCGGGTTCGGTCAGTCCACCAGCCAGCCCGACAATTCATCACGCAGTCCCGCGTCCGCCTTCAGGGCGAGGGCGTCGAAGGCGTTGTCGAGATGCCCGGTATGCCGGGCGCCGACGATGACCGAAGTGATATCCGGATGCCCCATAGCCCAGGCCATGGCCAGGCGCACCATGGGAACCCCTCTGGAATCCGCCAGGGTCCGCAGTCGCTCGACGTTGCGGAAGTTTCGATCGTTGAAGTATATGTCCGCGTGTGCGGGTATCACATCGAAGCGAGATCCCTTGGGAAAGGCAGTGCGGTCGGGCGTGTACTTGCCCGCCAGGAATCCCGCCGCAAGCGGACTATAGGAGGTGATGCCCACTTCCTCCTGCCGGCACAGGGGAAACAGTGCTTCCTCCGCACCCGGATCGGCCAGGTTGTACGGCGGCTGGACCACCTCGAACCGGGCGTATCCATGCCGCGCACTGGCCTCCAGTGCCTCCTTCAGCTGCGCCGCGTTGAAGTTGCTGCAACCCACGGTTTTGATTCTGCCTGCCGATACCTCCGCGTCCAGCGCGGCGAGGCTTTCGTCGATCGGTACTGATGCATCGGGGGAGTGCAGCTCGTAGACGTCGACGCTTTCCACCTGCAGCCGTTCGAGACTGGTATGGAGGGCGCGGGCGATGTTCTCCGGCCGGTTTCCACTGCTCACCTTGGAGCAGATCACCACGTCGTCCCTGCAGCCCCGGGCGTTCATCCATTTCCCGATAATGATCTCGGATGAACCCATGATGTCCGAGGTCTCGCGCACATCGTCGACCTTCAATACGTCACGCCGATACGTTCGGGCGTTGCCACCGCCGTAAGCTTCTGCCGTATCGAGCCAGTCGATCCCCTTTTCAACGGCATAATCGAGAATGGACAACGAGGCGTCTTCGTCGATCTCACGACCGAAAGTCACGCAGCCCAGGCCGATGAAACTCAGCGAAGTATCGGTGCGACCAAGTCTTCGGCGTTCCATGCGAGTTCCCCCAGTGGTTCCGAGCGCTCTTGGTGGATGTAGACCTTGTGTAGACCTTGTATCGTAAAAAACGGGTCGTTCAGACAGGATGTTCGGACGCAGTACTTCAGATGCCGCACCAATGTATAGCCGGTTGGAGCGGGCAGGCAAGCATTGTTTGGCCGGAAGGAGGATCAGAGTCCGTCCTCGTCGGACGGGCCGGGCGGAATCGCCGAACGCGGGGTCGCCAGCCGCAAGTGTTGATCCAGCAGCCTCTTGAGCTGATTCAACTTGATCCGATGCGCCGCCAGTTCCTGCTCGTGTTCCATGATCAGCTGCTGGATGAGTACGGGATCTTCCCGCGCAAGCGGATCTTCCGATTCCTCGCCGACAGCCGGGTAGGCGGCCGGTGAACGCAACTTCTTCGGCTGCGGTGCAAGGACGGTCTGCACGACGTGTTCCTTTTCCTCCCGAAGGTATTTGATCTCGATCCGGGAACCCGCGGGAAGCGTGGTCACGAATTCGGCCAGGATGATGGGATGGCTCATGGGGACGCCATTGACAGAAAGCAGGATGTCTCCCTTGCGCAGACCGACCCGCATCGCCGGACTGTCGGGATATACGTCAGAAACGACCATGCCGTTACCGGTTCCCAGCGTGATGCTGCGGTTGTTGCCAACACTGACGCTATCCCAGATTTTCTCGACGAATACACCCAGCCAGCTTCGACGGATTTCACCCGATTCGATGAGCTGCCCGGCCAAGGTCTTTACGCGGTTTATGGGTATGACCGAAATCACGCCTGCGCGGTCCGCTTCCCGCACGCCGCCCAATACGGATGGCCGACTACCCTGGGGACCGGCTACCAGACCCAGAAGACGACCGTTCGAGGAGAACACCGCACCGCCGGTGAAATCCCCTCCGGCCACGGCGCTGACCTGCATCATCACATCCTCTTCCCGGACGCCATTGACGATGCCCGTCGTCATCATGGGAGGAAATCCGCGGGCATTGTTCATCACAAGCACCCAGGACCCCGGACTTGCGTTATCGGAATCAGCAAGGCGCGCGGAACGGACCGAGACGCTGTCCACCTGTATTACCGCAATGTTTGAAAGCGGGTCTACGCCGACAAGCTTCCCGAGTCGATACCGCCCATCCTGAAAGTTTGTCAGGATGTCATGGGCATGATCAACGAGACCGGCCGTCGTGATGATGTAACCGTCTCTGTGGACGACTACGCCTGTCCCGACGGAGCGCTCCCAGTCCGTGAAGGTCTGTCCGTTCACCGAGTGATTGAACTTCCGTTGCACGATCACGCTGACAACCGCCGGCTCCACCTGTTTGACGAGGCTGACGATCTCTTTCTCAAGGCTGTGCAAGTAGGCGGCAGGCTGCGCGTATACCCGGGAGGGAGCGTTCAGGTGCCCGATGAAAAAAGACAGTGCGATCAGGGCGGAATACATCATGGAACGCAGGCGTTCGGTGCCGTTGTGATGAGGTCGAAAACCGGACATGCCGCTTTAATGCCGCTTTAGAAGGAAATACGGATGCGCCTGATTGGGACGCTGGCACCGTTCGGACTGCCTGGTCCGGACGGGTTGGCTGAACTGGGCAGGCCATTCATTTCCGGGGTGCCGGCCGGCAGTAGACGCTCTGTTGTCGTTGGCTGCACCACGCCGTCCCTCGCATCCGGGACCGCACCGAAGGGGTCGGTGAACAGGGACGGATCAAGGCGCATGCCCGGGCCTGAGGCGACAAATCGGATTCCGTGCGTCGTGGGTTCCATGGTTTGAACCGTCAGGACGCCCGTATCGCGATCGGGCATTCGGGATGGGGCGAAAAAAAGACCTGCCGCTTTCGCGGAGCGGGTATGCGTTCCCTGTTCTGGATTTGCTCCAGACGCTATCGCCAGGGGCGTTGCATAATCAGTTTGGAGGGAGAAGGGCGAAATTGGGTGCGGCGGAGCGAGCTCGGGTTCAAAAGGGGTCGGCTGAGCAAGGGCCATGGAGGCGTCGGTGGACCCATCGGCCTGATTTGGGGGCGCGAACATGCCCGCAAATCCTCCGATCATGGTTACGGTCAGCAACAGACTGACCGCAAACACCGCCTGAACCGAGCGCTGTCGGCTCAATTCGCCCAGTTCCGAAAAGGCGCCCGAAACGCTTCGCCACCAGGAAGCAGCGTACAGCTCACGCGTGACTTCTCTCGTCAGCAGACTACTGAGCCGGTAGTCGAATGCGGGTTGCGGGGTCACTTCGGGAAGACTCTTTATCGCGCGGATGGAATTTTCCATGTCGTTGAGCTTCAAACGGCATCGGGAACATCCGCTCATGTGAAATCGCAGCGTGTCTTCGTGTGCTGTGGACAACAGACCATCCAGGAAGTCCGACATCTGTTTCTGGTAACGGCTGCAATTCAAAAGCGACTTCCTCCCGTCAGAGTGTCTCTACCTGCCAATGCCGCAGCATTTCCTGCAATCTGAGCCGCCCCCGGTTTACCCTGGACTTGACGGTTCCCGTCGGGCAGCGAAGAATCTCGCCTATCTGCTCATAGGACAGCTCTTCTATATCTCGCAACACGATCACGGTCTTGTACTTCTCCGGCAGTTGATCGATGGCGTGTTGAATAGCCCGGCCCAGTTCGTTCTGCTCCAGATGATCGCCGGGTCCGGCACGCATGTCCGGCAGATCGATCCCTTCCCGCGAACTGTTCTCGTGCGGTTTGGCATTCAGGGAGAAGAACTGGCGGCGTTTGCGTTTGCGCAACTCGCTCCGGGCCAGATTGAGCGCGATCGTATAGATCCATGTGGACAGATTGGAGATGGCTTTGTAATTGTGACGGTTCCGGTATACCCTGAGAAAGGTCTCCTGTACGAGATCTTCCGAGCATTCCGTATTGTGGACCATGCGGTAGACGCAATTGTACAGCCTGGTCCGGTATCGGCCGACAATCACTTCGAATGCCTGCACATCGTCCTGCTGCACGCGGAAGAACAGCATTTCGTCGGACAGTTCCGGTTCATCGAACATGCCCGATGCGATCTCGGGTGCTCTTGCTGCGTTTGCGGATACGTTTTCGGCCATGTGCTTGTCTCCCTTTACCGCATTCTACGCTGGGAGCAGAGATCGGTTTCAGAAAAAACGCACCCGATGTCGACTACGGCGGGAACGCACGCGGGGCTCCCGGCTCGCACGAATGCAATATAGCGTCCCGTGAACCGGATGTCAACTGGCCGGTCGTGCCCGTCATGCCCGCATTTCGCTCATGTCATGGATCGTATACTGGTAACCTTGCTCCGTCAGAAACAACTGCCGGTTTACGGCATAGTCCTGATCCAGTGTGTTCCGGGTGATGAGGGAATAGAAAATCGCAGCGGAGCCGTCTGCCTTGGGTCGAAGAATCCGGCCCAGGCGCTGGGCTTCCTCCTGGCGGGACCCGAAGGTGCCCGATATCTGAATCGCCACGCTGGCATCGGGCAGATCAATGGCGAAGTTGGCGACCTTGGACACCACGAGACGCTTGAGTTCGCCGCTCCGGAACCGGGCATACAGGTCCAGACGGGTCTGCAGGCGCGTACTGCCGGTAATCAGGGGAATATCGAACAGGGCGGCAATCTGCTTGAGCTGCCGCACATACAATCCGATAATCAGGACCTGGTCCGAGGGATGCTGTTCCAGCAAGGCGCGGATGATCTCCGTCTTCCGACTGTTTTCCGATGCGATCCGGAACTTGTCTCGGCGATTGGCCACGGCGTAGGTCATGCGCCGGGCTTCAGGCAGATCGACACGGATTTCACGGCAGTACGCTTCCGCGATCCAGCCCTGCCGTTCAAGCAGTTTCCACGGCATGTCGTATCTGCGGGGTCCGATCAGGCTGAAGACATCCTCCTCGCGGCCGTCCTCGCGAACCAGCGTCGCCGTGAGTCCGAGTCGCCTTCGCGCCTGTATTTCGGCGGTGTATCGAAAGACCGGCGCCGGGAGCAGGTGCACCTCGTCGTAGATGATGAGGCCCCAGCCCTTCTGGTCGAAGAGACCGAAATGCTTGAATTCGTCCCCCTTGTTCTTACGGTACGTTAGAATCTGGTAGGTGGCCAGCGTCACAGGCCTGATCTCTTTCGTTTCCCCGGAATACTCGCCGATATGCTCTTCGGTCAGCGAAGTCTTCTCGATCAGCTCCTCCCGCCACTGGCGCAGCGCCACGGTGTTGGCGGTCAGCACGAGGGTGTGGCACTTCAGGGTCGCCATGGCTCCCAGCGCCACGATGGTCTTCCCGGCACCGCAGGGCAGGACGACAACCCCGTTTCCTCCCTGCGGCTCGCCGTTCATGTGGAATGCGCTGACCGCTTCCTGCTGGTAGTCCCGCATGCCAAAGGGACGCCCTGCGCCCGAGGACGTGCGCAGATTCATCTCCAGCGGGGCGCCTTCCACGTATCCCGCCAGATCCTCCACGGGGAAACCGACCTTGATCAGCGCCTGTTTTATGTGACCGCGAAACCGGTCTCCCACCTGCACCCGCCGCTCTTCCGGGGGCTGCACGAGGAACTGTTTGACCGAGGGCAGCCCGGAGACTTCCGCAATCAGCACCGGATCGTCGGCTTCGAGGATCAGCCGGCCACCCGTCTTACGCAGGCGGAGCTGCCCGTATCGGGCAATGAAATCAATGATCTCGCGGCGAATGTTCTGGGGTATCTCGTATTTGCTCAGGTCCTCGAGCGCGTCGAGCACGCTGGTCGAATCCATGCCGGCAGAGGCGGCGTTCCACAGCGACAGCGGACTCAACCGGTACACATGGATATGTTCCGGCGACTTTTCCAATTCCGCAAAACGGGCCAGCGCATCCCGGGCATCCTCGTAGCGCGGATGGTCGACTTCGACCAGGACGGTGCGGTCGCGCTGAACGATCAGTGGATTATGCAGGTCTGGCAAGGGAACCCCCGGATTGCATGCGGCAATTCATGGTCGAAGCCCGTCTTCGGTCAAACAGGCGATTTCAGGAGGTCTGGTCGCCAGCCGGTCGCGAACGGCTTCATACACGCGATCGACCGGGATGCGTTCCATACAATCGAAGTATGGACAAGCAGTTTCGATACACTTGGGACAGGGAGGCACGTTCGGCATCAGGACGTCATGATCGCCCTGGTTCTTGCCAAAGGGTCCCCAGCGTACCGGACTGCACGGTTTTATGGGACAGAACAGCGCTACAGCGGGTGTGCCCACGGCCGCGGCGATGTGCAAGGGACCGGTGCTGTTCGTAACACAGAGCGAAGCGCGACCAAGGAGTGCTGCCAATTCCTTGATATCGAGCCCGCCCGCGACCCGTATCGCCTGCTCTGGCGCTGCATCCGCGACCCGGCCGACCAGGCTGCGTTCATCGGCCGACCCCGTCACGACGACGCGCGTCCCGCCCGCGGACAGTCGCGCTGCCAGTTCCGCGAAACAATGCGCGGGCCAGCGCCTCGCCGATCCGCCGCTGCCCGGATGCAGCAGGACCAGCGGTTCGTCCGGCAGCACGGCCCATTGGCGCAGACGTTGCGCCACGGCACGCCTGGCTGCTTCCGGCACGTGGATTTCCGGGGCGGCTCCACCTGCCGGGTTTCCCGCCGCCTGGGCGCCATTTGCCTGAGCTTCAACCGTCCGGGTCCCGCCGACCTGCGGGAAGAGCGCGCGCGCAAGGGACAGATTGTATGCCACTTCGTGCTTCCGCGCATCCCGCCGGTGTTCGTATACCCTGCGGTTGAAAAAGATCGCGTAGTACCGGTAGCCCGTTCCGATCCTTAGCGGGATGCCGGCGAGGCGGCAAGCCAGCGCCAGTCTGGCCGTGGGATGCAGAACCAGTACGACGTCGAACCGGCGCGCACGCAGATCACCGACCAGACGCAAGAACCCCGCCGTTCCCTTGTGCCGTCCGGCGTATGCGTCAATGAGGACTTCGTCCAGGGCAGGATGCCCTTCGACCATCCCGGCGGCATAGGCAGACACGAGCGCCGTAATGTGGCAGTCTGGAGCCTGCTCCCGCAACACGCTGAGCACCGGCGTGGAAAGCAGGACATCGCCGATACGGTCTGTTCGGCTGACAAGTATCCGCATCGTCCTCTGTTCTCTCCGTTCTCTCCGGTCCGTATTCCCGGTGCTGCTCCGTGGTTCAGCGATGCCAGACGTCCGTGACTCGGTCATAGGAGACGCCCCCCTGCCGGATGAGCCGCGGGGCGTTGGAAGATACGTCCACAACCGTCGAAGGCCGGTCCGAAGGCGAACGGCCCCCGTCAAGAATCAAGTCCACCCGGTCGCCCAGCTGGGCGACCACGTCTTCGGCCGTGAGGGGCTCCGGCGCCTCGGAGCGGTTGGCGCTGGGCGCGGTGATCGGCCCCGCCACGGCTCGGCAGAGCGCACCGGCAATCGCAGCGTCGCTGTGTCTGACTCCGATCGTCGTACCCTGGCCCAGCAGTTCCCGGGGTACGCTCGCCAGCGCAGGCAAGACCAGGGTCAACGGTCCGGGCCAGCAGGCATCCATCAGTGTCTGAACACGGTCGGGGATGCACCGGACCAGGCAATCCAGGTCCCCCCTGCCGGACACGAGCACCAGAATCGGTTTCGATTCGGCACGTCCCTTGGCTTCGTAGATCCGCCGGATAGCGGTGGGATTGGTTCCGTCCGCACCGATTCCGTAAACCGTCTCGGTGGGAAAGGCCACAAGGCCCCCGTCGCGAATGATCTCCGCCGCGGTCTGGATGATGGCCTTGTCCGGACGAACCGGATCAACCTTCAGCGTCCGCATGGCCCTGAACCTGCCTTCCTCCTCCGGACGGAATGCGCGTACCTAGGCAAGCCTGCGCAAGCCCTTCTCGCCGATATCTCCACGGAAATAGCAGTTGTCAAAGTGTAACCGGTCAATCGCCTCGTAGGCCCTTTCGATGGAACCCCGAAGTTCATCGGCCAGGGCTGTCACGCCCAGCACGCGGCCGCCGTCGGTTACCAGTTTCCCGTTCTGTATGGCCGTGCCGGCGTGGAAGGCCATGAGATCGTCCATGGCGCCCAGATCATCCAGACCGAGGATCTCCTTGCCGACCTCGTATGAACCGGGATATCCGCCGGAGGCCACTACGACGCAGGTTGCCGCCTTCCGCTTCCAGGACAACGGTCTGGCGGGCAGGCGGCCCTCGCTGACCTGCAATGCCAGTTCGGCGAAGTCGTCTTCGAGAAGGGGTAGTATGACCTGGGTCTCGGGGTCGCCGAATCGGCTGTTGAACTCGACGACCATGGGCCCTTCGGCCGTGATCATGATGCCGCAGTACAACACTCCCCGGAACGGTCGGCCGCGTTTCTTCAGGCCGAGCACGGCGGGTTCGACGATCCGTACCTGGATTTCCCGCAACATCCGCTCGTCGATGAGCGGCGCCGGGGCGTAAGCGCCCATTCCTCCGGTATTCGGTCCCGTATCCCCTTCGTAGACGGGCTTGTGGTCCTGCGACGGGACCAGGAGCATCACGTTTTCACCGTCGGAGATCGCGAAGACGGAGGCTTCCTCGCCCTGCATGCAGGCTTCGACGACCACGCGCGCTCCGGCGTTTCCGAAAGCCCGGCCGGTCATCATGTCATCAAGCGCTTGTATCGCATCCTCCACGCTGTGGCAGACCCGGGCGCCCTTGCCCGCGGCCAGTCCGTCCGCCTTGACGACGATCGGCGCACCCCTGTCCTTCACATAGGCGCGTGCCGCCTCCACCTCGGAGAACACGGCAAAATCCGCCGTGGGGATGGCCTCTTCCCGCATCATCTGCTTGGCGAAGACTTTGCTCCATTCTATCTCAGCGGCCGCGCGCGTCGGGCCAAAAGCTCTGATGCCCAGGCGTTCCACGGCGTCAACCACACCGGCTTCCAGCGCGCCGTCCGGACCGACCACCACCAGATCAATCCGGTTTTCACGGGCGAAGTCGGCAATTCCGCGCGCGTTTTCCGGATTGATGGCCACGCAGGTTCCAAGCGAAGCGATACCCGGATTGCCCGCCGCCGCGTACAGGTTTTCTACAAGATCGGAGCGTCGAAGCGCCCAAGCCAGCGTGTGTTCTCTGCCGCCATTGCCAACGACAAGTACGTTCATGACGTCTCCGGGCTATCTTGGTTTTTGAAAAGGTCCAAAGATCACAAAAAGTAAAGAAACACCAGTCATGTGTCAAGACTGGAACCGTAAAAGCGCCGCGGCGTTCTTCCCTGAAAACCATTGACACCGAACGTTGGCGCATTAGTATTAGACAGTAGCAGTACAGTAGCAGTATTGAGCAGACGGCAGTCATTATTGAGCAAACGACCCGCGTCTGTCGGAGCGGAAGCTTAAGCGGAATTCCAGTAGCGTTTCCGAAGAGAAGATGGTATGGAGAAATCTGGCCAAATGTCGGCCTTGCGGAGACCGAAATACGTCATCCTGCTGGTTTTTGTCGCGCTCGGTTCATTCCTGCTGGGAAGCACGCTCAACAGGACGACACACGCCGCAGACAATATCTTTTCCAGCACCAGACTGCTGATGGGCGTGCTCAACCTGGTCAATGACAACTACGTGGAGGTGGTGCAACCCGGCGAGTTGATCTATGCCGCAATTGACGGCATGCTTGAGGTGCTTGATCCACATTCCAGCTTTCTGAGCAAGGAACGTTTCGCTGAAATGGGCGAACGCTTCAGCGGCAAGTTCTACGGCATCGGCATCGAATTCGACGTCCTGGATGGATACCTGTATGTGATTTCCGTGATAGACGGATCGCCATCGGAGGATGCCGGACTGCAATCCGGCGACCGTATCGTCCGGATTGACGGGGAATCTGCGATCGGCATCAAGCATGACGAAGTCAGGCAAAGGCTGCGCGGAGAGAAAGGGACCAGGGTGGTCGTCAGCGTCGAGCGGACTGGTGTCGAAGTGCCATTCGACGTAACGATTACCCGCGATCGCATCCCCATACGCAGCGTGCGCACAGCCATCATGCTGGAAGACCGCACCGGCTACATCCAGCTGATCCGGTTCGCGAAGACCACTTCGCGGGAACTGGAGACCGCGCTGGACAAGCTTCAGCAGCGTGGCATGGAGCGTCTGATTCTCGATCTGAGGGGCAATTCGGGCGGTTATCTGGATCAGGCCGTGGAGGTGTCCAGCAAGTTCCTTCCCGAAGGCCGCGTCATCGTAAGGACCAAGGGCCGAAACAGGTCCTCGAATCAGACATTCAGCTCGCTGAGCGGCGTGCGTCACCGGGACATGCCTCTGGTCATTCTGCTGGACCATCGCTCCGCCTCGGCTTCCGAAATCGTGGCTGGCGCAGTGCAGGACTGGGACCGCGGCGTGATTGCGGGAACCCGCAGTTTCGGCAAGGGCCTGGTTCAGACGCTGTTTGCAGAGCCGCATCTGACCGACGGGTCGGCGCTGAAACTCACCACGGCTCGATATTACACGCCAAGCGGACGCATGATTCAGCGAGATTACAAGAACAAGTCCTTTGAAGAGTACATTGAAGGGTCCTTTACCGACGAACCCGGCGACGCGGAAGACGGGGTAGCCGAAGCTGACGCGGAGCGCCCGGAGTTCACTACCGCGGGAGGGCGGACGGTTTACGGGGACGGCGGCATATCTCCCGATGTAGTGATCACGATGCCGAAGCGCCAGTACCCCTTCGTAATCGGCAAGTACCGGGGCTGGGTACCCTTCGACCGGGCCTGTTTCGAATTCGCAAACGCCTATAGTGTGACCCGGCCGGATCTAAAGAAAGACTTCGACGCCTTTCTGAACGAGTTCGAAATCGACGACGTCATGTTGCAAGCCTTCAAGGACCAGGTTCTGTCCTCGGGCCTGTCGTTCACTGATGAAGAGTTCGACAGCGACCTGGACGTCATCGAACTGCAACTGAAACGGTCTCTCGCCCGAAACATCTGGGGCGACGAAGAAGCCAGCCGTGTTGCCGCGGCCGGAGACGTACAGCTCCAGCAGGCCCGAAAGCTGTTCGACTCCCATGGGATGCTGGTGCAGCAGTAACCTGTTCCATCGCGGCGCTGGACTGCATGTCATCCAGGGGCGGACCGGAGAGAACCCCAAGGACTGACCGTGCCGAGTAACTCTTCCCCTTCCCCCTGGCACGCGCTGAGAGACCGGCTTCACGGACTCCGTGTCCGCGTTCGCTGGGTCGCCGGCCTCGAAGGATGCTTCACTGCGGGTACGCTGGTCTGCAGCCTCGCGCTTCTTCTTTCCTTCCTAGAGTCCTTCCTGTATTTCGAATCAGCGTATCGCCTCACCCTGGTTTCGGCATGCGTGGTCTGCCTTCTGGCCGTGGTCTGCTGGCGCTGGCTTCGGTTCTTCAGCGGCGGTACGGCCGACGACAACCTCGCAAGGCAGGTCGATCGACAATACCCCGGCCTACACGACGGCGTTACCGTGGCCTTGCAACTTTCCCGGCAGCGCGATGCCGGTTCCAATGCTTCCCCCGCGCTCCTGGATGCGGCCATATCCGATGCCGTGGAACGCACCCAATCGGTGGATTTCAACGAAGCGGATCAAAGACGGCGTGTCGTCCGTTCCGCCTGTGGATTCGGCGTGGTCGTACTGCTCGTCCTCGTTGCGCTGGCCGCCTATGGCGAGCCGCTGTTCGGCGCTTTTAACCGTCTGACGCATCCCCTGACTCATTTCCAGCCGCCACAACGCACGTTCCTGCGTGTTCTGCCGGGAGACGCGGAAGTGACGTCGGGGGGCCAGGTTACCATAGTGGCCGAAGTAACCGGCGAACTGGCCGAACGGACCGTGCTACGCCTGGTTGCCGACGGGGGAGCGCAGCAATCTATCGACATGCGCGCAACGGCGCCGGGTTCGTACATCCATACGCTGCGCGAAGTCACCGAACCGCTGACCTATGAAATCGAAGCCGGCGACGCGGTCAGCCCACCCTTTCGTATTCGAACGATCCACCGGCCCTTCCTCGGGTCGCTGCAGCTGACTTATCATTATCCGGCTTACACCGGATTGGAGCCGAGGACCGCGATTGAAGGAGGAGACATCGTGGCGCTCAGGGGAACCAGGGTGGACCTGGTCGCGGTTGACGCGAACCGGAACCTGCGTGACGCGACGCTGTACCTTGAGGATGCCAACGAGGATATCGACCGACCGGTTGCCCTGACGGTCTCCGATCAGCAGGCCATGGGATCCCTTGTCGTGAAAACTGACCAGCGGTACCGAATCACGTTACGTAACGCGGACGGGCACGAGAACGAGGATCCCGCCTGGTATCGCATCATCGCGTTGCCGGACCGAATACCTTCGGTACGCGTGCTGTCTCCAGGCCGCGACGTAGACCTCACGGAAAACATGGTCGTTTCACTGCTGGTTTCCGGTACGGACGACTTCGGGTTTTCCAAAATGGATCTCGTCTATCGGAAGGAACCCGGCGGCGAGGAGCAGCGCAAGGCCGTCCCCGTAGACCGGGAATCCACGGTGCTATTGCAACCTTTCCTGTGGAATCTGTCGAATGAAAACCTGTTCCCCGAGGACGTGGTATCCTATCGAATCGAACTGTTCGACAACGACACCATATCGGGACCCAAGAAGGCGGTGAGCCGAATCTACACACTGCGGTTTCCTTCGTTGGAAGAGATCTACAACGAGATCGATGGCGCGCAGGCGCAGCAAGTTTCGGACATGGAGGACCTGCTGGAGGCGCAGGAAGAATCGCAAAAGAAAATCGAGGCGCTGAATCGAACGCTTGAGCAGCATGCGAGGGAAGGGACCGACGGGCAACAGGTGCAGGAACTGACCTGGGAACAGAAAAAGGAAATAGAGTCTGTGCTGACTGGCCAGGAAGAGGCGACTGATGAACTCCTCAGCGCAGCCGAAGCGGTGAAGGCCGCTGCGGGAAAACTGGAAGACCACGATTCCCCGAGCCAGGAGCTCATCAACAGCATGGATCAGCTCAGGAAGCTGTTTCAGGAGATCGCCACCCCAGAGCTGTTGGAAGCTATGCGGGAACTGAAAACGGCCCTCCGATCATTCGACGGCGAGCAACTGAAGAAATCGATGGAAGCGTTCGAATTCGAACAGGAAGAGTTCCTGAGACGCCTGGAACGCAGCTTGGTCATGCTCAAACGCATTCGGGCGGAGCAGTTGTTGACGGCCGCGGTGCGGCAAACCTCGGAACTCGCTGTCCGGCAGGACGAGTTGCGTCATGCGGCCGAATACATGTCCGATGGTAAAACGGGAGAGGAACTTGCGAACAAGCAGCAGCAGCTGGGCGAGGATACGGAAGCCTTGCGAAACGATCTGGAGAATCTGGCCAGCGCCATGGATCCGTTCCAGGACATGCCTGCCGAGCGCGTGCGCGCGTCCTCCGCGGAAATGGACCGCCAGGAACTGAAGGGCAATATGGACCGGATCTCCGGGCAGTTGAAAGTCGGCAGGATCCAGCAAGCGCTGGAAGGCCAGCAGACCATGTCCAGGGCGCTTTCCAAACTCAATCAGCAGCTCGAGGATATCCAGGACCAGCTCCAGGAAGACGCGATGAGAGAAATCACGGGGGAAATGCGCCGGGCCATACATCGGCTTGTAGAGCTCTCGATGAGCCAGGAGATCCTCAACGGCCGGACCCGCAATCCTGGAGGTGCCGATACCCGAATCGCCTTGCTTGCAGAGGATCAGAAAGGGTTGCTGAATGGCGCCTCGCTGGTTGCCAACGACATCGTTTCCATCACACAGAAGACGCTGTTCATCTCCCCTTCCATCGGACGGGCGCTGGGAGAAACCCTGAACAGCATGCAGCACGCGGAGGACCAGCTGGCAGATCGGTCGCGCGACCCGGCCTCCGAGGCGCAACAGGTCGCCATGGAGTCGCTGAACGAAACCGTGCTGGCATTGCAGCGGGCTATGCGGAACATGGCGAATTCGGGCTCCTCCTCCGGCATGATGGATCTCATCGAACGCCTGCGCGGCATGGCCAGGCAGCAAACCGGAATCAACGACCAGATGAACCAGATGATGCAGGCGGCGGAGCGGATGACGCTGGAGAAACAGGCACAGATATCCAGGCTGGCCGCCAGGCAGGACGCGCTGCGCAAGGACCTTGAACAGCTGCGGCGCGAGCAGCTGGATCACCAGGGACAGATACTCGGCCGTCTGCAGGAAATCGAAAGAGAAATGGAAGAGACGGTAAGGACGTTGCAGCAGTATCGGGTCGACCCGGGGTTGCTTCGGCGCCAGCAGCGCATCCTGTCCAGACTGCTGGACGCCTCGCGGTCCATCCGAGGTCGGGAACGCGAGGAAAGACGCCGTGCCGCCCCGGGTGAAGATGTAGCGAACCGTCCTTCTCCGGACGATCTGTCCGATGGGCTGACCAGGCGCGAACGCACGCTGCGCAATGATATTCTGCGTGGTATCGAGGAAGATGCCTATCCCCGCGAATACGCCGAACTCATTCGCGCTTATTTCCGGGCACTATCAAACATTCCGGTTGTGCACTAGGTCTTGCACAAGGAAGCACGCGTGCATCCCTGTCCAAAGTCATATCAGTCCAATACCCCAAGCCGAGGCGCTACGTTCGCGTATGGCATACTTGCGGCGTTTCTCGCGATCCTGTTTCTGGTGCCGCAGCGGGCCGAAGCGCAGTTCAATCGGGCCGCCGATCTGAACCGGAGGATCGAGCAGGCCAAGGCGCTCGAGCAGCTCCGGCAGTATGACCGGGCTGTCGGACTTTTGGAAAGGGTACTGCAGGAAGCCCCCGGGAATGCCGCTGCCCTGAACGGCGTGCTTCGATTGTACTTCAAGCTGGAAGCATTTGACAAAGCGATCCCCTTGCTCGAAACGCGCATAGCAAGATCGCCCGATCATATAGGACACCGCGCCAGGCTCGCGGAGGCACTCTTCGGCAGCGGACGAAACACCGAGGCAGAAGCGCAGATCCAAACGCTCCTGGATCTTCATCCACAGAGTAGCACGGCCGTTCACCGGGTAGCGTTTCTGTACATAGACCGGCAGGCATACGAAGAGGCGATTGCAATCTACCTTTCCGCGCGGATCCGGCTGGAAGAACCGGAGGCTTTCGCATTCAATCTCGCCAGTCTCTATACCTATACGCTGGAAATACCGGGCGCAGTCAGCGAATTTGTTCGTTGGTTGACACAAAAGCCCAATCTGCAGCGAGTCGTCAACGACCGGTTGGATCAACTCACCAGTCTGGGAAGCCAGGAACTCGTGGAACGGGCACTGCGCGCAGCGGTCTCCGTACACAGCGACAGCAAGGATGCCCGAGACCTCCTCGGAAACTACTACCTCCGATATGGTAAACCCGAGGAAGCGTTGGCCGAGTACCGGGAAGCAGATCGGCTGGACGGCGCCAGCGGCACGTATCTCCTGCGCTTCGCCGAATGGGCGCGGGGAGAAGGACACAGCCGATATGCCGTTGATACCTATGGCGAACTTGTCAGCCAGGCCGTGCCGGATACCGTGCGGGCCGAAGCTTCTATTGGTCTTGCCATGGCTTACCAGGAGGCCGGGGACATGGATCAGGCCGCCAGTACGTACCATGAGACCATTTCCCAGTTCCCCGAAACCGGTTTTCGTGAAGAAGCGATGTTCCGGCTGGCCGGTCTTCATCTCGCCCACTACCAGAACGCAGGGCAGGCTCTGGACCTGTACCGCTCGCTTCTGGAACACGCGCCCGCCACGGTGTTCCGGGAACAGGCCATGTTCGCCATCGCGGAGTGTCATGTGGTTCTGGGTAAACTCGAAGACGCCCTCGCTCAGTACAACCGCATTGAGGCGCCGGCTACCGCATCTTCGGAAATCCGGGCACGGAAGACATACCAGTTGGGCGAGTTGGCGCTGTTCCAGGGGCGTTTGGACGATGCCCTCGACCTGTTTCACGAAACGGCCGACCGCCATACGGGCAGCCCCTATGCCAACGACGCGCTGGAGTGGACCATCCTGATTGCGGAAGGGCGGCAGGATGGAGACCAGCCGCTGATCGATTACATCCGCTCCGTACTGCTGCGTCGCCAGTTCAGGAACCAGGAGGCCCAGGAAGCCTGTAGGAAGTTCTTGGGTGAGCACGCGGAAAGCCTGCTCGCGGACAGCGTGATGCTGGACATCGGCTGGTTGCTCGACCAGGCCGGCAAGCCGTACCAGTCCGTCGCCGCTCTGCGCGATTTGATCGAACGGCATCCGAACAGCCGCCGTGTTGTCACCGCCCGGCGACGAATTGCCGAAACTTTCGAGACGAAGCTGATTGATATTCCCCGTGCAGTTGCGGAATACGAGACCCTGCTCGTTTCCCATCCCAACCACTTCGACAACGACGCCGTCCGGCGAAAAATCCGGGCATTGACCGCGGACCAACCGCCGCTGCCCTGACTATGTCCCGACCGCTTCATATCCATCTTGTGGCCATCTGCGGTACAGGCATGGGGGCCTTGGCCGTGATGCTCAAGTCGCTTGGACACCGGGTTACCGGAAGCGACGAAAACGTATATCCCCCCATGAGCACGGTGCTTTCGGAACAGCAGATACCCGTATTCAAGGGTTTTGCCGAATCCAACCTGGATCCCGTACCGGATCTCGTGGTTGTCGGAAACGCGGTTTCGCGGGGCAATCCCGAGGCCGAAGCCGTCCTGCGACGGAAGATTCGGTATGCCTCCATGCCGGAAACGCTCAAATCCTTCTTCCTTTGGGACCGCAAACCGATCGTGGTGGCGGGAACGCATGGCAAGACGACTACGACGGCGATGCTCGCCTGGGTCCTCACCGAGGCCGGCCGCGATCCAAGCTACATCATCGGTGGCATTCCCGTCGGCTGGCAGACCGGGGCGCAGTTGGGATCAGGCGATCTTTTCATCCTCGAAGGCGATGAATACGACAGCGCCTTCTTCGACAAAAGGGCGAAGTTCCTCCATTATCTGCCCGATACGGTGATCATCAACAACATCGAGTTCGACCACGCAGACATCTACGATTCGCTTGATGACATCGTCCTGTCCTTCCGCAGACTGGTCGACATCGTACCCGAAAACGGCTTGCTGATCGGTCCGGCGGACGATGTACACGTCCAGGCGCTGGCGTCCCATGCACGCTGCGCCGTGGAGCTCATGGGCGAGTCGCCCGGTGACCGATGGTCGTGCCGCAACCTGTTTGTCCATCCGGGCGGCACTTCCTTCGACCTGTATGAAGGGGACAGATCCGTCTGCCGGCTGGCCATTCGTCAGCCGGGCGCTCATAATGTGAAGAACGCGCTGGCGGTCGTGGTTGCTGCGCGACATTACGGGGTGTCCTGGCCGGATGTGGCGCGAGGCCTGGAGTCCTTCCCCGGTGTGAAGCGTCGTCTCGAGCCACGGGGCGCCGTCAATGACATTACAGTATACGACGACTTCGCGCACCACCCCACAGCGGTCAAGGCAACGCTGGAAGCACTCAGAGGGGCCAGTCCAGACGGATGCATCTGGGCGGTGTTCGAACCTCGTTCGGCCACGACTATACGTCGAAACTTCCAAGAGGCCTACGTCGCTGCCTTTGACGACGCGGACCGCGTGCTGATCGCGCCGGTCTTTCTGCCTCGGAAGGCGCCTGAGCACAACCGTTTTTCAGTGGACGAACTGGTTGACGGGTTGTGTTGTCGCGGAGTGCGCGCCGACAGCATGAAAAGCGTGGAAGAGATTGTTGCGCACGTTGCCGAGCAGGCATTGCCGGGCGACCGGATCGTGTTCATGAGCAACGGCGGTTTCGGCGGCATTCACGACAAGACCTTGATCAGACTGCAGCACAAATACGCGGCAACATCAGTCGGAAAGCACAAGAAGCAGCTCTAGGCATACCGCGCATAGCACGCTATGTCCGTCATCCGACCAGCAGCCTTGCACTGTTTCCGGAGTGTCGCTTCGTGGACGAATCCCGCATCTTGCATGGCGGCAGTCTTCGGGGCGTCTCCAGACTCGACGTGACAGAGGATTTTGCGCCCATCCGGCAGGGTAAGCGAATCGAGTAGGGGTTTCAGGTATGCCGTAAACGCGCAGTGGGCGGTCAGGTCCAGGAGACAAGCCGCGCCGCGCCAGCGCGTGTCCGGCACAAGGGTCGCGTAACCGGCGACTGCTCCGCGTTCCGTTACCAGCAGACGTACCTGGTAGTCGGGATCTTCCTGGGCAAGTTTCATCAAGCCCAGGTAGGCCCCTTCAAACATCCGCGGACCGATGTGTCCCAATCCCACGTTGCGCACGGAAGGCGGACCGGCCTGGGCGCAAAGCACGTTCAGCGAGGGCCAGTTGCGCCAGTCGCCGGGGACCACGCGCGCTCCGCTTTCGCGGAAGTGATCCGCCTCCACCGTCGCATGACCCGTGTACTTCATGTGACCCGATTCCGGGACGACACTCCGGAATCCGAAGCTGTAGTAGAGATGATAGGGATGGGTGCCATAGCCTGTGGACAGCGTCAGGAATCTACCGCTCCGTGCGCTGAAGTCGGTCATCTGCTCCGCCATGACCCGTCGTGCCATACCTTTTCGGCGATGTTCCGGTCTGGTGTACACATGGCTCACGATGCCGATGCCGTCGTATTCGCTCACCATGACATTGCAAACCGGCTGCCGGTTCAGTTGCCCGAGATAGAACCTGGTTTCGAGTGGGCCGGTCCGCCCGGCGAACACCTCGTCGAGATGCCATTGCTCGTTGCCCGACTTGTGCGCGAGGATCGGCCGAACGAGGGGCGCGTAGTCCTCGTCCGGCGCCAGGACGGCCCCGATTTCGAGGATTTCACCGGTGCGGAGCTTTCGGGCGGCAAGCGGCGTGTACATTTCCGGTCAGTCCGTCGTCCTATCCCGTTGCAAGGCCTTCAACCTTGTCTATGAGCGTATCCACGTGCTCGGCCGTATCCATGACGTGCAACGTGGCCCGGACCCCGCTGAATCCACCGGCGGCCCGGACAGTGCGTATGTATATGTTCGGACTGCGGTACCACAGGCGCCCGACGATGTCCGATGGATTGCGACCTTCGATGGAAAATGATACCAGTGCACAGGACATGGCCGGATCGTCCGGAGCGTATACGGTGACACCTTCGATGGACTTCAGACCCTTTCTCAGGCGCCGAGACAAATAGCGAAGCCGCGCTTCGATGGCCTCCGGGGTCAGCTTGTTGTGGAAGTCAAGCGCCGCACCGATGGAAATGCGGTCGGAATAGCTTGAAGACCCCCGCTGTTCAAGTTTTCGAGCTCCTGCAATCGCTCTTTCGGGGTCTGGAGAACCCGTGTACACCAGAGGATGAATCCGATCCGATATTTCGTTGCGAACGAACAGAAAACCGGTATGCTGCGCCGCCAGCAGATACTTGTGACCTGGTCCGGCGTACATGTCGCATCCTAGTTCTCGCATGTCCATTTTCATCATCCCCGGCGGCTGGGCGCCGTCGATCAGCGTGATGATGCCCCGTTCCCGGGCGATCTCGCAGATTTCCTTGACCGGCATGACCAGGCCATCGGTGTAGTTGATATGGCAGATGGTGAGGAATCGGGTCTTCGGCGTGATGCCGGCCGCTACAGCGTCGACGATCTGCTGCGGATTGTCCGGCGTGCGGAAACGCGGGTCGGAGATGTCCACCATCTTGAACACCAGGCCGTCCCGCTGCGCCCGGTAGTGCATCATGTTCTTCACCCAGCCATAATCGTAGTTCGTGGTCAGGATTTCGTCGCCCCGATTCAATTCCAGCCCCATGAAACCAAGACCCATCCCGTCCGTGGTACTGTTCGTAAATGCGATTTCGTCGACCTCGGCGCCCACAAACGCAGCCATCTTTTCGCGGATTTCCTGCATACCGGCGAATGTGTAGGTCGACCAGCACATGTTGGGGTCCGAATTCACGGCTTCCAAAGCTTGGACCTGCGCCTTGTGCACGCTCATGGGCGAGATGCCCCGCGTGCCGGAATTCATATAGATGACATTGCTGCGAAGCATGAACTGGTCCGCGACGGTTTTCCAGTATGCCTCGTCATCCGGCGCTGCACCGCCTAGTGGCGTGTCCGGGACGACGGACCGTGGTTTCGCATCGGCGATGGCCTCGGTCGTCAGCAGGGCGGACGTTCCAGCCATGCCGGCCACGCTTGCCATCATGGTGCCCAGGAACCCGCGTCGGCCGAATTGGCCGGGCTGTTCTGGATCATCGCTTCTGGTAAACTGGGGCGTATACATGGACTCCGACATGGGAAGCCTCCGATGGGAACGGAAACCGATGATAGGATTAGACTGCTGAAATGAGTAAGGTGTTACTGGAGAACGGGTTAGCTGAAACTAATCGCATGCTGTGTTTGACTAGTTCTGCCAATGATCCCTTATATTGGACCCCGATTCCGTTCTATCCATGCGGTTTTTCTGCACAGGCAGTACATGCTGCGGTACGGTCTTATGTTGTCTTCCAGGCGAGGTCTCCTTATGATAGGGGTCATAACGCATATGCATCACAACTGAGTGGCGGGGCCGATGGAAAACGGACCAAAGAGACCATCCGGAACGCGGGAACACGGTCGGTCGCATGGTAACGATCTCCAGCAAATGCTGGCGCAATACCGGATCTGCTATCCGGACGAAGGGGATACGATAGCGCGTACGCTTGCGCTGATCGCCGGACACCCCGACTGCTTTGAAAGAACCTGTCTGGCGGGTCATATCACCGGTTCGGCCTGGATCGTTTCGCCCGATCGTTCGAAGTACCTGATGACCCGGCACCGCATCTTCAACCGCTGGTTGCAGCTGGGCGGTCATGCCGACGGATGTGCCCTCCCGCACCTCGTCGCCCTGCGGGAAGCCGAAGAGGAGTCGGGCTTGAATGGTTTTGGCGTGTACCGGGACCTTCGGGGATTTGTTCCGCTGGACGTGGATATACACGACATTGCCCCCCGGCCCGGCATGCCCGCGCATGCACATTACGACCTGCGCTACTTGCTGATCGCATCTGCCGAACAACCCCTGAAGATCAGTGATGAATCCCATGACCTGAGATGGTTTGAAGAGCGGGACCTGACCGAGACAGTCCACGAGGAAAGCGTACTGCGCATGTTGCGCAAGGGAAACGCCCTTCTGGCGAGAGACAACGGAAATTTCATATATCACCTCACCTGACGATTCACTTGCACGGGCCTTCCGTGCTTTTTATATTCATTTCGCACTTTCACCGATCAACAGTCGCTCAAGCAAAGTCATGCTTTGCGCAACCCGAGGTGGCTCACGAAGACAGAAAGAGGTGCCGTACCATGCCCCCGCCCGTCGCCCTGCAGCTGTATACCCTGCGCGAATTGGCTGAAAAAGACTTCGAACACGTCGTAAACCTCACCGCGGAAACCGGTTACGCGGGAGTTGAACCGGCCGGGTTTCCGGGCACGACTCCGGAAGCGGCGGGCAGGCTCTTCCGTTCGCTCGACCTTGAGGTCCCCAGCGCGCATCTGCCCCTCCCGGTGGGTGAAAACCGGTCCTACGTCATAGATACCGCCGGTGCGATCGGTACGAAACGCGTGGTCTCCGGACTGGGTCGCGATGACTACAGCTCTGTGGACAACATCAGGTGGTCGGCCGACCGTTTCAACGAGGCCGCCGAAGCCGTTGGGCCCAGCGGCATGACCTTCGGCATTCATAATCACTGGTGGGAATTCCTGGAAGTGGAAGGGCGGATGGCGACTGATATCCTCCTTGAGCATCTCTCGCCGGAAGTATTCTTCCAGGTGGACGTGTATTGGGTGCAGGTCGGGGGGCCCGACCCGGTCGGTGTGCTTGGACGCCTCGGTGCGCGAGCACCTCTGCTTCACCTGAAGGACGGCCCCTGCCTGCGGGATACGGACATGACCGCATTGGGTGAGGGCAAGGTGGATCTTCCCGCGGTGATCGCGGCTGGCGCCACGCATACAGAATGGCATATCGTCGAACTGGACAGTTGCGCGACCGACATGGTCGAAGCGGTCGGGAAAAGTTACGCCTATCTCGTGGAAAACGGATTGTCACGCGGTACCCGATAGCGCAAACCGGGTGTGCGGACGGCAGGATGTGACATCCTGCATCAACAGCGGAGCGTCGGGCGCCGCGCTCCTCGCCCACAGGCGGGGACATGACCAGACATGGTGCATGATACGCAGACAGGGAGCCGGAGCATGACAAAAAAGGAAGGTACCCGCTACCGGGAACAGTTGATCCGCGATGGATACTGTCATATCCCGTCCGTATTGCCCGAACACTTCCTGGCCGTCCTACGGCGGGAAGCGGACAGCTTGCTGGATGCCAGCGCGCACCCGCCCGAGTGGCAGTACCAGGGATCGGACTTGCATGTGACCGGCGCGGAAAATGAAGCGATGGGCAACCTGCTCGACTGGCCCGGTTCCCGGGAAATCCTCGATGCCATGGGTCTCACGGATTTCAATCCTTCCGGAATCGTCATCATCCTGAGCAAGCCGGCCGGTGGTCCACCGCTCTACTGGCACCAGGACTGGATGGCCTGGAACGACCCGATCAGCCTGGCACCTTGGCCGCAGACCATTTTTCTTTCCTACTATCTTGTCGACACAAACTTCGAAAACGGCTGTTTCCGTGTCATACCTGGTACGCATCGCAGACGCATTCCCCTGCACGATCAGTTGGAGGTCGCCCATCAGAAGACCGCCTACTTTGCCGACCCGAATAATCCGCATATGTTCGGAGATCACCCGGACGCCGTGGATCTGCCCGTGAAGGCCGGCGACCTGGTCATCGGAGAAGCGCGGGTCCTTCACACTGCCCGAGGAAACAGTAGCGACCGAAGACGGACGCTGTTGCTCGGTTGGCACAACCGGCCGCTGAGCGTACCGGACTACTGGCGTGGCGAAGTGCCCGAACCCATCCTGAACCGTCCCGGGGATGCCCGGTACGAAGTCTCGCGCATCCCCGGAGAGTACTTGGTAGCGTAGCATGACCGAATTCGATAACGCAATCTATGAACTGGACGTGTACGGATTCACCGTCGTGGAGGGCGTCCTCTCCAACGACCAGGTTGCATCCATGCGCAAGGTGCTGATGCGGCTGAACGACGAAAAGGGAGAGGAACGCAGCGGCGAGGGATCCTGCCGGCACGTGAGCAATCTGCCGACCCTCGACCCCATCTTCTTCCCGATCATCGATCATCCCCGCATTCTCCCCATCCTGGAACATCATCTGGAGCCGTCGCTCATCCTGGGCAGTCTGAACAGCCGCATCGTACGTCCGGGGGACGGCGACCAGGGTTTTCACAGCGACATACCTGCTGAAATGCTCAACATGTCCTCGCCGGTCATGATGAACACCGTGTGGCTGTTGGATGACTTCTCGCCGGAAAACGGCGGAACGCGGGTTGTTCCCGGGACCCACAGAAGCGGGCTGGGCCATCCGCCTCCGGGGGTCGACGTGAAGCACTACGCCCAACCGGCCGCGCCTGCGGGAAGCGTCCTGGTCTTCAACGGCCAGTGTTGGCATGCGGGTGGAGCCAACCATAGCACCTCGAACCGGCATGCTTTATTCGCCCACTACCGGAAACGCATGCTGATGTTCCAGTACGATCCCCACGATGGTTTTCCCGCCGAGTGGCACGGTCTGTTGACGGAACGCCAGAAGGAAATCATGCGCATGAAACACGGCGTGGATACGCCCCGGGCGGCGGATGTGCAGGTTTTCAGATAGATTGTCGGTCGATGATCCACGGAAGCAAGGCTGACAGGCCTTGTGGCTGGTCTCGGCTACCTTGTCAGGATAGGACTTCCGGATTGACGATGTGGTCCGGCTTCCCGCCACTCCGGACCTGAAGGGCTGATGATATAGCCATCCGCCACATGCGTTCCCGGCTCGCGATGGATACGCCGGCGATATGGGGCGTAACGATCACATCGTCGCGGTGAAGCAGCGGGTTTTCCGGGGAGGGCGGTTCCGGAGCGAAGACATCCAGGGCAGCGCCGGCAAGCATCCCCAGGTCGAGTGCATCGAGAAGGGCCTGCTCGTCTACCAATCCGCCTCTCGAAACGTTGACGAAGAATGCGCCACGCTTCATTTGGCCGAAGCGGCTTCCATTCATCAGATGGTGCGTTTCTTCCGTCAGCGGGGCATGTACCGAAACGACATCCGACCTGGCGAGCACGGTCTCGACAGAGTCCACCCGCTCCACGCCGGTTTCCTCGGCGCGATCATCCCGTATGTAAGGATCGTAGGCGATCACGCGCATACCGAATGCGATGGCCAACTGCGCCACACGGCTGCCAATTCGGCCGAGTCCGATCAGTCCCAGCGTCTGTCCGAAAAGCTCCATCCCCTGATAGTCCGTCAAGTAGTCCTTATCCGGTTCTTCGGCGAATTCCCTGGAGACACGCTTGATTCGCTTGACCGCGCCCAAGATCAGGGCCATGGCCGTTTCCGCGGTGGAAAGGGTAGGACCGTCCGGGGTATTGCAGACCGCGATGCCTCTTTCGGTGGCATCCGGCACGACGATGTTGTCGATGCCTATACCGGTGCGGCATATGACCTGAATTTCAGGAAACCTGTCCATCAGGTCGCCGTCGTATGTTCTCCGCGCGCCCGCGACGACCGCCTCGGAACCCGGCAGGTCGCGGAGCGGATCCTCGGGCGACTCCTCCGCCGAGCCGTTTATGTGGAGGCGCTCCGCAAACTCCGACCGAATCACCGGAGGAATGGTTCGATCCGACCAACACCGCAACATGGGCTCCTCCTGCATACAACCGCCCCCGAAATCCGGCCGGTCCGACAAATCAGTTGCCGGTTTGTAGATATGGCCTTACATTGATCTTCAGCATCCAGATGCGCGCAAACCGGC
Organism: bacterium; assembly: GCA_965200485.1. Lineage (GTDB taxonomy): Bacteria > JAAXHH01 > JAAXHH01 > JAAXHH01 > JAAXHH01 > JAAXHH01. The sequence goes on from CBDAUD010000002.1 coordinate 666,382, forward strand.
TTCATGATCTTCCGGTTTCGTGTGTTTCGTATATAATGCCAGGTCGTACGCGCCAACAACAGGCCTACCATAGATTGGCGATTCACATCCACAAGTCAACCAATATCCGGGCCCGGCGCAAAACACAATAGCCGGGTAGCTGGCGTTCTTCAGCATTCGGGATGAGATCAAACCGGGAGAGATCCGAAGTGTTTCGATTCTACTGCTGTCTAGTCGGGCTGCTTTATCTGCTCGGTACAGGAAACGTCCTCGCCCAGACAGGGGAAGAGGCCTCGCTTCAGAAGGAAGAGACTACGTCGAAAGAAACGGAGGAAACGATCTCGACCGAGACCGATTCCACCCAAGCATTCGGCGATCCAACGTTGTTGCCGGCAAACAGTACAGGCGACATTGATTTTGCCGTGGACGTAAGCGGATTCAGAGGATCCGAGAAGCAGACCTATCTGGAATTCTATCTTCTCTTCCGTCCCAGCGAGTTTACTCTCGAGGAGAAAGAGGACCGCATCTACGTCGCATCCTTTTCGGTCGAGCTGTCCATCACTGACGATCACGACCAGGTCGTATTCAACACCGTCCACAAGCGGGAATACCAGACCGATCGACCCGTCGTCGTCACACGCAGAGGCGAGGAACGGGTCCTCTTGGAACAGATCGCCGCGCGGGTTGATGCCGGTTCGTACCAGGCAAACGTTGTCGTGACCGACCTGAACTCCGGCCGTTCCGGCGAAGCAATCAAACCGTTCACCGCACTGCCGCTTGATTCATCCGGACTTGCCTTGAGCAGTCTGCAGCTCTCCACGCGCATAGAAAAGGCGGAGGAACAGAACCGTTTTACCAAGAACCGCCTACTGGTCCTTCCCAATCCGCTACGTATATTCGAGAAGTGGGCGGAGATGCCCGAGGACGGCAGTTACCAGCCTCGCAACATGTTTCTCTATTTCGAGATTTACAATCTGGCGCCGGATTCGTCCGGGGAAGAGGCAGCTTACCATGTCTACCCGGCGATAACCAGTCACGCAAACGAGATGACGTTCCCCCTTCCGCCCAAAAGGGACCGCCGTATCACCGGTACAGATGGGCTGGACGTGATCGTGCTGGACTATATGACCTTCCCGGAAGGGATCTATACCCTCGAAGTAAAGGTGGAGGACGCCCAGAACGGGATGGAAGCATCCAGTTCGGCCGTTTTCGAGATAGTCCAGCCGCCCCCGCCGCCGCCGCCCGTGACGGTGTTGAACGAGGAGCAGGCGAAACGGGGTCGAAGAATGCTGGCCATCCTGGCCGACAAACGAGAGCGCGACCTCTACGACAGTCTTGATCTTGAGGGAAAGACCGAATTTCTGATCGCCTTCTGGCGCATGCGGGATCCCACGCCCGATACACCGGAAAACGAGTCCATGATGGTGTTTAACGAACGGTTTTCCTATGCCGAGTTTCAGCTCGGCGGGGCAGAAAGCGACCGAGGCTCGGTTTTCATCCGATACGGTCAGCCGGAGGAGATCGTACGGCACGATTCCGACAACATCAGTAAGTCCTATCAGGTCTGGTATTATACGGAAGGGGTCGACGGCGACCCTTCAAGGACCTCGGATGGCGGCCGCCACTTCTTCATTTTCGGAGACCGTCGGGGAGTCGGCCGATTTGAACTGGTGCATTCTTCGGCTCGGGGGGAACTCTACAACCCCGACTGGCGGCATGATCTGCTGCTCATCAACCCGACTTTCCTCGAGGACTACTCCGATCTTACCGGGCAGACGAGTTTCTCCGCGCCCGAGGAACCGCCAGACAACAAGCCCTGACGCGGTCTCGGAGCGCCGACGATCACCGGATCGTAATGACTGACGGTCGCAACGCCAGGCTTCGTAGTCATAGTGCAGCATGCAGCAACACAGGTACACGGAACGGAAAGCAAGACCCGGGTTCGGTTCATTCCGGGGCCCGACAGACGACAAAGGCTGCCAGCGTCTTGGCGACGCGACCGACTACCGATGGCATGATGCGGACCGTAAGTCGTACTCCTTCCGATTCGTCTTCCCGACGCAGCACTTCGCCCGATTCGTATGCGATGGAAACTGCGTGCCCGTTCTCGTAGGGGATCAGCAGTTCCAACTCCACGCGATGCCGATCAACCAATACTGAAATCCGCTGCCGCAGACGTTCCATGTCGTCAGGGTTCAGCGCGGAGACCATGAGGGCGTCAGGATAGGTGAGCCTCAGGAGATCCCGCTCGTCGGGACTCTCCATTCTGTCCAGTTTGTTGAAGACCAGCAGCAGCGGCGGTTCGGAAACGCCCAGTTCCCGCAGGACCTGATTCACCGTAGCGATATGATCCGCGTGATTCGGATGACTACTGTCCACGACATGCAGGAGCAAGTCCGCGTCGTAGACCTCGGACAGCGTACTCTTGAAAGACGCAACCAGATGATGGGGCAGTTTTCGGATGAAACCCACGGTATCAGACAGCAGAGCCGTCTGGCTCGGCGTTACGTTGATGACACGCGTAGTCGCGTCGAGCGTGGCGAACAGCCGGTCCTCGATCAGGGTGTCCGCTCTGGTGAAGGCGTTGAAGATTGTGGACTTTCCGGCATTGGTGTAACCGATCAGGGTGATGCAGAACATCGCGCTCCTGCGCTGGCGCTGGCGTGCATATGATGCGATGAGCTGTTCGAGGTTTCGCCGGAGATGGGTAATGCGCCCCCGGATCAGACGACGGTCGATCTCCAGTTGCGTTTCACCGGGACCCCGGACGCCAATGGCTCCGCCCGATCCTCCCGCCACACCGCCCTCCTGTCGGGACAGATGGTCCCATTGTCGTGTCAGACGCGGCATCATGTACTGCAACTGGGCGAGCTCAACCTGCAGCTTGGCCTGCTTCGACTTCGCCCGCGAAGCGAAGATATCGAGGATCAGACCACTTCGGTCCAGTATGCGGCGCTCGATGACGCGGTCCAGATTCCTGACCTGAGCGGGGGTAAGATCATCGTCGAAGATCACGAGGTCTATTTCTTCGGCCTCGCACAATTCGGCGATCGACCGGGCTTTTCCGGTTCCTACATAGTATGCCGGGTGCATCGCGCTGCGAACCTGAATGATCCGGTCCACGATTTCCGCCCCGGCCGTATCCGCCAGCAGCGCCAGTTCCTCGAGCGACTCCTCCATTTCGCGGACTCGCTCGTTTGACGGCACCATGCCGACCAGCAGCGCCCGCTCTCGGTTGTTCCTGGGTATTACATGCATTTCGCGCATATTGGTCCGTCTTCCCGGATCAGGTTCCCTGGCGTACTGCCGGTTCGTTATCTCCGTCCGGCAGCCGGTTCGCGTTGGTCCCGCTCCCGGCGCGCGAACCCGAATACCAGTATTCCACCAGAAGAAGCAAAATGACCAGAAGGATCAGCGATTTCCATATCTCGTACCGGTTCTCGGAACTATAGGCTCGGTCCGGCGAAACACCGGCTGAATCGCCCGGGTTCATGACCGCTACCTCCGCTTCTTCACCGAAAAGCCCGGCCGCCTCTGCGGGGGTAAGACGATCCAGATCGGATTCCCGGGTGTCCGGATTTACCGCGAACGCCTGCAAGACGGATCTGCCGTCCCACAGAAGATATATGCCGGGTTGTCTCGTATCCGGAATCTCCACCGCAACCCCGTTTCGGCCGCGGCGCGGGGTTACGGCCTCCGAGGCGCCCGAGGGATGTTCCAAGTGAAGGTTGTCCTGCGCTGGAAATCGCATCAGTGGCAGCGAGATCGGTTTCCCCGCGGGGTAGCCCCCCTCGGCAATCGTCACGGAAGGATGCAGATAACGCACGCTTCGATGCATGAACGGTACAAACATGCTTCTCAAAGCCAGATCGCTCCATCCGGTGTTCACATCGGTCGCAACCAGCAAGGCCCGGCCGCTGCCGGAACGTCCTTCGAGTATCGCGGGCGTTCCGTCCGCAAAGCGTGCGATCACCTGTGCGTTCTGGCCTGCTTCCACGACAAAGGACGCATAGAATCGCGCCGCGTCTACAGGCAGGGCATCGGCAGACCCATCGGCAAAGCGAAAGACCGGATGTTCGCGATCCACCTGGTCCAGGCGGAGAAAATGCTGTTTCTCATCAGGCGTCCCCCTTCCAACTCTGATAGAACAGTCGAAGAGATCGGCGAAAAACTCGTGCGCATATTCTGCTGGATCCAATCCGCCGCCCAGAAACATCAGGACTCCGCCACCGGAAGAAACGTATCGCGCCAAGCTGGCAAGACGCGCTTGAGAAAGCGCCACGCCGCCGTCCACGATCAGTACGCCCACATCGGAGAGATCGCTGTTCAGCACGTCGGCGGATGCAGTCCGCAGGTCCACGGGCGTGACCAGTCCACCCGAAGGTTTGAGTACCTGCTCGATAAAATAACGGGATTCGGTCCGTCCCACGGCGGTGACGCCGAAGATTTCCGGAACGGACAGGGTAAAGTACTGCCGATTGTCGGCCGCCAGATCATCCTCGTCCAGTTCCACATATCCGGTGTATCTGCCGGGTCGGTCAATCAGCACGTTGAAGTGCACGGTCGCTGTGCCGTCCGCTTCTGCGGTTACCTGGCGGCTGCCCCTTTTCTCCCCGTCAATGACGAGACTGACCTCGCGGGCGGCCGTCTCCCTGTCGCGCCGGTTGGTAATGGTCGCGATAAACTGTTCCGGCTGATCGCGTATCAGCAGTCCTTCGCTGGCCGAGACCGCGTCAACGCTGGCATTGTCCACGCTTTTCGGCTCATACGCATACAATAACAGCCTGGGGTTGGCGTGCGAATCGGGGTCATGCGCGACTTCCCGCATGTTTTGCCAATCGCTGCGTTGCAAATCCGACAGCAGGTAGATGCGCTTGTCCGCTCCGGTTATATCGGTCAGTGTTTGCCATGCGAGCTCCACGGCGCCCGCCATATCGCCGGACCGTTCGGCTCCTTCCGCTTCGGCCAGTATCGCCTTAAGCGTTGTCCGGTCGGTCGTCGGACCGACCGGCCGCGCATCAGGCGGTTCGGCAGAAAGTATGATCAGCCCCTCGTCCCCTTCCCGCATCGCGTCGATGATGTGTCCTGCCTCGGTCTTTGCTGCGGCGAAGGGCGTAGCGTCGTAACGGCCAGCTTCCATGCTGTACGAATTGTCCAGCACGATCGCGTAGACCGTCCGCTGCTGTAGGTCGCTGCCGATGAGCCATCCAGCCAAGCCTTCCACTACCGGTCTGGACAAGGCCAGCACCAGGAAAAGGATGATGAGGGTGCGGAGCAGCAGGAGCAGCAGTTCCCGAAGGCGAAGGGCACGGGCCCGCTGCTGTTGCTGGTGTCCGCGGATGAAAATGACGGAACTGAAGTCGACGGTGGAGACGCGCCGGCGATGGAGCAGGTGCAAGATAACCGGCACCGCTATCGCGATAAGACCCGACAGCATCAACGCGTTCAAGAATGTCATTCGGAATCCTCCCGGCGGCTTAGCAATATATCGCCGATTCGGTCGGTCGTAAAGCGTTATCAACAGTCGGTCCACGCCTGCCGTTGCGGACGGGCCGCGTGGACGGGTGCGCAGGATGCGTTTTTCCTTGACACCTCGAACGGATTCCGGTATCGTACCGTGCAAGTTCACGACGACTCCCCAATCGACATCCCCGTTAAGGAGCGTTTATGGAGGCATGGCTGGCCTTGGAAGACGGCACAGTCTATGAAGGCGAATCCTTCGGCGCTACCGGTGAAAAGGTGGGAGAAGTCGTTTTCAACACCAGCATGATCGGATACCAGGAAGTATTGACGGATCCGTCGTATAAAGGTCAGATTGTCACCATGACCTACCCCTTGATCGGAAACTACGGCGTGAATCCGGGCGATTACGAATCACTCCATCCGCATGTGGAAGGATTCGTGGTGCGGGAGTATCAGCGCAACCCGAGCAACTGGCGTTCGACCGACCGGCTTGACAGATTCCTGGCCGATCATGGCGTAGTGGGTATTTCCGGTATCGACACGCGGGCGCTTACCCGCAGGTTGCGCGGCCATGGTGTGATGCGCGGCGTGATAGGAACCGGCGATTCCGGCCACGAAGCACGCGTGGCGCGGGCCAAGGCTGCGCCCGGACTCGTTGGCAGGGATCTGGTTCGTGAAGTGACTACGGACCGCCCGTACCGCTGGGAGCGCGACGGCCGAGTCTACGCGGACCCGCCCCGCGACGAACCTGAAGAAATATGGCATAGCTTCGAAGAACCTGGGACGTATCGGGTCGTCGTGATGGACTACGGCGTCAAGCACAACATTCTGAGAAACCTGGCGCGGCGCGGCTGTCGAGTACTCGTGCTGCCGGCGAATCATACAGCCGAACAGGTGCTCAGGCTGAACCCGGACGGCATAATGCTGTCCAACGGACCGGGCGACCCCGGTGCGGTACAATACGCAATTGACGAGCTGAAAATCCTGATCGGGCGGAAACCCATATTCGGCATCTGCATCGGTCACCAGCTACTCGGCATGGCCTTGGGTGGAAACCGGTTCAAACTGAAGTTTGGCCATCGGGGCGCCAACCAGCCCGTTCGGCAGTGCGAATCGGGACGGGTGGAAATCACCGCACAGAACCACGGGTTCGCCATTGAAGCGGACACGCTCGACGAGTCCGAGGTGGAGTTGACCCACATAAACCTGAATGACCGGACACTCGAGGGACTCAGACACCGCCGATATCCCGTGTTCTCTGTGCAATACCACCCCGAAGCGTCACCGGGGCCGCACGACGCCGATTACCTGTTTGACCGATTTATCGCATCCATGCAGTAGACAAAGCCGGCAGCGCGATTCCGGCACGGTTCCTACAGGAGCAAGCAATGCGAAAACACATTAAGCATATTCTTTTTCTCGAACCGAAATCCTCCCATCTTCACGTGTATTCGGACGCCTATATACCGCGTATCGGCTGCCTCGTACTTGCGACGATCATGCGCGACCTGGGCTACGGCGTCCGGGTGATGCTGGAAGAGGTGGAGGATATTGATACGAACGAATTCGGGGAAGCCGACCTGATCTGCATCTCTTCGCTGACGTCCACAGCGCCCGGGTCCTATCAATACGCCGATTTCATCCGAAACGTCTACCCCGACAAGACGATCGTGATGGGGGGAACGCACCCGACCTTCGTGCCTGACGAGGCCCTTCAGCACTGCGACTTCGTCGTCCGGGGCGAGGGGGAGGAGGCGCTGGTCGAACTGGTTCGATGCCTTGAATCCGATTCGGATTACCGTGGCATCGCCAACCTTTCGTGGGTCGAAGACGGCCAGGCGATCCACAACCCGGAGCGACCGAAGGCGAATGATCTCGACGTGCTGCCCATACCGGATTTCCGGCTGGTTCCACGCGGCAGAATGGACATCATGTCCATACAGACGCAAAGAGGCTGTCCGTGGGATTGCAGTTTCTGCACGGTAACCAAGCTGAACGGCCACAAATTGCGCGGGCATTCGGTCGAGCGCGTACTCGACATGATCGAAACCTATTCCACGATACCGGATTTCAACTATCTCTTCTTCGCGGACGACATCTTCAATGTGCCGGTCGACCGCACCATGGCCATCATGCAGGGTATGATCGATCGCAAGTTGAGGATCCCCTGGGCGGCCCAGATGCGCCATGAAATCTCGAAGCAGCCGGCCTTGATGAAGAAGATGTACGAAGCCGGATGCGACCGTGTGATGATAGGTTTCGAGTCGATCGACGAAACGGCCTTGGAATTGTACGGAAAGAAAGAGACCGCCCGCGACGTGGAGCGGGCCATTGACGCGATCCATGGCCACGGGATTGATATTCATGCCATGTTCATCGCCGGCGCCGATTCGGACCGTCCTGAGACGATCGAACACCAGTTCGAGTTCGCCAAGAAGAAGGATCTGGCTACGTCACAGTGCATGATTTTGACCTACCTGCCCGGTTCCGAGGACACCATCCGCTACGACCTCAAAGGCGGCGAGTACCTGAGCCACGACTGGAGCCACTACGACGGCCACCACGCCAACCATCCCATCCCCAACATGACGCGTTACGAACTGGTCAATACGGTGATGAAGGGCATGCGGGGCATGTACGCGCCAACTCGCATTCTGACCAAGCTCGGCAGTGCGGCGTATAATGCGCTCAAGCTCAACAAGCGGGAGGCCGCCCGGCAGCTGCGCAACGGCCTGTTGCGTCTGAACGGTTATTCCATTCTGCATCGGTGGTTCAAGGAGCACACCGAGTACTTGGCCGACCTTCGGGCCGAGAACGTTGCTCTCGCGCCGGATCGCTACGAGCGCGTCCTGCTGGCGGTTTCCAACGTGGATGTGAGCCGGGTGCTCCGCACGTTTCTGGAAGAGATGAATATACGCGTGGAAGAGTACAGCGAGGAGAAACTGTCGGCGATCAAGGATTCCGATCTGGTTGTCATGGCCGGCGAGATGGTGGACGACGTGCGCGGCAGGTTTCAGAACCTGCACATCTTTCCAGTGCACGACAAGAATACGCGCATGGACCGGACCCTGACCCAGCTCGGCATCCTCTTCACTGCGAACCTGGATAAAGTGCGGCAAGCCATCGCCGCGGTGCACTTTCAGCCGGCGTAGGGTCGGTTGTATCGAGCGCTGGTGGTGCCGCGTGGTCTGGTCTGAGTAAACCGCTTATGGCGTTATCGTAGTAGCATAAATGTTGAAAGCGGCATCGTAACTACGCGCGGGTCGTCTACGATCGCTGAATCGTCCTGTGTGATCAACAGTCCGAAAGTGGCGTTGTTCACTGACTTTTCCAGGAACGAACGGATCCCCAGCGTGTCTCGCAACGGATCAATCCGACGCTGATACTTGATTTCCACTGGGATTCGCCGGGTGCCGACCGTCAAGACGAAATCTACTTCGCGATCTGAACCCCGCTCGGGATAGTGTGCGATATCTAGACCATGAATGGTCGAGGCGACCGAACCGAAAACACTCTCGGCAAGATGGCCTGCTAGTGGAGTGAGCTCGGGAGATACAGCAAGCGCATCTGGCGCCAGAGGAATCTGTTCTTGGAGCCAGCTGGCACGCAAGCCGTGATCGACAAGGCAGAGTTTCGCACTCCCTCGCTTCCTCTTTAACCGTAATTCGAGGGGTTGAATCAGTCGAACCAGCAGGGTGTCATCAAGAAACTTAAGGTAAGCCGATACGCGCTGGATGCCTATGTTTGCGTTCAGTGACTGACGGAGTTCATCCGACAGCGTCGAAACCGACGGAGTCTGACCGGCATACCTGCAGACCAAGCGGAACAGTTCCTCCAGCAATAGCGGATCTCTCCTTCTACCACGTGCACCAGTCCGAAGATCGTGTTGGATTACGCGCTTGATCACTGTTTCGTTCAGTTGATCCGCAAGCATAGCCCATTCCGTCTTTTCCTCCTTGTGAACAATAGGATACCCCCCGCGCTCTGAGAAGTGCCGAAAGGCTTTATCCCTGAAGTTGGCATGAGCCATGCCGTGAGAGCGGAGTTCTTGCCAGAATACCTTGTCGAACAGGACTTGAAGGCCGTTTTCGGGTAAGAACGGCTTCAGTGCAGCCAATTTCCGCAACTCGCCGATCTCGGTTAGTGAAAGAACCCCCGCTTCAATCGTACTTATCCTTCCCGCCAGACTATCTCGGCCTAATTCGATACGCAATGCGGAACTGCCTGTGACGACGATTTTCACCGAGGCATTGTCTACGAGAGATTTGAGCTGGGCGTGCCAGTTGTCTATATTTTGAACTTCATCGAAGAAGAGATAGACGTGTTGGCCGGCTCGCGCTAGTGAATTAAAGCGGTCCGGTGCAATTTCACGTTCAAACCAATCTGTAATCGAGAGAATAGGATCGGGGAGCTTTTTCAACGACTCCAATTCATCGAATTGGACGCGAAGTATGTGCTTGGGGGGTACGCCATGGTCCAACAGACCCTCGAGAAATTGAAACTGCGCCGTCGTTTTACCGATCTGCCTGGGACCGCGGACTACGACAATTGGAGCGATCCCCACCTCCAAGCGTCGGCGGATCTGCCCGACCAGATGGCGGCGCGTCATAGGTTGGACGGGTGCGGGATCTCCTTCCCACCAAGGGTTCAAGCGACGTAGTGCGGACATCAATAGCGGCGGAATTCCTAAATCCAGAGGCATTTGCGAAGACGAGATTGCCTTTTTTTTCACAGAAAGCGTTCTCCCCGGCATGGTCATTGAAAGAATCAGCATCGCGAATGTATTTCATTACAGTCGAGGGATTCGTCAGAAAACTGCAAGAACTTAGCAGTTCGTTCCACCGCAAAACTGTGTTTCGAAGGTCAGTCACCCCACCTCCCCGGTATACGGCACATCCCCTACACGGTCCTGCAACCGTTTTAATTCCACTTTTAACTCGTCTACCACTTCGGCGTAACTTGGATCTGCGTAGACGCTGCGCAACTCGCATGGGTCCTTCTCCAGGTCGAAGAGTTCCCATTCCGGCTCAGTCTTTGGACCGACCGCGCCTTCCTGGCCGAGCGGATCGCCGTAATAGCAGATCAGCTTGTACCGAAGCGTCCGAACGCCGTAATGGGCGCAGACGTTGTGATGCGCGCCGTGCATCCAGTACCGGTAGTACATGGATGTTTGCCAGTCGTCGGGCGTCTCTCCGTGCAACAGAGGCCGGAACGAGCGTCCTTGGAACGACGGGGGAATGTCCGTACCGGCGCAGTCAAGTAAGGTAGCGGGAAAATCGACGTTCAGGATCATGTCGCCGTTCACGGTCCCCGGCGCAACCTCTTTCGGATAGCGTACCAGAAAAGGCATGCGCAGAGACTCTTCGTACATGAATCGCTTGTCGTACCAGCCGTGGTCGCCCAGGAAGAATCCCTGGTCCGACGTATAGATCACGATGGTATTCTCGCCGATGCCTTCTTCATCGACGTAGTCCAGCAACCTGCCGACGTTGTCGTCGATCGATGCGACGCACCGAAGGTAGTCTTTCATGTAACGCTGGTACTTCCAATTCTTCTCTTCGGCGGGCGACAGGTCCTCCGGCACGGGCATCTTCAGGTCCTCGGCGTTGAGATCGCGGTCAACCCGCATCCGGGCAGCCTCGGCGGCGCGTGCGCGGTTGGCATAATCGTCGTCGAAGGTCTCCGGCTTCGGTATATCCGCTTCTTCATACATGCCGGCATGCCGTTCGTCGGGCTCCCAGGGCCGATGCGGCGCCTTGTGATGCACCATGAGGCAGAAAGGGCGATCCCGGTCGCGCCCGCGAAGCCATTCCAACGAATAGTCCGTAATCAGATCGGTGGTGTATCCGGCACGCTTGGACCGTGTCCCCATTTCGATCATCTCGGGGTCGTGGTACAGACCCTGGCCGGGCAGTACGTTCCAGTAGTCGAAGCCGGTGGGATCGTGCAGGCCGCCGTGACCGAGATGCCACTTGCCGACCACTGCGGTCTGGTACCCTTGCCGCCGCAACACCTTGGGGTAGTTCAGCAGCCGACCGTCCAGACGTGTATCCAGCGTCGTGACGCCATTTACATGGTTGTACGTACCGGTCAGGATGGAGGCGCGGCTGGGCGTGCAGATGGCATTGGTGCAGAAGCAGTTGTCGAACCGCATGCCATCCGATGCGATGCGGTCGATATGGGGCGTCTTGTTAATCCGGCTGCCATAGGCGCCTATCGCGTGCGCCGCGTGATCGTCGGACATGATGAACAGGATGTTCGGACGTGAAGTGGACATGGGACCTTTCCGTTTGAAAACTCATGAGTCCAGCACGGTGCTCAGGGTCGAGGCGGCGATGTTGGCTCCGCAGATGACGATGGCCACGGTCCGCCCGCGGAATTCGTTTTTTCGCTTTAACAGCGCGGCAACCGAGACGGCGGCGGCGCCTTCGACGATCTTATGGTGTTCGTGCACCATGAAACGGATGGCTGCGCTGATTTCTCCCTCTGAAACCAACACGTAGTCGTCTACCAGTTCCCGGCAAGCCGGGAAGGTGACCGATCCCGGTTCCACGTCACCCGCGGAACCATCGGAAAGCGTTTCGCGGTGATCAATACGCATGATCCGCCCGGCGCGAATGCAGTGATACATGGCCGCCGAGTTTTCGGGTTGACACCCGATGATGCGCACGCCGGGCTTGTGCGCTTTCAGATACGTGGCGATTCCGCTGATCAGTCCACCGCCGCCGACGGTTACGAGCACATCGTCTGCGGACGGGAGCTGTCGCGCCAGTTCGATACCGATGGTACCCTGGCCGCCGATAACCTGCATATCGTTGTAAGGCGAGATCCACACCCGGTCCAGCGCGGCCGCCTGCCGCTTGGCGTACAACTCCGTTTCCAGCGCGTCGCCTTCGTGGAAGGCCAGCGCAACGGGATACCGTTTGATTGCCGCTGTCTTGGACGGATCGACGCGATTGGGCAGATAGATCGTCCCCGGACAGCCGGCGATCATGCATGCCCGACCGACGCCCTGCGCGTGATTACCGGTCGAGGACGTCACCACGCCGCGCGACAACGCCTCTCCGGTCAGCGACAACACCTTGTTCATGGCACCGCGCGCCTTGAAGGAATTGGTGTACTGCTCGCTTTCCATCTTCAGATGGACCTTCGCCCCGGTTGTTTCTGAAAGCGGCATGGAGTGTATGAGCGGCGTCTCCAGGACATGAGGCCGGATACGTTCCTCTGCGCGTATAATCTCCGGGAGCATGGATTGCATGGGGCGATTGACAGTCTGCTTCAGTGCGGCCGAGCGACTTCGACCTCAACGTGACGGATCAGTCCTTCCTCCGTGAAGGTAATCGTTTCGAGGCCCCGCCGCTCCACGGGCTCGCCCGTCTCGGCATTGCGCGCCCGCATGGTGAATTCGAATGAAGCCGTGTCGGCGGCTTCTGCACGGTAGGTCTCCACCGTCCAGTGCACGTCGGGAAAAGTGGTGAAGAACCCGGCCATCATCTCCCGGATCTGATCAAGGTGCTCGAAGAGGCCGAACTGCGACGACCGATAGGTGGCATCGGGGTCGAACATGGCAAACACCTCATGCAATGCATGACGATTCGATCGCTCGACGTAGCGCTTTGCCAGATCGATCGCTTGCTGTCGGTTCATGTCGGATCCACAGTGAAGTTTACGCCGTCTGTAGGAGACTAAACAGATGGCTGAAACGGGTGAGAAAGCGGGTGGAATACAACAGGTGCCTGCAACACGTAGCTACACGGAAATGTGTCATGTGTCCCGACGTCGTGTCAAGTTAGAAAACGGTACGACAGGGTTGACGTGTTGCGTATTATAGAACAGACCCGAACGTTCCGTTGTTTGCCGGCACCGTCGATATGACCGTCCATGCGGACCGGATACCGCGTGCTTTCGCTTCCAACCACGGACCGTACTATGCATTCGAATTCGATGTTTGCCGAGTTGGAGACCCCGGCCGTAGTGCTTGACGAGGCGAAGATGACGCGCAATCTGCGCGCCATGCGGGATCTGGCGGACCGGCACGGCGTCGCACTGCGTCCACATGCCAAGACGCACAAGTCGCTGGAGATCGGTCGGAGGCAGATCGATCTCGGCGCTTCGGGCATCACCGTGGCCACAGTGGACGAGGCGGTGGTATTTCTGAAGGGCGGATTCAAGTCCATAACCGTCGCCCGACCGGTGGTTTCTCCATCGAAATGGGACCGGCTGTTGGCCTTGGCCGAGACGCGAGGCGCCGCGGTACGCGTGGTCTCCGACTCGAAGGAAGGCATCCTGATAGCAGGCGAGCGGGCAGCATTCCACGGACAGACGGTTGAGTTGTTGCTCAAAATCGATGTGGGACTGCACCGATGCGGGCTGTTGCCCGGCGACGGGCGTATCGGGGAGCTGGCCGCGGCAATTCACAATCACGCAAACCTCGCATTTCGAGGGATCCTTTCGCACGCGGGACACGCGTACGCTGCCAAATCCCCGGCCGAGGCGGCCGAAGTCGCGGAAGCGGAGCGTTGCGCCATGGTCGCGGTGCGCGACGGTTTGCGGCAGGACGGTCTTCCGGTCCAGGAGGTATCCGTTGGCGCCACACCGGCCGTCCTTGCCGCGAAGTGTTTCGACGGCATTACGGAAATCAGACCGGGGAACTATGCCTTTCTCGACCTGCTGCCTGTGCGGACTGGCGTAGCTCAGCTTGCCGATGTCGCCCTTTCTGTGCTGGCCACCGTGATCAGCTGTAACGAACGCTACTTTGTGACGGACGCCGGTTCAAAGACGCTGACTTCGGATACGGGCGTTCACGGCATGACCGGTGGACAGGGCTTTGGACTCGCATACCCGGAGACGGGATTTCTGGAATCCGATTGCGAGATGATCGTGGAAAAGGTCTCTGAAGAGCACGGGATGCTCGGCCGCAAAGGGATCGACCTGGCAATCGGTTCTAAGGTCCGTGTGATACCCGTCCACAGCTGTCCCGTGGCCAACCTGGCGCGGTCCTATGTCGTGCTTACTTCCGGTGGGACCGAATCCTGGCCGGTGGACGCAGCAGGTGCGTCAAGGTAGTGCGCGGCGGTCATGTTTCAGGATCAGGACAGGCCGGCCCGCAAACCGTGACGGACGCGTTTCCACCAGCTTCCCGCCCGTTTCTGCTTCATTTCGGCCAGGAACCGGGAGGGCCGGTTCCGCTGCGTGGTGATACAAAGCCTTTCTTCCGCCCGCGTCAGGGCAACGTAGAATACCCGCCGCTCCTCTTCAATATCCGCCTCGGACCCGGTCATGCGGCGGTGGGGCAGGATATCCTCGACCACGTGGAATAGGATGACTCCTTTGAATTCGCCGCCCTTGCTCCGATGAATCGTGGTCACCGTGATCCGGTCGGGGTTCTGGCACGTTTCGGCTTCACCAATACCGGAAGCTTCGGAGTTTTCGGCTTCAGAACCCATGGACCTGAGATACGAGTCCACGAACGTATCGATAGCCGGACTGCCGTCGGCCATCCGCTTGATCATATCGATAGATGCTCCATCGGTTGCACTAGTCCGCCGCCGACTCGTTTCGTCTCGTCGCCTGTAGTAAGCGCCGAGACCCGTATGTGCCATCAGCGCATCGATGAAGGCGGCAGGCGACCCGCCCGGGGACTTGCAGATCTCCCGCAGGGTATCGATGCACCCGGTGTACTCCGCCATTTTGCAGGCGGCATCGGCAGGCAGGCTGTCAGTCTGGCCGAGAAAACGATGGCCGAGCGCCGCTGCTTCGCGCAGATGTTCATTGGAGAGGTGCCGGGGCGGGAAGGCAAGGCTGATGGCGTAGGAAAGCGGATCGGCCAGTTTGCCATGGACGACGACGTCAAGATAGGCTCCTATGGTCCTTGCGACTTGAGACTGGTACAGCGCCCCTTCATCAATCGGGCTGAAGGGTAGTCCCGCCTCCTGGAGTGCGGACTGAAGGGGCGCCGCGATGGACTGGACCCGCACCAGGACCGCCATGTCTCTGTAGGCATGTCCCGTTTTCTTCCATCGGCGTATCGTGCGCACCACCACGTCGGTTTCGGCTTCCAGTGAAGCGCACTTGCGTATTCGGAGGATGTCCCTGCCTGAACCGGTCCGAACCTGCACGGGACGGATGGGTTTGTCGAAACGGTGCACGTTGTGGGCGATGACGTTTGCGGATCGATTTACGATTTCCGCCTTGCACCGGTAGTTTGCGCCCAGGGTGTGGATCACGGCGCCCGGATACCACAACTGAAACGAGCGGATGTTTTCCGGGTCCGCGCCTGTGAAGGTGTTGATCATCTGGTCGTCGTCGCCCACGGCGAACAGGTTGTTGAGCGGCTGGGCGAGCAGCCTGAGCATCAGGAACTGGACCGGTGTGAGGTCCTGGACCTCGTCCACCAGGACTGCGTCGAAGCGATGCTGGTAGAACGACCGCGCCCGGGGGTTGGTCAGCAGGACTTCAACCGCGCGGTACAGTTGCTCGTCAAAGGTCATCAGTCCTCGAGCCTTCATGCGGTTTTCCACCTCGATGCGGACCCTGCGGACCTGACGCCTGTCAAAGCCCTCGGCTTCTCCGCAAGCCTCTTCTTCCCCATCAACCGGCATGAGCGTTCTCCGGTGCCGGGAAACAGCTTCCTCGTATGCGGTGACCAGATGTTCGGGGAAGGGGTAGGGCATCGCGGGGAGATGCTGCTCGAAATCCGCGCTGAGCGCAGCTCTGTACAGATCTGTCAATCCGCCTGGCAGCGACTGTTCCGTCACGACGTCATATCGGGCGTAGGGACTGTCAGGCGCCTGCCTGCAAACCTCGTATCCCAGGCTGTGCAGGGTGCGGATTTCCACGCCCGGAAGTCCGGCATCGCCGTGTATGCGTTCGGACATCACTTCGCTTGCCGCCTTGTTGAAAACCACGCACAGTATGCGACCGGGGCTGACGCCGCCCCGTACCGCTTCCACTACGCGTCGGGTGAGCACGCGCGTTTTCCCCGAGCCTGCCGGCGCCAGGGTGAGCACCACTCCGGCGCGGGGCGCCAGACACGCAGCCTGCTCGCCGGCGAGTCCGGGATTCGGTTCAGGCGGTGGGTGGTCGGTCCCGCAACCTCGGCCGGCCAGCGCCGCGCGAATCCTGTCCACGCATCCTTCGAGATCACCCGCGATTTCACACCCGCTGAACCGTACTACGCCCCGTATGTTCCGAGCTTCCGTCGGCACCTTGTCCACCGCCATGTCCTCTTCGCGATCGAATGTTCTGCCGTCCGTTTCCACGGCAACCATATCGCCGGGTAGCTTGCCAACGAGCGCATCGACGAAGCATGATTTCATCTGCACATGAAGCCGATGGACCAGGCCAGCCCGGTCGAGCCCCTCGTGCAACATCCTTTCCACGGGAGTCAACCACGGCGTTTCGGAAGAAACCATCGCCGCGGGAGAAGGAAACACCACGCAGGTATAGGCCAGGATAGTCCGCAACTGTTCCCCCAGCAGCGGGTGCATCGCCTCTTCGATCCCGTCCTTCGCCGGCATGGCGATCGAACCGCCGTTCAGCTCCTGCTGATCCCAGGCGGCGAAGAGATAAAGGGGAATGAATCGTCTGTACGCAGGAAGCACGATGAGGTTTATCAGGCTGTTCAGGTGATTTGCACGCGTAGTCGACAACTTGAGCACCAGGCGGTCGGGTGCATCCGGGAACTCCGTGCGGTCATCCGGATCGCAGAGCACGTCCGTGCCGGGCAGGTATTCGACTTCGGGCAGTGCGAACGTATCGGGACATCCGAAAACGGCGATACCCCGGCCCTTTCTTTCCCACTGGAAAATCTCATCCGGCGTGACTCGGTCCGGCCGAGCGGAAAGCGGTTTGTCTGCGGGTTGCATCCTGCCCGCCATTGATTTGCTCGGCTGGGTCATTGTTCGAAACGGAATCAGCAGGCTGGAGATCGGAACAGTGCTACCGATCGAGCACCATTAGGGCGGATCGACATCCGGCTTGATCGCGATCCAGGGGCCGTTGTGCTTTACGGGAACGCTATAAACGCTATAATAGTCGTTGTGACGGTCCGCTTCTCGAAAGCATGTGCCGATAATTCCCGACAAGCCCGCACAATCCTTTGGCGGGTGGCGGGTTGCCGGCTATTTTCAGTTTGTGCCACGAACGCCCGAAGCAACGAACACTTGAGCGGAAAACGCCTGGAGCGGAAAACGCCTATGGGAGCCGTCGAAGAAACCGTATGGGGTGCTCGGGATTCTCGCCCGGTCTTCCTGTACACCCTGAACAGCGCATCCGGCGCGGCTGCACGTATCACGAACTACGGTGGGATACTGCAGTCCCTGGAGATACCGGACGCAGACGGGAACCTTGTGGACGTCGTGCTGGGGTTCGATACCCTGGACGAATACCTGGGCGACCACCCCTACTTCGGCGCCATCGTGGGCCGCTGCGCCAACCGGATTGCCGGCGGCCGGTTCACGCTCGAAGGAAGGACCCATCAACTGGCTATGAACGACTTGGCCGGTCCCAATCACATCCATGGAGGCCCGGAGGGATTTGACCGGCGGGTCTGGGCGCCGCGCGATTTTGGCCAGCGCGCCGGAGCAGCCTATGTCGTACTGGCATACACGAGCGTGGATGGGGAAGAGGGGTACCCGGGTACGGTGGAGACGACCGTCACCTACACCCTGACCGGTGACGAACTGCGGATTTCGATGAAGGCGCGTACCAACCGGGCCACCCCGGTGAATCTGACCAATCATACTTACTGGAACCTGAACGGACATCAGTCCGGTCCGGTGCTGGATCACGAAATTGCACTGTATGCCGAAGCCTACACGCCCGTCGACGAACACCTCATTCCGACGGGCGAAATCAGCGCGGTTGCCGGAACCCCCTTCGACTTCACGCGACCCAGGACCATCGGCTCGGAGATGGATGCAGTCGCCCCGCCCGGTTCGCAGCGGTCCGGCAGTCCAACCGGATATGACCACAACTTCATCCTGCGCGAGGCGGGCGGGCGGGTTCGGCCGGCGGCCCGGGCGGTCTCCGGCGAATCAGGCCTTGTCATGGAAGTACGGACCAATCAAACGGGCATGCAGTTCTATACGGGGAACTACCTGTCCACCGGGCCTTCGGGAAAAGGCGGCGCAACCTATGGCAGGCACCATGCCTTCTGCCTTGAAACACAGGCATTCCCCGATGCGATCAATCAACAGGAATCACCGGGATGGCCTTCGGTTGTGTTGAATCCGGACGAGGCGTATCAGCACGAGGTCTGCTATGCCTTCGAAACCGGCGAGCAGATTCGGTGAATGGGTTTCGTAGGCCGACGCAGCGGCATCGAAGGCCGGCCACAGCGGTTCGCGTTCAGCGAGTGAAAACGGTCTGGCGCAGATGACGGGCCTGGTCGGAAACGAGAAAGGCCAGGATGCTGCCCACCCCTTCGGGATCGCCCAGGGATTCGGCCGCCTGCTCCAAGGCTTCTTCCACCGAGTCGCCCCGGGATTCGGCCCCCTCGGCTATGTTTCTCAGCTTCATGGGGGTGGCGATGCCGCCCGGACACACCGCGTGCACGCGTATGCCGAACGACGCCAGTTGACTCTCCAGGACGATGGCCTGACCGTGCACGGCGCCCTTGCTGGTCCCGTAGGCCACCGATGAACTTCCTCCCCGTACGCCTGCCCCTGAAGACAACAGCACGATCACGCCGCTTCGCTGTTTCTTCATCGCCGATGCCGCATACTTGCACGTCAGAAAGGAGCCTTTCAGATTGACATCCATTACGTGTTGCCAGACGGCCTCGTCCAATTCGTCTACGGAGACGTAGGCGCCTTCAAGCACCCCCGCGCAGTTGATGAGCGCGTCGATACGGCCGAAGTCTTCGACCGCCCCGCCCATCAGCGCTTCGACCTGGGCTGCATCCGAGACGTCAACCAGCTGACGGGATGCAGCGCCGCCTGCTGCGTGTATTTCCTGAACGGTCGCTTCCAGCCCGGTCTCATCGATATCGGCGAGTACGACATGCCCGCCGGCTTCCGCACAGCAAAGGGCCCCAGCTCGTCCGATGCCCATCGCCGCGCCGGTTATTACGACCACTTTGTTCTCCAGCAGCATGTCTTCATCCTTTCCAACCTAGGCCTGCGGGGTTGCGCCTGTTTACGGGACCGGGTCCAGTTGCTCCCTGGTATTCTAACTCCCAGGCGCACGGTTATCAAATCAATAAGAAAAGACGTCTCCTCTGATGTCGCGAACAAGGTGCACGACTACCTCCAAATACCTTGACATGCGGACTACACCCGCGTAACCTTAATGGCAGGCGTTAAGGTAGCATAACGCATATAGATGCTGAAGATCCGGTGCGGAAACTCCGCCAGTCCGTACTGCATTGTCACGTTTGCATTTCAACCTGCCGAGGTCCCAACAGGAGCCGCCTATGGACCGGCGTCACTTTCTTGAAACGCTTGCGGCCGGGCTCGTCGTTGGAGGTTCGGTGCTTCCCACACTGCACTCCGCGGCTGGACCGCTGTTCGTTACCGTACAAAAAGACGAGGAAGGGTTAACGCCGCTGAGCCGGTTTTTCGCCGTAGCCATCGTCTCCTTTCCTCCCAAGATCGATACGGAGAAGGAACAGCTCGCGATAGACGGCGACGTGACGACGCCAATGGCGCTGGGATATGAGGAGCTTCACCAGTGGCCGCAGCACACAAGGGAAAGTATCCTGCGTTGCGTCGGCGGCGCCCAGGGTCGAGCCCGATGGGTTGGCGTGAAACTGCGTGAACTGCTGGAGACGGCGGGCGTGAACCGAAACGCCCGGGACGTCATTTTCTACGGGGCCGACGAGTACGAAAGCAGTATTCCGCTTGCCGAGGCGATGAAGGAAAGCAGCATGCTGGCCCTGATGATGAACGACGAACCTCTGCGGTCCAAACACGGTTCACCCGTGCGGCTCGTACTGCCAGGCATGTATGGCTACAAGCAGGTCAAGTGGCTGACCCGAATCGAGGTCACCCGAGAAAACCACAGAGGATACTGGGAGCAACGCGGGTACTCGGACGACGGTCGGATCAAATCCTGAGGAGCCTGGCTTTCGATGGATACCATGCTGGTTACCGGTGGAGCCGGGTTCATTGGCAGCAACTTCGTTCGATATGTTCTGAAACGCTATCCCGGCACGCGGGTTGTCGTGCTCGACGCCTTGACCTACGCCGGGAATCTCGCCAATCTGGCTGACTGCACGGATTCGGACCGGTTTCGTTTCATTCATGGGAATATCCGGGACCCGGATCAGGTAGGTAAAGCGATGGACGGCATGGAGACGGTCGTCAATTTCGCTGCCGAATCGCATGTCGACCGATCGATCCTTGATCCCACCTCTTTTGTCGAGACGAACTACAACGGGGTATGCGTGTTGCTGGAAGCCACTCGGCGCAGGGAAGTCGGACGGTTTCTGCAGGTATCCACGGATGAAGTGTACGGCCACGTTCCCCGGGGTCTATCGGTAGAAAGCGACCCTTTCGCACCCCGCAGTCCCTACGCCGCCAGCAAGGCCGCGGCTGATCTGCTGGTTCAGTCCTACTACACCACCTACGGGCTGCCGGTACTGCTCACGCGGGGAGAGAATACGGTCGGCCCCTACCAGTACCCGGAGAAAGTCCTGCCTTTGTTCATTGCAAACGCACTGGAGAACAAACCGCTTCCGGTCTACGGCGACGGAAGCGCCGTACGCAGCTACCTGTACGTGGAGGATCACTGCTCGGCCATCGACCAGGTGCTCCGGGCCGGCCGGCCGGGGAAGGCCTACAACGTGGGCGCGAACTGCGAGGTGAGCGGACGCGACCTGGCGGACCGGGTGCTCCGGATGCTCGACAAACCAGCGAGCCTGCGAGAGTTCGTACCGGACCGGAGCGGTCATGACCTCCGGTACGCGCTGGATTGCAGTCGAATACGGTCCCTGGGATGGCGTCCGTCTTTTGATTTCGACACGATACTGACCGAGACCGTGCGATGGTATGGGGAAAATCAACCTTGGTGGCAGGAAACTCGAAGGGGAAGCAGTTACCGTGCATACTATCGGAAGCAGTACCATGAACGATGACCTGCGCGGATGTTCGTTCGAAGCGGATGTTCGTTTGAATGTCGGTATGGGCATACACGCGTGCGCACGGAGGTTAG
The DNA here is from genome assembly GCA_965200485.1 of bacterium. GTDB lineage: Bacteria > JAAXHH01 > JAAXHH01 > JAAXHH01 > JAAXHH01 > JAAXHH01. Next base: position 687,979 of record CBDAUD010000002.1, read on the forward strand.
GACGTGAGCTACCTGACTCTGCTTGAGTCCGCCGTCTTGGCCGGATGGCTTTGTATCGCAGTCTATGCTTTCGCATTGGCTATCATCGGGCGGATACGCAGCCGGAGCAAGGCGCCCCTCATCTTTCCACGACATGTCTTCGCGCTGGTGGTCCCCGCTGGAAACGACGAGGGCCTTGTCGGCAGAACCATAGATCATCTGCGCAGGAACAAGTACCCGCGCAGCATGTTCGACGTGATCGTCGCCCCCGTGAACAGCACGGACAAGACGGCCTCCATAGCGCGCCGAAAAGGGGCCATCGTCTACAGCCCCGGCAAGCAGCACTGGAGCAATCGCAGCGAGGCGATACTGGGCGTGCTGCGCCGGTTGTCCTCCAAGGACCGGTATGACGCGTATGTCATCCTCGACACCAGGTCCAGAATCTCCTCCAACTTTCTGGCCGTGATGAGCGATCAATTGTCCAAGGGCGCACTAGCCATTCAATCGGGCTATAGCGTGTCGGGACGAAAGTGGACTTGGAATACGGCCTGCAGGGCTCTGCTGAGCACACTGGAACCCGGCTGGTTGACCAGCTGGCCGCTGGGGGTTCGGCTTGGGGGAGGCATTCAGCGAATCGGGTTGTGTTTATCACGGAGACTGGTCGAAAAACAAGGCATAGAAGAACAACAGCTGGACGACGCGACGGCGTTTCAGATCGGTTTGCTCCGTCGCGACACGATCATTCATTATACCGACGAAGTATGGGTTTACGATCGTACCAGCGCGTTCAAGCCGGTCCGTTCCCCGTTCAGCCGTCTGCGGTCAAGGTGGAACCATGCCCGGGCCGACGGGTTGCCTCTGATCCTGGAGGGTTTGAAATGGCGCAGTATGGCGCAGGTGACCGGCGGCTTCAGCCTCTTCATGCCCACATTCAACACGATGTTGGCCACCGGACTCTTTTTCTTCAGCCTTGCCGTGTACCTGCACGGCGCTGCTACGGCCATGGCCCTCGGATGGGCGTTGCTGATAACAAGTCTGGCGGTCTTCGTGATATTGCGCCTGTGGTACATGGGCGCCCCGATGCTGGCCTACCTTGCCCTGCCGTCTCTTCCGCTCATGCTGTTCTGGCAGTCCTTCCGATCCTGTTTCACTTCAACACCCGGGAGCGTGTCGCGCGATACCAACCGGACTGCGACGGTCGCGGACCGGACGGAAAGGAGCGGACGTGCAGAGGCATCCAGGGACCGGACGGAAAGGAGCGGACGTGCAGAGGCATCCAGGGACCGGACGGAGAAGGGAAGCGGACGGTCGCAGGGCAGACGGCCTCGGCGACGGTACGCGCGTCGCCCCAGGCGTCAGCCTTCCTGACGAAGGCTGCCCGCGTATAGGTTTTCTCGACCAGGGCAGCCCGGGAGCGTGATCCACGCCAATCAGGCCCGCCCGGGAGCGTGATCCATTCCACTGCACCACGCGTTGATCCTGGGATTCCTGCAGGGTGTAACGGAATTTCTGCCGGTGAGCAGCTCCGGTCATCTGGTCGTGTACCGGCGCCTGTTCGGTCTGGCCGAAACGCCGTTGTTCTTCGAGGTCATGGTGCACCTCGGCACGCTGCTGGCCGTCCTTGTCGTGTTCCGGTCCGATCTCGCGCTGCTGGCCGCGAACGTCTGGCGTGCGGCAACAAGGAAAGCCGGTGAGGACCGGGCGGATCTTCGTCTTCTGCGGCTGGTTGTGCTGGGTACCATGCCGGTCGTGGTCGTCGGACTGGGATGGAAGGACGAACTGCAAAGCCTGTTTTCTGCACCGGTCCACATCGGCTTCGCGTTCCTGTTTACCGGGCTCCTGCTTTGGCTGAGCCGATTTGCCGGTCGCCCTACGAAAGACCTCGCCGGAACAACTTGGATCGATGCATTGTTGATCGGCCTGGCGCAGGCGCTGGCGCTGGTTCCCGGCGTCTCCCGGTCGGGCGCGACCATTTCCATCGCCCTGCTGATGGGACTTGACCGGCGGCTGGCGGCGCGTTACTCTTTTCTGTTGGCGATTCCCGCTATCCTCGGAGCGATTACCGTTCAGACAGCAGATATGGGTGGCATTTCCGCCGATCAGTGGGCCGCGGTAGGCGCGGGTACCGTCATGGCGGCTGCGAGCGGATATGTCGCGCTCAGACTGCTCCTTCGCATTGTCGTCGCCGGCCGTCTGTCCAGGTTTGCGTACTATTGCTGGATGATCGGGCTGGCAACGCTGACCGGGATGCTGACCGGCGTATTCTGAATAGGTGTTGTATCTCCTGGCGCAAGCTGATAGCGCTTTTCCGAATTCCCTGACGCACCCGGCACAGGCGCGTCGCAATTAGTTCCATCACGCACAACCGACGGCAATCAGGCAGATGAATCGAGACATCGGCAGACTGCTCGACGACTGGGATTACACGGGGCCCGACAAACTCATCGTGCGCAAGATCATGGGAGAAGACGGCCAGACCAGGATTCAGATGCGTGTGGATCTCGGCATTCTGCAGATGGCGTGGTCCGATCGCCCGGACGGTAGGACGCCGCACGGCAAAGCCTCCCTGCTGGATTACTATCTGGAGCAGCTCGAAACGCTGAAAGCGGATAGCGGTCCCGACGCACAGCTTAGTCTCTCACACGAGGACTGCATGAACCTGCAGGCGGAATCGCTGCAGTACTACTACCGGCGCATCTGCATGTTCGAGCTGGAACATCATCACGAAGCCTGCCGGGACGCCGAGCACAATCTGCAGATCATGGATCTCGTGCGGCATCACGCCGAAAACGACGACGACCGCCTGTCCCTTGAGCAGTACCGGCCTTTTGTAATCATGCACCGCACGCGTGCGAGAAGCCTGATCGCTACGGGCGCCGGCGACATCGATCGGGCGCTTGGCCATATCGAAGAGGGCATTGAAGAGATCGAGACGTTCTTTCGTTCCTACGACCGGGACGACCTGGTGAAGGAAAGTCAGGAACTGAAGATACTGAGGGAGATGGCTGAGGAGATCGCCAAACAGAAACCCCGCTCCGAGGAAGACAGGCTACGGGCGGAACTGGCCGAGGCCGTGGAGAACGAGGAATTCGAACGAGCCGCCGAACTGAGAGACGAACTGAAAAAGTACGACCCATCCTAGCCCGGAGTGTCCTTGCTTTCCTGGATCAGAACAGCCGATCGTCAACTCCTTCTTTTTGTGCTTGGCGCGATCAGCATGGGGCTCTCGATGGGCTTGGGGGAAGTCAGCTTCAACAATTTCCTCAGCGACACCTATCAGATGGACGCGATGAGTCGGGGCGAACTCGAGTTTCCCCGCGAGTTGCCCGGCTTCCTCGTCGCCGCCTTTGCCGGCATGCTCTTCTTCTGGTCCGAATTGAAGATGGCCGCGCTGTCCATGGCGCTGATGGCTTTGGGATTCTGGGGGCTGGGGTTCTACGGTGATCTCTATGGGTTGATGCTCACGTCGATGATCATCTGGAGCATCGGCATGCATCTTCAGATGCCCGTGACACGGACGATCGCCCTCCAACTGGCGCGCGAAGGAAAGGGCGCCACGATGCTGGGCCGCCTGAGCGGAGTCCAGACCGGTGCCGCCATCGTGGGCAGCATCCTGCTCTGGATGGGACTGGGCGGCACTTCACTGGGCTATCTGCCCGTTTTCGCTCTCGCCGCGCTGGTAGCCCTGGGCGGCGTCTACTGCTACCTGGCCATGCGTCCCGTCGAGGGCCATACGGGCAACCGTCCCACCTTCGTCATCCGCAAGCGCTACAGCCTGTTCTACCTGCTGAACATCCTGTTCGGGGCGAGAAAGCAGATCTTCATCACCTTCGGTCCATGGGTGCTGATCAGTATCTTCGACAAACCGGTATCCACCATTGCCATGCTTCACCTGATCGCATCCGTCATCGGGATGTTCTTCGCGCCGCAATTGGGCAAACTGATCGACCGGTTCGGGGAGCGCCTCGTGCTGATGATCGACGCGGTGCTGCTCATCGGGGTGTGCCTCGGCTATGGATTCGCCGCGGAACTGGGGCTGGGAGCGTGGGCGGTATACGTCATATACGTGAGCTTTGTGCTCGACCTCGTGCTGTTCAACGTCAGTATCGCGCGGACCACTTATGCGAGCAAAATAGTAGCCAGAAAGGACGATCTTACCGCGACGCTGTCCCTGGGCGTGACGATAGACCATGCGGTATCCATGTCCATTCCCACCCTGGGCGGTCTCGTATGGGTGATTTACGGCTACCAGCATGTCTTTGTCGGTGCGGCGGTCGTCGCCGTCCTGACCCTGGTGGCCACCAGTTTCATCACCGTCCCTCGCCCGGAATCTGCCGAGGGAGGCCGCCAGGCGGAGGCTGCCGGCTGAGCGGGTTGGGTGGCGGCGGAGACCAGGAGACCGAGAAACAAGGGATGTGTGCGGTTGCTCACCCGCCCGCCATCCACCCGCCATCCACCACGATCAGCTGTCCCGTGAGGAAATCAGAAGCCGGCGAGGCGAGAAACGCCGCCGTGCCCGCAATGTCCTCCGGCTCGCCCCACCGTCCAACTGGCACGCGGTTAAGGATGTATGCGCCGCGCTCGCTTTCCTCGACGGCCCGGGTCAGGGGTGTCCGGATGTATCCCGGACAGATGGAATTGACTGTGATGTTGTATGGGGCCCAGTCAATCGCAAGCTGGTAGGTGAGGGAACCGATCCCGCCCTTGGCGGCCGTGTAGGCGGGAATATGCGGGATGCCCGTGACGGCGGAGAGCGAGGCGATGTGGATGATCTTGCCATACTTCCGCTCGATCATATGCCGGGCGCACAGCTGAGTGAGGAAGAAGGTGCCCTTCAGGTTGGTACCCACCACCCTGTCCCAGTCCTCCTCGCGATAATCCTCCGGCGGGTTGCGGACGTTCACGCCCGCGTTGTTGACCAGGATGTCCATCTGCTTCCAAGTATCCAGGACCGTTGTCACGAGGTTTTGACGGTCTTCATGCTTCGAAATGTCCGCTTCGACGGACAGCGTCGCGCCGCCAAAGCGCTCTATTTCCCGTGCCGTATCCTCAAGTCTGGACAGCGTCCGCCCCGACAGCACGACCCGGGCGCCCGATTCGGCTAGAGCCGTCGCGATGCCCTTGCCGATACCGGTTCCCGCACCGGTTACCACAGCCACCTTCCCCTTGAGTGAAAAACGCTCGAGATTCATCTGAGCTCCTGTAAGTTGGTTGTTCGGCCGTCCTATGCGTTCGGCCGTCCTGGGCGTTCGGCCGTCCTATGCGTTCGGCCGTCCTGGGCGTTTAGACGGCTGTCCGTCCAGACGACGGGTCGTTTACCCATTGTCCGTTCGGCTGTTCGCCGAATTTCCCTTTGGCCATAAAGCGTTGACAGTGTCCGTCCGGAACCGCTATCTGTTTCCTTTCGGTCGGCCGGGAAGCGTAGTCAGGCGGATCAATATACGGCATGGCGCACTTCGAGGCAATGGACGCGGCACAGGAGGCAAACGCAGCATGGGCGTACCCGGATATTCCGAACCCGCCAAACTGGTCTGCGCCGTCATGGGACAGAACGTGGACATGCTGAACCGGGGACGGGATCTGATGGCGGCCCGCTACGGCGAGGCTGAAATGGCGAGCGCGGTGTTCGACTTTTCCTTCACGTCCTACTATGAGCCGGAAATGGGGCCCGGACTGGTGAAACAGTTTCTGGGTTTCAGGCCGCTTGTAGCACAGGCGGACCTAGCCGATATAAAGCGAACAAGCAATGCGATCGAAGGCGGCGTGGCAAGGCCCGACGGGATGTCGGGTCGGGGCGTGAACATCGACCCCGGCTACGTCAACGGCGGTCAACTGATCCTGGGGACCACGAAGAACTACAGCCATCGCATCTATTTGCGGAACGGAATCTATGCCGAGTTGACCCTGTTGTATACCCGCGGCGCGTTTGTGCCGCAGCCCTGGACCTACCGGGACTATCGCACAGAGGAAGCGCTCGCTTTCTTCACCCGGGTGCGTCGCGTATTCCTTGATCAGCGGAGATGAGCCATGCTCGACCGGCAATCGACGTAAACAGGATAGAGGTATTCAACCCGCCTGCTGTCGGGACGAAAATCATCGTCCCGCGCTATTTTGCCTTGACCTGTTTCCGGGACCGGCTTAATTCTTAGTATCGAACATCCACACCGATGGCGATCTTTCCCCGAGGACCAGGCCGGTCCTTTTCAAATGGCATTGTTCGTTTGTAGCCCAGTTTGACCACCCGTGATAGAGAATCCAGGCTGATCTTGGTCGGCAGAAAGATTGTATACCATGATTCGTCTCAAAGTATATGATGTCGGACCCCCCTATCCGCTCCACGCCACCCCGGTACTATGGCTGGCCGACGAAAAGGAAGAGCAGGTCCTAATTCTCCTGATCGGCATTGCGGAAGCCTTCGCGATCAAAAGCCAGATGGACTCCGGAGAGGAAGAAGCACCGCCGCGCCCCATGACGCACGATCTGCTCAAATCGGTCTTTGAGCACTTCGACGCCGAGATAGAGTTCGTCCTCATCTCGGAACTGAGGGAGCAGCAGTTCTATATCGCTGAAATACACGCGAAGGCAGACGGGGAGACCATGATCATCGACTCGCGGCCTACGGACGCCATTGCGCTGGCCCTTCGTGCGGACGCGCCGATCTACGTGTCGGAAGAGGTCATGCAGATGGCTGGCAAGCGGATGCCCAAGAACAAGGAAGAGAATGGCGATGGCGAAATCACCGTATCCCTTGAGGAACTGGACGTGGGAGAAGAGGACAAGGTGGCTGCGGCACAGGTGGCCGCTGAAGAATTGATGGAAACGGTGGAATTCACGCATCAGTCCCCTACCCCCCTTGAGACGGCGCGGCAGGAATTGCAGGCAGCCATTGATGAGGAACGGTACGAGGATGCCGCCCGTCTGCGCGACGAGATCAATCGCCTGGAACAGAGCGCCTGAGGGGTAGCGTGAGAGAAGCCATTACCATGTGGAAATATACTAGGATGGTTGTCCTGGTAGCCTTGACCGCGGCCATGTATGCGGCGGTCCTCCTCCCCTTCAAACTCCTTCCCATCATTCCAGGTTTTACCGAGCTGCGGCCGGCCAACGTGTTCCCGATCATCTGTTCGCTCATGTTCGGTCCAGCCGGTGCGTGGGGGGCAGCCTTCGGCAACCTCATCGGAGACCTGATGGGTGGAACGTACGGACTGGGCAGCTACTTCGGCATGCTCGGCAATTTCCTGCTGGGCTACATTCCCTATCGGATCTGGCGTGTTTTGACCTCGAAGGAACCCGGTGCCTGGTCCCCAGGCATGCTGGTGCGATACCTTTATGTCACTTTGCTGGCAAGTATCGCCTGCGGCGTCACGGTTGGCTGGGGGGTGGATACCCTCGGTCTGGTCCCCTTCCATGTGCTGACGCCCTTGATCACCCTCAACAATTTTGCCACCGCGGCAATTCTGGGTCCACTGCTCCTGCCCGTACTCTATCACCGGGTCAAGCAATGGGGCTTGCTTTATCAGGACATCATGGCGCCCGGCGATCTTTCAAGGGGAAGACTGTCCCACGTCGGCCACGTGCTCCTGGTAATTGCCCTCTTCGGCAGTCTGTATGCCGGACTTTCCATCTCGCTGGGCATGAACGAAGAAGCGACGCGGTCCATTCCCCTGCTGTTCGGTATCGAGATCACTGCGCCGGAAAGCCTCTTCATGCCCGTCGGCGCGGGGGTCGGGACGGGGATCGCGCCCTTGATGATCCTGCTTGTGATCGCCTGTATCCTGACCTGACCGATGGCAGGCAAGCCGCTTAGGTATTGCGGAAACCGCGCTCCGGCGCGGCGGGCATCGCGGCCGGGACGTTGCAGATAGTACGCTCCAATGCGGATACCGCACGGCATGGACATTCCGAACGCCGCGCTTCAATGTCGAATGACCATGTGCGCACGCTCTTGAACCTGATCGGAAATGGACCGGAGGACATCGCGCCATGAAGGTAATCGATGTAGAACGAATTGTCGTGGACGTACCTTTCACCGAACGGCAGACCCGAATTACCGAGCGGGAGGTTTACAACTGGACGATTCTGGAACTGTGCCGGGTGACGACGGATACCGGACTGACTGGCTGGGGTGAGACGGTCGTTCATTATACCTGGGCGCGGGTCACCGACGATGCGGTGAACCGGGTGATGGGCAAGAGCCCCGCCGAGGTGATGCATGACGATACGCTCGGCGCGGGACTGCAGATGGCCCTCTTCGACGTGGTCGGGAAGGCGTTCGGGGTGCCGTGCTACAAATTGCTCGGGACCAAGGTGCGGGACTGGTCGCCCATCTCCTGGTGGTCCATCGACGCAGCGCCTTCGGATTGGCTTGCGGAGGCCCGCGACGCCGTAACCCTGGGTTATACCAGTTTCAAGATCAAACAGCGTCCATGGTGGGACATCTTCGCCCAGGTGGACGCCGTAGCAACAAGCATTCCCAGTTCCTTCAAGCTGGACCTCGATGCCAATGCCACGATGCAGAACGCGGCCGCGGCCATGCCCATCATGCAGCGCCTGGCAAAACATGAAAACGTGGCCATGTTCGAATCTCCCATCCCGCAGACCGATATCCTGGGCAACCGCCAGCTCCGACAGGTCGTCCCGCGGCCTATTGCCATGCACTTCGGTTCGCCGCCCTACACGACGGTTGTCCGCGAGGAAGTCTGCGACGGTTTCGTCATCTGCGCCGGGAAGTCCGAGGTACTGCGGCAGGGGCAGTTGAGCGCAGAGGCCAACATGCCCTTCTGGCTCCAGCTTGTGGGCAACGGACTCACCACGACATGGGCTGCGCACCTCGGCGCCGTGTTGACGCACGCCACCTGGCCTGCAATTACGTGCATCAACCTCTACAGCCATCACCTGCTGACCAAACCCGTCGAGATCGTGGGCGGTTTTCACCGGGTACCGGAGGAACCGGGGCTGGGCGTGACCGTGGACCGGGAGGCGGTGGAACGTTGGCGTGTCTCCGACGATACCGTGCAGAAGCTCAAGGAGCGGGGAGCACTGTACGACAAGCCCTCGCCCAGGATCATCTGCACCGTGACCTACCCGGATGGCACCCGCATTCACATCGCGCCCATGAATCGGGCCTACGGTTATTTCGTTCAGGGCAACGCACCCGCGCACACGGACGGGGTCTTTCTCGACATCGTGCACGATGACGGCTCGAAGGACTGGGCAGTGCTTTACGACCGCGCACGCGAGCATCCCGTGCGCAGCCGGAGCCAGGCCTGATCTTCCCCGGGCTTGATCTCCTCCTTTATGCAAGCGCAGCACCTACAGGAGACGATAATCCATGATTAAAATAGCGGAGATACTCGGCAGTGGCCGCAACACGCTCTGGAACCAGGTCAAGCAGATCGGAGTCGACCACGTCGTCACCAGCATGCCGCCTGCAACGGGTACCGACCGAGGCTGGGACTACATGCCCATGCTGCGGATGAAGAACCAGTTCAACGATGCCGGATTCGAAGTGGCCGTTATCGAAAGCGCCCCGCCGATGCACCGCATCAAGCTGGGCGTGGAGGGCCAGGAGGAAGAACTGGACGATGTCTGCACGTTCATCGAGAGCATGGGCCGGGTCGGTATCAGGACGTGGTGCTACAACTGGATGGCCATCCTGAACTGGACCCGAACCTCTTCCACGGTTCCGTCCCGCGGCGGCGCATTCGTAACCGGCTACAACCATGCCATGATGAAGAACGCGCCCCTGACCGAGGCGGGCGAGGTATCCGAGAGCCGGCTATGGGAGACGCTGCACGCATTCCTTGAACGGGTAACGCCCGTCGCCGAACAATACGGTGTGGAAATGGCCATGCATCCCGATGATCCGCCGCTTTCGCCGCTACGCGGCATCGGCCGCATCATGCGTTCGGTCGACAATTTCCAGAAGCTGCTGGACCTGGTGCCGAGTCCCATGAACGGCATCACTTTCTGCCAGGGCAATTTCGCGCTTATGACCGGCGACCAGCCTGCTGCCATCCGCCAATTCGGCAAACAGCGCAAGATCTTCTTCGTCCATTTCCGGGATGTCCGGGGGGATGTGGAGCACTACGTGGAGACCTTCCATGACGACGGTCCCACCGACATGATGGCCTGCCTGCGCGCGTACCGCGATATTGGATTTGAAGGCGTGTTGCGACCGGATCACGTGCCCACCCTGGCGGGAGAGGAAAACAACCACCCGGGGTATTCGGACCTTTGCCGGCTTTACGCGGTCGGCTACATCAGGGGCTTGCGAGAGGCGGTCTACCGGGAGGACGGGTGAGGTCTCTTCCCATGTCCCGGGACGCGTATAGCAAGGTCGGCCTATCGGGCGGTCGCGTAATCTGCCTTGATCCACCGCGGCGTGTTGCGCATTTGATCTGGTATTCCGGTCTGAATGCGCCTAATCTTCCAAGCCAAGTTCCCGGCGCAGCTTCACGTCCACTACGCTGTTCTTCGTCCAGTAATCGAGCATCATTCGCTTGTTCCGGACGGCCGTGGTGACGAGTTCCTCTGTACCGTCCGCCGCGAATTCGACCTCCTCCCAGGATTCGATTTCATGGGGGAAGTCCCGCTTGAACCGTATGGTCAGGGTGCGGTTCAGATCCGGGTAATAGACCAGGTTGTAGATCATCAGGTCATCCTCCCGCGCATCCGGCATCAGGATGGCGGTGGCGTTCACGTTGCGCCATGCCGTATGGTCGAACCGTTGGTACAGGGTACCTGGTACCATGGCGACTTCGCCGGTCGGCAGGTCGTCCGGATTCAGCCGGATGGTGGTCCAGATTTCGTCCTCTGCAATGGCCGGTTCGAGTTCCAGGGCGCGGTCGCCTTCGCGTTCGAAGTAGGAGTACTGCTGAACGCGGTACCGGTCTTCCTGCAGATTCAGCTGGACGAAGGCATGACCGCACCATTCCTGGACGGACGTTGCGATCTTAAGCGCCCGCGGATAGCGGTCCCGGTTCACCGGTGAAAAAACCGAAGTCATCGTCGTGTACGGATACACGCCCGTATTGAATTTGCGCAGGGCGTTCAACTTGAGGACGTTTACGGCGTCATCCCCGGCCTCGTCGGGCAGGTCGAGTTTGACATGCTTGCGAACCGAGAAATCTTCCGTCACGAATATGAGCACCGCGTCCCCGCCGTGGAGTTCGCCGTATCGGGCCTGTTTTAGCGTGTAGCTCGTGATTTCCGCCTGACCCTGGTACCAGTAGTCGCCGAAGGCGAGGGGTTCGTGTCGGGTGGCGTCCGTGCCGTCTGCGGCCGATCCGCACCCGCCGGTCAACGCGATCAGCATGGCGAACGCAGCTGGCAAGCCAACCAACCGGACCGAAACGAGTCGTTTCATTGATTCAACTCGCTTTCCCTTGGTATCTCGGGGGAATAGGACGAGGTCCGCGATCTCAGCATCTGGATACCGTAGACCGCCATGGAGATCAGGCCCCAGGTGAGCCCGACGACCACGCCCGCATCGACGATGCCACGCCACGGCTGAGGCAGATACCGGATCAGAAAAATCAGGATCGCAATGCCGAGAGTCAGCAGGAAGATGCTTCTCCGGCGATCCGGGTTGATGTGTATGTAGCCGACGAGAAACAGGGGAGCCAGCGCGAGCAGCACCGGCCGGGGATTATGATACAGGTACCAGGCCCGCGCGACCACGCGCGGAGAGAAACTCCGCTGAAAACCCTTGTATCCTTCCGAATGCGCCATGAAGACCGTTACCGCGGCCAGCGTTCCCCAGTGGTACCAGTGGATAGGAAAATTGCTGAACGCATCCATGGTGACGGCGGACAGTCGGACGATGGCGTAGAGCAGGACCGTACAGATGCAGGAAAGGCCCCACACCAGGCCGGTGACGGCGAGCAGGTTGTGCTGGCGGCCCCTGGTCTGCGCTCTCATGGACGCCCCTTCAACGTACGCTCCATATCTCGGCGGGCGTCCCGTTCCATGATGGTCCTCCTGCGATCGTAGTCCCGCTTTCCCTTGGCCAGCGCGATTTCAACCTTTACGCGTCCCCTCTTGAAGTAAAGGCGATGCGGAACCAGCGTAAGTCCCTTCTCTACCACCCGGCCGATCAGTTTTCGGATTTCCGAGCGATGCAGGAGCAGCTTCCGACGGCGGGTCGGCTCGTGGTTGAAGTGGCTTCCCTGCTCGTAGGGCGAGATGTGAACGTTGTACAGGTATGCCTCGTCATGGTCAATCGCGGCGTAGCTGTCCGTCAGATTGATCTTGCCTGCCCGCAACGACTTCACTTCCGTGCCGGTCAGTACGATACCGGCCTCCCAGCTCTCCAGGAAATGGTAGTCCCGGCGCGCCTTCCGGTTGTTTACGATGATTTTGACGCCCTCGGTCCCGTTGGTGTCGGGGATAGGACGACCTGGCGCCTTACCCATGTCTTCCTCAAATCGGCATGCGTATCCGTTTACACGGCATCACCCGTTAAGTGACCCGTATGACCGCCGTCACTTGACAGTCGGCTATCATCCTAATATATTATAAGCGTTGTTTTGGGACAAACAGTATATGTTCGCCGAAGTGGTGGAACTGGTAGACACGCTGTGTTCAGGGCGCAGTGGGCTTTCGCCCGTGAGAGTTCGAATCTCTCCTTCGGCATCCGAAACGGCGGACCCGTATGTTCTCATGCGGGTACCGTTGGCGTGGGTCCCCGGCAAGCCCCGTCTTTTCCTGCATCACTGAACTTAAAAGCATACCATCCCGGCTGTATCTGGATTACCGCTACGTCTACGGGTTCGGCGGAAGTCGTCCATTCGCCTTGATTGTAATTGCCTGAAGGAATCGGCGAATATGAGGCAGGGCGTGTAGTACTGAGCTGCTTGGTCTTACAGGGTCGATCGAACCGGTTTCCAAGTTATACGAGTGAGGATATGTATCGAAACTTTGTTCTTCAACCTGTAGGGATTCCAGCTTTGATCCAAGATCCTCTTCAAACGTTTCCCGACGTATGGTTTCCGCAACATCGGCATTGTCCTGGAGCGCTTTTGTGCCGGATGACCCGTGGCAGCGGAGGGGAGTTCCAGAAACGGTAGTCCATACCATGCTGCAATTCCGTATCGGGTCGTCATTTATGGAATACCGGTTTGGAGGAGATGATCAACTCGGGTACTTTGGCATGATGCGTGTTCTTCATCATAACTTGCACCATGTGAAATTCGTGTTTCAAACTTAACTCGACAATCTCCGATGTTTTGTCATAGGTCATTAGAAAGTCAGTTCTACTATCGGAAAGGATTTGGAACAATTGTTGATGGTCAATCCGGTTATGGTTGTACAGTCTTCTGCCGGCGCGTTTCCCCCCGGCATTGTATGGCGGATCTATGAACACTACCTGATTGGCCTTCGATAAAGGTTCGTAACGTTTGGAGTTCAGTTCGCTTTCTAGCAATGCCAAACCATCTGTTTCACGAAAACAAATTTGCTGGGAAACGACAGAAATGCTCCGTAGGCGTTTTACTATGGTTTCCGGATACCATCGCGACGCAACGCCTTTTCCATTTTCTCCAAACCTGCAAAGAGAGGCACCGGGAGCCAGTATGCCGCCTCGTCTAGTCCGGTTCATTACGAGTGTACGAAACCCCCGGTCCAATGTGCTCTGCGGTTGTGAACCTGATAGTTCGTCTATGGCTTCGCGGGTAGGGCGGAATTTCAACACTCTGTCGCACAATGCAGGTCCTTCGTGCAACGCTGCATTCCAAAATGCGGCTACTTCCTGATCCAATTCCGACATGATACAACGTTGAACCAGACCTTCCATTACGGCTGTTAACGAAACGATTCCACCGCCTGCGAAGGGCTCTATCAATAGCTGAGCCGGTATCTTTCGATTTTTCAACCAGAAGCGAATATGTGGAACCAACCAGGTTTTTCCACCGGGATAGCGCAAGGGACTTCGCTGGGGAACGGAAGCTACATTGACTGCTCTGATTGGCGAGACGTCAATTGCGAAGATCTCGTCCACTACTCCGTTTTCCTGGATATGAGCATTCATACCGAATAATGGTCGGGCTGACATCGGAATGTTGTTGAAGGTATCTTAATAACAGCGGATCGGGGTCCATGCGTCAAGAATGTAGTGATTGACATCCGCTCGTTTGTTCCGCCATGCTTATGATACTGGTCGACTGCGTATCGCTACGGGCATTTCACCAATGTAGAAAACACGCCGAACACATGCCTGTACGCAATGGTTTTCAGCAATCGGATGCGCTGTAATTGATAAATCTCCACTCCGCCCGTTGAACCGATCCCTCGTAAAAGACAACCTATGCGATCCGGGAAATTATCCGACCTGAGCATTCTGCTGGCCCTGTGGCTCATGATGTTCGCCGCGAGTAGTCAGACGATGATCATGACGCCGCTATTGCCCATCGTGCAGGCGCAGTTCGACGCGCCCCGTGAATACCTGGGCACCCTGGTCTCGGCCTACGCGATCACGCTCGGCGTCTGCGCGATGGTCACCGGTCCTCTTTCGGACATGACGGGCAGGAGGCGCATCCTCCTGGTCGGCACCGGGGCCATGTGCGTGACCCTGTTCATACACAGCTTCGTAACGGGATTCGCGTCCCTTCTGCTCGTCCGGGCTTTGTCCGGCGTCGCCGCCGGCATCCTCAGCGGCGTCGCACCCGCCTATATTGGTGATCATTTCCCGTCCGAGAAGCGGGGCTGGGCCAACGGCGTGGTCATGACGGGCATAGCCGGGGGACAGATCGTCGGCATCCCGGCTGGCACGATCCTCGCCGACCGGTTCGGCTTTGCTGCGCCGTTTGTGGGTTTTTCGCTGCCCACGGCGCTCTCCTTCGTCCTGGTCTGCACACTGGCGATACAACCTTCCGTCGCGCGAGCACAGGTGCCGTCAATCAGGGCAGCAGCCGGACACTACGTCTCCCTTGTAACAACGCCCAAGACTGCGGCGGCGATTGCCTCGTACGGCATGATGTTCACGGGAATTGCCTTCTACGTCATCTACCTGATTGTGTGGATCCAGGAGACATTCGCGGCGTCGAGCAGCGAGGTGGCAACCCTGTTCGTAGTCTCCGGCGTCGCCAGCGTCATCGTAGGCCCCTGGGCGGGTGGCCTGTCGGACCGGATCGGCCGCAAAGTCATGATCGTGGGCGCCTGCATGGGCCTCTTCGTCCTCATGTCGCTGACGACAGTCGTCATGACGGCATTCTGGGTCGCCTATCCGCTTTTCTTCACGATCATGATGCTTGTGGCGGCCCGCATGGGGCCCTTCCAGGCGCTGCTGTCCGAAATCGTGCCGGCCGAGCGCCGCGGTTCACTGATGAGCATCGGAATCGCAGTCGGCCAATTGGCCATGGGATGCTGCAGTGCGGTCGCGGGCGTCGTCTATACCGAGGCGGGCTACGTCGTCAGTTCCATCATCGGAGGCGCGGGCATGCTCGCCATGGGTCTCATCATATGGCGGTACATTCCCGAAACGCGGAAGATGCCACGCGGGTGATCGACCGGGTCTGTGGGTGGCGGGTTGCGGCTAGCTTCCAGTGTGATCGTCTGCTTCCGTGGGTTACCGATCGCTTTCCGGTTTGGCCGGGTGCTTTCCCGTTTAGTTAGTCAACCGTGCCATGCAACGAGTTCACGAATTCGGCAACCACGCGATTGAACCGATCGGACTCCTCGTAGAACAGCACGTGGCCACTGCGCTCAAAGACCTCCATGCGCGCGCCCGGTATATGTTTGAACATATACCGGCAACCCGGAAAAGCGCCGCTCTTGCCGCCCGTCGTGATCAGGACCGGAAGATCGATGGAAGGCAGCAGGGGACGCCAGTCCTGCGCCTGGTAGTCGGGACCCAGCGTGAGCCCCTGGGCCGGTGTGTTTTCCCTGCTCTCTTCGAGAAATCGGTCCAATTCTTCGTCGGTGACCTCGTGCGAGACGAACATCCTTCTGAGTTCGCGGCGACGACGCGCCATCTCGTCCTCCGGCGGCAGCCCGGACGGCTTTTCTGGTTCGGGTTCGGGAGGGTCGTGGACTTCGATGCTGGGCACCTCGTCGACCAGCACGGCGCCTTTCAGCCGGTAGTTCCGAAAGAGCTCGATGTAGGAAAGGACCGTCCGGGCGCCGATGGACCAGCCCACCAGCGTGACGTTGTGGAGATCCAGCGATTCGACGATCTCCCGGACGTCCGCGGCGTACCGGGCCGTACGATGCCCCCACGGAGTCTTGTCCGATCGGCCATTGCCGCGCGTATCGGCGGCGATCACCCGGAATTGCCTACTCAGTGCGGGAATCTGCCTGCACCACCATCCCATGCTCAGTCCGCCGCCATGAATCAGGACGACGGGATCGCCTTGGCCGGCCTCTTCGTAATACAACCGGACGCCATCGTTCGCCTTAACGAAACCGCTGCGCTTTTCCATTCGGGGTAAGCCCGCCTGGGTTCGTCTCGCCTCACCGATCCCAAGGGAAACGGGCTGTCGGCTGGTTGACATAACGCTGTAGACCCAAGGTGAGCCGCGCGCCACAGCCGGGTTCCAGACGAACCGCGAAATCGGTTTCGTCCACGGAGACCGGGTAGCCCGCGTGCTCAACCGTCTCCACGCGGTGTTCTCCGTACGCGCCTCCCTGCACGATCACGGTGCGTGCATCGACCGGATTGACGTTCACCAGATGCACGTCGAGTCCGTCCCGGTCGATTCGATCAATCAGCGCCGCCACGTCTTCCGGCATGCCGGGCCGGCCGCGTTCCGGATCGAAGTACCAGAGGCGGCAGTGCAGGGGACGGGCGTAAGCGGGCCGGGGCCCGCCGGTCATGAGATTTACGAGCGTCTCGATTCGCGCCGGGTTGAACGGGTTCGGATTGTCCGACAGCCGCGTGTCGGGCGTGGAAGTATCGTTGCGGATCTTCTCCACCTGACCCCGCAGGTCATTGAAATCCTGCAGCAGGGCATCCTCGGGGAAGTCGGGGTTCGATCCGTCCAGATAACCCAGCCAGGGATGATCGCCGGCGAGGGCGCGGTCATCCGGATTCATGGACCAGTCGTACACCTCGACCGCTCCCTTGTCATACGGTTCGGGCGCGTAGTCGTACCAGCCTTCGTCCCCGTGCATGTGGGGATAGGAGGCGACTCCGTCTATGGTCTTTTTGTTGGCGTTGACCGAGGCGAGGACGGTACGCCAGACATCCACGTATTTCCGGTCGCCCGTGAGCAGCAGGGCGTTGCCGAACCCGTCCACGGCATGTGCAACGGCATTCAGGGTGAAACTATCCATCCGTCCATATCGGTGCGCGAAAACCTTGTGGTTCCAGCCGTATACCCCACCCCACCATTTGCCCTCGCAGGCACTGCCGATGACGCCGTCGAGACCCACATTCGATGGGATCACGCCTCCGTTGGCATAAGTTCGCTCCACCCATGCGTCGGCGTACTCCAGTATCCAGTCCCGGTATTTCGTTTCGCCGGTGAGCGCATAGGCGTTGAACGCCAGGCCCGTGCAGGTCAGGTTCAGGGGATGGTCGCCGGCTACGTCGTTGTAGGTTTCGAACCGCTCACACATCTCTGCGTAGTCGCGCTGCCCGTGCAGCAGGTCGAATCGGCCGTCTTCCAGCGGGTCGCCGACCCAGTCCAGCGCCGTGGTCTTGCGCAGCATGGGCCCGCGACTTCCGTTGAACATGCTGCGGATCAACCGGCGTTCCGGATCGTAATTCCTGGCCTGGGGATCCTCGTCCATGTAGAATCCGGCGAACCTTTTCGCCCGGCGCACATGGTTTTCGTCATCCGGATCGCAGTTGCCCAGCAGATTGAACACCACCAGCCCCTCGGCGTGATGCGCCCAGTCGCTGTGTACGGGAAACTCCTTGTAGTACATGCCGTCCCTGGCAAAGGGCACGTCGACGGTTTTGGCTTCAGTGTACTGCCGTATGTGGCCAGCCTGTGCGGATTTGCACAGATCGCGGATGCGATCCCCGCCGCCAAGCAGGTAGACCAGCGGCCAGTGGGCGAGGTTTTCGATGGCATCGTCCGGACCGTCGAGCGCACCCCAGCGAGGCACGCATTCGAGATAGCCTTTCTCGTCGAAGTACCGGTCGTAAAAAAGTTCAAGCGCCTGGGTCTGGAAACGCAGAAGCGCGCGTTCCAGCAAGGCCCACTGCGGCGGAGCCTGTGGCGAGTCGATCCGAATCGTGACGCGAGTGTTCATGGAAAGCCCTGGTTGGTGTCCTGTTCAAATATGAATGTTATGGATGGACTATTGTAGAAGTATTTGATATAATCAGCCTTTCGTCAAGCGGATCATGGAACGCGGCTACGCAAAAGGAAATACCGCATGGACTATCGAATCGTTCTAGTGTTCGCGGGACTCGCCCTTGTTCTGACGCGCCCCGGTCTGGCCGATGCCCAGTCGCCGGCAGTTGATCGGTCCAACCTGGTGCTTGAACTGCTGTTCGACGGCGATGCCCGGGATACGAGCGCCGGCGGGCATCACGGCGAGATATTCGGAGCGGTTCCCGCGCCGGATCGTTTCGGGCGCCCGAACGCTGCCCTGGCCTTCGACGGCCAGAACGACTACATCCGCATCGCCCCTCCGCCGGCCCTGTCCGCCGAAGCGTTTACGCTCTCGGTCTGGGTAAAATACGATGACGACGCATTCACCCGACGTTGGACCAATGCCGTCATTACGCAGGACGACGGCGGCGGAAGTGGCGGCGAAAGACGCGTCTTTCAACTCAGCGCCTTTGGCCCATTGCCCACGTGGCACATCATGGGACGCGGACGCGATCCCCTGATCACCCGACCGGTCGGAACCTCCACATGGAGACACCTGGCGGTCACGCACGACGGCAAGGTGCACCGGTTTTATCTTGACGGGGTGTTGCACGACCAGTCCGAAGCCCCATTTCCGCCACATCCCAACGAACCCGTCTACGTCGGGCGCAAGGGTTCCGGCGAATCGAATTTCTATTTTGACGGGGCAATCGACGACATCCGCATCTACACGGAAACACTCTCCGAGGATGCCATTCTGGCGCTGACCCGCGAGAACGGATGGCAGCCTCCGCCGCTCCCGGAGATCGCCTTGCCGAAACCGCCTGCGGAGTCATCGCCCGAAGACGCCCTCGTCGCCCACTGGCCCATGGAGACCGCTGAAATTCGCGACGTGTCGGGCAACGGACTGAAGGCGATCGTGATGGGCGATCCGGCACCCGTGGCAGGTCGCAGCGGAGGGGCCCTTCGGTTCGATGGAGAAAAGGACTGGGCAGTGATCAAGCATCCTTCGCTCGACCTCCTTCACTACCTGACCATGACGTGCTGGATAAAGGCGTTCGACTCGGAAAGCGACTACCGTCAGATACTCTGGTACGGCGACGGTGCCTGGGGACAGGATCCCTATTCGTTGTCGTTGCGGGAAGGAAAGGTCGCGTTCCGCGTGGACGACGTGGCCACGCAGTGGGACCTGGTGGCCGAATCCAGTACCGAGTCCGAAGTCTGGACGTTCGTGGCCGCGACGCTGAATACCCGGTCTGACGGACTGATGGAACAACGCATCTACGTCAACGGCGAACTTGCCGCGGAACAGGTGACGTCCGATCCCTACAGGTATATCGAACTGGGTCGAATGTGGCTGACCTTCGCTTCCTACGGGAGCGGGTACGGACTGACGCGCCTGGACCTGGATGACGTCAGGCTGTACAGCCGCCCGCTGACCCCCCGGGAAGTAGCATCGCTATTCGAAGACGCACAGGAGTAACCGTATGAGTAGAGAGACGGAATCCGCAACCGGGACACAGCTCAGCCCGAGGAAATCGGACGGAGAAGCGCTTGACGAACACGGTAGCAGGCGCCGGTTTCTCAAGGGAAGTCTCGCGGCGGCCGCCGGCGTCGCGGCGACTTCGGTTTGGGATGCAACGGCGGCGTTCGGGAAAGAAAACTACGCGCAGCAGAACGAAGCGGGTTCGCCCGGTCCGCCCGGACCGCCCGCCGAGATCAACGACGAATCCTACTGGGAACGGGTCCGTGCGCAGTTCCATTTGAAGCCGGATACGATCTATCTGAACAACGGGACCCTCGGGCTGTGTCCGAAACCGGTCACGCAGGCGGTCTACGACGGGTACGTGTATCTTGCCGAGACGGGCAGCGAAGGCCGATATCAACTCTGGGACGAAGTGGAGGAAAGCCGAAAGATGTGCGCCCGGTTTCTGGGGGCGGACGAAAAAGAAATCGCGCTGACCCGGAACGCCACGGAAGGTCTGCGCATCATTGCAAACGGAATTCGGATGGAACCCGGGGACGAAATGCTCATGACCACGGATGAGCACATCGCGGGCATCCAGCCGTGGACAAGGCGCGCCCAGCGATTCGGCATCCAGGTCAACCAGGTTCAGATACCCAGTCCG
Organism: bacterium; assembly: GCA_965200485.1. GTDB lineage: Bacteria > JAAXHH01 > JAAXHH01 > JAAXHH01 > JAAXHH01 > JAAXHH01. Next base: position 708,350 of record CBDAUD010000002.1, read on the forward strand.
CCGAAAAACAAACAGGAAGTGCTGGACCGGTTCGAAGAAGCGCTGACACCCCGGACGAAAGTGGTTTTCTTCTGCCACGTCACTCGCGGACCTGGTCTGCTCTACCCTGTCCCGGAACTGTGCGAAATGGCGCGAGCGAAAGGCATCGTGTCGGCCGTGGACGGCGCCCAGACGCCCGGAATGACCCCGGTCAAGCTGCATGAAATGGGATGCGACCTGTTTGCCACCAGCCTGCACAAATGGGCGCTCACCCCGTCCGGCACCGGATGCCTGTACGTGCGGGAAGGCTTCCAGGAGACCTTCTGGCCCGGCTCGGACGGAAACGGGCCATGGGACGACCGGGAACAGGCGCTCTGGCGCATCGGTCCGCACGGTACGTACGAACGTCCCATCCGAGCCGCGATAAAGCCCGCCCTGGACTTTCTCAATACCATCGGCATGGACACGATTTTCGCCCGGGACCGCATGTTGTCCGACTATCTGAAGCAAGAACTCATGGAACTTCCTAGCGTGAGTCTGGGCACTTCGACGGACCCTGCGCTGTCGAGTCCGGGCATCACCTCGTTCGCCGTGGAAGGTTGGGATACCAGCCTCCTGCAGGGCATCCTCTTCGGAAAGGCCGGAATCGTCGTAAGCCGCGACCAGCGACGCGCCCATGACTTGGTCCGGATTTCCACTCATTTCTACAACACCCCGGCGGAACTTGATCGATTGATCGAGATATTGAAAGAGATTCTGGCGTAAGTCTACAGTCTACGCCCTGAAGCACGGAGCGCCACGATCCCTTAGAAAGGACATCGCTTCGTCCAGGGTTGGTATACCCTGCTGTCCGCCGAGACGCCTGCAACTCATCGCAGCCACGGCCGAGGCGAATTCCGCGGTCTTCTCCAAACTCCATGCCTGAAGCAGACCGAATATGAACGCGCCGTGGTATACATCCCCAGCCCCCGTGGTATCGACGACGTCCACCGCAAACGCGGGGGTGTGGAAGGACCGGCCGCCGGTGAACGCGACGCTGCCCCCTTCGCCCAGCGTGACGACCGACACGGTTGGTCCGTATGCCGCCAGGGCCTTAGCCGCCTCCAAAGGATCGGTCCGTCCGGTCAGCGCTTCGGAGAACATCCTGGATGCGATCAGGTAGTCCGTCAGGTGCAACAGCTCCTCTATATCGTCCGGACGGGAGAGGCTGTCCGCGTCCAGGACCACGGGCACGCCGGCATCGCGGGCGATTCGTGCGGCGGCACAGGCAGCCGGCCGGCAGGTCGTGTCGAGGTGCAGGTACTGTGCCGAGTTGACCATTCCGACCGGAATCTCCGACGGCAGCGTTTCCACCGAGGCGCCGCCGGCTATGATGGTGCGTCGGCCGGTCTTCTGATCGACGAGGATCGTGCTGAGGGGAGACGGGACGCCGGGCACACGCTTCATGTGTGCCGAATCCACTCCGTGCCGGTCGAATGTCTCCTTGATGAACCTGCCAGCCACGTCGTCGCCGGTTTTCCCGACAAAAGCCGTGCGGACCCCCAGTCTGGAAAGCGTCACCAGCGCGGTCGCGACCATCCCGCCGCCCTGCTGGGTCGATTCGCGCATCCAGACCTGTTCGTCCACCTCCGGCAGGCGATCCACAATGCCCAGGAAATCAAGACAGGCACAACCCAGACCAACGACCTCGTATGACATCTTCACCTGTTTCTTGATGATCCGACGCGATTGCCATTAGCTTGGAATCCATTCGCAAGAGGTCCGGCCAAACTAACTGCCCAGGTCACAGCGTCAAGTCAAAATCATTGACAGACGGACGGATGGCCTATAGCATCTGGCGAAAGCCGACACGTGGGCATCTTGGGCCCGATACCACCCGGTCCTGCGCCAGAGGCACGATCCAGTCTCCCAATTCACACGAAAATCAAGGAACTCACCTGATGTCAATGCATACGGCGATACGGTCCATGCTGCCCGATCTGGACGGATACGCGTATTTTCAGACCAGTGGATTCTCCCCCAAACTGACGCCCGTTGTCGAGGAAGTCATCCACTGGCTCAAGTTCCAGAGTCGGGGCCCCGCGCTGCCATTCGTCGCCGCAAGCATGGAGGATCTGAAGAAGGAAATCAGGAGCAAGGTGGCCGGGACCATCAACGCCCTGCCGGAAGAGATCGTACTGACGGAAAACACCACGATCGGCATCAATATCGTGGCCAACGGCATAGACTGGCAACCGGGCGACAACGTACTGCTCAGCACGCACGAACATCCGGGCAACCGGTTGACCTGGTACAACCTGGCTGGTCGGTACGACGTGGAACTCCGATTCGCGCCGCTGTACCATGACCAAGGCCGGACGCTTGAGGAGATGGACCGGCTGATCGACGATCGGACCAGACTCGTCAGTGTCAGTCACGTCTCCAGACGGACCGGCCTGCGTCTTCCGGGACGGGAGATCTGCGACCTCGCCCACGGGAAAGACACGCCCGTCCTTTACGATGGCGCCCAGTCCTTCGGGGCCATACCCATCGACGTCCGGGCACTGGACTGCGACTTTTACAGCTTCTGCGGTCACAAATACACGATGGCGCCACAGGGAACCGGGGGATTCTTCGTCAGGAGGGATCGCATCGAATGGCTCAAGCCAAGCTGGATCGGATCCCACTCGCAGAAGGACTTCGACCAGGACGGCAACATGGATCTGCTGGACGAGGCCAGACGTTTCGAGTTCGCGACGCGAAGCGTGCCGGACCTGGCGGGTTTCGGCAAGGCCCTCGACATCTGGGCTGAAATGGGATGGGAAGCTGTTTTTGCCGGTATCGCGACCTATACGAACCGGATGAAGGCTGCGCTTCAGGAAATCCCGGAACTGGTGCTGGAAACGCCGTCGTCCTACGACGATTCGTCGGGCATCGTTACCTTCCATGTGCCCGGGCTGGCGTCGGGTCCCCTGGCGGAAAGCCTCCAGGAAAAGGAAAAGGTCCTGGTCTCTCCGCTCGAATTCGCGGCCGAAAGCACCCGCGTTTCAACCCACGTATTCAATTCGGAAGACGATCTGGAACGGTTGACGGCGGGTATACGCCGGTGTCAGCGCGGGGAGTAGGACTGTACTTGATCTACCGTAACGCCCAAGTCTTCGCGCACCGCCGTGTAGTTTATCGAAACCAGTCGTAGTTCAAACCCAGCGATCGATCGTCCAGGGGAAGATCGACCCGCACGCCACCCGCTGCCGCGGATCGCTTCAGCGCGACTTCCACTTCCAAGGCGATCGCGACCCTTCGACCCGAGTTTTTTGGTTCATCCAGCCGGCCCGCCAGACAGTCCATCACGTCATTCAACGTATAGACTCCGCCGTAAGGCGGCACGAACTGCGGTCCCGGCCAGGGCACCTCGACGCGGTGGGGCCTTTCCTCCACTACCATCTCCACCCACTGCCGCCAACCCGTCGTAAAATCGAACGCGAGTTCGCCCTTGCTACCGAAAAGGCGCACACCGGGCGCACCCTCGCGAAAGTGCACCACGAGGCCGGTCTGCGTCACCATCATGCCCTGTCCGATGAACTCGTCGCTGCCGGACTCCCTGCGCGGCTTGTCCCCCGTGCCGATCACCCAAGCGGGATCGCTGTCCAGGAAGTAGGACCAGTTCTGATGCTGCGAAAACGGGGCGAAGGCCTCCATGGACAACAGCGCGCCGATCGTACCGTCGCGTACCAGCGCGTGTGCGCGTGCGAAAGACGGATGGGTCGTACTCGTGGCGCCGCAACTCAACGGCACCCCGGCGCCCGCACAGGTTTTCACCATGCGGTCCGCCTCCGCCAGGGTATGGGCCATGGGCTTCTCCGTGAAAATGCCCTTCGCGCCGTGATGGACGGCAAGGCAGGTGAGATCCGCACGGTGCTTCGTGTTTGTGGCAACGGCCACTATATCGGGCCGCTCTATGGCCAGCATGTCCTCCGCATCGTCATACAGAGAGACCACGCCGTACCTTTCCCGGAAGGCACGCAACCGTTTCACATCCCGGTCGGCCGCGGCAATCAGCGCGATTTCGGGCCGATCCCACAACGCTTCGGCATAAGAAGAGGGCAGGCCCTCGGTACCCGGATTCTCGTGATAGAGGAATCGCCTATGGAGATTCAGTTCAGGCGTAGGCCGGTCGACATCGTCCACGTGCCACACCCCGGTCCTTTCGGCGAGATCGTACAACATCCCCATCCAACCCAGTCCAATCAGCCCTGCCCTGTACTTTGCCTTTGCCACGGGTCCCCCTTTGCCTTGCGCAATCCGGTCGTCTACGGACGACAGATACAGTCGACAGATACAGTCCACGTGTACATTTTGCGATCTGCCAGGGATTACGCTTTCCAGGGCAAGGGTACGTCCAGCCGCTCGCTCATTTCCCGTACCGTTCGCTGTTCGGCTTCGCCGAAACGGATACCCTGTGCCCGGTGAAGAGCCATGCGCTGCACTTCAATCGCGCCCGGTAGCAGCGCCTCTTCATACCCGGGTATGGGTTCGTAGGACGCCCGCACATCCCGGACGAAACGATCGACTTCCTGTTTAAAGTCCTTTTGAGGAATCACGGTTTCTATGTGTATGGCTAGGACCATACCCCCATGATTCGCCGACGGCCATCGGGCGTGCACCTCCTCGGCCTCGGGCAATGCGGCGCCGGCCAGCGCGCACCCCAACACGGTGGCTACCGCGCCGTATCCGATGCTCTTGAAGAATGCAGCCGGTATGCGGGAAAGCAGATCATCGAATTCCGGAGACTTCTGGTAGTCGGCCAGGATACGTGTAGCCACGTCCTGCACGATGGGCGGCTCGTCGCCTGCCGGCATGCCGAAGCAGAGGGGCGGATTTCCGAAGTATCCGATCTGAGGTTTCTGTTCCTGATCGCGGGCGTCGCCCATATTACGGTATCCCTGGACCGAAAATCCGATGCAGCCCTCCTCCATGCACATGCGGCTGTAGTGGCCGGCCGACCCGTAATGCCCGATGTGCCGAACCAATCCCATGCCCAGCCCAGTTTCACGGGCCTTTTCGATCGCCTTTTCCGTAGCCTCGACCATAGGCCAGTACCCCAGCGTCCCATCGCCATCCACCACGACGGACGTCGGCGATTCGGCGATGACCCGCACGTTGGGACGGGCGTTGCATTCGCCCGCCGCGAATGAACGGGTGTAGCCGGATGCCGCGCGGACCCCGTGGCTGCGTACACCGCGGAGATCGGAGTTTACCAGCAGGCGGCTGATCAGGGCGGCATGGTCGACGGCGAGGCCCACCTTTTCGAAACAGGATGTCGTAAAATCCAGCAGGTTGCGTTCGTGGACATGGATGTACGCTTCGGGAGGACGATTCATCTGTGATTCCCTTTTAATACGTTGATTTGATGGTTGGACGGACCTGTCTGTCACGCCTTGGTGCGAAGTACGAGGCCGGACCTTGGAATCCGGTGCTGGACCCCAAACGGAAACCTTTGCCGTTCAGATCACCATGGGCGTCTGCAGTACCGTAAGACCCATGTCGAGAAACTTTCCGCGTTCCGAAGGGTCCTGGAGCGCCAGGCTGACGGCTACCGACGAGCCTTCCATCTCGCGGACGACGTGGCGGACGCAGTCCTCGACGGTTCGAAAAGGCGGATGGGTATACCGTTCGATGTCGAACATCAGATCGTTGGGACCGAAGGTGAGGACATCCACGCCATCCAGGGCCAGTTGCCGGCAGTTGAGGACGGCTTCGACCGACTCGAGCTGTAGCCACAGCACGCCGGTTTCATTCCACCAAGCCGCGTACGCGAGCCGGTCGGGGCGATCTCGGATGCCGTAACGCGCACTTCCACCCCAACTTCTTCCCCCGCACTGGGGATAGTAGAAGAAATGAACCGCCTCCCGCACCGTGGCGTCCGTTTTGACTTCGGGAACCAGGATACCCGAAGGACCCAGATCGAGGTAGTTGCCGATCAGGTAGGTGTGCCGAGTGTGTTTTATGCGCAGTATCACCGGCACGCCCACCGCTTCGGCCGATGCGCAGAAGGAAACGATACGGTCCTCGTTCAGGGGACCATGCTGGCAGTCTACGTTTAAAAAATTGAATTGCCCCTGCTGCAGCACGTGCGCCAGATCTTCCGTGGTGGAAGCCATGGAAACCCCGACCCCGTTCACGATTTCGCCGCTTCGGATGCGCCGTTTCAGCGAAGTCGATCCGACCATGGCCGTCATCCCCTTTTAAACTATACATCCCGGCTTGGCGTCCAATAGGCTTGGCGTCCAGGCTACGTTTCCAGTCCGGCCGCGTCTTCGACCTGCACCCAGCCGCCGGTCTCCTTCGACCGTTCGATAGCCAGCCCCGCGAGGTAGAGTTGCGACGCCATCCGGCTTCCGGTGCGGTTCGGCGTGCCGTGCTCGACCGTCTCAAGGAACTCGGCGACGCTTTCCGCCTCGCCGGGCCACCCGCCCACGACCGGCAGCGCGGGGGCAACGCGGATCACTTCGCTTTCGGCGCAGGACTTTCTGCGCAGATGTATCGTGTTCCGGAAATAGTCGACGGTCAAGTCGCCTTCGTCGCCCGTCACTTCGATGGTGGTTTCCAGCTGGTCTGCCGAATTGATATTCAAGTGCAACGTACCCCACGGTCCCCCATAGTCGAAATGAGCCAGACTGTGGAACTGGCGCCGGCCCGGTTGGCCGTGACCGTCCATCACCAGCACGCGTTCGGGCGACCGGCCGAAAATACAGTTCAAGCCATCCACGTACCACGGTCCCAGGTGATGCGCGAGGCAAAGGTCGGGACCACCGAATGCTGCCCAGTTGCTCCGCAGTTTGAGCCGAGCTGCCTGCAGCGTGCCAATTGCATCCTGCCTCAGCAGCTCGGCGGCGCGCTGGATGACGGTGGCGAAACCGATCTCGAGATCTGCGTGTGTGATCTGCCCTGTGCCGAGTAGCTGCTTCAGCATCCCGCGTATGCCCGCGGGACGGTCGGCAAGCGGAGGCTCGTAATAGGTGGCGACACCGGATTCAAGGACCGCGTTCATGGCGGCCTCATGGGTGGAATCGGGTATGGCCAGCATGACCGCATCGACCTCGGGACCGTTCAACAACGCCTCGAAGCCATCAAACACCTGCACATCCGGTCCCAGCTCCTCGCGAATCCGATGCTGCGAATCCTTGCTGGGCGCCGAGGCGGATACGATGCTTACCCGGTCGTGCTGCCGGAGGGCGGGCACGAAGGCCAGTCGGGTCCAGCCGCCATAGCCGATCAGGCCAACGCGTATATTGGACATGATACGACGCTCATGGGTTACATAACGTTTCACTAGCAGTGCGGGCTGAGTTATATTAATGAAAACGGCCACGCATCGATATGGCAAGGACTAAGTACTCATGACTTCGATTGGGAACCGGGGTGCGGTTTGGCGCCTGAAACGCCGCGCGCGCAATGACGAGGAGTACCTGTGATGGCATTCAGTAATCAGATCAAGGAAGATTTCGACCGCGACGGCTACGTGCTGATGAAGGACTTTCTGTCTGCGGCGGAAGCAACCGGGATAAACGACCAGATTCAGCGTTTCATTGACGAGGTATTGCCGCATGCGCCGGACACGACGGCCTTCTACGAGGACAAGAACGATCCCGCTTCGATCAAGCGATTGCAGAACATGGACACGCTGGATCCCTATTTCGACCGGCTGTTTCAGTCCAGTCGCTTTACCGGTTTGGCCCGGTTCCTGCTCGCCGACGATGTGACCGCAGGGCATCCGCAGTGGTTCAACAAACCGGCCCGGGTGGGCGCGGTAACGCCGCCCCACCAGGATGGTTTCTACTTCATGCTGGAACCCAACGAGGCGGTAACCCTCTGGATTGCCCTGGACGATATCGACGAGGAAAACGGCTGCATGCGCTACGTACGGGGATCGCACAGACGGGGCATGAGACCCCATCGCGCATCCAACGTGCTCGGGTTTTCGCAGGGCGTTTCGGACTACTCTGAGGCGGACAGAGCACGGGAAACGGCCATGCGTGCCCGGCCCGGCGACCTTTTCGCCCACCACAGCATGATCATTCATCGGGCGGACGCGAACCACTCCGATCGCCGGCGAGCCGCTCTGGGCCTCGTGTATTTCGCGGCGCGTGCCAAAAAAGACGAGAAAAAGGCCGAACGCTACAAGCAGGAACTCTACGCCAGGTGGGAAAAGGAAGGAAAGCTCTAGCAGGAAATACCAGCATGGCGGCGAACAGAAGCCACCGTGAATCGCTGCAGCCACCGTGAACAGCCGGTTCCTGCTGCGCGACTACCCCTGCCGAAGGGCGTTGACCGGATTTCGCCGCGAAGCGGCGATTGCATGCGCGCCGATCGTAAACCACGCGATGACCAGTGCGAGTACGCCGCTTCCCAGAAACCACACAAACGCAATCTCCGACGCGTAGGCGTAGTTTTGCAGCCAGTGCGCCATCACGAGGTAGGCGAGCGGCCAGGCGATTACGTTGGCCAGCAGGACGTACTTCAGGAAGTCCTTCGACAACAGCACCACAATGCCAAATATGGTCGAACCGAGTACCTTGCGTACGCCGATCTCCTTTGTGCGCTGCTGTATGGTGAACGAAGCCAACCCCAGGAGACCGAGACAGGCCACGAAGACGGCGAGGAAAGCAAATACCGCGAAAACCTCGCCAAGCCGGCGGTCCGCCCGGTACAACATGTCGAAATCCTCTTCCAGAAACGTATATCCCAGCGGGTATCTGGGATCGACGTCCCGCCACACTTCCCCGATGCGGGAGATGGTCTCCGGTATACCGTCCGGCGCGATACGGATGAGGACGTAGTTGTGATACGAACTCGTCAGCATGACCACCGGTTCGATCTCCTCGTGAATCGTACGCAGATGGAAATCCTCGACCACACCGATCACGTGTCCCTTCTTCCCGCCAAACGGTATCCATTCGAAACGCTTGCCAATCGCATCGGAAGGCGCCCCCCAGCCCAGGTAGCGCACAGCGGTCTCGTTAAGCAGGAATCCCGTGGTCGAGTCCGTACCCCAGTCCGACGCGAAGTTCCGGCCTGCCACCAGACCGACCTCCATGACGTCCAGGAAGTGCTCGTCCACCTGCAGCGTGGCCATCATCAGATGATCCTCGGGGCGCATGCCCTCAGGGCGAACCGGCATGATCGGCAACACGCGCATGCCGGGAACGCCGGTAGACGTCGCCATGTTCATGACACCCGGCAACTGGGCCAGACGCTGTTTCAGCACCGGTGAATTCCTTCGTTGAGGGAACCCCGTTATGGGAACCACCATCACCTGTTCCTTGTTGAATCCCATGCGCTTGTGCTGGATGTACGCGAGTTGGTCAAAAATGACGGCCGTTCCGATCAGCAGAAAAATGGACAGTGCGAATTGCGTCACGACCAGTATGCGTCGCAAACCCAGACCCCGCCCCGTAGCCCCTACGCGGCCTTTTAGCACTTCGGTAGGCAAGAAACCAGACAGGTAGAATGCCGGATAGCAGCCGGCGGCAAGTCCAGTCGCGATAGCCGCGACGGCAAGCGGCGCCCAGGCCAGACCGCCGAAAAGACGAATCGACAGCTGTTTCCCGGCAATTGCATTGACGGCGGGTAGCGCGAGATACACCAGAAACACCGCTACGATCAGGGCGAGTACGGCGACTACAACCGCCTCTCCCAGAAACTGTGCGATCAGCTGGGTTCGATCCGACCCCATCACCTTGCGGACGCCTACCTCTCTGGCGCGCGCAACGGAACGGGCTGTGGACAGGTTGACGAAGTTGATGCAGGCAATCAACGGAATCAGGAACGCCACGATCACGAAGAGCGTCACGTAGCGAATGTCCCCGTTGGCCTCGAATTCGCTCTCCCGCTGCGAATACAGATGAATATCGACAAGCGGCTGCAACGACGGTTTCAGGGTGATGCCCGCTTCGCTGAACTTGTCTCCCGCATAGCGTGATAGAAATTCCGGAAGGCGTGCTTCAAGCGATTCGGCAGAGGCGTTTTCACCCAACAGCAGGTAGGTGTAGTTGTTGTCGTGGTTTTCCCAATCGTCCGGGTCCAGGCCCATGGCGTTCAGGGTGGAGAAGGATGCGAACATGTCGGCGCGCTGGTGGGAACTGTTCGGCATGTTCCGCATGACGCCGGTCACGACGAAATCCCAGCGTTGATCCACGTTGACGGTTTTACCCAATGCGGTTTCCTCGCCGAAGTACTTGAACGCCATGTCCTCCGAGAGTACCATCGAGTAGGGATCGGTCAATGCGGTTTCGGGATTGCCGGAAACCAGCGGGACGGAAAACAGCTCGAAGAGCGCGGGTTCCGCCCAGATGATCTTCTTTTCGTAGAACTGGAATTCTCCGCGTGTGATCAGCCACGCGGCCATGGTTCCCCGCATGCGAACGAACTGAGCGATTTCCGGGTAGTCCCGTTTGAGTGCGGGCGCCCATCCCGGAGGTGTACCTGCGGTTTCTATGGTCTGTCCGCCACTCTCTATGTCATCGACGAGACGGTATATGCGATCGGCGTTTTCGTGATGGCGATCGTAGCTGAGTTCATCCTGGACGTACAACAGGATCAGAATGCATGCGGCCATGCCGATGGCAAGCCCGACAATGTTGATGACGGAGTAGGCGGGACGCCTGAGAAGGTTGCGCAGGGCCACAATGAGGTAGTGCCGGAACACGCTTGTCTCCACTGATCTGGTGGTGCGGTCCAGATCGGTATGCCTGCTTGCTCGTGCAGCAGACGCTATACTGGTGTTGTTGCCGTAGTTCGAAGATGCGAAAACGGCAACCGGCATTCCGCTAACTCTTATGCCAGAATACGGATGCATTTCCGGCGCGACCGGCGTAGCACATCAAGCCTGGATACCGGTTCGACCGATAAGCGTCTCACAGTAGAAACTCGTCACATCTGTCCGCCGGCCGGAACCCGGGGTTCGTCGTAATCCACAATCAGTTCAATCTGGTGCAATATGCGAATGCCGCCCATCCCCTTGAATCGCCGTACCAGCGAGACCTCCACTTCGTTCTGTCCTTCCCGCATGCTGTTTTCGGAAAGGTCGAAGAGGAACCAGAAGTGGGTCGGGATGCGTTCAGAGAGGCCGCTCCGGCTGGCAGTGTACGATACCGTACCGCCGTAGATATGCATACGGTCTGACGGGGTGACCGGCCGACCGTTGAACCGGAACGAAATATCATCCTCGGGGCAACAGTGCCCGATGCGTACGCCCAGCTTCGCACCGAGGAGTTCGCCGTCTTGTCGGGCATCATCCAGCCTGTCGCCCACCAGAAACGGCACACGGGCGGGCACCCCCTCTTTCAGGTCCACCGGAAGCGATCGCGTTGGCGCATCCGGTGCCGGTTCGGGTTCTCTGTGCGCAGGGAAATAGTGTTTTTTCTTACGAAGGTGAATATCCGGATCGCCCATCTCGCGGAAAATCTGATATTCGCGTGCCGTATGCGGCCAGGGCAGGTCCGACAGGTACAGACCCTTCGCGCCCATCGCGCGGAAATTGGCTGCGGCGGCGCGGTACATCTCGATTGTCGGCAGGTGGTGTCGGTCGTCGTACGGTACTCTTCCCAACATCGGATAGACCGGCGTATCGGACACCGCGGCAGCCTCGACCAGCCATTGTATGGGCATTTCCTGATCGAACAGGAAACTCCGGGTCCAGGGTATGACAAGGTCCAGAAGTCCCTCTGAAAGCCAATTTCGCACATCCATACCCAACGCGAGATTCGCTTCCTCCGCAGCATGCGCCTTCAGGGCCAGGCACAGTGGTTCTCCCCGGACTTCGCCGAGACGATCAAGCAGTTGCCTGATCTCCCGGACGAACGCGGTGAGCACGGGGATGTTCGCGCGCGCCTCAGCAGGCCTGAAGAACACGCCGACGTACGGGTCGAACTCCACGCCGTCCATGCCGTACCTGCCGCAGATTTCCTCGATGATGTCCAGCCGTTCCGCGCGTACTTCGTCGCGGACGTAGTCCGCGCAACCGGCCATTCGAAGGCCGTCAGCATGGGTTCCGCCGATCATGAAATCGGGATGTTCCCGCTTGAGTCGACCAAGCATGTAGAGGTTTTTATCCTCCGGCGCTGTCGGTTCGGTCATCCGCAGACTTCCCAGGATGCGCCGGTCCTTCTCGTGCGCTCGATCCACAGCTATCTCAAGCGGATCGATACCCGCCTCGAGCGCAAGGTTCAGATTCTTCGTCGCCCGCCACCACATCATGCTCATATTGTGTTCTTCGACCCCTTCTCCCCACTTCAGACCAGCCCGGGTATCGTGGAGGAAAGTCTCTCCCGAACCGAGTCCGTACACCAGCAGATCCACATCCGTTCCCAGGATTTCGTCCACGGGCTGGCGCCATTGATGCAGACTCATCGGCGGGTCGTACCGATAGATGCTGTAGTGGCGCGCGTCGTTGTAGTAGATCAGTTTAGGCTTCTGCATGATCGTCTCGTCGGAGAAAGGGGATCATGCGGAGGGCTGAAGACACTGCACCGGAACGCCTGAACTACGGCATCCCGGGGCCCTCACTCCGGCAGATACAAATAGAGGTTGTCAACCAATTGCGGCCGGGGGGCGGTGTCCTGGAGCCAGCGGTACGGCTTGCTGATGATGCCGACCTTTCCGTCCAACTCGATCACCTGGGCTTCGTGCGTGCCGATCCCGGTGTCGATGACGTGCTGCGTCATCCCGCCATCGCGGCTGAGAAACAGCAATTGCTGCGGGGGATGGGGCAGGGTCCAGTCCCCTCGACCCATTTCGCCCACGTAGAGATCGGGCGCACCGTCTCCATTGAAATCCGCCACCTGCAGCGTGTGTGCGTCCAGCAGCCGGTCGTGGAGCACTTCGGCTTCCCAGGGCTTTTCGACATCTGGACCTGGTCTGAACAGCGCGAGGCGTCCGTACGTCTGTCCGATGTCCAGCGCCACCTCGCAGACGGCGATCTCGACCCGGCCGTCCCCGTCGAAGTCCGCCGCCGCGACACGTACACCGCCGTAGCCCTCGGCATAGATATGGCGTTCCCAGCTGCCATCCGGCAGGAGGCGATACCAGGACGTGCCGGCGATGAGTTCCAGTCGGCCGTCCCCGTCGACATCGGCAGCGGCCAGCGCCTGTTCGTTCACCCCCGTGACGACTTCGCGGACACCCGGCCAGGGTGTGACGAATGGATCATCGGGAACCGGCACCGTAAGCACCATCTCGGCATCCGGGTTCCAAACGTACAGTTCCTGCCTACCGTCTCCGTCTATGTCCGCCAGGATCAGGTCGTGGATACGGTTCGCCGGAAGCTCGAAAACTTCGCGACGCGTCCATCGTCGGGCGGGATCGTTCGGGCACTCCCACCAGTAGACGCTGTTTCCCCGGTCGCTGGTGCCGGAAATCAGGTCAAGCTTGCCATTGCCGGTCAGATCCACCAGCGCGGCACCGACACTGATGCTCGGGAACGAATCGTCCATCAGGTGCGGCTTCCAGGTACCACCGCCGTTTCTTCCGAACCAGTGGAGTTCATCCGGATTGCGGGTGGAGATGATGAACTCGCATACGCCGTCGTTGTCCAGATCGCCGACGATACACGACATGCGTTCGGCGGGATCGCCTTCATAGAGGATATGACGTTGGAACGATGGCATGCCAGACATGAATTCGCCCTCCATCCTTCGTCCACCGTTCCCGCGATATTCAAGGCAAGCGAGGTGCGTGCGTCTCAAGTTGTGGCAAATTGCCGGTCGTTCACATCAGTCCCACGCCGCGCGCAACATCCGGATCCAGTTTCCGTGCATGATGTCGGCGATTTCGGCCTGCGCATAGCCGCGGACTTCCAGAATGCCCGGTATCTTCCGCAGATCGGCGACGGTTTCGAGATCGGCGGGACTCTGTTCCTTGCCATATCCACCATCAAGATCGGTTCCAATGGCAACGTGACGGGCGCTCCCTGCGAGCTGACAGACATGGTCAATGTGGTCTGCCACCGTCTCGAATGTGATACCGGTGTTGTCCATAGCGACCGAATCCCACAGCGGGGAGAGCATCCAGACGTCCATCGCCGTGCCGATAACCCCGCCCCGCCGTACGAGGGCCTTGATCTGTTCATCGTCGAGCTGCCGGTCGTGGTCGCACAGTGTCCGGCAACAGTTGTGGGTAGCCAGCACAGGTCCGTTGAAGCTGTCCAGCGCTTCCCAGAATGCTTGTTCGGCCAAATGGCTTACGTCAAGTATGATCCCGGCCGTCTCAAGGGCCCGGAGCATGGAACGGCCTCTTGCCGTCAGACCGCCAGGAGCCTGTGTCCCGTGGGCGTAGGAACTGATGCCATAATGACAGAGACTTACGACGCGAAGGCCTTCATTCCACCACGCGGGCACCTGTTCCGGCGATACGATGCCGTCCGCCCCTTCCATGCTGAGGACGAAGCCCAGCGGTGTTGCGCGCGGATCGTTTTCCCAGTCGGCCAGGTGCGTGTCGAGCGCCGTCCGGTCGCGTATCTGGCGAATGACGCCCTTGGCCTCCATCAAACGGTAATAGGCCAGTTCGCCCATGCACTTTGCGTAGGCGATGTCCTGGGTACGGACGCCCGGAAAACGCTTGCCCATCGAAGCAACCCGGCAGTTCACGGTGACAAAAATCAATCCGATTCCGCCGCGCCGCAGCTCCTCGAAATTGACGACGCCGAGGCCGCGACCCTTCTGCGCCATGCCGGCTTCGGCCTCGCGTATTTTGGCAATGGGCTGGAGAAGGTCCCGGTCCCACTCCAGGGCGTTGTAGGCAATGTCCAAGTGCGAATCGACGATCAGCATGGTGGTTCGCCCGCATCGGGTTGTCAGGGCATTCGGCGCATGGTACAACCTGCCGACGCCCGCGAAGAAGCGCCGCGCACCGGACTTCCAGTCCCTACTGTTCTAGCCCGTCTAGCCCGGTTCGCAGCAGTCCGATCTTATGCCAGGTCGAAGCGATCCAGATTCATCACCTTGTCCCACGCGGCCACGAAATCACGCACGAACTGGCCCTGCGCGTCGTCGCTTGCGTAGACTTCCGCGTAGGCCCGGAGCTCCGAGTGCGAACCGAAGACCAGATCCACCCGGGTGGCGGTCCACTTGTTTTCTCCGGTCCGGCTGTCACGCCCCTCGTACACGCCCTCCGAGGCGGCTGACTCGCTCCACTCGGTGTCCATGTCGAGCAGGTTCACAAAGAAATCGTTGGTCAGCGTCCCCGGCTGGTGGGTGAGTACACCGTGCCGCGACTTCCCGGTGTTCGCGTTCAGGGCGCGCAGACCGCCGACGAGCACCGTCATTTCGGGCGCCGTAAGCGTCAGCATGTATGCCCGCTCCACCAGCTGGGCTTCCGGTTTGCCTTTCGCACCCTCCGACTGGTAGTTGCGGAATCCGTCCGCGGTGGGTTCAAGCACGTCGAAAGACGCCGCGTCGGTCCACTCGTCGGTGGCATCGGTACGCCCTGGCGCGAAGGGAACCTGCACATCGTGCCCGGCGTTCCGGGCGGCCTGTTCAACGCCCGCACAACCGGCCAACACGATCAGATCGGCCAACGAAACCTGCTTGCCGCCCTTCCGCGCGCTGTTGAACTCCGACTGGATCTGCTCAAGTTTCGGCAACACCTCCCCGAGCGTTTCCGGATCGTTCACTGCCCAGTCCCTCTGCGGTGCGAGCCGAATGCGCGCTCCGTTCGCTCCGCCGCGTTTGTCTGTCCCGCGGAACGACGCCGCGGCCGCCCACGCGGTCGAGACCAGCTGGGTAACGGACAGTCCGGCGCCCAGTACCTTTTCCTTGAGTTGGGCGGTCTCCTGCTCGCCGATCAATGCATGGTCCACGGCGGGGACGGGGTCCTGCCAGAGCAGCGGCTCATCGGGGACCAGAGGCCCGATGTAACGGCTACGAGGTCCCATATCCCGGTGAAGCAGCTTGAACCACGCTCTGGCGAAGGCGTCTTCGAGGTCCGCAGGACGTTCGAGAAACCGTTTCGTGATCGCCGCGTACGCTGGATCGACCTTGAGGGAGAGGTCCGTGGTGAGCATCATAGGGGCGTGCTTCTTCGACGGATCGTGGGCATCGGGTACGTTGGCGACCTGGTCGGCGTTCCTGGGGGTATACTGCGATTTGCCCGCCGGGCTCTTGGTCAGCTCCCACTCGTGCGCGTACAGATTTTCGACAAATTCGTTATCCCACTTGGCTGGGTTGCTGGTCCAGGCGCCTTCCAAGCCGCTCGTGATCGTATCCCCGGCCTTGCCGCATCCATGCGCGCTCTTCCAGCCCAGACCCTGCTCCTCAATGTCGGCGCCCTCCGGTTCAGGACCGACGTGATGTTCGCATCCGGCGCCATGGGCTTTGCCGAAAGTGTGTCCGCCTGCGATAAGCGCGACCGTTTCCTCGTCGTTCATGGCCATGTTCTTGAAGGTCTGACGGATGTACTTGGCCGCCAGCGCCGGGTCGGGATTGCCGTTTGGTCCTTCCGGGTTGACGTAAATCAGCCCCATGTGGTCTGCGCCCAGCGGATCCTGAAGCTCGCCGTCTTCGCTGTGGCGTTCATCGGCAAGCCAGGTGGTCTCGGAACCCCAATCGGTCTCGTCGGCCTCCCAGACATCCGGCCTTCCGAATGCGAACCCGAAGGTCTTGAAGCCCATCGACTCCAAGGCGCAATTGCCGGCGAAAACGAGTAGATCAGCCCAGGAGAGATTGCGTCCGTATTTCTTTTTGATCGGCCAGAGCAGGCGGCGGGCCTTGTCCAGGTTTCCGTTGTCGGGCCAGCTGTTGAGCGGCGCAAAGCGCTGATGGCCGGAACCTCCACCCCCCCGGCCGTCGCTGACGCGGTATGTGCCCGCGGCATGCCAGGTCA
This sequence comes from bacterium, assembly GCA_965200485.1. Lineage (GTDB taxonomy): Bacteria > JAAXHH01 > JAAXHH01 > JAAXHH01 > JAAXHH01 > JAAXHH01. Next base: position 725,186 of record CBDAUD010000002.1, read on the forward strand.
TGCGGATGAAGAGCGGCCCGTAGTGGCCATAGTCGGCCGGCCACCAATCCTGCGAAGTCGTCATGACCTCTTCGATGTCCTTCCTGAGCGCATCGACATCGAGGTGCTTGACCGCTGCCGCATAGTCGAAACCTCCATCCATCGGATCGGACTGTGGCGCATGCTGCCGAAGCGGTTTCAAGTTGAGCTGGTCCGGCCACCAGGTCTGGTTGGTCGTCATTTCTATCCTCCGTCGTTTCTCCTGGGTATGGTAGGCCTTATGGAATCTGTGGATGTCTGACGTACTGAACTGCGATTACGAAAATATGCGTTTCAACCCTTCTCAGGCAAGCGGAATGATGGATGCGCGACTCGCTTCGCCCGGCGACTTGGTTTCATCGCTGGGCCTGCCGCGGTTCCCGCTTGACCACATCCAGGTCCCAATCCTTCCAGTAGTACCTTATGGGATCTTTCCTATCCCAAGAGGCATACAGTTCTTCCCAGGTCAGCCAGTTCATGTGCGGCTGAAGGGAATCCTCCCGGACAGGGTGGCTTCTCGGCTGGTACCGGTAGTCGGCCGACAGCCGGAGGCGGTCTGCGGTCACGTTGTCCCTTCCCTGGTGGACGGTCAGGCTGTGCAGGACGATGACGTCTCCGCATGCATAGTGGTCTCCGGCCCAGGCGGAATCGTCTATCACCGGCACCTGTCGTCCGCCGGGTCCCGTCCCTTCAGAAGTTTCCAGCATGCCTTGCAGATGGGAACCCCCGGTTTACGGCCAATCCACCCAGTTCCTCGGGACAGTCGCCCAGCGGGATCCATGCAGTCCACGTGTCGTCCGAACCCCCGATGAAGTAATTGTCCTGGTGAGGCGGAGTGGAGTGGGTGTTCATGTCTGGGAATACGAGTCTGCAGATGTTCCGGCTGTGGGCAAGGACCGGCTCCCCGAACAGCGCTTCGAACATCCGTATGATCGCCGGATCGAGCGCCAGGGCGTGGAAGTCGCGGATTCGCTGCATGTCGTCGTAGAAGGCCCGCCATCTCGGATCGCCGCTTTCTCCGACGCGCACATCGGGATGCGCGATGCCGGCGAGCGGGTCTGCGTCCGCGGCGAGCCAGCCGTGTTCCCGGCATACGCCGAGCGCCTGTCGTCTAACTTCCAGCACGCGTGCCGGATCAAGTAACCCCCGGCAGAACAGACAACCGTCTTCCGCCGCACGTTGCCGCAACGCATCGGGACGGCCCAGCAACTCCGTTGCGTCCTCCAGCGCGCAGACCTGCTTCATAGCGACCATCGCCATAGACAGTTCCTTTCCATTACAGGCTACAGCGGAATGCTACCGGTCGTCGAGCGGCGTCCACCGCCTGATCTCGTCACGTAAGTAGCGGGCCCGAGGACGAAAGATGCGGTCTACGGCCCGCTGTTCTATACAATGGGCGGTCCAGCCGGCGACGCGTCCCACTGCGAACATGGGAGTGAACAGATCCGGATGGAGCCCCAATCCCCGGAGCAGCAGTGCGGTATAGAACTCGACATTGGTTTGCAGACGCCGGCCCGGTTTGTATTCCGCGAGGAGTTCAACCGCCGTTTTCTCGACGTGCCGAGCCAGGACGTAGAGGTCATGGTCCTGGGAAAACAGCGCACGGGCGGCGCGCGCAAGCACCTCGGCTCGCGGGTCGCGCACGCGATACACGGCGTGTCCGAAACCCATGAGCCGTTCCCCGGATTCGAGTTTTTTGCGCAGATACGATTCGGCGTTATCGGTGTCGCCGATCGCTTCGAGCATGGAAAAGACCGGACCGGGCGCGCCACCGTGCAAGGGACCCTTGAGCGCACCGATTGCGCCGGTAATGGCCGAAACGAAGTCGGAGCGCGTGGAAACGATGACCCGCGCCGTAAATGTGGATGCGTTCATGCCGTGATCGACCACCGTGTTGAGATAGGTCGAGAGGGCGCGTACGCGATCGTCTCCGGGTATTTCGCCGTCAAGCATGTAAAGCAGGTTGGCCACATGTCCAATGCCGGAATCCGGCTCCACCGGCTCTTCCCCGGAGAGAAGGCGCAAGTAGGTCGCCACGACGGTCGGCAGGCCGGCCACCAGACACCTGGCGTCACTGGGATCGTTCGTGGCAGAAAAGGAGGCCGCGGCCATGCGGACCGCGTCGATGACGGGATGGCGATCCTTCGCGGCATTCCGCAAAAGATCGATAGACGTGCCGGAAATCTTCCGGCATTCGGCCAGTTCTCCGCCGAAACGTTCGAGCGCTTCGCGGCCCGGCAGTTCACCGTGCCACATGAGATAGACGATCTCTTCAAAAGAGGCGTTTTCCGCAATTTCCTCGAGTGGATATCCTGCGATGATCAGCTCGCCGGCTTCTCCATCGACTCGGCTCAGCCGGGTTTCCGCGGCTATGATGTCCTTCAGGCCGGGTGAATAAGACATGAATCGCTCCTATCGCTCCTGGTCTAGTGAATCAGTCAGGCCACCTGAGTCTACCGCGGGCGAAGGTCTATCCGCGATGTCCTCCGACTTCGCCCGTTCCAGCATGCACGTCATCTCGCGGACGATCTCCGGGCAGTCGCCATACCGGTTCACCCGTTCCGAGATGTCCTCCTCGAGATCAAAAAGTTCGCCGGGCAAGTCGTGGGCGGTGTAGCCCCGCACCTCCTTGAACCAGTCGGGTTCGGCGTTGTCGTCTCCGTCCGGGGAATCGATCAAAACCCATTTGCCTTTTCGAATGGCGAATTTCCCGTGACAACTGTGGTGTATGGCGAATTCCCGCACCGGCCGATCGTGCTCGCCGCGCAGCAACGGCAGTATGCTCACGCTGTCCTCTCCCTGGTCCTCATTCAGGGAGACCCCGGTAAGCTCTGCGCAGGTTGCCATCAAATCGCCCAGGATCGCGAGTTGGCTGCAGACCGTGCCGGCGGGTGCGACGGTCGGCCATCTTGCGAGAAAGGGGACGCGGTGTCCGCCTTCCCAGGTGTCGCGTTTGACACCGCGCAGGTTCGCCATGCTGTAGTGCCCATGAATCCGCGCGTGCTCGTAGGTCCCGCCGTCCGCCGCCGAGCCGCACTCCGGACCGTTGTCGCTGGTAAAAACCATCAGGGTGTCGGCGGCGATACCGCGACGTTCCAGCGCTGCCATCACCTGGCCCACCACCCAGTCCACCTCGCATACGAAGTCGCCATAGAGCCCGCAGCCACTCCGTCCGACGAACGGTGCATTGGGCACGATCGGCGTGTGCGGCGAGGTCAGGGGGAAATAGAGGAAGAAGGGTTCCGGACCGGAAGATTCGATGTAATCCACCGCGCGTCGCACAAACTCGGGGATCATTTCCTCATGCTTCCAACCGGGTTTCATGAGCCCCGGCCAACCGAACATGTCGTCGGGTTTGGGTACGGTCGGCTCGGCCGCCAGCCGGTCCTGTTCGAACCAGGTGTAGGGCGGAAAATTCGGCACATCCACGCCGAAGTACGTGTCAAAACCCCGATCGACGGGCCCTCCGCGCATGGGCTGGCCGTAATCGACCTGCCGTTCCCGGTCCAGCCGTCGTTGCCGATCGAGCCGGCCCAACCCGGTGCCGTCGTGTGCGGCTCTCCCGTCCCGCGTCGCCCACGTCCAACCCAGGTGCCATTTGCCGATGCATGCGGTGCGGTATCCCTGCCGGCGAAGCATCTCCGCCACAGTAAGCCGGTCCGGCTCGATCAGGGGTGGATCGTAGGGCCACAGCACGCTTTCCGTCAGGGCAGTGCGCCAGGCATAGCGGCCCGTCAGCAGGGCGTAACGGCTCGGGGTGCACACGCTTGAGGGGGCATGTGCGTCGGTGAAACGAATGCCTTCTGCTGCGAGCCGGTCGAGGTTCGGTGTCGGAATCCTGGATTCCGGATTGTTGCAACCCAGGTCACCGTATCCCATATCATCCGCCAGGATGTATATTATGTTGGGTCTGGTCACGGTTGCGCCCCGGAATTCCTCCGCCTGGCTTTCGTTTCGACCGTCATGCCGCACATCGTGTTAATATGCATTTTGTTTGTTTAATGACAAGCACTGATGGCTCGGTTTGGTCCACAAATTGCACGGCAGAGGGGTTATGTCGCGGCGGGATGACGAATTGCTTGACCGCGAACCCGCGTTTGATAACTTGCCGCATCGTGATGAAACACAATTTGAGGAATGAAAAGCCGAGGATTGGCATCCTCTACCCCCTTTACGCCGCAGAGGACGACTACCCTCGACTGGCCGCCGCGCTGAAGCCGCCAGTCGAGGTCGAGGTGGTGCACACCGACAGTCCAAATCTGCATGGCATCCCCGAAACGCTGGTCACCGGCAGCCGGGCGTATCTGAGGGCGGGTGTCGAGCAACTGAAGCCAAGAAACGTCGCGGTCTGTCTATGGGCTTGCACAAGCGCAAGTTTCGTTTTCGGTGTGAAAGGCGCGCGACGTCAGGCTAGGGATCTGGCAGACGCGCTCGGCGTTCCGTGTTCGAGCACATCGCTGGCCTTCCTCAGCGCTTGCCGGACACTCGGACTGAAGCGCGTCTCCGTCGCCGCAACCTATCCGGATGACCTCTCGGAGGCCTTTCGCATCTTTCTCGAGTCGGATGGCATCGAAGTGGTCCGCATGGGGTGTATGGAGCTGTGGACGGGGGATGAGGTCGCGCTTGTCGAGCGCGAAGCGGTCCTGCGCTTTGCACGCGCCAACGACCATCCCGATGCCGAAGCGGTGCTGATTCCCGACACCGCATTGCATACCGCCGGCTTGCTGACCGAACTTGAGCGCGCGGTTGGAAAAACAGTACTGACCGCGAACCAGGTAACGATGTGGGAGGCGCTGCGGCTTTCGAACCGCCTGACACCGCAGTCCGGTCTGGGGCGATTGATGGCCGTTGTTCCCTGACACGAACGCCCCGAATTCCAGTATTGCTGGCGTAAGCTGTGCGGCGAGCGCGCAAAACCTGGCTTCCAGCTTGAAACGAACGTAGTATTCGGTATTCGCGGGCAACTTTACGGAGATCATCATGGAACGATATATGGAAGTGGCATTCAGGAAGCGGGGTGTGCGTTGCATCGCCCGGATGCTGGACGACCTTGCGCCGAAGACCTGCGAGGCCGTGTGGAACGCCCTGCCACAGGAGAACGATGCCTTCCACGCGAAATACGCGAACAACGAGGTCTATACGCTTGTACCCCCCTTCGCACCGATTGAAATCGGGCTGGAGAATCCTACGATCACGCCCATCCCCGGTGATTTGCTCTATTTCTTCTTTCCGCCTGGCGCTGTGAACGTCCCCTCTTTGCGCGAAGCCGCCTACAGCACGGGGCTGGTCGATCTCGCAATCTTCTACGGGCGGGACAATCTGATCTACTCGCCAACCACGGGACCACTCCCAGGCAATCGTTTTGCCGAGGTGACGGAGAACCTCGATGAGATGGCGGAGGCGTGTAACAGCGTGTGGCGCGAGGGATTTGCCGGAGAGCGGTTGGCGTTTCGGCGATTGGAGTAGGATCGGTCCGGCAGCATGTATTCGGGACTGGTCTGACTGATTCGCGTTGGTGCAGAAATTCGCGGTACAGGCGGACCTTGGCAAACCACCGGCACCGCTTGACGAAGAAGCCGCAAGCAAGTATATTATCTGCGGTATCCGGATCAACGAAAATCGAAAAAACCGAACCAGTTTCCGTTCCAGCGTCTCTTAATATACAAATAGATCGTGCTTTTCGCAATTTCCGCGTAATCAAGCCACAGACACAGGATTCTGAAATGGCGACTTCAGCAGACGGACTTGTCATCGAAAGCGTACTGAACGGCTGCCCGGACGATTTCGAGAAGTTGGTGAACCGGTATGACCGAGAGATCAGGCAGCTCGTGAGATCCATGGTCCGGAACCGCCAGGACGAGCAGGATGTGCTACAGGATATCTGGCTTACCGTCTACCAGCGACTGTCTTCCCTGCGCAAGCCGGAACGATTTCCGCAATGGCTCCGCACGATTGCGCGCAATCGGTGCCTTGCCCACGTGGGGGACCAGAAGAACCGGGAGGCCAAGTGGACCGAAGCCCAACCGGAAGAAAGCGCCTGGCCTGGAGACGAACATATCAAACGGGCAAACAGCCGAAGCGTGCGCAAAGCAGTTGCGGCGCTTTCGCAAGCGCTCAGGCGGACCGTGACCTTGTACTATTTCACCGGGTACTCCTGTGACGAGGTCAGCTCGCGGTTGGACATTCCCGTAGGCACCGTCAAGCGCAGGCTTTCAGAAGCGCGACGCAAGATGCGGAGTATGTTCAGGGACCGGGCCAACTACCCGACCGAGGGCTGGCTGGATCTCCGCCACCTGATCGTTGCCGCGCCGATCTGCACCGGCTTCTGAGCGGCATTCAACCCACCGAACAACAGAGGTCTTCAACCAGATATGACCCAACCGCAGGGCACAAAACAGCCGCCGCCGGACCGAAAACAGCCGCCATCCCGAAACGAACGCAAGCCTCCGCTCGACAAAGCGAAGAAGAACCGTTCGATTCTTATCTGGCTCGTCCTTTTCCTGTTTTTTCTGATGGCAGCCCAGTTCCTTCCCAGCCGGGGGGACAACGCCGTAACGGTGTCGTACACGCAGTTTCAGCAGTTTCTCGAAGCCGACAACATCGAACAGGTCACCATTACCGAGAAACTGATCACCGGCAGGTTGCGCCAAAACGTACTAACGGTGGTCGACGGCACGAATCAGAGCCTGCGCGACTTCAAGGTCTACATTCCCTTCGACGACCCCGAACTGGTAACCGGTCTCCTTGCCAGGAACGTTATGGTGACGGCCGAACCGGAGGCCACCAACTGGGTGGGCTATCTCATCGCTGTCCTGCCCTGGCTGCTGCTGATCGGGTTCTGGATATTCATCCTGCGGCAGATGCAGTCGGGCCAGCGGGGGATGTTCTCGTTCGGTAAGAGTCGGGCCAAGATGATCGTGGAAGACCGGCCTTCCATCACCTTCGCCGATGTGGCGGGCGTGCTCGAAGCCAAGCGAGACCTGCAGGAAATCGTGGAATTCCTGAAGAATCCGGACAAGTTCCAGACGCTAGGTGGGCGCATACCGAAAGGCGCCCTGCTGCTGGGTCCGCCAGGCACGGGGAAGACACTGCTCGCCAAGGCCGTCGCCGGTGAGGCGGGGGTGCCCTTTTTCAGCATGAGCGGCTCGGATTTTGTTGAAATGTTCGTCGGAGTCGGCGCTTCTCGCGTACGCGATCTGTTCGAACAGGCTCGTCAGAACGCGCCGTGTATCATTTTCATTGACGAAATCGACGCCATAGGCCGCCACCGGGGTGCCGGACTCGGCGGCGGGCACGACGAGCGGGAACAGACCCTGAACCAGCTGCTGGTGGGCCTGGATGGCTTTGAGAAATCGGATTCCATTATCGTCATCGGTGCGACCAACCGGCCGGATGTGCTTGATCCCGCGCTGCTGCGCCCCGGCCGCTTCGACCGGCATATCGTCGTGGACCGACCCGATGTGGTCGGACGGGAGAAGATCCTGGAGATCCACGTGAAGAGCCGCAACATCCCCCTGGACGATTCGGTGAAGCTCGACGTGCTGGCCAAAGGCGTGCCCGGCATGGTCGGTGCGGACCTCGCCAATATGGTGAACGAGGCCGCGCTGATCGCGGCGAGATACGACCACGCCACCGTGACGAACGCCGATTTCGAGGAAGCGCAGGAGAAAATCATGATGGGCTCGAAGCGACAACTCGTGATCAGCGACAAGGAACGCGAGATCGTAGCCTATCACGAGGCTGGTCATGCACTCGCTTTCGAACTCATCCCGGAAATCGATCCGCTGCACAAGGTGTCGATTCTGCCGCAGGGACGTGGGCTGGGCGTGACCATTCCCTTGCCTGAAGAGCGCTATCTGCAGTCCCGGTCGTATTGTCTGGGTACGATGGCCGCCGCGCTGGGCGGCCGGGCAGCCGAGGAGATCGTGTTCGGCGAGGTCACTTCTGGCGCCCAGAACGATATAGAGCAAGTTACCCGGATCAGCCGTCACATGGTATGCGACTGGGGCATGAGCGAAGACCTGGGCGCCACGGCGCTGGGTGAGAAGGAGCACGAGGTTTTCCTGGGCCGGGACATTGCCCACCAGGCGAACTACAGCGAGGCTACCGCCCACCGCATCGACCAGGAGATCCAGCGATTCGCAACCGAGGCCGGAGAACGTGTGAAGAAACTGCTCATGGACTATGAGTCCGAGCTTCATCTCGTGGCCAAGGCGCTTCTCGAAAAAGATTCGCTTTCCCGCGACGAGGTGGCCGAACTCATCTACGGAGCGGATGAGTCCGAGGCGTCGCAGGAAGAGGGCGAATCCGATTCCGATATCGCGTCCGCGTCGCCGGCCGCAGCCGAGACGGTCACAGACGAAGCGGTCCTGGAACCCGCTGCCTCAGACGGCAACGGTGTCGCATCGGTGGATGCGTCGGACGGGGCCAAAGCAGAAAGTTCGGTCGCGCCGCCAGCAACGGCGAACGCGGACGATACGCCAGAGGAAGAGTCTATACTGGCTCCCGAAGTCGATGAAACCGCGGAATCTCCCAAAGGACGTTGAGCAGAACACGCATATCGGCCGGTCCGATATGCGGTTCTGGTTGTCTACCGACTCGATCACCCTCGTGTCAGCTGGACTTGGCCAGTACCTCCCGGAGCGTCTGAAGGAAAACGTCGGTTTCGGCTTCCGTACCGGCGGAGACTCTGATCCAGTTGCGAAATGCTTGTTGCCGGCGGGAGCTGATCCAGACGTTTCTACTCCGCATCTCCCGAACCACCTGCATCGCGGACTGCTTTAAATCCGCCATGATGAAGGTCCCCTGGGACGGCAGGTATTCAATCCCCATCTCGTCGAAAGCCGCGTAACAGCGCTGCTTGAACGTCCAGACGGCCTCGCGGGATTTCCGGAGGTGTTCAAGGTCGCGCACCGAGGCGGCGCCAGCTACACTGGCCAGGGCGTTTGGACCTTCCTGATAGTACTTCCGCATCTCGTTCTGAATCTTCTGCGAAGCGACGCAGTAACCCAGGCGCAACGCGGCCAATGCGTAGGCCTTGGAAAAAGTCCTGATCACGACCACGTTGTCATACTTGATGGCCAGTGGTACGGACGATGGGATCGGATCCTGTTCCGCAAAATGCAAATAAGCCTCGTCGATGGCCACGATGACGTTCGAAGGCACTTTGCCGATGAAGGCTTCGATCTCGTCCGGTTGCAGCAACGTACCTGTGGGATTGTTGGGATTGGTGATGACGACAAGCGACGTTTTTTCGGTCGTCAGGGCGGCCATCCCGTCGAGATCGTGTTTGTATTCGGCCGTCATCGGCGCCCGCACGACGTTGACTTCCACTCCGAACATGTCCTTGTAATCGCCGGCAGCGCGGGAAACAGCGCCGTATCCGAACTCGGCCTCGATAACCTCTCCGCCGTTGCGGCTGAGATAGGCCAGACACAGCAGGTCCAGGATGATGCTAGACCCCGGAGTCACGAAATAGGGTCCGGGAGGAGTCCGAAAAAACGAACGTCGCATGGCGCCGTCCGGATCAGGTAACGTAACGCCATCGAATGTGGAGAGCGCATCCAGCAGGTCGCGCATGCCCATACCGTACCTGTTGAGGCCGAACATGCGCTTCGAAATAGCCTCGATGGCTCGAGGAGACGGCCCCAGCGGGTTCTCGTTCAGGCTCATCCGAACAAGCCCCGGCTCCACGCCAACGCCCCGGATGGCTTCGATCCCGGGTCTGCCGCCCGAGATCAACTGCGTGGCCATGGCAAGCCGGTCGGACATGGACACGGCCACGCCGGCGGCGCCCGCGGCTAGCGTGCCTTTCATGAATCCCCGACGCGACCAGACTTTCCGGGCAAGGTCCGACTCATGCATATTTAGCCTCCTTGAAAACGTTTAGTACGATAAGATTCATTGGGTACATAGTGGAAACAGACACCCCAGTTAATTACAAATCGGCATCCGTATATCTTCGAATTTTCACGGGGTATGCGGTCCGTAACACCTTGACAACCCGCAAAACCGCGTTTAAAAATGACCCTGTATGCAACAAGACCTCCTGCTTGATATATCACACCTGTCCGCCGTAATACCTACCGACGACGGCCCCGTCCGGGCAGTGCGCGACGTTTCGTTTCAGATCATGCGGGGCAGCACCCTCGGTGTGGTCGGAGAAAGCGGCTGCGGAAAAAGCATGATGGGGCTTTCCCTCATGCAACTGGTGCCGAAACCGGGTTACGTGGAAGGCGAAATCACATTTCACGCGGGGGAAACCGGGCAATCGGTCAACCTGCACGAACTCGAACCGAACGGTGATGCCATGCGGCGGATTCGGGGCAGGAAGATCGCAATGATCTTTCAGGAGCCCATGACCGCGCTCAACCCGGTATATACTGTGGGCGATCAGATCTGCGAGGCGCTACGCCTTCATCACGGCATGGACCGGCAAAGCGCCCGGGCTCGTGCGGTGGAAGCTTTGGCCGAAGTCGGCATTCCCGGTTCGCAGCAGCGGGTGGACGAGTATCCCCACGAACTATCCGGCGGTATGCGCCAACGCGCGCTCATCGCCATGGCGCTGTCCTGCGGCCCCGAACTGCTGATCGCAGACGAGCCCACCACGGCATTGGACGTGACCATCCAGGCGCAGATCCTCGATCTGCTGCTGGAGCTCCAGCAGCACCACAAGATGGCCATCTTGATGATCACGCACGATCTGGGCGTCATCGCTGAAATGGCGGACGAAATCATGGTCATGTACGCGGGGCAAGTGGTCGAAAGGGGGGCGCCGGAGCGGATTTTCTACCAGGCCGCCCATCCTTACACCCGAGGACTGCTCGAGTCTGCGCCACGGTTCAATCGCCGGAAGGATACGGCTCTGTCCACAATTCCGGGCACTGTGCCGTCACCACTCAATCTGCCGGAGGGTTGCGCGTTCGCGCCGCGATGCCTTTACGCCACCGGGCAATGCACCCGGCCGCCTCCGGCAAGCGAAATCGTTGCGGGCCATCACGCGCGATGCTGGCACCTGGATCGTGTCGCGCAGGATCGTTAACGCTTGGCAGGCCTGAATGTCCACCATACTCGATGTCAGGAATCTGAAAAAGTACTTCTCGATCCGCAAGGGACTCTGGCGTCGCAGACGCGGGGACATCCGGGCCGTTGACGGGGTGGATTTCCAGTGTAGCACCGGTGAAACGCTCGGGCTGGCAGGCGAGAGCGGCTGCGGCAAGACCACGCTCGGACGATGCGTCCTGAAGACGATCCCGCCAACGGAAGGGGACATCTTCTTTGGCGCGGAGCGGGTGAACCTCAGTCTGCTGGGGCACCGCGAAATGCGTCCCTACCGTCGCCGGATGCAGATGGTGTTCCAGGACCCCAACTCGTCGCTGAATCCGCGGATGACAGTGGGGGATGTAGTGGGGGAACCGCTGCGGGTGAACGGACTGGCCGCCGGTTCCACACTGGAAGCGCGCGTGGCCGACCTGCTGGTCGACGTCGGTATGAACCCGGGCGACATGCGCCGCTACCCACACGCTTTCAGTGGAGGCCAGCGCCAACGGATCGGCATTGCCCGGGCCCTGGCGTTGCAGCCGGAACTGATCATCGCGGACGAGCCCGTATCGGCCCTGGACGTCTCCGTGCAGGCCCAGATCCTGAATCTCCTGGCGTCGCTCAAGGACCGGCTGGGGCTGTCCTACGTCTTCATCACCCACGACCTGAGTGTTTTGCAGCACATCAGCGACCGGGTGGCGATCATGTACCTGGGCAGGATTGTGGAAACAGGACCCTCCGAGCAGGTCTATCACAACCCGCGGCACCCCTACACGGAGGTCCTGATTTCCGCCGTTCCGGTGCCTGACCCGGTGGTTCAGAAAGGCCGAACGCGCCTCGCGCTTGCTGGTGACGTACCCGATCCCGCATCCCCTCCGAAAGGGTGTCATTTCCATCCCCGGTGCCGGTACGCCACCGACCTGTGCCGGGAATGCGAGCCGCCGCGCAGATCCTATCCCGGCGGGGTCAGCGTAGCATGCCATTACAGCGATACCCTGACACTCCAGGGCATTTGATTGAACAGGCGGAAAACAGCCACATGAACCCAAAGACCATCCACACCGCTACCCACGGCCTGTCCATCGCGATGCTGATCGTATCGGCAGGGGTTCTTGCGGTCCTGGTCACAGCGCTCGCCTGTTCCGGCGGCGAACCGGCCAGCGATGTGCTGTCGCCTGGTAGCGCGGACCTGTCGCAGAAGGAGGCGCCGGTGCTCGCCGCCCGGGTCGAAGCCGGATTTCTGCCGCCTGTGCATGACCGCATGCCGGAAAAACCGCTTGTGGCAAAACACGATTATGCGGGCTACGAAGGCGCTGGCGTCTATGGCGGGACATGGCGTCACTTTCACAACGACACCACGCTGGGACCCTGGAAGATGATCGGCGGATACGCGCCGCTGATCCGATGGAACCGATCCACAACGGGTCTGGAGCCGGGCCTGGGCGAATCGTGGGCGTTCAACGAGGATGGCACGGAACTGACCGTCAAACTTCGAAAGGGCGCGAGATGGTCCGACGGCCACCCCTTTACGTCGGCTTCGTTCCGATTCTGGTATGAACTCTGTCTCGATGACCGCCACCGATACGTTCCCCCGGTCTGGAGCCTCGTGGACGGCAGACCCATGGACGTGGAAACGCCGGACGACCACACCATCGTAATGCGCTTTGCGGGGCCCAACTGGCTCGTGCCGCTGTGGCTCGCAACCGGGTTCTGGTGGTGCGAAGAATACAACGTGCCGGAACACTACATGAAACGGTTCCATCCCGATTACAGCGACGAAGTGGATGATTTCGTCCTCTTCGAGAAGAAGAACCTGCCGCACACCAATACGGAGCGGCCCTCCCTCTGGCCCTGGACCATCGACCGGATCGAAAAAGGCGGTTTTCGCATTGTACTCGAACGAAATCCCTACTACTACGTCGTCGATGACCACGGACGCCAGCTTCCCTACATCGACCGGGTCGTCACGACGCTGGTGCCCGAGTCGCAGATCCGCGTACTTCGGGTCCTTGCGGGCGAGGTGGAATGCCAGTTTCGCGACCTCGAACTGCGGGATTTCTCTCTCTTCATGGAAGGGCGGGAAGAAGGCGGATACCGCATCATGATGTGGCAGAGCGCGTCCGGTGCGGAACCGGCGATCAATCTGAACTGGTCCGACAGCGACCCGGTCCTGCGCGCCTTGATCCGGGATCAGCGATTTCGCAAGGCCCTCGCCGCGGCCATCGACCGCGAGAAGGCCAATGCCGTTGCCTACAAGGGCCTGCTGGAGCCTCAGGGCGCTACTGTGAGCGAGGAGGCGTGGCATTTTCTCAGTGAGGAAGGGGCGAAACTCTTCGATCTGTGGAAGGACACCGACGCGGACTTCGATATGAGTAAGGCGAACCGGTTGCTGGACGAGATGGGCCTCAACCGGCGCGACGATGAAGGATACCGGCTGCGACCCGACGGAAAACGGCTTGAGATCATCATGGACGTGCCCGCGGCGGCGCATGTCGCTCACGAAAACGACATCGGTTTGATCGTGGCCGAAGGCTGGAGGGCACTGGGACTGGACATCCTCATCTACACCCCGCCGCAAGCGGAACTCAAACTGCGCCGCGACCTCGGCGAGTTCACCGTCCACCTGCACGGCGAGGCGGAAATGGATCTGTTCACCTATCCCGACTGGGTGTTCCCGACCACCGGAAAGTACTGGCATCCCAAGGTGGGGAAATGGTACGAAACGGGCGGTGAAAAGGGGGAAGCGCCGACCGGTGTTATGGTCGAGCTGCTCGACATCTACGACCGAATCAAGCAGGAAAAGGATCTGGACGCCAGGCACAGACTGGTTCAGGACGCCGTCAGGCTTCACATCGAGCACGGCCCCTTTCACCTCGGCACGGTCGCCCGACGGCCTTCCCCCGTCATCGTTAAGAACAACTTTCACAACGTCCCGGATGACGGCATCCTCGGACCCTGGGCCATTGCGGGACCGGCGACGAGTTTCCCGGAACAGTTTTTCATCGACTGAGGCGGTACGCCTGGTCGCATTCCGTCGATCACAGCCAAATGATCAACTACATCGTACAACGCTGTCTGCTGGCCATACCTACGCTTCTGGCCATATCGATGATCGGATTTGTCCTCGTCCAGCTGCCGGAGGGCGATTTCCTCGACCGCAAGATCCAGGAACTCGAAGAGATGTACGGAGACAGCAGTTCCATCGCGCGTATCGACGAATTGCGCGCACGCTACGGCCTGGACCAGCCCGTGTGGCGTCAGTACGTCAATTGGATTTCGGGTTTTGTCGTGGGGGATTTCGGAGAATCCTTCGAATACGAGCAGGAGGTCAACCAGCTGATCTGGGACCGGCTCGCCTTCACCGTGCTGATCGCGCTGGGCGCGCTGCTCTTTACCTATGCCGTTGCCATTCCCATCGGCATCTATTCGGCCACCCACCAGTACCGCCTGTCCGATCATGTGCTTTCGTTCATCAGCTTCATCGGCATGTCCATGCCCGGTTTCCTGGTGGCGCTCGCCCTCATGGTCTTTGTCTTCGAGGTGTATCGCGTACCGCTGTTCGGCCTCTTTTCAAGTGAATACGAAGGGGCGCCCTGGACATGGGACAAACTCGTCGACTTCCTGAAGCACCTGTGGATCCCCGTCATCGTGGTCGGTATCAACGGCACCGCCGGACTGATGCGTATCATGCGCGGAAATCTCCTGGACGTGTTGGGTCAGCCCTTTGTCCAGACCGCCCGCGCCAAGGGCCTCAAGGAGCGTGTCGTGGTCATCCGGCATGCAGCCCGAATCGCGATCAATCCGCTCATCACCATTCTCGGCATGAGCCTGCCAAACATCCTGTCCGGGGCCACGATCGTGGCCATCGTCCTTGGACTCCCCACCGTTGGACCGCTCCTCCTGAGAGCCCTGGTTACCGAGGACATCTATCTGGCCGGCACCCTGCTCATGATGTTCAGCCTGCTTTTGATCATCGGAAACATCCTGGCCGATATTGCCCTGGCCTGGGCCGACCCGAGGATACGTTATGACTAGCACGGCCGGGAGCGATCGGGTCGAAGCGGCGCAGGATACGGATTACCTCAGCTACAGGACGCTGATCTGGCGCAGGTTCCGCAGGAGCCGGATGGGGGTCGCGGCCGCGGCCGTACTGGGGATGTTCTACTTCGTAGCCCTGTTCGCCGAATGGTTCTCCCCGTTCGACCACGACGATATTCGCATACACGTTCGCCACGTACCCCCGCAAGCGCTACATTTCGACTGGCACAACGGGATGTACGTCTACGGCCTGACGTCCGCGCAGCATCCCGAAACGCTCGAACTGGCGTACGACACGGACCAAAGCCGGATGTACCCGATCCGCTTCCTGTCGCGGGACGGCGAAGGGCATTTCAGACTGTTCCATTCCGAGGGGCCCATGTACCTGCTGGGGACGGACCGCATGGGGCGCGACCTGCTCTCGCGCATGATTCACGGCGGGCGCGTATCGCTCACGGTGGGCATCATCGGCGTCCTGCTCAGCCTGGTCCTCGGATCCGTCCTGGGCACGCTGTCCGGGTACTTCGGAGGATGGATCGACCATGCGCTGCAACGCGTCGTCGAGATCCTGGCCTCGTTTCCGCCGATTCCCCTCTGGATGGCGCTTGGGGCGGCGCTACCGGCAGGGTGGACGAGCATCGAGACCTACCTGGGCATCACGATCATCCTGTCCATCATCAGCTGGGGCGGCCTGGCCCGCGAGGTACGGGGCAAAGTACTGGTATTCCGGGAGCAGGACTACACGACCGCGGCGCGATCGGCCGGTGCGGGACACTGGTACATCATTTCGAGACACCTGATGCCGGGATGCTACAGCCACATCATCGTGGTGGCCACGCTGGCCATTCCGGGGATGATCCTGGGCGAAACGGCCCTGAGTTTTCTGGGGCTGGGTATTCGTCCTCCCATGACGAGCTGGGGCGTGCTGCTTGAAGAGGCCCAACGCGTAACGGTGCTCCTGAACCATCCCTGGCTCCTGTTTCCTGCCGTGCCGGTGCTGGTCACGGTCATTTCCTTCAATTTTCTGGGCGACGCCCTGCGAGACGCCGCGGATCCGTACTCGTGATGGACCAGACGCGCGAATAGGTTGGCAGAGACGACCGTTCGCCATTAGGTTATGGGGATTCCAAATAACCATCCCATGCTCGACAAGGAGTACCGACATGAGCGAAAATGGTAGTGTCGCAATGGTGACCGGAGCAGGATCGGGTATCGGAAAGGCCTGCACCCTGGCGCTGTTGGAGGCCGGATACCGCGTGGTACTGGCTGGAAGGCGGCGGGAAGCCCTGGAATCGACCGTATCCGAGGCCGGAGATGCCGGGGATCGCCTGCTCGTCGTTCCCACCGATGTGGGTCTGGCGTCTGAGGTAGCGCATCTCTTTGCGCGGACGAAGGCGGCATTCGGACGCCTGGACCTGCTGTTCAACAACGCCGGAACGGGGGCGCCGGCCGTGTTGCTGGAGGATCTGACGCCCGAGCAGTGGCAGACGGTGGTCGACGTGAACCTGACCGGTTCCTTCCTGTGTACCCGCGAGGCTTTCAAGCTCATGAAAAACCAGGAGCCGCAGGGCGGACGGATCATCAACAACGGGTCGGTCTCCGCCCATGTGCCGCGACCGAATACGGCACCGTACACGGCGACCAAACACGCCGTAACGGGTTTAACCCGTTCGACTTCCCTCGATGGAAGAAAGTACAACATCGCCTGCGGACAGATCGACATAGGCAATGCGGCCACCGACATGACGCAGCGCATGGAGCAGGGCGTCCTCCAGCCTACCGGAGCGTTGATGGCCGAAGCGCGGATGCATGTGAAGAACGTGGCCGACGCGGTTATTTTCATGGCCGGCCTGCCGCTTGACGCCAATGTGCAGTTCATCACGGTAATGGCGACAACCATGCCCTATATCGGACGGGGATAGCATCCGGGACGAACGTCGGTCGACTTCGACTACCAACTGCGGCGGCGAGCCGCACCAATCGACAGGAACAGCAGGTGAATCCATTTGAAATCAGTGCGTCACAGAAGGAACAGTACCGGGAGGAAGGCTACTTCGTCGCAGAATCGGTCATGGACGACGCCCAGCTGGACTTTCTCCGCTCGGCGTGCGACCGGTTTATCGCCGAGACCGATGCGAAGATGGCCGAGGAGGCCACGTCCGCACGGGGCATCACCCACAAGGGCAGCCGGTATTTCATTTCCAACCGGCACCGGGACAATCCCGACCTGCGGCCGTACATATTCAGCGCCCTCATGGCCGAAATCTGCCGGGGCACCCTGGGCGACACCGCCTATCTCTTTCATGAACAATTCGTGGTGAAGGGACCGGAAGTCGGCATGAAGTTCGGATGGCATCAGGACTCCGGCTACGTGGGGTTCGACCACCGGCCGTACATGAGTTGCTGGGCGGCCCTCGACGACGTATCCGAAGAGAACGGCACGGTGTACATCCTTCCTTTCTCCCGGGCGGGCACCCGGCACCGGCAGGAACATACCATGGAAGAGGGGACCAACGACAAGATCGGGTACTTCGGAGACGATCCCGGCGTGCCCGTGGTTGCACCGGCCGGAAGCGTAGCCGTGTTCTCCAGCGTCTCCTTCCACCGAAGCAGTCCAAACATCTCCGGCGGTTGGCGCCGGGTCTATCTGACCCAGTATTCCGCCGAACCGATCTATACCGAGGACGGATCCCGGGCGTGGAGCAACGCAGAGCCCTTTCTCGTCGCCGGCGAACGCGTGACTGCCAAGTAGATGCCTAGCCGGGAAACGGCCGTGATCACCATCCCGGTCGCGCAGTGTATCATGAAGTGCATAAGGAGCAGACCGTGACTACCATAACCGGTGTCAAATGCATCCGGACGCGTTCGAACGGCACCTGGGGTATCGTAAAGATTACCACCAATCAGCCCGGGCTGTACGGAATCGGGTCGGCGAGCGACCACTACCACCAGGGCGCCGTCATCGAGGCGATCGAATCCATGCTGGCCCCGAAGCTCATCGGACGGGAGGTCGGCCGAATCGAGGATATCTGGCAGACGTTCTACACGAGCGGATACTGGCGCAACGGCGCCATCACAAACACGGCCCTGGGCGGTATCGACATGGCCCTGTGGGACATCAAGGGCAAGGAGGCGGGTATGCCGGTCTACGAGCTCCTTGGCGGCGCCTGCCGGAGTGCCGTGCCATGCTACGCGCACGCGGGCGGAGGCACGCCGGAAGCCCTGCTGGAAGCCGTACAGGGCTATCTCGACGAGGGGTTCCCCGTGGTCCGGTGCCAGTTGGGCGGCTACGGCGGCGGAGGTTTCATCCCGGCGGAAGAAGCATGCCGGCCGGCCAATGCCTGGCCAGTTGACCAAGTCTTCGACGACGAAGCCTATATCGAGGCGATTCCGAACATGTTCGCGTACCTGCGTTCAAAACTCGGATTCGGTCCTAAGCTCACACACGATGTGCACGAGCATCTCCGGCCGCAATCCGCGGTAGCCCTGTCCAAGCGCCTCGAACCCTACCGACTCTTCTTCCTTGAGGATGTCCTGCCACCCGAACAGGTGCAGTGGTACCGCCTTATTCGGGAGCAGTGCACCACGCCCCAGGCCATGGGAGAGCTATTCGTGCACCCCCACGAATGGACGCCCCTCATCACCGAGCGCCTGATCGACTACGTGCGGGTGCGGGTTTCCAAGGCGGGCGGCATTACGCCATGCCGGAAAATCGCCGCGCTGTGCGAATCCTTCGGCATCAACACCGCGTGGCAGGAGGGTGGCGACAACGATCCGGTCAACCAGGCCGCCGCGGTACACCTCGACATGGCCAGCTGGAGTTTCGGAATCCAGGAGGAGAACGCCTTCCGTCCCGAGGAGTACGACGCCCTGCCCGGGCACTGCGTGCTGAAGGACGGACATCTGTACCCCAATGACAACCCGGGGCTGGGCCTCGATATAGACGAGGAGGCCGCCGAGAAACTGCTCAACGCGAACGAGGCGGCGAAGCCCAATTATGCCGCGGAGGACCGCAGGGCGGACGGTTCAGTCATTCGTCCATAGCCGGTTAGGGCTTCGTATCGGTGTTGACAGGGGGCTCGTCGTTTCCGACGAACCGCTCCACGGTGTTATGCGTGGCCGGACGGGTGCGGAAGTCTGCAATCCACGGCTCGCGGAAGTAGACCTGCTTTTCGCGCGGAAGGCCGGCAATGACTTCGGACGGGGTCTTCAGCCGATGCCAGTGCGTGGCCAAATGGGAATAGGCGTTGAGGACGGTGACGCGCGGCTCGTCCCGGTTCCACACCGGACCGGCGTGGCAGAGATTCTCGGTGAAGAACACCGCGCTCCCCGCCGGACAGGCGTAGGACATCAGGAAGTCGCTCCGTTTACCCGGTTCCAGCGACAGGTGATCGGGATGCATGGGGAAGTTCGCCTTGTGGCTCCCCACGACGAAGTGCGTGCTCTGGTCTTCCAGGCTGATTTCCGTAAACTCGAAAATCACCCGGACCATCCCCGCGTAGATGCGTTCCCTTTGCACCCGGTATCCAAAAATCGGATCGATCTGTTTGGGACCGCCCCCGTGCAGCTCCCCGTGTGCTTGGCCTTTCTCCCGCCACACGCAGGTACAATTCTCCAGACGGAAATCGGGACTGATGATCTCCTCGATTACGTCCACCACGGCGGGATGGTCGATCAGCACGCTCGAGGGCCCGCCGGGCACGTCGCGGTGGGCTGGCTGCAATGATTCGGGATCGTGCTTGATGCGATAGATCTGTTCCCGGATGTCCCGGATCTGATCCGGCGTGAGAATCCCTGGGCGTACGAAAAAACCGGCCAAGTCGAATCGGAAGCGTTCTTCGTCGGTCATGGACATGGTGGGATCCTTGAGGCAACGGTATTCGGAATGCATAGACTACAGTGGTCGTACCGCCCAGTCAGGATACGACAAACCGAAAGCAGCGAACTTAAATATTACAAACACACCCTAGCAAACCACTGGTCATTTCCTGTCTTAACTCAATTTAGTTTTCCGATCGTTACTGTAGAATTCAGCTATCTCAATTTGATACACTCCTCCAACTAGTGGCTCCTCTGGGTGTATTACATAGTTGAAGGTCCCTCCATTACCATCGCTAATCAAGCAGTCGTTGGAAATAACACTCTTAAACGGCGACGACTTTTCCGCGTGTAATGAAACTGGTCGCTTGGCTATTTCGAACTCGATTTGGACTACTTATGAAGCACCGATCACCTCGTAGGCTTTTATATGGATAAGACTGCTTCAGAAGTTAGAGCACACCTTAGAAAATGTGACCGAATGGAGTTTTCAATGTAGTAAAGAACATACCGATGAGAGCCTCCTATTCAGTTTTCCCTGCATCAGTTCAATCTGAAGGGTTTTCGAAGAGACCCAATTGAGTATTCCATTTAATGGTACCGGATTCTGCTCGCCATACAAATTGCCAAATATCATAGTCAACATTTTCTTTTTTTACTTCATCATTGACGGTTCTCACTAATCTGTTTAGGACTTCTAAAGTATGAGACGGGACCTTAAGGAGATGAAGTTCGTTCTCTTTAAACCGAGAAAACAAATCAGCATATGCGTTAATGGGATCGTCGTAAGCCTGCCGCCAGCAATTCATATCTGCCGTTTCCTCCGGCCTGATATTGCCCCAATAAGGTATGACCCAAACATGACGCGTAGTTTCATCTAGGTAGTGGACTATGCGGCGGTCTACAGTATAAAGTTCGTGTTTAGTAGTCACTCTGGCTTGAAGAATGATGGCCAAAGCCGACCAGATTTCTAACATTGCTCCTACATGGGTCTTCGGCGGCCGGTTCTCTTTTTCGGGACCTTCAAGTAGTAAATACCGCCATTGCTGATAGCCCTCATCAATGTAATCTAAAAAGCAGTTTGAGGTCTTTAGAGGAATATAGTTATGGAGAGAACGATATGCCGAGTAGGCAACATCGACAACCTGTTGTTCCTCTGGCACTAAATCACGGAATAGTTTACCTATATCGTGATTTCGATGGAGTTTTGCTCTGTAGAGGCCTGACATTTTTAGGAGGCACTTCATTGCTTGCTCTATTCCGGAATACAGCAAGTGACTGTACTCCAAGCAGCGATATTTTCGTATTCGGCAATGAGGTCTCGCTTCAAAGGATTCTGGTGGTAGTTGCGTTGTATTAGATCACAGGCGTGAATGATTCTGATGGCTGGGTAAAAAAACTGCTTAAGCTTATTTGGTTCAAGAAGCGTGACGGCGTCCATAGGAGATTTCAACGGTGTTTGTCTCTTTCCCCATACATCGTCAATGACAGAATCGATCTTCTTCTGAATTCTTTGGTATTAACCTTCATGGTTATAAGTCCGATCGGATTCTATTGGGTCCTTAACCAAGATAGGGAAGAGGCAAGAAAGACCCATGGGGGCGACGCGGATAGCCGCACAGAGACCGTCTGCCTGCTTATCTGATGTCGCTTAAGGATCTGTCGTTGGTCTTAGTCCAGACGGTCCGCCGGAGGCATGCGGCCTATCGCATGATCCTTTTCGAGGGCCTTATAATCCGCGTATTAATAGAGTACCAAAAGGAGTGTCAGGTGACCAATTTAACAGGGCACTATTCTGTTATCTGTTTTGATTTCACATACTCAATGAATCCTTCAACAGTTAGCAGTTCTTTGAGTTGACTTACCGTATATGACTCCTGTACGGCAACAGGAACTACGAGCTTGACTTTCGCCCCACGCATTTCATTCGTCTGGGCAATGGAGATACCCTGTTCAAGCGTACACAGGTGTTTGACCCGTATTCTATCTGCTTCGCTCAGGATTTGGCGCCAACGTTCCTTGCAGGTCGATTTCGCACCCAGCATGACCAATAAACCTGTGTCAAATGTTGCGTCGAGGTACTCTGATCTGCCGGGAAACAGAAAATCCGGCTTTTTCGTTCCTTCAGTTGTGGCTTGACTGGCGTATCTAAGACAATGAACATCGAACAACGCTGTCAGATGATTCTGAA
Organism: bacterium; assembly: GCA_965200485.1. GTDB lineage: Bacteria > JAAXHH01 > JAAXHH01 > JAAXHH01 > JAAXHH01 > JAAXHH01. Next base: position 747,291 of record CBDAUD010000002.1, read on the forward strand.
GAGCATATCCCATGCGAGCTTTGCGTCGATTTTGTACAGAAAGTGAATACTTGAGAAACCTATCGACACTCTTAAAACCCTTATCCACCTGGTCTTGAACAACAACTTTCTCAAGTGCACGAAACAGCTGCTCTTCTCTGCTTAGCCATGCCATAAGTGTATCATCAGCGTCTAGATCTTCAACATCAACCAGTGACCTCGCGTAGTCGGACATGTCTCTTGTGGAAGGAAAACAGTTCCCGAACCGTTTAGTAATTAGCGATTCATCATCTTCCTCTGATGGTAAGAGAATATCAAGTCCTAGCTGTTCCAGTATAAGTTGGCCCACAAGCACTAGTGATTTCGCTTCAAGAGCATCCTCTGAAACAACCTCAAGCGTGTCATGGATATCGTCTAAACCAAAGAGTATCCTTGCTGATCGAAGCCATCCTGAATTGGCTTGAAAGACAAGGGCATACAGGTTGCCTGTTTCTGTTCGTACAAGAATTAGAACATCACCGGGCTCTGCTCTGTACAGAAAATGACCGGTGTAATACAGCCTCCATTCAGATCTCTGGGGGTTGTTTCTTCGTGCATCATAGAACGTCAATCTACCTTCGCTACTGACCGGGTCATAACCATCTTTAAAGTAGCTCCACGTTACTGAGCCCTCGTACTTGTCCTCCTGAAAAAAAGTCCGTAAGGCCGCAACGCCATTTATCTCGTGCTGATTCGAACCCATACCCGGAAGATCGACCCGTACAAGCTCTTTATGGGCTATTCCTGCAAATACTGTAGACAGGTTCATCCGGTTACATCACCCTTGCTCGTGATAAACATTTCCTTCCATACATGCAGAATTGAACTCCAACGGGGCACACGCTACAAGTTGGATTCTTACTACAAACCCGCATTGTGAAATCGAGCACGGCTAAATTATAGTCTCTGTTCCTCTTCTCAGGTGTGAGGCTGTTGGCAAATTGCACTAACCACTTCTTCCGACGCGTCTCACCGTCATGAGGTCGATCTACCATTCGGCAGAGCCACCTGACTACATTGGCGTCTATAATTGTACTATTGATATCCGCGTGAAAACTCAACCAAGCAGATGCGACATAGTTCCCGACACCTGGAAATTCTGTCAATTCAGTCAAAGTCAAGGGTATCTGACCGTTGAGTTCATCAAGCCGTTGTCCAAGTTTTTAAGTACAGGCGCACGCCATGCCAATCCGAGGGGATAGATTAAATCGTTGATATCTGAAAGGGAAGCTTGGCCCAGGTGGGCCGGGGGTGGGGAATCTACAGATAAAACGATTATAAACTTCTACTACAGTTATAGCGCGGGTAAGTTGCAACAATACCTCGGCAATTAGACCGTACCAACCTTGATTGGATTCTCTCCAAGGGAATGATCGGTAATTCTCTTCTCCCCATTGAAGTAGTCTTTCTCGAATTTGCCGGGCTTTTGATGGCTGAACTCCAATTTCCTCTGTTTGGGTCTCGTACGGCGTATCAAGCATTGTACGATCTCTCCAGCAATAACCCTGACAACAGGTACCACTACTGAGTTCCCAAACTGGCGGTAGGCTTGTGTATCACTCGACACGATTTCAAACCATTCTGGGAATCCCATCAATCGGGCACATTCACGCGGGGTCAAACGCCGTGGATTCTTTCCCCGCTGTGCAACAAGAATCTCAGATCCGTCCTTATAGTACCTGGCACTGAGAGTTCGGGTTACTCCCTCCGGAGGGGCTAGGCCGTAACCAAAACCGTTGCCTCTGGCTCGATGTTTCTCAGCATATTGCTGCAAGTACTGCCATAGCTTACTTGACAAAGTATACTTGGAAGGAACTCTTGGAGCAAGTATATCACGCAGTCTAGGTTTCAAATCCGGAATAACAGGGAATTCAAAATCCACAGAATCCCGAAATCCGATTATGAAAACTCGTTCACGATGCTGGGGTACTAATCGCTGTGCGTCAATCACCTGATGGAATACATGATATCCGAGGTTTTTTTCAAGTACCTCACGAATAACAGCAAAGGTTGTTCCCCTATCGTGACACAGTAGGTTCTTCACATTTTCAAGTAGAAAAGCAATAGGTCGTCGCGCGTGAATTACACGAGCCACATCAAAAAATAGAGTGCCCTGAGTGTGTTCAAATCCGTGCGCATTCCCAAGAGCGTTGTGTTTTGTCACACCGGCGATGCTGAATGGCTGGCAGGGAAAACCTGCCGTCAGTATATCATGATCAGGAATCCGGTCCTCCTGGATCTTTGTAATATCACCTTCCGGCATATGATTGAAATTCGCATCATACGTCGCCTGTGCGTGTTTATCCCACTCGGAGGCGAACACACACGTTCCACCGAGGCTCTCAAATGCCAGTCGGATGCCGCCAATTCCAGCAAATAGATCAATAAAGGTGAAGTTTTTCGACATAAACAACCCTTACAAAGAAGAACTAACTAACCCTAAATGCTAACAAAACACTATCCGTATACCTTGACAGTTCGAATTGCTATCATGTCTGTTCGAGTTACCCTATACCGACTGCATATAAACTGGTCAGGATATAATAGAAAAGATCGTATCTTTCTTAAGGTCTAATTGTTCAACTCGTGCGGGTATAGGGGAAGTCAACCGAGCTTACCACAACTTCACCCTTAGTTTACACTGTTGTAAAGTGATGCAGCACCATGATGATACATTCACCCTGACTTAAAATTCAAGGTAATATCGCGTTGGCGTTGAGTCGGTTAACCATTAGAATCTATTCATGAATTGCCAGTAACAGACTTGGCGAGACTACATTCCGAGGGATTGGACAGGTAGCTAAAATATGGGAGTTATATATTGATCAGCAGCCCATAGTCCGCTGTGCCGATCAATCCTCTTCTCCCACCTCATCCCCGGTCTCCTCCTGCCATGCCCGTATCCGTTCCTCCAGGTCCGCGATCTTTCCCCGCTGTTCGCCCCTATGGTAGAGGTTCTCCAGCTCAAACGGGTCGCGCGCCAAGTTGTACAACTCGCCCTGTCCCCGGCCATACCGGTTCAGCTTCCAGCCATCGGGCGTGATGACGGTCCGATGCGGATGGACCATGCTCTGGTTGGGCTCGGCTTCTCCCAGGCTGGCGGGAATGTGCCCATCGGCGCCATTCCATTCGATGAAAACGTCGTTGTCTTCCAGATCATCCTTTCCTTCCAGCACGGATACGCGACTCGTGCCCTGAATCCCCGAAACTCCCTCGATTCCCAGCAGGTCAAGCAGCGTCGGCACCAGATCGATATGGCTGAACCGCCCACCGATGCGACGAGGCGGTTGCTTCAGCATGGGCGCGCGCAGCAGCATCGGAACCCGAACCGACTCTTCGTACATGAGCGTCTTGCCCAGGATACCGTGATCACCCATCAATTCCCCGTGATCCGACGTGAACACGACGATGGTGTCATCCGCCTTTCCGCTTTCCTCCAGGGCTTGCAGGATCTTCGCGACCGAACGATCTACCAGTGTGATATTGCCCCAGTACCGCGCCATCAACGCACGCCAGCCCTGTTCGGTCCGCAGATCCAACCCGTAGTTCTCGGATTGCATGTAGTACGCGGCCATCAGGCGCAGGATGAGCGGCGCGTCGGCCGGCGGCGGCTGCATGAATCCAGGGCCGGTTGGCAAGCTGTCCGGGTCGTGATGCGTGTTCAATGGACCGGTATGCGGCGGGTGCGGTTCAAGGTAGCTGACGCAGAGGGCGAAGGGTTTCTCGCCCTGATTTCGAATATAGCCCGCTGCCTGCTCGCCCAGGTACCACGCCTTGGTACAGTCTTCCGGCAGGGAAGCCGCGTAGTGCCTCGAGAACACCGGTTGGCCCAGGAGGTGGCTGTCCGGCTTGTATCCCTTCTCAACCAGGAAGTGGTGATAGTCGCTGTGTTGAGACAACCGGCTCGGATCGGAGTACCCGCGTCGATACTGGTCTTCCGTGCCGACCCAGGTCCTGAACCCGTGCTGCGGGAAGATCTCGTCGCCCAGATGCCATTTGCCCATGTACGCGGTGTCGTACGCCGCGGGGAGCATCTCGGCGATCGTGGGCGTGTCCGCGCCAAGCGGAACGTTGCAGGACGGCGCCCCGCCCGCATGCGGCCAGCGTCCTGTCAGCATGGTGGTCCGCGCCGGACTGCATACCGGTTGGCTTACGTAGGCCCGGTCGAAGACGAAACTGTCCGCGGCCAGTCCGTTGAGCGCCGGCGTGTCTATCTGGTCGTTGCCGTAGCAACTTAGCGTGTCAGCCCGCTGCTGATCGGTGAAAATGTAGAGCAGATTGGGGGTTTTCAACGGCGTCCCTCCCGGTTGGCCTTCGAGCGCGGCGTCAGGTCGAACCAGGTCTCATGGCCGTCGAAGAACCGCGCCAGCTCGTCAACCATGATACGGAAGAAGTGGGGATACGCATCCCCCGTACGTCCGGAGAAGTGCGGGGTCAGGAACACGTTGGGCAGGTTGATGATCTCGCTGTCTTCCGGGATGGGCTCCGGATCGAAGACCTCCAGTCCGGCGGCGATATCGCCCCGCTTGAGGCGATCTATCAGCGCGGCGGAGTCGACGATTGCGCCGCGGGACACATTCACGAAGACTGCGCCCGAAGGAATGAGATCCAGTTCGCGCCGGCCGATCATGCCCCGCGTCTCGGGCGTGAGCGGAGCCACGCAGATAATCGCATCGCACCGGGTGAGCACGTTCTCCAGGGACGTCTGCAGGAAACCGAGCGCTTCGGGCAATTCCTGCGGCAGATAGGGGTCGTGGACCCACAGCTCGACCTCGAAGGGGTGGAGCAGTTTCATCAGGCGACGACCCATATGACCTCCGCCAATCAGCCCCACCCGCTTGCCGGTCAGGATCCCGGCCATGGGTTGAATGAGGTCCCGGTCCCGGGTGTTGCGGGTGAGGATGCGGCGAAAAAGCGCACCGGCGTTGCGCATGGAGATCAGCGTAAGCGCGAGGGCCCATTCCGCCACCGGATAGGAGGAGCCATTCGTCGTATCGACAGTACGGATGTCCCGACGCCATAACCCGTCCAGGTCGAGGCGCGTGGCAAAACGGTCGCCTTCCAGCTCGCCGATGAAGCGCAGTCGCGGCGCGGCATCCAGCATCGAAGCCTCGATACGGGGTGCGCCGTGGCACACGACGAGTGCGTCCACGCCGTTCAGTTCCCGCGCCAAACGGGCGGCGGTCTCGGGGTCCTCACTGCTCTCGTAGATGCCACCCCCCTCGCAGGCGAACCACGCCCAGTCGGCGAACGCTTCGAGGCGAGACAGTTCCTCCGGCGCCAGGTAGCCATTGCGCACCCGCTCGCTACAGGCGATCAGTACTTGCGGACGTTGATCATCCAAGATTACGCTCCTGATGTTAGCCTAAAGTTCCTGAATATCAAGGGGATACTGATTCTGTATGAAAACCTCGCATGCTTCAGCGGCATGATTTCACACGCACGATTTCATTGGAAACTCAACCGAATGCCTTAGCATACTGTGACGAACGCCGGGTCATCATGCCGTAGAAAGCCCGCGCCTCGGGGTCCGGATGGTCCCGCCAGAATCGGGTCGGTATCATGGTACATTCGCTAAGCACGGGACCGTTGCGACGACCGTAGTAGATTTGAACCGTCTTTCGCTCGTGTGGCGTGATCCGGACTGTCGCGGCGTGCAGCACGGACAGATTGAACAGAATAACCGTGCCGGCCGGTCCATGGAGGTGGACCTTGCCACGTCGGGCAAGCTGCTCCCGGGTATCGAGTACGGGACCGTCGCAGGGTTCCGGAGAAATGGAAAAACAATGCGTACCGTCGTGCACGTCGGACAGGTAGAGCATCATCTGCAGATACCCGCACCGGTAGGGCCGGTCCGTGGCATGCGGTCGGTCCCGGTGCCATATCTCCTCCGGATTGCTGTCGCGCGGGACCATGTGGCGCAGGCACGCTTCGCCGAGCCAGCTGGGTCCTTCTAGGATGGTCTCGATCGGACCGATCAGCGCGGGATGCCGAATCAGCGCATCAATCTCCGGAGAAGAGACCAGCGGATCGCAGTTCAGGGTCTGGTGGCCGTGATTGGAAATGGGATGCCAGAAGCAACCCCATTCGGACCGGTCACGGTCGTAAAGGTCGGTGAAACGCCCCAACTCCGCTTCAGTAAACACCCGGCCGAGGTTGACGTAGCCGTTCTGCCTGAAAAAAGCAAGATCTGTCATCCCAAAAAGATAATCAATCGAAGAAGGTGTGTCTACTTGCGGGTTTACTTGCAGAAGAAATGGCCATACATTGCAACCGTCAAGAAATTCACTCCAATGACAGTAATGACAGAAGCTCGTATGAATCTGCGCGTTTCGTATTGATCGCCAGTACGTCAGGAGCAAAGCAGATGTCAGCAAAATTCCTTAAGGCGGCCCTGATCGGGTGTGGCGCTCGGGGGCGGGGTCATCTCGAGACCATCAAGACCTTTGACGACGTGCGGTTTGTGGCCGTGTGCGACCCGGTGAAGGAAACCGGCGAACGCGTGGCGAACGAGCACGGTATTCCGAACTGGTATGGAGATATCGAGGATTTACTGACGAAAGAGTCGCTGGACCTGGCTGTGATCGCCACGCCGGCCCACCTGAACGGACAGTCCGCGCTGCCGGTGATCCAGGCAGGTGTTCACACGCTGCTTGAAAAGCCACCCGGGCTGTCCGGCGCCGAAACCGCTGGGCTTCGCGATGCCGCCGCCGCATCCGGCGCAAAGGTACTGGTCGGCTGGAATCGGCGGTTTCATTCTCTCATCTGCCAGGCGCGGGGTATGATAGAGGAGCGGGGGCCGGTTACCCAGATCGTGGCGGAGTTCCACAAGAGCATGACGCGCCTGCGCGAACGTCCCTTCCCGGCGCACCTGCTGGACAACTTCATCTACGAAACGCCGATCCATGCCATCGATCTGATGCGCTCCCTGGCAGGCAGCGCCCCGATCGCCGAACTGCATGCCGTCGCGCGCCGGGCGACCGGACGTTTCACCGACGTCTACGCCGCCCTGGTCCGCTTCGAGAACGGATGCGTGGCCCAACTCACGGCCAATTTAACGACGGACGCCCGCCTGGAACGCTATGAGATTCACGGCAGGGACTGCTCGGCCTATCTGGAGGGCGTCAGGAAAGCCGTGGTGCAGCGCGACGGAAAGACGGAAGAGTTCAACGTAGTGCAATCCGCCGGGACGGCCGAACAGGCCCGTTTCCTGATCGATTGCATCAAGGAGGATCGGCCGGTGGGACTTCCCGCGGCCGGACTGGACGAGGCGGTGGAGACGATGCGGCTGGCCGACCGTATTCGGTCGGAGCTGCGCGACTGAGCCAACTTCGCGCCGAAGGGAGGAACTTTCATGACGTGCTTGCGTTTCATGCAATCGGGATCGATCTTTTTCGCACTCGTGCTTTTCGTCGCGGGGTGCGGCGAACCGGTCGAACCGCCCGATGCCGACGAACAGTTGAAATCGCTCGCCCGCGCGTCCCTCTCCCGGATCGAGGGCGAATTGACACTGGAAGGACTTGCGGAACCCGTCGAAGTGATTCGGGACCAGCACGGCATTCCGCACATCTACGCACGAAACGTCGACGACCTCTTCTTCGCGCAAGGCTACGTGATGGCTCAGGATCGCCTGTGGCAGATGGAGTTGTGGCGACGGTGGCGGGAGGGCCGTCTTGCGGAGATTTTCGGACCGGAAGCCTTCGACTACGATGCCCGAACGCGTCTCATGATGTATCGCGGCCCCTTCGACGAGAGGGAGTGGACCAGCTATCACCCAGAGGGCGAACGCATATTCATGGCCTATGCCAACGGGGTCAATGCCTACATCGACTCGCACGCCGACAACCTGCCGGTGGAGTTCAAACTGACCGGGATCCAGCCCGGCAGATGGACCAAGGAAACCGTGGTGCGACGCTGGACCGGACTTTTCTTTCCCAGTGCGGGGAATGACGCGGGAGACGAGATCCGACTGGCCCGGTCCGTGGCGGAACTGGGTGTAGAAGAGGCCAATAAACGCGCCGCGCCGCTGCCCTGGGACGATCTCGTGGTACCGGACGGCCTGGACGTGACCATCGTGACCGAGGACCTCGTGGCCGCCATGCGAAAAGGCGAAGGAGATCCCCTGGTGCCGGGTCGGCTGCCGCAACTCGAGCTCGTGGAACCGTACCGCGCACTGGTCCCCGAGGACCGCCAGGCCGAGGCGCCCACACCCGAGCAGCTCCTGGAGATCGGCAGCAACAACTGGGCTGTCAGCGGTGCCCTTTCCGCCACCGGACAGGTCATGGTCGTCAACGACCCCCACCGTCGTCTTGAAAACCCTTCGCTGCGGTACTACGTCCACCTGAACGCGCCGGGTTGGAACCTCATAGGGGCCAGCGAGCCGCCCTTCGTCGGGGTGAACGCCGGACACAACGATCGGGTCGCCTGGGGATTCACTTTTGCCGGCGTGGACGTGAACGACGTATACGTGGAAGCGCTTCACCCCGATCAGCCCGATATGGTGCGTTGGCAGGATGGCTGGGAACCCCTTCGGGTCATCACCGAGGAGATTCCGGTGAAGGGCGAGACGCCCCGACCCGTCGTGCTGAAGTACAGTCGCCACGGTCCGGTTTTCTACGAAGACCTTGAGAACCGCGTAGTCTATTCCGTGCGGTCCATCACCCACGAACCGGGCACGGCGCCCTACCTGGGCTGTTTTCGCATGGCCCAGGCGGAAAGCGCGGAGGACTTCTTCGATCGGGCCATGTTCTGGAAGGTGCCAACGCACAACCTGGTCTTCGGCGACGTAGAGGGCAACATTGCCTTTCAGGTATCCGCCCTCACCCCCGACCGAGATGGATGGAACGGAAGGCTTCCGGTACCGGGTGACGGCCGGTACGAGTGGCGCGGTTTCAGAGACGACCTGCCCCGCGAGTACAATCCGATACGCGGGTGGGTAGGCTCTGCGAACAACGATTCCCATCCGCCGGACTACCGGGGCAGGCCGGTCATGTTTCACTCTTCCAGAGGGGTCGAATATTCCCGGATTGAACGTATGAAGCAGCTGCTGGAATCCAACCGGAAATACAGCATTGACGACCACAAGCGTTTTCAACTGGACGCGTATTCCCTACGGGCGGAGGCAGACATTCCGTTCTTTCAGCATTGGGTTTCGGAAGATGCCGAGGTCGAACGCGCGCGGGAACTGGTTGCCGCCTGGAACGGCGTGCTGAACCGGGACAGCGCCGGGGCGGTCGTGTGGTATCGCTGGCGATCGGAGGCGGAATCCGCCGCCTATGATCCGGATACCCCGCAGGACGAACGTCGGACACTCGTGGAATCCGGCCTGCGCAAGACGGTGGACCGGTTGAAGCGGGAACTGGGAGAGGACTGGAGCCAGTGGCGGTACGGGCGGCTTCAGAAGAGTCCCTTCACCCATATCCTGACGGACGCCTTTTCCCTGCCCGCCGTGGAGCGGTCGGGCGGCTTCGGTACCATAGCCGCAACGTCCGTGAGCTTTCGCCACATCCTGGACGCGGAGGACTGGGACCGTTCGGTCTTCATCATCACGCCGGGTCAGTCGGGCCAGCCGGAAAGCCCCTTCTACGGTAGTCTGCTGGAGACCTGGGCCAGAGACGACTATCTTCCGCTTGCGTTCAGCAGGGAGGCGGTAGAACGGATCGCATCGCATCGGCTCCAACTCCTGCCAGGCCGCACGGAAACGCCGTAAGCCGGAAGGAATGCGAGTTCCATGGAGTACCGCGTGCTGGGAAGAACCGGGATCAGCGTGTCGTGCGTCGGCCTGGGTTGCTGGCCCATGGCCGGGATGGCGGGTGGAGCGAACTGGTCGGGGGTTGATGACGAAGAATCCGTCGCCACGATTCGACATGCCGAATCCCTAGGCATCAACCTACTCGATACGGCCAACGGGTACGGCGCCGGCCACAGCGAACGAATCATCGGCCGGGCGCTCCAGGGTAGGCGGGACCGTTACGTGATCGCCACCAAGATGGCACCGGCGGCGGAGGATCCGGACGAGCCTGTCGGGCAGTACATCACCCGACACTGTGAAGGTAGCCTGAAGCGATTGCAGACCGACCGTATCGACATTTACCAGTTGCACGGCGAACCGGCCGAGGTCGACATGCCAGCGATCTCGGAAGCGCTGACCCGGCTGGTCGAGGAGGGCAAGATACGCTGTTTCGGCATCTCGACCTACGAAACGGAGATCATGCGGCGTCTGATGGCGCTCGGCAATCTGTCGATGGCACAGATTGGCTACAGCATCGTGAATCCAGTGGGCGCGTCCGGGCTGCTATTCGCGGAAACACATGATCTGGGTACGCTCATACGCGTGCCGCTGGGCCAGGGCGCCCTGACGGGAAAGTACTTCGATTCACTGTCCCGGCTCGACACGAAAGACCGCCGCCGAGCACGGTTCGACAATCCGCGGATACGATCCGCACTTCAGAAACTCTCCGAGCTGTCCTTCCTGGTCGAAGACGGTAGACGCACCCTGGTGCAGGCCGCGCTCCGATTCGTACTGGACACGCCGGGGGTGACTTCCGTGATACCCGGCGCGAAGAACCGCGCGCAATTGGAAGAGAATGCGGGAGCCGACCGGGTCCCGCCATTGACCGACGACGAACGGTTGCGGGCGCTGACCATCGGAGCGGAAGCGAACTGGCCGCTTCCACCGTACACGAGCTGGACATGACCCCTGTGGACTTTCCGTTGGCGCCGCGTTCAGTCAGATTTGGGGTAATAGGAGGATCCAGATGCGGAACTTGATGTACTTGATGTCGCTATCGCTCTTTATGTTCTTCAGCGCCGGATGTGGACGGGTGTTCCTGGGTGAAACGCAGAAGGTGGAGATCAACGTGACGCCTGCCGACGCCCGGATCAAGATGCCGGATCGCATCGACCGCGATACGAATCCCTTCACGATCGAACTACCGCGCAACGAGTCGCATCTGGTGGAGATATCCAGGCCGGGCTACGAAACGAAATGGGTCGTTCTGCAAAAGGTCAAACTGCCTTCGGTAATCATCGCAGACATCCTGCTGACGCTCGGCATCGGACTTTTCGTCGATATCTACTGGGGAACCTGGGAAGGCCTCAAACCGGAGCGGCTGGACGTGACCCTGGAGCCGGTCAGCGCCGATCGCGGTCCCGTCGAGGTTCCGTTGTTTCTGGCGGATTCCACCCTGGAAGTCCACGATGGCGCCGTCCGGATCACAGTGCATACTTTAAGTGATGATCCCGGCAGGTGATTCGGACCGGTGTCAGCGCACGATCCGGTATCTCAAAAAGAGTTCCTGGTCGGCCGCCCTGGATTCCACCAGCTTGAGCTGCGGGAAACAGCCGGCCTGGAAGCCCTTGCCGTCCGCCGCCGTAGGCGCCTTCCGCCCGCCGATCACGACCGGACAAAGCGTCAGGTAGATCTCGTCCACCAGGCCGGCATGCCAGAAGGTCATATTGACTGCGCCACCGCCTTCCACGAGCAGCCGACGTATACCACGGTCGGACAGCAACCGGCAGAGTTCGCCTACATCCACGGACCTTCGACCCGTCCGGATTATCTCCGCCTTCCCGCGAAATGGCAAAATGCGTTCGTCCCGCGCCTGCTCCGTGGTCGCGATGATCCGTTCGACCGCTTCATCCTTCCAGAAACGGCCTTCGAGGGGAGGCAATCGCATGGAACGCGAAAGGACGATCGCGATCGGATGGGGCGATTTGCCCGCGCTTGTGCGCGCTTCCCGCAGCCTCGCCGCCTGGACCCGCACGGGCGGATCTTCCGCGCGGAGCGTACCGGCGCCAATAAGCACGGCATCCACGTCCGCCCTGATCTCGTCCATCAGCTTGCGGTCCGATCTGCTGGTGAAACCCACCGCATCGCGATGTTCCGTCGAAATCTTGCCGTCCAGACTCATGGCGTAGTTCAGCAGGATATAAGGGCGTAGATCAGCTTTCATGGGCTGTACGATTGACCCTGCTTTCGACATGGTTCGACATGGATTGTTTTCGGACATGCGCCTTAAAATCGTCTTGACACATGGACTGCATCATTATATCATTCAACTCGCCATTCAACAATAAACAAAAGCGCCGAATTCACCCTTTGAAACATATCGAGATGACATTCGGCCGAAGGAAGCTTCGCCGCCACCGGTTCAGGTTGGGTTTACCGGATTTGCGAGGCACTTAACAAGAATACCCCCCGCTCCAGAGAGGTAGAGTTTAGTGAAAGTAAGAGAAATCCGGCACGGGGATGTTACCGTGCTGGAATTGAGTGGCCGCATGGCCGAAGGAAGAGATACCGACGCACTGAGCGAACGCATCAATCGGCTGGCTGACAACGGTTCCAGGAAGATTGTCTTCGATCTGAGCAAGGTGCACTGGATCGACAGCTCGGGTCTGGGGTTGCTCATTCGTGCTTATACCCGGATGCAGAAGGTGGGCGGAGACCTGAAGCTTGCCCGGGTGACCCGAAGCGTAAGCAGCCTCCTGCAGATGACCAAGTTGACCACCGTATTCGCTGTCCACGACACGCTGGAAGGTGCCATCGAAGCCTTCGCAGCCTGAGGCGGACGAACCAAAAGGACCTCCATGTCTGACCAGCGTGCCAACCTCAGCCATGTCCATGGAAGCAAAACGGCCGAACTCGTAGCGGTTGCGCGCGCCCGGCACCTCCTTCGGCACACGCCGCCCCACATCTTCGAGGACACCCACGCGTTCCACTTTCTGAGCGAGCGATGGCAGCGGATCCTCAACTCCGTATGGCGTGACGCCTTGATGTCCAAGGTCATCTTGCGAAGACTGATGCCGACCACCACGTATCCGCTGACCCGGGCGCGTTTTACCGAGGACTGCCTGCGGACCGCAATCGAAAACGGCGTGAGGCAGTATGTCATACTTGGTGCCGGCTTCGATACGTTTGCGTTGCGCCATCCTCAACTCGATATACTCATCTACGAAATCGACCTCGCTTCCACGATCGCCGTGAAACGGGTCCGCGCCACAAAGGCCGGACTGGCTTTTCCTGACAATCTGCGGACTATCCCCATTGACTTTGAGACAGAGCGCATCATCGACAAACTGACCGCCCATGGGTTCAAACCGAAAGAACGGTCCTTCTTCAACTGGCTCGGCGTGACGTATTACCTGTCCCGCGATGCCATTCAGCACACCCTGAATCAAGTGACCGAAATCGCCTGCCCCGGTTCGGAACTCGTCTTGGACTACCTCGCCGATAGCAATCGCATTCCTGAAGAAGAACGCCTCCGGGCGGAACGCATGAAGAAATATGTGAACAAACGGGGTGAGCCCATGATTTCGCCTTTCGATCCCACCGAGGCGGAAACGGCCCTCAACGCCGGTGGAAATTGGGACATTGTCCGCAACGATTCACCGGTCGACCAGCAAGAAAGGTACGTGGAGGGGAAGAGCGACGCGTACGCGCTGCCGCCCCTCTTCTGGTGTCTGCATATGAGAAGGCGAGCGCCTGACCACGGTTGAAGCGCGGGGGTCGCAATCGGTCCGTATCCGGCGTGCGGCCCGCTACACGTTACCATTCAACCCGAACCATTCAACCCGACAGTTTTAAGAAAACGGCAAAATCAACCCTGTCAACGTGGGGATGGTGTCCCTTGTGAACAAGCGATCGCCGCTCTTTCGCATCGCCATGACGCTCGGCTGGCTTTGTCTGGCCGGATCGCCCGACGTAGCTGCGTTTGCTGATCAGCAGGAAGACGCCGAGCTGGATACCCTGGCCACGCTACCCACGATCCAGGCGGAGGCGGTCGTCGTCACCGGGACGGCTGTTCGCGACTCTCCGATAGATCTTCCCTATGCCGTCGCCCGCATCGACCGCGCAGTGCTCACCGAAAAGGGTTCGCCGGCGATGGTCGACCTCTTCAAGAACCTGAGCGCCAGCAGCGGCGTCGTTGGCGAAGCGAACAGCTGGTTCAACTCGCTATCCCAGGAAATCCCGGAAACTGTAGCGAACATCAACCTCCGCGGTCTTGGCGCTTCACGCAGCCTGGTATTGCTCAACGGTCGCAGGCAAACCTACGTTCCAGGTCGCCTCGTCGGCGGGCGCTTCGTCGACGTGAACGCGTTTCCGTCGATCGCTATTTCGCGCGTGGACATCCTGAAGGAGGGTGCCGGCGCCGTGTACGGTTCGGACGCGATAGCCGGGGTTGCGAACTTCATCACACGGAGTGACTTCGAAGGGTTCGAACTGGATCTTTCCCTGGACTATTTCGACTCCGCCGGCGACGGTGTTCTGGGCGGAATCTGGGGTGGTGAAATAGGCGATTCCCGGCTGGTGGTATCCTTGGAACACAAGCGGCGGCGCCTCCTGGACGCCACGGAGCGGGACTGGGCTGTGCGCGACTTCCCCGACTGGGGCTGGGGTTGGTCCTATTACGGCAATCCCGGTGCGTTTATCGTACCGGACGGTTTGCAAACCGATGAGCGCATACTCGCCGGGGAACCGCGATTCGTCGATCCGGGATGTGCGGACATGGGCGGGTACCAGGTGGGCGCCGCGACATGCCGCTTCAGATATGCCCCGTGGGACGGTCTGATCGAAAAACTCCAGCACACGCGTGGGTTCGCCGAGCTCAACGGTTCGTTCGGAGAGACGACCTACCATCTGGAAGCGCTGTACCACGATGCCCGCATACCGGAATGGCAGACCACGCCGTCCTTTCCTCCGATCTCTTTCTATGACGGCGTGCAGCAGGTGCGCGCAGACCACCCCGGACGGGTTGCCTTCGTCGCGGAAAACCCGACCTATGCGAATGCGGCTGGAACAACGCTGGATCTGACCGGAGACCAGCCATGGTACTTCTTTGGCCGGCTGGTCGGCAATGCCGGTCCCGGACGCATCCAGGGCAGGGAGTCCCGCACCCGGCGTCTGGCCGGTTCCCTCGCGGGACCGATCGGCGAAACCGGTTTGCGCTACGATCTGGGGGTCTCGTATTCGGACGCCGAGGGCACGGTCCGCACGCCGGCCGAATATGCGTACCGGAAGTTCCTCGCCTACCGCGGGTACGGTGGTCCGGAATGCGGCGTCGAGGCCGTACCCGACCATAGCGTGCCTTCCGGGCTTGCGCTCGGAGCCATCCCGAGCGACGTCCTGCCGGGAACCGGAAACTGTTCGTACTACAACCCTTTCAGCAATGGTCTGCAATACTCCGCGCAGCCGGGCTCCGTCTACCAGGCCACCCCCAACCCGAATTACCGCGCCGAGCTGGCGCACAGCCCGGAACTGATCGACTGGATCAATGAAAGGGTCGCCATAACGAGCGAGGCCAGTCTGCTGGCCACGGAAGGCATATTGAACGGCGTGATCAGCGAAGGTGTAGCCAGCTATGCCGCGGGCTATCAGCTGCGCCGAGTCGATGTGTCCGCCATAGCCAACGATCCCGGCAACCTGTCCCTGAATCCCTGCCGGATTCCGGGAGATACCGGCTGCGCGATCCAAACCGGGTCGTTCACCTTCACATCCGGGATCCATCCCTACGAGACCAGCCAGACCACCCACGCCCTTTTCGCCGAACTGGCGCTTCAATACGGCGGCTGGCTGTCCAGCCAGGCTGCCCTGCACTTCGAACACTACGGCTTCGCAAGCAGCGTGGATCCGAAGATCTCGTTCAGGGCGCAGATCAACGACTACCTGGCGCTCAGGAGTACCTTGCAGACCACTTTCCGAACGCCCTCGGTGGATGACTTGAATACGGACGTTTCCATCACCACGGAATATGTCGGACCGACAGATACGTGGAAAGCTGTTGAAAGCCGAGGCGTCGAAGATCTCGAACCGGAGGAAGTATTCACCTATAATGTGGGGGTTCTCTTCGAGACGGAAACGGCTTTGCAAGCATCAGTGGATTACTGGAGCTTCGATGTGAACAATCCCATCAGCGTCATTCCGCACGCCGGGCTGGCCGAAGCGTATGTGAACCCGGCAACCCGCGCCGCCGTGCAGGATCGCATCTATTGTCCAGGCAATCTGAACGACGGGAGCTGCGCTCCTGCGAACATAGAGCGAATACGCGTAAACCATATCAACTGGCCCGGTCTGAAGACCGCCGGGATCGATTGGCGTATCGTTGCGCGCCACGTTGCGGGCACGGGCGCGATCTACGCGGAACTGGACGGCAGCTACACCCTGGACTACACCGTAGCCCCGTTGACGCTCAACGGCGTGGAGATTGTGGCCGAGCAGAAAGCCGTCGGTTTCCTCAACGAAACGAATCCCCTGGCGTCCCCGCTGCCTCCCCTGCGGATGCATGCGTCCCTGGGATATCATTGGCGTGACTACAGCACCATCGTCAGCGGGCACTACATTTCATCGTACAAAAACAGGGACTGGTGGTTCGAGACGGGGCCGTCGGGGCAAGACTGGTCCCGGATCGACGATTTTGCGACTTTTGACGTGACCTTCCAGTGGCGCATACCCGATACCGGGGTTGTTGCGACCCTGTCTGCCGTGAACTTGGCCGGCACGCAACCACCCGTGGTGAACCGGGAGAGCGCGTACGACGCCCTCACGCACGACCCGAAGGGACGACGAATCAAGCTGGGGCTGACCTACCGGTTCAGGTAATCCTCCGGTCGCCGCACAGACCGCAAATCGTCCCCAGCGCGGTGCAGACCGCGAACCGCCCGGACGTTGCGCTGGCCTATGCACCGAATCCCGAATCAGCCGGACACCGTGGTCGTGGTCCTGCTTCAGCCACCTGATCCGTGGTCCTGCTTCAGCCACCTGATGAAGGACAGGGTCATCAGGATCAGCACCGCGATAAGCGGCAAGGCCACGATCAGGGATGCCGACTGCACCGCTCTGAGCCCCTCCGTACCTCCCACGAACATCAGCGACAGCGACACGAGACTGAGCATCGCTGCCCAGAAACACCGGTGCCATCGCGCAGGTTCCCGCACCTCCGACTGGGCTTTGGTCGCCACCGACGCCAGAATGTAGGACGCCGAATCCAGTGTGGTGGCGGCAAAGATGACCGCGAGGGTCACGAAAACCAGCAGGAGCGGTGCGGCGAAAGGAATCACCCGGTCTCCCACGGCGATCACCGTGGCAATGATGGCCTCCGGCGTCAGATTGCGTGCAACCAGCCCGGCGAGGTCCAGCGAGCCCTCCATCTGCAGAAACAGGCCCGTATTGCCGAGCACCGCGAAGAACATCCAGCAACCCAGCGAACCGCCTATTAACTCGGCGCCGATCAGTTCGCGGATCGTACGACCGCGTGATATCCGCGCCACGAACAGTCCCATGAACGGTGCGAAGGCGATCCACCAAGCCCAATAGAAAATCGTCCACTGTTCCGCGAAGGTTCCGGCTGAATCCGGACCCGGCTTGCCAGCGGCCGCTGCGATCATGGATTCGGCCTTGGTCACCGGTTCCAGATAGAAACTCATCTTGATGAAGTTCTGAAACAGCAAGCCCACGCTGTTGGTGAACGTGTCGATGATGAACAGCGTGGGACCGCAGACGAAGACGAAGGCCAAAAATCCAACGGTGAGCCAGAAATTGACCCCGCTCAGCATACGGATCCCGCGCTGAAGCCCGGTATAGACGCTTACCCCGAATAGCACCCCCAAGGCTGATACCACCGCCGCATCCAGCCAGAATCCCCGCGACACGTCCAGCAACTCCGACAGGCCTGCCGAGATCATGGGCGTGCTCAGACCGATGGAAGTCCCCACTCCGCCCAGCAGGCCGAACATGAAGAACATGTCGATGATCTTGCCCGGCAGCCCCCGAACGCTCCGCGCGCCGATCACGCCCTCGCAGGCCGCGGACATGCGCAGGACGGGCTGCCCGCGGTTCCAGAAGAGATAGGCCAGGGGAAGGGTTGGCACGCAATAGATCGCCCAGGCGGTGAATCCCCAGTGAAACAGTCCGTAGGTCGCCGCCCACTCCGTGGCTTCTACTGTTCGCGGTTCGATACCGAAGGGCGGGGTGGTGTAATAATACACCCATTCAATCGTACCCCAGTAGAGCACGCTGGAGCCTATGCCGGCGCAGAAGATCATGGCAACCCAGCTCAGGAGGGAGAATTCCGGGCGGGCGTCGGGTCCGCCGAAACGTATGTTGCCGTACTTGCCGAGGGCGTAGTATACGAGGAGGGCAAAAGCGGCGATCGTGAACCAGAGATAGGCCCATCCCAGGAACCGGGTGAGCCAGCCGAAGGCGGCGCTCAGCAGGGCCTCTCCCTCGACGGGAAACAGGACCAGGGGCACCGAGACCCCGGTGATCAGCGGCAACGCGACCCAGAAGACAACCCGGTCGACGCGGGGTCCCTGCATGAGCCTTCTCCGGTCAGGCGGGCGAGCTATCGAACCTTGCCGTGCAGGTTCTCCATGGCGGCGTCGACATCATCATAGGTCTTGAAGACTGTGTGCAGTCTGGTGATCCGAAACAGGTGATCGAGCCGGTCGTTTACGCCCGTAAGCGCCATCTCGCCGGATCTGGATCTGATCTTCTTGATGGCCGCGATCAGAGAGCCCAGTCCCGAGCTGTTCATGATGGGCACGCCCTTCAAATCGGCAACGAAGCCCGTGCAGCCACGGTCGAGGGCCGCATCGACCACGCGATCCAGTTCGATGCTGTCCCCCTCTTCCCAGAGCCGGCCCTCGATGCGCATGACCGCGATCCTGTTTTGCTGTGAGACATCGATATTCATACCTACCTCTATGTTCCGGATGCACCACCGAGGCACGCGGCACGGCCCGGAAAGTCGGGATCCCCGGTCGCAACGCGTGTTTTTTAGCTTGGTTTCAGCCGGGTATCAGGGCCTCGATGGCGCTCTTGACCTCTTCATACTCGGGAAACCGGTCCGTATCCAGCTTGGAAAAGACCCGGGCATCATCGACCGCAATCTCGAACCTGCCCCCGCTGGAGGGCACGAGCTGCAACTGACCGATGTCATGCTTGTAGTATTCCAGCAGCTTTACCGCCAACCCGGCGGCATCTTGTTCGTAGCTTCAATCGGCGCAGTATTCGATGCGTACGATCACCCTTTCCTCCTTGTTCAAATGGATAGTCTTCAACTTCAACATCGTCGCGTGCATTGCCAAATCCGCTATCAGGTACGACGCGCACAATATACATGTTCGGTGTTCGAAATGGCAAGCATTCTGCAACACGGCGCCTTCTTGCCGTGCCTGGGGCCTGTGTCCCGCGGCATGCTATGCGGGCCGATCGCTGATATTACGCATTGAAGTTACGAAGTCGGGCTGTACATTGCTGCTTGACAGACCCGTTTGTCGGCCGTATTCTCAAAGCCAAGGAGGTGGTTTACATGCTTGGAAGTTTCGGCACGACCGAACTGATCATTATTCTGGTGATCGTGATGGTCCTCTTTGGCGCCAAGAAGCTCCCAGAACTGGCCAAAGGCCTGGGCCAGGGCATCACCGAGTTCAAGAAGGCGCAAAAGAAAGAACCTGCCGAGGAGAATCGGCGTACCTCGGATACCTCTACCTCGAAGGATGTCTGAGCACTTCAGCCGAATTCCTGTCGGATGGAGCAGGATACCCGTGCCCGTTAGCGGGATGCCCGCTGGATGGCATAATGCGCCTGCGCCCGTTAGCGGGATGCCCACTAGGTGGAGCACAAACGCCAGCGTTTAGTCCAGTGAAGTACGCAGGGACAGATAGCGGCGCATGACTGCTACGGCATCGCCTGCTCAAGCATGACGCGCTGGGCGGCGGCGATGCCGGCACCAGATTCGAAATGGTGTCCGTGACTGCACAGGCCGTGCTCCAGCGCCGATATGGCGACCAGCATGTCGGACGGGGAAATGTCGTAACCCAGGTGGGCGATGCGGATGACCTTGCCCTTGTAGTCTTCCATCCCGTTCGCGATGGTTACCCCGCGATCCTGCTTGATCGTCTTCAATACCTCGGACCCGTCCACCCCGGACGGCATACGAACGGATGTCAGCACGTCCGAGGGTCTGTGTGCAAAAAGCTCCAGACCCAGCGCGAGCACCCCCGCGCGCGTTACGCGGGCGTTACGCTGGTGAATCCGGTAGATCGACTCCAGGCCGATTTCCCTTATCATCTGCAACGATTCCGCCAGTCCCATGAGCAGGGAAACGGCCGGCGTATAGGGTGTGAGCCCCTTTGAGAAGGAGTCCTTAGCCCGTTTGAGGTTGAGGTAGTAGGATGGGCGGAGATTTTCTTCGAATCCCCGCCAGGCACGTTCGCTGACGCTGATGAACGCGAGTCCGGGGGGAACCATGAGGGCCTTCTGCGATCCGGTGAGCGCCAGGTCTACGTGCCAGTCGTCGGTACGGAGTTCGTTGGCGCCCATTCCGCTGATGGCGTCTACGATGAAATAGCAGCCGTGCCTGCGGACCGCTTGGCCCAGCGCTTCAATATCATGCAGCACGCCCGTAGACGTTTCGCTGTGCGTGGCCAGCACGGCTTTGAACGGCCCTTGCGCGTCCAGGACCCGGTCGACCTCATCCGGGTCCGCCGCCCGGCCCCACTCCACGTCGAAGGGCTGCGTATCCAGGCCGAAGGTCTCGCACAATTCGACCCATCTTCCACCGAACTTCCCGCCGCGGATCGCGAGCACCCGGTCTCCCGGCGACAGCAGGTTGACGACCGCGGCCTCCATGGCGCCGCTTCCGGACGCCGTGAGCACGAGCACGTCGTTTTTCGTTTGAAACACGTGCTGGAGACCCGCCGTGACCTCTCTGAGTAGATCGCTGAACTCGCGGGAACGGTGTGTGAGGACCGGTTCCGACATCTTCCGAACGACCCGGTCGGGCACCGGCGTGGGGCCGGGGGCGAAGTTGGTTGCCTTCACGCTGTCTCCAGTAAAGCACGGTCAACTGGCTATAGCGCAGTCAACCGACTATAACGTCTTCAACCTATAACGCCTTCAACATTTTGAATAGGAAGTGCGGTCAACGCGCCTAAAGCGCGGTCAACGCGATCCGGGCGTCCCGGGCATAAGGGGTGGATTCGTAGGTTTCAACGACACGGTCGTAAAGGGATCTGGCCTGCTCCGCCTGTCCCGCGGCCTTGAAACACCGCGCGGCATCGAGCAGAAATCCCGGGGCGAGATAGCCTTCCGCGTCTTCGTCCGCTAGGGCGAGATACTGGCGGGCAGCCTCCGCGTACTTCTCCTCCTCCTCGTCGCAGGCGGCAAGGCCCGAACGGGC
This sequence comes from bacterium, assembly GCA_965200485.1. Lineage (GTDB taxonomy): Bacteria > JAAXHH01 > JAAXHH01 > JAAXHH01 > JAAXHH01 > JAAXHH01. The sequence continues at coordinate 768,488 of CBDAUD010000002.1, forward strand.
GGTCACCTGGTAGATGGCATCCTCGTCCCCGTATTCGTCCAGGTACGCCTGATAGGACGCGCGCGCCTTTTCGAAATCACCCGTCCGGAAATATGCGTTGGCCAGTTCGATCGAGGCCTCAAGCCCGAGGGCAGTCCCGCCGAACTCGTTTACGACGCGCTCGAAGATGGCAATGGCATCTTCATAGCGGTCGTCCTGCATCGCCGTCTGGGCCGGTGCGAAGACCCTGCCGGCTTCGACCAGGTCGCCGGCCTGCTTGTTCGTCCAGTAATAGCCACCGGCAACGCAGACGATGATCAGCACGCCCGCTGCGATCAGTGTCTTCTTGTGTTTGTCTATATCGCTGCCAAGTTCGAACAGCCACAGTATGAATCGGTCTTCCTTCATCTCGCGACGACTGATGCGCCGCCTTGTTCTTGCCATCGGTCCGTTCCTCCGGGAGGTTCGTTATGTCCCAAGATTTCTGTTGCGCGCCGGCAGGTCCGTTGCCTGTCGGCATTTTCGTTGCGCAGGGTACTCTGTTGCGTACCGGAACTTCCGCTCCGCATTGTTGCGTAGTGCGCCGATTGAAATCGATGCGAATCGCGTTGCCGAACGTCGAAAGGTTGACGGATCCTGGCACTATTACGCAGCCTAGCACATATAAGAGGAACGGGACCTTTCGTCAAGTGGTTTCGAAAGGAGTTTTAACTTGACAAAGGGCCTCTTGCGCGTTATTTACGAAACACATGTTGGGGTTTTTTTTGAACAACGAAATCCAGCCTGCCTTCGTGCAAGGCAAATTACGTCCGGGGCGTTGTCCCGGGTGGAATGCGTTCGTTTACCAAGGAGAAGGTCGATGGAACGGTCGGGAGCCGAAATAGTCATAGCCTGTCTGGAGAAGGAAGGGGTGGAATACGTTTTCGGTTATCCCGGCGGCGTGGTGATTCCGACCTATGACGTAATTCAGCGTACCACGACCCTGAAGCATATCCTCGTGCGCCACGAGCAGGGTGCGACGCACATGGCCGACGGTTACGCGCGGGCGACGGGCAAACCCGGCGTAGTGCTCGTATCCTCGGGTCCGGGCGCCACCAATACGGTCACCGGTATCGCAACCGCGTATATGGACTCGATACCGATGGTCGTGATCACAGGCCAGGTGCCGGTGCACCTGATCGGGAACGACGCCTTCCAGGAATCGGACACTGTGGGCATCACCCGACCGATCACCAAGCACAATTTCCTCATCAAGGAAACCGAGGACATCGCGCAGGTTTTCGCCGAAGCCTTCCACATCGCGACGACCGGCCGACCTGGCCCCGTCCTGATCGACGTGCCGAAGGACGTACAGATCGGGACTGCCGAGTTCGACTACCCGGAGCGGCCGGATATCCGCGGTTACAAGCCCCGGACCGAGGGGCATCCGAAGCAGATCCGCAAGGCGGCGACGATGCTTACCGAGGCCAGGAAGCCGGTGATCTATGTCGGCGGCGGTGCGATCATTTCCGAAGCGTCGGAGGAGGTTCGCGCACTGGCCCGCAAGCTCAACGCCCCGGTGACGACAACGCTGATGGGACTCGGCGCCTATCCTGAAAACGATCCGCTGTCCCTCAAGATGCTCGGCATGCACGGCACCTGGTATGCGAACACCGCCGTGATGATGTGCGATCTGCTGGTCTGCATCGGCGCCCGTTTCGACGACCGGGTGACCGGCAAGCTGGAGGATTTCTCGCCCCATTCCAGGAAGATCCATATCGACATCGATCCGTCTTCGCTGAACAAGAACGTGCGCGTGGACCTGCCCATCGTGGGCGATGTGAAACGTATCCTGCAACGCCTGATTCCCCTGGTGGAGCGGGCAGACACGGCGGAGTGGCTCCAGGAGATCGACGAATGGAAGCGGGACCATCCGCTGACCTACGCGAATACGATCGGCATCCACGAGGAGGGCCTGGAGGGCGTCAACCGGGAGACGGTCGAGAAGGAGACGGATCACCTGCCGCTGTGCGCCCAGTACGCCATAGAGCGGATCGGACAGCTGACCGAGGGCAAGGCCTTCGTGGTTACCGACGTCGGTCAGCACCAGATGTGGGCGGCGCAGTGGTACGGATTTTCGAACCCCCGATCGATGATCACCTCCGGCGGCCTCGGTACCATGGGCTTCGGATTGCCCGCGGCGATCGGCGCCCAGTTCGCCCATCCGGACCGCGAGGTCATCGTGTTTTCGGGCGACGGCAGCATACAGATGAACATCCAGGAAATGGCGACGGCCGTGTCCTGCGGACTGCCCATCAAGATCGTGCTGCTGAACAACGGCTATCTCGGTATGGTGCGGCAGTGGCAGGACCTGTTCTACGCGCGGCGCTACTCGGAGGTGGACCTGCGCGATTCCAACCCGGATTTCGTGAAGCTGGCGGAGGCCTACGGCGCGGTCGGTCTGCGCGTCTTCAAGGACGAGGACGTGGAAGGCGCCTGGCGCGAGGCCTGCAAGGTCAAGGACCGTCCCGTCCTGCTGGACATGGTCATCGCCGAAGAGGACAACGTGTATCCCATGGTCCCCGCGGGGAGCGCATCCCACCAGATGATCGAGCAATAATGATCGTGTATTAGACGAGACCGGGGAGATGATCCCGGCAGGAGTAGACATTCCATGGCACGCCATACCATTTCCATGGTGGTTGAAAACCGTTTCGGGGTGCTCGCCCGGATTTCAGGGCTGTTCAGCGGACGCGGCTTCAATATCGACAGCATCGCCGTTGGCGAAGCCGCCGACGCCGGCACGGCGCGCATGACCATCGTCACCGAGGGCGACCAGGCGATCATTGAACAGATCATCAAGCAGTTGAACCGCCTTGTGGATGTGATACGGGTCGTGGACCTGACCGGCGAAAACTACATCAACCGGGAACTGGCGCTGATCAAGGTGAACGCCAATCAGTCCACCCGGCAGGAAATCGTGCAGATCGCGGACATCTTCAGGGCGAAGATCGTCGATATCAACCAGAAGACCCTCATGCTGGAAGCCATAGGCAACGAGGACAAGATCGACGCCATCATCAGCATGGTTCGGCCCTTCGGCCTGCGGGAGGTCGCGCGGACCGGCCGGGTGGCGCTGGCTCGGGAGTCTGCCAGCAAGGATACCCCGTCGCCGGAAGCCCCGCTGCCCGTCTGGGAAAAGGAACGCAAGAAGATTACCGCCGACCTGGCCTGACCGCCGGGTCCGGCCTGAAAGGGAAGAAGGAGAATCCATGGCTCGATTGTATTACGATCAGGACGCCGACCTGGGCATACTGGACGGCAAGACCATCGCGGTTGTCGGCTACGGCAGCCAGGGACACGCCCACGCCCTTTCCCTGCGCGACTCCGGTCTGGACGTCATCGTGGGGCTGCGGAAGGGCCCCTCGTGGGACAAGGCCGTCGAGGACGGATTTGAACCCCGCACCGTGGCGCAGGCGGCCGCCGAGGCCGACATCATCATGATGCTGGTCAACGACGAACTTCAGTCCTGTCTTTTCAACGACTACGTCGCGCCGAATCTGGCGGAGGGCAACGCCCTCGCCTTCGCCCACGGATTCAACATTCATTTCAACCAGGTTGTACCGCCGGACAATGTGGACGTCTTCATGGTTGCGCCCAAGGGCCCTGGCCACCTCGTGCGCCGGGTTTTCGAAGAGGGCGGCGGCGTGCCCTGCCTGCTGGCGGTTCATCAGGATCATACCGGACGGGCGCGGGACATCGGTCTGGCCTATGCCAAAGGCATCGGCGGCACCCGGGGCGGCGTCATCGAGACGACCTTCCGGGAAGAGACGGAAACCGATCTGTTCGGAGAACAGTCCGTGCTGTGCGGCGGCACATCCGAGCTCGTCCTCGCGGGTTTTGAAACCCTGGTAGAGGCCGGTTACCAGCCGGAGATCGCGTACTTCGAATGCCTGCACGAACTGAAACTCATCGTGGACTTGATGTACGAGGGCGGCATCGAAGGCATGCGCTATTCCGTGAGCAACACCGCCGAGTATGGCGACCTGAGCCGCGGTCCGCGCATCGTCAACGACGAAACCCGTGCCGAAATGAAACGCATTCTCGCCGAGATACAATCCGGCGCCTTCGCCCGGGAGTGGATGCTCGAAAACCAGGCCAACGCGCCGGTCCTGCAAGCGCTGCGGCGTAATGCCTCGGAAAAGAAGATCGTGGAGGTCGGACGGCAGCTGCGCAGCATGATGAGCTGGATCGAAGAGAAGAAATAGGCCTCGCCGGCATGACAGACGCGACGCCGAACGACTGAACGAACGCTAACCGGCTGGACGGCAGTTGCCGTTTCGGCGGACATCGCAAACAGGAGCATGCGGTGATGCGAAAAGTAGATATCTTCGACACGACCCTCCGTGACGGGGAACAGGTACCCGGCGCATCGCTGAACCGGGATGAGAAAATCCAGGTCGCGCACCAGTTGGCCGAACTCGGCGTCGACGTGATCGAAGCGGGTTTCGCCGCGTCCTCTCCAGGCGACTTCGCCGCGGTCAAGAACATCGCCGAGCAGGTGGAAGGCCCCGTGATCACTGCGCTGGCCCGGGCGGTGGAATCGGACATCGTAGCCGTCGCCGAAGCCGTCAAACCCGCGAAACGTTCCCGCATTCACATCGTCCTGGGCACGTCGGACACCCACCTGAAGCACAAGTTCCGCAAATCCCGCCAGCAGATCATGGACATGGGTGTCGAAGCCGTCGTGTTCGCCAAAACGCTGTGCGACGACATCGAATACTCGACCGAGGACGCCTCCCGGAGCGATTTCGACTACCTGTGCCAGACCGTCGAAGCCGTCATCGACGCCGGTGCCACGGTGGTGAACATCCCCGATACGGTGGGGTACGCGGTGCCCGAACAGTGGGGCAGTCTGATCGCCCGGCTCATCGCGGCCGTTCCCAATATCAGGCAGGCCAAGGTCAGCGTGCACTGCCACAACGACCTGGGCATGGCAACCGCCAACTCCCTGGCGGCCATCAAGGCCGGCGCGGATCAGGTCGAATGCACCGTGAACGGTGTGGGCGAACGGGCGGGTAACGCCTCGCTGGAAGAGATCGTCATGGCGGTCAAGATGCGGGGCGAGTTCTACGGCGCGCAGACCGGCATCGATACCAAGCAGATCTATGCGACGAGCCTGCTGGTCCGGGATCTGATGCACATGCCCGTGCAGCGCAACAAGGCCATTGTGGGCGGGAACGCCTTTGCACATTCCTCCGGCATCCACCAGGACGGCTTCCTCAAGCACCGCGAAAACTACGAGATCATGCAGCCGTCGGACGTCGGTATCGAGAAGAGCGACATCGTGCTCACGGCAAGGTCCGGCCGGCATGCCCTGAGGCACCGGCTCGAGCTGCTGGGCTACCACTACGATGAAAACCGCAAGGAAGCGTTCGAACAGGTGCACGTGCGATTTTTGAACGTGGCGGACCGGCAGAAGGAAGTATCCGACGAAGACCTCCACCGGATCGTCACCGACACGCCCGTGGAAGTGCCGGAACAGTACCTGCTGGAGGATTTCCGGGTTACCTCCTCGCACTCCGGCCAGGCCGATGCGCGCGTTCGCCTCCACGTCAGCGGCGAAACGATCGAAGAGGCCGGCGTAGGCGACAACCAGATCCTCGCCGCCCTGAACGCCGTCGACCGGATCACCAAACTGCCTACCCGCATGAAGGATATCCAGACCTCGTCGAACGGCCGCGAAGGCGCCCATCACGTACAGGTCAGCGTGGACTACCACGACCAGTCCTTCAACAGCCATGCCTCCGATACCGACGTGGTCAAGGCCAGCATCCAAGCCTACCTCCACTCCCTCAACCAACTCGTTGCCCGACACAGCGGGCTGAAAGTCGATTAAGTCGATCAACACGATCAATCCAATCAACACGATCAATCCAATCAACACGATCAATCCAATCTCAAATTTCCTACTTCGCGGGAGGAACCCTTGTATAATATCGCGGTCATTCCGGGCGACGGGACCGGTCCGGAGGTCGTGCGTGAGGGCCTGAAAGTGCTCAAGGCGGCCTCGGACAAGTTTTCATTCGACTATGAACTCACGGAATACGATTTCGGCGGAGACCGGTATCTGCGGACAGGCGAGATCCTGCCCAAGGAGGGCCTGGATGAGCTGAGGCATTACGACGCCATCTACCTCGGCGCCATCGGACACCCGGACTGTCCGCCGGGCTTGCTTGAGAAGGGTATCCTCCTCACCGTACGGTTCGAACTCGACCTCTACGTCAACCTGCGTCCGGTCAAGCTGTATCCCGGCGTGGACTGTCCGCTCAAGGACAAGGATCCCGAGGACATCGACTTCGTCGTGGTCCGGGAGAATACCGAGGACCTGTACGTCGGCGCGGGCGGCGTGTACAAGAAGGGGACGCCCGACGAGATCGCGGTACAGGAATCCATCAACACCCGCAAGGGCGCGGAGCGGTGTATCCGCTTCGCCTTCGAGACGGCCAAGGCGCGCAACCGGCAGAACAAGGTAACCCTCTGCGCCAAGACCAACGTACTTACCTACGCCCACGACCTCTGGGAGCGGACGTTCTACGAAGTCGCCGAGGAGTATCCGGGCATCACCGCCGATTACGCCCACGTGGACGCGACCTGCATGTGGATGGTGAAGAACCCCGAGTGGTTCGACGTCATCGTCACGACCAACATGTTCGGCGACATCATCACCGACCTAGGCGCCATGATCCAGGGCGGCATGGGCATCGCCGCGGGAGGCAACATCAACCCCGAAGGCACCTCCATGTTCGAACCCATCGGCGGGTCGGCGCCGAAATACACCGGCCAGAACGTCATCAACCCCGTCGCGGCCATCGCCTCCTGCCAGATGATGCTGGCGCAATTGGGCGAAACCCAAGCCGCCGAGGCCGTGGAGCAGGCCATCGTCCACGTGGTCAGCAACAAGATGAAAAGCATGGATGCCGGCAGGATGGGATACAGCACCAGCGAAGTCGGCGACCTCGTGGCCGGGGCTGTTTGATAGGCGGGAAGCTGGCGGACTAAGGCTGTTCGACACGATTTCTGTGACTGGATCGTCCGGGCAAGTAGCATGTTGGAAGGCCAGTTTTTTCGACGCGATCCGTACGGGTGGAGTGATCGAATAGAGTTGGATCCTAATGAGGCGGCTCTGTTCAGCGGATTGCGTATAAATCGGTCAGTGCGGTGCCTTGCTTCCGGCCGATCCTTCCGACATTGTTTTTATTGTCGCAGGCTGGCTCTGTCCGTCGGTGTATTCCACGCCTTTAGTATGTTCAAAGCTAAACTGCTGTATAACCGTCTGAGTAGCGTTGCGATGCGACAAGAAACCCAAAAAGGCTGGTAATTTGAGCCCCAAAATATCTCGTATCGGATTCCTTATAACAGCGGGTCTGCTATTTTCATTTACATCGACTAACTGCGGAAAAGACAGCCCAACGGGGTTTGTAGCACCCACAGCACCTACCGCTCCAACGGCCCCTGCCACCCCGATTCCTTCCCGTGTCACGATCGCACCAGCTATGGCTACTCTTAATGCCATAGGGCAGAGCATAAAGCTTGATGCGAACGTACTTGACACGAACAACCGCAGCATACCGGCTGCTACAGTCACTTGGTCCAGCGCAATCAGCGCCGTCGCTAACGTGAATGCCCAGGGTCTCGTCACCGCTGTGGGAAACGGAAGCACCCTGATCACAGCAAGAGCGGGAAACCTGACCGCTACGGCGAACATTACTGTTGCGCAAACCGCAGGTCGAATCACGATAACCCCGACCACCGCGACCCTCGACGCCATAGGGCATACGATTCAACTCAACGCCAACGTAGTGGACCCGAGTAACAGCCCACTACAGAATCCCTTGGTCGCCTGGTCCAGCGCAAACCCCGCCGTCGCTACGGTGAATGATCAAGGCCTCGTCACCGCCGTGGGAAACGGAAGCACTCTGATCACAGCAAGAGCGGGAAACCTGACCGCTACGGCGAACATTGCTGTTGCGCAGGCCGCTAGGCAAATAACAGTCACCCCGACTTTGGTAACCCTCAACGCTGCAGCACAAACCACACAACTTATTGCTACGGTGTCGGATGCAAACAACAGCCCTATGCCGAATGTCGTGGTCTCTTGGTCCAGTGCAAACGCCGCTGTCGCTACAGTGAATGATCGGGGACTCGTCACCGCCGTCGACAACGGAAGTGTTCCAGTCACGGCAACAGCCGGAAGCCTGACAGGAACTGCAAACGTCACCGTTATGGGACTAGACCATGAGCGAAAGACTCTGGTCAAACTGTACAACGCCACGGGAGGACCGAATTGGACCAACAAGAGCGGTTGGTTGAGCGATAGGCCTTTGGGATCTTGGTATGGCGTGACTGCTGACGAAAGCGGCAACGTGACGGAACTATCCCTCGGTCAAAACAACCTTCAAGGGGCCTTGATTCCGGAGTTGGGGCAACTCACGAATCTCACCGAACTCTGGCTGTACCGAAACGAGTTGACAGGAACTATCCCATCTGAGATTGGACAACTTGACAAACTTGTAGTACTTGCACTTGCCGAGAACCAGGTGACAGGAACGATTCCACCAGAAATAGGACAACTAACTAATCTCACCCAGCTTGGGCTATCCGAGAATCAGTTAACTGGGACGATCCCACCTGAAATCGGACAACTCAAAAACCTCACGTGGCTCGTTCTTTCGGACAACCTTCTAACGGGTCCAATTCCACCGGAAATAGGGCAACTAACCAATCTCACCCGACTCTATCTTAGGAACAACCGGTTAACAGGGGCAGTGCCTCCAGAACTCGGACAACTCATTAATCTCGCGTCGATCCTCCTTTGGGATAACCAATTGTCAGGGACCATTCCACCAGAACTCGGACAACTTGCCAAGCTCAGTCAACTGTGGCTTCACAACAACTACTTGACCGGAACGATCCCACCTGAAATCGGACAACTGACCAATCTCAGTCAGCTCCTTCTTTCGAATAACCATTTGTCAGGGACCATTCCACCAGAACTCGGACAACTTGCCAAGCTCAGTCAACTGTGGCTTCACAACAACTACTTGACCGGAACGATCCCACCCGAAATTGGACAACTCACTAATCTCAGGGAGCTCCTTCTTTCGGACAACCAATTGTCAGGGACCATTCCACCAGAACTCGGACAACTTACTAATCTCAGACAGCTCCTTCTTTCGAATAATCAACTTTCTGGAACCATTTCGCCAAAACTACAGCAACTCATCAATCTTACCAAACTGGGGTTGTCGGGTACCCAGGTTTGTGTGCCAACCGACGCAGGTTTTACAGATTGGCTCAGCGGGATTCTCGAAAATGACGTATTCCGTTGCACTCCGGTCCCTTGATTCACTCCGGCCAATCAACGTGTATTTAATGCACGTTTCACAGGTAAGCTCTTTGCATGATATATCTTTTGTCGATCCTTATGCTGACAGTCACAGGTGTGCAGTTCGCAAGGATCGTCAAAAGGAGCATGACATGGGTCGCATTCCCACCCGGTCGTTCTGGACGAAGACCAGAGGATGACCCTTGAACGGTATTGCCGCCGCCGGGGCGTCAAAGCCGCGCTCCACCGTCGGGCGGGCATCATCCTGGTTTGCGCGGCTGGGCGCGGGAACGAAGAGATAGCCCGCCACTAGGTGAACAAGCAGACGGTCTCCCTGTGGCGCGGCCGCTTCGTCTATTGTAGTTTTTAAGACCGCCGGCAGATCGGCTCCGTCTAGCGTTGTTTTGTCAAGTCTATTTGTGGGCAGACCAAGCTGCCAGATTGCCGTTTGAGTAGCTTCTGTGAAGTGATAAAATCCTATTGAAGAGGTGGTATTTTGAGCCGCAAACCATTTCGTGTTGGCCTCGTAATATCAGCTGGCCTAGTCTGTTCCTTCATGTTCAGTAGCTGCGGAAAAGACAGCCCTACGGGGTCTGCAACACCGACGCCCCCTGCCTCCCCGGTTCCTTCCCGTGTAACAATCACCCCGGCCGTAGTGACCCTCAACGCGATAGGACAGACCATAGGGCTCAATGCGAACGTGCTGGACGCGAACAACCGCCCCGTACCAGGGGCAACGGTCACATGGTCCAGCGCGATCATCGCCGTCGCGACCGTAAATGCCCAAGGTCTCGTCACCGCAGTGGGAAACGGAAGCGTTCTGATCACGGCAAGGACGGGAAACCTGACCGCTACGGCCAACATTACCGTAGCGCAAACCGCAGGTCGAATCACAATAACCCCAGCCACTGTGACCCTCGACGCCATAGGACATACGACTCAACTCAAGGCCAACGTCGTGGATCCGAGCAACAGCCCGGTAGCGAATCACGTGATCACATGGTCCAGCGCAAACCCCGCCGTCGCGACCGTGAATGATCGGGGTATTGTCACCGCTGTGGGAAACGGAAGTGTCGTGATCACTGCAATGACAGGAAACCTGACTGCTACTGCGAGCATTACAGTTACGCAAGCTGCGGAACGTATAACAGTCACCCCGGCAGCAGCTACCCTAAACGTCATTGCACAAACCATACAACTTAATGCCAAGGTAGAAGATGCCAACAACAAGAGTATACCGAATGTCGTGGTCGCGTGGTCCAGCGCAAACCCCGCCGTCGCAACGGTAACTGATCAAGGACTCGTCACTGCAGTCGATAACGGAAGCGTTCTGATCACGGCAAGATCCGGAAACCTGATAGGAAATGTAAACGTCACCGTTTTAGGACAAGACCAGGAACGAAAGATACTGGTCAAACTGTACAACGCCACGGGAGGACCGGAATGGACCAACCAGAGCGGTTGGCTGAGTACGAGACCTTTGAGATTCTGGCATGGAGTGGCAACCGACGAAATTGGTAGAGTAACTGGCGTTTCTCTAAACCGAAACAATCTCAAAGGGACATTGATACCGGAATTGGGACAACTTACTAGTCTCACGGTACTCTCGCTGTCCTTTAACGAGTTGACAGGGACGATTCCAACAGAAATAGGACTACTCACAAACCTCACACAGCTCGGTTTACGGGATAACCAGTTAACAGGAACAATTCCAACAGAAATCGCACAGCTCACAAATCTCAACGAACTCAGGCTGTCCTGGAATAAGTTGATCGGGGTTATCCCACCAGAAATTGGACAACTTGCTAACCTTATGTCGCTCGATATCGGGGGCAATCAGCTCACGGGGGTCATTCCACCAGAAATTGGAAGACTAACAAAACTCACGTCGCTCTCTCTTTCGAATGCGCAGCTAACGGGAGCGATTCCACCAGAAATCGGACAACTTTCTAACCTAACGTCGCTCGGTATCCTGCATAATCAGATCACAGGGATGATTCCACCTGAAATTGGAAGACTAACAAAACTCACGTTGCTCAATTTATCGAACAACAAGCTTACGGGGACAGTTCCACCAGAAATTGGACAACTTGCCAAGCTCAACAGACTCTATTTGTCGGATAACCAGTTGACAGGGCCCATTCCACCGGAAATCGGAAAACTTGCCAAGCTCATCCAACTTACTCTCGACCAAAATGAGTTCACCGGGTCGATTCCACCGGAAATAGGACAACTTATCAAGCTCGAGGATCTCCTACTCACGGACAACCAGTTGACAGGGCCCATTCCACCGGAAATCGGACAACTCACCAGTCTCGACCAACTTTGGCTGCATCAGAACCAGTTGAGCGGAGCCATTCCACCCGAGATAGGACAACTCAATAATCTCATGGATCTCCTTCTTTCGGGGAACCAGTTGAGCGGAGCCATTCCACCGGAAATAGGACAACTCGCCAATCTAAGAAAGCTACGGCTGTATCAGAACAAGCTGACAGGAGCGATTCCGCCGGAAATAGGACAACTCACCAGCCTCGAATCACTCCTTCTTTCGGAGAACCGGTTGAGCGGAGCCATTCCACCGGAAATAGGACAACTCGCCAATCTAAGACAACTATGGCTGCATCAGAACGAGTTGACAGGAGCGATTCCGCCAGAAATAGGACAACTCACCAGCCTCGAATCGCTCAGTCTTTCGGACAACCAGTTGACAGGGCCCATTCCACCGGAAATAGGACAACTCGCCAATCTAAGACAACTTTCGCTTTTCAGGACCAAAGTCTGTGTGCCAACAGGAGTGTTTGGGGACCGGATCAGTAGAATAGTCTATGGGATAGACCGTTGCCCAGAACTGTGATTCGCTTCGGCCGATCAGCGACATATAATCACAAGTTTCGTCGGCAGCCTGCGGGAAAAGTACAATCGACTAACCTCAGCTTAAGTGAGAGTCTGAAGATCGTTTCTTGGACGGGACCTGCACTATGAAATAACCCCGGACTTCTATGCATCACTCACGGGAGCCAATACTGGTGAACTTACTCAGGCATTCCTCGCTACAGAGAATCGGTACTCACCATGTTTATATTCCAGCGCGACCGGATGAGCTTGCTTAGGGTGCACGAGTAAAGCCGATTAGGCAACATGTAAACTAATAGGTCGTACTCCAAAGAGGCAAGAGGCCATCTGGTGAGACAGGAATCTGTAAGAATTGGAATCGTCATCATGGTGGCGATGGTTTATTCTGTCATGATGTTTAGTTGTAGCAAGAATAGTCCGACGGTACCAACGACTCCAACAACGTCCTCGCCACCCCCCGCGACACCAGTACCTTCTCGCATAACGATCGCCCCCTCGGTGGCGACACTCACCGCTATAGGACAGAATCTAAAGCTCAACGCCAACGTGGTGGATGCGGACAGCCGTCCGATTCCGGCAGCAACTGTTACTTGGTCCAGCGCGATCACCAATGTCGCTACCGTGAACTCGCAAGGCCTAGTCACCGCTGTGGCGAATGGGAACGTACTCATCACCGCAAAAACTGGTAACCTGACCGCAATGGCAAACATTACCGTTGCGCAGACGGTGGGTCGCGTCACGATCACCCCGGCTGCCTTGACCCTAATCACCCCAAGGCAAACGATCCAACTCAATGCCAACGTGGTGGATCCGAGTAACAGTCCGATTCTGGACTCGGATCTCACCTGGTCCAGCGGTAACACCACTATCGCTACCGTAAACTCGCAGGGCCTAGTAACCGCTGTGGCGAACGGAAACGTACTCATTACCGCAAAGGTAGGTAACCTGACTGCATCAACTAACGTCACTGTTCTGATAGACCCGGTCCGGGAAACCTTAGTCAGTCTTTATAATTCTACAGGAGGACCCGATTGGACTAGACAGGGTGGGTGGCTGAGCGAAGGGGCTTTGGGTTCTTGGTATGGCGTGAGAACTGACGAAGACGGCAATGTGACCGAGCTATTCCTCCGCGGGAACAACCTAAAAGGGACCCTGATACCAGAACTGGGTAAACTCGTTGATCTTCGCAATCTATATCTGAAAGGAAACGAGTTGACCGGAGTCGTACCACGAGAAATTGGACAACTCACCGACTTAAAAACTGTAGAGTTGGGCGATAACCAACTTTCGGGCAACATTCCACCGGAAATTGGACAACTCACCAAACTTGAAAGGTTAGATCTTTCCAACAATCAGCTGACCGGGACGATTCCACCGGAAATTGGTCTTCTCACCAAACTTGAAACGTTGGAGCTCACCAACAATCAGCTGACCGGGACGATACCGCCGGAAATCGGACAACTATCCAATCTCAGGTTGCTCATTTTAAGACTCAATCAGTTAACCGGCACAATACCACCAGAAATTGGACGACTGGTCAATCTTACGTGGCTTTTACTGCGGGATAACAAACTGGCCGGGATGATCCCGCCGGAAATTGGACAACTAGCCAATCTCAGGTTGCTCAGTCTGTCGGATAACCAACTTTCGGGTGACATTCCACCAGAAATTGGACAACTTGCTAGGCTTGAAACGTTAGAGATTGGCCGAAATCGACTAACCGGGACGATCCCGCCAGAAATCGGACAACTCGACGAAGTCTCTTCAATCTCTCTATGGGATAACCAGTTTACTGGAATCATTCCACCAGAAATCGGACAACTTGCCAAACTTGAAAGGTTAGGGCTGTCCGACAATCAGTTAAAGGGAACTATACCACCAGAAATCGGACAACTTGCCAAGCTCACATCGCTCACTCTACGGACCAATCAACTTTCGGGAGTTATTCCACCAGAAATCGGACAACTTACTCAGCTATTAACGTTAGACCTTACCGACAATCTGCTTACGGGAACTATACCACCAGAAATTGGACAACTTACGCAACTTTGGACGTTAGGGCTTTCCAGCAATCTGCTATCTGGAACCATTCCACCAGAAATCGGACGACTTACCGAGGTTTCGTCGATATCTCTTCAAAACAATCGACTAACGGGAGCTATTCCTCCAGAAATCGGACAACTTGTCAATCTTCGTCAGCTCTGGCTTCACCAGAATAAAATGATAGGAACAGTCCCGCCAGAACTCGGACAACTTTCCAACTTATCTAGACTCTCTCTTGCAAACAATCAACTTACAGGAACTATCCCAACGGAACTGCTGCAGCTTGTTAATCTCACCGAGCTATGGCTTTTGGGAACGCAAGTATGTGCGCCAGCCAGCATCGAGTTTACGGACTGGCTCAATCAGATGTCCGAACCTCGTGTAACACGTTGCCCTGGACCTTGAGCCGCCATAGCCGATTAGGTAAATTCCATGCGAGAACATCGGCACGCAGATTGGCCGAAACTCCAGGGCGCTGGATTCTGCTTAACTGCATCGTAGAGTGACCCGGCATGCGGCTGCAGGACACCCTCTATTCACTTGCCGGCTGCCGGTAACGGGTTTTCCGCGATCTGGCATCAGTCCTCGCTCTGAGAGACGCCCTCCCTTCTCGTGAGATTGCGGTTCGTGATCCAACGATGGCTGTGCTGAACAGGCAATTCTAAAAATGCGTTTCTTGGTATTGTGCGAATGGTCCAAGCATGATATAATAAACGCAGTCCTGCTTGCGTGATGCTTGCTTTCCTGAGCGGTCACTGATGGTATGTTGTCAAAACTTGCTTGAACGGCTTTCAATGAGACGCTTGAAAGGCGCTCCGTGAGACTCTTGCGAGGTATCCCCGGGACACTCTTTCGAGGCATCCTTGGGAGACTTAGACTAGTTCGTACCGAGAATGGCCCGATCTCTGGTAGTCCGGAAGACTTGGTCGACCAATCTGCCGTCACCGAGACCGGACCCAAGACGGAACGCGGGATTCTTGTCAAACTGTACGAGGAAGCAGGAGGGCCCGACTGGTATGACCAGGAAGGCTGGCTGAGCAAGGAGAATTTGGGATCATGGTACGGCGTAACCACTGACGACAACGGGAAGGTGACCGAGCTCAAGCTCGAATCCAACAATCTCTGCGGTACGCTGATACCGGAGTTGGGGCGCCTTGCCCATCTCATCGCACTGGAGATATCCCACAACCCGCGGCTGGGCGGGCTGATCCCACCGGAAATCACCCAGCTCGGCAAGCTGACCGGAGTGGCGCTGAGCGGGAACCGGCTGACCGGGGAAATACCCCCCGAGATAGGACGACTCGAAAATCTGACCAGCCTGGACCTGTCCGGAAATCAGTTGACCGGGACCATTCCACCGGAAATCGCCCAACTCAAATACCTCAAGGAACTGAAGCTTTCGCTGAACCAGCTGACCGGGGAGATACCTCCCGAGATTGAACGATGCAATAGCCTCACCAAGCTGGATCTGTCCGAAAACCAGTTGACCGGGACCATTCCACCGGAAATCGCCCAACTCAAATACCTCGAGGAACTGAACCTGTCACTGAACCAGCTGGCCGGAAGTATCCCTGCGGAAACTGGAGAACTCACCCACCTCACCAGGGTAGACTTGTCCGGAAACGGGTTGGCCGGGACCATTCCTTCGGAAATCGCCCAACTTCAAAACCTCACCGAACTGAACCTGTCGCTGAACCAGTTGGCCGGGCACATACCTCCCGAAATAGGTCAACTCGAGAACCTTGCGAGATTGTATCTGTCCGAGAACAGGCTGACTGGAACGATCCCCCCCGAAATCGCCCAACTCGAGGACCTCATCGAACTGGTACTTTCCAACAACCAGCTGACCGGGAACATCCCGCCGGAAATAGGACAACTCCGAAACCTCATCGGACTGGTATTGAGCGGAAACCAGCTGACCGGAACGATCCCCCTCGAAATCGCCCAACTCAAGAAACTTGCCAGCCTGTACCTTGCCAACAACAAGCTGACCGGGGAGATTCCCACGGAACTCGCCCAACTCAAGAACCTCCGGTTGGAGCTGTCGCTTTCCAACAACCGGTTGACTGGGACGATACCGTCGGAAATCGGGGCACTCACCAACCTCGCCAGACTCTGGCTGGACGGAAACCGGCTGACCGGGAACATCCCGCCGGAATTAGGACAACTCGAAAACCTCGCCAGACTGGACCTGTCCGACAATGATCTGACCGGGAACATCCCTCCGGAAGTAGGACAACTCACCAACCTCGCCAGACTGGACCTGTCGGAGAACCGGTTGGGCGGCATGATCCCCAAGGAAATCACGCGACTTGCCAACCTCACCGAACTGAACCTCAGGGAAACGCAGGTCTACGTTCCGGCCAGCGGCGAGTTTCCGGAGTGGACAAGCGGAATTTCCGATTTTTCCGTCTCGGTATTCGCACCGCACAGCCAACGCGACTTCGATGCGCGATTCGTCGGCAAAGCCCTTTGGGCTTCGCATAGCCTGACGGTCGAGTTCCTGCCTGAAGGATGCTTCGTGGAACGGGACGGAAGGTGGAAGCAGGAAGGATCGTACTACTATACGTTCACGGGAACCAATACCGGTCGACTAACTCAGATATACCACCACACCGGAAGCCGATGCGTCACGACCCTGACGTTCACCGAAGCGGCCGGGGGGCAGTACACGTACCGATGCGGTCAGCACAGCACATCCGGTTCGTGGCGTATAGACACCCCCGAGGAAGCCGAACGGTCCGTTGCCCGCCAGCGGAAAGCCGAGCCGGCGGACTTGCACGCGCCGAACGCCAATGCGCCGAACTCCGACTGACCCCGATTCTTTCCTGCCGACCGACCCCGATTTCTTGCTACAGGATCACATCAGACGACCGCCACCGGTCCAGGTCGGTCCGGGATGCGTCAAGTAGGCTTTGCAGCACCTCGTCGGTGTGTTCTCCCAGGGCGGGGGCGTGTCGAGTGATTTCGGGCGGGGTCTCCGATAACTTGAGAGGCGAACCGGCCATGCGTAGCGGCCCTGCGACGGGGTGCAAGAGCCGTACGATCATCTCGCGGGCAGCGACCTGCGGATCCTCCACGACCTGCCGGATATCCTGGATGGGACCGCAGGGGATTTCGGCCGTGTCCAGCCGCTGTAGCCACGTTTCCGAGGTTCTTGTCTTGAAGACTTCGCGGAGCACCTCGTTCAGATCGGCATGGTTTTCCGTGCGCAGGTTGTTGTCCCTAAAGCGTGCGTCATCGACCAGGTCCGCTCTTTCGATGACTTCGCAGAGCCGGCGCCAGAGGGCGTTGTTGCCTGCCGCAATCATGATCCAGCCGTCCCGGGTCTGCACGGCCTGGAAGGGGGTGATGGAAGGATGCCTGGCGCCGAGTGGTTCCGGAACGGTGCCCGTCATGTCGTAGCGGGCGATGGCGTTTTCAAGCAAGGCGACCTGGCAGTCCATCATACCGATGTCCACCATCTGGCCCTTCCCCGTCTGCGTCCGGGTAAACAGCGCCGTGAGAATGCCGATGCAGGAGTAGAGCGCGGCGCCGATATCCCCGATGGATACGCCCACACGGACGGGCGGGCGATCCGGCTCTCCCGTGATACTGACGATGCCGCCCATGCCCTGAATGATCATGTCGTACGCGCCACGCCGGGCATAGGGTCCGGTTTGTCCGAATCCGGAACAGGCCGCGTAGATCAGTCCCGGATGCCGAGCCTGCAGGGTATCGTAATCCAGGCCGAGCTTCTTCATCACGCCCGGCCGGAAGTTCTCCACCAGAATGTCCGACTTCCCGATAAGCTCGAGGAGCAGCGCGCGACCGTCGGGTTCCTTCAGGTTGATCGCTATGCTCTTCTTGCCGCGGTTGACATTTTCGAAATAGCCGCTCACGCCCGCCTTGAAGGGTCCGAATCCCCGTGCCTCGTCCCCGCCGAAGGGTTCGACCTTGATGATCTCGGCGCCAAGGTCCCGCAGCGTCATGGTGGTAAACGGCCCCGCGAGCACCCGGGTCAGGTCGATGACGCGAATGTCGTTGAGTGCGCCCATGGTTTCGGTACCTGGTGGGTATGGGTATCGGGTCTGCCTGATGCCAGGAGATTCGATCTGCTCGGGTTGGGCAGGTGCGGCTTCGGCCTCAGTCCTGCAGAATCTGGCATCCTTCGTTGTCGATCGGAAGAATCCGGTAGCGTCCGGCAACACCGTGTCGGGCGAAGGCTCCGATCATGGCCTCTCCGATCTGTTCGTGACGCTCGGTGGCGAGCGCAATGACCGTTGGTCCGGCTCCGCTGAGGGCCGCACCGTGGGCGCCGGCTTCCAGCGCATCTTCGGTGACCTCAGCGAAACCGGGAATCAGGTGCTGCCGGTAGGGTTGGTGCAACCGGTCGGCCATGCCTTCCCGAAGCAGGGCGTAATGCCCCGTCATCATCCCGCCCAGCAGCAGCCCGGCGCTGCATAGATTGAAGACGGCGTCCTCCATGGATACCGATTCCGGCAGGACGCCGCGGGCAACCTTGGTATCGAGCGTGAATTCGGGAACCGCCACCACGGCCTGAAGGTCGGAGGGCACGGAAAAGGTCTTGTACACGATCGTTCCCGCCCGCTCGCCGCTTACGGAAAGGCCGCCGAGCAGTGAAGGGACTACATTGTCGGGATGCCCTTCCAGGTCGGTGCAGATGCGGAGAAGTTCCGGCGTCCCCAGGGGCCCTCCCGCGAGCGCATTGGCGGCCACGGCGCCCGCCACGATGGCGACTCCGCTGCTGCCCAGTCCCCGTGAAACCGGTATGGCATGGCGCATGTGCGCCGCAAGACCACCGGGCTGCCAGTCCGCGGCCTCGAAAACCGCCCGGGCGGAGGCAATGCACAGGTTGCCTTCATCGCGCGGCACCGCGTCGGCGCCTTCACCCTCCACAACCACATGCAGGCCGGATGCCGCTTCGGCAAGCTCGATGGTGTTGTAGAGGCCAAGCGCCATACCGGCGCAGTCGTAACCGGATCCCAGATTGCCGGTGGTCGCGGGTACGCGCACCCGCACGGAGGACATCAGCCGCAGTCCCGCCGGCCGGCCAGACCGCCGGCGATGGCAGGCACGATAGAGACCCGGTCTCCGGACTTGACCACCGAGTCCGTGCCGTCCAGAAACCGGATGTCTTCCTCGTTGATGTAGATGTTGATGAATCGCCGCACTTTCCCGGATTCGTCGCAGAGCCGATCCTTGATGCCGGGGTAGGACGCTTCCATGTTTCCGATCAGCGACTCGACGGTTTCGCCGTCTATTTCGACTTCGGACTGGTTTCCGGTCAACTTGCGCAGCGGGGTTGGAATACGCACGGTAACGGACATCTACGGATACCTCCTCTTCGTCCTCATGGTCTTCTTTCTCAGCCCAGTTTACATAATCCTGCTCATCGCCTCAATCGCCCTGCCCTTCGAAATACTCCCGGATGCTCAGATACCTTTCTCCTGTGTCGCACAGGATGGTCACGATGCGACCTGTGCCCATGCGCTCGGCCAGCTTGAGGCTGGCGCATACGTTGGCGCCTGCCGAGATGCCCACCAGGAGTCCTTCGGCCATGCCCAGATCGCGCGCCGTCTGATAAGCCGCTTCGTCGTCGATCAGCATCACCTCGTCGATGATCGAGGTATCCAGAATATCGGGGATGAATCCGGCGCCGATGCCCTGGATGGCGTGCACCAGACTTTCCACGGGTTTGCCCGATATCACGGGGGACACCGACGGTTCCACCGCGATCACGCGAATGCGCTCGTCCTTTTCCTTCAGGTACTGTCCCACGCCGGTCAGCGTCCCGCCGGTGCCGACGGCGGCCACGAACGCGTCGATTTTTCCGCCGGTAGCCGTCCAGATCTCCTCGGCCGTGGTTTTCCGATGTACTTCCGCGTTGGCGGGGTTCTTGAACTGCTGGGGCATGAAGTAGCCGGGATTGTCCCGAAGTATCTCCTCCGCCTTCTGCACGGCGCCGGCCATGCCCAGCATCCCCGGCGTCAGGACCAGCTCCGCGCCGTAGGAGGTCAACAGCACGCGCCGCTCCGAACTCATGTTGTCCGGCATCACGAGGATGACCTTGTAGCCTCGCACCGCAGCCACCATGCTCAGCCCGAGTCCCGTGTTTCCACTCGTCGGCTCCACGATCGTACCGCCCGGTTCGAGCAGGCCCCGCCGCTCCGCGTCCAGGATCATGTTCAGGCCCACCCGGTCCTTTACGCTGCCTCCGGGATTGTCCGACTCGAGCTTTCCGAGCAGCTCGACGCCGGAGGCCGGATTCACACGGCTCAGGCGGATCAGGGGGGTATTGCCGATCAGCTCGAGCGCACTGTCGTATATGCCGTTCTTGGCACGCACGGATCGTCCTTCGTCGGGAACGGCTACTGCCGGTCCGTCATTCAAATGTAGTACATGGACAAGCGCTTCTGCGCCTGTCTGGATATGTCGTCGAACGTGATGCCGTCCATGATCTCGCCGAGCTTCTCCTGCACGTCCATCCAGACATCCTTCAACACGTGCTGGCCACTCAGCTGGTCGGATATCTCGGCTTCACCGGATAGGCTTTCGATGGAGATCAGGTCACCGTCCATCGCACGGATCACGTCGCCGAGCGAGATCTCGCCGGGCGCCTTGGCCAGTGAGTAACCCCCGGCCGCGCCGCGCTTGCTCCGGACGAGGCCGGCGCGCTGCAACTGCAGGAGGATCTGAACGAGGTATTTCTCGGGAATGGACTGCCGGACGGCGATGTCGCCGATATGAATGACTTCGGCCTTGTCGTGATGCCGCGTCAGTTCCAGCACCGCCCTGCACGCGTACTCCGCCCTGGCTGAAACCCGCATGCGTCCTCCAGAGGCCACCGGCTTTGGTTGACGAGTTCGTCGGCTTTAGTTTACTATTTTAGTCAACATGATAGGAAGAGGACGGCACGGCGTCAAGGAAATATGGCACGGCGGCAGGGAATCGCGGCAAGGGCCAAACGAGTGAGACGACGTCTGCGAAAGACGACGTCTATGAAGTGAGCCGTTCAAGCGAACAGACCGGTGTGGGACGAATTGAACGGGGCAGGCAAGCCGGTGGGCGCGGACCAACCAGGGTCAGGCGAGCCGGTGGGCGCGGACCAACCAGGGTCAGGCGAGCAAACGGGTATGGTATTCCAGGAAACGGTCGGGGTCCAGCGGTTCCATCCGCAAGTCCTCCGGCGTCGCCCCGCCCAGGGCCGCACGGGGGGCAAGGCCGACCAGTTCGCTCTCCAGGACGCCGGTCCCTTCCGCTTGTGCGAAGCGCGTGACCGTTTGAAAAGCCTGCGCCATGTTCGTCCTGCGATAGTCGGTCAGGTTCATGGATACCTGGGCGAGTTGCCGTCCCGACAGCAGCAAACCAAGCGCCTGAACGCCCGGCAAGCCGCCGCCTTTTTCTCGGATGTTCCGGGCTACCCTGCGGGCAACACGCACGTCGGCGGTGTCCAGATTGACATTGTACGCCACCAGGATTTTCCGGACGCCAACCGCGGTGGCCCCGGCAGACGCGTGTACCGAGTCCGGTCCGGTGTCCGGCGAACGCAGGCCCTCAAATCCCCCGCGACGAATCGCCGGGAGCGCAGCGCGCCTCGGGTCAAGCGCAGCATGTCCGTAGAAGTATACCGGTATTCCGAACGTTCGCCCGATCTCCCTGCCGCAGCTTCGGGCGAGGGAGACGCAATCGGCGATGGCGCAATTGGACAGCGGTACGAATGGGATGACGTCCGTGGCGCCAATCCGGGGGTGTACGCCCTGGTGGCGTCTCAGGTCGATCAGGTCGCAAGCGGTCTGGCAACCGGCAAGCGCGCCCCGTGCGACGTCTGCCGGCGAACCCATGAACGTGAGTACGGAACGGTTGTGATCGGCGTCCATTTCCACGCCGGCGAGATGAACGCCGTCAATTGTGGCGATGCTGGCCGCGATGGCCTCCACGAGGTCCGCATCGCGCCCTTCGCTGAAATTGGGCACGCACTCGACGAGGGCCTTCATTAGAGGATGCCGTACTTCTGAAAGGCATCGGTGGCGGACATGCCGTTTTCAAGGGCCTGCTTGACCTCTTTCTCTTCGGCCGCCTTCTTGAACGCGGCCTGGAGTACCCGTTCCTCCGCATCCTGGGGAACGACTACGACCCCGTCGAAATCCCCGAAGACGAGGTCGCCTGGACAGACTTTCACGCCGCCGCAGTCAATGGGCGTATTGTACGCGATGACGTCACTCCTGCCCTTCGAATCATAGGGGGCGATGCCGCGTACGAACAGCGGAAAGCCCATGTCGGCGATCGCCTCCGAGTCCCGGGTAAAACCATCGATCACCGCGCCGCGCGCTCCCCGCGCCCGGGCGGCCGTCGAGAGCAGTTCGCCCCAGAGACTGCTTCGCATGGTGCCGTTGGTCTGCGCAACGAGCACGTCTCCGGGTTTCAACGCATCCACGGCTTCGAGCTCCAGCTTGTAGGGCTCGTCGGGGATTTCGTACACGTCGACCGACAATACGGTCAATGCCCGGCCTACCACGACCGCGCCCGGATACAGAGGGCGGATGTCGTGCCTCAGGATCTGGTCGCGATAGCCACAGGCATCCAGGGCATCGGCGATCACAGATGAAAACAGCCTGTCCTTCATCTCTTCGTAGCGTTCACTGTCTGTTTTCTTGTCCAAATTCGACTCCTCCTCGCAACGAAATACGAGTCGCCCGGTCCCGGGTTGCATTGTTTGCCGGCTTCTTCAGCGTACCCGCGGACGGAAGCGTCCTACCGGGTTCCGGCGAAGGTCAGCACCAAGTCGATCCGCCGGTTTTGGTTCCTGCCCGTGCGCGTGTTGTTGCTCGCAATGGGCTGCGCGCTGCCGTGTCCGGAGGCGGCCATGCGTTCCGCCCCGATGCCGGCCTCTTCCTCCAGGAACTCCATCACCGCATCCGCCCGGGACCTGGACAGGGCGAGATTCTTTTCCTCGCGGCCCGTGGCATCGGTATGGCCTTCTATGGCGATACCGGCCTCAGGATAAAGTGCCAGGAACGCACCGAGTTTCTCCAGCAGTCCGCGCGCGCTCCGGGGGATATCGGTTTTGCCAGTCTGGAAAGACAGTCCGACGAGCCGCAGAACGAGTCGATCCTCCTCCCGCATCACGCTTACCTCGGCATCCGGGAACCGCGCCCGCACCTCGGCGGCGGCATCCAGCCGGGTCTTCTGATTCAGTTCGTCCCGGAGCTCCCTGCGCTCCCGATCCAGTGCTTCCTTTCTCTGCTGCAGATCCCGCTGGAAGTTCTCCACCATGGACGTCAAGCGGATCTGCTGCTCCTCAAGCGCCTGGTTCAGGGAATCCACTGCAGTCCGGAGCACGGCGACGCGTTCCTCCGCACGTCGGCTCCGAAGGACGAGAGAGTCCTGTCTCGCGGCCAGTCGCGCCAAACTTGCAGACAGTACCTGTTCCGGATCGTCCACGAGGAAATCGACCGCTATGCCCGCCAGGTCGGCGGCCTGCCGGGCGAGGTACTCCTTCGACTGCAGCATGCGCTCCCAGTTGGCGGGGTCGCCGCGGAGGCTGTCTATGCGCGCGGCCATTTGTACGGCGTAATTGGCGGCGTAATTGGCGGCGAATGCCTTGTTCCGCAACGCGGACGGAAGTTCTCCGCGGTCCAGCGCGCCGGTCACGTCGTTCATCAACCGGCGTGCCGCGGCGAAGGATGCCGGGGCGAATCGATCCCAATTCCTTTCCTCGGCTTCCGACAACCCTGCCTGCGCCGATCCGACGAGGGACTTCTCGACCACGGCGGATCGGGCCTCGTCATAGGCCGTGGCCGCCTCCTGGCCATAGGCGAAGGCATCGGAAATCTTGTCGTCTTCCAACCTCGAGATCGCCCGTTCCAAGAGTGTCTCGGCAGTCTCAAAAGCTTTCGGAACCATCGCGGCGGCATTCGTCCGCTGGGCCGCCGAGCGCTTCTGAAGCGGTACCATCAGTATTTCATTGACACGCGCCAACCGCTCTCTTGCCTGCACCACGGCAGCCTCGAACGTCGCATAGGCCCGCTGAGTATCGCGGGCCGACTTGCCTTCCCGGACGGCACGGTTGTATCGATCATAGGCCTGCCGGACCTTCTTGTAGGTATCGGGAATCAGGAAACCGGCATCGAGATCGGCAAGGTGTCCCAAGGCGGCAGTGGCAGCGGCCAACTGTCCTGCCGAACCGCTCTCAGGAGAGATTTGAGCCGATGATGGAAGGGGGCTTGTCAGCAGGATACAGGAAAGGTACAGGAAAACCGGGAGACCGGCACGCATCAGATCAACCTCCGCCTCTCAGAAAAGCCATGGTCAATACGGGTTTGACATTGGGCAGATGGTCATCGACCGTGACCTCAATCGCCGATATTTCGCCCAGCCTGGCCAGGGGATGGGTTTTCGTGGTATGGTAGGCCAGACCTATCTCCCCTGTCTCGGAGGCGATTTCGGACGATTCATCAAACGAGATCCCAGACGATTTTTCGACTGGGATTTCGATCTTGAAGGTTACTCGGTCCCCATCCGACCGAACGCACAACACGACGATGTCCTCGTCCCGGAGCGCCCGTTTCAATCCCCGAACAGCGTCTTCCAGCTTGAATCCGTAATAGGTGTGGCGCGCCACCGCCGCTATGCTCCGCCGGCAATCGCAGGAAAGAAACTGACTACCGCGCCATCCGTCAGCGGAGTGTCTTCGGACGAGTGTTTGCCGTCGATCAGAATCAGGTGTATATGGCCATCGGGAATATCCAGTTGCGAGATGATGTCGCTCGCAGTGGCCTGGTCACCCAACTCAAGCGTCGCCGTCTTGTTGACCGCGTTTTCAGGCAGGAACTTGCGCAACGTGGCAAAGAGCTTAACGGAAACGGTCATGAAGCGTCCTCTCAGTTCGGACGTACCGATAAACGATTTTATTACAAATAGTTATGTTTGGAAGCAAATTCCGTTGACGGCGGAGAACCGATGATTGAATTAACGAAAAAATAGAAGGTTAAGCAAGGAGAAAATGGAGAGCGATGCGATGCCGAGGTAATTGCGTGTTGTATTCGAGGTGCAGTCTCGGTACATTGAAGGGTACGAACTCCGCTTTATTGCTTTAAACTTCAATGCGAAGAGGCACGATTGAAGACCTGAATAATCGAATAAAACAAAGGTCGAGGGCCAAGATACCGGAAATCTGGTCCTTCACTCAATCGCTATGAACACAAAGTGCGTGATGCAATTCGCCTGATCAAAAAGGACGGGTGGCAATTGAGGAGGATAAGAGGGAGTCATCGTCAGTACAGACATCGACATAAGCCGGGTACCGTGACCATATCCGGAAACCTAGGCGATGATCTTCCGAGAGGGACATGGCAGAGCGTCCTGAAACAGGCAGGATTGAAGGAGTGACAAAGATGGAATATACAGTGGTGATTGAAAAAACGCCAAACAACTATGCCGCCTACGTTCCGGACCTTCCCGGATGCGTTGCGACAGGACCTACCGAGCAGTATGTGATCGGTGAAATACGTCAGACGATTGCCCTGCACGTCGAAAGTCTACTTGAACACGGAGAGCCTGTTCCACAACCACAGTCTTCAGCAGCTGTAGTGGAAGTGGCTTTCGCTAATAGTCCTTGAAGTAACCTGCCGAACCGCCCATTACGTCCCTCAACATCAGAAGTGGAACTGTTCAGTTCCACTTGAAAACCACCCCAAGAGCCTCGCGGGGACTGTCTGCAAGCATGTCGTAGACAGTCTGGCAATCGGAGGGGTCGGCTTCATGCGTGATCAGGTCTTCAATCGGCAATTTGCCTTCGCCCATCAACCGAAGGACCAGGTTCCGGTCCCGCCGTTTGCTCCACGGATGGTACAGGTCGGCTTCATCGGGCGTTTTAGGCTGGTGGGCGCCTAGGACCGTAACCTCGCGCAGGTGCACATCTTCGAAGAAGCTCACTTCCACCGAACCGCGCGGCGAGCCGAGGGCGAGCAGGCGGCCGCCGAGTCGCGGCAGCGACAGGGCCATCGGATACACGGAAGGCACGCCGGTCGCTTCGATAACCAAGTCCGCTCCGTCCGCGGCACAGTGGCTTCGCACCGCCTCGGCCACATCGGACTCATTTTCCGGGTTGATACATACGTCGACGCCTCGGTTCCTGGCTTTAGCCAGGCGAAACGCATCCAGATCAACGGCGATAACCGGTACCGCACCACTCAATTTCGCAAAAGAAGCGGCCAGCTGGCCGACAATGCCCATGCCCGTTACAACCACGGCTTCTCCCAGTTCAGGGCGGGCTACCCGGTGACCATGCAATGAAGTCGCACACATGACCATGAACGCCGCCGCCCTGAGCGATACATTCGCAGGCACCTTGTTGATCAGACCCGAAAGGATGGTGTGACTGGCGTGATGGCCCTGTCCGGCTACACGGTCACCCGGCACCAATTCCTGCACGTCCCTTCCCACCTCAATGACGACGCCGGCATTGCAATATCCGGTAGCGCGCGGAAACCGGACCGCTCCACCGGGCTCGGTTCCATGTATATAATTGTGGATCTCCGTTCCCACGCTTACGGCGGTGTACTCGTTCTTGACGAGTACACCATCCGCAGGCAACACTGAAAGTTCGTGTTCCGCCAGCTCGATACGGCGAAAGTCGGTGCGGTTTAACTGTTGCGCTTTCAACGGGATTCCTGACTCACCTATCAACCGAGTGGTCTGCAGAAGGCTACGGTGTTTGAAGGTATCTCCATTGTAGAAAGGGTTTGTGTTTTTATTACGATTCGTATCGTTCCGTTACTTATTATCCTATTGCTTATCTTTTGTATGATCTGTTCTATAATTGTACATTTTGTTTACTATTAGTACACACCCGGACAGTCTACAGTACAATTACATCTATTTGTGTACGTTTTCTAACCAAGTTGCATCCGTACAATTACTTAACCGCCTATTCAAAGGAACGCACCCACTTATCGCACTTCCGCAGTGTAGTGCGTAGGTTCGTGTATTTCCTAAAGCCGGCTGGACCACCGGGTATAAGACGGAGTGCGATGCGTGGGTTCGTATATTTGTTGACACCGGTAAGACCGCCGCGACCTGGTTTTTGCGTGAGGATTGATATCACTTTGGTAAGGAATCTCATGACCACCCCCGTTGTACGCAGGAGATCCAACTGAGCGCCAAAAACTCTATTGTTCCGGCTTTTCGGCGCACTTCGTTCAGTTTTCGTCCGCATCCGCTGAACTTTGGCGATAAAATCGACTGACGAGCCTATATTTATCCTACTTCGCATAATAGATATTATGTAAACTTTCTTTGTCTCTATTCCGATTGCAGAAGGGTCAGAGGGTGGGTGCAAGAACCCCCTAAAAATCGGGTTTTGCCTTCCGAACGGGCTTTGAACCAGTACTGACTGATGATCCAATCGGTTGGATTCGTTTTTCATCCTTGTTCCGCGTGTCAATTACGATATTTCATTCCATTCTTGCTTGATTGTTCGGTTTGTACAAATAAGATTCGTTCTGTAAGGCTTGTAACTCCGATTTGTACTATAATACCCTGTTTTGTACGGTTATTCTCTGTCGTTGTACAGATAATATCCCAATTGTACGATTTTCAGCATTGTACAAATAAACATGTTATTGTACTTATCGTGCAGCCTAAATGCACCACATCGACAACTGTGCGACTTTCCGTTCCACATCGCTGTACGTAGGCCTAGGCGACTTGACTGTTCTTGCATGGCCGCAGGCGCTCTCACTCATCCAACGCCCAGAGATGCATAACGCCAGTCATCCAAGGGGGTAAGTTGTGTACTGTCGAACTCGAAACCGACACCGAAAGGGCTCGTAGTCACGCTCTTCATGCTGATCCGGCCGTTTCCAATCGCCATGTATGGGAAACCCGCCTCGTGTACGCTGAACAGATCAGGATGGTGTTTCAGCACTTTCTCCTGTATGGCTTCCGGCCAGACCGTCAGTCCCTTGAAGTAATGATGCGCGTTTCTTTCGGTATGGTCAATGCCCATTGTCGCCAACACCGCGAGATCCTGGGTCAGGGCAATTGGCGCGATGTTGGACAGATCCTCGCTTGTCAACAGGTACGCGCAGTCCGGATGCCGTGTAGACATGTACTTCAGATACGCCAGGTTGGACAGACCCTTAAACACCCCTTTACAATTCTTGTAGCTCGTTCCCGCGTATCCGATCTCTACGGCACGCTGAACGTCGCCCAGGTCGCCATCGGATTCGTCGATGATAAAGGGCGGGCGGTCCGGCCACGCCTGGAAGCCCAGTCTGACCGCATCGTTCAGCGCCATGTTGCGATGCAGGGGCTGCTCGATACAGATCAATTGCTGCAGAAACCCAGTCAGACCCCCGTCCGCGCGCAGGGATTCCCAGAAAGATCGGAACGAGTCCATATCGCCGTAATTCTCGTTCCCGTCCAGGGTAAAGGCATAGTGGCTCAGGCGACCGTCGATGATAGCGGCCGTCTGTTTCAGGCGGTCGAAATCCCGTGCTTCATCGCCGAACAGTTTGATCTTGAAGCAGGATATGCCATAGGCATCGATCACATCTTCCAGCGACTGGGGCAGGCCATCATCGCAGCGTTCCTCCGGCGGTATTTCCGGACGGGTCAGCGGGTCTCCCAAACCCACCGTATGGCGCACGCGGGTGGATGTGATCGGTGTGCGGGGCACTACATCGGAGGGTTTCAGCCCCTGCAACATGCTGTTTAACCTGTCGAAACGAATACCGAACGCGTTCGAGCGCACGGCCTGACCGAAATCCATGCCCTCCAGACGGCAAAACGCCTCAATCATCGCCCGTTCGACCAGACTGTTGCCCAGCCCCCACAGCAGGGGCGCGAAACCTTTTTCGTTTCCCCAGGGCTTCTGGGCTTCGTACAGCGCGCGCCAGAGTGTGAACAGATCCGGCACGGGATCGAGCGCCAGCGCGGCGTCGACAGCATGCCGAATTACGGAGATCATGTCCCCTACTTCATCTTCGAGGGACGTATCCGGGTTCTTCGTGAACCACTTCGGCGGGAGGTGGTCGGCGGCGCAACCCTTGCCGGTCCGGCCGTTCACTTCCAGCCTCATGTCGAGTACCAGGTGGGGCACGGCGGTCATGGTCGATATGCCGAATTTGAAGGGCATGCGTGTGCGCATGTTCTGAATGTAGAGATCGATTTCCTTGATCTTGATCATGTAATTACCAATCAATATGCTGTCTGTCGTAAAAAGCGATGAGTTGCATCTTCTTGCAGATTGTCACGTCAGCGCCTGCTCTTGATCATGCCGTTCAGTAGCGCCCACGACAACCGAGATGATGAACGAAGCGACCAGGGCGTCCCAGAAACCGCCCACGTAGAACCCGCTAACCAGCCAGGCGGCCAGGGACAGCATGCAGGCGTTGATGACGAGGAGAAAGAGCCCCAGCGTCAGCATGCTCAGCGGCAGGGTCAGGAACACGACGACGGGCCGCAGGAACGTGTTGATCAGACCCAGCGCCAGGGCTGCGATCACCGCGGTGGTGATCGAATCGACCCGAATGCCGCTGTATACCTTGGTCACCAGCAGGATGGCCAGGGTCGTAAGGATCAGTTTCAGCAACATGCTAGACTCCGGTGTGGCCGTATCCACCGGCTCCGCGTCCGGTCTCATCGAGCCGGTCGACCGCTTCGAAAACGACGGAGGGCACCGCGGCGATGACGAGCTGGGCTATACGCTCCCTGTCCCTTATCCGGTAGGGCCGATCGCCGAAATTGAAAAGAAGCGCCTTGATTTCTCCGCGGTAGTCCGCGTCGATCGTGCCCGGGCTGTTCAGCACGCCGATCTTGTGTTTCAGCGCCAGACCGCTTCGGGGACGTACCTGTCCTTCGTATCCCGGAGGCAATGCGATGGCGTATCCGGTCCCGATCAGTTCGAGCTGCCCCGGTGCAATTTCCACCGGGGTGTCGATACAGGCATACAGATCGAGTCCGGCGGATCCGGGCGTCATCCGTCGCGGCATCGGGTGGGACCGCCCAGGCCGGACCGGGGCTATGGATATGACGACGGATGCGCTCAAGGACTGCTCACGGAGAGATGTCTATGTCGTCTTCGGACAGTGGACCGACGGCCGCCAGGTAGGTGTTGTCCGCCGTGAACAGGGCTTCGGCCAGCTCGGCAATCTCCGCCGCCGTAACCCTTTCCAGCTCGCGAACCGTTTCATCCACGTCGGCATGCGCACTATCGTAGATTTCCGCTCTGGCAAGCCGGCTCATCACGTTGCCGGATTCCTCCAGCGACAGATAAAGGCTGCCGGTCAGCTGAGACCGCGTATCGCGCAGCTCCTGCTCGCGAACGGGTTGCTTGCACAGCGCTCCCAACTCTTTCCGGATCAGGTCTATCGTCCGCTGGGTGTCGGACGGGTCCACGCCGGCGCTAATACAGATCTGGCCGGTATCCCGATAGAAATCCAGGTCCGAATAGATCGAATAGGCCAGCCCGGCTTCCTCGCGGATCTTCTGAAACAGCCGTGAGGTCATCCCGCCGCCCAGCATGGCGTTCAGCATGATCATCGCGTGTTTCGACGGATGCGCCTGTGGAAGGCCGATTCCGCCCAGACACAGGTGGGCTTGCGAGACGTCCTTGCCCAGCACGCGTTTGCTGGCGCGTCCTGATTCCGGCGAGAACATGTCCTTATCGATCAACTTGCGCTCAACGGGAGCATCGATTGCGCCTTCACCGGGAGCATCGTGCCCATTTCTACCGGAGAAATCATACTGGTCCCGCACCAGATCGACTAGCGCCTCGTGATCGACGCAGCCGGCCGCAATGACATAAATGCGATCGTTGCGATAACGTTCCCGCATATAGGCAACGAGGTTCTCCCGCGTAAGCGATGAGACCGAGGACTCCGTGCCGAGGATCGGCCGGCCGAGGGGATGGGGCTGCCAGATCAGGTTGGCATAGAGCTCACTGACCAACTCTTCCGGCTGATCTTCGAGGCCATGTATCTCCTCGATGACCACCATCTTCTCCTTTTCGATTTCCTTGGGATCGAATCGCGGCGACTGAAGCAGATCGCCGAGGACATCAACGGCGACGGGCAGGTGACGGTCCATCACGCGGGCGACGTAGCAGTTCAGTTCCCGGCCGGTGAAGGCATTGAGATATCCGCCCAACCGCTCGATACTCTGGGCGATCTGGAACGCAGTGCGCTTTTCGGTACCCTTGAATACCGCGTGTTCAAGAAAGTGGGCGATACCAGGGTTTTCGGGTGGCTCGAACCGGGTGCCGGACCATACCCATAGGCCCATGGTTACCGACCGGATGCGGGGTATGTGCTCCGTGACCACCCGGATGCCGTTGGGCAACACGGTTTTTCTATGACGTTCTTTCGAAACTGGCAAGGGGCCGCACAGGATAGATCGCCACCATGATACGGGAGACGGGATGTACCCGGGCTGAAGGGCCATCGTACCATGGTGGCTGTGCTCGGTGACGTTCCTCCGTTTAGTTCGCGGAGAACGCTTGTTTTCGGCTGAGTTTGACTTTGCCCTGATCATCGATGTTGATGATCTTCACAGTCACCTCTTCGCCGACATTGGTCACGTCTTTCATGGCGTTCGTCCGATGGTTTTCCCATTCGGAAATGTGCACGAGGCCGTCCTTGCCCGGAAGAATCTCCACAAAGGCGCCGAAATCGACGACGCGCCGTACGGTGCCCTGGTAGATCTTCCCGATCTCGGGCTCTTCCGTCATCTGCTCTATGATGGTCTTGGCCCGTTCTCCGGCGGCCGCGTCAACGGCGGCGATCGTGATCGTACCGTCGTTTTCGATGTTGATCTGCGCGCCGGTTTCCTCCTGAATGCCGCGCACCGTTTTGCCACCCGGACCGATTACGGAACCGATCTGCGCCTGCTTGACCTGAACCGTCAGAATCCGGGGCGCGTGATCGGAAAGCTTGTTCCGCGTTTCGGAAATCGTCTCCGCCATCTTGTCCAGGATGAACAAACGCGCCTTCTTCGCCCGTGCAAAGGATTCGCGAATGATCTCTTCGTCGACGGCCATGACCTTGACGTCAAGTTGTACGGACGTGATGCCTTCCCTCGTTCCGGCGACTTTGAAATCCATCCCGCCCAGGTGATCCTCCACGCCCTGAATATCGACGAGATACTGGGGCTTCGGATCGTCCGGGATCAGGCCGATGTTCACGCCGGCGACCGGGCTCTTGATGGGCACACCCGCGTCCATCAGCGAAAGGGTCGCGCCGCAGACGGTTGCCATGGATGACGAGCTGTTGGATTCGAGAATCTCCGAAACGATACGGATGGTGTAGGGAAACGCATCCTCGGAGGGAATCATGGGGGCGATGGCGTGTTCGGCCAGGGAACCGTGCCCAATATCGCGTGGTCGGGGTCCGCGGGCCATGCGCACTTCCCCGGTACTGTAAGGCGGGAAGTTATAGTGCAGCATGAAGGACTTCAGCGTGTCGCCTTCGAGGTCATCCTGCTTCATCTCGTCCAGTTTGGAACCCAGCGTCGTCACGGTCAGACATTGCGTTTCCCCGCGCGTGAAGATCGCCGAACCATGGGTGCGAGGCAGTACGCCGACTTCCGACCAGATGGGGCGGATATCGTCCATGCCCCGGCCGTCGACACGTACGCCTTCGTTTTTGATCATGTCATGCATATCGGCGCTCTGTACGTCGCGCACAAGGTCGCGAATGATGTTCTCGCTGCCTGGATACGCTTCCGCCAACTGCTCGACAGCCAGGTCGGCGGCTTGCGAGAAACACGCACCGCGCGCCTGCTTCTCCCGCGTCCTGTTCCCTTCGCTTACCAGGGGCAGGGCGACTTCACGCACTTTCTCAGCGAGTACGGTATCCGTCTTGGGGGACTCGTAACCGCGCTTTTCCGGCGCGCCATTCAGCTGCCTGAGTTCTTCGATTTTCCCGATGACAGCCTTGATATGGTCGTGGCAAAGCATGATCCCGGCAGTAAGGTCTTCTTCCGAGATCTCGTGTGCGCTGCCTTCCAGCGACATGATGTGATCCGGCGTGCCGGTCACGACGAAATCCAGATCGCTGTCGTCCAGATCGCTGTACGTCGGGTTGACGACAAATTCACCTTCCACGCGTCCCACCCGGATGGCGGCGAGCGGCGCCTTGAAGGGTATATCCGAGATGTGCAGTGCCGCGGCCGCGCCGATAACGCCCAGCACGTCGTGATCGTTTTCCATATCCGTCGACAGCACGATGATGGAAACCTGCGTCTCGTAGAAGTAATCTTTGGGGAAAAGCGGACGAATGGCGTGATCGACCTGCCGCCCACTCAGGATCTCTTTTTCGGAAGGAGGTCCCTCTCTCCGCAACCTCGCTCCGGGAATGCGGCCCGCGGCGTACATTCTCTCTCGATAGTCAACCATCAACGGAAGGTAATCCCGTCCTTCCGAATACTTGTACTCTGATACGACATTGGCCAGAATGACACTCTCTCCATACTGAACCCACACCGACGAGTCTGCCTGTTTGGCGACTTTGCCGGTCTCCAGGGTCAATGTTCTTCCAGCCAGTTCGAGCTCTACACGATGTGCCATAATACGAAATGTTCTCCTTGAAACGTCGTCGACGGGACGGTACCTGCGTACCTGCACCCGTCCATAGGCGGGCTTTAGCCGCGGATGCCCAGTTCCTTGATTAGATTACGATAGCGTTCGATGTCGTGCCGGCGCAGATAAGAGAGCAAACGGCGGCGGCGGCCAACGATTTTAAGCAGACCCCGCAAAGAATGATGATCCTTCTTGTGCACCTTGAAATGTTCCGTCAATTCGACGATCCGCGCGGTCATCAGGGCGATCTGCGCTTCGGGAGATCCCGTATCCTTCTCGTGTCGTCCGTATTCGCCCAGGATCTGCTCTTTCTGCGCTTTCTCTATGCTCACTAAACGTTCTCCTTAAATGAAATGAAATTGATCGACCGGCCATTCGACCCGAGCCAACTGGTCAACCGGCCCGATCACGTCTCAACATATCGTATGTCGCGTCCACATCCCTTGAAATCTGGTCTTTGAGCGCATCAATGGTCTCGAATCGCTTCTCGTCCCGGATTCGCTTCACGAACTCCACCTGGATGGACCGGTCGTACAGGTCGCCTTCGAAATCCAGGATATGCACCTCGCAGCGTTCGCCGAGCGCTCCAAATGTTGGCCGGGTCCCGATGTTCATCACGCCGTTCAACACGGATTCCTCCAAGCGCACCCGAACCGCGTAGACACCCCGTTTCGGAATGAGGGCATGGGGATCGTGCGCCGCGATATTCGCGGTTGGAAACCTGAGTTGGCTGCCCCGGCCGTCCCCGCGAACTACAGTACCCGAAATCTCATAGGAATGGCCAAGCAGGCACGCTGCGGTATGAATATCACCCTCGGCAAGGAGCGATCGGATGCGGCTGCTGTTTACGGAAACGCCATCCATATGCACCGGTGGAACGACGCGGGTGGTGAATCCATGCCGCTCGCCCAGCCGCTTCAGCAACAACCGGTCTCCTCGACCGCTTCTTCCGAAATTGTGGCTGCCGCCTACGACGATCTCCCGTATATTCAGCGTGTCCGCATAGGTCTCCTTGACGAACAACTCCGCCTCTATCTGTGCAAATTCAGCCGTGAAAGGAATGACGAGCACGGCATCGACTTCGTATAGCGACAAAAGCGCCAGTTTCTGCACAGTCGGCGTCAGGATCGGCAGCGCGGGCTTTCGGCCGATGACCAGCTGCGGATGCGGGTCGAACGTGATGACCATGCAGGGGGCGTTCAACGCGCGGGACCGGTCCATGGTCTGCTTGATGATGGCCCCGTGCCCCCGGTGCACTCCATCGAAGTTGCCCGCCGCTATCACAGCGCGGGGGCAATGCCTCGCCGCATCTTCCACGGAACGAAGGACCGTGGTCAACCTTCTTCTTCCCCTCTCTCCGCCGCAACCCGGTCCACCGGGTCATCCGGGGCCGCCCGGCCATCCGGACTCATCGAGTCATCCAGACCTGTTTCGGTGTACTCAAT
Source organism: bacterium (assembly GCA_965200485.1). Taxonomy (GTDB): domain Bacteria; phylum JAAXHH01; class JAAXHH01; order JAAXHH01; family JAAXHH01; genus JAAXHH01. Next base: position 803,757 of record CBDAUD010000002.1, read on the forward strand.
ACTCCTCATGACATTCGAAATACGCTGCGCATAATCGAAGGACTCGTCATATCGAAAAAGCAGTTCCGGTATATGTCTGAGTTTGATCCGCCGGCCCAGTTGTGTTCTGATGTATCCCCTAGCCCTTTCGAGTCCCGCCAGGCTTGCTTTCTGGTCCGCCTCCGATCCCAGCACGCTGAAGTAGATCCGGGCGTGCCTCAGGTCGATGGACACCTCCACGGAGGTCACCGTCACGAAACCGATCCGGGGGTCTTTCATTTCGTGCTGAATGATCTGGCTGACTTCCTGCTTGACCAAGTCGGCCACCCGTGCCGTTCGGCGTTGTGCCATGGTCCATCTCCTAGTACCACTCGAAAACGTGGTCCAGAACCAGCAATCTGGGCTCGGCGCGCACAAGATTCAAAATCTGCTGCTGCGTCCGGTCGATGTAGCCTTTCTCGTCGGATACCATGGCCATACCCAAGGTGGCCCGCTGCCAGAGGGACTGATGATCCACCTCGGCGACGGATACGTTGAACCGATTCCGAATGCGGTCCTTCAGCCCTTTGATCACCTGCCGCTTGGCTTTCAGCGAGCGGCTCTCCGGAAGGAAGACGTCGATCCGGCAAACCCCTACAATCATGATTTGCCTAGCGCGTCCATCGTTTGCCTAGCGCGTCTGGAGTTGCCTCGCAACTTCCCGGGTCTCGTAGACCTCGATGGTATCGTTCTGCTTGATGTCCTGGTAACCGTCGACGGTCAGGCCGCATTCAAAGCCGGACTGCACCTCGCGCACGTCCTCCTTGAACCTGCGCAGGGAGCTTACCGTACTTTCGTAGACCACGACCCCGTCGCGAATGAGCCGGATGTTCGCGTTTCGGGTTACGTTGCCCGACTGTACATAGCATCCCGCGATAGTGCCCACGCGACGCGCCCTGAATATCTCTCTGACTTCCACGACGCCGACCACCTGCTCTTCGATATCCGGTTTCAGCATGCCTTCCAGTGCGTCCGTGACGTCCTGGATAACCCGGTAGATGATGTCGTACAGGCGGATATCGACTTTTTCGCGCTCGGCAAGCGCCCGCGCCTGGGCGTTCGGCCGTACGTGAAATCCTATAATGATGGCATTCGAAGCGGTGGCGAGCAGGACGTCGGATTCGTTGATGGCCCCGATCCCCGTATGTATGATCCGGATCTTGACCTCGTCGTTCTCCAGGCGCAGCAACGAATCGCCCAGCGCTTCCACGGACCCGCCCACGTCGCCCTTGACGATCACCGGAAGCTCCTGGATCTCACCTTCCCGGATCTGGTCGTAAATGGCTTCGAGGGTGATGGGCCTGACTGTGCGGAATTCGTGCGCCCGACGCATCTGTCGGCGCCGCGCCCCGATATCCCTCGCCAGGGATTCGGATTCCACAACCGCAAAGGTATCCCCAACCTGGGGCATGCCCGAGAAACCCATGATCTGCACGGGCGTGGACGGACCCGCCTTCTTGATCCGCGCGTCCCGTTCGTTGAGCAACGCCCGCACCCGGCCGCTGAACTGGCCTGCCACGAAGGGGTCGCCAACCTGCAACGTGCCCTGCTGTATGAGGACGGTGGCCAAGGTGCCCCGCCCGCGATCCAGTTCCGCTTCGACCACAACGCCCTGGGCGCGGCGGTCGCGGGTCGCCTTCAGGTCGAGCATCTCGGACTGAAGCAGCACCATCTCCAGGATGTGATCCACACCCATTCCGGTCAGGGCCGATATCTCGCAGGAAATGATATCGCCGCCCCAGTCTTCCACCAGCAGTCCGTGCTGGCTCAACTGTTCCTTTATGCGATCCGGACGGGCCGTTTCCAGATCCATCTTGTTGAGGGCGACGATGATGGGTACTTCGGCAGCCTTGGCATGATCAATGGCCTCGATCGTCTGCGGCCTGACCTCCTCGTCCGCGGCTACGACCAGGATCACGATATCGGTCACCTGCGTACCCCGGGCGCGCATGGCCGAGAAGGCCTCGTGGCCCGGCGTGTCCAGGAAAGTGATCTGGCCGCCTTCCATATCGACTTCGTACGCACCGATATGCTGGGTTATCCCTCCGGCCTCGCCGGCGATCACGTTGCTTTCGCGGATGTAGTCGAGGAGGGAAGTCTTGCCATGGTCCACATGCCCCATGATGGTCACGACGGGCGGACGTGGCTCTTGGACGGCATCGTCATCATCTGCCGTTTCTTCTTCGATATACTCCAGGCCGTACTCGGACTGCTCCTCAACCTCGTAACCGAATTCCGATGCGACGGTCATCACGGTATCCATGTCCAGCCGCTGGTTGATCGTCACCATCAGTCCGAGCTGCAGGCATTTCGATACGACGTCCGTGGGCGACACGAGAAGATGCTCGGCCAGTTCGCCCGCGGAGATGAACTCCGGAACGCGTATGACCTTCGTATCCGTTTCTTCCGCTTCTCCTTCTTCCCGGTCGCCGCGGCGACGGCGGCGGGGCCGGGTACCGTCCATCTGGGCTATGGTCCTGCGTACGCTCGCTTCCACTTCCTTCTGGTCTACCTTGGTCTTCTTTTTCTTCTTGGATCGACGCCGGCGTCCCCGGCCTTCGCCTGCTTCCGTACGCTGATTCGTCGGACCGGAGGAAGGTTTTTCCTTTTTGGCCGCTGGCTGCGTTTCGGTTTTCTGCTTGCCTCCTTGCGCGCTGTCCTTCACCACCTTCGCTTTGGAGGATCGTTCCGGCGACGCCATTTTCTTCTTGCGGTCCTGTTCCACGCGGGCAGCCAGTTTTTCCTGCTCGAACCGCATGTTGACATCAAGGACCATCTTCTCGTCCATGACGCTCATATGGCTCTTGACCGTGTGGTTCAGATCACGGAGCATCTGGACGAGCGCGTTGCTTGATATATTGTACTGCTTTGCCACTTCGTAGATTCTCTTCGACGCCATACGCGAAAAGGTTTCCTCTATTCGTGCCGGATCACCGGCCTGGACCGGATGCCGGACATGCCTTCTTCAGCATGCCGCTCGCAAAATGCCGATCCGATATGGACAATACCACTTTGGGTTCCCTGTTCAGACACGCGCCCAGTTCCAGGCTGGTATGGCATTCCAGCACGGGAACGCCACGAGAACCGGCCAGTCTCCTGAAGGCGCGTTTCGTCCCCTCGGAAGCGTCCTCGGCAAGGATGACCAGCCGGGACTTACCGCCATGGATGGACTTTTTCACGGTCTCCGTACCCCCTTTTACCTGACCCGCGCGCACGGCAAGGCCCAAGAGTCCGGTAACCGGGGAATGAACACCTCTAGTCAAGAATGCAGGTCCTTTGTGCTGATACTTACGCTTGTCAAGCCTACTGCACCGCGGTCATGATCTTATCGGCCGTCGCTCCGCCGATCCCGGAGATCTCCTGGAGATCGTCGGCTGTGGCCTGCTGCAGGGATTCCACCGTCGTGTAACCGGCGTCTTCCAGTTTCTGCCGCAATTTCTCCGAAATGCCTTCGATGTCCGCTAGCGATTCGGCATCGTCCTCGTCGGAATCGTCCTCGTCGGAATCGTCTCCGCCGAAAGTCTCGGAAATGAGTTGTCTTTCGAGATCCGACCGTTTGATCAGATCGATATTCCATCCGGTGAGTTTTACGGCCAAACGGGCGTTCTGGCCGGCCTTCCCTATCGCAAGCGACAGTTGATCATCCTCGACCACCACGCGCATATCCTTCTTTTCTATATCCAGAATCTGAACCTGGGCTACTTCGGCGGGACGCAGCGCCTGGGTTACGAAGGCGGAGGGATCGTTGCTCCATGGTACGATGTCGATCCGTTCGTTGTTGAGTTCGCGAACAACCGCCTGGACACGCGTACCCTTCATACCCACGCAGGCCCCCACCGCGTCTACCCGGTCATCGTGGGACAGGACGGCGATTTTCGACCGGTCGCCCGGCTCCCGCGCAGACGCCTTGATTTCCACGATGCCCTCGTGGATCTCCGGCACTTCCATCCTGAACAGGAGTTCCAGGAAAGCCTCGCAGCTTCGCGAGAGTATGACCTGAGGGCCCTTTACCGCGTTCTGTACGTCCAGGATGAACGCGCGAATGGTCTCACCCTGCCGGTAACGCTCTCTTCTTATCTGCTCGCGCCACGGAAGCAATGCTTCCGTGCGCTCGATCTTGACGATGATATTGCCACGGTCCACCTGCTGGACGCTGCCGATGACGATCTCGTTGACCCGGTCCTTGTACATCTCGAAGACGTTTTCCCGCTCCGCTTCCCGCACACGTTGCACAACGACCTGCTTTACGGCCTGAATCGCGTTGCGTCCGAACTCTTCGAAGGCCAGCGCCTGTTCGACCCGCCCGCCTACTTCCGCCTCCGGGTCCAAGGCCAGCGCGGTTTCGAGGGTGATCTGCGTCTCGGGATCCTCCACTTCGTCCACGACGTCCCAGTTCGCAGACATGTCGATCGTACCCAGCTTTTCGTCGATACGCACCTCGACGTTGTCGTCTCCCGTGCCGAATCGCTTCTTGGCCGCCGCGATCAACCCGGTTTTCACCGTGTCCCAGACCACTTCCCGGTCCACGTTCTTCTCCCGAATGATCTGCGCAAGCGCTTCAATAACTTCGTAATTCATTCCCAGGGACTCCCTCTCCTAAGCGCTATCCCATCCATGTTCCAATTCCCGATGGGCTTTCCTGATGCTTGAGACCGGAATACGGTGATTCCCTTCGTCGCAAACGATTTCGACCGTACCCTCCTCAATGCCCTCAAGGCAACCGACGCGGGTAACCGATCCGCCACTTTCGTCAACGGATACCACCTTGATCCGTTTGCCGAGAGCCCGCTGGTAGTCTCTCTCCGTCTTGAACGGCCGATCCAGCCCGGGCGAAGAGACTTCAAGCGTGTAGCGGGATGGAATGGGGTCTTCCATATCGAGCAGGCAGGACAATTCGCGGTTTATGGCCACGCAGTCGTTGATGGTAACGCCGCCCGGCTTTTCGATCAGCAGGCGCAGGACGTAACTGCCCTGCCGGCCCATCAATTCCATATCCACCAGTTCAAGCCCGGCTTCGTCAACAAGGGGCCGGGCAAGTGACGAGACATTCCGGATAATCCGATCTCGGTCGTTTTCCATCACCCAATTTCACGATTCATCACGAAAACCATACAAAAAAAGCGGGCACTACTTCGCCCACTTCTGCAGCACCGTTCTAATATAGTAGGGCGCATTAAGCCAATCAAGCAAAAAGTTTTACGCCCATGCCGGTCGCTCTTGCCGGACCGGGCAATCTCTTGCACTCTTTCCAGACGGTGCCGAAAAAAACCTTGGATCGCCAAAAGGCACAAAATATGTTTAGTCCTGCATTGTACTATATGTTTAGTCCTGCATTGTACTTCGTATCTACCTCGAAAGGCACCGTTCGGAAAAGCCGCGGTTCGGGAGACACCGTATGAAAAAAGCGGTTTGCTATGTCAGGGTCGGTCCAATGGAGACCCGCAAGCATCCCTTTCGAAAGGCGGACCAGGAAAAACGGCTCCGGACCTATTGCGCGGAAAACGGTCTCGACGTCATGCTGGTGATCCTTGATGTCCGCGTCGAAGCGTTCATTCCGCTGGAAGAACGCCTAGGTGGCCGGGATCTGGTCAACATGGTCGAATCGAAGGGCATCCAGCATGTCGTGATCTGGCGCCTTGATCGTCTTTTCAGGTCGGCTTCCGAAACGTCCCGCTGCCTGAAGGCCTGGTCCGAAGAGGGGGTCGTATGCCATGTGCTCGACCTCGACAGCCGGTCGATCCGGACCGACGAGGAAACGGGCCAGGTTGTCGTAAGCACGCTCACGGTCCTGGCCGGCATGGCCCACGACCTCCCGGCCGAACGAACGAAAAACGCGATCAGGCTGAAGAAGTCCAACCTGTTCGCCTACGGCGTAACGCCGTATGGTTACGACCTTTCCGGGAACCAATTGGTGCCGAACGCCAAGGAACTGGAGATCATCAGGCTGGTCCGGGACTGGCGCTCCGAAGGCAGAAGCCTGCGCAAGATCGCCGATGAACTTAATGAAATGGGTGTTCCCACCAAGCGCGCCTCAACGGCCCCTCGCGAAACCCGATGGTATGCATCCACAGTCCGGTATCTGCTTAAAAACGAACTCTATCTGGCCGAGGAAGACGAAGATGGCCAGAAAAAGGGTCAGGGCTGATTCGACGAAGTCCGACAGGATTCAACGGATATACGCCAGAGAGGATTCGAACCTCTGACCTACGGCTCCGGAGGCCGTCGCTCTATCCAGCTGAGCTACTGGCGCGAGAAACTTCCCTCCACAATGTAAGTGCCTGTTAGGCGCCGTGTCAATCCATTTCACGACATGGCGGCGGGTTCGAGCAGCCGTCCGGCGGCGCCCGAGGAGTCCGTCGAAACCACTTCCACATCGACGAATGTATTCACCTTTTCCGCGTCGCCGTCGAACCGGATCCTGAGGCCGTGGTCCGTCCTCCCTGTCATTCCCAGTTCGTCGGACTCCTCCTCCACGAGCACAGGCAGGCGTCTGTTCCTGAAACGGCTGTTGTAGGCCGCCGATTTCCGATCGCTCAGGGTCCGAAGCCGGCGGCTTCGTTCCTGGGCAACGGACGCAGGGACCTGCCCTGGCATCCGCGCAGCCCGGGTGTGTTCCCGCTTAGAATAGGAAAATACGTGGAAATAGGCGAAGGGCAGGCGTTCCAACCAGTCGTACATGCGCTGAAAGGCATCGTCGGTTTCCCCTGGAAACCCTACCATAATATCCGCGCCGATACAGATATCCGGCACCGCGCCGACCAAACCGTCCACCACATCCCCGGCCTGCGCAGCGGTATATGTCCGGCGCATGGCTTTCAGCAGACGGTCTTCACCATGCTGAACGGCCAGATGCAGGTAGCGGCATAGCCTCGGCGCGTGCGCCCGAAGCATCCCGACAAGCTCCTGGTCCACTGCCGTGGGCCAGATGGAACTCAGCCGCAGGCGGGGCAACTCGGTCTGCTCCAGGATCCGTCGGACGAGCGCGTTGAGCGGGACAGGCGCGGGCAAGTCCGACCCGTATTCGCCGAGGTGAACGCCGGTCAGCACGATTTCGACGTAGTCTCTGTCGATAAGGGAACGAACCTGGCGAAGCACGCTGTCCGGCGAAAGACTGCGATGCCGGCCACGGGCCCAGGGTATGATGCAGAAGCTGCAGAATTGATCGCATCCGTCCTGAATCTTGAGCATGGCACGGGTGCGGTTTTCGAACGTGGAGACGTCGAGGCGTTCGTCGAAACGTTTCATTTCCGCACGGCGCGTCACCCGGGAGACCGGGTCGGGGCGTCCAGATTCCCGCAGCACGTGTTCGACGAGATCGCCTTTTTCCATGTTGCCCAGAACGAGGTCGACCCCTTCGATCGCCAGGAGCTGGTCTGGATGGGTCTGGGCATAGCACCCAGTGGCAACGATGGTCGCCTCCGGCCTGCGCCGCACGGCCTGGCGCAGGAACTGCCGGGCCCGGGCATCAGCCTGGTTGGTTACCGTGCAGGTGTTGACAACGTAGACATCCGCGGGTGCAGTGAAGGGCACGACGCGAAATCCCCGCGAGACAAACTGCGCCCGGATGGCCTCCGTTTCGTATTGATTGAGACGGCAGCCCAGCGTATGCAGAGCTACCGCCGGAGCATCCGTCGCGCAAATCGCCGCCGGATCAGTCAAGTTGAACCCTTTCCCGCAAGGTCATGCGCCGATGGTCAGCCGTCCGGCGTCCCCGACCCCTCCGCGTGCTCTCCCACGGTTACGACATCACCGATTACCGTGCCCGCCAAGGGATGCCGGTTCAGGTAGTCGTCGATTTCGGCCCGTTCGCGATCTCGGAAATAGGCCTTTACGCTGAGCACGACCCGCCGGTTCTTCCCGTCGAATTCGATGACCTTCAGCGGGATTTCTTCCCCCTCCTTGAAGGCGTCGCCCGGCCGCTTGATCTCCGGATGGTTGAGCTGCGAAATGGGCACGAAACCTTCCACCTCGTGCGAAAGTTCAACGACCACGCCCCGTTCAAGAAGGCGGATGATGGTCCCCGTCGTTTCGGTATTGACGGGATAGACCTCCGCAAGAGACAGCCACGGATCGTCGGTGACCTGTTTGATGCCGAGGGAAACGCGCCGGGCGCCGGGGTCGATGTTCAGGACGATGACGTCGATCTCCTCGCCCTTCTTCACGACCTCGCTCGGATGCTTGATGCGCCGCGTCCAGGACATGTCGGATATGTGGACCAGTCCGTCTATGCCCTCTTCGATTTCCACGAAGGCGCCGAATGCGGTAATGTTCCGCACGCGGCCACGGACCATGGTGCCCTCGGTATACCTTTCGTTCAGCGAGAGCCATGGATCCGGCTGGGTCTGCTTCATGCCCAGGGAGATCTTCTCGTTCTGCTGATCCACCTTGAGGACGACCACCTCCACATTTCCGTTGACCGTGACCATCTTGGAGGGATGGGTCACGTGTTTTGTCCAGGACATTTCGGAAATGTGAATCAACCCCTCGACGCCGCGTTCGAGTTCCACGAACGCCCCGTAGTCCGTGATGCTGACGACGCGACCGGTAATTCTGGAACCAACCGGATACTTCTCCTCGACATTAGCCCAGGGATAGGGCTCTAGTTGCTTGAGACCGAGCGAAATGCGTTCCCGTTCCCGGTCGAATTCCAGGATGGCCACGGTAATTTCGCTGCCGATCGTGACCAGTTCCGAGGGATGGCCGATACGGCCCCAGGAGATATCCGTAATGTGCAACAGTCCGTCGATGCCGCCCAGGTCCACGAACGCGCCGAAGTCGGTGATGTTCTTGACGACCCCCTTGCGTACCTGTCCGCGGTCGAGCTCGGCGATGATGGCCTGCTTCTGCTTCTCTTTTTCGACCTCAAGCACCACGCGGCGGGACACGACGATATTTCGGCGGCTTTTGTTCAGCTTGATGATCTTGAACGGGAGCTTCTCGCCGATGAACTGGTCCAGATTCGGCGTCTGCTTCAAAGCTACCTGAGAACCGGGCAGAAACGCGTCCACGCCGAAGAGATCAACCACCAGACCGCCCTTGATACGCCGCAGAATCTGGCCTTCCACCACGGCGCCTTCTTCGTTGGCGTCCTTGATTTTATCCCAGACCTTCATGAAGTCGGCTTTTTGCTTCGACAGGACAAGCTGCCCTTCCTGGGCTTCCATGTCTTCCAGAAAGACCTCGATGTCCTGGCCGACTTCGATCTCGTCGGGGTCGGTGAATTCGGAAAGGGGTATCGCGCCTTCCGACTTGAATCCGACGTCCACGATGACTTCGCCGTTTTCAATCGCAATCACGTGACCGGAAACGATCTCGCCTTCCACGATATCCTTAAGGGTCTCATCATACATCTGGAACATCTGCTCGTATTCGTCGAGCTCCTGTTGACTCAGGTCCTGCGCATCCACCCACTTGGGCAGTCTGTACGGACGCTTCGGAGAAGCCGTTTCCGTTTCGACGGCCGGCTCGGCCGGCTCGGCCGGATCAGCCGGCTCGGCAGCTGTCGCCACAGCCGATTCCGGCTCAACGTCGACCTCCGCTTCCGCAGCGGCTCCGGTGGCCGGTGTGGATGATTCCGCAGATACCTCTTTAGCCGCCTCCGCGGATTCGGCGGGTGAAGAAGACGACTCGGTCTCCTCGACCTGGGAAGTCTTCGGCGTGTCCTCTGACATGTTCCTCCTCCTTGATGAATGAAAAACACGAACTGCCGCCGCACCGGCGTCAATCCGCCCTGACAAAAAATCCTTCAACCGGACCGGTTTGCTTCCGGCTCCAGTTCCTTCATTTCGTCGCTCGTAAGCGCGCGCCACTTGCCCGCAGGCAGTTTCCCGTCCACCAGGCCGCCCAGGCGCACCCGGATCAACCGGAGCACCGGATGCCCCACGCGGGCGCACATTCTCCGAATCTGCCGCTTGCGGCCCTCATGCAGCACCATCGAAAGCCAGGCGCCTGTCTCCGTTCGCCGGAGCATCTCAACGCCTGCCTTTGCCGTAACCCTGCCTTCGATCTCAATGCCTGCCCTGAGCCGGTGCAACGTGCCTTCTGCCGGCACACCCGCCACCAGCGCCCGGTATTCCTTTTCAAAACCGAAACGGGGATGCATCAAACGGTAGCCCAACGTACCGTCGTTGGTGAAGAGCAGCAGACCCTCCGTATCCCGATCCAGGCGCCCGACCGGAAAGACCCGCTCCGGTATATCCCGGATCAACGCGGCAACCGTCGGTCTCCGGAAAGGATCGTGCATCGTCGTCAGGTACCCGGCCGGCTTGTTGAGCAGGTAACACCGCCGGGCTGCAGGCGCGTTCAACGCCCGGCCATCGACCGTCACGACGTCGGAACCGGGATGAACCTGCGTCGCCAGGGAAACGACCGTTTCTCCGTTCAGTTTCACTCTGCCGGCCACAATCAGCGCGTCGCTGTGTCTGCGCGAGGCGACACCGGCCCAGGCCATGTATCTATTCAGTCTCATCTTTTGACGCTGCCGAAGCAAACTCCTCGTCCGCGTCAACACCGGGCCCCGCGCCTTCCGGCGCCGGAAACAGAGCCTGGACGGGTTCCTCCTCTGCTTCGGCCAACAACATATCCTGTTCTTTCAACAGCTCGTTCAATTCGTCCAGATTGGGCAGATCCGCGAGTCTGTTGAGCCCGAAATACCGGAGAAAATCGTCGGTCGTCGCATAGAGAATCGGCCGGCCGACGCCCTCGCCTCTCCCCGCAATCCGGATGAGGTTGCGATCCAGCAAAGTCCTGATCACACCGTCCACGTTCACGCCCCGGATCGCTTCCACCTCGGTTCGGCTGATGGGCTGCTTGTAGGCAACGATGGCCAGACATTCCAGCGCAGCCTGCGTCAGACGGGAGGGCATCCTGCCGCGGAACAACCGGCGAATCCACTTCGCGTAGGCCGCCCGGCTGATGAACTGGTACCCATTCGCCACGTGCCGGATCTCGAATCCGTGACCGCCCCGTTCGTACTTTTCGTTCAGCGTATCAATGCAGCGACTGATCAATTCCTCGCCCGCATCGTCCATGATGCGGGCGAGTTCCTTCAGACCCAACGGCGTATCGCTGGCCAGGATCACGGCCTCCGCGATCGCCCGGTACTCGTCCAGCTGCGCCTCGTCCATGACCAGTTGCTTTTGCATGCCAGCTGCTACCTCACGAAGATGGCTTCACCGTATCGGCCAGGGTTAACCAGATCTCGCCGAGGGTATCGGTCTGTTCGAAAACCACCCGGTTCTGCCGAATGAGTTCCAGCAGCGCCAGAAAGGTGACGATCAGAAAAGACCGGGACAGGTCTTCCTTGAACAGGGCATGGAAGAACAGGTTCTTGTGGCGCTTCAGATTGCCTAGAATGTCCGCCATGCGATCCTCGATCGAAGTGGTTTCCCGCTGAACCGTGCGCTCGAAATCGTCCTTCGTACGGTCCAGCGCGAGCTTGAAAGCCTGAAGCAGGTCCCAGAGGTTCAGCTGGCCCGCGAAACGATTGTCGAGCGTTTCCACACCATCCAGGTCCTCGTCCAAACGCGCCGCGGGCGGATGATAAAAGATGTCCGCGTTGCGGTCCCGGTGTTCATTCAGCACGCCGGCGGCTTCCTTGAACTGCCGGTACTCCAGCAGACGCCGCACGAGTTCCTCGCGCGGATCCTCCCCCTCTTCTTCGTCTTCCTCGGGCCTGCGGGGCAGCAGCATCTTCGACTTGATGCGAAGCAATGTGGCCGCCATGAGCAGGTACTCGCCACCCACTTCAAGGTCCAGCAGCTTGAGCAGTTCGAGATACTGCAGATACTGCTGCGTGACCAGTGAAATGGGAATATCGTAGATGTCCACCTCGTGTTCCTTGATCAGAAACAGCAGGAGGTCGAGTGGACCTTCGAAATGCTCTAGCTTTACCTGGTAGGCCATAGCGTTTCTTCCGGTTTTTCGTTCTTCAGAAACAGGTAGGGACGCCAGGAATGATGGTGAATGCCTATAAAATCGCGTATATAGTTTATCCTGTTGGGCGCACGGGGCTTGCGCCTGAGTACCATGTTCACTTCCTCAGGCAGACTGTCCCCCTTCTTGTTGTTGCACCGCTGGCAGGCGCATACCATGTTTTCCCAGCTGTCCACTCCGCCTAGGTGCCGGGACAGGACATGATCCACGGTCAGCGGTCCCCGCGTCGTGTCGCAGTACTGGCACCGGTGACCGTCGCGTTTGAGGATGTTCTTCCGGGACAACATGATGCCCTTGCCCGGTATGCGGACGAAGTTCACAAGCCGCACGATACTCGGCCGGTCGAACATCGCGCACACGCCACGCACCGGGTCCGCATACTTGTCAATGATCTCCGCCTTGCGCAGCAGAACGAGAATGACTGCCCGCCTTGCCGTGCAAACACTCAAAGGTTCGTAGTTCTGGTTCAGAACGAGGACATGTTCGCTTACCATGCCTTGCACGCCTTTCCGGACCCCGGTTCCTCCCTTTCGAAGAGGCCACGAGCCGATTGCGGAAAAGTCCCCCGTTAAATCAAGATGATATAGGTTTCTCAAGGGCTTATGTCAATGATTTTCTTGTTTTCAGCCGGGTTGGAAGCCGGCCCGGAGACCGGCTCGTCCGGCATGTTGCCGCATGCGCAGCCAGACCTCGCTTGCCGTACGGGATTGTTCATTGTAAGTTAACGCGCTGTCGTAGCACAATGCGGAACCGAAAACGGAAAACGGTCCAAGGACAACGGATGCGGTCGGGCACACAAATCGAGTCGGAATCGATCGACGAAGAAAAGGGCATGACGCCTTTCGAAGCGCTCGTGGACATCATGGCGAAGCTCAGGTCGACAACCGGTTGTCCCTGGGACCGGGAACAGACGCACCAGAGCCTCCGGCCGTACCTGATCGAGGAAGCCTACGAGGTGCTGGACGCCTTGGACAACTGCGACGACGAAGATATTCGGGAAGAACTGGGCGACCTGCTCCTCCAGGTCGTCTTCCATGCGCAGATCGCCTGTGAGGAGAAGCGATTCGATATCCACGACGTCGCCCGCGCAATCAACGAGAAGCTTGTGCGGCGCCATCCCCACGTATTCGGGGATACCCGCGCTCGCACGGCCGATGACGTACTGGTCAACTGGGAGCGGATCAAGCGGGATGAGAAAGGGGACACGGGGCCCAGGTCGGTGCTTGACGGTCTGCCGGCGGGCATGCCCTCCCTGCTCCGCGCCTACCGCATTCAACAAAAGGTGGCACGCGTCAATTTCGACTGGGACGACGCGAAAGCGGTGCTTGAGAAAGTCAGCGAGGAAGTGGCCGAGGTGCGTGGCGCCCTGGAGAGCGGAGACCGGACCAGGATCGAGGAGGAGATGGGCGACCTGCTGTTCTCCCTGGTGAATCTGTCCCGCCACTTGAATGTGCCTCCGGAAGACGCCCTGCGCCGGAGCAACGACAAGTTCTGCCGGCGTTTCCGCTACATCGAGGCCGCGCTCGAACGCCGGGGGGAACCCCTGGAGCGGGCTACCTTCGAGGAATTGGACACCTTGTGGGAGGAAGCCAAACGAAGGGAGTCGGATGACAACACCGGCTGAATCGGTGCTCCAGTTCGGAAGCGGCCGGTTCCTGCGGGCCTTTGCCGACCTCTTCATCCACGAGGCCCGGGCGGCCGGCCAGCGCATGGGACGCGTGGTCGTCGTACAGTCCACGGGCGCCGGACGAGCCCGGTTGTTCAACGCCCAGCAAGGCAGATACCGGGTTCACGTGCGGGGGACTCGCGACGGCCGGCGAATCGATGAAACGATCGAAGTGAAGAGCGTCTCCAGGGCGCTGTGCGCCACTGAAGACTGGGACGACGTGCTGGCCGCGGGACGCGATCCTTCCACGGAATACATCCTCTCCAATACTTCCGAAATCGGTTACGACGTGGCAGAATCGGAACGGCTGGACGGCTCGCCTCCGGTTTCTTTCCCCGGCAAGCTGCTCCGGGTACTCCAGGCACGCTATGAATACGGCGGACCGGCTGTAACCGTCATACCCTGCGAGCTGATAGACGACAACGCCGCTTCGTTGCATCGCCTGATTCGGGTCCTGGCCCGAAGAGCGGGCCTCGAGCGCGGCTTCCTGGAGTGGATGGAAGAGCGGGTAACCTGGTTGCATACCCTGGTGGACCGGATCACGGTCCAGCCGCCACCGGATTTTCCCAATCCCCATGGGGACGGGCTGCTCGCACTGACTGAACCGTTCGCCTTCTGGGCCTTGGAAGACCGGTCGGGCGCTGCCCCGTTTATCGAACACCCGGCTATCGTGCGGACGACGGATGTACGTCCCTTCGCACTGCGCAAGGTGCGGGTACTCAACGGCGCACACACGGCGCTGGTGTGCCGGGCCATGCCGCTGGGCATCCAGACAGTCCGGGAGGCCGTGGAGCACGCAGAGGTGGGCCCCTGGCTGCGGGACCTGATGCTACAGGAGATCGTACCTGCACTGCCGGACGAGGTGGAAGACGCGCACGCCTTCGCGAAAGACTGCATCGAGCGGTTCCGAAATCCGTTCCTGAACCATCGGCTCGACTCCATCGCGGTAGCCCACCAGACCAAGGTACGGCTCCGCCTGGTGCCCTCTTACGAAGCGTATGTTGACAAGTTTCGGAACAAGCCAACGCTGCTCTCCGCCATTTTGACTTGAAAAGCGAGCGCTGACCATATGCCTACCATCGTACTCGAAAAACCCGGGCAATTCATCCTGGCGGAAACCGCCGAGCCCACGCCTCCCGGTCCCGACGAGGCGCTCGTGCGCGTCCGGCGGGTCGGAATCTGCGGCACGGATCTTCACGCCTTTGAGGGCACCCAGCCATTCTTCGACTATCCCCGCATCCTGGGTCATGAACTGGGTGTTGAAGTCGTCGCTACCGGTCGGGAAGCGACCCAAGTCCATCCCGGCGACCAATGCGCCGTCATACCCTACATGGACTGCGGGAACTGCGTGTCCTGCCGCTTGGGCAAAACGAATTGTTGCGCGAACCTGAATGTCCTGGGCGTTCACTCGGACGGCGGCATGCGGGACTTCCTGACGCTTCCGGCAGCGAAGCTGCTGCGTTCCGATGTCCTGGCGCTGGAGCAACTCGCCCTGGTGGAGACATTGGGCATCGGTGCCCATGCCGTTGACCGAGCCGCGATCGAGAAAGGCGAAACCGTCCTGCTCATCGGCGCCGGTCCCATCGGCCTGTCCGTGCTGACCTTCGCCCTGCTGGCCGGTGCGCGTGTGATCCTGCTTGAAATCAGCCAGCATCGGATCGACTTCTGCAAGCGACGCTACGATCTATTCGAGGTCCTGTCCGACACGTTGGAGGTCCCGACCAGACTGTGCCGGCTGCTGAATGGCGATCTGCCCACAGCCGTTTTCGACGCAACGGGCTACGCCGGATCCATGGCGAAGGCCCACGACTACGTTTCAAACGGCGGACGCCTGGTCTACGTAGGCATCACCGGTTCGCGCATATCCTTCGACGGGCCCGACTTCCACCGGAGGGAGATGACCCTGCTCGGCAGCCGGAACGCCCGTTCGTCGGACCTGCGCAGGGTCATTGAGCATCTCGAGGCCGGACGAATCGATACCTCGTCCTGGATAACCCACACGGCGGGACCGGAACGCATGCCGGTGGATTTCCCTTCGTGGCTCGACCCCGGCAGCGGCGTGGTCAAGGCCGTACTCGAGATGTCATGAGTAGGAAAACAAAGGATTTCCTTCGGCAAGGTCGGAAGGACGCGAAGAACAGCAGGCGGGCGGTAGGCAGCCGGTCTGGAACGGATGCGTTGCACAGGTCCTTTACCCAGTGCAACTTGAATTTAACACACAGGATAACGCGTGCCTGGATGTCAAAAAGAGGAACGGTGCGGAGACTTTTCGCGTTGAAAGGCTTGATTCGCGACGAGAACGGCCAAGCTGAAGAAACCAGAAACACGCTTCGGCGCTGGACCTTCAACATCAACCGTGGCAACTGAATGCTCAAATTCATCTGGAAGTGGGCCGTTCGGCTGGCGGTCGCCGTTGCGGCCATAGTGTTGGTAGCCCTGGCATACGCCACACTGGTAAACCGCCCCATGCCCGCACACCCGTTTACGGATACGGAACAGTTTCTGGTCATCGCACACCGCGGAGGCGCGGGGCAATGGCCGGAGAACACGTTGTTCGCCTTCAGGAACGCCATCCAATCCGGTGCGGACGCCCTGGAATTCGACGTCCATGCCACCCGAGACGGCGAACTGGTCGTCATACACGACGCCACGGTCGACCGCACGACCAACGGCTCGGGTCGTGTAGACGAGATGACCTGGGAGGCGTTGCAGGAACTGGACGCGGGCTACAACTGGACGGCGGACGGCGGCGCGAGCCATCCCTATCGGGGTACGGGCCTGAGGGTGCCTACGCTTGAAGAGGTGCTGGACGCACTCCCCGACGCCCGGATGATTGTCGAACTGAAGGAAGTTTCCGAAGCCGCCAAAACCCGTTTCGCTCGCGTCATCGGGTCAAGTCCGAACCCGGAGCGGAAGGTTGTCGCGTCGTTTCAGGCCGAGCCCGTGAAGTATGTCCGAGCCAACTATCCGGGCATCGCCACATCGTCTACCGCCCGCGAAGTGCTCTTGTTCTGGATACTGAACACGGTCCGGCTGGACTTCGCTTTTATGCCAGGCGGAGAAACGATGCAGGTACCTCCCAGGTTCATGGACCTGCCCCTGGTGACTGGTCGGTTCGTCGCCGGCGTCCAACGGCACAACATGGACGTGTACGTCTGGACGATCAACGAGGAGGAGCATATGAAACGGCATATCGACCACGGCGTGGACGGCATCATCACGGATTATCCGGAACGCCTCCTGAAGTTGGTGGGACGGAATCCCGAACGAATAGAACGGACTGGGCGGACCAACCGGGCAGAACCGCACCGGACAGACGAGGAGCCGAAGGCCCCATGAGCGAACAGCCCATCCTTGCGGTCCGGAACCTGTGCAAATCCTATGCGAGCGGCAACGGCACGCTGAACGTGTTGCGCGAGGTCGATTTCGAACTGGCGCCGGGGGCCTCTCTGGCGATCATCGGTCCTTCAGGCAGCGGCAAGACCACGCTGCTTGGCCTATGCGCCGGACTGGACCGGGCGACTTCCGGTTCGGTAACGCTGAACGGAATCGTTCTAGACGAGCTCGATGAAGACCAAAGGGCGCGCGTGCGCAATCGTCACGTGGGCTTCGTCTTCCAGAATTTCCAGCTCATCCCCACGCTCACGACCCTTGAAAATGTCATGGTCCCGGCGGAACTGCGCGGCGAAAAGGGGGTACGCGACCGGGCTGCGGAACTGCTGGGACGCGTGGCGCTCTCCGAACGTACCACGCACTATCCCGTGCAACTGTCCGGAGGCGAGCAACAGCGCGTCGCCCTGGCCAGGGCGTTTATCAACCGTCCCGCGCTGCTATTCGTGGACGAGCCTACAGGCAATCTCGACGCGGAAACGAGCGTCAGGGTGGAAGACCTGCTCTTCGATCTGAACGAAGAATCGGGCACCACCCTCGTCACGGTGACCCACAATCTCGACCTGGCACGCAAATCGCAGCGTATCATTCGGCTGAGCGGGGGCCGGATCGTCGAGGACTATCGTCCCGAGAAAGCCGATCCCCCCGCGATACGTCCCCAGTCCCATTCCCCGGAAGCATAGCCATGCGCGCTGCCCTCCCGACCGAACGCCCGGCGTTACGCCTCAGCTGGCTCCTGAAGATGGCCTGGCGGGACAGCCGGACCTACCGGCGCCGCTTGCTGCTGTACATGTCGTCCATCATTCTGGGTACGGCCGCGCTCGTTTCGATCCGGACGCTCGGCGACAGCATGCGGACTGCGATCGACCTGGAGTCCAAGGCACTTCTGGGCGCCGACCTCGACATAAGCACCCGCAGGGCGTTTTCCGATTCGGCTGAAGTTTTCCTGCAAAACCTGGGTGGAACACAGTCCCGGCAAACCAGTTTCGCTTCCATGATCGCGTTCCCGCGCTCGGAGTCGTCCCGCCTCGTGCAGGTCAGAGCCCTCAAGGGCGATTTTCCCTACTACGGCGCGATGGAGACGGTCCCCCCGGACGCCGCGCGGCATTTCCGCTCCCAGGGAACGGCCCTGGTGGATGACAACCTGATGATCCAGCATGGCGCGGAGGTCGGCGATTCGATACGCGTTGGCCTGCGGACTTTCGAAATAGGCGGACGTCTGATCAGCATGCCAGGCGAAACGGCGGCCATGAGCAGTTTCGGTCCACGCGTCTACATCCCGCTGGGTGATCTGGCCTCCACCGAGCTGATCCGGCCCGGAAGCAGGGCAACCTACCGCGCGCTCTTCAAGTTCGGCGACGACGTGGACGTGCAGGGCTTGGTGGATACCCATGGAACGGACACGGCAGCCCGTTTCGGCATGGACTGGGACACCGTGGAGGATCGCCAGGCCGGACTGGAGCGGTCCCTGGGCAATCTCTACCGGTTTCTCAATCTCAGCGGCTTCATCGCCCTGATTTTAGGAAGCGTGGGCGTTGCCAGCGCAATACATACCTACATCAGACGCAAGCGGAGCACGATAGCCGTATTGCGCTGCCTTGGCGCGGAAGGCAGGCATACTTTCACCGTCTACGTCATCCAGGCCGTTTCCATTGGTCTGATCGGTTCGACTATCGGCGCAGGCGGGGGATTTCTCACGCTCGGCGTCCTGCCGGGTCTGGTGCAGGATTTCGTGCCTTTCGAACTGGCGGTCCGGTACACCTGGATTCCTGTCCTGCAAGGGTTGGGGCTGGGTCTGCTCATGGCCCTGCTGTTCGCGCTCCTGCCGCTCATTTCGATTAAAGACATCTCACCGCTGGTTGCGCTGCGTGCATCGGTCGAGACGCCTTCTCGGGGCGCTCGGGATCCCTGGCGCCTTGTGCT
Source organism: bacterium (assembly GCA_965200485.1). GTDB lineage: Bacteria > JAAXHH01 > JAAXHH01 > JAAXHH01 > JAAXHH01 > JAAXHH01. Next base: position 822,688 of record CBDAUD010000002.1, read on the forward strand.
GATTGCCATACTGATCGCCGGCATCATGCTGTTCGGCGTCAGCCAGACCCGCGAATGGCATCAAGGGGTCGGATTCGCCGGAGGGCTGATCGCCGCCTTCTTCCTGCTGACGCTCGTCGCCCGCGGACTCATTTCGGCCGCGCGTCGCCTGTTGCCGGCGCGCTGGCCGTATGTCTGGCGTCAGGGCCTGGCCAATCTATTCCGGCCGGACAACCAGACCGTCATGATGGTCGTTGCCCTTGGGCTGGGGGCTTTCCTGTTGACCACCCTCTACCTGCTCCAGTTCTCCGTGGTCGGACATATTACGCAGGTCGGGGGGGAAAGGCAGTCGAACATGGTCCTGTTCGACATTCAGCCGGATCAGCGGGAGGAAGTCGTAGAATCGCTTCGGCGCAACGGACTGCCCGTCATGCAGCAGACGCCGGTTGTCAGTATGCGACTGGCCGGCCTGAAAGGACGCTCTATCGCCGAAGTCATGGAGGATTCAACGGATCACGCGCCCCGGTGGGAGTTGCGCCGGGAGTACCGGTCGACCTATCGCGGTCATCTGGAGGATGCGGAAACCCTCCTGGAGGGATCGTTGCAAACCCGGGTCGACGGACCGGACGAAACCGTGATGGTGTCTCTTGAAAAGAGCATAGCCGAACGACTCGGAATAGGCATCGGAGACGAAATCGTATTCGACGTGCAGGGCATACCGATCGAAACCGTTGTAGGCAGTCTGCGGGCTGTGGACTGGCAACGGGTTCAACCCAACTTCTTCGTGGTTTTTCCAGAGGGCGTGCTCGAAGAAGCACCTCATTTCCACGTGGTCGTGACACGGATCGACGATCCGCAGACATCGGCGCGCTTTCAACAGGAAACCCTGATGCGGTTTCCCAATGTATCCATGATCGACCTCAGTCTCATCTTGGGAACCCTGAACGAGATCCTGGGCAAGGTATCCCTCATCGTCCGATTCATGGCATTGTTCAGCGTATTCACCGGCATCGTCGTACTGGTGGGCATCGTGACGAACAGCCGGCTGCAGCGGATGCAGGAAAGCGTCCTGCTGAAAGCACTTGGCGGGTCGCGAAGTCAGATTCTCAAGATCATGTCGATCGAGTACCTGTTCCTTGGGCTGATCGGCGCTGCCACGGGGGTCGTGCTGGCCTTCGCCGCCGTGTGGATACTGGCCGCTTTCGTCTTCAACATCACCTTCGTTCCGGCATTCCTCCCCGTTGCGGCCGTGGTCGGCGGCATTGCGTCGATCACGATCGTGGTGGGCATGCTGGCCAGCGCCGGGATTTACAGACAGTCCCCGCTGGAAGTGCTCCGCGCAGAGGGTTGATGCAGGGCAGGTTACGGACGCAGGTCGCTGAGGACGGGTTTCAGGACCTTCCAGACGTTCTCCGCGAGGATCGCGTGTCCCTCCGGGGTCGGATGGATTCCGTCGGGCAGATTCAGCTCCGCTATACCGCCTACGCCTTCGAGAATAAAGGGGATCAGCAGCGTGTCTTCCGATTCGGCCAGTTCCGGGTAAATCGCCTTGAAGGCCTCGGTGAAGGTCGATCCCATATTCGGGGGGGCCTGCATGCCGGCCAGTATGATCCTGGTCTCGGGATAACGATCCCTTACACGGCGAATGATCGCGCGAAGATTTTGCCGTGTGCTTCGGGGGTCGACGCCCCGCAGGCCGTCGTTCCCACCGAGTTCGAGCACAAATACGTCCATCCTGTTTCGCAACACCCAGTTGATGCGGCTGAGGCCGCCCGCCGAGGTTTCCCCGCCCACGCCTCCGTTGATTACGCTGAAGGACCAGCCAAGTTCGTCGATTTTCTTCTGGATCAGCCCGGGAAAGGCTTCGTCCGGATCAACTCCGAAGCCCGCCGTCAGGCTGTTGCCATAGAAGAGTATCGTTTGCCCGGAACCATCAGATTCATCGTGCGCTGCGTGCTGCAAGCTGTTTGACTCTGCAAATGGGATCAGCCAGATCAATAGCGGTATGAGCATAGTCTTCGTACTCCGTAGTCCACATCAAACGGCGCCGATACGCAGGAGGCCGCTAAACGGCTAACATGCGAATCACACGCGAGCCCATGCCGCCGGTCGCGCGTTTTCGCATCGAACGAAACATTAATACAACAATAGGCCGCCGGGTTAATCGCTTGACGGAAGACCACAGGAGCCCTACTTTCTCAATATAATCACGATCCTGCTTCTTTGAAAGCCCAATTCTCTCAATCCCGTCTATTTCCATGCTAAGCAATCTCACGCACCGATACATTCCGGCATGGGGCAAATACCTTGCGGCCTTCGTATTTGTCGGTGTCTTCGCCACGCTCGCGAACGATATCTCCATCACGCGCAACGCCACGGCGCGCCTGTACTATCTCGCAGACGAAATACCCGCAACACAGGTAGCGCTTGTGCTAGGCACTTCCAAGTACGCCCGGCGGGAGATCAATCGCTACTATAGCGCACGTATCGAGGCGGCCGCCGAACTGTTTCACGCGGGTCGAATCCGTTCCATTCTGTTAAGCGGAGACGGTTCCTCTCGGTACTACGATGAGACCTCTACGATGCGGCAGGACCTGATTGAACGGGGCGTGCCAAAGGACCGCATCATGCTTGACTACGCCGGCGTCCGGACGCTGGATTCCGTATTCCGGGCGAAGAAGGTGTTCGGGCTGGACCGGGTAATTGTCGTCTCGCAGCAGTTTCACTGCGAACGGGCGATCTACCTTGCGGACGCAATCGGCCTGGAGGCGACGGGCTTCTGTGCCGACGATGCCCCGGATACCCGTTCTCTGAAGATACGGGGACGAGAGACGCTCGCCCGGGTATTGGCCTTTGCGGACCTGAACATCTTCGACACCCAGCCGCGTTCCCTGCATCCGGGGACGCCGCGGGCCAGCCGCTGAAGACCCGAACGCATAGTTCGAAGCAACGAGGTTAGCGTTTGGATCACGACACGTCGCCAGCTCGCGCGCGCGAGCTGGACCGCTGCGACAGCCTGAAGAGTTTCCGGGACCGTTTTCTAATCGACGACCCCGGTCTGATCTACCTCGACGGCAATTCTCTGGGACGGGTTCCGAAGGAGTCCGTCGCCCGGATGGATCAGTTGATAAGGCACCAGTGGGGGAGCCGTCTGGTCCGCGCATGGAATGACGAGTGGATGAACCTTTCCAGCCGTATCGGGGGCAAGTTGGCCGGGCTGATCGGGGCGCAACCCGATGAAGTGATCATCGCCGATTCGACGTCCGTAAACCTGTTCAAGTTGATCGCCGGTGCGCTCCGGGAGCGGCCGGGACGCCGAAAGATCGTGACCGACCGGGCCAATTTTCCATCTGACATCTATATTCTGCAGGGTGTGGCGGATCTGATAGATCCCGCGTACGAATTGGTCGTCCTCCCCGCCGATGACGATTTCGCCGTATCTGAAGACGCCCTGGACCGTGCCATTGACGACGATACGGCCCTAGTGCTTCTTTCCCATGTCGCGTACAGGTCCAGTTACCTGTACGACATGGAGCGCATCACCGAAATCGCCCACAAAAGGGATGCGATGGTCCTCTGGGACCTGAGCCATTCTGCCGGGGTCGTACCGATGGCCTGTCATGACGCAGGGGTCGACCTGGCAGCCGGTTCTACGTACAAGTACCTGAACGGCGGACCCGGTGCGCCGGCCTTTCTGTACGTCCGGGAAGACTTGCAGTCCCGTTTGATCAACCCGATTTCGGGATGGTTCGGCCACCGGAACCAATTCCATTTCGACATTGCATTCGAACCGGCGTCCGGCATAGACCGCTATCTCACGGGTACGCCTTCGGTCCTTTCCATGGCCATGATCGAACCCGGAGTGGATCTCGCGCTGGAAGCCGGAGTGGGGGCGATCCGTGCCAAGTCGATCAGTCAGTCGGAGTATCTGATATCCCTCTGGGAGTCGGAACTGAAACCACTCGGATTTACACTGAATTCCCCGAAGAACAGCGCACGCCGCGGGTCCCACGTCGCTTTTGGCCATGTCGAAGGATACCGAATCGACCAGGCGATTCGCGAAGAGAAGCAGGTCATCACCGACTTCCGTATGCCCGACAACATCCGGCTGGGCATCACCCCGCTCTACACCACCTACGGGGAACTGCACGGCGCCGCCCTGGCCTTGAGCGAGGTCGTGAACTCATCCCGCTTCACGCAGTACAGCGGCGTCATCAAGGGAGTGACCTGAACGTGGGCGGTCCCATACAGATCAACATCCCCTCCATGATCATCAGCGGGGCGGGCGCTTCTGACGAAGCAGCGCCTCAAGCCGTGCGCGCCGGACTGAAGCGCGTACTGGTGGTCTCCGATGACTACCTGGTCAAGCAGGGCCTGCCCGCCCGCATCGCCGCCCAATTCCGCCAGGCGGGGATCGAATCACGGATCTACGGCGGCGTGACACCCGATCCGACGGATCTGAATGTCGAAGAAGGGTTGACGATCCTCAGAGAATCTGGCTGCGACGGCGTCATCGCGGTGGGTGGCGGCAGCAGCATTGACGCGGGCAAGGGGATCGCGATCATGGCGACCAATGACGGTCCGCTGTCCCAATATGCCGGCTATCACCGGATACCCAGAGCCGGCATACCGCTGTTCGCCATCCCGACAACGGCCGGCACAGGCAGCGAAATGACCCGGGTGACGGTCCTCACCGATACTCGTCGGCAAGTGAAGATGATGATGATGGACGCCCATCTGCTGCCCGCGGCGGCCTTTGTGGACTACACGCTGACCCTGTCCATGCCCCGGTCGCTGACGGCTAACGTGGGCGTGGATACGCTGAGCCACGGGGTCGAGGCCTACGTATCGCGCAAGGCGAGCGGGATGACCGACGTGCTCGCGCTTTCCTGTGTCGACCTCGTCGGCAAGCATCTGGTTCGCGCCTGGAAGACACCCGGCGACCACGGGGCCAGGGCGGGCATGATGGAGGCCGCCTCCCTGGGCGGCATGGCCTTTGCCAACAGCTCGGTGTGCCTGGTGCACGGCATGAGCAGACCCCTCGGTGCGCTCTTCCATCTTCCCCATGGCCTGAGCAACTCCGTATTGCTTCCGGCCGTTACCCGGTTCAGCGTGGCAGCGGCGCCTGAACGGTACGCCATCCTGGCGCGAAAACTCGGATGGGCGGGGAAAGAGGAGGATACTTCGAAGGCTTGCGAAAAACTCATTGGCGGGTTGCGGGAACTGAACGAAACGATCGAAATTCCCGGACTGCGGGACTGCGGGATAACGAAAACCGCCCTCGACAACGCGCTGGACAAGATGGCGGCCGACGCCCTTGCATCGGGGAGTCCGCAGAACAATCCGCGCGTTCCCACGGCCGACGAAATCAAGAGCCTGTACCTGGAGGCCTATTGATCTACTGCCGGAAGCCTGTTGAACCGGTGATTGGAAACCTGGGGGAAGGAGATAGCTTGGAGTTTAGCACATTGCTTATCGGCGGCAGAGGGACTATCGGTTCCGGACTCAGGACTTATCTGCCCGGGATGGACGGGAGATACAGGTTCTGTTCCATCGACCTGCCCGGCGCGCCCGACAAGGCCGGCGATCTCGGTGGCGAAGACCGGTTTGTCGATATGGACATCGTCGAAGAACCGGACAGATTCAGGGCCATGTTGTCCGGATTCGATCTGGTCGTCTACCTCGCCCGACAGGGCGACCTCGCCGCCATGAACCGGATGACCGACCTGGTGTTCGAATCGGTGCTGGCGCAGGAGCACAGACCCCTGATTGTGGGCTCCAGCTCCGTGCACGCGGTCGACGACGCCTATCGCTTCTTCGAATCGGGTGCGTACGCGTTGATCGCGGAACGCAGGTTCGATGCGATCAAGCATTGGCCTGCGCCCATCTCCGCACACCTTCCCGCCTGCCCGATCAACGACTACGGACACGAAAAAGCCCACGTCGAGGCCTGGGTGAAACGCGCGACCGACCAGGGAAACGGCGCACTGGCGGTTCGATGGGGCGGTGTGAACCCCGACAACACTCCCATCGTGGAGGAACGCGGATATTTCGCCGTCTGGTGCCATCAGCAGGATGCCGCAGCCATGGTCCATGCTGCCTATACGGCGCATCGGAACGACCTCCTCCCCCCGGCGCGGCATTACTTCGTCATTTCCGACAATACGTACAACATTTTCGACATTCAAACGCCAAAGGCAGAGATCGGATATCAGCCCAGACACAATGCCGAGACGTTCTTCCGCTGATCGCATCTGACGCAAACATCGTCTCCGACAGGAACCACCATACAGATCATGCGATACGATCCCCACACCTACCGCGGCTCACGCCGCTCGGTCGTCATGGCCCCAACGGGCATGGTAGCAACGAGTCAGCCGCTTGCCGCCCAGGCGGGCATTCACATCCTCAAGGCGGGCGGCAACGCCATTGATGCGGCTATCGCCGTCAACGCGGTGCTTGGCGTCGTGGAACCCATGTCCTGCGGAATCGGCGGCGACTTGTTCGCCATCGTATGGGAGGCCGAACGCGGTGCACTTACCGGTCTCAACGCGAGCGGGAGGGCGCCTTACTCCGCCACGATCGACTACTATGCCGGGCAGGGGTATGACTACGTACCGGAAACCGGCCCGCTCAACTGGTCGGTACCGGGTTGCGTGGACGGCTGGCACCGGTTGCTTGATCGCTTCGGCACGATGTCCTTGGAAAAGGTACTGGAACCTGCAATCGGTTACGCGGAGAACGGCTTTCCGGTTTCAGACATCATCGCGAGAGACTGGGCCGGTTCGACTGCGCTGCTGAAGCCCTGGGCCGAGTCCGTGCGGGTCTATCTGCCCGACGGAAGGGCTCCCGAACCCGGCGAAGTCTTCCGAAATCCAGACCTGGCACGGTCGTACCGCCTCCTAGCGGACGGCGGGCGCGACGCGTTCTATCACGGAGAAACCGCCGACGCCATTCTGTCCTGTTCGCGGGAGATCGGCGGCCTGTTCAGCCCCGAGGATTTCCGGGACCACGTCTCGACGTGGGACGATCCGGTCTGCACAGACTACCGGGGCCATACGGTATGGGAATTGCCGCCAAGCGGCCAAGGCATAGCGGCCCTGCAGATCCTGAACATTCTCAAAGGCTACGACCTCGCCGAAACAGGTTGCCAATCGGCGGAAACGCTGCACCTGCAGATCGAAGCCAAGAAGCTCGTCTACGCCGACCGTGCCGCGTACTACGCCGATCCCGTCTTCGCGGACGTACCCGTGGAAGCCCTGCTGTCGGAGCAGTACGCGGAACGACAGCGCGGCCGTATCGATCGAGACCGTGCGGCCATCGACGTGCCAGCCGGGGATCCCATACTGCAGCAAGGGGATACCGCCTACATGACCGTGGTCGACGAGAAGCGCAACGCGGTTTCATTCATCCAGAGCATCTTTCGGGGATTCGGATCGGGTATCGTTCCGAAGCGTACGGGATTCCCCATCCAGAACCGGGGACAGCTGTTTTCCCTGGATCCGGCCCACCGCAACGCCCTAGTTCCCCACAAACGCCCCTTCCATACCATCATCCCCGCCATGGTGACGCAGGGCGGAAAGCCCTGGCTCACCTTTGGCCTGATGGGCGGAGCAATGCAACCGCAGGGCCACGCGCAGGTCCTCTGCAACATGATCGATTTCGGAATGGACGTTCAGGAAGCGGGCGATGCACCGCGCTTCCAGCACTTCGGTTCGGCGGAACCCACCGGCGCGCCCATGGAGGCGGACGGGGGCAGGGTGACCGTGGAGGACGGCATCAGTGAAGCGACCTTCCAGGCGCTCGCCGGGAAGGGCCACCGCCTGACCCGTTCCGCTCACGGCTATGGCGGCTATCAGGCTATTCGCATAGACCCGGAAACGAACATGCTCCACGGCGCGTCGGAGCCGCGCAAGGACGGAGCCGCGATCGGGTATTGAAAGGACGGATGTTGCTTCGCCGCCTGTGCCCTAGCGCAGGCTCGGCAGCCAGGTAGCGAGATCGGGCGCGTAGACCAGCAAACCCAGGCAAATCAACTGGATCACGATAAAGGGCAGAATACCCCGGTAGATGTGCCGGGTCTGCACTTCGGGCGGCGCCACGCCTTTCAGGTAGAAAAGGGAGAAACCGAAGGGCGGCGTTAGAAATGAAGTCTGCAGATTCACCGCAATCAGGATACCGAGCCAGAGCAGATCAACGCCGAAGGTGATAAAAATCGGTGTTACAACCGGTACGATGATGTAGGTGATCTGGATGAAGTCGATGAAGAATCCGGCGATGAAGATCATGAGCAGGACCAGCGCAAGGAATGCATAGGGGCCCAGATTGGCGTTCATGATCAGACTGGTCATGTACGCGTCGCCCTTCATCCCCCGAAATACCAGCCCGAAGGCCTCGGCACCCACCAGCACGAAGAAGACCATGCACGTGATATGCGTGCACTCCTTCATGACGTCCTTCAGCGTTTCATAGGAAAACTTGCCTTGGAAAACGGTGAGCAGGGTCGCGCCCAGCGCGCCAACGGCCGCTGCTTCCGTCGGCGAGGTGATACCCGCGAATATCGAACCCAGCACGACCGTCATCAGTCCCAGAGGAAGCAGGAAAGCCCGAATCACCTTTCGGAACATACCGCTTTCCCGGAACGCGGCCAGCTCCTCGGACGGCATGGCCGGGGCCTCGGCCGGTTTGAACAGGGCGACAATGGCGATCCAGACCAGATACAGGCCCACGAGGATGGCGCCCGGGATGACCGCGCCGATGAACATGTCCCCGACCGAGACATTGAGGATGCTCCCGAGCAGCACAAGCACCACGCTGGGCGGGATGATCTGACCGAGCGTTCCCGACGCGGCGATCGTACCGGTAGCCACTTGGGAGCTGTAGCCCCGTTTCAGCATGGTGGGCAAACTGAGCAGCCCCATGGTCACGACGGTCGCTCCCACGATACCGGTAGACGCGCCCAGAAGCGCCCCGACGACCACGACCGCCACGGCCAGGCCGCCCCGCAGCCTGCCAAACAGCAGGGCCATGGTTTCCAGCATGTCCTTCGCCAGACCGGATTTCTCCAGCATGACGCCCATGTAGACGAACAGGGGCACGGCGAGCAGCACGTAATTCGTCATGACGCCCCAGATGCGCAGGGGCAACAGGTTGAAGAAATCCGCGCCGAAGGTCATCAGCCCAAGGAGCACGGACACGCCGCCTAGCGTGAACGCGACCGGATACCCCATCAGGAGTAGCAGGAACAGTACCGCAAACAGGATGAGCGGCATCGCTTCGATCAAACCGAGTCCGCCTTTGCCGGTGGTGTTCCGTCCGGCGAGGTCTCTTCAACCTCACCCGCGGGATCTTCTCCACCGTGTATGAAATGATCAAGGGAGCGAAAGGCCATGGCCAGTCCCTGCAGGAGGATCAGCGAGAATCCGATGGGGATCATGGCTTTCAGGATGTAGCGGGCGGGCAGTCCGCCGGGGTCGGGGGACACTTCACCGATCCGGAAGGAATTCAGGACGAAATACTGCGAACTCCAGATTGCGATCACAGCGAAGGGAAGCAGAAAAAGCAAGCTGCCGATGAGATTGACGAGCGCCTGGTGGCGGGGCTTGAAGTTCATGTACAGCACATCTACCCGGACATGCTTGTTGTTTTTGAGGGCCCAGGCGGACGCGAGCAGAAAGATCACGGCAAAGAAGTGCCATTCGAGTTCCTGTACCGCCACGCTGCTTGCGCGCAGGAAATACCGGGTGAACACGTCCAGGCAGACGGTCAGCACAAGCAGGGTTGTGAACCAGGAAACGATCGCGCCGACCCGTTCGTTCACGCCATCCGCGAACCGTACGAATTTCCTGAGAAAACGCAATTTCGTGTACACCTTCCTGATAGTCTGGGCGCCGGACACGGTTATACCGGGAGACGGACGTACCGCGCAGCCGAGCAGCCGAGCAGCCGACGCCCTTCGGATTCGCCGAAAACGCGTCAGCGGGAATGTAAGGAGTCTTCAATATGACACATCGGGCGCAAATACACAACCCAAAACGCACGGAGGCCGGTTATGTCTGCTGCTTTTTGAACCGCCGGACCTAGTGGACGCGGACGTAGCGGACAGGCGATTAGCCTTGTGATCGTGTCCGCTGGTCGTATATTGGTCCCAGACGTCAACCTGCCGTCCGCGAACCAACCCGGAGATCACGACATGCCCGACAAGCCCTGCATAGTCCGAGCCGCGGCCTGCGACCACAGGACGGATTACGAAGGGGTCTACCAGACGCTGAGACGCATTACCGAACCGCTCACGGAGACCTGGAAACGTATCGAGAAAGCCCGGAAGATCGTCATCAAGTTAAACATGATGAAACCCATGGACAACGTCACCCGGTTCCGGGGCCGTCGGCAGGAGCTCGTCGACGACGCGGTGTGCCGGGCGGTGCTGCAGATGCTGCGGGAACATACCGACGCGGAAATCTACGCGACCGACACCAACCCCTACGCCGCGGACAAGCTGACCCCGGAAGAGTTCAACTACGCCCACCATCTTCGGGACTTCGATATCAAGTACGACGACTCGAATCGTCCGCCCTGGGCGGTGTACGAGGTGCCGGGCGGAGGAAACATGTTCGATCGCTATGTGCTGAGCGGCGTGTTCAAGGACGCGGACGAAGTCGTTTCCGTGGCGAAGATGAAGAACCATCTTTTCATGGGCATCACACTGTGCATGAAAAACCTCTTCGGTCTTCCACCCATTGTGCGCCCAAGGGGGCGGGTCCGAACGTACTTTCATCACGCGATCCGGCTCTCCTACGTGCTTCCGGATCTGGCCATGATCACGAATCCGTGCCTGAACATCATCGACGGCCTCGTAGGCCAGAAGGGACGGGAATGGGGCGGTGAAGGACGCGTGGGCGACGTGTTGATCGCCGGCGACCAGATTACGGCCACCGATGCCTGCGGCGCGCATCTGATGGGACACGACCCGGCCAGCGACTGGCCGGCGCCGCCCTTTCGCCGCGACCGGAATCACCTCCTGGTGGCCGCGCAGCGGGGTTTCGGGACGGTAGATCTGGATGAGATTGATTTCGAAAGTGATGTTCGTTCCCCGGTAGCCCATTTCGACTCGGATATCGACGAAGAACCGGACCTGATCCATACGCTGCGGCGCACGGCCTGTGAACAGGGTCTGTTCTACCGCGATCACCGGAAGGACCTGGTGGACCGGTACCGTGGAGAATTCATCTACATGCAGGAGGGCGAAGTCGCCTGGCACGGCAGCGATCCCTCCGTGATCGGCAGCCACCGGTCCTACAGCTCGGCCAGACCCGGCAGCGCCCTCTGGCTCAAGCTGGTGGATCCGGAAGAACACGAAGGGGAACGATTCGAGGTGTACGACCGGTGCCTTGCTGCCCTTCCGGCCTGAAGCGCCGCGTGTAAAGCGCCGCGTGTAAGCAGCGCCCGCGGTAAACTCGGTTGTAGAGTCCGACAGAACTGGCACGCGCTGCGGAACTCGGTCGAAGAGGCGGTTGAGAAAAAGCGAAGGTAGTGCTATTACGCCCAACGGATCGGAGCTGATCTATGAAAATCGCCATGCTGTACGGTCCGCGGGATCTTCGTATCGAAGATCATCCCGTGGACACGGAGCACCTCGGTCCGCACGACCTCTGGGTCGAAACGATCATCTCGGCCCTGAAGATCGGCACGGACCGGGGAAATTACGAGGGCGCCGAACAGGTCCCGGGGGCACCCGATTTTCCACGCTGGGTCGGTGACAGCAACCTGGGCGTTGTCCGAGGGGTCGGGGAGTCCGTCACGGATTTCTCCGTCGGAGACCGGGTCATCTCCCGGTACCCGCACCAGTCCGAATTCATCGCCCGGGACGACGAGATAATCGTTAAGGTACCCGATGGGGTACATGACGAGGACGCCGTATACGGCCATCTGTACACACTGAGCGCCATGTGCTATTACAAGTCGCAGTTTCAGCCCGGCGAGAACGTGGCCGTCGTCGGTCTGGGCGTCCTCGGCCTCGGACCCTGTCTCGGCGCCCGGGTGATCGGCATCGCGAACAGCCCGGTGCGTATGGAAATGGCCAAACGCATGGGCGCTGAAGCAACATTCATGCATGACGATCCCGACCTGGACGCAAAACTGGACGAGTTCACCCATGGCGAGGGCGTCGATCTGGTTATTCTCACGGCCAATCCATGGCCCGCCCTGCGGTCTTCTTGCCAGATAGTGCGCGCCGACGGACGGGTTGGTATCGTAGCCCTGCCCGGGCGGGGGGAGCCACCGCTCGACTTCAATCCTCTGGATATGGAATGGTTCTATTCCAAGGGGATTTCCCTGATCGCCATCAACGGGCAAGTCGGTTATCTGTTCCCATCCAACCGGGGCGACCGGAGGGACTGGCGCACCATGTGCCGCTTCACACTGGATCTGATGCGCGACGGCAAGCTGGAGCCGAAGCGCCTGGTGACGCACCGGATGCATTATTCCCAGATCAACGAAGCCTATGAAATGATATACAGGCGGGAAAAGAACATGATGGGCGTCGTCTTCAACTGGAAGGATTGATTCATAGCCGCCGAAACCATGTTGTCGGAAGAACAGATTACGCTGTTCAACCGGGACGGGTACTTCATCGTGAAGGAGTTTCTATCATGCGATGAAGTCGAGCCCATTCGGCAAAAGATCACCGAGATCGTGGGACGGTATCCAGACGTTCCCGATGAACTGGTACAGATCGAGCCCGCCGTTAGGAGGGGAACGGTTAAACCGGGCCAGTTGGAACTAGGTGTGAGGAAACTCTTCCGAATGACCCTTCACGACGCACTGTTCCGCGCACTCGCCCACCATCCCCGCATGGTGGGTATAGCCGTCGAACTGCTCGGTCCGGATGTCACCCTGTTTCAAAGCATGCTGCTGATGAAACCGCCCAGATTCGGAGGTCGGAAGGTCTGGCATCAGGACAATGCCTACTTCCGACTGGAACCAAACGACGTATTCGGATTCTGGATCGCCCTTGACGACGCAGATGTCGAGAACGGATGCATGCACGTCATTCCGGGATCACATCGCGAAGGCATAGGGGAACACGGCGGGGTGGCGGACGATTACGGATTGTCTGCGGCACCCCGGGAGCGGGACGCGGTAGCCTGCGTCATGCATACCGGGGACGCCCTCGTGTTCCACGGCGAAACCTACCACTACACCCCCCGAACAGAACCGATCGGCGCCGAAGGGCGCTCCAATACCACTACGCCGCAACGCACTGCCGGTCGTCGAAAGACAGCCCGTTCAAGTCAATTAAGCCTGAGTTGATCGTGGCTGGCCCCGGGGCCGAGTCCTTGGCCTGACGCTAACGCTGGTCGTTGTCGTCTGACTGCCGGGCATCCACGCGCAACGTGACTATATCGGTATCGTGGTACTGCTGATGGTGCACCGAAGAAGCGAAGTGGCGTAAAAGGCGCAAAGAGACTTCCATCTCCTCGGGCGCCTCCTCGACGGCGCGTTCCTTGCTGAGTAGTTCGATGCGGTCTTGAAGGTTTCCCTCGCCGACGGCGCCTACCATCTCAAGAATGGCCGTGCCGGCTTCCCGGTGCACGACGAGTTGCAGACGACGGCGTTCGGGCATCTCTTCACGATGCTGAAGCAGCGCGAGCAGGGTTTCTTCACTGGCCGCCACGAGCTGGTCCGCCGAACTCGTGTTCCAACCCCAACGCGATGCGATGTCTTCCAGAAAGACACGGATCTTCGGCAGGGCCGACAGATTGAAGTCGGATTCCATTCGGTAACGACGCGGCGCGGACAGTTCGAGGAAGAGCGTAATCAGGACCGCCGCCAGACCGCCTCCCGTCATGCCGTTCTGAAGCAGGCTGCCGGCTGGCAGGGCGGCGATCAGTTCGGGGAATATGAGCCCGTTCTGAAAACCCACGCCCAACCAGAAACTGACACCGACGACCAGACCCGTGCGGAAGTCGACCCCGCTCTGCAGGACCAGTTTCATCCCGATTACGAAGAGCACTGAAAGCAGCACGAAGATAAAACCGCCGGCGACAGGGTCCGGGATGGCCAGCACCGCGGCCAGCGCCTTGGGCAGGATGGCAACCGTAAGAAAGGCGACGCCAACTACGACCCCGACGACCCGGGACGCCACGCCGGTCAACTCGGTCATCGCGATACTGGTCGAATAGGTCGTATTCGGTACCGTGCCCAGGAGCCCGGCCAGGAGGTTGCCGACGCCGTCCGCGGCCACAGCGCCCTGGACGGCCCGATAGTCCACGGGCCGGGGCCGACGCCAAGACACGCGTTGTATAGCCACGGCGTCGCCGATCGTTTCCACGGCGCCGACGAGGGTCACGACCATGAATGCGGGCAGAAGCACCCAGAAGGCGGATCCGAATTCGAGATCAATCCCCGGCCAGCTGCCTTCCGGTAGTCCCACCCACGGGGCGGCGGCGATGCGGGCCGTATCGTAGAATCCGAAATATGCGCTGACGACCGTACCGGCCACCACACCGATCACCGGCGCCCAGAGCCGCAGCGAATCGTTCCCCTTCAGCGCGAAGACGATCGTGACGACCACAGTGACCGCCGCCGTGAGCAGTCCAGCGGATTCGGGAAGGTCGTCGGGCAGGCTGGCCATCATATCAAAGGCGATGGGCATCACGGTGACCGCAATCAGCATGATGACCGTACCGGAGACTGCGGGCGTGAATATGCGCCGGAGCAGGGACAGCCGCGCCGAGAGCAGGAACTGGAAAAGCGAGGAAATGATGATGAGGGTCGCCATCAGCGCCGGACCGCCCTCCGCAAGCGCCGTAATGCACACGGCGATGAAGCTGCCGGAAGTACCCATCATGAGTACGTAGCCCGAACCTATTCGGCCGAACCGGACAGCCTGCAGCATCGTGGTCACGCCGCTGATCGCCGCGGCGACGAACACTCCCCAGGTGAGATAGGACTCACTGGCCCCGCCGGCGCGACTGACGATCGCCACGGTCAGGACCACACCGCCCACCGTGAGCAGGGCGATTTGCAGACCGAGCCCGATCGCCAGAAGCAGCGGCGGCTTTTCGTCCGCTTCGTAGCGAATGGAGGATGCGACAGGTGAGTTGTCGGCGTTCATATCCCTCTCTCGATCTGGTTGGGCGTTTGATACATGATTTCTGTCCAGGGAACCAAGTCAGGCGAACCCGTAAGATCAACGCATTCAGTCAGGAGAACGAGGATTAGGAATGTTTATTTATACGAAGGGATGCAGCGAGTCAAGCCAATTCGCGTTTTAATGATGACCACACGCGTTTCATGTTTGCGGAGACAACCGCTGCCAATCCTCGTGCCCGGTTGCGATTTTCTCCGGATGAGCATGGCTGCGCGCGATAAAACCCCGGACCTGGTCCCTTCCGGTAGGCTTTCGCCAGTCGCTGTACCGGATATCCAGGCTCCATCGTATGTGATTCGAGAAGTTCGGCGCGGACCGGTGTACCGTGGTATGCTGCAACAGGAGTACGCCACCCTTGGGGATGGGACAGACCACCCGTTCACCGGCCGGCATGGCATCCGGCAGGATATCCTCGGGCGAGTCCTCAAAGGGGAGGCGTTCACTGCGGTGGCTGCCACGGATGACTGTCAGACAGCCATTCTGTTCGTTTGTATCCACCAGGGGCACCCAGAAGTTGACCATGAAAGTCTTCAGAACCTCCGGCTCCAGAAAACCGATGTCCTGGTGCCAGCCCACGACGGATGTCCTGTCCGGGAGCTTGGCCCGGGAGTTGAACTGGGGATGCACGAGGATCTCCGGACCAATCAGAGATTCGACAACGCCGAGAATTTCGGGCAGGGTCATGACGTGAAACATGCCTGCGGTCTTCCGCTTTCCGGACACGGCCGTCAGCAATTCCCCGCAGTCGCCGTCCATCGCTTGGTGGATCCGATACAGCCGGTGTTCAAAGGGTGCTTCCCCAAACCGTTCCGACAGCCTGCCCTCGGTGCAATATCGCTCCGCCCATGCATCGACGACCTCGTTCAACTCCGCAATCAAGGGATCGAGTGAAGCAGGTTCGAAAAGCCTTTCGACAGGCAGGAAGCCGTCTTCAA
This sequence comes from bacterium, assembly GCA_965200485.1. GTDB lineage: Bacteria > JAAXHH01 > JAAXHH01 > JAAXHH01 > JAAXHH01 > JAAXHH01. The sequence goes on from CBDAUD010000002.1 coordinate 838,756, forward strand.
GGTACTGACTGATCTGTTGTTCGGTCAAACCGGCCGCCATGGCGCGCATCCTTCAGGAAGGCTGGACTGGGTTAAGTCTTATTGATACGACAAGACGATATGCGTATACTCCGAAAATGTCAACAGCGCGAACAGCGCATATTCGGCAGGACATCAAGATCCGGCTTCCTGAGCGGAAAGATATCAAGATCGGCGCGTCCGTTCGTATTCCCATTCGTATTCCCATCTGTTAATCGGACCCGATTCCGGAGGAACCTCATGGCTTTCGATCTGATGCTGTCCGGGGCGACCATCGTAGACCCGTCGCGACAGCAGAACGCGAAGGGCGACGTAGGGATCAGCAACGGCAAGATCGTCGCTGTTTCCGAGCATCTCGAAGCCGCCGCGCTTAGGACCATCGACCTATCGGGCAAGTATCTTACGCCAGGCTGGATCGATCTGCACGCCCACGTTTACGCCGGCGCCACGACCTTCGGGATCAAGGCCGACGCCCTCTGCCTGGCAACCGGAGTGACGACCATCGTAGATGCCGGAAGCCCGGGATGGACCAACCTGCGCGGTTTTCTCGAATACATCATCGAACCGTCCCGAACCGAAGTACTCACCTTTGTCCATATCAGCAGCATCGGACTACTGAACTCCATGCGCGGCGAGATGCAGGACATAGACAACGCCGATCCCGAGCACACGGCCCGGGTCATTTCAATGTGGCCGCAGTATTGCGTTGGCGTGAAGGTCCGGCAGGGCGTCTTCCAAGTCGGAAGCCATGGCGTAGCGCCGCTCAGACGGGCTATCGAAGCCGCCGAGATGGCCGACACGCGCGTCATGGTTCACATCGACAAGGGTATCGCCCTGCCTAGTGTGCTGGAGCTGCTGCGCCCGGGGGACATTGTAACCCACTGCTACCAGGGCAAGGGCGATCACATTCTTGGCAGTGGGGACCGGGTGATTCCGGAGGTATACGAGGCAAGAAAGCGTGGCGTGTTCTTCGACTTGGGCCACGGTGCCGGGAGTTTTCATTTCGAGATTGCAAAACAGGCTGTTGCGTTGGGGTTTCTCTCAGACGTGATCAGTACGGACCTGCACGTCTACAGCCTGCACTCGCCGGTGCACAGCCTGCCCGAAACAGCGTCGAAAATGCTGAACATGGGACTAGATTTCGAGGAGATCGTCCGCCAAACCACCGCCAATCCGGCAGGCGTCCTGGGCCGATCGGACGAAATCGGAACGCTGAAGGAGGGAAGCGTCGCCGATATCGCCGTCTTCAGCCTGGAAGACGGCGAGTATACGTTTGCCGACGCCCACGGCCGGCAGGAAACCGGCACAAGCATGATCGTCCCTCACCTTACCGTGCGGGCTGGACAGGTGTATTACCCGGAGGACCTGAAAGCCGATGTCGCGGAGACGGTGCGTCGGGCCGAGGAGATGGTAGGGATAACCGGGGTTCCCTACGGGGCCATACGAGACATCAGAAGGGTACGTTGACCCGGTTTAACCTACATCACAAGGGTGTGCGTTTGTTCATCATATTATGTTTTATTTGATATAGTACGAATATAACTATTCTATTTAATATATAATAAAAAATACTATTATAATTGATACTAAAATTTCGTTCAACCGAAGTGATGGAATAATAGAATTCGGTCCGGATCGGGAGACGGGTAAAGAGCCGAAGGGGAGACGCTGACGGGCGAAAACAACCTATAATACGATTCGTTTTAATTAAATTCGAGCTACTGAAACTGTCCAAAACGGAAGATGGTAAACTGGGACGCCGGATCGATGGAAAATCGGAAATCATTCCGGCGAAGAACCTAAATCGACCACGATTTCAATCCCAAAGGGGCCGCCGCGAATGAAACCCGCAATCACGAAACTGGAAACCGTGGCCTTTCAATATACCGTTGACAACATGGGGGTGGACTACAACGGATTCAACCTGGTGTATCAGAAAGGCGCCAGGCGCCGGCTCGGCGGCAGCCTGTTGCGGATACACACCAATCTCGACATAGTCGGTGAATATCTGGGTGGCCCTTCGCCTTCGGGGGCGGCCGTACAGTATCTGCTGGGCAGCAATCCCTTTGAGCGCGAGAAGATCTACAACGACCTGAAGCGCGGCCTGCGACACACCGACAGGACCCAGATCGGGGCGGTAGACGTGGCGCTTTGGGACTTCGCGGGAAAATACTACAATGCCCCCGTCTACCAGTTGCTGGGTGGTTACAGGACGTCCCTGCCCGCGTATGCAAGCACATACCACGGCGACGAAAACGGCGGTTTGCATACACCGGAGGCCTTCGCGGATTTCGCCGAACAATGCAGGGATCTGGGATACCGCGCCTTCAAGATTCACGGATGGGGCAATGCGCCCATCGAGCGGGAGGTCGCGAACGTGCGTGTCACCGGGAAACGGGTCGGGGACGACCTGGACCTCATGATTGATCCCGCGTGCGAATACAATACCTGGGCGGACGCGCTGAAGGTGGGCCGCGCCTGCGACGAAGCCGGGTTCTTCTGGCTGGAGGATCCCTACAAGGACGGCGGCGTATCCATATTTGGCCACAAGAAGCTGCGGGAACATATCGCCACGCCGATCCTGCAGACCGAACATATCTTCGGCCTGGAACAGCACGTCGATTTCGTCGTCAACGGAGGAACGGATTTCGTGCGATCCGGGGTCTACGAGGACGGAGGCATCACCGGCGTGATGAAGATCGCCCACGCGGCCGAGGGATTCGGTCTGGACGTGGAGCTCCACGGCGGCGGACTCGCACACCGCCATATCATGGCATCCGTCCGCAACAGCAACTACTACGAGCTGGGCCTCGTACATCCCGGCATCAGGCAGACCAAGCCGCCTGTGTACGCACCTGAGTTCACGGATGAGCTGGAGCACATCGATGAGTACGGATGCGTTCCCGGACCCCAGGGTCCCGGACTCGGTGCCGAGATCGACCGCGATTACATCGAAGCCCACCGGGTAGGCACGACTGTCCACGAGGCATAGCACGGGACACGGTGCGATCCGCGCGGTGTAGCCGGAGCCGTACCTGCGTTGCGCGACAGTGTGCGCTTTCGTAATCCCCTCTACGAGCCAGCCAGCATCTCCCGTACCCGCTTTACGACCCGTTTCTCGTCGCGGGTCATTTTTACAGTTCGTACATCTCGTCTAACAGTTTTTCGCGGCGTACCTCGAGCGGATACAATGGCAGGTCGAAAAACCATCCGAAGACGTAACGCTGGAAAATGTTCAGGCGGGGATGGTCCTGGGTCCACGGACTTGCATTGTGCAGGAGACGTGTGGAGAAGATGACGACGTCTCCCGCGTTCATCGGTATCGTGATCGACACCGGTGGATGGTGTCCGGCGGGCAAGCCTTCCGGCTCGGGAACCGTGGATTTGTGGCTGCACCGTTCTTCTGCACGGACTGTTTCATGCTACCGATCCCCTGCCAGCCACGATTCAGCTTCCAGATGCCATGTAATGTCCGCCGTAATCAAGCGCCAGGTATCGCATCGAGCTCCTTGCTGCACTGCTCGAGCACCTTCATCAGGTTGAAATCGCCGCCCCAGGGCACTAGACTCGCACCCAGGGCGCGATACTGGGCGACCTGTTCCGGGCTGCCCGCCGTGATTCCCCAGGCCTTGCCGTGCCGTTCGGCCGCATCCGACACCCGGGAGATCGCGTCGTCCAGTGTCCAGTTGATATTGGGATCGGTTGCCAGGCGATGCGTCAAGTCTGCAGGACCGATGAAGACCACGTCAACCCCCTCCACGGCCGCGATGGAATCCACGTTGCGCAGGCCTTCTACGGTCTCGATCTGGCCGACAATGAAGGTCTCCCGGTTGGCGTCTTCGAAATAAGACGCCCCCTCCTTCCAGACATCTATACCGAAATCGCCGTCGAGGCCGGCGCCGTCAATCCCCCGGTTTCCCAGGGGCGGGAACTTCGTACAGTCGACAACGTGGCGGGCGGTCTCCTCGGTGGACATGAAAGGGATCATGAGACCTGTGGCCCCGTCTTCCAGATAGCGGTACAATCGGGTTCGCTCAAGCGTAGGCGGACGCACCATGCAGTCGATGTCGTGCTGCCGGCACAGGGACAGGACCGACTGGACTTCCCTGGAATCCATCGCCCGGTGTTCAAGGTCGAACCACAGGCCGTCGTATTTGAAATGGGCGGCGTAGCGGATGTAAAAAGGCAGATAGTGGCCAAGGCCTGCCATCCGGACGAAACCGGAAGAGCGGAGCTTGGTTAAGACCTTGCTCTGGCGCATGCCGGATCCTTTCGAGAGTGTTTCGGTTGGATGATGTGATGAAGAAATGCGGCGTACACGACCTGCTCGGCGCTGTTTACCCCCTGAATCTTCCCTTCGCGGCCTATCTGTGTCAAGGTATATCGGCCAGCGTACCCGCTTGGGGGAAACCCCACCTGGCGCATCAGGCGCCGGGCCGGATTGCATTGGCAACCAGGCAAGAAACCATGTATTTTAGACGACATGCAGTTCGTCCGGCCGCGGATGGTACCAGACCATGCTGCGGCATCCATCTCTTATTGGAAAGAGGATTTGAGGACGGTTGAGCCAATGACTTCATTATCCATCACTACCCCGATGCCACCACCCGAATGGGCGCTCCTGCAGAAGGAATCCCTGGCAGCGCAGGCCCGGGCCTGCGCGTACTTCTACAGCCGTTACTTCGACGAGCAGGGCTACATGCGCTGCGTGCCCCGCTGGGGCGGCAACGACGGGCCTGACGATGCCATCGAGAACCTGACAGGCTGGCCCATGCTCTACATGATGGGCGGTCCTGAGGAGCTGCTCTCCCTGAGCAATCTGGCACAGGACGGCCATATCAAACAATACTCCGAGGCGAAGACGGTGGACGTGCCCTTCTGCAGGGAAGGGATGTACTACAAGGAGTTTCCCGTCATGTTCGACTGGCTGCACAACGGAGAGAGCATGTCGGTCTTCGGCGACCTCGGTCTCTGCAACCCGGACGCGGAGCCATTCGAGCGGCGGGTGCGGCAGTGGGCCGGTTTCTACATGAACGAGGACCCCGGAGCGCGGAACTACGACCCGGAACACCGGATCATTCGCAGCCTGTTCAACGGGAGCCGCGGGCCCATGCTCCGCAAGGCCACGGCACTGGACTGGGCGGGCGATCCCATCGAGGCGGGTCGCTTCGTCTTCGCCCACGGCGAGCGCAATTACCAGGAGATGCTGGCTCATTTCAAAGACTACACCGACGTGATCGGCGACCATCCCTCCAACATGCTGGCAACGGGGCTCGCCTTCAACGCCTATGCGCTTACGGGAGAGCGCAAGTACCGGGACTGGATCCTGGAATACGTGGACGCATGGGCGGAACGTACCCGGGCGAACGGCGGGATCATCCCCACCAATGTCGGGGTGGACGGCACCATCGGCGGCGCCTGCGGCGGCAAGTGGTACGGAGGGTGCTACGGTTGGGGATTCACGACGGTCGCCCCTCAGGATGGACGGACCGTGCACCGCGACACGATCCATCTGGGCCTGGCGGGATTCAGTCACGCGCTGCTGCTAACCGGGGACCGGTCCTACGCGGGGCTGTGGAGCGAGATGATTGACCGGATCAACGAGAACGGACGGGAAGAGGACGGCCGGATGGTGTACCCCGACAAGTACGGAGACGACGGATGGTACCACTTCACCCCGGAACCCTACCGGGTCGGCGCGATGGAAACCTGGTACTGGTCGATGTCGGAGCAAACGCGGAAGCGCTGCGCCGACGATGCATGGATACAATACCTGGCCGGCACGCATCCCGGCTACCCCGAAGCGGCTTTGCGCGGCGACCTGGTGTCCGTCCGGCAGCGCATAGAACAGATTCGCAACGATCCGATGACGCCGGATACGCGCCTGTCCGACAATACCAACGCCCTCAATCCCGCGGTACCAGGCGCGTTGTTTCAGCTGACCATGGGCGGTCCCGCGCCGAAGCGAGCGCAGGCTGTCCACTGCATGTTCCGGTATTTCGATCCCGTAAGGCGCAGATGCGGGCTGCCCGAGGACGTTGCGGCGCTCGTCGATACGGTCGGCGATACGCGATCGACGGTAACGCTGGTGAACACGAATCCGGTGACGTCCGCGGACGTCGTCCTGCAGGGCGGTGCCTACCGGGAGCATGTGTTGAAATCGTATTCGGTGGCAGGCGGACCAGCAGGAGAAGGCGGTCGGACCGCGGAAGTGGTCGGCGACTATCTCGAACTGCGGCTCGCGCCCGGTGCCGGCGCCCGGCTCGAAATCGCTCTGGAACGATACGCCAACCAGCCGACATTCGCGTTTCCGTGGTAGTTCATGCACCGGCGACCAGCGCCGATCCGCCCGGAAGGCGGGTGGTGCCGGCGCCCTGCATGTCCATCACGCCGTCACCTTGAACGGACTGTTCCCCACGCCCGGCCAGATCCGTACCAAGCCCAGGGCTGCACGGACGCCGATCCAGGCTCCGGTCATCAGCCAGATCCAGTCCAGGCTCCGGGGGCCAAGGAGCAGACCGACGGCCCCCACGCCGGTGGCAAGGATCACGGCGTTTCTCAAATACCGGTAGTCTCCCGAACCCCAGTGCAGTCCGTCGGTGGCAAAAGCCAATGCGTTCATTGGCTGTAAGACTACGGCAATGATCCAAGCTGAGTGAAAACTGGCTATCGCGGTCGCGGGGACCAGCAGATCGACGACAACTCCGCTCCCCAGCCACAGGATGAGCCCCAGAAGGCATCCCGACCATACGCTCCAAAGACACACGATACGCGCCACTTTCATCGCGCTTCCGATCCTGTTTCCCCCGAGGAAGTAGGCCACCAGGCTCTGACCCGTGACGGCAAAGGCGTCCAGTACGAAAGTGCCGAACATCCATACCTGCCTGATCGCCTGGTGCGCAGCCCCTACGTCTGCCCCTCCGTCTGCCCCTCCGTGCGTGGCCTCGCGGGTCGTCAAGAGGAGAAACAGGTTCAGTACGCCAGTGCGTATGAAGAGATCGGCGCCGACGCGCATCAGTCGGCCAACCGCGCCGAAATCGACCTGGAAGGACCAGCCCAGCTTCCGCCTCACGATCCAGATCGACCAGACCGCACCGATCCAGTACGCGACGATACTGGCCAACGCAGCACCGGTGATGCCCAGGGCGGGTACGGGTCCCGCGCCGAAAATGAGGATCGGGTCGAGCACGACATTGATCCCGTTGATGCCGAGGGCGATCCAGAGCGGCGAGCGCATATCCTGGAGTCCCCGCAAGGCGCCGCAGGCCGTGAGCGTGATCAGGATGGCGGGCGCGCCCAGCCAACGCCAGAAGATGTAATCCGCGGCTCCGACGTGGATCGTGCCCGAGGCGCCGAGCAGTGTGGCCAGGTATGAAGTAAGTGGAACGCCGAGGACGATGATCAGGAGCCCGATCGCCGTGCTCGTGATGATCCCCAGGCTGCTCATGGAAACGGACCGGGCCCGATCGTTGTCGCCCTCGGCCTTCGCTACCTCGGTCTGGGTACTGATCGCGAGGAAGTTGAATATCCAGAAAAGTCCCGATAGACCGACCGTTCCTACCCCGAGAGCGGCCAGCGACTCTGCGCCGAGCTGCTTGATGAAGGCGGTGTCCACGAGACCGGTAAGCGGTTCCGCGATGAGCGAGAGCAGAACGGGGAAGGAGAGCCGAGCGAGCGTGGCATGGGGCCTGGCCGAAAAGGGGTGGCCGGACGAGGTGCCCGCAGGCTTTGAATCACGCATGTTCACTCAAGCGACGAACCGGTCCAGGCGGAGGGGATCGAGGTCGATATCAGGCTGCTCGTTGGCCATGATCTGTTTCACCAGCTTTCCCGTCACCGGCCCGAGGGATACGCCGATCATGGCGTGGCCGGCCGCCACGATGAGGTTGCGGATGTCCGGAACCCGACCCAGAAAGGGCAGGCCGTCGGGCGTGCATGGACGCAGCCCGCACCACGTCTCCAGGATCTCATGCGTGCCGATATCGAATGCAGGGACATACCCGGATACGGCACGGGTAATCGCGTTGACACGCCGGTGGTTTATGGTATGGTCCATGCCGGCCAGCTCCAGGGTGCCTCCGATGCGCAACATGTCGCCCATGGGCGTGATGGCCACGCGGGACTCGGAGAGCATGAAGGGAGTTTCCGGCCAGTCGGACGGTCGTCTCAGGGTAACGCTGTACCCCTTTGCCGGCTGAATGGGCAGCCGGACGCCGACGAGCTTGCCAAGTGCGGGAGACCAGGAACCCGCCGTGAGCACCACCTCTCCCGCCGCGAGGTCGCCCCGAGTCGTGTGCACAATCGAGATACGTTCTTCTTCTATTTTGAAACCCGTTACTTCCGCCTGCGTGAGCACCGTCACACCGAGCCGCGCTATGTGGTCGGCCAATGAACGCACGAACTTTCCGGGCGTCAAATGAGCGTCCTGCCTGAAGTGCAGACCACCCAACGCATTCAGCTTCAGCCCCGGGAGCGCCTCGGCCAGGCCGTTCTGTGATAGTGTGTCGATTTCAAGTCCGTACGAAGAGAGAAGGTGCAATTCCTCTTCGCCGTCATCCAAACCCTCCTGTGTTCCGTACACGGCCACCACACCCCGCTGCTGATAGTCGAAATCCACCCCGTCCAGTTCATTGAGTTCATCGAAGAGCGAAAGGCTGCTCAGGCTCATGTCCCGAATCAGCGGAATCCCCCTGCGCATGCGGCTTTCGCTGCTCGCCTTCCAGAAATCCCAGAGCCACCGGATCAGCGCCGGGTCAAGCCGTGGCTTGATGTAGAATGGGCTGGCCGGCTTCAGCAGCCATCTGAGCCCCTGCGATACGACACCCGGCGCCGCGAGCGGTACGCTGTGGCTGGGCACGACAAGCCCCATATTGCCGTGCGAAGCACCGGAACCAATCTCCGCGCGCTCCACGAGAGTAACCCCGTATCCGGCCTCACGCAGGAAGTACGCGGCGCATACGCCCACCGCGCCGCCGCCGATGATCAGTACGTCGTTCCTGTTCATAAGCACCGCGTTTGTACCGTGGCGAGTGCAGTCCTGATTGCGCGTATCGTGGCCGACTCAGCGCCGGGCGATGTACATTTCCGTGAAATTCACCGTCTGAATCGATATGATCGGCACCACGCGGCCGTCCCGGTCCTGTTTGACCCCCCGGAGATAGGGCTTTCGCAGCTCCGTGATCACGGGATGGAAGAGAAATACGGCGCCGGCTTCTTCCGCCAGGATGCGCTCGGCGCGGGCATACAGGTCGTAGCGGACCGCCGGATCCATATGCGTATTGGCCCGGTCGAGCAGATCGTCGAACTCCGCATGCAGCCAGTCGTGCCGGGCGTATCCTCTTGGCTGGGAACGCCAGAGGAGACCGAGCATATTGGACGGATCGGGGTAATCGTAGACAAATACCAGCATGCCCATGGGGATCTCCCACTGGAACAGGCGCTCGTTGAAGATGTTGCGCTGCTGATACCTGATTTCGAGTTCGATACCCAGCGTCTCCCTGAGCATGGCCTGCACGGCTTCTCCCGCGATGCGGTTGATACCCGTATCGGCGACCCGGAGCCAGAACTCCGTCTTCGGAAAGCCCCGTCCGTCCGGATAGCCGGCCTCCGCCATCAGCCGCCGCGCCTCATCGGGATCGTAAGCCTGGTGCGCCTTGAACTGATCCGCCGAATACCCCGGGAAACCGGGTGGGAGCATGGAGTACGCCGGAATGGCAAGGTCGTTGAGCACCGTGCCGGTCAACGCCGACCGATCAATGGCGTGCGCGATCGCCCGCCTCACGCGTGCGTCGTCGAAGGGAGGTTGCCGGGTCTGGAAGAACAGATACCAGGTCGTGAACTCCGGCATCCGGTGAATCTCCCGCTCCAGTTCACGGTCCTGAAGCACTCGCTCATAGTCGATGGGATCCAGCCGATAGGCGTCGACTTCACCGTTCTCGTAGGGCAGCGTGCCCGGCCGCTGGGCGCCGATGAACTTGACGATGATCTCCTCGAGAAGCGCTTTGTGGGGGCCGTTGTAATTCGGATCCAGCGCAAAGGTCATGTCGGAGCCCGTATTCCATTCAGCCAGTCTGTAGGTGAAATTGGAAACGCAGTGCTCCGGTTGGGTCCACTTCGCGCCGAACTTCTCCACCTGCCAACTTGGAACGGGCGAGGACGTGATGAAGGAAACAATGTACGGCAGGTACGGGCAGGGGCCCTCCGTCTCGATCTCGAAAGTGCGATCGTCCACCGCGCGGATGCCCACCTGCTCCACGTCCCCGAGTTCGCCCTGATTGAAGGCCCGTCCGTTCTTGATCACATAGTAGAGAAAAGCGTATATGTTTCCGCTGGCCGGATCGAGCATGCGGCGGAAGGAATAAGCGAAGTCCCGGGCTGTAACCTCCCTTCCATCGCTCCACTTCGCGCCTGCACGCAGATGGAAGGTCCAGGTTCGGCCGTCTTCGGAAGATTCCCAGCGATCTGCCGCCGCCGGGACGAGTTCGTTGTTTTCGTCCAGCAGCACCAGGCGCTCGAAGGCGAAGTAGGTGCCGTCCGCTTCATACGCGGCCACGCTGATGTCCAGGGTGGACGGTTCGCGGAACATGTAGCGGAAGCGTTGCTGATCCGGCGGCGCCGCATCGTCCGGTAGCGCACGCCCGATGGAATTGATCCAGGTCTGGCCGTCGGCATCCTGGGTGGTGTCCTCGACGCCGCATCCACTCAGATACGCGAAGGGAAGGACGGACAGGACGAACAGGACGCGACGCATCAGATGTAGCCTGAGTCTGAGCATGAGTCTGATCACGAAGCTTGAGGCGGTGTCGAGTCTGTATCTGAGCATACGCAGGCTTGCGTCCGGGGCGAACCCGTCAGCCGCTCTGCGGGAGAAATTCCGTATAGAACCGAACCCAGTTCCCGTACATGACTTTCCCGATGTCTTCCGGGGTATATCCCCGCGTTTCGAGGATGGGGGCCAGCCCCTGGTAATCGGCGATGGAATCGACGTCGCAGGGCGCCCCGTCTATGCCGCCCTGTCCGTCGGTGTCGCCGCCGACTGCCGCATGATCGGCATTGCCGGCCAGCTGGCACACATGATCGATATGGTCGGCAACGTGGGCGAGAGAGATGTCTTCGCGTCGGAAATGGTCCCGGCGATTGTAGCCCCCGGTGTTCGACCAGTCAAGGGTATACCACGGACAGAGCATCCAGGTGTCCATGGACGCACCGATCACGCCGTTCCGCTCGATGACGATACGGAGCTGTTCGTCGGAGAACTGTCGCTGGCCGGGAACGAGTGCGCGGCAATTCTGATGACTGGCCAGGACCGGACCTTCGTACAAATCCACTGCCTCCCAGAAACTCTCGTCCGATAGGTGCGTGAAATCAAGCAATATGCCGCAGGAGGACATCTCGCGCAGCAACTCCCTGGCGGGAGCGAACAGGCCGCCCACCGAACCCGTGCCATGGGCGTAGTTACCCGGGCCGTAGTGGGTCAGGCTTGCCACGCGGACTCCCATCCCGAACCATTCATGCACCTGATCAGGCGAAAGGATCGGATCGGCGCCTTCCATGCCGAGGATGAACCCCACCGGTAGTTCGGCCGTCTCCGACGCCTCCTCCCAGACTGCCATATGGTTCGCCAGGGCCTCCGCGTCGGTGAGTACGACGCCTTCCCCCTGTTCCGCCAGCATGTGGTAGTAGTCGACCTGCCCGCGGGCATGGCCGTAGACCGAGGCGGTACCCCGGAATCCGGGTATTATGCTGCCCTCCCGCTCCTGGCGCACCGTGAACTTCATCAGGGCGGCCGCAACCCGGCCGCGGCGCATCTCGGGCAGACAGGCGAAGGCGACATCGTCCGCATCCCCCGTGGCGCGTATCTGCGCCAGTGAACGGGTGACGTCCCTGTTGAGTTCCATGCCGCTGTATGCCATGGGGTAGTCGCCGTCGAAGATCAGCATGAAAAAACGATACCGGACCGCTGCATCCTTGTCAATACAAATCACCCGGCCGGATATTCGCCTCCGGTGCCGACGCCTGTCCTTGCGCTCGCACGCACAGGGGCGTATAATACGTTCCGTGAAACCCGGCCTGCGGTTCGGTCGTTACGACCGGAAGACGAACCCGTGCCGGTTGTCGAGTCTTACCCGTTCCAGTTTTTCCAACCGGCCGTTTCGGATACGCACTGATGCGCGCATGCATACTCGTTGAACCCGGACAAATCGAAACCCGCGACGATGTAGACATGCCCGTCGCGGGACCGGGCGACGTGGTCGTACAGGTGAAGTCCGCCCTGACCTGCGGGACCGATTTGAAGGCCTACCGGAGAGGGCATCACCTCATGCCACCGCCGACGCGTTTCGGCCACGAGTTTTCCGGAGTGATCGTCGACAAAGGGAATAGGGTGGAACGCTTCTCCGCAGGGCAACCGGTCATGTCCGTCCATACGGCGCCCTGCGGTGCATGCGCGTACTGCAGCCGATCGCTTCAGAACCTGTGTCCGACCCTGCCGAAAAGGATGGTCCTGGGTGCCTACGCCGAATACCTGAGGGTTCCGGCCCGGGTGGTCGAGATGAACATGTACCCCAAACCGGACGAGCTGGACTATCGCGAGGCGGCCATGCTGGAGCCGCTGTCCTGCGTGGTCTACGGCGTGAGCCAGGCCCCTGCCGAGTCGGCCGACTCGGCGGTCGTAATCGGCGCCGGGGCCATTGGTCTATTGCATGTCATGGTGCTGAAGGAAATGGGCGTGAAACAGGTTATCGTCTCGGGACGTCACGACTACCGGCTCGAGATGGCCGAACGGGTCGGGGCGGACATTGTCATCGACAGCGCCAGGGTGAATGCCACCGAAGCGGTGCTGGACGCCACGGAAGGCTACGGGTCGTCCATCGTTTTCGAATGCACGGGGTTGCCTGCCGTCTGGCAGCAAGCCGTCACCATGGTAGGCAGGGGCGGCTGCGTAGTCCTTTTCGGGGGGTGTCCCGGCGGCACAACGGTTACCTACGACACCGCCAGGCTTCACTACGACCAGATCACGCTGAAGGGTGTTTTTCACTTTACCCCGGAAGCCGTGCGAAAGTCCTACCGTCTGCTTGCAGACGGACGACTCGACGTCACCCCGCTGATTACAGGGGATCGCACGCTGGAGGAAGTGCCGGAAACTTTTCGAAACTTCCCGGGGACGAAAGTAATGAAGTACGCAGTCATTCCCTGATTCCGAGAGGTTCTCCATGAAAGCAGCTTGGGTCTACGACACCGACGACATCCGGATCGAGGAGATGGCCGCGCCGGCCATAACGGCGCGCGACGCCCTCGTGAAGATGCGAAGCTGCGGCATATGCAGCGGCGACGTTACACCCTGGTACATCCGGCGAAAGGTGCCGATCGTGATCGGGCACGAGCCGGCCGGCGTCATCGAAACACTGGGGGACGAGGTGGAGGGCCTGTCCGTCGGAGACCGCGTTTTCATACACCACCACGCGCCGTGCCATCGCTGCCGTCATTGCCACCGCGGCAATTTCACCATGTGCGCCACTTGGAAGAAAACCCGGCTCGACCCGGGCGGCGTGGCCGAGTATGTCCGGGTTCCCGAGATCAATCTTCGGCACGACACCCTGATTCTGCCGGATTCGGTTTCCTTCGACGACGGCGCCCTGATCGAACCGGTGGCCTGTTCGGTGAAGGCGATCGAACGGGCGCGCGTCCGTCCCGGCGACATCGTGCTTGTCATCGGGCTGGGGCTTATGGGCGTGTTGAACGGGATCGTCGCCCGGCATTACGGAGCAAAGACGGTGATCGGAGCCGACCGGATCGACTTTCGCCTGAACAAGGCGCGCGAACTCGGCCTGGACCACGTCGTGGACGTGCGGGAACATGACCTTGTCCACGCGGTGCGGGAACTCACCGGCGACGTGATGGCCGATGCCGTCATTGTCGGCCCCGGCAGCATACCCGCGATGCAGACCGGGCTGACCTGCGTGGGCAAAGGCGGTACCGTACTGCTCTTCATGTCCTCACCCGAGGAGGATGTACTTGCCTTCAGACCCTTCGACCTGTACTTTAAAGACGTATCAATCGTGTGCAGCTATTCCTGCGGTCCCCGCGACACCCGTATGGCGCTGGACCTGATTGAGGCCGGTGTGGTGACATCCGAACAGGTCGTGACCCATCGTTTTCCGTTATCGGAAACACAGCGTGGCATGGAGATCACCGCTGCCGCCAAGGATTCCCTCAAAGTGTTGATTCAGCTCAATGTCTGAAGCCACTGCAATTCGTGAAACCAATTCAATATACGAACCATTTCAATCGCGCGTTCTCGTTATCTCAATTGCGTGCAAGGAGGATTCGAAATGTCTGACTACGATATCCGGGAGCAGCTTCCCGGCAGCAACATCCCGTACCTGAAAATCGCCATAGGCGTCGTCCTGCTGCTGCTGTTGTACAATTCCTTCGCCGTGATCGAAGCCGGCGAACGCGGGGTGGTATTCAGCAAGTTCGGCGGCGTCCAAGACCGCATCCTGCCCGAAGGCCTGCAGTTCAAGCTGCCCTTCATCGAGGATGTAATCCCAGTCGATGTCAAGATCAAGAAGTCGGAAACGGCCGCCACAGCCTCCACCAAGGACCTGCAGACGGTTTCGTCGACCATCGCCCTGAACTACCACGTCGATCCCGGCGCCGTGAACACCGTCTATCAGGAAATCGGCATCTTCTTCAAGGAACGGGTCATCGATCCGGCGGTGCAGGAAGCCGTCAAGGCGGTGTCCGCCCAGTACACCGCGGAGGAACTGATCACGCGGCGCGCGGATGTCAAGGAACAGATCAAGGAATCGCTGACGGGCCGGTTGCGCGCCTTCAACATGGTTGTGGACGAATTCAACATCGTGGACTTCGCCTTCTCGCAGACCTTCAATCTGGCGATCGAAGCCAAGCAGACGGCCGAGCAGCAGGCGCTGAAAGCGCAGCGCGACCTGGAACGCATCCGCATCGAGGCCGAACAGAAGGTTGCCCAGGCGCAGGCCGAGGCCGAGGCGCAACGCCTGCAGCGCGCTACGATCACGCCGACCCTGCTGCAGCTGCGGGCGATCGAGAAATGGGACGGTCATTTCCCCCAGGTCATCGGTCAGGCCATGCCCTTCATCGATCTGAAGACGCTGGGACCGCAGACAGGCAGGTAGGACGTTCGTTCAGGTGTTTTTGCGCAGGCGGGTGTGCTGCAGGAGTCCGAGTGCAGACCGGTCTTAACCGTTTCGGACATGCTGCGTAAAACAGAAACAACAGGCCGCTGGCGACAACGAGACAGGAGCCCTACATGATTGGTTTGAGCAGTCCGGAATTCACGCGAGCCGTCACCTCGCAGTGGGATGGCGAACGGGGGCCGGACGGACGTCCCATCGTGCCTGACAGCATTCTGGAACGCATGAAGAAAGTCACCATCGAGGAAGCCTGGGGCGTTGCGGGAGGAAAGGGATACAACTACCAGTTCGCGGGAGACTGGCAGATCCTCCATCCCGACCGCACCCTGGTCGGCCGCGCGGTGACCGGAGTGTACGTGCCCACGCGTCCGGATGTGGAAACCGCCATTCAGGCCGACGGCACGAAGCATGGTTGCATCGGCGGTCAGAACTCCTGGGTGATCGATACGCTCGAATCCGATGACGTTATCGTCATCGATCTTTTCGGAAAGGTCAAGTTCGGAACCTTCGCCGGAGACAACCTCGGCAATTCCATCTATGCCAAGACTGGCACGGGCATGGTGATCGACGGAGGCATCCGGGACCTGCAGCGGCTTTACGAGATCCCCATGACCTCCT
Source organism: bacterium (assembly GCA_965200485.1). GTDB lineage: Bacteria > JAAXHH01 > JAAXHH01 > JAAXHH01 > JAAXHH01 > JAAXHH01. Next base: position 854,565 of record CBDAUD010000002.1, read on the forward strand.
ACATCCGCGGGGTCGATCCCACGGCCATCGCAGACGTCACGCTGCTCGGCATCAACGTCCCGGTTCGTATCGGACTCGAGGCAACCTGCGTACCCGGAGACATCGTGCTTGGAACGCGCGAAGGCGTCATCTTCATTCCGCCGCACCTGGCGGAACAGGTCGTCATCGAATCAGAGGAAACCCGGATGCGGGACGCATGGGGACACCAGCAGCTTCGCGAGGGTACATACACGCCAGGCGAGATCGACCGTGACTGGACGCCGGAGATGACCGCTGAGTTCGAGGTCTGGCGGAAACGGCAACAGCAGATCGCGCAAGACCAATAGCGAAAGACCGCGACTAGCGGCAGTATGCGGTGTTGTTCGCCGGACGGGCAATTGAAACGCGGCGAGTCGTATTGAGATAGTTTTATTTAGATCGATTCGTACTATTTCTTTTCATAGCACTATGGCCAAACAGTACACACCCACCCTGCTCGGCTACGTGCTGCTCGGGATGCTGAACCAACTTCCCCGATCGGGCTATGATGTCCGTATGGAAATGGAATCGGCGCCCGCCGGCCACTTCAGCAGCAGTCCCGGCTCGATCTATCCTGCGCTACAGCTGCTCAAGAAAAACGAGTTCATATACAGCGAAGTGGTCCATCGCTCCCGACTTAAGCCGCGCGAAGTGTTTCACGTGACCGAGAAGGGGAGGAAGGCACTCCGGGCCTGGCTGAGGCGACGACTCGACGTATCCGATGTGCGGGACCGCCTCGCTGAACTGATGCTCCGGTTCCGTTTTATGGAGAACACGGCCAGCAGTTCGGAAACCCTGCGATTTCTCACCGATTTAAGACGCAAGGCCAAGGCCTACGCGAGCATTCTCAAGGCGCAGACCGGTGTGGAGAACGCTTCTTCGCCTCACTTCGCGCTGTCGTTGCGTCGGGAGATCTCCATGGTGCAGATGCATATCGATTGGGCAACAGATGCGATCCAGGCTTTTGAAGCCCTGAAGACAGAAGAGTCGTAATTCCGAACATGGGTGTGGGAACATTGAAGCGTCATCACATTCGCACTTTGCAACCTTGAAGTGCGCGAAACACATCCGTAGGCTGTCATACGAACGAGGGAAAGGCAGATTCATCACATGAGACCAAACAAGCTCAGAGAAATCCTCAAGAGGGACAAACCCTCGCTGGCCACCCATATACACGCCGTCTGGCCTTCCGTAGTCGAACTCGCGGGCCATACAGGCCGATACGACTATGTCGAATTCGTGGGTGAATACGGACCCTATGACCTGCACGATCTGGACAACCTCGGCCGTGCAGCCGAACTGCACGATCTCGGGCTGATGATCAAGGTCGACCAGGAACCGAGGGGATTCCTGGCGCAGCGGGCTATCGGCTCCGGATTTCAGAGCGTGCTTTTCGCCGACTGCCGCACGCCAGCCGATTTCCGGGCCTGCGTGGATATCGTGCGGCCGGACACACCCGAATCCCGCGGGACCTACGGCGTCGCCACCCGGCGTTTTTCCTACATGGGCTACGGTGGCGGGCAGGACTACGTGAACGCCCTGGACGAGATTGTCGTGGCGGTCATGATCGAAAAGGGACCGGCCGTGGATAATCTGGATGAAATTCTCGACATAGACGGGATCGACATGATCCAGTGGGGACCGGCCGACTATTCCGTCAGCGTGGGCAAGATCGGCCAAAGAGAAGCGGTTCGGTCAACCGAACGCGTCGTGATAGAAAAAGCCCTGGCCGCCGGCAGGAACCCGCGCGCGGAAATCAACACGGCGGACGAAGCCCGTTACTACCTCGACCTGGGCGTCCGCCATTTCTGCATCGGGACGGACGTGCACATCCTCCACAGCTACTGGCAGCGGGAAGGAGACGAGATGCGCAAGGCGCTGGATGGGTCGTAGATCCTTCGCCTGGCCACGGCATGTCCCGCCCCAACATCCTCTTCGTATTCGACGACCAGCATCGATACCCCGCCATGGGCGGCAGTGGAAATCCGGTCGTGCAAACACCGAATCTGGATCGATTCGCCGGCGAAGGCATCACACTGGATCAGGTGTTCTCCAGTTGTCCCATCTGCTCGCCCTACCGCGGTCAGCTTATGACCGGACGCTACGCCCACGCCAACGGCGTCATGGACAACGAGTATCTGCTGCGACGCGACCAGGCCTTTCTCCCGGAGGTCCTCGGAGACCATGGCTATCGCACAGGCTACATCGGCAAGTGGCACCTGGGATATGGACCCTATGGCGCGGAGAACCGCTATGGCTTCGATTACATGGCGGCCTACGACTGCAATCACGACTACTACGACGTCTCCTATTACGAAAACGAATCAGGCCCCTTTGACATGGAGGGGTGGGCGCCGGAAACGGAAACCGCACTGGCGATCCGGTTCATGGAAGACCATGTGCGGGGACATGCGGACCGGCCCTTCGCGCTCGTGCTGAGCTGGGGACCACCGCACTGGCCCTACGATGCCTATCCGAACGAGTACGATATCTACGATCCGGAGCAGGTGGATCTGCCCCCCAATGTCCCGGAGCAGTTCGCCGCTTTCGCCCGAAGGGAGATCGCCCACTACTACGGGAACGTGACCGCGCTGGACGACCAGTTCGGCAGACTGGAGGAGGCGCTGACGCGGTTGGGCATCCAGAACGATACCCTTGTCGTCTTCACCTCCGACCATGGCGATCACCTCAGCAGCCACGGCTATGGAAAACCCATGGACCGCTGGATGCATCCTTCCTTCCGTGCCTCGAAGGCGACCCCGTACGAGGAATCCATCCATGTTCCCTTCGTGGCGCGGCTTGCGGGACGCATCGCGCCTGGAACAAGAAGCGACGCCCTGGTAAGCAGCGTCGACCTGATGCCCACGTTGCTGGGGATGGCGGATGCCCCGATACCGGATGGGGTGCAGGGCATGGATCAGACGCACGTGCTGACGGGGAATCCGGGTCCGCGGAACGACTCGGTCTATCTGCAGATTCTCGGTCCGGGCTGGCCGCACCGGGGCGAATGGGTCGGGTACTGGCGCGGGATTCGGACAGGCCGGTGGGTTTACGCGCGTTGGCACGCGCATCAGCGGGATACCCTGCTTTTCGACCGATGGAACGATCCCTTCGAGATGAGGAACCTGGCCGGCGATCCGGCCAGTCGGCAGATTCAGGCGGATTGCGAAGCGCGCCTTCAGCGATGGATGGCAGCAACCGGCGATCCCTTCGACACCGGGCCCCGGGATCCGGAAACCGGCATGTTGCTGCTGGGTCAGCAGTTCAATCACGCGATGTACGAACGGGGAGGAGCCGGTCCATGACGATTTCCTGCTGCACTTGGGCTCTGTCGGGTACGGAAGCGTCCGTGCTGGAGCGAATTGCCAAGGCGGGGCTGCGCCATATCGATCACCGACCCTTCGACTTCCGGTCAGCCGAATCCCGCCGTTTGATCTCGGACCTCGGGCTCACGCCGGCCTGCATGGCAACGGGCTTCGGAATGCCGGATGGCGCCGCGCTTGACGCGGCGGACGGCAGCGCCCGTACCGGTGCCATCGGACATACCAGGCAGGCCATCGCATATGCCCACGAGACCGGCATCCGGCGGGCCTACCTGCTGCCGGGCGAGGAAGAGGGCCGGGAGTCGTTGAAATGGTACGGGGAGTCTGTGGCCGGCCTCGCCGACACGGCGGCCGGATACGGTATAAAACTGTGCATCGAACATTTCCCGGGGAAGGCCTTGCCGACGGTACAGGATACCCTCGACCACATCGCAAGACTGGGGCACGACAACCTGTACCTGCTGTTGGACATCGGCCACGCCCAGATCTCGAAGGAAGATCCCGCCGAAGCGATTGCGAAAGCGGGCGAGCAGTTGGGCTACGTCCATCTCGACGACAACGACGGCGTGTCCGATCTGCACTGGGCTCTGTGCGATGGCGTGCTCACCGAAGAAGCGTTGAAAACCACGCTGGCCGCGCTCGACCAGATTGGATACGACGGCCCGGCCAGTCTGGAGATGAACCCCGGACTGCCCGACCCGCTGGCCGCCATAGAAGCCGGTGAGCGGCTCGTCCGCTCACTTTACCAGTCCACCACGGATCCGTCTTCGGCCAAGTAGCTCTCGCCGTTCTGCCAGTCGTGGTCGATCTTGTCCTCCATGGCATCGTCGTCCAATTCGATGCCCAGACCCGGTCCGGTCGGCAATTCCACGAATCCATCCTTGAAGACGAAGGGTTTCTTGAGGTAGCCCTCGCCCAGCGTAGTGTGCTCCTGCGCAAGGAAATTGGGAATCGAGGCGTCCAGCTGAATGCAGGCCGCCAGGGAAATGGGTCCGAGGGGATTGTGGGGGGCAATGCCGGCGTAGTGGGCTTCCGCCATGCCTGCGATGAGTCGCACCTCGAAGATACCGCCGGCGTGACAGAGGTCGGGTTGCAGAATGGACGCGGCCTGCTTCTCCAGAATCTCGCGGAAACCCCATTTGGTGAAAACGCGTTCACCGGTGGCGATCGGCAAATGGGTACTCCGCGCGATGTCGGCGAGCACGTCGACGTTCTGGCACTGGACTGGCTCCTCCACGAAGAAGGGCTGATAGGGTTCGAGCTCCTTGATGAGCAGTTTGGCGGTCTGCGGGCTGATCGCGCCGTGGAAGTCGATGGCGAGGTCGATGTCCGGACCGGCGACTTCCCGCAGGCGGGCGAAGTGGTTCGCTGCCGTGTCCACGAAAGCCTTTGTCTCGATGATCCGGGCCGGACGCTCGGAGTAAGGCCCGGTCTTGAAACAAGTAAACCCCTTCGCGATCCAGTCGCGTATGGTGGTCGGATCCCCGCCGCCTTTGTACAATCTGATCCTATCGCGCGTGGGGCCGCCCAGCATCTGATACACCGGTACGCCCAGCGCCTTGCCCGCCAGATCCCACAACGCGTGCTCCACCCCGCTTAGCGCACTCGTCAGGATCGGACCGCCCCGGTAGAAGGCGTGCCGGTACATGGCCTGCCAGTGATGGACCACCCGGGTCGGATCCTTACCGATCAGATACGGTTCCAGCTCGGCCACGGCCTGGGCGCAGGTCTTTGCCCGCCCCTCGAGAATGGGTTCACCGAGGCCCACCAGCCCCTCGTCGGTATGCATTTTTAGAAAAAGCCAGCGGGGCTTGACAAGAAAAGTCTCAAACTTCGTGATTTTCATGTTTGGGTTCCCTTTAGAGGTTTGGTATGGCTTGTCGATTCGGCCTGCGTTTGACTCGGGATCGTTGTTTGCTCAAGGAGTACGCAGAGTCGAAACTGCGGTCCTCGAAAGACCTTCGTCCATCGCCTTACGACCTATAATAGGGACAATATATGACCCCCGTCCCTAGTCACAAAAGGAAACAAGTAGAGTGGTGGTAATCAACGGCGAATGAAGTTGACTAACATACCGGTTTCTCGTATCTACAGCATTGATACCAATCTCACAATTTCGTCGTTTAATGTGATGCACATATGCCTTGATCAAGCAGAATCAAGGTCCTTTTCGACCCATCCTACGCCGCCGACACGGAGGGAGACCATGCAGGCTGACACCCCTCAAAGCATTATAGAAAAGGCCATTCAAATCGTCGCTGAGGCCAGTCCTCAACAGACCGGCGGCAAATGGCTGGAAAAACTTACTGCCCAAGCAGGACCGTACATCAAGGACTGGGACCTCGCCCAGTGCTGGACCTGGAACAAATGGCCCGAGCGCGAACAGATGCTTCCGCAGACCACGAGTCAGGATATTGGGATAGACGTAGTTGCCGTCAACCGGGATGGTGAGTACGTCGCTATTCAATGCAAAGCTCGTGAGTTGGACGAAAACGGGCAGGGCGGACCGATTGCCAAAGGTGAAATCGACAGCTTTGCAAGCGCGTCCTCGGACAGTTTCTGGGCGGAAAGATGGCTAGTAGTCAACGGAGATATTCCGCTTGGGAAGAATGCGATGAGCGCGGTTCCAATATCAAAACCCATCAAGCTTGTCAACATCGCCAACGAACTGCAGCAACAACTGCCTGCGTACACCCGCGAGGACTGTCCGCACTGTGAACCGAACCCGATTGGCGAAGCACGTCAACAAACCAAGACCTGCATGCAGAACGAAGCCGTTTCTGAATGCGTTCGAATACTGCGCGAACATGAGCAATCCAAAAGCGGCGGCCTGCCGAAGGGCCAAGCCCGCGGCAAGATCATCCTCCCTTGCGGTACCGGCAAGACCCGTATTTCGCTGCGAATCATCGAGACGCTCACGCAGCCGGGTGAGCTTTCCATTGTAATGTGCCCATCCATCGCACTGGTCGCGCAGATCAGGCGGGAGTACCTGCAGCACGCCAAAGCGAATATCCGTGCCCTTGCCGTTTGTTCCGATGAAACCGCCGGTTACAATCCCCGTAAGGAGAACTCACGCAGTACGGCCAGCGATCCCACGGCAGATAACAGCAACGTAAGCGCGACCGAAGTGAAGGGTAAGGTAACCACCGATCCGATCGAGATCGCGGATTGGATATCTGAATGTAAGAAATGCAGCCAAGTGAGCGTGATATTTGGAACCTACCAGAGCGGTAGCCGCATTGCCCAAGCCTTGGCAGAATCCAGATTCGCCGTGCGGGTACTCATCGGTGACGAGGCGCATCGGACCGCTGGACTGCGCAGGACACGACCGACACAGAATGCACAACTTTCGTCGGAGGAGAAACGGGTTCGGGACTTCACCCTTTGCCACGATAACGGGGCGTTTCCCGCGACGTACCGTGTGTACCAGACCGCCACGCCGCGACTATACGACACCACCAAGGTTGATCAAAATCGATCCCGCGACTGGATAGTCCGTAGCATGGACGATGAAACTGTCTTTGGTGTGGAACTGTACCGAAAAAGTTATGTGGAAGCCGTTAACAACGGTTGGCTTTCCGACTACAGAATCATCGCACTGGGAGTCAACGATCCAGAGGCCTACCGGCAGGCAAACCGGCTCGCGTCCAATACCAAGAGCAAGGGCAGACGAGCGCTCACTACTTCCGATTACCTACGCGGTCTCGCATTCGCGCTTGCGATGGGGGGTGCCACGCATGCGCGAAAAAACGGGACTGTACCAATCAAATCCTGTATCGCATTCATGAACACCATCGACAAGTCGAAGAACATGGCTGAGGATCTTCAATCCGATGCTGTTCGTAACTGGTTGCAGGATTGGCTGCAGGATAATCGGGATGGTCAGGCCGCCGCAAGATTCACCTTGGAACACCTAGACGCATCAAGCAACGTCTCGGCGCGGGAGAACGGGAAACTCCGACTTGCCAAGTCCACTGAAGACAAACCGCACGGCATCATCAACGTGGGCATATTTGGCGAGGGGACGGATTCTCCTTCGCTAAACGCCGTGGCCTTCTTGGAAGCGCGCAAGAGTCCCATCGACGTGATCCAGGCGGTAGGAAGGGCTATGCGCATCGCGCCCGGTAAGGATATGGGCTACATTATCTGCCCTATTCTAATTCCGCCCAACGCAGATCCGGAAACGTGGCTGAGCACCAGCGAAATGGAAGAAGGATGGGAAGAACTCGGTAAGATTCTCCTTGCTCTGCGGGCGCACGACCAACGCATTGAGGACAATCTTGCCGAACTGCTACAGCTCTACATACCAAAGCCTCCGGAAACCCTGGATACGATTGTCGCCGTAGCCAGTGAATCAAAAAAACGTATTGAGTACCGGATGCATACGGGACCGATCGGCGCGGCACAAGAAGCGTTGCACAAGGTCCTGAAAGGTATTAGCACGTTGTCGAAGGAGTTCCACTTTATCAGGTATAATCCGGGCGCGGCAACCGGAGAAAACGCTGGCGATTCCACGCCCGATCAGAGACTGAACGGAGAATTGCGTACCCTATCGAAAGAGCAACCTGGGCTCGTTGGTGAAACGGACGCATCTCCACTTCCACAAGACGATCCCACCCAGATCATTGCCGGCAAGATAAACGACGACGGCAGTATCGAAGTACGTATCGATACGGTCGTAAGGAAAAAGCCCAACCCTGACGGTACCCGCGGCGAGGTGGACATCAAGAAGACCAAAGCCAAGGGCCGAGACATGATCAACAAGGGCGAAGGCTTAGTTGTAAGTCCTAGCGGCAAGGGTTCTGGTGACTCAACCAAAAAGAAGACCAGCGAGCACAACGCCCTGCAGATGCTCCAGCTCAGCGGGCTCGCAGACCACGGAAACGCGATCAGGATGAATCTGCTGGCCAAGTCCGGTCTGGTCGAAGACCGTGTGGTCCGAGACCTGAACATCTTGGAGAGTAGCGTCAGGGAAGCCGCTTTTCAACTACGGAACGACGACCTGCAGCCGGTGCTTGACCGCCACTTTGACCTAGACAACCTGAAGGACGATACACGACGGAAACAAGCCGACGGCTGCACGGTCGCGACGCTCCTGATGATGAACGCGGCCATGCTTCACCAACGCATCGCCAGCGGCAAATGGCTTACTGGCGTCAGCGACCTGGAGGCGGTCAAGAACGACGTCAACGTGGTTCGCCGGGTTCGACGGGAATGGGAACGCATCATGCGCCACGATTTTCGGCCCGTGCTCGAGCCGGCGGTCAACGCGATACATGCCGTCGAGGACACGGGCAAACTGTCCGGACTGGAGCGTGCTCTGCGCCATATTACGGCCGAGGCGGAACGTATCGCAGAAACCTACGCAGACATGGGTGCGGATCATGCAGGTCCGCTGTTCAATCGTGTCATGGGAAATCAGGCTTCGGATGGCGCATTTTTCACTCGACCCGTGGCCGCATCGATCGCCGCCCGGCTTACTCTGGACGCCTGCGGCGAGCAGGACTGGACCAACCCGGATGTATGGAGAAAACACAAGACGGTGGACCTGGCCTGCGGTAGCGGGACCCTCCTTGCGGCGATGCTCACCGAAATGAAGCGACGGGCTAAGTCACAAGGCGCCGACGATGACCAGATAGTCGAACTACAGAAACTTGCTGTGGAGGAGAGCATCAAAGGCATGGACATCAATCCGGTGTCCCTGCAACTCGCCGCCTCCCAGCTGACCGCAGGAAACCACGACATCCGCTATCGCCAGATGGGGCTGCATCGGATGCCTTACGGACCGTCTCCTTATAATCCAAAGCGCGTGACGGTCGGCACTTTGGAATTGCTAAGGCAGAAAGCAATTGTTCCTAGTGACTGCAGATTGGATGTGGACCAAGTGGCAATTGCATCACAAAGCGTGTGGAGTCCGGGAGAAGACGAAGCTGATCTTGAAGACGCGGTAGATGCAGCCAAGGATGCCCGAATCGTCATCATGAACCCGCCCTTCACCAATCGGACAAAGATGGGCGAGAAATTCCCTAAAGAAACGCAACAGGCTTTACGCAGAGGCGCGGACGCGCTTGAGGAGCTGTTGGTGCGCGCGGACCCCGGTCTGATGGAGTTCTCAGACAAGAACTCCATCGGACCCCTTTTTGTGGCCCTAGCGGGCCAACTACAAAAGGGGTCCGATGGAGTGGTTACTATAGTGAATCCCACCATTGCGCTGTCCACCACTTCCGGTCGCAAGGAACGCCAAGTACTCGCCCAACGGTATCATGTCCAGCTCGTCCTCACTTGCCACCAGCCTGGTCAGATCAACTTGAGCCAGAATACCAATATCAACGAAAGCATCATCGTACTTGCTCAATTCGAGCATCTGTCAAGACCACCCACCCGAATTGTCAGCTTGGACCGCATGCCCGTAGACGAAGTGGAAGTGGATGATCTGCACCGCTGTCTGACAGAATGTCAACTTGGGCAAATGCCCAATGGTTGGGGCGAGGTTTCGGAATGGCCTGCTGAGCGGATCGAAGCCGGCGACTGGACGGCCGCTATCTGGCGTTCGCCCGAACTGGCCGTAGCGGCAGCAAAGTTCGCCGACAACACCGAGATGCTGACGATGGAACAAGCTGGCCTGTCGGCTGCGGCGACAGGCCGGCTTCTGCGGGGATCTTTCGATCCCGCAGAAGCCGGCCCGGGCAGTTTCCCTATCTTGAAATCCAAGGGGGCCGACGGCCAAACCCGAATTCAAAGCCAACCCGACGAGCATTGGATTCCCAAAAATCGGGTCGAGCATACCAGCCTCAGCGAGGAAGGCACCTATCCTGAAACCGACCGTATCCTGGAAAAGGCGGGTTATCTGCTCATCACCGCTGGACAGCGAAGTACGACTGGTCGTCTAGCGGCTGTTGCCGGTGACACAAAGTATGTTGGCAACGGTTGGATGCCAGTTGCGGGTCTGACCGCGAAGGAAGCCAAGGCCGCATCGGTATTCATCAACTCGACGGCAGGAAGATTGCAATTAATGCGAAATCCCGGGCGCACGCTTGATTTTCCCACCTATAGCACAGCGGAAGCCACCAACCTTAGAATTCCGAACATCAGAGATCCCCGCATCCGGCAGCTTCTGGCTGACTGCTGGGAACAAACCAAGGATGTGGAAGTACCGCAATACCGAGACGGCGAATGCGAGGTGCGTCGATTATGGGATGAAGCCGTAGCAGAAACCATGGGTTGGGATGCCGACGAGCTTGCGCGTTTGCGCCACCTTCTCCATCAGGAACCGCACGTATGCGGGCGCGGATACGGTCAGTACGCGGACAGCTTGGACATTGATCCGGCAGATCGATTACGATTTAAGGAACTGGCCGATCGCTGGGAGCAGGAGACCATGATCCTTTCGAATTCCGATCGGGCGGCCGAACACCCCGCGCATCGGGAAATTGTCAGCATGGGTGAAGCGGCCATCCCCTTGATTCTGGATAGAATGAACACACAGGGAGGACACTGGTTCCACGCGCTGATCGAACTCACCGGCGCCAGCCCAGTAAAGCCAAGCGACCGCGGGAATGTGCCGGTCATGCAGGAATCTTGGTTGAAGTGGGGCGAAGCCAATGGATATGTTTAGATGGACACAAATCCTAGTAGAAGCTTTTCCAAACTTGGACGAAGATGGATTCGAAATCGTAGATGAACCCTCGACTCGGTACAATTGCATTGCATACGCTGCAGGCGACAAAATGGTATGGTGGTGGCCGGAAGGGGATCATTTCTGGCCTCCTTGGGCGACAAGGGACGGTCGGTTGGAGAGCTTGCAAGAGGTGTTTGCTGGCCTAGGGTACGAACCATGTACCGACAGTTCCCTAGAAGACGGTTACCGAAAGGTTGCACTTTACGAAGACAATGAAATTGCGCAGCACGCAGCATTGCAGGTCCCAAATGGGCGTTGGCGGAGCAAGATAGGTCAGGGGCCTGTAATTGAACACCAAAGCCCAATGTCGCTTGCCGGCGGAGTCTACGGGATGCCGACAATCTACATGAGAAAGGCGGTAGCCGCGGGATAGGGATCAAGGACACACGCCTTCCAGAACCGACCGATTGCCGCTACTCCCTACCTCGCCCCGCACGCCTGCAAACACGCCTGCATGTGACCCCGGGTCTCCGCGGCGATGACGCAGCACTGTTCCAGCGCATACTCGCGCGCCCCGATGACTTCCAGGTTCAATGGTCCGTCATATCCGCCAGCGTGCAACGCTTTGACATAGCCCACCAGATCGATGTCACCGCGGCCGTTGGCCTGGTCCTCGGGTGCGCCCGGTCCAGACTGCCGGCCCTTGCAGTCGCGGATATGCACGTGACGCACGCGCGGAAGCACCGCCTTGATGGCATCCACCGGATTCTCGCCGGCGCGGTGAATGTGAGAGGGGTCCATGTCGATGCCGAAAGCGGGCGATGTGATGGCTTCCATGGCGCGCAGCGTCGTCGGCGTATCGTAGATGCTGGCGCCCACGTGGGCTTTCACGCAGAGCGTTACTCCGTAGGTCTCCGCACGGTCCGCCAGCGCACCGAGTGCGTCGATGGAAGCCTGTAGACTTTCCTCGTCATCCGATTTGCCACCGGGTCCGCAGTTGATGATCGGAATACCGATCTCGGACGCGGCCTGGAGTGCGCTTTCCATAGTGTCCTTGTCCTGCGACGGTTGCTCCATGGCCAGCAGTTCCAAGCCGTACTCCCGGGACAACCTTCCGATTTCAGGTGCGAGCGCGCGCCAGTTCGCCAGGACCAGGTGCTCGCTCATGCCATCGATGGCCGATAATTCGATGCCGTCGTACCCGGCCATGGCCAGGTATTGAAAAGCCGTCGCCATGTCGTATCCACCGAACAACACAGAATTTGCGCCGAGCTTCATGGTTTCTCCTCGATCAATAGGGTACGGTCACTACGCTATTCGAATCCCAGGACAAAATGGCGGCCTCGATGATCAACTGGGCGCGCAGGGCGTCCTCAGCCTTCGCATCGATGGCCTCCGGCGCCGCCTCTTCCAGGTTCTGTTCGATCCACCGGGTGATCCGCGTGCCGAACGTTTCGGGAAATCCCATCATGCCACCCAGGTACTGGTACGACTCCACCTCCCTGGAATGCCTGGGATAGAACTCCAGCTGCTCGCAGGCTTCGCGCAGCACGAACCGGGCGTCTGAACCCACGACTTCGCAGGTTTCCAGTCCGTAGCTGCCGCCGGCGTCGTAACTCCCAGTCAGGTGGCCCACCACACCGTTCTCGAACAGCATGTTGACCTGGACGTTGGACCAGATTTTTCGTCCCCTGCCCCGCTTGAAGAAGGCCTGCACCTTCTCCACATCGCCGCAGAAATACCGCATCACGTCGATGGAATGCGGATGGAGGGCGCGCATATGGAAATGGGGCGAACTCTCGTTCGGATTGTTGATCCACATCGTCATGTTGATGATGTTCGGTTCGCCCAGTCGGCCGGCCTCGACCCACTCCTTTGCCCGCAACGCGGCCGGTGTGAAACGGTGATTGAGGTTGATGCCGTATCGTATGCCCTTTTCCCGCGCCAGCGCGACCATTTCCCGCGCCTTGGGGATTTCGTTCGATATGGGTTTCTCACCCAGCACGGCGATACCCGCGCCCAGCAATTCCATGGTGGGCGCGTAGTGGTCGCCGCCGTTTTCCACGCCGGCGGTACAGACGCTGGCCACGTCAACCTTCAGTTCGCTGGCCAGCAGGTCGCCGATGCTGTAGAAGGCCTTGCAGCCGTACGCCTGCGCGGCCTCGTCGGCCTTGTCCTTCAGGGCGTCGCAAACGGCGACGATCGTGCAGGCGTCATGTGCCTGATAGTTCCGGGCATGGTTGTTTCCGATGCCGCCCATGCCGACCACCGCGATATTCAAACCCATCGTTATTCACTCCTTTAAAGAAACCCGCTGCCGGTTGAAAAACTGCGCCAATCGAGAGACCGGCTGCCCGCGAGGCAGGCTATCTGCTGCGCGCCTGCAGACTGGCGGCCTGGTTCGGGTCGCCGATATGCATCGTGTCATAGGCTTGCTGCGAGGACTTGAATGCGCCGACCCCGGCGTGCCCATGCCAGTCGCCCTGGGTTAGCATGGGATTGCGCTTGCCGGTCTCCCGGACGCGTTTCCTGATCCAGGTGTTCATGCGGCGCTTCAGCAGGTTCACCACGTCGGGCAGTTCGTCGGCCAAGTTATGGTTCTCGTTTGGGTCCTCCACCAGATTGTACAACTCGACCGGGGGCTTGAAATGGAAGTCCGGCTCCAAGGCGACCATCAGCTTCCACTGCGGCGTGCGCCACCCGTGCTTGCGCATCCACGTGCACTCGGTGATGTAGAATTCGCTGTCAAAAGACGGAACCGAACCGTCGACCAGAGCCATCAAACTGTCTCCGTCAAAGGCGATCCCGCTGTCGATCCCGGCCAAGTCCAGTATGGTGGGTACGAGGTCCTTGTGCTGGTTGTAGCCGCCGACCCTTTTCCCCGCCGGAATCCGGCCCGGATAGCGAATGATGAGCGGTACGTGGAGCGTCACGTCGTAGAGACCGTGGTGGTCGAACCAGCATTCGTGGTCGTAGAGCGTTTCGCCATGGTCCCCGTTGAAGATCACGATGGTCTCGTCCATGATGCCATGCGCCTCAAGGGCGTTGAAGATCGACTGGATACACGCGTCCATGTACGCCACCGCGCCATCGTACTGGGCGATCACGTAATCCTTGTCCGTTATATCGGGCGGCATCCACGAGGCGAAGAAGTCGCGAAAGGGCTTGAACGCCATGACCGGTTCCATGGATCGGTTCTTCGGGTCGCATTCGTCGCCGTGGTAGAACATGCGCTCGTAGGGCGCCGGCGGCAGATACGGCGCGTGGGGATCCATATGACGAAGAAACAGGAAGAAGGGACCGCGCCGCCTGGCGAGCCGGTCCAGTTCCGGGATGGCCACGTCGTTCAGATTCTGCGCCTTGGGGCTGCGCCCCTCGTTCCAGCTGCCCCAGGCCGGATAATCGATGTACTTGTCGAAACCCCGGGACGACGGATTGCCGCTGAACCCTACGCATGTGGACGCGTATCCATGCTCTCGCAGGACTTCGGGCAGCGTCTGTACATCCCCGCGCAGACCGCCCTTGTGCCGGAGGGCGACAACCTGGGTGCCGAAGGCGTCCAGCCCGGTGAGCATGGACGCGTAGGCGCTGGTCGTGGGAATGTGCGCGCTGTATGTTTTTTCGAACAGCGCACCGCCCTCGGCGAAACGGTCGATGTGGGGGGTGGTGTGCCGATGGTAGCCGTAACAGCTCATGTGATCGGCCAGAAGGGAATCCACCCCCAACAGGACGATATTGGGTAGTTTCTTACTGCGCCGGCGCGTTTTGGCCATGGGTCGTTCCTCCACCAGGATACAATCGTCGGAATTCAAAGTAATCCGCTTTGTATTTCAAATGATGATGTTTGGGCAATTGGGCATGGCAACCGATACAAAGCGCTTGCAGATTACCAGTCCGATTGTCGTTTTTCTGTCCATTAATGTGGTGGACATGCAGAAATTTCCGATGCGCGCCGAGATTCACCCCGCATTCTTCGCAATGCCATTGCAGAAACTCGCGTATTTCTTCTGAAAACTCCCCCATCTCTGTTGGATATTGATTCAAAGGCGCAGTAAACTCGTTATGAGCAGGTATTTTGGAGACTTGTATTCGCGTACCAAATCTTGCGAAATACTCCGCTAGGCTGAAGTCGCTCACACTGTAATCGCCTATGCCAGCAGCCCGTAATTCGCCCAAGCAATTTCTGCAGACTGCCAGCCTCTGTTCCTCATCTTTTTCTATGAGTATTCCGTTTTTAAATGAGTTGACCACGAATTGTCCGTCATTTCGGCTCGCTACGACATACCTTTCGTATCGGTTTGCGGCACGCATGTCTCTGAGGGTGCGGCAGTCCGAGAGGTGGAATTTGTAAGGCTGATAAACGACGTTTTGGTCCCTGATGTACAACGTGACCTTGCGGCCTTCGTACTCCAGCGTCCCGTCAACTGCGATCTCGATCTTGTCTGCCGGTATATCCTTTCCTTTAGTTCGCAGGATACTATCCAAATCCACTGGCGTCCAGTCAGCAGCGGGCCTCCAATCCCTGAGCGCAGCATCCATTTCTCTGCGGATTCTGTTGAAACCGTCGTGGTTACGGAAATCCGGCAGTCGCATTATGAACTGCCTTGCTTGAGTATCTCCACGATGCGCTCCTCCGCGTTTGTCCTCACTCGAAACTCCACTCTCCTGGATGCTTCCAGGTCCTCCGCGCCATTTCTCGTTATCGGCTGGCTTGAAGACAACCCATTTGCAGTCAATCGATCCTTCAACCATCCTTTGATGGGATCTCCGGCTATCGGCGACAGTTGAAGCACGTACGCCAACACGCTACGGGTTCGCCCTTGTGAAAGTTCCATATTCCGAATGTACGCCTCGTCAGGACCCGCGCCTGCAAACCACTCGCTGGACGTATGTCCTTCGATTCTGATTTCCACCACACTGTCTTTGTAATCCGGTTTCCTCAATATCCGCACGAAACGTGGAAAGAAGTCGGAGAGTATTTCCTTGAAAACCGGTCGAACGTTCGATTGACCTTGTCCAAAGAGCACCTCCGGTTCCTCAAAACGAACGGACAGTTTTTCTCTGTCCAACACGGCTTGCCAGACGTCAAGATCATCCCTGAACTCAGTCTCCAAATCTTGGTACAATGCGTTTTGTACTGCTTCGTATTTTACCGCGATTTCTTCTATCTTTCCTTTTTCGGCCCTTACAAAAAGCATGTAGCTGATTGCGATGAAAAGAAAGATCACCATCAGGCCGGCCATCATGTCGGAAATGGAAATCCACTGCTCTTCGATCTCCTGGCTTTTTGTCGAGTTTTCCAGACTCATACGTCTTGGCCACTCCGTATACTATCTACGGGAAGTACTGCTTGTCTGTTCAGCAAGCCGAACTACGTTCCGAAGACTTTGAGTCAGCGGAGTGTAGTCTTTGACAAACTCTTGCGAGAGGCTTAGTAATTGGCTACCCAAGGAGGTTATGGATTTTGTCAGTTCTTCCTGCAAAGCCGCATCCAATCGCGCGACCTGATCCGTCATGGCGCTCGTGCTCTCGCGGAACAACTGTTCGGTTGCAGAGGTAAGTTTGCTGTTGGCGGTGGAGATCGTCTGCTCAATTCGCTCGTTGGTCGCTTGCGCCATCTCTTCGATCTGCTTGGCGTTTCGATCCAAAGCTTCGCGTTGGGTCTGTATTCCTGTATTTGATGTTCTGATCATTTCCTGAGCGGTCCGCGCAAAGCTCTCGGTCAGGTTGTTCAGTCTCTCTTCGATAATGGGAAACGCACCGCGGGCGTTGTCGCTCAATGTGCTAAATGCTTCAAGCGTACCGTTCAACGAATCTGCCTGTCGGTGCATATCGGATAGAATAGGTTCAAGCCGTTCGGAAGCCGCGACGATCGTGCCGCTGTGTTCCGCGATCTCTGCCAGGGACTGACGCGATTGCTCCATGCCTACCAAAGTCTGTTCCAACGCTTGTTGTGATTTCTCCACTTGTTGACGGTATTGTTCCTGCCAGGTGTTTAAGCGTCCGACTGCTTCGTTTAACTGCGCGAAATTCTCACCGAATTGCTCGTTGATCTTTGCATTGAAATCGCGCATGACCGATTCCAACGCTTCGATCAGGGCATTCGTATTGTCCTGCGCCATTTGTTCAGAAAACGCATTTAAGGTACGGATCACCTCATCCTGTTTGTCCATAAAACTGGTACGCAGTTTCTGTAACTGCGTTAATACGGTACTGTCACCATCACCCGTCAACGCACTCACGACAGCACTTTGGACTTCGCGGTTTTCTTTCGCATTGGCTTGCTGATTGCTCAGCATCTCGGACAATAGCTTTGCGAGGTCATCAACAGTCGCACCTGACGCAGCGTACACCTGTCCCTTTTCGACTTGTCGCTTCTGATCGTACAGAACTGCCAATTTGATTACGACAGAAGCCAAGATACCAAATATCGAAGTCACAAAGGCAAACATCAAGCCGTCAAGCAACCGGGGTATGCTCTCATCGGGATTCGAAGTGTCGAATTGTGCAAGACCCCAAGCGATTCCGCAGAAAGTCCCTAGAACGCCGATCACCGTAACGGTTGATGCGATGGAGTTGATTTGCTTCCGAAAAACAACGATTACCCAGAGTATGAAACACGCGAAGAAGGCGATTATAAACAAATACTCGGGGGCCGTGAATGCGTTTAACAAAGACATGCAGATACCGCGCTGGCTAAGTAGTACTCATTGGAAAATCCCGCTCGTCCGACGATCGATTTTTGAAACCGAGCGCTCAATTGAACTTGAAAAACCAAATCGAATTACTCCGGCATGAAAAACTCGTACCGTTCCGGGTCGCCGTAGCCGTCGACCCAGGTTTCCTTCAAGCCCTCGTTCTCGACGGCAGCCTTTACGATGAGCTTGTTGAACTGGCTGACATGCTCCGAACCCATGTAGGTGCCCACCGGCATCCAAAAACACTCTTCGATCTCCGTAGTCTGCATCTCGATAATCTGATGCAACGGCTTGAGGCGGCAGACAAAGTAGATGTCGGATTTGTCGTAGCGGTAGCCGTGCCAATGCCGGAAACAGACGAGGCCGTCGAAACGGGTGGGGACGCCCGTTTCCTCGAAAACCTCTCTGACAACGCCCTCGGCAAGATGCTCCTCCGGCTGCAGCGCCCCGCCGGGAAGTTTGTAGTACGGCGCACGCCCCCCGCGGAACCGCTCGCAGACAACGAGCAGTTCGTTCTTTTCGTTAATCACCACACCGCCGGCGCCGATGTAGTGGGTCGCATAGAGCGGTACGAAAGCGGTTTCGACCAGGCGGAGCGTCATCATGAGGTAGTCGGTGGTACTGTGATGAAAGACGCTGCCCGCATCCGCCAGCAGCGGGATGAGGAATGCGCGGGAAAGCGGAATTTCGAACCAGGCGACCTGAAGACCTTCTTCCCTCCACGTCCGAATCGAGAAATCCAGGCGTTCCCCGAATCCATCCGGTGTGTCAGGCAGGGCTTCCGGACCGACCTCGACGCCGTGGAAGCGGTTGCGCTCCCCGTCTATAATCGTCATGACGTACTCCGTGACGACAATACGTCCCTTCCTATCTCCGTTTAAGTACTTGACCCGGCCGGTTGCCGGTGGGTTCATTTTCATCGACGACCGGCAATCCGTTCACGAAAACATGGGGAATGCCTTCGGGGGGCTGGATCGGCGCTTCGAAAGTGGCTCGATCGGCCACCGTGTCCGGATCGAAGACAACCACATCCGCGGGAACGCCTTCACGCAGCACGCCGCGGTCCTTCAGCCGGTAACGTTCCGCCGGGAAGCCGCTCATTTTGTATACGGCTTCTTCCAGGGAAAGCAGCGAACGTTCCCGTACGAATTTCCTGAGCATCTGCGCGAAACATCCCTGTCCTCTTGGATGGGGATGCGGACAGTCGTAGACTCCGTCGCTGGCTACCATCATGAGGGGATGGGGCGCCGTCTGGTTCAGCACGGCTTCGCACTCCTCTTCCGGCAGCGGCCAGAAGATGACGAAAGCCTGGATACCGTCCTCGTCAAGCACGAGATCGTAGGCGAACTCCTCGTTGGCCTTGCCCACACTGCGTGCCGCCTCGCCCAGGGTCATGCCCGCGAACCTTCCGGACCGCGTATAACCGATATACTGCCGGTCGGGCAGGTTCGCTGACCGAAGGTGCTCAAGCGCCGTGCGGCGCGTATCCGGCTGTCGCATCCTTTCGAGGACTTCATCTGGGCTGCCGGTCTGAACCCACATGGGCAATTGCATCGTGATGTGCGTCATGCCGGCCGGGTAGAGATAGGATTCGAAGGTGATGTCCACGCCGTCCTTGATCGCCTGTTCCAAGATCGGGCCGGTCGTGCCGTCCACGCGTTCGTGGGATACGTGTACCGGAATGCCGCTGGCGCGGTGCAGGTCGATGATCTCCTGCCAGGCCCGATCCCGACCCAGGATCTGGTACCTGAGATGGGCGGCGTATATCCCGTCGTATGCCAGAGCCACCTTGCAGAGCGCCACCAGTTCCTCGAATGGCGCGTTCGCGCTGGGCTGGTAGTCCAGCCCCAGACACAGGCACCCCGCGCCGGCTTCCATCCAGGCGCGGGTCTCCGCTTCCATGATCTTCAGCTGGTCCGCGTCGGGCGGTCCCGGATCCCACCCCATGGCCTTGACGCGAACGGCGCAGTGCGGCACCTGGGGATAGACGTTGGCCGGCGAACGGCCGGGGAAGAGGTCCAGATAGGATTCGATCGTGGGCCAGTTGACCGGCTCCAGAGGCTCGCCATAGGCAAATTGGGTGTAACGCCACAGAGGCAGAGCTTCTTCGGCCGACAGGCCCGCCCAACCGAATCCGTCCGGCGCCAGCAGTTGCGTCGTGACGCCCTGCCGGATGCCGCCCATCTGGTCGCGGCCTCCGAGGAGCGAGTTCTCGGAATGGACGTGCACGTCGATGAAACCGGGACAGACGATATGGCCTCGGGCGTCTATGGTCCGGGCGGTCTCGGCTTCCGCGAGGTCTCCGATCCCCGCTACGCGGCCGTCCCGCAAGCCGACGTCCGCCGCATAACGGTTGGTTTTGCCGGTCCCGTCTATCACCTCTCCACCGCGAATGACGTAATCAAAGGCCATATCTGGCTCCTATTCCTTGAACTCGCATCTCACACGCGGGATGGCCGGTCCGGCCAGGGGAAACGTGCTTTGTATTCGGGTTTGCCCTGGATATCCTGGCGCACGCGGAACAGGCCGCCCCCGCGGTAATGCGCACCATACGCCTGCCAGTCGTAATCCTTCGGATCGAGGGGCGAACCGGGTTCCAACGATATCCCTGCGGTTGTCACATAGATGTCCGTCAGATCCGGACCGCCGAACATGACGCTCGAAGTCTGCATCGCCGGCAGCGCAATGCGGCGCTCCTCCACGCCATCGGGATCGAAGCGGATTATGCAACCGTCGAACCAGACGGCCGTCCAGACGAAACCTTCGGCATCTACCGTCATCCCGTCCGGCACGCCGGCCGTGTCGGGCAGCCTGACGAAATCGCGCCGGTTGGAGACGGAGCCGGTCGTCTTCTGGTAATCGTAGGCGTAAATCGTCCGCATAGCGGAATCGGTGTAGTACATGGTCTTTTCATCCGGCGAATAGCCCATGCCGTTGCTGCACCCAATCCCCTCTTCGATGACTTCCACGCTGCCGTCAGGATCAAAACGGTACAACTTGCCCAGGCTGCCATCGATCAGGGAACCGGCGAACATCCGGCCGCCCGGATCCGCCGTCACGTCGTTGAACCGCAGCGGGGCGCCTTCATGGGTCTCGTCAAAAATACGAACCCAGTCGTCATCGGAATTCCAGAGTACGATACCGTCCCAGATGCACGCGACGAGGCCGCCGTATTCGTTGAAGGCGAACCCGCCCACGTTGAAGCCGTCGTGCATCTGCCGGTTCTGATTCGTGTCCGGGTCGTATTGGAAAAGGCGACCGGTCCGGATATCGGTCCAGATCAGCCTTCTGCTGTCTGGATCCCAGACCGGTCCCTCGCCCACCGTTGCTTCGACTTCCGCAATCTTCTCAATGATCGCCAACATGGCCAGCTCCCATAGCACCGGCGGATGGTCTGGACAGGTTTGCCACACACAGGAATATATGCAATCTGTTGTTCGCACTATACCGCCGAGGGAGGACTTTTCGGCGGGGATTGCAAGTATATAATTCAAAAGGAGGAGAGGGTCAAGGCGGACTTGGGCGAAAAGCCGGTGCAGGATTAACACCCGGAAGATACATGGCTCAGCGGCTCGTCTTCCACCATCGGCACGAATCTCACGCTGCCATGATGTACCTTCGCCGCCTCCTCACCCGACCGGGTTACGGTGTAGAGTTCGTCGCCGATGGGGAGTACCATCCGCCCGTCGTCTTTCAATTGCCGGAAAAGGAAATCGGGAAGGACTTTCGGCGCGGCCGTCACCATGATACCGTCGAAGGGCGCTTCCTCAGTCCAACCCCTGTGGCCATCTCCAAGCCGGTAATGAACGTTGTCGTATCCCAGGGAGGCCAGGGTTCCCCTTGCTCGTTGACCCAGGACGGACAACCGTTCCACGGTGTAGACGGACCGGGCGAGCCGGACCAGAATCGCAGTCTGGTAGCCTGATCCCGTGCCGATTTCCAGTATCCGGTCGGATGCAACAGGATCAAGTAGCCGGGTCATTAGCGCGACAATGTAGGGTTGAGATACGGTCTGCCCCAGGGCCAAGGTCACAGCGCAGTCATCATAGGCGAGCGATCGGTACGCCGCCGGTATGAATCGTTCGCGCGGCACGGCGCGCATCGCATCGATCAACCGGGGTTCGTCGATACCGCGTCCTCGAATCTGACCCTCGATCATGCGTTCCCGGAGGGCACTGCAAACGCCATCTGTTCCTTTCTTCTTGAAATACCGGGATAGCAGCATGGTCCTTGCAGTCTACAGAAGCCTCCCGAACGGAGCAAGGCCAATCGAGGTGCAAGCCGCTGGTCTAATCAGGGTGCGTCGAAGGCCATGAATCAGGGTGACTCACAATGCATTCCGGGGTGCTATGCGACATTGCGAGGATCCGCTTGGCCTGCTTGACACTACTGCATCGAACCACTAATTTCTCGGTGCCTGTAGACCCCGATCACGCAATGAACACGAGAGCAACGGCGCTCAGAAAGGACGTCCCGCATGCATCCCTTTGAAGACCTGCACGTGCCCCCCGGTAGCGTGGGCATACACTGGTTCGGACAGAGCACTTTCGCCCTGAAGCATCCAGACGGCACGGTGATCCAGGTCGATCCGTATTACCCGCGCGAACGGCCGGCGGACCGCTTCGTCCGGTCCAAACCGCCACTCGATGAAGCGACCCTGCATACCGATTACGTACTCCTGACCCACAACCATGGCGATCACACCTGCCTGGAATCGCTGGAGCGGCTGTCGAGGGCGTTTCCATCGGTACGATACGTAGGACCTGAGGAGAGCATAGATGCGATCAGAACAGCGGGCTTCGATACCGGCGGCATGACGACCGTGACCTCGGGCGACACCGCCGAATTGGGGTCCTCTACGGCGCACGCAGTGTGGGCCAAACCCCCTGCGGGCCTGCCCGAAGACGGCATCGCGCCGCCCGACGTGCAACACCTGGGCTACGTCGTCGAGCTGGGACCGGTTCGGGTGTACATCTCTGGCGATCCGGTCAATACGTTCGGCAACCACGAGTCCCTCCTGGCTCCGGTGCGCGCGCTGCGGCCGCAGATCGGGTTTCTGACCAATCATCCGAACGAAGGCGAGTTCCCCTACTTCGACGGATCGGCGCGTATCGCGGTTTCTCTGGGCCTCAAAACCGCCGTTCCCGCCCACTACGCATGTTTCGTGGCGCGCGACTACGACCCGGTTGAATGGGCTTCCCATCTGCCGGAAGACGGACCGGAACCCTTGATCATCCCGTACAACCAGTCCATTGTCTACAGTCCCTGAGACCGTAAACCGGAGAACAGGGACCGACTCCCGGAGAATCGCCGAGGCATCACAATGTATCAGGGCATCGCAATGTATCAGGGCACTACAATGCACCGGTCATGCGCATAAGAGGCATTGATCTCGACGCGGTGGACGTGAACGGACGGCATCACTGGGTGTTCGTGCATGTCCAGACCGACGAAGGATTGAGCGGACTGGGCGAACTCAACCCGTCGGCGCCGAGAGATGCGGTCTTGCGCGCGCTCGCAGAGATCGAGCGCACGGTACTCGGGAAGGACCCGCGTAGGATTGAACAGCTGTTCGCGAGCCTGAAGCCGAACCCCAAGGACCGGCCGGCCGTGCACGCGCTGTGCGCCTTCGAGCAGGGACTCTGGGATATAGTCGGAAAATGGCTGGGCGTACCGGTGCACGCCTTGCTGGGCGGCGCGTGCCGGGACCGCATACCCGTCTATGCCAATGTCACCCGAGCCGCGTTGGACGGCACGCCGGACGACTTCGCCCGTCAGGCTGCAAGCGCCGTTGGCGATGGCCATACCGCGGTGAAGATCGCGCCGTTCGACAGCCGCTTCGGTGCCGGCGACGCGCTGATCGATCACGGACTGCAATGCGTCTACGCCGTGCGCGAGGCCATAGGACCGGATGTCGATCTGCTCCTGGACTGCTACGGGCGTTTTTCGCTGAAAGAGGCACGCCGGGTTGCCGACGGCCTGCGCGGTCTCGATCTGTACTGGCTGGAAGAGCCGGTGGAGGACTGGAATCTGGATGGGTACAGGCAGATCAAGAAGGAAACAGGATGGCGGATTGCCGGCGGGGAACGCGCCATGCTCGTTGAGGGTTTCTGGCCGCTATTCGACACCGACGTCATGGACGTCGTCATGCCCGACGTCACGATCGCGGGAGGCATCGGCGAACTGAAGAAGATCGCCGCGATCGCCGAATGCAGGGGACAATGGACCGCACCGCACGGCCCCTTCGGACCGGTCACGGTCGCCGCGCACGTGCAGATCATGGCGTCTCACCCCAGATTTCTCATCCTCGAATACGCCTGGGGCCAGGTGCCCTGGCGCGAAGATCTCGTTACGCCCGCGGAGCGGATCGTGGACGGCTGCATCGAAGTGTCCAAACGTCCGGGCCTTGGCCTGAGCCTGGCACCCGGGGCTTTGGAAGCACATCGAGCCGACCCGATGATCCCCTGATCCACCCGATAATCCCTGATCCACTCGCCAGCTGAAAGGACCCCGATCCATGCACACCGAAGCACTGTACGACACGCTGAATTCCGTAACCGCGATTCCCATTGTACCCTTCCGCAACGGCGCGGTCGACCTCGACGGACACCGTATGAACATCCGGTACCTGATGGAAAACAACCACCTCGACGGCAGCAGGATGCGGGTCATCGGCATTGCCGGCACCAGCCTGATCCACCATTTCTCATTCGAGGACCAGATGCGGGTGATCGAGGCCACCGGGGAGGCAATGGACGGTGACGGATTTCTGATGTCCGGTATCGTGCCCAATCCCCTTGACCAGGCCGAGGAACTCGTTCGCCGGCAATCGGCCCTTTCCCGTTCTCCGGACATATACCTGATCATGCCGCTGACCGGCGTGGCCGACCACGAAGCGGTCTACGAGGACTACATGGCCTTCGCCGAACGGCTCGGCGAAGCGCACGGCGCCCGATTCCTTATGTACATGCGATCCGCAGACTACGTGAACCCGATCATCCGCCTGGTCAGGGATTCGCCGCACATAGTGGGCGTCAAGGTGGGTACGAGCGAGAACGAGGTCGCCCCGCTCATCGAAGGCATCGGCGACGCCGGCATCGTCATGTGGGGGATCGGCGACCGTAGCACGCGCGCTGGCGAACTGGGCGCCCGCGGCCACACCTCGGGTATCGCCGTCGTCGCGGCCCGTGCGGTCGACGAGATCAACAACGCCCAGCGGCGAGCGGACTACGCGGCTTCCGCCCGCATGGAGGCCATTGTTTCAGCCCTCGAACACCTGCGGTTCATGAACAGCCGGCAATACAACTACTCGGCCGTGATCGAGGCGATGATCATCGGGGGTTGGGAAGACATTTCGGCGGGAGAGGGCGGACCGTTCAATCCGCGCGTGCCGCGGGACATTGCCGCCCGTGTGGCCGATGCGGTGGCACCTCTTCGGGATTACCACTAAACGATCACTACAGATCAACGACCACAACGGACTTGCCAGCCCGAATCGAATCCGGGAACGGCCTCAATATACGATCTGGGAAATCGCCTTGGAGATCAGCGCGATGGCGATGGCAATCATACCGATGAGTCCGATGCCGGCCCCGTAGCCGGCCAGCACAATGGGCACGTAGGCCATCCATTTGTCTTCGCCGAAACGCTTGGAGAAATAGTAGCGCCCCAGAATAGCCCCGAAAAAGGTCGGCAACGTCTGCCATAGCGGCATGGCCAGACCGCCGACCAGGCCGTAGAAGAAGAGGGGCGATGCGCCTACCAGGGTCAACAGCCCGAAGAGCCCCCCCGTAATACCGAGGCCCGCCACAATATACTCGATCTTGATGATGTCGAAAATGAACGTGAGGCCACCGGGCAGTGTGGACTTGACCCAGATGGTCCGCATGGCGGCGTTGAGGGGCCACATCTTCTGCACGTACGGATAGGCGGCCGACGGGATCGGGTTGAGCTTCCACACGAGCGAATAGAAGATGAAACTGCAGACAAACATCAGCACGGTGGTCACTGCGGTGAGCTTGATCACACTGCCGAACGTCGTCTTGGTGAGATCCAGCTGCTTGAACGTCTCGGCCACCTTCCCGTGCTCGAAGATCGGGATGGGCGCGAACCATATGTCGACACCCTTGTAGCCGGACAGCAGGAAGGAAGCCTCCTTGACAAAGGGGAAGGAGGAACCGTAGGGTGAACCGGTGATCCCGATCATCCGGGCCCCGATATAGGAGAACACCGGCGACCAGAGGAATCCGAAAATGGCGCTGATCCACCACGGAAATGACGGTATCAGAATGTAGAGAATGATCACGAAGCCGGTCGTGCTGAGGAACCAGAAGATGAAAACGATCCAGATCGGCAGATCGCCGCGGCCCTTCGGCATCGAACGCGCATCCGCCGTCCGGTCCGGCTCGCTTCGCTTCTCCCGGTTGGATTTCAGAATGGTCCGGACGGTCGCAGTGAATCCCACGATGCCGATGACGAGGGAAGCGCCGATCGTGAAGCTGAGCCAGAAATCGATGTTGTTGGAAATCTGCGTGGGAATAAGCGACATGCCCGGCTCCCACGTGGTCAGGATGCCGTTGTGGTAAAGCAGCGGGTTGGCGATCAGCGCGATCACGGCCGAGGACACGAAGGTGCCGATAACGACCCAGAAGGGGAGGACGAATCCCGCGACGAGCGTGCCGAGATCGGTACCGATGCCCACCATGGTCGCCGGCAGCACTTCCTTCAGACTGGTGGTGAAATCGATGAAGGGAATCGGCAGAATGGTAATGGGCGTCACCAGGAACGTGCTGGACAGGATGGGGATCATCACGTACAGCAGTCCCCACGACACGCCGATCACGGATCCGATGCTGAATGCCCGCCATCGCCAGCCCTCCCGGTTCTGCGACGTTTCGGCCAGCGCCGTGGCACCGCCCGCATGCACCCTGGCCAAGGGGAAGGTCAACCGTTCCACGTCGTTGGTGACGCGGAAGAGGATGTACCCCATCGAATAGGAATTGACGGCGAACAGGACCGTCACCGCGGTGAGAACCAGGACGGGTATGAACCAGTCCATGTGGAAGAACGTCCGGCTCGCCAAAGCACCGGAGTCAAGCGTCGGCACCACCCAGACCGGGATCAGCTGCGCAATGCCCGTGGCTTCCGGCGACTGCTTGTAGTACTGCTCCCAGATCAAATGGGCGAAGGGTCCGCCGGTGATGCCCGTGTTCATGGCGTTTCCCGCGGCCGCCAGCCCCGCTGCCGCCCAGTACAGGATCATGATCTCCTGCCGGGACATCTTTACCAGGGAGCGCTTGGCAATCTCGAGAAACAGGATGACGGTGACCCAGTCCGCCGCGCCGGTCTGCCCTCCTGTCACCATACTAAGGTAAATCGACCCCGGCAGCATGACGAAACCTACGAACAGGCAAGCCCAGATCGTTTTCAGATTGAAGCCGGACCGGTATGGTTCGTCCGCTTCTCCGAACAGCGCGGTGTCGGGGTTCTGATACTGCGCCGGGCTGTCTTCCTTTAGTTCCTCGTCACGAACGGACACGGAACGCTCCCTCAATCGACACAGCGCCTGAATTCTGTAACATATTGAACGCCAATAGCTTGAAACTAACCAAGAATACTGAAATCGCGTGAGAAACTTGCGCCTTGCATGCGGATTGTCAAGCCAGAAGAAAAAGGACCCGAGCTATCCCTGTCAAGGTGTATTTCGCATCCCGGACCTCATGTAGCCAGACCGGGCAGGACACCGGACCGGGCGGTGGCCGTTTCGCCGAGCGCTTCCCGCAGCCCCGTGTCCCGTTCGACGACCTGGTTGTTCTTCACCGCGATGGCAAGCGCCTTGGGCGTCCCGATGAGCACGGCCAGCGCCTTGGCCCTCGTCAGCGCCGTATACAACAGATTTCGCTGCAGCATGATGTAATGGGTACTGTAGAGGGGCAGGATGATCGCCGGGTACTCCGACCCCTGGCTCTTGTGGACGCTGATGGCATAGGCCAAGGTCAGTTCGTCCAATTCCCCATAATCATACTGAACGGTCTCGTGGAAGGAGATGTCCACCGTCTGGGCTTCGGGGTCGATGCGGGCGATGCGGCCTATATCTCCATTGAAAATCATCTTGCCGTAGTTGTTCCGGGTCTGCAACACCTTGTCGCCCTCGCGCAGTTCCCAGTCGCCCCGTTTCAATGACGCCCCTCTGGGGTTCAGCGCTTGCTGAAGGCGCCGGTTGAGTTGATCCACACCAATATCGCCCCGGTACATCGGGGTGATCACCTGGATATCGTTGAAGGCGTCGAGTCCGTATTTGCGCGGTAGACGGTCCGTGCATAATTCGGCGATCGTGTCGGCGCCGGCCGCCGGGTCGGGTTCGTTGATGAAAAAGAAATCGCCCGCGTTCCGGTTCTTCGTATCCGGCATCTCGCCCCGGTTCACGCGGTGGGCATTCATTACGATGTGGCTTTCCTGTGCCTGGCGGAAAATCTCGGTCAGGCGAACCACGGGAGTGTGGCCGGCGTCGATCACGTCCCTGAGGACATTCCCGGCGCCCACGGACGGCAGCTGGTCGACATCGCCTACCATGACGAAACGGGCAGCGGTCTTCACGGCCCGCAAAAGGGCGTTCATCATGACGGTATCCACCATGGAGGACTCATCGAGAATAACCAGGTCGGCTTCGAGCCGGTTGTCCACGTTGCGGCCGAATTCCATGAGGCCCGGATTGAATTCCAGCAGCCGATGGATGGTCTTCGCTTCGGCGCCGGTCACTTCGGACAGCCGCTTGGCCGCCCGGCCCGTCGGCGCGGCCAGCACGACCTTCGCTCCTACGCGGCGGAACAACCGGACGATGCCCTGCACGCAGGTCGTCTTGCCGGTTCCGGGTCCGCCGGTAATCGCCATGACGCGCTGGATGGCAGCGGTGCGTATCGCCTCCCGCTGCTCCGCATTGAAGACGATATCGCCTTCCTCTTCCATGTTTCGGATATGCTGGTCGATACGTTCCGCGGACGGCGGAATGCCGGGATGATCGAGCAGACGCGCGATGTGCCGTGCGATGCCCTGTTCCGCGAAAAAGAGGGGCTCCAGGTACACCGCGTCATTCCGGCGTATGGCGACATCGGCCTGGATCAGCGCTTCGAGACCGACCGGTACGGCGGCGGGCTCGACGTCGAGAAAGCCGATGCATTCTTCTACGAGCGTTTCAACGGGGACATAGACGTGGCCGTCCTCGGCCCGGCTCTCCAGCACGTACCGGATGCCGGCCTGGACCCTGGCCGGATCACCGGGGTCGACCCCCAGGTTCATGGCAATCTTGTCCGCGGTCTTGAAACCGATACCTCGGATGTCTGTGGACAGCCGGTACGGATTCTCGGTGACCTGTCCGATGGCCTCGCCGCCGTAGGCCTTGTAGATCCTTGCAGCGTGGGCGATGCTGACGTTGTGACCGATCAGGAACCGCATGACCTCCTGTATGTGCTTCTGCTCCTCCCAGCCGGACCGGACAAGGTCGATGGTCTTCTTCGCGATGCCGCGCACTTCGGACAGCCGTTTCGGGGTCTTCTCGATTATCCGGAGGGTGTCTTCCCCGAAGTGATCGACGATCATGGCGGCCTTGGCAGGCCCCAGTCCCTTGATGAGCCCCGAACCCAGGTACTTTCGAATGCCGTCCGTGGTCGCGGGTGGGATCGATCTGGTTTCGACGAACTTGAACTGCTTGCCGTATTGCTTGTGGGTTACCCAGTATCCGCCGACCTCGACCCGTTCGCCCGCCGCAATCTTCGCGAACTCGCCGGTTATCGTCAGCAGTCCGTCGCGCGAGGAGGCGCGGACCAGGTCCTCCGCGGTCCGGCAGGCGTCCGGTTCGGGACGGAGCCGCGCGACCGTATAGCCGGTTTCCTCGTTCTGGTAGGTAATGCGTTCGATGGTACCGGTGAGAATATCCATACCTGACCGGGGTAGGTGTTACCGCCAGATTGCCTACCGCTAAGGATGCCTACCGCTCATCGCTTGCGTAGACGACGGTATCATCCGCCTTCGCATAGGCGAACAGTTCGTCCTCGGAGAAGAAGCGGGGTACTTCCGCCCGCGCCGTCTCCGGGGAATCGGAGGCATGCACCAGGTTGCATTGCACGCTCATGCCGAAATCCCCGCGGATCGTACCCGGAGCCGCCCGGCGCGCATTTGTCACGCCGCACAGACCACGCACGACTTCCACGGCGTCAACGCCTTCCAGGCACAGCGCCACGACCGGGGTCGCCTGCATGAAGGACTTTATTCGGGGGAAAAAGGGCTTGTCGGACAGGTGCGCGTAGTGTTCGTTCAGTATGCCGTCGGTCAGCTGCATCAACTTGAGCCCCGCGACCTTGAGGCCCTTGCCTTCGAAACGGCCGGTGATGCGGCCGATCATACCGCGCTGTACGGCATCCGGCTTGATGAGAACAAGCGTTCTTTCCACGGACTGATGCTCCTTTGGAAGTGTGTCGAATCAATGAATTTAAATCACGTGCAATGTAGGTTTCGCCCGCTGGCATGTCAACGAAAATGCCCCGATGGGAAATCCATCCGCCAAGCCGGCTTTTCCTTAAAATTGCGTTGGACTTTCGGGTAACCGGCGCATATAATGCTCGTGGGATTCCTTGTTCAGCATATCCGGGGCGAGTCCATGTGTGGAGACGACGAAATACGCGAGGAGTGCGGAGTTTTCGGCATCTACGGCGACTCCGCCGCCGCAAGGCTTACCTTCCTGGGGTTGTACGCCCTTCAGCACCGCGGCCAGGAAAGCTCCGGCATGGCCGTCTCCGACGGGCACCAAATCGAATCCCACCGGGCCATGGGGCTGGTCAGCGAAGCCTACGAGCATGGCGATCGGGTGAACGACCTCAAGGGTCATATCGCCATCGGCCACAACCGATATTCCACCACCGGCACCTCCAACGTCTACAACGCACAGCCTTTCATGGTCAACTACAAGCGTGGACAGTTGGCCACCGCCCACAACGGCAATCTCAGCAACTCCGGGGTGCTCCGCCTGTCGATGGAAGAGTCCGGTTCCATTTTCCGTACCTCGTCCGACAGCGAGATCGTCCTCCACCTCATCGCACGATCGGAAGAACCCGATCTTTCCGGCATGATCGCAGACGCCTTGAGTCAGGTTGAAGGCGCCTATTCCATCGTATTCCTTTCCGAAAAGCAACTGATCGGCGTCAGAGATCCGCGCGGCTTTCGCCCGCTGAGTCTGGGACGCATTGGCGATGCCCACGTGCTGGCTTCGGAAACCTGCGCCTTCGACATCATGAACGCGGAGTACGTCAGGGAAGTGAAACCGGGGGAGATGGTCGTCATCGACGAACAGGGTATCCAGTCCTTTTTCCCCTTCGAGCAAGCGGAGCCCGCCGCCTGCATCTTCGAATACATTTATTTCTCCCGGCCCGACAGCAAGGTATTCGGGGAGAACTGCGACAAATTCCGGCGACGGTTCGGACGTCGACTGGCAGCGGAATATCCTGTGGAAGCCGATGTCGTCATCGCCGTGCCGGATTCGGCGACGACCGCCGCGCTGGGATATTCCGAACATTCGGGCATCCGGTTTGAAATCGGCCTGATCAGGAACCACTATGTGGGAAGGTCCTTCATCAATCCCGACCAGTCGATGCGCGAGTTTACGGTGAGATTGAAATACAACCCGGTGCAAGGCGTGCTGCGGAACCGGCGCGTGATCCTGGTGGACGATTCGATCGTAAGAGGCACGACCCTCAATCAACTGGTCCGGCTGATACGCGGCGCGGGGGCATCCGAGGTGCACGTGCGGATCAGCAGCCCGCCAATCCGCCATCCATGCTACTACGGAATCGACATGCAGAGCCGGGGCGAGCTCATCGCCTCGCAGACCCAGGTGGAGCAGATACGGAAGTATCTCGGCGCGGACAGTCTGGGATATCTGTCCATTGAGGGTATGGTGAAGATCTCGAAGGAGTACGGAAAACCCGACGCGGGTTATTGTACGGCCTGCTTCAGCGGAGATTACCCGGTTGTACCGAGCGATCCGCTCAACAAACTCATGCTGGAGTCGTAACGGCCGTGGATCGCCTGCCCGCAGGCCCGTCACAGCGATCCCGTTTCTACCGTCTGCTTTCCTCCCGGTCGGGGAAATGACGCAGAATGGCGATCAGGGTCTCCCGCAGCCCGTTCCTGGGCACGACCTGGTCCACGAATCCCCTGGTTAGAAAGAACTCCGCAGTCTGGAAGCCCTCCGGCAGGCTCGACCCGATGGTCTGCTCAATCACCCGACCACCGGCGAAACCCATCATCGCCCCCGGTTCTGCCAGCGTGAAATCGCCCAGCGAAGCGTAACTCGCCATCACGCCGGCCATGGTCGGATTCGTGATCAGGACGATAAAGGGGATCTTCTCTTGCGACAGGCGGTTAAGCCAAAGCGAAGTCTTTGCCATCTGCATGAGCGAGAGGATGCCCTCCTGCATGCGCGCTCCCCCCGAGGTGGCCACCACCAGAAGGGGTATGTCCAGGTCGAGCGATCGCCGGATGGACCGGGTTACTTTCTCTCCGACCACGGAGCCCATGCTGCCGGCCAGAAAGGAACCGTCGTGGACGGACAGGGACACAAGCCGGTCGTCGATACGACCGGTGCCCGATACCACGGCTTCCTGCATGCCAGTTCGCTTCTGGTACCGCTTCATGTAGTCCGGATAATGCTCTTTCTCGCTGAACTCGAGTGGATCCACCGTGCGCAGGTCCGTGTCTGCTTCGACAAAGGTATCCGGATCCAGGATCAGGGAGATATACGCCTGGTGTCCGATCTTGAAGTGAAACCCGCACTGCGGGCACACATTGTAGTCCCGTTCGAGCTCGGCCTTGTACAGCATGGCGTCGCACTTGTCGCACTTTACCCACAACCCCTTCGGGATCTCCCTGCGCTTCTGCGGATTCAGTCCCCGCTGTCTTCGTTCAAACCAGGCCATTTTATGCTCGCTTGACAATTACGCTGTGAAATCGAACTACGGTGTGAAATCGAACTACGCTGAGAATCGAAGCAGATCTACCTCCGGTACGGCATCCGGCGGATCAGACCGGTCAGCAGATCCGAGCAACGGCCGGCCGAAGATTCCACCGTCGATACCACGTCGTCCGCATCCGCGGTTTCCCCTTTTTGACCGGTCCAGACATTGGAGATGCACGAAAGGGCCGCTGTTCGCATGCCGAGACGCCGTCCGACCAGCGCTTCGGGAACGGTGGACATGGTCACCGCGTCCGCACCCAGTGATTTCAGCAGGGAGATTTCTGCGCGGGTCTCGAAGGACGGTCCGGGCATCCACGCCAGAATTCCCTTTTGAACAGGTCGTATTCCTTGTATACTGATTTGCAAAAGCGACTCTCTCAAGGCGTCATCGTAACAGGAACCGCCGTCCGCGTCTGCAGTCTGGTCTCCCAGCAGATTTCGACCGATGGGATGGATGTGATGCCGAACGACCATGATATCTCCCGCCTCGTACCGGGGATTCAGTCCGCCGGCGGCATTCGTAATGATCAGGACTTCGACGCCGAACCTTCGCATCACTTCAAGTGGATACGCGATCTGCCCTACATCGTAACCCTCGTACAGGTGGATTCGGCCCTGCATCAGGATCACGGATGCCGGACCCAGACCACCGATGACCAGGTTGCCCTCGTGACCTCGAACAGTCGTCGCTGGAAAATGGGGGATGGATCGATAAGGTACAACAGATTTCTGCTCGACAGCCTGTGCGCACGCCCCGAACCCGGTGCCCAGAATCACGCCGAACCGGGCGGTTGAAAATCCCTGCGCGTCCAGGAAATCCGTGGTCTCGCTCAGCAAATCATTACGAAGCACTGTAGACGGGTTGCCTTCCCTTCTTGTTTGACGGTTGTGCGTAGCCAAGGAGTCCATCATGAGCATCATAACGGTTGCCAGAGAATACGGCAGCGGCGGAAAGGACATCGCGAAGATTGTCGCGGACCGGATCGGCTATGATTGCGTGGACAAGGAACTCATTGCCGACATCGCGCAGATCGCCGGCGTTTCGGAAGATATCGTCGAACAAATGGACGAAGTCGGCGAATCGCCCATCCGTCGATTCCTCGGCGAGCTGTTCACGCCGTCAACCGAGTACTCCCTGTCTCCGGAATTTCCACCCCTCATCTGGCCCTATGTGCCGAGCGACGACGAAGGCACGAAGGATCCCACCTCCCTCAAGAACACCTTTCTGGACCGGGGAGAATATCGCCAGATCCTGCAGGACACCATCCAGTCGCTGGCAGGCAGAAAAAAAGTGATCATCGTCGGCCGCGGCAGCCAGTGCATCCTGTCCGACAGCATGTCCATCTTCCACACCCGGTTCATCGCGCCGATCGAATACCGGACCGAAGTGATCATGGATGAGATGAACCTGTCGCGGGACCGCGCCGCCGAGCTCATCAGAGAAAAGGACCGCCAGCGTGCGCTATACCTTCATCACAACTATGGCCGCGACTGGACGGACCCGACCCTCTACCATGTCGTGTTCAATACGTCTCGCACGACATGGGAGAACATGGCAGATATTGTGATCGATACCCATCGCCGACTCTTTGGCGCTGGCGGATGAAACCTGTTCACCCATGAACCGGGTAAAAAGATAAACTGAATCGACATCGGTGTCAACTGGCGGCTCCCCCGTGCAAGCCGCGAAACGGTGAGGAACAGCAATGGACTACGAGGTTTCGGACTTCAACGGCGAAGTAGTGGAAAGAAGCCACACCATCCCTGTGCTGGTGGATTTCTGGGCGGAGTGGTGCGGTCCCTGCAAGATGCTGGGTCCTGTGATCGAATCTCTTGCCGAACGCCATGGCGACCGGTGGAAGCTCGTCAAGGTGAACACGGAAGAAAACCGGGATATAGCCGCGCAATACGGCATTCAGGGGATTCCCAACGTCAAGTTGTTCGTGGACGGGGAAGTAAGGGACGAATTCACGGGCGCATTGCCGGAACCCATGATCGAACAATGGCTGAAAAAGGCCCTGCCGAGTCCCCATGCGCCGCAACTGGAAGAAGCCCTCCGGCTTCTCGAAGCGGGTGAAAACGAGGCTTCCCGCATGCTGCTCGAAAAAGTCCTGGTGTCCGAACCGGACAACGAGCAGGCGGCGGTCTGCCTGGCACGCACCTGCCTGAGCGAAGATCCGCAACGGTGTCTGGACCTGTTGAAATCGATTGAGCCGGGTACCGAATTCCACGATTCCGCAGTCGCGTTGCGCACGATCGCGGGTCTCTTCCTGCACCTGGCCACGCCGGCGGATCTTGAGGAAAACCCGGTCAAGCCGGTCTACTTACAGGCAATCGAACATCTCAGGGAGGCGGAGTACGATCTCGCGCTGGAACGTTTCATCGAGGTGCTGACGAAAAACCGGGCTTACGACGACGACGGCGCCCGCAGGAGTTGCGTAGCCATTTTCGGCATGCTCGGCGAAGACCACCCGGCGACGCGCGGGCATCGCCGCGCCTTCAGCAACGCATTGTATGCCTGATCGGGAGACCGGACCGAGGTTCGGAAGCGGTGGCGAAGCCGGCCTGCCGTCGGATTAAACGTCGAGGGGATTGGCTTTGTCGGGGTCGATTTCCAGCTTGCGCATCGCCCGTTCCGGGGCATCCGGGGAGAGATCCCCTTTCCTTGCCAGCGCACTGATCGCCCCGAGGGTGATGAAACGGGCGTCCATCTCGAAGAAGTTCCGCAACGCCGGTCGGCTGTCGCTCCGGCCGAAACCGTCCGTCCCCAGCGAGACCGCGGGACCCGGCACCCACCGTGCGATGGAATCCGGCAGCGTCCTGACGTAGTCGGATGCCATGACGTAAACGCCTCCGGTTTCCGCCAGACATTGTGATATGTACGGTACGCGGGGCTTTTCCGAAGGGTGCAACAGGTTCCATCGCTCGGTATCCATGGCGTCGCGCCGCAATTGCTTGTAACTGGTCACGCTCCATACGTCCGCGTCGATCCCGTAGTCCTCGGCCAGCATATGCTGCGCCTTCAGCGTTTCATTGATGATGGATCCGCTTCCGAATAGATGCGCCTTTGCCTTACCGCCTCCGTTCGACGAACGCAATCGATACAGCCCCTTCAGGATGCCCTCCTCGACGCCCTGCGGCATGGGCGGCATGGCGTAGTTCTCGTTCTGCACCGTGATGTAGTAGAAGAGCGCTTCCTGATCGACGTACATCCGCCGGATGCCGTCCTTGATGATGGTGGCCAGTTCATAGGCGAATGCCGGATCGTAGGTCCGGAGATTGGGCACCGGGTCCGCCAGCAGGTGGCTCTGGCCGTCCTGGTGCTGAAGCCCTTCGCCGTTCAGCGTCGTCCGTCCCGCAGTGCCGCCCAGCAGAAATCCCCGGGTGCGCATTTCCGCAGCCGCCCAGATCAGGTCTCCGACGCGCTGCAGGCCGAACATGGAATAGAAGATGAAGAAGGGGATCGTATTGACGCCGTGGGTCGAATAGGCCGTTCCGGCGGCCACGAAGGACGAGAGGGAGCCGGCCTCCGTAATGCCTTCCTCAAGGATCTGGCCGTCCTGCGCTTCCTTGTAGTAAAGGAGCGTATCGATGTCCACCGGTTCGTAAAGCTGGCCGGCATGCGCATAGATGCCGCACTGTCGAAAGAGCGCTTCCATGCCGAACGTGCGTGCCTCGTCGGGGACGATGGGGACGATCAGTTTGCCGATCTCCGGATCGCGCAGCAGGCGCGAGAGCATCCGGATGAACACCATGGTCGTGGAGACTTCCCGTCCGTCCGTCCCGCTCTCGAATTCGGCGAACACGGTATCCTGCGGGTCGGCGGGCAGGCCCGGGTTCACCACGCTGCGCCGGGGAATGTAGCCGCCGAGGGCATCTCGGCGTTCCCGAATGTACTCCATTTCGGCGCTGTCCGCAGACGGCCTGTAGTAGGGTGCTTCCCGGACCTCGTCGTCGGAAAGGGGAATACCCAGTTCCGTGCGCAGGTGGCGCAGGCCGTCCGCGTCGATCATCTTCTGCTGATGCGCAGTGTTCTTGCCCTCCCCCCATTCACCGAGACCGTACCCCTTGATCGTTTTGGCAAGGATGACGGTCGGCGCGCCTTGGTGCTCCACCGCCGCCATGTACGCCGCGTAGACCTTTTCCTGGTCGTGACCGCCGCGGATGATGGTCCGCACGTGTTCGTCGGTAAGCAGCTTGGACATCTCCATGAGCCTGGGATGTACGCCGAAGAAGTGCTCGCGCTGATACTTGCCGTCGGAAACAGTGTATTTCTGGTACTGTCCATCGACGATTTCGCCCATGCGCTTGACCAGGAGCCCCTCGTCATCGCGGGCCAAAAGGGGATCCCAGCCGCTGCCCCAGATTACCTTGATGACGTTCCAGCCCGCCCCGTGGAAGGCCGCTTCCAGTTCCTGAATGATCTTGCCGTTGCCCCGGACGGGCCCGTCCAGTCGCTGCAGATTGCAATTTACAACAAAAACCAGGTTGTCCAGTTTTTCGCGGGCCGCGAGCGTTATGGCGCCGAGCGCTTCGGGTTCGTCCGTTTCCCCATCCCCCAGAAAAGCCCAGACCTTTCGGTCGCTGCGCGGCTTCAGGTTGCGATCTTCCAGATACCGGTTGAACCTGGCCTGATAGATGGACATGATGGCGCTCAGTCCCATGGAAGCCGTGGGAAACTCCCAGAAATCCGGCATGAGCCAGGGATGCGGATACGAAGACAGCCCGCCGCCCGGACGCAGCTCCTGGCGGAAGTTGTCCAGATGGCGTTCGTTGAAGCGACCCTCGATATAGGCCCGGGCGTAGATGCCGGGAGACGAATGCGGCTGGAAGAAGATCTGATCGCCATCGTAACCGTCGCCGGGACCCCGGAAGAAGTGATTGAAGCCAACCTCGTAGAGATTGCATACCGAGGCGTAGGTGGCGATGTGTCCGCCTAAAGACTTGTCCGCCGTATTGGCGCGTACCACCATGGCCATGGCATTCCATCGGATGATGTTGCGGATACGATGTTCGAGTTCGCGACTGCCCGGATACGCCGGTTGCTGATTCGGCGGAATGGTGTTTATGTAGGGTGTGTTCTCGGCGAAAGGCAGGCGAACGCCCTTGCCCCGGGCATGCGCCTGCAACTGGGCGATCAGTTGCCGCACTCTGGCGGGACCGGAAGTCTGGAGCACGTAGTCCAACGATTCGAGCCATTCCAGGGACTCTACGCGATCCAGGTCGACATCATGCTCCGGGCGGGGGAAATCCTGCGTCATAATTCAGTCGTGGACCGATTGAAGAACCACCTGGGTAGCGAGCTGCTCCGTCGAAAACGTGTTTCCCAATGTAGCATTTCCGCCCTTTGCTCGCAATAGAAATCACCGCAGTCGAACGCAATCTGGCGAGTGGGCGTTTTGTATTGCTTCGCCGTCCCGATCGTGTCATTTTGGAGGAAGGTCGCAAGTAGACCAGAGCGTGCAACCGAACGGCAAACCAATCCCGACCAACCCGATTCCGCAGGCAAAGCTGTCCGCGCCCATGATCGCCTTTCACCGCTCCGCCTTCCACTGGTGGTCCCACCCCTGGAAGCCCGACCCGGTATACAAGTTCGCAGGCGGGTTCGTTGGCCTGCCCGGACAGGCTTATCAGGTGCGTTTCCACTTGGAGGCGGCCTGCATGGTGGAGGACCTGGAATCGGGAGCCCGGACCGACATGTACCTCGGGGCACCCTGCCGAACGGAATACACGATCGCCCGCGAGAACCTTTTCCAGGTGCCAAGCGACGAATGGCGCATGGCCTTCAGCCATCGCATGAGCATCCCCATATCGAAACGCCCGAGCACGGAGGCGTCCCGACTGCGGTCAACACCCCTCGAAGAACAGTTCCGGCGCCACGCCATCGACATCCGGCACTACGGCTCCTCGGAGCCCCTGACCGACGCCCGGTCCGTTGTGGATGCGACGATTAACCGGGATCTTCTGAATGGCCGGATCGTCTATCTCGAACCGGAACGGAATGTGAAGGTAACTCTTGAATTCCCCGTGGACCTGATCAATATTAACGAGGACGACGCCGAATTTCAGGTCTGCACGGGACCGGTCATGCTGCCGGACGCGACGACCTGGGAGGGTAACGAGGTGCATCGCGTGTTTCTGGCCGACGCCGCGATTTCAGGTTTCGATCGTGCGGAATTCATCCTGCGCAGAGAGATTGAGGCGGCTGAACGGGAGAAGCACTGGTACGAAGCGCCGGTCGGTCGCGACCGGCTGGCCTTAAACGATCCTGCGCATCCGCCTCCCGACTATCCACCGCGCAGACCGAGGCCCCTGGTCTACAGTGAGACCTGGGAAAGAAAATCAGAGAACGTCATACTCAAGACGCGTAACGACGGCTGAGGTCGGCCCAGCCCACAGGAGACGCATCAAAATGGCTCAGACCACCCTGCAGGACACCCGGTACAAGCAAATGCCCACGCCGGAAGACCTGATTCGCATTTCGCGCGACCTGCGGTATCATCCCGTCCGCAACGCGCATCCGGCCGTACTCACGGCCGCCCAGATCGACGACTTCAACCGACAGGGCTACCTGAAACCGTTCAGGGTGTACTCCGACGCGGAGATCAGTGCCATACGGGAAGAGTTTGACGGCATGATAGACAAGGTCACCGCGCGGGGCGACCACAACTATTCCATCATTTCGGCCCACCTGAAATCGGGCATGGTGTACGATATCATCAACGAACCCCGGATCGTAGCCTACATCAGCGACCTGCTGGGCGAGGATGTCGTCGGGTGGGGTGCCCATTTCTTCTGTAAGCTGCCCGGGGACGGCAAGGTCGTCAACTGGCACCAGGACGCCAGCTTCTGGCCCCTTTCGCCGTCGAAGACGGTGACGGCGTGGCTGGCCATCGACGATGCGGACACGGGCAACGCCTGCATGCGTTTCGTGGCCGGGTCGCATCACTACGGCCATCTGACCTATCGCATGAGCGAAGAGGCCGAGAACAACGTGCTCAACCAGACCGTCGAGAACATCGGGACTTACGGTACCGAGGTGGATATTGCGCTCAAGGCGGGAGAGATCTCGCTGCACAGCGACCTGCTGCTGCACGGGTCCGGGCTCAATACTTCAGACCGCCGACGCTGCGGCCTGACGCTTCGGTATTGCGCGGCCTCCGTACGCGCGGAACTCAACTGGAACAAGGAAGGCGTAATCGTCAAGGGAGCCGATCCAACCGGCCACTGGTCCGACCTGCCAAGACCACCGGTGGACAACGTGTAGGACGGCGTTGGAAGGCGCGGGGAGTCCCCGGCGCTGCCCGGATTCCTGTTCCCGGGCTCACCCGGCTTCCTTTGCTCCGATCTGTCTTATCTGCGACTCCAGGATCAGCCACGCATCCGGGTCGACCACGACCCGCTCGGGTTCGCCGTCCAGCCTGAAGCGAAATTCGTGCGACCGTTCAAGAAGCTCGATCTGCCTGCGCTGAGCCTGGCGCACATCCGTCCCCACAAAGGCGAGGGTGATCGGCAACCTGTAGACATCCTGGCGCTGGGTCTGCGTCAGGCGCACCAATATCTCGCCGGACCGATCGTCCCAGGTCCAGGTCGCGTCGACCACGGGATGACCCGGCCGGTTGATCCACTGGTCGAAAAACCAGTCCAGCGGTCTGCCGGCCTCGATTTCCATGACGGACCGGAAGTCCCGGGTCAGCACGGTGCGGTCCTTGTATTCGTGATAGTAGCGCCGGATGCCCTTGAAGTAGGCCTCATCGCCCATCAGCCCCCTGAGCATGTGGAGCACCAGCCCACCCTTGCTGTAGTTGTAGGCATTCAGCAGATCGAACAGGTTGGTGATGTCGGGATTTACGATGGGAGCCGGAGCGCGCTTGTTCGCGCTGAAATACCGGGACCTGCTCCGGGCCAGCATCTCCTGAAAACGGGCGTCGCCGTCGGCCGCTTCAAAGAACAGGGCGCCGAAGTAGGTGGCGAAACCCTCGCTGAGCCAAAGGTGGTGCCAGTCGGATTCCGTCACCGAATCTCCGAACCACTGGTGGGCGATTTCGTGGGCGACCACGGTTTCGTTCCGCCTGGTACCCGTAATGCTCGCTTCCGCAAAGAAGATCGCGCTGGCATTCTCCATTCCGCCGAACCGGGTGGAAGACTGTACCAGCGCGAGTTTCGCATAGGGATAGGGCCCGATCAGATTGTCGTAAAAAGCCAGCATGTCCATGGAACGGGCAAAGTCGTTCGTACCCGGGTTCCTGTCCCGGGGGAAAAGATAGTACGAGACGGGTATGCCATGCCGGCTTCCAGGCTGGACGATGGCAAAGCGCGCCGCACCGACAACCATGCAGTAGGTGGGTATGGGCACGTCGGTTTTCCAGTGTGTGCGTTTGCGGTCCGGCGCAACGGTCTTCACGTCCAGCAATCGGCCATTGGCCACGACGTCGTAGACTGCGGGTGCGGTGACAATGAACTCGACCGTGGCCTTGTCATAGGGATGGTCCACACCCGGAAACCAGTGCCGCGCCCGGTTCGGCCAGTTGTCCGCGAACACCGACCGGTCCCCGAACTTGTTGGCCTGGATGAACAGCCCGTCCACGGGTTGGCCATGATAGGACACGACTACCGCCAGCTGGCGA
Source organism: bacterium (assembly GCA_965200485.1). Taxonomy (GTDB): domain Bacteria; phylum JAAXHH01; class JAAXHH01; order JAAXHH01; family JAAXHH01; genus JAAXHH01. Next base: position 895,853 of record CBDAUD010000002.1, read on the forward strand.
TCCCTTCCTTTTTCATAGCCGTCTTCCAACGCGATACGCAACCTGCCGTCTCTATGCGTAAAAGCCGCCTCTTCGCCCTGGACCGTCACCCATTCCACGGTGAGCGGCCCCAGATCAAGGGGCAGGACATCCCGTTCGCCGGATCGTATCTCCGCCAGGATCGTAGTCTCGCCCCGGATGGTCTTGCCTGTTTCTCCGATATCCAGGCGGATCCGATAGTGGAGGATATCGACGTCCTCCAGACGAGGGTATCCGTCGCTGGCCATGGCGGCATCGGGTTTGAGCGCAAAAAGAAGCAACGCCGCCAGGACGACCCGTCGTATCAGGTGGTGTTCCTCCTTGACAGATTCCGCGGTCCGTTTCATATATTCATCACTTTGGCGATTCAACAAATAACTCCATCTATGTCGGTTGTTTGGCACGCACCGCTTCCATCGATTCCATGCAAACTGCACGCACTGACGGTCTGACGCTGCTGAGTGACGACGATATCCGGTTTTTCGTCCGCGAAGGCTACCTGATCAAGCGCAATGTGCTGGATCCGGACCTGATGGCCCGGGGCAGGGCGCGGATGTGGGCGAACCTGCCGCCGCCCCTTGAACGCGGGAAACCGGAAACCTGGGTTGGCCCATTCCCAGAGCCGGTAAACGACAGTTCGTCCCATCGCCATCAGTTCATGTGGAAATACCGTGAACCCGGGGGCGAGGACTGGATGGTGCGCCTGCTCGCCACCGATCCTTCCGTGATGGGCATGGCGGAGCAGTTGCTCGGAGAGGGCAAGCTGGTCGAACCGGACCGGATACGCGGCATATACTGCGTCTTGCCGGAAGGCGATGCGCCGGTCCGTCCCATGGGTTGTCACGTGGATGCCCATCCCTTTCATCTCGGGGTTGTGGGATACATCGACGACGTCGATCCCGGTGGCGGCGGATTCACCGTGTGGCCGGGCAGCCACCGTGTTTTCTTCCAGGATTTCACCAAGCGCTATCTCTTCGACAAAACGACCGACTATCTGGCGCACAGGGACCAAGTGAGCCAGATGACCCGCATGGAATGCCACGGCAAGGCCGGCGATATAGTATTCTGGCACCACCGCATGGGCCATTCCGTCGGCCACAACCGTACCGGCCGTATCCGCCAAGCGGTCCTTTACGACTACAAACGGGCGGATCTAGACGAGCACGTGGCGCCCGGCGACGACATGTGGGCGGACTGGCCCGGCGTCCGCCAGCGCATGAATTCCTCCTGAAACGCTCTTCGAGCGGAAACGCTAGTCGAAATACCGGCCTACGATCGGTCTGAGCTTTTCCACCGTGTCGGCAGGGACCGAGTCGCGATCGGAAATGATGGCATTCGCCAGCGCGCGGTGACAGCGGCAGGTGCTTTCCAGTGGAATGGCGGGCACGACGTGGCGGACTACCTGGCGGGCCTGCAACACGTTGGCGTGCAGGTTCTCGATGATCATGTCCACCGTGACGGAATCATGCTCCTCGTGCCAGCAGTCGTAGTCCGTCGAACACGCGATGGCGGCGTAGCAGATTTCCGCTTCCCGGGCGAGCTTCGCTTCGGGCGCGGCGGTCATCCCGATGACCGAGAAACCCCAACCCCGATAGACGTTGGACTCCGCCCTAGTTGAAAATTGCGGTCCTTCCATGCAGAGATAGGTCCCGGTCCGGTGCACCGTCAACCCCGTCGATTCGGCGCCGTCGACAAGCAGCTGGCGAAGCCGCACGCAAAAGGGGTTCGCGAGCCCCACGTGCACCACGAGGCCGCTTCCGAAGAAGCTCGTTTCGCGGTTGCGGGTGTGATCGTAGAGCTGATCCGGTATGACGAAGTCCCGCGGGGGTATCTCCTCCTGGAGACTGCCCACGGCGCTCACCGAGAGTATCCAGCGAACCCCCAGCGTCTTGAGCGCGAAAATGTTCGCCCGTACGTTTATTTCGGACGGACCCAGCTGATGGCCTAGGCCATGTCGGGCTAGAAACGCCACGCGCCGGCCGGCGAGCATGCCGGTGACTATGGGGGCGCTGGGCGGACCGAAAGGGGTGTCGGGTCGGACCTCGTCCAGATCCGTCAGGCCTTCCATGCCGTAGAACCCCGTGCCGCCGATGACCGCAATCTGTGCTTCCGGCATCATGCAACTCCTGAATCGGGTGAGGCGGTGCGATCTTTCTCCGCTGAAACCACTTGGAACAGTGACCGACTGAACATATAAAACGCACCGGTCCCTATCAATAAATAAAACGATTAGTCCTTGACACCGCCCCCCGGTGGCATATTTTGACCATCGGGTTCTGAAGGTGTAGATGTTCCTTGGGAGACTTAGTCCGTCGACCGGTTTTTGTGCATCCTGATCATTCGGTTCAATGTCCTACCTTCCTCTTATCCTGCTCGTCGTCCTCGTCCTCCTCGTGGCGGCCGTCATTGTTACGCTATCCTCTTTCATTGGCAAAAAAAAAACCAGCGCTTCCAAGCTTGCGCCTTACGAATGCGGCGTTCCGATCAGGGATTCCGCCCGGAAGAACTTCTCCGTCAAATTCTACCTGATCGCCATACTGTTCATCCTTTTCGATGTGGAGATCATTTTTCTCTACCCATGGGCCGTGGTTTATAGCGATCTTCAGGTATACGGCGCCGCGGCAATGGGAGTGTTTTTCCTCTTGCTGGTCGTTGGATTCCTTTACGAATGGAAACGGGGAGCCCTTGAATGGGATTAGAAGACCAGTTACAGGAAAACGTCATGACCACCAAGGTCGACGCCATGGTCGGCTGGGCCCGGAAGAACTCGCTCTGGCCCATGCCTTTCGGCACCGCGTGCTGCGCCATCGAACTCATGGCGACCCTTGCTTCCCGTTTCGATCTGGCCCGTTTCGGGGCGGAAGCCATCCGGTTCTCTCCCCGACAGTCCGATCTGCTGATCGTTTCCGGAAGGGTGTCGATCAAGATGATGCCCGTGTTGAAGAAGATTTACGACCAGATGCCGGAGCCCAAGTGGGTGATCTCCATGGGCGCGTGCGCCTCGTCGGGCGGCGTATTCAATACCTATACCCTGGTACAGGGCGTGGACCAGTACATTCCGGTGGACGTGTATATACCCGGTTGTCCGCCAAGGCCTGAGAACGTCATCCAGGCATTGATGAAGATCCAGGAGAAAGTCGCTCAGGCCAAAGCAATCTAATGAACCGAAAAGCCATCGCAGCGCTCTTGCTCGATATCAAAGCAGTCACCATCAACGTCGAAGCGCCTTACCATTACAGTTCCGGTATTATCTCGCCGATATACTGCGACAATCGGCTGATCATTTCCTGTCTTGAAGAACGCAAGGTTGTTACTGACACTTTTCTCGAGATCATCGACGGAATCGATCAGCCTCCGGACGTCATTGCGGGCACCGCGACGGCAGCCATTCCGTTCGCGGCCTGGGTTTCCGGCCGGCTGGACCTGCCGATGGTCTACGCGCGGTCGGGACAGAAGGGGTACGGCAAGGAGCACCGGATCGAGGGCACCTTGGTTCCTGGACAGAAGGTGCTGTTCGTCGAAGACCTGGTCACGACCGGCGGAGGCGTCTTGAAGGCCGCCGAGGACATGGCCAAGTTCGACGTGGAGGTGATTGGCGTGGCCACCATATTCGAATACGGCCTGCCGGTCGCCGCCGAGCGATTTCAGGAAGTCGGCCTGCCGAAATGGAGCATGGCGGACTTCGTGACGATTTTGGACGTGATGAATGAACGGGGCGAGCTTTCCGACGATAGTCGGCATATCGCCATGGACTGGCAGTCGGATCCCAGAGGCTGGGGCAGCAAGATGGGGTTCGAATAGGGGAGACGTACGTGGCGCACCAGGAGGAAAGCCATAGCGCGCACGGCGGAATCGATCCGGGCGCAATCAAGGCGCGCATCCAGGCTCGGTTCGGTGACATGCCGGTTCGGGGAGGCAGCGCGGTAGGTTGTGAAAGCATCATCGCCGAGCGGGATGCACTTCCTGCGCTGATGACCTTCCTCAAGGACGATCCCGACCTGTCCTTCGACTATCTCGTCGACATAACCGCGGTGGACCGGCTGCGGCTCGACGAGACCGTCCGTTATGCCGTGGTTTATCAACTGCTGTCCTACAAGCACAAGCGCCGTTTCAGCGTCAGCATACCCGTGCCGGAAGCGGATCCGCGGATACAGTCGGTGGTGTCCGTCTGGCCCGGCGCGAACTGGCTGGAGCGGGAGGTGTACGACATGTTCGGAATCGTCTTCGACAACCATCCGGACCTGCGTCGCATTCTAATGCCCGATGATTTCGGTTCCCACCCCTTGCGCAAGGACTACCCCCTGCACGGTGCGGGGGAGAGGGACAATTTCGTATTTTAGTCCTGGGCGTCCGCAACGGACCGGGCGCGCCCACAGGAAACAGGTATCTTGCAAACCACTCCGATCGACAAGCTCGCCAAGGCTGATCTCGAGGAACTCCGAAACGAACGGGCCGTTTTCGAGCGCACGCCCGACATGCCCACCGAGCGCATGACGCTCAATTTCGGTCCCCAGCATCCGGCGACCCACGGGACGCTGCACATGGTGCTGGAACTGGACGGAGAGTACGTTGCCCATGCCACACCGCACATGGGTTACCTGCACACGGGATTCGAAAAACTGGGCGAACACCGGAGTTACAACCAGTTCGTGACGCTGACCGACCGGATGAACTACCTGTCCCCCCTCTGCAACAACATCGGCTATTCCCACGCGGTCGAAAAGCTGATGGATATAGAAATCACACCGCGCTGCCGGAGTATCCGGGTTGCCTTGGCGGAACTTTCCCGTCTCGCCGACCATCTGCTCTGCATCGGTACGGCCGCACTCGATATCGGGGCGTTCACCGCCTTCCTGTACGGCTTCCGGGCACGGGAAGTGTTGTACGATCTGTTCGAAGCGGTATGCGGCACGCGCCTTACGACCAGCTACACGCGCGTGGGCGGGCTCCTGCGGGATGTACCGGAGGACTTCGCGGAGATGGCCCGGAAATCGGTGGAGGAGACCCTGCGGGCTACGGATGAAATCGACCGGCTCCTGACCCACAACCGCATCTGGCGCGACCGGACCGAGGGCGTGGGGGTTCTTTCCTCCCGGGATGCCGTGGCTTGGGGCGCCACGGGACCGGTGCTCAGGGCGTCCGGCGTCGAATGGGACATGCGGAAGAACGAGCCCTATCTGGGATACGAAAACTACGATTTCGACCTGCCCATCGGCCGCAACGGAGACGTGTACGATCGATATCTCGTTCGGATGGAAGAGATCAGGCAGAGTGCGAAGATCATTCGTCAGGCGGTGGAGAACCTGCCTTCGGGCCCCGTCAATGCCGAGGAGGAACATGCGGTGTTGCCGGAGAAGTCGGAAGTGTACGAATCCATGGAATCGCTGATCTATCATTTCAAGATGACCATGGAAGGCCACGGACCGACGCCACCGGTAGGCGAGGTGTACGCCGCGACCGAGGCGCCGAATGGCGAGCTCGGATTTTTCATCGTCAGTGACGGCAGCCGGGAGCCCTACCGGATCCGCGTGCGTCCGCCGTCTCTCATAAACTTTTCCATGTTCCCCATGCTGATCAGGGGGCACATGCTATCGGACGTGGTGGCGATCCTGGGTAGTCTGAACGTCATCGCAGGAGAATTGGACCGCTAGCTTGACGACACCGCTTGAATTTACGAATGCGGCGCGGGAACGCGCGGCGAAAATCCTGAGCCGCTACCCGGACGAATACAAGAAATCGGCCGTTGTGCCGCTCCTGCATCTCGCACAGGAAGAATGGGGATATGTCTCGCCCGAAGCCATGGCCTGCGTGGCCAGGTTGATCGGCTGCTCGCCCGTAAAAGTCGCCGAAATCGCGACGTTCTATCCCATGTTCAACCGGGAACCCGTGGGTAAAAACGTATTGGCCGTCTGCCACACGCTTCCCTGTGCGCTCACCGGTTGCGCCGGCATCTTCGATCATCTTTCGGAAAAACTCGGAATCGGACCTGGTGAAACCTCGGAGGACGGCCGGTTCACCCTGCGGAAGTCGGAATGCCTAGCGGCCTGCGACCGGGGTCCCGTGCTCCTGGTCAACCGGCGTCTGCACACCCACCTCACCCCGGATAAAGTCGAAGAAATACTCGATGAGTTGAGAGAGGGGTAGTCTTCTATGGCCGCACCGCTCGACATGCTGACGGCGGCGCTTCCGGAGGGCGCCGATCCAGGCGACATCAACGCCTACATGGCCGACGGCGGTTATGGCGCGGTCCGGAAGGCGTTGACGGCCATGAGCCCGGCCGAGCTGATCGAAGAAATCAACGCTTCGGGGATAAAGGGCCGTGGCGGGGCAGGGTTCTCTACGGGCATGAAGTGGAACCTGTGCGCCGACCGGCATCCGCGTTACCTGTGCGCCAACGCGGACGAAAGCGAACCCGGCAGTTTCAAGGATCGACTTCTGCTGGAATCGAAACCCCATCAGATCATAGAAGGCATGATCATTACCAGCTACGCCCTGGGAATCAATCTGGGATACATCTATATCCGGGGCGAGTTCTTCCAGATCATCGACCAGATGGAAGTCGCGCTTGAGGACGCCCGGAAACACGGCTTTCTCGGTTCCAATATCCTGGATACGGGCTTCGACCTGGAACTCTATGCCCATCCAGGTGCGGGAGCCTACATCTGCGGCGAAGAAACGGGCCTGATCGAATCCCTCGAGGGCAACCGGCCCTACCCCCGCCTGAAACCACCGTATTTTCCCGCCGCCATCGGTCTCTGGGGCCAACCCACGATCGTCAACAACGTCGAAACCATGGCCCAGATCGCCACGATCGTCGATATGGGCGCGGAAGCCTACAAGGCCATTGGTTCAGAAGGGGATACGACGGGGCCGAGGCTGTTCGGCCTGTGCGGCCACGTGAAAAAGCCGGGCATCTACGAATACGATTCCGATGTCACGTTGCGGGAGCTGATCTACGATGCGGCCGGTGGTATCCGGGACGACAACCGGCTGAAAGGGGTCATCCCGGGCGGTATTTCGGCACCCATCCTGACGCCGGAGGAAATCGATACGGCAATGGGATTCGGCGCGCTGGGCAAACTGGGCTCCATGGGTGGCACGGGCGGCATCATCGTGATGGATGAAACGACCAGCATGGTGGACGCCCTGCTCAACGCGTCTTCCTTCGCAGCGCACGAATCCTGCGGTCAGTGCACACCGTGCCGCGAAGGAGTGCCCTGGATGAACGATATCCTGCGGCGCATCCGAAACGGTGAGGGCAGGACAGAGGATCTGGACCTGCTGCTGGACATCTGCAAGCAGATTCACGGCCATACGGTGTGCGTGTTCGGACAGGCCCCCGGCGTCTGGCCGGTGCGTACGATACTCGTCAAGTACTGGCCTGAATTCAAGGCCTGCATTGAACAGAAGGCGCTGGTCGTCCCGCCCGTCGAAGCATCGTATCTACGGCCCGACCAGTATGAACATGTACCTCCCGTACCCGGCAATTTCCGTCTGAAGGCCGAAGAAGCCGGAGCCGGATGAGAAGATCCCCATGGCGACTATTACGATAGACGACAAGCAGTACACCGTGGAAGAGGGGCGCAATCTGATCGACGCCGCTTCGGACCTGGGCATCGACATTCCCCATTTCTGCTATCATCCGGGTCTGGCGCCGGACGGAAACTGCCGGATGTGTCTCACCGAGATGGAAATCCGGCCCGGACAGTTCGGCATCGTCACTTCGTGCACGATACGGATCAAGGACGGAATGAACTTCCGGTTCAACTCGCCGGCGGTACTGGACAACCGCAAGGGTATCATGGAGTTCCTGCTCATCAACCACCCCCTGGATTGTCCCTGGTGCGACCAGGCCGGGGAGTGCAAGCTACAGGACCACTCCTTCGATCACGGCCGGGGCCACAGCCGGTTCGTCGAGACCAAGCGCGTCCCCCCGAAGAAGGATCTCGGCCCGCACATCACCCTGTATACGACGCGTTGCATCCTGTGCCAACGCTGCACCCGTTTCTGCGACGAGATCACGGGAACCTCGGAACTCGGTGTCGTTCAGATGGGAAGCAAGTCCGAGATCGCGACCTTCGAAGGGCTTCCGCTGGACAACAAAATGTCGGCGAACGTGGCCGATATCTGTCCGGTGGGCGCCCTGGTCACCAAGGATTTCCTCTACAAGCCCCGCATATGGCATTACGACAAGGTGGACACGCTTTGCCCGGGATGCGCCACGGGATGCAACACCACGCTGGAAGTCATGCAACAGAAAATCTATCGCACCCGCCCCCGGCACAACGAGGAGGTAAACGGGTACTGGATGTGTGACGAGGGCCGGTTCTGCTACCATGGCTGGCAGGATCTGGACCGGTTGAAGTCGCCCATGAAGCGGGAGAACGGTGCACTCCGCCAGACAACCTGGCCCGATGCCATGGAGACCGCAATCAGCGGCTTTCGGTCTCTGCTGGACGGCGATGAAGATGCCGCCATCGGGGTGGTCGGTTCTTCCATGGCAACCAACGAAGAGAACTACCTGCTGAGCAAACTGGGCACTGAAGCCTTCGGATCCTCAAGCGCTGGTCTCGACCGCAAACCCGACGGCGAAGCATGGACGGCGAAGAGCGGATTTCGCATCGAGGCGGACAAGTCGCCCAACAGTCGCGGAGCTGCCGACATGCTGGGCGCGGACTCGCTGGATGACATCCTGAAGGGTATTGGCGACGGAACGATACGGGGGCTCTACGTATTGGGCGGTCATCTCGATCGACCGCTGTCTCCCGAGGTGAGCGAGGCTTTCCGCAAACTCGAATTTCTGGTGGTACACGAGGTGCATCGTTCTGATCTGGCCGAACTGGCCGACGTGGTCTTCCCCGGCACGATACCCTTCGAGAAGACCGGCACCATGACCAATGCGCAGGGCCGTGTGCAACGGCTGAATCCCGCGTTCCCACCGGCAGGCGGCGCGCGCGAGGACGGCGCGATACTCCGGTACGTGGGAGAGCGCATGGGCGTCGACATGGGCGGAGCGCCCTCCGCCGAGATCCTGGAAGAAATCGCGGACCGCGTGGAAGGATACGGCGGGATGACCTATGCCTTGATCGGCGATCAGGGCGTCATGACGGGGGGCGAAGAGCCGTCCGAGGCCGCGGGAGGTTAGTGGTATGGCCGTGGATCCCATCATTCTGGAAAGCGCCATCGCCCTGGTCAAAATCGGCGTGCTGCTGGGCGTGGTATTCACAACCGTCGCCTATGTCACTTTCATGGAGCGTCGGGTGAGCGCCCTCATACAAGACCGGCTCGGTCCGAATCGCGTCGGCCCTATGGGCTTGCTGCAACCGCTGGCGGACGGCATCAAGTTTCTGTGGAAGGAAGAACTCATACCGGCCAACGCCGATCGCCTCCTGTTTGCCATCGCGCCGGTGTTGATCCTCGTTCCAGCCCTGCTGACCTTTGCCGTGATTCCGGTGGGCGGCGAAGTGACCATACCGGCTTTTGAACTGTTCGGCCTGCAAATAGAGGAAACTACGACCACCCTGCAGATCATCGATCTGAACGTCGGCATCCTGTATGTCCTGGGCATGACCTCCGTCGCCGTTTACGGAATCGCCCTCGGGGGATGGAGCGCCAATAACAAATTCACCCTGCTGGGCGGAATCAGATCGTCGGCGCAGATGATCAGTTACGAACTGTCGCTGGGGTTGTCGATCGTCGGGATCCTTATGCTCACGGGATCGCTCCAGATGAGCAAAATCGTCGAAGCGCAGGGCACCTTTCTCGACTGGTTCATCTTTCAGCAACCTCTGGCCTTCGTGATCTTCGTGGTCGCGGCCTTCGCCGAAAACAACCGCCTGCCCTTCGACCTGGTCGAGTGCGAGCAGGAACTGGTCGGCGGCTACCATACGGAATACAGCAGCATGCGTTTTTCCATGTTCATGATCTCGGAATACGCCAGCATGATCGCGGCCTCCGCCCTGATGGCGACCCTCTTCTTCGGTGGCTGGCACATGCCCTTCGAAGACCGGATCGGTCCGGGGCTGGTGACGTTCTACCAGGTCGCGGGATTCCTGCTCAAGACGGGTTTCTTTCTTTTCGTGTATATCTGGGTGAGGTGGTCGTTGCCCCGATTCCGTTACGATCAGCTGATGGCCATCGGATGGAAGGTGCTGCTGCCACTAGCCCTGTTGAACGTCGTAGTCACCGGAGTCTGGATGCTGGTCTGATACGGGAGTATGATCCATGGCAATCGTCGTTGAAGCGCGCAAGATGACCCTGGCGGAAAGGCTGTACTTCCCTGCAGTGATCAAGGGAATGCTCCTTACCCTGGCGCACGTGTTTAAAAAGAAGGTTACGGTACAGTACCCCGAAGTGCAGAAGATCCTGCCGCCCGGATATCGGGGCGCCCATCGGCTCAACAAGGACGACCAGGACAGGATCAAGTGCGTTGCCTGCGAGATGTGTGCCGTCGCATGTCCCGCGGATTGCATCACCATCGAAGGCACGGAAACCGAATGGGACGACCGGGAAAAGATTCCGAGCACCTTCCAGATCGACATGCTCCGGTGTATTTTCTGTGGCATGTGCGTAGAGGCCTGTCCCGAGGACGCCATCGATATGACGGACAACATAGAACTGGTGGCCACCACGCGGGAAGAGATGATCTGGGACCGCGAGCGTCTGCTTAAAAACTACGACGACACCAGGGCCCAGCAGGGCACGCTGGGCCAGGTGCTTCGAAGGAACGAGCAATCTTTTACCCGGCCCCGGGGAGATCAGCTTCCCAGGCCGGGCGGCCACTGAAAGGCGGGGTTCCGCCTCCAGCGAGATATATGGAAATCTACTTCTTCCTGTTTTTTGCCTTGGTAGCCGCGGTGAGCAGCGTGTTGATGATCCTGCAGCGCAATCCGATCTACTGCGTATTGCTGCTCATCATGGTCATGGTCTCCGTCGCCGGCCTCTATCTGATGCTAGATGCCCAATTCGTCGCGATCATCCAGATCGTCGTGTACGCCGGCGCCATCATGGTCTTGTTTCTCTTCGTCATCATGTTGCTGAACCTGAGTCGCGAGGAAGGCGGGCCGTTCCGGATTCAGAAACCGCTTGGCGTTCTCCTGACCGTGCTTCTGTTCCTACCCGTGGCGGCCATGGTCATGTCCTACGCGGGCGGGGCGCCGCCGGACGAAAGTCAGATCGGATACGGCGAAGTGGAACAGATCGGATACCTGCTTTTCACCAAGTACCTGCTGCCTGTGGAGATCGCGGCCGTCCTGCTGCTGATCGCCATCGTAGGCGCCGTGGTGTTGACCCGCAAGGGCACGGTTGCCGTGCACGAATAAGCGCCGGCTGCGATTCAGTCGACTAGTCTATGATTCCTGTCAGCTACTTTCTGATATTGAGTGCGGTGCTCTTTCTGGTGGGCGCAACCGGCGTGCTGATACGGCGGAATGCCATCATCGTGCTCATGAGCATAGAGTTGATGCTCAACGGGGTCAATCTGTCCTTTGTGGCCTTCGCCCGGCAGCTGGGTATGGCCGACGGCCACATCTATGTGTTTCTGGTGATTACCGTGGCCGCCGCCGAGGTGGCGATCGGCCTTGCCCTGGTAATCCTGCTGTTCCGCAACCGCGGAACAGTCAACATTGACGAGGTCCGTTCCCTGCGCTGGTAGCCGGCCGTTTCGAGAACACCATGACCGATCCCATCAGCTACGTCTGGCTTATTCCGCTCCTCCCTCTGCTGGGCGTTTTCATCAATGTATTCTGCAACCGGAATCCCCGATCCGCCGGGATGATCGCATGCGCCATGGTTGCGGCGGCCTTCCTGCTCGTACTGGGCGTTTTCTACCAGCTCATCGGAATGCCGGAGGGGGAACGCAGCGTCGATGTGGTCGTTTATTCGTGGATTACGGCCGGAACCTTTTCGGTGGACGTGGCCTTCCTGATCGATCCGCTTTCGACGGTCATGATGCTGGTCGTGACAGGCGTCGGACTGCTGATCCACGTCTATTCCATCGGCTACATGAGCAAGGATACCTGCTGTGTCCGCTATTTCTCCTACCTGAACCTCTTCATGTTCGCCATGCTCATCCTTGTGATGGGCAACAACTTTCTGCTCATGTTCGTTGGATGGGAAGGGGTCGGACTCTGTTCCTACCTGCTGATCGGATTCTGGTGTGAACGCCAGTCCGCGGCGAACGCGGGCATGAAGGCCTTCGTGGTGAACCGCGTCGGTGATTTCGCCTTCATCCTCGGGCTGCTCCTGATCTTCCTGTACGCCGGATCGCTCACGTACGCCGACGTGTTTGCGACAGACCCTGCCGTGCTCGCTCCGGTCATCACGGCAATTACCCTGCTGATTTTCGTCGGGGCCATGGGCAAGTCCGCCCAGGTGCCCTTCCATGTCTGGCTGCCGGACGCCATGGAAGGCCCCACGCCGGTCAGCGCGCTGATTCACGCGGCCACTATGGTGACCGCAGGCGTGTACATGGTTGCCCGTTGTCACACGCTCTTTGTGCAGTCCGCCACGACCATGACCGTGGTGGCCGTCATCGGCGCGATCACGGCCGTGTTCGCGGCGTACATCGCGCTGACCCAGTTCGATATCAAACGCGTCCTGGCGTATTCCACCGTAAGCCAGCTGGGATACATGTTCCTGGCCTGCGGCGTTGGGTATTTCACCGCGGGCATCTTCCACCTGGTCACCCACGCCTTCTTCAAAGCCTTGCTGTTCATGGGCGCGGGTAGCGTCATTCACACACTGGAACATGCCTTGAAAGAGGACAGGGATCCACAAGACCTGCGTAACATGGGCGGCCTGAGCGGCCTTATGCCTGTGACCTACAAATCCATGCTGCTGGCGACCCTGGCCATCGCGGGCATCGCACCGTTTGCCGGTTTCTTCAGCAAGGACCTGATCCTCCTTGGCGCCTTCGTCAACGCGCCTGTGCTTTGGCTCGTGGGCATGATCACGGCGGGCATGACGGCCTTTTACATGTTCCGACTGCTGTTCATGACCTTTGGAGGCAAGACCCGGATGAACGCGCAGGAAGCGGACAAAGTACACGAATCGCCCCGGGTCATGACCATACCGCTCGTCATTCTGGCCATCCTTTCCACCGTGGGCGGATTCATTGGCATTCCGCATTTGTTCGCCGACGGCATGGACCATTTCGGTGCCTTCCTGTCCCCCGTATTTTCCAGCGTGCCGGCAGCGCCGGTTCCCTCGGCGAGCACCGAACTGGCCCTGATGGTCCTGACGCTGCTGGTGGCCGTTGCGGGTATCTGGGGCGCGTATGCAACCTATATTCGCGGGAATACGGTATTCGACCGCCTGGTGCCTCGTGTGCTGTACACGCTTTCGCTGCGTAAATTCTACGTAGACGAGACGTACGAGGTCCTGATCGTCGGACCGCTCAGGAAGATTGCCTTGAGACTGTGGCGAATCCTGGATACGGCCGTCATCGACGGGGGGGTGACCCTGGTTGCCCTCACGGTGCGTGGACTGGGAAATGTGATCCGGTACACGCAAACGGGGGTCGTTCAGCATTATGCGCTGGCCATGGTCATCGGCGCGCTGATCGTATTCGCATACCTGACCGGTTATCTGGAACCTTAACCCGCAGGCTTCGAAAGTGCTTTTCATGACTGACTTCCCCATGCTTTCCCTCATCATCTGGCTGCCGCTGCTCGGTGTCTTGCTCCTGCTCGTTGTCAAGGGGGACACGGCCGCCAGGTGGGTGGGATTCGGCGTCTCGGTTCTGGTGCTCGCCCTCTTCGCGGTTTGCTTCAGCGCTTTCAGAGCCCATGTCGGCGATCCGCAATTCGTGGAACGCATACCCTGGATCGAATCCCTGGGCGTATCCTATCACCTCGGAGCGGACGGCATCAGCATCCTCCTCGCCGGAATCACGGCGCTCATGTGGCCTTTGGCGCTGCTCGGCACCTGGACGATCGTAAACGAGCGGGTTCGGGCGTACCAGATCTTCATGTTGCTGATGGAAACCGCCCTCATGGGCGTGTTCTTCTCTCTCGACTTGTTCCTGTTCTTCCTGTTCTGGGAAGGCATGTTGATCCCCATGTACTTTCTGATCGGCATCTGGGGTTATGGCAACAGCGCCCGGGCAGCGCTGAAATTCTTCCTGTTCGCCGTTTTCGGCAGCCTGCTCATGCTGGCCGCAGTCATCACCCTCGCATTTCTCCATCGCGAGGCGCATGGCATGCTCACCTTCGAGATGGCGGCATTGTACCAGCTCGCCATACCGCCTGAAGTACAATTCTGGCTTGCCCTCGCCTTCATCGCCGCCTTTGCGGTCAAGGTGCCCATGGTACCTTTTCATACATGGCTTCCCGACGCCATCGTCCTCGCCGTGGTGCTCGTCAAGATGGCGGCTTACGGGTTCATACGCCTGACCCTTCCGCTGTTTCCCGAAGCCGTAGCCGATTTGGCCCCCCTGATGTGCGCTTTGGCCGCCGCCGGGATCATCTACGGTGCGCTTATCGCCCTGGTACAATCGGATATTCGCAGACTGATTGCCTATGCGACCATCAGTCACGCCGGATTTGTCGTACTTGGCGTTTTCGCCCTGAATCAGCACGGCATACAAGGCGCGGTCATTCACATCGTCAGCCTGGCGCTATCCACAGGCGGGCTATTCCTGGCGGCAATGATGCTCGCACAGCGGCGGAACTCCTGGGACATAGGCGACTACGGCGGGCTGTGGCATGCCGTGCCCGTTTTCTCCGTGTTTCTGCTCGTAATGACCCTGGCCTCGATCGGGCTTCCGGGCCTCGGCAATTTCGTCGGCGAGTTCCTCATTCTGGTCGGCGTGTTTCAGAAATACGTAACGATCTCGGTTGTAGCCGCCGCCGGGATCATCCTCGGGGCCGTCTACATGCTAAGGATGTACAAGAAGATCATCTTCGGTCCGTTGAATAGAGAAGAAAACCGGGGGATCGGAGATCTGTCGTTTCGCGAGACGGCCGTACTCGCCTGCATGACCTTCTTCATCGTCTGGATCGGCGTGTACCCCAATCCAATGCTGCGGACCATGGAGGCGTCGGTACAGAAGCTTCTCGTCCAGACCCACCGTCTGACAGAACCGTCGCCGGTCGGCATGACCGAAACATCCATCGAATCGGCTTCGCCGACGGAAGCGCTTCGCGAAGCCAGCCAGGAAACCCAATGAATACGGTCCTGCCCACAATCGACCTCTACGCCGTAATGCCGCAGATCCTTCTCGTATCTGCCGCAACGCTGGTCCTGATCATTGGCTTGTTCGAACGGTTTCGCAAGGGCATCCCCTACCTGAGCCTGTTCCTGCTGGCTGTCTCCGGTGTGTTTGCCGCGAGTCAGATGGGACAGGGGCCCGTCGCTTTCTCGGATATGTCATCCATGATGGTACTGGACGACTTCAGCCTGGTCGCCACCCTGGTGTTTATCGCAGGCGGCATGCTGACCGTGCTGATTTCCATTTCCTATGCCGAAGCACGTTCCATCGACCGCGGGGAGTACTACGCGTTGGTGATCTACGCTGTATCGGGCATGGGCATGATGGCGGCGAGTACCGACCTGTTTTCCTTCTTCCTGGGCCTTGAAGTACTCTCTATTTCGCTTTACGTGCTGATCGGTTTTGAACAGCGGGAATCCAGTTCCAATGAAGGCGCGTTGAAGTACTTTCTGCTGGGCGCCTTCGCCAGCGGGTTCATTCTCTATGGCATGGCCCTGCTTTACGGCGCCAGCGGCAGCACGGCCTACGACGCCATCGCGTTTACGCTAGGTGGAGCGCGAAGCAACACCACGAATCTTCTGCTCCTCGGTGGACTGGGCCTGCTCCTGGTCGGGATCGGGTTCAAAATCTCCATGGTCCCGTTTCACGCCTGGACGCCGGACGTGTACCAGGGCGCTCCAACCCCGGTCGCCGCGTTTCTGTCCACCGGCTCCAAGGCCGCCGTCTTCGTGGCGTTGATCCGGCTTCTCGGTTCGGCCTTTCCGGGTCTGCAGGTGGACTGGATTCCACTGATCTCGGTGCTGGCCATCGTCACGATTGCCGTCGGCAACATCGTGGCGCTGGTACAGGCCAATCTGAAACGTCTGCTGGCCTATTCGAGCATCGCCCACGCGGGTTACATGCTGCTGCCGCTCGTATCGAACAGTCAGGACGGCAACGCGAGCATCGTATTCTACCTGATCGTCTATACGGCGATGAATCTGGGTGCCTTCGGCGTACTGGCTCTGCTGTCCGCCCGTGGCGTTTCGTGTGCGACCCTGGATGATCTAGCCGGACTGGGCAGTCGCCGTCCGCTGCTCGCCGCGATCATGGCCGTGGTCATGTTCTCCCTGGCCGGTATTCCGCCCACGGCGGGATTCATGGCGAAATTCTACCTCTTCAGCGCAGTGGTAGCCGGAGGCTACGTCATATTGGCCGTGATCGGCCTGCTGTTCAGCGGCGTTTCACTGTACTATTACCTTCGCGTGGTGGTCTGCATGTACATGCGGCCGGCGGCCGAAGCACCCGCCGAGGCGGCGGGACGTCTTTCCTTCAGCGGCATGACCGCGCTCTGCCTCTCCGCCCTGGCCATCCTGGCCATAGGCTTCTTCCCTTCCGAATTGCTTCAACTGGCCGAACGGGCGGTCATGACGCTTCCGTAACTCCGGCGTTTTCTACTGTCCCGGTCTTGGCCCGAACCGGCGAATTGGGTTGACTTTCGGACGAATTTGCGCCATATACCCATAGTAATTAAGCGGACTGCACCGTTAGCGAACGGGGGACGTTCATAGACTTCAAGACCATCAGTACGCCGGTACAGGACCATCTCGACGAGTTTGAACACCAGATCAGGGAGATATCCCAATCCGACGTGGAAGCCATCAACCAGATCTGGTCCCACCTGGTTCGCGCCAGGGGCAAACGGCTAAGACCCGCCTTGGTTTTCCTGTCCGCTTCGGCGTTCGGCTCGCCATGCAGAGATACCATGCTGGCCGCATTCATCATCGAACTCTGCCACACTGCGACGCTGATACACGACGACGTGGTGGACCGGGCTACGACCCGGCGGGGAGCCCCCACGCTGAATTCCATCTGGGACAACCACGTCTCGGTACTCATGGGCGACAACGTGATCGCCAGAGTGTTGACGCAGATCGCGAAACTCGACTGTTCGGAAATCACGTCCAAAATCGCGGAGTGCGTCGAACGGCTTACCGAGGGCGAATTGCATCAGGCCATACGCCGGTTCAACATCAAGACTTCCGAGGCGGAGTACTATCGCATCATAAGCAACAAGACGTCTTCGCTCATCGCGTGCGGTTGCTTCTCCGGAGCCTATCTCGCAAGCCATTCCTCCGACACGGCCCACCGGTTCGGTGCTTTCGGCGAGAAACTTGGCATGGCTTTCCAGATTACCGACGACATCCTGAATTTCACGGGAGACGAGGACGTCATCGGCAAACCGAGAGGAAACGACTTCCGGGAGGGCACGGTTACCCTCCCGCTCATTCATGCGTTGAAGCATGCTTCGCCAAATGAACGCAAACGCGTGAAGCAGCTGCTGAAGATGAAGTGGAGCGAAGCCGTTTGCGATGAAATCGTCGAATTCGTACATTTCCACGACGGCATACGCTACGCGCGGAGCAAGGCGCTGGAATTTGCCGAAGAGGCCAAGGCAATTCTCGGCGACGAACCGGAGAATCAGGCGAAGAACGCGCTGTTGGACATGGTCGACTATGCCATTGAAAGGAATCGATAGGGATCGATGATGCATGTATGGACTCTATCTCCGTAATCGTCATCACCTACAATGAAGAACCGCATATCGATACCTGTTTGCGCAGTGTGTCCTGGGTCGACGAAATCGTGGTGGTGGATTGCGGAAGCACCGATCGGACGGTCGAGATCTGCAGGCGGCACGAAAAGGTTCGGCTGTTCCACGAAGACCGGTTCGGCAGCGGGCGGCAGAAACAGCAGGCGCTGGACCGGGCTGTTTCCGAATGGGTGTTGAACCTGGACGCGGACGAACGGCTCAGCGAATCCCTGGAATCGGAGATACGGGATGTCCTCGCGTCGCATGCGCCTTGCGACGGCTATCACGTTCCGAGGGAGAACTATTTTCTTTCCCGTCGCATGCGTCACGCGGCCGGGTGGGGAAACGATCGGCCGCTCAGGTTGTTCCGTCGGACGAAAACCGCCGTAACCAGGACCCAGGTACACGAAACCTTCGTCGTGGACGGACCGACCTGCGGTCTCGATGCGCCCCTGGTACACGAAGCCTATGCCAGCTTGTACCAGTACATCGAGAAGTTGAACGAATACACTTCGATCGAGGTGCGAAACCGGCTTAAGGCGCAGCCGAATCGGCGCATCACCTGGGTACATATCGCCTTGGCTCCTCTGGGCGCGTTCTGGAAGATGTACGTGCTTAGAAGGGGCTTTCTCGACGGAATGCAGGGTCTGCTGCTCTGCCTGCTTTCCTCGGTGTCGGTCATGTCCGGATACGCGAAGACCTGGGAGTACCGGATGTACCGGAAGCAGGGCGGACGCAGGTTCCCACCCATACGCACCGAAGAGGTACGCACCCGGCAGCCGGGATACAATCGGCTGGTCCAGGGCGGCGACGAGGAATTCAACTGGAAGGATGATTGAGACCGGATGAGCCTGAAAGACACCTTCTATAGCACTGCGGTCCGCTACGGTCCGCTGCAGCGGGTCCTGCGGGAGGCCGTCGTCGCGCGCAAGCTGCGATTCCCTGAAGTGATCAGCATCGAATCGTCGAGTTTCTGCAACGCGGACTGTATCATGTGCCCGCGGGAGCTGTTGAGCCGGAAAAAGGGCAACATGTCGATGGACCTGTACCGCAAGATCATCGACGAATGCGCCGAGTACGCCCGGCATGTCAAGCTCATACAACCCTTCATGTTCGGCGAGTCCTTCATCAACAAACAGCTCGTGGAGATGATTGCGTATACGAAAAGCCGGCTTCCCCGAACGCCGGTCAATGTGAGCACCAATGGATCCCTGATCGATCCCGCGAAGGCCCAGGAACTCATTGACTGCAAGCTGGACAAGATCAATATCGATATAGACGGAGCGACGGCGGAGACCTTCGAATCGGTGCGCGTTGGGCTCGACTACGACCAGGTCGTGGAAAACGCACGGTACCTGATGGAATTAAAACGGACTACGGGCAGCAAGACACCGGAAATCACCGTCACCATCATCAACATGGCAGAAACCCAGCACGAAATCGAGGCGTTCAAAAGCCTCTGGCAATCCATCGCCGACAACGTGGTGATACAGAGCTACACCACCTGGACGGGCAGTGTCGAAGACAAGAACGTGGGCGGCCAGGCTGCCGCCTCGGCCACGGGCGGTTTCACCTTCCCCTGCAAGCATCCCTGGGAGGAATTCGTCATTGCCAACGACGGTCGCGTATCCATCTGCTGTCTCGATTTCGACTTCAAGGTGGAAGTGGGCGACGTTTCGAAGCAAACGATCCGGGAAGTCTGGCACGGGGCTCCGATCCAGGAAATCCGGCAGAAGATGATCGAGAACCGGTACGACGAACTCGAATTGTGCAGCCAGTGCAACAATTACATTTTTCAAACGGAATGCGCCTGGCACCAGGTGTGGAAGTAGGAAACGCCCATGCCCGGCCTGGCGCCCACGCGCATCATGCAGGTCTGTTCCTCGCTGGCCTGGGGCGGGACGGAGATGCACGTGCCGATTCTGTCCGAGAGACTTAGGGACCGTGGCCACGACGTGCGTCTCGTGCTCCATCCGAAGGGATCAATCGTTCGGGAAGCACAGGCACGAGCTATCCCGGCGGAAACCATCCGTGCCGGCGGTTACGTGAATCCCGCTTCCACCTGGGCGCTCCAGCGATACATACGCCGCTTCCAGCCCGGCGTCATCCATCTCCACCTTTCGCGCGACCTCTGGCAGACCGCGCCCGCCGCACTGCTGGCAGGATTCGACGGACCGATCCTCCTGACCAAACACGTCGGTTCCTATGTAAGAAAGCTGGACCCGCTGCACCGTTTGCTGTATAGACGGGTTTCCCGTATCGTCACCGTATCCGAGACCCTGAACAGGAACGTGCGAGAGACCTGTCCCATCGCGCCGGATCGCGTGGTGACCATTCATCCGGCGCTGGATATGACCCGCTTCGACCCGGCCCGCTACGACCGGGAGAACACGCGAAAATCGCTCGGCATTCCGAAGGATACCATCGTGGCGGGAACCGTGGGACGCGTTTCGCCGGGAAAGGGGTACGAGGAGTTCCTGCAAGCCGCCCGGATGCTTCGGGATCGTTATCCGGCTAAACGCCTTCGTTTTCTCGTTGTGGGTTCTTCCAGCTACGGCGAGGAAGCGTACCACGACGGGATCATGCGATATGCCCGGGAACTGGGCCTCGCCGAAACGGTGCTCTTCACGGGTTTCAGGAGAGATATTCCCGCCCTGCTGAACGCCATGGACATCTTCATATTTCCCTCCAGAGCGGAGGGATTCGGCGCAACCGTCATCGAAGCGATGGCCATGGGCGTAGCCTGTGTATCTACCCGGTCCGACGGCACGCTGGACACGGTAGTGGCCGGTGAGACGGGTCTGGTATTTCAAGGCGGCGACGCGGAAGGGCTCATGAGATCGGTCGAATCGCTGTTGGCGGACGATCGTCTGCGCAAGCGTATCGCGGAGAACGGCTACAGGCAGGTCCGGGAACGCTTCAATCTAGATAGCATGACCGACCTCGTGGAAGCCCTCTACGCCACTACCATGACCGTCCATCCCGCCTGATCCCGGCTCGACATGAACCTGTATCTCCGAATACTGTCCTATGTGAAGCCTTACTGGTACTTCATGGCTGGCGCCATGGTCTGTATGGCCTGCTTCGCGATCACCAGCAGCGCCACGGTCTGGGTCGCGCTGCCCTTTCTGCAGACCCTCTTTGGCCAGGAGACCGTGCAATCCGGACAGGTAGGGCCGTCCGCCCAGCCAGGCCTGGTGGGAGACTCGGCGGACCAGCTTGAGAACCGGATAGAACAGCGGACTGGGATCGCAGGCCTGCGGGAATCATTGAAGGAACGTACCAACGCCCTGATCAGCCGGCCGACAAAACAGGCTACCCTCGAACGCCTCTGTCTGATCATTTTCCTTATTCTTCTATTGAAGAATATCAGCAGCTACCTGCAGGCCTACCTGATGGCTTTCGCCGAGAACGGCGTTATAAAAGATCTCCGGAATCACCTCTACATCCATCTGCACCGCCTTTCCCTGTCCTATTTCCACGGAGAACGCACGGGTGAGCTGATCTCCCGCGTATCCTATGACGTCATGAAGATCAACGGGACGATCTCGGCCGCATTCGGCACGCTGATCAAGGAACCCATGCTTGTCGCGGTATTTCTCGCCATTCTGCTGATTCTCAGCTGGAAATTGACGCTGATCTCTCTGGTGCTGCTGCCCTTCAGCGTCCTTGTCATCACCACGGTCGGCAGACGTCTGCGCCGGAGCAGCACAACCTCTCAGGAAGCCATGGCCGATCTGACTTCGACGCTCCAGGAAACGGTGGCCGGCGTGCGGGTGGTCAAAGCCTTCAACATGGAGTCCTTCGAAATAGGCAAGTTCAAGCGGCAGACGCAACACTACTTCCGCACACTGCTCCGCCTTACCCACATGCACAACCTGGCGAGTCCCATCACCGAAATCCTTGGCAGTCTCGTCGGTCTGGCGATTCTCTGGTACGGCGGCCGTCAGGTCCTGGAAGGCGATCTGCTCGCGCCTGAGGACTTTCTGACCTTCTTCCTCGCACTTTTCTCCATGATGAAACCCATCAAGGAACTGGGACAGGTACACAACCGGATCCAGGAAGGAATCGCCGCCGCCGACCGCGTGTTCTCGATCCTGGATACGGCGCCGGAGATTTCGGATGCGCCAGGGGCGGTTCCGCTGCCCGGCCTCAGTCGGGAAATCCGTTTCAACCACGTAGTCTTCCAGTACCCCCAAAGCGCCAAGCCCGCGCTCAAGGGGATCGACCTCGTCGTGCGGGCGGGAGAAACCGTAGCCCTGGTGGGGCCCAGCGGCGGAGGCAAGTCCACCCTGGTAGACCTGGTTGCGCGATTCTATGATCCGACCAGCGGATGCATCGAAATCGACGGGCGAGATCTGCGATCGGTCACCGTGGCTTCACTGCGGGAGAAGATGGGCATTGTAACCCAGGATGTGATCCTGTTCAATGATACCGTCCGCAACAACATTGCCTACGGCGTGGCGACCACGCCGCTGGACCAGATTCGAAAAGCCGCTGTCGCCGCCAACGCGGATGCCTTCATCGAACAGTTGCCGGATGGATACGACACTGTTCTCGGAGAGCGGGGCGTACGGCTGTCCGGAGGCCAGCGTCAGCGTATCGCCATCGCCCGGGCCATACTGAAGGATCCCCGGATCCTCATATTTGACGAGGCTACATCCAGCCTGGATACGGAGTCCGAACTGCTGGTCCAAGAGGCTATTGATCGACTGATGAGAGGGCGGACCGCGCTGGTAATCGCCCATCGCCTGTCAACGGTGCACAAGGCGGACCGGGTGGTTGTCGTCGATCAGGGCCGGATCGTCCAGATCGGAAATCACGGGTCGCTGATCCAGGAAGACGGCCTGTATCGAAAGCTCAGCAACCTGCAGTTCCGGGACCAGGAATCGGTGGTATAGCAACGGACGGCAATGATGTGGTATTCCATCGAGAAGCAGTTCAAGACCTTGGCGCTCAAATGGATTGCCAGGCATGCACCGCGGCGGAAGCCGACACCGCCCGGTGCTGTTGACCCGAAACGCGTCAGGCGCATCCTGATCGTCCGGCAGCATGATCAATTCGGTGATTTTCTGCTGACCACACCGGCGATTCATGCGTTGAGGACACGGTTTCCAGACGCCCGCCTGTCCCTCGTGGTCCGCGCCTATCTGTACCCGGTCGCCCAAGGCAATCCGGACGTGGACGAAGTCCTGGTCTTTCATGAATCCGCGTTTCGCTGGAGAGCCGGGGACATCCGCGCCTTCGTCGATCTCATGCGACAGTCCGCCGATCTGGCTGTCGTATTCAATACGGTTTCCCACTCCCTGTCCAGCGACCTGATTGCCTGGCTGTCGGGCGCTCCGGTCGTCATCGGTCCCGCGTCGCCGATGTTCGATCACCTCGATCACAATCCGTTCTATACGGTGAATGCGCCCGTGGCTCCCGAACCTGCGCATCAGATCCAGCGCAACCTGGACCTCGTGCGGTACGTCGGAGCGGATACGGACGACCTTTCGTACCGGTACGCCATGTCCGAGGATGAACGGAACGGAGGTCGCGCCATAGTCGAAAGCCTGACGAGACATGGGGACAAACCCGCAGGCCCCGTGGTCGCCATCCATTTCGGTACCGGGGACGCGAAGAAGAGATACCCCGTCGAGCAATTGGCCCGCGTATGTGATGAATTGACCTCCCGGCTGCCGGCTCGGATCCTGGTCCTGACTGCACCGGGTGAAGATGAACGCATGCGTGCATTCCGCGAAGCCGCGTCTGCCAGGGCGTACAGCGCGCCACCCTTGTCGCTGCGCGAGGTCGCGGGCGTTATTCATGCCACGGATCTGCTCGTATGCAACGATACCGGCGTGCTTCATCTGGCCGCCGCGGTGGAGACTTCCACGCTTTCCTTCCACGCCGTCAGCGACCCGACCTACTGGAAACCGCCCAACCCGAGGCACCGCGCGTTCTACGCTGCAAGTCAACGGATCGACGAGATTCCGCCGGACCGGGTTTGCCGGGAAATCATCGCCATGCTGGATAACGCCCGAGGCGATGTGCCAGGCAACATCATCCGGGTCTGAACCCCGAACAGATCGGGCTAATTCACTTGACACGATCCCGGTCCGACCATACCATGTTGCCCGCTCAGGCGACCGCCTCCAAAGTCACGGGAACGGTTTACATGGCGACCACACTTGATCTGGGCTGCGGACCTTTCGGGAAGCTGGAAGGCGCAATCGGGCTTGATATTCGTGATGCGGCACACGTGGACGTGGTACATGACCTGGACGAATATCCCTATCCCTTCGACGACTGCCGGTTCGATCACATCGAGATGTCCCACATCCTGGAGCACATTCGCCAGCCCGCCCGGGCCATGGCCGAAGTATACCGTATCGCGCGGTCCGGTGCGTCGATCCGTATCGTCACGCCCCACTATTCATCCCAGTTGTCCTATGGCGATATGACCCACTATCATCACTTCGGTTACGTGACGATCACCCAGCTGTGCCGGGACGGGCGGTTCCGGATGGACGACTGCCGGCTTATCTTCAGCGACCTCTATCGCGTGCTCGGCATCAGCCTGCTCGCCAACTGGTTTCCCCGTCGATGGGAGAAATACCTCGCGTTCATCTTTCCCGGCATGTACGTGGAGGCGCATCTGACCGTCGTCAAGGCGTAAACGGACGGGAATAGCCCGGAGGGTAGAAATGGCCCGGAAAACGGATGGCCGGAACAGCGGCGCCGCACTGGCCCTAAGTCGGTACTGGAGGGCGAACATGCGGATTATGGCGGTACTGCTCGGTATCTGGGCGCTGGCCGGGCTCGGGGCCGGCATCCTGTTCGCCGACACGCTCAATGCATATCGCATAGCCGGTACCGGTTTTCCCGCCGGCTTCTGGTTCGCCCACCAGGGCAGCATCGTCATTTTCGTGCTGATCATCCTGGCTTACTGCCTTTTCATGAACCGGCTCGACGACCGCCATCGGCGGGAACGCGAATCCACGAAACGGGAAGGATAGCGCCGGCATGTCCGTACAAGCGTGGACCTATTTCTTCGTCGCCCTCTCCTTCGGGCTCTATCTGTTTATCGCATGGCGAGCCCGGGTCCGGGATGTCAGGGGGTTCTATGTCGCCGGTCAGGGCGTGCCCGCGGCGGCAAACGGAATGGCCACGGCCGCCGACTGGATGAGCGCGGCATCCTTTATCTCGATGGCCGGACTGATTTCCACCATGGGATACGCCGGCGGCGTCTATCTCATGGGATGGACGGGCGGGTACGTGCTGCTTGCCCTGTTGCTCGCACCCTACCTCCGGAAATTCGGGCACTACACCGTGCCAGACTTCGTGGGTGACCGTTACGCATCGGACCTTGCGCGCATCGTGGCCGTTTCATGCGCCATATTCATCAGCTTTACCTACGTGGCGGGACAGATGCGGGGCGTCGGGGTCGTCTTCAGCCGTTTTCTCGAAGTGGATGTCAATGTGGGCGTCATCATCGGGATGGCCATCGTCTTCATCTACGCCACGCTGGGCGGCATGAAGGGCATCACCTGGACCCAGGTCGCCCAGTACTGGGTACTCATTACGGCCTTTCTCATCCCCGCGATAGCCATCAGCATCAAACTCACGGGAAGTCCCCTTCCGCAGGCGGGACTCGGTACCACGCTGGATCCGTCCATTGCGGGTCAGTCCGGGGTGTATCTGCTGGAGAAACTCAACCAGATTCAGACCGACCTGGGATTCGGCAGCTACACCGACACCTTCGTGGGGGGATGGGACAAGGTCAACGTATTCTGCGTGGCCCTCGCGCTGATGGTGGGCACGGCGGGCCTGCCCCACGTGCTTGTCCGTTTCTACACCGTCAAATCGGTCCGGGCGGCGCGATGGAGCGCTTTCTGGGCGTTGCTGTTCATCTCTCTGCTCTATCTGACCGCACCGGCCACCGCCGCCTTCGCCCGGTATTACATGATCGAAAGCCTGAACGGGAAGTCCGCCCAGGAATTGCCTTCCTGGTTCGAAAACTGGGAGAGGACCGGTTTGATCCTGTGGATGGACGACGGAGACGGCATGATGCGGTATTCGGCCGGAGACGACAATGAGATATTCCGCGGCGGTTCCCTGTCCCAGCCGGAACTTTCCGCCATGCGGGCCGCACACGAATCGTGGCTCGTTACGGACGGCGCCGAGGGCGCGGATGGACGCGCGGCGTTGCGCGCCCGGGGGCTCTCCGGACCGGACCGGGACATCATCGTACTCGCCACGCCCGAGATGGCGGAACTGGCCAGCTGGATCATCGCACTCGTCGCGGCCGGGGGCCTGGCAGCGGCCCTGTCCACCGCGAGCGGACTGCTGCTCGTCATTTCGTCCAGCGTGTCGCATGACCTGTATTACCGCGTGTTGCGTCCCGGCGCCACTGAGAAGCAACGGCTTGCCGTGGGTCGCGGCGTGATCGGCATGGCGGTCGTGGTGGCCGGGATATTCGGCATCTACCCGCCAGGTTTCGTCAGCCAGGTCGTCGCCTTCGCCTTCGGCCTCGCCGCGGCCAGCTTCTTCCCGGCCATCGTCCTGGGCATATTCAGCAAACGGGTGGGGACCGTGCCGGCGGTATGCGGTATCGTGGCGGGTATCGGTTTTACCGCGTTCTACATCATCGCATGCGTGTTCTTCAACATGGAAACCTGGACCTTCGGCCTTTTCTCCAACGGCATCAATCCCCAGGGAATCGGAACCATCGGCATGTTGATCAACTTCGCCGTAACCCTGGCGCTCACGCCGCTTTTTCCCAAACCCGGTCCAGAGACCGAAACCATGATCGACTCGGTCAGGGAACCGGAGGGTGCAGGGCCCGCGGTGATGATCGAAACGGCTCCGGAACACTGACCTGCGGGAGCCGGCGGCATGTCCCTGTCCGTTATCATCATTGCCCGAAACGAAGCACAGCGGATCGAAGCCTGCCTTCGCAGTGCGCAGTTCGCCGAGGAGATCGTGCTGGTGGACTCGGGGAGCACGGACGGGACGGTCGCCATCGCACGGAAATACACCGACCGCGTCCTTGAAACGGAATGGCGCGGGTACGCTGCGACCAGACAACTGGCCCTGGAACACGCCACACAGGAATGGGTGCTCTGGCTGGACGCCGATGAAAGTGTTCCTCCGGCGCTGCGCGACGAGATTGGCGCCGCCCTGGCTGCGGGGCTACATGCCGGGTACCACATTGCCCGCAAGACGCTGTTCCTCGGACATTGGATCCGGCACTGCGGCTGGTATCCCGGTTACGTGCTGCGCCTATTCCGCCGGGACGCTGATCCCCGATTCACGAACGAGGAAGTCCACGAGTCTTTGCGCATCCGCGGCACGACCGGCCACCTGAAACAGCCCATGATCCACGATACCGATCCCACGCTACACCACTACCTGTCCAAGTTCAACAGCTTTACGAGCCTCGGGGCCCGCCAGCTCTATCTGTCGGGCAGACGTTTCCGTTTGACAGATCTCGTATTTCGTCCGATGCTTACCCTGTTGAAAATGTACGTGTTGAAGAGAGGTTTCCTGGACGGCCTGCCAGGCTTGATCCTGTGCGGTCTTTCCGCGTGTTACGTTTTCACCAAGTACGCCAAACTGTGGCACCTGCACCTCCGCGACTCCGCCGATGCCGAGTCGGGCGCGGCGGGCGGGCATTCTTCCTGAAACCGCACATTCGCCGGCCTCTCCCATGCAATCGCTGTCGGTCGTCGTGATCACGTATAATGAGGAACGGAAACTTCGGCGATGCCTCGAACCGGTCGCCTGGGCCGATGAGATCGTCGTGGTCGACAGTTTCAGTACCGATGCCACGGTGGATATTGCGGAAGACTGTACCGCCCGCGTGTTTCGTCGGGCGTGGTCGGGCTTCGCCGACCAGCGGAATTTCGGTATGGAACAGGTCCGGGGGGACTGGATCCTCTTTCTCGACGCCGATGAGTACGTCACGGCCGGTCTCAATCAGCGAATCCGCAAACTGCTGCAAGACGACGGCGAGTACGACGCCTATAAGATACATCGTCTGGAACACTTTCTGGGATTTCCCATCCGGCACGGTACACTCAACCCCAGCTATCAGCCCAGGCTGCTGAGAACTGGAAAGGGGTACTGGACCGGAGGCGCCCACGCGCACATCGAAGTAAACGGCCGCGGCGATCTGGGCATGATCCATGAAGATCTGTACCACGACTCGCACAACACGCTTTCCGACTTCATCGCCCGGATCAATCACTACACCTCGGTGGATGCCGAAGAGCGCGTGGCAGCGGGGCAGCACGCCGGACGTCTGCGCCTGATGCTCTCGCCCCTCGGGATGGCCTGGAAGTGCTACATCGTGAAAAGGGGGTACAGGGACGGATTTCCCGGCCTCCTCTTCAGTCTGTGCATGGGGATCTACTCGTTCCTGAGGCTGGTCAAGGTATGGCAGCTCGAATCGGAGACGAGGAATGCCATCGAACGTCGCGGACAGTCCTCCGATTGACGCCCGACAAGGACGGCATCATGACACCGGGGCAACGCTGCAGCATTGTGATTCCGACATGGAACGCGGGTTCCCTGGTCGAACGATGCCTGCGCTCGCTGCGAAATCACGGAGAGGCGGCCCGGGCCGAGATCGTCGTCGTAGACGACGGCAGCACGGACGACACCGTCGAAAGGGTGTCGGCCGCCTGCCCGGATTCGGTTCTGGTACGGCACGACGAGAACAGGGGATTCGCCGCCGCCTGCAATACGGGCGTTAGCCGGTCCACGCACGATGTAGTGGTCCTGCTCAACAATGACATCATCGCAACCGCACCTTTCCTGAATCCGCTCCTGTCCCACTTCCGCGACGAACTGGTGTTCGCAGTCAATCCTCGGGTCTATCAAGCGGGGGACGGATCTCCGGGCGGCGGGCTGGTACGGGGAAACATGCATTGCGGGCTGCTTCGCCTCAGATGGGCCGAGCGGGAGTCGCTCAGGGGATCCGCCGGACTCACGTTGTACGCCAATGGGGCGGCGATGGCGGTCTGTCGGCGCAAGTATATGTTGTTAGGCGGATTCGACACGCTGTACGCCCCGTTCTACTCGGAAGACCTGGACCTGTCCTACCGTGCATACCTGCGTGGCTGGACCGTGCGCTACGAACCGGAAAGCCGGCTTCTCCACGATCACGGCGCTACGATCGGCGCCCGGTACGACCGGGCAAGCGTAGACCGTGTCAGCATGAGAAACCGGATCCTGTTCGTATGGCGCAATGTGCGTGACGGACGGTACCTGTTCCTGCACGCCTTCTGGATGATCGCCCGGTCGGCAGCTGCGGTGCTCAAGGGCGACATGACCTTTCTGCTTGCACTGGCGGACGCCGCGGGCCTCAGGGATGCGGTGAGGAGGAGGAGGCGCTCCGACCCCGATCCCGTCGTTACCGACCGCGAAATACTGCGGTCTACATCCGGCTGGCCGACGCGCGACAACGCCTGACAGGCTGTCCGGGAGTACGAAAGAACGCCTGATAGCCGATGCAAATACCCAAAGTAAACCGGATTCTCATATCCCGGTTGCGGTTCATCGGCGACGTGGTGCTGACCACGCCGGTGATCAGGGCACTGAAGCGACAGTACCCGCAAGCAGCCCTATACTATCTGGCAGAGGCGGGACCCGCGGCGGTTTTGGCCCACCACCCCGATCTGGAAGGCGTGATCGTGTTGCCGGACAATCTCCTTCCGACGCGTTCCATCCTGACTCGGTGGCGCGAACAGGTGCGGTTTATCCGTTCCCTGCGGAAGGGGCGATTCGACCTGGCCATCGATCTCTTCGGTAATCCGCGCAGCGCCCTGCTGACCCTGGCCACAGGCGCCAAGTACCGGGTCGGATACGACGTTCGGGGCCGGGGACGGGCGTACAATGTCAAAATCGAACGGTCGGCTTCCCGGCGGGTAGTGGATGCCTATCTGGACGCTGTTCGAACAATCGGCATTCCAGCAGCGGACGACCGTACCGAAGTCTATTGCTCCGCCGATGAGGTGCAATGGGCTGAATCCTGGCTAGTGGACCGGGGCCTGGACGGCACCTGTGCGTTAGTCGCCCTGAACCCCGGCGCCAGCTGGCCGGCCAAGACCTGGAGCGCGAAACAGTTTGCCGAACTGACTAGGGGATTGACGAAGGTCTTGAATGCCACGGTTCTGCTGATCGCGCCCCCCGGGAAGCGGGAGATTGCAACGGATGTGAATGCGCTGTCGGGCTATGCCTGCCCTATCCTGGAAACGGATTCGCTTACCCGGCTGGCGGCATTGATTCGTCGCTGTGATCTATTCGTTTCCAATGATTGCGGACCGATGCATATCGCCGTCGCGGCGGGTACACCCACGATCGGTCTCTTTGGACCGAGCCAGCCTGAAATCTGGTTTCCATATCCGAATTCGGACGGGCATCTGGCGTTGCGGGCTGAGACACGAACCTGCTGCGGCCGCGACTACTGCATCCGGCCGACGCCCTGCATCGAGTCGATCCCGCCGCATTCCGTGATCGAGGCCGCGGCGTCCGTACTCGGTCGGTCCGTATAATCACTTCCTTCCCACAGGGTGATCCATGTCGTCCGACCCCGACCGCATCCTGGTTATCAAATTGCGCGCTACCGGAGACGTCGTCCTTGCGACCCCGGTCATCGAGAATCTGAAGCGGCGCTTTCCCCGGGCCCGTCTTTCCTTCCTGACCGAAGAGGGCTCCGCGGATATCCTGCGATGGAATCCTCTTCTGGACGAACTCATCGTGCTGCCGACCCGACGCTGGGCACGAGCCGGTTTCCGGGCATCCTGGCGCGAACAGGCGCGCTTCTATCGAAATCTGCGCCGGAAAAGCTTCGACCTCGCAATCGATTTGTTCGGCAATCCGCGCAGCGCCGTCCTGACGTGGCTGACCGGCGCGCCCATACGGGTCGGTTATGCCTTTCGGGGGCGCCGTCACGCCTACAACACCGTGGTGGCACACGCGGCGCAACCCGGGCACGAGGTCCTGTTTCACCTGGAAGCGCTGAAGAAGATGAACATACCGGTTGCTACCACCCGGCCTGAGGTCGCCCTGCCCGGAACGGCTGAAAGAAAGGCAGACCGGTGGCTGGCTGATAACCTGAAGGGGGATTGCCGGATCATCGGGCTGAATCCAGGAGGCGGATGGGCTATCAAACGTTGGCCGCCAGCGCACTTCGGACGCCTGGCGGACGCCCTGATCGATGAATACGACGTGGCGGTCCTGGTCCTGTGGGGACCGGGCGAAGAAGAACTGGTCGGGCAGGTTACCGGTGCGATGAACAACCGCCCCCTCGTTCTTCCCGCGGCGACGCTTCCGGAACTGGGCGCATTCCTCAAACGCTGCTGTCTTCTGGTCAGCAACGACAGTGGCCCGATGCACATGGCTGCGGCGCTGAACGTCCCGACCGTCGGTATTTTCGGACCGACCGATCCGGGCGCCCAGGGTCCGTGGGGCGATGGACACGGGGTGGTGCGGCAGGAAACCGTCGAATGTCTCGGCTGCAACCGGATCGACTGTCCCATAGGCAACCCGTGCATGACGACGCTGGAACCCCGGACGGTACTGGCGAAGGTGCGTTCATTCGTGGCAGTCGAAACTTGACACCGCATGATCCGTATGTTATATTTAATTGTTTTGGGACATCTAAGTCGACCCGGCACTCAAGGACCAGACAGAAGGTTGTTATTTGCGGAAAGATATAGTAGTTGAAACGGCCACGCACGAAACGCGTATCGCGATGCTCGAAGATAACCATCTGGTCGAGCTTCTGGTCGAAAGACCGGAACACGAACGCGTGGTCGGCAACATCTGCAAGGGCGTCGTAACAGCGGTCATCCCGAGCATACAGGCAGCCTTTGTGGATATCGGGATGGACAAGGCGGCCTTCCTCCAGGCATCGGATGTCACTGGAGGAAGCGACTGGATAGATTTTGGCGACGACGAAAACCAGGATGCCGGCTCCGGAAAGGGTAGGGACCGGGAGTACCTGATCCAGGAGATGGTCAAGGAAAACCAGGAAATCGTCGTCCAGATCACAAAGGAGTCCATAGGCACCAAGGGACCGCGGGTTACCTCCCAGATCTCGCTTCCGGGCAGGTTCATCGTGCTGGTTCCCCATGCCAATTACGTCGGGGTTTCACGACGGATCGACGACTGGAGCGAAAAGCGCAGACTGCGAGACCTGGCCAGAAAGCTCAAATCCGACGATTGCGGAGTCATCGTGCGGACTGCCGCCCTCGGGAAATCCGATTCCGAGTTGAAGAACGACCTGAAGCAATTGACCCAGACTTGGCGAAGCATAGAGAAACAGGTCGAGAACGCACGAGCGCCCGCCATGATCCACAAGGACGTTGAAATGACGTCGGGTATGATACGTGATCTGTTCACGCCCGACATCGACAGCGTGATCATCGATTCGAAGCCGGTATACAAGGAGATCCTTTCGTACCTCAAGGGGGTGGCGCCTCAGCTCCGGTCGCGCGTGCACATGTACGATGGGACAGCACCGGTGTTCGACGCCTACGGTATCGAGAACGAAATCGACAAGGCGCTGCACCGGAAAGTCTGGCTGAAGAACGGCGGATACATTCTCATTGAACCCACTGAAGCGCTGGTCACGATCGACGTGAACTCGGGGCGATACGCCGGTTCCAGGGGGCACGAGGAAACCGTGTTTCAGAACAATCTGGAAGCTTGCGCGGAAGTCGCCCGACAACTTCGACTCAGGGATATCGGGGGCATCATCGTCATTGACTTTATCGACATGGAAAACCGCGGAAACCGGCGGCAGGTGCACCAGGAACTGGAGCGGGCTATTTCCCACGACCGCGCAAGAACCCGCATGTCCAAGGAGATCAGCGAATTCGGATTGATTGAAATGACCCGGCAGCGGATTCGTCCCAGTCTGCTGTTCACGCTCAGCGAAGCGTGCCCGGTATGCGACGGAACCGGACGAATCATGTCGCGCATCACCATGGTGACTCAAATTGGACGATGGCTGAAACGGGCCAAGCCGGGACTGAGAGAGCGTAAACTCAAGCTCAAGGTACATCCCACCGTGGCGCTGAGTCTGAAGGACAACGACCAGGAGAAACTGGTGAATCTGCAAGACGAGTACAAGATGCAACTTCAGGTCGAGGAAGATCCGTTTCTGCATGTGGAGGAATTTCGCGTGTTTTCAGGAAAACGCGATCTGGACGTCACCGACGAATTCAAGTAAACGGACCAAAGCAACAAGGAGCCTCAGATGTACGCGGTCATCAGATCGGGCGATCAACAGTTCAGCGTCAACGAAGGGGACACGATCGAGGTGGAGAAGATTGACGCCGAAGTGGGAGACGAGATCGCCATCGATCAGGTCCTCCTCCTCGGCGGCGGAGAGACCCTGGTGGGTACGCCGACGGTCGCCGGCGCCACCGTGAAGGCCAGAGTTACGGAACAGGGGCGTCACCCCAAGATCGTTGTGTTCAAGATGAAACGCCGGAAGAACTACCGACGGAAGCGAGGGCACAGACAGCCTTATACCGCGCTCGAGATCACCGGGATCGACTACGATCCAAGCGCATCGAACTGATTTGAAAGGAGCCCGGACATGGCCCACAAGAAAGGTGTAGGAAGTTCTCGCAACGGCAGGGACAGCAACCCCAAGTTTCTCGGTGTGAAAACCGGAGACGGGAAGCGCGTCAGAGCCGGCAACATCCTCGTCCGACAGCGGGGTACCCGTATTCTGCCCGGTAACAACGTAGGCCGTGGAAACGACGACACCCTCTTCGCGCTTGCGGATGGCATCGTACAGTTCCGCCGATCCGGGAGAAACCGTACGCAGGTCCACATCGCCGACGGGTGATCCCATGCCGAGCGACGAAGGCGCGGTTGTCCGGAAGGCGAAAACCGGGATTTTCGCCTTCCTTGCCGAGCAGGTCCGCCGCGGCCTGATAGATGAAGGCCTGTACAACCAGGCCCGCCTGAACGTAGTCCCCAATTTTCGCCACTGGTTGACCGACCCCCGCATCAATCAGCTGTCCCCCAGACTCAATGAAGGACTGCGAACCGCCGTCGAAGAGGCGAGATGGGCCGAGCTGGTCGAAGCCTATGTGGACGAGATCAAGTTCGGCACCGCGGGCATACGCGGCCGAGCCGCCATGACGGATGAAGAGCTGCTGATCCTCTCCCGCGATGGCATGGACGCCCCCATCCTCAAGGGGCCGAACACCCTCAACAACATTGTGCTCCTGCTGAAGTCCACCGGCGTGGCGAAATACGCCAGATCTCACGGGCTTCGATCCATCGTCATCGGTTATGACAGCCGGGTCGCGGGCCAGGACTTCGCCTGGCTGGTGTCCCGCGTATTCCTCGCTGCCGGATTGAAAGTCTACCTTTTTGAAGAAGCCTGCCCCTATCCGGAAATGACCTTCGCCATTCCGACCCTGGATGCCGACATGGGTATCCTGATTTCAGCGAGTCACAACGACCGCAGATACAATGGATACAAACTGTCTGCCGGGACAGGATCGCAGTTTCCTCCGAAGGAACGTTCGGTGATCTACAACGACTACATCAGGAAGACGACTTCGGACCATGTGGACCTCGTGGATTTCGACGAGGCCGGTGTTGATCCGGATCGTCCCGAAGACCCTTATGTGGATGGCAACAAACTCGTGTACCTGGGTGGCGGCGCCCCGCGACCCGGATTCGATTATCGCAACCACCCCCTGGTCGATATCCACCAGATGTATCAGGATCAGATCCGGACATTCATTTCCGACCCGGCGATGATGAAATCGTGGGCGCCTTCGATCGGGATCGGCTACTGTGCTTATCACGGCGCCGGGCGAAAGGCCGTGCCGAGGCTGTTGGAAGACTTCGGCTTCACCCGCGTGCACAGCATAACCAGACATCGGCTGAACGAGCTTGACGGACTGTTCCCCGCCTTTCAGGACCATCCCGAACAGCAGCCGGATCCGGGTGATCCCATGGCGGCGGAAATTGCGGTGAACGCGTACAGCGAGGAGTACGGCCCGGAATCCATGGAACAGCTCGACCTGATGATCGGTACCGATCCGGACGCCGACCGGGCCGGGCTGGTAATCAAGGTCCCCGGGGCATGTCGCGCGTATCACGGGAACCGGTCCCATCTACTGCTATCGGCGGACGACGCCTGGTCGCTGCTGCTCTGGTACCGCCTGGTCCACGGAAATCCGGATGCGCAGGAAGGCCGGCCAGGGTCGGAGGATGCCTTCATCGTGCTTTCCCATATTACGACCGACGCCCTGGTCCGACTTGCCCGAAAGTTCGGTGTTGGCGTGGTCAAAACCTGGGTCGGTTTCGGTCTGATCGCCAACGCGGTTGAACGCGTATGGGCGGGAGACGACCTGTCAGATCCGCGTTTCAAGGACACGATCTACCAAACCATGGATATGGACGACAAGCCGCGAAGCTACAACGTGGGCTGCCTAGAGCAAAGCAATGGCTTCAGTATCCTGGGCGGACCGCCGGCCACGCATACGGCCATGGGAAGAAACGGACACGTGCGCGACAAAGACGGGATCTTCGCCGCGATCCTGCTCGCCGAAGTGGCTGCCTACGCCGCTTCCCGTGGAACGACGATCTACGACCTGCTCAACGAGCAGATCTACCTGGATCCCGAAATCGGATGTTTCGTGACCGATGTCGTTCCCGTTCCGCAGTGGGGAGAATTCAAGGGACTGGAGGGATTGACGCGGAAGATAGATATCCTGAAAAGATGCGCCGAGTTGGGAGAACGCGTTCGGAATGGCCAATCCCTTTTACTGGACGGCCACCCCGTGCTTTCGTCGGATACCTTCGTGGCGGGCAAGTACGCCGATGTGCACCAGTGGGCCGATTTTCCGGATGAAGGCATCAGATTCTACTTCGACGAGGAGAAAATCAATCACCTGACCGTGCGTCCTTCGGGTACTTCGCAGTGCTTCAGGTTCCACATCCAGTTAAAAGCGGAGGACCTGTCACGAAACGGCCTGGAGGAACAAAAGCAGGAAACGAGACTACGTGCCCGGAGGATGATCAACGCGATGCGCGGGCTGGTCATGTAGCGCACTTCATCCAACACATGCATGCTCCTCCGCTCCGGACGCCCCTATATCGCGAAAAAGGATCTGAGGTTGTTTTCGATGTCCGCTTCGTCGCGCAACCTGGACAACCATTCCTGGTACAGCTGATTCTGCTTCTGTATCAGGAGCTGCCGCTTCAGGCTCTCCTTCATCCGTTCGTAGGTTGATTCGTCAATCGGCACGCTGGATTCCAGTTGAATCAGGTAGTAGCCCCGTTCGCCTTCTACCAGTTCGCTCAAACTACCGACCTCGGGCAGCTGGAAGGCGCCTTGGATGAAAGCCAGGTCCTGGCCGATTCGAGGAATGAACGCCTGTTGCCGGGTTATGGCATCTGTGGTAGCGACCCGATCCGACCATTCGCCGGTCAATGCGTCCAGGTTTCCGCCGCCGAGGCTCGTCCGAACCTCCTCGCCTTGCAACCTGGCCTTTTCCATCTTCTGATTCCGCACGAGAATGGACCGGATGCGCAGCGACACTTCCTCCAGAGGCAACACGCCGGCAGGCTTATTCTCCTCGTTTGCAAGGACGTAGAATCCATTGGCGTTTTCCAGCACTTCGGCGATGTCACCGGGGGCTGATCCGAAGGCGAAGGACGATGCGCCGACCAGGTACCCGATGCCGGGAATGAACCCGTCCGGGCGGTCGGCGAAATATCCGGTGGTCTCTATATCCAGCGTATCCGGCATGCTTCGGGCGGCTTCTTCCAGATTGCGCTCAAGCGCCAGTTCCCGCAGCTGCCTTGCCTGATCGCCCAGGGTGTTCAGCGTCTGCTGACCGGTAATGGTCTTCAACAGGATATGGCGGGCGCGGACCTGTTCTTCGCCCGCTGCGACGCTGGTCTCTTCCACCTTGATGATGTGCCAGCCGTATTGCGTTTTCACCGGACTGGAGACGGTGCCGGGCGGTGTTTCGAAGGCTACCGCCTCGAACTCCGGAACCATAGAGTTTCTACCGAAAAAACCCAAGTCTCCACCATCTGCGGCATTGGACATGTCCTCGGAGAAATCTCTGGCCAGCGTCTCGAAATCGGCGCCTTCCAGTATCTGTTCATGAAGTTCATTGATCTGCCGTTCGACACGCTGGGAATCGGCGACACTCGGCTGCTTCGGCAACATGACGAACGACAGCGAGACACGGGTGTCTTCCATGAACATTTCGGAATGCTCCGCATAGTACGCCGCGATGTCCTCGTCGGAGATCAACTCCGATTCGACTTCCTGGTCTTCGGGATCGAAAAGGAGATATTTCACGGACACTTGCTCGTTCTGATGCACAAAGGCTTGCCGGACTTCCAGGTCCGTTACCCGGGCGCCCGACATCACGCGATTGATGAGCTTTTGCCGGGGCAGCAACATGCGATACTGGTCCTCCAGATACGCCCAACCTTCGACGGCCGGATCGTTCAGCGCCTGGAGATACTTGGTCTGGTCGAATTCACCATCGGTTTGAAACGCTTCCTGTTGCCTTATGAATTCCGGCGGGCTGGTTCGGATCGCTTCAAGTACTTCAGCGTCGGTAACGACGATGCGCTGCTTCCCGATGTGCTGTTCCATCAGTGTGAGGTCTACGCGCCGGTCCCATACCTCATTGATGATTTCACGGTTTCGGAATTCGTCTGGGCTGCCTCCCCGCTGCTGGCGATCGATCTCCTGCATCCGTTCGACTTCAAATCGGAGCTCTTCATAGGATACCGACTCGCCGTTGATCGAACCCACGGCGTTCTGCCCGCCAGGCCCCCTGCCGGCCATGTCGGCGCCCCATTCCAGGCCGATGAGTCCTACGAAGGCGATCACAAGGATGATCATGACGACATGGGTTCGCTCTCGCAATATCTTCATTAGGGCCATCTTGCAAATGCTCCTTGCAGACAGGTGCCGTTCCTGATTTCAGCGTGATGGGAAAACGAATCGAAAAAGACATGTAAATATAATAGAAGAACCTTGCCCCGGCAACCCATTTGTCCAGCCAGGCGTGTGCATGGGTAAAAGATGCTTGACAGTCCGTTCCCGTTTGCCTATTTTTTCGAGGCATTTCAACCAGCGGTCGGCTTATGAGTTTCTCCTGGCCGAAGACCTTGAGGAGTCCGACAAATGAAGAACGGGATTCATCCGGATTACAAAGAGATCACGGTAACCTGCGCCTGCGGCAACAAGTTCCAGACACGCTCGACGATCGACACGATCCACGTGGAGATATGTTCGGCATGCCATCCCTTCTATACCGGAAAACAGAAGATGGTAGACAGCGCGGGCCGCGTGGAACGTTTCAACAGGAAGTACGGCCTCTCCGAGTAGGACAACCGCTGCCGCAGTTGTCCGGGCAACTTGGTCCGGCCTGAGCGGGATCCGCCGGCACGCCGTCCAGGATTGCCCGCGGCAGCCGGAGACCGCCGCTTCTCTTTCCTCTTTCCTTTTCATCCAGCCTCCATGCTACTCCAACAACTCGAAAACGTCGCCCGACGCTTCGCATCGCTCGACCGTCAGCTGGCCGATCCGCAAGTAACCGCCGATCCGCACAAGCTACGTGAAATCGGGCGGGAGTACCGCGAACTGACCCCGGTGATCGATCAGTATCGGGTGTACAGGAAAGTACTGGAAGACCTCGAGTCCGCCCGATCGGTGTTGCTGGAATCCGGTGCGGACGCCGAGATGGCCGAATTTGCCCGGGACGAAGTCGCCAGCCTCGATCGGGAAAAGGCGTTCCTTGAGGAAGAACTCACGCAGTTGCTCGTACCGAGGGACCCCGAGGACGGGCGGAACATCATCTGCGAGATCCGCGCGGGGACGGGCGGCGACGAGGCGGCGATTTTCGCCGGAGAACTGTACCGCATGTACAGCCGGTACGCGGACAGCCGTGGCTGGAAGACGGAGATACTGAACTCGAACGGCGCCGAAAGGGGTGGCGTGAAAGAAGTTATCTTTCAGGTCGAAGGCAAGGACGTCTACGGCAGACTGAAGAACGAAAGCGGCGTCCATCGCGTGCAGCGGGTGCCCGTGACGGAAACGCAGGGGCGGGTTCACACCTCCGCGGCATCCGTCGTCATACTACCGGAAGCAGAGGAAGTGGAAGTGGAGGTAGACGAGAAGAAAGACCTCGTTTTCGACGTGTTCAGGTCCTCCGGCCCGGGCGGCCAGAGCGTCAATACAACCGATTCGGCGGTGCGCATCACCCATGTTCCGACAGGCCTGGTCGTATCGTGCCAGGACGAGAAGTCACAGCACAAGAACAAGGCCAAGGCCATGAAGGTGTTGCGAGCCCGCCTGCTGGACTTGGCCCGGCAAGAGCAGGAAGCGGAGATGGCGACCACCCGCAGGTCGCAGGTGAGAACGGGAGACCGCAGCGAGAAGATCCGAACCTACAATTTCCCGCAGGGCAGGGTCACCGATCACCGTATCGGTTTGACTCTGTACAAGATTGACCAGATCATGGAAGGTGGCATCGAGGAGATTACCCGGTCCCTGGCGGATGCGGAACGGGCGGAGAAGATCGCCCAGTTCAGTTCCGCATGACGCCTTCCCCGGATGGCGCAATGAACAGATTCGAATGCCCGGCCTCGTTGACCGTGCTGCAGGCAGTCGACTGGGCGAAACGAAGACTCGATAGCCGGTTACATCCCGAATCCGACAGCCGTGTTGACGTGGAAATCATGCTCGGGAAAGCCTGTGCATCGAGCCGGCTTGAATTGTACCTTGATCATGCCAGACGGCTGTCTTTACCGGAATCTGTCCGGTTTTCGGCCCTCGTAAACCGGCGAATACGCGGGGAACCGGTCCAGTATGTTACGGGAAGCGCGGAATTCTACGGACGCACGTTCGCGGTTTCACCGGCCGTACTGATTCCGCGGCCGGAGACCGAGCGGCTCGTTGACCACGTGCGTACCTTTCTGGATGCGCGCAAGCGCGAGGGGACCGGGGAGGCCGTCGCCACCATACGGGACCGGCCGGGGATGAACAGTGAAACGGGTTGTACGCCACCCGTGACATTCGCAGACATTGGCACCGGCACAGGGGTGGTCGCGATTACGCTTACCCTGGAATGTCCGTCCGCGCAGGGCTTCGCCACAGACCTCTCCGAGGAGGCCCTTGCTATCGCGCGCAGGAATGCCGAAAGTCTGATGCGGGACAATGGTCGGCGGATTGCCTTCAGACGGGGTTCTTTGCTGGCGGCGCTTGACGACGCCTCTACTCCGGCACTGGACCTTATCGTGTCGAATCCGCCCTACGTCACTTCTGGTGAAATGGACGGCCTGCCGAAGGAAATACGCAACTTCGAACCGCGGCAGGCGCTTCATGGTGGCGAAGACGGACTGGCATGCCATCGCGCGCTCATAGAACAGGCCCCGGGCTACCTGAGAAAGGGCGGGATGCTCGCCCTGGAAATCGGTTCCGGACAGTCTGGCGCGGCAGCTCGTTTACTGGCCAATCGCCGCGCATACGGCAACCTGAAGATCATGAAGGATTACAACGGCCTGGACCGGATCATATCCGCCATATACGTCGGGTGATGCCTGGCATTGTTGACTGGAAGGAACAAAATGCTCAGTGACCGCCGTCTCACGATACTCGGAACCGGAAACATGGGATCCTGCCTTCTCGGAGGCATTCGAAGAGCCAATCTTGTGCCCCAGGAACAGATCCTGATTACCGGTCTGCGATCCGACTATCTCCAGGATCTGGGCCAAAAATGGGACGTACGTTGGACGACGGACAACCGGGAAGCCGTACGTGCAGCGGACATTGTCATGATTTGCCTCAAGCCCCAGGCGATTGAAGGCATGGTGGACCAGGTACGCGACTGCCTCCGTTCCGAACAGCTGCTGATCACGATCGCGGCCGGTGTGACGACGTCGGGGATCACCGACATGTTGCGCACCGAGAATCCGGTCGTCCGGGTGATGCCGAATATCGCGTCGCTGGTGGACGACGGGGCCGCGGCCATTTCCCCCGGCAGATTCGCCGACGAAGAACACAGGCAGATAACGGCACGGATTTTCGAGGCTGTGGGACGCGTCGTGTTCGTCGAAGAACGTCTCATGGACGCCGTGACCGGACTCAGCGGAAGCGGTCCCGCCTACATATATATGGTAATAGAGGCGCTGTCCGACGGTGGGGTTAAAATGGGCCTGCCCAGAGATGTTGCCCAGGATCTCGCAGCCCAGACTGTACTCGGCGCCGCTCGCCTGATTCAGGAAACCGGCAAACATCCCGCGGTGTTGCGCGAGCAGGTCCTTACGCCGGGCGGCACCACTATCGCTGCGGTGCACGACCTGGAATCCCGCGGATTGCGCAGCATGTTGATCAGCGCGGTCGAAACCGCCACCCAGCGATCGAAGGAACTCCGGGACGGCAGCTAGATCCGTTCCGGGACAGCACGCCAGCCCTTCCCGGGATACACGCGTCCCTACCGGGGCCGGTGCAAGCAAACCGGATCTCTACCCTCCACCGATCCCACCTGCCGCTCTGCGGTACATCGCCTGAAATATCCTGGCCAAGAGGCCTTCTTCGGCCCGCTTCTTCAAACTCGCCAAAAGGCTTCCGCTCGGGAGATGCTGCCTGTCTGGACGCCGGCTTCACCCCTAACTACATCATGTAGTACCTGGCCCAGGATTCCAAAAGGTCATATGGTGTCAACAAACGATGTGTATCAACATACATATAGTCTTTTGTTAGTCTTTCGAACACATGGAGTTACGGCGTTTTCTGTACCCAAAGGTAAAGAAAAGCGACGTAAGTCTATTTTTTGTTGACAGGATAGGGGGCATAATGTTTCATTGTGGGTAAAAGTGGGTAAAAGTGGGAGCCAAAACACCCAAGGCACCAAACACTTGTGTAGCATGTTTGAATGATCGCATCAGGCAAGGGTGCTAACTCCTTTGTATTTCAGGGAGATCGCAGATGGTCAACTTCCTGGGCTCATACACATACACCGTGGACCATAAGGGTCGGGTGAATGTCCCTGTTAAGTTCCGCAAGCACATCCGGACGGACGAGGATGACACGCTGATCATTACGCGGGGCCTCGACGGATGTCTCTTCGTCTATCCAATCGACGAGTGGGAGAAGATCGACACGCGCCTGCGCGAACTGCCCGTCACCAACCAGAACACGCGGATCTTCATCAGGATGCTCTCGTCTCAGGCCGTGGCCGTTTCCATGGACAAGCAGGGACGCATCGCCCTTCCCAGGCAGCTGATTGAACTCGCTGGCATCGACACCGAGGCTTTGATCGTCGGAACGCTCGACCATTTTGAACTCTGGAGTCCCAAGGCGTATGAGAAGGTGATGAACGACTCGGGACACACGTATGAATCGATTGCAGAATCGCTGTTCAACTGATCCTTGGCACCCAGGTGACCCCCGCGGAACAATTATGAGTCTGACGCCTGCATACGTCCATGTACCCGTGCTTGCCGGGAAGGTAGCCGAAATGATCGTATGGAACGCATCCGGCCTGTACGTGGACGGCACCATAGGGGGAGGCGGCCACGCACGCGCCATCCTGAAACGGCTTGACGAATCCGGACGGTTGATCGGGATGGACCGGGATATCGAGGCGGTCCGCGTATCCCGTGCGAACATAGCGCAAGGAAGGGATTCCCGGGTGCGTGTCATGCATCGCGAGTTTACGGAGTTGGCATCCGCCCTTGAAGCGGAAAGCATCTCGCAGGTGGACGGCGTGTTTCTGGATCTGGGCGTATCGTCCTACCAGATCGACGCAGCCGGGCGCGGGTTCTCCTTTCAGTCGGAAGGTCCGCTGGACATGCGGATGGACCGGGGCGAAACGATTACCGCGGCCGATCTCGTAAACGGAAGTTCCAGAGATGAAATTGAACGGATCATACGGGAATACGGCGAAGAACGGCAGGCGCGGAGCGTCGCCAATGCGATTGTCCGAGCCCGCGCGAAGGCACCGCTTACCTCCACCGCCAGCCTGGCTGACGCGGTCATGTCCGCGGTCCGTCGGCAGTGGGCGATCAAATCCTGCGCCCGGGTGTTCCAGGCATTTCGGATCGTCGTCAACCGGGAACTGGAAAAACTGAAAACAGCCCTGGATACCATGCTTTCCGTATTGCGCCACAAAGGTCGTTTCGGCGTCATATCCTATCATTCCCTGGAGGATCGCATGGTCAAGCGGGCCTTTGAAACCTGGGCGTCAGAC
Source organism: bacterium (assembly GCA_965200485.1). Classification (GTDB taxonomy): domain Bacteria; phylum JAAXHH01; class JAAXHH01; order JAAXHH01; family JAAXHH01; genus JAAXHH01. The sequence continues at coordinate 938,907 of CBDAUD010000002.1, forward strand.
TGCATTTGCCCACCCGGTCTTCCACAATGTGTTTGCGAGCACAAGCGTATGGCCCTGCTGCACACGAAACGTCCTGTTGTGGCATCCCGCGACGAAGTCACGAAAAACCCGAGGGCGCGGAGTGCAAGATTTCGAATGATTGAATGCTTGTCGAACAACCCGACCACCTATCCCGAAATCCGCATCGCTTAGTTCAACCGGAGAGGTCCGACCATGAAATCCGTATTCAGATCCCGCAGCGATCTCGCTTACAAAGGGCGTTTGGTCAGCTGGACAGGAACCATCGCGCTCGTCACAGCATTGAGTATGCTCTACGTCTGGCATCAGGTGGAAACCAGGGTGCTGATGCGCGAGATCCTCCAGCTGGAGCATCAGAAGGAAACGCTGAAGCAGGAAAGCGCATACCTCCATGTGCGGATCGTCAGACGGGCGGAGCAGATCCGGCACGACCCCACGGCCATGGACCGTTTTGAATTGAGTCATGCGGCAATCGGACAGGTCGTGAACATGAACGCGGTAGACACAGCCATGGCATTGGTCCACACCGAGCCCGATGTGAGGGCCATCGCGGGTAAACCAGCGGATGACGCTTTGGTCCTGGCGTCCTTTCCGACGGCTCAAGTGAATACCCGATGAGGAACACCTGCAATGGTCGGGAAATCCTCTATACACAGACTCACCTTCCTGTTCGTGGTCGGTGGGATGCTGTGTACGGGCCTCGGGGTTCGTATTGCGCAGATTCAGGTTCGGGACGGCGAGGCGTACAGACAACGAGCACGTGAGCAACAGCACCGGGTCGTCACCGTCGATTCCCGTCGAGGCCGCATCTTCGATCGCAACGGAAATGCCCTCGCGCTGAATGTTGAATTTGACTCCTTTGGCATTCGGGATCTTGACCGTGGGCCGTTCGACGCCTCCGACATAGGGAACCTTGCCGTTCAACTCGCCCAGGTTACGGGAGAGGGTCCCCAGCATATCATCGACAGGATATCCGGAACTACCGATTTTCGGTACCTGGCGCGCTGGGTAAGTCCCGAAACCAGTGAACAGATAAGAAGACTCTCCACCTATCCCCTGTTTGAATCCAATATCCGCATCGAAAAGGAAACCAGGCGGGTCTATCCCTACCGAAGCGCAGCCGGCCAGGTGCTGGGATTCAGCGTGGACGGCATCGGACATGGCGGATTCGAAATGGAGCACAACCAGCTGTTATCCGGGATAGCGGGATACAACATGTTTCAGATAGACGCCCGGAGACGGGCGTACGCGTGGATGGATGACCAGCAGCAAGCCGCGCAGAACGGCTTGGACGTCGTGTTGACGATTGATATCGCGACCCAGATCATAGCGGAAGAGGTACTGGCGGAGGCGGTAGCATGGCACGAGGCGCTCGGCGGTATGGTCCTCATGATGGACCCGGACAACGGGGACATCCTGGCCATGGCCAGTTCGCCGAGTTTCGATCCCAACACGCCGGGACGTTTTCCCTTTGAATCCCAGAAGATTCGGCCGGTGGTGGATACCTATGAACCGGGATCGACTTTCAAGATCGTCGCGGGAACCGCAGCGCTGGAAACCGGGGCATTCTCGTTGGCAGACCGGATCGATACCAGCGGAGGCCGTATCCAGCTGGGATCCCAAACGATTTCGGACCATGAGGTCTTCGACGAACTGAGTGTGCGGGAAGTCATTGAGTATTCCAGCAACGTGGGGACCGTTAAAATCGCCATGACGCTCGGAAAGCGGACGTTCTTCAAATTCACGCGGGCATTCGGTTTCGGCTTAAAAACCGGCGTGGCGCTACCCGGCGAGACGAGGGGTATACTGCACAAACCGGAAAACTGGTCCGGGTCGACGCTTGCGACGATGGCCATTGGCTATGGGGTTTCCGTTACCGGACTACAACTCGCGTCGGCGTATTGCGCGATAGCCAATGGCGGTCTGCTGCTGCAGCCCCGCATCATCAAGTCCATTATGAGAAACGACGGATCCGTGGAATCCACACCGAGGATCATCGTTCGCAGAGTAATGAAAGAGGACACCGCGGAAACCCTTTCGGGCGTACTAGCCGGGGTGGTGGAGCGGGGTACGGGTACAAAAGCCGCGGTATCGGGATTCAAGGTCGCCGGGAAGACTGGAACGGCCTGGAAGGCCCGGGAGGACGGCAGGGGATATACCCGGAACTACCGGTCCTCGTTCGCAGGCATGTTCCCCGCCGAAAGCCCGGAAATCGTAATAGTCGTCATGATTGACGAGCCGAAGAAACGCGGTTTCTACGGCGGATCGGTGGCCGCACCGGTTTTCAGCAAGATTGTCCGCCGCCTCGTCCATTTGCCTGGCGGTCCAATAGAATCGGAACCCGACACGGACGAGGGGTTGCCCCTGCATCTGGCTTCCATCAAGCCGACTACCGGCGCCAGCCACACTTCATTTGGTTCCGAGCCGGACAAAGGAGTACCTGAGCGAAAGAAGGCGATCTCGCTGGGCAATCCGTGGGAAATTGAGCGATCTGGCGATGGAAACAGGCCGGAACGGGGCCAGATTCCGCTGCCGTCCTTGATCGGGATGGGCACAAGAGAAGCGGTAAGGACCCTGGCAGAATTGGGCATCGAAGCAACCATCGTGGGTAAGGGTTATGTGCTGCACCAGGTCCCGGCACCGGGCCACCTGGTCAGGGCGGGCGATCAATGCCGTATCGAATGCGGTCCCTACAACTAGCCGATTGATCGTTCATCGCAAGAAGACATAGATGGCATAGAGGTTCAAGGTTTTGACCAGGCTGTCCAAACTACTGGATGCGCTGCCCCGAAAGGCGGTGATCAGCCGTGCGGACCGGTCGGGCCAAGCGGACGAGGCAATCGGTACTGTTGTACACGATTCCAGGTCCGTGGCGCCCGGCGACGTATTCGTCGCATTGCGCGAACCATCCAACCGGGATGGACACCGGTACATCCGCGACGCAGTGGCACGGGGCGCTTCCGTTGTGGTTCAGGAAGGTGACGAGCGGGTCGACGACGCGACCGTCGTCAAGGTGCCGGACACCTCCCAGGCATTGGGTCTGATGGCCGCAGCCTACTACGGCCGGCCCGCGGACGGCATGTGTTTGATCGGCGTTACGGGCACCAACGGAAAGACAACCGTATCCCTGCTGGTCGAGGCCATGCTGCGGGAATGCGGCTGGTCCGTGGGCGGTATCGGCACACTGGGCAGCCGATTCATGGGCGAGGTGCTGGATGGGAAGCTGAGTCACACTACGCCCTATCCGATGGAACTGCACCGCACCTTGAGAAAGATACGAGACCTCGGAGGCCATTGCGCCGTCATGGAAGTTTCTTCACACAGCCTGGTCTGGCATCGGCTGACGGGGTTGAAGTTCACCGCGGGGGGGTTTACGAACCTTTCCCGGGAACACCTGGACGACCACAAGACCTTCGATGCCTACCGCGAAGCCAAGATGCTACTTTTCTCGGAATACCTGGAGGACGACGGCCACGCGGCCCTGAACATGGACGATCCGGCCTATATGCATTTCAAGAATGCCACACGCGCACGGGTGCGATCGTTTGGCCTGGACAAGAAGGCGGACGTCCGCCGGGCGGGTCCGATAGGATACTTTGCCGACCGGACTTCGTTCAATGTGCAGATCGAATCCGCTCCTCCGTTCAGACTGACCCTGCCGCTACTGGGCCGTTTCAACGCGTACAACGCCCTGGCGGCAATCTCCGTGGGGCTGGGATTCGATTTGGACTGCGAATTGATGAACCGTGCCATGGCCGGTGTCAGCGTACCAGGGCGGCTTGAACGCGTAGATGCCGGACAGCCGTTCAACGTGCTCGTGGACTTTGCCCACACACCCGACGCACTCGACGCGGTGCTGTCCGCTTGCCGCGAATGGACGCGGGGAGACCTGACGGTCGTATTCGGGTGCGGCGGAGATCGCGACCCGGGCAAGCGTCCGCTTATGGGCCGGGTCGCGTCCACCCTTGCCGACGTGGTCGTTGTGACAACCGACAATCCGAGAACGGAGCCGCCTGATCAGATCATACGGGACATCGTGCCCGGGCTCCGGCCCCATGTTCGATCCCATCTCGTACCGGACCGCGGCGAAGCCATTCACAAGGCCCTGAGCGAAGCCGGCGAAGGGGACACCGTGCTGATCGCCGGAAGAGGAGACACGACCTACCAGGCGGTCGGCGAATCTCAGATCGAGTTTGATGACCGGGTCATGGTTCGGGAATATCTCGAGGCACACTATGGATCATCCTGACAGGTCACTCCCGACTCTGTTGGAAGTAGCCGAGATCATGGGGGCAAGACTGCATGTTGCGGACCCCGCGCAGCGTGACCGCCGTATCACGGGCGTTTGTTCGGACACCCGGCGTATCAGGGAGGGCAACCTCTTTGTCGCGATTTCAGGCGAACGCTACGACGGACACGATTTTGTAGCTGAAGCCATGCGATCGGGTGCATGCGCATCGCTGGTTCAAGACGACTGGCACGACGCACGGGCGGACCGGGAATCTCCACTCGGTGCGCGGATCGTCGTCCCGGAAGTCATTCCAGCGCTACAAACGTTCGCGGGCTGGCACCGAAGCCGATTCGATCTGCCGGTCATCGCGGTCACGGGATCCAACGGGAAGACCACGACAAAGAACATGATTTCAGCGGTACTGAGTGCGCACTACCAGGTTTTCAAAACACAGGGGAACCTGAACAGTCAGCTGGGGGTCTCCGAGGCGTTGTTTACGCTCCGGAAAGACCACGGTGCCGCGGTACTCGAACTGGGCATGAACCGGGCAGGCGAACTGAATCGGCTGGCGCGCATGACCCGTCCTTCTGTTGGGGTAATCACCAATGTGGGGCCCGCCCATATCGAGTTCTTCACATCGATTGAAGGCATCGCCCGGGCGAAGGGTGAAATCCTGGACCGACTACCGGCAGATGGCCATGCGGTATTGAACGCCGACGATCCCCTCGTCATGAAGCAGGCAGGCCGCAGTCCGGCGCCGGTGCTTACGTTTGGACGCTGCGCCCGGGCGAGCATCAGGCTGGTCCGCTCCAGGACAGAACTGTCGGGATCGACTTTCACCCTGTCGGATGGCGCCGTCTTTCGAACGAACCTGATGGGAGAGCACCAGGTGATGAACGCCGTGGCCGCTGTGGCAGTGGGGCGGCTCTTTGGTATCGACGACAAGCGCATTGCAGAGGCCCTGGCGCACACCGGTCCCACACCCATGCGGATGGAATGTAGACGGATGGGCGCCGTAAGCTTGATCAACGATACCTACAATGCCAATCCGTCTTCCATGAAGGCGGCCCTGGACGCGCTGGCAACGATTGGCGGGCGTAAACTGGTCGTCCTGGGAGACATGCTTGAACTGGGCGAACTGGCCGTGGCAGCCCACCGAGAAACGGGAAGACACGCCGCCCGGGTGGCCGAAACGATCATCACGGTGGGAAAGTTGGCCCGCCATATGGCCGACGGGGCCCTGGAAGAGGGCATGCCGGCTTCCGGCGTCGTGACCTGCGCATCCAATGACGAAGCTGCCGCGGCCGTACTGGCGAAAATCGGAGATGGCGCTGTGATCCTGGTCAAGGGCTCGCGCGGCATGGGCATGGAAGCCGTCGTAGAGGCCATCGCCACATCGCACGCAGACTCGTAAAAGGAGCAGTCCCGTTCTGAATCAGCGAATCGATCTACCCCTGCTGGTCTCGTCCCTGCTCCTGCTGGGCGTGGGGTCGGTCATGGTCTACAGCGCGAGTTCGGCCGTTGCCGAAGACATGTTTTCGGGCGAAAGCGGATTCTTCGTGAAACGCTACCTGGTCAGGTTGGTCCTCGGAATCTGCATCCTAGTTCTGTTCGCCAGCCTGAATTACCAGAAACAGAAAAAGTGGGCCTGGATATGGCTGGTCGGGGGATCCGCGTTGCTTGTACTCGTGCTTGTTCCCGGATTCGGGATGACCATTCGGGGCGCGAATCGCACGTTGAACCTGTTCTTCATGACGATTCAGCCTGCCGAAGGAATCAAGATCGCCCTGGTCATATTCCTGGCCTACTGGCTGGACAAGCGCCATGAGGTGATGAACCGTTTCATTACTGGTTTTCTTCCGGCGCTGGGTGTGGCAGGGGGCATCTGCCTATTGATCGTTCTGCAGCCGGATTACGGCACCGCTATCGTCGTCGCCGTAACGGCTTTCCTGATGCTATTCGTGGGCCGGGCGCGCGTGCCGCACCTGGTGGGCGCCGTCGCGACCATGCTTCCGTTCCTGTGCTTCAAGCTGTATTCGTCCGCACACAGCCGGCAGCGCCTTATGACCTATTTCGACCGTTTTTTTGGCAGTTCCGCCGAACAGGCCGTCAATCTGCAAGGGGCCGACTATCAGGTGCAACAGGCGCTGATCAGTATGGGTACGGGCGGCGTTTTCGGTACCGGTCTCGGGCAGAGCCGGCAGAAGTTCCTGTTTCTACCCGACCCGCACACGGATTTCGTGTTCGCGGTAATAGGCGAAGAATTCGGGTTTCTGGGTTCGCTTGCGATATTGGCCCTGTTTGCCCTTTTCGCCTATCGCGGGATGCGCATCGCCCGACGGGCGCCTGATGCATTCGGCTTCTTTCTGGCATCGGGACTGACCATACTCATCACGGTGCACGCGCTGGTGAATATCGGGGTAGTGACCGGCTTGCTGCCCACGACCGGACTGCCACTCCCCTTTCTGAGTTACGGAGGTTCCTGGTTGCTGTTCTGCATGATGAGTATTGGCATCCTGCTGAACATATCCAGGATGACTTATCGGCGACAGAGACTGCAGTATGACTGAGCGATGTGACCCTGGATTGGCATGCCGCCATGTTCATTTCATCGGCATCGGCGGTATAGGTATGAGCGGATTGGCTGAACTGATGCTTGCATACGGATACCAGGTAAGCGGATCGGATCTTCAGCGTACCCCGTTGACGGATCGCCTCCGCCGTCTCGGAGCTTCCGTCTTCCACGGCCACGAACCGGATCAGACGGCGGGAGCCGATTTGATCGTATCCTCTTCCGCTATTTCGTCGGACAATCCCGAACTGGCTGCCGCCCGTCGGCGTGGCATACTTGTCGTATCCCGCGCGGATCTGCTTGGTACCCTGATGCGCGAAAAAGAGGGCATTGCCGTGGCAGGCACCCACGGAAAAACCTCAACATGCGCCATGATCATCCGGGTCCTGGCCGCAGCGGGGCTGGACCCGACCGCCGCCATAGGCGGCATCATGATTGAAAACGGATCCAACGTGCGGCTCGGAGACAGCCCCTGGATGGTTGCGGAAGCCGATGAATACGACAGATCGTTCCATATGCTCGCTCCCGATATGGCCGTGATCACTTCGGTAGATGCGGATCATATGGAATACTACGGTTCGCAACAGGCTATTGATGAGGCCTTCGTCGCCTTCGCCCATCTCATTCCCGTGGACCGGCCGATTTTTTTGTGTGCGGACGATCCGGGCACAAGCAGGATCAGTGCATCGCTGCGACGTCGCCTGATTACCTACGGACGCTCGAAGCACGCCTGCATCCGGGCGGATCAGGTCGGGTCCGACGGATGGTGCATGACCGCCGAAGTGTATGTGAGAGGGATTCCGGCCGGGCGGCTGGTATTGCCCCAGCCGGGCGAGTGCAACCTGCTCAACGCCCTGGCCGCCGTCGCCGTGGCCGACTATCTCGAGATACCCGTAGATCAGACCATGGCCGCCCTTAGGAAGTACCAGGGACTGAAGAGACGTTTCGAAGTATTGGACCGGGTTCAGGGTATCACGGTGGTGGATGATTATGCCCATCATCCCGTGGAAGTCGAGGCGTCACTGCACGCGCTCTCCGATACGGGAGCCCGGCGTATGTTCGTGATATTCCAACCGCACCTCTACAGCCGGACGCAGTTTCTCTGCCGTGAATTCGGACGCGTCCTGGGGCAGTGCTCCGCTTACCGGACGATTGTTACGGACGTCTATCCTTCCAGGGAAAGTCCGCGGGAAGACGTTACCGGCGAGATGATTGTTACGGCCTCGCGCGCATTCGGTGGGGACGTCGCGTACATCGCCGATAAAGACCGGATCGCGGAAGCCTTGGTCGACGATCTCGCGGAGGGAGATATGGTGTTGACGCTCGGCGCGGGGGACATCGACGAGGTTGGACGGCAGTTATGCGAATTGCTGCGGTAGCACCGGGGAATGCGCCCATGGAAACTTTCAAAATCCTGGAACGGCTGATCCCCGGGAATCGGATTCGGTGCAACGAGCGACTCGATCGCCATTCCACCTACCGTGTCGGGGGACCGGCCGACGTGCTGTGTCTGCCAAAGACCCGGTCGGAACTGTTGGCAGCGGTCACCGCCGCCCACCTTCACCAGATACCCTGGCTGGTGTTGGGAAACGGAAGCAATGTCCTTTTCTCCGATGAAGGTTTTCGAGGGTTGGTTGTCAAGATAAAGGGTTCGAATCCGGCAGAGGGAACGCTGTGGAATCTGAAGCAGGAGGGGGAATTCATGTGGGCGGGCGCCGGCGTCAGCCTGCCGCGACTCGCCAAGGCGGCGGCCGCGAAGGGACTGAGCGGGCTGGAGTTTTGTACTGGTATTCCCGGTGTGGTCGGCGCGTCCATTCGGGGAAACGCCGGAGCGCACGGCAACGATCTGAGTCGCGTGCTGGAATCGATAGAGCTGCTCATGCCGACCGGCGAAGTGGTAACTGCCAAGGCTTCCGAGTTGGCGTTTTCCTATCGGAAAAGCGGACTTGCCCGGGACAGCGTCGTAACCGGCGCCGTGTTCAGGCTGACGCCGGATGAACCGGAAAACATCTATGCACGCATTCGGGACTTTACCGAATACAGAAAGCGCACGCAGCCGTCGGCGGATCAAAGCGCAGGATGCATGTTCAAGAATCCGCCGGACCACAAGGCCGGAAGACTGATTGACGAAACCGGCTGCAAAGGGCTTCAGATCGGCGGATCAAGGGTGTCCGGCATCCACGGCAATTTCGTAATCAACCAGGGTGGCGCCACGGCGTCGGACACGTTGCGTTTGATCGAGCTAATTCGAGAGCGGGTGCTCGCACGAACCGGAGTAGCCCTTGAACTCGAGGTCCGCGTGATGAAAACAGGTGTGGTATGAAACGAAACAGAAGGCGTTCGATATACCGGTTCGTACGCGGACTTGGCATCGTCCTGCTCACCACGGGCGTGACGGCCGGACTCGTTTTCGGCGGTCTGGCCTTGTCAAAATGGGCAAGAACGTCGTCGTCGTTCAATTTGAACACGATCGTCGTGACCGGGAACCGGACCATCGACAAAGCAGATGTCATCACGGTTTCCGGCCTTGAGCGGGGGCGGAACATCTGGTCCGCCAACCTGATGGAAACCGGACGGCGACTCATGCGGGACAGCCGGTTCGAACGCGTCGAGCTGACGCGTAGGTTGCCCGACAAGGTCGTTGTGCGCGTGAAAGAGTTGCGTCTCGTCGCGTTCGTACAGCTGGACCGGCTCTACGGTGTCTCCGAGCACGCCGAATTAGTCGTTCCTTCGCTGGGAAACGGCCTGCCGGATCTGCCGGTGATAACCCTCGCCGAACCGAGCAATCCGACCGGATCCACCGAGACGATCCGGCAGCCCTCCCCTTCGGCAATTCCTCGGGATGCCATACGGGCCAATCCTGAAGTGGATCGCGCACTCTATCTGATCCGCATGTTGAAGACGATGTCCCCGGCGCTCTATGACGAGTTGTCCGAGGTGCACGTATCCGGACCAAACGACCTGATCGTCTACATGGTCGAAGGCGGATTAACCATAAGATTCGGTGCGGGACACTACGCCAGGAAGGTTGCGATGCTTAAGCAAACCGTGAGCAAACTGGAAGCCGACGCCATCAGAACCCGGCTGATCGACCTGCGGTTCAAGGATCAGGTGATCGTCCGGCCGATCGTGTCCGCCCGGTCCCGGGAGCGGCATTTGTAGCGGAAGAAAAGGAGGATGTCCGAACTGATGTAAAACCGCGTTCCAGGCCTTGTCGTAACGCGCACGAGAGGGCTTAGCAGATTGCTGTCGCAGGTTGTTTTTCACCCGAACAAACGGAGGTCATCATGTCTTCTTTCGACTTCGATGCGGAACCCGGACTGTTTGCTCGCATGAAAATCGTCGGGGTAGGCGGTGCGGGCAAGAATGCCATCAACCACATGGTGGAAGTCGGCGTTCCGGGAGTGGATTTTCTCGTAGCGAACACCGATGCGCAGGACCTTGCAGGTTCCAACGTAAAACACAAAATTCAATTGGGGGAGGAAATCACCCGCGGACTGGGCGCCGGTGCCAATCCCGACGTGGGACGCAAGGCGGCGGAGGAAAGTCGTGACGTCATCGCCGAACACCTGAAAGACCTCGACATGGTATTCATCACAGCCGGCATGGGTGGAGGTACGGGCAGCGGCGCCGCACCGGTAATCGCGCAGATAGCCAAGGAGCTGGGCGTGCTGGCAGTCGGAGTCGTGACCAAGCCCTTTACCTTCGAGGGACCCAAGCGGGCTTCGAATGCCGAAACCGGTCTGGATGCCATGAAGGAACACGTCGATACGGTGGTCATCATTCCGAACCAGAAACTGATGGGAACCGTGAGCCGCAACACCTCTTTCAAAGACGCGCTCAAGGTTGCCGACGAAGTGCTGCTGCACGCCACGCGAGGCATTTCCGACCTGGTGACCCTGCCCGGCCTGATCAACGTCGATTTCGCCGATATAAGGACAACCATGGCAAACCGCGGCGAAGCGCTGATGGGAACGGCGAAGCAGAAGGGGACAAGCGTGCGCTGGAAGCCGCGGAACGCGCGATGAAGCACCCGCTGCTGGCGGACATGGACATTGAGGGCTCCCGGGATATTCTGCTCAATATAACGGGTGGGATGGACATGACCCTGTTCGAGATGGAAGAGGTCATGAACACGGTACAGACGGCCGCGGGTCAAACCAACATCATCATGGGGACGGTCCTCGACGAAAGTCTTGATGGCATGATCCGGGTAACGCTGATCGCCACGGGGCTGGATCGGTCCGCAACATCCCATGACGAGATGCTGGCCCGGAACATCCTGAAATTTCAGCCCGACCGCCCCGACGGACTGGAAACGTCCGCTTTTAAGAAAGTCAAGCGCAACGGGTTCGATACCGAAGAAGTGGTCGGCGGCGAGCCTTCCGATGATGCGATCGAAAAAAACGGACTGGACGTGCCTACCTATATGCGCCGCAGGCGTTCTTTCGGTTCGTAGCAGGCGAACCGCCTCGCGCCTCGGGAGGATTTCGGGCAGTTGTCTCGTTGGCCATTTTGGATTGACAGGTCGACGTCGGGACGGTATTTTGGGATCGGTCCATTGGGTAACCGGTTTCAAGATACTGTCCCGATGGAGGCCATAGTCTTTCCTTTTCGGTCTGATTGCGGACTTTCCAGACCTGTTCGACGCGCATTCGACGCGTAACGTTTGATACGACAGGGAAACATACCGATATGGGCGAGGGCTTGCCCCCGCAATATGACCCGGGAACCGTGGAAAGCAAGTGGTACGCTTTCTGGGAAGCGCACCAGTTGTTTCACGCCGACCCGGCTTCCGACAAGCCGCCCTACACGATTGTAATACCTCCTCCGAACATCACCGGGATCCTCCATCTCGGCCATGTGCTGAACAATACGATCCAAGATGTCCTTGTACGTTTCATGCGCATGCGGGGCTTCGAAACCCTCTGGATGCCGGGAACGGATCATGCGGGTATCGCCACGCATGTGGTGGTGGAAAAAATGCTTGCCCAAAAGGGCATCGGCCGACGGGAAATAGGCCGGGAGCGATTTGTAGAGGAAGTGTGGAAATGGCGGGAGCAATACGGCGGTACGATCGTGCGCCAGTTGAAGGAACTGGGTTGCTCCTGCGACTGGAGGCGCGAGCGCTTCACCATGGATGAGGGACTGTCCAGCGCAGTTGCCACGGTATTCATCGCGTTATTCGAAAAGAAGATGATCTATCGGGGTAACCGCATCATAAACTGGTGTCCCCGCTGCAATACCGCCCTGTCCAACGAAGAGGCCGTTCCCCGGGATGAAAAGGGTTCGCTTTGGCATATCAGGTATCCCCTGGAAAACGGGGCTGGCGGCATCATCATCGCCACGACGAGACCGGAGACCATGCTGGGAGACGTGGCGGTGGCGATCCATCCGGACGACGATCGGCACGCTCACCTGGCTGGCGAACGCGTTAAGCTGCCCCTGACGGATCGGACGATCCCGATCATCACGGACGCCGAACTGGTCGACATGGAATTCGGAACGGGCGCTGTAAAAATAACGCCCGCCCATGATTTCAACGATTTCGTCATCGGGAACAAACACGATTTGCCCCAAATTGCGATCATGGACGAGAACGGCGTGATGAACGAAGCCGCCGGTCCCGCCTACCAGGGTATGGACCGGTTCGACTGCAGGCGCATGGTCGTGAAGGAACTGGAATCGCTGGGCCTGCTCGAACAGGTGGAGGAACACCTCCACGCCGTCCGTCACTGCCAGCGTTGCGATTCAGTGCTTGAACCCCGGCTTTCACGCCAGTGGTTCCTGAAAACCAGGCCGCTCGCCCAGCGGTTGCTTCGCACGCTGGAAGAAGATGGTTTGCCGCGCTTCACGCCAGCACACTGGGAGAAGACCTACCGCCACTGGCTCGAAAACATAGAGGACTGGTGTCTGTCTCGGCAGCTGTGGTGGGGGCACCGGATTCCGGTCTGGTATTGCGGGTCGTGTGGAAACGCGCACGCGGCAGTTGATGCGCCCGACCGATGCGAACGTTGCGGGCACGGCGTCCTGTATCAGGACGAAGACGTACTTGACACCTGGTTCTCTTCGGCGCTATGGCCTTTTTCTACCATGGGCTGGCCGGACCGCACTCCGGAACTCCAGACCTTCTATCCCACGTCGACACTGGTTACCGGCCACGACATCCTGTTGTTCTGGGTCGTTCGCATGTTGATGATGGGCTATGAATTCATGGACGACCGCCCCTTCGACGATGTCTATCTCACGAGTCTGGTACGCGATATAAAGGGACGCAAACTGAGCAAGTCCCTGGACAATTCACCCGATCCGCTCGAAGTCATGGCCACCTACGGGACCGACGCGCTGCGATACGCGATGATGCTGATCGCGCCGCGCGGACAGGACGTGCTTTACTCCAATGAACAGGTTGACGTAGGACGGAACTTTGCAAATAAAATGTGGAATGCCGCGCGGTTCGCGCTCATGCACCAGAAACGCTGGGACACCGCAAACCCGGACCCTGAAAACCTCTGGGACCGCTGGATTCTGTCCCGTCTGACGAGAACCGTTGAGCAGGTGACGCATGCTCTGACGCGGTACGCTTTCCACGAGGCGGCGCTGACGCTTTACGATTTTTTCTGGCACGACTACTGCGACTGGTATCTCGAAGCGATCAAGCCGCGCGTCTACGATGAGGCCAAGGTTGAATCCGGGGATCAGGCGCGGCGCACGGCCCTGCTTGTGCTGGAGCGGACACTGCGCCTGTTTCACCCGTTCATGCCGTTCATCACCGAGGAGATCTGGCAGCAGTTGAAGCCTTATCAAGCTGCAGACGCGACCGGATCGGTCAGCATCGCCGTCGCGCCTTGGCCGGAGGCGGAGCCGGATCGGATTCAGGCGGAAGCCGAAGAGCGCATACGCCTCGTCCAGGAACTGGTCGGGGCCATTCGGGGCGTGCGCGCAGACTTCAGGATACATCCCAACCATGAAATGACAGTCTATTGCCAGGTTGCCGATACCGGCCTGGCCGCCGTGCTCTCCGATCAAGTACCCACCGTCCGGTCTCTCGTCAGAAGCATCCTGGTTTTCGTCGAAGACGACGCAGTCCGACCTGCCGGTTGCGCGGCCGGCGTGCTCCGGAACATGGAGTTCTACATTCCACTCAGTGGCCTGATTGATCTGCAGATCGAAACGGAACGTCTCTCGAAGGAGCGGATACGGGTCGAGCAGGAGCTGAAAAAAGTGCAGAAGCGCCTCTCAAACGGACAGTTTCTTGAAAAAGCGCCGGCAGAGGTCGTCAGCAAAGAAAAGAAGAAACAGCAAAACTACGAAGATATGGTCGGTAAACTAAATCGTAATCTCGAAATGATTTGTGGAAGGTGAATATCTTGCGCTATATTGACTTACACGCCCACAGCGACTGCTCTGACGGCGTCCATTCCCCGGAAGAACTCGTCTCGAAGGCCAGCGGCGCCGGTTTGTGTGCCCTGGCTGTTACAGATCACGACGCGGTAGACGGCGTTACACGGGCTCAGCGCGTATCGCCCCAGAGCCTGGAGATCGTACTAGGCGTGGAACTCAGTGCACGGGAAGGCCCTTCCGACGTACACATCCTGGGTTACTGTTTCAATCCCGCGAACCGCGATTTGCTTGCGTATCTGGAAAACTTCAGGTCACACCGGCTGGATCGGGCGAAGGGCATCGTGCGGAAGCTCAACGACCTGGGTGTGCCGCTTGATTTCGAGTCGGTCGCCGCAGTCGCGCAAGACGGCAGAACCAGCGTTGGCAGACCGCACATCGCCCGTGCCTTGTATGAGAACAAACACGTCGATTCAGTACAGGACGCCTTTAACCGGTACCTTGCGAACAATGCGCCGGCCTACCTGCCCAAGTTCTTTTTCTCCGTGGAGGATGCGATCGAGATCATTCACCGGGCAGGTGGCGTGGCGGTACTGGCTCATCCGGGATCCCTCAGGCGGGATGAACTGATCCCCGCTTTTGTCGAAGGCGGATTGGATGGCCTGGAGGTCATCCATCCGGAACATACCGAAGCAACTCGACGCAGCTACGAACAACTGGCGGCAAAGTACGGACTGATAACAACCGGCGGATCGGACTATCACGGACCACGGCCAGGCCGGTGCGACTTGGGCGGGATGAATGTGCCCCATAGCCATCTGGTCGATTTAAAGGGAAGACTACAGTAGGTTCAGCCGGTTCTTATGCGTCAGAACGCTTTTTACGAAGACCTTAAGGAGAGGTAAATGCGTCTATCGCTGCCTGGTATCTTCACCAATGACATCGGCATAGATCTGGGTACCGCCAATACGCTGGTGTACGTTCGCGGTAGCGGCATTGTGATCAACGAACCTTCCGTGGTGGCCGTGAACACGAAGACCGGCAAAGTCGTTGCCGTCGGCGCCGAAGCCAAGGTCATGCTCGGTCGGGAACCGCCCGACCTCAAGGCGCACCGCCCCTTGCGCGATGGCGTAATCGCCGACTTCGAGTACACGGAAGCCATGATTCGATACTTCATCCGAAAGGTACTCAAGAATACGTTTTTCATTCGGCCGCGCGTCGTGGCCTGCATCCCTTCCGGGGTGACGGAAGTCGAAAAGCGGGCGGTCCGGGACTCGGCCGAGCGAGCCGGCGCCAAGCGGGTGATGTTGATTTCGGAACCGATGGCAGCCGCGATCGGTTGTTCTTTGCCCGTAGAAGAACCCGTAGGGAGCATGATTATCGATATTGGCGGGGGCACGTCGGAGATCGCCGTGATCTCCCTCGGCGGTATCGTTACCGCGAAATCGATCCGCAGCGGCGGCGATGAACTGGACGAGGCGATCATAAATCACATAAAAAACGAATGCAACCTTCAAGTCGGCATCAATATGGCGGAACAGATCAAGTGGAGGCTCGGATCAGCCTACCCGGTCTTTGACAACGAGCTTGAAATGGTGGTCAAGGGGCTTGATCTGATCGACCGGATACCGCGTTCTATCGTAGTCGATTCCCAGACGATCCGCAAGGTACTGTCGCGACCGATCGACGGCTTGATCACCGCGGTGCGGCAAGCCCTGGAGTCCACACCCGCTGAACTGGCGGCCGACATCGTCGATCGGGGGATCGTCATCAGCGGCGGCGGAGCGCGGCTCCCCGGCCTGGACCGCCAGATCACCCAGCAGACCAATCTGCCGGTAACGCTTGATGACAATCCCATGACATCGGTAGTGCGGGGCGCAGGGAAGATCGTAGAGAATCTGGCCGCTTTTGAAAACAAGCTGAGCGTCCTTAACGACTGATCATGTTCAGGTTTTTTTTCGTACTTTACCGGCATCGCGAGTACACGGCATTCACCCTCGCAATGGTCATTTCGATCTTGTTGTTGACGGCGGCCCCGCCAAGGCAGGTCAGTATTGCGCGTACTGCCTGGCTGGTGGTATTGACACCGATTCAGGAAGCCTTCGCCTTCATTCCCTCGTATTTCAACCTGAATTCCGAAAACCGGCGACTGCGCCAGAAACTCGTTCAGATGCAGTTGCAGACAGCCAACGCCGGGGAACTCGGATTCGAAAACCAGCGACTGCGCGCACTGCTCAGCCTTAAAGACAGAAAGCAGTACACCTATATTCCCGCCGAAGTCATCGGCCGGAATACGGATCAGGGTTTGAACACCTTGATTATCGATGTCGGTCATTCCGATCAAGTACGCAAATACATGACTGTGGTCATAGAGGACGGCGTCCTGGGGAGAATCATCGAAGTCGGCCTCACCTCATCCTTCGTCCAGCTGCTGACCGACCGGAACAGCCGTGTCAGCGGTCTGGTCCAGCGCAGTCGGGAGCAGGGCATCGTACGCTACCAGCGCAACACATTGTCGATGCAGTTGCCGATGCAGGCCGATGTGCGTCTCGGAGACCGCATAGTGACATCCGGGCTGGGAGAGACCTTCCGTGCCGGATTGCCCGTTGGCAAGATCAGCCAGATCGCGCTCGGCGACAGGAATTTGTTCAAACGGGTAACCATCACCCCGGCCGCCGAGCTGAGTCGCCTGGAAGAAGTGTTTGTCATCGCGGGAGAGCCAGCGCCTGAAACACCTGTTACGATCGATTCGCTCCTGCTTCAGTGATCTCGGAATCGTCGAGCCGGAGCCCGCGATCTAGCCTTTCTATGCATCTAAAAAACACGGTCCTCTTGTTTCTGGCATTTCTGATCGACAGCACCTGGGCACACGAAATAGCCATTCGGGGGGACATCAAACCCGATTTCGTGCTGATGATCCTGATCTATGCCGCGATGGGATCAAGTGCTTTCGCGGGGACCATTCTGGGCTTTGGCGTAGGACTATTGGAGGATTTCAACGGCACTCCGGAGCATCTGGGACTCAACGCCATGTGCAATACCCTGATTGCATACGGCGTGGGTATCGCCGGAAACATGCTCTACAGGGAAAACCTGTCCATCCTGCTCCTGACGCTGTTGGCCGCATGCATGTTCCATGCGTGCATTTACTGGCTCGTTGCCACCGGGTTCCAGCTGACTGAATCGGCATCTATGTTGGCCATGGTTTCCTTGCCTTCGATGCTCTACACCGTCGCTGTGGCCTTATTGCTCATACTTGTGCTGACCTTTCGACAGGGACATATCGATGTCCGACGGCTATTCCCTGCATGACGCCCCCATGGCCAGGCGACAGCTGAATCTGTTTCTCGGCATAGTTACCGCGCTGTTTCTGCTGCTGGCCGTTCGTCTGTTTCATTTTCAAGTCATTTCAGGCAAAGAGTATCGGGCGCATTCCGAACGGAACAGTATTCGGCCTGTCGTGCTCGAGGCACTGCGCGGGTTGATTCTGGACCGCAATGGAGTCATCCTCGCGGAAAACGAGGCCGCCTACACCATCACCGCCGCGCCTTTCGAGACGTCGGATGAAACCATCGACTATTTGGGAAAGCTGATTGGCCAGGATGCCTCGGCCATGCGCAAGCGTATTCGCGATCCGTCGGTAAATGCCTTCAATCCCATCCCCGTCCAGCGTGAAATATCCTTCGAAATGGCATCCCGCGTTGAAGAACACCTGCTGGACCTGCCCGGTGTAATTGTTCAGATGATGCCCAGTCGGTTGTACGGGAAGGGGACACTGGCAAGTCACGTACTCGGTTACGTTTCCGAGATCAGCCGACAGGAACTCGAGGAACTGGCCGATACGGGGTATCGCTCCGGCAGCATGATTGGTAAGCTGGGCGTGGAGAAGGCGCTTGAACAACACCTTCGCGGCCAGAACGGAATGGAGTTCATCGAGGTGAATGCACGGGGCGAAGCGCTCGGACTGTTGCCCGGGATGCCGGCCCTTCCGCCGGAAACGGGCAATAACGTGTATCTGACGCTGGATGCCAGAATTCAGGCGGTGGCCGAGCAGGCGATTCCCGACAGTCTGGCCGGCGCGCTGGTCGCGATCGATCCTGCGACTGGTGCGGTGATTGCGACTGCGAGCAGGCCTGGATACGATCCGAATCTGTTTACCGGGAGGATTTCCCAGGACACGTGGCACGCGCTCCGCGATCACCCGCTCAAGCCCCTGCTGGATCGGACCCGGGACGGGCTGTATCCGCCAGCTTCGACGATGAAAATCGTGACCGCCGCCGCCGCGCTGGAAGAAGGGACTGTAACGCAGACCACGGTCTTCCGGCCGTGCAATAAAGGATACCTCTTCGGCAATCGTTGGGCGGGGTGTTGGAACTCCGGGCACGGAGCCATGTCATTCAGGGACGCCATGACCCACTCGTGCGATGTCTATTTCTACCAGGTGGGACACTTGCTCGGGCTGGATCGCTGGGGACGGTATGCGCGCGGCTTCGGATTGGGAAGCCGGACCGGCTTTGATTCCAGTGAAGAAAAACCCGGTCTGGTGCCTGACGCCGAGTACTATGATCCGGCGAAAAACCGTGCCTGGAGTCCAGGCAAGATGCTGAACCTCGCGATCGGTCAGGGCGAGCTGCTCGTCACCCCTTTGCAGATGGCGACCTTGATCGCGGCCGTAGCGAATGGCGGCACGCTGTACCAACCGTACATAATCGACCGGGTGGTGTCGGACGAGGGGGAGATACTGGAATCCGGAGCGCCCGCGGTCAGGAACCGGCTTCCCATTTCTCCGGAGACCCTGCAGTTGATTCAAGAAGCCATGATTGCCGTGGTCAATGAAGGAACCGCGAGATCAGTGCGGCTGCCCTACGCGCAAGTCGCCGGAAAGACTGGCACGGCGGAGAACCCGCACGGCCTGGATCATTCCTGGTTTGTCGGATACGCGCCGGCCGACTCGCCGCGCATCGCCGTGGCGGCGATCATGGAGAACGCTCCTTCGGGCTCTGCCGTGCCCGTAGTCAGGCGGGTTATCGACGCCTATCTTTCCCGAAACGGAGCCGTAGCGTTCCGGACCGACGCCGGGGCCTTGCCCTGACAGATACCGTTGGGATCCTATGGAAATTCAGTTGAATCGCACCATTATCGGCATAACCGTCCTGCTGTCCCTGTTCGGCATCGTCGTGATCTACAGCGCCACGTACAATGAGGATGGCCTTGGCTTGTCCCGGTACATGATGCAATCCATGTGGTTCCTTTTCGGCTTAGGCCTGATGTACCTGACTTCGATGTTGCCCATCCGGTTCCTGCAAGCCATCACCATACCCGTTTTCGTGTTGACGCTGATTCTGCTGGTCGTCGTACTGGCAACGGATACCGTCAAGGGTTCCAGCCGCTGGATCAGAGTGGGGTTCATCGGCATACAACCTTCCGAACTGGCAAAAATCGCGGTCATTCTGGCGCTCGCCCAGTATCTTTCACGGCTTAGAACCGACTTTCGCCGCGCGCCGACAATGATCATCTGCGGTATGATCGTGGCCCTGCCCGTCTTCTTCATACTTTCCCAACCCGATCTGGGCACGTCGATTGTCTTCGGGGCGATATTCTGCGGTGTGCTGTTCTGGGCGGGATTGAGCGTCCTTGATCTGGCGCTGATGATTTCTCCCCTTATTGGCGTGGTAAGCGGCGTGGTAAGCGGGTTCGACTGGATTATCTGGTCGATTTTCATACTCGTCGTCGCCGGAATCGCTTACCTCAAATGGCCGCCGCGACTAGTCACCCTGTTTCTGATCGTCACCCATTTGGGGGTGGGTCTGGGCGCGGAACCGCTTTGGGACTCGCTGCACGATTACCAGCAGCAACGCGTCGAGACCTTTCTGAATCCCCGGGTCGACCCGAAAGGCGCGGGATACCAGATCATCCAGTCCCAGATAGCCGTTGGGTCCGGGGGATTGTTCGGTCGGGGTTTCCTGCAAGGCTCTCAGACGCACCTCGCGTTTCTCCCGGAGCAGCACACCGACTTCATCTTCTCCGTCATCGCCGAGGAGTTCGGATTCGTCGGTTCGGTCGCCGTCCTCGGATTGTATTACATCCTCATATTCAGCGGCATCCATATCGCCATGAACGTCAAGAGCACATACCAGCGTTTGGTGGCGGGGGGTTGCGTATCCGTTTTCGCCTTTCACGTGATCATGAACGTGGGGA
The DNA here is from genome assembly GCA_965200485.1 of bacterium. Taxonomy (GTDB): domain Bacteria; phylum JAAXHH01; class JAAXHH01; order JAAXHH01; family JAAXHH01; genus JAAXHH01. Next base: position 959,267 of record CBDAUD010000002.1, read on the forward strand.
TGACCGTAGGTTTGCTTCCGATCGCCGGCGTTCCGCTGCCCTTTCTCAGCTACGGCGGCTCCTTTCTGATAACCAGTATGATGCTGTGCGGCCTGTTGCTCAATGCCTGGCGTCATCGATTTGACTGATCACAACCCGTTCCCGAGGTAAACCAAGGAAACAAAATGCATCCCATACTGTTCGAGATTGGTCCGTTAAGTGTACGAACCTATGGCCTTCTGCTCGCCGTTTCATTCATGGTGGGCATTTTGCTGGCGCTGAGACGAGCCAAAGCACGGGGCCTGAACCAGAACAAGATGATCAACATGAGCCTGCTCATCATGGTCGCGGCCATTGTCGGGGCCAGGATCATGTACGTCATACCCCACTGGAACGAATTCAGCGCGAACCCGCTCGATATTATCAGCCCCTTTCAAAGCTCCGGTTCGATTGGACTGACCGGGCTGACCATGTACGGTGGATTCATTGGCGCCGTCCTGGCATCGATACTGTACCTTCGCATGAACAGATTGTCCATATGGAAGGCCTGCGACGCTTTTGTGCCGAGTATCGCCCTCGGTATCGGCATCAGCCGTGTCGGCTGTTTTCTGAACGGCTGCTGTTTCGGGCTGCCCACCGAGTCCGCCCTCGGTGTCGTCTTTCCGGTTTACAGCGCCGCCGGTTCGTTCTACCCCGACGTTGCGCTGCATCCCGCGCAACTTTACAACGCGGCGCTGGGATTCGGGCTTTTCGCCCTGTTGCTTTGGCTGGACCGAAAGCCGCGATTCGACGGATTCCTTTTCGCCGTATTGCTGATTACCGAACCGGTCACCCGGTTTTTCGTCGATCTGTTTCGGTATTACGAGTCCAGCATGACCCTGGCAGACCTGGGCGGGACGGTCCTGTCCGTCAACCAGGGGATCAGCATCATGCTATGCGGCACGGGGTTTCTGCTCCTGGGATGGCTCAGAAACCGGGCGCGACAGCGATCGGGGCAAAACCGGCAACAGGGCCGGTGACGCATTCAGGCTCGAAGCCCCCTCGCCTTCTTGTTTCCTTGTCGCGGTAATTGGCAATCAGGCGCCTAACCGCGCCTCCGAGTGCATATGATTCGATTCGCCAGCACGTTACGCACGGCCGGCCGCACGACGCTGGATCTGGTGTATCCACCCTGCTGCGGACTCTGCGGGGACCGGATTTCCAGCGATCAACGGGTCATATGCGACGATTGCGAAGCCGGGCTGCTTTCGATACATGCCCCCTACTGCGAACGATGCAGCCATCCGCTGGACGCGCCGATGGCGTCGTGTCCAGTTTGTCCGGGCCGCACGTTCTACTTCGACGGCGCTTTTTCCGGCTTCCTGTTCAACAGGCCGCTGCAGGAACTTGTCCATCAGCTCAAGTACCGAAACCGGCCGGGCATTGGTCGGTTTCTGGGTTCCCTGCTGGCAAAAAGGGTTGAACGAGAACCCCGGATTCCCCATATTACGGCCTTGGTTCCCGTTCCTCTGCATCCTCTGAGAGAACGGGAAAGAGGATACAATCAGAGCGCTTGCATCGCCCGGGGCATATCGGACGAAACAGGGATTCCGATCCTGGACGACATCCTGGTTCGGAACCGAAACACGCCGACGCAAACCTCGTTGAGTTCCGAAGCGCGCACGGTCAATATGGAAGGCGTGTTCACGGTCAACCGGGTAGCGACGGTGCGGGACGCCACAGTTTCGCTGATCGACGACATATTCACGACGGGTGCAACGCTAAACAGTTGCGCCCGAGCGCTGCTTCAGGCAGGTGCCGCACGGGTGTTTGCGTTGACGATCGCGCGGACCTGAGCAGCCTCCGGGTCATGCGCAGGCAGTGGGAAAAAGATGCATATGCACATCGGTATATTGACGGGCGGTGGAGATTGCCCGGGACTGAATGCCGCGATCCGGGCCGTGACAGGGCGTTCAATAAAAACCTACGGTTCGACGGTCGTGGGCATACGCAATGGATGGGCCGGACTGATCAAGGGCGATGCCAGTCCACTCGGTCTGGAGTCCGTATCCGGCATCCTGCACCGGGGCGGCACCGTCCTGGGTACGTCCAGAACCAATCCGCTGAAAAACGAAGGTTATATTGAACGGATCAAGGGGAACATCAACAAACTGGGCCTGGACGCGGTAGTCGCCATAGGCGGCGAAGATACGCTGGGAGCCGCCGCAGCCCTGCACGAAGCCGGCATTCCGATGGTCGGTCTTCCGAAGACGATCGACAACGATATAGTCGGAACGGACATGACATTCGGCTTCGACACGGCGGTGACGATAGCCACCGAGGCCATAGATCGGCTCCATACCACCGCGGAGTCTCACCATCGGGTGATGGTCATCGAGGTAATGGGCAGGCATACGGGCTGGATCGCGATCAAATCGGGTATTGCCGGAGGAGCGGACTGTATCCTGATCCCGGAAGTTCCGATGACCCTGGACGAAGTCTGCGCGCTCGTACAACAGCGCATCGACCGGGGGAAGACATTCAGTATCGTCGTCGTCGCAGAGGGCTTCACGATGAAGGACACGCCGGTTCAGGTGATCCAGGACGACCGGGTAGACGAGTTCGGACACGCGCGTCTGGGCGGCGTTGGAGAAGTGATCGGTGCCGAGATCGAACGTCGAACCCAAATAGAAACCCGGGTGACGATCCTTGGTTACATACAACGCGGAGGTTCTCCCACGGCCTACGACCGGGTACTGGCGACGAGATACGGCGTTACCGCGGCTGATCTGTTGCACAGCGGGGACTTTGGCAAGATGGTGGCGCTAAAGGGCTCGCGGATCCGAACCGTGCCGCTGTCCGAGATTACCGGCCGGATTCGCACAGTCGATATGGATCTGTATGAAATCGCCCAGGTCTTTTTCGGATAGCCCTACCACGGAGTGAACTTGACCGATGCGCCGCGCCGGCTTATCATCGCCGGCAACTGGAAAATGCACACCGACATGATGGACGGCGCCTCGCTGGTTGCAGAGGTGATCGCGCGCGTGGGCTCGCTGGCTCCGGCCGCCGACCTGGTGTTGTGCCCGCCATTCACCCATCTGACCGTGGCAGCCAAGCAATTGTCCGGCAGTTCGATCTCGCTGGGTGCGCAGAACATGCACCCGGCGCCGGAAGGTGCGTATACAGGGGAAGTGTCAGCCAGAATGCTGTTGACTTCGGGGTGCCGCTACGTTATATTGGGACACTCTGAAAGGCGGACCTACTTTGCAGAGACGAATGCATCCGTCAATGCAAAAGTGAGATCGGCGCTTTCAGCGGGACTCACTCCGATTCTCTGTGTCGGTGAATCGCTGGAAGAGCGCTCCGCCGGACGTGCCGAGGCCGTGGTAGGCGAGCAGGTCCGCCAAGGTCTCGCTGGAGCGGAACCCGAAGCGGCAGACCAGCTCGTCCTGGCTTACGAACCGGTTTGGGCGATCGGGACGGGCAGGGTGGCCACGCCGGATCAGGCGGACCAGATGCACGGTTGTCTGAGGATGATCATCGGCGAGCTGTTTGACGATGACTTCGCCAGCCGCATTCGCATTCAGTACGGTGGAAGCGTAAAGCCGGAAAACGCAGGCGCCCTGATGTCTCGGCCGGACATCGATGGTGCGCTCATCGGTGGCGCCAGCCTAGACGCTTCGTCCTTCCAGGCGATTATCCGGGCCGGAGTAGAAGTCGACCGCCACTGACTCAAGCCGGTCCCTAATGTTCTCGGCCGTTCACCAATGAAGGATACACACCTTGTTTAGCACAGCAGTTGCCGTTCACGTACTCGTCTGTCTCGTCCTGATCCTGTCTGTCCTGCTGCAATCGGGCAAGGGTGGAGGTTTGTCCAGCGCCTTTGGTGCGGGTGGTCCGGCCGGCGGCATGGCTGGTCAGATGTTCGGCGGGCGGGGAGCCGCGACTTTCCTGGTCAAGGTGACGACGGTACTTGCGACGCTCTACATGCTGATCGTCATCGGCCTGAACCTGCTGCCCGACGACCCCCAAAGCACACGAAGCATTATCCAGGAAGAAGCCCTGAGAAACCAGCAGGCGTCCCCCGCCCAGGGATTGCCGGCCGCGGAATCGGGCCTGCCCGCAGCGGATCCCGCCCAGCCAGGTGCTGCAGGAGACGAAGGGAACACGCCCTGACCGCTCGACCGTTGCGCAGTATTTCCTCAACGGACGGGTAGACGTGACGCCGAAGTGGTGGAATTGGTAGACACGCTGTCTTGAGGGGGCAGTGGGAGAAATCCCGTCGCGGTTCGAATCCGCGCTTCGGCATCCGACCTTCGCTTGCGTCCGCCTACATATACTCCATGCAACCCGGATCTCACGCCGCGCGCCCGCCACGGTGCACTGGTCCGTGCAGTTGTGCGCACCCGCCCTTTAAACGGCATGATCCGGGTTAAGTTTATACTTCCGAATCTGGTGCCTTTCGGCTATATTCTGGTGCCTTTCGGCTATATTAGGTAGTTTTCGTCCAAAGAACTCCTTAGAACTCCTTGCACAAGATCAAGGACGGTCCGCCGAGCATGTTCTACTGGATTTACGAGCCCGAGGCCTGGATCCTTCTCGCTACCCTCGCGAGTGTCGAAATCGTACTGGGTATTGACAACATCGTCGTCATCACGATTCTGGTCGGCCGCCTGGAAGCCCACCGAAGGCAGCGGGCCCGGATATACGGCCTTGCGCTGGCCATGGTTACACGGCTGTGCCTGCTGTTCACCCTGACCTGGATCGCCCGACTTACCTACCCCCTCTTCACGGTGTTTTCCGAAGAAATCTCCGGTCGGGATATCATCATGCTGCTTGGCGGCCTGTTTCTGCTCGTGAAAGCCGTCCACGAGATTCGCCACGTGTTCCATGTCGAGAACCAGCCCGAACAGACCTTTCGCGCGAGTTCCTATGCCGGCATCCTGATCCAGATCGCGCTGATGGACATCATATTCTCGCTGGATTCCGTCATCGTAGCGGTGGGAATGGCGGCAGACTACCTGCCCGTCATGGTCCTCGCGATTGTCATCGCCATCCTGGTCATGATGATGTCGGCGAGAACGATCGGCGAATTCGTCGACGCCCACCCGAACGTGAAGCTGCTGGCCCTGAGTTTCCTGGTCCTGATCGGTGTCGCCCTCATGCTGGAAGGCATCGACATGCACGTGGAGAAGGCGTACCTGTATACCGCGATTGCCTTCAGCGTAATCGTGGAATACGCGAACATGCGTTTGCGCGGAAACCGGATCAGGACGCTTGTCGTCGGTGTACTGATCCTGATCGGACTGAAATTCGTGCTTGGCCTATTCGGTTATCATTTCGAGTATGCATATCTGCTCGTCGCCGTTGCGTTTTCCACAGGTGTGGAAATCCTGAATGCGGCCCTGCATCGAAACATGACACCTGCAAATACGTAACAAATGGATTGCGCCGGGGGTTGAGTTAAATGGAGTACCGGCAACTTGGACATTACGGCGTGCGCGTGTCACCAATCTGTATTGGTACGGCGTTTCGGGGATTCTGGGCGGGCGTGACGGACGAGAAGACCTGCATCCGCACGATAGAAACCGCCGTGGACCTCGGCATCAACTTCATCGACTGTGCCAACTACTATTTCGCCGGACGGTGCGAGCAGGTGCTGGGAAAGGCTCTGGCCGGCATGAAGGGCAAGCGGGACAATCTGGTGATTACCAGCAAGGTCTGGAGCGAGATCGGAACGGGACCAAACGACCGGGGCGCTTCTCGCTATCACATCATGCGGGAGATCGATCGTTCACTGAAACGCCTGGGACTGGATCATATAGACCTCTATCTCCTGCACCACTTCGACCGGGAAACGCCCCTGGACGAGACACTGGATGCCATGAATGACGTAGTCAGGCAGGGCAAGGCCCGTTACGTCGGAATGTGCAACTATACGGCGGCCCAGGTCGTCGAGGCGCTGTGGGTGGCCGACAAGCACGGCTTTGCGACACCGGTCTGCCTTCAGAACCAGTACAACCTGATCCATCGTTCCGGGGTGGAGACTGAACTGCTGGACCGATGCCGCCAGCACGGCCTGGGGATGATGACGTACAGCCCGATCGCAGTCGGACTGCTTTCGGGGCGCTTCCGGCGAGGCGAAGACCCTCCGGCTGATTCGATATGGGGAAGGGATGTAGAACAGTTCAGAAGGATCATGACCCCGGAAGTTGATCGGCTCGTCGCAACGCTGATTGATGTCGCAACCGAACTCGGCAGAACCCCCGCGCAGGTTGCCTTCGCGTGGATCCTCGATCACCCCGAAGTGACATCCGCCATGACCGGTCCGGATCTGCCCGAACACGTGGAAGAGGTCTGTGGCGGTGCTGGCTGGAAACTGCCTGACGAGATGCGAATCAAACTGGACGAGGCTTCTGCCCCGGATCGCCTCGGCCAGACTGGGTAGCGCGATCAACAGCAAGCGCAAAACCCTGCCAGTATGAGGGAACGGCGTCCTGCCTGTCTCTTAACCGTCTCCCGCATCCTTGTCAGCCGCGTCGGGCGTACCGGCCATCCGATCGATCCTGAGCCGCTGGACGCGGGTGGGCTCCACGCGCAGGGCCGTCATCAGGTGCGTACCCGCGCGGACCTGCTCCCCTTGACTTGGAATGTGGCCCAGCAGTTCGATCATGACGCCACCCGTGGTGTCCGAGGTCAGTTCATCGGGCAACTCCAGTCCGCAGGCCCTGGTGACCTGGTCGATCGGACAGCTGGCTTCGACCTCGAATCGGTGGGGGCCCGTCCGCACGATGAGCTGCGCCTCACGATCGAATTCGTCCTGAATGGGACCTACGAGCTCTTCCAGAACGTTCTCCAGCGTAATCATACCGGAAACGGTACCGAACTCGTCCACCAGCACGGCGAGCACGGTATTGCGCCGCTGGAACTCCAAGAGCAGCGCGTCCAGCCGGATGGTCTCCGGAAGGAACAGCGGCTGGCGGGCGATACGCTCCAGGGACTTGAACTGGTCTTCCTCGAAGAGCCCTTTGACCAGATCCTTCACATGGATGATCCCGATGATCTGGTCCAGGTCCTCGTCGCACAACGGGAAGCGCGTATGCCCCGACTCGGCGACTACGCGTAGCTTCGTTTCCTTTTCATCATGCTGGTTCAGATAGACGATCCGGTTGCGGGGAAGCATGTACCGGCGCGCGACTTTCTCTTCCAGGTCGAGGACGTTTTCCATGATCCGCCGTTCCCGCCGGGTGACCTGGCCTCCAGCCACCATGGTGACCAGGGTCATCCGCAATTCAGGTTCCGTGATGGATTCGCCGTGCTTGTGCGAGATACGAATGCCCAGGCACCTCAACATGAGGTTGGCGCTGACATTGAGCAGCCAGATGAAAGGCCGGAATACCCTGTAGAACACGACCAGCGGTATCCCGATAGCCAGGGCCACCTGCCGGTACTTCTGCAACGCGACGAATTTTGGAACAAGCTCTCCGGCGGTAATCAGCAGGAAGGTCATGATCGTGAAGGCGACCGGGATCGCGATGAGATGGGAAGTCTCCGCGGAGAAACCCAGGGAGAGTACGAGCGGTTCGAGCAGGGCGGCCATGGTCCGTTCGCTGAACCAGCCGAGTCCAAGGCTTCCGAGCGTAACACCCAGCTGACACGAAGAAAGGTAGGTGTCGAGGCTGTGCAGGATGTTGCGAACGACTTGCGCTGTTTTGCTGCCGTCCTTTGCCAGTACCTCGACTTCGGACAGTTGTATCTTTACCAGGGCGAATTCCGCAGTAACGAAAAAGCCGTTGAACGCGACCAGCAACAGGACAATGAGAAGGTCGGTCATGGTTCAGGGGGAGGTTCGGAGGAGCACTTGGCGTGGTTGAAGTCAGAAACCAGGGGAAATTCAGTGAACGGGATCACCGAAACGCTCGGACAGCGCTTTACGTCGGTAGTCAAAAATGGCGTTCAGTTGATTTTTGACGATCGCTGCGTGTACCATACGGCCCAAGAACCCGAATGGCAAGGCATAATGGATCAGATCGATCATTTCAACCCCTTGCGCCGTCGGCCGCAGCCGGTGTTCGTGGTACCAGAACTTGTACGGTCCGGATCGCTGCTCGTCAATAAAATAGCTAAGTGGTTCCGCCTGCGTAATTTCCGTGACCCAGTTAAAATAGACCATCGAGTAGAGTCTGAGCCGGTAGGTGATTATGAGCCCCGGGTAGGTTCGATCCGGCAGATCGGAGGTTATGGTCAGGTCGACACCCGGCGGAGTCAGGTCGCGCAGGTGTTCGGGGCGGCACAGGAAATCCCAGGCGGTATCTAGGGATACAGGCAGAGTCTGTGTACGATGCAGTCGGTAAACATGCATGGGATCTCGGCTCTCCGTGTCGACCAGTCTATCGAATGACCCATCCGGATACGACACCGGCAAATGCCGGCGGGCACGGGATGCCAATCGGTATTGCGCTCCTTGCATATTACGGGAATCCCGGGAGCGAGTCAAACAACAATGACCGAAGGAGGTTGCGCGGTCCTTCCAGTCCGGACACTACGGGATCCGCCCGCCCTTGACAGGACCCGGTCGCAGGGTTTACCTTTTCGCACACGATGACTATACTCATTACCGGTGGATCGGGCTTGATCGGCCGCCGACTGATTCCAACACTTGAAAAGCAGGGTCATCGCGCCATTCGCCTGGTCAGATCCAGGGAGCTGGTCGGCGAGAAGGCCGCCTTATGGTCCACCTCGGAAGGTCGTTTTCACTTGGACGGATCAGGCGACGTTGACGCCGTCGTCCATCTGGCCGGAGAGTCTGTCCTGGGCCGCTGGACCCGGGCCAAGAAGGCAAGGATGCGGGACAGCCGCGTTAAACCTACCCGAAGGCTCAGCGCGTTTCTGGCCGGAATGGACACGCCGCCGAAGATCCTCGTAGCCGCATCGGCGACCGGCTTCTACGGCAACCGGGACGGAGCGTTGCTGACCGAAGGGAGTCCGCCTGGAGCGGGTTATCTCCCCGAAGTATGCCGGCAATGGGAAGCGGCGACGGCTCCGGCCCGCGAAGCCGGCATCCGAACAGTGAACGTGCGCATCGGCATGGTGCTGGACCCGGAGGGCGGTGCGCTGGCCGCCATGCGATTGCCTTTCCAGCTGGCTCTGGGCGGAAGGGTCGGAGACGGCCGGCAGTTCATGAGCTGGATTACACTGGACGACGTGGTTTCCGTCCTGTGCTACGCTTTGGAATCGGATGATCTCGACGGACCGGTCAACGCAGTTTCTCCTCAGCCCGTTACCAACACCGGGTTCACCCGGGCTCTGGGTCACGCGCTGAATCGACCAACCCCCTTTTCGATGCCCGCTTTTCTCGTCCGCCTGGTATTCGGTGAAATGGGAAACGACCTGATGCTGTCGAGCGCACGAGTCGTCCCCGAACGCCTGCAAAACGCGGGCTTCGAATTCCGGCATCCCGATTTGAAAGCTGCCCTGATCGACCTTCTGCAGGGCGGTCCATCCGCCTGATTTACGCCGGCTAGTCGCCAGCAAAGGCACCGTACGCCTGAAATCATGGAGGAATCCATGCTTCACGAAAACCAGCCTCGACAATTCGATGCCGGGCCCGGGAATTCCCGTGGATTGCTGGATGTCATCGAGCGGGCGGGAAACCGCCTGCCGGATCCTGCAACACTCTTTCTGATCGGCGCGCTGTTCATCGTGGCGCTCTCGGAAATCGCAGCCCGCGGCGAGTGGACCGTGGTTCAGCGCCTGCCGGAGGCGGTTGTCCTGGAAGACGGTTCGACCGGCGTGGCGTGGCGCGAGACCGGAAAGACCTTCACTTCCACCAGCCTGCTGACGCGGGACGGCCTGTTCTGGGTCGTGGGCAACATGGTAGAGAACTTCATGCGATTCCCGCCGCTTGGCGTCGTGCTGGTCGGGATGCTGGGCATCGGAATCGCGGAGCGCGCCGGTATGATCGGAGCGTTGCTCAAGACCTTCATGCTGGCGGTTCCGCCCAGACTGCTGACCCCGGCCATGATCTTTATCGGTATCATGTCGTCCATGACGCTCGATGCCGGATATGTGATTCTTCCACCACTTGCGGCCGCACTCTACAAGGCGGTTGGCCGCTCGCCGCTGGCCGGGCTTGCCGCCGTTTTCGCGGGGGTTTCGGCGGGATTCAATGCCAATTTGTTCGTGACGGGTCTGGATCCTCTGCTCGCCGGCCTCTCCACGGCCGGGGCGCAGACGATTGACGCGGCCTACCAGGTCGCGGCCACATGCAACTGGTATTTCATGATCGCCTCGACGGTGGTCATGACGCTGGCGGGTTGGGGCGTCAGCGCCTGGTTCGTCGAACGGCGCCTGGCGAACAAGCCCCCCGAGGAAGGCGGACCTGCGCCCGCATCGTCAGAAGAACCGGACGAACCCGTGCTGACCGATGTGGAAAAGCGCGGCATGGTCCGGGCTTCTCTGGCGTTCTTCGCGGTGCTCTTTGGCATTGTGTTCATGATTCTGTGGCCGGGCGCGCCCTTGTACGGAACCGGCAAGTTGTTCGACAGGTGGGTGGAGGCTATCGTACCCCTGTTGCTTTTGACGTTTATCCTGCCCGGATTGGTGTACGGAATCTCGGTGGGCACCATCCGGAGCGACAAAGACGCCGCTCGTCTGCTGGTCGAAACCATGGCCAGCATGGCGCCAATCATCGTCCTGGCCTTCTTCGCAGCCCAGTTCATCGCCTATTTCCAGTATTCCGGCCTGGGACAGATGCTGGCGATGGCCGGAGGGCAGGCCCTCGGTCAGGCGCAGATGCCGGCCTGGATGCTGATCATCGCCTTCATTCTGGTCACGCTTGCGTTCAATCTGCTGATTGGTTCCATGTCGGCCAAGTATGCGCTGTTCGCACCCATATTCATCCCCATGTTCATGATGGTGGGTATCAGTCCGGAACTGACGCAGGCGGCATACCGCATCGGCGACTCGGTTAGCAACACGATCACGCCCCTGAATCCCTATCTGGTTATCATCCTGGTCTTCATGCGTCAGTTCGTTCCGAAAGGCGGCATGGGGACGCTGATTACCACCATGCTTCCCTATACCGTGGTCTTCACCGTCGTCTGGACGCTCGTCCTGGTGATCTGGATGTCGATGGGCATCCCGCTCGGTCCGGCGGGCGGTCTGGTCTATGTTCCATGAACAGGTTTCGCGTGCCGGACTGGTCTTGCCGTCTCCGCGCTCTAGCGCAAGTCCGCGCGTCGTCTCAAAAACAGATATACCGGCAGGCCCAAGGCGGTCAGCGCGAGGCCTGACAGCGCTTCGCCCGGGGTTTCGAAGACCATGTTCACCAGGATGCCGGCGGAACCCAGGATAAAGAGGAAGGGAACAACGGGGTAGCCCCAGGCTTTGTAGGGCCTGGGCAGGTCGGGCTGCTTCCTGCGCAGCGTGAATACCGCGGCTGCCGCGGCGATCCACAGCATGAGATTGGCAAACGTAACGAAGGTAATCAGGTCTTCGAAGGTACCGCTGAGCGTGAGCACGGCCGCCCAGACGGCCTGCAGAACGACCGCCCGCCCCGGAGTTCGAAACCTGGGGTGCACCCGGGCGGCCCCTTTGAAGAACAGGCCGTCCTTCGCCATGGCGAAGTAAACGCGCGGGCCCACCAGCACACTACCGTTCAGGGCACCGACGATGGATATGATGACAGCGGCTGACAAAAGCGCGGCCCCGGTATTCCCGAACAGTACGGCGGCTGCCGCTTCCCCTACGCGAACGACGCCCGCCATTTCCGATACGGGCAGGGTTTTCAGATAAACGTAATTGACCAGCAGGTAGAGTACCGTAACGCCGGCAGTACCGAGAAACAGCGCACGAGGCAGGTTGTGCGCCGGACGTTTGACTTCACCGGCGACGAAGGAGACCTCCTCCCACCCGGCGAAGGACCATGCGACGACGAGGGCGACGCCAAAGGCAACGACCAGCTGCCCGAAGTCGATCTCCTGAGGGATTGCCCAGGAGTCGGCAGGCCGTGCGTTTCCGCTCCAGAGTCCGAACAGAATGAACAGACCAAGCGCCGCGATCTTGATCACCGAGGATACGTTGGTGATATACTTGCTGAGGATGACGCCACGGTAGTTGACCGCCGTAAGGGATACGATCAGGACGAGGGCGGTGAAGTGACCCGCGGTCAACGTATAGTTGAAGGTCCAACCTGGCAACGCGACTTCGGTTTCGAAGAGTATCCTGGACATGCCAATTTCAGGCAGGAAGTACCCGGCGTATTCGGCGAAACCCACGCCGAGCGCGGCGATGATGCCGGTCAGGTACATCATGAAGGATACCCATCCGAAGAGAAACCCGCAAAATGGACCATAGGCTTCTCTCAAGTATACGTACTGGCCGCCGGCACGGGGTATGGCCCCCCCGAGCTCTCCGTAGGTCAGGGCACCGGCCAGGGCGTGCAAACCGCCCACAAGCCATGCGAGCAGAATGAGCGAAGCGGACGGCATACCTTTGGCCATCAGGCCGGTCGTAAGGAATATGCCCGACCCAATCACGATGCCGACGATGATCATTGTCGTGTCGAAAAGGCCAAGTTGGCGGACCAGGCCAGTCTTTTCTTTTTGCATGTTTGACTTTGGCATATATTGTTGCATAGCTGTCGTCCCACCGACAGACCGCCTCTTCTTGCGGACCGGGGCCGGTGTAAACGGGGAAGTGGCAAACGAACTTCCATTCTACCGGAGCATTCGGGGCAAGTCAAGGCGGGACGGCAAACGAGGAAAGGACTTCCCGAAATGAACGATACGGCGCTGGCGTTGATCAACTCCGCCGCATATCCCATTCACAAGCCGGAATCGGCTGCGTACAGGGCGCTGGTTGAACAGTGCAGGAGCGATCTGGAAACGCTGCACGCCTGCCTGTTGCCCGGATTCATCACCGAGGAGGCCAGGATTCGGATGGTGGCGGAGGTCGACCGTGTCGCGCCGGATGCCTTTTCTTGCCGGAATGCCCACAATGTCTACCTCGAGGAGCAAGACGAAGCCTTTCCGCCGGACCACCCGCGGCGGAAACTCCAGGCCACGGCGCTGGATTCGGTCGCCTTCGACCAGATCCGCTCCGCCGACGGGCTGCACCGGCTCTATTCATGGGATCCGCTGCTGTCCTTTATTGCCGATGTACTCCAAAAGGAACACTACTACAGGATGGCAGATCCGCTCGCCGCGCTGACCGTAAACGTCATGCGGGCGGACCAGAACCACGGCTGGCATTTCGATGAAGCCGAGGTCACGACTACCCTGATGGTGCAGGCGCCGGAAGCGGGCGGCGCTTTTGAGTACGCTCCGAACATTCGCCCGGCGGAAGGCGGCCGCTACGATGTGGTGGACCAGGTGCTGCGCGGGACCTACCACGACATACGCACGCTTGAGGCGGCGCCCGGCACGCTGATGCTCTTCGTCGGCTACCGTTCCATGCACCGCGTAACCCCGGTCAAAGGCCCGGTCACCCGGTATGTCGCCACGTTCTGCTACAAGGATCGGACCAACGTGCGCAACAGTCCCGAGGTACAGAAGCTGTTCTATGGGCGAACAGCCTGAAGAGGGTGGTTTGGCGACAAACAGTCGTTTCAGAGATCGCTTCAGGAGGTGGATCATTGCATACGGTGATTATTGGAAACGGAGTAACGGGCGTAACGGCCGCTACCCGGCTGAGGCAGCTTCAGCCGGACTGGAAGATCACGCTGGTTTCGGGTGAATCAGCCTACCACTATTCCCGTCCCGCGCTGATGTACATCTTCATGGGGCACATGACCTATGAAGCAACGAAGCCCTTCGAGGACCGTTTCTGGCGCGACCAGCGGCTCGACCTGCTAAGGGACTGGGTTACCGGGATCGACTTCGATGAGAAGCAGTTGGTGCTGCACCGAAGCGGACGGCTGCCCTACGACAAGTTGCTGATCGCCACCGGCGCCAAATCGAACAAGTTCGGCTGGCCCGGACAGGACCTCGACGGCGTGCAGGGACTGTACAATCTGAAGGATCTGCGGCAATTGTACAAGAACGTGGAGCGGGCCAAGCAAGCGGTGATCGTCGGAGGCGGGCTGATCGGCATCGAACTGGCCGAGATGCTGCATTCAAGACATATACATGTCACGTTTCTCATTCGCGAGGCGTCCTACTGGTGCAACGTCCTGCCCATGGAAGAATCAGGACTGATCAACCGGTTGATTGAAGAACAGGGCATCGGCCTCATCAAGGAAACCAACTTGCAGGAAATCGTGGACGACGGCGCGGGAAGGGTCGAAGCTGTCGTCACCGAGTTCGGCGACCGCATCGCATGTCAGGTGGTCGGCCTGACTCCGGGCGTTTCACCCAACACGGACCTTGTCAAATCGACCCCTATCGAAACCGGCCGCGGCATCCTGGTCGACGATTCCTTCCGCACCAACATGCCCGACATATATGCCGCCGGGGACTGTGCGGAAGTCGTCAACCGGAACGGCGGTCGCAACCTGATCCAGCAGGTCTGGTACACGGGCAAGAAACAGGGCAAGGTTGTCGGCGAAGTGCTGGCCGGAGAGGAGCGGGTATACGACCCGGGGATCTGGTACAATTCCGCCAAGTTCTTCGACCTGGAGTACCAGACCTACGGCATGATCCTGGGTACGCCCCAGCCAGGCGAGCAACATCTCTACTGGGAGCATCCGTCCCACCGGCACGCTGTCCGCGTCGTCAGCACCGACGGTTGTATCAAGGCGTTCAATTTCATGGGAATACGCGCGCGCCACGAAGTGTGCGAGCGCTGGATCGCCGAACGCCGGAGCATCGAGTACGTCCTTGACCACTTGGTTGAAGCCAATTTCGATCCGGAGTTCTTCGTCCGACATGAAACCGCGATCGTACGCTCGTTAAAGGAGCAACTCGCATGAGTACAACACCCGCTGGAACGTCGTTGATCGACCCGGAAACCATCTCGTACTTCTACGATGAAGAAGCCGACGGGTTCAACGAACCGAAGTCCGCGGCCGAAGCCCCCAGGAACCCGGGACAGATGATTTCCGCCGGCGTGATCGGGCTGGGTTTCCTTGCGCTCGCCGTTTCGTTGCTCGGCATGTCTCCAACCGGCGCTTGGACGCCGTTCCTGCTGTCCTTCGGCCTGCTGTCGGCCGGCGTCGTCGGCTACGTCTGGTACACGTACAGGAACACGCTGCCCGGCATCAAACACGACGGCACCATGTTCGGCAGTGCCACCCACCGGGGCGCGATCGCCTGGGCGCTGGGTATCGCGATCACGGGTTTCTATGTCGTACTCTACTGGTGGCCCGACTACCTGTCACCCGCGATCTCGCTGGTGGAACCGCTTTCGCTACTGCTGGCTGGCCAGTCCGCCAACCAGTGGTTTCTGTACGGGTTTCTATATTCCATGGCCGTGGCACTCTTCGGTTTCCGGATGCTCATGCGGTACCGCCACAACCGCTACCACCTCATCCGGACCGTGTCGGTCATGTTCTTTCAACTGGTTCTGGCCTTCATCCTGCCCCAGCTCCTCCGCGCCCTCAACGAGCCGGAGTTCTATTTCAGCTATTTCTGGCCGCTGAAGTACGATTACCTGTTTCCCGGCACCGTGGACTATCTGATCAACAGTCCGGGCGCGCTGGGTTCGTTCATGGTCTACTGGGGGATCATCTGCTCGTTTGTCGCGACGCCCGTCCTTACCTATTTCTACGGCAAGCGATGGTACTGCTCCTGGGTATGCGGCTGCGGCGGCCTTGCGGAGACCCTCGGCGATCCCTGGCGGCACCTGACGCCCAAGTCAACGGTGTCCTGGAAGATCGAACGGGCAATCATCTACGCCGTGCTGCTGCTGATCGTGCTGACTACGGCCCTGCTTTGGGTGAGCAGTTCGACCGACGGCTGGCTGAGCGCCTATGCAGCCCCGCTGAAAAGCTGGTACGGCTTCTACATCGGAGCGGTATTCGCAGGCGTGATCGGCGTGGGATTCTATCCCATACTGGGGAACCGGGTCTGGTGCCGCTTCGGATGTCCTATGGCAGCCGTGCTGGGTATCATCCAGCGCTTTTTCTCCCGATTCCGCATCACGACCAACGGCGGCCAGTGCATGTCCTGCGGCAACTGTACGACCTATTGCGAAATGGGCATCGACGTCCGGGCATACGCCGAGCGAGGCGAACACGTCGTCCGTGCTTCCTGCGTTGGATGCGGGGTCTGTTCGGCTGTGTGTCCCCGCGGCGTACTCAAGCTTGAAAACGGCACGTCGCACGCGGACCGGTACCCTGGGTCGGACAAACCCCTCGGCGCTTTCGCGGCGGCCATCAGCAAGGGGGCCAGGGTATACGGCGACCGCGACGGATATGTCTGAGATCGTCCGAGGCTCTCTGAGGCTGTCCGAGGCCCGATGCAACCGGGTGACACCTGACGGGCTTCAGACCAGACATCGGACAGCCTGCCCGGCCCTGTGTTTTAAGGTTTCGCGAGGTATATCGCCACCGCAACCGTGACGATACTGCACACAGTCGAAAGGAACACGGCATTCGCCGCGAAATCTTCTCGACTCCCGAACTCCATCTCGATCAGCACGGTGTTGATCGCAGTGGGATAACTGGCAGACACCACCAGGATGGGTGCGATCCTGGGATCGATGTCCAGCAGAACAACAAGCCCATAGCCCAGCAGGGGGGAGATGACCAGGCGACATACCAGAGACGCCAGGCTGTCCGTCCAGTTCTGCGTAAAGCGGGTCTTCGCCAATTGCATGCCCAAGGTGACCAGGGCCATGGGTACGAGTGCAGCGGCCAGGTATTCGATGGGAAGCCAGAGGAGGTCGGGAAGTTGCAGACCATAGCTGCGTATGGCGAAAGCCAAGGCCAATGCGTATACGAAGGGCATCTTGAAGGACTGCAGAAACGCCTTTCGGACTGAAGTGCGGCCAACCGAGACGAAGAACAGCCCCAGGGTAAACACGAGGAAATTCTGCACGGCCAGGACGATAGACTGGACGGCCAGACCCAGCGTGGGAAAGGCCAGGTCGCTGGCTGGAAAACCGTAATTGCCGCTGTTGTAATACATGACGGTCAGCCCGAAAGCCCGTTTCATGTCTTTTCGGTATCCCATGATCAGGGATCCGGCCATGCTCAGCGCATAGAGCCCGGCCAGCATGAGCAGGCAGAACATACTGGTTTCCCAGATGAAATCCGTGGAGAGTTCGGACTGGGTGAGGGATACGACCAGGGTCGCGGGCATGACCAGGTACAAGAGGATCCTTGTCAGGGCCTGCAAATCGAAGGACCACTTTTTCTGGAAGAAGTAGCCGAGAGAAACAAGGACGAAAATCGGGGCGATGATGTCGAGCAGGATGTTCAGGAAGGACATCGGATCGTTGACAACAGACGGATAGCGTTTGCGTTGAACGTCGGCGTCCGGTGCTATCCGGAGAAGGGATCGAATCGGCCGTCCGCCGCCGTCCACCCCCCGTCCACGAACAGGACGGAACCGGTGGTGTAGGAACTGGCATCCGATGCCAGATAGAGCACGGCCCCCGCTATTTCTTCCGGTTTGGCCCATCGACGGAGCATGGTCTTTTCCGCGTAGGCGGCGTGCCAGTTCGGATGCTGCTTGATTTGGGCGGTCAGCGGCGTGTCTACCACGCCGGGCGCAATGGCATTGGCGCGGATTCCGTTGTCGGCGAGTTCGGCCGCCAGCGCGCGTATCATGAGGACCACCCCCGATTTGGTCGCAGCGTAGACGCCCTGTCCGGGCTCCACGACCTGGGAACGGATACTGGAGAAAACGATGATGCTGCCCCCGGATCCCTCCGTCATGGTCCGGGCAACTTCGCGTACCAGTCGAAAGGTGCCCTTCAGGTTGAGATCGACGACCCGGTCGTATTCTTCGTCTGTATACTCGAGGAGGGGTTTGCGCACGTTTACACTGGGCGTGCTGACGAGCACGTCGGGGCGGGGCATTCGGTCAAGCGCCTGCTGGATCTGATCCGTATTCCGCATATCGAGCCGTGCGGATTCGGCGGTGCCGCCGTTCGCGCGTATCTCCCTGGAGACGGTTTCCCCCGCCGCCTGGCGAACGTCCGCACAGACCACATGGGCTCCGAACTGGGCGAGGCACATGGCCGCGCACCGGCCGATGCCACTGCCCGCGCCGACGACCAGCGCGTTGCGGCCCGTCATCTCAAAGAGGTTTCTGTAGTCGAGCATGCGATGTCCCTAAGGCTCCTAAGGCTGTGCGACACACGTCCTGGCCGGATGGCCGGCTCATTTGCGTTGCGTCGATCCGGGCGTTTAACTTATCATGACTGGTGTACTGCTGTCAAGATTTACGGACCGGCACCGAACGATGGTACCAGCCGTATCTCATGTCCCATCCCGCGCGGGCTGCGCAGGACAAGAAACGTCCCGGTAACGGCCTTATGACCGGAAAAACGCTTATCATCGTCAATCCCAAATCCGGACGCGGGCGCGGCATGCGCTTCGCCGAACGGGTACGGGAACTGTTGCAGAGCAGCCACCTTACGGTCGATATCCAGCCTACCTCGGCCCGGGGAGAGGCGAAGACTCTTGCGTCCGAAGCCGCAGACAACGGATATGTCTGCGTAGCTGCCTGCGGGGGTGACGGAACCGTGCACGACGTGGTCAACGCATTGGCGGGTACGGAAGTCGTCCTCGGCATCCTGCCGTGTGGCCGTGGAAACGATTTTGCGCGCGCAATGGGCATTCGGACCGGTCCCGAAGCATCGGCGGCCATCCTTCGGCGTGGTCAGACCGCACAACTGGACTTGGGGAAGGTGCATGACCGGTACTTCGCAACCGTCGTGACACTGGGATTCGACTCGGATGTCGCCAGATTGCTCCATGACGGCGCGGTGCCGTTCAAGGGCGTCGCCGGCTACGTCTGGGGCATAGCCCGTACGCTGCGAACTTATCGCGGCGTGGGACTGCGCATGACAGGAGACTTTGGCACAATCAACCAGACGGTCCTGCTCGCAGCCACCGCGAACACCTCCACGTACGGTGGCGGGATCAGGATCGCGCCGAAGGCCGACCCATCGGACGGTACACTCGACATCTGTCTCGTGCGTATGATGGGCACGGGCAGGATTCTCCGTGCGTTCCCGCGGGTCTACCGGGGCGGCCACCTGAATCATCCCGACGTATTTTCCTACCGAACCGGCAGGCTGAAACTGGAAACGGAACGGCCGGTGGTGTTGTTCGCCGACGGCGAACCTGTGGGAGAGACGCCGGCGGAGATCACCACGGTACCTGGTGCGCTCCGGGTCTCGGTCCCGGAGGCCTGACCGGACGGCTACTTCCTGCTTTTGTAGAGCCGCGAGTACATCAGCGCGCCTACCGTACCATCAGGATATCGGGTATACCCCTTGAGGTTGGATTTGCGGAGCTGCATCGTCAGCGGGTGGAACACGAAGGCGGCGGCGTAGTCCCCCACGAGAATCTCCTCCGCCTGTCGATAGAGACGCGTTCTTCGGTCCGGATCCAGCTCGGCACCGGCCCGTTCGACCAGCGCGTCGAATTCGGTGTTGGTCCAGTCATGGCGCCCGGCGCCTTTCGGCTGCGAATGCCAGGTCATGTCGAGCATGTTGCGGGGATCCATGTAATCGGCGACGAAACGCAGAAACCCGAAATCCATTTCCCAGTTGTACAGTTTGCTCATGTAGGCCGTCCGATCCAGCGTGCGGACGGTAACGTTTAC
Organism: bacterium; assembly: GCA_965200485.1. Classification (GTDB taxonomy): domain Bacteria; phylum JAAXHH01; class JAAXHH01; order JAAXHH01; family JAAXHH01; genus JAAXHH01. The sequence continues at coordinate 978,949 of CBDAUD010000002.1, forward strand.
GCCAAGATGTTCCAGCAACATGCTCTGTATGGCGACGCCGGCCATTTTCATAGAAGGCGTAGGGGCGCGAATCCACATTTCCTGCCGGGGAAAACCCCGCCCGTTCGGATATCCCGCCTCCCGCATCAGCGCTCTGGCGCGCCCGGGATCGAACGCCTGGTACGGCTTCATGGCTTCCCCGTTGTACTCCTTGAAGTCCGGCGGCATCATGGAATAGGCCGGCGCCGCAGCGCCTCTGAGGACGATACGGCAGATCGCATCCCGGTCCAGCGCCCGGGCGAAAGCCTCTCGCACGCGGATGTCATTGAACGGCGGCTCCGCCACCCTGAAAAAGAGGTACCAGGTCGTTCTTCCAGGCGATTTGACGAGTTCCTTGCCGAGTACCGGATGACGTGATATTCGGTCAAGATCATTGATATCGACCGTTTCCACGTCCACCTCGTTGTTCTCGTAGGCCAGGACGGTCTGCGCGGCCGCATATCGGAAAGGATGAACGACTTTTTCCAGCAGCGGCTTGTGGGGACCGTTGTACATCGGGTCCGGAACGAAGGTCATGTGGCTGGCCGTCGCCCATTCGGCCATCTTGAAACCGGAATTCGACACGATGTTATCGACTTCGGTCCATTTCCGGCCGTGTTTTTCCACCGCCCAGCGCGGGGTGGGGTAGGCCAGGCCGAAAGATACGACATGGGGAAAGTGCGGCGCACCGCGTTCCATGAACACCCGCAAGGTGAGATCGTCCAGCGCCTGTACGCCGAGTCGGTCCAGATCCCGGATCTCTCCCAGGCTGATGGCCTTCGCGTTCTTGATGTCGTAGTAGAAGAAAGCGTAGGGATTGGCGTTGGCCGGATCGAGCATCCGCCTGAAGGCGTATACGAAGTCGTGGGCTGTCACCGGTCTGCCGTCGCTCCAGCGGGCGCCCGGACGCAAATGGAACGTCCATTCCCTGGCGTCTTCGGAGACGTCGTAACCTGTGGATGCAGCCGGTATGGGCTGCCAGCGTTCGTCCCGGACGAGCAGGGTTTCGAAAGGCAGCAGCGTGGATTCGCCGTCGTAGAGATTGATCTGGATGTCGAGGCTGCGCGGTTCGGGACTCATGAGTCGGAAGACCTGCTGCCCTGGCGGCGCGGCATCGGACGGCAGCGCGACGCCGACGGAATTCGTGTACTGCGCGTGGGACGAACCGTTTTGCGTCAGCAAAGCGCCGAAATGAAGTAGGACCGCAAGTATCCTGTACACGGGAACCCCAAAGTGGTTTCATGCCGGACCGGTCGGACTGCCGCCCTGGCAGTCAACGGTCCGCGCCTGTAAACATTTATACATATATAGGTCTGTGCGCGAGCATGCGTCAAGAGATAGTGCGGCATCGTATTCGCTTGACATCCTCGATCCCGTCGCCTACATGAATACACTGCCCGTCGCCGACCATTCGCGATCGTTCCTGGACCCCGTTTATGCTGTTCGACAGTCCCTTCACGTTCGACCGCGTGGCCCGCATAGCCATTGGCGTAGCGGTGATCTGGCTACTGATCTCGCTTGTCGCGTATCTGAGCGACATACTCATTCCCTTTGCGATCGCGTTGCTGCTCGCCTACCTGATCAATCCCCTGACTTCCTGGCTCCAGAGAAAGCTGCCATTCAGCCAGCGCATCTTCGCCGTGCTGCTGAGCCTCACGATCATTCTAGGCGCCGTGATCCTGTTTCTTGCGATCCTGATTCCGCTGGTTGCGTCCGAGGTCGCGCAAATGCGGAATCTGCTGTCCGGGCTGATGAATACGGACCAATGGCAAGCGACCCTGCAGGAATATGTTCCAGAGGAAATCGGCGTGTACATCGCGAACCTCCTGCGGGTCGAAGAGTTCGCGCAGCTGCTGAGCGCTGAAAATATACGGGTAATCTTCCAGCAGCTTCTGCCCGGTATCTGGGGCGTCTTTTCGGGCACCGTCAACTTCGCGGTCGGGCTTACGATCGTGATCGTCATCCTCCTCTACCTCGTCTTTATCCTGTTGGATTTCGACGAGATCTCCGACGGATGGAAGAACCTGATTCCGGAGCAATACAGGCAACTAGTCCTCGACGTGGTGTCGGATTTCACGAACGCCATGCGGGTCTATTTCCGCGCCCAGGCCCTTATCGCCTTTATTGTAGGTTTGCTTTTCGCACTGGGCTTCTGGCTGATCGGACTGCCGATGGGGATCATGCTGGGTCTATTCACCGGCCTGCTCAACATGGTGCCCTACCTGCAGGTCGTGGGACTCATTCCGGCCGTGCTGCTGGCCATCGCCGCCGCCATGGGCACGACGGAAAGCGTCTGGGTGATGCTTGGTCTCGTTCTCGCCGTGTTCGCCGTAGTGCAGATTATCCAGGAAGCCATACTGACTCCCAGGATCATGGGCAAGGCGACCGGATTCAACCCGGCCGTGATCCTCCTGTCCCTGTCCGTCTGGGGAAAACTGCTCGGCATGCTCGGTCTGCTGATCGCCCTGCCGGCGACCTTTCTGGTTCATTCGTACTACAAACGGTTCCTGAAGGGATCGCTCGTATCGAAGAAACCGGCCTAGCGGGGAGACGGTCGTGTGGTGAAACAGCTTGGCTTTCCGCGTTGATCGCATGTCGATCGCACGAAAAGAAACAAGGAGCATCAATGAACCGGATTTCGTGGGATGAGTATTTCCTGCGTATCGCTTACGCCGTCGCCGCCCGTTCGAACTGTATACGCAGACACATAGGCGCCGTCATCGTGAACGACAAGATCATTACCAGCACGGGATACAACGGCACCCCAATGGGCGTTCCCAACTGCTTCGACGGGGGATGCAAACGGTGCAACTCGGACGGACCGTCCGGGGCGGGTCTGGACGAGTGCATCTGTATGCACGCCGAGGAGAATGCCATCGTCTTTGCCGCGCGACACGGCTCGTCTACGAGCGGCGCGACACTTTACACGACCACCAAACCCTGCCTGGGGTGCCTTAAGAAGTCCATCCAGGCGGGTATCCGCAGGGTGGTCTTCGCAGAACAGTATGCCTACACCAAGTCTGTGGAAAAAGTATACGACTGGCTGGTGGACGAATCCGGAATCGAGATGGTCGAGATGAAGCTGCCTGGACATCCGGAAACCGCGGTACATGCCGCCTCGGCCCGGCAAGATTCTCCTTGACGCCCGAAGTGCCAGTCCGGAAATTATGCGGCGAAGCAGATACCGGACAGTGCACGCTGGTTACTAGACGAGTATCACTTTGCACACCAGCGAACGCATAGCGCAATCGGATTTCGTCTATCGCAGGCGGCAGGACGCTGAATGGAGGGTCCTGTCATTCGGAGAGGCGTTTCCCGACTACCATCCTCAGGACCGCGCGGGACTGGTTTCTCCCCGGCTGGAAGATGGGGTATGCGGGGCCGGCGGCGCCGTGCTGGGCCTGGCGACCGGATTCTACGATTGTCTCCGGTCGAAAGAGGAAGTGTTCTTCGATTATCCCCAGCATCATGCCTTCATAGGCGGTCAGGGGACGCGGATCCACACACGACACGGGGACCGGGATCTGACTGTCGAACAGATGGGCGGCGCATGGGGATGGCTGGACGTCTGGCCTGAGACGAACTGGCATCTCTGTCCGGCCGAGCCGACGAAGATGATTGAAGCGATATTCCGGCACCAGATCAACCGGGTGTTCTGGCCGGCCACATTCCTGCCGGACACGGTGAACGATCCGCTTTCGAAGTACGCTTACAAACTGTTGCACAGCAGGCTGAAGTCCGTCTGGTACTACGACTGTGCGGAACCCGACCTCGTAGTCCGAACAACGGGACCGGCCGTGGCAGTCATAAACGAAAGCATGGAGCGGCTTCCGGGTTGTGATTCGCATCGTAGCCCCGACGTGATTGATACGGCTGGTCCCGAGTTGGAAAACCGGTTCAAAGCGGTGGAACCCCAGGTTTTTCTGCAGGAAATGGCGGTCTGTTTCACCAATCCGTGAACTGGACATCCTGGCCGGAGACCAGACATACACGAATCGCAGAAGGCTCGCCAGTCCGACGGCCCTGGATCTGGCTGGCCGCTATGCCTAAACTGGAGCGAATCCGATGGTGGACAAATCCTATCTGTTCGACGATGATGCCATGCGTGACTTCATCGTAAACGGCTACTGTGTCATCAATGTGGATCAGCCCGTAGCGCTGCATGACACGATTTACGAGAAAACGAAGGCAATCATCGACGAAGAGGGCAATCCAGGCAACAACCTGCTGCCGCGCGTTCCCGAGATCCGGCAGGTATACGACGACCCGGCCGTCCAGGGCGCGTTGACGAGTCTGCTGGGACCTGACTACGTTATGCACGCCCACCGCCATCCACACGTCAATCCCCCGCACAGCCGCGGAGGCGGTTGGCACAAGGACAGCTACTGGGGGTACGCCAAGGTGCGGGACCACCACCCGCGCTGGATCATGGCGATGTACTATCCCCAGGACACGCCGGTGGAAATCGGACCGACGGGCGTTATACCGGGAAGTCACTACGTCGAATCCCGCGAAGAGACGATCGGCGCCGATGGCGCCGGTCCCGATGGATCGCCAGCCAGCGGAAAGGCCGGGACGGTCACCATCATTCATTTCGATCTCTGGCACCGGGCTTTTCCGAACGGGACGGACAAGGTCCGCTACATGATGAAATTCCAGTTTACCAGAATGTCGGAGCCGGTCAGGCCCTACTGGAACAAGCAGCGCGACGAAATCGAACTCGGTGCGTTGTCCGGTCACGCCAGGAGCGCCATGTGGCGCAACATGTGGCACTGGCTTGCCGGAGACGGCTCCGCCGGAACCGGATCACGCGGGGAGGATAGGGTTGCGGCACTCGCCGGAGACTTGACCCATGCGCTTGAGGAAAAGCGCCTGCACGCGGCGTACACCCTGGCGGAGTGCGGGGAAGCCGCGCTTCCGCACCTGCTTGGCGCACTCCAGCACGAAGAGGACGAAGTCCGACGCGAAGCGTGCTACGGAATCTGTGCGCTGGGGCCTGCAGCCGTCGATCCGCTGGTCTCTCTGCTCGAACACGAAAACGACCGCGTCCGGGGCTATGCGGTTTATGCCTTGGGGGATATCAGGACCGAAGGCGTTTCGGTCGTCGATCGCCTGGCCGCCCTTGTCGGCGACCCATCGCCATTCGTTCGCCAGAACGTCGCCGACGCCATCGGCCAGATCAAGCTGAACGCCGACCGGGCCGTACCTGCGCTGATCGATTTGATGAAGGACGAGGATAGTCAGGTCCGGTACAATACGGCCTATGCCCTGGCCCGTTTCGGAGCAGATGCCCAAGCGGCCATCCCGGCCCTTGCCGACGCGTTTTACGACGAAAACCGATATGTTCAGGGACACGCGGCCATCGCCTTGGAACAGATCGGAACACCAGAAGCCCTGCATACCCTCCTGCACTGGCTGCAGGCCTCTCGGTGGTGTCCGGTAACTACGGCACAAAGCACCTACTAGCGCCCAGGCTGCAGTTGGATATTTTCGATCCCTGTCCCGCCGCGGGAGTTCCGTTCGACGCAGCGGGGCGGGCGCGCTCTTTTCCGGCCTAACTACCGCACCTGCCAGCTGGCACCGGCCAGTTACCTTACCTACCAGTTATGCATCATATGGCCTTGCCCGGGATAGAAAAGGGCATCCGCCAAAAAGGCCAGAACGATGCCCAACGTGTATCCGAGCAGGACGCCCAGGAAGAATCGCTGGCCCGTGCGATAGGCGTTCGTGCCGACCTTCAGCAGGATGAACTTGACGAGCCAGGCGAGGAAGATGGACAGAATCGAATCACGGACGTTGCTGGCGAAACAGATGGCGAATCCCACCGGAGCAAGGGGCCACCAGATCAGCCAGTGCCGCAGTTTCAGCAGGACCACGAAGATCACTGCCCCTGCCGCCATGAACCAGGGCTCGTTCTGGCCCAGAGACAGTGGATTCTTCATCCAGGTCGCGATCTCGTCATAGTAGTTCAAGTTGAGTCCGTCGAAAGCGCCTCCGCCGAAATTGTACGCGCCGATTGCATAACCCGCCTGGATCGAGTAAGCGAGCGCCGTGATCATACTGACCAGGAAAGTGATGGTGAGCACGAGCAGCAAACCCTTTTTCCTCGGCCACAATCCATCGGTCAGGCGATCGGCCAGCACGACCGATCCGATCCCCAGCCCGCGCCAGTTTCTCGCGTATGCGCTGGCCAGTCCCAGCGACGTGAGGCTCGGCGCCGGGACGTTGCCGGACCCCAGGGACAGCACGGTGATCTGATGGGCGTTCACCGGCAGATCAAGAAACACCACCCCGGTTTCGGCAATCACTTTCGTCGTGCCGAAGTACAACACGAACAGAAAAGCCAGAAACACCAGCATGACGGACGGCGACAGTCCGGACTGGTAGAGCCAGCCGCATATGAAGGCGGACCCAAGCAGTATCCCGATCACGGCAGTCCGGTAGGAAACGAGTTCTTTCGAATCATCCAACCCGGGATGCGTACCGAACGCCTTTCTGAATACCCCCGTCAGATGCCGACGCGCGGTCCACAGGCTATAGCCCACATAGACCAGGAATCCTCCGAAGAACTGCGCGTTGACCCCGCCGCTGCCGCCGGGGCCACTGCTGGCCGTATTGAGTCCAATGTAATTCAATGCCCCGATTTCAAAGAGGCCCAGCATAAAGAAGACCCAGATACTCAGGAGAATATCGACGTTGATAAAGTAGCCGAAACTGAGCATGTAGGGACTGATTCTCAGTGGGATGGAGGGAAACATCGGGCTTAGCTGGAGCGGAGTCTCGAAGAAGGTGCCGACGGGCAGGTGGGGAACAACATGGGCAAACGAGACGATGTTCCAGATGGCAATGGCCAGCGCAAGGCCGAATCCCAGCTGGAATAACCGGTCGTAGACCAGTTTCGGCCAGCGTCCGGACGACTGGTCGCCGGCAATAAGCTCCAGCGGGACCTGCACGAGGGGAAAAGTAAGCCGCTCGTACTCCACCCACTGCTTCCTGAAGATGGTCGCCACACAGGCACCGACCACGAAGATGGCCAGAAAAAAACTCATCCACCATGCGACCGGTATGATCCACGGGGACCAGGGCACGCTGCCGCCCGGGGGGAGCCCTTCGTAGAACCAGCCCATGGCATTGTTCTGATTGCTCGCCACAAGCCATTCCGGAAGATGGGGGAAAAACAGTTCGGCCCATTGGTTTTCCGGCTGGGCGAAATAGAAAGGCGTGGATATGATGGTCAGGAAATAGGAAACGAAGGCCTTGCCGGGAATCAGGCTGGATATGAGCAGGATGCAGAAGATCAGCGCCAGTTCCCGCCCGGTGAAGGCCGTCCGTGCGGAGAGGCTCCGGGCGAACGGATTGTACACGAAGGCTACGAGCAGAAACAGGGCCAGGGCGGAGATGGGCAGATGGGCAACCGACATGCGGGACGAGTGCAGGATATAGGTCCCGTAGGTCACCCAGATATTGAGCACGATGGCAAGAACCATTCCCGTCGCCAGGGCCCGCACGGTGATTACGGGCGCGGGGCCGGATTCTTGTGCAATCGTATGCGTCGTCGTATCAGGCAAACTTGCCTCGCATCGTTTTCAAAGTCGAGATTCGGAATTGGCGAGCGGGGATGGACGATTCCATCATCCGGTTGACTGCGACTGGCGTTCCTGCCACACGACCTCCATGGGATCTGGGATGGAATAGGGCTTGACGCGCTGCTCGTGAAGCCATTCCGACAGGTAGTGATCCATGCTGGCCAGAAGCTCCGGCCGGTCCTGGGCCAGGTTGCGCGTCTGGTACGGATCGTTTTGCATATCGTACACGGCCACCGGGTCGAATCGGTATCCAAAGTCGTCGTATGTCCGGACCATGAGATGGTCCGGTGTCCGCACCGCGCGCTGCAGCGTGTACAGACCGTGTCCCCAGACCAGATAGTCATGAAGGGGACAGTTCCCGGTGACGAGCCCTTCCCGGAAGGACCGCCCATCGTAGTAGGCCGGCACTTCACCGCCAACCAGGTCGATGAGTGTGGCGCTGAGATCGATGTTGTACAGCAGATCTTCGCAGGTGGATCCGGGAGGCGTAAGCCCCGGCCACTTGATGATCAACGGAATGCGGTGTATGCATTCGTCGGCGCATACGTGATCACCGTAGATGCCGTGCTCTCCCATGGCTTCGCCGTGATCTGCCGAGATGACAACCGCCGTGTCGTCCAGATCCCCCAAGGCATCCAGTACCTGTGCAATGTGGTGGTCGGTATACCGGATCTCCGCATCATATCCGGTAACCAGGTGATGCAGATCGCCCGTTTCCCGTATGGCGTCCGGCATGTTTGGCGTGGGACTCGGACGGTCCCGGGGAAAGAGATGGGACGCCGTGAACCAGCCGTCTACGGCCTGGTGCCCGCGGATGGTCTCGCTGTCCGGCCAGCTCACCGGCGCGGGAGTTTCCGCCATGCGGTCGAACCATTCGCGCGGCGCCTCGTAGACCCGGTGCGGATCCCAGTAGTTGATGTAGAGCAGGAAATCGTCTCGGCCTTGATGCGCGGTGATCCATCGGAGCACCGCCTCGTTGACTTCGTCCGCCGTCTCCGATCCCGTCTTCAGATTGGGCGAATGGCATTCCGACCAGCCCAGGCCGAACCAGGTCGCACAGTGCCGGGTGGGAAAGTTGGAGAAACAGACGGTGTCATAGCCGGACTGGCGCAACCTTCTTTGGACCAGCTGGTTCCGCTCGTCCGGACCGCCGTAGCGCTGCTCGCGGATCTGCAGCCTGGATCCGGGTCCGCCATGCGTCACCACCCCATGGTTGATCCCGAAACGGCCGGTAATCCAGCCGTGCCTCGAAGGCATGCAGGGCGAGTCCGCGCAGTAGTACCGCTCGAACCGCATCCCCTGCGACGCGACTTCGTCTATGGCGGGCGAAGTGGGACGGTCACATCCGTAACAGCCCAGGTGGTCGGGCCGCAGGCTGTCAATGTCGAAGTAGACTATGCGCAAGGAAGTTCACCGGTATGCGGTTGCCGGACGGTAAAGCCGCTACGCTGCGACGGCATTGTCGATAATAGCCTTCATCTTGTCGCCGTGCTTGTGGCGGTTGGCGGCTTCGACGAGCGCGCTAATGGGCAGGAGGCCGTTGTCCCGCAACCAGTGTGCAACGGCGGCCAACGCAGCCCCCTTCGAACCGCCCGTTCTCCTGAAGTCGCGGACCGTCAGATTGGGCAGGTCCGCGAGCCCGGCGCCGAGTTTCGTGTCCGCGATGACCAGGGTATGGCCACCGATTCGCGACCGGACCTTGTCCAGCCCGTCCTGCGAAATGACGATCATGATGTCGGGACATTCGATACCGGTGTAGTGTATCGGCTGCCTGGAAAGGATGACTTCCGCGACGGAGAATCCCGTGCCGATCGTAATGGGATAGTCGCCTTTCTTTGTGGCGGAAAGTCCGGCGGTGACACCCGCCGTGGAGAGCAGGTCGCCCGCGGACTGAATGGCATCGCCCGCGGAACCCGCAACGATGATCTCGAGGCGCCCGTCGAGTGGCGCTTCGCAGGTTCGTTCGATCGGTTTCAAGGCATCCAGCAGGGATCGGCCTGCCATCCGTTGCGGATGGGAAACGGGACGCCGGTTTCTCGACACCACGCGCTCGTAGTCCGACACCTCGTGCAGTTCCTGGACCTTCCTCATGCCATATGCCGGGCACATTTCAACGATTTCGATGAGGGAAAACCCGGGTGTTGACAACGCTTCCTTCCAAAGCTCGGCCGTATCCCCGCCGATGAACGTCCGCGCGGTGAATGCCGCGCCGGCGTTGTGCGCCAGCGTGCAGATGTCGAACCCGGGCACAGCCGTATCGGGTCGGTCCGGTTCCTTGAACTCGGTGGAGGAAAGTCCGCTTACCTGGCCGCCTGTCATACCGTAGACCATGTTGTTCTGAACAACGAGGGTGAGGTCCAGATTGTGGCGGGCGGCTTCAAGGAGGTGCTGCAGGCCGATCGTCGCGCCGCCGTCGCCCTGAAGCGCGATGATCTTCTTGTCGGACTGCTCAAGTCCCATGCGAATACCCATCGCCAGGGCGACTGCCCTGCCATGCAGCCCGTGCACCGTGTGGCAGTTCAATAGCGGATCCACGAGTCCCGTGCAGCCTATATCGCTCACCACGATGACATCGAGCGGATGCACGCCCATGTCCACGAGCGCCTTGCTCATGGACTTGTTGGCAACGGTATGGCCACAGCCCGGGCAGTAGGGCATTTTCAACTCGTTCAGGAGGGTGTCCGGCATTGCCTTACCCCTTCCACGATCTCCTGCGGAGTGATCATGCTGCCAATTTTATTGACGCCCCGTATCCGGTCATGCTGCCGACGGCCATAGAGCAGCTCCCGCAACAGGCCGACGATGTTTTCCTCCACGACGACGACATGCGCATACGACGCCAGCAGTTCGTATATGCGGGGCGGCACGGGCAGCAGCGTCTTCATGACCAGGAGCGAGGTGGGTTCCCCGTGCGCTCTCAGCAGACCGACTGCCTCCCTGGACGCTTCGGATGAAACGCCATAGGTCAGTATGACTGCATCGGCGTGTTCGTCCTGATCGTGTTCGTAATGGGTGTACTCGTCAATACGCTGTTCGATCTTGTTCTTGAGCCGTTCGGTGTTTGCCAGCGCTTCAGGATGGTTCTTCTGCGTAATGCCTGCCATGTCATGGGTCGATGCGTTCAGCCGGACCTGGTGCAGTTCGTTTCCCAGGGGAAGAAAGCGTGGCGTCAGACTGCCATTGACCCCGTAGGTCTTGAATTGCCCGTTTTCTTCGTACAGGGGTTGCTTCGCCCGCCGCACCTCCTGCAGGCCGGAAATATCCATATTCTGGTTGGTCATGATCATTTCTTTTGAGGTCAGCAGCACCACGGGCGTCCTGAGGTCGATTGCCGCGTGCACACTGGCGGCGGCCATTTCCCAGCAGTCGTTCAGATTCGAGGGGCAGAAGACCGGTACCGCATATCCGCCGGAGATGCATCCCCTGAGCAGGAGCAAATCCCCCTGGCCGCCCGTTGTCGCCGATCCGGTGCTCGGCCCCAGGCGCTGGGCGAGAATGATGACCATGGGCAATTCCATCATGAAGGACATGTTGATCGATTCGATCATCAGGGCGAAGCCCGGAAAAGCCGATGCCGTGACGGGAAACACCCCTGACGACGAGAATCCGGCAGCCCACTGCAGCGCCGTGATCTCGTCCGGCGCCTCGAGGGCGACGGGAATACGCTGTTTGGCACCCGCGAAGAGCCAGTTGACCGGTGTGATGGGATAGCCGAGGTAGGCACCCGCGCCCGCGCGCGCCATCGCCTCAATGATCAGCCTGGATCCGTCCAGGAACACCATACGCTCCTCAACAGGCTTCATGACGTACGCGCTCCCTCGTCCTGTATGGATTCCGCCACGATTTCGGCGATGTCCCGGACTCGCATGGGTTCGCCGGCCCGTGTATTCGCGTCATGCATCATCCTTGCGCAAAACGGACAGCCTACCGCGAGGGTGTCCGCCCCGGTCTCCCGGGCTTCCCCAAAGCGATTGTCGCTGACGGACTCCCTGCCGTTCTCTTCTTCCTTCCAGACTTGTGCGCCGCCCGCGCCACAGCAGAACGACCGGTCTCTGCTCCTGGCCATTTCAACAAGAGACGGTCCGGTCGCCGCCAGCGCCTCGCGAGGCGCTTCGAACTCACCTCCCTGGCGGCCGAGGTAGCACGGATCGTGAAAGGTGATTCGCGCCCCCGCTTCGCCGCGCACCGCAAGGCGGCCCGCACGCACCAGCTCCTCAATGAGCCGGGTATGGTGCAGGACCTCGTATCGTCCACCCAGCGCGCCGTATTCGTTTTTCAGGGTGTGCAGGCAGTGGGGGCAGCCCGTGACGATTTTCTTCCGATCGGCGCCCGCTGCGTTCAACGTTTCGATGTTTCCTTCGGCGGCTGTCTTGAAAAGATAATCGTTTCCTGCGCGTCGCGCCACATCTCCCGTACAGGATTCGTCATTTCCGAGCACGGCGAAGTCCACACCCGCCCGGTGCATGAGGGCGGCAATCGCCCGCGCCGTATCCCGAGCGCCCGGATCGAATGCGCCGGCGCAGCCGACCCAGTACAGCACCTCGTAGCCGGGGTTTTCCGCAACGGTCGGCACCTTGAAGTCCAGAGGCTGAGTCCATTCCATCCGGTCGCCAGCCATCTGCCATGGATTGCCGTTCCGTTCGATCCCGTTGAAAGCGCCTTTCAGCTCACGCGGGAACGTGCCCTCCATCAACACCTGATTCCGGCGCATGTCGAGGATGTCGAACATCGGTTCGTTTCCGACGGGACAGGCCTCCGCACAGGCTCCGCAGGTTGTACAAGCCCATAGGGCGCTTTCGCTCATGGCGTAACCCAGCAGCGGTTCCGTGTCTTCCCCACCCTTCGCCAGGGATTTCATGTGGTCGCGAAGGTGATATCGCTTGTTCACCTCCAAGGCCGCGGGAGACAGCTCCTTCCCCGTAGCATAGGCCGGACAGGCGTCCTGGCACCGGTTGCACATGATGCAGGCGAAGGCGTCCGCGACTTGAGTTCGGTGCAGGTCGGTAATCCGGGATGCGCCGAACTGCTCAATCGACTCATCCTCGAAATCCAGCACGTCCAGCGCCCCGGGACTGGTCCGTTCGGGGGAGGTCATGAGGTTGAAGGGGCCCATGAAAAGATGCGCGTGTTTCGAATAGGGGAACCAGGGCAGGAAGGCCAGCACCAGCCCGATGGCGATCCACCAACTGGTGTGCAGGCCGAAGGTGAGAAAGGAAGGTTCGGCTTCCATCCAGAGACCGGCTACCAGCCCGGCGAAAGGTTGCCAGGGGTCCGAACCGTGTATTGCGATGTCGAACGAAGCGCCCAGAAGCCGGAAGCCTACATGGCCGAGGATGAAGAGCCCCACGATCAGGGAATCCCGCCTGATTCCGGCCGTCGCTCCTGGGTGAAGCTTGACGCGGGATGCGACCGACAGCGCCGTGGATCGCACGATGAACCTGCGGATAAGCAATACGGCCGTACCGGCCAGTACGGCCGCCGTCACGAGATCGACGAGCAGGCGGTAGATCCCGCCCACGGTTCCGGACTCCAAAAAGACGAAGCCGGTTACCATGCCTTCCAGCACGTCCACGAGGTTGACCGCCATATACAGGATGAATCCCCAGGCGATCGCGGCGTGCACAAGGGAGATCAGCGGCCGGTTGCGGATCATGTTGTTCTGGCCTGCCAACGCCTTGATTCCGGTCATCAGCCGGCCGGGCAGGCCATCCCAGGCCAGCTGGCCCTGCCCCCGTTTTATCGTCCCGATCATGTATCGGAAGGTGACGGATGCCAGATACAGCGAGACCGCCGTGGCCAGAACGAACGCTATTTTTTCGTAGGGAGAAAGCACCGGCGTCCCGTGATCTCGATGTGCCGCCGAGGGAAGACGCGATGCACGGCGCGCCCGGCTATCGACCCAGCCGTTTCCTCACTTCTTCCGCGATGGCGGGCAGGTAGCTGAAGAGGTCGCCGGCGATTCCGTAGTGTGCGTGCCGGTAAAGCGGTACGTCGGCATCCTTGTTGATCGCAACGATCACGCGGGCGTTTTTCATACCGGCAAGATGCTGTATCGCACCGGAAATTCCGCAGGCGACGTACAAGTCGGGCTGTACCGTCTTCCCGGTCTGTCCGACCTGATGGGCATAGGGTATCCAGCCGGCGTCCACCGCGGCCCGACTGGCTCCGAGCGCGCCGCCCAGGGCGTCAGCCAGTTCGCGAACGGGCCGGAAACCCTCCGGACCGCCCACGCCGCGTCCGCCGGAGACGACGATACGGGCTTCGGTCAGGCTCACGGTACCGTCGGCCGTCTCTACGGACACCACCCTGGTCGGGATCTCGTCCTCTGCCAAGTCCACCGGCACATCGATCACCGCACCGGTCCTTGATTCGTTCCGGTCGGCCGGCTGGAAAATGTTACGCCGGACCGTGACGAATCGGTGCCCGGCGCCGTTGAATCTCACCGTGGATACCAAGTTGCCAACCAGGGCAGGCCGTACCGCCACCAGCTGGCCGCCTTCCACGCGCAGGTCCGTACAGTCCGGCGCCAAACCCGCACCGGCACGGGCAGCCGCGTAGGCTGAAAGCTCAAGACCTGCCGGACTCGCGCCCATCAGAACCACCGACGGCGGTTCGTTTTCCAGCATGCGCGACAGGAGCCTGGCAAAGGGTTCCACGCGGTATCGTTCCAGCGTCGCGTCTTCCGCGGCGTAGACGCGGTCGGCACCGGCTTCGATGGCCTGTCGCGCGAGATCGGCGACCCGGTCACCGTACACAACGGCATTCAGGCATCCGCCGAGACCATCGGCGACGGTTTTCGCCGCCGACATGGCCTGCCAGGCGATGGCATCCGCCTGCCCCCCGTCCTGTTCGATCCAAACGAATACGTTGCCGGCCATCGGTTCCTTCCTGCTAAATCACCTTCTCTTGAATCAGTCGGTCCACGAGGATTCTGGCCACGTCCGAGGGGGTTCCGTCGATCATTTCGACATGCGCTTCCCGCGAAGGGGGCCGCTCGGACTGCCAGCTGACCCGGGAAACGCCGGCCCCAACGCTGGACGCATCGACACCGAGTTCGTCACATCCCCATACGGGAATATCCGCCCTGGCCGCTTTGCGTATGCCGATAAGGCCCGGATACCGGGGTTCGTTGATTTCCTTTACGACCGTGATCAGGGCCGGCAGCCTGCCAGCGACCGTTTCCCGGGCGTTTTCCAGCAAACGGACCGCAGAGATGGTCCGGTTCGACGGGTCCAGCTCAACGACATCCGCTACATAGGAGATGAGCGGCAAGTCCAGGAGCGCAGCGACCTGCACAGCCGTTGCCGCCGTATTACCGTCTATTGCCGCCCGGCCGCCGACGACCAGGTCGAATGCGCCGATCTTCCGGATGGCCGCGGCCAGGATGCGCGCGGAAGTCAGGCAGTCGCTGTCCGCCATGGCCGGATCGGATACCAGAATCGCCTCGTCGCACCCCATAGCCAAGGCCGTCCTGAGCGCCGACTCCGCCTCGGGAGGCCCCAGGCAAAGGGCTGTCACCTTGCCTCCGTGCCGCTCTCCGGCCTGTATGGCGGTTTCCAGGGTGTACTCGTCCCATGGATTGACGATACGGGGGCCGCCTTCTTCCGACAATTTGAGGCCGTCCAGGGATTGGGACAGCTGAGCCGTATCCGGGGTCTGCTTTACCAGAGCGATGATGTTCACGCAGCCGAACCTCTCTCGCGAGAAACCGGGTCTTGCCTCGTCAATTCTGCCAGTAATCCGGATCGTACGCGGGCATTTCGCATCGAAGCGGCCGGTCGGTCCGGTTGCCGAACGCGTAATCCGCTTGCATGAGCTGATGAATCTGCGACGTACCCTCGTAAATCACCGCGCTCTTGCTGTTTCTCAGGTGGCGTTCCACGTCGTATTCGTCGGAGTATCCGTAGGCGCCGTGTACCTGAACCGCATCGCTGGCCGTGGCAAAGGCCGACTCGGTGCAGTACCACTTGGCCATGCTCGTCTCCCGGGTGTTCCGTGCGCCGCGGTTTTTGAGCCAGCCGACCTTTCGTACGGCCAGCTCACCCAGGTCGATCCGCTGCTTCATCTGCGCAATCAACTGCTTCACAAGCTGATGATCGCCGATCGGCTGACCGAAAGTTCGGCGTTGCCGGGCGTATGAGATAGACGCTTCCAGGCAGTACTTCATCAGGCCGACGGCGCCGGCGGCGACGGTGTATCGGGCATTGTCCAGGCAGGACATGGCGATCTTGAACCCTTCGCCTTCTTCACCCAGCCGGTGGGATTCGGGCACGGGAACCTCGTCCATGTTGATCCAGCCCGTGTTGCTGGCCCGAACGCCCATCTTCCCCTTGATCGTACCGGTGGTCAACCCTTCCCAGCCGCGTTCGAGCAGAAAGGCGGTAATTCCTCTGGTTCCCGCTTCCGGACCCGTTTTTGCAAAGACGAGAAAACGGTCCGCCACGTCGGAAAGCGTGATCCACATCTTCTCTCCGCTTACCAGGTAGGTGTCTCCCGCTTTTCGCGCCCGGCTTGCCATGGCGGCCACGTCCGAACCGGCCCCGGGTTCGGTCAATCCGAAACACGCAATGTGCTCGCCTGTAGCCAGGGGAGGCAGGAACCGTTCCTTCTGCTCTTCCGTACCCCATTGAAAGATCGGAAGGGCATGCAGCCCCAGATGCACCGCGATGGTTTCCCGGACCGAAGAGTCCGCCCATTCGAGACCCTCCGAAAGCAGGCCGAGGGAGACGAAGTCCATACCCGCCCCCGCATAACGGACCGGAAGGCAGATGCCCATAAATCCGAGGGCTGCCATTCTAGGCAGGAGTTCACCGGGAAACGTTCCGTTGCGGTCGTGCTCCCTGATCGAAGGAAGGATCTCGTTGCGGGCGAAGTCGTACACCATCCGCTCGACCATTTTGTGTTCTTCGCTTAACTCGAAGTCCATGTTTTCAAGGTAATCGCGGGTGGATAGGTGTAAAGCCCAAAAGAGGGGTTCCGATAGGACTCACGGTCGGCCGGTTGACGGGCGCGTCACGGGTATATCCTCCATGGCCGCAAGAAACCGGTCCACATCGCCGTCCGTGTTGTAGAAATGCGTGGATACGCGCGCCCGGTTCACGCCTCCGTATGCTCCGAATATCAGCACGTTCCGATCCTCAAGCGCACCGGTCACCGCGTTGACGTCCGCTGCGGTAAAACAGACGTTCCCGGCGCGGTCCGCCGCCAACCCGGGCGTAATGACCTCCCAACCGAGGTCCGTCAGACCCTGCCACACCCGGGCACTCAGATCAAGCACGTGCTCCTCGATCCTGTCGATGCCGATGCCCAGAAGGCAGTCCAGGGCGTTGTCCAGGACGTATACGCCGATCCACGTCTCGTTGCCCGGTGTAAACCGGCTGGCATCCTCCCGGGGGACGTAAGCGGCGGGATCATTCCAGTCGGGCATGTAGGCCGGCGTATGCCATCCGACGAACGGAGGGTTCAGTTCGGGTACGCGCTCGCGATTCCAGTAGAAGATGCCTACCCCATGCACGCCCATGAGCCATTTGTAGCAACTGGAGACGACGAAGTCGGCATGTCGTGCCTCGACCGGAACCGCGCCTGCCGAGTGGGTGACGTCCAGACAGAGCATGGCTTGCTTGCGGTGTACGATCTCGGCGAGTTCCGGTATGGGCAGACGTTGGCCGGTAAAATAGCTGACATGGCTTATGTTGACAACCCGCGTGTGCTCATCTATCGCTTTGTCTATATCTTCCAAGTCTATGCGCCAGTTATTGTTCTGTACGATTCTAAGCTCCACGCCCCGGTCCTTCAGCAGGGTCCATGGCAGGACGTCCGAAGGGAACTCCACGTCGGCGACAACCACGTTGTCGCCCGGTTTCCAGTCCAGGCCGTACACCAGCAGGTTGATCCCCTCGGAAGAGGAAGTGAGCAAGCCGATGTCGTCGGGACGGACGCCGAACAGGCTGCCGATCTTCTTCTTGCATTCCGTGGAAACCGCGTCGAAGCGCCGGCGTCCTTCCTCTCCCACGAGCTTATCCTCGGAGAAACGCTGGATGGCGTCCACATGCGTTTTCAGCATGGGCGACTCTCCACCCGTACACAGATGGGTTATACCCCGGGTTTCGACGAGCCCGGCAGGATCGGTCAACATCGGCATCTCCTTCAGTGTGCATACGGTAGCGATCCATTTTTCAAGCGTACAAGATATGTCTCTTGTCCGGGCGTGTACAGGAATAAAGCCGGTATGCGCGCCGGATAATTGCCGTTGCGCTTTGGCATGGAAATCCCGTATTTTGCGATGATGGTCATAGACT
Source organism: bacterium (assembly GCA_965200485.1). Taxonomy (GTDB): domain Bacteria; phylum JAAXHH01; class JAAXHH01; order JAAXHH01; family JAAXHH01; genus JAAXHH01. The sequence continues at coordinate 996,851 of CBDAUD010000002.1, forward strand.
TCCATACCCACTTCTACACGGCCGCCTATCTCGATGAGATAGAGAAGGGGAGATACGAGGCGGAGGTGATCCGGGATGCGGACGGCAACCGGATGCTGAAAGTGGTCGGAGATTACAGCATGATCGCGCCGGCCCACTTCGATCCCGAAAGGGTCATCGAGCATATGGACCGGCATGGGCTGGACAGGCAGCTGCTCAGCTTTTCCATACCCGGGCTGCACGTCGAAGCGCCTGCAGATGGCATTCGGCTCGCGCGGCTCGTGAACGACTGCCTCGCCGGGACGGTGGCGCGCTACCCCCACCGGTTGTCGGCCCTGGCGGTCCTTCCCCTGCAGGATCCGCAGGCTTCGGCACGGGAGCTGACCCGCGCCGTGACCGAACTGGATCTCCGGGGCGGCCTTCTGTTCTCCAACATCAACGGCCAATCCCTCGGAGATGTGGGATTCCACAATCTCTATGCCGCCGCATCCGGACTGGACGTACCGCTATTTGTCCATCCCACAAGTCCCACCGCGTACGAGACCTTTCAACCGTATCGGCTGACTCCCATCGCCGGATTCCCATTCGATACGACCATCGCGGCCCTGCACCTCGTGTTCAGCGGCACTATGGCCGCGTTCCCGGAACTGAAAATCGTGCTGGGGAACCTGGGCGGAACCATTCCCTATCTTGCGGGGCGGATCGACCAGGCTTATATTGCCTACCCTGAAACCCGTGAAAAACTGGATCGCGCACCCTCTGCATACCTCAGGGACATGTACTACGAGTCGGCCGGGATGCCGAACAGCAGTGCGCTTCGCCTTGCAATCGAATTCGCCGGCGTCGAGCGCGTGATGTTCGGCTCCGACAGTCCCCAGCAGATTGCCGACGTCGACTTGGGCCTGCGCATAATCGAAGCACAGGGACTGGACGAGGCGGAGCGTCTGCGCATCGTCGGCCTCAACGCGGCGGATCTTTTGAAAACAGCGCACCGCCGAGGAGATTTGCATCCATGACCGATGCGCCCAAAACGCTCTTCCTGCTGGACGGTATGGCCCTGGCCTATCGCGGCCACTTCGGCCTGATTCGCAATCCGCGGATGACCTCGACCGGCTTGAACGTCTCCATGGTGTTCGCCATCGCCAATACCCTGCTCGGTATTCTGAACAAGAACAAGCCTACCCATATCGCCGCGGTGTTCGATACGCCGGAACCCACACACAGACACGTGGAGTATCCCGAGTACAAGGCACAGCGCGACGCCATGCCCGAGGATCTGAGCACCGCCCTGCCCTATCTGTTCCGGTTGATCGAAGGGTTCAATATCCCGGTGATTCGCGTCCCGGGCTGGGAGGCCGACGACGTGATCGGTACCCTTGCGAGGCAGGCGGACGAGTCCGGGTTTACCACATATATGGTGACGCCGGACAAGGATTACGCGCAGCTTGTTTCGGACCGGTCCTCCATCTGCAAACCGGGCAACACCGGCGACAACTTCGAGACCATGGGCGTAGAAGAGGTCTTGGAGAAGTGGGGTATCGAGCAAATCGGACAGGTGATCGACATGCTCGGACTGATGGGCGACGCCAGTGACAATGTGCCCGGCGTACCGGGCATCGGCGAAAAGACCGCGCAGAAGCTCATTGCCCGGTTCGGCTCCGTCGAGAACCTGCTGGAAAACACGGACCAGCTGAAGGGCAAGCAGAAGGAGCGGGTCGAGGAGAACCGGGAATTGGCCCTGCTGTCGAAACGCTTGGTCACCATCGAGCGCAACGTCCCGCTGGAGATCACACCGGAAGCCTTGCTGATCCGGGAAAGACGGGACGAGGATCTGAAGAAGCTGTTTATCGAACTGGAGTTCAACACCCTCGGCAAGCGGCTTTTCGGCGAGGCGTTCTCCGCGGCTCCCCAACTGACCGTGGCAGGCAATCAGGAGGATCTTTTCTCCGGGGATCGGCTGAAGACCATAGCGGACGTCGCGCACGACTACCGTTGCGTCGATACGCCTGAGTCCCGCCGCACGCTCGTCGAAGCGCTGTCCCGGTCGTCTTCTTTCTGTTTCGACATGGAAACAACCAGCCTGGACCCCAAGACCTGCGATATTCTGGGTTTCGCCTTCGCGATCGAACCCCACAAGGGCTATTACGTTCCCATGCTGGACGGACGGGAGGAAACGCTTCGCATCGCCGAAGAATTCCGGCCTCTGTTCAACGACGCCGGCAAGGAGCTCATCGGACACAACATCAAGTTCGACCTTTCGGTGCTGCGGTGGCATGACATAACCGTCTCCTGCCGCATTTTCGACACCATGCTTGCCGCCTACGTGACCGTGCCGGACCTGCGAAGAACCATGGATTACCTGGCGCAGGCGCTCCTAGGGTATACGCCCATTTCCATTACGACCCTCATCGGCGAAAAAGGCGAGGAACAGGGCACGCTCAGGGAAGCGCCCCTGGACAAGGTCGTCGAATATGCGGCCGAAGACGCGGACATCACCCTGCAACTGGCGGAAGTGCTGCGACCCCGAATCGGAGAGATGAAGCAGCATACGGTGTTCGGCGACATCGAATGTCCGCTCGTGCCTGCTCTCGTTGACATGGAACGCGAAGGCGTGCGGATGGACGTGGACCAGCTCAAGCACCTGTCCGGTCTGCTGGACGAAGAGATTCGCCGGTCATCGGACCGGATCACCGAACTGGCCGGCGAGCCGGTTGATTTCAACTCGGCCAAACAGCTCGGGCATATTCTCTTCGACAAGCTCAAGATCGATCCCAACGCCAAGCGTACGGCCAAGACGGGACAGTATTCGACGGCCGAGTCCGTACTGCGCCGGCTCGCGCCCAAACACGAGATCGTCGAACAGATCCTACACTACCGGATGTGTACCAAATTGAACTCCGTCTACGTGAGCCAGCTTCCACATACCGTGTTTACCCCAACCGGCCGCGTGCACACATCCTACGAACAGGCCGTGATCGCCACGGGGCGGATCCAATCGCACGGTCCCAATCTGCAGACCATCCCGGTCCGAACCGAAATGGGCCGGCAGATCCGAAAGGCCTTCGTACCCCGGGACGACGACTATGTCCTGATGGCCGCCGACTATTCCCAGATCGAATTGCGCATCACCGCCGAACTCAGCCACGACGAAGGCATGATGGAAACCTTCATCCAGCACGAGGACATCCACTCGGCGACGGCCATGAAGATCTACGACGTACCCCCGGACGGCGTGACCGACGAGATGCGCAGGCGGGCCAAAACCGTCAATTTCGGCATCATCTATGGTATTTCGGCCTTCGGCCTGGCCGAACGGCTCAACATCCCGAGGGGACAAGCCCAGGAGCTGATCGACCAGTACTTCGCCAAATACCCGCGTACGCGCCAGTATATGGAGGAAACCATCGCATTCGCCGAGAAGAACGGCTATGTCGAGACCATGACGGGACGCCGGCGGTACCTGCGGGATATCAACTCCCGGAATGGCACCACCAAGCGCGCCGAGGAGCGCGTCGCGATCAATTCCCGCATCCAGGGCACGGCCGCCGACCTGATCAAACTGGCCATGACGCGCATTCACGAAGAACTGCAAAAACGCGCCTGCAAGACCCGCATGTTGCTGCAGGTGCACGACGAACTCGTATTCGATCTGCATAAAACGGAACAGGACACCCTGCCGGACGTCATTTCGGAGTGCATGCGCAGCGCCCTGCCCATGACCGTGCCCATCGAAGTGGAGATCGGCATAGGCAAGAACTGGCTGGAAGCACACTGACCGAGCGGCACACTGACCGAAAGGAACAACCAATATGCGTTCAGCAAACGATTGGATTCGCGCCGGATCCACGGCGGACCTCTCACCGGGCGCTGCCCGCGCCGTCAAAATCGACGAGGGGCGAAGCATCGCACTCTTCAACGTCGACGGGCGAATACACGCAACGGACAACCAATGCCCCCACATGGGCTTTCCGCTGACCCGCGGGGTGGTGAAGGACGGCATTCTGACCTGCGACTGGCATGGCCGCAGTTTCGATCTTGAAGGCGGAGGATGTTTCAACTACGAATGCGACGACCTGGAGACCTTTCCGGTCGACATCCGTGGGGATGAAATCTGGGTGCGGGCCGGTGACGCGACCTACAAGCGGCGGGATCAGCACCTGCAGTTGCTCTGGGAAGGACTGCTGAGCGGGGATTCGTGGACGATTTCGAAGGCCGCCGCGCTACTGCTCTCCGGTGGGGTTTCCGAGCACGACATCGTTCAACTGATTTTGCGACATCTCGGGCGGCACGTCGCTTCGGAACAAGACGCGGGGGGAGGCGGCAGTATCGTTTCGCGCCTGATTTCCGGATTGGAGGTCGGCAAAAGGTACGACGGCGAAGACCGCCTGATGGCGTTGTCGCTGGCAGGCCGTGCAGCATCCGGCAGGGCATCGGAACGGCTGGAAGTCATCACTTTGCCGCCACCGGTAACCTGGGATCAGATCGACCAATGGGTTCGCCTGTTTTCCCGCAACATGCAGGATTTCAGAATCGAGCGCTGTCTGCATACGGCCCGCGAAAACGGGCATGAAGACCACATCTTCAAACTGCTTTTCGAGTGCGCCGTCGCCCCGCACTTCCTGGGTTTCGCCCGAAACGTCACCGAATTGGGGGACCTCGCGCGCGTGGTGGATTCCTTCGGATGGGCTGAGGCGTCGGAACTGGTCTGCAATCTGGGGGCGAAGATGGTCGGGCGGGGACGGGACGAACCGGAGCGGTTTCACCGGGATGCCGTTCGCCTATTGGGTGAAATGGCACCCGCGCTCGAAGCGCACGACTACGCCAGGAACACACGGAACGACTACGACGAGGACGCGCTCGTGGACGCCCTGCTGCGCGTTGATATAGAAACGTCCTTCGAAGCCCTGAACCGGGCATTGAAGGATGGTGTGGCCATCGACCGGCTTGTCACGACTTTCGTGCTCCTCGCCGCGGACCGCATGGCGCGTACCCCGGTGAACGTCGATGCGGGATGGGGACCGCTGTCCACCGAGTTCAAACTGGCGGCGTCCCTGCGCCACGTGTTGGCCTACGGGAGTCCCGCGGCGGCGGCGAAGGGATTGTTCCATGCGGCCTGGCAGATCTTCGACAATCGGTGGATCAATATCCCCGCCCGGTCTTTAAGCGAACCCCTGGCAAGCCACCCCTCGGACGCGCCGGACGCGGCATCCGCATCAGCCGGCATAGTCGATTCCATCAAGTCGCTCAATATCCATGGCGTGGGCGACCAAGTGCTGGGGTACCTGAACAGCGGGCACGACGGTTCGGAGCTGCTCAAGGAAATCGGACGGGCCATACTGTGGGACGACACCAATATGGAGTTGCTGCCCACATTGCGTGTTGCCTTCAACGAATGGGAGCGCGGCGCAAACGGGGACACCGGCGGCGAATCGGCGCACCCGGCCCGGTATCAACTCCTGGTGGGCCTGGCGCGTTACGCTACGGATGTGCGTTTGAACAAGAACAGCATGGCGTCCATCAACACGGCGATGCGGTTTTCAGAAGGCAGGACGACCGTCGAGGCATTTGACGAATAGCGATCAACAGAGAGGGAACGGTCATGTCAACAGATCTGGAAGGATTCGTACGCGTGGCGGATAGCGCCGAAGTGGTGGACGGCAAACCAAAGGCCGTGAAGGTCGACGGAAGAAGCATCGCCCTCTTCAAACACAACGGGAACATCCACGCCACGGACAACCAGTGTCCGCACATGGGCTATCCGCTCACCAGGGGCCGCGTCCGCAACGGCGTGCTGACCTGCGACTGGCACGGTTGGAGTTACGACCTGGGTGGCGGCGGTTGTTTCACGGGAGGATGCGACGACCTGGAGACCTTTCCCGTCGAAGTGCGTAACGGCGACGTGTTCGTCAGCGTGAGCGAGGGCGGGTCGAAGCGGTCCGACGCCCATTTCCTGCTCCTTAAAGAAGGGCTCTACTCCACCGATCAATGGACCATTTCCAAGGCCGTGGCCATTATGCTCGCCCGGGGAGTATCTGAAGAGGAAACGTTGCATCTCATCATCCGGCACGGCGGGCGCCACATCGCCACCGAACGCGGGGCAAACGACGGCGGCGGAGAAGTTTCGGATTTCATCAACGGCATCAAGGTAGCCCGCCAATACGAGACCGACGACCGGATCATCCCCCTGACCTTCGCCGCCCACGGCCTGTCGGGGCGCGCGGGAGATCGGCCGCGCATCGGGCGGCTTCCCGACCCGGTCTCCTGGGAAAAACTTGCGGGATGGATTCGGGCATTCTCGAAAGACAAGAAATGGGAAGGCATTGAGAAGTGTCTGATCACCGCCAGACGCATCGGAGGTCATGATCACGAAATCCTGCCACTGCTTTACGAATGCGCCGTCGCGCCCCATTTCCTTGGCAACTCGAACAACCTGCTGAACATCGGCTACGTCGCGGAAGTGCTTGAGGAGTTCGGATGGGACGAAACCGAGGAACTGGTATGCAATCTGTCCGCCAAGATCCTGGGGCAGGAAAGAGGCTTGCCGGACGAAATCAGACAATCGGCTATCGATCGTTTCATCGCCGACACGGCGACACTGGACGCCCTCGCAGACGGGCAGGCGGACGTTTCCGACGCGCCTTTTGACGAAGACGCCTTCGCGGAAGGCCTGGTCAGCGGCGAGATCGGACCGACTTTCAGCGTGGTCACCCGGGCATTGAAAGACGGCGTGCCGATCGAACGCATCGTGACGACCATGGTGGTACTCGCCGCGGATCGCATGGCGCGCACGCCGGTGAACATGAATCCCGGCTGGGGGGGACTGGTTCGCGAGATGATGATGGCCTCCGCGGTGCGCACGGCGCTGCGCTTCGGCGGTTACCGGATTGCCGCCCAGGCGCTGTACCACGTCGCCTGGCAGTTCTACGGCGATCGCTGGTTGAATATCACGCATCGTCCGCTGTCCGAGTCCCGCGGCAGCCTGCAGCCAGGCAGCACGTCCGAAGCGGAGGCCATTGAAGGCGTTCTCTCTTCCATAGAGCAAATCCAGATCAGGGATATCGGGAGACAGACCCGGGACTACCTGCGTTCGGGATACTCGGGAGACGCATTGCTCCGGGAACTCGGCCTGGTGATCCTGAAAGACGACAACGGCCGGAACATCCTGCCCACGCTGCGCACGATTTTCGACGAGTGGGCCCTTTGCGAGGACCACCCGTCGCGGAACCAGTTGCTGGTGGGACTCGCACGCTGGGCTACCGACATTCGCCGCGCCACGGGCAGCCAGTCCGCCGCGGCGACCGCCCTTCGATTCGCCAAGGGGCAGACCGCGGTGGATCTGTACGAGTCGTAAAAGTCGAAGGGGAAGCTATGTCTCAGACCATTAAGGTGGACCTCGCTGAACTACTAGACGATGTGAACAAACAACAAATCCAACTTCCCGACTTTCAACGCATTTGGGTATGGGACGACGACCGAATACGCGGCTTGTTGGCCAGCGTATCCCGGGGATTCCCTGTCGACGCGATCATGACACTTCAATCAGAAGGAAATGAACCCCAAGCTCGATGAGATGTTGGAGACCCACTTGTTCGAACCGGAGGATCTAAAAAATGATCGTTTCGCCGAGTCGTTTGTAAATCGAGGCGAAAAACTACTTGGGTTGATAGGGAATGCCATGGGAAAGAACTTGGGAAATGGACGCGATTTCTTTGAGGAGCACCTAAGCCTGCATATGAACCAAGCGAGTACCCAGTACACGATGAAGGGCATGAAAACTAGGGAATTAAGTATTGAACGATGCCAGTAAGCGATGGTACTACACAGCTAAGAGCCGGAGTTAAACAAACAGGCCGTACGTCATGCGCACATATAGAACCGTCGTGTTCTGACTATTGGCATAGTAAATAGGTACCTGCGAAACTTTGTTCAGAGGCGCTTTGTAGTGAACCACAAAACAAATCCTGCCAGCGTATTGCCAAAACCGTCTGGGTCGGGTAGACGTATTGCAACAAAAAAAAGAAGAGGAAGGCGTAAAATCGCTTTTGGCTGGTATGGTGGCAAATATACCCATCTCGACTTTATCTTGCCTCATTTGCCTACCGACTGCAGGCATTTCTGTGATGCGTTCGGGGGTTCTGCGGCCATTCTAATCAATCGCGAGCCTGCCCCCGTGGAAACATACAATGATATCGACTCGGAACTGGTGAACTTCTTCCGCACACTACGGACTCAGCCGGGTGAGTTAACGCGAGCGATTTCGTTAACGCCATTTTCGAGAGAAGAGCTCCTCTTGGCCTGCTCGCCAGCCTCGGGACTGTCTGATCTTGAGCGCGCGAGGCGTTTCTATATTCGTGCTCGCCAGACCAGAACCGGTCTCGCGCAAACGAGCAGCGAAGGGCGGTGGGCCCATTGTGTTCTTACGTCCCGCGCCGGTATGGCCGGTGCTGTTTCGCGATGGCTCGGATCTGCCGAGGGACTTCCCGAAATCGCACAACGACTGTTAAGGGTACAGATAGAAAACGCGCCTGCTGTGGATGTAATCCTTCGGTATGATACCGAAGAAACGGTGTTTTATCTGGATCCTCCATACGTGCATGAGACGCGAGGGGACAAAAGCGCCTATGCGTTCGAAATGGACGACCTCGCGCATGAAGAATTGGCTGATGTCCTTAACCAGACACGGGGACATGTTGTTTTGTCAGGATACAGGAACTCGCTTTACGACCGACTGTACCGCCACTGGAGACGCGTTGATGCACCGGAAAAGACCTGTCATTCCGTTCGATCGAAAAGACAGGAATCCTTGTGGATAAACCGGTAGTCCAACAGCGAGTCGATATGACTAGAGAGGAGCTTTCGGCTTGGGTGGATTCCGCTTGGGAGTCAGTCTGTCAGTTGCCATATGACGAGCCCGACCATGAAATTGATCATTTTGTTGATCACAGACTGACCTCTATTCGTTATGCCGCAATTACACAGCTGCTTGCCAAAATCCTCAATCCCAACCGGGATATCCTCCGCTTGACCAGTGACGGTACGACCGAAGACACTGCACCACGGACTATTGCCTCTACCGTCGTTGTTCCCTGGAGCCAAGCCAACGACAACGTACTGGGCGGCAGTGCAGACCCCTACGTCAACAATCCACTGAGACGGGCATCTCTCTCGTCCGACGATAGTACGATCAGGAGCAGCGACCGCGCTGAATGGGCGCGTCTTGCAGGATACTTGGGGCAATGGGACCTGGCGCATAGTTTCAGCATCGGAGATCAGGTTTCCCGTGTATTAAGATCTATAGCTCGACGAAGAGATCGCCAGCGGATCGTTTTTCCTGTCCCGGACCGCGCCAGCAGTAGACAGTTGGCGACTGTGATCGAAGGTTTTCTTTCAGAACCTAGCGGGGGCCTGCGGCCACTAATCGTCGTAACAGCCCTCATGGGGGCGATTGGGAAGGCCTTTTCCCTATTCGACCGTGTTGAGTCGCAAGGTTTGAACGAAGCGGATACCGCCCGAAATCGGCCGGGAGATGTGATGTGTTACGGTCGCGGAACCGGCGATCAGAGCGGCGAAGTCGAGCTTCGTCTCGTGATTGAGGTCAAGGATACAACAATTTCTCTTCAGCAAATCGAACACTCGCTGACTAAGGTGAGCACCAGCCACGAAACTACCCATGACCTATTGTTCGCTTCGCCAGGGATCGTAGAAGTTGACGCATCCGCAATCAGCGGGCGTTTGGACCGCGCCTGGAGTCAGGGTTTGGACATTAAAAGAGTTGATGTATTGACGCTGATTAGAGCTACGACCTTGTTCTTCAGTAACGCAGAGCGCATCGGGTTGCTGAAAGAGATAGGGGAGGAACTCAATCGGCGCAGTGAACATGTGCACCGCGACACTTGGCGACAGCTTCTGGAGCAGACTTTTCCTTAGCAAGGTCATTCCTACCCAAAGCAGACGAAATCCATACGAGAAAAACAGTCCAAACCACACTTAATTCCAAAACTGGGTACAGCTTCGTTCCCAAAAGACACGCCCCAAGTCGAAAATACTAAAAAAATGTTGACTATTCCTGTGTATCCAGTTATTTTGTAATCAGGATTTTGTCTCTGTCTCCTGCATGATCGTAAGACTACAGACGATGCGGCATGGATCAGAACCAAAGATCCTGCCGTTTTTCTGTATGGAGGTCGAAGTCTACCAGAGACTTCGCTGTAGCAGTTTCTATACATGCCTGAAAGGTGGTGAGCAATTTTGGCAGTCGGTAAAGTAAAGTGGTTTAACGATCACAAAGGCTACGGTTTTATCGAGCATGATGGTGGCGATGACGTCTTCGTACACTACTCCGCAATCCAGGGAGAGGGTTTCAAGTCCCTGTCTGAAGGTGACGCGGTCGAATTCGATATTACGGAAGGACCTAAGGGATTCCAGGCCGCTAACGTCGTAAAGCAGTAAAGCGGTACCCATCCCCAGTGAAAAGATACGGGCGCCGGAGCACACTGTTCCGGCGCCCGGTTTTGTTTCATTTCGGGAGGCATCGCTAGCCTTCATCCCACATCCCCCGGGGCGAAACTATGCATATCGACGACTTCCACCTCTTCCATAAAACCACTGGCCGACACGCGTCGGAACCCTTCCTTTCCGTAGTACTTCGGACAGTCCTGTGTCTGACCCTCGTTTCCACCGCCGGTGTCGCCACCGCGCAGCAGACCACCCAGCCGACCGGCGTGCGGGACCAATCTACCGAAAACGTCGATTCCGTAGCCCCTGGGCAGTCTGAAAACACAGCGCGAATCGAACAGAACGATCCGGAAAGCGAAAACGCGCCAACAGACGACCCTTCCGATTTCGTGATGGAGGAAGTCGTGGTTACCGCACGCAAGCGGGAACAGTCCGTCTTTGATGTGCCATTGTCCCTCTCCACGATACAGGGTGGTAAGTCCGCCACGCTGCGCGCTGCCGGCATGGACCTGCGCTTCCTTTCGAACCGGGCCCCCAGCCTGCAGATGGAGTCCTCATTCGGTCGCACTTTTCCGCGCTTCTACATAAGGGGACTGGGCAACACCGACTTCGATCTGAACGCCTCGCAGCCCGTCTCCGTCGTCTATGACGGCATCGTGATGGAAAACGTCCTGTTGAAAGGCTATCCCGCGTTCGATCTGGATCGGATCGAAGTGCTGCGCGGTCCCCAAGGCACCCTGTTCGGCCGCAATACGCCCGCCGGAATCGTCAAATTGGAATCGGCGCGGCCAACCGGGAAGCCTGAAGGTTTTGGACGTCTGGGCTACGGACGGTTCAACAGCACCCTTTTCGAAGGGGCCGTATCCGGTCCGCTCGGATCGTCCGGACTGTCGGCGCGACTTTCGGTCCTTGCGCAGCGCCGGAGCGATTGGATCCAAAACGATCACGACGGTCCGACTGAAACCCTCGGCGGATTCCGGGAGCTGGCCGGGCGTCTCCAGTTGCGTTGGAAGCCCTCGCCGGAATTCGAAACGCTGGTCAAACTCCATGCGCGCGACTTCGCCGGCCATGCCCGGGCGTTTCGAGCCAACGTCATTCGGCCCGGCCAGGGCGGCCTGGTCGACGACTTCGACCGCAGCCGCGTCGCCATCGACGGACGCAACAGCCAGGAATTGAACGCATATGGCGCGACCGTAACGCTGCAATACCAAATGGAAGGGTACCGACTCGTCTCGCTGACCGGCATGGAACGGCTAGACAGCTTCGCCCGCGGGGACATCGACGGCGGATTCGGCGCGGTCTTCAGTCCCCCGAGCGGACCAGGCGAGATCCCGTTTCCCTCCGAAACGGCATCGGGCATTCCGTTTCTAAGGCAATTCAGTCAGGAAGTACGGCTGGTGAGCCCGGAAAACCGTTTTCTGGATTACCAGATCGGCCTGTACTATCTGAAAGACGCCGTGGACATTGAGGATTACAACTACAACACGCTCGGCGGCGGGACGCCGGATGGATACGCCCGGCAGCGCCAGGAAGTATCGGCCGCTGCCGCATTCGCCGCGACCACCCTGCATTTGAGCGATGCGTTTGAGTTCTCCGGGGGACTTCGGCTCTCCCGCGACGCGAAGGACTACACGGCATGGCGGGACGAAGCCCCCGCCGTCACCCAGGCCGAACCGCTCGGTCCCGTTCACCTCAAGCCGACGGACACGGCGTGGAGCGGAGACCTGAGCATGCGTTATGTCGCGTCTCCCCAGGTACAGACCTACTGGCGTGTCGCGAGAGGCTTCCGCGCACCCAGCATTCAGGGACGTCTGCTCTTCGGGGACGAAGTGTCCATGGCAGACACGGAAACGATCCACTCGTTCGAAGGCGGCACCAAGCTGAGACTGCGGGACGGACGGCTTCATCTCGACTTGGCGGCTTTCCACTACCGGTTGCGAAACCAGCAGCTCACCGCCGTAGGCGGCGAGACCAACTTCAACCGGTTGGTCAACGCGGAAAGAACGCTGGGATGGGGTTTCGAAGCGGATGTGGCCATCGCGCCACTGGGCAGACTGGAGATTACCGGCGGGCTGAGCTACAACCATACCCGCATCGACGACGACCGGATCGCCGTACAGCCGTGCGGCTCGCCTTGCACGGTGTTGGACCCGCCGAGGCAGGAAACCGGCACGGTTCTTATTGGCGGAAACGGCCTTCCCCAGGCGCCGAGATGGATTGGGGACGCCGCCCTGCGCTATCCGTTCGCTTTGCCCTCCGGATCCTACCTGGTCGCCTCCGCCGACTTGGCTTTTCGCAGCGCGATTCGTTTCTTTCTCTACGAGTCCGAGGAATATCGGGACGACCGCCTGCTGGAATGCGGCGCGCGCCTGTCCTATCTGATGCAAAAAACGGGGATGGAAATCTCCCTGGTCGGCCGAAACATCTTCAACGATGTTTCGCTTACCGGCGGCATTGATTTCAACAACCTGACCGGTTTCGTAAACGAACCGCCCTACTGGGGCATGGAACTGGCACGGTATTTCTGAGTTGGATGGACCGTTTTCTGCGTTCCAAAAACACTTGACACGGACGCCTCCGGCCAGCATGTATAAGGCCGGCAGAAGTGCTACGATTAAAGCGCCGATTTCTACTTGCAAAGACCCGTGGGTTTTCGGAAAAACGACAAACGCCAAGAATGAACATTTGTTTGTAGCCGGGGAGAGGAAATGTTAAGATTTTCGGAAGAGATCATGTTGCTCATGCTCGACGACGAAGGGAAGTTCCTGCGCGTACCCGATCGGTTGCTTCGCTATGGTCTTGCCGGAAGCGTGTTGATGGACCTCGCCCTCGAAAACCGGATCGACACCGATGTGGACCAGCTGGTTCTCTTAGATGCGACGCCCCTGGGTGACAGGATCCTTGATCCCCTGCTTGCGGACATCTCGGCTTCACCTGAAGTCCACGGGGCAAGGTACTGGGTTGAACATGCCGTTGACCGTGCCGATGAGATACGGGAAACGTCGCTCGACATGCTCGTGGAGCGAGGCATCCTGGGAAGGGAGGAAGGTCAGTTGCTATGGGTTTTTCGGTCGCGGCGCTATCCAACCGTCGACGGAACGGCCCAGCGCGAGGTCAAACTGCGCATTATGGAGGTGCTGTTCAGCGACCAGATCCCGGATCCCCACGACGTCGTGATTATCGCGCTAGCCCACGCGTGCAAACTCTTCCAGGAGATCCTGTCCCCGCGGGAACTCGAACAGGTTGCCGAACGCATAGATCAGGTACGCAAACTGGACCTCATCGGCCAGGCCATGCTGCGGGCGATAACGGATATAGAGCTGTCGCTTACGCTTGCCGTACAACGCGGCTACTACATGTAGGCGGATTTCGTGCAGGCTTGTACAGGCTGACCACCTGCAACCGCTTACGCTTACCTGGGATGGTCTCAGAGGCGGCGCCGGCGCGCCGTCTGTCCCGCCTACCTACCGTGGCATCGTTTGTACTTCCGGCCGCTTCCGCACGGACACGGATCGTTCCGTCCCACCGTCTGAAGGTGCTGCTGCCTCTTGAACTCGGCCTCGCGCCGACGAATGAAGGACATCACATTGGCGGGAGCCCGCCGGTGTTGCAGCTCATTTGCCATGAACCGCATAGGGCCGTCGATGTGGCGGAAAAAGGCTTTGTATCCGTCGCACAGGTAGTTCAAACCCGGTTCGCCGTCGGGCGTCGAAATGATGCGGTTCTTCGGACATCCCCCGTTGCAGATGAACCGTACATCGCATGACAAACAGTATTGCGGCAGCGTGTCCAGCTTGGCCTGCCCGAACGCCCGCTGTTGCTCGGACATGACCAGGTCCATCATGGGTATCTCCGAGATGTTTCCGAGCCGATAATCGGGTTCCACGTAATGGTCGCAGGCGTAGAGATCCCCGTTGTGCTCAAGGGCCAGGGCGTCGCCGCAGGTTTCCATGAAGATGCACAATCCCGGGCTCTGGCCCGCCCAGGCGGCAAGCGACACGTCGAATATCTGCACGTACATCCGGCTCACGTCCCGGCGCACCCATTCGTCGAATATCCGGATCAGGAAACGGCCGTACTGCTTCCCCTTCACCGAACGGTCCGTCACCTCTTTGCCTTCCTGGTATCCCGTGTCGTTGTCCCGCTCCACGATGGGTATGAACTGCAGGAAGCGGCACTTGACCACATCCCGCAGGAAGCGGTAGACCTTGAGGGGATGGTCCGCATTCGCCGCATGAACCGTGGTCAGGATATTGAACTCGACCTCGTGGGTCCGCATCATCTCCGCCGCGCGCATCACCGCATCGAAGGTGGGCTTGCCGCCCTTGTCGACCCGATATGCATCGTGCAGCGCCCGGGGACCGTCGAGGCTGAGACCGATCAGGAAGTCGTTCTCGTGAAAAAAACGGCACCAGTCTGCGTCCAGCAGGGTGCCGTTGGTCTGCAGGGAATTGAAGATACGCGTATCGGGCTTCTGGTACTTCTTCTGCAGCGCGACGGCTTTGCCGAAGAAGTCGAGCCCCATCAGGGTGGGCTCGCCGCCCTGCCAGGCGAAGGTGACCTCCGGCACACGCTGCGCTTCGATGTACTGCCTGACGTACGTTTCGAGCAGGTCGTCGGACATCCGAAACCTGCTGCCCGGATACATATGCTCCTTGGCCAGGAAGTAGCAGTACTTGCAGTCCAGGTTGCAGATGGCGCCCCGGGGTTTCATCATTACGTGAAAAGCCGGGACCGGGACCGAATCTCCTCCGGCCGAAGGCATGTTCGAAACCGGGGCCGGGGTGGATGCGTCAACGGGATTCACGGTTGGACTCCGTCACTATTTGGCATGCCCCATCCGCGGCGGAGGATCGCTCGCACGCGGCATGGCGACGCTCATGCGCGGCCATGCCGGATCCAGGGACCCAGCACCTCGCGCGGATGACCGGGGAAACCGCGGACACCACGCGACCTATCGAACTGGTATACGCGGGAGGCCTTCCATTTCGTGTAGGGGAAGGAACGCAGGCTGTTTCCTTCCAAGGCGTCGGAAACACCGGGATGACCGCACGCCCGCACCGCGCGGCGGTACAGCTCGTTCGCGACATCCCGGTCTCCAGCAACCCGGTTCGTTACTTCGGCCGCGTCTTCGGCCGTGTTGAACAGTTGTTCCCTGCCGCCATTGGCAAAATATACATACTTCCAGTCTCCGCTTCGGACCATGATTTTGAATCGGTCCGTCCCGGGTTCGCCGTAGTACCCGAAGAGGCTTTCCCTGGGCGAAGCACTGCCGTCGATCACGCCGAGCACATCCACCCCGTCGCGTAGCTGAGGCTGGCCGGCGGCGTGCGTGGCGATGGCGAAAAGATCGGTCAGGCAGACGAGATCATGTCTGGTGACATCTCTCGGCAGCCGGTCGGGCCAACTCACCAGGAACGGCACGCGCGCAGAGACGTCGAAGAAGCTCTCCTTCTGCCAGGCGGTATGGTCCCCGAGGTGATCGCCGTGATCTGAAAAAAAGCAGATGAGCGTATTGGCGGCATCGCTTCGCGACTCGACGGCATCCAGAATCCGGCCAAGGCAATCGTCAATGTAGGTGATCTCTCCATAATAACGAGCCCTGAGGACCCGGACCGTGGCATCGTTTATCTCGTCTGCCCAGATGATCCGGTTCATGAAGGGAATCTGCTCGTCCAGATGGTCCTCGGACAGATCTCCGCAGACCGGACCAGGCATGCGGTCGGGATCGTAGAGCCGGTTGAAGGGCACGGGGGGTGCGAAGGGTGGATGGGGCCCGATGAAGGATACGAAACCGAAAAATGGCCGGTCATCGGGTATGCGCAATGCCTCGATGGCGCGATCCGCAGCCCAGGATTCCACCGTCAGACGGGCAGGCAGCGGGCTGACCTGGGGCATGTAGTACATTTCGGTGCGCTCTCCCATCAGCCCCTCGATATAGTCGAATTCCGGATGCTCGCGTGCGATCCAGCCGGCATAGGCTTCCTCCCGCCGCTGTTCCGGTGTATTGTAGAGTTCTTCGCTGTGGAGCTGGGATTCATAACCCACGTCCTCGTTCCACGGGGCCGTATGGAACTTCCCGATTCCGAAGGTGCGGTAACCCATCGTTGACAGCGTGCGGGGCAGGTATGCTCCGCAGCGGCCCTCAAGGGTGTCGGCCTGACCGGGTACGGGCGCAGACCGTCTGTTGCTGAATATGCGGGTCGTGGGCGGGTCGCAACCCGTCCGGATCGTGGATCGCGCCGCCACGCAGACCGGACAGGTCGAGTACCCCTGCGTGAAGGAAACGCCCCGCCGTACCAGCCGATCCATGTTGGGGGTATGTATGATGTCATTTCCCAGCGCGGCTATGGTGTCGAAACGCTGCTGGTCCGTCATGATGAACAGGATGTTCGGACGGGTCATAAGCGCGCCCTTGCGGCCGGTTGTCGTTGCTGCCGCCAGATACGGCCCACGGCGTCCAGTTTATCGTCGCTAAGATACCCGTAACGGTTGATCCACACCCCGTCGACCGGGCTTTCCGCCACAACCCTGAAACGCCGGACGAAGTCATGCAGGGGACCGTAGCCGTGCATGAGCGGCGTGACAGCGGCACGCCGATTCACTTCCGCGCAGACCCGCTCTATCCGCCGGCGTTGCGCTTCGTCCGGAATTGGATGGGGTTCGTCGGGACCGGGGTACCCGTACTGATCAATCCGTGTGGCCGTGATTTCGTCTCCGAGATCGAAGAGATGGGCGAGCGACTTCACCAGGCGCCGTTCGTCCAGACCCGGATTGCGTGCCAGCAGCGTGTTCCCCCAGAAGGACACCATGACCGACCAGTGCATGGTGTACAGCTTGGGAGATACCGCGTCGCATATTTCCGCCGCCGCCTGGAAATCGAATCCCGTCCATAGGGTGAGCGGCGTCATGAAGGCATTGGCCGAAAGTTCCTTATCAGCACCCCCGTGTGACGCGATGACCGACCTCCAGTGCCTCAGCAGGTCGTTGGACAGGGCGGATTTCAGCCGCAGCCATTCCGCGATCCCCGGGCTGGAGCGGAAAATGGAGGCCAAGGTCGCCGCGCCCCGGCCGGGCCCGCCGAAGTCGAGCAGATCCCGGTTCTCGAGCCGTCCGTGCAGATAGTCGTAGGCCACGCGCACATCCCGGCGGATGACTTCGTAGTCGAACCGGTTTGCCGCAGCCCAGTGCGCCACCTGGGGATTGAAATCCTGGAAAGCCTCGTCCAGCTTGTAGCAGGGGTATTCGGGCCAGTCCGGTCGGAAACCGGATATGCGGGGATACTGCTCGAGCAGATCCCGCACGGAGGCTGCGATGTAGTCCCGAATCGCCTTGCTGGCGAGGCAGCCGGTATCCGCCATACGGTCCGGCAACTTTCCGTCGGGCCTCAGCGGCCGATCGGCGTCCGAGAGTCCCGGCGGTGTTGCGGCGGGCACCTGCAGGTAGACCTTGAGTCCCCGGTCCAGGGCCGCGCCGATGAATCGTTCGACCAACACGCCATACTTGTCCGTCAGGTCGTCAGGCGCACGGGGTTTGTACGGGGTATCGGCATAGTACGAGAGCCGGGGCTGGTAACTCGGCGCACTCCGTACCCAGAGTGAACGCCGGCCCCACAGCGGTCGATCGAAGAGGCGCGGGCTGCTGCCGGCGTCGATGGGTGGCTGGAAAGAACCGACGCCTTCTTCAGACGGCGCGGTTACCGTGGGATTCACCGCCACGGCCGTGGCGCCGGCACGGCCGACGATGTTGTCCAGCACGGCCTCCACCCCCTCATTCAGGATGAAATCCGCCAGCACGGTTATGCCCAGCAAACGTGTCCTACTCATCATCATCCTCTAATCGCAATGTCCCGAACACCCGTCTGCACGGTTGTGCCCGGCAAACGTGGTCCTACTCAGCCCGGTCCGGATGCTTGGTTGCCGGCATCATGGCTTGACGCAGAGATGGATGCGAGTTGTGCCTCGATGAACCGGTCCGCCCGATCGTCCTCGGCATCGGGATCGCAGATCGCGCGAAGTTCCCCTTCCAGGTCGGCGGCTATCGCAGGGTACGCCGCATACGAATTCCGAAGTTCGTGGGGGTCCGTATCCAAGTTGAACAACTGGTGCGGCGCGTCTAGGTGATGAATGTACTTCCAGCGGCCTTTTCGGACCATGAAGGCGCTGCGCCGAACACCGTGGCCGTGGTATTCCGAGAACACGACGCGTTGGTCATCGCGTTCCGGCATCCTCTGCAGCGGCTTCCCCACCCAGTGCGGCGGCCGCTCGGCGCCGGTCGATGCGAACAGGCTTGCCTGCACATCGTGCAGATCCACCGGTGTTGCAACACGGACCCCGGACGGGAAGTCGGGCCCGGCCGCGATGCAGGGAATACGGCTGGCGTCCTCGTACAGGGAGCATTTCCACCACATGCCGAACTTGCCGAGCATTTCCCCGTGATCCGACGTGTAGATCACATTGGTATCGTCGTACAGACCGGCGTTTTTCAGCGCCTCGACGAGCCGCGCCAGCTGCCGGTCCGCAAAGGTCACGCATGCGAGATACCCACGGCGTTGTCCGCGCACCTGCGCCTCGGTAAATTGGTCCGTCTGAAAGTGTTCCCGGACTTCCCGCGCCCTGGGATGGTTCGCGGATTCCGACTCCTCCCCGTAATCCGGCAGATCCCCTCCCTGCGGATAGAGGTCCCACAGATTCCGGGAGGTGTAATGGGGAAAATGCGGATGGTTGATGTTCACCGAGAGGGTCCACGGCGCATCCAGGGCGGGCGCGACATGAGACAGCCAGTCGATCGCAGCGTCAATCCTGCCGAGGTCGACCTCAAGGTGCGAAGCCTTCACCCCGAACCGTGACGCCCGGGCCGCGGCATCGGGCCTGATCCGAAAGGGTCGGCGCCCGACTTCCGGATCGCCGTGGGCCGCGTCCGCCCCGGCGCACCGCACTTCGCTGAACCCCAGTTGATCGCCCGGCGCGAAAACGTGCGTCTTGCCCACATGCACGGAATAGACGTCCTGTTCCGCCAGGACGCTTCCGTAGGTTGTGATATCGGGATCCACACCGATGCGGCAATTCGAATAGGCCTGGATTTCGTGCACTCTTCGGCCCGACATGAACGCGGACCTGCATGGCATGCACAGGGGCGAAGGGCAGTAGGCGTTTTCATAGGCGACCCCGTTTCCCGCAAGCAGGTCCATGGCCGGCGTCTGAACGAATGGGTGGCCGTAAACCGAGGAATAGCAGGGATTGTGCTCGTCGGAGATGAGCAGAAGGACGTTGGCCATAGGCTGAACTCATTTGCCGCCAAGGTGCGCCTTTAGCGGTACGTCTTCATCTTCAGGCAGATAGTAGCTGAGCGCATCGCCCACTTCGCCGATCAACTGTTTTTGAAGCGGCGTGCACCGGTCCACGATCGACTTCGGCATCTGGATATAGTCCATGGGTTTCACCCACCTGTACGCGTATCCCATGAAGATGGTTCTGCGGTCGTGGCCGCACCAGTTGGGTCTTATGCCGTGGAAAGTGCGCTGCTCGAACATGAAAGCGCTTCCGGCGGGCAGGGTCATCTGGATGGCGCCGTGAGGCCAACCCGTGGCCGGATCCATTGGCGGCAAGCCGATAATCCGGTTGCTGCCGGGCACCAGCCCGGTGGCCCCGGAGGCCGGATCCGTCTGGTCGCTCAGCACGTAGGCGATCTTCAACAGGATGCGGGGGTGGGGTTCCTGCATTTCGACGAAGGACCTGCCACCGTCGCGGTGCATGCCGTGGCTCCTCCCGGCTTCCGTCGACGGCTGCTCCCCGGACGGCAGGACAATCAGCTGGGAGGTAATCATCTGGATGTTCCAGTTGAGCGCGCCCCAGGCCAACGGGATGGTCTTCGGCCAGTCCAGCAACTGCAGGAAGGCGTCATGGGCTACAATACAGTTCCGCATGTTCAGATCGTTGTCTTTCCCGAGCTTGCCCGCCTTCCTTTCCCGCTCGTACACTTCGTCTATGGCCTCGTTCAACTCCCCGACGACGGCGGGCGGCAATGCGTTCTCGATGACCAGATAGCCGTGCTGGTCGAAGAACTCCCGTTGCGCGTCGGTCATCTCGGTGTATCGGTGTCCGTTTTCCAATTGATGTCCGGTTCCCATAGTACGTGCCTGTCCCGGGTCGTTTCGTTCCTGAGCGGTCCATCTCATGTCCGGAGGAGGATACCGGACGCTCAGTAATCGATGCGGCGGTCGCTGTCCACAGCCTCCTTGCCGATATAGATATCGTAGTAGGCGCTACCATTCCGGTAATTCGGGAAATTACCCCACCTGTCCTGCCTGAACCCCTTAAGCCAGGGCTTGCGAAGCTGGTGGGCCTTGACGTGCCAGAGAAATACGGCGGCGGCCTCAGAAGCCAGTATCTGTTCGGCCTCGTCGTACATCGCCATGCGCGCATCTTGATTCATTTCTCCGGCCGCCCGGTCGATCAGCCCGTCAAAACGCGGATTCAGCCAGTCATGGCGGGTATAACCACGGGGCTGGGACCGCCAGATGATGCCCAGCATGCTGTGCGGGTCCGGGAAATCGTAGTTGAATCCGATCAGACTCATGGGCATTTCCCAGTTGTACATAGCGGACCGGTAGGCGGTGCCTTCGGTATTCCTGATATCGATATCGACGTTGAGATGCGCTTTCAGCATTTCCTGTATCGCCTGCGCAGCCTGGCTGAAGGCCGAAGCGGGAGATGCATCGGCCAGCCAGATTTCCCTTTTTGGAAATCCGCGTCCGTCCGGATAGCCCGCTTCGGCCAGCAGGCGCCGGGCCAGCTCGACATCGAATTGCTGGTACTCGCGATATTTGTCTCCGACATAACCCGGGAAATGCAGCGGCAGCATGGTGTACGCCGGTATCATCATGCCCTGCAGAATCGTTTCGTTCAGCGCAACCTGGTCGATGGCATGGGCGAAGGCCCGGCGGACCTTCAGGTTGTCGAATGGCGGCTGCCGCGTTCGGAAGTAAAGGTAGATGGTCGAGAACTGGTCGTAGGTCCAGAGTTTTTCGTCCCATGACGGGTCGTCGCGCAAGCCGCCGTATATCATCGGACTGATGTCGATCACATCGATTTCGTCGTTGTCGAACGGCAGCAGTCCCATATCGTTCGCCGCGCTCACCGATCCGATCATGGCGTTGAAGACACGGACGATCTGACGAAGATGACCGGGATTGGGACCCGCGTAACGGGGATTCAGGCCGAAGGTCATGTACTGGCCCGTTTTCCAGGTTTCCAGCTGGAAGGGGCCGTTGCTCAGGCAAGTGCCCGCCAGACTCCACTGGTCCCCGTATTTTTCCACCTGCCAGGGGGGCACGGGCGAAGAGGAATGATAGGCGGTGATATGCGGCAGAAAGGCGCAGGGCTGTTCCGTCTCGATGACCAGGGTATAGTCGTCCGCGGCGCGAACGCCCACGGCGTCGACATCCGCAATCTCCCGTTGGTTGTAGGCCCGGGCACCCTTGATGTCGTAGTAGAGGAAGGCGTATACGTTGCCTGCATCGGGATGCAGGAACCGCTTGAAGGTGAATTCGAAGTCGTGCGCAGTTACCGGCCGGCCGTCGCTCCATCGGGCATTCCGGCGCAGATGAAACGTCCACTTCGTGCCGTCTGCGGAAGGCTCCCACGATTCCGCGGCGCCCGGGACGAGTTCACCGTTCAGGCCGAACATCGCCAGCCTTTCGAAGAGAAACTCGCTGCCGCCCGCCACATAGATCGACACGCCCTGGTCCATGCTCTTGGGTTCCGCGGCCATGTACCGGAACACCTGGTACTCGAGGGGGGCGGCGTCTTCAGGGAGCCGTTCCAGCAACGCGGCATGGGCTGCCTGCTTCATTGATTCGGTCTGTCCATAGAGCAGGACCTGCGCAGGATCGTCTTGCCCAGGAACCTGTTGACCGTCGCAACGCGTCAGGAACAATGCGCATGCGAGCAGGAACGCCACCGAACAAAGAGGCAGGTTTCGCGTCTTCTTCATGACTTGGCCGCCCTATGTCCTGTGCGGCGCGATGCCCAGGCGGGTGAACTGCTCCGGCATCGCTTCGCAGGATGCAAGATGCGCGGCGATCCGTTCGGTGAAATGAGCCTCCAGGGCTGGATCGCTGAGCGGGCGCTGCTGAGCGGGATCCTCCCTGATGTCAAAAAGCTGATTTCGTCCGGCGTAGGACGCCTCGTCGGCATGATGCCGGGGAACCTTGCCTTCCGTGGGAATCCTGTAAAGCGGCAGGTTGTAGGTATGGCCAAAGTACCGTCCCGTTTCTACCCGGTCGTATACCTCCCGGGGATACCAGCGGTTCAGTCCTCCTGTGGGCATTGCGGTATAGGCGTACAAGGGGCCGGCATCCTCGTTGACCGGATTTCGCATGTACACGTACTGCCCGTCGGTGACGTTCATCGCCATGCCGAAGTAGCCGAAAATGCCGTCCGGCCGAGCAGCTTCGCCGTCCAGCAGTCTTCGCAGTGAACGGCCCTGGACATGGGGCGGCGCCGGCGTTTCGAAATAGTCGAGAAACGTCGGCATCAGGTCGATCGTCTGCGTAAGCGCGCCGCTCCGCGTTCCAGCCTTGTCGTTGCCGGGCAGACTGACGATCAGCGGAATGCGGACGATCTCGTTGTACAGCGGCATGATGTTCTTCATCCAGTAGTCGTGCTCCGCCAGCATCGTCCCGTGATCCGTGGTGAACACGACCAGCGTGTCGTCCCACAATCCCAGTTCGTCCAGCGTATCGAAGATCCGGCCGACCCAGTGGTCCGTCATCGTAAGCAGACCTGCGTAGCACTTCCGGATGTGGTCGACAGCCTCCGGTGATTCACGCACTTCGTGGTACGAAGGCCAATCGAAGAACGGTCCGTCGTAGTCGTCCTGGTACATGGCCCGGTACTTTTCGGTGCAATAGAACGGCTCGTGGGGATCGAAGATCTCCACCTGAAGGAACCAGTCGTCGGCCGACCGGTTCGTCTTCAGCCATTCCATGGCCGCCTGGGCGGTCTTTGGTCCGGAGAAATCCTCTTCCCGCTGTTGCAGCCTTCGATTGCCGAAATTCTGCTGCGTGAGTTGTCCGATGTGATCGGGCAGCGCCATACGGTCCACGTGGGATGCCCACCAGTCGTTTTCCTGGCCGCGGAAGAAGTCCCAGGTCTTGAAGGCCGTGTGGTAGTTCTCGCCCCCGAGTTCGAAGTAGTGGTAGTGGTCGGTCAGCAGATGGGTGAAAACGTCCTGCTTGCGCAGCTCGCCCGGAAGCGTGTCGTCGTAGGGCTCGATGGGACCCCATCCCCGGTAGATGAAGTTGTATCGACCGGTCATGAATTCCCGCCGCGCGG
This sequence comes from bacterium, assembly GCA_965200485.1. Lineage (GTDB taxonomy): Bacteria > JAAXHH01 > JAAXHH01 > JAAXHH01 > JAAXHH01 > JAAXHH01. The sequence goes on from CBDAUD010000002.1 coordinate 1,020,622, forward strand.
GCATGCAAGGGAGCGATCCTACCCAGTGGTTGTCGAAAACGACACCCCGTTCCGCCAGCCGGTCGAGCGCGGGGGTATGCACCCAGTCGTTGCCATAGGCGGAGAGATAGTCCCGGCGAACGGTATCAAGTACGATAAAGACGCATTTCATGCTTCATCATCCTTCTTTCCATAGCTGTGGCCTGACAGAATCGCCTTGATCTCGGCGGCCGAACCGGCCTGCTCGAAGGCTTCGATACGCGCTTCTTCCTCGGACACCAGCGCCGTGGCGTTTTCGAGTACCGCGTCCATCCTGGCGGCCGGAAACTTGCAGGCGCCGTTTTCGTCCATGTGGATGATCTCGCCCGGAGCCACATCCATCCCGCCCACGGATACCGGTACGTTCACCGCGTGTACGGCCTGATCGCCGTGACCGGGCGTCACGCCGCTCAGCAGGTACTGTACCTTCATCGGACGAATCTCGTGTATGTCTCGCGAGGGACCGTTGGACACTACGCCGACGCACCCCGCCGCTTTGACTGCAGCCGTCATGTTGCCTCCGGCCAACCCGACCTTGCCGGCGATTTCAGGGGGAAACTTCTGCTGAATCAGGAGTATAGTCGGTTTCGGGGATTCGTCCAGCGCGTCGATGACATCGAGAAAGGAGAGGTTCTTGAAACCCGGTTCCGCCAGACCGAAGACGCAGGTGACGGCATAGCCCACGGTACGCCCGAGTTCGGGATAGACGCACTTGATGGACTCATCGGTGTACCAGTTCTCCGACCACGGGTTGTAGAGCCCCAGACACAGGGGATGCGTGGGATAGGTTGCCACTACGTTGGTTATCGTGGGCGTGTCAAACTGTTTCAGCGCTTCCAGCGTCTCCTGCGGGGACCGCGCGGACATGCGTTGCTCCTTCCGGAGGCTTGCGGGAAAGGACCGGGAATCAAATCGGCGGACGGTGGATCGAACCCGTTGAATATGGTCCGGTTCCTGTCGGGTGTCAAGCCGGTAATCGGTCTCGCCAGGCCGTGCGTTTCCTACCCCGTCAACAGACCGGGGTCCCGCCGGTTCAATCAGATGATGCCGACTGCAACGACCGTTGCCACAGGGCCGTGGAATAGAACTCGTAGGAAGCAGCCTTGTCGGGTACATCCACAAGATGAACCGTGAAGCGGCAGGGTACCCCGTTATCCGGCAGGTAGTCCTTGAAGAAATCGGTGTACGCCCGGGCGTACGCTTCCTTCAGCCTGTCCTGCTCGGCGGCGTATCCGAGCGGATCCACGAGCGGGTTGGGAGATTTCGGCTGGCATCCGAAGGCGTGTACCTCGATGAAGTCGACTTCCCGGAGCGAGTTGCACAGACCTGCGTCGATCAGCCATTTTTCCCAGCTTTGAAAGACGAGCGGGATCTCCTGTTCCGGCTCCATCGAAACCAGTTCGTCCCGTTCCAGTACGCCCTTGGCCGAGTATCCGCCCGTGAGTCCGGCGAAGTATATCTTCAGGTCGCCGTCCGGCTGCGCTTCGGTCACCAGGGCCGAAAGCACGGGATGATCGCCGTGATAATAGTAGGTCAATTTGCCGCGTTTTCTGATATTGAAAGCCATTGAATCTCCTCGATAAAGGATGGGGACCGGCTTCATTTCATGCCGAATGAAGGATCGGACCGGTAGGAGGTAACCGCATATGTCCAATCTACTGCGCGTGTCAAGAATGGTCGGCGCATCAAGAGGCTGCAATGGCCGTTGGACGCCCCGTGTATCGCAGCGTATATTCTTTTTTTGGCAGCCTCCGGTTCACCCGGCCTGCGGAAAATCCGAAGCCCGGGCGCCGTCCCGGTTTCTGCAGCGTACTGAAGCGGGTTGAACTGCCGCGTTTTTGAAACGACCAAGGGACAGAAACGATTTAAAGCGCATGAACCAGTCCGTTCCATTCAAGAAGGATCTCGTGCTGGTAGGCGGCGGACACGCTCACGTGCAGCTGGTTCGGATGCTGGCCATGAAAAAGGCGCTTCGCGGCCTTCGCGTCACGCTGGTTTCGGACGAGTCCACCGTATGCTATTCGGGCATGCTGCCCGGTTGTCTGGCAGGGCTGTACCGACCAGATGAGATGCAACTGGAATTGAGGCCGCTCTCCAACTGGGCCGGCGTCCGGTTCGTCCGGGCAAGGGTGGCCGGTCTCGATCCGCAGATCCGGCAAGTTCACTTCGAAGACGGCCGCGCCCCCCTCAGCTACGACGCCCTTTCGATCAACGTCGGATCGGTTCCCAGGGGCATGGACGTCTCCGGTGTCCGGGAACACGCCGTACCCACGAGACCACTCGGCACGCTGCTGAAGCGCGTGCAGCGTTTCGAGGAGCATCATCGCTCAGATGGCCGGCCGCTCCGCGTGGTCGTCGCGGGCGGGGGGGCGGCCGGGGTCGAACTGGCCTTCGCCATGCGTTCGAGATGGGGCGATCGTTTCGCACCGGTCGAGATCACCCTTGTGGAATCGCGGGATGCGCTGCTGAACGGACATCATCCCCGCGTCGCCAGGATCGTCGAGCGATATCTCGAAGAAAACAAGATTACCTGGATGACCGGACGGCGGGTCGCGGCCGTGCATGAAACGAAGGTCTGTTTCGAAGATCATGCGTCTTTGCCATACGACTTTCTGCTCTGGGCGACGGGCGGCGCACCGCCCGATCTCCTGAAACATGCGAACCTGGAAACCGGCCACACCGGATTCATCCGCGTCCGGTCCACCCTGCAGGTCATGGGCTACGACAATATCTTCGCAGCAGGCGACTGCATCGAGCTCGCATCGCGCCCGCTGCCCAAGTCGGGCGTGTACGCCGTCCGGGAGGGACCGGTACTGTCCCGCAATATCCGCGCCTGGCTACAAAACCGATCCCTGATTCCGTACAAACCCCAGGGTTCGGCGCTCGCGCTGCTGATGACCGGAACGAGAAACGCCGTTGCAAGCCGTCGGATCATTTCCTTTCACGGCCCCTGGGTCTGGCGCCTGAAGGACTGGATAGACCGGCGCTGGATGCGGAAGTTCGCGCCGTCCGCGCTGCCCCCCATGGAACCGGCCGGCGATGCCAAACCCGTTGCGGAAGACGCGGAAGAGGAACGCATGCGTTGCGCCGGCTGCGGCGCCAAGGTCGGATCCACCGTGTTGTCCGGCGTACTCGACGAGCTGGAGGTGTTCAATCAGGCGGATGTGCGTATCGGACTGCATGACGCCGACGACGCGGCACTGCTGGAGATTCCGCCGGACCGTTCGCTGGTGCAGACGGTGGACGGATTCCGCGCCTTCACCGGCGACCTGCATCTGTTCGGGCGGATCGCACTGATACACGCCGCGTCCGATCTGCATGCCATGGGAGCCGAACCCCATTCCGCACTGGTTGCCGTTACGCTTCCCTACGCGGAAAGCCCGCTTGTGGCGAGTGATTTGAGACAACTCATGGGCGGTGTTGCCGAAGCCGCCCGAAGCCTGCGCATCACGCTGCTGGGCGGGCACACCAGCGAGGGTGTGGAGACGGCCGTCAACGTGACCATGAACGGCCTGGCCAACAGCGAGCGGGTCTTCAGAAAGAGCGGGCTGCGTCCCGGTGACGGCCTCATCCTGGTCAAGCCCCTGGGCACCGGCGTCATCCTCGCGGCCGACATGCACTTCAAGGCGCAGGGACGCTGGGTCGATGCGGTCTTCGAGGGCATGCTGCAGTCCAACGCAGAAGCGGCACGCGTCCTTGCCCGGGCCGGGCTGCCTGCCGTCACGGACGTGACCGGCTTCGGCCTGGCTGGGCACCTTGCCGAAATGCTTGAGGCCAGCGGCACGGGCGCGGAGATCGAAATCGGCCGAATACCCCGCTATGCGGGCACCGAGGCGTGTCTGGCCAGCGGCATGGAGAGCACCCTGGCGCCATCCAACCGGGAACACCTGCAGAAGAGGTGGCGGGTGGAAACGGCTCCGGGCGCAAAGGACTCGATCCTGTATGATCCCCAAACCTCCGGCGGCCTCCTGGCCGGCGTTCCCCCTTCGCGCATCGACAAAGTAATCACGGAACTCCGGCATGCCGGATACGAACGCGCGGCCTGCATCGGGCGCGTGTCCGACCGGAAGCGCCATCTGGAAATCTCCTGATCCGCAAGCCAACGGGCCGACAAGGGGATGCTGCTTTCGTTCGGACCGGCAGACGCCGAAATCCCGTCGGACCTATGACGGAGATCTGCGTCCAACATCGAATTTCTACCGGGAGATCGATTTGGCGATTGATCATTACGTCGGAAACCCGTATGCTTCAGGTTGTTGCCAACCGGCATGATTGGACCGGTGGGTTTGTTCCGCAGGCAAGGCGGACGGGACGAACGGACGCCCCGTCGGACCGGTCCAGGGCAAGCGGAGCAGAGAGGTTCGGGAATAATGGACGACATCCGTATCTATTTCATCGGTGATTCCTACGTCAACGGAACCGGCGATCCTGCCTTTCTCGGATGGCCGGGGCGTGCATGTGCCGCATCAAGGTCGGAACAAACCGCCATCACCTGCTACAATCTGGGGGTACGCGGCGATACGAGTACCGATGTACTTCGTCGCTGGGAACAGGAAGTGGCGTCCAGACGCCTTATACCGCACGATGGCCGGGTGGTTTTCGGCTTCGGGGCGAACGACTGCTGGATTGAGGAAGGCCGGACCCGGGTGGACCGAACCGATACGGTACGCAATACCGAACAGATCCTCTCGCAGGCACAGGCCCGGTTTCCAACGTTGATGATCGGACCACCGCCCGGAATCGACGAAGGCGAGGACGCCCGGCGCCAGGACATCTCGGCGCGCCTGGGTGAGATCGCCGGAAGGATCGGTGTGCCCTACCTCGAGGTGATTCAAGCACTGCGTGCCGACGGAATATGGCGAAACGAAGCGGCGCTCGGCGACCGCATTCATCCGGCCGCAGGCGGTTATTCGGCGCTGGCGAAACTCGTTCTTGCGTGGCCGGCGTGGTGGTTCCATACATCGTAGAGGAGGCAAGTCGTGCCGTTGACTCAGGTTCAGGTCGACCAGTTCAGCGAACAGGGGTTTCTTCCGTACGAAGACCTGCTGACGCCGCTTGAGGTCAAAGCGCTTCACCAGCGTCTGGAAGACATCGGGAACGAAGTCGTCCCTTTTCCGTCGGAGTACGTGCAGATCGAACCCCGGATCGAGCGCGCCGAGATTCCGGCCGACCCCGTGCGCTTCAACAATGTGCGCAAGATATGGAACCTGGTAAAATACGATCCCGTATTCGCTGAACTGGCGCGTCATCCGAAGATCCTTGACGTGGTTCGCAGGCTGATAGGTCCGGATCTCAAAATCTATCTGGACCAGACGCTTTGCAAACCGCCGCGAGTAGGCTCGGCGAAACCGCCCCACCAGGATTCTGCCTACTGGACGACGATTGATCCGCCCAACCTCGTCATCTGCTGGATCGCGCTGAACGACGCTACGGAAGACAACGGGTGCATGCGATACATAGCAGGTTCCCACAAGGCCGGTGTAATCGAGCACAAGCACCTTGAGGATTTTCGCGTCGAGGACGCCCGTATCGGCTATGACAGGGAGGTAGCGGTACCTCTGAAGGCTGGCGGCTGTTCGTTCCATCACAGCCTCGCGCTTCACCGGACCGACGCCAATACCAGCAATGACCGGCGCATCGGTCTGACCGTTGCCTACATGGATGCGCAGTCGAAGTTCATTGGAAAAGACGCCATGCCCGAATACGAGCTGGTTTCGGGAAGGGCGTACGCAGGATGTGTATAGGCCATCTATCCGGATTGCATGATTGCCCTGAAGTCCACGACCGCGTCCACACTAACCGTCCGTCTGCTTCCATCTACTGCCATGACGTTTCAATATGACGATTTAGTAGCATTATGAAGATTAGCAGGATTGGCAGCAACATAGCCCAGCGCATCGTACTACCCGGCAGCAAATCCATCACGCTGAGAAATCTGGTGCTCGCCGCGCTAGCCGAAGGAACAACTGATATCGCCACGCCCTGCGACTGCGACGACACACGGGAGATGGTGGCCTGCCTGCGCGAACTTGGTGTTTCCATCGAGACGGACGACGCCTATCGCCGGATGACCGTGGAAGGGCGAGGCGGCCGGTTCCTGGAAGGACCTGTTACGCTTGAGCTCGGACTCAGCGGGACTTCCGCCCGTTTTCTGATCGCCCTCTCTGTCCTGCGAAACGAGGAGACGCAACTGGTTGGGCGGGGCAGCCTCAACGAAAGAACCAATCTGCCCCTGCTCCGTGCGGTGGAGCAACTGGGCGGCGTAACCGCATGGTCCCATGGCGGATGCCTCCCCGTTTCCATAAAAGGGCCCAGGGCGTTTCGCAACGCGGTCCGGATGAAAGGCGATGTTTCGAGTCAGTTCTTCTCTGCTCTGCTGCAGGTTGCGCCGCTCCTGCCCGACGGTCTTTCCCTAGAAGTGGAGGGCGAACTCGTCAGCAGGCCCTATGTCGACATAACCCTCAGTGAAATGAAGAAGTTCGGCGTCGAGGTGGGAAACGACGACTACCGGAATTTCACCATACGACCGCAGTGTTATCGGTCGGGGTCTAGGACCGTGGAAGGAGATGCCTCCGCCGGTTCCTATTTCGCCGCACTCGCCCTTATTCACGGCGGCCGGATCGTCTTCGAGAACCTGGGTTCCCGGACCCGGCAGGGTGATATCCGGTTTCTCTCGATCTGCGAGAACCTGGGCGCCCGGATTCGGCCGGATGCCGAACGGATAGTGATCGAAGGCCCCGAGGACGGGCGTATTCGTCCGGCGGAAGGCGAGATAGACTGCGAAGATATTCCAGACGCAGCACTGACCCTGATCGCCATAGCGCCACTGATACCCGGTACAACGCGGATCGTAGGAATCGGCACGCTGAAGCAAAAGGAATGCGACCGAATCGAATGTCCGGCGACCGAGTTGCGTAAAATCGGGATAGCGGTACATACCGGGAGGGACTACATTGAGATCGGAGCATTGCCCGGAAATGCCGTGCCGAACGGCCCCGTCGATATCGAAACCTACCACGACCATCGCATGGCAATGAGCTTTGCGGTCCTGGGAACCCGCTTGGGCAACCTGCACATCCTCAACCCGGAAGTGGTGGGGAAGACCTATCCCCGCTTCTGGGAGGCGCTGGCCCGGATGCGGTGAAGCCGCAAAGATCCTGCGCGGCCTTGCCTGTCATCTTCAGTGGTGGCTCTACCGCCGTATGTACAAATCCGTCATCGTGGAATTGTCGATAAAGAAGGGTTCCTGGCCCATGGCATCCTTCTCCCATCCGGCCAGCCGGGGTTTGCGGAGCTGCAGGAAATAATCATGATACAGGAAGACGCCCCCCGCCTCCGAGACGAGGATCCGTTCGGCTTCCCGGTACATCCCGAGCCGGCGTTCCGCGTCGGTTTCCCTGGCTGCTTCTTCAACGAGCCGGTCGAACGCCGGGTTCGCCCAGTCGTGACGGCCCGCGCCTACGGGCTGGGAGTGCCATACCATGCCGAGGAGGTTGTGGGGATCCGGGAAATCATACTGGAAGGGGATCAGACTTAGGTCGATCCGGTACTGGGACATGGCCTCGCTATAGACCCGGGGTTCCATGTTCCGCACCCCGACCCTGATACCCAGCGTGTTCGCCAGCATGCCCGATACGGCCTCGGCGGCCATGATGCGGTGCGGTTCGTTTCGCAGCCAGATGTCCATGGATGGGAAACCGCGTCCGCCGGGGTATCCCGCCTCAGCCAGCAAGCGCCGCGCACGTTCGGGGTCGAACCGCTGGATTTCCTTTAACACATCCCCCGAATACCCGGGAAAACCCGGCGGCAGCATGGTATAGGCGGGCAGGGCGGTCCCCTTGAGCACAATGTCGCACAATGCGTCCCGGTCGATAGCGTGACTGAAGGCTCTCCTTACCCGGTTGTCGCTGAACAGGCCCTCCCGCGTTCGGAAGAACAGGTAGATCGCGTTGAAATCCATGTACTTGTGCAGCTCCTTCTTCAGGCTTGGATCGCCTTCGATCCGGGTGAGGTCCCGCACGTCGACCTGCACCAGGTCAAGTTCGTCGTTTTCGTAGGACAACAGCCCGGTGTTCCCCCGATTCCTGAAGATGGAATGGATCTCCGCGAAATATCCCTTCACCGGTCCGTTGTAGTTGGGATCAAGGGAGAGCACGAGATCCTGGCCGATTCGCCAGTTTTCGACCTTGTAGGAGGAGTTGCTTACGACGTGCTCGTCGGAAGCCCAGCGGGGACCGAACTTTTCCACCTGCCAGCGGGGTACGGGGATCGAAGTAAAGAACGCGGCGATCATGGGCAGGTACGGGCAGGGTCCCTCGGTCTCGATCACGAGGGTCATATCGTCTGCCGCATATACGCCCACCGAGTTCGGATCGGTGTTCTGTCCGGTATTGAAGGCCCGGGCGCCTTTGATGTCATAGTAGAAAAAGGCGTAGCCGCTGCCCGAAGCCGGGTCCAGCATGCGCCTGTAGCTATACGCAAAATCATGGGCCGTCACCGGCCGGCCATCGCTCCAGCGGGCCCCGGCACGCAGCTTGAAAGTCCACTTCGACTGGTCCTCGGAAGCCGACCACTCCGAAGCGGCACCCGGAATCACGCGATTGTTGTGATCCAGCATCGTCAGACGTTCAAAGAGGAAGACGATGCCGCCGACTTCGTAGATCGCCAGGCCGATGTCCAGGTTGGTCGGCTCATCATTCAGAAAGCGGAAGACCTGCCGGTCGACGGGAGCCGCATCGGCGGGCATCACCTTGCCGACGGCGTTACGCACCTGCGCTTCGGGTTGACGGATGAACTTCGAAAGGACACTGATCACGAGAACCAGCGTCATGGCTGCGATGGCTGCCTGTTTCATCTTCCCGCCTCACCGGTCATGCATTTGCGCAAAGGGTCGGGGAAGGTCCGAACGTTCCAGGTTCAGCCAAGCCATCTCGTCCTCCGAAAGCGACATCTCCAGCGCCCGCAGGTTGGACCTGATCTCTTCGCCATTTCGCGCGCCTACCAAGGCGTAGATATTCAGCCGCTGTCCGAGCACGTAGGCCAGTGCGATCTGGGGGATGGACAGTTCCTTCTCCTTCGCCAACTGGCCGACCCGGTCCAGCCGTTCGAAGTTCTCGTCCGTGCAGTAGGCCCGAACCGCGCTATCGTCGAATACGCCCTGCGCGACCAACGCTTCATAGTTGTCCCGTCTGACCCGGCCGGAAAAGAACCCGTTGGCGATGCTGGACCAGGTAAACAGCGGCATCTGGTTTTCCTGGTACCAGTTTCGCGCGGCGGTCCCCGCTTTGCCGCTAATGCTGATGCATCCCCTCCACGGCGGTTCGGCTTGCTCGGCCAGACTGAAGTTCGGGCTGCTCACCGTGAAGGGCTGCTGTCCGCTGGTCGCTGCGTACAGATTCGCCCGTTCGATGCGTTCATGGGTCCAGTTGGAGCCGCCGACCACGCCCAGGTTGCCGGCGGCGATATAGTGATTCAGTCGGTCCAGGATCGGTCCAACCGGCACGCGGACGTCATCCCGATGCAAGAGGTAGAGATCAATGTAGTCCGTGCGCAACCGGGCCAGGGAATCGTGCAGATCCGAAGATATATCGAAGGGCGTCACCCGCTCCCGGTCCGCGTTCATGTGGCAGCACTTGGTGAGAATGACGACTTCGTTGCGCAGGCCCCGATCCTCAATCCATCGACCCAGCACGCGTTCACAGTCGCCACCGCCGTACAGATGTCCACTGTCGAAGGTATTGATCCCCGCCTCGTACACCTGATCAAGCAGATCGAAGCTGTAGGCTTCTTCCTCCGTACTCAGCATGATCGTGCCTTGCACAAGGCGCGAAACGGGCTTGTCTACATTTTGTATCCGACCGTACTCCATGTATGCTCCCGGAAATGTATTGGAATCCTGTGCGGTCTTGGTCCGGCGCGTGGGTCGATCGACGGAAACTACCCTTCCATCGGGTATTTCAAACCGATCCCGCTCCGCACAGCATCCAGCGTGTGCAGAATGCCCAGCGTCTCGTCCAGGGGAAGGATGGTACTTTCAAGTCTGCCTTGCCGCAGGCAGCTACCCGCTTCTTCGATCTCGTAGACGAAACCGTTTTCCGCGCGTGCCGGCTGAACCGTAACCGGTTCCTCGCCGTTCACGTTCAGCGTCACGGTCTTCGCATCATAGAAAGGGGTAGGAATACGAATGTTGCCCTGCGTGCCCAGGATGGAAACGGCCCTGGGGGTGTCCGTCCGAATCGCGCAGGCCAGGGAGGCCATGGCGCCGGAATCGTAGTGAAAGGCCATGGTAGTCTGTTCATCCACCCCGGTGCTGCTCAAATCCGCGAGCGCCGCCACCCGGGCAGGCTGTATGCCATAAATCATCGAGGTCAGGGAAACCACATAGACGCCGATGTCCAGCAGCGCACCGCCGCCCAAGGCAGGATTCAGCAAGCGGCCTTCGGGGTTGAATTCCGCACGGAATCCGAAGTCTGCCATCACCATGCGCACCTCGCCAATCGTGCCTGCCGCCAACCACTGGCGAACCTGACCGATCGCAGGCAGGAAGCGCGTCCACATGGCTTCCATGAGAAAAAGACCCCGTTCCCGCGCGCAGCGGACCATGGTCTCCGCTTCCGCGGCGTTGAGGGCGAACGGTTTTTCGCAAAGTACGGGCTTGCCGGCGTTCAGACAGAGTAGCGTATGCTCGCAATGCATGGGGTGCGGCGAAGACACGTAGATCGCATCGACTTCGGGATCCGCTACCAACGACGCGTAGGAACCGTACCTTCTCGGTATCCCGAACCGTTCGCCGAAGGCATCCGCCGTATGCTGCGCCCTCGATCCCACCGCCAGCAATTCGGCGCTGGATACGGCCTTCACTCCGTCGGCGAACTTGTGGGCGATGGCGCCGGTTCCGACGATCCCCCACCGTATGATTGCGGCCATTTTCGCTCCTGTCACCGGTCGTCCAAATCAGATTACGGCCACGGCGCGCCGGGCAATACGGTCCCAGTTGGGCTCCGGGGCCGGGCGGTTGCTCCAGGCAATCGACATGGCGCCGTTTTCCACGACGAGCGTTCCCCGACAATCGAGTTCCTCTGCGGGCGGACGGGGCTGCAACCCCATGAAGGCTTCGAAGACCGGGTCGTTCCCGATGGCCAGAATGACATGCGGGTCGCCTCCATGCACCTCCACGCCGAAGCTTTCGGCCAACTGGGCCTGTTTGATCTGTCCGGTAATGCCGATGCCCCGTTGCCGGACAATGTCGGCGGCGCGCATCACCAGGTAGGGTGCCGTATTGTACGGCTGTCCGCCGATAGCCCCGATCCACTCCAGGGCCAGGACCGGAAGGTCAAGCGTGGCACACAGTTTCTTCAACCCCATGATGTCGTAGTCCTGCAGCGGTTCCTCGATCCATCGGTAACCGCATTTCTCCATGATGCGCCCTATTTTGACGGCTTCTTCGTAGGTGTACGACTCGACGGGGTCGTGAAACAGCATGACGTCGTCGCCCAGGGCCTCCCGCAATTTCACGGCCATCTCCCCGTTCGCCTTAACGCCCCGGTACGAATGATCCTTGCATCCGACAAAACCCTCTTCGTTCACGCGCGTTACAGCGTGGGCTACCAAGTCGTCGACCGTCCGTCCACCCACGTTACAGTAGGCAGGCACGCTTTCGCGGCATGCGCCGAGCAGCTTGTAAATGGGCAAGCGGGCGCTTCTGCTCGCCAGGTCCCACAACATGCGGTCCACCGTATCCAGCAAACCTCTTCCCGTGTACATGAAGCGCTGCGCCATCCAGAAACGCTGCCACACGTATTCCCGGTCGAAGGCGTCCACACCGATGAGCATGTGCGCGTACCGCGCCAGAAACTGGCGGCCCTGCCATTCAAGGTCGCGGGGGTCGAAACCCGTGGCGTAGTCGGCGTAGGCATCCAAGTCGCCATCCGTTACCAACCGGACCACCAGTCGATACTTCGGTTCCGGTTTTTTCCCGGTGAAGGCGTATCCGTCGGGCGACTCCGCCCCAAACCCCTGGTCGTGGGTGAAGAGTCCAGAGATGCCCGGCGGCACGGGCGCCATGCTGCCCCGGTCCGCACACCGCTCCTGACGCAACTCGGGTTCACCCTTCAGTACGTAACATTTTACGTCCCGGATTTGCATGGAATTTCCTTGCTCAGCACGGTTTTCGGTTCAGGATTCGATCCGTTCCGACGTGTAGTCCATTACGATTCCCAGGTCGATTCCCATGCCGAGACCTGGCAGGTCGGGCACATGAACGAAACCGTCCGTCACCCGCAGCGGGTTGCAAACGAAGGTCGACGCGCATGCGTCGTTTTCTTCGGCTCTCATCTCAATAAACGGCATGTTTCTGAGCGCGCCGGCCAGATGCAGATGGGCGAAACCATCGCAGATCCCCACACCATCCAGGTGGCAGTAGGCGCCGAACGCCTCCGCGCAGCGGGCGCACTTCAATACATCGGTGAATCCGCCGGCGCTTCGCGCGCTCGTTCGAATGTGATCGGCAGACTGCGCGGCCATCACTTGCGAGGCCGCCATCGGACCGGTCACGTCCGCACTGGTCGGCGTATCAATCGCACCGGACACCTGTTGTCCGCCAGAATGGTCGTTGCGGGGACGCGGGCGGTCGAAGCAGAAATAGTCGGCTGTGTCGAGCGCCCGGCCTATCCGGATCGCTTCGTCCGTCATACAACGGTTCTGTCCATCGAATATCAGCGGGAAGTCCGGCCCCACGGCCGCACGTACCTCCCGCAGCAGGTCGCGGAGGGCGTTTCCCCGGGCTAGGACGTTTTCACCCGGCAGCAAGCCGAAACGATAGGCTTTGAATCCGGCTTTCCGGGCGTCGACCGCTTCCTGAATGATCTTCTGCGCGGAACCGCCTTCAGACGTCCCTATCCGGCAGACCGGAATGCGGGACCGAAAACCGCCGACGTGTCTGAACAAAGGGCGATTTGCGATCTTGGCGCAAAGGTCCCACAAGGCGACATCCACCTCGGCGCGGCGGGATGCAGTCAGGTCATCTTCGATTTCCTTCAGCGCTCGCGAGGAGCGTTCCCGGTCCAGCGGATCCGAATGCACCAGGATGGATGCCACGCGATCGACATCGTCCCCCGTGGCCGTAACACCGGTGCAAAAACCTTCAAATCCGGTGTTCGTCTGCACACGAAGCAGACCCGCGGGCTGATGCAGGACGATTTGAGATATTTTCATTAGTTTTCAGTCCGGGTTTGCTGATTCCGGCCATCGGCCCTGCACGTCCTTATGCCGGCCATGCCGGAAGTTCGTCTCTTTCTTCGCATCAGTTCGAAGCGCTCAAGGGGAACACCGGCCGCTCCCGCTGCTGATCCACGAGGGGTCGGCATCCATCGACCGTGACGACGACGGACTGTTCCAGGTGCAGCGACCCGTGTCCGGCAAGGGCCAGCGGCGCTTCCACGTTGAGCACCATGTCTTCTTCAACGGGCAAGTCGGACGGGACATCCACGCAGTCATCGGCGATCCGCAAGCCGTTTTCCGGCGCAAGGACCGGATAGTCCCGTACTTCCAGGCCGACTCCGTGACCGTGGGGATACATGGTTAAACCGGCGTCATCCACCACGCCCTGCATTGCCGCCTGGACCGCCGAAGCGTGCACGCCGGGTCGTATCGCGGCCAGACCTGCGTCCATCGATGCACGGAGTACGTCGAATCTCCCCTGCATGGCGTCGGTCAGGGGCTTCGTGGCGAACGTGGTTCCGGTGTCCGAATAGCAGGACCTGTAACGACATCCCCAATCCACGTATTCCACGTCGGACGCGCCCATAATGAAATCCGGTTCCGTCGCGATACCAAGGCCGTGTACCCCGAAGGCGAAATGGTCCAGATCCGCCCCCCGCTCGCCCAGCGCCGCCCTGTAACGTTGCACAACGTGCTGCACGTTTTCATTCGGTCTCGCCTGTTCCATTGCCGTCATGGCAGCCGATTCGCTGATCTCAGCCGCCTCCTCAAGCCGACCGATCTCGTCGGACGTCTTGACCATGCGCAACAGCCGGATGAGATTGGAACAGTCGCGCAGTCGTGCACGAGGGAGTGCCCGGTGGAGTTGCTCGAACCGCGCCGGGGTCATGCCATCCGCCTCCACGCCCAACGTACCCCCGGAAAGACCCCGGTCCCCGAGCGCACCCGCGAGCGCGTCCGCGGTCGTTTCGTAATCCGGCCCGGTTTTCAACAACCGGTATATCCGATCCATGCGGTCCGGCAACCGCCTGGGTGGCAGGGACCAGTCAAGGCCCGAATCGCCGCTGATGCGCAGATCCCGCACCCACAGGTCCACCCCGTTGACGGCCAGCATCGAACTAGTCACGGCCAGCGCGGGCTCGCTGTCAAGAGGAAACAGCGCGTATCCCTGCGAGATATCCGCCGAGCCTCCGGGCGTGACCATGTATTCCTTCATGAGTCCGTCGATCCAGATAAAGAAATCCGTAAAATAGGTGATATTCACAGGCGAGGTCGCGATAAGCGCGTCGAGACCGCAATCCCGCATAAACGCCCTGGACCGGTCTACGTTGAATAGCATCTTGATATCTTTTCCGGATGAAGGATGGTCTCCTTTAACTCAATCAGCGTGTCGATCCGATAGCGGGCCTGCAAAGCGTCCCGTGTTTTCGAAAATTCCTTATACACGATGCAACAGCCAATACCGGCCGCTCTGGCCTGAGCCCAGGAGCCTGAACCTCGGACCGTGTCCCGGACGTATCGACCTCTGACTAGGGTAAATCCAATGTCAGCCAGGGCACGCGCTCCGGCCTTGCAATACCAGAACCCGGTATCCGCCACAACGCCATCATGGTCGAAGAGAACAAACTTCTTCACGCGCTTGACTCTTTGACGAAATCCAGCACGGCATTCGGGATGGGACGGCTGACGATTAGCGGGCGAAATGCTAATATAGGAGCGGGTTCAAACCATGTCAACAGTCGAATCATAAAGCAGGTGGCCATGGCAACCGCGAACGCCATCTATACCTTGACAACAAGCCCCGATCGGGTTACGTAGGTCATGTAGCGCAACAAGCACCAGGCGTCGTATCCGCAAAGTCCGGCAAGTCCTGAAGAACGCATCGCTCCATGATCAACATCGTAGACTATGAAGCCGGAAACCAGACCTCGGTGAGAAGAGCGCTGGATCACTTGGGCGTGGCTTCGATCATCACGTCCGACCCGGAGGAACTGGTCCGTGCGGAGCGAATCATATTCCCCGGCGTGGGGCACGCCCATTCCGCCCTGGTGACGCTTCGCGAGAGGGGGCTCGACGAAGCGCTTTCATCGGCCGGAGCCTTGGGCATTCCGATCCTGGGCATCTGTGTGGGCTGCCAGGTCCTGCTTTCGGATACAGAGGAAACCGATCTGCCGTGTCTGGACCTGGTCGGTGGCCGGTGCCTTCGATTCCGGCCGACGGATCCCGCCCTGAAGGTGCCCCACATGGGCTGGAACGAACTGCGCCCGAGCCGTGCGCATCCCCTGCTCCGCCATCTGCGTCCTGGCGAGGAAGTCTACTTCGTGCACTCCTATTATCCGGTCCCCTGCCGTACACAGGACGTGCTGGCCACAAGCCGCTACGACGTGGAATTCGCCGCCGTCATCGGCAGGGACAACATCGTAGCGACTCAGTTTCACGTGGAGAAGAGCGGTCCCGTCGGATTGAAGATCCTGGGCGAATTCGTGAAATGGGACGGGAACGCATGCTGAGCAAGCGGGTCATTTCCTGCCTGGATGTCCGGGACGGCAGATTGGTAAAGAGCGTTCGTTTCGTCGATACGCAGGACATAGGCGATCCGGTTTCCGCAGCGCGGCGGTACTACGACGCCGGTCTGGACGAGCTTGTATTCTACGACATCACGGCCTCAAGCGACCAGCGCGACATTATGCTCAACGTGGTGGAAGAGGTCGCCAGACAGGTATTCATTCCCTTTTCGGTGGGCGGTGGGCTCCGGTCCGTCGAGGACTGCCGGAGCGTCCTCGATGCGGGCGCGGAGAAGATCAACCTGAACACGGCGGCCGTCGCCAATCCCGATGTCATCTCCGAAGCGGCCGATGCCTTCGGCGTCCAGGCCGTTGTGCTTTCCATGGATGTGAAGGCTTCCCCGTCCGGCTCGCTGCCGTCCGGTTACGAGGTCGTGACCCATGGCGGACGGCGGACCACAGGTATGGACGCCATCGAGTGGGCAAGGCGGGGCGAGGCGTTGGGAGCCGGGGAAATCGTTGCCAATTCCATAGACGCGGATGGTACGCTGGAAGGGTACGAATTGCGCCTCACGCGCAAGGTCGCCGACGCCGTGCGCATCCCGGTCATTGCTTCGGGCGGCGGAGGAAGGCCGGAACATCTGTACGACGCCCTGACCGCCGGGGGTGCCGATGCGGCCCTGGTGGCTTCCATACTGCATTACGGATACCACTCCGTCGGGTCCATCAAGCAGTTTCTCCACGATCATGGGCTGAAAATACGCATGACCGGTTAGCCGTGCCGGTTGGCGCTACCGCGATGTTCGCCGTAGCATGCGGCGCTTTCCAATACGTGTTTCAACGGACTTGCTGATTCTACTTGCAGTCTGCCACAGGGAGGAGAACTACAGGATGGCATGGTCGAGACGAACCTTTCTCAGGAAAACGGGACTGGTGAGCGGCGGGGTAGCCGTGGGCGGTCTGTCCAGCTTGCTGGACGGATGCGCGATGGCGCAAAACTACGACGTCGTCATCCGCGGCGGAACGATGATTGACGGCACGGGGGGACCTCCCGTAATCGCGGACGTTGCGATCGTCGGAGACCGCATCGTAAAAACAGGGACGGTGGGAGGTACCGGAGCCAGGACGATCGATGCCTCGGGAAAGATAGTCTGCCCGGGATTTATCGACATTCACTCCCACACCGACCTTTCGCTGCTTGTCGAACCTAGGGCCGAAAGCAAGATCCGACAAGGTGTGACCACGGAGGTGGCGGGGCAGGACGGTTCATCGCTGGCGCCCCTGAACGAAGCACAGCGCAAGTCTTTGCAGGAGGGTTACGGACGGAGATACGGCGTGGACATCGAATGGACGGATTTCACCGGCCTGTTCGACACGCTGGATCGACAGGGCATCGGGCTCAATTTCATGTCCATGGCGGGACAGGGCACGATTAGAGGACATGTCGCAGGGAACGAAAACGTAGCGGTCGGCGCACGGCAGCTGGATGCGATGAAAGCGCTCGTGGAACAAGCCATGTCGGAGGGCGCCTGTGGACTTTCATCCGGGCTTGAATACACGCCGGGAAGTTTCGCCGACGAGGATGAAATCGCCGAACTGGCCAAGATGGCGGCGGGGTACAATGGATTCTATGCCACCCACATGAGAAACGAGGACGATTACCTCCTGGAAGCGGTTGGCGAGGCGATCCGTACTGCCGGAAAAGCCGAGATTCCCCTTCATATTGCCCATTTCAAGGCGTCCGGCAGGCGGAATCTGGAGAAAGTCGCTTTGGCTTTCGACATGATTGAACAGGCGGTCGGAGAAGGCATGGACATCACCCTGGACAGGTACCCCTACATCGCCTACGCGACCACGTTGCAGAACCTGTTCCCCACCCGTTTTCGCTCCGGGGGGACCGAGGCGTTCGTGCAGCGCCTGCAGGCGCCGGACACGCTGCCCCTGATGAAACGCGCAGCCGTCGAGAAAGTCGACATGCTGGGCGACTGGAGCGCCGTGATGATTACGCGGGTGGCGAGGGCGGAGAACCAGGACTATGTGGGCCGGCGCGTCTCGGAGATCGTCCTGGACAGCGGCCAGGACCCCTTCGAGTTCGTTCGTGAACTGCTCATTGCGGAGAACGGGAGCGTGGGCATGGTGGGGTTTGGCATGAGCGAGGAGGAAGTCCGGTCCGTTCTGGTCCACCCGCTTGTCATGGTTGCCTCGGACGGTGGCGCCGCAGCCGATTACGGCCCGCTGAGCGAAACCGCTCCCCATCCCCGGTATTATGGGACTTTCCCCCGGGTGCTCGGCAGGTACGCCCGCGATGGCCGGTTGTTCGACCTGCCTGTTGCCGTGCACAAAATGACCGGCATGCCCGCACGAAGGCTCGGCCTTTCCGACCGGGGGACGATCGACGTGGGGCTGGTCGCCGATCTCGTGGTTTTTGATCCGGAGACCGTCATCGATCGGGCGGACTTCACGAATCCGCATCAGTATGCGGCAGGCATCGACTACGTGATGGTCAACGGCTCGATGGTGATAGAAAAGGGGGAACACACCGGCGCGTTGGCCGGCAAGGTGTTGCGGAATCAGCCGGGAGCTGCCTGATCAGGCCGGTTGTACTGATTCAGGCCGCTGACCCTGACCCCATTCGGCCTGCGGGCGGGCTCATCTACGACCCGTTGGGACGGCCAGATCCTTGATCAGACCACAGCGCAGGTCGAAGACCCAACCGTGCACCTGCAGCCCGGTTTCTTCGATCGACCGCTGTACGGAGGTCAGCGCGAGGACGTTGGCACACTGGCTACGGACACTGTACTCAACCAGGCGGTCGCACCGATCATCCGGATTCCGGATGGATGCCAGTTCGCTTTCGTGACGCCGTCTGACCGTTCTCAAGTGCTGAAGCCAGGGTTCGAGCGGACCGAGGTCATCCGACTGCAGCACCGCCTTGACCGCGCCGCAATCATAGTGACCGCATACCACGATATGCCCTATGCGCAAATGCTCGACGCCGTAGATGATGGCCGACCGGGTATTCGGATCCGCGGGATGCACCAGATTGCCCACGTTGCGATGTACGAATATCTCTCCCGGTCCAGCCCCCATGAAGGCCTCTGGCATCACCCTGCTGTCTGAACATCCAATGTACAGTATGCCGGGCTGCTGTCGCCGGGACAACCGATCGAGATAACCGGGATCGGCGTTCAGTTTTCTCTTGATCCAATGCGCGTTTTTCTTGAAGATACGGTCCGGATTCATGGACTCAACCTTAACGAATGTCAGCCTCGTACGGGCATGCAAGATCCGTCTGGATTCCAATCGCCGGTCCTGCACCCGCCTGCCTGCCTGCCGTCGGATGAGTTAAACCACACTTCGTATCTGGTCAAGTCAATTCGGAGAAACTTGGAGAGCTGTGATGAGCAACGTGCCCAGGGAAGGCGGCCAGCGGTCCTTTTCCATCGGCATAGACGTCGGCGGAACGTTCACGGATTTCGTCGTGGCCGAAGGCGATTCCGCCCCCCGGTATTTCAAGACCGCGTCGACCCCGCACGCGCCTTCCGAAGCCGTGATGGAGGGCCTCCGCGACGTCGGGACTGCCTATGGTCTTTCCGCGGGCGAGCTGCTGGCCCGAACGCGTCTTTTTATCCACGGCACCACCGTCGCCACCAACACCCTGCTAGAACGCAAGGGCGCACGGGTAGGTCTGATCACAACCGAAGGCTTCCGGGACCTGCTGGCACTCCGGGAAGGGTTGAAAGAAGACCGATACAATCTGAGGATGACCCCCGTTGAGCCGTTGGTTCCCCGCGCGCTGCGGCGTACGCTCGAAGAACGTATTCTAAGCGACGGCACCGTCCAGACACCCGTAGACTCCGGCGCGCTCGACGCATTGATGGACGAGTTCGTTCGGGCGGGCGTGGAGTCCGTGGCGGTCTGCCTCATCTTCTCCTACCTGAACCCGGTTCACGAGCGGCTGGTCGGTGAACGCATCCGGTGCCGCTATCCCGATCTGCATCTCTCGCTCTCCTCCGAGATCCTGCCTCAGATCAAGGAATACGACCGCCTGAGCACCACGGCCGTAAACGCCTACGTAGGCCCCGTCTACGCCCGGTATCTTCGACGCTTGCGGGATCAGACCGCGGGCCTGGGTCTCGAACGCGATGTACTCACGATGACGTCCAATGGAGGGGTCGCACCGCTTGATATGGCGGCACGACAGGCCGTGCAAGCCATACTCTCCGGTCCGGCCGGCGGCGTCAGCGGCGCCGTGGCCTACGGACGCCTGATCGGCGAGCAAGACCTCATTGGCTTCGACATGGGCGGGACGAGCACGGACATTTCCGTGATCGAAGGCGGCGATCCCCGAGTTTCCGGGGAACACTACGAAGGCGGATGGAAAATCGCCGTACCGATGATCGATCTCCACACGCTGGGGGCGGGCGGCGGCAGCATCGGGCGGGTGGACGAAGGTGGAACGCTCCATGTCGGCCCGCGAAGCGCGGGCGCCGATCCGGGACCGGCGTGTTACGGACAAGGCGGTGATCAGCCCACGGTTACCGACGCAAATCTGGTGCTCGGGTATCTCGATGCAACCAATTTCCTCGGTGGCAGGACGCGTTTGTACCCGGAACTGTCCGAAAAGTCCATGGAGACGCACGTTGCCGCACTCCTGGGTCTGCGCCTTGAGGAAGCGGCGTTCGGTGTGCTCGACGTCGTGACCACGGCCATGGCCGAAGGCATACGGCTGTTGACCGTACGTCGTGGTGGCGATCCCCGCAATTTCTCCCTGCTCGCCTTCGGGGGCGCGGCAGGGCTGCACGTGAGCAAGGTCGCCCGCAAGACCGGAATCCGCAGGGTCTACCTTCCCCGGGCGGCGCCCGTGCTGTCGGCTTACGGCATGCTGGCCTCCGATCTCCGGTACGATTTCGCCCAGTCCTTCACGGAAAGCCTGCATGTTGTCGACCTGGACGAGGTGAGGAAATTGACGGATCGCCTGGCAGGACAGGGCATCGCACAGCTGAAGCGCCAGGATCTGGGAGACGAGGATATCTCGGTACGGTTCACGGCGGACATGCGGTATCTCGACCAGATTTACGAAGTGAATGTGAACATCCCGGATCTGTCCCAGGACGATGAAGCCATTCGTCGCTCCTGGGCGGCGCTGTTTCACGAACGGTACCGAACCCTCTATTCCTACCACCAGCTCGATCAGGAGATTCGCCTGGTCACGCTGCGTGCCACCGTAACGGGGCAGCTGCCGACGGTTGTCCTGCCTCGAAAAGAGGAAACGGGTTCGAACGCGGTTCCGCGCAAAGGCACACGGCGCATCTACGCAGGCACGTGGATCGAAGCCGACGTATTTGCGGCCGATGGCCTCGAACCCGGCGTCGCGATACACGGACCCGCCATCGTAGAATCCGACTTCACCACCATACTCGTCGAAGCGGGCGACCGTCTTGAGGTTGATCCCTACGGCGGCATGGTCCTGGTCGTCGCACCCGCCAAGCCGGATGCGGCATCGGCCAAATCGGATCCGATTACGCAATCGGTCGTGGCACACCGTCTGGAGTCGATCGCCCGCGAAATGGCCGATGTCATGATCCGCACTTCCATGTCGCAGATTCTGAACTCCAGCCGGGACTTCTCGACCGCGATCCTTGACGCCAGGGGACAACTCGTGGCGCAGGGAGAAGGAATCCCGGTCCATATAAGCGCCCTGCCTCCTTCTGTCGAAGCGGTATGCGATTATTTTGGAGACGAGATCAACGAGGGGGACCTGTTCATCCTGAACGACCCCTACTTCGGCGGAAGTCACCTTCCCGACATCACAACGATCTATCCCGTATTCCGGGACGGGACCCTGCTGTTCTTCGCGGTAAACCGGGCGCATCACAGCGATATCGGCGGGGGAACCCACGGCGGATACAATCCCTCCGCCAGTGAACTGTATCAGGAGGGGCTCCGCATCCCGCCCGTCAGATTGCACGAATCCGGCCGGCCGCGTGAAGACCTGCTGCGCATGCTCGCAGTCAATGTACGCCACGCGGAGAACTTCTCCGGTGATCTGCACGCCCAGATCGGGTCGGTGCAGATCGCCGCCCGGCGCCTTCAGGCACTCCTCGACGACTATGGCACAGGTGGCCTGATGTCCTCTGTAGAAGCCATTATGGACAGCGCGGAACGACGAATCCGGCAACTGATCCTGAGCTGGCCGGACGGAGTGTATTTCGGCGAAACGCTGCTTGACGACGACGGTTTCGATGCCAGATCGATTCCAATCCGCGCCAGGGTTGCGATCAGGGACGACACCATGACCATCGATCTGAGCGATTCGAGTCCGCAGGTCACCGGCTTCATCAACAGCGCCTACGCCAATACCCGGTCCCTTGCGCACGTTGCCATCATGTACATGGCGCCGTCCGATGTCCCCAAGAACGAGGGATCCATGCGTCCTTTGAAGGTCGTCGCGCCCCAGGGCCTGATCGTGAACCCGCATCCCCCGGCGCCGGTCTGCATGAGCACCAACCACTGCGGCGAAGAGATCGTGGAAGCCGTGTTCAAGGCGATGGCCCAGGTCGCTCCCGAGGCCGTGAACGCGGGTTTTTCCCGCCGACTTCGTTTTGCCATCAGCGGAAGCAACCCGCGGACGGGAAACCGCTTCATCTGGCACTTCTTCTTCGGTCGCGGGGGCGGAGGTGCGTCCCGCGGATACGACGGCTGGTCCTGCGTGGGCGAGGTCAACGTGGCCGGGGCGATCCGCAGTCCCAGCGTGGAGATCACCGAGGAGCGCTTCCCCTTCAGGATCGTCCGGAACGACCTGCGACCCGGATCAGGAGGAGACGGGACCTGGCGGGGCGGGTTGGGTGCGATTTTCGAAATGGTCTACGAGGGGGATGAACCGGCGAAACTCAACATGGCGGGCGACGGCGTGATCAATCCGCCTTTCGGCCTGTTCGGCGGTGCGCCGGGCCTGCCGCACTGCTACAAAGTGGTATCCAATGGCCGGGAGCGGATGCTGAAATCCAAGGAGACCGAGGTACCCATTCTGCCCGGAGACCACATCGTCGCCCTGTCCGCCGGCGGCGGCGGATACGGTCCGGCCCGGTCGCGGGACCCGTCAAGCCGGGCACGGGACCAGGATGCCGGACTGAACTGATCGGCACGCGGTCAACGGCCAACGCCCTGGAACCGGACCTCTGGTCCGCGTCGATCAAAACCTCACCCAAACGGCATAAACAGCGAAAACGGCCATCACGAGCGTGGAAGCCGCCAAGGCAATCAGCAGAGACCTGGACGGCGGAACGCCGGCTTCCCTGGCTGTGGTTCGACTGAAATAAAGCGCCGCCCATCCTATAGCCGGCAGCAGGATCGTCTGCATCAGCCCGCCGATAATCACCATCGTGACCGGCGCGGACCAGATAACGAACAGCACGGCGTAGACCACGGGCAGCAGGAAACCGATCAACCGTACGACGCGCTGCCTTTCGTCTGGCCGCGTGTAGGTTACGAATCCGAGTACGGAAAGGGCGTCTGCCAACATGCGCGACTGACCCACGATGGTCACGAAATAGGTCGAAAAGAGTACCACGAAAGCGCCGGCGCCAAACAGGTAGAACGCCCAGTTGCCCAGCGTTTCGGTATACATGCCGGAGAGGATCTGCACGGCGGCGAAACCCTCCGGAATCAATCCCTGGGAATGGAGCACAGCCGCGCCCAGAAAGAAGAAGGCCAGGGTAGCCAGCGTGTAGATTACCAGGCACAGCCACACGTCTTTCTTCATCACAGCGATCCAGCCCAGGGCGCGTGCGCGCCAGGCCGCACTGCCGTCCCGGGGACCCGCAGCCCGGGCATAACCCTTTTCAACGCACCAGTAGGGGTATAGCAACAGTTCAGAAGCGCCTACGCCTGTGATGCCGAAGACGGCGAAAGCCGTTACGGCTCCGTCCGCCGGCAGGGCGAAGCGCAACCCGTCCAGGAGCGCCTCGGGCGATACGGCGTAGGGCGTCCAGAAGAGAAACAAGGCGCTGGCCAGCGTGGTAAAGGTAAACAGGGCTACCAGGACGGTAGTGATCCGTTCCAGTGTCAGGTACTGTCCCACGAGGCCCAGACCCATGCCGACGAGCGTGAGCAAGATCACCCAGAACGTGGTACTGCCGAGGGACGGAAAGATGAGATCCAGCGACAGGCTCATCGTTCCCAGGATGCCGCCGATTTGCATCGTGCTCCACAACAGGAGCAGCAGGCTTCCCCACACGAGCCACGAAACGCGCAGCCTCGGACCGGGTACCCGGTTGAACGCCACGAAAGTAGTCTGTCCCGTTGCGATGGCGTGCCGCCCGAGTTCGCTCTGAACCGGCACCTTGACCGCGCAGCTCAGGAGGATCAGCCAGAGCACCACGAAGCCGACCTCGGCGCCGAGACGCGTAGAGGCAATCAGTTCTCCGGAACCCACGATCGAACCGGTCAGCAGCAGGCCTGGTCCCAATTGCCGGATCGTCGACCAGCGGTCGCCGGGCGGTTCTTTCACGTGCTCGGGAAGCAGCGCGTAGGGATCGGATCCTTGAGACATGTCGTGTCGCCTGTATGTTTACGAAGGGGAACTGAACCGAGCGGCGCGGAAATCGCCGATCAGTTGCCAATCGCCTCGACGGGAAGCGGTATTGCTTCGTCTATCAACATGACCGGGATCCCTTCCCTGATGGGATAAAGGTACTTTCCATCGGTCCGCACCAGTCCACCGTCGATAGATTCGGTCACCTTTTCACCGCCCCGGTTGACCAGCGCGCCGGCCTGGATCAAACCATTGACCGCTTCGACGACGGCTTCGGACGCGACACGGACTTCTTCCTTGGTCTCCGGACAGGCCAGTATGTCCAGCAAAGCCTGATCGATCATGCGTACCGTCCGCGTGCGGTGTCCGGGCGTAATCCAAGTCCGGCGTCGTGGTCGCTTGGGTAAAGCAGGTGCCGCGGCGCATGCATCGCATGCGCCGCGATGGTCGGTTGTCGGATAAAGATCATAAGATGCCGAACCGGGGTGATCAAGCGATTTCTGCAAAACGCCCGCTGTAGGATGGCACGAACAACCGGACCAAACCCTGTATCGGACCGGTTGACCACCCATGTGGTTGTTGCGTTCAAAGCGGCAACATCGTATAATGACATGCGTAATTTGGTGCGATCATACGCGCGATCGCGATACGGTGTGCCCACAGACCGATAGCACAGTACCAAGGAGTCCTTACATGGCGCAGGAAGTGCAGACTACCATCGAATTGCCCGACTATTCCGGCCTGCATTACAAAGTGGCTGAGCCCCCCGACGCGGAACTGGGTCGACACGAAATCGCCATTGCCGAACAGGAAATGCCCGGACTGATGGCCGTCCGGGAAAAGTACGGCCGCGAACAGCCGCTCAGAAACACGCGCATCATGGGATCCCTCCACATGACCATTCAGACCGCCGTACTCATCCAAACGCTCAAGGCGCTGGGAGCGGAGGTGCGGTGGGCCTCCTGCAACATCTTCTCGACCCAGGACCATGCGGCGGCCGCCATCGCCGCCGACGGCGTTCCCGTCTTCGCCTGGAAGGGAGAAAGCCTGGAAGAGTACTGGGCCTGCACGTTGCAGGCGCTGACCTTCGAAGGCGAAACCGGTCCCACGCAGATCGTGGACGACGGCGGCGATGCCACCCTGCTCATTCACCGAGGCGTGGAAGCCGAGGACGACCCTTCGATCCTGGACGAGCCGACCGACAACCGGGAAATGCAGATTATCAACGAGGTGCTCAGGCTGAAACTGGCCGGAAACCCGCGATTCTGGCATGAAATGAGCGCGAACATACGAGGCGTTTCCGAAGAGACGACAACCGGCGTCCAAAGGCTGTATCAGATGATGCAGGACGACAAGCTCCTGTTTCCGGCCATCAACGTCAATGACTCGGTGACCAAATCGAAGTTCGACAACCTGTACGGCTGCCGCGAATCGCTCGCCGACGGGCTCAAACGCGCGCTGGACGTGATGGTCGCGGGAAAAACCGTGGTCATCTGCGGATACGGAGACGTGGGCAAGGGATGCGCCCAGTCGATGCGTGGATTCGGGGCCCGCGTGGTGGTGACGGAAATCGATCCGATCTGCGCGCTTCAGGCCGCTATGGAGGGCTATGAAGTGACGACGCTCGAAGACGTGCTGGCCCAGGGTCAGATTTTCGTCACGACGACGGGCAACCGGGACATCATCCGGATCGAGCATATGGAGGGCATGCAGGACCAGGCCATCGTTTGCAACATCGGCCACTTCGACAATGAGATCCAGGTGGACGCCCTGGAGAACTACCCTGGCATTGCAAAACAGCACATCAAGCCGCAGGTGGACAAATACCTATTTCCCGACGGCCATGCCATCTACCTGCTCGCCGAGGGAAGACTCGTCAATCTGGGGTGCGCCACGGGCCATCCTTCATTCGTCATGTCCAGTTCCTTCACCAACCAGGTGATCGCGCAAATCGACCTGCGCCGCCACGACCGCGAAGTCGGTGTTACGACCCTGCCCAAACATCTGGACGAGGAGGTGGCCAGGCTGCACCTCCGCAAGCTGGGCGTGAAGCTGAC
Source organism: bacterium (assembly GCA_965200485.1). Lineage (GTDB taxonomy): Bacteria > JAAXHH01 > JAAXHH01 > JAAXHH01 > JAAXHH01 > JAAXHH01. The sequence continues at coordinate 1,046,955 of CBDAUD010000002.1, forward strand.
CCGCTTGTCCCGCAACCAGGCGGACTACATCGGTATTCCGATCGAAGGTCCCTACAAACCCGATCACTATCGATACTGAACAGCCGTACTGAACAGCCGCGACAGGGGCGTGGACCATCCGTCTTCCCTGGTTAGTCGAAGCCGGGAGGGAGGAGTCTACGTGCTCAAGCAATGAAAAGCATCAGTCTGCTGATAGCCGGCCTAAGAAACCGATTTACGGTCGAGCGCGATCCGTTTCGATTTCTCGATCCGGGCGTACTCGCGGATGGCGATCTGCAGCTGCTGCTTCGCAGGACGATGCGGGGCGATGCGAGACGGGGCCTGGTGCCCGAGTACATTTTCGACATGGTGTCTCCGGTCCAACCTGCGACCGTGATGGGAGGGCTTTCCCTGCGCATCGGCCAGACGGAGCATATAGAGAAGTACGCGGGGCATATCGGTTACGCTGTGGATCCGCCATACCCCGGCCGACGACTGGCCGCCCGAAGTTGTCTGCTCGTCCTGCCGCTCGCCCGGGCGCACGGCATCAACCCGCTTTGGATCACCTGCAACCCGGAGAATACGGCGTCCAGACGAACCTGTGAGATCGTCGGTTCCACGCTGGTGGAGACCGTTCCCATTCCGCCGGGCGATCCCCTTTACCAGTGGGATACGAAGTGGAAATGCCGTTATCGGGTAGACCTGTAGACCGTCCTGCCGGTATGCTCGCGGTGCCTGATTCAGGAAGCCCTGACGAAGGGGCAGGCATCCGATCGCACCGCCCACTACGGTATGTTGTGTTTCTTTTTGTAAACCGCCCAGTTTGCCTTCAGGTCCAGGAAGTCCTCAAACGTGGGTTGCAGGATGAAGGGGTTGTTTTCTCTTTCGTAGCCGATGGTCGACGAAGGCTTCACCCCGAAGTCATGGCCCGGATAAACGCCGACGGCGTCGTCGAGTTCCATCAGGCGCCTTAGACTGTCATAGCACTTCCTCGCCTCTTCCTCGGTGGCGGTGCCACCCACCTTGCCCACGTAGAGCGCGTCTCCGGTGATCAGCTTGTCTTCCATCAGGAGGCACATGCCGTCCTCGCAGTGACCGGGGGTATGGATCACCTGCATCTCGAGCGTGCCCAGCTTGAATACCTCGCCGTCGGTCACTTCAATATCGTAGAAATACGCCGCGTCCCGGTACATCACCACGTCGATACCCAGGGCTTCGATGAGATGATCGTTGCCGTTCACGTGGTCGTGGTGGGAATGCGTACATATGACGTAGGCCAGTTCCACACCCAGTTCACCGGCGCGCTGTATGTAGTATTCGGGCCGGTACGATGGATCCACCGCCGCCGCCTTACGGGTTTTCTCGTCGGCCACCAGGTAGCCGAAGTTTCGGTCGCCACCGTTCAGTATCTGTTCGAAAATCATCTTCGTCCCCTTCGAATCGTCTCAATACTGCCTGCCGCAGCTTAGTTTACGGCATGATATTCCATCGGCTGCCGGAAGTCAACCCGCATACCTTCCACCGGTGAATTCCCTTGACTTCGATAGGGTTCGAAACCAGGATAAGTTGGTCGAATGTCCGTATACCGCGTGGATCCACCCTATACAAGAGAGCATCCGTTGCACACGGGCGAACTGGTCATCTTCCGTCATCGCGGAGAAACGCAAACCGGCATGCTGCAGGCGGGCTCCCGGAAGAAGCTCAGGGTGGCGACTTCTGCCAACCGGGTCACGGACATCCCTGCGGAAACGATCCTGCTGCGTACCGGGATTCGATTGCGCGATCTGTCCGAAATGCTCAAGGTCCGCCGGAAAATCGAGGAACAAGCCGGATCCTTCGATCTTGAAGAAGTCTGGGAGGTATTGAAGGACGATCCCGGTGCAGTTACCTGCGAAGACATCGGCGAACTGTACTGGGGCGAACCCGGATCGTCGGAACAGCGGGCGGCCCTGTGGCTGCATCTGAGCGGACCGTGCCTCTACTTCGCCCAGCGGGACGGCGGATTTGTTACCCGCACGTCCGAGCAGGTCGAGCACATCATAGAAAAACAGGCGAACCGGCGGGCAAGGGAAAACGAGCGGGAAGCGTTCGACCGGTGGTTGTCGGACGACGGCGTGCAGGACCGGGACCCTTCTTCCCTGACAAACCGTCAGCAGCGCTGGTATGCGCATCTCAAGCAATACGTGATCGAGGGCGACGAGTACCCCGGTGTCGACGAGGTGCGCCCGCTGTTTAAAGAGCTGTCCGCGCTTTCGGGAAACGACACGCAACGCGTCGCCTTTTCGGTAATGGTGCGGAAGGGTATCTGGGACGAAGACGAGAACCTCGATCTGCTGCGTTACGACATACCGACCGATTTCACGGATGAGGTATTGGAATATGCCGCCTCCCTCCAAGCTTCGGAAGAAGGACGGGAGAATCTGACCGGTTTGACGGTCCTGTCGATAGATGACCCGTCCACGCGGGACATAGACGACGCCCTTTCCGCCGAACGGACGGAGGACGGATACCGAATCGGCGTGCATATCACCGACGTGGCCAACCTCATACCACGGGATTCGGTGCTTGATCTCGCCGCCCGGGAGCGTATGTCGTCGCTGTATCTGCCGGACAGGCACGTCCCCATGCTGCCCTCGACGCTGTCCCAGGACCACTGTGCGCTGCTTGAAGGGGCGCGACGATGCGCCATGAGTTTTTTTTTCTCGCTGTCAGCCGATTTCGAGCTGGTGGAAACCCGGATCGTGCCTTCCGTGATCGTGAACCGGGCCCGGCTGTCCTACGACGAAGCGAACCGTCTGCTGGAGTCGGTCGAACAACCCGCCGCCCAGGTGCTGCAGATCCTCAATGAGGCTGTGGACTATTTCTATCAGCGACGCATCGACCAGGGCGCGGTCGCACTGGAACGGAGCATAGTCTCGATCAAGGTCGATGACCGGAAACGTATCCGGATCAAGCACCGGGACACCTCTACGCGATCGGAGCACATCGTATCGGAGCTGATGATCCTCGCGAACCAAAGCGCGGCGGCCTATCTGAACGAACGCGAAATCCCGGCGATCTACCGCACGCAGGTCGCTTCCGATCTGCGCGATTTGGAACCGTCAACGCAGGACGCGGTCTGGCGTTTCAAGGTCCTGAGAAGAATGAAACCCTTGGAACTGAGCCTCAAGTGCAGTCCGCACGCCACACTCGGTGTGGAAACCTACTGCCAGATCACCTCGCCGATCCGCCGTTACGCCGATCTGGTTCTTCAGCGACAGCTGACGGGCGCTCTTTCGAACGACGGGCCGGCGTACGATACCGATGACATGATGGACGAATTGTCCGCCGTCGAACGCAGCAGGATATTGACGAAGATCCAGTCACGGCGAGAATGGTATTGGCTCCTGAAACACCTCGAACAGCAGAAAGACGTCCACATCAGGGCAATCGTCCTCGAACCACGTGAACGAAACGTGCTCGTCGAATTTCCGGACTACGGATCGCGCATGGCGATCAAGGTGGAGGGGCGTCCTTCACCGGGAGAAGAAATCGTGTTGAGTCCCGTCGCAATCGATCCCTGGTCCGGCACCTTGCGATTGCGGCAGATTGCAGTTCACGCCTGAACAGGAAGGAGCATCACCTTGGTAAAGATTCATTCCCTGGAGCACGTTGCCGTGGCCTACCGAGACACCGACGCCGCGGCGCAGTGGTACTGCGATGTGCTGGGCTTTGAGGTCGCGCTCAAGTTCAACAATCCCGGCAGCGATACGAACATCTACTTTGTACGGGATCCCGCGGGCACCGGCCACATCGAGATCATCCCGATGCCGGTCGGAGACGACACGCAGCTGGCCAGCATCCGTACCGCCCACGTCCACCTGGCCTTCAACGTGGATGACATGGACGAAGCCGTCGCCGCCCTGGAATCGAAAGGCGTGATCGTGGAAGGACCGCCCGCGCGTTCTGGCGAGAATCTCCTGCTCTTCTTCCGAGACCCGGAAGGCGCTCCGCTGCAACTGGTACAGCGGGCCAAACCGCTCTAACGGCGAAGCGCTTTAGAAGCCGACTTCGAAACCGAGGTGGATTTCGCGGGGCGGAGCGTAATGCTGGGGATCGAGGCTCAACAACCGCCTCAGACGAATGAACTCCTGCGAACGGCCGGCGAAGGACTCCAGGGTGTACCCGTCATCTCCTGGACGTCCTGTATTGGCGTAGACGCGCACGACGTTCCGGCGATCAAACACGTTGCGGACTTCCGAAAACAGGGTGTAGTCGAACCGGCCGGCTTTCATGCGCTTTTTGAGACGCAGGTCGAGATTGACAAAGGCGGGCAACCACGCCTGATTCGGCGCGCGTTGCGTCTGTTCCCGCAGGGCGTTGGTCGGCGTGTAGGGCAAGCCGCTGCCGTAGTATCCCACGAGGGAAACTCCCCATCCGCGAAGCGGGATGCCTATGAACCGTTGCCGCGTACTATCGGAAGCCAGCAGGTTCACTACCGCCTTTACCGTGTGTCGCTGGTCGAAAGCAAGCGGGAAATACCCTTGCTGGGACGGATTGACCCGATCAACGAGCTCCTGGGTAGCAGAAACGCTTCCCCGCGCGATGGAATAAGTGTAATTCAGGAATCCCGAAAGCGTGCGCGACACACTGCGCTTCAGAATGAACTCGGCACTGCGCACCGTACCGAAATCCGCGTTGTTGAAGATAAAATACGTCCCGCCGGGATACTGGACCTGTGCCGCCGACGTAAGGTTCGAAATGGTCTTGTAGGAGGCTGTGAGGCCGATTCGGACGTCCCCGGGCAGCATATGTTCCAGGCCGAATTCGTAAGCCACCGTTTTCTGGGGGGCAAGGTCCGGGTTTCCCAGACGCGGAGAATCTCCGCTGAAATCGCGTTGCAGGTTGGTGTAGACATAGCGGAACTCCGGTGGCTGAAAGAAGTAGCCGTAGTTGAAGCGGACAAGGCTTCTGGACGTGAAGGCGTGTGAAATGCCCAGGCGCGGACTCAGCCGTATCTTGGTCGAGTTGTCCTTTTGCTCGGCCTGACCCGACGGCAGATCGACGAAAAACCGCTGGCTCGTGTCCAGATAGTCCGCGCGGAAGCCGGCGTCCACAATCAACCGGCTCAACTCCAGCTTGTTCTGCAGATAGAGAGCGCCTTCCACGGGATTGACGGAGTACCGCTGTCCCTGCGGCGCAGACTGCAGAAACGACCGCTCGTCCCAGTCCAGCCGATACCACTGCGCTTCGGCGCCTGCCCGGAACTGGCTCCAATAGGTGACCTGTCCGCTCACGTCCGCCCTGGCGCCGTAGTAGGTAGCCCGCGTATGCCGATACAGCGGGAAATAGTCGTTGCCCTCGGTGAACGGCAGTCCTCCGAATCGTTCGGACGGCAATTGGGTCGACTCGTAGATCGATCCGTTGTAATTGCCTTGATCGTCTTCCGAATATCCCGGCCACTGCGTCCAGTAATCGTCCGTCAGCATGGTGGGAACCAGCGTACTGTTGGTGGAATACCGGTAAAACCGGGCCGTATAGAAAAGACGCGGGCTGATGTTCTGGGTGACGGACAGGTTGAGGGCATGGCTTCGGGCTTGTCTTTCCGGAAGTCCATCCGGGTTGAAATCGTAAGAAAGCCCGTTCTGACTGCGATGGTCATATTGAAAGTGACGTTGACGGTAGTAGTGTCCGCTGATCTTCAGCTTGAGAAGCGGATAGGGTTTGAACACCAGGTTCCCCGCCACTGTGGTCAGTGAACGGCTGTTGTGCGGGATGTGGTGCCCATCGCTCAACACCTGGCCCGAGAGAAAAAAGCCGCCGGCATCCCTGAGTCGGGGCAACGCGCCGCTCAATGTTCCTTCCAGGCGGCCTCCCCTTCCGGGCGAAGCCCCACCGTAACGCCCTGCTTCCAGGTCGTACTGGGACTGAAAGGTGGTCGCGCCCCGCAGGGATCCGGAAAGGGGACCGCTACCTTCTCGGGTGACGATATTGACGACGCCCGACATGGCCTCCCCGTACTGCGCGTTGAAGCCGCCCCGGTTGATGATCAGTTCCGCTACCGAATCCAGCTGGATATGGGTACCCATGCCCCCCAGCAGGGGGTCCTCCAGCGAGGTGCCGTCCACGTAGTAGGAGATTTCGTTTCCCCGGCCGCCACGGACATGCAAATCGCCTTCAGCGTCCCGGACAACCCCGTTCTGAAGAAAGATCAGATCCGACAGGTCCGTTACGGGCAAGGATTCGATTTCGCGCGGAACAATCAACTCGCTCGAGGCAGTCAGGTCCGCCCGGGCGGAAGTTCTGGACGCCGTGATCGTTACCGGTTCGGTCACGTCGAGGATGGTCGTTTCCAGTTCGAAGTCAATCCGCGTGGAGCGGTCGCTGTGCACCGTCAGGTCTTGGGTTCGGACGGGTAGGTAACCGATCATCTGGACCGCAATCCGGTAGGTGCCCACGGGAACGTTCAGCATGAAATACTCGCCGTTCAATCCGGATATCGCCCTCAATTCGGTTCCTTCAATACGTACGGTGACCCCTGCCAACGGATCCCGTGTGGCCGCGTCCCGGACGAATCCCGTGACTTTGCCGGACGTAACCGCATGCGCGGCGATGGGCGTCAGGCCGAAACATAGGACCAATAGATAGGCGATGCGTCTCATTATACGACTCTATTTCAAGGCTACCGGCATATCCGCGGATCAAGCAACTGCAAACGCACTCAGTCGCACAACCTGCGACAGAAATACACTCATCCTATGTTAAGTTGCAAAAAACATGCCGAAATCGCCGCAAGCCGCCTATTCGTCCGACGAAGGGCTACTTTACGTGTTCAAGGGCTGAAAAACAGGACAACGCAGGCCTGAAACCGAAAACCCGCTCGGAAGGTTTGTGAAAGTTTTTTCACATGATCATCCGCGCAGCAGGGTGGCGAATCGGTCCTCGAAGTACCGCTTCTTCTCCCTGTATTTGCCTGCTTCCTCGCATCTGCCCCGTTTTTCCGCGCCGTTGGCGTATATGTCGATTTTAAGGCAAAGGGTCTCCAGCGCGCCAGCCAGCGCTTCGCCTTCCGGCACGCCGCTCCGGATCAGATTCTCCAGCGCCCGTATGCGGAACCGATCCATACCCCAGTAGGCGCGCGACAACTGGTCCGCATGACCACCGAACTTCAACAACAACGGCTCGTCTACGTACAGCACGGGTTCCCGCACGCATATCCGCAGCCAGAGGTCATAGTCTTCGCAAACCGGCAGTTCCGGATCAAACAGGCCGTAGCACGCGAACAGGTCGCGGTGCAAGAGGACGGAAGACGGTGAAACGACGCACAGGGCCAGACACTGATTGAAAATACGGCCTCCGTATTTGGCGTGTTTCTTCATGGGGTTGACCCGCCGGCCGTTCCGGATCCAGACTTCATCGGTGTGGCAAAATCGGTATTTGGACTGGCGTTCAACGGCATCGCACTGCTTTTCCAGTTTACGGGGAAGCCATTCGTCATCCGAGTCGAGAAAGGCGATCCATTCGTGCTTAGCCAGGCGGATGCCATGGTTCCGGGCCTCGCTGACGCCCCGGTTCTCCTGTTGAATGTATCGTACCTCCGGGAACTGCGCCATAAGGGCCGGGGTCGCATCCGTGGAACCATCATCGATCACGATGATTTCCGAAGGCGGAAGCGACTGGCCCAGGACGGATCGGATCGCCGCCGGCAACCGGCTCTCCCTGTTGTAGGTTGGAATCACGACGGATACAGAGATGGTTCGTCTCCGGGTAGCGTTGGTTGAACAGGCTACACCCTGGCGGGTGACCCTCACGCGGCGAGTGGTTCCGGTACTACAGGTTGTATTTCTTGATCTTGTACTGGATGGTTCTGACCGTCACGCCTAGCGCTTCCGCCGCCTTCCTACGATTGCCGCCCGACTCGCTCAGCGCCTGTTGAATGAGGCGTTTCTCGGCCAGTCCCCTGGAATCCCTGAGCGTACCCTGGGGAGGAACGGTATTCGACACGATGGCGGGGGTCTGCGCAAGATTGGGCAGATGTTCAGGCAGGATGCGTTCCCCTTCGCTCAACACCACGGCGCTCTCAATGGCATTTTCCACTTCCCGGATGTTGCCGGGCCAGTCATAACCCATGCAGATCTCCAACGCATCGTCGGACATGGTTTTTTTTCCGAGCCCGTTCTCCTCCGCGTATTTTCGGATGAAATATGCGATGAGCGGCGGGATGTCGTCCCGGTGTTCGCGCAAGGGCGGCACCACGATGGGGATGACGTTGAGCCGATAGTAGAGGTCCTGCCGGTAGCGCCCTTCGGCAACCGCGTCCTCCAAGTTCCGATTGGTCGCCGCGACCACCCGGACATCGACATGCAGCGGTTCGGTTCCGCCCAGTCTTTCGAATCGGCGTTCCTGCAGCACGCGGAGCAGCTTGACCTGAACGGCGCTGCTTATCTCTCCGATCTCATCCAAGAAGATCGTCCCGCCGGTTGCCCGCTCGAAATACCCCTTGCGGGTCGTGTTAAGCGCACCGGTATACGCCCCCTTTTCAGTCCCGAAGAGTTCGCTTTCCAGCAGGCCCTCTGGCAGGGATGCACAGCTAACGTCCACGAAAGGACGGTCCCTTCTGTAGCTCTTGGCGTGTATCGCACGGGCGATCAGGCTCTTGCCCGTACCGCTTTCGCCGAGCAGAAGAACCGTGGTATTGGCCCTGGCGACCTTTTCCACCCGTTCGAAAATATCCTTGATCTGCTCGCTTTCCCCGATGATTTTCGGGACCGGGATGGACGAAGCGCCCGTCGACTCCTCCATCCGCCGCCTGTTCTGCTTCTCCTGCAGCGCGCCCTGGATGGTGGCGAGCAGTTCCTCGACCTTCAGCGGTTTGGTCAGGTAGGAAAAGGCGCCGTCGCGCATGGCTTTGACAGCCGTCTCCACCGTGGCGAAGGCCGTCATCATGATGATACGCGTATCAGGCGAGGCGCCGGTCACCCGCTTGATCAGGTTCAGACCGTTGACGCGGGGCATTTTCATGTCCGTAAGCAGAATGTCGAACCGACGCTTGCGGGCGGTTTCGTACGCCTGTTCGCCATCGGCCACCCCGGTCACCTCATAACCTTCGTCCGAAAGCAACTCGACCAGTCCCTCACGGGTGTTGCGGTCATCTTCCGCGATCAGAATGCGTTCCATGAAAGTCCTCTGTTTCACGCTTCCCGAGGATTCGACTGCTTCGTGCCGACGAACTCGGATGGTTGTCCGGCGACCGGATTGGCCGCGTCTTCCTCCAATGCGGGAAGGGACAGAGTGAAGGCCGTCCCCGCCCCGGGTTCGCTTTCCACCGAGATCCGACCTCCGTGTTTCTCCACGATCTGCTGGGCAATGGGCAAGCCCAGTCCCGTACCGTTGGACTTGGACGTGTAATACACCTCGAATATACGCTCCAGCCGGTCGGGATCAATACCGCTTCCGGAATCTTCGAACTTTACGTCGACATGGGGACTTTCTTCGATATGGCCCAAGGTCAAATCCCCGCTTTGCCGGGGAAGTATCCGCCGTGTGGAGATCGTCAGCGTCCCGCCTTCTTCCATAGCATCGAAGGCATTCAGCATGATATTCAAAAACACCTGCTTGATCTGGTCGATGTCGACGGAAGCCATCAGTTGACCTTCGGAGAACCGGGGAACGATGCGCACCCCCCGTTCCCGGGCTGTGCCCTCGTGGGTGGCCATCACCTCGTCAAGCAATGCGTTTATGTCGCGGGCGAAGGGAGCCAGGTCGGGCGGCCGCGCATAGGTCAGGAAGTGCTCGACGAGGCTGTCGATACGCCAGATTTCAGAAATCACCTTCTCATAGTGCCGCCCACCCTGGCTTCCGGAGTCTCCATGCTGTTTTTCCATGTCCCGTTTGAGGATCCTGAGGTTGATGATCATGGAGTTGAGCGGGTTCCGAATCTCGTGGGACAGGATGGTGGCGAACTCGCTCAGCGTTGCCATGCGCTCGGCCTGCTTGAGGCGGCGTTCCTTCTCTACGAGTTCCCGGGCCATCTGGTTGAATTCCCGGGCCAGGGTGGCCAGCTCCCCATGCCCCGACGTTTTTATGGTGTGGGTCAACCTGCCCCGGGCGAACAGCTGTGCGCCCCGAACCAGTTCATGAATCGGCCGGACTATCTTGCGAACGACGAGGATGCCGATCAGCGAGGCGACGGCCGCACTGATGACCATGAGCACGGTGATGCCCACGATCATGTCCTGCGACCGGGCGAAGGCCCTGGCGGCAGGTTGTTCGATCACGACCTTCCAGCCGAGCGGTTCGACCGTTGCGAAAGCGGCCACCATTTCGCCCGGCGATCCGGTGTAGGTAAGCGTACCGCTCTGCTGCGCGTTCAGCGCCTGTCCGACAGGAGACGCGGCCAGATCATCCTGACGATACACCCGGTCCCTTTCCGGATGGGCGATCAGTCGACCGGTTCCGGTCACTACGTACGCGTTGCCGAATCCTTCCGCCTGTCCCTCTCCCAGCTGTATGTTGTCCACCAGGTTCCACATGTCCTTGAGGTTCACCTGCGCGGTCAGGAATCCCCAGTGTTCGTCCAGACGCCGCACAGGCACCGTGATCGTTACCGCAGGAAGCCCGTCATCGGAAATGAACACCGGGGAGAGCGCGGTGGCCTCACCCGAAGGGAGTTCCAGATCATGCCGCGTCCTCAAACCGGTTTCGAGACGGGTGGTCAGCAGCTCCCGGCCCGCCAAGTCCAGCACGGCCAGTTCGCTGAGAAAATCCTGACGGATGACCAGGTTGTCGATGAGCTTCTGGTATACGGCGTCCGTGGCGTCGATCATGGCCATGTTGTCCGCGGCCAGATCGATCACCCGACGCGCTTGCTCGATGTACAGGCGGATCTCGTTGCTCGCCCTGCGCGCCACCTCCAGGTTGCCGTCGGCCACCGTATCTTCGATGGAGCCCCGGGCCGTCGCAAGCAGGAGCAGTCCAACGATCAGGACCGGAATGGTGGCCAGGGCAATATGCGACACAAGCAGCCGCGGCCACAATCCTTCTCGAATACGCTTGGGCAGCATGGATCGCACGCCGTCAGGGCGCATACCCGGTTCGGAACCAGGTAACGGGCGACCGAAGCGCTTCACCCGGGAAGCCCAGGTTTTTCAGGGTGGGATCGTACGCGACGTAACGGGTATCGACGAAGTAGAGGAACATGCAGGGCTGGTCTCGAGCCAACAACATTTCGAGCTGCTGATAGATGGGCCCCACCCGTTGCCGATCGGGCAGGCCGAAGAGGAAATTGATATTGCGGTCGACCTGGCGGCTGCGGTAGCCGAGCATATTGCCCAGGCCGATACTCTCCGAATGAAACACGGCATACAGATCATCGGCCGTGGGTTCGAAGTCCTGCACGAACAGCGCGGCCTCGTAGCTGCCGATGCGAAGCCGCTGGACCAGCTCCTTCTGCGTTACGGGAACCGGTACGACCCGGATGCCGACGTGGCTCAGGTTCAGCTTGACGACCCGCACCGTCTTTTCGGCGGACGCCAGTCCACGCGGGAACAGCATCTCGAATCGGAGCGTACGCCCGTCCCGGTCCAGGAACCCGTCCCCGTCACTGTCCCGCCAGCCCTCGAGAAACAGCAAGTCGCGGGCTTCGCGCGGACTGTAGTCCAAGCCCGAACCGCTGCCTTTGAAGGCGAAATCCGGGTGAATAGGGCTGTGGGCCAGCGCGCCCGCGCCCCGGACCAGCGCCTCGTCGAGGATACGTTTGCGGTTTGTGGCATGGGTCAGCGCGCGGCGTATGACCGGCTGGGAAAGCAACGGATCCCGGTGGTTGTAGAAGACGGCCGAGAAAGCTCGGCTTCCAGGTACGATCGCCTGTATCTTCGCGTCGGATCTCGCCCGTTTCAGATCCTTGAGCGTACCGTCTCGTTCCACTTCGATGAGATCCACCTCCCGCATCACGAATGCTGCCTGAAGGATTTCAGAGGTGGGGTAGAACCGGTAGACCACCCGGTCCAGATTTGCCCGGCCGCGATGCCAGCGTTCATTCGCCGCCAGAATCACGGTATCGTCGACGGGCCAGTTTTCGATCCGGTACGGCCCCAGCCCGACGGGACGGGTCGTTTCCAAGTGGGTGCCGGCATCGGCCAAAAGGCCCCCGCCCATCTGATGCCTGGGCAGCACAGGCAGCGTCGCAAGCCGGATGGGAAAATTCTCGACCGGCGACTTCAAGATGATGCGGACCGTCTGGTGATCCAGGGCGTAAAGCCGTTCGATATTCTGAAAATAACGATGAAAGACGGGATCATACACACGGGCGGTCTTGTATTGCGTGTAGGTGAAGATCACGTCGGCTGCGGTCAGCAACACGCCGTCGTGAAATTCAACCCCCTGCTTCAGCCGGAAAACCCAGTCGCGGCCGCCGGAAAGCTTGATGGGCAGATAAGCCAGACCTTCTTTCGGAACGCCCGACTCGTCTAGCCGCAGCAACCCGTCGCCGTAGATCAGCGCAGCGATTTCCCTTTCCACGCCCAGACTGTTGAAAAGCGGGTGGAAGGTGAGGTTTCCGACGGCAACCTTGCCGAGAACGACCTCCCCACCGCGCGGGACCGGGTCGTTCGATACCTGACCCCGGACGGAATCCGGCATGCCGAAAAACAGGAGGGCAAGGATTATCGCGTGAGCAAGCCGGTGTCTGCCAGTGGAATCCGGCGACTTCAGCATAAAAACACCGCCTGGTGGAGCACAAACCTGTGGGCGGGAATCGTGTGAGTACTCCATACTATAGTCCTGCCCGATGGCCTGTCAAGGAGATTACATCCAAAGGGACCGGGAAGGCCGATTCCCGGTCAACTTCCGATTGACACCCGGAAGGTATCCGGGTAGATTGTCGCGGGAGCAGGGCCTGCCGTTCGGTGAGATTGCGTCCGACGTTGGCGAGAGAAGAGGGAAATGATCGTACGCCGTCCTGGAAGGCTTGTTTTCGGAAGAGACCATGCACAAACAGGCGAATCCGGATCCGCTCACCGGCGAACCTGTGGAACCGTCGCGCTGGTTGTCGCGGTTCTTCTGGCCGTGTCCTGCAGCGGCGAAGACACCTTCCTGCTGACCGTTTTCAACGCGGTGGACAGCACCGAAACCATACGGGTGGATCTGGCCGGCGACACGCGGGAGCTGGGGATTGGCGGTTACACGGAGTTTCGTTCCGTCCATGCCGGCACCCATATCCTGTCGGTGGATTCGGCCACCTGTTCGGGCGTTGTGCGGGACACGGTGGAAGTCATGGCCGATACGGTGTATCGGTTTCAGGCGGAACGAGACGCGAATACGGGCGCATGTCGAATCGTTTCGCGGACTGACGTCTTCCGGTCGGTCACGCCGACCGGACCTTGAATATTCCGGGGTCGTTCAATTGGCAGGACACCAGATTTTGGTTCTGGCTATCCAGGTTCGAGTCCTGGCCCCGGAGTTCACTTGGCAAACTTCAGTTAGATCCTCCCCAAAGCCTGATCCAGGTCGGCGATCAAGTCTTCCGCGTTTTCAATACCCACCGAAAACCGGACGAGTTCGTCTTTGATGCCGATTTCGAGCCGTTCAGAACGGTCCATTTCATAGTACGACATAATGGCGGGCTGTTCGATCAGGCTCTCCACGCCCCCCAGGCTCGGTGCGATGTAGGGGATCTTCAATGCATCGATAAACCGGATCGTCGTTTGCATGTCGCCATCGACCTCGAAACTCACCACGCCCCCGAATCCGTTCATCTGTCGGCGCGCCGTTTCGTAGCCCGAATGGCTCTCCAGGCCGGGATAGTAGGTCTTCCTGATTCGGGGATGGTTGTCGAGAAAACGGGCGATGGCCAGCCCGTTCTCGTTGTGCCGCTCCATGCGCAGGGCAAAGGTCTTCAACCCCCGGATCAGCAGGTACGCGGCGTGGGGATCGACGATACCGCCCGTGACATCGCGGAATTCGCGGATGGCGGCAATAAGCGGCGCGCTGCCTACAACGGCGCCTGAAAGCAGGTCGTTGTGGCCACCCAGGTACTTGGTGGCGCTGTGCAGGACCAGGTCGATTCCGAAATCCAGCGGTTTCTGGTTGTAGGGCGTGGCGAAGGTGCCGTCGATCAGCACCTTGACGCGGCGCGCTGCAGCGAGATCGGCCACCTCTTCCAAGTCAATAACGTTCAGATACGGATTCGTGGGCGATTCCGATACGATGAGCCGGGTTCGGTCGGTGATGGCAGACGCCAGCGCTTCGCAGTTGCCCGTCTCCACGAAGGTCACGTCAATGTTGTATCTCGGAAGGACCTGACGGCAGAACTGTCGGCTGCGCCGGTAGCACTCGTCCATGATGATCACGTGCGCGTCGGAAGCGAGCATGGCAAGCAGCACGGAAGTGAACGCGCTCATGCCGGAAGAAAAGAGCGCGGCGTCCTCTCCGCCTTCCAAATCGGCGATCTTGCGCTCCGCCACCGATACGGTGGGGTTGCCGTAGCGTCCGTATTCTTCCCGGTCGACTTCCCCCGTCGTGTAGTCGATCAGCTCCTGCGTATGCTGAAACACGTACGTGGCGGTCTGCGCAATGGGATTGGTCACCGAAGAAAACGGTTTGTCGCGTTCCTCCCCGCCGTGTACGGAACGGGTAGAAAATCCCTTGTTGGCACGCGGCATGTGGTCGGATTCCTTTGCGATATGGCAACTGAGAGGTGACGCCCGGCTGAACCGTCCGGGCGACTCAATACACGGCAGGTTCCTCGTAGAGCCCGTGCACTTTCTGCAACACGCCCACGATCTCGCCAAGCGTCGCGTAGCACTTGACCGCGGCAAGCACGGCAGGCATGACATTGTCCCCGTTCCGCAGCGCGGCCTCCAGCGCATCGAGGGCTTTGCCCGCCGCGAGGTCGTCCCGCTGCCGCCGAACCGATTCCAGGCGGATGCGCTGTTCCCTTTCGATACGCGGTTCTATACGCAACGTCTCGGGCTCGCTGTCCTGCGGGGCGACGAATTCATTCACGCCCGCAACAGTCCTTTCCTTGTTTTCGATCTCGTCCTGGTACCGGTTTGCCGCGATCATGATCTCCCGTTGCGGAAAACCAGCCTCGATGGCCGCCACCATGCCGCCAAGCGCGTCGATCTGCTTGAAATAGGCCTCGGCCTCTTCTTCCAGCCGGTCCGTGACGGACTCGACGTAGTATGATCCGCCCAAGGGATCAATCGTATCGGTCACACCCGTTTCATGGGCGATAATCTGTTGCGTTCTCACGGCAATGCGGGCAGCCCGTTCCGACGGCAGCGCATAGGCTTCATCCAGCGCGTTGGTATGGAGCGACTGGGTGCCGCCCAACACGGCGGACAGCGCTTCCACGGCCGTGCGCACGATGTTGTTATCGGGCTGCTGCGCCGTAAGGCTGCATCCGGCGGTCTGGCTATGGAAGCGCAGCCTCCAGGACTGCTCCGACCGGGCACCGTACCGTTCGCGCAGGTGACGCGCCCAAATCCTTCGCGCCGCCCGGAACTTCGCGATCTCTTCAAAGAAGTCGATATGCGCATTAAAGAAAAAGGACAGACGCGGCGCGAACTGATCGACGGCGAGGCCCGCGGCAAGGCACGTGTCGATATAGGCGAAACCATCCGCCAGGGTGAACGCCAGTTCCTGGGCGGCCGTCGCCCCCGCCTCCCGAATGTGGTACCCGCTGATGCTGACGGGATTCCACCGCGGCACCCGTTCCGTGCAGAAAACCACGGTATCGGCGACGAACTTCAGCGCCGGGGCGGGTGGACAGATCCACTCTTTCTGCGCGATGTACTCTTTCAGGATATCGTTCTGCAGTGTGCCCCGCAGCGCAGTCCAGGGGATGCCCCGTTTATCGGCCACGGCCAAGTACATGGCCAGTAGCACCGCGGCAGGGGCGTTGATGGTCATGGACGTGCTGATCCGATCCAGCGGAATTTCGGAAAACAACAGTTCCATGTCCGCCAGCGTGTCGATGGCGACGCCGCATACGCCGACTTCCCCTTCCGACGCCGGATGATCGGAGTCCAAGCCCATCAGCGTGGGCACGTCGAAGGCCACGGACAGGCCGTCCTGTCCATGATCCAGAAGGAACTTGAAGCGGGCATTGGAGTCCGCGGCAGAACCGAATCCGGAGAACTGCCGTATGGTCCAGGGTCGGGCCCGGTACAGCGAAGCATGGACCCCACGCGTGTAAGGGAATTGGCCTGGAAAACCTTCGTCCCGCAGGTAGTCCGATCCGGCCCGGTCTGCGGCGTCATACAGCTCCTCCACCGCAGCCCCTGAGATATTCGTAAAGGATGGTTTGCGAAGGAGGGACGGGGCTCGCTTCTCCTCCTTCGCGTCGCTATAGTTCAGGGTGTCGCCCATATTGTCTGTTCAGCGTCTCGTCTAACTCGTCCGTCCGGTCAGAGCCAGGCCGGACCGCGTTATGCCAAAGCGGGTTCAATTAGTACCGGCAAGCAACACCGCAATATAGCAGGAGGCCGGTGGTCGTCAAGCAGGAACTGGCCCCGCGAAACGCCAGTCGCGGGCCGAATTTCGTTGACACTTCCGACGGTTCCGGATTAAGATGGGCAAGTTTCGGTCCCGTTGCTATAGCAGGGGGCGATTTCGGGATTCGTCCACCGATAGTTGGTCCTGTGTTCCACTTCCCGTTTATCTGTTATATCGTGGAATTCCGCTTCTTTTTCTCGTAACCAACCGCTATGAAGACCCGTGAGATACCCCTCTTCCCGCTTAATACCGTGCTGTTCCCGGGCATGCCCCTGCACCTGCACATATTCGAGTCTCGCTACAAGGAAATGGTGCAGAAGTGCCTTGACGAGAAGATGGATTTCGGCATTCTACTCCTCCATGAAACCCAGCTCTGCCAAGTGGGTTGCACCGCCCGGATCACGCAGATTCTGCGACAGTTCGACAGCGGCGCCATGGATATCCTGACCGAGGGACGAAGCCGGTTCCGTGTCCTCGACGTGCTTGATCGCGAATCCTACCTGGAGGCAGTGGTAGAGTATTTCGACGACGACGGCGAGGAAATCCCCTCCGATCTGTTGAAGAAGGTGCTGAACGCCTACCAGAAGATGGTCCAGCTGCAGACTAGGGGCGTAGGCGCGATCCGGGGCATTTTCGACCCGGTGCACTTCTCCTTCATCATTGCTTCGACCGTTGATCTCGTCCTTCGGGAACGGCAGTCCCTGCTGGAGCTGACCTCGACCACGAAACGGATCAGGAAGCTCGACACGGCACTCCTCGAGACACTGCGGAAACTGGACAGGCAGGAGAAGATAAAACGTCTGGCCGATATGAACGGACATGGCAAGCACGAGCCCGAAGAAAACGGATCCGCAGACGACGTCCAGTCGTGAAAACACGCGCCGGCTGACCTCCATGGCCGTGGCCGTTGCGCTCGCGGTCCTCCTCGGTCTCATACGTCTGTATCGGCTGCCGTGGGGCGGCTCGCTCTCGCTCAAGATCCTGCCCCTCGTCTACCTGGCGACCACGCACGGTCCCAGGGCGGGGCTGGCCGGCGGGCTGGCCGCAGGTCTGATCACGCTGATCCTGGATCCCGTCATTCTGCACCCCGTCCAGGTGTTCCTGGACTATCTGCTGCCCTATGCCCTGCTCGGGATCATCGGCTTCTTTCCCGCGTGGCCCCGCATCGGCATTCTGGTGACCGGCGTCCTCAGACTGGCGAGCCACGTGGTGTCCGGCGCGATCTACTTCGCGGCATTCACCCCACCGGAACTGAACCGGCAGGTCTACGAACTGATCAGGGATCACACGGGGATCACCCTTTCCCTAGTGCTCCAGCAATGGACGGCGCCCTGGCTCTACGCGCTGCTTTACAATGCCAGTCTCATCGTGCCCGAGACCATTTTGATGATCCTCCTCGCCCCGCCACTGATTCGGCGGATCAACCGCGGTTTCGCGGCGGTTCGAAACGGATGAGCCCGGACCGGCCGCGCTCCGCACTGGAGGCCGTTACGGCGTGCTGCGGGCGGCCCAGCCGATCACAGGAGACCGGCCATCGTGCGGTATTTTCCTCTTGCCCGTCCGGCTGCCGGTCCCTATTATGAGTCAGATTGTTCAGACTGTACTTCCGTCGGACTGCAACTTCACTTCCGTCGCCAAGCCTCAGGAGTGCTGCTACCATGTCGGGATCCCTGGAGTTGATCACCACCTCCAGTGACGAGGGGACGTTATCGCTTCCCGAACCGCTGTGCCGCGAAATTCACGCGAAGATGCTGACCATACGGCGTTTCGAGGAAGCCGTACTGGAAGTATACACCCAGGGGCTGATGCGCGGTCTCGCCCACCTGTATATCGGGCAGGAAGCCTCGGCGGTAGGCATTTGCACCGCCTTGAACGACAACGATTATCTCACCAGTACCCATCGGGGGCACGGTCACCTGATCGCCAAGGGCGGCCAGGTGGACCGCATGATGGCCGAAATGATGGGCAAGGTAGACGGCTACAACCGGGGGAAGGGCGGTACCATGCATATCGCCGACATGAGCCTCGGAATTCTGGGGGCGAACGGGATCGTGGGAGGCGGCATGGGCATGGCCACCGGGGCGGCCCTGAGCAGCAAAATGCGGGCTTCAGGACAAGTAGCCGTGTGCTTCTTCGGCGACGGCGCCATCAACCAGGGCGCCTTCCTGGAATCCGCAAACCTGGCCTCCATCTGGTCGCTGCCGGTGCTATTCGTCTGCGAAAACAACAACTACGGAGAATATACCGCCGCCAGGGAAGTCACGGCCGTCAGGGAGCACATGGCCGAGCGTGCTGCGGGGTTCAACATGCCGGCGGTGGTGGTCGACGGCAATGATGTGGTCGCCGTGCACGAGACCGCGACCAAGATGGTCCAACGGGCCCGGAACGGCGAGGGACCTTGCCTGATCGAAAACAAGACCTACCGGTACCGCGGACATCACGTGGGCGACGGCGATCCGGAGAAGACCTACCGGACGCAGGAAGAAACCGATACCTGGCTCGCGCGCGATCCCATTCCCCGCTTCACCCGCCGCATGATGAAGGCGGGCATGGTCGATGAAACCGAACTCGAGGCCATTGACGAAACCATCACCAAGCAGGTGGAAGACGCCGTGGCCTTTGCGAAAGAATCCCCCTATCCCGCGGCCGACGAGGTAACCGAACATGTCTACGTCTGAACGGGTGATTACCTACGGGGAAGCCGTCCGCGAAGCCATCGCGGAGGAGATGCGGCGGGACCAGACCGTCTTCTTCATGGGAGAGGACGTGGCCGCTGCGGGCGGCGTATTCAAGGTCACCGTCGGTCTGCTCGAAGAGTTCGGAGAAGAACGGGTGCTGGACACCCCCATCTCCGAAGCCGGCATCATGGGGGCCGGAGTAGGCGCGGCCCTGACGGGTATGCGACCCATCGTCGAAATCATGTTTGGCGACTTCATTACCATCGCCATGGATCAGATCGTCAACCAGGCCGCCAAGATGTGCTACATGACCGGCGGCCAGGCCAGCGTGCCGCTGACGATTCGGACCACCATCGGCGCGGGTCGTTCCTCGGCGGCGCAACACTCCCAGAGTCTGCAGGCCTGGTTGTCCCACATCCCCGGCGTCAAGGTGGCCATTCCCTCCACGCCGGCCGATCTGAAGGGTCTGCTCAAAACGGCCATTCGCGACGACAACCCCACCGTCATCTACGAAGACAAAATGATGTATGGCATGAAGGGGCCTGTTCCGGATGACGGCGATTACACCATTCCCTTCGGTGTGGCGGACATCAAGCGGGAAGGAACCGATGTATCCCTCATTGCCACCTCAAGTATGGTGCATACGGCGCTCAAGGCGGCGGACCAGCTACAGCGGGAACAGATCAGCGCCGAAGTGGTTGATCCCAGAACGCTCTCCCCGCTGGACATGGATACGATCGTGCGTTCCGTGATGAAGACCAGTCGTGCCGTGGTGATCGACGAGGCCTACCGGAGTTACGGGGTTACCGGCGAGCTGGCGTCCAGGATCTCCGACGAAGCCTTCGACTACCTGGACGCCCCCGTCAAGCGGCTGGGCGCCATGGACGTACCCGTTCCGTTCAGCCCCGGGTTGGAACCCGAAACCATTCCCGACGAGGAAAAACTGATCCAGACCGTCCGCAGTCTTTTCCACGACGTCCCGGTTTAACCGGAGCAAAGACCGAAATGAACCTTTTGCGCCTGCCCCTGCACTGGAAAATCATCATTGGAATGATCCTCGGCGGATTGTACGGGATTCTCTCCGCGGCAATGGGGTGGAGCGAATTCACCTCGGACTGGATTACGCCTCTGGGCGACATCTTCCTGAACCTGCTCAAGGTCATCGCCGTCCCGCTCGTCCTCGGCTCGCTCATCACCGGAGTCGCCTCCTTGTCGGACGTGAAGAAACTGTCCCGCATGGGCGGCAGGACGATCGCCATCTACATAACCACGACGGCCGTATCGGTAACCATCGGGCTCGTTCTGGTCAATCTGTTCGAACCTGGGACCGGCGTACCGCAGACGTTGCAGGAACAACTGCAGACCGCTTATCAGACCGATGCGGAAACGGACATGGAAAGAGCCGACACGGCCCGGGAACGGGGACCGCTGCAGGTCTTCGTGGACATGACGCCGGACAACGTGTTCGGCGCCCTGAGCAACAACGGACGCATGCTGCAGGTCGTCTTCTTTTCCATTCTCTTCGGGATCGCGCTGGTCATTATCCCGGCCGACACGAGCAAACCTCTCGTGGATTTCTTCGCCGGACTGACGGCAGTCATCATCCAGATCGTCAACATGATCATGGTAATCGCCCCCATCGGCGTATTCGCCCTGATCACCAAAACCATCAACCAGGTGGCCAGAGACGACCTGTCCGCCGTCGGGGAACTTCTCGGGGCGCTGGGATTCTATTGTCTTGTCGTCCTCGCGGGACTGCTCATCCACGGCATCGTAACCTACCCGATCCTGCTGAAGTTGTTCTCCAGCCTGAAGATCGGCAGGTTCTTTCGGGGCATCGCACCCGCCCAGCTCCTGGCCTTCTCCTCGAGCTCCAGCGGCGCTACGCTGCCCGTCACGATGAAGATGAGCCAACGTAATCTCGGGGTTTCCAAAGAGACGTCGTCCTTCGTCCTCCCCCTCGGCGCTACGATCAACATGGACGGCACCGCGCTTTACCAGGCTGTGGCCGCCGTGTTTATCGCCCAGGCCCTCGGACTCGGGCTCGACATGACTGCCCAGTTGCAGATCATCCTCACCGCCGTGCTCGCTTCGATCGGCACCGCCGCCGTACCCGGCGCTGGCATCATCATGCTGATCATCATTCTCGAAACCATCGGCGTGCCAGCCGCCGGCATCGCATTGATCCTGGGTGTGGATCGCATCCTGGACATGTGCCGCACCGCGGTGAACGTCACGGGCGACGCGGCCGTGGCCGCATCCGTGGACGCCATGGAAAAGCGGACAGCCCGATCTTCGTCAACGTCGGCCGCCTAGCGGCGTTCCTGGTGCCGCAGCCGCATTGACCGTATTGACTGCTTTGCCTTGCCCGGCTCATTGTTGCCGGCCGTATTCCTCGTAGAACCAGGCCGCGCTGTCGATGCCCCGGTAGAAGTTGGGCAGATGGAACTTTTCGTTCGGCGCATGGGCGTCGCAATCGGGAAGTCCGAACGCCATCAGGACCGTGGGCAGTTGGAGTTTTTCCTCGAACATGGCCACCACCGGAATGCTGCCACCTTCCCGGATATAGACCGGTTCCTTCCCGAAACCCCGGGTAATGGCGTTGTGCGCGGCCGCAACCGCGGGATGGTTCCGGGCTGTGAGCACCGGTTTCCCCGTTCCGTGGCGGATGACCTCCACCTTGACCGACGGCGGGGCAAGGCTTCTGACGTAATCTTCGAAGGACCGTGCGATCCTGTCGGGATCCTGGTTCGGTACGAGACGCATGCTTACCTTGGCCATGGCTTTTGACGGGATTACGGTCTTGGATCCCTCGCCCGTGAATCCCCCCAGCATCCCGTTTACGTCCAGGGTGGGCCGCGCCCACAGACGTTCCAGCGTCGAGTAGCCCCTTTCGCCCGTGCTGCCTGGCAGGCCCAGCTTCCCGCAAAAACCATCCTCGTCAAAAGGCAGCGCGGCGAGCGATGCCCGTTCTTCGGCGTCCAGGGGGATGACGTCATCGTAGAACCCGGGTACCGTAATCCTTCCGTCGCCGTCCAGCATCCGGCCCAGTATCTCCGACAGCACGTTGAGCGGGTTGGGCACCGCGCCTCCGTAGACGCCCGAATGCAGATCCTTGCCGGGCCCCACAATACGGACCTCCATGTAGGCCATGCCCCGCAGAGCGTACCCGATCGAGGGCTGTTCGTAATCGAACATGGACGTATCGGAGATGACCACCACATCGGAGGACAGCTCTTCCTTATGCGTTTCCAGATAGGCTTCCAGGTTCTCGCTCGACACCTCTTCCTCGCCCTCGATCAGCATGCGGACGTTGACCGGAAGCCGGCCGTTCTCCCGAAGGTGGGCTTCCAGCGCCTTGACATGCACCCAGACCTGTCCCTTGTCGTCCGTCGATCCGCGCGCGTAGAGGTTGTCGCCCCGGATCACGGGATCGAAGGGATCGCTCTCCCACAGTTCAATGGGCTCGGCGGGCTGGACATCGTAGTGACCGTAAAAGAGGACCGTGGGCTTACCGGGCGCATCAAGCCATTCCGCGGTCACGATCGGATGGCCGTCGGTGGGATTGACCGCCACCTGGCGCATCCCGATTCGTTCAAGTTCATCGGCGAGGAACCGGGCGCATCGGCGCAGGTCCTCGCGGTGATGGGGATGCGTGCTCACACTGGGAATGCGGAGGAATTCTTTCAGACCCTCCAGGGCCCGGGGTCGCTGTCCTTTCAAATAGGCTATGACGTGTTCCATGGTCCACGCTTCCATTCATAGAAGTTATAGGCAAACGCGCAGGCGGCGGCAGGAGCACCTGCGACGGCGAAGGCAACCTGTCTTCGGCAGGGTAAAGAAACAGGGAAGTTGGGTGCAAGGGAAAAACAGGACGCAAGTCCGTTTCAAGTTCAACCCGCCGTGCGGCCTTGACAATACGCAAGGATGATTTTAGACTGGCAACACGACCTGCGGCGTACGACGCATCCCCTGCGCTGCGCGGGTGTCCGAACCGGCTCCGAAAAAACGGGATTCACCATGCGAACCTACATCAGGCAGTACCTGCGCGTGTTGCGTACGACGATCGGGTCGGGGAACCTGAAGTTCTTCTACCGGTTTTTCTTTCTTCTCCTGCTGTTGGTACTGGTCTACACGGTCATTTTTCACCAGCTCCAGCTCAGGGAGGGTCGGGAGCACACCTGGGTTACCGGGTTGTACTGGACGCTGACCACGATGACCACGCTGGGTTACGGCGATATCGTGTTTACCAGCGATCTGGGCCGGCTCTTCTCCATGGGCGTGCTTTTGACCGGACTGACGGCGCTGATCCTCGTGCTTCCCGTGGCCTTTGTCGAGTTCATCTACCGTCCCTGGCTCAGCGCCCATTCTATTTCGCGCGCGCCAAGATCGCTGGAATCGATCGATCGGGATCATGTGATCATCACCTCTCACGACGAGGTGACGCGGTCGCTCACCGGCAGGCTCAGACAGTACGGATACGACTATGTATTCATCATTTCCGATCTGGAAGAAGCCCTGCTCCTCCATGACCGCGGTCTCAGTGTCCTGTACGGTGCGCTGGACAACCCGGATACGTATCGGCAGGCGAATCTGGACCAGGCGGCGCTCGTGGTGGCAACCGGAAAGGACACGCTGAATACGAGTATCGCCTTTACGGTTCGCAACATCAACCAGGATATTCCTATTGTGGCCACGGCGAATTCTCCCGACTCCGTAGATATACTCGAACTGGCGGGCTGCACCCAGGTCGTCCAGTTGGGCCAGCAGATGGGGCAACTCCTCGCCCGGCTCGCTTCAAGCGTGGACTCCATGTCCCACGTCCTCGGAAGTGTCGAAGACCTGATGGTCGCCGATGCAAGCATCAGGGACACGCCGCTCATCGGCAAGACCCTGCGCGAGACCGATCTTCGCGTGCTGACCGGCGTTACCGTCATCGGCGTGTGGGAACAGGGAAGTTTCCGGGTGATCGCACCCGACACGCCGCTGACCGACCGGATGATCCTGGTCCTTATGGGTACGAAAAGCCAGATCGCATCCTACAACGAACTCTTCGCCATCTACAACGTTTCCGATCCGCCCATCGTGATCATCGGCGGTGGACGCGTGGGACGATCCGCAGGAGAGGCGCTCAGGCAGCGGGGGCTGGACTACCGGATTATCGAACAGCAGGCGGATCGAATCCGGGACGAGAAACACTTCGTGCTGGGCGATGCGGCCGATATCGAGACCATGAAAAAGGCGGGCCTGATGGATGCGCCGACCGTCATCATCACGTCCCATGAAGACGACATGAACATCTACCTCACGATCTATTGCCGCAAGCTGTGTCCGGATATTCAGATCATCTCGCGGGCGAAAGCGGAACGGAACGTGGAAGCCCTGCATCGGGCGGGGGCGGACTATGTCATGTCCTATGCGTCCATGGGCGCCAACATCATACTGAACCTGCTCAAGCGGAATGACATCGTCATGATCACCGAGGGGCTGAACTTCTTCCGTGTCCGGCTTCCCCTGGAGCTCGCCGGAAAAACCATCGCAGAATCGGAGATATACCAGGAAACGGGTTGCTACGTTACGGCAGTCTTCATCGAAAAAGAGAGCATCGTGAGCCCGCCCCCGTCGATGAGATTGCCCTCCGGGTGCGAGATGCTGCTGATCGGAACGATTGAAGCGGAAAACAAGTATCTGGCGCGTTACGGCAAGAAACTGTGAGCCGGGCGTGTGCCATCACGGCAAAGGACCGCAACAGCCGCGCGCCAGGTGGATCAGGTGTCCGGTTTCATTGCGGAAATGCGTTCCCCGAGGAATTGCATCAGCGGCTCAAGTTCGGAAGTCATCGTCCTGAACGCCTCTTCCGCACCGTCCAGGCTTCCCTCCCTGCCCATCTGTTCCAGACGCTGCGCCGCGTTTGCGGCGGTCCGAGCGTGGAACACGCCGGCAGAGCCCTTCAACGTGTGCGCATGCAGCCTCAGACTGTCGGCATCCCCTGCCTGGATCGCCTCGCGAATGGCAGACTTCAGCCCCGCACACTCGGCCATGAATAGTTCGGCCAGTTCCACCACCACGCCTTCCTCTCCGCCGTAACGGGCGACGGCCTCTTTCCAGTCGATTACGGCCGGGTCTGTTTTCACCGCATCGGAGGAGAAACCGGAAATTTCCGTACCGGACGGCGCGGCGTCCTGCTGACCTGACGGAGGAGTGGCCTCGTCGCGCACTGCTTCCGAGCCAGCCCGGACGCCCTCCACCGCGTTGTACAACAGCTGCGTCTTGATGGGCTTGGAAAGATAGTCGTCCATACCGGCCGCCAGACATCGCTGGCGATCCCCCCGCATGGCGTGGGCCGTCATCGCAATGATGGGGATATGCGCATCTCCTGCTTCCATACTGCGAATTGCGCGCGTAGCCTCAAGTCCGTCCATCCCGGGCATCTGGATATCCATCAGGATCAGGTCGAATGTGTCCGTCCTGAACCGATCGACCGCTTCCCGGCCGTTGTTTACCACGGTAACCTTGTGACCTCGGGACTCCAACATGAGCACCGCGACACGCTGGTTCACAACACCGTCCTCGGCCAGCAGAATGCGGCGGGATATGATTTCTTCGGCCTCGCCGACGACCCCTTCTCCTTCCGGGACGGGCCCGCATGCGCCGGCCACCGTTTCCATAATGGCGTTCAACAGGTCGGACTGCTTGACCGGCTTGCTGACCGTACAGGCGCCTCCGCCGGCTCGCTCATGGTTGGGGTCATGCAGCCGGCCGGTCGAAACCAGCAGGATGACGCCGAGATTCCTTCCTTCGGCGAACCGATTGACTTCCTGGAGAAGCCGGTAGTCTTCCATCTCAGGCATGGTTTCGTCCAAAAGAACCAGCTGGATGGCTTCGCCGGCCTCGCCAGCCAGCGCGGCGCGGGCTTCAGCACCCGTGGACGCTTCCGTCGGCTTCATCGCCCATTCGGACAGCATGTCGACCAGGAAACGCCTATTGGTGGCGTGATCGTCGACAACGAGCACCCGCAGGCCGGACAGCCAGGCCAAATCGACAGCGGAGGCTCTTTCGGCCGCGCCAGGCTGTTTTCGTATTTCGACGGTAAAGTGGAACGTGCTTCCCCGGTCCACTTCGCTTTCCAGCCGAATGCTGCCATTCATCATGGAAGTCAACTGCGCGCAGATCGCAAGCCCCAGTCCCGTACCTCCGTACTTGCGCGAGGTGGAACTGTCCGCCTGGCTGAAAACGTCAAAGATCAGATTCTGCTTGCTCTCCGGTATGCCGATGCCGGTATCCGACACGGAACAGGCCAGCGTCACGGCGTCTTCCGTTTCCGACTCCAGCGCCACGGACACCACCACCTCTCCCGCGTCCGTGAACTTGATGGCGTTTCCGACCAGATTGATCACGATCTGGCTCAGCCTGCCCGGATCGCCCAACAGCCGATCGGGCACGTCTGGCGATACCCTGTAGGCGAGCTCCAAATCCTTTTCCACCGCCGGGATCGCCATGGCCTGCACGGTATCGGCAATGCGCTCCCGCAATGAAAAGGGGATCGATTCGAGCTCAAGCCGTCCCGCCTCTATTTTCGAAAAGTCCAGGATGTCGTTCAACAGACCCTGAAGCGACTCCGTAGACTGATCTATCAGGCGCATGAATTCCCGCTGCCGGGAGGACAGATCGGTATTCAGCATCAGCTGGGTCATGCCGGTGATGCCGTTGATGGGCGTGCGAATCTCGTGACTCATGTTGGCAAGAAACTCGCTTTTGGTCCGGCTGGCCTCCTCCGCCGACTCCTTGGCTTCCTGAAGTTCCTGTTGAAACAGGACCATATCGTGGGCGGTCTTCTCCAGCAAGGCATTCTGGCGATGCAGTTCGTGGGCGATTCGTGTACGTTCCGCGTCGATCCGGCCAATCGAACGGGCGTTCCACCAGATCAGGATGTTGAAGGCGACTACATTGCACACGACGAACAGGGAATGCCCCAGCTCCAGCCCGTAGAATCCGGCTCTTTCTCCCTGGAATTGCATCCAGCCCAGGACAACGGGTATGAGAAATGCTGCGGGAAGCAGACGACGGGCCATGAGGCCGCCGGCCGTGACGCTGACCAGGGTGGCTGCCGGTTCACGACGCGGCCGGGCGCAGAAAATGCCGACGCACAGGACGCCGAAGCCCATTGCGGTATTGAGCGAAATGGGGATCACGCCGGATACTCTGTAGAGGACCAGCGTGCTGTAAATCGCTCCGGCCAGAGAGAGCAGCGCGATGACCGCGGCGTTCATGACGCAGACGTGAGACAGCCAGTGCCTCGGTCCGCGCAGGTCGAGCAGCAGCAGCGCCAGACCCAGCAGCAGGAAGGTAAAGGCGGTGTGCGGAGCCATCCGGCTGCCGCCAAGGGAATCTACGAACAACCACTGATCAATGCCCCGACCGACGAGGTCCGCGTCCAGGAGCTTGAGGCCCCCCAGCGCCATGAGCAGACCCGCCCCGGCGAAGCCCGACCACCTGCGATACGCCGAGACGCTCCTCGGCAGCAAGGCGAACAGCGTCGCGCCGGCCAACAGAAAAGCGCCTGCGGTGAGCGGATTCATGGGAACCCGCCCGGGGTTGATCAAGCCCCTCAGTTCGGCAAGATCGAATTCCCAGCCGACGAATACGAGCAGGGAACATGCGACGACGATTCCGCTGCACAGGTAGGCGGCTTTGAGCAGCAACCGCGCCCATGCGGCATCGATTTCCGTGGCAACCATGACCTGTTTCCCGGTAAGCGGTCTGGCGGCTTCAGGGGAATACCCCGCGAAGCAGTTTTGCCTGCGTGACCCGGTTGATCCCTTCAATCAATGCCGAAGTACGCATATCGATTTTCTCTTCGGTCGCCCGGTGGACGGTTCGTCCGAAGGCGTCGATGAGGACTTTGTGCAGCCGGCTATTGATCTCCTCGAGCGTCCACATGTAGTTCTGGGTATCCTGCACCCATTCGAAGTATGAGACGGTTACGCCTCCCGCGTTGCCCAGCACGTCCGGCAGGATGAACAGGTCTTTTTCCCCCAGGATTTCGTCCGCCTCGAGCGTGGTCGGACCGTTGGCGCCTTCCGCCAGGAGCCTGCACTTCAGCCGGTCGGCGTTGTCGCTGGTAATCTGGTTCTGCAGGGCAGCCGGCGCGAGGATATCACAGGGAAGCTCCAGCAATTCTTCGTTGGTAACCTCATCGGCCTCGGGATATCCGGAGAGAACGCGGTTCTCCTCGCAGTACTTGAAGACATCCTTCAGGGACAGTCCATTGGCATTGTAGATGCCTGTGGTGACGTCGCTCACCGCCACCACGCTGACTTTGTCATCGTCCAGAAAACGCGCCGTATTGCTGCCCACGTTTCCAAATCCCTGGACCACCGCCGTGGCCCCTTCGAGCGACATGCCCATGTGTTCGGCGGCCGCCTCGATCAGGTAGACCAGGCCGCGGCCGGTCGCCTCGCGGCGTCCGAGGGACCCGCCAAGCACGACCGGCTTTCCGGTGACCACGCCCGGTACCGTATATCCGGCCTGCTGGCTGTAGGTGTCCATGATCCAGGCCATGACCTGCTCGTCGGTGCCCATATCGGGGGCCGGAATATCCTTGTCCGGTCCGATGATATCGATGATTTCCGATGTGAAGCGGCGGGTGAGGCGTTGCAGCTCCCTGCGGGACAGGTCGGTCGGATCGATGCGCACACCGCCTTTGGCTCCCCCGAAAGGCAGGTTGATCAGCGCGCATTTCCAGGTCATCCACATGGCCAGTGCGGATACCTCACCGAGGTTCACGTCCTCGTGGTAGCGTATGCCGCCCTTGGTCGGCCCCATGGTGAGCAGATGCTGCACACGGTATCCGAAGACGTTTTCCACGAGATGGTATTCGTCCCGCCGGAAGGGGAGCGTCACGACATGGGTCCGTTGGGGGAAGAGCAGCCGCTCCCGGATGTTCTCGTCGAGCCCCATGATTTTCGCCGCCTTCAGAAACTGCTGCTGGGCCAGTTTGAACATGGCCGAATCCCATTCGCCGCTGCGCGCGCGAAAGCGCTCGATCGCATAGTGGATCGAGCGGGAGAGCAAGGTGGTGTCGACCCGGGTCTTAACGATGTAGTCCTGAGCGCCGGCTTCCACGGCCGCGGCGGCCAGAGAAACGTCGTCCAGTCCGGTCAGTATGATGACCGGCAGGTCCGGCGCGACGGATCTGAAGCGTTGAAGCGTGTCGAGATCCGTGCTGTCGGGCAGCACCAGATCCAGCAACACCACGTCGAATGTCGCCGTCTCGATCATATCCAGACCTTCCCGGAGCGTACCGGCGACGTGGAGCCTGGCTTTCAAACGGCTGTCGTCCATGAAGTGTCGGATCAGATGCACGTGCACGGGGTTGTCTTCGATGATCAGCACTTCGACGGCGTATTCCGGCATGGTCTGCTCTCCAAGGTCCTGAACGTCGGGCTTACTGGTATTTTCTTACGGCCTCCGACAGGTCGATCCCGCCTTCGTACAGAGATTTCCCGAGCACCACGCCGTCCAAGCCGTCCGGGACGAATGCGGCGGCGCGTTCCAGGTCGTCCAGGGAAGCCACGCCCCCCGACGCGATCACCCGCAATCCGCTTTCTCTGGCAAGACGCGCCGTAGCGTCGGTATCCAGTCCACCCATCGTGCCGTCCCGGTCGATCTCCGTGTAGATGATCCTGCAGATCCCGGCAGCCCTCATGGCGTTGGCAAGTTGGAGGGCGGTACACGAGGTACCGGACGTCCATCCATTGACCGCCACGCGCCCCGCCTTCGCGTCGATTCCGACGACGATGCGCTCCGGTCCCCACTGATCCACCGCCTTTTCCACCATCTCGGGGTCTTTCATGGCGACCGTCCCCAGGATGACCCGTTGCACGCCCAGGTTCAGCCATTTCTCCACGGCTTCGGGCGTTCGAATACCTCCCCCGAGTTGCACCGGAATCTCGACGTGCTCGAGTATGCGGATGATACTCGACCGATTCCCCTCGGCACCGGTGAAGGCGCCGTCCAGATCGACTACGTGCAGATAGGTAGCCCCCTGATCCCGCCACTTCAACGCGATTTCCTCCGGGGACGCGGCATACACCGTCTCATGATCCGTTCTGCCCTGAAGCAGTCGAACACATCGCCCCTGTCGTATATCGATGGCAGGATAGAGCTGCATAGGGTATCGCCCGCAGGTTGAAATCCGCTCGATCAGCTGTCGAACCACGCACTCTAGAAGGAAGCCGGTTGGGCACGGGAAGGCAATTACTTTAAGCGACGCTGATTCGGTTTACGCGCACAACCTCGGCTTGCGCCCGCAATCCCCTGTCTACAGGCATATTGCTTGACACAACCGGGCTCGCGCGTTAATGTGTGCCGGGAATCAGGCTCAGACAGCCACCTGTTTTCCAGCCGCTCGTTCACTGGTCGTCCTCGTGCTCTGCGGTGCTCCGCTCCCAATCCGCGACCGCATATCCTTCGAATCCCGATGCCAGCCCTTGCCGATCGTATCCAACCCCTGCTCAACGTTCATACGCGGCTGTCCGCCGAATTGAGGAATCTGTGCAGGGAAGCGGATCAGCAGGTCTATATGGTGGGCGGCGCCGTAAGGGATGCCCTCCTGGGCCGCAGGGTCCGTGACCTGGATCTGACGGTCGCTACGGACGGATTGGCGCTGGGACGCATGTTGGCGGACCGGCTGCGGCGCCCTTTCGTACCGCTTGATGAGGCGGACAGAACCGGGCGCATCGTGTTGGGGCCGCGATATACGATAGATATCTCGTCTTTCAAAGGCGATACGCTCATTGAGGACCTGCGCCAACGTGATTTCACGGTCAACGCCATGGCCGTCCGACTGACGGAAGTGCTGGACGGCGGACCATCAATGTTCATCGATCCGCTGAACGGGGCAAAGGACCTCGCTTCGCGCAGACTGAAAGCCCTGTCCATGCAGTCCCTCCGCGACGACCCGCTACGCATCTTGCGGACATACCGCCTCGCCGGCCAGTTCGACCTGGACATCTCCCCGGATACGGCGTCTTGGATCAGGGCAGGTCTCGAGGGCTTGCAGAACGTCTCCGGCGAACGCCTTCGGTACGAACTGGCCCTGATCCTGAACGTCCGCAAAGCGGCAGGCGGCGTGCTGGCCATGATGCAAGCCGGGGTGTTCGGGGGCCTCTTCAGCGACTGGACCGAATTGCCTATTGCGACGGAGGAGCTGATTCGGCGTCTCGAACGGACAGATCGGCTGACGAGCCGGAATGTATTCCTGGAACAGCATCGGCTCTACGCCCATCTTGGCGGAAGTGCCCCGAAGCCGGTCGGAGACCGTTCAGACAACTGGATCCTTCGATTCGCCTCCCTCGTGCTGTTATTCATCCCGACGAATAGTGCGGCGCCGGCGCCCGGCCAGATCGACCGGTACGCGGATCGGCTGAAGCTCAGTAACCGGGAAAGACAGGTGTTGCACCGACTGGTCTTTGGCGCGAAGAGACTGCTCGACGCGATAGCCGTCCGACAGACCGGTGACGCGATGCTCTGCAGGATCATCCGTGCGACGAAGGACGAAACACCCGGTGCCGGGCTACTTGCGCTGGCGCATGGAACCGGCACGGCTTCAACGGCGAACTGCGGCGGCGAGGTTGTGGCCCGGCTGCTTAGGCTATTCGACCGGTACAACGCAATCCGTTCAAGGGGCCTGTTGCTGGACGGGGCGGACATCATGCGCGATCTCGATCTCCCGGAGGGGCCTGAAGTCGGACGCGTGCTGGACCGGCTTGAAAACATCGAGATGCTGCACGAGTTTCGATCAAAGGCGGAAGCCCGAAAACTACTCTATGCGGATCGCGCAGTCGACGGGGTGGACGCATAGTACGGCCGAACGGCGGATTTCAAACATGAAACTCTGTACCAGCGAGCAGATGAGGTCAATCGACCGGCGGACCATTGAAGGCTGCGGCCTTTCCGGCTACGAACTCATGGAAAGGGCGGGTTTCCGGGTCGCCGAAACCGCAAGGGATTTGCTGGGCGGGGTGTCGGGCAGGTCGATCGCCGTGGCGTGCGGCAAGGGGAACAACGGGGGAGACGGATTCGTCGCCGCGCGGTATCTGCACCAGTGGGGCGCCGCCGTAGATTGTCACGTGCTGGCTGGACGGGTGGATGTTTCAGGCGACGCGGCACGGCACCTGGAAGGGCTCGAGGAGGCTGGTCTGTCGCCGGCATATCGGCCAGCCGGTCCGCTTGATC
This sequence comes from bacterium, assembly GCA_965200485.1. Taxonomy (GTDB): domain Bacteria; phylum JAAXHH01; class JAAXHH01; order JAAXHH01; family JAAXHH01; genus JAAXHH01. The sequence continues at coordinate 1,079,327 of CBDAUD010000002.1, forward strand.
TGCCCGAACGTCCTCCCGCACTGATCATAGACGCGCTCCTCGGAACCGGATTCAAGGGACCGCCCCGCGATCCCTATGGCGCGGCCATCGCGGAGATTAACCGGTGCGCTTCCCCGGTCCTCGCCGTCGATACCCCGTCGGGTCTTGCGCCCGACTGCGGATTTCCGCAGTCCCGGCCCAAGGCGAAATGGACCTGTATCCGGGCAGACCTTACCCTCGCGATCGGGCTGATGAAAGTCGACCAAGCGACCTATCCCGGGCGGTCCTGGTGCGGCAGGGTGGAAGTCGCGGACATCGGTTTTCCCAAAGACGCCGTGGAATCGGAAGGGCTGTACCTCGCCATGTCCGAACGACACGAAATGGCCCGGCTGATCCCCGGCTATCTGCCGTGTGACCACAAGGGCAGCCGCGGACGCGTCGCCATCGTCGCCGGATCGGCGGGCATGGCCGGCGCAGCCACGCTGGCCTCCCGCTCGGCGCTGCGCAGCGGAGCGGGCATGGTCTTGCTCGGCGCCCCTGCGGGCTTGATGGACGCGCTGACGGCGCGACATACGGAAGTCATGCTCCGAGGTCTGCCGGAAACAGCCGAAGGGACCCTCTCACTTGCGGCCGAATCCGCCATCGGTTCGCTTTTGTCCTGGGCGGACGTGCTGGCCATCGGTCCGGGTCTCACGCGGCACGAGGACACGGCCGCCCTGGTTCGTCGTGTCGTTTCGAACGCCGAAAAGCCCGTCGTCATCGACGCAGACGGGGTAAACGCCTTTTCCGGCCATACCGGCCACCTGGCGGAGCTGCAAGGCGACATCGTCATGACCCCCCACCTGTTTGAACTTTCCCGCCTGACCGGTGTACCCGCCGGGGAAATTGAAGCCGACCGGGTAAAGGCGGCCAGACAGACGGCCCAGACCCTCCGGATTATCCTTGTGCTCAAGGGCGCCGACACCCTGGTGGCGGCACCCTGCGGCCAAGTCTCCGTCAATCCCACAGGGAACCCGGGCATGGCTACTGCCGGATCGGGCGACGTGCTGACAGGGACCATCGCCGCGCTGCTCGGACAGGGACTCGGCGCCTGGGACGCCGCACGCCTGGGCGTCTTCCTGCACGGCCGGGCCGGTGATCTCGGCACGGAGACCATGGGTCCCCACAGCCTGGTGGCCGGCGATCTCATAGACCATCTGCCCGGAGCGTTTCTGAGCACCTCCGATGGGCAGGAAACATCATGACAAAGGCGGAAAATCCTGGATACGAACTTTGATCTGAAGCCACTTGAAGCCTTCGTGCGCAGAGCCCTGCACGAGGACGTGGGAGACGGCGACCTCACCACCCAGTGGACGATAGCGCCGGACACCCTCGCCCGGGGCTGTTTCCACGCCAGCCAACCGGGCATCGTATCCGGCCTCTTTCCGGCGTGCCTGGTTTACCGTACGGTCGATCCCGACCTGGTATACCAGGCGTTTGTCACCGATGGCGACCGGGTAGAAGCCGGCCAGCCCATCGCCGAAGTACGCGGCGATGCACGGTCCGTACTGACCGGTGAGCGGACGGCCCTCAATTTCATGCGTCACCTCTCAGGCATCGCGACGTTGACCCGACGATATGCGGACGCCGTGCGGGACACCCGCGCCCGGGTCGTGGACACCCGCAAGACGACCCCTGGTCTCCGCGCGCTGGAAAAACGGGCGGTACGGCACGGCGGAGGTGGAAACCATCGCCACGGCCTTTTCGACATGGTTCTTATCAAGGACAACCACATCGCCGCTGCCGGAGGCGTCGGCAACGCGGTGCGCATGTGCAAATCGAAAAGGGAACGATCCGGACGGGATGTCGCCATCGAGGTCGAAACCGGCGATCTCGCCCAGGTCGAAGAGGCAGTACGCAGCGGGGCAGACTGGATCATGCTGGACAACATGACCGACGAAGCGATGCGGAAGGCGGTTCGATGCATTCGCGCCGGGTCCGCGAAAGAACCACCCGTGGTGATCGAGGCATCGGGAAGGATCACGCTGGACCGGCTGGAAGCGGTGGCGAAGACCGGCATCGACGTGATTTCCATCGGCGCCCTGACACATTCCGCACCGGCCCTCGACATCGGCCTGACGGTCGACTCACCCACCTGATTCGGACGCGAAAAAACCCGTATCCCGCATCCTGCCAACCCGAAACGATGATGAAACAGCCAACCCGAGACAATGAGTACGGCGAACTCGGGGATCGGTTCGACACGGACAATCTGCGTACGACGTCGTCATCACGGGTTTTTGGCCGGGTGATAGAATACAGCGAACAGGTGACATCCACCAACGACGTGCTCCTGGACCTGGCTGAACAAGGCGCGCCGCACGGGGCGGTCTGTCTCGCCGAAGAGCAGACGGCCGGCCGGGGTCGTCGCGGTCACGGCTGGTTTTCGCCGCCCCGATGCGGCATATGGACGTCCATCCTGTTGCGACCGAGACTGCCGGCTGCCCGCATCCCGCCGCTCACATTGTACTCGGGCGTCGCGCTTGCCCGCGCACTGGAGGAGCGCGCCGGCGTGACCGTGGAAATCAAATGGCCCAACGATCTGCTGATTCGCAACCGCAAGGTCGCCGGCATTCTGGCCGAGACCCGCGTCGTAGCCGCGGACGAGCTCGTTGTTGTGATCGGCATGGGGATCAATGTGAATCACACCCGCGACCTGTTTCCGGAGCACCTCTCCGATTCCGCCACGTCCCTTCGTATCGAATCGGGTGAGACCGTTTCGCGACAGCAGCTGTTCCTGGCCATCCTGGCGTCCTTCGAATCCGCCTACGAATGCTTCCTGACATCCGAATCCTGTCCTCATACCCTGCTTGCCGAGGTGAACGCCAGACTTGCCTGGCGCGGCCGCATGATCGAGGCCGATTCTCCCCCCGGAACTACCGGCCGGCTATCCCGCGTCGATGAAGACGGCGGGCTTCTGCTCGAAAGAAAAAACCACGCCCCGACCATGATCCGATCCGGTTCCATCCGGCTCCGTTTCGAGCAATGATCCCTGCGCGAGCCTGTGGAATCGCGCCGAACAAATAACTTGCATTTTCCCGTTCCTTCCGATATATTAGCAGCTTGGATGATTGAGTGCTAAATTCGAAGGTGCTACTTGTTGTATACATAAGGGTTTAGTCCGTATTGATGTGCGAACAGCAACGCCTGCTCGCCACGGCTATAACACCCGGAACACACCGGGAAAACATAGGGGGAAGTAGCAGTGCCAGCTAAACAACTCTCGTTCGACGCAGACGCTCGTCAGGCGCTCAAAAGAGGTGTGGACGCCCTGACGGATGCGGTACGGGTCACCATGGGTCCCAAGGGTCGATGCGTCGTGCTCGACAAGAAATTCGGTTCTCCTACCTTCACACTGGACGGCGTCACCGTGGCGAAGGAAATCGAACTTGAAGACAAGTACGAAAACATGGGCGCGCAGATGATCAAGGAAGCCGCTTCGAAAACCAGCGACGTGGCTGGCGACGGGACCACGACAGCCACCGTGCTCGCCCAGGCGATTTTCACCGAAGGGCTCAGGAATGTGACGGCCGGCGCCAACCCCATGGATCTCAAGCGGGGCATCGACAAGGCCGTGTCTGCAATAGTCGGTTCGATCGCGGAAATGGCCAAGGCCGTTGAAGGTCGTAAGGAAATCTCGGAAACTGCCACGGTCTCGGCGCATGGCGACGCCACCATCGGCGACCTGATCGCGGACGCCATGGAAAAGGTGGGCAAAGACGGCGTCATCACGGTCGAAGAGGCGAAAAGCATGGAAACCTCGCTCGACATCGTCGAAGGCATGCAGTTCGACCGCGGTTATCTCTCGCCCTACTTCGTTACCGACTCCGACTCCATGGAAGCGGTGCTGGAAGACACGAAAATCCTGATTCACGACAAGAAAATCAGCGCCGTCAAGGACATCTATCCTGTAGTCGAGAAGATCGCCCAGAGCGGCTCCCCGCTGCTGATCATTGCCGAGGACATCGAGGGTGAAGCCCTCGCGCTGCTCGTGGTGAACAAACTTCGCGGCACGCTGAAGGTCGCGGCAGTCAAGGCGCCCGGTTTCGGTGACCGGCGCAAGGCGATGCTCGAGGACATCTCGATACTGACGGGCGGCACGGTCATGTCCGAAGACGCCGGATTCAAACTGGAGAATGTGACCGTCGGCGATCTCGGCACGGCGAAACGCATCAATATCGACAAGGACAATACGACGATCGTCGAAGGGGCCGGAAGCACCGACGCGATCCAGGGCCGCATCAACCAGATCCGGTCCCAGATCGAAGAAACCACCTCCGACTACGACCGCGAGAAGCTGCAGGAACGCCTGGCCAAACTGGCAGGCGGCGTGGCGGTCATCAACGTGGGCGCCGCGACGGAAGCGGAGATGAAAGAAAAGAAAGCCCGCGTCGAGGACGCGTTGAACAATGCCAAGGCGGCTATAGAGGAAGGGGTCGTCCCGGGTGGCGGCGTCACGTTCCTCCGCGCACTGTCCTCGCTGGAGAGCGGACTGGACGTGGAAGGCGATGAAGCGGTAGGCGCCAACATCGTGCGCAAGGCGCTCGAAGCGCCTGTGCGGCAATTGGCGGAAAACGCCGGCTTGGAAGGATCCATCATCTTGCAGAAGATCCGGGAAAGCGCGGGCGGATACGGCTACAACTTCGAAACCGACACCTATGGCGACATGTCCGTGACGGGCGTGATCGAACCGGCCAAGGTTTCCCGTGTCGCGCTGCAACACGCCGCGAGCATCGCCGGCCTGTTGCTCACCACCGAAGCGGTGGTGGCGGAAATGCCGGAAGACGACCCGCCTCCGGCCATGCCCCACGGCGGTGGCATGTATTGAGCAGATGTGGCAATAGTCAACCGGCCCGACTGCCGGTTTCGGAAAAACCCCGGCGATATCGCCGGGGTTTTTTCTTGCTGTGGAGCCAACCCGTTTCTATATTTTCCGAAGACGGCGGCCTGTTTGCAAGCATGTGGCGAGTGAGGGCGATACCATGAAAACCCGGGTGGTTATCGAGCGGGCGGAACGACTCCACCAGGTTCCGCTGAACCGTCCCCTGGTACCTTCTCGGTATCTCAGAAGATTGGCGACCAGGGGCATAGAACCCATAGATCTGACGACGGGCAACGCCGACACCCCCATTCAAAGGAAAACCATCGAGCGGACATTCAACGCCATGACGGCCGCCGACGATCCGCCCTACCTGGCAGATCCGGCCGAATCCGGCCGGAGCGCCGGAGCCGAGTTCCGCAAGGTATTCAGCAACTGGTTCGCGTACCGCTTCGACGTGGAGATCAATCCGAACGCCCACGTCCTGCCTTTCGTGGGCACCGCCGCCGGACCGGCCAGCGTGGCCATAGCCCTGGTCAACCCCGGCGAAACCGTGCTGGTGCCCGACCCTTCCCATCCGGCATACAGGACCAGTGCCGTACTGGCGAACGGACAGATTCACTCCTTCCCGCTATACGGACGCAACGATTTCCTGCCCAACCTGAAGCAGATCGAGCCTCGACTCGCCGGCCAGGCGAAACTGATGTTCATCGATTATCCGAACGATCCTACGGGGGCGGTGGCGGATCACTCCTTCTTCCGGGAACTGGTCGATTTCGCGCGGCGATACAACATCATCGTCTGCCATGTCGCCAACCAGCACTTCCTGACCTACGACGGGATTGAAGCGCCCAGCCTCTTGCAAACGCCGGGGGCGATGAACGTGGGCATCGAACTGTTCTCCCTTTCCGTGCTGCCTGGCGGGGTTTTCCGCGACTTGAGCGTCGCCGTCGGTCACCCTTCCGCCCTGGCAGCCATGTCACAGCTGACTTCCCATTTGCACGCCCCGCTTCTTCCCGGTCTTCAAGCGGCCGCGGTCGAAGTGTTTCCAGACTTGAATCGTCACGTCGAAGAAGCCGTGTCGAAATACCAGATGCGACGGGACCTGCTGATTTCAGGATTGCGGGATCTCGGCTGGAACCTGCGGGCTCCCCAGGGCGGGCTCTACGCCTGGTTGCCCGTGCCGCCCCGCTATTCTTCCGTTCGATTCAGCATCCTGCTGCGCAAGGCGGGCGTGTTCGTCGTGCCAGGCGCGCACCTGGGCGAATACGGCGAAGGATACGTCCGGATGACCTTCAATATCGACGAATCCCGGATACAGACCGTGCTGGAACGTATGGACCGGCTGAGGCACCGTTTCGGTCTGCGCAAGCGCACGTTCCCGACGGTCGGTCTGGCCTGAACGATACCGCCACAAAACCGACAAGAACTCGATACGAAATCGACCCCATGCCCGAGGACTGGATCAACATGCGGGGCATTCGCGCCTTTGGCCATCACGGCGTGTCTGCCCGGGAACAGCAGCAGGGGCAGGTATTCGAAGCCGACGTCGCACTGCGACTTGAACTTTCGGGCGCCGCCTGCTCGGACCGCCTTTCCGACACCGTGGACTACGCGGAACTCGGACGGCGCGTGGAACGGATCCTCGGCGGCAAGCCCTGCCGTTTGCTGGAGGCGGTCGCAGGCCGCGTCGCGGACGAACTGCTTTCCGCCTACCCCCAGATCGAACACGTCGTGGTCGGACTGCGCAAGCCCGGCATGGCCAAAGCCCTGCGTACGGATGCAGTCGAGATTGAATTGCATCGGGGCAGAGATGCGGACGATACCGGCCGATAAGGTGAGAAATGGCGTCTGTCGCTTTGGGCCTGAGCAGCAATATCGGTGACCGGATCGCATGGTGCCGGCGGGCGGTCCGCGCACTGACCTGCCATCCTGATATCCGGATCGTGCGGGTTTCGTCATGGTATGAAACACGGCCGATAGGCTATGCGGACCAGCCCGACTTCGTCAACGGCGCAGCGCTGCTGGAAACCAGTCTCGCACCTGTGCGGATGCTCGAAACCTGCAAGGAAGTCGAACGGCATCTGGGGCGCTCTGCCAGTTGGAAAAACGGACCCCGGGAAATCGATCTTGATCTGCTGCTGTACGACGATCTGGTCCTTGATCTGCCTGGCCTTGACCTGCCCCACCCCGCGCTGGCGGAAAGGGCTTTCGTGCTTGTCCCCCTTACGGAGATCCAGGCAAATCTGATACACCCGGTGTACAGCCGGTCGGTATCGGATCTGCTGGAAGATCTGAAACCCGTCGACCATCTCGTCCGCTACCTTGCCGCGACGTGACCGGAGGTGCGATGAACGAGACAGACAGCAACCTTGTTACGGTGATTCTGGCCGCCGGAAGAGGTACCCGGATGCGCTCAGACCTGGCGAAGGTACTGCACCCCTTGCACGGCAGACCCATGATTCACTATGTGATCGATACTGCGCGCGCGCTTCGGTCAAGGCGGATTATCGTCATCATCGGACATCAGGCGGAGGCCGTACGGCGCGAACTGGCCGGAACGGCGGTGGAATTCGCCGTGCAGGAAGACCAACGGGGTACCGGGCATGCCGTCCGTCAGGCGGCTCCCCTGCTGGCCGGTGAAAAAGGCGTCGTGCTGATCCTCGCCGGCGACACGCCCCTGATCCGCCCCGAGACACTGGAATCGCTGATCCTTGCGCATCGCCGGGAAGGCGCCGCGGCGGCGGTACTCACCGCCCGCGTCCAAGATCCCACGGGCCTGGGACGCATCGTTCGCGACGAAGCCGGATGCATCGACCGGATCGTGGAGGAAAAGGACGCTACCGGGCAACAACGCGCCCTGCGGGAGATCAACACCAGTATGTACTGTTTCGAGCCATCGCGGCTGTTGCCGGCCCTGGATCAGCTGAAACCGGAGAACAAACAGGGTGAATTCTATCTGACGGACACCATCGGGTTGCTGCGCCGACAGGGCCTCGGCATTGCGGATGCACCGGCCGGGACACCGGAAGAAGTCACCGGAATCAACACACCCGAACATCTCACGGCCGCCGAATCGTGGCTGCTGGAACGCGAACACAGCCGCATGGCACGCCAGGCAAAAAACAGTTGACATCATCCACACGATTCAGTATATAATTGAGGTTTGGGGAAGTACGTTTAGTTTGACCTGTCGAGCCGGGCCCGATTTGACAAGCGGGCATGCGTCAAGGCCGGGGTTTAAAGGGGGAATCGCATGGTGAAAGGAGTCGGTCGATGATGGACAGTTGGTACCCTACCTATGTTTCCCTTCCTGGTGTTTTCCCCTAGTACGTTCTTCCGGCATTCGTTGGAAAACCAAGATCGTTTTTCACACGGTTCCCCCCGCAGGCAGCGGCCGTAATTCGGATGTGAACCGCGTGGACGCTGATATGGCAAAACAAGCCGTCCAACCCGATGCAGGCCTGCAGGACGCCGTTTCGGCGGGTAACCGGCGCGTCGGCCGATGGGGCGTTCGATTGCTTGAAGGGGTGATCGTGTTCCTGGTTGGCCTGAACGCCTACCTGGTCTACACCGTGGCGACCTCGGCGGCTTTGCCTTCGTCTGGCGAACGACCCGCGGAGGCGGTCCTCGATCCGTCGGTATTTCAGATCCAGGTGGAGATCCTGAACGGATGCGGGGAACGGGGCATTGGCCAAGAGGTCATGCGCTTCCTCAGAGCGCGGGGATTCGACGTGGTCCATATCGGCAATGCGGACCACTTCGCGTATCGCGAAACAATCGTGCTGGACCGCAGCGGAAAGCCCGGACCGTCCAAGGCCGCCCTTGCGGTCGGCACCGCGCTGGGCACGCCTAACGTGCTGCACCAGCGGAACGATGCGCGCATGGTGGACGTATCGGTGGTGGTCGGCAAGGACTTCGATGAACTGCTGTTTCACGACGAAAAGGACTGACCGTGGCATTGGCAGCACAGGAACTCGCGGAGCAGGCGGCCCTTTCCATGCTGGCCAAGAACGCGGCGGATGTGATGATTATCGATCTCCGGGGGCTCTCGTCCATCGCGGACTACTTCGTCATCGGGACGGCCGGTTCCGAACCGCAGGCCAAGGCGGTCGTCGAACAGGTGGCGGGGGATCTCAAGGAACGAAAGACGATCCCGTGGCACACGGAGGGCAAACAGAATTGGCGTTGGGTCCTGCTTGATTACGTGGACGTGGTGATTCACGTGTTCAGGGCTGAAGTCCGATTGTTCTACGGACTCGAACGGCTGTGGGGCGACGCACCCCGGGTCGCTGTCGAGGCAAATGCCGAGACGGGCGGGATCAGCTACATTCCCGACGCGGACATCCCCGAGCACACGGTGGATGCGCTTGAACACGAGGTTTAGAATTTGGGCATACTCGCAGTCGGCACCGTAGCGTTTGATTCGATCAAGACCCCGGAAGGAGAAGCAAACAACGCCATCGGAGGTTCGGCAACCTATTTCGCCGCGGCAGCCAGTTTCTACGCGCCGGTGGCTGTGGTGGCCGTCGTGGGGAACGACTTTCCGCTGGATGACCTGGAATTTCTCCGGGGCAGACAGGTCGATCTGTCGGGTCTGGAAACAAAGGAAGGCAAGACTTTCCGCTGGGCGGGCGAGTACGCCGTCGACATGAATGAACGGCGCACGACCGATACGCAGTTGAACGTGTTATCCGGTTTTCATCCCGTTCTGACGGACCGGCATCGCGCAAACGAACACATGTTCCTCGGGAACCTCGACCCGGACGTGCAGCATACAGTACTTGAGCAGTCGGACCGCTCCGGTATCGTCGCCTGCGACACGATGGATTTCTGGATTACCGGGAACCGGGCGTCCCTGCTGTCGGTATTAAGCCGGGTGGATGTACTGATCATAAACGACGGAGAAGCCCGTCTACTGGTCGATGAGCACAACCTGGTGCGGGCGTCGGACCGCATCCTGGATCTCGGTCCGCGGGCGGTTGTCGTCAAAAGGGGAGAACACGGCGCTACGCTCTGCACTGGCGACAGCTGGTTTGCCATTCCTTCCTACCCCGTATCCTCCGTAATTGATCCAACCGGCGCGGGGGACGCGTTCGCCGGAGGATTCATGGGGTACCTCGCCCAATCGGGCGACACCGGCGTCGATGCCCTGAAACGCGCTATGGTGCACGGCAGTGTCGTGGCTTCTTTCAATGTGGAAGACTTCAGCGTCCGGCGGCTGGCCTCGCTTACCGCCGACGAGCTATCGGACCGGCACGACCGATTTCTGGAGATGATCACCCCTTGATCGACATCGCGTCCGGGGAGAGGGATCCGCCATGCATTTCATGACCATCCGGTGGGACCACAACGAAGGCGCCCTGGTGCTGCTGGACCAGACGCGTCTGCCCGGCGAGGTCGTATACGCACATTGCCGGGATATCGAGTCCGTGGCGGAAGCCATCCGGGGGCTGAAAGTGCGCGGCGCACCGGCCATCGGCGTCACCGCGGCATACGGCGTCGTCGTCGGGACCCGGGACAGTCGCGCGGACGATCACGCGTCCTTCAGCCGGGAAGTCGACGCCTCGGTGGAACTTCTGGCGGCGACCCGACCCACGGCGGTCAATCTGTTCTGGGCTTTGGAGCGCATGCGCCAGGTTGTGCGGAAACGCCGCGGAGCACCGATACAGGACATCAAGAACGCCCTGCTCGGGGAAGCGGAAGCGATACAGGCGGAAGACGAAACCATGTGCCAGTCTATCGGGGAGCACGGCGCCGGCCTGATCGAATCGGGACAGACCGTACTCACCCACTGCAATGCGGGCGCGCTCGCCACGTCCGGGATAGGTACGGCCCTCGCCGTGGTGTACCAGGCACACCGTGAAGGAAAACAGATCCACGTGTACGCGGATGAAACGAGACCCGTGCTGCAGGGCGCCCGGCTGACTTCCTGGGAATTGACCCAGGCGGGCATCGGCGTGACGCTCATCTGCGACAACATGGCCGCCCAAGTCATGAAGGAGGGCCGGATCGACTGCGTGATCGTCGGCGCGGACCGGGTGGCCGCGAACGGCGACGTAGCCAACAAGATCGGTACCTACGGCGTGGCCGTACTGGCCGATGCGCACAACGTGCCCCTGTACGTGGCCGCGCCTTCCTCTACGATAGACCTGGCCATGAAGTCCGGCCATGAGATTCCGATCGAAGAACGCGCAGCCACAGAAGTCAACCGGGGTCTGGGCGGGCGTACCGCACCCGACGAGGTGGCGGTGTACAACCCCGCATTCGACGTCACCCCGGCCCGTTACGTTTCTGCAATCATCACCGAACGCGGCCTGGCCAGACCGCCATACGCCCGGAGTCTTGCCGCGTTGTCCCGCAAGGAAACAGAACAGACCGTCACCGGATAAAGGAGCGTGAACCATTTATGAAGACGCCAACGGTTAAAAAGGAAGACCTGCAGCGCGACTGGCATGTAGTGGACGCGGACGGCAAGGTGCTGGGCAGGCTGGCCAGCGAGGTGGCCAAGATCCTGCGTGGGAAACACAAGCCGATCTACTCGCCGCATCTGGACACCGGCGACCATGTCATTGTCATCAACGCGAAGAAGGTGGCGCTGACCGGCAAGAAGCCGCAGCGCAAGATGTACTACCGGCACAGCGGTTATCCCGGCGGTCTGAAGGCGACCAGCTATGAACGCATGACCGCCCGGCATCCCGAGCGCGCGCTGCGCATGGCGATCAAGGGCATGCTGCCGCACAACGCCCTCGGACGCCAGCTTTTTCGTAAACTCCGCGTGTACGCCGGCGCGGAACACCCCCACAGCGCCCAGAAACCGGTCGCGCTGGACATATAAGGAGACGAACGGAGCATGAATTCGGATACCCATGGACACCACGCGGTGGGCAGAAGGAAGCGTGCAATCGCCAAGGTCTGGCTGCGTACGAAGCAGGAAGGCGCCGGCCACCAGGTCAACAACAAGCCGCTGCTGGACTATTTCGATCGGCCCGGCCTCGTCGCCTCAATCGAGGAACCGCTGGTGCTTACGGAAATGAATGACCGCGTGGTCGTCATTGCCCGGACCTTCGGCGGCGGAAAGACCGGCCAGGCCGGGGCGCTGCGGCTCGGCATTGCGCGGGCTTTGAAGGATTTGGACGAAAGCCTCCACGCCCCGTTGCGCGAAGCGGGCATGCTCACGCGGGATTCGCGCATAAAGGAACGCAAAAAGTATGGACTGGCCGGCGCACGGAAGCGGTTCCAGTTCTCGAAGCGTTAATTCACGGAATGCAGCCGGTTCGGCTGCCAGACTAAGGAGATCGATACCGCTAATGGGGATCCCTACCATTCAGGACTTGCTGGGCGCTGGCGTTCACTTCGGCCACCAGACCCGACGCTGGAACCCGAAGATGAAACAATTCATATTCGCTGAGCGTAACAATATATACATCATCGACCTGAAGAAGACGCTCAGCCAGATCGAGATCGCATACAACGCCGTGCGCACGGCCGTCGAGAATGGACAGCCCGTGCTATTCGTGGGTACGAAGAAGCAGGCACGGCCCGTCATTATCGAAATGGCGCAGCGATGCGGCATGTTCTACGTTGCGGAGCGCTGGCTCGGTGGCATGTTGACGAACTTCCAGACCATACAGACCAGCGTCAAGCGGCTGGAAGATCTTGAGAAGATGAAAGAACACGGCACCATGGAAGCGCTGACGAAAAAGGAAGCCGCAGGCCTGGAGAAGGAGCGTGAGCGTCTGCAGAAAGTCCTGGGCGGCATCCGTGACATGCGCGACTTGCCCGGCATCATTTTCGTGGTGGATGCCCGGAAGGAACGCATTGCCGTTGCCGAAGCGAATACCCTGGAGATTCCCATCGTCAGCATTCTGGATACGAACTGCGATCCCGACCTGATCGACTTTCCCATTCCCGGGAACGACGACGCGCTGCGTTCCATCGGCCTCATCACGGAAGTCGTGGCGAGCGCCGTGGAGGAAGGCCTGCGCAACTCGGGCCGGGCTGTTCCGTCGGATGAAGTACCGGTCGAGGAAGTCGAAGAGCAGGCCTGACATCGGATTCGTGGCCGAAGAAAGGCGGTCATGGCGGATGCCGGAATCCGCCAACCTCGATACAAGTTCATGACTATTTCAGCAAGCGACGTAAAAACCCTGAGAAACCAGACCGGCGCAGGCATGATGGACTGCAAACGGGCGCTGGAGGCGTCCGGGGGCAGTATAGAAGAGGCCGTTACGCTCCTGCGTGAAAAAGGCATCATGGCGGCGTCCAAGAAGAGCGCACGGGAAGCGAAAGAGGGTATCATTCACACCTACGTCCATCCGGGCAGCCGTATCGCGACCATGATCGAGATGAACTGCGAGACCGATTTCGTCGCCAGGAACGAGTCCTTTCAAGTGCTGGCCCATGATATTGCCATGCAGGTGGCCGCCACGCGTCCGCTCGCCGTGGACCGGGACCAGATCGACGAGTCGGTGCTGGACAAGGAGCGGGAGATCTACCGAAACCAGGCCCGGAACGAGGGCAAGCCCGATCATATCATCGAACGGATCGTCCAGGGGAAAATCGAGAAATTCAACCAGGAGAACTGCCTGCTGGACCAGCCGTTCATCCGGGATACCGACAAGACGGTGCGGGACCTGATCACCGAGGCGGTGGCCACCCTGGGCGAGAACATCATGGTCAGACGGTTCGTCCGGTACGAACTGGGCGGAGCATAGAAGCGTCGAAGCCGATACCGGACAGGATCGATACCGGTTTTCCGTTGCCAACGAGGTGTAACGTGGAAGCGAAAGAGATCATCAAAGATACCAGTCGCAAAATGGAGCAGTCCGTCGAAGCGCTTCGCACGGAGCTCGCCGGCGTTCGGGCGGGCCGGGCCAATCCCGCCCTGCTGGACAATATTCGGATAGAAGCCTACGGGAGCATGACCTCCATCAATCAGGTCGCCACCATAAACACGCCGGACGCACGCACGATCTCGGTCCAGCCCTGGGACAAGCAGATGATCCCGGGCATCGTCCGGGCCATCCAGACTTCCGACTTGGGACTCATGCCGAATTCCGACGGGAATGTCATCCATCTTCCAGTGCCTTCGCTGACCGAGGAACGCAGGCGCGAATACGTGAAACTGATCAAGAAAATGGGTGAAGAGGGCAAGATCGGAATCCGGAACGTGCGCCGGGAAATGAACGAGCGCATCAAGACCGAAGAAAAAGCCCACCGGCTGTCGGAAGACGAAAGCAAACGGCACCAGAAGACCATCCAGGACCTCACCGACCAGCATATCTCCTCCGTCGACAATGCCATATCGGCAAAAGAGCGGGAAATCCTGGAGATATAGATGGAAACCGGCCTGACCGAATTCAAACACGGCAGCCGTAGGTTGCAACGGTACATTCGGGAGTGACGTGGTTCGAGAAGCAGAGAAAGACCGGGCCGTCCCGGAAGGACTGGATCCGGAACGCATGCCCCGTCACATCGCCTTCATCATGGACGGAAACGGGCGTTGGGCCAGGAAACGGGGACTTGCGCGGAACGAGGGACATGCCGCGGGGGTCGAATCCGTACGCGGGATTATCCGATGCGCCGGCGAACTGGGTATAGACACACTCACCTTCTTCGGTTTTTCGACCGAAAACTGGAACAGGCCCCGGGTCGAAATCACCGCGATCATGCAGTTGATCGTCGAATCGCTGATTGGCGCCGTCGATGAAGCCACCCAATACGGCATCCGGGTATCCTTCCTGGGCAGATGGGACGAACTGCCGGAAACCAACAGGCGGGTCATTCAACAGATCACGGAGCAAACATCGGGAAACGACCGGCTCCGCCTCAATCTCGCGTTGAACTACGGCGGGAGACGGGAGATCGTCGAAGCGGCGCAATCCATTGCCGCGGACGTCCAGTTCGGCAGGCTGAAACCGGAAGCCATCGACGAAACGCTTTTCGCCTCATACCTGTATACGAAGGATCTGCCGGATCCCGATCTGCTGATCCGGACCAGCGGCGAGATGCGGATCAGCAATTTTCTTCTCTACCAAATGGCCTATACGGAGATTCTCGTTTCTCCGGTGCTCTGGCCCGATTTCTCGCGAAGCCATTTTATCGAAGCCGTACGGGATTATCAGTCGAGAGAGCGCCGTTTCGGAAGAACCGGCGAGCAGATCGCTTCCAACACGCACAACGCGTGCACGTAACGGAGTACGTCATCCATGGCGGCCTTCACGGAAAGCCGGGTCCGTATCACCGTGGGCGTGGTGTTCGTTCCATGCATCGTGTTTCTCTGCTGGATGGGCGGAACGAGCCTCTTCGTATTCGTCACGCTCGTCGTGTGCTTCGGCCTGCGTGAATTCCACGGCATCGCCGCGGCCAAAGCCATCCGCCCAAACTGGTTCATCGGTGTACCCTCCGCGCTGCTGCTGTGTCTGGACGCCTGGCTGGAAGCGGGGAACCACGTCCCCCATATCCTCACCGCCTTGCTGGTCCTGACCACCTCGGCGGAAGTATTCAGACGGAACGCGGGTTCACCCATTCAAAACGTGGCCGCCACGGTACTCGGCGTGGCCTATGTCGGACTCCTCGGCTGCCATGTGATCCTGCTGGGCAACTGGTCGATGGGCGGTCCGGCTCTCGAGGCGGATGCGGGTCGCGCCCTGATGACGCCGGCCCTGCTCGCTTTCGCCATTCCGTGGTCCTACGACGCCTTCGCCTATTTCACGGGCCGGCTGGCGGGTCGCCGCAAACTGCTGCCTCGTATCAGCGCGGGCAAGACTGTCGAGGGCGCCGTCGGAGGACTCATCGGATCGATCGCGTTCATGTTCGGACTCCGGTTTACCCTGTTCCCTTTTCTGAGTCCGTTTCACTGCATCGTTCTGGGGGCCGCCGGTAGCGTGGTTGCCCAGGTCGGCGACCTCGTGGAATCCTTGATGAAACGGGATGCGGGTCTAAAGGATTCCTCCCGAATCATCCCGGGCCACGGCGGCGTTCTGGATCGGTTCGACAGCGTGTTCTTCGCGGCGCCTTTCGTGTACTACTACCTGACCTGGATGGCCGGCTGGAATCCGGACTGGAGTCTCCTGAAACCATGAAGCGCATCGCAATCCTGGGCTCGACAGGTTCTATCGGTACGCAAACGCTGGAGGTGATCTCGGCCTTTCCCGACCGGTATTCGGCCCACAGCCTGACGGCCAATACCCAAGTCGACATGTTGGCGTCTCAGATCGCGCATTTTCGTCCCCGCATGGTTGCCGTCAACGACGAGAACAGCGCGGACCGGCTCGCCCACGGCGACGATGCGCCATCGATTCGCTCCGGTGTGGAGGGATTGATCGAGGCGGTCACCCATCCCGACGTGGACCTGGTGATCAGCGCCCTACCGGGAAACGCGGGGCTCATTCCCACGCTCCGGGCGATCGAGGCCGGCAAGACCATCGGACTGGCCAACAAGGAAATCCTGGTCATGGCCGGAGAGCTCGTCATGGAAGCGGCGCGGCGGCGCGGCGTGGATATCCTTCCGGTCGACAGTGAACACTGCGCGGTGCACCAATGTCTGGCCGGGCAGGACCCGGATCGCATTGCACGCGTGATTCTGACGGCGTCGGGCGGTCCTTTCCGCAACAGCGGCCCGGAGGATCTGAAGCGGATAACCTCGGCAGACGCGCTGAACCACCCGACGTGGAATATGGGACGCAAGGTCACGATTGATTCCGCGACGCTCATGAACAAGGGATTCGAGGTCATCGAGGCGCGCTGGCTCTTCGACCTGCCGTTGTCCAAGATCGACGTGGTTGTCCATCCGCAGTCCATCATCCATTCCATGGTCGAGATGGTAGACGGATCCGTGCTGGCGCAGATCGGCCCCGCCGACATGCGCATACCGATACAGTATGCCCTCTCGTTCCCGGAACGTCTGGAATCGCCCTGGCCGCGGTTCGACATCACGCAGCACTGGTCGCTGACCCTGGATCCGCCGGATAGAGACCGGTTTCCCTGCCTGGAACTTGCCTACGAAGCCAGTCGTCGCGGGTCCACCGTGCCCGCGGTATTGAGCACGGCCGACGAAATGGCCGTGGAGGCCTTTCTCGAGAACCGGGTCGGTTTCACCGAAATACCGGATATCATCGCCGATGCCATGGACCGCCATACGACCGAGGCGAACTTCTCTGCGCCCGTCACGCTGGAGTCCATCGTGGCCGCAGATCGATGGACCAGGGCGTACTGCGGAAGAAGTTGATTGCCCCGCGCAGGCCGCTACCCGTATATTTCGACATTTGATCTGTCGCGCGAAGCCCGCGTCAACCGTATCGGAAACAACAGGAACAGAACGGAGCACCTGGCATGCTAACCACTGTGGTATCGGCGATTTTCGTCCTCGGCCTCCTGGTCTTCTTCCATGAACTGGGTCACTTCCTGGCCGCTAAGCGCATGGGCATTCGGGTGGAGCGGTTCTCCCTGGGGTTTCCGCCCAAGATGATCGGCAAGACCGTCGGCGAAACCGAGTACTGTCTCTCGTGGATCCCCTTGGGCGGCTACGTAAAAATGGCTGGAGAACATCCCGACCGCCAGTCGGAAGAAAACGGGGGCGAACCCTGGGAATTCCAGTCCAAGTCCGTGGCTGCGCGCGCCTTCGTTATCGCGGCGGGTCCCGGCATGAATTTCGTGCTCGCCTTCGTCATATTCTGGTTGTTCTTCGCGACCGTGGGCGTGATGTTAGTCGATACCACCACCATTGGCCGGGTGGAACCCGGCAGCCCTTACGCCGAAGCGGGTCTCCAGATAGGCGACGAGATCCTCGAAGTAGGCCAGGCGCCAGTGGATACATGGGAGGATGTTCGGCAACAGTTCACTGCCGGTACGGCGGCCGTCCAGGCGGTGAAGGTACGCCGGGACGGGCGGGACCACCTTGTTGAAGTGCGGCATGGCGACGCGGATGCGGAGGACCGGCTGGCCGGGCTGGACTACTTCCGTGCGTCGGCCGTGAGTACGGTCATACCGGATTCTCCCGCGGAGAAGGCCGGCTTGAAGCCCGGAGATGTCGTCACATCCGTAAACGGCGTCCCTGTTACGCAATGGTACGAAATGGTGGATCTGATTCGAGGTCGGCCGGGTATGGAAACGACCGTGTCCTGGACCCGGAACGGCCAATCCCACCAGGTGGACGTCATCCCCAATACGGCCCAGGACCTGGACCGGGAGACGGGCGACATCATCGACATAGGGCAGATCGGCATCACCCAGCAGGACCATCTGAAACGCAGTCCGGTCGGGTTCTTCTCATCCATCGGACTGGCTGGAACGCAATTGGCCGAAGTCACCTATACGATACTCGGCTTTGTTAAAAAGCTGGTCATGGGCGAGGTGTCCACCGACTCGGTGGGCGGTCCCATCGCCATCGCCCAGATGGCGGGAGACAGCGCGCGCCAGGGTGCGAGCACGCTTTTCGGTTTCATGGCGTTTCTGAGCATCAACCTCGCCATCCTCAATCTGCTGCCCATACCCGCGCTGGACGGCGGCCAACTGCTTATCCTGGGCGTTGAAGGCGTCCTGCGGCGACCGCTGCCACTCAAGTACCGGCTGATCTGGCAGCAGGCGGGCATGATCCTGTTGCTCCTGCTCATGGTTTTCGTGGTCTTCAACGATGTCACGCGCATATTCCGGTAGACGTGTCGCAAGAGGTACGAACATGACGACGGAAAGCCGGTCAGCAGCAAAATCCGCAGCCAGAGGCATCCTGCTCATCTGCTTGGCGATGGCCGGCATGCATTCCCCGGGTCACGCGATCGGCCAGACGAACCGCGCCAAGGCGCTGGAGTTTTATGCCCAGGGCGGTCTCTACGACGCCCAGAACGACCCGCTTAACGCGATCAAATCCTACCTGCAGGCTCTTGAATACGATCCCAACTCGGCCGAGATTCACAGTGCGCTGGCCGTGGACTACTATCGCGTGACTGAGCATGACAAGGCCAGACTCCATGCCGAGACGGCGGTGCAGATCGATTCGACGGCGACGCAAGCCTGGTTCGTACTGGGCAGATACAACACCGACCTGGGCAGACTGCTGCCGGCCCGGGCCGCGTTCGAGCGCGTCGTTTCGCTGGAACCGGACCATATCGAAGCCCACATCGCCCTGTCGCAACTCGCCCAGCGCCTGAACGACGAGGAAGCCGTCCTGCGCGCGCTGGAAACGGTGAGCCGCCTGGCGCCCCGGAACGCCGAGTTCAAGTTCAAACTGGCCGACACGTATCGGAAGAGGGGAATGTACGACGAGGCAGTCGTTGCGTTGCAGAAAGTCCTCGACGACTACCCGGACTCGATACCCGCACGGGTTGCCCTCACGGAAATCTACGAGTTCCGTGGCCAATGGCATCTGGCCGTGGACATGTATCGGGAGCTGATCGTCCTGGGTCCCGAACGGGAAGCTGCCCTGAGGCACCGTCTCGCGCGGATACTGATGTTCCTCGGCAGACCCGACGAAGCGGTCGTCGAATATCGGATGTTGCTAGAATCCAACAGATCGTCTTCGGCGCTCTGGGCCGAGCTGGGCGATGCCTACGAGGCCGGCGGACATTCCGGGCAGGCGCTGGCAATCCTGCGCGAGGGCCTGGAAATTCATCCGAATGCGTCGGAAATCCATGGTGTCCTCGGTACGGTGCTGCTCAACCGGGACCAGCCGGAGGAGGCCGTCGCTTCGTTGACGAAGGCCGTCGCCCTGAACGGGGACGAAGTGAAACACTGGATCGGCCTCGGTCGGGCGCATAGGGAAGCCGGGAATCCCGAACAGGCCGTGCATACGTTGAAAAAGGGCCTGGACGTCATGGGGGCGCATCCCGATCTCTTCCTGCACCTCGGACTGGTTCACCAGGAATCCGGCGCCCATTCCCAGGCGGTCGCCGCGTTCAAGTCCGCCCTCCGGGTGGATGCCGGCCATGCGCGAAGCCGGATGGCGCTGGGATACGCCCTCATTGAACAGGGCCTGTTGCAAGAAGGCATCGCCGCCCTGGAAGAAGGGGTGACCTCGTTGCCGGACGATGTGACTCTGCGCCTGAACCTGGCAAACATCTACCTCGAAAACGAAATGTACAATCAGGCAATCGACCAGGCTCAGAAGAGCATCGGAATCAATCGGCACGATCCCCGCGGTTGGATCAGCCTGAGCCTGGCCTATATGCGGCAGGACAGGCATGCGCAGGCGGAACGCGTGCTCAATCAGGCCCTGTCGTTTCTGCCGGAGATTCCGGAGCTTCATCTCTACCTGGGCATCAGTTTCCTGTCTCGCGAGGACTTTGAACAGGCAGGCGGGCATTTTCGAAAAGTGGTGCAACTTGATCCCGATGACGGAAGGGGATGGGTAAACCTGGGTCTGGCGCACCTGCGGCAGGAAGATTTCGAAGGCAGCATCCAGGTCCTTCGGGACGGCCTCGAAATCGACTCGGAGAATCCGGAACTTTGGTTCTACCTCGGCTACGCCCATACGGAGCAGAAGAAATACACGGAAGCCATCGAAATCGCCAAAGAGGCGATAGCCCGCTTCCAGACCGACCATCGTCTCCATTTTCTGCTTGCGCAGAACTACGACCAGTCGGGCCAGTTCGAGAAGGCGGTAGCCACTTTCGAGACTGCGCTGGCTATTGATCCCGACGACATCTACACCTTGAATTATCTGGGTTACATACTGGCCAACCGGGGCCTTCGACTGGACGAAGCCAAGGCAATGATCGAGAAGGCGCTCGAACAGAGCCCGGAGAACGGCGCGTTCCTGGACAGCCTAGGGTGGGTGTACTTCAGGCAGGGCAACTACCGGAAAGCTCGTTACTATGTGGAAAAAGCCCTTCAATTCGAGGATACGAGCGCCGCGATACACGACCACCTCGGGGACATCTACCACCGGATCGGCATGAAACGAAGAGCCATCCAATACTGGGAACGCGCACTCGAGATGGAAGACGTCACCCCCGGGGAAACCGAAGAGATTCTGCAGAAGCTGCAAGATGCAAGGTAAGGCGACCGGTCTCCTCCGGTCCAGCCCCGGCCGGCGGGGGCTGATGCTCGCCTGCGCAGGTCTGTTGCTGTTTTCCTGCCGTCCTCCTCATTCCGTAACGAATCCCATACCGGTCGATATACTGTTACAGGAAATCGATTCGGCCGCGGCGTGCCTGCAGGATCTGCGGGGCAGCGCCCGCATAGCAACTTCTTTCGAAGACCGGGCGGGCCGGGCAGCGCTACGGATGCGGTACCTCAGTCCCGCACGATTCCGTATCGACGTGCACGGCACGCTGTTCCAAGTGCTGGCCGTCCTCCTCATCCATGATCGGCGGGTGCGGATCTATCTGCCCCGCGAAAACACCGTCTTCGAAGGCGTGCTCGGGACGTCGGATGCCCGCATACCCGGGTTGGACCTGACCCTGGAAGACGTCCGGACCGGCGTGACCGGTTCCATAGAGCCCGGGAGATACGCCAGGATGCAGATCGTGGACTACCAGGACCGGGACGGAATGGTAGCTGTTACGCTGCGCGACGGGGACAGCCTCGTGTCATTGCGGATCGACAGGGAGAAAGCCGCGGTCATTCGGGAGGTTCGGACATCCTCCGCGCGTGGCGAATCCGTGACGCGGACGTTCGAGCGCCTGCGAAAACGCAACGGGCTCTGGCGCCCGGGATCGGTACGCATCGAGCGGCGCGGCAGCCTGTCGGGCACGATGGAACTGACGTACAGAACGCAGTCGGTCAACTGGGGACTCAGGCCTGCGGACCTCGACGTGCGCCTGCCCGAGACGGTCGAGCGCCGTCCGCTGGAAGAAGCGGCTCCGGTCCTCGGAACCATGGAAGAAGCTTCGGTTGACGGCGGCACCCGGGACGGGCTTGCTCCTTGACCGGCGGGGTTGAAAGGGGGGCTTCCGGGGCGGCCCGCAGCCTGGAAAACGCTGTCCGGGAACCCCGGCGCATACGTGCCGGATCGCTGACAAATCTCTTGACAGCAGGCCGGTCCGGCGTCTATATTATCAAGCTCCATAGCGTAGTTTATGGTGGGCATAGCTCAGTTGGTTAGAGCGCTAGACTGTGGCTCTGGAGGTCGCGGGTTCGAATCCCGTTGCCCACCCTGCGGGCGGGAGGTTTGTCGCCTAGCCTGACACGGAAGGGACAAGGCGTGCATATCGCGCGTCGATGAATTCGGCATCGATAACCAGCCGACGCGAAGGGCAAGGAGACTAACCGAGTCCTATGGTAAACGCGACAGACCTGCGCACGGGAATGACCATCAGGATTGACGGGTCCATATACCTCATAACAGCTTGCGAACACATAAAACCCGGCAAGGGAACGGCGTTCTCGCGTACCCGTCTGAAGCATATTCACACCGGATCCGTAATCGACAAGACGTACAAGGCCTCGGACAAGCTGGACGATGTACGGGTGGAACGTCGCAAAGCCCAGTTTCAGTACACCGACGGCGACATGTACTACATGATGGATCTGGAAACCTACGAACAGTTGCCCGTCGGCACGGCGATCATCGGTGACAACAAGGATTTCATCAAGGACAGCATGACGCTCGACCTGCTCATAGCCGAGCAGGTCGTCGTGGGCATCGAGATGCCGAATTTCATTGCGCTGGCCGTGACGCAGACCGATCCGGGTATCCGCGGCGATTCCGCGACCGGCGGGACCAAGCCCGCCACGCTCGAGAGCGGCGCCGTGGTCCAGGTTCCGCTGTTCATCAACCCGGGCGACGTGTTGCGCATTGACACGCGGTCCCGCGAATATGTCGAACGGGTGTAACCGCCTTTCGAGGAGCCCGTCATGGGTATCGATGAGGTCCTTCAGCTGATCGAGTCGCTCCGGGATACGGACATCCAGGAAGTCGAGGTAGTCGAGGGCGACCGGAAGATCCGGATCGTCCGCATGACACCCGGCGGGACCCCGACCGCCCTTCCCGGGATCGCCCTTCCTGCGGCTGTCTCGGACCGACCGGCCGCGGCCGTCGCGCCCGCTGCGGAAGAAGTACCGTCGGACAGCGGTGCGGAAAGCGCTGCCGACCAGACCTATGTCGAAGTGAAGTCGCCCATGGTGGGCACCTTCTACCGGGCCTCCGAACCCGATGCCGCCCCCTTTGTTCAGGAACAGGACCGGATCAGCGCCGGACAGCAGCTGTGCATCATCGAAGCCATGAAAATGATGAACCCCATCGAATCCGAATTATCCGGGCGCGTCATGGCCATCCTGGTGGAAGACGCCCAGCCCGTCGAGTACAACCAACCGCTGTTTCTGATCGAACCGGCCTAGGCATCAATGTTTCAGAAGATCCTTATTGCCAACCGCGGCGAGATCGCCCTGCGTATCATCCGGTCGTGCAAAGAGTTGAACATCGCGACGGTGGCCGTCCACTCCGAAGCGGATCAGGATTCCCTTCATGTCCGTTTCGCCGACGAGGCGGTCTGCATCGGCAGCAATGCGCCGGATGACAGCTATCTGAACATTCCCCGCATCATCAGTGCGGCGGAGATCATGAACGCCGACGCCGTGCATCCCGGATACGGCTTCCTGTCCGAGAGCCCCCACTTCGCCGAAGTCTGCGAATCCTGCGACATAACCTTCATCGGCCCGCCGTCCAGAGCCATACGGCTCATGGGCGACAAGGCCGAAGCGCGAAAGACCGTGGCGGCGGCGGATGTCCCGACTATTCCCGGCACGGAAGATGTCGTAGCCAGCGAGGACGCCGCGGTGGAAGCTGCCCGCGAGATCGGTTTTCCCCTGCTGATCAAGGCTTCGGCCGGCGGCGGGGGACGGGGAATCCGCATCGTCCACGACGCGGATGGTCTGCGCGAAGCATTCCGTCTGGCTTCGCGCGAAGCGCAGAACGCCTTCAGCAATCCCGCGCTCTACCTGGAAAGGTACATTCAAAAGGCCCGGCATATCGAGGTGCAGATTCTGGGTGACCGGCATGGGCGGGTCGTCCACCTCGGCGAACGGGATTGTTCGATACAGCGGCGACGGCAGAAGCTCATCGAAGAGTCGCCTTCCCCCTTTGTCGACGACGAACTCCGCGACAGGCTGGGAGAAGCCGCCCTGCGCGCGGCGCGGGCGATAAACTACGAAAACGCGGGGACCGTCGAGTTTCTTTTGACAAAGGATCGACAGTTCTATTTCATGGAAATGAATACGCGTATCCAGGTCGAGCATCCCGTCACGGAAATGGTCGTTTCGCAGGACCTCGTAAAGGAACAGATTCGCGTCGCCGCGGGTCGTCCGTTGGGATTCTCCCAGGAAGACGTCCAGTTGAGCGGACACGCCCTCGAATGCCGTATCAATGCGGAGGATCCGGACCGGAACTTCATGCCTTCCACCGGCGAGATCACGAGTTTTCACACGCCGGGGGGTTACGGGGTCAGGGTAGACAGTCACGTGTACACCCGGTACGTCGTTACGCCGTTTTACGATTCCATGCTGGCGAAGCTGATCGTCTGGGGAAGGGACCGCGAAGAAGCGTTGACACGGGCAAGACGGGCGCTGGACGAATTCGTCGTCGAAGGCATAAAGACGACAATACCCTTTCATCAGCTCATGTTGAAGCATCCAACTTTCCGTTCCGGGAACGCCGATACGGAACTGGTCGAATCAATGACCCTGTCGGATTGAAGCCTTGCAGCCTTGATGACCCTGCCAGGTTGAAGATACGACCGGCCGCGAGCGCCCGGGACAAACCAGCACGCACGGGAGAAAGGACCGCATGGAAACGCCCGAAGATCTCCGCTATTCGACCGAACACGAGTGGGTGCGCCTTGAGGGAGAAACGGCCACCATCGGCATCACCGACTTTGCCCAGTCCGAACTCGGCGATATCGTCTTCGTGGAGCTGCCGTCGCAGGGCGACAGCGTAGCCGAGATGGGTGTGTTCGGGGCGGTGGAAGCGGTGAAGACCGTCTCGGATCTCTACAGCCCGCTGGGCGGCACGATCACGGAAGTGAACGACGATCTGGAAGACAACCCCGAAGCGGTCAACCAGGACCCCTACGGCGACGGCTGGCTGATCAAGATCCAGGTGGACGACGCGGGCGCTTTCACCAGCCTGATGACGGCCGAGGACTACCGCTCCTTCACCGCCGCCTGACATCACGGGCCGCGGAGCATCCATGACGTACATACCCAACACCGATACCGACCGGCGCGCGATGATGGCCGCCATTGGTATCGAATCGATCGACGAATTGCTGACCGTCATTCCGGACGATGTCCGGCTTGACGCCCCCCTGGACCTTCCCCCGGCGCTGTCGGAACTCGAAATCCAGGACGCGATGGGTGAGATGGCCGCCCGGAATCGCTCGGCCGACCAGATGACCTCCTTCATCGGCGGCGGCATGTACGATCACTTTATTCCCAGCGCCATCGGCCATCTGGCAGGCCGCTCGGAGTATCTGACTTCCTATACGCCCTACCAGCCGGAAGTAAGTCAGGGCACATTGCAGGGCATCTACGAATTCCAGACGATGATCTGCGAACTGACGGGCCTGAACGTGGCCAACGCGTCCATGTACGACGGTGCTTCGGCGACCGCGGAGGCAGCCCTGCTTGCCCAGTCGGCGACGCGACGCAACCGCGTGCTCCTGGCAGGCAGCCTGCACCCCCATTACGTTGAAACGGTACATACCTATGCCCACGCGCCGGGTATCGAGGTGGAGACGCTGCCGTGTGCGGACGGTACGCTGGAACCTGATCGGCTGGCGTCCGCACTGTCGGACGACACGGCCTGCGTCGTCATTCAGCATCCCAATTTCTTCGGCTGCCTGGAATCCATGAGAGATCTGGAGCAGATCATACATGCCGCAGGCGCCCTGCTCGTCATGGTCGTGGACCCCATCTCCCTCGGCGTCATCGAATCTCCGGGCGCATATGGCGCGGACATCGCCGTGGGCGAAGGGCAATCCATGGGCAATCAGGTAAACTACGGTGGACCGGCACTGGGTTTTTTCGCCGCGCGGGACCGATTCCTCCGGCGCATGCCCGGACGAATCGCCGGGGAGACCGTGGACCGGGAGAACCGTCGGGGGTTCGTTCTGACCCTGCAGGCCCGGGAACAGCACATCCGACGGGACAAGGCGACGTCAAACATCTGCACCAGCCAGCAGCTCAACGCCCTGATGGCGACCATCTACCTGGCCTTGATCGGAAAAACGGGGCTGAAGCAGGTAGCGGAACTGTGTCTACAAAAGAGTCACTACGCGGCGGAGCGTATCGCGGAGCTGCCGGGCTATGCGCTAGCCTTCGACCGGCCGTTCTTCAAGGAATTCGTGGTACGGACGCCGGTATCCCCCGGGGAGATCGTGTCGCGGCTTGCCGGGGAGCAGTTGCTCGCCGGCATCGACCTGCGGCGCTTCCCGACGCTGGAATTGGAAAACGGCTTGCTGATCGCGGTGACGGAACGCCGGACGCGCGCCCAGATAGACCGGCTGGTCGAAGCCCTGGCCCGAATCGGCTGAGTTTTGAAACCTGCGGCCCGACCTTCGGGACCTAATAAGGCGGCGCCGTACGCCAGCCGGCACGGACAGAACCCGTCAGGAGCGGGATGAAATTGTCAGAATCGCTTATATTTGAACTGAGTTCCCCCGGAAGAAGGGGCGTCTCCCTGCCCGCGCAGGACGTGCCATGCAAGCCGGTTTCGTCTTACCTGCCCGAAGCCGATATTCGTCGCAAGCCGGCGGAGCTGCCCGAAGTCAGCCAAGTGGACGTCGTCCGCCACTATACCCGTCTGTCCACCCTGAATTATCATCCGGACCGGGCCATGTACCCCCTCGGTTCGTGCACCATCAAGCACAACCCGAAAGTAAACGAAGACGTGGCCGCCCTGCCGGGATTCGCCCGTCTTCACCCCATGCAGGAAGACCAGACCTGCCAGGGCAGCCTTCAGCTCATGTACGAACTGTCGCGGGATCTCGCGGAAATCGCCGGATTGGCGGGGATCACGCTGCAGCCCGCCGCCGGGGCGCACGGCGAACTGGCCGGCCTGATGATCATGCGGGCCTACCACGAGAGCCGCGGAAATGCCCGACGCAAGGTCATCATCCCGGATTCAGCCCATGGCACCAATCCGGCCAGCGTGACCCTGGCGGGCTACGAAACCGTGCAGATCCCGAGCAACGCATACGGACTCGTGGACGTCGATCTGCTGGCGGATCTGATCGACGGGGAAACAGCCGCTTTCATGCTCACCAATCCGAATACGCTGGGACTGTTCGAATCGGAGATTCGCACCATCGCGAAGGTCGTCCACGACGCGGGCGCCCTGCTCTACATGGACGGCGCGAACCTCAATGCGGTCCTCGGGATTGCCAGACCCGGCGATATGGGGTTTGACGTCGTCCACTTCAACCTCCACAAAACCTTCTCCACGCCCCATGGCGGCGGCGGTCCTGGCGCGGCGCCGGTCGGCGTGCGGGAGGACCTGGTCCGATTTCTGCCAACGCCCCTGCCGGTAAAAGAAGGCGACGCGTACCGCTTCGATTACGACCGGCCGGATTCCATCGGCCGCATCCGCAGTTTCGGCAGCAGTTTCGGCATGATGGTCAGGGCCTATGCCTATATCAGGGCCTATGGTCCCGAAGGGCTGCGCCAGGTGAGCGAGAACGCCATCCTGAACGCCAACTACATCATGCGGCGCCTGGAGAAACACTATCCCCGCACCGTCCTGGCCCACGGCGGGCAGAAGGAAACCCCCATTCCCGTTGAAGTGCCCTGCCAGCACGAATTTGTGGCCTCCGGGACCCGGTTTCGCGAGCATGGCGTCAGAATGCTCGACATTGCCAAACGGCTTCTTGACTACGGTTTCTACGCGCCGACGATCTATTTTCCGCTCATTGTCCCCGAGGCGGCCATGATCGAACCTACGGAAACCGAGAGCAGGGAATCCATCGACCGGTTTATCGACGCCATGACCGCAATCGCCGAAGAAGCGGAACATGATCCGGAGCTGGTCCGCAACGCTCCCCACACCACGCCGGTCGGCCGCCTCGACGAGGCGCGCGCCGCCCATCCGAAGACCCTGAACCTGCGCTACGTGAAACCGGAACCGGAAGAATCCGGCGAAGGTCCGGGCATCACGGCATAAGAGGAGCCTGCAACATCATATGGCCGTTCGCATTCTCGTAGGTGCAGCCTGGGGCGACGAAGGCAAAGGCAAGATCGTCGATTTCCTGAGTGATCAGGCCGACATCGTGGTGAGATTCCAGGGAGGAGCCAATGCCGGTCATACCGTCCAGGCCGGCGACCGGGAGTATATTCTGCACCTCATTCCGGTTGGCATCATACGGCCGGACAAGATCTGCGTCATCGGAAACGGCACCGTGATCGATCCCGCGGCGCTGATGGAAGAAATAGAGATGCTCGGCGCGCACGACATCGACGTGGAGGGCCGCCTGTTCATCAGCCACAACGCGCACCTCATCACGCCGTACCATAAACTGATCGACCGGATCGGCGAGGAGCGCAGGCAGGAAGCAGAACGCATCGGCACGACGGGTCGGGGTATCGGTCCGGCTTACGCGGACAAGGTTGCCCGCAA
This sequence comes from bacterium, assembly GCA_965200485.1. Taxonomy (GTDB): domain Bacteria; phylum JAAXHH01; class JAAXHH01; order JAAXHH01; family JAAXHH01; genus JAAXHH01. The sequence goes on from CBDAUD010000002.1 coordinate 1,107,712, forward strand.
AGGCATACGCATCGTCGACCTGCAAGATCACGATGTGCTCAGAGAGAAACTGCAACGGAACATGGACGAGGCCAACAGTATGCTCGACGCCGTCTACGGGGTCGAGCGGCTGGATCCGGACCGCATCATCGAGGATTACGTAGCTTTCGCCGGGCAGGTAGCGCCCTACGTGATCAACACGTCTACGTATCTCAACGACGCGATTGACGCCGGGAAGGAAATTCTCTTCGAGGGAAGCCAGGGCACCCTGTTGGATGTGGACCACGGAACCTACCCGTACGTCACGTCCTCCAACACGACCACCGGAGCCGCCTGTATGGGTGCCGGCGTTGGTCCCACCCGCATCGACGAGGTCATTGGCGTCGCCAAGGCATACACCACGCGGGTCGGGAACGGTCCCTTCCCCACGGAGTTTCCGTCCCGGTGGGGTGATGAGTTTCGCCAGATGGCCGGCGAATTCGGCGCTACGACGGGCCGCCCGAGACGCTGCGGCTGGTTCGACGCCATGGTCGTTCGCTACGCGGTTACGGTGAACGGAATCGACCGGCTGGCGATCGCCCGGCTGGACACGCTGGACAGCCTCAAGACCCTGCGGCTGTGCGTGGGCTACCGGTTGAACGGCGAACTCGTCCGCGACTTGCCCAGCGACGCGAACCTCCTCGCTCAGTGCGAACCCGTCTACGAGGAGATGGAAGGCTGGAACCAACCCACCGGACACGTGCGGACGTGGCGCGATCTCCCGGCCAATGCGCAGGCCTACATTGCGCGGATCTCGGAACTGGTGCGGACCGACGTGCATATCGTCTCCGTCGGGTCACACCGGGACGCGACCATATTCCTGTAGGAGCTCGCCGGAGCCGGCGCGACTTCCGGAGCGATCCATCCCGGCGCGCGGAACGACACATCCCGGCTTCCGAAGCTGTTCGTCTCGGCAAATGGCCGAAACAAGTTGCCTGGTTCGACCACTTCGGTTATCTTGCTACGCCTGCAAGGGCGCGTAGCTCAGTTGGCAGAGCAACAGACTTTTAATCTGTGGGTCGAAGGTTCGATTCCTTCCGCGCTCATGGAATGCACCGCTAGCTCAATTGGCAGAGCAACTGACTCTTAATCAGTGGGTTCGGGGTTCGATTCCCTGGCGGTGCACTGTGTTCAGACGGTACGGATTGACAAATCCGTCCGTCTTGCGTACCATACCGGGGTAATCCGATCAAGGCGCCATCTGGTTCGGGCACCTTCGTCGCGGATACCATGCAACGTCACAGGGGGGTGAAAGGATTCGACGGGAGTGTTGCGGCAGGAATTGCGTGCCGAGGTCCCCGATCAACCTCGTTAAACCATTGGGAACAAAATCAACTGCAGACGAACCTTCGTATGCAATGGCTGCCTAACATAAGTTAGGATGGCCCGTTTTGGATCAGCCCCGCCTGCGGGATGGTCGAAAACGTCGATAAGGCAGGCTGGTCCGGTATTGCGTCTCAGGGTGCCGGGCGAGATCCAACTGAGGCTGGTTCCGGTTGAATCCTGCCTGTTGGAGTTTTCCGGAACGAGATCAAAACAACAGGCTACGCATGTAGACGTTCTTGCTCAGGCCCTTTCGGACGGGGGTTCGATTCCCCCCACCTCCATCCACCTCGCGGTTCGGTTGGACGGAACTGCAATCAAGCCGATTCCGTACTGTCTTTCGACTTGAAAATGCGCAGCAGCCTGTTGATCGGGTCGTAGAACTCGCCGACGACCCGTTCCTTCAGGGGAATGATGGCATTGTCGGTGATGGTGATTTCTTCGGGGCAGACGTTGGTGCAGCACTTGGTGATGTTGCAGTAGCCGATGCCCTGGTCGTCCTTGAGGTCGCCCAGCCGGTTTTCGGTATCGAGGGGATGCATCTCCAGCGCGGCGTTGTGCACCATGAGGCGCGGACCGACGAATTCCTCGTGCAGGTCGTGTTCGCGCAACACGTGGCAGACGTCCTGGCAGAGAAAACACTCGATGCACTTCCGGAACTCCTGCACGCGCTCTATATCGTCCTGGGCCATACGCCAGGTGCCGTCCTCGGCGTCCGGCTTGCGGGGCTTGAAGGGCTTGACCTTCATCTTGGCCCGGTAGTTCCACGAAACATCCGTCACCAGGTCCCGGATCGTCTTGAAGGCCTTCATCGGCTCGATGGTGATGGTTTCGTCCGCAGGCAGATCGCTCATGCGCGCCATGCACATCAACTTGGGATGGCCGTTGACTTCCGCGGAACAGGACCCGCACTTGCCGGCCTTGCAATTCCACCGGACCGCGAGATCCGGCGCCGATTCCGCCTGTATCTGATGCACCGCATCCAGTACGACCATACCCTCGTCTGTTTCCGTGGAATAGTCCTGAAATCCTCCGCCCTCGGCATCGCCCCGCCAGATTCGGAAGTTGGCCGTCGCCATTATCTGTTCTCCTCGATGATCGCCGCCAAGTCCTCCTGAAGCGGTTTGACGGGAACGCGGTTGATCACCATTTCACCGTCGGCGCCCTTGTGCTGGGTGATATTCAGCCCGCCGAACTCCTCGTCCTTGTCCTCGAAGTCTTCCCGGAAGTGGGCGCCCCGGCTTTCCTTCCTTTCCAGCGCGGCCCGGGCAACCGCCTCCGAAGAGATCAGCAGATTCTTGAGATCCAGCGCGGTGTGCCAGCCGGGATTGTATTCCCTGTTTCCGATTACGGAGACCTTGGCGGCGCGTGCGCGGAGACCGTCGATGACCTCCAGCGCCCGCTGCATGTCCGCTTCGTTGCGCACGATGCCGACAAGTTCCTGCATCCGATCCTGAAGTTCATACTGGATGTCGAAGGGGTTCTCGCCGCTGCTTTCGCGGTCGAATGGCGCCAAGACCTCCCTGACGGCGGTTTCGACCTGCCGTTCGTCGATCGCGCCGTGGCCGTTCTCCCGGGCGAATTCCGCGGCGTACTGACCGGCGCGCTGGCCGAAAACCAGCAGGTCGGAGAGCGAATTGCCTCCCAGCCGGTTGGCTCCGTGCAGTCCGGCCGCGCATTCGCCGGCTGCGAAGAGGCCGGGCACCGTCGACATCTGCGTATCGGCGTCCACGAGCACGCCGCCCATCACGTAATGGGTGGTAGGCCCGACTTCCATAGTTTCTTTCGTGATGTCGATGTCGGCCAACTGCTTGAATTGATGATACATGCTGGGCAGTTTGCGCTTGATGTGTTCCTCGGCGTTGGAAAGCTTTTCCTTTATCCACGCTATATCGAGATATACCCCGCCGTGGGGGGAACCGCGGCCTTCCCGAATCTCCCGGACGATGCACCGCGCCACATGATCCCGCGTCAACAGTTCGGGCGGCCGCCGGGCGTTCTTGTCCCCCTGCGTATAGATCCAGCCCTCCTCGGGATTGTCGGCGGTCTGATTCTTGTACAGTTCCGGAATGTCGTTGAACATGAATCGATCGCCTTCGCTGTTCTTCAGGACGCCGCCCTCGCCGCGCACGCCCTCCGTGACCAGGATGCCGCGTACGCTGGGCGGCCAGACCATGCCCGTGGGGTGGAATTGCACGAATTCCATGTCCAGCAGCGCGGCTCCGGCATCATAGGCCAGTCCGTGGCCGTCCCCGGTGTATTCCCAGCTGTTGCTCGTGATCTTGAACGCCCGGCCGATACCGCCCGTGGCGAGGATTACAGCTTTTGCGCGAAACACGCGGAACCGGCCGCGCTCCCGGTCGTAGCCAAAGGCGCCGACGACCCGGTCGCCATCTTTCAGCAGCGCTACGATGGCGTGCTCCATATAGACTTCCATGCCCTGGTGGATTCCGTAGTCCTGCAGGGTCCGTATCATCTCCAGGCCGGTCCGGTCGCCCACGTGGGCGAGACGGGGATACTTGTGCCCGCCGAAATTGCGCTGCAGAATACGGCCGTCGGCAGTACGGTCGAACAGGGCGCCCCAGGCTTCCAGCTCCCGTACGCGGTCCGGCGCTTCCCGGGCATGGAGTTCGGCCATGCGCCAGTTGCTCAAGTACTGGCCGCCCCGCATCGTATCGGCGAAATGCACGCTCCAGCCGTCGCGATCGTCCACGTTCGCAAGCGCGGCCGCGACGCCGCCTTCCGCCATCACCGTATGGGCCTTGCCCAGGAGGGACTTGCAGACGAGCCCCACCGACACGCCCGCGCCGGACGCCTCGATGGCCGCTCGAAGCCCGGCGCCACCGGCGCCGATCACCAGCACGTCGTGTTCGTGAGACTGGTACTCCGCCATTAGAAGATTCTCCAATCCGTCCAGACACCCATGGCCAGCATCCTGACATATATATCCGAAAAACCGACCCAGAACAGGCTGAGCCAGGCCCACGTCATGTGCCCCCGGTTCAGGCATGACACACACTGATAACCCGCATTCCGCACGGGTGCCTTCGACAGGCGATTCAGATTCCCGCCGATCAGGTGGCGCAGGGAATGGCAGCCGAACTGGTATCCGCCCAGCAGAACGACATTCAGGGTCAGTATCAGGGTTCCGAGTCCGATGCCGAACGTCGTTTCGCCGGTAGCGGCATCCGTGAACCAAAGGGCCTTCCAGGCGTCATGCGCCAGAAAAATCCAGATGACGAATACCGAGTAGAGGAAGTACCGGTGCAAATTCTGCAGAATCAGGGGGAAGGACTGTTCTCCCCGGTACTTCTTCCTCGGTTCGGAAACACCGCAGGAGGGCGGATCGGCCCAGAAGGCCTTGTAATACGCCCCGCGATAGTAGTAGCAGGTGAGCCGGAACCCCAAAGGAGACCAGAGAATCAGGAAGGTCGGCGAATAGGGTATGATGGAGGGCCACCAGTCGGGCAGGGGACCGAACAGGGCATGGGGCGAACTGCCGAAAATCTCCGGAGAATAGAAGGGCGAAAGGTAAGGACCCCACGCGTAGAATTCGCCCTGAAGAGCTGCCCAGGTGGAGTAGACGACAAAGGCGGAGAAAACGCCGAACACAAGCAGGGGCTGCACCCACCAGGCGTCTGTGCGGCGCGTCCCGCCGAAACCGCTGGTTTTCAACGATACACCGGTTGTCGACATGGGATGTCCTCTTTTAAACCGGAATGATAATCAACTTGTTTTCACGGTTCGATTGCGTTGAAGCAAATTAGTTGAACCCAACTGGATACGCAACAGAAAAAACATGCGCCACCGACGGAGGCGCGCTCCGAACTCACCCCCTCGGACCCGGGTTTGCACCGGCGCGTCTTGTCAGAAGATCTCTGCGATGTGGGGCGTGTCCGGGAAGTACGAAGTACAGTGTATCGACGACGTAGGCCGCCAGCACCCCGATCACGTATCCTGCCAGGATACCCAGAAACAGGGGTTGGGCCTTCCGGTAGAGTCCGACCCCCTCGATGCGTAGTAGAATCACCTGCACCAGCCAGGCAATGAACAGGGTGAAAACGACGCCCCGTATGGGCGCGGAAGCGCCGATGGCAAATCCGATGGGGTTGAGCGGCCACCAGTAGAAGAGGTATCTGCCCACGGCCAGCGTCAGACTCACGGCCATGCCAGCCGCGAGAAACAGGACTTCGAGCAAGGAGAGCTGCGTGGCGTTCTTCATCCACTTCACCACCAGGTCGAAGAACAGATTCCCCGTGTTGCGCAGATTGATGTGCAGGTTGTCCGCGCCTTCCTTGTAGCCGGAGTAGACGACGTACCCCGTGGAGATCGCCGTGCCCGCGACGAAAGCCATGCACACCAGCAGAAAGAGCCGCCCGCGGTGCGCGCCGAGATAGTCCCGCCACCAGGCGACATGCGAAAGACCGAACATGGTGAAAGTCCGCCAGTTGCGGGCGAAGGCGTTGGTCAGTCCGAAACCGGTCAGCGTAGACCCGGACAGACTGGCCGAACCCACCATGCCCACCGTAAAGGCATGGGCGTTGATCGGCAGATCGAGGTTGATCAAGCCCGCCTCGGCGAGGACGCGCGCGATGCCGAAATAGAAAACCAGGAGGAAGAACAGAAAGAGCAGGGCGACGGGAATGGAGAACCCGACGGCGTGCAGCCAGGCGGTCATGAAGCACAGGCCCATCACCAGACCGATTACCGCCGTTCTGTAGGAGAACAATTCGTCCTCGTCCCGCAGATCGCTTGCCCTCCCGAGGGATTTTCGCAGCACATTTCCGATATGGCGCCTCGCCATCCACCATCCGATCAGGGCGAACATGATCAGTCCGCCGCAAAACTGAATGGACACCAGGCCGCCGGGTACGATCGTCTCGGCAGGCGAGACCACGCCGAGGCGGTTGAGCATCCCGGTTTCCAGGATGCCGAGCACCTGGAAGAACCAGACGCTGAACAGGATCTCGACGTTGACGAAAAAGGCAAAGCACAGGACATAGGGGACCAGCCGGATGGCGATCGGAGGGAAGGCCGGATCAATGACCACGTTGAACACGGGCCCTGGCAGGGGGATGGAGGGAAGGGCGTACCAGAAACCGATTATTTTCCACGCCATGACGGACAGGCCGGCCAGCAGACCAACCCGGAACAACCGATTGTTGAAGAGCAACGGCTTCCGTCCTGGGGCGTCTCCTTCGGATTCGAGCAGCCGCAGGATCACCTCGCCCACCGGAAAACGGAGCCGCTCGTGTTCTACCCACTGCCGCCGGAAGATCACGACGATGCAGGCGCCGATGAAAAGCAGCGTGCCGAGTACGGCCATCCACCAGAAGAGGGGAACGACCCAGTCCTGCCACGGGATTGGCGCGCCAACGGGCAGACCGGCATAGAAGTCCGATACCTGCCCTCGGTCGTTTGGCACGACGGCCCATTCCGGCAGGTAGGCGAAGAAGTGGGCTTCCCACTGGTTTTCGGGGCTGGCGAAGTAGTGCGGTGCGGTGATTACGCTGACGAGATACCGGACCATACCCCAGTCCGGCACCATGGCTGCGATCAGGCCCAGGGAAAAAACGACCAGGAGTTCCGGCCGGGTCAGGGCCGCCCGCGGCCAGACCGTGCGCACGATCACGTTGGGCAGCAGGACCAACGCCATGAAGGGGATGAGCAGGCACAGCGGCATCTGGGGGAAGGTCAGATAGTTGTAGTTCAGCTGTGCCGTAGCGTGCTGACCCCAGAAGGCGACGCAGCAGGCAAAGACCAGCCCCAGGACGGACGTCTTAAGCGATATGGGTTTCACTTCGGCGCCGGGGGTCATTCCTGGATGGACGCATTGCCCCGCTTGAGCCAGAATCCTCCGTCGACACGCATGACCTCCCCGGTGATGTAGTCGGCGGCGTCGGAACAGAGGAAAGTCGCCGCCTTGCCCAGGTCTTCGATCGTACCCAGACGGCCCCAGGGCAGCCGCGCGCCGCCTTTTTTCAGTTCCTGCTCCGTCGCATACTGGCGCTCGCCCGGCGTGTCGGTCCACCCGGGTTCGATCACATTCACGCGAATGCGGTGTTCAAGCAATTCCAGCGCGATGATGGCGGCCATGTGATTCATGCCGGCTTTTGCTGAAGAATACGCCAGGGACGTCGGGAAGGGCAGGAAGGACATGACCGAGCTGATGAAAAGGATGCTTCCGCCCCTGCCGGCCGAAGCCATCCGGCGGGCACCGGACTGAGCGAGGTGAAAAGCGCCGAACAGGCTGACTTCGTAAGTCCTGCGCAGCGCATCCAAATCCATCTCGAGAAAGGGTTCCCGCTTGGAATAGTAGGCGTTTGCCACGACGATGTCGGGCCCGCCGAGTTCCGTGGCCGTCCGTTCGAACATGTCGTCCACCGCCGCGCGGTCCGACGCATCCGCGCCGACGACGATCGCCTTGCGGCCCATGCGCCTGATCTCGTCCGCGACGGACTCGCCGTCGTCCCGGTGACGAAAATAGTTTACGGTGATGTCCGCGCCGGCACGGGCCATTTGCAGGGCGATGCCTTTTCCGATACCCCGGGAAGACCCGCTGATGAGGGCGGTCCTGCCTGAAAGATCAATCATCTTTTCCTCGAATCGAGTGCGGAGCAGCCGCTACGGATGCGCAGTTTCCGGTGCTTCCGGTGCTTCCGGTACGAATGTCCCTGTCAACTGAACGATCGATACGATCGAAATCGGGTTTACAGCCCCATGGCGGTCATGTTGCGATGACTGATGGCGATACTGTCGAAGGGATCCCCCGCGCAGGTGTCCTGTTCGACGACATACCATTGGGCGCGCGCGGCTTCGCAGGCGGCCACGATGCCTGGCCAATTCATATTGCCCTCGCCCACTTCGGCCATCACCTGTTCCCGCCCCGAAACGGCCAGATCCTTGAAATGGATGACCGGACACCGGTCCCGAACCCGCCCGATCCATTGAATCGGATCTCCACCGCCGTACTGGATCCAGTAGGTGTCGATCTCGAAGCACAGGGCGGGATCGCTTTCCTCGACAAGAATGGACAGGCCGGTCCGGCCGCCCACCCGCACGAGCTCGGTATGGTGGTTGTGGTAACTGAAGCTCATGTCGGCGGCTTTCAGCGTCAGCGCCACCTCGGACGCATCCATCGCGAACCGGGAGAAACCGTCCGGATCGTTCCAGTAGGACACCGGCATGGAACCCACGGCGATATGCTCGCATTCCCAGAGACGGTGTTGCGCGATGATTTCATCCGGTTCCGCCTGCAACTGTTCGAAGGGCACGTGTGTGGCGCACACGCGCAGTCCCGCGTCGCGAATCATGGCAGCCAGATCGGCGGGATCGACGGGTCCCAGAGCCGACAGCTGAATGTGATCATAGCCGATGGCCTTGACTTTTTTCAGCGTGTTCGCGATGTCGGATGGTGTTTGCACGAAGTCGCGCAATGTGAAAAGCGTAACGGCGATTTTGCTTTCTGGCATCCCTGCCTCCCTACAGACTGCGATTTCGCCGGACAAAACGATCCGGGCGGCGTCTCACGTTTCCAGCGGTTCAAAGGCGGGCGAATCGTCCTCCCAGGCCCCGCCGACCGGCCGCAACTGCCCGAGGCCGGTAACGGACCTGGATCGGCCGTCGCGCGCTGGATCGGCATAGCGTTCGAACCAGCCTTCCAGTTCGCGGCGCAGCGATCTGCGTCGGTCAGCGTAGCCGGCATCGTCCGCCAGATCGGCGCGCTCGTCCGGATCGTTCTCCAAGTCGTACAGTTCGTTCGGTCCGCCCGGGTACCGGTGTACGTACTTCCACCGATCGGTCCGGATCATGCGGGTTCCGCCGTACTCGTCAAACACCACGACGTGGTCCCGACCGGTATCGTTCCGCCCCGTCCAGAGATCCACGGCGTCCCGCCCCGGGAGGTCGCGGTCCCAGGGGATCGGTAGATCGAGATACGACAGCAGCGTGGGCATGAAATCGTACGCGCTCATCATCGCCGGCTGTACGGTGCCCTGCGGCAGGCGCCCCGGGTGGCTGATCAGGGCGGGAACCCGTATGGAGTTCTCGTACATGTTCAGCGGACTGGTTCCGTTGCCCTTGCCCCAGAAACCGTGGTGTCCCAGGCTGAAACCGTTGTCGCTCAGGAAGACAACCAGGGTGTCTTCGCGGATACCGTGATGATCGAGCCGGTCCAGCAGACGGCCTACATCGAGGTCCATGGCCGTTACGGCAGCCATGTAACCCTTCAGGCTTTCCCGGTTTCCCATGTTTTCACGGGTCAGGCTGCCGGCCCACGGATGAACGGGCTCCTGCGGACAGGAATCGAAGGGGCAGTCGTCGTAGGAATCGACGATTTCCCTGGGATGGCCCGTCCAGGGACTGTGTGGCGCGGTGTAGTGGACGCCCAGGTAGAACGGCTCGTCGCGGTTGGCGTGCCGGTCGATGAAGGCCAGCGCGTCCCCGGTAATGACGTTTGTCACGTATCCGGGTTCCGTGACCGGAACGCCATCCCGGACCATGGGCGCGTTGTTGTAGGGTCCGCCGCCGAACTGGTGGACGAACCAATGGGAGAATCCGTGCTGAGGCGCCGTACTGTTGCCTAGGTGCCACTTGCCGCTGAGGCCGCACTGCCAGCCGTGGGCGGCCAGGACGTCGCTGTAGGCGGTCTCGCCGTCCAGGTAGGATGCCGCCCCGTCCCCGACATTGCCGCCCCGGATCCAGTCGTGCACGCCGTGCTGGGAGGCGATCCGTCCGGTGAGCAGCGTCGCGCGGCTCGGAGAGCAGACGGGCGTGGAGACGAAGAACCGGTCGAAACGCACGCCGGTATCCGCGATCCGGTCGATATTCGGTGTACGAATCTCCCGGTTGCCGTAACAGCCCGCCGCCCAGACGCCCTGGTCGTCGGTAAGGATGCAGAGCACATTGGGACGCCGGGATGCCATGTCAGACCGCCGGGATGTGGGTGTTGCCACCCTGTGCATATAGTCGTTTCGAATGGACAGACGGTATGTGGTACGAACGGTAAATTAGTGTTCCCCAAGCGGCTTGTCAAAAGGGATCGTCTCGCACATGCCATCCGTGCCTTTGGATCAATTCACCTTTGCCATGCCTCCGATCCATGCCGTATATTGAACCCCGTGATCCGACAACCCGCAACGACTCCCTAGACGAAACTCGCCGGGATGCGCGGGAAGCGATGGATCTGACGAACGGGCTGGATGCCGCTACGGCGCCAACGGACGCCGGGCGCGTCGTGTCCGTGAAACAAGACGGGCGCAGAGGCTGGGACCCATGACGAATCGCAGACGCATGGTCATTCTTACGGAGGGGATGCTGGGCACGTTCTCCTCCAAGACGGCTGCGTCGCTGATCCGCTACAAGCCCGAGGAAACCGTGGCGGTGCTGGACAGCGTGCACGCCGGGAAAAAAACGGAAGACCTGCTCGAGGTCGGGCACGGCATCCCGATTGTTGCTACCCTAAAGGAGGCCCTGACTTATGGTCCGACTTCGCTGGTCATCGGCATCGCAACCCCAGGGGGTGTCCTGCCCGATGATTGGCGGGCGGTCATCCACGAGGCGATCGAAAACGGACTGGAAGTGGTAAACGGGCTCCATACGTTCCTCAACGAAGACGAGGCTTTCGCACGCCACGCCGAAGAAAAGGGCGTCCGGCTTTGGGACGTTCGGCGGTCGCCCGATGATCTTGATGTCGGCCGTCATCTGGCCTACGATCTGCCCAATCTTCGCGTGCTGACCGTGGGGGCCGATTCGAGTATCGGCAAGAAAGTGGCCGCGATCGAGATCGACCGGACCGCCCGCGCGGCAGGATGGGACGCCGAGTTCGTGGCCACCGGACAGACAGGCATCATGATCGCCGGATCGGGCATCGCGGTGGATACCGTGGTCTCGGACTACATATCGGGCGCCGCGGAACGACTCGTTCTCGAGCGGAAACACCGGGCGCTGCTGGTAATCGAAGGCCAGGGCACGATCCTGCATCCTTCCTATTCGGGCGTGTCGCTGGGCTTGCTTCACGGCGCCGCGCCGCAAGCCCTCGTGCTGTGCCACCAGCCGGGACGTGACGTGATGCGCAACCTGCCCGTGACCATACCTTCCTACGCGGAAATGATCCATACCCACGAGACCATAACGCGGCCCCTGTTCCCCTGCCGGGTGGTCGCGGTATCGCTCAACTGTTTCGGCATGTCCATGGAGGACGCCAGGCGGGAAGTGGATCGCGTCGAGCGGGAGACGGGCCTTCCGGCGACGGACTGCGTGAAGTTCGGCTGCGGCCCCGTTCTTGAGGCCCTGGAACCGATGAAACCCGTTTCGACGCCCGCTTAGCACCGCACGTCAAGAAACCGGAGCGCATCCGATGCCCATTCGGATCCTGACCGCCCGCGAGGCCGAGTCTACCATTCTGAAGCGAAGGCCGATGTTGGAGGCCTTGTCCTCTCCCGACCTAGAAGCGCGAAACCGCACGCTGTTCGGCGAACCGCTGACGGCGGAGCAGGCGGTAACAAGGATCGTCGGCGACGTGCGGCAACACGGGGACGAATCGGTAGGGCGCTATGCCCGGTTGCTGGACGGAAACGCCCCCGACGCTTTCGCGGTTCCGCAACGGGAAATCGACGCAGCCGCGAAGTCGCTGCCCGAAGGGTTGCTCGGGGCCCTCGAGACCGCGGCGGAGCGCATCCGTACTTTTCATGCGCGCCAACGTTCCGAGTCCTGGACGCACTGGGATGAAGACGGTGGCGTCGGCCAGATCATACGCCCTCTGGACCGGGTGGGCGTCTACGTACCGGGCGGCGGAGCCGCTTATCCTTCCTCGCTGCTGATGGCCGCGATTCCCGCCCGGGTCGCCGGCGTTCGCGAGGTTGTCGTGACAACTCCTCCCGGACGGGACGGAAAGATCTCGCAGGCCGTTTTGGCCGCCGCTTTCCTGGCTGGCGTGGACACGGTCTTCCGGATGGGCGGCGCGCAGGCCATTGCCGCGATGGCCTACGGTACCGCGTCCGTGCCCCGGGTGGACAAGATCGTGGGTCCGGGAAACATCTTCGTGACCCTGGCCAAACGGCAGGTATTCGGAGTCGTGGACATCGACCAGCTCGCGGGGCCCACCGAGACGCTGCTCGTCGCGGACGAAGCGGCCGATCCGGCTTATGCCGCGGCCGATCTGCTGGCGCAGGCCGAACACGACACGATGGCGAGCGCCATCCTGATCACCCCTTCAAAGACGCTGGCCCGGGCTGTTCGGCTCGCCGTGGAAACGCAGCTGGCCGAACTCGACCGGGCCGACGTGATCTGCGCTTCGCTGGAACGGAACGGAGGCATCGTGCTCGTCTGCGACCTGGACGAAGCGGTCGAACTGGCCAATGCCTACGCACCCGAGCACCTGTGCCTGCTGGTATCCGAACCCTGGCCGCTGGTGGACCGGATACGCCATGCCGGCGGGATCTTCGTGGGCGAACACGCGTCGGAGGCCCTGGGGGATTACGTCACCGGTCCCAGTCACATCATGCCCACCGGGGGCAGCGCCCGGTTCCACTCTCCCCTGAGCGTCCGCGATTTCCTGAAGGTCACCAGCCTGTTCGCCGGCAACGAACAGGCGGAAAAACGCCTGGGGCCGGCGGCGATCCGGCTTGCGGAAGCCGAAGGCCTGTCCGCCCACACCATGGCCATTCGCAGAAGACTGTCCAAAGACCGGAACGAAGACTGACGGGCATGCTCCGCAAGGTACCGCTCGCCAAGTCCGCGCTCGACAGCCGCTCCCTTTCCGCCATGCCGCCCGCTATCTTCCCACTTCGGCAAGCGCGGCCTGGGCGGCCTGGGCGAGAAAGCCCATGTCGGCTCCGAGCGTGATCCACTGAAAGCCCTGCGCGATGCGCTTCTTGTTTATCTCCATCGTGGTCGAAGCGTATCCGCCGGGCACGCCGAGTTCCTTGGCCCGGGTTATAATCCCCTCCACTACTTTTTCCACCTCGGGATGAACCGGTTGCCCCACGTAGCCGTGGGAGGCCGCCAGGTCGTTCGGACCGACTAGAAACGCGTCGACACCGGGTGTGGTGAGAATATCGTCCAGGTTCTCCACCGCCTCGACGGTTTCGATCTGGACCATGATGAACGTCTCTTCGTTGGCGGTGCGGAGGTACTCCGCCGTATCCTGACCGGAGATGTTCAGAAAACGGGCGCCCATGCCGCGGATACCCATGGGCGGATACTTGGCTGCGCGCACGGCGTACTCCGCCTGCTCCCTGTTGTTGACCCAAGGGATGATCAGGCCTTCCGCCCCGATATCCAGCGCCTTCTTGATATGCACCATGTCGTTCCAGGGCACCCGGACGAGCGGCGTGACGTCCCGGTATCGAGCCGTCTGAAGCATGGGATGGAGGATTTCCGCGTTCACGGGACTGTGCTCGGTGTCAAACCAGATCCAGTCGAAGGGCAGGCTCGACATCAGTTCCACGATGTCGGTATTCGGGGTGCCGACGGACACGCCATAGGTTACTTCGCCATTGCGCAACTTCTCCTTCAGTCGATTCTTCATGCGGTCTCCTGGATAGGGGCAATTAGGGAAAATGCTGATGCTGGCGATGCGGTTGACGCTGTTGCATATTGCGGTTTTCAAGATTGATTCACAGGCAGGATTCAGTATATTGCAAGCCGGATTGGATGGAAACCCCTAAATACGCGAAGGACGGCCAGTCCTCCGTTCCATGCGCGGTCCGCGCCGTGCGAAGCGCCAATGAGGTTCGTAATTGAATGCGCTAGAGCAGGCCATCGCAGAACTCGATGTTTTCGGATTCACCCTCCTGCCCGAGGTGTTGTCGGCCTCCGAGATACGTACGCTTCGCGAGGCGTTGATCCGCGTCGCGGCCGAACACGGCGAAGCGGGTTACGAGAACCGTGGGGGTACGTCCCTGCTGGTCCGGAACCTCCCCGCCCTGGATCCCGTTTTTCTCCAGGTCATCGACCACCCGGTCGTCCTGCCCATTCTGGAGCAGATACTGGACAAGACGCTGGTTCTGGGTAGCCTGAGTTCCCGCATCGTCCGGCCGGGCGACGGTTTTCAGGACTTTCACAGCGACATACCGCAGCACATGCTGAACCCCGTTTCCCCGGTGATGATGAACACGATCTGGATGCTGGACGATTTCGACGCCGAGATCGGCGGTACCCGGATCGTGCCGGGTTCCCACAAGAGCGGATGGGCCGGTCCACCGGAAGGCATGGCCGTGCCGCACGTCTACCAGCCCGAGGCTTCCGCGGGCAGCGTGCTGATATTCAACGGACAGTGCTGGCACGGCGGCGGGGCCAATTCCACCGGGCGAAACCGGCACGCCCTCTTCGGGCACTACCGCAAATCCATGCTCCTCTTCCAGCTCGACCCGCATGACGGTTTCCGCGAAGAGTGGTTCGCGGGACTGTCGCCCCGACAGAAACAACTTATACGCATGCAGAAGGGCGTCGGCGCCCGGCACGCGGCGGATGATCATTTGTTGTGACGAAGCCGAAGTTCAACCGGTTGGACCGACCGGTCACTGACGCCCCCATACCGAGCGATATGTTGAACTCGGCATAAGTTTCGACATAAATCGATGGAGAAGTCATGGCGACCGTACCAGAATCCGTGTGTCTTGAAGAGGGAACGAAGGAGACACTCGATTTCTCGAAGCTCCGGCAGATCGCGGGCATCCAGGAGGATGTCCTGCCCGTGGTCGTACAGGATTCCACGACGAAGGAAGTACTGATCCTGGCCTACATCAATCGGCTGGCCCTGGACGAATCCCTGAAGACCGGGATCGCCACGTTCTGGAGCACCTCGCGGAACGAGTTGTGGGTGAAAGGCGCCACCTCGGGAAACGCACTCGGTATCGATGAAATCCGCGTGAACTGCGAACAGAACTCCGTGGTTTTTCTCGTAACACCCCAAGGCGGCGGAGCCTGTCACACCAAAGACGCCGACGGAAGTTACCGGATCGGTTGCTACTACCGGCGGGTCGGGGCAGCGGGGGAACTCGAGTTTTTAGGATCAAAAACGACTGATTAATTCTACAGAGACCTCGAAAACAACGGTTGGTTGTGACGAGAGGCAATCACGGCGTTACCTTTTCCTGAGGAAGGTACCAATGGAAAAGCTGTTTATCTACTGGGACGACTCAAACATCTTATAAGCGCTCAAGAAGTTGCTGTCGAGCGGGAGGGCGAGGCCGCAAGGTCGCGGGTGCGCATTCATTTTAGGAACCTGCTTGAGCTGGCTCGCGCAGGGCGAGATATCGAGCATGCTGTTGCCGTAGGCTCCATTCCACCCGAGTTGCGACACGTATGGAATCGTCTGGAAAACGAAGGGGTTACCGTCAAACTGCTTGAGCGAGGAGAAATGCAGGGACGCAGACAGGGCATCGACCAAGTACTACAGACGGCGATGTTGCGGGATGGGATTGATCACAGCGGCAATCCTGGAATCGTGGTCCTGTTGACCGGCGACGGAGCCGGATTTGCCGACGGCGTCGGCTTTCACGCCGATTTGGAGCGTATGCGAGGGCGAGGTTGGCGGGTCGAAGTGCTGTCATGGCGGCACAGTTGCAATCGCCGCATGCGCGAATGGGCGGAAGAACATGGCCGTTTTTTCGCATTGGATGATTTCTACGAGCACATCACTTTTCTGGAGCGTCCCGCACCCGGAGAACCCGTCGCGTCGGAGCGTTACGCGGTTCAGACTGATTTTCGAAGAGCTGTGCTTTGATGGTAAAGAAGAAGCTCTAGGTCAAGTCAAACCCACGATATGCGCTAAGCGCCATTGCGTTGTGTTTCATCACAATAACGACGGTAGTTTTCCGATTTGATGTATTGAACTGGCAACGGTGAATCACTACCCTTACTCAGTCAAGACTGGTCGGTGACCTTAGAGAACACCTGTCGATGTCAGTCCTTGTAACCGGATTCCGCCCCAGAGTTTGAATCAACCACTTACGATCTCGCAATTGCACCCTGTTTTTCTGAGCGAGTTGACGGGCTTGTTTCGTAAATGCCCGATTCGTAACAACTGCGGGCTGAAAGACTTCTCCATACCTGTCTTCATAAGGCCGTTTCGCGGCAACAATCTCCTGCACAGCATCAGGTCCTGATTTGCCTCCTGCCTCACATTGTTTAACCTGAATCAGAATTCCGATCGTTTCTTGAGGTTTCGAGAAAACGACCACGTCCGCGCCTTTGTCGCCAGATCGGGGTGTAAGTTCAGAACGGCATCCTTGCACATCGAAAAGTGCGGCTACAAACACCTCAAAATGCATCGGTTCAAGCTGGTCAACATCTTCGATAGTCACCGGAATCATACTTGCGCATTCAGCCTCGGTCTTTTGTAAGTCCCTGAGTACCTCTTGTGATGTCACTTCAGCTTGTTCCGTAGGAAAGAGTGTACCCTGCGAAAGCCGGCGTTTCTCGGCGAGAAGCCGGTGCAGAACAAGGTCGAATGTTGGATAGTGGGGATGGACTGCCATCGGGCAATAGACATGAACAGAGCGCGTTTGTCCAATCCTATAGACCCGATCGCTGGCCTGATCCTCTTTCGCGGGATTCCACCAACGGCTATAGTGAATGACGTGGTTCGCCTCCGTGATGTTTAGTCCAAAGCCTGCGGCGAGCGGAGACATGATGATCACGTTGAAACCGCTCTTGGATTGGAAACGGTCGACGGCTTGTTGTCTGCTCATTTTCACGGAATTCACCCGTTGCACGGTCCCCGGCGTCTCTCCCGTCACGATATGTATTTCCGTCATATTGAAATATTCTCGAATGACGCGGTAAAGCAGCCGTTGTGTAGCGCGACGCTCGGAGAACAGAATCGCCTTTTCGCGCTTAGACCGGATATTCTCGAGGATTTGGATTGTTACCGTCAGTTTGGCGGATTGTTTAATCAACTCAGGCGTTTCCACCTCCGCTATCTTAGAATCGACCAATAAAGGATGATCGGATATGTCCTTTAGTCGTCTTATGGTCTGCAGAACCTGATTGGGTGGTCTCTGTTCTGAAGAGTCGTTCTCCAGCGTGAGTCGAAGTGCGGCCTGGTAACGTTCGATCTGTTGCGGCGGCATTTCCCGTCGGTAATCTTCGTCGTCATGTACGTGTTTTTCAGGAAGGTCTTCGAGGATATCGTTTTTCAATCGTCTTTTGAAATGAACGCCGATCTGAACTCTGATCTCCTCGCCAAGTGCGCGGACTTCTGTTTGTTTAACATGTTTAAGTGATTTGCAAAACCTTCGATCAAATTCTACCGCACTGTCGAGAAGGCCAGGCGCAACGAAATCCGTAATACACCACAGGTCCATAAGTGAGTTTTCAACAGGTGTTCCTGTTAATGCAATCCTAAAATGAGTTTTCAAAGCCTTTATCGCATTGGTAACAAGCGTTCCGGGAGTCTTGACACGTTGTGCTTCGTCAATGACGACAACCGCCCAATCTATCTGTCCCAAATCGAGCTGGAAGTCCCGAACGGTTTCATAGGTCGTCAACACAAGATTGGACTTACTAAGGCGTTCAATATCAAGTGCACCACGTCGTCGACGTTGCATTAGTCCTTCCACGCCATCTATTTCTGGAGTCTCGGAATCGCCAAGGCTGAATGCTTTACGCTTGTAGTCTTGAAGCGCTTCTCCATACAGTGTTACGAAACCGAGCACACCTCGGTCAAAAAACTTCGGATACTCCGACTGCCAATTCTCCAGAAGGGCAATAGGTGCGATAATCAGGAATGGTCCTTGCGATCCACCCCTATGGCAATGCCACTCCAGAAAACTAAGTACTTGTAGGGTCTTTCCAAGTCCCATATCATCCGCAAGCAATCCGCCTGGATACTTTTGCTTCCATAGCTGTTGTAACCAAGCAAGTCCTTCTTCCTGATGTCGAAGGAGCTTCAAGTCGGGCTTCAGGTTCGGCGGATACTCCAACAGATGCCGGAAGGGTTCTTCCAAGGGAGCATCCAATGTCCCTTCTACATAGTCGGGTTCCTCAATGTTCTCTTCAATGATCAAAACTTCGGTTTCGGGTTCATCTTCCGATCCTCGGGAGGGCTTCTCGCGGTGTTTTAGTTGCTCCTCAATAAAGGGGATATGACGCTCGACTTCAGCAACCGGAACCTGCTGGTTTTGCCAAGTCATATGTTCTTGACCGGACGCCTTCGCATGTTGTACGACATGCTTCAGTTCCTCTAACTCCTCTTTGGTCTTAACCGTAAACCTTGAACGGGCACCGAACTCGTCCTCTACAATAACGCCTGGTATCCACTCGCTTTTGTAGGGCGAAACGAACGGGTATAACTTAGGGCGGTAGATACCAACCTTAAGTACTCGCTCGCTAAACGAGGGAACTGCGCCGACCGGATCAAGTTCTACGACATCCGGGTCGAAGTAGTCCTGCGGATGAGCCGCTATCTCATCGAGTTCCTCCTGGGTAACACGTTGGTGCTTTTTAATCGTTCGCAGTGCCTCTTGCTGCTGTTCTTGAAATACGACGCGGGTTCTCTCACCCTGATCCCCGGAGAGACTGTACGTCTTTTCCGGGTTGGGAAACTTGCTGAACACCTCCGCAAAGCTATCGTTATCGACACCGTCTACTTCCGGAATGATGTCGACACCGTCATTTGACTCGCGTAATCGTAAACGAATAGTTCTCGGAGTGACAACATCCTCTTGATTCAAGTAGCGGTCTAGCTCGGAACCGGTCTGACGCGCTAAGCCTTTGATCCTTGCAAATTCGAGCAGATTTGCTTGGAAACTCTTACGCTCGAGCACTTGATCATTGAATGCATCAAGTTTTTCGAGGAGTACATATTGTTCACGGGACAAGACGTACGACCGTTCCTCTGTAAAGCGCAGTATACAGCCGGTGCGCTTTGGATACAGTGGCTTCCGGTCCGGCTCCTGGAACTGGTAGTCATATCGAAAACCTAGCTGGTTCAATGTACCATGCGAACGGATAGAGAGATCAAACGGGTATGGTTCCGGCAATCCTAGTCTTTGGCAATCTTCCGAATTCAAGACGCAGATTGCAATATAGGGGACCAGAACATCCGCATCTGAAGCTTCGGCCTGACCATTGTCTATCAGTTCTTGAAGCAACAACCATTGGGCCTGCGCATGATATGCGTCAATTGGGAGGTTTTCGACGTAATCGACCAGTGAAAGGGCGGCCGGTTCAGGGGCAAACCGGATGCCAGACGCATGCTCTTTCCAGCTGAAGTGAGGCGGATTCGGTCGGGAGTTCTTACGGAGTTTTAACACTGAGTTTCAAACCCAACGGCTTTGGGCGAACAGCAAGGGGTAAGATGAATCATTGGCTTGTCCTTGAATTGAATGACGGCCTGACCCCAAGATTCTGATATATCCAAGCAGAGAAACGTTCTTGCCAGGCCCACGGTCTCCCCTTCGAACTACTGTGGATCACCCGATGCAAGGCCTTTTCACGATTACGCAGCAGATCCATACGGTACTCTTTTGCATCCATAGGAAAGGGTCGGTTTCCATCTCGATAGACATAGCAGGCCCCGGCAGTACTGAATTCGACAAAAGTGTGTTCCTGCATCTGAATGATGAATGCGTGTTGATCTTGCGTGCCGCCTTTCAATTTTGCTGGCCGTCTAGTTTGAGTGTATTGAAGTGCTTCCGGGTCTTTTCCAAGGATACGTTCGACATCGGATCGCAAAACCGGACGGCAGAAAACGATATGGGAGAGGTAAGTCATCCAAAAATCCTTACGATGCTGGAATTTATCGTCGTCGCATGCCTTGGCGACGAGATCGAAGAAAAACCTTAGGTCGTCTTTCGTAATCCAGTGTTTGAAAATCGTTACCGCATTGTCGGAGATGCCGCGCCAGCGAATTGCAGCTCCCGTAATGCGAGGATCTTGCCAAGACTGGAGCGCAAAGGTTTGCACTGGCTGCCGTAGGTGTTCCGATGCTTCGATCCCAAGTATTTCGATAAGTCTCGCCAGTATGGTGCGAGCACGCTTGTCGTCGTTGTGTATTTTGATGAATTGTACGATGTCCTCAAGAAACGATCGACCCAAGTTTCGGTTTATAGCGACGTACGCTTCTGCGACAAACCCGAAGTATGAATAGCTGTTCATATGACTAGGCAATTCAAGGTACGTCCAGATCTCCGCCAATTTCTTCATGTCTCGATGCAGACTTAGAGCAAGTTGTGTCGCCCCTTTCTGATCACAATACCACGCCGTACTGGCTTTGAGTTTCAAAATGGACTTCCGACGCCCAACATATTTGCCCAACTGTGTCCTTAGGAATGCACGAATCAAACCAGCCGTTCGCACGTGCCATTCTTGAAGCAGCGCGTTAAAAACGCCGAACAGAGCCCTTTCGTTGCAGTGCACTCGGATTACCCCAAGCGCATTCACAAGGCGTCCCTCGTGACTCGCAATACTTTGATCATATGGCGCATGTTTTTCGGAATATGTCAATGCCCAAGCCAGTTTGCGCGCCGTTTTTTTATCGGAAAAGGTCCTGTGAAACGCCCCGGTATTGCTGGTTTGGATAAAACGCCGATAGACCAGCTGGATGTCTTCCGGCCTAAGTCCAATTGGCGTACCCATACTATGTTTTTTCTCAATCTCCATCAAACTTTCAGACAATTTTGCAAGTCTTAGTTGACCGTCTTCGACCTTGAATGCGGTCCGGCAAAACTTCTCGGTTTTGAAACCGAATTGAAGCAGTTTTTTGGCTTCGTTCATGGTATCTCACCAAGCATTTCGCCGAGCTGTTTCTCGGAATTGGTCCGAACGCGAAACTCCACCCTTCTTGACTCTTCCGGGTTTTCAGTATCATCTTCATAAGTAATCAGCCTGCTTGAAGACAATCCGTTGGCGGTTAGATAGCGCTTCACCCAGTCGCCATCTTTGTCGATTCCAGGTAACTGGAGTACATGTTGAAGGACGCTTCTTGTTCGGTCCTGCGACAGTTCCATATTCAGAAAATACGCGTCTTCGCGGCTGACCTCGGTAGACCATTCGCTTGATGTATGGCCCTCTATACGTATTTCTACGATATTGTCGAAATAGACTGGCTTCTGAAGGATTTGAATGTATCGGGGGAAAAAGTCGTCTAGAATCTCCTTGAATGCGGTCTTGACTTCGACATTGCCTTGGTCAAACAAAACATCCGGCTCTTTGAAACGGACAGATAGAGACGCTCTATCCAAATCTGCTCCCCATCTCTCGAGATCCTTCACAAATTCCCTGCTTAGATCTTGATATAGCGCTTCTTGCAGGTTCCTGTAGTTCTCCGCAATTTCCAACTGCCTTCTTTCTTTTGCCATTAAATTCAGCATAACGGAAGAAAGCAGGAGAACGAAAATTAACAGTAATCCAGCCATCAAATCGCCCAGTGAAAGGCTGAACGGGTTCTCATCTACGAGTGTGCTGGAATATGAACGATTTCTGTGCATTCTGTTCGACTCCGCCGTGATTAGCCGTTCCTGTCTTTCAGTTCTTCAACACTATCATTCAATTCTTCAACACTTGCGTGTAGCGCTATGCTACTATCTGATAAAGCGTTCGCCGCTTTGGTCAGTTGATTTGAGAAAGCGTGAAGGTAATCCTCCACAGATTCCCGGGTAGTTACGGCGTAGGTATTCAAACCATTTTCGATTTCAGAAAAAATACTCCTGAGCCCACTCTCGATGGTCTGAAATTTCTGTGCGAAATCACCCAACAACGTTGTTGAAGACGTGATCATATCTTGGATTTTCCTTGTTGTTTCGCGATTTGCCACGAGATGTTTTTCGTTTTCTACTTTGAAAGCATTGGTTGCCAGGGTCAGTTCTTGTCCTGCGTTTTCCAGTCGTACCGAGCCTGCCGACAGTTGTCGCGCATATACACGCGTGATCTCGATCAATTGACGCGTGCCAGTTACGCTTTCATTCATTTGCTGTAACATATCACGGCTCGATGCCATCGCATCGTTCGAGGTGGCAAGCTGCACGTTAAGGGCTTCCGTCCCCTCTTTAAAAGTCTTGCGCATACCCTCTTGCATCAAATTCCATTGCGCGATTTGCTCTTCTGACATTTCAGACATATTGATGCTGGCATCGTCGATCTGTTTTTGGACGTTTTCCATCATGTCGGCCATCTGACCGGGTAAATCCCTCAAACTCCTGCTCACGTCGTCAACCGTCGATGCCAGCGTCTCCATTTGACTTACCGTCTCCCCTGAAATCGAATTCCGAAACTCCTCGACCAGTTTTCCAACGGCTTCGGTTGAAGACTCCTCTTTCTGCTCACGCAACGCTTGAACGGCTGCGTTTAACTCGGCGAGACTAGGCGCCAACCGGTTCGCCATTGCGTCACTGAAGGCGTTGGGGGCTTTTTGAAGTTCTTGCACAATCTCCCGGCGTCCTTGTACCATCGCCGACTTGATTTCGTTCGCAAGGTCGGTAGAAAACGACTTGAGCGCTGCTGTCTGCTGTGCGAGTTCATCCTCTTGTCGAAAGGCAATATCTTCCTGCGTCGTCAACGTGAATATGCGATCCAAGCATCTTTGCAATTCCGCGATCTGTCGACCCGCCCAGCCTATACATGCTTTCTCCACAACATTGAAAACAAGAGAGGTCAACATGCCCCATACGGATGTAACAAATGCAATCGACACTCCGGAAATAAGTCCTTCTATGGCATCCTGAATCGCCTCTGTGCGAGCGAAGTCGACATCACTCGAAAAGAACATTAATCCAGACACCATTCCAATAAAGGTACCGAGGATCCCTAACCCGACCAAAATAGTAGGTACACTGTTCCAGAACCGTAGATTCAAATGTTGTGCCAGCAAGCGTTCTTCATTGATGTAAAATGATGCTTCTTCCGTTTTGTAGACGATTGGTCCAGAATTGCTTCCGTCTCGCGTAACAAGCGAGTCCTTTAACTCTTGCCACGCGTCGGAGAGCTGCGAATCGAGACTGAATTTCTCTTCTAGTTGCGTGAGTATCTCAGGGCGGGCAGGTCTTGTATGTTTTTTGACTTCCGAAGCCAACTCACGTATAGAACGAATACGTTTGTCAATCCTGATCACAAACCAAATTAGAGAGACAATCCAAAACAGAAAAATCACATAGATGAACAGATTTGTGACTAGATTATGCTCGGGATAAAATGGCCAGGGGAGTAGCAACTTTACCAGATCAAGTATTTCGATCATGCTTTCCTCAGTTTGAGCGAAGGATTCAAATGCGAAACAGGACCAGCCAAAACCGATCTTTTACAGTAACTCCAGCCTACCTCCCAAAAGCCGCCATATAGAGCCTAGTGCGCTCGTTCAGCACGCCGTAGAAGGCGCGGGTCTCCGGGTCTTCGCTGTCCCGCCATAGCGTGGCGGGTATCCCCGAATCGTTGGCCAGGGGCAGCCGGTCGCGGTGCCCGTAGTAGATCTGCGCGGTTTTGCGCACAGCCCGCGTGGGACGCGTGGTGGCCGTGTGGAGCACCGATACGTTGAACAGGGCGCAGGTGCCGGCGGGTCCGTGGAGGTCGTGGACGCCCCGTTCAAGTTGCGCGCTGTTTTCCTTCAGGACGGGCTGATCAATCCCTTCGGGCGAGATCGAGAAGCAATGGGTCTGCTCATCCACGCCGGTGAGATAGACCATGAGCTGAATGTAGTCCATACGAAGCGGATGATCGAACCAGTGGGGCTTGTCGCGGTGCCACCGCTGGTGAAACGCGCCCTTGTACGGCCCCATGGAGCGCAGTCCGATTTCCCCGAAACAGAGCGGACCGCCCATCAGTTCCTCGATGGTCCCGTAGATTGCGGGATGACGGATCAGGCCGTCGAAGGCCGGCGAAGTGATGAGCGCGTCGTAGTTGGCCTCCTGGTGGTGGCCGTAGGGATGCCAGAAGTAGGGGTAGCGGCGCCGGTCTTCATCGAAGAGATGCCGATAATGCCCCACCTCCTCGTCCGATAGCACCTTGCCGAGGCTGATGAATCCGTTCTGCTGGAATGACTTCAGCGCGGACCGTTGCATAATCGCTTTCTGCGTACACGGTGTGCACGCCGACGCCGCTTAGACCGAACGGGTGATCCCGCCGTCGACCCGCAGATTCTGCCCGGTGATGTAGCCGGATCCGGGAGACAGCAGGAAAGCGGCCGTTTCCGCGATCTCTTCCACGGTGCCGTAGCGGCCCATGGGAATGCGCGATTTGAAGGCCTCCGATTCCGGGAGGCTGTTGATGAAGCCCGGCAGAATGTTGTTCATGCGGATGTTGTCGCCGGCATGGTTGTCCGCATAGACCTTCGCAAAACTCGCCAGGGCCGCCCGGAAGGCGGTCGATACGGGGAAGTAGTGCTCGGGTTCGAAGGCAGCGTAGGTTGAAATGTTCACGATGGAGCCGCCACCCTGTTCCAGCATGATCGGCGTGACCAGACGCGCCATGCGCACGACATTGAGAAACACGATGTCGAGCCCCGCGTGCCAGTCCTCGTCCGGGATGTCCAGGAGGCTGCCCTTGGGCGGATGGCCCGTGCTGTTGACGACCCCGTCGATGCGGCCGTGGGCTTCCATGGTCAGATCGACCAGCTTCCGCAGATCGGAATCCTCCGTGACGGATCCCGTCACGCCAATCCCGCCCAGTTCATCGGCAAGCGATTCCGCCGCCCCGGAGGGGGACAGCAACGCAACGGCGCAACCCTGGCCGGCCACGTTCCTCGCGATGGCCGCCCCCATGCCGCGTCCCGACCCTGTAATGACCACTACGCGTTGCATACTCATGCCGCTCCCTCGTTTTGTTAATCGTTTTGCTACCCGTTATAGACCGCTATTCGATCATTCGATTCGACCTGGCAGCCTCCTGCAGACACCGGGTCCCCGACTGCAGATACTGCATTCTCCGGTAATCAGTTCATCCGCACACGGCCGCCGCCAGGGCATCTCAGGCGCGCGACCCGACCCTGGTTATAGTAACAAGTTATAGTAACAAATGCATTGCGGTAATCAATGACAAAATATAGCGTTAAGCGAGGTGAACCGCACGGCGTTGCCGATGGTAGACGACCTGTACCGATTCTGTCCGAGACGATCCGGAGGACTAGACCCTTGAAGATCACGGGACTTAAAACCCGCTCCGTCCACGTAAACCACCGCGGAGACTGGACGTTCCTTTCCGTGCATACGGACGAAGGCCTTACCGGATTGGGCGAAGTGAATCCCTGGGGAGCCAAAGCAGGGAGCGTGGCCTTCCTGCAGGAGGTGGAACCTCGGCTGATCAACCGCGATCCCGGAGAGATAGAATGCCTGCTGGCCGAACTCCGGCCGGTCCCTTCGAACCGATCCGGGGTGATGGCGCTGAGCGCCCTCGACCAGGCCCTATGGGACATCAAAGGAAAGGCGCTGGGCGTCCCCGTGGCCGACGTGATCGGGGGACGCTGCCGCGAGGAGATTCGTCTCTACGCCAATATCAATCGGGCTACAACGGACCGCACGCCCGCGGGATTCGCCCGAAATGCGGCGGCAGCGGTTGCGGACGGATTCGATGCCGTGAAACTGGCGCCCTTCGATGGCATGCCCGGCCGGATGGACCGGGCGTCCGAGGCGCGGGAGGGCATTGCCTGCATGGAAGCGGTACGCGCCGCCATCGGTCCGGACATCGGCCTGCTGATCGACTGCCACAGCCATTTCACCGCCCGGGGCGGTTGCGAGGTCTTCGACGCGCTGCGGGACTTGGACCTGTACTGGTACGAGGAACCCGTTCCCGATGAAGACCACGAGGGATACCGGATCATCCGGGACCATATCGACGTACCGCTGGCCGGTGGCGAGAATCTGATGTATCGGGAGGGTTTTTGGCCCGTCCTGGACCGGGGCCTGATGGACGTGATCATGCCGGACGTGACGGTCGTGGGCGGACTGTCGGAATTGAAGAAGGTGGCGGGTATGGCGGCGGGGCAGAGCGTTCCCACCGCGCCGCACGGGCCCTTCGGTCCGTTGACCCTCGCGGCGAGCGTGCAGGCCATGGCATCCCACCCGGACTTTCAGATTATGGAATACGCTTGGGGCGAGGTACCTTGGAGACATGATCTGATCGTGCCGACTGAACAGATCGACCGGGGGCGAATCCGCGTAACGGACCGTCCGGGGCTCGGCGTCTCGCTGAACATGGAAGTCCTGGCAAGGTACAGCACGGATCGGTAGACCGGTATGACCATCCGGACCCGGGCATAATCGACCGTCCCGGGTCGCATACCGTGTTACATCCGGGAAACGACCGACCATTCGGCATGCAACGCAGCCGACCGACCAGGATGCGACCGGGCACCGGACTAAGGGCTAAGCCTGCAGCCTACGCGCTACTTCTCCGCCAGCGCGGCCTTGATCGCGGCCTCGAATGCCTCTTTCGTCTGGTTGTTGACGAACCGCTTCGTCACGAGGCCTTCGCGATCGACCACGAAGGTGTGCGGTATGGTCAGCACATTGCCGTATGCCTGGTAGGTTGCCCGGTCCGCTTCCAGGATGGGATAGGTTACTTGGAGTTTTTCGACAAAGGGTTCCGTGATGGATAGCCCCTCTTCGTCGAGTGAAAGTCCGAGCACTTCCACGCCCTGGTCTCCGTACGTCGCGTAAAGTTCGTTCAGCACCGGCATTTCAACGAGACACGGCGGACACCAAGTAGCCCAGAAGTTCACCACCACAACCTTGCCCTTCAAGCCGGACAGACTGACTTCGCCCCCGCCCAGGACCGGCAGGTTGAAATCAGGGGCGGCGCTGCCTTCTTTCAGCATCAGCCGGGCTTCCAGGGCCTTCAACTCGGCAACGACGGCTGCCCGGACCCGTGGCACCATGTTCGGGGTGACCTGGATGCCGAGTTCCTTGTATATGGCCATGGCCGTCTCCGGACCGAAATTCGGCTTGCCGGCCTTGGATTCCGACACCTGTTTCATGATGTAGGCGACGATCTTCTGCTCGTCGCCGGTCAGCGGCTGTTCGCCCTGGTCCGCCGTCTGCGCCTGGATGTCGAACGGGACGGAAGCCGCGACAAACAACATGCAGAAAAGTGCCTTGGATAGCGTACGCATGTTTCCTCCTCGGTAGGGCCGAATCTCAGGACTTGCTGCTCGCCTGCGCCGTTTTGGCCGTTTTCTTGAGCAGTTCGTCGAAATTCAACTCGAAATTCGCCAGATCGCTGCGGTCCACGATCGTGGCCGCCGCCACGCCCACGGCGATGGCAACGGCTTCCCGGATCTCCGCGCCGTCGGCGCCGTATTTCATGGCTTTCTTGAGATGACCTTCCAGGCAATTCTGACAGCCGGAGCCCAGCGAGGCGGCGATGGCGATCAGTTCCTTGGTCTTGTTGTCGAGGGCGGTGCCCTCCCGGTAGGTCTCCCGATAGAAATCGAAATAGATTTCCTTCATCCGTTCTTCCAGCAACTCGTATGACCTGAGCACCTTACCCACGTATCCTCCTCCATAATCCCGCGCTAAAACCGGATAGCCGTCCGAATCGTCGCTGTGCCGCTGACTCGAGGTCTTCGATTCTCGCCAGGTCAATGATCAGCGGATCTTGCCTATCGAGTATTCAAAAACGCGCCGGAATCATTCAAACTTATGGACTGAACGCCTGCGGCCGGCCTGGCATGTACACGCATACCGACGCGACAGGCAGGCTCCCGCACGCATACAGCAATACTAAGGAACCCACCGTTCGCGCGCAATCGGATTTTCCGCAACGGCCAGGCGGTTGGAACCGAAGCGGCCGGACGCTTCGCGTTCATTCCGGGTGGAAGTAGCGATAGATGTTCCGTGCCGCCTCCCGGCCCAGGCCCTTTACCGAGGTCAATTCCTCCTCGGTGCATTTTCTGATCCGTTCCACCGATCCGAGCGCCATGATAAGCCGCTGCTTGCGCTTGGGTCCCACCCCCGGGATGTCGTCCAGTTCGGACCGGATCATGCGGTTTCCCCGGCGCTGCCGGTGAAACGTGACGGCGAACCGATGGGCTTCGTCCCGGGCCTGCATGAGCATTTTCAGGGCCGGTGAAGATCGCGGTATGACAATCGGTTCGGACCGTCCCGGACGGAA
Organism: bacterium; assembly: GCA_965200485.1. Classification (GTDB taxonomy): domain Bacteria; phylum JAAXHH01; class JAAXHH01; order JAAXHH01; family JAAXHH01; genus JAAXHH01. Next base: position 1,136,095 of record CBDAUD010000002.1, read on the forward strand.
GACTTCCTCCAGTCTTTTCGCCAGACCGATAACGGGCAGGTCGACCAGGCCCAGCTCGTTGAGGACCTGCCGGACGCTGGACAGCTGCCCCTTGCCTCCGTCGATGAGCACGAGGTCGGGGAGCGGCTTGCGTTCGTCGAGCAAACGCCGGTAGCGGCGGCCCACCACTTCCTGCATCATGGCGAAATCATTCGGACCGATCACGTCCTTGACCTTGAACTTCCGGTAGTCCGCCTTGCGGGGCCGTCCGTCCACGAAGCAGACCATGGAGGCCACCGGGTCCGAACCCTGAATGTTGGAAATGTCAAATGTCTCGATGCGGCGCGGCGGGCTGCCGAGGTCGAGAATCTCCTGCAACGAGACCACCGAAGCGGGGGTGCTGCGCCGGACGCTGGATTCCGCCCGTTTGAGCGCGCGGGTATTCAGTTGCAATTCCGCATTCTGGACGGCCAGCCGGACCATGGCGGCCTTGTCGCCGCGCTGGGGAACGGAAATATCCACTTTCGTACCCCGCTCGCGGACGGTCCACTCCCTGAACGCCTCGATACCCTCCGGCTCGCCGGCGAGGAGGATCTCGTCGGGCCACAATTGCGCGGCGAGGTAGTACTGGGTGAGAAAAGCGCCCAGTGTTTCCGGTTCCGCAGCTTCCTCAGGCGCCGTCAGGAAGAAATGCTCTTTGCCCAGCAGTTTGCCCTCCCGCACCTGGAGCACCGCGCCGCACACGTCGTTTCCGTTTCGCGCGAGCCCGATGATATCCCGGTCCACCTCCTTGCTCGTAAAGGCCCGCTGGCGGACAGTCGTTTTCTCTATGGCCATGATCTGGTCGCGAATGCGTCCCGCCAATTCGAACTGCAGCTGCCCGGATGCCTGCGCCATGCGTTCCTTCAGCTGTCTCAGCAAGTCCTTCGTCCTGCCGGAGAGAAACTGGCACACCTGATGGATGATCTCGCCGTAGCCTTCCTCGTCGATATGCGCCTTGCACGGCCCCGGGCAGCGGTCTATGTAGTAGTCCAGACAGGGCCGTTCCATGGCGGCCCACGCCTTTGCGCTCGGACAGGTACGCAGCGGAAACACCTTCCGGATCAGGTCGATGGTCCTGCGCATGGACTTCACGTTGGTGTAGGGTCCGAAATAACGGGCCCCGTCCCGGCGGACGTTGCGCGTAACGACGACGCGGGGAAAGGCCTCGTTGGTCACCATGATGAACGGAAAGGACTTGTCGTCCCGCAACATCACGTTGTACCGGGGCCGGTGTTCCTTGATCAGGTGGTCTTCGAGGAGGAGCGCATCGGCTTCCGTTTCGGTGACGACGTAGTCGAAGTCGTGGATCCGGCTCGCCAGCGCGACCGCTTTCGGCTGGGAGTGGCGATTCTGGCGATTCTTCTGAAAATACGAGCGGATCCGCTGGCGCAGCGCGCGGGTCTTGCCCACATAGATGATGCGCGTCCGGGCGTCCTTCATCAGGTAAACGCCCGGTTTGCCCGGCAGCGACTTGAGTTTTTCGTCCATTTCCGTACACTGGACAGTCATGGTGGGGCTCGCTGATTTCCGTGTGGGATCACCGGCCGCGAAGCGGGATCGCCAGCCGTGGCGATCATGCCCGAACGGTCAAATTAACCTTGACTTCCGGGAAGCGGTCACATAAGATACTGCTGATTTAGCATAACCGTTCGATACGCTTGACCAGCATGCCATATAGTGATGTCTCCGCAATCCGGATCATAGAGGGAGTACAATTTGCCGAGCCTCGTTTCATCCAAAAAGCGTCTACGCCAGGAAGCCGTCCGTCAGCGGCGCAATGCCACAGTCAAATCCGCCCTTCGGACCGCCATCAAACGTCTGCGCGGGAACACGGACTCCGATGCGGCATCCGGGCTTCTGAGCCAGGCCCATTCCAAACTGGACAAGGCCGTCAAGCGCGGTGTGCTGCATCGCCGGACCGCCGCCCGCATCAAGTCCAGACTGGCGAAGCAGGGCAACTGACCCCCGTTTCCTTGTACCCGCCGGACGTGTTGCCTCCTGCTATTCCGCCTGTCCGGCCTGCATGGGTACTTGCCGGTTTTCCGCTGAATTCGCATAATCGGAAGCGGCCTGTACCAGTCCTCTGAACAGGGGATGGGGTCGGTACGGACGACTGGTCAGTTCGGGGTGGAACTGGGATCCTACGAAGAAAGGATGCGTGGGGATTTCCAGTATCTGCATGATCTGCTCGTCCGGCGTCATGCCGGAAAACACCATGCCGTTTTGCTCGATGAGTTCCCGGTACTGGTTGTTGAACTCATAACGGTGTCGAAATCGCTCCATCACCGACTCCGACCCGTAGCACCGGTGGGCTTTCGTGCCGCCTTTCACCTTCACCTCGTGTCCGCCCAGCCGCATCGTGCCCCCCATTTCAGCCAATTTGCGCTGGCCGGGAAGCAGATAGACAACCGGGGTTTCCGTCGTCGCATCGAACTCCGCGTGGGCTGCGTTCGGCAGGCCGCACTGGTTTCGGGCAAACTCCACCACGGCCAGCTGGAATCCGTAGCAAAGGCCCAGGAACGGCAGGCCACGCTCTCTGGCGTGCTGAATGAACCGGATCTTCCCCTCGGCGCCCCGCTCGCCGAATCCGCCCGGAACAATAATGCCGGATATGCCGTCCAGCATCGCCGCGTCGAAGGGCTGGTCCGTCGAGAAATCCGTTGTATCGATCCACTCCGTGGCGATTTCCACGCCGACGTCTACCTTGCTGTGGTCCAGCGCATTCAGGATACTCACATACGAATCGTGCAGGGCCGTATACTTGCCCGTGATCGCGATGCGCAACTTCGGATGACTTCCGGACAGGTATTTGAGGTAGATGTCGAACATCCGCGGTCGCTGTCCGGTACGCTGCGGGAGGTTGACGTTGAGTTTCTCGGCAACGATCTGCACCGTATCCTGTCGGTCGAGCAGCGTGGGTACGCGGTAGATGGAATCCGTGTCCGGGCTGCTGACCACGCGATCCTCCGCGATGTTGCAGAAGAGACTGATCTTCTGCCGGACGCTCCTGTTCAAGGGTATGGCCGAACGGCATACCACGATATCGGGCTGAATACCCAGTTGCAGGAGCGCCTTGACGCTGTGCTGCGTGGGCTTGGTCTTGAGTTCCCCCGCGGATTCGTTGTAGGGCACCTGGGTGACGTGCACCGACATGACATTGTCCCGGCCTTCGTCATAGAGCATTTCCCGGGCGGCCTCGATGAAATGGATATTCTCGATGTCCCCGACGGTGCCGCCGATTTCGACGACCAGAATGTCATAGGGCCCTTCATGCGCCTTGGTACGGATCAGGTTCTTGATCTCTCCGGTGACGTGGGGCACGACCTGTACGTCACGCCCCAGATACTCGCCACGGCGTTCCTTGTCCAGGATGATCCGGTACACCCTCCCGGAGGTGATATAGTTGTTTCGATTCAGGTCGTCGTCGAGAAAACGTTCGTAGGTGCCCAGGTCCATGTCGCATTCCGTGCCGTCTCCGAGCACGAATACTTCCCCGTGGCGGTAGGGATTTATGGTGCCGGCGTCCTGGTTCAGGTAGCCGTCGATCTTGATCTGGGAAACCGTGAATCCGTAGTTTTTGAGCAGGTGCCCGAGGGAGGCGCTGAAGACGCCCTTGCCCACGCCGGACATGACGCCGCCGGTGACGAAGATATACTTGGTCCGGCCGATGCGATAGTTGGTGGGGAAAAACTCGATGGCTTCCGATTCTACCGCACTGGAACGGTGGACTTCCAGATCGACATCGTCAAAAAACATATCGTCGTTATGGTCTGCGGCACCGGCCAAAGACGGGCTCCTTTTCCAGGTTTTGTTGGTGGTGGCGTTGGTTGCTGGCCGCATCCAAAATATCGAAGGACAGGGGGCTTCGCAATACAATTTCGCAATACGGTTACGTGTCGCGTGTCAGTGAATTCCGATGTTGGCGCGCAGACGGAGGTTGCGGGATACGGCCTTGCGCAATTGAAGCCTAATCGTTAATTTAACAACAAGCCCGGCAAATGTCCGGACCGGGATACCGGCGGCGCAAGACGGTGACGCAGCCGCTGTATGCCGGAGGCTTCGGATAATGGGGCAGCCGTTCTCTGCAGGAGACGCCACATGAGGGCACACGGCAATTCGCAGTGGGCACGATCGATGAACCGTGTCGTCGGGACGGCCGTCCGTCGTCCTGCGGCGCTATGCATCCTCCTGGCATCCATAACTGCCTGCGGCGACAACAGCCCGACCGCCGGAGAAAAAAACCCGGCTCTATCGGAATCCGGGGTGCCGGCCCGCGTTGTACTTGCTCCGGCCGCCACGATACTGACCGCCGTGGGGCATACCGTACAGCTGGTCGCCACGGTATTCGACCAGGACGGAAGGCGTATCGAAGATGCGGCCTTGGCCTGGACAAGCAGCAATCCATCGGTCGTGAAAGTAGACGATCAGGGTCTGGCGACCGCACTAATAAACGGTTACGTGCATATCAAGGCCGATACGGAGGGTATGTCCGCCAGCGCAAGCATCCTCGTCTCGCCGGTTCCTGCCCGGATCGAGGTCCTGCCGCCGGAACCGACCCTCGGTGCGCGCGGTGAAACCATACAGCTCGTCTACACGGTCTACGACAGCAACAGCGTGCCGATTCCCAACGCCGGGGCACGCTGGTCCAGCGGCGACGACTCCGTTGCCACGGTCTCCATCAATGGCCTGGTCACCGCAGTGGGGGCTGGAAGTACCCGCATCACTGCTTCATCGGGCGGATTCGAGGCCGGTGTCGTGGTCACCGTGGATGCTGAACGTTGATTGCACTGCGGGCGTTGCCTAGCACTGCGGGCGTTGCCTGACTGTCTGACGCCCGCAGACGCCCTATCATCACGCCATAATACCACAGTAGTCCCGATAAGCCCGTCCCGACCGAGGACATCATACACGCTGCTCAGAATGCGCCGATCCACTTGTGCGCCAGGGCGTCGAGCGTTCCCTTCTGGCGCAGCTGGTACAACCAGAGGTTCAGCCAGTTCACGAAGGGCTGATCGTTCCGGACGGTCATATAGCCTAGGTCCTCTCGGGTCAACGGTTCGTCTGGACGCAGGGCGTGGAGCTCGGGATACTTCCGCGCGTAGATCACCGCCTCGACGTTGTCTGTGAACATCACGTCCACATCGCCCGCCGCCACGGCGGGTTGCACATCGAGGTTGTTCTCAAACAGGACAATCCGAGCCTGTGTGATGTTGGCCCGGACAAAGGATTCGTTGGTTCCGCCGCGGTTCACGCCGATGCGTATTCCGGACCGGTCGATGTCCTGCAGGCCCGTGAAACGGTCGCGGTCCGCCTTCCTGATGAGCGGCGACTTTCCGATGGTGAGGTAAGGATCGGTGAGTGCGAGGATCTTCTGCCGTTCGAGGGTTCGGGTAACGCCGCCCATGGCCAGGTCGAAACGGTCATGCATGGTATCTTGAGACAGGTTGCTCCAAGTGGTAGCCACAAACCGGACCCGCACCCCGAGCGCTTCCCCCAGCATATGGGCCGCGTCGATGTCCATGCCTTCGTAATGGCCCGTTTCGGGGTTCAGGTACGTGAAGGGTCTGTAGTCTCCCGTGGTACCGATTCGGATCTCGCCCCGTTCCAGGATACGGTCAAGAAGGGAGGTCTGCGCATGCATGTCCGCCGAAACGGGTCCCAGGCTGACGAGCAACAGCAGTGTTCGGATAACGCGTGTATGAGCAGTGGACATTTTCAACTCCGGCATGGGATGTGAAGCGCCGCCGAAACCTCCAAGCGGCCGGCAAATCCAGTTTCCGAAAGTGTTTATACGGCATCCTGTCGGACGTGTCAATGCATCTTGACAGGTCCACTTGCGTCATCTATCTTGAAATCGCATGTTCAGCATCCGGAACACACGACACGCCTGGCTCTCCTCCACCAATCTGTTTCGTCCGGTCGAACCGCGTCCCTGCAGGCCATGTCACCAGCCTCGTCCAATCCGCGCCATCCTGTCGTTACCATGCTGTTCGTCGTACTGATGGCCACGCCCTTCTTCTACTCCTGGTGGTTTTCGCGCGATCCGGGCGGTACAAGCGGCAGTCCGAACGGTCAGGGCGGTCAGGGCGGTCCGGAAGAAACAGAAGCCGGACGGTACGGATTCCACCTGACCGACGTGACATCGGAAGCGGGTATTGACTTCGTCCACGCCAGGCCGGAGCTCGATCCGAAGCTCGATCCCATCATGCCCCACATCACCGCCCTCGGCGCGTCCGTTTCGGTCGTCGACTATGACAACGACGGTTGGCAGGACCTGTACGTGACCAATAGCCGCAAAGGGACGCCGAACGCGATGTATCGGAACAAGGCGGACGGAAGCTTCGAAGAGGTCGGCGCGGCGGTGCGTCTGGCCGATGTAAACGGGGACGCGGGCGTATCCATGGGTTCGGTCTGGGGCGATTACGACAACGACGGATTCGAGGATGTCTTCATCTACAGGTGGGGTCGCCAGCGCCTGTACCGAAACAGCGGCGGCGTGTTCAAGGACGTGACCGCGGCGGCCGGGCTCGATCGCTGGATGAACGCCAACAGCGCGGTGTGGACGGACGTAGACCGGAATGGACTGATTGATCTTTACATTGGCGGCTATTTTTCGGAAGCCCATGATTTGTGGGAAGTTACGACGACGCGGATCATGCAGGAGAGTTTTGAGTACGCCAACAACGGGGGACGCAATTTCCTCTTCCTAAACCGGGGCGACGGACGTTTCGAGGAGGTAACGCAAGCCTACGGCGTGGATTGCACGCGGTGGACCATGTCCGTCGGCGCCGCGGACCTGAATGGCGATGGCTGGCCCGACCTCTACCTGGCCAACGACTATGGCCCCGAAGTGCTTTTCGTCAATCGCGAAGGCAAGCGGTTCGAGCAACCTGCCGGCACCACGCTGGAACAGACCTCAAAGAGCGGCATGAACGTGGCCTTCGGCGACCTGTACAATGACGGTCGCCCGGACGTATACGTGACCAATATCTCGAAGCGCGGCTATCTTTTCCAGGGCAACAACCTTCGACGCAATCTGATCGCGGAAAACGGACGGATGATAAACATCGCTGTCGGAGAAGTCGCCGACGCCGGTTGGGCGTGGGGCGCGCAGTTCGGCGATCTGAACAACGACGGCTTCGTGGACCTTTTCGTGACCAACGGATTCGTCTCCGCCGACCCGGAAAAGGACTACTGGTACGAGATGTCTCGGGTAGCCATGGGCAACAACAACATCTTCCAGGACGTGAAGAACTGGGCGCCCATGGGCGATCAGAGCCTATCCGGCTTTGAACGGTCCAGGCTCTACCTGAACGACGCCACCGGGCGCTTCTACGACGTGGCCGAAGCTGTCGGCGTGAAGGACAGACACGACGGCAGAGGCGTTGCCCTGGCCGACCTGTTCAACAACGGGGTCCTCGATGTCGTCGTGGCCAACCAGAACGGACCCCTTTTGCTGTACCGGAACCAGGTCGAACGGGGAAACGCGTGGATTTCCTTCGAACTGCAGGGCACGCGCAGCAACGCGAGCGCCATTGGCGCGGAAGTACGGGTTTACTGGGAGGGCCGGCAACAGCTCCAGGTCGTCACGGCCGGGACCGGATTCGCCAGCCAGAGCCAGCGGCGCCGACATTTCGGGCTGGGAGCCGCCAAGGCAGTCGAGCGGGTCGAGATTCGCTGGCCGAGCGGCACGACACAGACGCTGGAGCGTCCTGAACTGAACCGGCTTCACCAGGTAGCGGAACCGGGGGCATGATGCGCGAATCGAATACCTCGACAATAGCCGAATCGGCAGCGCGCGCGACATGGCAAATCGATCCACGATACCTTTCGTCGGGCCTGATCACCCTCATCCTGGTCTTCGGTCAGATCCATGTAGGGTTTCTGCACGACCTGTCCCAGCTCGCAACTGCAATCTTCGTGGCCCTGGCGGCGGAGTTGATCCTGGGACGACTGCTGACCGGGAGGTGGCTCAATCCCGCAAGCGCGTACATCAGCGGACTCAGCTGCGGCATTTTGTTGCGGTCGCTCTACCTGTGGCCCTTCGCCGTAGCCAGCCTGCTATCCATCATGTCGAAATACGTCCTGCGCTACCGGGGCCGTCACCTGTGGAATCCATCCAACCTGGGCATCTGCGTCGTGCTCTTCGGAGCACCGGGGATCGTGGCGGCGCTGAGCGAGCAGTGGGGCAACGACCTGTGGGCCATGGGTGTGATCTGGGGGCTGGGTTCGGTCATCCTCTGGCGGGCGAAACGGTTTCACGTAACGTTTGCCTACGCCGTTTCCTTTGTGGTCCTCGCCTACGTACGATCGCTGATCACCGATACCCCTTTCCTCTCCGAAGTCGCGCCCATCACCGGCCCCATGTACCAGCTTATGGCGTTTTTCATGGTTACGGATCCCGCCACTACCGTCTCGTCGCGCGATGGCCGGATCGGGGTCGTTGTTCTCGTGGCGGTGGCCGAATCGGTGTTGCGGTTGTTCGAGTTCGTGAACGCGCCGCTCTACGCTTTGTTTCTGGTGGGACCGGTGGCGAAATTCGTGGATCTGCAACGGTCTGCCTGAACGTTCGTTACGGATAGGATGTTTCCGGTTTTCCGGATAGAGACGGATCGAGGCAGAAAGACCGCGCAACAACGATGATTTCTTGAGTTGCAGCGTATAAACGGGAGGTCTACCATGGCTCTTGGCGTGGGCATTGTTGGAACGGGCGGCATCGCTCATTGTCACGGCCGGGCGACCCGGGAGGCGCCCGAAGCCGAACTCGTCGCGATCTGCGACGTTTCGGAGGCGGCGCTGGCCCGGTTCGGCGAGGCCTACAAGGTCGCACGCCGTTACACGGACCTGGAGCGCATGTTGCACGAGGAACAGATCGACATCCTGGTCATCTGCACCTGGGGAGATTCCCATGCGGATCTCAGCATCCGGGCTGCGCAAACAGGCCGGGTCAGGGCCATTCTGTGCGAAAAACCGATCAGCGCCACAGCGGCCGAGTGCGAAGCCATGATCGAATCCGCACGGGCGCATGGCGTCCTGCTCGCCGAGGGGTTCAAGTTTCGACACCACCCCTGCCATCTCCAAGCGAAGGAACTGATTGAAGCCGGCGAGATCGGCCAGGTCATGTTGATTCGCAGTACCTTTACCGTCGCTGTGGATCCGCGGAACCTGAGGCCGGACCGCAACTGGCGGTTCAACCGGGAGAAACGCGGCGGGGCCACCTACGATCTGGGCTGTTACTGCATACACCATGCCCGTTTCATTGCGGGCGGCGAACCGGACGTCATCCATGCGCAGGGCGAATACGGCCGGCGTTCCGATGTGCCGGAGTCCGTAGCGGTCCAGCTCGGATTTCCCGACGAAATCAGTGCGCAATGCGTATTTTCTTTCCGGTACTACAGCTCCCAGGAATTCGAAGTGTACGGTTCCGACGGCTACATGCGCATGGATTTGGCCTGGAACAACGAAGACCAACCGGTCGCGCTGGAAATCAGGAGAAACGACGGGCGGGAACGAACCATCCGGTTCGCGCCCGTCCATCAATTCACCGATCAGTTGCGGCACCTTTGCGACTGTCTCCAAACCGGATCGCCGCATCGGATTCCGCCGGAGAACAGCCTGGGCAACATGCGCGTCCTGGACGCCGTGCATGCCTCCCTTGACGCGGGGCGGTCCGCACGCGCAGAATAGGGTCATGCTCCGCGAAACCCTTCGAAGCCATGAACCGGGCGTCGAAGCGGGATACCCGTTTGGAGATTCAGATGCTTGTTCACCGATCCTGCATCTTCCCGGTTGACTCGACTACCTGCAGCTGACCACGCATCGAGCAGCATGAGAGGACGCTTGCCTTCTACCGACCGACCGAATATCCTGTGGATTTCCTTTGAGGACACGGGCCCGTACTACGGCTGCTACGGCGACCCGGTAGCCCGTACGCCGAACCTGGACCGTTTTGCAGCCCAGGGACGCCGATGGACGCATTGCTTTTCCACCTCGGGCGTATGCGCACCGGCCCGGTCGGCGGTGATCACCGGCATGTATGCCGTCTCGATCGGGACGCACCATATGCGGACCACCCATACCAACCCGGTCGCGCCCGAGATGCCCACCCCCTACTCGGCGGTGGTGCCCCACTATGTAAAGTGTTTCACGGAATACCTGCGGGCGGCGGGTTACTATTGCACGAACAATTTCAAGACCGACTACCAGTTCGAGCCGCCGATAACCGCCTGGGACGAACTCGGCGAACAAGCCCACTGGCGGAACAGACCCGATCCCGAACAGCCGTTCTTCGCGGTCTTCAACCTCATGCGCAGCCACGAAAGCGGGGTCTGGCCGGAGAAATGTCCGTCGCCCGCTTTCGATCCCGACGACATCAAACCGCCTCCCCAACTGCCCGACACGCCGGTGGTTCGCACGGCCTTGGCCCGCATGTACACCCATATCGCCGAGAACGACCGCGAATTCGGTGTCCTGCTGAATCAACTGGAGGAAGACGGGCTGGCCGAACACACATACGTCTTCAACTGGAGCGACCACGGTCCGCTGCCCAGGGGCAAACGCTGGCCCTACGACGCGGGCATTCACGTACCGCTGATCGCGCGGGGACCTGATGTGCAAGCGGGAGAAGTCTGCGAAAACCTCGTCAGCACGATCGACCTCGGTCCCACGATGCTGTCCCTGGCCGGAGTCGAGGTCCCCCGCCATATGCAGGGCCGCGCTTTTCTCGGGGAACAGGCGCAACCGCCGCGCGCCTACGTTTTTGCAAGTCGCGACCGCCACGACGAGTCCTACGACATGGTCAGGGCCGTTCGGGACGGGCGGTACAAGTATATCCGAAACTACCGGCCGGATCTGCCCTACCTTTCGTGGATACCCTATCGAAACCGTCATCCGATCATGCAGGAAATATGGCGGCTGCACCGGGAAGACGCGCTTGACGAGGCGCAGTCGGCGCTGTTCCACTATCCCAGGCCCGTGGAGGAACTCTACGACACGGCGGCTGATCCGCATGAACTACGCAATCTGGCCGGAACGCCTCGGACAGACAACGAACTCAAGCGGATGCGCAAGGCGCTCGACGAATGGCTCGAGGAGGTGGGCGACATGGGGCGGATGCCGGAGAGCGAAATGGTCAGGCGCTGGTATCCGGAGGGCCGGCAGCCTGCGACCGCCCAGGTGGTGTGCATCCCCATCTGCGCGGGGCGCCCCGGGATCGAACCGGCCCCGGCGGGCGACACGCTTGATGGTCCGGCGCTTGTGCAGCTGCACTGTGCCACGCAGGGCGCGTCCATCGCTTATACGCTCCAGACCGGCGACAATCCCCGCTGGCTTCTGTACACCGAACCGCTTCGACTGGACGCCGGCAAGCACCTGGTCCGGGCGCGGGCGATACGCATCGGATACAGCGAAAGCCCGGAGATCCAGGCGCGATTCGTGGTGCGGGACGCATGACCGCTTCCGAACACGAGGTGCTGCTTGATCGCATCGCCCAAGCAGTGGTCGTGCGGCAACTCGCCGCACCCGCGGTCCTGTTCCTGGAGTCCATGAAACCGCTTTCGTTTCTGGGAGGTCAATTCATGGCATTTCTCAGCCCCTTCATTCACATGGTGGTGGATGCTTCGGACTACGACCGGATCGCCGAGGCCATCGAGCGTCGGGAGAATGTAGAGTATCTGATCCGGCGTATAGAGCATCACGCCTCGGAGGCGGAAGATCATGCAACATAGGATCATGCAACCCGGGATCACGCGTGCCGGGACGGCGTTCATGTCCCGGTATTCGGCGATCCGGGCAATATAGAAGGCTCCCATGTCCCTTCCGGCGGATATCAGGGTCATACTCGCGACGGACTGCGGCAGCACGACGACCAAGGCGATCCTCATCGCGTATCGTGCCGGTGCGTTTCAACTGGTAGCCCGCGGGGAAGCGCCCACCACCGTGGAAGCGCCCTTCGAGGACGTCACGCGCGGCGTGCTCAACGCCGTGCGCGAGCTGGAGGAACAGTCGGACCGGGTGATCCTCGACGAAGAACGAATCGTATCCCCCGCGGTAGACGACCGCGGCGTGGATCTGTACGTTTCGACGAGCAGCGCCGGCGGCGGGCTGCAGATGATGGTGGCCGGCGTGGTCAAGAACATGACCGCGGAGAGCGCCGAGCGGGCCGCCCTGGGGGCGGGTGCCATCGTCATGGAGACCCTGGCATCCAACGACGGTAGGCTGGCCTACGAACGCATCGAACGCATACGTCAGCTGCGACCGGACATGATCCTGCTTTCGGGCGGTGTGGACGGCGGTACGAAATCCCATGTGGTCGAGATGGCCGAGTTGATCTCCGCCGCCGATCCCAGGCCCAGGCTGGGATCGGCCTACCGCCTGCCCGTTATTTTCGCGGGAAACACCCATGCAGGCGAAGATGTTGCCCGGATTCTGGCAGGCAGCACCGAACTCAGCCAGGTCGACAACCTTCGGCCCGTTCTGGAGGAGGAGAATCTGGAACCCGCTCGCGAGCAGATCCATACCCTGTTCATGGAACACGTGATGGCCCAGGCGCCGGGGTACGGGCATCTGAGCGAATGGACGCATGTGCCCATCATGCCGACACCCGGTGCCGTGGGGCGGATGGTGCAGGTTGTCGCGGACAGCAATGATATCGACGTCATGGGGGTGGATATAGGCGGGGCAACCACCGACGTCTTTTCGGTATTCACCGGCGTCTTCAACCGGACCGTCAGCGCCAACCTCGGCATGAGCTACAGCATTTCCAACGTACTCGCCGAAGCGGGACTGGAGGCGATCAGCAGGTGGCTGCCTTTTGAGATGTCGGCCGGCGACCTGGCGGACCGACTGGGCAACAAGATGATCCGGCCGACCAGTATTCCACAGACCATGGACGAACTGATCATCGAACAGGCCGTCGCCCGGGAAGCGCTCCGACTGGCTTTCGAACAACACGGACAGTTCGCCGCCGAGCTGAAAGGCGTGCAGCAGAAACGGACGATTTCGGACACTTTCGACCAGCGGGCCGGGAGCCGCACGCTGGTCGACTTGATGTCGCTGGACCTCATCATCGGCAGTGGCGGGGTGCTGTCCCACGCGCCGCGGCGATCTCAGGCGGCGCTTATGCTGATGGACGCGTTCCAGCCGGAAGGGATCACCGGACTGGCCGTGGACAGCATTTTCATGATGCCGCATCTGGGGGTGCTCTCCACTGTGCACGAGGCCGCCGCGCTGGAAGTGTTCGACCGGGACTGCCTCATTCACCTGGGCACGTGCGTCGCCCCGGTCGGCACGGGGCAACGCGGATCGCAATGCGCGACGGTGACGGCGAAGACGAAAGGTGCGGTATGGACCCGGGATGCGGTCGTAGGCGCACTGACCGCGATCTCCGCCGGAGAAGCGGACGAGGTCGAACTCGAGGTCGCGCCGTCCCGCGGGTTCGACGTCGGCGCAGGCAAGGGCGTCCCGATTTCCCGAACCGTTCGAACCGGTCCCCTGGGCATCATCCTTGACGGGCGCGGCAGACCGCTCGACTTGCCGGAGGAAACGATGGAGCGGGTCGGGTTCCTGCAAGACGGTCACCGTGCGCTGGACGTTTATCCGGAGCCGGGTCGATGACACATGCCTACACATCGGGCCTGCGCGTATCCAGCCGTACGGTGGTGCGCAAGACGCGGCGCCTGCCCCTGCGTGGGGAGGTGCTGGTGCAGACCGGAGACCGGGTCGGTCCCGATACGGTCGTGGCGGAAACCTACCTGCCCGGACCGGTACACAACGTCAATGTCTCCAATACGCTGGCCATCGCGGCCGAGGACGTGCCGGATCGCATGCGCAAGCAACCCGGCGACGCGGTGGAGGAAGGGGATCTGATCGCCGAGTCAAAGGGAATCTTCGGGCGGTTCAAGTCCAGTGTCCGGTCCTCCGTCGCCGGGACGGTGGAGCTGGTTTCGGCAGTGACGGGTCAGGTGTTGATCCGGGGCCCGTCGGTCCCCATACGCATCAAAGCCCACATCGATGGCAAGATCGCCGAAGTGCTCCCGAGCGAGGGCGTCGTGGTTGAAACGACCGGCGCGTGCATCCAGGGGATCTTCGGCATAGGCGGTGAAATACACGCCCCCCTACGTGTGATGGTCGATTCGTCCGACGCCAAGATCACGGCGGACATGATCGACGAAGCCTGCGCGGGACGGATCGTATGCGGAGGATCCTGCATCGCCCTTGACGCCCTGCGTAAGTTGATAGATGTCGGAGCCGCCGGTGTCGTGGTGGGCGGCGTGCAATACCGAGATATCGCGAACCTGCTCGGATACCAGATTGGTGTTGCGGTCACTGGCAGTGAAGACATAGGTTTGACTCTGGTTGTGACAGAAGGCTTCGGACCGTTGCCCATGGCCGAACGCACTTTCGGACTGATCGGATCCCTGGACGGGCGCGATGCGTCCATGAGTGGCGCCACACAGATCAGAGCCGGCGTGATCCGTCCCGAAATCGTCATTTCCGGCGACCAGCACGACGACGAATCCGGTCCGCCGAGCCCGGTGGTCCGCCAGGGTCTGGAACCGGGCACGGCGATTCGCCTTATTCGAAAGCCCTGGTTCGGAGAAATCGCCACCGTGGCATCGTTGCCCGAACAACCGGCTAGGTTGCCGACAGGGGCCGTGACCCGTATCCTGGAAGCGCGTCGCGCAAACGGGGAGATCGTCACGGTACCGCGTGCCAACGTAGAAATCATAGAGGCCTGAATGTTCGTTCCTCGCAGCGCATTGCAACAAGCCGGCGGACGTGCGGCCGGCAACTTCGCCCGCCGATTCCTGAAGGGCCTGGTCGCCGCCGCCGCGCTGGCCTCGTTTCCCGTGTTCGCCCAGGACCTGAGCGAAACCGGCTGGTTCAATACGGAACGAACTCCGGCCCTGATTCTCGGCGGACTGCTGACGGCCGCAATCCTGCTTTACGTATACCTGGCGGCTTCCGGGCGACCCCTGTTCATTCGCAAGATCGCCGGACTCGAAACGGTGGAGGAGGCGGTGGGCCGGGCCACGGAGATGGGCAAGCCCATCCTCTACGTCCCGGGGCTGGGCGACATGGACGACGTGCAGACTATCGCCTCCATGAACATGCTGGGACACCTGGCCACCATCATCGCGGGGTACGATTCCAGACTGCACGTCCCGGTAAGACGCTCCCTGGTCATGAGCGCGGCGAGAGAGACCGTCCATCAGTCCTATCTGTCCGCCGGACGGCCCGACGCCTACCAGGAAGACGCCATCCACTACATTTCGGATGCCCAGTTCGCCTATGCCGCGGCCATCGACGGAATCATCGTGCGCGAGCGGCCCGCCGCCTGCTTCTACATGGGCACATTCTATGCCGAATCCCTGATTCTCGCGGAGACCGGCAATTCCATCGGCGCCATCCAGATTGCGGGTACGGCCAAGGCGACGCAACTGCCATTCTTCGTGGCCGCCTGCGACTATACCCTCATCGGGGAAGAGCTTTTCGCAGCAAGTGCGTATCTGTCCAACGAACCCAGGATGCTGGGGAGCCTTAAGGGGCAGGATGCCGGCAAGGGCATCGCCATCCTGTTCATACTGGTCGGAAGCGTGCTGGCCACCGCCGAATCCATCACCGGAAGCGAATCCGTACGCGATATTTCGGAAATCTTGCTCTGGCTTTTCAAGTAGATACCATGCGCCGTCGCATACCGCTTATCATCACGTTCGTCATCGGCATGGTCCTGATCACGGGGTATTTCGTGACACGGGGCCCCTTCAACACGCTCTATGAGAGCTTCTCCGACTACTTCGCGATCATCACGGTCTTCGCCTTCATTCTCGGCGGCGGCAGCCTGCTCAAGATCCACCTGAAACGCGTGTCCAACCGGTCCGCGGACTGGCCCTACAGCGTCGTGACCCTGGCGGGGTTTCTCATTACCCTGGCCATCGGCCTGTTCAAGGTCGGCAATCCAGGCGGCTACGGCGGGGAAATCCTGGCCGCGGGTTCCTGGCTTCGCTTCATTTTCGACGGCGTCTACAACCCGCTTTCGGCCACCATGTTCGCCCTGCTGGCGTTCTTCGTCGCATCCGCCTCCTATCGGGCATTCCGGGCACGTACGAAGGAAGCTACCATCCTGCTTTCCGCCGCCATGATCATCCTGCTCGGCAGGACCCCCGTCGGCGCCTGGCTGACCGCCTGGATGCCAGAGAGTCTGGCGTTCCTGGAATTGCCGAACCTGGCGAACTGGATTATGGCCTGGCCCAACACGGCCGGCCAGCGGGCCATCATGATCGGCATCGCACTGGGGGTCATCGCGACCTCCCTTCGCATCATTCTGGGCATCGAACGGAACTATCTGGGCAAAGGCGAGTAGCCATGCGGATTCCAGGCTTCATCCAACAGATTGATCGCCGGGTCATTTTCCTGCTCATCGCCGCGGCCGTGTGCATACCCCTGCTCCTGAAGCCGCGTTTCCAGGACAGCCCCACCCCCATCGTGCAGTCGATTTTCGACACCGTGGAAAGTCTGCCGGCCGAATCCACCGTGTTTCTGTCCTTCGACTACGGTCCGGACACGGCGCCGGAACTGGATCCGATGGCCACGTCGCTCGTCAGGCACACGATGACCCGCGGCCACAGGGTGGCCTTCTTCACGCTGTTCCCCGAGGGCGTAGGCCAGATCAAGAAAGTCACGGACAACCTGCTTCCTGTTGAATTTCCGGAAAAGATCTACGGCCGGGATTTCGTCAACCTGGGGTACAAGGCGGGGCAGGGCGGCGCGATAAACACCATGGTGGTGAATTTCAGAACCCTGATCAACTCGGACGCGGAAGGAACGCCCCTCGACGACTTGCCCATGACGGCGGACTTAGACGAGATGGTCGACTTCGTCATCATCATCAGCCTGACCTCGGGGGACCCGGGTTTGAAGGAGTGGATCCAGTTCGCAGGGGACATCGCCGGCATTCCGGTCATGGGCGGAGGGACGGCCGTGGTTGCGCCCGAACTGTATCCCTATTACCCCCAACAGCTGGTGGGACTGATGGGCGGTCTCAAGGGCGCTTCCGAGTACGAGTCCGCCCTGATGGACCGCTATCCGGCCTACCGGGAAGCCAGCATGGACGCCACGATGCGGATGGGCCCCCAGGTCGTTACGCACGTGCTGATCGTGTTGCTCGTGCTGCTGGGCAACCTGACTTATTTCATCGGCCGCGGAAGCCGGAAGGGGTAGGCGGAACCCGCCATGGACGTTACGCTGCAACTCTGGATCGACGCAGCCCTGACGCTGATGATCCTCAGTTTCCTTTACCGGGACAATCCCTTCTACAAGTTCGCCGAACACCTGTTCGTCGGCGTATCGGCCGCGTACCTGATGGCCATCGGTTTCTGGGACCACCTGGTGCCGAACCTGTTCGGCAAACTGTTTCCTTCAGCCATGTCCGGCGTGGTTCCGGGTGCGGTCGGCCAGTCGCCGGACTACTATTATCTTATTCCCGCCGTTTTCGGTCTGCTGCTTCTGACCCGTTTGATTGACCGATGGTCCTGGTTCAGCCGCTGGGCGCTGGCCTTTATCGTGGGCGGGTCGGCCGGTTTCAATCTCCCCCGGTTTCTCGGTTCCGATTTCATCATCCAGGTCGAAAGCACCATGATTCCGCTCGTGGTCTTCGACCAGGCGGGCAATCTTCTCTGGGGCGCCAGTTTTTCCCATATCGTCCTCGTACTGGGCGTGGTTTGCGGTCTGGTGTATTTCTTCTTCTCCATAGAACACAAGGGCACGCTGGGATACGTTTCGCGCGCGGGCATCTGGGTGCTGATGGTGACCTTCGGCGCCGCCTTCGGTTATACGGTCATGGCCCGCATATCGCTGCTCACCGGCAGGATGGAAGCCCTTGGAATCTGGATCGCCTCGATTTTCTAGTTGATGCCGCGACCAAGCCCCGCGATTTGTGGAAACGGAACGATCCGGACACCCATGATTTCTGTTGCGCAGGATCATGCGCCCCTGTTTCTTACAGGACTGTCCTTCCGGGTCCCGGCAGCGCGCCGGCGGGAGACGGCATACACGCTCAAGGAAGCCTCATGAAAGCCATCGTTCCCGTCGCCGGCAGCGGTAGCCGATTGCGTCCGATCACACGCGAAACCCCCAAGGCCCTGGTCTCCGTCGCCGGAAAACCGGTGCTCGAATACCTGCTCGACCAGCTCGTCGGGCTGGGTTTCCGGGAGGTCTTGCTGGTCATCTCTCCCTCGGGAAACGCCATCCGCCGGTTCGTGGATAAACGAGATGACATTGCAGCCCGTTTCGTAGTACAGCGCGAGCCCCTCGGAATCGGCCACGCCGTTTACCAGTGTGCGCACCTGGTGGACGACGCGCCGCTCCTGATCGTGCTGGGCGATGTCGTATATCTCACCGATTACACTTTCCTGGGCACCGAACCTCCGGGCAACAGGATCGGCGTCAGGAAGATCGAGGACGGCCACGGCAGGCACGGCCTCGTGGAAGTTGCGGGAGACCGGATCACCCGGCTCGTGGAAAAACCCGACTATCCTGTTTCCAATCTGGCGATTGCCGGAATCTACTATTTCCACCGTGGTGCGCCGCTCATGGCGGGACTGGAAAACCTGGTGCGGTCCGGCCGGAAGACCCGCGGCGAGTACCAACTGACGGACGCGCTGCAGTGGATGGTGGAGCAGGGCGAACACCTGTCTCCTTTTGCGGTGGACGATTTGTATGACTGCGGCACACCGGACCGCTTGCTGGCGGCCAACAGGCGGCTCCTCGATCTGAACGGCGGAACCCGGCACATACCCGGCAGCGTGATCATCCCGCCCGTTGACATCGCGTCCGACGCCCGGGTCCACCGGTCCGTCGTTGGTCCCCATGTCGCCATCTCGTCCCGCGCTACCGTTGCGCATACGACTGTCCGCGACGCCACCATCGGCACGCGGGCCCGGATAGAAAACTGCGACCTCAGCGGATCCATCGTAACGCCGAACGCCGTCGTAAACGACATGGTACGACGGGAGACCGCTGGCGCGTACGGCGAGGTCTTCGTCTGATCTTGTACTGGAGTGGAATTAGCTGTTTCAGACTCGCATCCGTTCTTTAGGAGCATGACGCATGACACCCGGTTACCTCTTTACCTCCGAATCCGTTACCGAAGGCCATCCCGACAAGGTCGCCGACCAGGTTTCCGACGCCGTGCTGGACGCCGTCATTGAACAGGACCCCTATTCCCGCGTGGCTTGCGAGACCTTCGTCACCACCGGTCTGGTCCTCGTCGGCGGCGAAATCACGACTGCGGGTTACGTGGACGTTCAGGGCATTGCCCGCGAGACGGTCAAATCGATCGGCTACACCGACGCCGATTTCGGACTGGACTGGGAGTCCTGCGGCGTGATCGTCTCGCTCGACCAGCAGTCGGGCGACATCGCCATGGGAGTGGACCGGCAGGGCGCCGGCGACCAGGGCATGATGTTCGGTTACGCGACCGACGAGACCCCCGAGATGATGCCGCTGCCCATCACACTCGCCCACAGGCTGACCAGGAACCTGGCGGCCGTCCGCAAGAACGGGATTGCGCCCTACCTGCGTCCGGACGGCAAGTCGCAGGTCACGGTAGAATATGTGGACGGTCGTCCCAGCCGGATCGACTCGGTGGTAATCGCCGCCCAGCACGACCCGGATGTTGGCAACGAACAACTCAGGGAGGAGATCGTCAACGAGGTGATCACCCCCTCGCTACCGGCAGCGTTGGTCGATCCGGGAAGAATCAAATATCATATCAACGCGACGGGCCGTTTTGTCACCGGAGGGCCGCAGGGCGATGCCGGCCTGACGGGCCGGAAAATCATCGTGGACACCTACGGCGGGTATTGCCGCCACGGCGGCGGGGCGTATTCCGGCAAGGATCCGACCAAGGTCGATCGCTCGGCTTCCTACGCCGCGCGATACGTGGCCAAGAACGTCGTAGCCGCGGGTTTGGCCGGAAAATGCGAGATCCAGCTGGCCTACGTCATCGGCGTGGCCGAGCCCGTTTCGGTCAATGTGAATACTTTCGGTACCGGCGCCGTAGACGACCTGGAGATCACGCGTCTCGTGCGCAAGCACTTCGACCTGACGCCCCAGCGTATCATCGAAAGCCTGGACCTGCGCCGGCCGATTTACGGTCCCACGGCGTCCTACGGCCACTTCGGCCGGAACGAGGCGGGCTTCACCTGGGAGCGCTGCGACAAGGCGGAGGAACTCCGCAACAGCGCCTGAAGCGGTTCGCCCGGCAGATCCCCGATCGCGTCTGACGCGGGGCCATCACAGCTGGCACGGGGATCCATCGCCGTTCTCGTTCATTTCCTCGCCCGAACCAGCAGGACAACCGCGAGTAGTCCGAAGAGCGCATTGGCGCCCCATGCCGCAGCCACGGGCGGCAAGACGCCGGCGTGGCCGAAAGCCTGTGCGAAGCGCAGCAGCCCCCAGTAGACGAAACAGATGCCTATGCTGAGCGCGAACCCAACCGCGACACCGCCGCGTCGCAAATGGGAAGCCAGCGCGCCGCCCAGGAGTACGATGATCAGCGCCGCGCAGGGGAAGGCGATCTTCAGATTGAGGTCCACCAGGTAGCCCTGCACGTCTCCGCCACCGCGCCGCACATTCTGGATGAACCGGTCGAGTTCGCCGTAACTCATCTCTTCGGGACGTTTCTGCCCGCGCAGAAAGTCCTCCGGCGTTTCTGCCCAGTCATCGGGTTCCAATTCGGCGAACGACGTGAATTCGGACAAACCGCCGCCGAGATCAAACCGGCGTTCGACCGCGTTTGAAAGCAGCCAGCGCCCATCCGTCCAGACCGCCCTTTCCGCCGTGAGCACGCTGGCAACGGCTCCTTCGCGGAACTCGGTGACGAATATCCCCGTACCTTCCGCGCTGCGTCCGTCGAATACGCGGATATAGAACTGGCGCGCTCCTTCTCCCCTGAAATACACGTCGTGCCGGACGTGTTGTCCTTCGCCTCCCTGCCTGTCCACATGTTCCGTTATGATCTGCGCCCTTTTCATACTGGTATGGGGCACCAGCCATTCACCCGCCCAGAACAGACACGCGCTGATCACGACGCTGACCAGGACCAGGGGCCTCAGCAACCGGTACAAACTCAGCCCCGAGGCTTTCATGGCGGTCAACTCGTTCAGTCTGGTCAACTGGCCGAAGGTATACAGGCTGGCGAGCAGCAGGCTGACCGGAACCGTGAGTACGAAGATATAGGGCAGGTAGTAGGCGTAGTAGAGCGCGATGTACACCGGCGCCACGGATCGATCCAGAAAGCGATCCAGCTGCTCGATGAGATCGACGACGAAGAAAATACTGACGAAGGCGACCAGACTGACGACGATCGCGGTCAGAAACAGGCCGAGCACGTAGCGGGTGATCAGAGACATGAACCAGCATTCCCCTGGTGATAGGACCGCACGTTCGTCAGACGCGGTCCCTTCCGGTAATCCAGACCAGGAAGATTCCGGGTACGCCGATGACGATGTTCGCCGCCCACATCGC
Source organism: bacterium (assembly GCA_965200485.1). Taxonomy (GTDB): domain Bacteria; phylum JAAXHH01; class JAAXHH01; order JAAXHH01; family JAAXHH01; genus JAAXHH01. The sequence goes on from CBDAUD010000002.1 coordinate 1,157,644, forward strand.
CCAGACCGGATCGAACAGGTTCCGATCCGCCAGTTCTTCACCGCCGAGCAGGCAAGCCCAGTACAGCAGGAAGAAACACAGACTCACGCCGACACTTACGCCTATGCTCCCGCGGCGGATGCGCACACCCAGCGGCGCGCCGATCAGCACGAAGACCAGACAAGCCGCCGAAATGGCATATTTCTTGTGGATTTCCACGATGTAGCTGTTCTTCTGCCGCTGACGCGCCGTGATGGTCCGTTCGGCCTCTACCCTGGCCGTCTCAATGGAGTCCGCGTCCGCATCCGAGGGCGCCGGTACGGTTTCCAGGCGCACCGCTACCTCGTCAATCTCCTGTTGCCACTCGTCAATCTTCGTTCGCATCATTTCGATGTTCAGCTCGCGGTCGCCACGGGTCCCCGCCTCCGACCGCTGTACGCCGCTCGGCGTGGTGCGAATCGAGAATCGCTGCCGTTCGAAGACTTCCTTCAGATAACGCCCCGAAGTCTCGTCCTGTTGCAACAGTTCACCGTCATACAGCATGAGGTTGATGCGGCTGCCGGTCTCGTTCACATGAAATTCACCCGACCTTGCCGTCATGAGGCGCGGGTGGCGCTTGTCCTCCGTCTCGTAGATCGTGATACTGTGAATCTCGTTGTTTCTCGGATTGACCCGGTCGATCAGGATGCTGTATCCCGGAATGCCCTTCATGAAAATACCCTCGGTGAAGAGCAGGGTGGGACGCGCCCGGTGGATGTCGTTCATGAGCGACCGCGCCCGGTAGTTGGCTTCGGGCAGGATGACGTCCATGAAGTACAGGTGGCAGCTCCCCAGGAGGATGCCCGACACCAGGACCGGGAAGATCATCTGGAAGAAACTGACGCCGCCCGCCTTCAGAGCCGTGACTTCGTTATCCGCCGAAAGCCGCCCGCATGCCATGAGCGTGGCAACCAGCACGGACATGGGGACCGAAACGGCGACGATCCAGGCCAGGTTGAGCACAAACACTTCGAGCACGATGAACAGATCGAGGTTTTTCCCGATGATCAGGTCCGCAATCTGGAATATGATGTCCATCACGAGGATGAACGTGATGATCATGAAGGAAAACAGAAACGGCCCGATGTGCGCTTTTAAAATGTATCGGTAGAGGTAAACCGGGAGGGTCATGGGCCAGTTCGGCGATAGGGATGTACCGGGAGGGTCATGGGCCAGTTCGGTGGATAACGGACCGGGGGCAGGGCGTTCCGACGAATCCGAATTTCGTCCGCCGTCGAAAGATCGCTACGATGTTTTCGCCGGTCCTTCGACTGATTGAATATACTGCGCTGCATCACGGCGAAGCAAGCGGTTTTGTCCGGCGCGATCGTCCGTGTTTTCAAGGTGAATTCGCTTGACCTGCCGCGTGTTTCGCGCTATACTCATTTATCCATTTACATGGAATATCATGTCGATGGAACCCATACAAAAGGAGCAACCTCGATGGCCAGTTTAAACAAAGTCATGCTCATCGGCAATCTGGGCGCGGACCCCGAGATGAAGTACACCCCATCCGGCCGAGCCGTGGTCAATTTTCGCATGGCCACCACCCGGAGGTGGAACACGCAGGACGGAGAACGGCGGGAAGAAACGGAATGGCACCGGATCGTAGCCTTTTCGAAGCTGGCGGAGATCTGCGGCCAATACCTGAAGAAAGGCTCGTCGGTGTTTATTGAAGGCCGGCTTCAAACCCGTTCGTGGGAGGATCAGAACGGGATGAAACGATACATGACCGAGGTCGTCGCAGACGAGATGCAGATGCTGGGTGCGCGTCAGCAGGATGAATATGCATCGGACCGGCACGGAGGCATGGATCGCACAGCGCCGGAAGTGCCCTCTTCCGCGCCTTCCTCACTGCCTCCGGATCCGTCCGAAGCCGACGACGACCTGCCGTTCTGACTCGATTCGAGGCCCGGCCTGTTCGTCGCAACCGGTGCCTTCCAGCGAGAACCTGTAGTGAAAGCCCGTGACCGGCCGGCACGGCGGCAACGGGCTTCCTTGACAACTACGCTCCCCGCCTGACCAGACCCCGTCGCATCTCGGGTCGTATGGCCTGCGCTGCAAAAGGCAATCCGTCAGGGCAATCGCCGCATTCCCATGCGAACCATACCGTCTTTGGGCCTTCGATCCGCGTTGATCCTGGTCGCTTCCGCGAGCGTGCTTTTCGGATGCGCGTACTACAATACCTTCTACAACGCCAAGAAGGCATTCAAAGAAGGGGAGCGCATTCGGCTCAAACAGCAGACCCCTGATGGCGGTATGCCCCCCATGGCCGTCGCCGCCTACGAGCGGGCGATCGAGAACGCCGGCCTTGTCCTCCGGGACCACGCCGGAAGCGCCCTGGTTGACGACGCGCTGGTGCTGATCGGCGACGCCCAGGCGATCCAGGGACGGCACCTGCTGGCCGTCAAGCGGTACGAGCAACTGCTCAGGCTGTTCCCCGACAGCGAGTACGTTTCGCACAGTCTTTTTTCGCTGGCCAAAAGCCATTTCGGCGCCGGCGATTCCGACCAGGCTGAGGAATTGCTGGACCGTTTCATTCGGGAGTACCCCGGTAATGCCCGGTCTGCCGACGCCTACATGCTCAGAGGCAGGATCGCCTTCGAAACCGGACGCTACGCGGAGGCCGTCACGCGCTTCGAAGCCTATCTCGCGACGCATCCCGGTGACAACCGCAGCGTGGAGGCCCTGCACTACATCGGCCGGTCCAACCTGGAACTGAATCGCTTCGACGAGGCGCGCGCCCTTTTTGGGCAGGTCATCGAATTGAGCCGGACAAATACCCTGAGGTACCGGGCGGAGTTCCTGGTCGGTGAAAGCCTACGCCGCGAGGGCGAACACGACGCCGCGCTCGAGGTCTTCGAATCGTTGCTGGCACACCGCGATTACAAGCACTACCGCCCCGAAATCATGCTGGCCATGGCCGCGTGCGAGGTCGATCTGGGCGGGGTTGATGCCGCCGTATCCCGCTATCTCGCGATGATCTCCGAATTCGAGAACGACGGAGACTACCACGAGGAGGTAGCGCAAGCGCTGTACGAACTCGCAGAACTGTACAGAAACATCGGCAGCCTGGAACTCGCCGAGCAACATTACGCGGATGCGCTCCGCAAGAGTCCCCGGGCATACTGGGTCGGTGAAGAAGCGGAGCGGAAGCATCGCGCCATAGGCGACCTCCGTCGTCTGACCGGAAATTTGGAGAACATGCTGCGCGCGCTGACATCGACTAAGGCGAACGAAGACGGCAGCCTGACTCACACGGCGACTGTGGCGAAGTTGACGCAGGACGTGGTCGGACTCCGTTTTCAGCTGGCCGAACAGTACCTGTTCGAGATGGACATGCCCGATTCCGCGTTGAGCCAGTATCGTTCCATCGAAAACGAATCCACAGACCTCGCCCCGGCCGCCAAGGCCGCCTTTGCCAGCGCCTGGGTGCTTGAAGAAGTGTTCGCTGATTCCACGCGGGCAAACGCCGTTTACGACACCATCACGGAACGGTACGCCGGGACGGATCATGCCGTGGAGGCCGCCATTGCGAGGTCGAAACCGATCGACGGCGAACTTCCCCAGGCGCAATTGTTCTCCGAAGCGGAAAGGTTGCTGTTCGAAGCGGACCATCCCGATTCCGCACGCGGAATGTACGAACTGATCCTCAACCGGCATCCGAATGGTGAATACGCCCCGCTTGCGCTCTTTGCCCTGGGATGGCTTGCCGAGAAGCATTTTGGCGAGCCGGGGACCGCCCTCGAACGCTACCGTGACCTCGTGGAACGCTATCCGGCGTCGGATCAGGCCAGGTCTGTACGAGACAAGATTCGCTTGATGGAAGAGCTGGCTCAGGGTGTGGAGCCCGATAAATGATACATTGACTTGCGGCCCCGTCGTCTTTATCGTTATTGGGAGAAAGCCGGCAAGCCATGCCACCTGGAACATCCACGAAGGCCGGCCTTGACTGATCTGCGGTTTCCGGATGCAAACTGCATCCCGTCCGCCTCACGGCAGCGCGCATGTCAAACATCCCCATCTGCCAGTGCAATGCCGAAATCCTGTCCAATGTTGAAATCGGTCCCGGCCTCTACTGGATAGACCTGCTTGCGCCCGAGATCACGCGCCACGCCCTGCCCGGACATTTCGTGCATCTGATCGCCTCCGACGTTTCCGGGTCCGGCCATCGGCAGACTTGGCTCCGACACACCCCCCTGCTCAGGCGTCCGTTCAGCATTGCCGAACGGGATCCGGAGAAAGGCGTCCTTGGACTCATCTACCGGGTCGTCGGGGGCGGTACCGAGATCCTTGCGACGCGGCGCAGCGGAGAACAGGTCGACGTACTCGGGCCGCTGGGACGGCCGCTGGAACCGGTGCGGACCGGTACGCCTGTAATCATGGTGGCGGGAGGCGTGGGCGTGGCGCCTTTTCTTTCGCTGGCGCAGGAGACCGTCAGGGACAGCCGGGCGAATCCGAATGAAATGACCGTGTTGTTCGGCGCGGCGACGGCGGAACTGCTGAGCGGGGAGGAGAAGTTCCGCGCGCGCGGCCTCGACGTCAAACTGGCGACCGACGATGGATCGACCGGCTATCACGGTCTCGTGACGGACCTGCTGGAGCGGGAATTGACCCGGTCGTCCGACGGCAGCGCCTACCTCTACGCCTGCGGGCCAACCCCCATGATGCGCCGTTGTCAGGAGATTGCGCGAAACGCGGATATCGCCGGTCAGGTCTCGCTGGAGGGGATCATGCCCTGTGGCGTGGGCGTCTGCATGGCCTGTGTCGTCCCGTGCGTCGATCCCGAAGACCCATCCTGCTCCCGCCGCTACGAGCGGGTGTGCGACACCGGCCCAGTGTTCGACATGCAGGAGGTGGTGTTTTGACAACGCAGCCCGACCTGACGGTTAACATCGGATCGTGCGAACTCAAAAACCCCGTCCTCGCGGCCTCCGGCACGTTCGGATACGGATCCGAATACGGCCGATTCGTCGATCTCTCCCATTTTGGGGGCATCGTCACGAAAACGGTCACGGAACAACCATGGCCGGGCAATCCTCCGCCCCGGGCCGCCGAAACCGCCGCTGGCATGCTCAATTCCATCGGATTGCAGAACGTGGGCGTGGATCGCTTCGTGCAGGAGAAAATGCCGTACCTCAGAGAAGTGGACGCCGCGTTGATCGTGAACGTCGGCGGAGGTCCCGAGGCGGAATTCGTACGGGTCACCGAACGGCTGACAGCCTGCGGCGGCATTGACGCCCTGGAGATCAACATGTCCTGTCCGAACGTTTCGGGCGGCATGGACTTCAGTACCGATCCCGATCGTGCCGGTGATCTCGTTGCCGCGTTGCGCGAGGTCACGGATCTGCCGCTTATCGCCAAGCTGACGCCCAACGTTACGGATATCACGCAAATCGCCCGCCGGGTGGAAGAGGCCGGCGCCGACGCAATCTCCGCCATCAATACCCTGCGGGGCATGGCGGTGGACATTCGCACGCGGCGTCCCGTGCTCGGGGCCGTCATGGGCGGTCTTTCGGGTCCGGCCATCAAGCCGGTGGCGGTGGCGGCCGTTTACCGGATCGCCTGCGAGGTGCGCATTCCGGTCATTGGGATCGGCGGTATCATGAGCGGGGAGGACGCCGTGGAGTTCCTCCTGGCCGGCGCTACCGCCGTCCAGGTCGGAACGGCGAGTTTCGTCGAGCCCGGCACCGGTGCGTCGGTCGCGCGGGAGATCGCCGGCTGGTGCGCCGGACAGCATGTATCCGCGGTCCGCGAAATCACAGGAAGCATACAAGTTCCCTCACAAGAGGATGTGCCATGTCACTCTTCGTAGATCGTCTGAGCCGTGCACATGAAGCCACGAACAGTCTGGTCTGCGTCGGACTCGACCCGGACCTGGATCGATTCCCTGCGCAAATGAAAGACCTGCCCGACGCAGTATACGAGTTCAACCGGAACATCATTGAGCATACCTCGGACCTCGTATCAGCCTACAAGCTGAACATCGCGTTTTTCGAGGTCATGGGATCCAGGGGTTACGAAATACTGGAACGCACGCTCAAGATCATTCCGGACGGGGTATTGGCCATTTGCGACTGCAAGCGGGGCGACATGGGGAACAGCGCCCGCATGTACGCGCGTGCGCTGTTCGAGCATTTCGACTTTGACGCGGTCACGGTCAATCCCTACCAGGGACGAGACTCCGTTCAACCCTTTCTGGACTACACCGACCGGGGCGTCTTCATACTCTGCCTGACCTCCAACGAGAGCGCGCGCGAGTTTCAGTACCTGCCCGTCAACGGCCATCCGCTTTATATAGAAGTAGCCCGGGTAGCCCGGTCCTGGAATACCGCACGAAACGCGGGTCTGGTGGTCGGCGCGACCCAGGCGGATTCCCTGGCGGACATCCGCGGGATCACTCCGGAAATGCCGCTGCTGATACCCGGCGTCGGAGCACAGGGCGGCGATCTGGAAACGGTCATCCGGAAAGGGGCCGATACCCGGGGCGGCGGCCTGCTCATCAACTCTTCCCGCGGCATCCTGTACGCCTCCGACGGCATGGATTACGCGGAAGCCGCCCGGGCAGCGACCATAAAACTCAGGGATGAGATCAACGCGCTGCGGGCCTGAAGGTTCCGCGCAACCTGCCGCCGAGCGCAGGGCTGTTGCCTGCGCAATCATCTGTACGCGGCTACCTGCGGCGCCGCGGTGCAGGTTGGGTGTTTCCCTTCTTCCGTGAGGATCATCGTTCGATGCGGGATCGACCCGGAGACATGGAGACGAATTTCGAGGTCCGCAGTTTCGACGCGGCGATCACGAAGAAAGCGTACGACAGGCTGCCCAAGCTGCCGCTGCATTTCGTCCTGGACAACCTGCGTAGCGCCTTCAACGTAGGCGCTATTTTCCGTACCTGCGACATCCTGCGTTTGCAGGGCCTGTTCCTGTGCGGATACACGGCCTGTCCGCCCCACGCGAAGTTGGAGAAAACCGCCCTGGGCACGATCGACTACGTCCCCTGGCAGTACTTCGAAGCAGCCACCGATGCGGTCGCGCACCTGCAGGATCGGGGTATATCGGTCTGGGCGGCCGAAACGACTTCAGGTTCGGTTCCCTACAGCGAAGCACGGTTTCCAGCCGAACTGGCGATCGTGCTCGGCAACGAAGCGCTGGGGGTGAGCCAAGCGGTGCTGGATCGTTGTGACGGCCTGATCGAGATCCCCACGCGGGGATACAAGAATTCACTCAACGTGGCGTCCGCCTGTGCGGTATTGGGCTTCAAGGTCCTGGAAGAACTGGAAGGCGCCCGGAAACAGTCATCCGGTTGAACCGAAGGGATCTTCCGGCTTGAAAACCGCTCAATCGTTCTGTCCGCTTGACCAGATTTTCTTGCCGACGAAGAACGGTCCGAGCGAATCGATGTACAAAGCCGTCTGCTGGGTCTTTCGCATGTCCTGGACGACGCGCGAGAGCGGGTAGAGCGCCCTGCCAAGCAACCCGATGACGAAGTCGTTGTCCGCCTCGTCAAGCCCGTAGCAGGCCAAGCGGATATCATGGGCAAAGTCGGCGCGGCCGTAGGCCCGGCCGATGTGCGCGTGCTCCATCAGAATCTTCCGCTGCTCCTGGTGTTCGAGACGGGCGAACGCGCCGTTGCGACGCAGCGGATACCAGATCGCCCAGGGCCAGTCGGGGTTGAGCACAGTACGTCGCGGTCGGCCAATAAGCGATTCGTGCAGATCCGGTTCGTAACCCATGGAGTAGGTCCGGCCGAACATCGTCATGTGCTCGCGACGCATAAGCGTATCGAAGGGGGTTTCGTTCAGCAGGCTTCGTACATCGCCTACAAAGGTACCGGGGTCTTCGGCGAGAAACAGTACGCCGATTCCCATGGGATCGTTGACATCCAGGTAGGCGGCGGCGGCCAGCCCGGATTTCCGCAGCGCGGTGACGACGTGGTCGCTGGCAACCGAAGCCTGCTTCGCGGATCCGTTTTTTGCCAAAGTGAACACGTTCAGCTGCATGTAGAGCCGCGTCTCGCTGGTCTGGGGCTGCCCGTCCAGCGGTGCGCCATGTTCAAGGATGTCCGGGATCTTGTTGTATTCTTCGTTCACGGCACTACCTGTCGTTTCTAGACGAACCGACGCGAAGATATCAGGAAACCGCATCAATAAACTACGAAGGAAGCAATCACATGGCAAGCAAATACAAGGCCGCCGGACCGGCCGCTTCACGAGCGGGCGGGTCGCGCTACGACGCGTTGCTCCTGGTCTCCTTTGGCGGTCCGGAGGGGAACGACGAGGTCATCCCGTTTCTCGAGCACGTGCTAAAGGGCCGGCGGGTTCCAAGGGAGCGCATGATGGAGGTCGCGGAGCACTACCATCACTTCGGCGGCGTGAGCCCGATCAACGCGCAGAACCGGTCGCTGATCAAAGCCCTGGAGCGGGAATTGGAAAGCCGCGACCTGGCGTTGCCGATTTACTGGGGGAACCGGAACTGGCATCCCTTCCTGTCGGATACGGTCCGGCAGATGACCGGAGACGGCATAACACGCGCCCTGGCCCTGGTCACTTCCGCCTACAGCTCCTATTCCAACTGCAGGCAATACCTTGAAGACATTGCGAATGCGCGGCGGGCGGCAGGCGCCGGGGCGCCGGCGATCGACAAGATCAGGCCCTTCTTCCACCATCCGGGATTTGTCGAGACGATGACGGTTCGTGTTCAAGACGCGCTAGCCTGCCTGCCGAACGAACGGCGCGTATCGGCGCACCTCGTATACACGGCCCACAGCATACCCGTGACCATGGCCAGGGAATGCGCGTACGAAGCCCAGCTCCGGGAGGTCGCCCGGCTGGTCAGTGAACGCGCCGGCGCGCCCTCCTGGGCACTGGCCTTTCAAAGTCGCAGCGGCCCCCCCGCGCAGCCCTGGCTGGAACCCGACGTATGCGACTACATCAGGTCATTTCACGCATCGGCCGGGGACCGGGACGTCATTCTGATCCCCGTGGGATTCATCTCGGATCACATGGAGGTGATCTACGATTTGGACGTCGAAGCACGGGCGTGCTGCGATGAACTCGGGGTCCGCATGATCCGGGCGGAAACGGCGGGCATCCACCGGCGATTTGTGCAAATGTCCGCGGAACTCGTCGAGGAACGTCTGTCCGATTCGCCGGATCGGCCCACCCTGGGCTTCCTCGATCCCTGGCCCGATCACTGTTCGCCCGACTGCTGTCCATCCGGCCGCCGGGATCTTCCGTGATGCACGAGTGCGCGCCCGAAGTCGTCAGGTATTCCGGCGGGTGATCTAAAGCGCATCCGGAACGCGTTCCAGATCCGACAGCCAGACCGAGGGAGACGCGTCGGAAGGCATCCGCCAGTCGCCCCGGGGAGAAATGCAGGTCATGCCGACCTTGGGGCCTTCCGGCAGGCAGTTCCGTTTGAACTGATTCTGGAAGAACCGGACGATGAACACGCGGAGCCAACGCTTTATCGTCTGGAGATCGTACGCGCCTTCGAACGCATGCAGCGCCATCCGGGCGATCCGGGAGGGCGAAAAACCGAAACGCATGAAGTGGTAGATGAAGAAGTCATGCAATTCGTAGGGACCGATCTTTTCTTCGGTTTTCTGGGCGATTTCGCGCTCGTTCGGGGGAAGCAGCTCAGGTGAAATGGGCGTGTCGAGAATATCAAGCAACACGTCGCGAACCGCCTCCTCCTGCTCGAAGACCACATCCGCCGTCCATCGGATCAGGAAGGTTACGAGGGTTTTGGGAATGCCGGCGTTAACACCGTAGTGGCTGGCATGGTCGCCGAACATGGTGCACCAGCCGAGGGCAAGTTCCGACAGATCGCCCGTACCGAGGACGATGCCCTTGACCTGGGCCGCCGTGGCGAGCTCTTCCAGTTTCCGGGTCCATGCCTGGGTGTTCTCGTAGACGAGATCCTTCCGGTCTTCCGAATGGGCTATATCTTCGAAGAACTGCCGCACGGCGGGTTTGATGTCGATCTCCCGGAAAGTCGCTCCGACAGCCTGGATCAAGGCGCATGCATTGCCGTATGTACGCTCTGTGGTGCCCAGTCCCGGCATCGTCAAGGCCACAATGCGGGACCTCGGCAGCCCGAGCATGTCCATCGTGTGCACGGCCACGTTGAGCGCGTGGGTGGAATCCTGTCCGCCGGAGACCGCCACGACAACACGGCGGGCTTCCTCGGGGAGCGATCGCAACTTGGTTGCCAACCCGGTGGCCTGGATCATGAATACCTCGCGACACCGCTGGCTGCGTTCCGTCGGATCCTGGGGGACGAAGGGATGGGCGGGTATGTCTCGAAGAAAGCGCTGATACGGCGCTTCCCTCGGCCGACCGGAAGCATCCGAACCACTTGCCCTCGCCGTTTCGGACCGGTAACCCGGAAGCGACACGGACCGCCAGGAGGATCTGCAGTCCATGGCGTTCTGCCGGAAAGAACCCTGAACGCCGCGTTCCAGCGTCAGCGCCTCCACGTCGACATCCGCCACAATGCAGGTTCCGTCCAACTGAAAGCGTTTCGTCTTCACCAGCATGCTGCCCCGTTCCGCGATGAACCCATGTCCATCCCAGACCACGTCCATGGTCGATTCCCCGAAACCCGCCGAGGCATACATGTGTACGGCCTCGTTTCGGCCCGATGACGCCAGGATAAGGTCTTCGCGGTACTGCGCCTTGCCAATGACGATATTGGAAGAGGAAAGATTCGCCAGAATGCTCGCGCCCGCCAGTGCGGCCCTGCTGCTTGGCGGCACCGGCACCCAGTCGTCTTCGCAGATGGTCGGATAAATCACGACCCTGGGATCGTCGGTCCGCAGCAGCACGTCGGGGCCGAAGGGCGCGTCCATGCCGCACAACGTGACGGTATCGATCTGGCGCTCGGCCGCCCGGGCAAAGTACCGGGTCTCGTAAAACTCGCGGTACTGCGGCAGATAGGTTTTGGGCGTAACGGCCATGACACGCCCGCGATGGCAGGTCGCCGCGACGTTGAATACCGCGTGGTCGACCTGCAGCGGCATGCCGAAACTGAACGCCAGGTCGAGGCCCCGGGTTCTGTCCAGCAACACTTCAAGGGCATCCAGCGCCCCATCAAGCAGCGATCGGGAATGAAAAAGATCGGCACAGGTATAGCCCGTGAGGCTGAGTTCCGGGAACAGGACGTAGAAGGCGCCCCGTTCATCGGCCGCTCTGATCTGTTCCAGGTGATGCGGCACGTTCGCGGCGGGATCACCCAGATCTATCCGCGGTACGGCGATCGCCAGCCGGGCGAAGCCGTGATTGCGCACATCAAGGAACTGATCGGACGAACAGGTCGATGCCATGGTTTCTGAACTCCGATACAACGAACGACGCACCCTTTCGAACCGGTATGTTCAACACGGCGCCATGCCAAACGCCAACGAGCAGGCATCACCGCGAAGATAAGGGACAGGCCCGGGGACAGGCAAGACGCAATTTCCTGCGTGCCAACGGGTTTGGGACGGTCAATCCGCTGCGATGAGCCGACCCTTCGTGTCATGATCGACCTCCACGGCGCTGCGGCCCTGCCGCGTTCTTCGAACCCGGTCGCGGTATCGCACCGGCATTTCCCGGCTGCGCCAGGCAAGGAATCCCCGTTCGTGCCGGTCTCTGTTCTTTGGCGACGGCAACGCCGGTACCGAGATGACCCCGTGGGTGATCTCGGTCACCTTGCGGGACAGGGCGACGATTTCGCCTTTGTCTACGACCAGCGTGACTCCGACATTGGCTTCGACGATGGGCACCCCGTTCTCCCGGGCGCGTGCGAGCACCGCCCGATCCTGCGCCCGGGCGGTCGAGCCGAAGGACGGAACGAGCAGATATCGCGCGCCGTCGAGCACTGGAATGCGGGCGATATCCGGGTTCCATCTGTCGTTGCAGATCATCATGCCGGCCCGGCCGAAGGGCGTGTCGAAGGCGCGGCTGCGCTTGCCCAGGCGGTTGAACCACCAAGAACGGTGCTGACCCTCCGCGAACTGCATTTTATGGTACTTGCCGCGAAGACGCCCCCTGTGATCAAGAAACACGGCGCAGTTGTAAACCTCCCCGCCGACGCGTTCCGCCAGGCCGAATACCAGGCACATGTTCAACGTCCGCGCAAGTGTACGGAACCGCCCGATGATCCGGCTTCGCATGGTAAGGGCCACCCGGTTCATCTCCTCCGGCGGAATCTCGCCGTCGATGATCTCGTTGACTACGTAACCCTCCAGCACGCCTTCCGGTGCAACGGCCAGCTCCGCGCCGCCTGCTGCGGCCTCCCGGAACATCGTCTCCAGCCGGCGCGCGTTTCCCTCCAGATCCAGTTTAACGGGTTTGAACGAGATTGCCGCCACGCGTACATCCTGAAACATGATTCGCCTCCGGTATGTCAGCCATAGGCTCCGCGGCCTTCCGGCCAGGTCCGCGCGGGTTGCCGCTCCGTGCACCTCGGACGATCGCTACTGGCCGGGCAGGTAGTGTTGCGGTTTTACGATGGAACGAATATATTGCCTTCTTTCGCGAACGCGCAATGTCAGCATGCCATGGACGCACTCTATGAAGCCTGCCGTCGTCCTCCTCAGCGGAGGGGTCGATTCCGCGACGATCCTCGCCATCGCCAGGGAAGCGGGTTTTGGCTGCCACGCCATCACGTTCGATTACGGACAGCGCCACCGGTTCGAACTCGAATCGGCGAAACGGGTCGCCGATTCCATCGGGGTCGGCCGCCATGTAACCGTGTCTTTGGATCTGCGGACCATCGGCGGGTCCGCGCTTACGGACGACGTACCTGTTCCCATGGGGCGCGATCCGGAAGGCATGGACGGACAGATACCGGTCACCTATGTACCTGCACGCAACACCATCTTCCTTTCTATCGCGCTGGGCTGGGCCGAGGTGCTTGGCGCTTTCGACCTCTACATCGGGGCGAACGCCATAGATTACAGTGGATATCCCGACTGTCGCCCCGAGTATATCGCGGCCTACGAGCGCCTGGCGAATCTGGCGACCCAAGCGGGGACGACCGGGCAGGGCAGGTTCAAGATCCACGCGCCGCTTATCGATATGTCCAAGGCGGATATCCTGCGCAGGGGGGTCGCCCTGGGCGTGGACTACGCACTCACGACCAGTTGTTACGCCCCGGCAAACGACGGGGCGGCCTGCGGCGGATGCGACGCCTGCACCCTGCGGCGGAAGGGTTTTACAGAAGCCGGCATCCCCGATCCCACGCGATACGTCTCATAGGGCCTCCGATTCGACGGCGTCCGCGCCGATCCGGTCCAACAGCGCCTGCAGTCGTTTCGGAGAAACCGGCCGCGCGGTGCCAAGTTCCTGCGCAAATACCGAGACGCGGTACTCTTCCAGCATCCACCTGAGTTCGTTCAGCAGGACGGGATTCACGTCCTCCCTGTTGTTCAGCGCCTTTAATGCCATGTCGAAGGGTTTGACCCTTTCCGCCTTCTTTCGGTCTTTCGCCGTGTCTTCCCGCGCCCGGCGGGCTCTTGTTTCAACCGCCTTCAGGTATCGAATCAGGTTGGGCAGCTCGACAGCCGGCGTCTTGCGCAGAAAATCGCGCGGAATCAGCCGCTGAAGGTCATCGTCCAGATCAGGGTATGCGGGGCGTATGCCACGGTCTCCGCGCCTGCCCAGTCCACTGCGCATACCGAGCCCATCGCCGAGCACCTGCTCCAGGGGGCGCATCTGCCGCTGAAACCAGTCGGGAAGTTTTCCCAGCAGCCGGCGGGCCTTTTCCACATCTTCTTCGAAACGGCGGGCTGTCAGAGGATACAGCGGTTCCCGGTTGAACAGGGCGGCTAGGAGGTGGTCGTACGCTGCATCCTGGAGCGCCTCAAGGCTGCCCGTGTGGGCTGCAAGGGCCGGAAGCGTTCCAAGGAAAGCCAGATCACGCCGCATCCATGCCAATTCCTCGCCCATACGCCGTTCAAGCAGGCGGGCAAGCCCGATTCGGGTTTGCCGATGCGCTTCATTGCGGTCTCGGAACAGGCGCAGGTCAACCGGGCCATCGGATGCCTGCAGACCGGGATAGGCATACCGGGGCACGGTTCCTGACAGGCCGAGTGCAACGCGATCCGGCAGATCGCCGATCGACCAGTCCCGCAGGTCATACCGTTCCCAGCGCATTTGCGCCTTTCGCCAGCTTTCCGATTCGACGGCGGCCGTCCGATCCACGATTTCGGCTCGGATGCGGTCCGGGTCGCGGGTCGAGAGCGCGACACCGCCTTCCTCCGTGACCAGGACACGCATCTTGAGGTGATCGGGGACGGATTCGAGCGACCATTCCGACGGATCGATTTTGATACCGTGGCGCCTGGCGACGTATTCCGCCAGCGCAGTTGTCAGCGCGGTATCGGCAGGGTCGAGTTCCGCCGCAATCGTCCGCGCCGTTTCCGGTATGGGTACGAGCAACTTGCGTTTCCTTCCCGGCAGCCCCCTGAGCAAAGCTTCGACCTTCTCGCACAACAGACCCGGGACGAGCCATTCCAGCGATTCGAGCGGGAGCTGATGCGCCTTCTCGCGCGGGAGCGAAAGCGTTATCCCATCCGCTTCTCCGCCCGGCTGACAGGCGTACCGCAGGGGCAGCAAATCGCCTTCCAGGTTGAAATGCGCCGGAAAGTCCTCCGGACGGCGAGATCCTTCATCGACCCCCGTGAGGTCGCTGGTTTTCATGTGCAGGAAGAGATCCGTTCCCATTCCTTCCGATTTGACGAGCCGGTTCAGATCGGGGGTCGAAGATACCCGGAAGAGCCGTTCCGCATAGAATAGGAAGGCCGTCTCGTCGAGATCGACCCGATAGGCGTTTCGGTGCTGCAGCAGCCAGGTCTCCGCATCCCGTCTGATTTTCCTGTTGTGATCCATGAAGACGTGTCGGGTCTTCAGATCATCGTTTACAAGCGCTCCACGGATGAAAATGGAGGTCGCATCCTCCGGATTCACGTTCCCGTAATCGATCGTCCGGCGCGAAACCGCCAGCCCGAACAAGCGCAGCGTTTCGTCGACGAGTACGCGTTCGGCAGCCGAGTCCCATCTCGGATTCGAATAGGAAGCACGGCATAGATGGCGACCCAGTTCCGCGGCCCATTCGGGCTCTATGCGCGCGACCGTGCGTGCATAGAGCCGATTGGTCTCGACCATCTCCACTGCGACGATCCACGGAGACGACGTCCCGTTCCCTGTTTCTCGCTCGGCTTCCTTGCTTGGCCTCTCGTCCCGCTTCTGCTGCCTGTTGTTTTTTCCGGCTTCCTTGCCAGGTCTCCTTTGGAAAAGGCCGGATCCGGGGAAGATCATGGCGGTTCTGTTTTTGGATCCGGTATAGAGATTGCCTTCCCGATGTTCGGCTATCTGGCTCAGGAGGCCACTGAGAATCGACCGGTGGACCGCGTCGTAATGCGCGCTGCCGATCCGGGCCGAACGGCCGCGAAAGCCGCCGGACGCACGCAGCGCACGGCGGAGTTGCATATAGATGTCGCGCCACTCGCGCATGCGGTTGTAGGAAAGGAAGCGGCTCCGGCAGAACCTGCGCATGGCCGCCTGGGTTTTCAGGTGTTCGAAGGTATTGTGAAAGGCCTCCCAGATATTGAGCAGCGTCAGGAAATCCGAGGAGGCGTTCCGGAACTTCCGGTGCGCCTGATCGGCCTGTTCCTGCTGGGCCAGGGGCCTGATCCGGGGATCCTGGATGCTGATGGCCGCCGCGATAACGAGGACCTCCTGCAGGGCGTTTTCCTGCCGGGCTTGCAGGAGCATGCGCGACACCGTGGGCGAAACCGGCAGCCTTGCCATGGCGCGGCCCCGATCGGTCAGGCGCCGTTCTCCGTCGATGGCGCCCAGTTCGGTAAGCAGCTGAAACCCATCCCGTATGGCATGGGGACTGGGCCGATCCAGAAAGGGAAAAGCCTGGACGTCGCCCAATTTGAACGCCAGCATGCGCAAGATGACCTCGGCAAGATTGGCGCGCTGCAATTCCGGCATGGCAAATTCGGGCCGGTTTCGCAGGTCGGCTTCACTGTAGAGCCGAAGGCAGACCCCCCCGGACACCCGTCCGCAACGGCCAGCCCGCTGACGCGCGCTGCTCTGCGCAATGGGCTCGATGGGCAACCGCTGGGTGCGCGTGCGTGCCGCGTAACGGCTGATTCGGGCGAGACCGGTATCCACGACGTACTTGATGCGCGGAATGGTCAGCGACGTCTCGGCCACATTCGTGGCGACGATAATGCGCCGGTTGTCCCGCGGCTGGAACGCCCGCTGCTGATCCGCGCTGGTCAGACGGCCGAAAAGCGGAAGCACGTCGGTTTGCCGGTAGGATCTGCCATCCAGCCGTCTGCGCGCCTCGTGGATGTCCTTCTCCGTGGGGAGGAATACCAGGATGTCGCCTCGACCTGGTTCTGCCATGATCCGTTCGACCGCGTCTATCGTGCCGTCGATGTAGGTATAGTCCTCGGCGGAGCCTCGCGTCTCTTCGAGGGGCAGATAGCGAATTTCCACCGGATACAGACGTCCGGACACCTCGATCACCGGCGCATTGTCAAAGGCTTGGGAGAAGGCGGCGGCATCCACCGTCGCCGAGGTGATCACGACCTTCAGGTCGGCACGCCGCCTGATCAGCAACCGGAGGTATCCGAGCAGAAAATCGATATTCAGACTGCGCTCGTGCGCTTCGTCAACAATGATCGTGTCGTATTCAAGCAGATCCCTGTCGTGCTGAACCTCGGCAAGCAGCATGCCGTCTGTCATCATCTTGACAAGCGTCTCAGGCGCAGTCTCATCCGTGAAACGTATTTTGCATCCGACTTCCCGGCCCCAGGTTGCGTTGAGTTCCTCGGCGATGCGGCGTGAAACCGACAGCGCCGCGACACGCCGAGGCTGCGTGCACGCGATCCGACCGTACACGCCCCTGCCCGCCTCGAGGCAAATTTGAGGCAACTGCGTCGTCTTGCCCGAACCCGTTTCACCGGTCACGATCACGACCGGGTGGTTTCGCAGGGCTTCGAGTATGTCCTGCTTCCGGGTGGAAACAGGCAATCGGCCGTCCGCACCGATCGAAGTGCCGGCAAGGAACCCGAGGCGGCGTTCCGCGACCGCCACCGAGGCGGCCGCCTGGTCCTTCAACCGCTTGAGCCGGCCGTGGTCCCCGCGCCGTGTACCACGCAACTGCTTCAACCGACGCTGGATATCCCGTCGGTCCTTCAACAGGCAGCGAGGCAGGAACGCATTGATTCCGGCCTTCAGTCCCGGATCCGTGCCGGGTTTTCGGGCTTCGGTATGCCTGGCATTCATGAGAAGAAACCTGTGAGGCCGCCCATCACAACAACAGACCTGCCAGGGTGGCGGTCATGTTGGCAGCCAGGGCGCCCCCGATCATGGACCGGACACCGAGCCGGGCGATGTCCCGACGCCTGTCCGGTACCAGGCCGCCGATCCCCCCGATCATGATCGCGATGGTCCCGAAGTTGGCGAAGCTGCATAGCGCGTACGTGGCAATAGTGAAAGAGCGCTCCGACAGCTGGTCGCGCATCGCATTCAGATCCTGGTAAGCCAGGAATTCGTTCAGGATGGTCTTCTTGCCGATCAGCATACCCACCGCCGAGGCATCTTCCCAGGCCACGCCCATCAGCAGCGCCAACGGCGCGCAGACCCATCCGAGTATGCGCTCCAGGGACAGCGGGGCGCCGCCCAGGTCAGGGGCAAGTCCCACGACCCAGTTGAACAGGCTTACGAAAGCGACGGCGACGATCAGCATGGCCGCCACATTCAATGCCAGCCTCAACCCGTCCGATGCACCGCTACAGGCGGCATCGATGAAGTTGACCCCGGGTTTCGGCACGTCCACGGTAACGACCCCCAGGGTACGCGAGGTTTCGGTCTCGGGGATCATGATCTTGGCGATGACCAGCGCGGCCGGCGCCGACATGAGCGAGGCGGCCAGCAGATGGCCGGCGTCCGCGCCCAGGGCCACGTAGGCGGCCAGGACAGACCCGGCCACGGTAGCCATCCCGGAAGTCATCATGGCCATGATCTCCGAGCGGGTCATGGTCTTCAGGTAGGGAAGAATGACAAGCGGCGCCGTCGAAGCCCCGAGATAGACGTTCGCCGCGGCGGCCATCGATTCCGATCCCGATGCGCCCATGATCCGTACCATGACCCTTGCCATCTGCCGGACGATCCACTGAATGCAGCCCAGGTAGAACAGGATCGAGGTGGTGGAAGATACGAAGATGATCATCGGCAGCACGGAAAATCCGAACAGCGCGGTTTCCACGAGATCGCCAAAGACGAACCGGGCCCCTTCGTTGGAGAAGGCAATCACCTTGTTGATCGCTAGGCGGGCAAGGTCGAATACCACCTGCCCCGGTGTAGTGTGCAGCAGGAGCAGGGCGAGCAGCACCTGCAGACCCAGACCGCCGCCGATGATTTTCCAGCTCATCTTCCGCCGGTTTTCCGATAGCAACCAGGCGATAGCCAGGAGGACGAACAGTCCAAAGAAACCGGTCACACGTTCCATGGGCTATCCTTGACGGGCTGTCCGCGGCCACAGAGAGGTCACGCCGACGTAAAGATAACCGGCGAAAAACAGACAGAGGAAGGGGATGGAAGGGTAGATTCCGTTGATGACCGTATAGTAGATCAACAGGCCGAAATGCAGGGCAAACAGCAGTTCCAGCGCGGGGAGCCAGCTGCGGAGTCCCCTGTACCGCAACCGACGCCATCGGTCGGTATTGCGGCGTATGCCGTATTTCGGGGTACGCTGGAAACCCGACTTGAGGTTCAGCAGCGCTTCCAGGACGGCCCTTGTATTGTTCAGGCAGATGCCGATGCCGATGGACATGAGCGGTGGAAGGAATAGCAGGCACCGCTTCCAGCGCTTCCGGTCGACCTCGAACTGCGCGAACAGGTAGAAGAGCGAAACGGAGACCGTGGCCGCGCATAGAAAGGGCAAATCTATCCAGAAGGAGTTAACCCACCCGGCCTGCACCCGGATTACGATCGAAGGGAAAATCAACACCGAAAGCAGCAGCATGAGCAGATAGGTCAGGTTATTGGTGAGATGGTAGGTCGCTTCGATCTTCTTGCGGACGGGCAGCGGACTGTGCCAAATCCTCGGGAGCAGCTTCTTCGCGGTTTGCATCGACCCCTTTGACCACCGGTGCTGCTGGGTCTTGAATGCGTTCATCTCCACGGGAAGTTCGGACGGCGTGGCAACGTCTTCAAGGAATACGAAATCCTGCCCCTGAAGCTGGGCCCGGTAGCTCAGGTCGAGGTCTTCGGTCAGGGTATCGTGTTGCCAGCCGCCAGCTTCCCTGATGCGCTCTCGGCGCCAGATGCCCGCCGTTCCGTTGAAGTTGAAAAACCTGCCCGAACGGTTCCGCGCGCCGTGTTCCATAACGAAATGGCCGTCCAGCATGATGGCCTGGACCCGGGTCAGGAGCGAATAGCCGCGGTTGAGGTAGGACCACCGGGTCTGTACGAGGGCCACCCGTTCATCGCGGAACAGATGCATGGTCCGCCTGAGGAAATCCGGCGACGGTATGAAATCGGCATCGAAAATAGCAATGAACTCGCCGCGGGCAACGTTCAGCCCTTCCTGCAACGCGCCGGCCTTGTATCCGGTACGTGTCGTCCGGTGCAGGTAATGTATGTCGAACCCGGCTTCCCGGTACCGATCGACACATCCGGCTGCCAGATCGCGGGTTTCGTCGGTGGAGTCGTCCAGAACCTGGATCTCGAGGCGACTGCGGGGATACTCGATCCGGCAGACGGCTTCGATCAGCCGCTCCACGACATATCGTTCGTTGTAGAGCGGCAATTGTATCGTAACCGCGGGAGCGGCTTCTCCGGGGGGTTCCGGCTTTACAGGCCGGGTCCGGTCCTTATATTTGTAGTACAGATACACCATCAGATAGCGGTGCACACCGTAGACTGCGAGCAGGAACAGCACGAGGAAATACAGGAGTATGAATATCAGAGAAAGATAGCTCATACATGTCCGATGCCGCTTACAACAGATTCGTTGCCGGACTCCCCGGCCGGATCGCGATTCCGGGGCTCCTGCTTGTCGCCGCCTGCATCGGCATAGTCGCCATCGGAGATCTGAGGTCCGGCCTGTTCGATCTCCGCGCGATCCTGCCAGCCGCGCTTTCCGCGCGGCTGGACCTGCCCGATGCGCTGCTGCTTTTCTGGGGGCCGTTCGCTGCGGCCTTCATCGTCTACGCCTTCGCCGCCATTGGTCAGACGCGATCAAACGGAGCGCAGGATCGAAGCCTGTACTGGTTCATCCTGGCCGTGGCGATCCTGTGCCGGGTCATCCTGCAGTTCAGCCCCCCGACGCTTTCCGACGATATCTACCGGTACCTGTGGGACGCCAGGATGCAGTTTCAGGGTGTCAATCCCTATGCGTACACGCCGGACAGCGAGGAAATCGCTCACCTTCGCGACACGTTCCATTCGGGCATCAACCACCGGGACGTCCCCACGATCTATCCGCCTTTCATGCAGATCGCCTTCGCGGTCGCCGCATACCTGTGGTACAGTCCCGCTTCGATGAAACTGCTCTTCACTCTGTGCGACGTGGGCGTGATCCTGCTCACGATCCGGATGCTCCGCCTGCGCAGCCTGCCGGAAACGCGCGTGCTCATCTACGCCTGGAATCCCCTTGTTCTTGTCGAAATCGCCGGCAGCGGACATAACGATTCGCTGCCCGTGGCGCTCATGCTCGCCGCCCTGCTGGCGGTCGACCGGCTGCGCCCAGCCCGCGCGATAGCCTGGCTTTCCCTTTCCATGCTCGCAAAGTGGTTCACCGCCATGCTTGTCCCGGCCTTCTACTTCAGGCTCCGAAGTATCAGAGCGTTCTGGCTGCTTCCGGTCCTGCTCCTGGTCTTCTACCTGCCCTTTGCGGATGCCGGCCCGCGGCTCCTGGGGGGACTGCTGGTCTATGGCGACAAGTGGCGGTTCAACGACAGCGTCTTCTCGATCCTCTTCTTCCTGACCGACTCGCTGAACATGTCCAAGGCCATCGCGGCCGCGCTTTTCGCCGGATTGGTCGTATTCTGCGCGTTCAGGATCACGGACCCCTTCCGATCCGCCTTCGTCCTGCTCGGGGGCTATCTCGTGCTCACCCCCACCGTACAACCCTGGTACCTGGTGTGGATCGTTCCATTCCTCTGCCTGTACCCCAATCCGGCGTGGATTCTGCTATCGGGCTTGGTCGCCGTGTCATACCATGTCGTGATCGGGTTCGTGCTCACCGAATCCTGGGAAGAGGAGACCTGGGTCCGCTTTGTACAGTACGTCCCGTTCTACGGCCTGCTGTTCGTGCAATCCTTGCGGGACGGAACATGGCACAACGTGTTTCGACGGGCTTCCGGAAACGTTTCAAGCTAATCTTGCCGGACGGCGGATGCAAGCGCAATCGCGGCGTATCGGTCTCCGGCGACTGCTGAATTCGATTGACGCAGACGCGTCGCCCAGGTACACTGCACCGCCGTGCGCGTGCCATCGCGCGGGCACCCGCTTGTCCGTCTGCCGACCCCTGTGCCATGGAGGATGCCATGCCGGATACATCCCTGTTTTCTCTGGAAGGTAAAACCATGATCGTCACCGGTGCGAGCAAGGGCATCGGCAAGGCCGTTGCGCTGGCAGGTGCGAGCGCCGGCGCCGACCTGGTGATCGCCAGTCGCACCCGGACCGACCTGGAACGCGTCGCTTCGGAGGTCCGCGCAATGGGGCGGCGATGCGTGGTTGAGACGGTGGACGTGGGCAAGGTCGAGTCGATCCGCGCGTTTGCCAAGCAGGTCCTGGCCGGTACGGAACAGATCGACATCCTGGTCAACAACGCGGGATGCAACCGGATCATGCCCGTGCTGGAAGTGACCGAGGAAGTATACGACGAAATCATCGACGTAAACCTGAAAAGCGTCTTCTTCCTCAGTCAGGCACTCGCCGCGCACATGATCGAACGGGGCGGGGGCGGACGCATCATCAACGTTTCCTCACAGGTAGGCGTGGTCGGCGGCCCGTTGCGGGCGGCATACACCGCGGCCAAGGGCGGCGTGTGCACCCTGACCAAGTCCATGGCGGCCGAATGGGCCGAGCACGGCATCACCGTAAACGCGGTGGCGCCGACCATGACGCGCACGCCCATGGTGGAAAAAGCCATGGAGAATCCGGGATTCCGGGCCAACATCAAGAAGATCCTGCTGGGTCGCCTGGCCGAACCGGACGAAATCGCCAGTTCGATCATCTACCTCGCGTCCGACGCCAGCTCCATGGTAACCGGTCACACGATGCTCGTCGACGGAGGGTACACGGCCGTATAAGGCGCCGCTTCGGCGGGCACAGCCCTGTTCCAGATCACCTCTGCTGGCGTTTGACCCAAGCCCTTGCGCGGTTGTGTTCCCGATTGGTGATGGAAAAAATGTGACTGCCGTCTCCCCGGGCTACGAAGAAGAGGTAGGGTACTTCCCCTGGATACAACGCGGCATGCATTGATGCCTCCCCGGGGCTGCAGATCGGTCCGGGAGGCAATCCCGCGTGCACGTACGTATTGTAAGGCGATGGATGCGCGAGGTGTCTTTCGAGTAGCCTCATATTCGGCCTGCCAAGGGCGAACTGCACCGTGGGATCGGCTTGCAGGAGCATACCCCTTTTGAGCCGGTTGTGAAAGACCCCCGAAATCGTATCCCTTTCTTCGGCGACCTGCGCTTCCTGCTCTATAATGGAAGCCAGCGTGACGATCTCGTGAACATTGTATCCCAGTTCTTCCGCCCGGGCCCGGTACGCCTCCGTGAGTGTGCTTCGAAAACGACCCGTTATGGTCCTCAGGATCTCTTCCGCCGACATTTCCAGGTGGAAGTGGTAGGTCGCCGGGAACAGGTATCCCTCGAGCGTGTTCGCCTCGACGCCCAGTTCATGCGCGACCACCGAGTCGCTTGCCAAGCCTACGAAGGTGGTCGAATCGATGCCGATGCGGGCTTGAATGATCCGGGCCGTCTCCGCTATGGTCAAGCCTTCGGGAATCGTTACACGATCCATCGAAACCCGTCCCGACACCAGCAGGTCCAGGATCTCGGTCGCACCCATTCCCGGTTCGATCTCGTACCGGCCGGCATTTATCCTGCGATCGGCACCGTAAAACCGAGCCAGCATGGAGAAAAAAACGGCGTTTCGGATGACCCCCTCGTCTTCCAGTCGGGCGGCGACTTCCGACAGATTCGTGCCGGGTTCGATGGTGTACAGCACGGTATCTTCACGGGAGCCCTCGGTGTTGAAGAGCAGGTAGGCCATCGCGATGCCGGCCGCTCCGGCCAACATCACGAAGACAACAATAACAGTCAGCAGCTTTTTCAACCGCCAGATTCCGTTTCGTCTGCCATCCTGCGGCGATAGTCCAGGTAGTTCTGCAACAGGAGCGTAGCGGCGATCCGGTCCAGATCGCCCTTGTTTCCCCGTGTGCCCCTGCCCATTTCGTGCATGGCTCTCCGGGCCGACACACTGGTCAGTCGTTCATCCCAGGTCCTTACTGCACAGGACACCCGGTCTTTCAAAAGGTCGGCGAATGCTTCGACCTGATCGGCCATTTTGCCCTTTGTACCATCCATGTTGACCGGCATTCCGAGGATAACTTCCAGGACCTGCTCCGCTTCGACGACCGACGCGATGGCGTTCAGGATTTCGCCGGTGTTCTCCACTTCGATCGTTTCCATACCCTGAGCGATCAACCCCGTCCTGTCGCTCAGGGCAAGTCCGACCCGACGCGCACCGAAATCGACGCCAAGCAACCGTCCCTCCGGGGGTTGCCCGCCGTCGGTCCGCGCGACTGGACCGACCTGTGCGATATCACCCGACATGCCGCCCGTCTGGTTCTGATGCGGCCGCTGGCGTCGCCGGCGCGTCATCCGTCGTCGGCTCTGCTTCGGGGCGCTGTCCGGCCTGTTTTTCCTGGGCATGTCACCTGATCGTCTGTTACCGAACCAAGACCGATTACGTCGGCGCGCCATAGGGACTGTCTCTGAACACCACCCTGAGGTCCTGCGCCCATCCCGCGTCAGGCAGAAAGCGCGTACTGTCGTTCCAGCCCGATTCGAGGGCCGCTCGAAACAGCGGTTCCGCCGATGCCCGGGGCCATGTGCCGATCAATCGGAACAGCGCGGGCGAGTAGGCGGTGGGACCTCTTTGGCCGGTCGATTCCGGCCGGATCATACAGTGGACCGCCCCCGCGCAAATCCGCTCGCCGTACCGGGCCAGCAGCGCGTCTACCGAAACGCCATTGTCCGGCCTCCGCTCATCTTCCGTTGCGAGCAGCAACTGCAACAGGGGCAGTATAGCGCCGTCGGGGAGCGCGCCAGATGGAATTTCGAGCAGGGCGACGTAGGCCGGGTCGTGAATGTACTCCGCTCCCAGTTTGCCAAGATGGGCGTATCGGCTGTCCGAATCCGGCGGCGCCTCGTACGGCACCGGCGCCAGCGTTCGTTCCGGAGGCAGTTCCATTCCGGTGTCCGACGGGAAAATCTCCCGGTAGGCCGAAAGGGTGATCTGCTTGACCTCGTAAGCGTACATGTCGGGGTGGGCGTCCTGCACGCGGTCCGCCGCGTACAGCAGCCATCCGGGAGCGTGCACCGCCTCGTCCGCGTAGAGCCCCGCACGAACGGGTTCCGGTGCCTCGTCCGCACAGGCGCGCAGTTCGGCGGGATCCAGGGGGAGACCCCGGACGGCCCGGTGCGCCACGTCGAAAAGCACCGCCACCTTGCGCCGTTCGTCCTCCGCTTCCAGCTTCAGCGCGGACCGCAAGGCGCGATCGGCAGTCCTTCCGAGCCGGCCCAACGGCTCAACCACTTGCCAGTTGCCCCGGATCTCCGAGCGTCCCCGGCCGGTCCACCCGCGCCAATTCATCCGGTTCGCGATGGATCGCACGACCATGATGGCGATCACTACGAAGAGGGCGACGATGAGCAGGCGTTGGAACATGATGTCCTAACGGCAAGACCCGGCATGTCACGCTGCCGCCTTGCTCCCGTTCGTTCCCTGCCGGCAGCGGCGTCAACGTGCATTCGTCCGGGCGGTATGGCGTGGTCTGAGGTCCGTCTCCATCGGTGTTTCGCTCTTTTCATGATACATCGTAAAGCCATGGCAGACAAGAGAATTATCTTGACACGCGGGGTCGAAGACGTTAGTTATATCAGGGTTTTCGATGCAGTTGGAATCCATTTATTTTACGGAGCGAGACATGGCAGAGGCGATCTACGATGTGGCGGTGCTTGGCGGCGGACCTGGCGGGTATGTTTCGGCAATCCGCGCAGCCCAGCTTGGCTTGAAACCGGTTGTTATAGAGAAGGACAAGCCGGGCGGCGTATGTCTGAACTGGGGTTGCATTCCTACCAAGGCGCTACTGAAGAACGCCGAACTCGTCCTGACCATGCGACACGGTGAAGACTATGGTATCTCCTGCGACAATCTCAAGTTCGACATGGGCAAGGCCGTGCAGCGCAGCCGCAGGGCCGCCAATACGCTCGCCGGCGGCATAGGGTTCCTCCTCAAGAAGAACAAGGTGGATCTCGTGAGCGGCCACGGCCGCCTGACGTCGGCCACTTCCGTCGATGTGACGGACGAACAGGGCGAAACACGGTCCATAAAAGCCCGTTCGGTCATCGTGGCTACGGGTTCGCGCTCCAAGGCCATTCCGGCCATTCCGGTGGATGGAGAGCGGATCATCACCAGCACCGAAGCCATGCTGCTTGAAGAGCCGCCCCAATCGATGACCATCATCGGCGGCGGCGCGATCGGGGTGGAATTCGCCTATTACTACGCTGCCTACGGTACCGAGGTCACCATCGTCGAGATGCTGCCTCGCCTGTTGCCCGTGGAAGACGAGGAAATCAGCGCGGAACTGGAAAAGAGTTTCGCAAAGCTTGGCGTCGGGATCAAGACCGGGGCGCGTGTCGAATCGGCGGATGCGAGTTCGGACGGCACCGCAGTTGCCATAACCGTCAACGGGCAAGCGGAAACCCTGAAAGCCGACATCACGCTCCTGGCTGTGGGACGCGATGCAAATATCGAGGATATAGGTCTGGAAGCACTCGGCATCGAGACCGACCGGGGCTTCATCAAGGTGGATACGGAGTGCCGGACGACGGTCGCCGGCGTTTACGCCATCGGCGATGTCGCGGGACCGCCCCTCCTCGCCCACAAGGCCTCGGCGGAAGGGGTCAACCTGGTGGAACGGCTCGCGGGTCATGATTCGCCCCCCATTGATCGAGAGAACATTCCCGCGTGTACGTATTGCCAGCCTCAGGTCGCCAGTGTCGGTCTGACCGAGTCTCAGGCCGCGGAAGCACGTGAGATTCAAGTATTCAAAATGCCCTATCGCTCAAGCGGAAAGGCCGTGGCCGTCGGACAGACGGAAGGCATGGTCAAGCTGATCGCGGACGCGAAGTACGGCGAGATACTCGGTGCGCACATCATCGGTGCGGACGCTACGGAGCTGATCGCGGAAATCTGCACCGCCCGCACATTGGAATCGACCGTCAGGGAACTGCACAAGACGATACACGCCCATCCGACCCTGTCGGAACTGGTCATGGAAGCCGCTGCCGGCGTGGAGGGTGCGGCGATTCACATCTAGCGGGCATTGCCGTTTTTTAACAGACCTTACCGCTTATCGTCCTGCCGCTCGAACAGGGTGCTGGCGCAGAGGCCGGTCTTTGTGTAGCCGGGTCAATTTAGTGCGCATCAAGCGCGAGGGGCGGTTAAAACGAAAAGCGACGGCACAAGGGAGGCCGCGTTGGAAGCGGCAAGGTATGCCGTCGCTGCATGATTGCATATGCTCCCGCGAGGCGCCGGAGTCATATCAATCCTTGACTATTTGCAGGCAATCGGTCGTGGTCGTGATCTCATCACGTTTTCGATTCCTGCCTGCATGATTAGACTCGGAACGGCCGAAATAGATTCAATAAATCGATCATCGCACGTGCGTTTCCTTTTCTGAAACCTGCAGGCCGGCCTCCGCACAGTGTCCATCGAGACCATCAGTTTTCCTGCCGCCATCGTCGGTTACGCCGGTTTGACCGCGAATATGGTGCTGGTCGCGGCAAACCGCCACCGGCCGGTTTGCATGACACCGGTTGCGCTGATCGTTTTCACCCACGTCTTTCTTGTTTGGCATTACAGGTACGAATGGGAGATCGCCCAGGCGGTAAGAAACGGTTATGCCGGATTCTTCATCTTCCACACCGCGCTGTGTAGTATCCTGTACGCCCCGCTGGCGGGGCATCGGAACGCACGGCGGCTGGTGGCCTTCTCGTTTCTGGTTGCCGCCATGGGAGCCAGCGGCGCCGTACTCCGATACGATGAAGTAGCGATCTATCGCCTGCCCGTTCTGATCTGCGACCTCACCGGTCTTTGCGCGGTTGCGCTATGGGGACATGGACCGGCGAAGGCGTATCTGACAATGCGGTTCTCAGGGCGGAACCGGCGTGTCAAGGCGGAGCACCGGCGGCATGGCCAGGGACAATGATTCGATGGCAAGTTGATCGGGGAGACGCGCAATGACGAGCCTGGTTGAACAGCAGACCTCGTTTGAGGAAGAAGGATATTTGATCGTCGAAAATGTCTTGTCGGAAGACGAACTGGCCGCATGTCACGAGGAAATAGAACGGCTGCACCGATTGTCGGCGACACTGGAAGCCGCTGGCGATCCGGGATGCGTACATTTTCAGCGCGAACCGTATGCCGAGGGAGCCAACCGGACGGACGGCGTGCCCGTACTCAGGAAAATCGAGAACACGCGGGATTTCTCGGGATTTTTTCGCAACCTCGCCGTCCACCCGAATCTGCTTCGGGTCCTGG
Organism: bacterium; assembly: GCA_965200485.1. GTDB lineage: Bacteria > JAAXHH01 > JAAXHH01 > JAAXHH01 > JAAXHH01 > JAAXHH01. The sequence continues at coordinate 1,185,513 of CBDAUD010000002.1, forward strand.
GCGCATTGCTCGGCCCCGATCTGCTGTTGTTCCGAAGCACCCTGATGCTCAAGCCGGCCTTTCACGGCTCCGCGCACGCACTACATCAGGATTCGGCCTACTGGCCCATCGACCCGCCTCGACTCGTGACGGTCAGTGTCGCCCTGAACGATGCCACGACGGAGAACGGCTGTTTCAACGTCATTCCGCGCAGTCACACATGGGGCCTGAAAGACTGGGGACTTATCGCGCAGGCACAGGACGTGGCGCAGGGCGTGGAGCCGGTGTACGATATCGATTCCCAAGAGACGGAGCAGATCGATGTGCCGCTGAAGGCGGGCAGCGCACTCTTTTTTCACAGTCTGATGGTACACGGTTCCGGTCCCAACAAGTCCCCTCATCCACGCAACACGGCGCTATACGCCTATTTCCCGCCCCACGTGCGTTACGTCCCGAAGGACGGCAAACCGCGCGCGTCAACCTATCCGGTGGCGTCCGGACTGGATGGCAGCGAGACCTTCACGCTGAAGGCGGCGACTTGACGGACTGGCCGACCTGATGCGGACAGGTTGCTCCTTGCAGTGGGTCTACCGGCCAGATGGATGGGAAAAGCTACGCCCAGGCGCCTCTGGCCATGAGTCCGCCGTCCACATTCACGTATTCGCCGGTAATGAAGGAGGCTCGGTCACTGGCCAGGAACAGCACGGCCTGGGCAATATCCTCCGCAGTTCCCAGGCGATTCACCGCATGGCGGGAAGCCATATCCGTCCGGATTTCGTCCTCGGCGCCTCCGATCGAATCGATCGCCTCCTGCAGGAGGGGGGTCTCGATGGTGCCCGGGTTGACCGCCACCACGCGGATTCCGTCCTCGGCGTAGTCCAGGGCCAACTGGCGGACCAGCGACAGGTCTCCCCCCTTGCTCGCCGCGTAGGCGGAAATGCCCTTGGCAGACTGCAGCCCCTGCACACTCGCCGTGTTGATGATCACTCCGCCCCCGCGGCGCTTCATCACGGGAACGCAGTACTTGACCATCAGAAAACGGCTCTTGAGATTCACATTGATGATGCGGTCCCATTGGGCTTCGGAGAGTTCGTGCGCCGGAAGATAACTCGCCGTCGGCTGAATCCCCACGTTGTTGCACAGTATATCGACACCGCCCCAGGCTTCCGTCGCGGTTTCCACCAGGGTCCGGCATGCCTCGCTTGTGGCGACATCGGCGTGGACGTATCGGATCCGGTCGTTGGACGCCGCGGTGTCGGCGCCGGCTTCGTCGTCGATGTCGGCACAGAGGACGTGGGCGCCTTCACCGGCGAAGGCCCGTACGATCCCCCCGCCGATGCCCTTGGCGCCTCCGGTCACAATGACCACTTTCTCTTCGAATGCTGCCATGAACCGCTCCTTTCACTGGCGGACGCCTATCGTATGGCGATCGGCCGGGCCGGCGAACCTGTTGCGCCCTTGAAACGTATGGGCGTATGAATGAACAGGAACTCGTAGACCTCGTCGTTGGACAGACCTTCCAGATTCATGTTTTCCAGGTTCCAGACGCCGTTCCGGGTAATCAGCTCCTGATGTACCGGAAAGGCCTTGTCGGGGTCCGGGTTGGGGACCACCTCGGTCGTCCACTGGTCCGAGCCGATCATCGAAGCCTGTTTCTCGACCACCCAGCGGGCGACGGCCATTCCGATACCCGGCGGATCGGTGTTGTACTTGTCGTGGTCATTCCAGTGGCGGGCCCATCCGTACCGGAAGAAGTACGCATCGCCTGATTCGAGGCTTTCCGTCGCGATACCCTGTCGCCGCAGCGCGCCTTCGACATCCGCCACGGTAACTTCGTATCCATGGTCGAGGGATTCCACGCCCTTGTATGCGGCCACGTCGACGAGTATGCCGCGGGTGATAAAGGGGCCGATGTGCTCGACGCCCAGCTTTACGAGACCGTACTCGCCCTTGATCTCCTCATTGGTGAACCCGTTGTAGAAGACATCCTGTTCCGTACCGTCCGCCATCCTGATCCGTTCGCCGATATGACCCGGTCCGTCGAACTGCGTGCCCACCTGGCCGATTTCGGCAACCAGGAACTCGTCGTAGTACATCAGTTTGTTCGAACCGATGGGACCGCCGGTTGGAGAACCCGGCAGCACCATGGTGTAAGTCCGCTGTCCGAACAGCGGCATGTCGGCGCTGTATACCTGGCCGATTTCGTAGATCTGGCCGGTCTTGACCAGGGTAAGGGCTTTCAACACCTTCTCGGGGGTGATCCAGTTGGACCCGCCCGCCTGGTCATCCTTGCCCCAGATGGGATGGGGCCACCACGGACCCTGCTCCCGCGTCTGCGCGGCGGCTTGGGTAACGAACACGAAGGTCAGCAGGAAAACGACCGTAGGCCTCGCGTATTTCATTGGTTTTCCCTCCTGAGTAGTTGCGATGACTTGGCGTTTTGCGCCGATTCCATCCGGCACCTGGTGTTTCCTCAGAAACGCTTGAACACGGGCAACTCCGACAGAAAGCGGAATCCGCTGCCGGCCCTGCGTTCGCAACAGAAGTGCGTCCGGCCGTTGGTGGCTACCAGATACCGCGCCTGGACGACCGAGTTGTACCGGGCCAACTGTTCGAAGACCGCTTCGGTGACGCGAACCTCCGGCGCCTTGCATTCACCCATCAGGACCGGAAGCCCTTTCTGGTCGTGCATGACTACGTCGGCGCGGACGGCCGTTCCCGCGTATTGGAAACCCTTTTCAATGGCCGCGTATCCGGCCGGGAATCCCCGGTCCTCCACCAGGTACCGCACCAGGTGCTGCCGCACCCACTCTTCGGGGGTCAGCCGGACGAACCGCCGCCGAATACCGTCGTAAATGATCCTGCGACCCGCCTCGTCAGAGTCGATTTCGAATGCGTACGGTGGAAAATTGAGCCGTTGCATGTACCGGATAGGGGTACCGGACACCGGGGTTAGTCGGGACGGCGCCCCGTTTCGATCCAATCCACCAGCCGAATGGTGTGTATGACGTCCCGAAGATCGCTGATGGGGATGACCTGATTTTGAATGGCATGCACGAAATGCGCATGCATCGCGAGCGTCCCTTCGTAGCTGGACGCATCATCGGCTTCGTCTCCGTTGATTTCCCAGCCCTGCATTACGGTCTGCCGGTCATCCTCGCGGATGTCTATTTCCTCGGGCAGCTTCATGTAGCAGCCGACGCCCACCCCGTGCAACTCCGCGCTCAGCACCCGGCCCCCGGAGGCGCGGTTTCCGAATACGACGCCAGTGGCCCCGCTGGCGAAACGGACAAGCGCCACGTACTGATTCCAGTCGACGGAATCGAACTTGTCGCGATATCGGGTTACCTCGACGGGTTCGCTCCCCACCATGTAGCGCAACAGGTCCACGACATGGGTTACATCATCCCAAAGGGTCGTTGAATACGGTGGTTTGTCGAAGAACAGCTTCTTGTTGAAGGTGGCAACGGCGTGGGAAACAGGCCCTCTTTGCCGGACGCGCCGCATGGCCTCGCGGACGACCGCAGTATAGCGCCGTTGATATCCCACCATGGCGTACACGTCGTGCTTCACGGCCTCATCGAGCAATTGACGCGTTTCCGCGCTGTTTCTTCCAGGAGGTTTTTCGATGAAAATGTGCTTCCCCGCGCGGATGCAGTCGAGGGCAGGCTGGAGCAGCCATTGCTCGTGCATGACACAATAGATCACGTCCAGTTCCACCTCCGCCAGCATGGCGCGATGGTTCGTGTAAACGTGGGGGAAGTCGTAACGATCGGTCACCTGAGCAAGGCGCGCCTCGTCCATTTCGCACACGGCGGTCAGTTCAACCCCGGACAACCGGTCGACAGCCGGGTAGTGCGCGCTCTGGGAACGACCCCCGGCTCCGATAAAACCTGCACGCAGCATGCAAAACTCCCAGTCGAAGGCTGTTATCTCGATCGACGGCTTCCGCGCCGGGTGGGCGCTCCGGTCTCCACCGGTACGTTTTGTGTCATGGAGACAAGCGGTACCACGGACATCAACACAGCCAAGGCGCCGACCGGACCGCCGATCATCATCAGCAGGCCAAGATCACGGGACGGACCGGTGGCGGCGACGGCCGCCGGTCCGGAGATCAGCAGGGCGGCGAGACCGGCCAGGCACAGGAAGGGCATGGTCTGCGCCATACCCACCCGCACCGAGTGGCTGACCGGTTCCCGTCGTGCGACTTCCATCTGGCTTCTGACCCGACTGTAACCCAGGAAGGCCATCGCAACCGTCAGCGCCCCGACCGCCATGAGCGCGAGGATGCTCGAAACCGAAATCCGGTCTACAAGGCCGAAGCCTATTCCCGCCGTGACGATCATGGCGTACAGCGCGCACCCCATGGCCACTACGGCGAATCGGGCGCCCACACGCAGCGCCAGGTAGAGCGCGATGATCATCACCCCGATCATCACCCCGTTCCATTCTCCCAGCCAACCGATCGACTGCGCGAAGGGGAGCAGCAATCGGACGATACTACCTGCTGCCAAGACCCCCAGCGTCAGCGCGATGCTTTTTCCCGGCCGGTCGTCGATCCGGGCGCCGACGATCACCAGCACCACCAGCATAACCAGGAAAAGACCGTAAAGCAAGTTGCCGGACAGCAGCAGCGTCAACAGGTCGTCTGCCACGGCATGCTGCGGCCGCAGCGCCGTGGCGGCGGCAACCGGCGCGGCCAGCACCGCAGCGAAGGCGTAGACCAGCCCGGGTCTGTCCATCAGTTTTTCGTACCCTGTAGCCAGGTAGTGCATCATCACACACTCAACTTCCTGATCTGCCAGTCCCCCACCAGGGAGGACAGAAGCATGTTCGTCCAGAAAAAACAGGTCAGCAGGCTGCCGGCCGAACCCGAAAACAGTACGAGGCCGAAATTGACGAGTCCGTCGGTGCCGACTACGATGAGACAAATCGAAACGAGCAGTATCAGGACGTGTACCCAGATCAGAATCGGTCTGCTGCGCTCAAGCACCGTCGTTACACGCTGCCGGACCGGGGTCTCCGCACCGGACTCCGCCCGCAGACTTTCGTACATCCAGAGATGGACGGTCGTGAAAACGAGCAATGCGCCGAGGAAACCTGCCGCACCGGCCAGCGTGAAGTACGGTACGATACCGGCTATGTTCCACAGCCTGAGCACGGCGCCGGTCATGATCAGATAGTGCAGTATGCCCACGAGAAACGCCACACCGGCGAGCCGGTACCTGAACAGGAACAGGACGCCCATCAGCGCTGCGCCAAGCGCCGCGGCGCCGGCCGTGCCGTCCATGACATCCTCGCCGTATGGCGAGGGCGAAGCCACCGCCGCGCGATCCAGGAGCATCACGGTCACGGAAGGAGACGGGGACTCCAGCACGGCCGCCAGGGCGCGCGCCTCCTCAAGGGTGTCGCCACCCGGAATCTCTATGCGACCGTCCTGTATCCTGCCTTGGATGTTCAGCGTCACGTATACCTGCCCGTTCATCTTGATGGCCAGGCGGTCGCCCGCGTTGGCGCTGGACAGATTGGCCAGACTTTCCCGGCCTTCATCCTGCAGGAAGAGGCGCACCGCGTAGGCGCCACGTTCGGCAGTGACCGATGCGTCGCCGACGACGGCCGAAGCGAGCGGTTGCACGTTCAGGTCAACATCCTGATTGATGAAATAAAGCAAGTGGTACATGTGGCCGCCGCGCTCCACCGGCTCGGACGCCCAGGCGAAGGCGCCGGCAGGAGGATTCGCCAAGTTGAAGGCCCGAATGACAGCCTGAACCGTCGAGTCCGCCAGCACGGCCCGAACGGTTTCCACATGATCTTCCCTGACTGCGATGTCTCCGATACCTTCTTCCACGTTGACACGGGCAAGCAACGCGCTTAAACTCGTCGGTTGCTGCGCAGCCTGTTCCGGCGCGGTCGACTCCAGTGCGGTCGATTCCGGCGCGGCGTTTTCGACCGTTTCCCGGCTGGCCGCGCGCAACGATGCGCTTTCAAGCAATGTATCGTCTATACGCTGTCGCAGCGCCTGTACTTCCGCGCCGTCCTTGAACAGATGCAGCGTGATCTCGCCCGATTCCCGGATCATTCTGCCGGCGAGGCCGACATCCGTGTTCAACGGTACCACTATATCGAAGGCGCCCTCTTCACGCGCGGCAACCAGGGACTCCGATATACCGAAGGCATTCAAGCGCCGGCGCCAGGTTTCGACCAGGCTGGCCACGGCCCGCTCCCTGCCCCGCTCCGTGTAACGGGAGAGGTCCACCCCGGCGGAAAAACGATATCCACCCGCCAGATCAATCCCCGGTACCGTGGACTGACTGTACAGCGTCTTCCGCTCGGCAGGCGTGAGCTGTTCAAGCGCCTTGGAAGACGACATCCACAACCTGATTGTAGGAAAGACGAGAATCGCTCCCAGCAGGGTTGCGGCGAGAAATACAAGGAAAGAGGTACTTCTGTGGATGGTCTGTTCCTTTCCATACCGCGCTCCGCACGGCAATGAACGTCAGTCTACCAGTCTGCCGAAGGCCGGGGCGCATGGCGGATGATGTCGACCAAGTCCCGTACGGCCCGTTCGAATCCTATGGTCATCGCCCGCACGGCAATGGCGCCGCCCACGACGATCTCCTCCAACTCCGCTATGCCCGCCAGATCCGCAATCGTCTGATAATCCACACCCCGGCCAGCGGAGACCCCCATGTTCAGCCGCGCCGCCGTCTTGGCCGCGCCGACCATCTCTTCGAAAACCCGTCTCTTCTCCTCGGGGTCTGCGGACTGGACGTATTCGCTTGCGTCGATATGCACGTAATCCGCCTTGAGCTCGGCGCATTGCCGCACGTGCGTCGCAGTGGGTCTGATCAGTATGTTCGTCAGGATACGGTTCTCCTGCAGCGTTCTGGTGATACGTTCTACCGGTCGCTCCAGGGTATCGACCCGGGGCCAGGTTGATTCGAACCATGCATTGTCCATCCCCATATGCCCGTAACCCGATGGAACAAGAGTAACCATATCGGGCGAAATCGTCAAGATACTCTGCAGCAGTTCGGTATCCGGCGGCGCAATGACGTTCAGGTGGGTATGCACGAGTTGGCGGATAATGTCATACTCCCCGGTCAGATAGAGCGAAGCATCGGACGCCCACGAAACCGTTACGGCGTCCGCTCCGCTCACCTGGGACATCATGATGGCGGTCATGGGATCGGGTTCTCCGCGCTGCGTCAGGTTTCTCAAGACGGCAACCTGGTCGGCGCATACACTCAGTTTGATCATGGATGAAACTCCGGCGCTAGTGTTCCAGAAGGTCGGAAAGTCGAACGAATTCGATGCCTCTCAGTTCAAGACGAGCCATCTGGTTCATCAGAACCTGCAGCGTATGGGGGCGTGCGGCGGCGACGACAATCTCCGGTGCATCCGACAGCGCCGAGAACGACGCGCGGTCGAGGTTCATGGATATGATCACAGGGTTGTACAACCGATCAAGGATGCCCCATGCGCGAACGCGAACGGGCCCGCTGTCCGGGTCCGCCAGGCCGTCGGTCGGCGTCTCGTTGCGCGGGATTTCCAATAGGAACTTGTCCCGCTTGCCCAACTCGTCGATCAGCGGGACCAGCAATTCGGCTTCATCGTCCATGCGAAAACCCGGGTATGCCAGCACACCCCCGGCCGAGGGGAAGGATGCGAGCGCGGCTTGCGTGATGCGTCGGTTGGTCGTTTCCGAATGAGTAGGCAGTACGGATCTTCGGCGTGGCATGTGCCGCGTGAAAGACTTCGGCTGTACGGGAAGCAACGCAATCACCTCGTGGCCTCCGGCCGACAGATTCCCGGCCAGACCGGTCGCATCGGCAGCCCAACCTGGCAGGGCAAAGGTGATCGGACGGGAGAGTTTCGCCAGGGCCTCTACCACACCGCGGTTGTTTTCGTCCGTATAGGCGATCACCACCGCCAGTCTGGCGGTTTTTCTCTGAAGACCCGAAGCGCGGTTCACCTGGAGGTGATGCGTAACTTTTCCGTTGTCGCCGATTTCGAGCAGCAAGTCGCCGGACACGACCCGTTCTGCCGCGTGGACGACCGTGCCACCCGCCCGGGTGACCGCCCGGACGATCTCGAGATTGCATTCCGTCAGCGAATAGGCGCCCGAAACGGTGACATGTCGTTCAACGGGCGTCCACTGGTCCGCTCCCGTCGGCATGCGCGGCTTCGTATCCCGTATCCTGTCCGGCGTCACCTGCAGGTTGATAAGCGCACTGTACACCGCCGTATCCATTCTGTGATAGATCTGCTGGTCAGACTTCCCGGCGGCAGTACGCGCATACTCCGGGGAGCCCCCAGGCGCCGTCCGGTCCAGCAGCCGGTCCACAACCGTCCTGGCCTGGTTCTCGTATAACAGGATCCATGTGGCGAAGACCAACAGGACGAAAGCGGCCGTTCCCAAGCGCGCGTACGGGAAAGAGGGCTTTTTATTCCGCGCTTTCGTCAACCGCTGTCTGGCCGAACGCGAATACCGGAAACGCATGGTGCGATCCTTCAGGGACGGTCTTTCATGGACGGTCTTCGCGGCCGTCCTCGTATTCCGCAAGTGCGTTGGCGAGCGCCGAGAACTCGGCCAGGTCCAGGGTTTCTCCGCGTCGTTTCAGGTCAATACCGGTACGTTCCGAAACAAGATCGGCGGATCCGCCAGCCAGACGACTTACCGCGTGTCGCAGCATCTTGCGGCGATGCTGAAACGCCGCCCTGATCACGACCGCCAGCAGGGCGGGATCCCGGACCGCGACGGGCGGACGTTGGTGCGGCGTCATCCTCAGGACGAGCGAATCCACGGCCGGCCGAGGCACGAATCGGTCGCCTCCCACCCGGAACAGGGATTCCACGCGGTAGTGGTAGGCCAGAATGGCCGTGATCGCTCCGTAAGCCTTCGTCCCGGGAACGGCCGTCAGACGTTCACCCACCTCGCGCTGTACCATGAGGACCGCATGCCTGATCTTGTCCCGGCAGGCGATCAGCCGGTCCAGGACGGGGCCGGTGATGCCGTAGGGCAGGTTGGCCACGATGACGAAGTCGAGTGCGCCGGAACTCGCCATCATGTCGGGCAGATGCAAGTCGAGCACGTCACGATTCAGGATGGTCAGGTGGCCGTACTGGCCGTAGGCTTCCTCGAGCGCCCGCGCCAGTCTGGCGTCGATTTCCACCGCGGTAATCCTGCCTGCCCGGCCTACGAGGTGCCGGGTAAGCGCACCAGCGCCTGGACCGATTTCAAGGACCGCCGTGTGCCGTCGGACGCCGGCCGCCTCCACGATGCGCCGGGCAATGGACGAATCGTTCAGAAAATGCTGGCCGCGCGTCCTGGACGGGCGGAACGCCGATCTGCGCAGTTTGGCCAGCAGATCATCGGGCGGATCAAGCACGGGAGTCATGGGATTCGAAACACACGCTTTGCGTTTTGGGTGGTGGACCTGGCCAGTTCTTCCGGGGTCACCGCCCGGTGACGGGCAACCGCTTCCGCGGTATGGACGAGATACGCGGGTTCGTTCCGCCGGCCGCGATGGGGAACGGGCGCCAGGTAGGGTGCGTCCGTTTCCAACAGAATGCAATCTTGCGGCAACCTGGAGACCACCTCGTGGACTGTTGCGTTCTTGAATGTGGCCATCCCGCCAAAACCCAGGAAACATCCCATTGCAACGGCCTTTTCCGCCATCATGACGTCCCCCGTAAAACAATGCAGGATGGCCGTCGTTTCCTCATTCGGGCACTCCTCCAGCGTGGCCATGACTTCGGCATGGGCGTCCCGGTCGTGCACGATGAGCGGCAGTCCTGTGCTTCGGCCCCATGCAATATGCTTTCTGAACGACATCTGCTGAAGTGGATAGGTGGACGCGTCGTGGAACAGATCTATGCCTGTTTCGCCCACACCGACGACGGACGGATGGTCAAGCAATTTCTCGATTTCCCCGAAATCCGCGTCGCAGGCTTCGTGGACGTGGCAGGGATGGATGCCGGCGGCGGCGTAGACGGCTTCGCAGCGTTCGGCAAGCGCAACCGCGGCCAGGCTGCTTTCGAGATCGTATCCGATGACGACCATGTATTCCACGCCGACCTCGCGGGCGCGTTGGAGCACGGCATCGCGGTCATGATCGAATGCTTCGGCCGTCAGATGGGTATGGGTGTCAAACAGCAATGGCAGCACTTAGGTGCAAGATGATTGGCGTGATGCCCGATCCGCAGCGGCGTCCGCATCGGGCCTTCCGGCCGTCAGGTCACCGACGAACCCGATTGTACGCGGACATCCGGACCAAGGAGTATGGGCGCGCCACGGTCATCCGAGGCGGCAAGGAGCATGCCCTGGGACTCCACACCCCGGATGCTTGCGGGTTCCAGATTCGCTACCACCACGATCTGGCGCCCGACCAGCTGGTCCGGACGATAACCCGGGGCGATACCGGATACGATCTGCCGCTCTTCCTCGCCGATGCGCACTTGCAGCCTGAGCAGCCGGTCCGTTCCCGGTACCGGTTCCGCCGCTGCGACATCCGCAATGCGAAGATCGATCTGCCGGAACGCGTCGATCGATATGGGGTCGTTTCCGCCTGACTCGGCGGAATCGGCGGAATCGGCTACTCCGGAGCGCCCCCGTCCGTCCGCACCGGAGAAGGACTTGCCCAGCTTCTCAACCTGAGCGTTGATCGTTTCGTCATCGATTTTGGGAAACAGGATTTCGATTTCGCCAATACGACGTCCGGGCAGGGACTCGTCTATTTTGAACTGATCCCATTTCTGCGCGTCCACGCGCCCTTCCAGCCCCGCCATTTTCCAGAGTTTTTCGGCGCTGAACGGCATGATGGGAAACGCAACCAGCGCCAGAGCCCGCGTGGCCTGCATGCATACGCAGAGCGTGGTCGCACACTGCGCCCGGTCGGTTCTGCTCGTCTTCCACGGGGCCTGGTCATTGAAGTACCGGTTGCATGTATTGCCAAAGGAAATCAACTCCCGGATCGCCCGCCGCACCTGGAATACCTCGAAGCATGCGCCGACCCGTTCGGGAACCCCGGCCACGGTATCCAGCATGTCCCGATCCTCCGGTGCAAGCGTCCCCGGCTCCGGAATCACCCCGTCGAAGAACCGTTTGACGAAAGTCAGCGTGCGGTTCACGAAATTCCCGAAAATATCGGCCAGCTCATTGTTGTTCCGCGCCTGGAAGTCCTTCCAGGTAAAGTCGGCGTCCTTCGTCTCCGGTGAAATCGAGGCGAGGCAGTATCGCATGGGATCGGGGGGAAAGACCTCCAGATACTCGTCCAGCCAAACCGCCCAGTTCCTGCTCGTGGACAACTTCTGGCCCTCGATGTTGAGAAACTCGTTGGCCGGAATCTCGGAAGGCAGGATGAAATCCCCGTGTTCCATGATCATGGCCGGCCACAGTATCGCGTGAAAGACGATATTGTCCTTGCCGAGAAAATTGACGAGTTTGCAGTCCGGATTCAGCCAGTAGTCCTTCCACCGGTCGGGATCGCCCTGTTTTACCGCCCACTCCCGCGTGGACGACACGTAGCCCAGCGTGTTCTCGAACCAGACGTACATGACCTTGCCCGCGGCGTCCTTCGTCGGCAGCGCAACGCCCCAGTCCAGGTCGCGCGAGATGGGGCGGTCGGAAAGCCCCTCGTTGAACCAGCCCCGGCAGTAGTTGCGCACGCTGTCCTTCCAGTGCGCTTTCGTCTCGATCCAGGTCTGCAGTCTGGACGACATGCGGGCAAGCTTGAAATACCAGTGGTTGACCGGGCGGACTTCAAGCCCGCCTTCACAGAATTCGCTGTGGGGATCGACGAGCTGCGTCGCGTCTAGAATCGTGCCACAGCCCTCGCACTGGTCTCCCCGGGCCCGGTCCGATCCACAATGGGGGCACGTGCCCTCCACGTAGCGGTCGGGAAGAAAACGATCGTTGGCCGGGCAGTAGATCTGGTTGACTTCGCGTATGTCGAAGCAGCCCTTTTCTTCCAGGCGGCGGAAGTAGGCCTGAGCTGTTTCATGATGAATAGGCCTGGACGTCTGGGAAAAATTGTCGTAGACAATGCCGAAATCTTCGAGGGCGCCTTTGATGACGGGATAGTACTTGTCGACAAGTTCCTGGGGGGTTGTGCCTTCCTTCTCGGCCGCCAGGGTAATGGCCACGCCATGATCGTCCGAACCGCTCACGTGGACGACATCGTTGCCCTTCAGCCGCTGGTAGCGGACATAGATGTTTCCAGGCAGGTGCACGCCGGCGATATGGCCGATGTGCAATTTACCGTTCGCATAAGGCAACGCATCGGTTACGAGTATTTTCTCCGCCATGGCTTCCTCACGAACACGGGTGGTCCACGTCCACAACCGGATGAACGCCGTTCGATTCCCGCACCACGATAGCGCGTGCAAGACGTTTTGTCAACGGATCAATCCGGGGCGGGCCGGACATGAGCGGACGCCTCCGCGGACCGCGTCTCGCGCGAACCCCCCGACCTCCGACTCATTCTGAGTCGGAGCGCCAGCACCAGCAGCGCAAGCTGGACGTGCGCGTTCCGGGAGATGCCCTGTCTGGCTTCTTCTATGGCGCCGATACCCCGTTCAATCTCCAAGACATCCATTTTGGCGGCCAGTTTCGCCAGTGGGCCCTGCCGTTCCGGGTTGGAGACGGTAGACGGTCCGCCAGCGGTGGATAGAATGAACAGGTCGCGGTAGAGTCCGAGCAGGTAATCCAGGATCTGCTCCACAACCGGTTCTTCCCGGCGGGACCCGGCCAGGCGCTCCACCTGGTCGAACAGGTCCAGGGCCGAGGCGTCGTGGACACACTCCAGCAGGGCAAAGGCTTCTTCTCGAAGCCGCAAACCCTCTTCGGATCCGGCCGCAAGCGCTTCGCCAAGACGGCCCTCCGATCTGCGGGCGAGCAACGCGGCCTTGTCGGGTTCCACATCGTACCGTTCGGTCAGCGCGGCCTGCACGTCCGGTTCGGGTAGGCGCGGGAGGAAAACCGGTTGGCAGCGGGACACGATGGTCGGCAGGAGCCGCCGGGAGCGCGTTGCGGTCAGGACGAGCATCAGGGTGCCGGGAGGTTCTTCAAGCGTCTTGAGCAGCGCGTTTGCCGCCGCCGTGTTCAACCGGTCCGCCGCGACGATCACCGCGACCTTTTTTCGTCCTTCGTACGGTTTGACGGACGCATCTCTCCTGAGCGACCGGATATCGTCCACGGAAAGGAGGTCGTTCTTTACCAGAGGCAGCACAGCGTAAGGATCGTTGGCCAGAAGGGAGGACAAACCCAGCCGTCGCACTTCTCGGGCTTGCCCGCGGCCCGCGGATCCGCCGGTCCGTTCACCGGATCCCTCCGGAGGCGGTGCGGATGAAGCCGGAACCAGCAGGTGGACATCCGGGTGCTGCAGCGCACGTATCCGCCGGCAATGGCGGCACTGTCCGCAGGGTTCGCCGGGACCGTTTTCACAGTTGACCGCGCAGGCGAGCTCGATAGCCAGCGCTTCGGCGCCTACGCCGGGCGATCCGCAGAAAAGGTATCCGTGCGCCAGACGATCCTGCTCTACGGCGCCCATAAGCCGCGCCCGCTGTCTGTGATGGCCGATTATCCGGTCGAAAGCCATGATGCGAACTCAGCACTCGGGGCGGACTACGTAGTGGACACGATTGGACTGCTCCGACGCCTCGCCAAAGGTGAAACCGTCGAAGACGCCGAGTACCTCGTAATCTGCCTCGCGGCAGAGCTGCGTCAGTCTGGCCACCGGGTAAATCCGTTGCTCGTGACGTTCCCGGGAGGCGTGCCTTTTGCCGTTGCGGTTGAAGATGAACTGAAATTCGTTAATCTGCACGCGGGTTTCGGGAACATATTCGCAGCGCCGGACGTAGGAGAAGTCCCCATTGCCCTCCCGGTCTACCTGATTGTGAAAATACTTGCGCGAATTGGCCTCCGTACAGATGTCGAATACCAGCAGACCACCGGCGTTGATCGACGTGCGCAGCCGATTCATCATGGCGAGTATATCCCGCTCTTCCATGACGTAGTTGACGCTGTCGTAAAGGCACAACACGGCGTCGAAAGATCCGGATATCGGAAAACGAACCATGTCGCCCACCTGAAAACGAATGGTCCGGCGCGCATCCTGGGCTTTCTGCCGCGCAACGGCGATCATGGACGCCGACCGGTCGATGCCCGTCATCCGGTAGCCCCGGTCGTCGAGGATGCAGGCCAGCGCACCGGTTCCGCAGGCCAGCTCGAGTACGTCCTTCGGCGTCACCTCGAACCGGGTGAAGATCGACTGTATGTAGTTGGCCCACTGCCTGTAATCCACGTGACGCATCACGTGATCGTATATCCGGACCAGCTCGCTGTAGGGCGGTTCGAAATCGTCCAGGGGAACTTCCTGCGGCGGTGGCGGCCGCTCGCCGCGCTTCCCGTACCGACGGGTATTCATGGTCCTTTCAATCCGGAAACGTCATCACCTGCCTGGTCTTCTTCCAGCCGGTCATCGCTCAGCACGACGTACAGGGTTGGCGCCCGGGCTTTCGACACGTTTCCCGCGGGGACATCCGCCACTTCGAACTCCAGCCGTCTGTCGGGCCACTCCACGACAACAATGTCCCTTGCGGCGATCTGGTGTCCCGGTTTCGCGGGCCTTCCGGAAACGAAAACCATACCCCGGTCGCAGGCTTTCTTGGCGGCATCCCGCTGCTTGATGATGCGGGACTGCTTCAAAAACAGATCTATTCTCATACACTAGGGAACCGGTGGCGGAAACAGGTATCGACCGGTGATGGCTGCGGGGCGGGTCCGCCTGCGATGAAGCCGTTCAGGGCAGGGCGTCGAGTCCGCGTTCGTCGATATACAACTCGTGACGAAGATCCTTGAGCCACCGTTCCCGCTCCCGGTTCCACTTGGCCTGTTTCGCCAGATACGTGATTTGCTGGAAATGGTCGTCCAGGGAGAGTTTTTCGCCACCGGCCTTGCCATTCAACCGCATGATATGGTAGGAGGTGGCGCCCTGATCCACTACCTTGATGGGTTCGGTCATCTCGTTGACGGCTATGGTGTCCAGTGCGGCCTGGTACTGCGGCAGGAGCTGATCGTACATGAACTCTCCGATATGGCCGCCGGCTGAAGCGGAGGCCATGTCTTCCGAGTATTTCCTGGCGGCCTCGGCAAATGACTCGTCGCCATCAAGAATCCGCTGGCGCAACAGGGAGACCGTCTCCTGCGCACGATGATCGTCCTCCTCCGTTTTCGGGATCTGGGCCAGAATGTGACGCACCCGGATCTGGTCCCCATTCCGTTCTTCCAGCTTGATGATATGCAGGCCCACATCCGTTTGCACGGCGGGACTGATTTCGCCGGGTTCAAGGGCGAAAGCCGCGTCCTCGAAATCGGCCATGAAGGTACCCCGGGCGAAGAATCCCAGATCTCCGCCATTTCGGGCGCTGTTCAGGTCTTCCGAATACCGCCGCGCCATGTCGCCGAAGTCCTCCCCGTCGGCGATACGGCGCCGGATTTCATCGATTCGCTCGTTCATCGCGGCCACGACTTCGGGATCGGGGCGGGCGGAGATCATGATGTGGCTCAAGTCGAGTTTGAGGGGATTCGAAGGAATACTGTCGTAGTGGGTCTCGTAGAACTGGGCTACTTCGAGGCCGGTAACCCGCACTTCACCGAAACGGTCTTCCTCGAGCCTTCGCTGGAGCAGCTCTTCTTCCTTCTGCCGCCTCAGCAGCCGGTTCCAGTCTCTCATGGTCATGCCCGAATTTGTCACCAGGCGTTCAAGCGCTTCCTCGGAACCGAGACGTTCCGTGTACTGATCAACGATCTGGCGTACCGCGCCGTCGATCTGTTCCGCAGGCACCTGCGCGCTGTCCCTGCGTGCGTACGCAAGCATGACGCGCGCATCAATCATATCGGCCAGCAACTGGTTCGGCAGGTCTTCCGGCTCCTGCTCGGGTTGCTCCATCCGATACATCTTGACCGCTTCAAGCACGTCGGAATAAAGAATGATCTCGTTGTCCACGACGGCCACGACATAGTCCAGAAGCTGCTGACCGTGGACCGACGGGCTTGCGAGGGCCAGCGCCAGAAGCAGCCAGACAGAGCGGGTAAGCGCACGCAAGATCATGCCCTCCGGTTCCAGGCTACGGTACGACGGGTTCCGACCGCATCAGGATTGGGTTATTGATTTCCACCTCGGCCTCTTGCCGAAGCGCTTCCACGAACCGCCTGACCTGATCGCGCCGCCGATCCTGCAGCATCCTGTTGACGATCTCGCTGCGGACTTCATTCAGCGGGGACAGGTCGCCGGTCTCGCGACGATCCGCGACCCGGAAGATGAACGACCCGGACTCGGAAAGGACCGGCCGGGAGATCTGGCCGACTCGCATGGAAAAAACGATCTGCTGCACCGAAACGTCGCTGATGTCCGCCCTTTTCAGGAAACCCAGGTCTCCGCCGTCGGTGGAGGACGGGTGAAGGGACCGCGTACGGGCCAATTCCTCGAACGTGCTCCGACCGCCAGTCAACTGCCCGCGCGCCCACCGGGCCGTGGCCTCATCCGCAAGAACGATGACGGACAGCCTGAGTTCCGGCTCGTGGTATATGAAATCCTGCCGGTGGGTGTCGTAGTACTCGGCGATTTCTTCGTCCGTTGCCATCTGCAACGAGTCGCCGACGGCATGTTCCAGTACGACATTGGCCAGATGGTCCTTGCGCATCCTTTCCAGTTCCAAAACCGTCTTGGCGTCGCTGTCGAGATCCCGCCGGAGGGCTTCCTGGTAGAGCAACTCGGTCCGGATCCAGTCGGCTACCCAATCCTTTCTCATCTGGAGGGTGGCGGAAGAAAAGGATGCGGCTTCCAGTTCCGTTTCCAGTTCGTCCTCCGTCAGCGCGGACTGATTCACGCGGGCGACAACCGTATCGGGGTCGTCCATCGACGGCGAAGAACTACACTGGGCGAAGAGCAGGGGCGCGCACAGAAAAATGGCCCGACAGACCGCGGATTTCATGCTGATGGCATACTCCAAAACTACCGGCCGCCTCGAATGACGGACCTCGAATGACCGTCACGTATCATTAACAAATCACCGCAGCTTAAGCAACAGGTTTTTGGCCATACCAACCCGTTCCGCTTCCGATTTGCCGGTCAGTCCCGCCCTGATCCGAAATCCACCCTCCCCGTGGGGAAACTCGATCTCCAGCGCAGGGTCGTCCGTCACGCGCGCGATCCGTTCCCTTGAAGGATAAAGGCCGTTCCGGTAGGTCATGGTCATCTCCTTCCCCTGTACCATGAGCTGGCGCAATCCGATTTCAGCCGCGGTCCGCCGAATGGAAACCAGGTCGAAAAGAATACGCACCGGATCGGGCAGTCGACCGAACCGGTCCTTCATCTCCTCGCGCAGGGAGACGATGTCCTGTTCTTCCTCGATCCGTGAAAGGCGCTGATAGAACCCGACCTTGAGCTTTCTGTCGGCGATATACTCGTCGGGAATGAAAGCGCCCACGCGCAGGTCTATATCGGCTTCGTCGGACTGTTCGATCGGCTCGCCCTTCAGGTCCTGCATCGCCTCCTTGAGCAGCCGGCAGTAAAGATCGAAGCCGATGGCGGAGATGAATCCGGTTTGCTCGGTACCCAGCAGGTTGCCGGCGCCCCTGATCTCCAGATCCCGCATGGCGATATGGAATCCCGATCCAAGCGCGGTGTACTCGGAAATCACGGCCAGTCGTTTGCGGGCATCGGGGGTAATCCGACCAGCGGCGGGGATCATCAGATACGCGTAGGCGCGATGATTGGATCTTCCGACGCGGCCCCGCAGCTGGTACAGTTGGGCAAGTCCGAAACGGTCCGCGCGATTGACCAGAATGGTATTCACGCTGGGGATGTCCAGTCCGGATTCGATGATCATCGTGGAGACGAGACAGTCGTACTTGCGATCCAGAAAGCCAAGCATCACCTGTTCCAGTTCCTGCTCCTGCATCTGTCCGTGGCCCACGACGAAAGAGACCTGGGGCAGGAGCTGCCGCAGAAACTGCGCGACTGCCTCGATGGACTGCACCCGGTTATGGACGAAAAAGACCTGTCCTCCCCGGTCCATCTCACGCATGATCGCCTCGCGGATCACTTCGTCGTTGAAACGCACTACCTCGGTATGCACCGGCAGCCGGTCTCTGGGCGGGGTGGAAATGAGCGACATGTCCCGCGCGGAAACCAGGGACATGTGAAGCGTTCGCGGAATGGGCGTCGCGGTCATGGTCATGACGTCGACGGTAGTCTTCAGCTGCTTGAGGCGTTCCTTGTGGGCGACGCCGAACCGCTGCTCTTCATCGATCACGAGCAGGCCCAGGTCGTGAAAGTCGATGTCTCCCTGTATCAGCCGGTGTGTTCCGATTACGATATCGACCTCGCCGCTTCGGACGCCCGCGACAACGGCTTTCCGCTCCCCGGGCGGAACGAAACGGCTCAGCATGCGGATGTTTACGGGGTAGTCCGCAAGCCGTTCGGAGAAGGTGGTCATGTGCTGCTGCACCAGGATGGTGGTCGGAGCCAGCACCCCGACCTGCTTTCCATCCGCCACCGCCTTGAAAGCCGCGCGAATCGCCACTTCCGTCTTCCCGTACCCCACGTCCCCGCAGATCAGCCGGTCCATCGGCACCGCCTGCTCCATATCCGCCTTCACGGCGGCCGCCGCCGTTTGCTGATCCGGGGTATCTTCGTAGATGAAGGCGTCTTCCATTTCCTTCTGCCAGGGCGTGTCGGCCGAGAAGGCGAATCCCGGACTGGCCTGCCGGGTCGCGTAGAGTTTGACCAGGTCCTCGGCAATATCACGGACGGCCTTGCGCGTGCGTTTCTTGGCTTGTTCCCAGGCCCTTCCGCCCAGTTTTGACAATGTGGGCGCGTCGCCATCGGAACCAATGTACTTCTGCACCCGGTGCAACTGCTCGATAGGGATGAATACCCGGTCGTCCTCGGCGTAGATCAGCGTCAGACAGTCCCGTTCGCGGTCGTCGACGGCAATGCGCTTCAATCCCACGTAACGGCCGATGCCGTGGTCGATATGGACGACGTAGTCCCCTTCCTTCAGACTGGTGAAGTCCTCGATCACCACCCCTTCCTTGAAGGTCCTACGCCGGCGTTTGCGGTACCGATTGAAGATCTCCGCGTCGGTCAGCACGACCAGGGGCAGGTCGGGCAGAATGAATCCGGCATGTATCGCGCCGACAGCCAATTCGACCTCGCGGGCATCCGTGCCCAGGATTTCCCGCAGTCTTTCCGCCTGACCTTCATTGTCGCAAACCACCACAATCCGGGCGCCGTTCGCGGTCCACTCCGCGAGGCGGGACCTGAGCAAGTCCATCGCACCGTGGTAAACGCCCGACGCTTCCGTCCCCATCGCGAGCCATCCATCGTCCGTCCTGCCGCCGCGCACCATGTCCAGCGCGCCATAGTAGGCCGATTCCGCTTCTACGTCGCGCCAGCCGATGATCGCGCCGCCGGGCTCGGGCACCAGATCGCCGGCCTCTTTTCTACGAAGGTGCGTGTCTTCGTACTCCTCCTCGAAAGATGCCGCTTCACGTGCCAGTTCCCCGGGTTCGCACCGGACGATCAGCGTGTGGTCGGGCAGGTAGCTCATGATGGTGGCGGCGGACGGATGGAAAAAAGGCAGATAGCGTTCACTGCCTTCGAACAGACCGCCATCCTCGATGTGAGAGATCAGTTCGGACGCGTCGATCGATGCCTGTTCGGCCGCCCGCCTTGCCCGCCCGACCACTTCGGCGCGCGTAGCGGGATCGTCGATCAATTCCCTATTCGGCAGCACGACCAACTCGTGAATGTACTCCGACGACCGCTGGGTGTAGATGTCGAACAGTCGAATCGATTCCACCTCGTCGCCGAAGAACTCGATTCTGCACGGCTGGTCCAGTCCGTGCGGGTAGATATCCACGATCCCGCCGCGCACGCTGTAGTTGCCCGGCGCCTGGACCATGGTCGTCCGTTCGTATCCCAGATTGACACACCGCGCCGTGAGGTCGTCCAGCGGGATGGCAGCGTCCGTGGCGAGTTGCAGCGTGGCATCCCGGAGCACGGTCGGCGGCATGGTGCGCTGCATGACGGCCCGGACCGTGGCCACGACAAACAGCGGCCGGTTCTTCGACAGGGCATGAAGCGTGTTCAGACGCCGTCCGGACAACTCGGCGGGTGGAGAAACCTGGTCATAGGGCAGCACTTCCCAGGGGGGGAAAAGCATCACGTCCGCGGGATCGAGCAGGCTGGAAACGTCTTCGAAAAGTTCCTCGGCGGCGACCGTGTCCTCCACGATCGTCAGCGTCGCACCGCCTCGTTTTCTATGGGCTTGTGCGAGCAGCAGGGACCGCGACGAGCCGACAAGTCCCGATACGCGTGCGGCGCAGGCGGCGTCGGCGGTCGACGCGAGATAGCGCTGTACGACGGGGGATTTTTCCGCTATATCCAGGAGGTTTGGCAGGTGCATACGACCGCGGTTCGGCTACTTCGGGTTCCGCAGTCGGTGGGTGATCCGCTGCAACACGTCCTCGTTTCTGGCTTCGAAAGACCTGCCGGTAATCATCTCGTAGGCGGTTATGTAACGACGGGCGGCTTCTATCCTGATCTCGTCCGGAATGGCAGGCACCGGACCCGCTCCGCGAAAACCGCGTTCCGCAAGCCATCCGCGGACATACTCCTTGTCCAGCTTTTCCGGTTCTTCACCGCGACCGAAACGATCCGCATAGGTGTCCCTGATCCAGAACCGGGACGAGTCGGGCGTATGGATCTCGTCGATCAGCACCACCTGGTCGTCTACGATGCCGAATTCGTATTTGGTATCCACCAGAATCAGGTTCCGCGTAGCCGCCAGTTCGGTTCCGAACGCGAACAACGCCAGGGACGCCCGCTCCATCTCGCGGTACACCCCTTCGTCCACCAGGCCTCTTCGCAACACCTCGTCGGCGGAAACGGATTCGTCGTGGCTTCCCTTCTCCGCCTTCGTCGACGGGGTGACGATGGGCCGGTCAAACGCCTGGTTCTTTTTCATGCCGTCCGGAAGCGTATGGCCGCAGAACGTGCGATGCCCGTGCGCATAGTGGTACCAGGCCGATGTCGTGGTCACCCCGGTCAGATAGCCCCGGACGACCATTTCGACCGGGATCGTCCTGCACGATCTGGCGACGAGCACGTTCGGATCGGGCACGTCGATGACATGATTGTCGACGATGTGGCGGGTGCGATCGAACCAGAACGCCGCGGTCTGGTTGACGACTTGGCCCTTGAACGGCAGCGCGCACAGCACCCGGTCGAAAGCGGAAATGCGATCGGTGGTCACGATGATCCGTTTTCCGTTAAGCCGGTAGTTGTCCCTGACCTTGCCCTCGTACTTCTCGCCGAGGTCGAAACGGGTATCGTGCAGCACGTATGCCAGCTGCTTTCTCAGGACGTCTTCAGACACCATGCGTCAAGGCCCTTTCGGTGACGGTTCCGCGGCAGAACGGTGGTCCGCCCGCGCTTCGGAGCCGTTCATGCATCAGCGCTTCCATACTGAAAATCAGTGTTTCTTACTTAAATCGAAAGGGCGGGCATGTCAAGCGGATTCAGGGTTCTGGAATGTGCTGGAGGGACAAGGCGTAGTCGTTGATCTGTTCGAACGCGGAGCGGATAATCCAAATCCAGCCTGTTTTCGTTCCAATCGTTTTTGCTGGACACCTATTCGCCCTGCTGTTATATATCATTTTTGGATTACAATTTCGAAAATCGTCTTCCCGTTGATTCAGTATGGATCCGAATCGAGCAGATTTCGGATTTTTTCGGAGGATATATCATGTTCAAGCAGGCCGTCCTGAACTGTCTGAGCTTTGCCGCATGTCTCTTACTGGTCGCCGCATGCGCGGGTCCGCCCACGGAGGCCATGGATGCGGCGGAACAGGCTGTGTCCAATGCGGTGGAAGCCGAAATCGACAAATACGCTCCGGCCGAATTTGAAGCGGCCGCCGCCGAACTCGAAAAGGCCAGGGAGCACATGGACGCAGGAGATTACGGCGAGGCGAGAACTGCCGCCGAGAACACCCGGACCCTCGTCGGGACGGCGAACGAGGAGATGCTGGTCCAGAAGGAATTGACGAAGCGCCAGGTCGAAGAAGCGTTGCCGGCATTCCTCGAACGCTGGGGTGAGATCTCGGGCAACATCGAACAGGGCCGGGGCCGCGATGCCCGCGCACTCGCCCAGGAAGCCTCGTCGTTCGCCGACACGCTGACGGTGCAGCTGAATGAACTCAAGGCGAGAGAGAGATGGTACGACATCAAAATGCTGCTTGAGTCGGCCAACATGCAAGCCGATGATTTTGCGGCACGAGCCGGCGGCTGACCGGGTACGGATCCCGACGATGATCGCGCTGAAGGAAGATGATCGCGCTGAAGGAATTAGAAAAAGCCGTCTGGCCTGATCGTCGGACGGCTTTCATACTATCCGTGGCCAACCAGCCTGAAATACCTTCCATCTGGTGGTTGACAACGCCGGGATGGTTGTTGACATTTCCAGGGTGGATGCAGTTAGGATTATATTCCAAGTCTTGAACTGAAACCTTACTCGCGCAAGCTACAGGAGCCTGGCATGAGCCTGACAGAACTGTTGGATGAAAATGCCATCCTCGTCAACCTCAAGGCCACGCAGAAACAGGAAGTGATTGAGGAATTGGCGGCGGCGCTGACGGCGTCCGGGCGTATTTCCGACAACAGGGAAGTGCTCCAGGCCGTCCTAGAACGCGAGAAGATCATGAGTACGGGGATCGGCAAGGGGGTCGCCATTCCCCATGGCAAATGCAAAGCCGTGGATAAACTGGCCGGCGTGCTCGGGATCAAGAAGGAGGGCGTCGATTTTCAGTCGCTCGACGAACAGCCCGTCTATTTGTTTTTCCTGCTTGTCTCTCCCCTGAACGTCTCCGGCCCCCATATCCGTGCGCTGGCCCACATTTCCCGCCTGCTCAGACACGACAACCTGCGAAAGCGGCTGATCGCCACGGAAGATCCCCGCGAAGCCTTGCAACTCATCGCGGAAGAAGAAGAGAACATGTAGCGCCGCACCGGGTTCAAGACCACCCCTAACGTAGATTCACGACAAAACAAAGGATGAACCGTGGCACCTGGGTCCAGGATCGACGGCCGGGACACCACCCAGCTGCGTCCTGTCGAGATTCGCCGCGGCTACCTCCGTCATGCGGAGGGCTCCGCGCTGATTGTCATGGGCGGCACGACCGTGCTCTGTTCGGCAAGCGTGGACGAGGGCGTACCGCCTTTCCTTAAAGGGAGCGGCAGAGGCTGGGTGACGGCGGAATACGGCATGTTGCCGCGCAGCACGAACACGCGTGTGTCCCGCGACGGGAGGCGCGGCGGCGTTTCCGGGCGAACGCAGGAAATCCAGCGGCTCATCGGGCGGTCGCTCCGGGCCGTCTTCGACCTGGACGGTCTGGGGGAACGGTCCATCCTCATCGACTGCGACGTCATCGAAGCCGACGGCGGTACGCGCACCGCCTCCATCACGGGCAGTTACGTGGCGTTGTGCGATGCGGTGAATTGGCTGTCCACGCGGGGTCTGATCGAGAAGAACCCCATCCGGGATGCGGTCGCCGCCATCAGCGTGGGGATCATCGGCGGCGTCCCCATGCTTGATCTCTGCTACGACGAGGATTCCACGGCGGACGTCGACATGAATCTCGTCATGACGGGCGGCGGCGAACTGGTCGAAATCCAAGGCACCGCCGAACAGCACCCCTTTTCAACGGATCAACTGGCCGCCATGCTCGACCTCGGCAAACAGGGTGTAGGCCAACTGGTCAATCTGCAAAAACAAGCGCTGGAACGGGACTAGGCCCCGACCATGTCCCTTGTCCTGGCCACCCGGAATCCGGGTAAGATCGCCGAAATCAGGGCGTTGCTGCCGGACCTGCCGGTTCAACCGGCCGCATCTTTCCCGGGTTGTCCCGAACCGGAAGAGACAGGCCGCACCTTCGAGGAAAACGCCCTCATCAAGGCACGCGCCGTCGCGCAATACACCGGTCGGATCACCCTTTCGGACGATTCGGGTCTGGAGGTGGACGCACTGGACGGAGCGCCCGGCGTCCATTCGGCAAGATTTGCGGGAGCAGGGGCTACCGATCAGGACAACATGCGTCGCCTGCTCGACGCGCTGGACGGGATCCCCAAGGTCAAGCGCACAGCCCGGTTTCGATGTGTCATGGCGGTCGTCGCCCCCGATGGACAATCCTGGACAGAGGAAGGCGTCTGTGAAGGGCGGATACTCCACGAACCCCGTGGCGCGTCCGGCTTCGGATACGATCCGCTGTTTGTCCCCGCGGGCTACGACAACACCTTCGGCGAACTGGAAGCCGCCGTGAAAAACCTGATCAGTCACCGGGCCCTGGCGCTTCGGCGCATAACCAGCGTGCTGCGGGCATTGCCCGGGTTGCCCGGATGAAGCGAAAGGAAATGCCATGAAACAGTGGACGTCGGAAAAAGCCCACGCATGGTACCGCGATGCGGGCGTCATACGCGGATGCAACTACTTGCCGCGCACGGCGGTGAACATGACCGAAATGTGGCAAGCGCCCACGTTCGATCCGGAAACCATCGACCAGGAACTGGGATGGGCGGCCGCGGCGGGATACAACAGCGTGCGGATTTTTGTTCAATACCTAGTCTGGTCGGACGATCCCAGGGGTTTGAAGGAACGAATGGACCGTTTTCTGGACATTGCCTCGCGCCACGGCATCAGCACCATGGTCATCCTGTTCTGCGACTGCTTTTTCGGGGGACGCGACCCCTATCCGGGTCCGCAGGACGATCCGGTGCCCGGCGTCCATAACAGCCAGTGGGTGCCGAGTCCGGGATTCGCATGCCTGGCCGACCGCGACAACTGGCCCGACCTGGAACGCTACGTGAAGGACATCGTCGGCAGCTTCGGCTCGGACGACCGCGTACTGGCCTGGGATCTGTACAACGAACCGGACGACGACCGCAGAAGCCAGCCGCTCGTGGAGGATGCTTTCGCCTGGGCGCGCACCGTGGACCCCGCGCAACCGCTCACCACGGGTCCTTGGACCTGGAATGCTTTTGAAGACGACCTCTCCCTACGCCTCTTCGAACTGTCCGATATCATCACCTTCCACTATTACGGCCCGGCGGACGAGATCGGACCCAGCCTGGCCAGGTGCAATGCGTACGGCCGGCCGGTGATCTGTACCGAATGGCTGCGCCGGCATCACGGCAACACCTTCGCGTCCATACTTCCGGTGTTCTCGGAACAGGAGATAGGGTGGTACAACTGGGGGCTCGTGGCAGGTCGGACCCAGACCTATCTGGCCTGGGAGTCGAAAAAGGGCGATCCCACGCCGGCGATCTGGCAGCACGACATGATGCACCCCGACGGCACCCCGCTCGATCCGGCAGAGCCGAAACTCATCCGGCAATTCGATTTCACCGGATGAGCGCAGATTCCGTCTCGAGATGAGCGCAGATTCCGTCTCGCGGCGCATACCGGTTTCCTTGCGCCCATACCTTGAAAAATCCCGTCCAGCCTGGACCGTCAGACGGAAAGATAGCGCGGTCGGTTTACGTAGCGGGCCATCTCCAGGTCCAGACGGATCCGGGTAGCCGGCGGCAGCACCACGAGCAGCCGGGAATCGTCGACCTGCACGGACTCGGAACGCATCTCGGCCCGCGGCGCGGCGTAGGAGCCGGTAACGCCGGGATAGGGCGCGTCGGTCGTGTCGTAGGTGGCGCGTCGAAAGGCGTGCTCGGCCAAGGCGCCGGCCTGCAGGATGACCCGCCTCGTGTCCGTATGGTGCAGATTGACCAGGTTCACGCCGACACTGGACGGTTCGATTCGGTCTACAAGCGCAGCGGTGTCTGCAGGCAGCCCCGGGCGTTTGCGGTCGGCGTCATAGTAGCGCAGGCGCGCGTTGGGGATGCCGCCATAGTAGATGACCTGCGGACATCCCATGGTGAGCTGCACGAGCGCCTCGGTGGTCACGGGCTGCACCTGCTGCCACAGGTGTATACCCGGTCCGGCTTCAAGGTCCGAGTCGTCGGCCCTAATCTGGGCTAGTCGGTGGCATACCTGGGCATGCGCAGCACCCAGCATCCGTTCCGGGTAGTCCGGATTCTCTCCCTGCAGGTAAAGCAGCCAGGGTTCGTCGTGGTGCATGTCGCCTTTGTCCCGGAAGGGTACTACGGCAGACCAGTCATAACCGCTGCGCGCACGCAGGTAGTCCATGCGCGCGCGGTCTTCGTCGGCTTCGGACACGTTCCACACGTTCAGCGGATACGTCACGGGCATCGGCTGGTAGTCCATCCAGCCCTGGTCACCGTACCGGTAAGGCGTGAGAAACGTTCGCCGGCCGGGACGAAGGCTGCGATCAACGCCGATATAGTGTTCCCTGATACTCATCTGATGCGCCATCTCGTCGAAATGGCCGTCGATACCTTCCTCCAGCAATCGGTCGATCATGCCCCTCGGCAGATCGAAGTAACCCCGGTCTCCGGAGAGCATGTACGCGTTGTTTGCCGCGGTAATGGCGGCAAATCCCAAACTGTAGAAGCCATGGGGCCAGGTCCAGCCGTATAGACCGCCGTACCACTTTCCGTTGTGCAGGCTGCCCACGCGCCCGTCCAGCCCCACATTGTCCGGCATGAGTCCGCCGTTTTCCCGGGCCCGCTCCAGCCAGCCCCCCGTATATTCCAGCAGCCAGTCCAGATACTTCGCGTCGCCGGTCACGAGGTAGGCGTTCATGACGAGTCCGTTGACATGCAGGTTGTTCCCCACGTCACCCTCCCGGAAACGTGCTGCCATGGCCTTGCCCATGATGCGCGCTTTCGCCGGGTCCTGCAGATCGTCCACGTGGGTGATTCCGGACACGTCGCTCAGCGGCAGGCCGTAGACGCGCATGCCGCCGGAGCCGGGATTGTACGACATCCGGCTATCGTCCTCGCTCATGCCCCAGGCGGGACCGCCACTCCCGTTGTGGGGTGCCCGGATGATCCGGTGCTTGGGATCGTAATTCAGCGCATCGGATGCTTCGTTCAGATAGAAACCGGCAAATCGCCGGGCGCGGTCTCGCAATTTCGGATTGGCGGGGTCGGCCAGACAAAGATGGTAGAAGTAGATGTAGCTCTCGCTCTGGTGAAACTGGTCGTATCCCCGTTCATACTCCCGGTGAATCCGCCCGAAGGGTGTCAACTGGCGGGTGATGGCATCCCAGTGCCTGTCGGCCGCATCCAGCAGATGATCGCCGCCTCCCAGGCTGTAGAACTGGGCGAAATTCGTAAAGGCCTCGTAGAAGTCGTCCATCCCGTCGCGGCCGCCCGGCCACGTGTCCGCCCAGACCAGGGTCCCGTCCTCCCGGGTGTATTTGTCGATATAGGGACGAATCGATTCGTTGATCGTGTCTATGAGTTTCCGCTCAAGCGTCGCCCAGGGTGGGGTGATCTCGTATTGGATGCGAGACGTTACCGTCTTCATGGCGATTCCGTTCCTTTCGGGAGATCATACGATCGCAGCCGGCCGCGCGCCGCCCTCGGTCACAGCCGGCCGCGCGCTGTTCCACGCAACGGATGGCCAGCCGGCGCCGACGGGAAACACGCCGCTACTGGTCGGTCCGCAGGCAGTCTTCAACAGCCGTTCGGGCCCGTTCGGCCAATTTGCGCCGGTCCTTCGGGGAATAGGCATCCGTCTCAATAGGCGCGCCGATACGGACTGCGACCCGCGCGTCCGGCTGTATTCTCGCGCTGCCGCGAACGAGGATGTCGAAGCTCCCCGATATCCCTACCGGCACGACCGGTACGCGCGATTCTATCGCGAGGAGAAAAGCGCCGGTCTTGAACGGCTGCAGGGCACCGGTCCTCGATCTCGTACCTTCCGGAAAGACCACGGCGGGGAATCCTTCCCTGATCTGCCGGGAGGCTTTTCGCAGGCTCCGCATCGCTTGCTTCGGGTTCGTGCGATTGATGCTGATGTAACCGGCCAACCGCATGCACCATCCCAGCACAGGGATGCGGAAGAGGGATTCCTTGGCGATGATCCTGAACTGTATGGGGAGCGAACCGAAGAGAATAGGGATGTCGGCCGCGCTTGCGTGATTGGCTACCAGCACGCAGGGTTGTCCCCCGGGAATGTGGTCCAGTCCGTCAAGGCGAACCGGCACGCCGGCCACCCACATCAGCGTACGTCCCCACCAGCGTGCGAACCAGTGCACCAGCCTGCCGGAGGGATTGAAGGGCGACAGCAGGATGGCCGACACGCCGAACGCCAGCGTGAAGACGACGACACTGACGAGCTGGAGGATGGAATAGATAGCGGACATCGGACTCCCGATTCGCGAAG
Organism: bacterium; assembly: GCA_965200485.1. Classification (GTDB taxonomy): domain Bacteria; phylum JAAXHH01; class JAAXHH01; order JAAXHH01; family JAAXHH01; genus JAAXHH01. The sequence continues at coordinate 1,213,863 of CBDAUD010000002.1, forward strand.
ATCGGATCAACGGGCCGTCGCTCGGACTATCAGGCAATTTACAATGCATTCGCAAAAAAGAAAACACCGACATTTGTTCCATGCGGGACGACGCGCAAACGTTCGCCGCACATGTTGCTTTTCGAGAACACGGTTCGTCTTCCGACCAATTTGAAAATAGACTTGGCCTGGACGAATGTTTGATAACGGAACATGCTTCAAATTGCGGATTCGGAAATCGCGGAAGCGCTCATCTGGCGCCTCTGGCAGGAGGGACTGCCGCGGACGGGAAGACTCCGGCTGACCGATGGCAGGACACTCAGGCTGTACCATCCCGGTACCTTGAATCCCGACAGCGGTCCCGACTTCCTGCAGGCTGTTTTGTCCTTCGGACCCGGGAAACGCCTTCGCGGCGACGTGGAAATCCATGTCAGACCCGCCGACTGGCAGCGCCACGGCCACGGCCGCGACCCGAAATACAACAATGTAGTCCTGCACATCGTCATGTGGCACGACGAAAAGACGCCGGTCGTGCAGAAGCAGAACGGGCAGTACGTCCCCACGCTGGTATTGTCCGAGCACCTGCAACACGGCCTCGACCGGATACGCCGCCAATACCGGCGGAGAGAGGAGATGCCCACGCCTGCCGGCTACCCCTGTCAAAGCCTGATTAAACGAATGTCCGTCGAGCGCGTGCACGCGCTACTTGATCGCAAGGGATCCGACAGGTTCCGGCAGAAGGCCGCAGCCATTTCACGCAGGATGAAACGCGTTTCGGAGGAACAGACCCTCTATGAATTCGCCATGCGGACGGCCGGATACGCCAAGAACGCCAACGCGTGCCAGGCCCTTGCCCGCCGCCTGCCGCTGGCGACGATACGCACGCTGGTCGGCACGGGCGGCGGCCATCGAATCGTCGACATGCAGGCCCTGCTGTTCGGAGTAGCCGGGCTTTTGCCGTCCCAGCAACTCGCATACCGCGGAGAGATCCCGAACGACCATTATGTCAGCGAAATCGAAGCACGCTGGGCAGTTTTCAGGCGGTCCGTCCCCGTCCGGTCCATGCGGGAACATGACTGGTTGTTCTTTCGTCTGAGACCGTTTAACTTTCCTACGATCCGTCTTGCCGCCATGAGCTACTTTATCGCGGCGGGCCTGCAGGATGGTCTGGACACGCTGATCGCCGGGCCGGTGAACGCCGGCAGCGGATTGGGTTCCATGGCGCTACTTCGGGAGATTGCCGGTCGGCTTGAGGAGATGACCAGGCCGCAACCCGGCGACTACTGGTTGAACCACACCGTGTTCGGGGAACCGTCGCGGACCGCCCGTACAGCCCTGATCGGCCGCGACCGCCAGCGGGGCATGATGGTTGACGCGGTGCTGCCGTTCATCTACGCCTTGGCTGACCGGCAAAGTCGGTCGGATCGGATGCGGCTCATTCGGGAGATGTACACCGGATACGGCAGACAGGCCAGCAACAGCGTACTCCAGTCGATGACGAACCTGCTCTTTGTCCATTCGCCGGAGAAGAAGGCAACCATTGACCGGGCCATCCTGCAGCAGGGCATGCTGCAGATCAACCGGGAGACCTGCCAGAACAAGGCCTGCGACCATTGCGTGATGAACGACGCGGTGCGGTCGCCGGATACGCGAGGTTAGCATGCACGCGACGAAACCGGACGGCGTTGGATACAGGACGAAATTCAAAGGCCATGAGATCAGCGTATTCAGCACCTGGACGCAGGACGCCCGTCTCTACATCGACGGGGTTTGCCGCGACCGGAGCGTGCGTCGCGCAACCCTGCAAAAAACCTGCATAATGAGCGCGGATCTGCGGATCGGCGCCGACGTACATCGCGTGGAAGTGTTTGCAAAAGCGTTGCTGAGCATTAGGTTGCAGGTGCAAATAGACGGAAGACAGGTAGCGGGGGAGGTTTTCTGACCCATACGAACGACCTGCCCTTGTGGTCCGACTGGTACAAACGAAAGGCACAGGTGGCGAACGCACTTTAGGCGAACGTGCTACACAGGAGGAGAAAATGGCGGAGTCCCAGTGGATGACCTTGCAGGAAACAGGAGATTTGATTAAGAGGTTGCCCACCCAAGTACGGAGAATGTGCGAAGAAGGCAAACTGGAGTATTATAAGGAAGGCGGCAAATACTTCGTGTCCAGGGAATCGGTCGATCTGGTCATGCATCCCCCGGCCGACGAGCCGGAACCCGCGAACAGGGAAGCCGATGGCACTGCGCGCCGGTCGTACGGCCGGGCGCCGGACGATTTTACGCCTTCACCGGAGTCAGGCGCCGAGCCGGAAACCGCAAGCGGGCGTGATGAGACGGAAGCCGACGTAGCCAGGACGGAAGTTGATCCGGATGAGGCCGAGGCCGAGGGCCAGGAAGAAACCGACTGGATCATGGCAGGCGCCCCCGACGCCGATGATGAAAACGCGACAGCGGGTGAGGAGATGGCGACGCGCGGCAGGGCCGACCTGCCCGTGAGCGCGGAGACGGAAGAAGACCAGGAGCCGTGGCGGCACGGTACGCATTCGGAGGAACGCGATCCGGCGGCATCAAAAGCGGATGCCGATGGTCCAAGCGCAGAGGCTTCGGACATCCTCGCGGACCTGCGCGCCGTTGTGGCACAACACGCCGCGGATCAAAAGGCCTATTGCGACAAGATAGCCGGGCTGGTGGACGCCCTCGAAGGCACGCTCACCCGGCACGAGGACAGGACAAGCGAACTTACGCGGGAGATTTCCAGCCTCCTGGCCAGGTATACCAGGGGATAGAACCGATCAGCTGCAGGCGATAGCCAGGTTTTCGAGGGCTTTTCGAAGCGCCTGCCTGTGCTGCTCGTCCCGTCTCAGGGGATTATCGGGCAGTACATGATCGGTAGGGTACCAACCGCGCATCTTCTTCACCATGGCCGCACTGTGCTTATAGGCGGGCACGGGCGCCTGGAACGCCACCCGGCCTAGGAACTCCATTCTGTTTCCCAGGTCGTGGTACCGTACGGCGTCGCCATCCCGCAAGGCGTCCGACAGCTCCCGAAACTTGTCGGGCATGAAAGTCGCAATACCCAGCAGCGCGTCGCTGCCGTTGAATATCATGGAGGCGAAATCGTAGTCGTTCCCCGTGTACAACTTCTTGCCGATACGGTGTATTTCCCGAAGCAGCACCCACTCCGCGGACGGATCCAGCGACGAATGTTTCGCGCCCGCCCACTTGTCCCCGGTCAGGATCTCCACCAGCGCGCCTTCCGGAAACATCCAGCCGTTCGGTGCGAACACCGGGCTGAGTTCGAACGCCATCAGGCCGCCTCGGGAGGCTTCGGCCAAACCTTCGTAAACGCGAACTACCGTGGTGGCGTCCGCGTTTTTCAGCCGCTCGGTCTGAAAGACGATCGGATTGGCGCCATACCGTTGCTCGAGCGCTTCGATTTTCTCTCGATAGGCGCGGATGATGTCGTCAATTCCGTCGCCACGGATCAAATCCTCAACATACACCCCTGCCGTAAACGCCCGTCCGTTCATGACTTCCCGGGTGGTCTCCAGTCCCCTGATCTGTTGATCCGGCGTGCAGTGGTTGATCTGGTACGTATCCATGAGCACCGCGGGTTCAATACCGTATCCCGCTGTTCTTTCCAGATCCTGCGCGAAGACATCAAAGTCAATTTCACCCGCCTTGTCGACCGGCACGGACAGGGCGGCGATGATATGGGGTACGCGGCCTAGCCCCCTGGGCAGATTCAGTACGTCGTCCATTGGCGCATCACCTCCATGTAACCGGCTATGCGGTTTCCTTAATCGTCAATCGTCCGTGTTTCCCGAATCATCTGTGTTTCCCCACGTCGACCCGGTCGCAATAGGACGACAGGCGGCAGCGGCTGCAGAAAGGCGAAACGGGTTTGCACAGGTTCTGGCCATACATGACCAGCAGATCATTATACCGGATCCAGTATGCCGAAGGCAACTTCTCTCTTAAAGCGAATTCGGTCTGGTCAGGGTTCCTCGTCGTGATATATCCCCACCGGTTGCTGATGCGGTGGACATGGGTGTCGACGCAGATGCCCGGCTTGCCGTAACCGATGGTGACCACCAGATTGGCCGTCTTCCTCCCCACACCGGGCAGGGTGACCAGCGTGTCTATGTCGTCCGGCACGGCGCCCGCGTATTCCTCCACGAGAATCCGGCAGATTTTGAGAATGTTGCGTGCCTTCGTGACATGAAATCCCACGGGGAAGATCGCGCGGTCCACGGTCTCCTCGGGCAGCGCCGCCATGGCAGACGGCGTTTCGGCCAGCCCGAAGAGTCGTTCGCAGGCCGCCGCGGTCGTCTCGTCCTTCGTTCTGAGGCTGAGCACGGTGCCGATCAGAATACGAAAGGGATCGTGTCGGGTCTGTTCGGCCACCGCCGTCAACGCCGTTTCGGTCCACCTTGAAGTCTCGTCTTCAAGAATGGCAATGACCTGATGTATGTCCCGGTCTTTCATTTCGTTGATGCCGCATCGCGGGACGATACGTCCCATGGCGTAAAGAGGTCCTGGTCGATTCCAAGCAGGTTCAGCACCCGTCCTGCAATGAAATCGGCCAGATCATCAAAGGAGGCCGGTTTCTGGTAGAACGCCGGCATGGCCGGAACTATACGGGCTCCCGCCTCGGCGGCGGCGAGCAGGTTGCGCAGGTGAATAACATTCAACGGGGTTTCCCTGGGCACCAGCACGAGGGGCCGGCCCTCCTTGAGCGTGACGTCCGCGGCCCTTTCTATGAGGGAGGCGGATGTGCCATGGGCGATGGCGGACAGTGTCTTCATCGAACAGGGTATGACCACCATCCCGTCGGTGCGTACGGATCCGCTTGCGATTGTAGCCGCCAGGTCGCCGATCTTGTACTCCGTGAGCGTACCGTTCCTCACCTGGTCGCCATAGCGGCTGGCGAGCCTGTCCAGCAGATAACCGCCGGCTTCCAGACCGGTTTCTTCCCGGAGTACGTAGCGCCCGAAGCCGGACAGCACGACGCTGGCCTGGTGACCGCCTGCCAAAAGCGCACGTAGCAGCCGGAGGGCGTACAGTCCGCCGCTTGCCCCCGTAACCGCGACGATGACATGTTTCATGATGGTTTGTTCCCCCAGTAGATCGTGGCTACGCCCAGTGAAAGGTCGCGCCAGCCCGTTTCCGTGAATCCGGCGGCCTCCATGAGAGAGCGGAAGCACTCGCGATCCGGGAAGGCCGACACCGAAACCTGCAGATAACGGTATGCGTCCCGGTCTCCGGAGATCATGCCCCCGATCCACGGAATCAGATGCTTCGCGTACAGGCTGTAGAGTTGTCGCACCACCGGATAGCGTGGGCGGGAGAGTTCCAGCACCACCAGCCTGCCGCCGGGTTTCAGCACGCGCCACATGCACTGCAGACCAGCAACGCGGTCGGTGAAATTCCGGACGCCGAAGGCCACTGCGACCCCGTCGAAGATACCGGACCGAAAAGGCAGCGATTCCGCCCGGCCCCCAACGAACTGGACGGCGCAGCCCGCCAGGCCATTTGCTTTCTTACGGCCGATCTGCATCATCCCAAGCGCCACGTCTACGCCGACGACCCGCGCCGGCCGCCGTTTGCCCTTCAACGCTTCCAGCGCCAGATCGCCCGTACCGATGCCCACGTCCAGCAGCAGGTCGCCCGGCGACGTGTTCAACGCGCGAAGGGCGGACCTGCGCCACAGGATGTCGCTGCATCCGCTCAGCACGCGGTTGAGCAGGTCGTACCTGGGTCCGATACGATCGAACATGCTGCGGATGTACCGGGATTTTTCGTTTACGGGATCCATATCGCCCACAGGATGTCGCCCATCAGGAACGCGAAATAGACCACGCTGAGCATACCGTTCATGTTAAAAAAAGCGACATTGACCTTCGAAAGGTCGTCCGCCTTGACGAGCGTGTGCTCGTAGACCAGTATCCCCGTAACTAGCCCGGTGCCAATAAGATATAGCCCATTCAGATCGAAAACCTGGTAGACGGCCAGCAGGATCATGACGGTGGCTACGTGAAACAACCGGGCTGTCCAGAGCGCCGACCTTATGCCCAGACGGCCGGGTATCGAATGCACGCCATGCGACACGTCGAAAGCGCGATCCTGGCAGGCGTATATGATGTCAAACCCCGCTACCCAGGTCAATACGGCAGCGGAAAGCCAGAGCGGCGCCAGGTCGAAGGTGCCGGTAACGGCAATCCACGCCCCCACGGGCGCGATGGCAAGGGCAAGGCCCAGCATCAGGTGCGTAGCCCAGGTGAATCGCTTGAAAAAAGAATACGACAGGATTACCAGCAGCGCCACGGGAGACAACTTGAGGCAGAGTGGATTGAGCTGGTAGGCGGAAAAGACAAAAAGCGCGCTACAGCCCGTCACGATGAGGGCGACGGCGCGCGGCGTAATCGACTTCCTCGGCAGGGCGCGGTCCCTCGTGCGCGGGTTCTTCGCGTCCATCTCACGGTCGGCGAGTCGGTTGAATCCCATGGCTGCGCTCCGCGCAGACACCATGGCGATGACGATCCACAACACCTGCGGCCACGCTATCCCGTGGCTGCTGGCAGCCAACCCGGCGCCGGAAAACGCAAAGGGCAGGGCGAACACGCTGTGCGACAGCTTGATCATCCGACCGAATACGGAAAGGGTACCGATCACCGGCATGGGGGGCGTATCCCTCCGATCCAAAGTGCGTCTTTTCCTGATTCGCGGGTCATGATCATGACAGGGCGGCGTTCCGAACGTGCCCGCGTTTTTCACGCGCACGAAACCAATAGGCCACGCCCTCCACCAGCCCGTCGGAGTCGGGAAAGATCTCCGATCTCGCTGGAAGGGCGTTCAGGAACGCACTACCGTACGTCGTGCTGATCACGCGCTGATCCAGAATCGCAACGACGCCGTAGTCCCTTGTCGAACGGATGAGCCGACCGAAGCCCTGCCTGAACTTGATGATTGCCTCCGGAACCTGGAACTCCTGGAAACTGTTGCGGCCGGCTTCCTCCAGCCGCTCCATCTGGGCCTGTACCAGCGGCTCTGACGGTACGGAGAAGGGCAGTTTAACCAAAATGACCAGTTCGAGCGCCTTGCCGGGCACATCGACCCCTTCCCAGAAACTGTCGGTACCCAGCAGCACGGCGGCGTCGGTCCGTCGAAAGCGATCCAGCAAGGTGGTCCGCGGTCCGGATGCGCCCTGGGCCATGACGACCAGTCCGTGTTCCTCCAGGGGTGATCTGATGTCGCCAAATGTGCGGTTCAGCTGGCTGTAGGAAGTGAACAGCACCAGCGTACTGCGCCTTGTGGAGACGACCAGCTCCAGGATCAGCCTGCTGACGGCTGCCTGGAATGCGTCGGATCTGGGCGCTGGAAAGGTCTCGGGCACGCCGATCAGCACCTGGTCTTCGTAGTCGAACGGCGAACCGATACGCCGCACTTGCAGCCGCCCTTCCGGCAACCGGTCAAGTCCCAGTCTTTCGATATGATAATCGAATCGATCGCCGACCGCCAGCGTAGCCGACGTGAGTACGACGGTCCGCATCCGGCTGAACAGATCCGCGTGCAGCCGGTCCGCCACCCTGAGCGGCGCGCCCGTCAGGACACAGGACAGGGGATCATGGTGCGAGACTTCCACCCAATAGACCTGTTCCTCATCCTCGGCTTCGGTGAGCTGAGCAAGGTGTTCTGCCGTTTCCTCGCAGAAATCCATGGTGGCCTGTATCGCATTCATGCGGGCTTCGCGATCTTCGAGCCAGGAATCGGGCACGAACCCAAGCGCATCGCGGAGAAGGCCGAGCGCTTCATGCAGTCTCCCGATACTGCCGATCAGGTCCGGCGCGGCCGACCTGAGGACCCGGGCGTAGTCGTCGTCAGCCCGGTATCTGCGTTTGATCCTATGAATGGGTCGGCTGGATGTACGGTCCTGCGCAGCCTCGCCGGCGACGCGGAAGAATGCCTCGATCCGCCTGTTCGCCTCCAGCAGCCGATCGATGGCCATGCGCGTTCCGGAAGCCAGCGCGGCCTTCCAGGTCTGATTGTCCGCGGTCCGTTTGGCCAGCCGGTCCAGTCCGGCCAGCAGTCCGGTTCCGCCGAGTTCCGCGGCATACAGCCTGCGCAGCGCGTTGCGCAGGCGCCAACCCCCGATTTTCGTGGTCAGGTGTTGCACCGCCGCCCGTTCCAGGTTGTGGGCTTCGTCGACAATGAGATGGGTATACCCTGAAAGCACGGCGTGATCGGCTTCCAGATCGGAAAACAGCAGGGCATGATTGACGATGACGACATGGGACGACAGCGCCGACGTTCTCGCCCGGTTGACGAAGCACTCCGCCTTGAGCACGCACTTTGGACAGGCGCTGCCTTCCCCGTTGATTTTTTCCCACAGACCGCGGTGCTGCGCCGTGTTGAACCCCGCATGTTCGGCCGGGTCCCCGGTGCGGGTTTCCCGCGCCCACACCGCCAGAAGGATCGCTGCATCCCGCTCTCCCCGGGTCAGATGATCCTCCGGCCGCCGGATGATCTGCCGCCAGCGATCCAGGCACAGGTAGTTCGATCGGCCCTTGAGCAGGGTCGCGCTGAACGACAGACCGAGATGGTCCAGAAGAAAAGGAAGATCCTTGTAGAACAGCTGTTCCTGCAGATTCCGCGTGTTGGTGGACACGATGACGCGCAGATCGTTTCGTACTGCCCAATGCACGGCCGGCGTCAGGTAGGAGAGCGATTTCCCAGTGCCCGTGCCGGCTTCGACCAGCAGTACTTCACCGTCATTGAAAGCGCCGGCCACGCCGCGAACCATGGACACCTGCTGCGGCCGATGCTCGTAGCCCGGCATGCTTTCTTCAAAGAAACCGCCGGATTCGAACAGGTTGCCCAATGCGTCCGAATCAAGCGGGTCCCGGACGCCGGAATCATCACCGGCATCGCACGCGGCGTCCCCGATGGTATGCGCATCAAGGGGCAACGTCGGGCTGTCGCAAGGCCTCGACGCAGGCGCAGGCTGCCCGGGGCGTTGCATTGTCTCCGGAGATCGTTCGGCTTCGGTGAATATCCTTTCCAATCCGTTTCCGCCGCCTGCCGAAAGGCGCACGAGGGCGGACAATGTTTCCGGGGCCAGATTCGGAAGCGCCTCGAGAAGCGCCAGGCAAACTTCCGCCGTCGCGCTGGCCTCATCCGGCGCGTCCCGGCCACCCGAAGACTTCGAACCGAAGCGGGCCGCAACCGTCTCCAGTTCGTAATCTCCCAGTCCGGGCAACAGGACCCGTGCTAGAAGACGCACGTCCAGCAGGAATGAATCGATATCGGCCGCGAGCCGTTCGAGCGGTTCAGCCGGTTCGTCGTGCCGACCGTCGTGCAAACCATAAGTCGCGAAGAATGCGTTTGCCGGCCCCGAACGAGCCAGATCCCTGATCCCGTCCAGACCGAGGCGGGTATGGGCGTCCTGGGCCGTGCCCCGTAGCACGGGCACTACGGCAAAGAACGCGGCATCCGATCCGGTGCGCATTTCGGGCTGGATCGCGAAAAAGGCGTGTGGACCGGACAAGGGGGCAGACGCCTGGCTGGATTTGGAAGGCACCTATCCGCTCCGGTTCGAGGAAAGGACGACAAAGCCGAACGTATCCACCGAGGCCGAACCGAAGACGCCGATCCCACCGTCAAGATTGAAAACCGGGCGCTCAAAGGTATCACCCGCCAAGCTGCCGAAACCGAAGGACATCTCGCCGGAGGCCTCGAAACTTCGAAGGAAATCGAACAGGTTCCGGTCAAGGGCGTATATTTCGACCTGATGCGCTCCGGAGGAGCCAAAAGCGAACCAGGGCAGCAGCAGACGGCCGTCTCGTGCCTCCAGTGGCGGCGAACTGCCTTCTTCATTGGATTCCATGTCCAATACGACGACCTGATACGCTTCCGTTCCAACCGGTTCGAAGCGTACCTCGATGAGCCCCTCCCCGTACGCCACCTGATTCCGTTGGGAAAAGTCGGGCTCAAACCGGTTTCGAACCGCCAGGGTAGTTTCATCGACAATGGCTACCTCGTCTAGAGAAATGCGCTTAGGCGTTACCGTGGCACCGCGAACCTCCCGGCCGAGGGCGCGAACGAGCAGGCGGTATTCCGTTTCGGGCCGGACCCTCGGCGCGTCCGGCGGAGGAAGATACCGCCCCGGACGGACGTCGGGCCGGTACGTGTACTTCGCAAGCCCCTGTGTGACAATGACTTCCGCATCATTCACCGGGCCCGCCTCGTCGACCGACGCAATGTGCGCGGCGCGGGTGCGGGTGACGAAGATCTCAGGCAGCGGACGACCGACGTAGAGTACGGCGTCCACGACGACGGCAGCGTCCTCCGCCGGACCGAAGAGCGAAGCGGGGTCCCGTTCTGCCGAACAACTCGGTTGGGTGGCAAGGCCCGCCAGCAGTCCGATCGCCATGACACGGGAAATGAAGCGACCCGGTCCGGCCTTGCATCGCATGTTGTAGTTCATGGTCAAAAAGCGTAGTTCAGGCCGATCGTGGGTACTATGGGCAACATCTTCACCACTTCTGCGGTGGTGGCCCCGTCGTCCTCGGTGTCATATTGGACGAACCACTCGTTACGGCGATTATAGACATTGAAGGCCTGCAGATACCACTGGAGGTCTCTGCCAAACAGGCGAAAATCCTGCTTGACGCTCAGGTCCGTTCTGTGATAGGGAAGCAGGCGCCCGGTATTGCGGCCGGTGGGCAGGAAGTAGTCCTCCCGCATGCCGGTTCGAGCCGAGTTCCTCAGCTCATAGCGGTTCGAGGCCGGCGTGAAGGCCTGCCCGGTCGCGAAGACCACGTTGCCACCGAAGGACCAGCGACCGGCCCGGTAGTTCGCCGAAACCACGAGATCGTGGCGCCGGTCGTACTTTGGCGGATACCAGGCGCCCTGATTCAGTTCCGGAAATCTTCGTCGCGTCCACCCGAGCGTGTAGCCGATCCATCCGGTCAGTCTGCCCGACAGGCGCTCGACAAACACCTCAACCCCCGTTGCGTATCCCCGGCCTCCCGTAAAGAACACGTCCTCCGAGCGGGCGCTCTCCCCGTCCGCCGTCCGCGTGTTGTCGACGACCACCAGGTTGTTCAGCCGATGATAGTACGACTCGAGCGAAAGCCGGTACCGCGGCGAAGGATCCCAACCCGCGCCCAGTACGAAATGCCAAGCCTGTCCGGGCGTGACGCTGCCGTCGAGCGGCACCCAGAAGTCTCCTCCGCTGAAACCCTCCGTCGTAATCAACTGCAGATATTGATGGTACCGCCCACCGCCCGCCTTCAGCCGCAAACCGCCGGGCAGCTGGTGGCTGATTGACATACGGGGTTCCAGATCGACCCCGTGACGTTCGCTGTAGTAGTTGGCGCGCAGACCCAGACGAACCGAAGTGGCGGGGGAGGCCTGCCACTGGTCCTGGGCGTACACCGAGACCACGTAGGGCTTCAGTCTGAGGTCGAGCTGGTCGTCGCGATTGAAGCTGCTCTCGTAACTGAACCGGTATAGCGTCCCTCGGAAACCGGTCCGTATCGTGTGTTCGTCACTGGCGGCATAGTCCAGATCTCCCTTGACGCTGAAATCTCGAATGCTGTTGCGATACAGCAACTCCGTTTCCTCGAAATCCGCCCAAAGCCTGCTTGTGTAGTCGCTGCCCGACACGATGAAATTGCCGAAGAGGGTCGGCGAGAACAGGTGCGTCCACTTGCCGGTCACGGCCGAATTGCCCCATCGAACCCCGAATCGATCCTCCTCGCTGGTCTCGAGGTCGAGGTCATCCCGGCCGAAGTATCCACTCAGCACCAGATTGTCGGAGTAGAAAAGATTCTGGTTGATTTTTACGTTCATATCATAAAAATAGTAGCTTGGGATATCGGATACGCGCGTTCGAAGGTAGGCCAGAACCGGTTCCAGATAGGTTCGCCTTCCCGATATCATGAAGGATCCTTTCGCAAGGGGGCCTTCTATCATGGTACGCATCGAGATGAGGCTGATTCCACCCGAACCGCGGAGGTTGTTGCGGTTTCCGTCCCGGTTGGTCACGTCGAGCACCGCGCCGAGGTTTCCGCCGTAACTGGCGGGATACGCGCTCTTGTGCAAGCGCATGTCCTTGATGGCTTCCGGATTGAAAATGGAAAAGAAACCGAAGGCATGAGAGGGATTGTAGAGCGGGACCTGGTCGAGCAGGATCCTGGTCTGATCCGCGCTGCCGCCCCGTACGTACAGTCCGCTGCTGATGTCCGAGGATGCCTGGATGCCCGGCAGCAGCTGCAAGCTGCGCAGCAGATCGGTTTCTCCAATGGCGGGCAACTCCTTCAGCGCCGCGGCCTGGAGGGCGACGAAACCCGGTTGCGCAATCCGCTCGTCTGCATTTCTGTCGGCTTCGACCACCGCCCCTTCGCCGATCAGGACGGTCGGTACGAGCGCCACGTCCCGTCGAAGATACGCCTCGTCGCCGAGACTGAGCGTGTCCCGGTAGGTCTCGTATCCGAGGTAGGACACAACAAGCACGTAGTTCCCCGAGGGGATGCCGGTAACCGCATAGAAGCCGTTTTCGTTGCTCAAAGCGCCAAGCGAAACGCCTTGCAGAAACACATTCGCGGAGACCAGGAATTCACCGCTGGAACGATCCGTAACGAATCCGCTTATCGTGGCGGCCTGCGTCGAGGCGGGGAGCAAAAGCAGGGAAAACAGTACAGCGCTTAACTTCATAAACTGCCTACAGGAACCGCACCAGGTTCTCGAATTGAGACATTCCACGTACAGGCGACACATATGACTAGGACGCGCGACAGATCCGGAAGAAAAGTAAGCCGAATTCGACTCGAAGTCAACGAAGGAAACGGATTCAGCGTCTATGCGGGTCCCCAGTTGCTGGGCCGCTACAACGCGGCGACCGACCACCTGCCGAGGGACGAGTCGCCCAAACCCTGTTTTCATCCCGTCAACACGCCCTCCGGAAGTCTGATCAGCGCATATCGCCCCGATGATCACGTCTGGCACACGGGGCTGTATTTCGGATGGGTGCACGTCAACGACACGAATTTCTGGGGTGGTTCCTGGTACCTGCCCGAGGAAGGAAAGTACGTGCCCGTACCGCGAAGCCACGGCATACAGCGCCACGACGCATTCACATCCGAATCGCAGCTCGGGCACGGCGTCGCCATCGAAGAGCACCTCACCTGGCTGGATCGAGGCGACCGGCCGGTAATCCGCGAAACACGGCGATTCGATTTCCTCGAGACGGCAACGGACCGGGGCTGTCTCTGGCTCGTCGAATCGACGATAACGCCCGTCTCGGGCGCAATGACCCTGGGCGCCTCGCGTGCAGCGCGATACAGCGGCATGGTCCTGAGAATGGGTCCGCCTTTCTCCGATGCGTTCCATACGGGCAGCAGCGGCCGAAGCGGACACGAGGCGATCATGAGAACGCGGGACCGATGGGTCTCCGCGGCGGGCGCCGGCGGCGGCATGGTCGTCATGATGGATCATCCGCGCAACCTGCACCACCCGGTACACTGGTTCACACGCCGGAATCTGCTGGGAACCGGTCCGCTCATGGAGGAGGATCTGGTGCTTGGCGCTTCGGACAGACTTCATCTCCGCTACGGATTCCTGTTACATGACGATGTGCTTGACCAAGGGAAAGTCGAAACGTTCTACCGGATCTACCTGGCGGAGTCGGACCGGCGGACCACAACGTAGCGCCGAGCACCGGTCTGCGTGATCGTCGCCGGTATTGTGCGATATACGCACCACGCGATCATTACGTACTTGACATACGGTCGAAACCGGCTGTTTTTTATCTGTCGGCCCAAAACACTGCGCAGCCTGCTGCCGTCGCACTGACCGGCAGCGGTCACGTCTTCTTCCCGTCCCGACCGAACGCATCATGAACAGAGAAAATCTGATCAACGAAGTCGCATCCGGAACCGGGGTGTCCAAGCGTAGAGTCGCCGCCGTCCTGAACGAGTTCCTGTCCGAAGTCACCGAAGCGCTGTCCCGGGATGAACGGGTGACGTTGCGTCATTTCGGTTTGTTCAATGTGAAAAACAGAAAAGCCCGCATTGCCCGCGATTTGAATTCCAATGTGGAATTGCCCCTCAGCAATCGCCATATGCCTCAGTTCGTTCCCTACGACGCACTGAAGGCCGCCGTTGCGCAGCAATCGTCCGCGCAACAGCCGCCCGGTCCCGATGAAAAGAAGGCGCGCAAGGCGGACCCGGCGAAAGAATCGCTTGCCGAAACGCGCAAATCTCTCTCTACCCTACTCTCCAACGCGGAAAAGCTCGCGAATTCGGGTCGATTCGAACAGGCGATTCAGCAGTACGAAGACATACTCAAACAGGACCCGGAACACATCGTCGCGACAGCCGGCCTAGGCAGGATGTTCTTTCGTATCGGTTCGCAGGGCGTCGCTCTTCAGCAATACAACCGCGTGCTGGAAAACGATCCCGGCAACATAGTGGTACTGATCAATCGGGCAGTCCTGTTCACGGAGACGGGACGGTTTCAGGAGGCCAAGACCGATTTGCTTCGCGCCCTGGAACACGAACCGTTTTCATTCCAGGCCTGCTACCAGCTCGGCGTGCTGTACATCACCGTCGGATCCTACAACGCGGCGATCGGCATGCTCACGCGTGCACTGGAAGCGGGCCGGCCAACGGCGGAAGTCTATCTCCAGCTGGGCAAAGCCTACTGCCATGTCGAAAAACATCCGGAAGCGATCGAGAGCTTCGAAACGCTGCTTCGTCATGATCCGGACAATGACAGGGCGTACCGGTATCTCGGTTTGATATACGACAAAGACAAGCAGGCTGACAAAGCGCTCGACATGTATCGGAAATCCAATGAGCTTATGCTGGGCAAGCTTCAGGCGCAGTCTTCGTAACGGCCTTCAGGTCGTCTATCCGCCCAATGGGTTGAAGACGAAGCAAGTTCAGGGTGTATATAGATAGCAAAGCGCATTTTAGGGATCGACTGCCAGGTTTTCTTGCGAACCGATGTTGGGATCCGGAAAGGCTGCAGACGGATGAACGCCATGAACCACGTGCATTCGGCGGAACAGAAACCGGCTACTTCGCCAAAAGCGTCTCCTGCGCACGGCGTCCTCGAAGATCGGCGAGAGGAGGAACGCCTGTTGATGGAACGAGCCAAGGCGGGAGACGACTCGGCCTTCGACGAGATGACGAGACGCTACACCGAGAAGGCGTATTCCGTCGCCTATCAAATGCTCGCGAGCCACGACGACGCGCGCGATCTCGTTCAGGATGCGTTCTTCGAAGTGTTCCGAACGCTGGAACGGTTCAACACGCAGTACCGGTTTTCAACCTGGCTCTACCGCATCCTGATCAACAAGTGCATCAACTATCGCAAGCGGGAAACCCGCCGGCGCATGTTCTCTTTTTCGGATTACGGCACGCGGAACGGCGGCGGGCGAGATTTTCTGGTCGCCAATCTGCCCTCTTCCGAGAAGACCCCGCACGAAGTGCTCGAGAGCGACGAATTGAGACGGTCCATCATGGCCGCGCTGGATACCCTGTCGGAGCGGCACCGGACGGTGGTCGTTCTGTTTGACCTGGAGGGTCTCTCCCACAGGGAGATTGCGGAGATTCTTCAATGCCCCGAAGGTACGGTGATGTCCCGGCTGCATCACGGACGGCTGAAGTTGAAACGCCTACTTTCCAAACGACTGACCGGATACCTGGACTTCTAGGAGCGGGCCATGGTCTGCAGCGACGTGAAAAAGAAGCTTACCCGCTACCTGGAGCGCATGTGCGGGAACGAAGAAGTCGCCGACATCGCGCGGCACATTGAATGCTGTCCGGGATGTGCCCGGGAGCTGCGCGGATTACAGTCCGTCCGTGGCATGTTGCGCTTTTGCCGAAGCGACAAGCCGGCCGCGGTGGCGGTGGCGGAAGTACAGACGGCGATTCTGGAGGGCACGACGCATGCCCATATGGTTCCAGGTCTGAAGGAGAGAAACAGGTCGACCCCTCAAAGGAAGTCCGTGCAGTACATCGCGGTGGCGGCCACCCTGCTGTTGACGGTTGGCGGCCTGATCTGGGAATCGACGAGGCCTGTCGAAACGCCAGTTGTCCAACGCGCGCAGTCGAACGACGACATGTTCTTCATCCTGCAGGAACACGCCTTGATTCTCGACCAGAGCGTGTTCACTAGCGGTACCCTGGGTTCCGTCATGGTCAACTACAAGGAATAGGCGATACAAGATGTGGTCCCGGCCTGTTTTCCTGTGTTTCGTCACGACGGTCTGTCTCTCGATCCCCTCTACCGTTCACGGTATCGATCCGGATGTTACATACCAGAAAGTCCTGGACGCTCCGGCACGGGTGAGCTACCGCGCCACCATGACGAAACAGCGGTTCAACGTGACGGGCGACACCACCCGTTACGTGCAGAGAATAACCCATCAGCGTCCCGACCGGGACCGCATAGACATTCCCGACTCGGAAGGCCGAATCCGCGAGACCATCATCCGCGTGGACGACGACATATTTCGTCGGAAAACCTCGGGGGATTCGCTCTACTATTCGCACCGCCGCCAGTCGAATTCCAACTTGCTCGACATGAACCTGGAGTTCAGCAGTCTCGACCTGCTTCAGGCCAACTACGAACTCGAAGTTAGCCGCGCCGACCGGCTGCTTGATCGTCCGGTGGCCGTCCTGGCGTTCAAGCCCCGCCACCCCGGCAGAATGACCATGACGGCATGGATCGACGAGGAGACGGGGCTCGTGATGCGAACGGAGGAACGCAACGAAGCCGGTCTGCTCGTCGAGGAACTCTTTCTGACGGAGTTCGAAAAGGATCCTGTTATTCCGCCGGATCTCTTCGCTACGGAGGAATGGAAGGGCAAATCGGTGGAAACCAACCAAGTCATCGCCTGCGGTTCCGTCAGCGAGGTGCAGCAAAAGGCGGATTTCAGGTTGAACGCTCCGGTTTACATCCCTTCGGGATTCACCCTGCAGCAACGCCGCATCATCCAGCACCACGGCCAGCCACTCGTGCATTTCATGTACAGCGACGGCCTTTCTCGCATCTCGCTCTTCCAACGGATCGCCTCTTCCGAAACGTCCGACCGGTCTCCCAAGGGTACGCCCGAAGTGTACGGTGACGTGCTTGTCTGGGAGCGGGGCCCCTATTCCATTCTGCGTCGCCACTACGATGGAAAACTCTTCACCCTGGTCGGCGACGTGGCCGTCAGCGAATCCGTCGAACTGCTCAACTCGCTCTGCACGATCAAGCCGGCGGTTGCCGCATCCACCCCTCCCGCAGGCTATTCCCCGTGGATCGGAGCGGGCGTCGCAGTCTTGGCGGCAGGCTTCTGGATACTCTGGCGGCGCCGTATGTGACGGGCGTCTGTCCTTCCTTCGCCGTTTTCTCAGTTAAACGGAAACCTTCCATACAACCCGCGGTCTAACAGATAAATCAATCTGTTGCGCGGGAATTCGACCGGATATCCGTCTAATGCTTGAAAGGGTCCATTTGCTACCATTCGAACTAAGGAGATAAGCAATGAAGATGCGGAATACGATCTGCCGGTCCGTCCTGATCGTATCTGGCCTGCTGTCCCCGGCGTTGACGACGCATGGTCAGACCGCCGGGTCCGATGCCGACCGGAGCGAACTGTACACGCTGGAAAGATGCGTCCAGATCGCGCTGGAGAACAACCCCCAGATCGAGATCGCCCGTAAACAGGTGGAATCCCGCCAGGCCGCCGTTTTCGGTTCCTACACCGGCGTCATGCCCGTGATCAACGCCACGGTCATCAACGCAAACCGGACCACGTCGGGAGACACTCCGGTCATCCTTGAGGGCGTCGTGATCCGGGAAGCGCCGGGGAGTACCCGCACGAACTACGGGAAGGGGGTCTTCCTTCGCGCGGACCTGTACAATGGCGGCAGGAACTGGAACACGATCCGGCGTGCCCGCCAACTCGCCGACAGCGAGGAATTCGGTCGGATCAATACGGAGAACCAGGTCATGGTGGACGTGAAGACCAGGTACTACAGCCTGCTGCGCGCCCTGCGTCTCAAGGAAGTAACGGAAGAACAGGTTCGTCTGAACGAGGAACAGCTGCGCCGATCGCAGAGTATGTACGAGATCGGTTCCGTGGCCCGTGTAGACGTGCTCCAGGCCAGAGCTCAGCTTGGCGGCGTGCGTATAAACCTGCACAACCAGGAAAACGCGGTCCTGCGTGCCCGGGCTGAACTGACCAACGTCATGGGCATCCGCTCCGATGCGGTGTTCCGGATCGAGGATCCCCTAGAAGGTGGACCGCTCGAAACCGTGGCGCCGATGTCCGAGCAGGATGCGCTTCGACTTGCCAACCTCACCAATCCCGCCATCCAGCGGGACGAGGGGAACATACGTTCAGCGCTGCTCCAGACCAAGATGGCCCGCGGCGGGCTCTGGCCGACCGTGTCCGGCACCATCAGCTACAATCGATCCGGGGTCCGTTTTCAGGACGTGTACGGCACCTACGACAAGAACTGGCGCCTGTCCTTCGGCCTGAACCTGAGCCTGCCGATCCTCAATGGCACGCAGACCTATGCGGATATCTCGCAAGCGCAGGCCCAACAGCTGATCTCGGAGGAAACGCTGCGTCAAACGCGCAGAACGACATCGCTCACCATCAGAGGCGCATTGCTTGATCTGAATACCGCTAGAGAAGTCATCGCGCTCAGCAACGACAACATCGCGGCCGCGGAGGAGAGTCTCCGGTTGGCGGAAGAACGATATCGGGTCGGTTCCGGCACGCTGCTGGACGTCTTTACGGCCCAGGAAGCCCTCGCCCGCGCCAAGTCCGACCTGGCCGGCGCGCAATACGATTACCTGATCGCGCAGGCTACCCTGGACGGCGCCTTGGGAAAACGGATGCAGTCCGAAGGTTGACATCGGCTTCGGGGTACGACCATCGGTAGGTAGGTCGGCACAGCGGTACGACCATCGTTACGTCGGATTGAACGGAAGGTTTGGAACCTCGCCATGCCCCTTGACTTCCAAGCGGATGCCCTTATCTGGATCCTCGGCGTTTTCGTCCTCGTCTGTGTCCTGATCTACGCGGTCTCCCGACGGCTCTTCACCCTGGTATCGCCAGCGGCGGCCTGGGGGATTGTCGGTATCCGCATCGCCGCCGCCGCCGCGCTGCTGACGATCCTCGGCGAACCCGCTTCCCGCATGCTGCTGGAAAGAACCGAATCCCCGGGGGTTGCCGTTCTTGTCGACACCTCGACGAGCATGGGCATATCGGACCGTCTTGGCAGACGAAACGAAACTCTCGCGGCGGTCTGGACCAGCGATGCGTTCAATACCATCAGAGCCCGCGACCGGGTCCTCGGTTTCCGGTTCGCGGAGGACCTGTCGCCTCTGCCCGAGGATCGAGACGGTTTCCTTGAGACCGACGGCGTGGCAACTGATATAGGCGCCGCGCTGGCCTTTGTGAAAAACGGCTCCCGCACTGGCCGGTTCGCCGCGGCCATCCTGGTCTCCGACGGGAACTTCACCGGCGGACGCGATCCCCTCCGGGTCGCCGAGGATATCGACGTGCCCCTGTATACGGTGGGTATCGGCGATACGCTGGACGCAAGGGATATAAGTGTTTCCCGCCTTACGGTCAACGAAGTGGCGTATGCCGGAAGCAACGTGCCGGTCGAAGTCGTCGTCAGCGGGCGAGGATACGGCCGGGTGCGCGTGCCGGTAACGCTGCGGGAAGCAGGCCGAATCCTGCAGAGCAGGGAAATCGTACTGGACGAGCGGGACGGGAACCGCACCGTGGTTTTCCATGTCGCTCCGGATTCGGTCGGATTGCATCGGTACCAAGTGGAACTTCCTGCGCTGGACGGAGAGGTGACCGCGACAAACAACCGGCGTGTTTTTGCCATCAAGGTGTTGAAATCGGATTTGCGCATACTGTACTTGGAAGGCGCTCCCCGCGCCGATATGGGATTCCTGCGGCGCACGTTGGAGAGAGACGCCAGCGTGGATTTGACCAGCATCGTGTTCCGGCCCGACGGTACGACCTATCCCGAATCGATGCCCGCTTCGCGGAAAGACTGGTTTTCTTACGATCTCCTCATACTGGGCAGTGTGGACTACGAACGCATGAGACCGTGGGCGCATATGCTCGTTTCCTTCGTCGAGGAGCGGGGCGGCGGACTGATCGCGTTAGGTGGTCCGCGCAGCTTTGAAACGGGCGGTTATGCCGGAACGGCCATCGGGAATCTTTTGCCTTTCGAAATCGCCGCGATGGCAAGCGGCATGACCGGGAAGAACTTCGTCCCGGAGCTCACGGCTGACGGCCTTGCGCATCCGGTCACACGGCTGGGAGACGACCCTGCCGAGTCGCAACGGCGGTGGGCCGAACTGCCGCCGCTTCCCGAAATGAATCCGGTCGGGCGCGCGAAACGCGGCGCAACGGTGCTAGTCAGTAATCCAGCGATGCGAACCGGGCAGGGAGATGCGCCGGTCATCGCTGTGCACCGCTACGGCCAGGGCAGCGTGCTCGGCATTGCAGCGCACGGACTCTGGCACTGGGACCTCATGATGTGGGGAAGTGGCGGGACCAACGCGGCCTACGAAAGGTTCTGGAACAACGCCGTCAGGTGGATCACCGTGCGGGAGGGCAGTCGGAGAATACGCGTAGCTTCGGACAAACTTCAATACCAGGGCGGTGAGGGAATTCGCTTCGACGGACAGATCTACGACGAAAACTATCGACCGGTCGCCCATGCCGACCTCTCCGTCACGGTGCGGTCCGAACAGGAAGAAGAGGACACGGTCCAACTGAATCTCTCCCCGACGGAACAGGGGCGCGGTCGATACGCGGGACGCCTTCAGTTCCTGCCCGCCGGCGCGTACACCTTCGAAGCGACCGCCGCGTTGAAGGGCGTTACGATGGGCACGGACCGGGGGCGATTCGTCGTGGGCGAGGCGGGCGCCGAATACGAAAGAACCCGTATGAACCAGAAGCTGCTCGTCCAACTAGCCGACATGACGGGCGGGAGATTCTACCTTCCGTCGGAAATCGGGCGCATGGTAGAAGACGTTGATCTGGACGAAGTTACCGTGCAGGAGACGCACATCCTCACGCTATGGGACCATCCCGTCGTATTGATGCTGCTTCTCGGGTTGATCGTGGCGGAATGGCTGATGCGCCGGAACATCGGGATGCTCTGACCATCCGGCCGCCTCCACGGCAAATGGACATTCCTCCCTTCGTTATGGCAAACCGGGGCTGAGGAACGTACGATGCCGGTCTTCGGTCCGGAAGATTTCGTTGACACGGCCGGTTGCTTTCCTTAAACTCCCTGTTACCGTTAGGGGCGGCTCCCCGGGAGCCTGAGAATCAGGACCCTTTGAACCTGACCTGGGTTATGCCAGCGTAGGGAAACGGCCTCGGCCGGCCGTTTCGTAGAGAAGCGGCTTTTTCTTTGCCGGTGAGGAAGTGGCAAGCCCGTGGCAGAGCGATCGGACATCGTGGTCATCGGCGGTGGAATCATCGGGCTGGCCGTCGCTCGACAGCTGTGTCTCGCTGGTTGCACCCCCACGGTACTGGAACAGCATCGAACCGGTCGCGCGGCATCCTGGGCCGCTGCGGGCATGCTGGCGCCCCACGGCGAATTCGATAATTCCGATCCTTTCTTCGTACTGTGCAGAGCCGCTCTGGAGCGCTATCCCGGTTTTATAGAAACGCTGCGGGAAGAAACTGGTTGTCCGATCTATTACAATGCGACCGGATTGATTTATCCGGCGTTGAGCGGTGGGGGCCAGGATAGACTGGAGGCGCGATATGAACGGCACCGTCGGGAGGGCTTGTCGGTAGAACGGCTGAGCGTCCGGGAAGCGAGGCGTCTCGAGCCGAATCTGTCGAGCCGGATCCACATGGCGCTGCGCTATCCGGCAGATCACCAGGTAGAGAACCGGGACGTCGTGACCGCGCTGGCCAAGTCGGTGCGCCTGCACGGCGGCGTCATTCGGGAAGGGGTCACCGCACGGAAAATCGGGCTGGATGGTCACCGCGTTGCGGGTGTGGATACCACGGCCGGCCACTGGAGCACCCGGATGGTGGTGATCGCCATGGGATGCCGGTCGCGCTACCTGGACGGCGTTTCGCCCGCCCATCGCGTTCCGATTCGCCCGGTACGCGGTCAGATACTGTCCTTGCGAGCACGCACCGTGCCGCCATTCAGGCATACGATCTTCACCCCGGACGCCTACCTGGTTCCCCGGTCCAACGGACGGTTGATCGTAGGCGCTACCGTCGAGGAGGTCGGATTTCGAAACGAGGTCACTCTGGGCGGAGTCCAGCAGTTGTTTCGCGGCGCACTCGAACTTGCGCCTGTTCTGGCATCCTGCCCGCTGGAATCCACATGGTCGGGCCTCCGGCCGGTGGCACGGGACGGATGGCCCGTGCTCGGGACCACGGGGACACCCGGGCTTTTCGCCGCCTCCGGACACGGACGAAATGGCATACTGCTGGCCCCGCTCACCGGAGATCTGATGGCCGAAGCCGTGTTGCGCAAGCGGGTTCCCCCGATCATGAAACCCTTTCTGCCCGACCGGTTCTACCCGACCGGTACGGCCCCGACGGTCGCCGAAGAGGTTTAAAGATGAACGTAACAGTGAACGGAAAGTCTCGGGAACTGTCCCGCGACACGAGTATTGCGGGCCTGCTGGCGAAGCTGGACGTATCTTCCGAAGGGACCGCCGTGGCACTGAACGGCGCGGTAGTCCCAAGAAAGGAACACGGGAAGACCTCGCTTTGCGAGGGTGATGTGGTGGAGGTGATTCGAGCGGTAGCCGGCGGATAACCGCCGAAACCCGTCGGCGTCCGGCGAGACCCGGTGTCGTCGTGGCGATGCGTGGACGTATGGTGAAACTCGGCAGTTGCAAACTGCGGCCCTGGACTGGTAAAGGAGCGGATGATCATGTGTGCCCTGAGCATAGGCGAATTGGCGTTGGAATCCCGATTGATCCTCGGTACGGGAAAATATGCCGACTTTGCATTGATGCGTGATTCGCTCGATGCAAGCGGCACGGGCATGGTCACCGTGGCCATTCGCCGGATTGATCTGGATGATCCTTCCGGACAATCGCTGCTTGACCACATCGACCGCAACCGCTACGCGCTGCTGCCCAACACGGCCGGTTGCTATACGGCGAACGATGCGGTCCTGACCTGCGAACTGGCGCGCGAAGCGCTGGGCACCGACACGGTAAAGCTCGAGGTCATCGGGGACGAAAAGACCCTGTTCCCGGACAACGAAGCCACGCTGGAAGCCGCGCGGCTTCTGGTCGCCCGCGGATTCCATGTCATGCCCTATACCATCGACGATCCCATCATCTGCAAGAAACTCGAGGATGCGGGCTGCGTTGCGGTCATGCCCCTCGCGGCGCCCATCGGCTCCGGCCTGGGCATACGCAACCCCCACAACATAGCCATCATTGTCGAAAACAGTCGGGTTCCCGTCATCGTCGACGCAGGCGTAGGGACGGCCTCCGATGCATCCGTCGCCATGGAACTGGGCTGCGACGGCATCTTGATGAATACCGGCGTGGCCGGCGCAAAGGATCCGGTCAAAATGGCCGTCGCCATGCGCAAGGCCGTGGAAGCAGGACGCCTTGCCTACGAAGCGGGCCGGATACCCATGAAGGCCTACGCGACCGCATCCAGTCCACTGGGCGGTGTGATCCATCCGTCTTCGCGATAGGTTGCATGGTTGACTTCAGATTCTATCTGATCAGCGACCGAAACCGGTGCGGGCGACGACCGCTGGCTTCGGCGCTGCGACAAGCCTGCAGTGCAGGCGTCCGCGCCGTCCAGATCCGGGAGAAGGATCTGGACACCCCCGACCTGCTGACGTTGGCTCGCCAGGTGCAGCAGGCACTTCGCACTTGCCGCCCGCTGCTGATGGTCAATAGCAACGCCGAGGTCGCCCTCGCCTGCGGCGCCCGGGGCATCCACCTGCCTGAACGGAGCGTGTCGACCCGGTTGATGCGCGAACGGTTGCAGCCTGGTGCGCTGATCGGCTGCTCGACGCATAGTACGGAAACAGCGCGGGAGGCGGAAGCGGACGGAGCCGACTTCATCACCTTCGGGCCGGTATACGATACGCCGTCCAAAGCGGTCTACGGTCCGGCCAAGGGGCTGCGCGCCCTGGCACAGACGGCCCGTGCCGTGAAAGTACCGGTGTTCGCGCTGGGCGGCGTGACTCCGGTGCGCGCGGGTCAGTGTCGTGAAGCCGGCGCCCATGGCGTCGCGGCGATCTCGGCCGTGCTCTCCCAACCGGACATCCCCGTGGCGGTTGCCGCATTCAAGGCGGAGCTGGGCGGGTTGTGATCCGCCGCGGCAGGCAAAGTCCACACAAAATAGTTGTTGACAAATTTGGTAAACTTACCGAAGTTTGTTCGTGCCATCATTTATCGAACTGCCGGAAAACCAGCCGCCTTCAGCCTGCTTTAGCCCACAGTGAGGTCATGTATGCCGCGCTTACGGACGACAACGATACGAACTATGCTGATGCCCTGTCTGTTTGCCAGTATGATCGGTATTGCATGCGGCGGCGCGCCCGCCGAAGAGGAGGACGGGAGCATCGCAGCTGCGGACGTTGGCACCGAGATCGGCCATACGGCGCCAAACTTCGAAGTCTATGCCATGGACGGCACGAAGGTGACGCTGGAGGACTATCGGGGCAGACCGCTGTTCGTAAACTTCTGGGCCTGGTGGTGCCCGCCGTGCATCAGGGAAGCGGAACTCCTGATGAACATCGCCAACAAGTACGAAGGGCGAATCGACTTCCTGTTTGTCGGCGTGAACAAGTTCTACAAGGATGAAGGTCCGCTCGACCCCAAGGAGTTCGAGGAAGGCTTCGGTCCCGGACTCGCACTATTCCAGGAAGGTCTTCAAGCGGCCAGACTGGTCCGTCCCGCCGACGAGGCGGAGAAAAACGATCCGGAAAAAATGGCGGATATAGCCGTCAGGAACGAAAGGGTCATCGCGTACTACATGACCAGCAAGACCTCCCTTTTCGACTTCCGCGGCTACTGGGAACGTCAGTTCCGTGCCAAAACCAATGAAAAATACGGCATTCCCGTCACCTACCTGATCGACAGCACGGGGCGCATCGCGCTGGACATCCATCCCAACGAGCAGCACTGGGACAAGAACGACGACATCCTGGAAGACCTGATCGCCGGCAGGGATCTGTCCCACTACGCCGAACGTTTCCCCATTCCGCCCCATCACCAGCGGGAGGAGGCGATGGACAACTGACAGCCGTCTCGCGCGTACAGCAATAGTCCAGCAATAGTTGCTACTATTCGTTGAAACAAGCCCTGCTTACTGATCTGGACTTCCACGGAAAGGCAAGCCAAAACGTATTACATAGTTGGCTTTTGGGACTGGAGATATCGACTGTGTGTATCATTTTGCGTTACACGAGTTGATCGATTCAGCTGCGGAAAACGAGTCAGACGCGGAGATGTTGAACACATTGATTCATGGGCGGCGTTTGCGTGAAATCAGCGATCTGCCGTTCGACTTGGCTAGCTGAGTTACGCAATCTGCTTTGAATACGGTCATGGTACGCTCTGATTCCCGGCATGGTTCGAAGTGCGTCTATGGTATACTCGCATTCATCGTATGGCTTTCCACACCAGATGCGTTCGCGCAAGCTCCTCCGGCGCACAGATGCGGTACATTGCATATCCATTCCTCCGCCCACCCCCGGACGGACGGAGTTTCCGCGAGACCCCATCGTCCGACCCGGATGACACTGGGCCGGCCTACCGTCCCCGGCGAAGCAGGCCGCACCGACGGCTTGGGCCATTCCTACGCGGTTGAACCCGAGTACTATATCAGCGACGGCGGACATTTCAAGATCTGGTACGTCACCACGACGGACGACCGGCCCGGTGCCGGCTGGCCGGAACTGGACGACGCAGGGATCGGCGCCGTTCCCCGGTATGTCCGGCATTGCGCAGCGTTTCTGGAAGAGTCCCGCCGCGTAATCGTGGAAGAGCTGGGTTATCGCCCACCGCCCGTTGACCACCAGTATCACGACCGATACGAGGCAGCGGGTTCGGACGATGGCGGAGACGACCTATACGACGTCTACATCGCCGATCTTCCGCGTCATTTCAGCGGTTACGCCCGTCCGGAAGCGGTCCTCGCCGGCGCTTCGCTTCCTTCCTACATCGTCCTGGAAAACGATTTTTCCGGGGCCCGGAGTACGCCGGAAAAGGCGCTGGACCTGCTGCGGATCACGGTCTCCCACGAGTACTTCCATGCCGTTCAGTTCGGGTACGATGCCGGAGAAGCGGCCTTCTGGCTGGAACAAAGCGCGGTGTGGATCGAGGAACAGGTCTATGACGAGGTGGACGATTACCTGACCTACCTGCCGACGTTCAGCGGATTCCTGACGGAACCCTGGATTGCCCTGGATACCGAGAACGGAGAGTTTGAATACGCGGGTGTCCTCTGGCCGCTGTTTCTGGAGAAGCGGCACGGCCGGGACCTGATCCGGCAGATCTGGGAACGGTCCGAGACGACGCATGCGCTGGACGCCATAGACGGGGAATTGCGGGACGCCGGCAGCGATTTGACGAGCGCCTTCCAGGAATTCACCACATGGAATGTCTTCACCGAAGCACAGGCCAACGCGGATCGGTTCTACGAGGAAGGCAGCCGCTATCCCCGGGTCGAACTGACCGCCCTGCACACCCTGCGCGAGCCTGATCTGCAGCCCGGCGCCTCCGCTTACCGGTTCGAAGGGCCTCGCATCCCTGCCGACCGCTACCCGGGCCATCTCGCGACAAACTACATACGTTTCGTTCCCCATGCTTCCCTGGTCGGCGGACTCCGCATCGAATTCACGGGCATAACCGGGGCATGGGGGGTTTCCATCGCGGGAAGCGGCGCGGTAGACACGGTGGTGACGTATCCCGCGACCGAAGGAAGCTTCGCCATCGAGGTGCCCGGGTGGACGCGGTACGAGTCGGTCACCATGGTCGTGGCGTCCCTCGAACGCGCCGGCACCGGCTTCGAATACGCATATACGGCGACGTACGACCCCGACCTTGCAGATGGAGACCGGGTTATCGCGGCGTCCATCGCGACGTTCCCGAATCCGCTTCACATAGGCAGCGGATCCGCCACCGTCCGGTATCAGGTCGGCCGGCCGGCCAACGTCTCCGTCTCCGTGTACAACATACTGGGCCGGAGGGTCCGCACCCTGGTAGACGGCCCTCATTTTCGGGGTACGTTTACGACGACCTGGGACGGGAGGGACGACCAGGGCGGAAGGGTCGCGGGCGGAGTCTATTTCTGCCGCATGACAACCGAGGAAGCGGGTGGCGGGTCCAACCGGATAACCCGGAAAATGCTGCTACTGCATTAGCAGGTTCGGGAATGACCGCATGATGCGGTCGCAGGTATGACACGGATCCTCCCCGTCCTCGACGGTGAACCAGCGAATACCATCCGTCTTCCTGAACCAGGTCATCTGACGTTTCGCGTACTGCCTCGTCCGTTGCCGGATGCACTCGATGGCGGAACACGCATTCAGTTCGCCGAGGATGTACCGCAGTATTTCCGCGTATCCGAAAGTCGACAGGCCATGGGTTGCGGTCCCGTACCCGCGATTCATGAGGCCTCGGACCTCTTCCTCGAAGCCCGACTCCATCATCTTGTCGACTCGCCGGTCGATTCTCCGGTACAGCATGTTGCGGTCCCGCCGGAGTCCGATCAGGTCCAACCGCAGGCAGCCGGATCGCGCGTTCCGGTCCGTCCGTTCGAACCAGGACGTGAGGCTCGTGCCCGTGGCGTCGTGAACTTCCAGCGCCCTTTCAATGCGTTGCCGGTCATTCGCATGAATCCGCGCGGCGGACGCGGGATCGACTTTGATCAGCCTCTGATGCAGCGCGGCCGTGGACACCTTCCGGTAGGCGTCCGTCAGACGACGCCGGAGCGTCGGCGGAATCGCTGGCGCGTCGAATAGTCCGCCGGCAAGCGCCTTCACGTACAGACCCGCGCCACCGACCACGAGCGCCGGTACTCCGCGGTCGGCAAGTTCCTTTACGGCGTGGCGCGCCCGTCGGCCGTATTCGCCGGCGCTGAACCGCACGTCCGGATCGACGATGTCGATGAGATGATGGGGTACTGCGGCCTGTTCATTCGTCGCAGGCTTGGCCGTACCGATATCCATGTGGCGGTATATCTGGCGAGAGTCCGCCGAGATGATTTCGGCGCCACACCGCCGAGCCAGCTCGATCCCCACGGCGGTCTTCCCGACACCGGTCGGACCCACGAGAACCGGAATGGGACGGATGTTCACGATGCGGACCGGGCGTCGGGCGCGGAATCCGGGGGATCCTGCGATCCGGCGGACCGCCAGGCCCGAATTGCCTTGGCGACGGTGACGACCGGTGCGGTCCATACCCGCTCGCGGTGGGCCCGGAGATAACCGCACAACGCGCTGAAATCGGCCTGCGTCACGGACAGATGGCCTTCCGAGATCCCGTGAAAGGTCAGCACCGCCCACCGCCCCTGGCTTGCGGCTTCCTCGACCAGGCCGATCATCTCTGCGCTGGAATGACGCTCCACGGGGAAGGAATAGAGGTGGTGCAGATCGGTCGTCAGGGGATGATTGGCGTAGTCCCCCTTGCCCCTGCCGGCGATATGGTGCCGGGCAACAACCGGAACGTAGCTCTGGCGGCGCGGACCCTCGCCCACGTGGGCATGGTAGCAGGGATAGCAAAAGGTGAAGTCCGACTGCTGCGGTACGGCTGCGGCAATCCGCCGCCTGCCTTCGCCGATTTCCCACGCCATGTCGTCGAGGGTCATCGTTTCCAGGCAGTCTTCGCGGGTATCGCCGAATGCGCAGGAGCAGGGATGATTGACCGTGTGGTTGCCCACCTCGTGACCGGCAGAGGCCACGGCTTTCCACGGTGCCAGCAGACTGCGCCAGTCCGGTCCCCGGGGGTTGACGTAGAACGTGCCGTGCAGACCGTTTTCGGCGAGTAGGGGCAGGGCCTGTTTCAGCTGGGACGGCATCCCGTCGTCGAAGGTCAGCGACACGGCGCTTTCGCATCCATCCTGCCAGAGCCCGGCGTGTTCGACGGACATGGACGTTTCCCTTTCATTCATCTTGATTGTCCGAGATGCGCTTCGTATAATAACCTTGGTAACCATAATCCGTATGCGGAATCCTGTCAATTATCCAATAACCGCCATTGCACAGTGCACACGGCAGAAAGTACGGCGTGATGACCGACGGCGACCACAGCGATCGGGCGCAACTGCTGAAGGACGACGCATACCTGATCCATCCACTGCAACACGGTGCGGATCATCGCGAACCCCTGATCTGCGTCCGCGCAGAGGGCGCTACGCTCTTCGACATGGATGGCAATCGCTATCTCGACGGGCTATCGGGTCTGTGGAATGTAAACGTAGGCCATGGCCGGCGCGAACTGGGAGAGGCCGCCGCGGCCCAGATCGCCGAACTGGGGTACTTTTCCTGCTACGCCGGGGCGACGAACATCCCGGCCGTGCGGCTCGCGAACCGCCTGAGGAAACTGGCGCCGGGATCGCTGAATTACACGTTCTTCACCTCCGGCGGGGCCGTATCCAACGACAGTGCGATCAAGACGGCGCGCTACTTCTGGCAACGCGCCGACCGGCCGGAGAAGACCAAGATCATTTCCAGACGACACGCCTATCACGGCGTCACCATAGGCGCCATGAATGCCACCGGCCTGGAGGCCTACTGGGGGGACTTCGCATCCGGTCTTCCGGGATTTGTTCATATCGATGCGCCTTATCCCTACCACTACAGGCCGTCGAGACCGGGCCTGGGATGCGGCGAGGCCAGCGCCCGGGCGCTGGAGGAAACGATCCTGCGGGAAGGTCCCGATACGATAGCCGCCTTCATCGGCGAACCCGTACAGGGCGCAGCGGGCGTCATCGTGCCGCCGGACGACTACTGGCCCAGGGTGCGGGAGATCTGCACCAGACACGATGTGCTCCTGATCGCCGACGAAGTAATCACCGGGTTTGGCCGCATCGGCCACTGGTTCGGTCTGTCTCACTGGGGCGTCGAGCCGGACATCATCACCTTCGCCAAAGGGGTGACCAGCGGTTACGTACCCCTCGGGGGCATCATCGTCTCGGACCGGATACACGACTGTATCCAAAACGCACCCGAGGACCGGAAATGGAACCATTCCTTCACGTACTCGGGACACCCGACCTGCTGTGCCGTCGGGCTGGCCAATCTGGATCTCCTCGAAAACGAAGGCCTCGTTGAACGAAGCCGCACCATGGGCGCAAGGCTCATGGACGGCCTGCGGACATTGCAGGCGCTGCCGCAGGTGGGAGACGTCCGGGGCATCGGATTGATGGCCGCCGTCGAAGTGGTCGAAGACACTGCATCCCGGAAACCGTACGATCCCGCGTCTAAAGTGGGCGGACGCATCGTGAAGAAGATGCTCGAAAACGGTGTCTATACGCGGTGTCGGGGAGACAGTGTCAACTTCGCGCCCCCGCTGACCGTCACCGCTGAAGAGCTGGACCGGATGATCAACATCGCCGGAGAGTCCATCGCATCGGTCACGGGAGGAAGGTGACAGGGACCGGGAGGTGCGCCATGAAACTGCTGATCGCCATCGTCAACAAAAGGGATATTCGGCATCTTTCCGATGCCCTGATCGATAACGACTTCAGATTCACCGAGATCGGCAGCACCGGCGGATTCCTGCGCGCGGGCAACGTCACCCTGTTGATCGGGGTGACCGACGAGCAGGTGCCTGCCGTGCTTGATCTCGTCCAGACGCACTGCCATCCTCGGGAGGAAGCCATAGATGTCGCGCAGATCGGCACCCATCTCGACGCGCTTGGGCTCGGCGAAGCAGTAACGACCATGGTGGGCGGCGCGCAGGTGTTTATCATCCAGACCGAACGCGTCGTCGTTGTCTGACCGGGAACGCGCTCCCGACACCGAACCATAACCGAACAGGAGCACAGTCTTGAAAGTCGGCATAATCGGGCACACCGGTTGCGGAGATTACGGACATTCCCTGGATCAGGCCTTTGTGGGCGTCGACGGCGCCGAAATCGCGGGCCTGGCCGATCCGGACGAAACAGGACGCGAGGCCGCGTTGCAACGCACCGGAGCACGATCGGGTTATGCGCGGTACACGGACATGCTGGAAGCGGAAGACCTGGACATCGTCGTCCTGGCCACCCACGAGATGAGCAATCATCTCGACATGGTCAAGGCGGCGGCAGAGCACGGCGTCCACGTATATGCGGAAAAGCCGCTGGCGCGTACCCCGGCCGAAGTGGACGCCATGCTGCAAGCCTGCGACCGCGCGGGCGTTCTGCTGATCATGGCGCACCCGTGGCGGGGCCGACCGGAAATCCAGCGTCAGGCCATCCCGATGATCCGGGAGGGGCGGATCGGGGAGCCGCGGTGGGCCCGGATGTACGGTTTCGGGGGTGAAAACGGGGGAGACCAGTGGTTCATCGATCTGTATCCCCACTTCTTCGATTTCCTGTGGCAGCTTTTCGGCGAACCTGCCTGGTGCCAGGCGATCATAACCCAGGACGGACGACCGGCTCTTCCGTCGGACCGGAAAGAAGGGCTGTTCGGCATGGGTACTTCCGCGGGCAACGGCATGTGGGCGCATTATCAGTTCGACGGTTTCAACGCGGAATTCGAGTCCTTCGCAGGCGACGGACTCGAAAATCCCTATCGTATCGACATTCACGGAACAGCAGGCACGCTGGTCCTCCCCGGTCCCACGCAGGACGGTCCGGACATCTACTACCATCCCCTTTCCAACCCGAAGCCCTTCGACGACGACCGCTGGGAAGTACTCGCCCACGAGCGGGTGTCGGGTGGGCAGAAGTGGATCAACGCCCACCACCGCATGGCCCGGTCCATGCTGGATCTCATCGAGGGCAAGAAACCCGAATACGAACTTTGCCATGCGCACACGGCCCGGCGTCATATCGAAATGGCCATGGGGGCGCATCTTTCCCATATCACGGGCTCGCGGGTGACCTTTCCCCTTGCCGAAACCGGAAACCCCTTCGACTCCTGGTCGGAATAGGCAGCGAATGATGGACATCGATCGCCTCAGACACCACCTGTCGGGCCCCGTCGCCTCGATCAACACCCCCTTTCTCAAGCAGGACGACATCGATTACGACGGATTGCGCCGTTTCGTTGAGTTCTGCATTGATTCCGGGGCCGGAACCGTGCTGTTTACTCCGGGGGACAGTCTGTACGAGCTACTCACGGAGGCCGAAATCGCCGAGTTGACGGCATTTACCGCAGACGTCGTTGGCCAGCGCGCGCTGTTCATCGCGAGTGCGGGCTTCTGGTCCACGCGGCAGACCACCGCCTTCGCCGAATACGCCCGGCATTGCGGTGCGGACGCGGTGATCGTGGTGCCGCCCGACCGGGGGATGACCGTGGACGAACTCGTGGCGTACTTCGCCGCGGTATCGAGGACGCTGCCCACGTTCATACTGAGCGCCGGTCTGGCGAGCGTGGGCGTCCGGGGAGCGCTGGAAACGGTTGAAAGGCTACTGGACGAAGTACCCGGCATCGTAGGATTCAAAGAAGATTTCGGTCCCGATTTCGCCCGGGGGGCGTGTGCGAGAGCACGCGGCAAATGGGTGATTTTCGCCGGGGGTCAAAAGCAGACCCACATGGACATGCTGCCGTATGGATGCGACGGATACATGTCCACCTTTATCAAGTTCAAGCCCGATGTGTCTCATGCCTACTGGGCCGCCATCGAAAACCGGAACATGGATTCGGCTGTTGATATTGTCGCACGCTACGACATGCCGCTTTTCGATTATCTGTACAATACCTTTCCAGCCGGCGGCGACGCGGCGCAACATGCCGTCCTGGAGCTGGCCGGCATCTGCGGGCGATGGCGGAGAAGTCCCCTGCCCGATCTGTCGGACGAGGAGATGGAACGACTCAAGGCGTTTCTGACCGATCGCGGCATGCTCTAGCCGATACCGAAGACAACACCGGCATCAATCCGAAAAGACGCACTCATGCAGATTGGCTATACAACCTGGGGCATGCCGAACGTTCCCGTGGACCGGGCATTGTCGTTCCTGAGCGAGCAGGGATTCGACGCGGTGGAATTGACGGTACTTCCGCACTATACGACGGCTGTGGACCGGCTGGACACCGGGGAACGACGGCGCATCAAGGCGCGCTTGGCCGAATACGGCCTGAGGCTGCCCGCCGTTGCCGCCCACCGCTCGCTCCTCGACGAAGACCCCGACAGTCACCGAGAGAACATGCGCGTGCTCAAGCAGGCCGTCGACCTGTGCGCCGAGTGGAGCGACGGGCAGGGTGCGCCGGTTCTGGACACCGTGCTGGGCGGTGAACCCGAGGACTGGGAAGCCCGCCCGGATTTCATCTTCGACCGGGTCCGCGTCCTCGTGGACTACGCCGTGGACAGGGATGTGGTGATTGGCATGGAAGCCCATGTGGGATCCGCCCTGGACACCGCGGAGAAGGCGGTCCAGCTCGTGGAGACGGTGGATTCTGCCCACCTTGGGCTCAATTTCGATATCAGTCACTTCGACGTCCTGGGGATGCCGATGGACGAGGCCGTGCGGCTCATGGCGCCCTACGCGGTCCATACCCATGTCAAGGACCAGCGGGGCCGCATGCCCGATTTCGAATTTCTCATACCCGGAGAGGGCGACTTCGACTTCGCCGCCTACCTGCGCGCCATGCACGCCGCCGGATACAAGGGGTCCATCACGGCCGAGGTGAGCAACATGGTGCAGCGGCGTCCGGGGTACGACCCCTTCGAAGCGGCCGCCCTGTGTTACCGGACCCTTGAAAAGGCCTTCGTCGAAACTGCCGTTCCCCGGACTTGAAAGGATGAACCATGGAATATCGCTATCTGGGCAAAACCGGCCTGCAGGTGTCGCCGATCTGCCTCGGAACCGCCTTCCGGGGCGAGATTGACGAAAACGCGGGCGTTCGGGTGATCGAGACGGCCCTCGACCTGGGATGCAACTTCATCGACTCCGCATTCTACGGGGAGGGAAGGTCCGAGCGCATCGTCGGGAAGGCGCTCAAGGGCCGGCGAGCCAACGTTGTGCTGTGCACCAAGATCTTCGGCACGGCGGGCGATGGACCCAACTACAACGGGTTGTCGCGTTTCAACCTGATGCAAGGCGTGGAAGCCAGCCTGAAACGGTTGCGGACCGACTACATCGACCTCTATCTGGCACACAGTTTCGACCCGCACACACCGATCGAGGAGACCCTGTCGACCTTCAACGATCTCGTGCGCCAGGGCAAAGTCCGCTACATCGGCTGCAGCAACTGGCCGGTATACAAGGTGATGGAGGCCCTCTGGACCAGCGACCGGCGCAACCTCGAACCCTTCGTCTGCCTCCAGGACAACTACAGCCTGCTTGCCCGGTGGGAGACTGAACTGGAACTCATGCCCATGGCCAGAGACCACGGACTGGGCCTCATGTGCTACAGTCCGCTTGCCATCGGCCTGCTGAGCGGCGAATTCCGCCGCGGGGCCAGACCTCCGGACCACAGCCCTTGGGGAAAGCACCCGCGCCCGGGGCTGAGCCGCCAGTTCTATCCCTTTGACGAGGCCATGACGGAGCAGCTGGACCGCATCGTGCAGACGCTGATCAGCGTGGGAGAGCAATACGGCAAGACACCCGGCCAGGTCGCGCTGGCCTGGCTGCTGGACCACGACGAGGTAACCGCACCCATCATCGGCCCGGACTTCCCTGCACAGGTCGAGGAATCGCTCGGGGCCGTGGGCTGGTCGCTCGAACCGGAAGACCGCGCCCGGCTCGATGAGGTTTCCGCCCCGGATCTTCCCGGGAAATACGCCTGACAGCGCAGCGGTACTTCGGCAACGGTCCGGCACAGGACAAAAACGCACTATGCGCAGCGCATCAACATGTGCCGGCGCATCAACGGAAGGGTTCGTCCATTTTCCCGCCGGCCGGCCTGCGCTTCTTCGCTTCCAGTCTGGTTTTGTTGTAAATCGCCCTGATACGACGAAACTTGTGGACCACCAGCGCGATAAACACGACCAGGATCACGCCCAGAACAACCTGGTAGGCCGGATTTTCCCAACCCAGTATCACCGGCCAGAGCGCGAGGATGGCGAGCAGGGAGAATCCCGCTTCCAGTTTCTCTTTCGTTGTCATGTCGGTAGGATCATTTGCGGGTTTGCGGTGATCAGAAGTCGAATTCGACTTCCACCAGACGGTTCTCTTTCGATGCCGTTTCACACCCTTCGATGAGTTGTATCGGCCCCTTTGCCCATTCCCCCGTGATCGCCAGGGGAAGACCGGCAAGCAGGTGATCGGCTACGTTCTTGTAGTAGCTGTGCCAAGACGATCCCCGGGCATACGGTTTCACTTCGACGACCCGATGGCGGCCGTCCGCCGAAGCCATGGTCACCGTCCCCGCACCGTCTCCGCCTTCCATGACAATGGATCCGGCAGTGCCGAGAACGATCCACATGGGCCTGGGCGAAGCATGGATGGACGAGGTGATGAACTGCGCCTCGAGGCCCGAATCGAAACGGGCGTAGGCCCGGCAGTAGTCCTCGTTGGTGCTGCTGTGCCAGACGCGCTTCATGTAGTTTCCGTAAAGCGTCGCCCGCTTGTTGATGCGGTTTCCCTGCCCGTCATACTGCGGTACCAGTTGCAGGATCTTCTCGAAGTTGTGGGCGCCAAAATCGTACATCGCGCCACCGGAAATCGCCTTGTCGGATCGCCATGCCTGACCCGGCAGGCCGTAGCCGACCAGCGCGCTTTCAATCGCGTATACCTCGCCTATATCCCCCCGGTCGATGATCTCCTTCATCGAAAGGATGTCCGGATCCCAGTGCCGGTTGTGGTAAACCGAGATCATGACGCCCCGCGCCCTGGCCAGCGCGATCAGTTCGTCCGCTTCGGAAACGTGTACCGTGAACGGTTTTTCCGTGATGACATGCAGACCGGCGTCGAGCAGCGGCTTCGCCACCGACGCGTGGTAGGCGTGGGGCACGATGACGATGGCGAGGTCGATGCATCCGCTTCCGGCCATCTCCCCGGCATCCGAAAACACCGGTACGTGTTCACCCTGTTCCTCCCGAGCCGCTTCCAGCCGGGCAGGGTCCCGGTCGCAGATCGCCCCCAGCTCGAAACCGGAGGTCGCGGCGATCTGGTCGCTATGGTGTTTCCCCATGCCGAACAGCGGTCCATATCCCACCAGTCCGATGCGAACGGGCGATCCTTCGGACATCCCGCATACATAGCGGAGTCCCTTGATCAACTGGTCCTGGAAGTCGGGATGCGCGAAAGCGCGATTGTCGTGGCCGAGGGCCGTGTAAAATACGCGTCCCCGACCGTAGTCCCGCACGTAACCCAGGGGTTTGCGTTCGAGTTTCCATATCCCGTGCTGAAACCACCTGAGCGGAGCTTCCGTCTTGATGTCCATTTTGTAGCATTCATCCTCTATGCGGAAACTCGGACGCAGACGGGGCAGGACGGCGTCGAAGGCCGGGTCCACCTCCACTTCGAAGTCGCCCAGCGGGTCGTGCCCGATGAATTCGGTGCCGATCATCTCGATATAGTCGGCGTATTGCGCCAGCCCGGCGTTCGCGGTGTGCACGGCCAGCAAACCGCCCCCGTTCCGCACGTAACCTGTGATCCCCAGTTCCTGATCCCGGGTCAGTTCGCCGGAAGATATGTACAACGCCACGGCATCGTAGTCCGACGGGTCGCACAGGACGTTCCGGTCATCGGCGACTTCCAGCGTAAACTGCGAAGCTCCCTGTACGATCCCGGAGAACATGGCGGCGAACTGGCTAAACGGCGGCGCGTGTCCGTTGATCAGCAATAGTATGCGTTTCACGGCGGTTCCTTCCATCTGCCGGTAACGGGCAGAACAAAGACCATTCTGTTCGACCTCCGGATCGATCTGTCTGATCATGCATTTCGCATCATGCGATATGGCGAACACGTCCCCGGGCATGTTTCCCGGACGTCCCGGACTACACGCGCTGGACCGTGTCGCGCGTATCCGACATCAAGGCGATCCGAATGCCGAACCGCAAGTAGCCCAGGGACAACAGTACGCAGGCCGGCCACCAGAACCAGTCCGGCAGCGGGGATTCCATGAGCAGGTGTACGCTGTCCAGCACAACGGCCGGCGTGATGGCGATCATCGCCAGGTTCAGGAGTGTCCGATACGGCAACGGGTTTCCGGAGGACGTCGTGAAAAAGGAGGCCACGTAGGCGTAGAGCAGCGACTGCAGGATCCGGTACGCGCAGGACAGCATGAGCAGGACGGGGAAAAGCAGCGTATTGACCAAGCCGCGCGTCCAGTCGGCAATCAGGTATAGATCCTCCCGCGTCAGGGTTTCCGGCGGTCCGTCCGGCAACGGACTCGCATCGACCTGTCCACCCTCGCCCCGGATGAAAATCTGGGTTCGCGTTACCAGTACAGGCGCGTCGGTGTCGTCCAGGCTGCCGTACTGCCCGGTAGGGTCGATGACGGCCAGGGCTGTGCCGTCGCGGTGCTGCAGGCGCGTCGGCGTGGAAGAGGAAGAGGACAGCTCGCCATCGGCCAGACGCAGATCGGGCATCTGGTCGATATAGAAAGGGGCTTCCCGGTCGATCCAGTTATCCACCTCGCTCTGTATCTGGAGGGTGAAGGGAATCCAGGTCAGGGCCAACAGGAGGAGAAGATAGAGAAAGGTTCGGTTTCGCCAGTGCCGGACCACATCCTCGTAAATCGCCCCGTCGTAAAATGCCATCCACAGCGGATGGAATATGCTGAATCGACGCATGGACCCTCTCATCCTCCCGACCGGCGGCCCCTCCGCAAAGCCCTAGACCGCGTTGGCCACCGAGCCGTCCGACCTGAGCAACGTATTCGCCGTATTCATTGGCGCGAACGCCGCGCCCTCCAGCAAGGCATCATCGAGTTCCACGCCCAGGCCCGGGCCCTGGGGAATCGGCATGTAGCCCCCTTCGCGCCGTATACTGGTCCGGTAAACCCTGCTGGCCTCCGACTCGTCCGCCCGGCTGTACTCCTGCGTCACGAAGTTGGGTATGCAGGTGTCCAGATGAACGGAAGCGGCGGTAATGAGGGGCGTCAGGAAATTGTGTGTGACTACCGCACAGTGGTGGGCTTCGGCAATAGCGGCGATCTTCTTGCAATGGGTCAGGCCGCCGGCGAGGGCAACGTCCGGCCGCACATACTGCGGTCCGCCGTGGGCCAGGAGTTCCTGGAATTCCCAAATGGTGTTCAGGCGTTCCCCGTTCCCCACGGGTATACCGATTCGCCGGGCGATTTCACCCTGCGCCATGATGCTGTCGATCTGGATGGGGTCCTCAATGAAGTAGAGATTGAATTCGGTCAGGGCATTGGCCAGGGGCATGGCGGTCAGCGGCGTCAGTTT
Source organism: bacterium (assembly GCA_965200485.1). Taxonomy (GTDB): domain Bacteria; phylum JAAXHH01; class JAAXHH01; order JAAXHH01; family JAAXHH01; genus JAAXHH01. The sequence continues at coordinate 1,252,353 of CBDAUD010000002.1, forward strand.
GCGGTGGACCTCCACGATGAGATCCAGATCGGGCCCCCCGCCTTCGCGCGCGGCTGCGACGAGGTCCCGGGCGGTGCGTATCAACCGGTCCTGGGCCATGTTCTGATAACCGCCCGGAAGCGGGTCGAACTTGAATGCCGTGAATCCCTCCGAAGCCGCGTTCCTGGCGGACTCGTGCATGGTCTCCGGGGTGCCGCCGCCGCCCAGCAGGTGCAGCCTGATCCGGTCCCGGCAATTGCCGCCGAGCAGCTCCCAGATCGGAACGCCGAAGTGTTTCCCCTTGATGTCCCAGAGGGCTATGTCGACGGCGCTGACCGCTCCGGACAGCGCACTCCCCCTGAAGGGCGACATGCGATAGAGATATTGCCAGTGATGTTCGATGCGGAACGGATTCTGTCCGACCAGGTACGCTTTGAACCTTTCCACAATCTGGTGCACCGCTTCCGGATAGCCCCAGCAGGCCGTCTGGCCAACCCCGGTAAGCCCGCTGTCGGTCCGGATGCGGATGACGTATGCGCCTCCGATGAAGTAGGAGGCGATGTCTTCGATTTTCATGGCGGATGCCTCTCTACTTCACGACGGTATCGGCTTTTGCGCCAAGTCGGATATCGGCTATGCTGCGCAGGCACGTGTGCCCGGGCGTCGCCGTAGCAAGGAATGCGGTTGCCTGTATCAAGTAAGCGGTGTGCGGTCGGCCCCGCAACCAGAAATCGGCGCCGGACGTTCCAAATCCCCGAATTGCGGTTTTTACTTGGAGACGCGCCGGGTCCCCTATATACTTCAGTTATACAGATTCTTAGACGAAATGTGCTGTTTTCGCCCTCGGCACGGTCCGACACGATGGCTTGCATCGATTCTTCGGATGGAGCGTGTCGTATGGTATCAGTCAGGAGATACACCATGATTCCGGAAGAAACCCGTTCTAACTTCGATTGGCAATACGAGGATCCGGAAAAGCTGAAGGCGTTGTCGCGGCGTGGCTTCATCGGACGGATCGCCGGCGGACTCGCCGCCGGAACGGCCCTGCTGTCCCTGGCGGGAGACGCCAGATCGAAACCGCCTGTCCCCGCCGACGAGGCGCCGGATCCCGACGATGTCGCGTACTGGAACTGGGTAGCGGACCAATTCCTCGTCCGCGAGGGCGTTTCCTACATGAACACCGGAACGCGCGGACCTTCGCCGGCCCCCGTGCACCGGGCGCAGATCGCCGCGATGGAAGGCGTGAACGCCGATTACAAGAGCTATACCAGTTACGTGTACAACAGCGACTTCCGGACCAAGATGCGCGCGAAGATGGCGAAATACATCGGCTGCAAGCCGAACGAGGTCGCCTTCACCAACAACACGACCGAAGGCATGGTCTTCGGCACGTTCGGCATCGACTTGGAACCGGGCGACGAGATCGTGACGACCAATCACGATCACTCCAGCGGAGTGCAGCCCATCAACCTTCGGGCGGTGCGTCAGGGAACGAAGACGGTCATGATCGACCTGTCGTCCCCTGCCTACCATCCACCCGACGATCCCGACGCGCTGCTCAAGGCCTTTGAGGCGGCCATCACCCCGCGCACGAAATTGCTCAGCTTCTGCCATGTAAACTATGGCGACGGACTCGTCCTGCCCGTGAAGGAGATCTGCGAGATGGCCCGCGCCCGCGGGATCATCACCCTGGTAGACGGAGCACAACCTCCGGGCATGCTCGACCTGAACGTGCACGACCTGGGTTGCGACATGTACGCGGGGCCGTGCCACAAGTGGATGCTGGCCTCGATGTACACGGGTTTTTTCTACGTGAAGGAGGACATCCTGGACCGCGTATGGCCAACCCTCTATTCCGGTCCCGTCAACGGCCTGACCATGTACGGTCAGGAGCCCATGGGCGCCGCCAAAACGTACTACGAAGAGTATCTGTCGGGCGCTGCCAAATTCGAACTGAGGGGGTCCGCCAATACCCCGGCCCGTGTCGCCATCGACGCGGCGCTGGATTTCCACAACATGATCGGTCCCGCGGCGATCGAGCGTCGAAACCGCTATCAGGCCGAGCGCGTGGCCACTGCATTGCGCAATATGGATGGCGTGGAAGTATACAGTTCGCCCGATCCCCGAATGAGCGCGGCGCTCGTTTCCTTCAAGGTAAACGGGGTGAACACGAGAGCGCTCAACACCATGCTTTGGGAACGTCACCGGATTTACATCCGCAACGTCACGCATCACGAGATAAACTGGGACGCGAACCGGACTTCGATGCATGTCATGGTGACCGACGCGCAGACCGATCAGTTCATCGGAGCGATTGAGGAGATTACCAAAGAAAAGCGACTCTAGACCGTCCGGCGCGTAAAGGCGGAACGGTCTGAACGAGCACTCCGGAGGGATCCGACATGGCGTTTTTGCGTCACCTGGCGTTGCGTTGTCGAGACGTGGCGATCTCGCAGCGTTTCTACGAAGACGTGATCGGCTTCGACTTTGTTGGGCGCCGGGGCAACGGCGAAGCGGTCGATCTCAGCGACGGCACCTGCAACATCACCCTGCTGCCGCACGATGATTCGTCACGGCCGACGCTTGAGGAAGGCGAGGAATACATCCATTTCGGCGTACTGGTGGACGACCTCGAGGCTGCCTGGCACCGGGTGCGGAACTGGGGGGCGGAAGCGCCAAAGACCGTGAAGGGCCGGGACGCCATATCGTCCGAGACCCCGCCGGAAATCGCCTTCAAGGCCATCGATCCGGATGGCAACATCGTCGACATCTCCGGCGACCGTGACGAGTGGCGCGGCGCCAGAATATAGACAAGGGTTGATTCCCCGCCACTGATCAACCTCCTATGCGCATATTCAGATCGGCTGTCCTTTCGATTGACAAAACCGTCGCGAGCACAGCCGATCTGTTTGATTTTTCCCGCGGACGCATCCCGCCCGGTACCCTCACCGCCATCGCCTGGCCGGGCCTGGCCCGATCCTTGGCACAGCAGTTCAAAAAGGGTATCGCCGCCGTAACCGGCACGAACGGAAAGCACACGACCTGTCACATCCTGGCCGCGATTCTCCGGCAAGTCGATGCCCGCACGCTTTATCCGGAAGACACCGCCCCTTCTTCCATCGACGAGATGATCTCCACGCTGGTACAGGCGACGAACGCCCGGGGCGTGATCCGGGCGGACTATGGTGTCTTCGGTTTCGAAACAGGCAGGCTCGGCCGGGCAATCGGGATATGCAGTCCGCATACCCTCGTTCTGAACAACCTGTACGACAACGTGTTGGACCAGCGGACCGGTCCAGCTGCCCTGACCAGGAAATGGTGCACTTGGTTCGACACCATGGCCGTGGGCAGCAACCTGCTCGTCAACGCAGACGATCCCATGATCTGCGGCAGTCTCACACGCGGCGTGCCGCCCCGACTGACCTACTTCGGCGTGGAGGACGAGCGCTTGCACCGGCCGGAAACATCCAGGCCCGAAGTGCCATGCCCGCGATGCCGCACTCCCCTTGCCTACCGTATCGCCTGTCTGGCCCACCTGGGAGACTATGCCTGTGCACGCTGCGGTTGGGAACGTCCGATGCCGACGGTCTATGCCATCGACGTGGAACTGGGCAGCGAAGCGTCCCGCTTCCGCCTCATCACACCACGGGGACGCATGGACGTATGTCTCCAGCTGACGGGACTACACAATGTGTACAATGCGGTGGCTGCGGCCGCCGCGGCCGTCGTCCTCGACCTGAGTCCCGTGACGATACGCCAGGGACTCGAATCAGTGACTTCGACCGGAGGGCGGGACGACCGGGTGGTGATTCACAAGCGGGAAGCACGCCTGATGACGATCAAGAACAGGATATCGCTGCATGAGGCGCTCAGGACGTGCCGGCTGGACCGCCGGCAAGGTCATTTTCTGTTTCTCCTGGACGACTCGGTGCATGGCGGAGAAAACGGTCCCTGGATCGTGGACGGTGATCTGGCGAGTTTGGCGGACCGGTCGCGATCGCTGCACGTCGCCGGCAGCGGCGGCGCGCACCTGGCCTTGATGGACGAGCAGATGAACGCGGAGGAGATGATCCTGGCCTCGGATGTCAGCGACGTCTTCCACGACCTCATGCGCCGGCTCAACCCGGGTGAACGGCTGTGGGTGCTCGCCACCGAAGGAACCATGTACGCCGTCAGGCAGGAGTTGAAGGAAATGGGGGTGATTTGAAGACGCTGAGCCCGCCGTCAAATCCATGGCGGCCGGTCACACCCTTTGAACGGGTAGTGATCGCCGGGGCGGAACCTGGGCAGGGGCGGGTAGTAGTTGATGTCCTCCATGGCCTTGCCGCGGCACAGGTAGGCGGGAAACCGATCGCGCTTGATGCGCGTAGTCGTGGGGATGTATCGCAGCGTCAACCCGCAGCGGCGTCTGTTGGACAGGTTGGGCCTTGATCCGTGAATCAGATAGGGATCGTGCAGCGATACGCCGCCCGCGGGCACGACGACATCCGCCGCCCCGGTTTCATCCACCCGCAGGTCCAGTTCCGAACGCAGCACGTTGTCGCCGTCCGATACGCGGTGCCGGTACAGTTTCTGGTCCCGCTGGCTGCCGGGGATGACCCGCATGCATCCGTTCTCCGGGACCGAATCGTCCACCGCCAGCCAGACCGTGATGACCTCCATGGGTTCCAGCGGCCAGTAGTTGCCGTCCTGGTGCCACAGCACAGGCTGTCCGTCCCGCGGGGGCTTGCTGATGTAGTGTGCTGCGAACAGGGCAATATCGGGCCCCAGGAACGGCTCCACGACGTCGATAATCGCCGGATCGGTGCAGAGGCGTATCCAGAACGGATCGTCCACGATCAGCTGGTGATGGTACTGCTCGGGCCGGATGTCGGGATACCGCCTGCCCATCCACTCGATGTGGCCCTGGGCCTCGGCGGTCAGGTCAGAGTCGATGACCCCGGGCCGGACCACGTAGCCGTCTTCTTCGTATTGCCGGACCAAATCGGTACTGCGCATAGGTCAAACCCCGCCAGGCGTGTTCAATGCACCGTATCAAATCATGTTATCCCGCAATTTCAACCGCGTCAATGGATCTTTGTCGCCATCGGTTGCCGATCCGGGATCGTTCCCGGCACGCAAACCTTGCGCCACGCCCGCCAGGACCGAACCGGCCGTTTGGTCCCGCATGCGGACGGATGGGGTTGACACTTTCCCGCGTACGGTGTATTTTACAGATTCCCACTGCACATCGACGCATCAGACTAAGCGTACTTTTTCTAAATCAGCAGAATCCGGATTGTCAACGACCGTCAGACAGGAGAAGCCGATGAGTTCAGACAGATTCGATTTTGCCATTGCCATAGGGGGCGCGGCCGGTCAGGGCATTGCCACGCCGGGCAACGTGCTAGCCCGGATTTGCATCCGACGCGGACTGCATCTCAATGCCTATAACGCCTACCAGTCGATCATCCGAGGCGGACATATATTCCTCACGATCAGAGTTTCAGATCAGCCGGTCCACAACCACGGCGACAAACTCGACCTGCTGGTCTGTCTGAACCAGGATACGATGGACCGCCATTTGGGCCTCATGGGGTCTGGAACACGCGTCATATACAACAGCGACACCATCACGTCCGGAACCCCTGGAGACGGTGTGCACGGCTGCCCGCTGCCCATCGCCGAGCTGACCGACGGCAACCGCAACAAGCTGGTGCAGAATACCGTAGCCCTCGGCACAATCCTGAATCTGCTCGATATGGACTTCCAGATCCTGGAAGACATTCTCACCATGCAGTTCAAACGGAAGGGCCAGGACGTCGTCGACGAGAACGTGGGCGTGGCACGGGCGGGGTACGACTACGCTGCGGCGCACTTCGAGCCCTTTCCCCGGTCCGTACCCACGGGTGACAAACCGCTGGCGGTATGGAACGGCAACGATGCGCTGGCCATGGGCGGCGCGGCGGCGGGCGTCAAGTTCTATTGCGCCTACCCCATGAGTCCCTCCACGGGCGTCCTGCACTGGATGGCGAAGAACGCGCGGGAACTGGGTATCATGGTGCGTCAGGTCGAGGACGAGATCGGCGTGGCCAACATGGCGATTGGCGCGGCCCACGCGGGTTGTCGTTCCATGTGCGCCACATCGGGCGGCGGATTCGCCCTGATGACGGAGGCGGTCGGCAGCGCGGCCATGATGGAGATTCCCGTCGTGTTCATCGACGTGCAACGTGCCGGTCCCTCCACCGGCGTACCCACCAAGACGGAGCAGGGCGACCTCTGGCAGATTCTGGGTGCCAGCCAGGGAGATTTCGAGCGATTCATCGTAGCGCCGACCGACGCGCTGGACGCATTCAACACCATGCCGGAATTGTTCAACCTGGTGGACCGGTTTCAATGCCCGGGCATCGTGATTTCGGATCTGCTGATTTCCGAGGGTACCTTCAGCGTCGACCCGGATGCCATCAACATGCAACCGGAGATCGACCGGGGTAGTCTGATCACCGAATCCCATGCGGACGCGAGCGACAGGCCGACGGGTTCGCAGGCGGCAAACGGCCACGGACTCGTCGGGGCACCGAGCAACGGCTACCTGCGTTACGAAAACACCGAAAGCGGCATATCCCCGCGGGCGCTGCCGGGCACGGAAGGCTACGCCCACGTGGTGGCCACGGACGAACACGACGAAGACGGCGTCCTGGTCAGCGACGAGTTCACCAACCCCCACAAACGCCGCAAGATGGTTGAGAAACGAGCCCGGAAGTTCAAGAACCTGGCGGGCCATATCGAACCGCCGGCGCTTTCGGGCGCTGCCGACGCCGAAGTCACGCTCATCGGCTGGGGATCGACCCGCGGTGTGATCCGGGAGGCGGTGGAGGCGCTGAATAGCGAGGGCATCGCCGTAAATCACCTGCCCGTCAAATGGATCATCCCGCTTCATACGAAGACCATCGCGGAGGTATTTGCCAAGGCGAAGCGCACGGTGATCGTCGAAAACAACCACTCCGGCCAGTTTCACCGCTACCTGCGCAGCGAGACCGGATTGACGGCGGACGGCCATATCCGGAAATACGACGGCGAACCGTTCATGCCCCATCATATCGTGGATGGCGTAAAGGAACTACTGACCGGCACGACGGACATCTACGTGCCCTATCAGGAAGTCATCGTCTAAGGAGTCCCATCATGGCAGTGGAAACTTCAACGCGTGCGGAAGTGGAAGCAAAACCTGCGGTTCCTTTGAAAGCAAAGGATTTCAAGGGCAAGGTGGATCCGGACTGGTGTCCGGGATGCGGCGATTTTGGCGTGTTGAGCAGTCTGCAACGGGCATGCGTGAACCTCGGACTTCGCCCTCACGAGATCCTCACGATCAGCGGTATCGGATGCTCCTCGAATTTTCCGGGCTTCTTCAACTCGTATGGCATGCATACCCTGCACGGCCGCGCACTGGCCGTCGCCACGGGTGCGCAAATGGCCAACCACGAATTGACCGTGTTCGTCACCGGAGGCGACGGCGATGGATATGGAATCGGCGGAAACCACTTCACCCATACGGCACGGCGGAATGTGGACCTGACCTACATCGTCATGGACAACCAGATCTATGGATTGACCACAGGCCAGGTGTCGCCTACCAGCAGTATCGACATGCGAACCAAGAGCACCCCCTTCGGCAGCGTAGAGATGCCGATCAATCCCATCACCGCGGCGATCATGAACGGCGCAACCTTCGTAGCCCGGGCCTTCAGCGGCGACGCGCGCCACCTGACCGGGCTCATTGAACAGGCTGTTCGTCACAGGGGTTTTGCTCTGATCGACGTATTCAGCCCCTGCGTCACGTTCAACAAGGACAACGACTACCCCTTCTTCAAGCAGCGTGTCAAGAAACTGGAAGACGAAAATCACGATCCGGGCGACTGGAAGACGGCCTGCGAAAAGGCGATGATCTGGGGAGACGAGATCTACACGGGCCTGTTCTTTCAGAAAACCGGTGCGCCCTCGCTGGGAGACCAGGAACCGGTGCTGGACGAAGGAGGCGCGCTAGCCCGGCGTGAACTGGGTATCAGCCGGAATCAGTCCGAGCGAATCATCAAGCGTATGATGTGATCGGGCGTTTTGGTTGTGCTCAGCACAGCCTTTGGAAACAGAAACGCTTGCAGGATCACGAGCGATAGTGGAAAACGAGGTAAAGTGGATGTCCTGACAACGGTCATGCAGCTGGGCGCCGGCGCACTGATCGGCGCCTGCATCGGCATGACCGGAATCGGCGGCGGGGTGCTTATACTGCCGGTTCTAACGCTCGGATTCGGTCTTCCCTCCACGGTAGCTGTGGGCACCGCCCATCTCTATACCTGCCTCTGCAAAATCCCGGCGGCCATCTTCCATTTCAGGCAGGGCACCATCCGGTTCAGGACCTCGGCGTATCTTCTCGCGGGGGCGGTGCCGGGGACCGTGGCCGTGGCGTTGTGGATCACGGACTACACCGGCGCCCTGGATCCGTCGGGTACGGCCTGGCAGGCACTTCAGTCGAATCTCCGCCAGTTCATCGCGGCAGTGGTCATTCTGTCGGCTCTGCTGATCCTGTGGCACATGCTCATGGGGCGGGGCTCGCGCGCGGCGACGGGCGACCGGATTCGGAACCGGGTCCGGGTCACGGGAGCGAAGATCGTCCTCGTGCCATTGCTCGGTACCGTAATCGGGGGACTTATTGCTGCCACCTCGGTGGGCAGCGGCGTACTGATCGTTCCCCTGATGATCGTCATTTTTCGCCTGACCGCGGTGGACACGGTGGGCTCGTCGATTTTCATCGCGCTACTGCTGACCCTTGCGAGTTCCATCATCTATGCCGGAAGCAGCCAAATGGATATTGCCACCGCCATGGTCATGGCGGCCGGATCGCTCGTTGGCGTGCCCGCCGGGGTGCGGATGTCCGGCAGGATCCGCGAACGGCAATTGCAGGTCACCATCACGGGGCTCGCCCTGGCGGCCGGTGCGCTCATGCTCGTGGGCGCATGACATGCGGGTCAGGGCGATGCGAACACGTCGTTCAGCAATCCGCTCAGCCGGATGCCCGCCTGCAGCAACCTTCGCTTGACCGTTTCCATATGCTTGAACACGTAGGCGTATCCCAGGTAGGGTGTCTTGCCGGAACGGGATCCACCGTAGTCATACACCGCCGGCAGCATGCGTTGCGATTCCCGCGCCCAGTCCCACACGGTTGAGCGTCGCCACACGTTGATCGTACCGCGCTCCGCATGTCCAAAGAAACGGACCCATTCGGTGAAGCTGAGCTGCTGGTGCGCCACAAGGTGTTCGTCCCATACGCTGTGCAGGTCGGTGCTTTGGCCAAACCAGCGGACCCTGACATCGTTGCCGCCGCGATCGCTCCCGTAACCCACGTGGAGCGGCTGGTGGACGTCGCCCACCAGATGCACCAGGAATCGCAAAGCGTCCCGTCGTTCCTTCCTTCCTGCAGCCCGGTCCCTCAGGACGCCTTCGTATCGCTGAATGGCCTCGATCACGTCGCCACGCGGACTTCTTCGAACCGTTTCGAGGGCTTCACCGGGGGCTGCGTTGATGTAGTGCCACGGAGAAGCATGACGCCAAGACGGATCGGACTTGATCTCATCGGCCCATGTGCTGATCTGCGCCAGCGACGCGTCCCCGACAAGCTCCTCGATGCCCGCGCGGGCCGCGTCCGTGAGGTGGTTTTCGGCAATCTGTCCCACGATGCGGTGGCCGTTCGGTCCCCATGCCGAGGCCGGTGGAGACCAGCTACACAGGACGACCGACGTGATCAGTATGCATGTAATGCGCATGCGTAACGCTCCCGGGTTCGTTGTGCGACGTTCTCCGGCGTTGTGCGACGTTCTCCGGCGTTGTGCGGAGCCCCCCCCGGCCTTTCGCATATCTCTTCAGCATGGTGCGCAGCGCTCCGTTTTCGACCTTCCGGCAAGGGGAGGCACTACTGCTTCCAATATACGCCTTCCGACACCGGATGTCCACCTGCGCCAGTGAAATCCGATCGCATCATTTCCGTTGACGAATCGTTTTGTTTCTTTAATTCTACGGTGCGGCAGATCAACTGCAATCTGGAGAGCAGAATATGGATTCGACGACGCAACGGCTGTCTGTGCGCGACCGGTACCTGACCTTGTGGATTTTCCTGGCCATGGGCCTCGGCGTCGTCCTGGGCGTCTGGGCGCCGGCCGTTCCGGCGCTGCTCCAGCTGGGGCAGGTCGGCACGACCCATCTGCCTATCGCCGTCGGGCTCATCCTGATGATGTACCCTCCGCTGGCACGGGTGAAGTACGAGGAACTGGGAGACGTGCTCCGAAACATACGGGTCCTGAGCGCATCCCTCTTTCTGAACTGGATCGTGGGCCCGATCCTGATGTTCGGACTGGCCGCGCTCTTCCTGCCGGAACATCCCGAGTACATGACCGGTCTGATTCTGATCGGCCTGGCCCGGTGCATCGCCATGGTCATCGTCTGGAACGAACTGGCAAAGGGAAACACGGAGTACGCTGCCGGTCTCGTGGCCTTGAACAGCCTGTTCCAGGTGTTCTTCTACAGTATGTACGCCTACCTCTTCATCACGGTGCTGCCGCCGGTGTTCGGACTGGAGGGCAGCGTCGTCCCGGTCACGATCGCGCAGATCGCCGAAAGCGTGCTCGTCTACCTGGGCATACCCTTTTTTGCCGGACTGGCGACCCGTCTGGTCCTGATCCGGCTCAAGGGGCGGCCATGGTACGAATCGACCTTCATGCCCCGCATCAGCCCCGTTACTCTGGTGGCCTTGCTGTTCACCATCGTGGTGATGTTCAGCCTGAAAGGCGATACGATCGTGGCCATTCCCCTGGACGTAGCCCGGATCGCCGCGCCCCTACTGGTTTACTTCGTACTCATGTTTCTGATCACCTTCTGGATGGGGCGTAGAATCGGCGCGGACTATTCCAAGAACGCCGCGCTTTCCTTCACTGCCGCAAGCAACAATTTCGAATTGGCCATCGCGGTGGCGGTGGCGGTGTTCGGCATCGAATCCGGCGTGGCTTTTGCCGCGGTTGTCGGCCCCCTCGTCGAAGTGCCGGTCATGATCGCGCTGGTCAACGTGGCGCTGCGGTTCCGACGCATGTATACCCGGACCTGAAACTTTAAACATTGCTTCAAGGCCTTCCAGGGCCGTATAATCTCGCGCTACCGCTTCCTTTCAGCTGCCTGTATCCAGCAAAAGGCCGGTCGGGTTGAGCCATATCGACGAAAACCAGCCGTTGACGACGAGGTCCATCCTCCTCGTGCTGTTGCTTTGTACGCTCTGGGGCGGTCTGGTCGTGTCGGTCAAGGTAGCGCTGGAGGGCGTACCGCCGATCCTTCTGGCGGTCATGCGGTTCGGCGTCGCCCTGGCATCCATCTATACCTGGACACGCCTGGTCGGCATCTCCCTGCACGTGATCCGGGGCGATCGACTGGTCATCGCCGTGCCCGCGCTGGTCATGGCCACGCAAATTCTCTTTCTGAACATCGGAACCGAGCGTACCTCGGGAAGCCACGCCGTGCTGTTCATGCAGACCTACCCCTTTTTCGTCGGCGCGATATCCCACTACCTCATTCCGGGCGACCGGCTGACGCCGATGAAGATCGCTGGACTCGTACTGGCCGGCACCGGTATGACGCTGACGATCTATGACGAGGCGGCCGGTCCATCCACGGTCCTGGGCGACGTGATGGTCCTGCTCAGCGCCGCATGCCTGGCCGTCCAGATCATGATCAACAAGATCCTGGTCAGGCGCATGTCGCCCGTCGCGCTGATTTTCTGGCAGCAAGTGGTCGTGTTGCCGATTTTTGCAGTGCTGTGGATGTCGACCGAATGGCACCAGTCCGTCTCGATCGACTTGCGCATCGTTGCGGCGATCCTGTACCAGGGCGCCATCGTCGCCGGATTCTGTTATCTCGTGTGGATGCGGCTGTTGCAGCGCCACAGCGCCACCCGGATCAGCGCCTTTTTCTTCACGACACCGCTTTTCGGCGTCCTGCTGAGTTGGCTTATCCTCGGAGACCAGATCACCACCTATCTCATGGGTGGCCTTGGGCTGCTGGCGGCCGGACTCTGGGTCGTCAACCGGGATTGAAGGCCGAAAGCGGCGTAATCCGAACATACGACACATACGACCGCGCAACCCATCAAATCGCCACGTTACCGAACAATGGAGTGTTGAACAATGATCATCGACTGCCACGCACATGCCTGGAGACGCTGGCCCTATGAACCGGCGGTACCGGATCCCGAAAACCGGGGACGGGCGGAGATGCTGCTCCACGAAATGGATCTGGTCGGAGTAGACAAGGCCGTGCTGGTCTGCGCCAGAATCGACCACAATCCGGATAACAACGACTACGGCGCCGCGTGCGTCGGTCGGTACCCGGACCGGTTCGTTCAGTTCGCCGATGTGGATTGCAGCTGGACCGACACCTATCACACCCCGGGCAGCGCCGGCAGGCTGGCCGCGGCGGTAGAAAAGTACGCGTTGAAGGGGTTCACCCACTATCTCAGAGACGACATCGGCTGGTTCGAATCCAGCGAGGGCGTCGCGTTCTTCGAGCAGGCGGCGGAACGCAACCAGATCGCCTCGCTGGCGCTCAATCCGGTGTGGATGCCCGCTCTGCAGAAGCTTGCCCGGCAGTTCCCGACCATACCGTTCCTCTGCCACCACATGGCTGGTGTCAAGGTGGGCGAACCGCTCCCCAGGCCGATGCTTCAAGCGGTGCTGGACGCGGCGGACGTACCCAATATCCACCTCAAACTGTCCGGCTTCCAGTACGTGTCGGAGACCGCCTGGGAATACCCCTATACGGACTGCATGGGCATCGTCCGAAAACTGTACGCACATTACGGGGCGGAACGGCTCTGCTGGGCTTCGAACTACCCGCCCGTCGCCCGGGCGAGCACCTACCGGCATGCGCTGGAAACCGTTCGAACCCACTGTTCCTTCGTCGCAAAGGCGGATATGGACCTCATCCTGGGCGGCAACATGGCGCGGTTGCTGGCGAACGCCGGATGAGGCCTGCCATGCGAACCGCAGAACCTGCAGACCGATCCGGTATTCCCGCATCGCCATGCAAACCGGATGTTCGCGCAACCAATTTCCGTCTTCTGCAGTCTTACTCAACAGGCGAAACGGAACTTCCTTTGAATTGGCGACATGCGGCGGGTGTATTACTACGTATGCAGGGGTCTAACGCAAGCGGTCCAAGCAGGCAGCTACAGGAGCTAGAATGAGGTACATGCGATCCTTCCTCCACCGGATGAAATGCAACCGTTTTTTTCTTCTTGCGGGCTTCGCGGTCTTCATCGCGTCCGGATGCGGGGGGACTGGTTCCGGAGACGGCGACGGCTCGAAAGCAGGTGGCAAGGATGGCGAGGCCGAAGCGGATTCCACCGCTCCGCTTCCCGTGCCCGTAAGTGTGATTTCGGCTTCGCGGGGCGACATATCCGATGTCATTCTGACAACCGCAACGGTGGAGGCGGACCGCGATGCCCGCATTTTCCCGAAAACCACCGCGATGATCGAAGAAATCCTGGTCCAGGAAGGGGATCGTGTGGAACGAGGTCAAGCGCTGGCCGTCCTGGAACACGCAGAGGAGGAAGTCGCCCTGGCGAGGGCGGAGGCGATCAGGCAGGCGCGCAAGCAGGAGCTCGACCGGTCTGTCGCCCTGTTGAACGGCCAGCTCATCAGCGAGGTGGACCACGAAGGCAAAGAGCGGGAATACATCATGGCCGAGGCGGACTTGGAAGCCGCCCGGGTATCGTACGAGAAGACCACCATCCGGGCCCCTTTCAGCGGCACGATCACCGAACGGCACCTTAATGTCGGCAACATGGCCAGGCCGGGCGAACCCCTCTTCACGCTGGTAGACCTGAACACGCTGCTTATCTACACCTATCTCCCGGAAATGGCGTGGTCTCAGGTGGCCGTGGGCCAGGAAGTCATGCTGGAAACCGATACCCTTCCCGACGGAGCGTTCGACGGAAAAGTCCATAAAGTAAGTCCTACCATCAATGCGCAGAACGGCACCTTCAAGCTGACCATCAGGATCAACGATCCCGGCTGGCGTCTGAAGCCCGGGATGTTCGTCCGCGTCAAAGTGCTTGCCGACCAGCACAAGGACGTGCTGCTGATCCCCAAAATCGCCCTGCTGAACGGCAACCACGTCTTCACTGTGCAGGACGACAGCCTGGCCGTCCTGCAAACCGAGCTCACCCTCGGTTTGCAGGACGCCGATCAGGTCGAGATTGAAGACGGTCTGAGCCCGGGCGACCAGGTCATCGTCGCCGGGCACAGAAGCATGAAGGACAGCACGCGGGTCAAAATCGTAGCCCCCTGATTTACGGAAACACGCGCCATGACCATCGTAGACTTTGCCATCCGAAGGCCGGTTACCGTCACCATGCTGGTATTGGCGGCGCTGATTTTCGGTTACGTTTCCTTCGGCCGCCTCGCGGTGAATCTGCTACCCGATATTTCCTATCCTTCGCTGACCGTGCGGACCGAGTACGAAGGCGCCGCGCCTGAAGAGATCGAGAATCTCATCTCCCGGCGTATCGAAGAGGCCGTGGGCGTCATCACCGGACTGGTCGAAGTCAGTTCCGTTTCGCGCGCCGGCATCTCCGACGTGGTCCTGGAATTCGACTGGGAAACGGACATGAATCTCGCGGTCCTGGACGTCCGCGAGCGGGTGGACCGGGTCTTTCTGCCGGAGGACGCCGAACGGCCCCTGCTGCTCCGGTACAACCCGGAACTCGACCCGATCATGCGCCTCGGTCTGTCCGGTGAAGACCTGATCATGCTCCGGAATCTGGCCGACTGGGAAATCCGCAGGGAACTGGAAACGATTCCCGGAGTGGCCTCGGTACGCATGAAGGGCGGACTGGTCGAGGAAATCCAGGTGGAGATCGACGAAGCGCAGTTGACGCGGCTGGGACTCACCTTCGATCAGATCAACCGCCGCCTCGCCGCCGAGAACATCAACCAGGCCGGAGGCCAGCTTCAGGAAGGCCAGGAAGTCCTGATCGTTCGCGCGATCAACGAATTCCAGTCGGTGGAGGAAATCGGGGAAATCATCATCTCCCGCCGGGGCGAAGCGCCCGTCCGGCTGAATGACCTCGCAACGGTACGCCGCCACTACAAGGAAAGGAAAAGCGTAACCCGGATCAATGGGCAGGAGAGCGTGGAAATCGCCCTGTTCAAGGAAGCCGACGCGAATACGGTAACGGTTGCCCGCGCGATCAAGGAACGACTTGGCGATATCGGGACCGGTACGGAGGCGGAAGAGACCGACGAGCCCTTTTCCGACCGGGCCGGCGGACAGGAAGATGTCCCCGGCGACGAGACGGAACCGGCCGTCTCCGGCGAAAGACGCACCGTCGCCTCAATCCTTCCCGACGGCGTATCGCTGTACATCGTATCGGACCAATCCGGTTTCATCGAGAATGCCATTGACGAGGTGATCAATACGGCCCAATGGGGCGGCGTACTGGCAATCCTGGTCCTCTTCCTGTTTCTGCGCAATCTCAAAAGCACCCTGATTGTGGGCGTGGCCATACCGGTATCTGTGCTGATCACCTTCATCCTGATGTTCTTCAACGACACCACGCTCAATATCATGTCGCTCGGGGGGCTGGCCCTTGGCATCGGCATGCTGGTCGATAACGCCATCGTCGTGCTCGAGAGCATCTTCCGATGCCGGGAGGAGGGGGATTCCATCGTCGAAGCGGCGCGGCGCGGCGCTTCGGAAGTCGGCATGGCGGTGACCGCGTCCACCCTCACGACCATTGCCGTGTTCTTTCCCATCGTATTCATCGAGGGGGTCGCCGGTCAGATCTTTACGGACCAGGCGCTGACCGTCACTTTCGCCCTGCTGGCCTCGCTCGCCGTGGCGCTCACGTTCATTCCGATGATGGCCTCCCGGGAGGGCGGCAGCGTGGGCGGGGCGGGGCGGGGGCTCTGGATTCAGGCCGCGTATCGAGATTACCGGCAACCCGCACCCGCGGACCGTGTCGGTGCGTGGCGCTGGTTCCCCCGGAAGGCGCGGCATGACATTCGTACCTGGTTCATCGGAACCTTCCCCGGACTTGCATGGTTCGGTGAAACCACCCGCGGATTCAGGAAGCGCAGGGATGACAGGCCGTCCTTGGCGAGCTGGACCCTTCTCTATCCCGCGTATCTGGCCGGTCGTTTCCTGGCGCTGACTTGGCGCTGGATAAGGGGTTGTGTGATACAGGGCCACAGCAATACCACGCGGGAAGGCCGGAGCCGATGGTTGCTGGCGGCCGGGGCCGTACCGCGATGGATCCTCACATTCGCCTTTCGTTTCATTCTGCCCTTCTTCAGCCTGGTCCGGTTCCTGATCGGCAGTTTTTTCAAAACCCTATTTACAATCGTTCCCAACCTGCTGGCGCTGATCCTGACACCTGTCTGGCTGCTGCTTCGCGCCGTATTATGGTTGCTGGGCAGGATCTTGCGCCCGGGGTTGGACCTGTTCGGCGTCGTGCTCGCGAAATGCCAGACGATCTACGTATCCGTGCTCTCCCGCGCGCTGGCGCACCGGTTCGTCACGATGCTCCTGGTTATGGCGGTCGTGGCGATCTCGGTGGTGCTGATTCCGCGCCTTGGGACCGAGCTGATTCCCGAACTGGAACAGGGCGAGTTCGCGATCGATCTCGTCCTGCCGACGGGCACGCCGCTGGCCGAAACCGACACGACCGCGACACGAATAGAAAGTCTGATCCGGGAAGATCCGGACATTGAACAGGTCTACGTGGTCGTGGGTTCGGTGGAATCGGGCGGCACGCTCGTCGAGGAGGAACGGGAGAACCTCGCCCGGGTGACTGTGATGCTGCAGCCGGAGGCTACGAGACAACAGGGAAGCGAGGCCGTCATGGACCGGCTCCGGTCCCGTCTGGTGGATCTGCCCGAGGTCCGGATGGAGTTCGTCCGGCCGGCCCTGTTCAGTTTCAAGACGCCGCTGGAGGTTGAAATCCGGGGGTACAACCTGCGGGAGCTGCGCACGGTCAGCGGCGGCGTCGTCGAAGCGCTCGATGGCCTGGACGGACTCCGGGACGCCCGTTCCCAGATGGAGATCGGGCATCCTGAAGTCGTGGTCGTTTTCGACCGTGACCGCATGGCGGCGCTGGGCGTGGACATCGGGCAGGCAGCCGATGCCATAAGGAACAAGGTTCGCGGCAGCGTAGCCACCCGGTTTTCCGCGGGCGACCGGAAGATCGATATCTTCGTCCGCGCAAGGGAAGAGGACCGAAAGGAAATCGCCCAGCTGAAGGCGCTGGCCGTAAACACCGGTAGCCGGGGCGACGCCAATACCGAAACCCGGTCGAACGGGAATGCGTCCGGAGAGATCCCGGGATCGACGGCCGGCGAGGCTTCGCAGCCCGTTTCCGAAGGCAGCGCCGTACCGCTCAGCGCCGTAGCCAAGTTGCGCCTGGACGAGGGACCGAGCGAGATACGGCGCATAGACCAGCAGCGCGTCGCACTCGTGACGGCCAATCTGACGGGCATCGACTTGGGCAGCGTGGCACAGGATATCCAGACCAGGCTTGCCGAATTCCCGTTGCCGGACGACTTCAGCATAGACCTGGGCGGCCAATACCGTGAAATGAACACCGCGTCGCGCAGCATGTTGCTGGCCATCGGCATGGCCCTCTTCCTGGTGTACCTGGTCATGGCCTCCCAGTTCGAGTCGCTACTGCACCCCTTCATCGTCATGTTCTCCTTCCTGCTCGCCCTCGCCGGCGTGCTGGTGACGCTGTATCTGCTCGACATCACGATCAGCGTGGTGGTCCTGATCGGTATCATCATGCTCGCAGGCATCGTCGTGAACAACGCGATCGTATTGGTGGACTATATCAACCGATTGCGAAAGAGAGGCGAAGACCGAATCAACGCCGTCATTAACGCGGGCAGGGTACGGCTTCGTCCCATCTTGATGACGACGGTCACCACCGTGCTGGGCCTGCTGCCGCTGGCGCTGGGCGTTGGCGAAGGCGCCGAGATACGCAGGCCGCTCGCCATCACCGTGATCGCCGGACTGATTTCCTCTACGGTGCTTACCCTGATCGTCATTCCCGTCGTCTATACGCTGCTGGACCGAAAACAGGATGCAAACGCATGAAACACGGTCCAACCCATACAGCGTACAGGAAGACGCGAAAAATCCGGAGGAACGATGTTTCGCTTCCTGACGCCCGCTAACTGGACGGCCTTCGCCTTTCGCAGACCGGTGACGGTCCTGATGGTGCTGGTCAGCGCGATCCTGTTCGGCGCGGTCTCGTTCAGGCTGCTTCCCCTGGAATTCCTCCCGGCAATCGAGTGGACCGGGATGAACGTCTGGGTACCCTATCCCAATTCCACCCCCGAGGACAACGTTCAGCTGATCGCCCGGCCGCTCGAGGGAGAGTTCAAGACCCTTCCAGGATTGCTTCGCGTCGAATCCAACGCGAGAACCGATGGCGTGAGTTTGAATCTGCGCTTCGACCACGACACCGACATGAAGCTGGCCTATGTGGAGGTCCGCGACCGCGTGGAACGCGTCCGGCCCCGGCTGCCGGATGAAATAGACCGGATTCGGGTCAGGAGATTCTCCAGTACCGATATTCCGATCATGTGGCTTGCGATGTCCTGGCACGGCGACCAGGACGCGTTGTTCCAAGTGGTCGACGAACAGTTGCGGCCCCGCCTCGAACGTCTCGAAGGCATTGCGGGGATAGACGCCTGGGGATCGGAGGCCCGGCAGGTGATCATCGATATGGATGAGGATCGGCTGAAGGCCCACCGGGTGAATGCCGAGGAGTTTCTAAATGCAATGGAACAGGCCAACATGGACGCGCCCGGGGGATACGTGGAAGACGGCGGCTTCCGGTACCTCGTCCGGGTCAACGGCGCGTTCCAGTCCATGGAGGAAATACGGGCGTTCCCCATCAACGACCAGGGCCTTCGCCTCGGCGACTTGGGCCACGTAGCCTATCGCAAACCGACGACCCGGCGACACTACCGCCTGGACGGCCGGGATGCGGTGGGCATGGTCATACGCAAGGAATCCAATGCGAATACCGTGGAGGTGACGGCCGCCGTCCGGGAGACGCTGGACGAAATGACCCAGGATCCACGCTGGTCCGGCCTGACCTATCACGTCTTCTTCGAGCAGGCCTCCTGGATCCTGGGCTCGCTCAATACGCTCAGAAACGCAGGGCTTTGGGGCGGGCTGTTCGCCATCGGCGTGCTGTTTTTCTTTCTCAGAAGGTACCGCACGACCTTCATCATCACCGCGTCCATCCCCGCGTCCATCCTGGTCACGTTCACGGCCATGTACTTCATCAATACGAGCTACCAGATCCTATCGCTCAACATCATTTCCCTGATGGGCCTGATGCTCGGCATAGGCATGCTGGTGGACAACGCCGTGGTGGTGCTGGAGAATATCCTTCGGCTGCGGCGGCAGGGCATGGATCCAGTTAAGGCGGCTATCCAGGGCGCCCGCGAGGTATCCGTGGCCGTCAGCGCGGCAACCCTTACCACGGCCATCGTATTCCTGCCCCTGCTTTTCATAGACGGCGGCGGGGCGCAGTCGCAGATGAGGGAGCTGGGGCTGGTCATCACCATCTCCCTGATCTCCTCCCTAGTCATGTCCCTGAGCTTCATTCCGCTGCTGGCCTCTTTTCTACTCAAGGATACGGCCCTGCCGAACGTTGGCCTGCTCGATGCGATGGAACACCAGTACAGCAGGCTGATCGGCTGGGTGCTGAACCACCGGCTGGACGTGGCGCTCATCCTGGGCGGGTTTGTCATCCTGACCATACTCGTACCCATGCAGCAGGTCGATTTCGACAATACGCCTTCGGATCAGCGGCAGGTGTGGATGTACGTCGAACCCGGACCATTCGTCGATCTGGCCGAAACGGGGCGTTTTGCGACCGAACGGGAAAACGAGTGGCTGGCCGCGGCGGATTCGCTGAACATTACGGCCATTCGGACGGATTACCGGGCCGGCCAAGTGTGGTTCGAGGTCTATCTGGAGAACGGAAGGGACAATTCGGTTCTGGCGGTCCTGCTTCACAGGGCGCAATATCCCTGGGTGTGGATCTCGCTCGCAGCCTGCGCGGCGCTGCTCGTCGTCCTGCGGAGAAAGCCCTATGCCTTCCAGGCCATGGCCGTTGCCACGGCGCTGTACGTGGCCATCCTGCTCATACTCGGTTCCCAGGGCGGACTGGAGACCTATCGTTCCTCGGAGGAAGTTGCGAAGGAACTCCGCGAGACGATACCCGAGGCCCCGGGGCGGGTCGTAAAGTGGCGCTGGGGCGAAGAGGGCGAGGAAGATCCGAGGGTAAGCATAGCCCTGAGCGGGGAGGATCCCAGGCTGCTGGAACAGATCGCCGAGGACGTGAAAGCGCGGTTGAACCAGTTGCCGGAAATCACCACGATCACCACCGACCTGGACAACGAAGAAACCCAGGACGAGCTGAGGGTCACCGTGGACCGGAATCTGGCGGGCAAGTACGGACTCACGCCCGAGCGGATCTCCTACATGGCCCTGTCGGGTATCCGGGGATATGAGATGAAGCGGCTCAGAACCCCGGATCGGGAGATTCGGGTATGGTTTCAGTCGGACGAAGAAGACCGGCAATCGGTCCACCAGTTGCGCGACCAGGCGGTCTACCTGGACGACGGAAGCCAGTTGCCGCTCGCCACCATGGCCAGTTTTTCGCAGCGCCCCGCCTTCCGTACGATCTATCGTCGAGACAGCGAGACGATCCTGATGATCCGCGCGAATACGACCGCCGAGGGCATCGAAACGCTGAACGACAACATAAGCGGCACCCTGGCGGATCTGTCCCTGCCCCGGGGCTACTCGTGGCGGCTTGGAGACCGGTTTCAGCAGCTGGAGGAAGACACGCAGACCATGGCGCTGGCCGCAATACTGGCCCTGGTCGCGGTGCTTCTGTTGCTGGGTTCCCTGTTCGAATCCTTCATCGATCCCCTGATCATCGTCCTGGTGTCCATTCCGTTCGCCTACTTCGGATGCTACTGGATGCTATTCGCCACCGGCACCCACATGTCGGTGCTCGCGCTCATCGGGGTGGTCATTCTGATCGGGGTGGTCGTGAACAACGCCATCGTGTTCATCGACCACATCAAACACCTGGAGAAAGAGGGCGGTCTTAGGGGTGCGGAGGCCATCATCCAGGCCGGGCGGGACCGTCTGCGTCCGATCCTGATGACCGCGCTGACGACCATGCTCGGCCTGCTGCCCATGGCGATCGGCGACACCGGTCTGGGAGAACTGCCCTACTATCCCATGGGGCGGTCCGTGATGGGTGGCCTGATCTTCTCCACGATCGGCGCCATGATCGCACTGCCGCTGGTCTACAGCGCCTTCGAAGACCTGCGGGTCTGGTGGCGCGGCATCGTGGCCAGGATCCGGCAGCCGGTGTGAACGCCGATTGGTACCCCTTAGATCGCACTCCTCACCAGAACAAGCCTGCACTCCCCTAAATTCGACCTTCTAATACGGTTCACACAGTTGGGCGTTCCCCATAGGTTCCTCCTTGACATGAATGGGGTTAACCTGTCAAGGATACTACCATTGGACCATCGCAGAGAAACGCACAGCCCGGTCCCGGGCGGAGGACAAGTGGCGATGGCAAACCCACAGCAAGATTGGCCCTACCCCGGGTCGCGCTGGTGGAAGTTCGACTTTCACACGCATACGCCAGCTTCCGCCGACTATGGTAAAGGCCCTGATCAAGAGGAAGTTAGGGAGATCACACCAACGGAAGTAGCACTACGGCTGTTCGCATGCGGCCTACGCCTTCTCCACCAAGAAAGAGGCCACGTCGAGATTCGTCCCGGGGTCGAATAACACCTTGTATTTCGAACCCTCGAAATGGAATGAGCATACCGCAACATCGTGGCCGTCCACAGGGGCGGGTTCGTCTTCGTGGCGAACCAGTTGGACCGTGGGCGCCACGGTCACCTGATACAGGGCGATCTCGCCCCGCGCGATGTTGTATTCCCGGCGCACCTCGCGCACTGCGATAATCTCCCGGAGTTCCCGAGGCACGACGACCCGTTCCACGAAACCGGGCACGTTGAAGCCCTCCATCGTTTCGCCGGGCACCCCATGCAGGACCAGTCGATTGCCCGCCGGCGCATAGTCCTTCTCCGCGAGGATCGCATCGATGTCCTCCGGGGGCGGAAACGTCGCCAGCATGCAGGCGACGAGCGCATCCAGCGGCCCCTCGTAGAAGTCGTATCGACCGCTTACGGAACCGGCGCGGATCAGGCGGAGCGCCAGTGCCTCGTCCTCTCCCGTCAATTCGGGTTCGCAGGTGTCACCATAGGGCGACCAGGGCGCGTTGCCCCGGGGGGTGGCCCAGTTCGCCACGCGGGAAGGCAGATCGACGTCCGAACCCCGGTCGACCAGCCGCTCCGATATGTCCTCGCCCCGATCCATGAGTGTTCGCATCCTGCCGATATATCGTTGCACGCGGGGAAGAAAGTAGTGGACGATCATCTCGGCAAAGTCCTCCGGGAGGTAGTCCAGCAGCACCTGCCAGTTTTCCTGCGAGATCAGGGCGGTGAAGGTGATCCAGTTGCTTTCGCTGTTGGCGCGTCCCGGTACGATCTCGGGCCATCTCGCCGCCCAGTCGTCGTGGGTCTTGAGCCGGAACTGCTCGTGGGCGCCGCAGTAGCGGGCCATGGCGCGCATCACCTGCTCCGTCTCCCCGGCCATCCGTTCGAAACGTACCCTGTCCCCTGCGCGGAATGCCCTGCGCGTGTGGGCGAGACGGTGGTTGAAGACGCCGGCAAGGTAAGTCCTTCCGATATCCACCAGATCGAAACGGTACATTGGGGAGTCTTTCAGGGTGCTGTACAGGGAAAGCAGGATTTTCAGTATCTCGTGGAGGGCCGGCAGAAAACCGATGAGCCGCTTGACGGATCCGGAGGTGAGACCGGGCAGCAGCGTGCCGTCCCAGTTGCGGTACAGCGGGCCGTTGTGGGTGCACGGGTCGAAGTAGGCCATGATCGTCTCGGCGAATAGCCGAACGGCCGGACGCGTACCGTCCGCTGCCGGACCGTACCGTCTGCGATTCCAGCGCGCGACATAGGTGTCCGGATCCACGTCCGCGGGATGCCACGACAATTCCGCGTACAGATCCATGGTCATGACGTTCCGGTGGTTGGTCTCCGAAGACACCATGAAGCCATGTAGGTTGAACGCCCGCGGATGATCCGCCAGGGAACGGGCGTTATCGATGGCCGTCTTGATATCTCCGTTGGGATTGGTCTCCCGGCCGCACTGCCCGCACATGCCCGTGGACCACGGCAGCCCCCAGTAGTAGTCGCATCGCAGGAAGTCGTACATCCTCCCGGCATGGTTCAGAAACATGTTGCCGATCACGGGCAGGCCCGCTTCCCGAACAGCCTGGGCCTGGGCGGCTGCGGTCGGATTGTCCGTGCACACCCGGGGACTGAACAGCTCCGCGTCGGGGTCGCCGTCCCGGATGGCCCGGATCATTCCGCTGACCGAGGCCCGGGTACGTTCTGCGGCGCTGGCCGTATCGTCATCCGCCCAGGTCTCCTCCGTGGGCAACCAGAGGCTGTAGAGATGGTCCGTACCCAGGGCCGCCGCATACGATTCCACCACGGCAGTGGTGAACAACCGGGTCACCGGGTCGCGCGGGTCGAGGACGATCTCGGATTCCCCGCACCAGACCAGCTGCGCCACGCTGATCCTCGTACCGGCCATCTTCTCGTACCCTTCCACGAATTCCTGCAGCTGGCGTCCATCCGCGTAGGGTGAGAAACCGGGGTTGGCCACCGGCGCGCCCACGTGAAGCTGCATGCGGTATCTGATCCGAATACCGGCTACCCGCGCATAGTCGAAGACCTTGCGCAATAGTGCGATACGCGCCTTCTGCCAGTCGGTAAGCGCCACCGGAACGCCCAGCCGGTTGGCCGCCAGCGCGCCAATACCGCAGCAGTCCGCGATGTTGCCGCTCTCCAGGATGTTGAAACGCTTCTGGACCAGATAGTCGATCCAGGGCCTGAACTCCTCCCAGGTCCACCAGCGCATGCCGCTGTATGCATCCTGCATGTTCGCGAAATACATCCGCCACTTGAACCGGGGCTTTCGGTATACCTCCAGTTCACCGATCGAGACGGTTTCCCGCCGAGGAATCTGCTCCCCCTCTTCGAAGAAACCGCAGCCCAGCTGTTCTTCGAAGAACCGGTACACGGCGTACAGCGCGGAATACGGCCGGCGGCCAGTAAGCACCAGGATGTCGCGGGCGCACCGGATGACATAGCCATCGTAACCCAAGGCCGCCTCGGAGACATCGACAGGAACATCCGAAGGCGCATGGCCTATGTACACGCGGGCTGGCACCTGTTCATCGCGGGAAGAAGAGCCACCGCCGCCAGTCGCTTGCGGTTTCTCCGAAACCCCCTGTTCCGGTACCTCCTGGATGGGCAGATCAACGCCGCCCATCGCCTTTACGATACGCTGAAACTGAAGGGCTGCGCGCCGGACTGCCGCATCAGGCGCAGCAGGCAGCACGATTCGGGAGGCGGGGCCTTGCTGGTTGAAGAGCGTAACCATGGAGCGTGCACGTCGGTTGGGGTGATTGGTCAAATGACAAAGCGCAGCACGTCGAGGCGATAGCTCGGACGAGCACACACGTCATGATGAAGCGGTAACCTGAAACGGTAAATTGTCTAAACGATTCGGACGGTCTCCCCGCCCTCGTCCGCCCAGTCCGTCAGCTGGCAGACCGGAATCGTCCTCAATCCGACCTGGGCGTTTCCGGTATAGAACACGTAAGCCATGTCTCCCCGGACGACCATGCGGGGCCAGCCGGTCCAAGTATGGTCGAAGCGCGCTGCGCCGATGCCCAGGGCCGGAAGCGCGGGATTTCGGGGATAGTACGACCAGTTCTTCAGATCCGGCGACCGGGCAAGTCCCACGGAATCGCACCACTGTTCCGTGCCTCCCTCGCCCGGAGGCGTCCACGCGTTGCAGCCTTCGTACCAGAGATACCACGTATCGGCGATACGGTTCAGGGACCGCGGGCGGACATGCACGGCGTCCCAGTCCGCCGCCGTCTCGGGTCCGAACACTGGATTGCCGGGCGCCTCGCGCCAGTTCACGAGATCGTCGCTATGGAGCAGGTAGCCCCGGTCGCCGCCCGGCCAGCCACCCGATGCGCCGGGGGTGTACCCCGCGTAGAACAGGATATACCGGTAGTCCGGATGGTCCACCCGTTTGAGGTCGAATTCGTGGGCGGCGGCGTTGAAGTGCCGGTAGACGGGATTTCCCGGATGCGGTGTGAAAGGCCCCGTCGGATGGTCGGCCGATGCGATCATGAACCCGATCCAGGACGGATACCGCTGGACGGCGTACATGATGACGATGCGTCCGTCGGGTGTAGCCACGGCTCCGTTCACGTAGATATTGTCGCCCGGCGCGTCGGTGTGCGCAAGGACGGGAGACGGCGCCATGCGCCACGACCGAAGGTCCTCACTCTCGGCCACCGCGATGGAACGCCGCGACGCGCCTTCCTGTTCGCCCGCCATGCCTGCCATGCAGTACATGTAGAAACGTCCGCCCGTTTCAAGCACTGCACCGGGAATGATCTGCTTCTCGTAATGGCTGCCGGCCGGACCGAGGGCAATGACCGGTTCGGTCGGCTGGTTCAGCCACGGCAGCGTCGTGACCGTACAGGAATCGAAGACGCACCCGCCGGAACCATCCAGCATCAATTCACTATCCCTCGGCTCGTACAGCCCTTCCCATTCACCCGATGGGCCGCGAATCCAGCCTGTGGCATCGTTGACGCGAAACCGGAAGAAATTGCCTTTCTTCAGAACATGGACCCTCCAAGGGGGCTTGCCGGGCCCGGGGAACTCCCTTACAACGAGCATGCCGCCCGCCCGGTTCCGGACTACCGACAGTCCACGTTCGTTTATGTCCAGGATTACTCGTCCTGAGCTTCCGTCACCCGAAATTCCGATACGGGCGCCAGCCAACGGCGCCGTCGCCGAGACACCTGCCCTGATCTCGTAGTTTCCGGCAACCTGCTTCACCAACACGAGGTGGTTCCTCCGATTTGCCTCCGATTTGCCCGAATCAGCGTTTCAGGCTTTTCACGGATTGGCGTTTCAGGCTTTTCGTTTCAAGAACCTCACAAGAATTGATTCAATCTATATTACGTTTAAATGTATTTCGTTCCAGCGTTACCGCACGTATACTGTGTCGAAAATCCGGTCTGAAACCGACCGGACCGGGACAACGAGCTCCTTATTCTCATAAACCTGCGGATGCAAACCGGTGAAACGTGGGGATCGCGAACAATATCAAACGCTGCCGCACAGGTTTCGAAGATGTCCGGAAAACCGTTCCCTCCCGGTCGAGCGGTCATACTCAACGGCGTCCCCAGATCCGGAAAGTCCAGTATCGCCGCGGCAATTCAGGAAACCTCCGGAGCCGTCTGGATGAGCCTTGGCGTCGACCGCTACAGGGAGATCACATCGCCGAGATACCGGCCGGGCATCGGGCTTCGTCCCCAGTCGATCAAGGGACAGCAGGGCGGTGAACGGCCCGATCTGGAACCTTTGATACCGGCCATGTACGCGGCACTGTACGAATCCATCGCAGCCCACATGCGAAACGGGCTGAACGTGGTGTCCGACTTTGCACACCACGACGACTACAGCATCCCATGCGGGATCCTCTATCGCTGCGCGGCCTGCCTGAGCGAAATGAACGCTTATTTCGTAGGCGTACGATGTCCTGCGGACGTCGTGTGGCGCCGCCGAAGGGAGACCTGGCTCAAGGAGGAAGACATACCGGACGACGCACCGGTACCGGAACTCGTGCGGATCTGGGATAAAGAGGTACATAGACAAGGCATCTACGACCTCGAGGTGGACACGTCGGAATCGAGCCCGGAGACCTGTGCCAGGGAGATCCTGCGGCATGTAGAATCCGATCGTCGTCCTGTTGCGTTCAAGCGACTCGCCGCGATGTCCGGGTAGACTCGAACCGGCCTGGATCGCGCGGCGTCGGAGGCCCGATTTCCATTTACTATGGCCGATGCGCTGTTGTATTTTCAATCCAGCTTCGTTTTTCTTCCGCACGTTGGCGTTGTATCGAAACGTGGCATCGAACCGACCTTTACATCCGGATAGGATATCAGGAAGGATGCGACCCCCTTGGCCTGGCACGTAGCCTGTCACTTTACGATCTATCGCGAAGCAGCCTGGTATGGCGCCCATCCGAATATCGTCCGGACTGCCGAGGGGGACTTGCTCGTCCTGTTTCACCGGTCGCCCGTCACCGGATACAGTCACCACAGCCATCCCCTCTTCGACGTGCGGGCCTGCCGGTCCACGGACGAAGGGCGGAGCTGGGGATCGCCGGAACTGGTTACGGCCTACCCGTATGGCGGCGTACTGGATTTCGGAACGCACACGCTCTCCAACGGCGAGCTCTTCCTGCACGGAAGCACGGTGGATCTGGTCCCCGCCGATGCGCCGGAAGTCTCCAAACACACCTGGCTGTCTCGCCCCGGTGTGGGATTTCACGTGCGATCGACCGACCACGGCAGGACCTGGTCCCATCCCGAGCCGTTTCCGCCGCTCCCGGATGCCGTGAACGGCCATCCCGCGTCGCACACCGGGATCTGCCGAAGCGGTTTGCTCGAGATGCCCGACGGACGGCTTCTGTTGCCGGGCAAGGCAACGGACCATGCCGAGGGCAGGCCGCCGTTTTTCGGCATGCTTCAATCGTCGGTCGACGGCGGCCGCACCTGGACCTACGCCGGGCGCATCGCGTCGGACGACGTGGCTCATTTCAGCGAACCGGCAATCTGCCGAACACCGGCGGGACGGCTCATCGCGCTGTTCCGCTGCCACCCGAATCGGCCAGGACAGGACGTCCACCTGGTGGAGGTGCACTCGGACGATGGCGGCGAGACCTGGTCGCCGTGGCGGTCTACGACCATGCGCGGATGTCCCGGTCACTTGTTGGGATTGCGGGACGGCCGCATCCTCGCTACGGTGGGCACGCGTTGGGCGGGCCAAATGGGCTGCATGGCGCGGGTCCTAGATCCAGAGGGAAGCGACCTGGACAGCGCGTCGGACATCGTAGTACGCAGCAATTCAATTCACTCGGACTGCGGATATCCGTGGTCGGTTCAGCTGAGCGACGGCAGCGTCCTGATCGTGTACTATTATGTGTACGAAGACGGCACGCGGGGCATCGAAGGATCGGTGCTGGAAGAGTACTGAGGGAATTATCGCGGACGGCCCCCTGCTTTCAACGGCGCCGGCCGAACGACCGAGGCATCTGCAAAACCTGATCCGGCATGTTCCAAACGCGGCTTGGCGCCGCGGCATGCTATGGAGAAAACGCTCATTATGGCGCTTACCCGAACTCAGTTCCAACATTTCGTAGACGAAGGCTATGTGGTTGTCGAGGGGGCACTCGCCGGCGCAGACCTGGATCCCGCAATTGCAGGAATCGAAGCGTTCATCGATGACGAGGCCCGCAGGCTCCGCGACCGGGGACTGATCACCGACCTGCACGAGGGGGCTTCCTTCGACAGACGGCTGGCCCTCATTACCCGGGAGAACACCGCGATCTACGACGAGATCGACATCATGCACATGCGGGCGGAAGCCGTGTTCCGTTTCCTGGGCAACAAACGGCTGCTGGATCTGGTGCAGTCGCTCGTGGGGCCGGAGATCACCTGCAATCCCATCCAGCATCTCCGGGCTAAGCTGCCGGAAGGCCTAGCTCCTACCGGAACCGGCAATCACGAATCCCTGACCGCACGCATCAAGGAGAACGTGGCGCCCTGGCACCAGGACGCACAAGTGCACCTTGAAGACGCCGACCCGGTATTCATACTCACCGTATGGCTCCCCTTATGCGACACGGACGAAGAAAACGGATGCCTGCAGATCCTACCCCGGGTGCATCACAACGGGATCGTGTACTGGAGCGAGGGGTTCGGCATCGGAGATGATCGATTGCCCGAAGGCGAGTTGCAGTCTCTGCCGATGAAGAAGGGTGACGTGCTGCTCATGCACAAGCTGATCCCGCACCGCTCCACGCCCAATCGCTCCGGCCGGATTCGGTGGAGCCTCGATCTGCGGTATCAACAGACCGGTCTGCCCACGGGCCGCTCATGCTACCCGAACTTCATCGTCCGCAGCCAGCGTCATCCGGAGTTCGTGTTGTCGGACTATGCCACTTGGCGCCGGGGCTGGGAGGAAGCGCTGAAAGTCACGGCGCAGCGGCCGTCCCGCACGAACCGGCCGACCGAGCCGGCCGCGATCCGCATGTACGGATAGATCCAACCGGGCGCGCACTCCCGCTCAAGCCTTCAGCGCGAACCGATAGAACCGACGGTACCCGATCAGGTTGCTTACCAGGAAAGTGGTTTCCATGAGCACCGCAACCGGGCTGCCGGCGATGTAATTGTGCGCCATCCAGGTCACCGCGCAGGCCATGTAGACCAGTCGCACCTTCCGATCGGATTGCTGGAAATTCCCGTACGTCGCCAGCAGCGAACCGAATAGCGCCAGCATATCAAGGGGGCGTTCGTAGGAAACGCAGAAACCCGCCCCGAGCAACGCCATGAATACGTACATCAGGCGCCGGTCGGTCGTGAAGGCCGCCGTGAAGACCCGGACGCCCATGACGACGTACAACGTCCCGGCGCCGTTTCTTCCTAAGACGAAGAAGTGGAAGGCGTTCGTCAGTACCGAGGCACATAGCCAGAGCAGTACGGTACGGCGGTTCCTGCATTGAAACGAGACCACGCCGCAGGTGAAAGCTGCGGCGGCCAGCGCCTGTGAGACGAGGAAGGCATCCATGCGGCGGTTCATCCGGTTGTTTGGTGCGCGCGTGCAAGATAAGGAGTGGCCCTGCCGGGTCAAGTCGAATCGCCGCGCGTCCCTTAGTCGAATCATCGCCGCACGCGTTCTCGGAATCTGCCTGGTAATAGTCACGATGGCCGTTGCGGTCCTGCACGGACCGGCAGGCGAAGGACCAACCGCGCGCCATGTCAACTCCGCAGGCGTCGCACTGCCCCGCGACGCGGCGCCGCCTTCCGAACAGTACATCCGTACGTTTCAGCTGGACAACACCTACATGGAGTGGTTCCGCACGATCTACAAGGGCACGTACGGCCACCGGATCATCGCGGAGCCGCTGATCCGTTTCGACAAGGATTTCAACCTGATTCCGGCCGCGGCGAACAGCTGGGAACCCGCAACCGACGGACTGGGTTGGTATTTCCATCTGCGGGACGACCTGGTGTTCTCCGACGGCAAACCCCTGACCGCCCACGACTACGTGTTCACCCTGCGGCGCGGCGCCGACCCGGACAATGCGTACGACGTGGAGTGGTACTATCGGCCGATCAGAAACTGGAGTCAGGTCGTGGGCGGAAAGCTGCCGATCGATTCGCTGGGCGTGCACGCGGTGGACGACTACACCCTGCTGATCGAAACGGACGAACCCTGCGCCTACATGCCGGATCTGATGGTCGACAGCTGGGTCTCTCCGCGTCAGGCGGTGGAGAAGCACGGCGACGCCTGGTCCACCAGTCCGGAAACCTCTATCGCCAGCGGTCCCTTCTACCTCGAGGAATGGACCAAGGCGGACCGGGTGGTTCTGAAGGCCAACCCCCGGTACCGCGGCGCCGCGCGCCCGTTTCTTGAAACGTTGATCGCCAAGCTGCACAACCGGTCGACGCCGCCGCCTCTGCTCGCTTCCTACGAGGCGGACGAGGTGGACTTCATCACCATCACGAACCACGCCGAACTTGCGCGGGTCAAAACCGATCCCCGGTTGAGGGGGCAATTGCACTCCTACACCGATTTCGCCACCTACTACCTTACGATGGACACATACAACCCGCCCTTCGACAATCTGAAAGTCCGCCAGGCCTTCAGCCACGCCATCGACCGGAATGCCGTGTGCGCATCCGCGCTGCGGGGTTTCGCGATGCCCGCCTACTCGATGCTGCCGCCCGGTTTCCCGGCGGAAGCGGCGGAAGCCCTGAAGCCCGTACAGCGATACGACCCCGCCCTGGGGCGCAGATTGCTCGCCGAAGCGGGTTATCCGGACGGGAAGGGGTTTCCACGGGTGGAGATGTGGGTCCGGCGCGACGTGCGTCCGGTGCACGAGGCTGGCGAGGCGATCCATGCCATGATCAAGCAGAACCTGGGCATTGACATGGTCGTGCGCAACATGGAGGTCAAACTCTTCATGGACGCGATCAACAGCCATCGGCTCCCCCTGGGTCTCGTCCGTTTCGGGGCCGACTTCATCGACCCCAGCAGCCTGATGAACCTCTGGCTGTCCGCGGGACGCCACGCCTGGAAGCATGACCGCTTCGACCGGCTGGTGGTCCGGGCCGGCGGCATCGTAGGCGACTATCCAGGCCGAATGGACGTCTATCGGGAGGCCGAACGCATCCTGGTAGAGGAAGTGGGGGGTCTCTTCGTGTGGTATCCGACGATGAATCAGATGTGGAAGCCAAACATCCGGGGCGACGCACTCGAACCGAACCGCCGGGGATTCCGGGCCTGGCGGGGCGAACAGATCGGGAACACGGCTTTTACCATCTACATTGCCGAGAACGGGGAGCGCAGCCCCGGGACGAGGGGGTTCTGGGATCGGTTGCTGGGCAGAGGCGAGTAGACGGATGCAGAATTTCGTTTTGACGCGAATAGAATACAGTTGAACACAAAACACAACCGGACACGCGAACGAAATTCAGATGAGCGGTGTTCTATCTACAAACGGAACAGGGACAGCCAACCGGATACCAGGGACCTTGCATGAAGTGCGAAACGGGACGAAACATCGCGCTCGAAATCCACAACGGCAACAGAGACGCGGTGTCGGAGCTGGTGGACACTTATCAGGACAGGCTCTACACCTACGCCTTTCACATGCTCGGCGGGTCGGACGACGCCCGGGAGGTCACGCAGGATGCCTTCGTAAAGGCCTACTTCACCCTTACCGGCAGGTACGATGCAGCACGCTGCCAGCAACTGGAAATCCGCCCCTGGCTGTACCGCATCCTGCGCAACATGGCTTTGAACAGGCTGAGGTCCCGAAAACGAAAGCGAGCCGTACTGGACAGCCTGAAAGAGAACGCCGGCGTCTTCGAACCCCGAAACGACCAGGCCAGGGCAGTCCGGAAGGCCCTTGAACAACTGGGAAGGGAAAGCCGGGAACTGATCATCCTTCGATTTATCGAGGGATCCAGCTATGCGCAAATCACAGCAATCACGGGTCAAACGGAGTCGGCCCTTCGAGGCAAGGTGTACCGCGCGCTTCGAAAACTCAGAAAGATCATGGAGGAAGATGCCTGTGGACTGTAACGAAGCAAGAATGCATCTGGACCGGATCAGAACCGGAGAAACGGACGCGGAAGTGCGCCGGTCCGCCGAGGAACATCTGTTAGCGTGCGCTTCATGCCGGGAGGAAGCAGCAGGGGTTGTCAGCCTGGCCGCCCTTTCCCGGCAACTCGACCTGAAAGCGCCCGATGGGCTGAAGGAGGATGTTATGGTCCTGATTGCAGACCGGTACGATGTCATCGATACGGATTTTGGTCCGGCCCACGTGGGATTCACGCCAAAGGGCATTTCAGCGATCAAACTCGACACGCGGGAGGAGGGCGCCTTCGAGGCCTATTACGAAGGCAGGCTGGGGCGTCCCGCGGTCCGGGGCGTCCTTCCGGAAACCTATGCCAACACCGTCAGGCGGGCGATCAATGGGAAGTGGACCTCATCACCCCCGGTTACCCTGGAGGGGTTGACCGAATTCGAAAAGACCGTGCTCCGAAAACTGGCCGGCATACCCGCGGGAGAAGTCCGGCCCTACGCCTGGCTGGCCCGGGAAGTGGGCAGGCCCAAGGCGATCCGTGCTGTCGGAACGGTCATGGCCCGCAATCCCGTGCCCTTTCTTATGCCCTGCCATCGGCTCGTACCCGCGACTGGCGGCGTGGGAAACTACTACTACGGCCCGGAAATGAAATGGACCCTGCTGGAAAGAGAAGGCGTCGCCAGAAAAGACCTTGCGGACTGGAAGCAACGGCGTGTTCGTTTCGTCGGCAGCCGAACGACCGGTATCTACTGCTATCCCACCTGCCGCGACGCGCGGCGAATCCAGCCACGGAATCGCCTGGAATTCAGCAGTACGGAGGATGCGGCGAAGAGCGGATACCGCCCGTGTGCACACTGCAGACCGCTGTCGGCGTAGACCCGCCACGCCACCTGCGGACTACTTGCGCGGAGGAATGCGATCTCCCGACGGCCGGGGTACGGGTCTCCAGTAGCCCGAAGGATCGCTGCCCCGGCAGATCACGGCCCGGTGGTATTCCGGATAGCGTCCCCGCACGTCCGGCGGCAGATACCGTATCGTCAGGCCGCAACGTCGCCGATCGGAGACGTTCGGGTCGGACCCGTGCAGCAACAGGTCGGTATGCATGGAAATCTGACCCGCCTTCATGACGAAAGGCACGGGGGACCCGCCCCACCTCGTTGGATCGTGTACGGTCTGTCCCAGCACATTCCGTTCGGCCTTCCTGCTATGTTCGAAGGGGATCTGACCATGTAGATGTGAACCGGGAATGACGGTCATGGGTCCATTTTCCTCCTCCACGTCATCTATGGCCAACCAGATCGTCACCACCTTGCTCGGGGTGAGGGGCCAGTAGGAGGCATCCTGGTGCCAGCTCACGCGCTGCACGTCCCCCGGCATCTTGCAGAAATAGTGGGTCATCTCGCAGACCAGCGTCTCCCCGATCAAATCTTCCGCGTAGTCCAGTATCCGCGTGTTCATGGTCAGGTTGTAGATACCCTCGCAGTGACGCTGCCAGCCGTTGATCGAATAGCTGTTGTACCCTTCCTTTTCCGCGCGGGCCATCAAATCTTCGAAATAAAGGCGGTTCGCTTCGGCCTCCTGCGGGGTGAAGACATCCAGGGGGCAGAGATAGCCGTTATCGTTGAAAAAGCCGATCTGTTCGGGCGTCAGTGTCTTGGGACGGGGGTTTTCAACGGGAAAGAACCGCAGTTCCCGCTTCATTTCGGGCAACGCGTCTGTGATGGGCATATTCGTTTTTCCAGGTCGGCATTGTACGTTGCAGGCGATAGATAAATACACTGGTTAATAAAAACCCGATGATAATATACTGGTACAAATCCCTTGAGACAACCCCTTGCATGGTTTAAATAGCTGGTATGGACGAAAAGACGCGAAATGCCCTTTCCACCCTTGATCTCGAGCCCGGATCTTCGCTCGCAGACGTGAAGAAATCGTATCGGGAACTCGCGCTCATCTGGCATCCCGACAAGGTGCCCGACCAGGTCAAGGGTCGGGCCACGAGCAAGTTCACCCAGATCAACGACGCCTACCAGTGGCTGCTGCGAAACCCGGATCGGCTAAATGTGCGTGCTTCGTACAGCGGATCTTCCCGGCGCAGGCCGCCACGCCGCCCTCCTTCGGCCTCGGGTCACGCGGATTCCGGTTCCGCCAGGACGCAGTCGTCGGGATCCCGGGCCGGCAACCCGGGCGACCCGGGCGACCCGGGCGATCCGGTCGTACAGCGAATCCAGCGGGCCGCCCGCGGGATTTGGACGGACGCTGACGCGGGAGTCTACATCCACCCTGAAATCGACGCCGACCGGGCAGCGAACTTCATCGTTTCGCTCCAGCAAAACGCTTCGTTGCGCGGGGTGGCCGGCACGGTAGCCGACCTGCTGGTCTTCTACGACATGGACGGCGCCGGCGAGGAAGGCATGGCCATCACGCGTTCCGGGCATCTGATCAACAACAACGCCGGGGTACTGTACGACATCGGAGCCTTGGTGGAAGTCCGCCTCAAAGAGCGTTTCTTCTTCTGGAGCGAGATCGTGGTGCGCAAAAGGGGAAGGCGGACGTTCGAATCCGCCGGGTACGCCGAAAAGACGCCGGGCAAGGCGCTGGCGCATATACTGCGAAACCTGGTGGAGGGGGACCCGTGAGACGCGGCCTACTCGTCACCTTCCGCGATTCGCAGGAGCCTGTCGAACGACAGGAGCGCCGGACGCCTTCCGCTAGCTTCACTCAGTACGGTCAACATCCCGTTTTCGCGCAGAACCTTCAGAATCCGTGAAGCCGTCGGTGCGGGAATACCGGCATGTTTCACGAAGTCGGCCGACTGGAAGATTGGCCTCTCGAAGATGCGGTCGAGTGCGCGAACGCCGTATTGCGAACGGGTCGTGTCGACCACCCACTCCTTGAGTTCGTCGTATAGCGCCAGGAAATCCCTGCCTCTGGACAGATTCGCGTTCGCCTGTTCGGCAATCGCCTTGAGGAAGAACGCAGACCAACCCGTCCAATCATCCTCGCGGGAAACCGCCAACAGTCGATCGTAGTATGCGTCGCGGTGCCGGTCGAGATATTCGCTGATATAGAAATAGGGCACGTTCAATAGGCCTTTGGAGACCATGAAGAGCGGGACGATCAATCGACCTATTCGTCCGTTTCCATCCATGAACGGATGGATCGACTCGAACTCGGCGTGGACGATGGCCAGCTGAACAAGCGGATCGGGTTCGCTCCCGTGCATGAACTTCTCCCACGCGCTCAAGGCGTCCGGGAGGTGGGACAACGGGCAAGGAACGAAATGCGCGTGCTCTATGGTTGAACCCGGAGGACCGATCCAAACGCTGTCGGGTATGCGCCGGAATTCGCCCGGTGTTTTGTCCCGTCCCCGCACACCCCGCATCAGGATGCGGTGGGCGTCGCGAATGAGCCTTAGCGACAACGGCAACTTTCTCATTTTGCGGGTGGCAATATACAACGCGGTTCTGTAGTTGATCACCTCGCGCGCATCCATATGCCCGGATGGATCATCGCGTGTTTGGTTTTTCTCCGCCTGAAAGGCGAGCACCTGTGTCAAGGTCGTTTGTGTGCCTTCTATGCGGTTCGAGTAGACGGCCTCCCGGGTGGCAAGGGGTGAAATGAGCACGCGCTTGTTCGGTATGCTATCAAGCATAGTTCCATAGACCGCCACGGCGGAGTGTGCGCGGCCGATCGCGGGCACCAGCCGCGGCCAGTCCAAATTCTGAGGCGGAAACTTGCCAACGTGATACTGTGTAGCCGACACGTCTGATGCTCCACTGCGCGCTTCGTTTGCATATCACAAATAGGAAAATATGATATGCAAACACGCTTGTCATGCATAGATGATACACAAAGATCGCTTGTACATCATAAATGGCATTTCATGATATACAAAGCCATTTGTGATGAATAGATGATGCACAAACCGATTCAAACCGGCCAGGTTTCCCTGCGGTAACCCATGTCCCAGAACATCCACTCGTACCGGCTGGTCGTGAGGTAGTGTTTCCGCATGGCTGCCCGGTCCTCCTCGGGAAGCCCCGGCGCAATCCGGTTTGCGATGTCGAGGACGGCCTCGACGCACGCGGCGAACTGCTCCCCGGCATAGGTGTCGATCCATTGCTGGTACATGGGATCCGGCGATCCCTGTTCCGCCAGGACCTTGCCCACCTCCCAGTAAATCCAGTAGCAGGGAAGCACCACGGCCACGACCTCGTGGAAAGGTCGGCCGTAGGCCACGGAGAGCAGGTAGCTTGTGTAGGCCTGGCATACCGGGGCCTTGGGGGTAGCCCACACCTGTTCCGCCGACAGACCGAAGACATCGAAGAAGTGCTCCTGCATCGCCCGCTCTTCCACCAGACAACCCTTCGCATGCTCGTTGAAGAGGATGATGGTCTCCTCGTCCGGCGCCTTGGTCGCCGCAAGGCTCAGCGCACGGGCGTACTCCTTCAGGTAAAGCGCGTCCTGCACGGCGTAGAACTCGAAAGCCGAGCGGTCGAGACCGCCCGACGTCAGGCCGGTGATGAACGGATGCGCGAGAATCGCATCGTAGATCGTCGCCGTCTCCGCCCACATGATATCGGTAATGTTTCCTGCCGGCGGTCTTTCCGTCATGCAAATACGCTCCGATTACGCGTGTCGCGGGAGAAAACCGGCCCACCAAAAACCCCGGCCCTACGCTGGCTGAACTGCACGGTCCACCGCGCGAACGTGCTCTGCGTAGTCTTCCCGCCGAAAATAGGCGTTGTCCAGGTTGCCGGTTTCTGTTGTCACCGACGCGGTGACCCAGTGCGTCGCGTAGCCGCGCCGCCATCGGTCCGACGTGTTCCGGCGTGACGAATGGAGTGTTTCCGAGTGATGGAGCACCACGCCCCCTTTGCGGACCGGCGCGGAGGTTTCCCTCTTCCAATCGATCAGATCGTCCGGCGGCGCCAGATTATGAGGCTGGCCGGGGACCTCAACATGGTCGATGATCCCCTGCTTGTGCGAACCTGAAATATACCGCAGACAACCATTCTCCTCGTCCACATCGTCGAGGGCAATCCAGGCCGTGATCACGTGGCCGCCCGGTGTGCACCGAAAGTAGAAATTGTCCTGGTGGTAGGGTTTCTCCGACCCGAACCGCGGTGGTTTCATAAAGAGCTGGTCGCTTTTCAGCAGCGGCACTTCGCCGGTGAGCCGACAGAGGAGGTAGCGGAGCCGGCTGTCGAGGGCGAAGTGCCTGAAGACCGGATCGCGCAGATACGGACTGTCGATCTTCCGCGGCGCGGTCTCTCCGGTTTCGGACCGGTCAAGCAGGTAGCCGGCCATGGCGTCCTCGACTTCGGTGGAATCCGCCGTCTCCACGGCCAGTCGGGCAATGCGGTCCGCTTCATCGGGACGATATATCCCCTCAACCACCAGCCATCCCAACGTATGAAATGTCTGGACCTGGGCTTCGCTGATCAAACCGCCATTCGTCCTTTCTTCACCAGCCATGGCCAGTCATCCGCTCCGCAACGTGTCGAGATGCTGCCGGAGGACTTCCATGCCGTACCCCATGGGGCTGCCCACGTTGATGTACCGGTAGCCCCATTCGATTTTCTGCCGTATGTCCCGGACGTCGGTCAGCGTCGTCCCGGCCATGATCCCGGTGCCTTCCAGCCGTCGCGGAAAATCGCGAAGAGCCGACTGCACTTCGTCTGCATCGGTCTCCGTGATCATGCCCATGGTGGCGGACAGATCCGTGGGCCCCGCGAAGAGCACGTCGATGCCCTCCACCTGCTTGATTTCGTCCAGGTTGTCCAGCGCTTCGACGCTTTCGATCTGCAGCACGGTGACGGTTTCCGCATTGGCCGTTTTGGCCACATGGTTGAAGTCCAGTCCAGCCATCAATGCCCAGTATGGCGATACGCCCCGCCGGCCTTCCGGCGCGTACCGGGCGTACCGGATCGCCCGCTCTGCCGCCTCCGCCGTATCGATCTGGGGGATCATGACCGCCACCGAGCCGATGTCATAAGCCTTCTTGATCAACGCGGGATCATTCCAGGCAACGCGAATCATGGGCGCCACGTCCCGCTGGCGGGCGATGACCGGAGCCATGTCCAGGTCTTCTATGGCGCTCGCCGAGTGCTCGGTATCTATCCATAGGAAGTCGATATCCGATTTGCAAACCGCCGAGGCGGTGAATGCGTCGTGCGCGGGCAATACCGTACCCAGCAGCAGTTCGCCGTCGCGAATGCGCCCCTTCAACGGATTGGGGTATTTCATGTGGAATACGGACCTTTCTGAGACACGCCGGAACGCGTGCCGGGTTTGTCCGGCCGGTAGGTCGTCGAACGACCCGCCACAAGGCGACCGGCCACAATGCGCCAGCGGGCACAAGGCGACCGGCTACAAGGCGCTTCGCGCCCGACTGAAGGCGGATATGAAGGCCTCGTTCTCGCGGGGGAGGCCTACTGAGATGCGCATGAAGCCTTCCATGTCGAAAGCCTGCCTGACGAGTACGCTTTGCTCCTGGAGTCGGTCGATGAGGGTTTGTACATTGGGCCCGACTTCGACGGTGACGAAAATCGTCTGCGTGCGTATGGGGCTGTACCCCATGGCTTCGAGTTCTTCGTAGAGATACGCCTTACCCTGGCGGGTGATTTCCACGGTGCGGCGCACGTGTTCCTCGTCCGCCAGCGCCGCGAGGGCCGCCGCGTTCGAGAGCGTGTTTTTGTTAAGCAGGCCAATGCTGAACCGCTGCATGCGCGCCAGGAGCGCGGGATGCGCGACGCCGTAACCGACCCGCATGCCGCCGAGTCCGTAGGCCTTCGAGAAGGTCCTGGATACCAGCAGGTTCTCGACTTCCTTCGTGAGCGGGATCATGGAAGGATAGGCGGGGTCGTCCACAAACTGTATATAGGCTTCGTCGACGCAGACGATGACGTCCTTCGGCATCGCCCTGATCGTCCTTTCCAACGCGTCGGCGTCAAGGATTTGGCCGGTGGGATTGTTGGGATTGCAGATGCTGACTATCCGGGTATCTCCGTCCACGGCCGCGGCCATGGCCGGCAGGTCCATCTGCCAGTCGCCGGTCAGCGGCACCCGCTTGACGGTCTGGCCGAGTTCCTCCGTCGTTCTCGGTATGGATCGATAGGACGGGAAGGCTGTGACCGTGTTTCCCGGCCGGTTCCAGAAGGCTGCCAGCGTCGCCGTCAACAGGATCTCGGAAGAGCCGACCCCCGTGAACACGGACTCCGCATCCACACCGTGACGGACGGCCAGGGCCTCTTCCAGTTCAAAGTGCATGGTATACCGGTTCATACCGAACATGCGACTGGCGACCGCCTCGATGGCCCGTTGAGAGGCGCCCAGCGGATTCTCGTTGATGTGCAGCTGCACCAGCAAAGGGTCGTCCAGTCCCACGCCGTTCACGGGTCGGGCCACGGCGCCGCCGACCATCTGTGCGGCCGCTTCCCAGGCGGGTGTGCCCATCAGCGTGACACCCGCGCCGCCCAGCATCGTGTTGCGCAGGAAATTGCGCCGGTTCATATCTTGCGTTTCAGCCATAACAGCCTCCGTCTTCGATGGCGGTCTGATTGGATGTCGGTATCGGGGGAATAAGCGTCCGAAACCGGACCATGTCAAAGTTTCTTTTGGCCTTGAAAACGACCGGCGACGGGGGTACACTGAACGTGATGCGCATCGAGTAGAGGCCGGGATGTCCGGCTGCGCGCGAGCCCGGGCGCTCCGCATCCGCGGCAACACATCGCGCGTTTCCATTGACAACGCAAGGAGCTATCATGTTCGAGCTGGATTACCAGGACTTCGATCGGGGCGTATGGGACGAGGAACTGGCCGAATACGTGCCGGATACGGTTTACGACATGCACGTCCACATGTGGTCCGAGCGGCACCGGGGACGCCTGACCGACGAAGCGTCCGGATTGCGCCTGGAGATCGATTATCAGGATCATCTGGCCTGGGCGGAGCAACTGTATCCAGGACGCAAGATGCATTACCTGGTACTCGGCACCCCGATCGTGGGCGGGATCGACACGGAGGGGCATAACGACTGGATGGCGGAGGAGATGAAGCAGGATCCGGAATCGGCGATCAACATGATGGTCACGCCGGACATGCGTCCCGACTACGTAGCCGAGCAGGTGAAGAAACACGGCTTCCTCGGGTTGAAGCCGTACCGGACCTTTGCGCCGGATCCGACCTGGTGCCGCATCCGGGATTTCCTGCCCGAATCCTTCATCGAGGTCGCCGACGATCTCGGACTAGCCATCACCATGCACCTTTCCAAGCCCGACGGACCGGCGGACGCCGACAACCAGCAGGACCTCGCATACTACACGAAGCGGTATCCCCGCGCCCAGTGGATCCTCGCCCACTGCGCCCGCGCGTTCAACGCCTTCATGATGGAACGGGCCATCGGCTTTCTGACGGATCTGCCCAACATCTGGTACGACACATCGGCCGTGAACGACCTCTACTCCCACTACCTGTTGATGAAACACGAAGACCGGTCGCGGGTCATGTTCGGTTCGGACAACGTCGTGGCCGGATGCGCCCGCGGCAAGTACATAACCTACGGGCGCGCCTGGACCTACTACGAGGGCACAACCGAAACGACGCCCCACTGCGACGCGCGGGCGACGCTGGTCATCTACGAACAGTTGCGGCAGGAGAAACAGGTAGCGGAGATGCTGGGCCTGACGGCGCAGGAGATAGCGGATCATTTCTCCGGCAACGCCCGGCGCTTCCTGCGGGAGATCCGCGCCCGGCAACACTGGCGGTAGACCGTTACACAAGCCGGGTCCGGCGAAACGCTAGCCCCGCGAAGGTTCCGCCATACGCGCCTTGGCCTTGCGGACCTCCTCGGCGAGATGGGCCTGGTGCGCCAGGGGCTGTTCCAGGTGTTTCATGCGCGCCGGACCGGCGGTCTCCAGCATGGCCTCGCCGTACACACTGTCGAGCCAGAAACGCGCGCCTGCGGCGATTTCGTTCTTCAGGAGAGGAATGTCCTCGTCGGTGAATCGGGTCGTGCAGTTGATCGTGAACATGCGCCGGCGGTCGCTGCCGCCCCAGGCGCTGTGCTTGGTGTTCTGATTGAACACGACGAGGTCGCCGGGTTGCGTTTCAAGCGCCACGGCGGGCACGTCCCGGCCTTCGACACCCCAGGTCTCCGCCGACTTTCGAATCGCGGATTCGAGTGAGTCGGCATAGGCGTCGCCCCACCGGTGACTGCCGGGAATCACGCGAAGCGCGCCTGTATCCCGCGTCAACGGATCAAGGTAGAAGACCATCTTGAAGTAGACGCGTGGCGGTGCGCCGCGCATTTTGCCCGACCAGTCGGTGTCCGAATGCCAGCCCGTATCGCTTACATAGAAGTTGCCGTCGCTGCCCAGATAGACGAAGTCATCGCCCAGAAGACTGGCGAAGAGGCCGTTGACGCGGGGATCGTCAAGGAGCGAGGACAGCACGGGATGCTGATCGATGAAGGGCACGATGCAGGATCGGGACGCCCCGTCGTGGGGTCTGCCGTCATGTCCGCCGCCGCGTTCGTGCCACACGGACTCGAAGGCGTTGATGATCTCTTCGATTCGGTCCCGCAACAACCCGGGAAATCCGAGGTAGCCGAAAGTGTCCATGAACGCCAGCTGCTGTTTCGTCAATCGCATGTCGTTTCTCCATAAACGGCTGGTTTGCCGATGCTGTTTTGTGCCTTTGCGTGTGCAACTGAGCCGGACCGTTAAATTAAAAAACCGACTCGAATTCGCAACAGAATCGTTGCATTTCGCGAGTAAAAACTTGTTGGTGCGCACCGACGGTAAACGGTGGCAGCCAACGCGGTGACCGTCAAGCGATGGCATGATCAAACCACCGCTGCGTCTTTTACCCTTAGTCGACGGGAAGGAGCGGCCTATGCGCCGGTTTACCCGCAAACCTTATCTCTCCGGACCGAACGATCCGGCATATCGCGAAATCCGTGGGGTGCTCGAACCTGGGGAGACCGTTCAGGTCGAGACCTTCGGCGGCCACGACCAGGACTATTTCGCCAAAGAGGACCTGCGCGCCGGGGCGGTCATGGACGTCGATCCACACCGGCATTCACGTCCATGCGGTCCCTTCTATATTGAGGGCATCTCGCCCGGAGACTGGCTATCCGTGGCCATTCTCGACATGGATGTCGGCTCCTACGGTTTCTATCGCAATGGCGGTCCCCACTGGGGCAGCCTGCGGCTTGTTGCGCCGGTCCGGGACGGGCTGGTCCATTTCCCGCCCGATTTCGTGGTACCGGTCCGCCCCATGATCGGCGTCGTCCAGTTGGCATCGGTGGCCCACCACCAGATCGACGCCGGAGGAAACATGGATTTCAACGCGATACAGCCGGGAAGCACGGTGCACATCCGCGCCCAGAAGCCCGGCGGACTGCTGACCTTGGGGGATGTGCACGCCCGAATGGGAGACGGGGAATTGACGGGAACAGGCGTGGAAATCGACGCGACGATCACGATGCGGGTGGACCGGTCTCCGGGGTTTCCCTGCAGCGCGCCAGTCGTCGAGAAAACCCGAATCGTCGAGTCACGGGAAGAATACCTCACCAGCGGCCAGGGCTACGACTGGGAAGAAGCCGTCAAGATCGCCTGGAGCGAAATGAACGCCCTGA
Source organism: bacterium (assembly GCA_965200485.1). Classification (GTDB taxonomy): domain Bacteria; phylum JAAXHH01; class JAAXHH01; order JAAXHH01; family JAAXHH01; genus JAAXHH01. The sequence goes on from CBDAUD010000002.1 coordinate 1,295,434, forward strand.
TCGCGGACCGCTACGACACCTCCGTGGAATATGCCAACCTCATCGTCGGCACCATTGCCGACGCCCGACCCGGGTTTGCGGCCGGTCTGCTGAACCGGCGGGGCAACACGGACGCAGACGCCTATGTGACCTGTCAGCTCGCGGTGACGAAGGAACTTCGGCGGACGGGAAAGCCCTACGTGCCGTGATCGCCATACACCTTCCGAAAAGCTGCCAGTTCCTTCGGTTCTCCGACGACAGTGAGCAGGTCTCCCCGCTGGACCACGGTATCGCCTTGCGGGATGACGACCTCTTCCAGGTGGCGTATCCAAAGGATGTGACATCCGTCGGGTAGGCCCAGATCCGATATGCGTCTGCCTATCATCACCGCGGCCGGCGTATCTTGGAGCACAGCCACGATGAGGTACCGGTCGTGGCGCAGAAAGATGCCACGCAGCGCCTGCTCGTCCAGCGCCGCATCCCACATCAGATCGAAGTGTTCTTCGTCAGCCCGTTCGGCGACGCGGGCGAGGATGCGCAGGTGGACGGCCGGGTTCTCCGCGGGGCTGGCCAGAAACAACACAGCGTGGACCACCATCTCTTCCTGCTGGTCGCTAACGGGATTGCGGTACGCCACGTGCACGCCTTTCATGCAGCGCACGAGGACGAGCTCCGGCCGCACCAGATTCGGCACGCGAAAGTGGGGAAGGGCTACACTGCCCGCAACAGGCGTGACACCCATCCTGCTGCCTCCGAGCAGTTTGTCCACGATGTGCTCCTCTGGCAGGTCTACGCGGGGCGCGAGCCGTTTGGCCGCCAGACGGGACAGATGATCGAACCCTGTTTCTTCTTCCAGTTCGATGACCTGCGAGCGGACGATGACCTCTTCGAACGGGTCGTTGTCTCGCAGTCCCTTCTCCTTCAGTATCCCCCGCAACTCGTGGTCCAAACCCCGGTGGCGCGATTGGCCGAGCCGCTCGAATATGTGATAGACCGCACCGTTTCGGTCCGCCCGAAAACGGGCGTAGTACACGTACCATAGGGTTGCTACGATGATCAAACCGGCGGTAAACGGGATGACGAGCCAGTCCATCTGCCAGATTACGACGAGGGGCATCACCATCCCCGAAAGCTGCAACCACGGATACCAGGGGGAGCGGTAGCCCGGATCGTAGGAGTTGATACGGCTCTCCCGCATCACGATCACCGCGAAACACACGAAGGCGAACACGAGCAACTGGAACGCGCTGGCCAGTTTCGCTATACCGGCCGGGTTCATCAGCAACAGCACAAGGACGATCGTGCCTAGCGTGATCAGCAGCGCGTATTTCGGCACGCCGTTTGCCGAGAGACGAGCGATTCCGGGCGGGATGAGCAGATCCCTGCTCATGGCCAGCGGGTAACGGGAAGCACTCAGAATACCCGCATTGGCCACAGACACGAAGGCGAGTATGGCGGCGACCGATATCAATACGCCCCCCCAACCGCCGAGGAGGAGTTCAGCCGCCGTGGCCGCCGGAGTCAAATCTCCCACGAGGCTATCGGGGGGAATGACGCCGACCATCACGAATATGCCGAGACCGTATATCAGCATAGCTGTGGCCAGGGCGAGGAATACACCCCGCGGAAGGTTCTTCTCCGGGTTCTCGACTTCCTCCGACAGACTGGCTACCTTGGTCACGCCCACGTAGCTGATATATACCATGCCCGCAGTGCTGATCAACGTGGAGGCGCCCGTATCGAACACGCCATCGAAGTGGACGGATTGTATTTCCGGCAGACCGGTGAAGATGAATCCAGCCAACAGGGCAAGGAGCCCCAGCACCAGATAGATCTGCAAACGGCCGCTGCTGGAAGTGCCAACGTAGTTCACCAGGCCCAGCAGCACAACCAGCGCAAGCGCCACGGGTACCTGAGGCAGCCCCGGGAAAAAAAGGCCGATGTACGCCCCCATACCCACCAAGGCGAAAGTAACCTTGAGGATCATCGCCAGCCAGGTGCCGAATCCGGTCAGGAGTCCGAAGTATGGTCCGAGCGCCCGGTCGACGACATAATAGACACCGCCCGCGCGCGGCATGGCCGTAGCCAGCTCGACCGTACAGAGCATGGCCGGAATCAGCGGCAAAGACGCGAGCAGGTACGCCAGAACGATGGACGAGCCCGCCTCGCCGGCCGCAAGGCCGGGCAACAGGAAGAAGCCCGCGCTCAACGTCGTACCCGTCGCAACCGCGTAGACTTCGAAAAACCGCAGTTCCTTCTTCAAACGCACTGGTTTCGTCATACCGGAAACGTTCTATTGCAGGGGTGAAAAGGGAACCGGGACAAGGATGCGATTCGCTACCTCCGCCACCAGCGTCCCGTTCGTTTCACTGTCGGCCTTGGCCTTGATCCAGGCGGGATCGGTCATGAACGCCGCCCAGGCCCGTTCACGATGGTTTGCGTCTTCAAAAGCCAACAGATAGGTCAGTTCATGATTGCTTGGCCCCACCACGGTCTGCCAGAAACCGACCAGCCGCATGCCGTGTTTCGTGAAAAGGGGCACGGCATGGTTCGTGAATCGGTTCAGGACATCCGGCACGCGGCCGGGCATGACGCGGTAGATGCGCTCTTCGTAGATCATGCGATAGCCTCCGAAGGAACAACAGACCGGGTGTGTCAGTCCAGACCGGCCAGGCATGCGCCTCGCGCGACGTCGAATCCCTGGCGGCGCAGATATTGCTCCAGGCCAACCAGGAAGGGCGTCACGGCCTCCAGATTGGCGTTCTGCGCCATATGGCCTACGCGTATCGACCGGTTCACGTAATCTCCCAGGCCCAGTCCGATATGCATGCCGTACTCGGCCTTCATGAAATCGGAAAAGGCAACAGGTGTGAATCGGTCTTCCGAAAGGATGACCGTCATATTGACACAGGCCGCCCGCTCCTCGGCCATGACCTGCAGGCCCATTGCGCGCACGCCTTCGCGCACTACGCGGGCAACCCTTCGGTGGCGGGTCCAGGTCGCCTCCAGCCCTTCTTCCAGGATATCATCCGTACTCTGCGCCAAAGCGAAGAAGCTGTTCGCGGGCATCGTGCCGGGATGGGGATGGACATCGGCCTGCGTAATGGAGAAATGCCGCAGGTTCTGCAGATCGGTCATGAACCCGCGGGGGGCGCGCCGGTCCTTCATGGCGTCCCAGGCCCGGTCGCTCACGGCCACAAGCGCCAGACCGGGTGGCGCACCCAGGGCCTTCTGGGAGGCGCACACCGTGATATCGATGTCCCAGGCGTCCATCAGGTACTGCTCGCCGCCCAGGGAAGCGATGGTATCCACCAGAACGAGCATGCCGTGCTCGCGGGCGGCTGCGGCGAGCTCCCGCACCGGATTGGCCACGCCGGTCGACGTTTCTCCGTGTACCATGCAGATGGCTTTCATGCCGGGATTTTCCGCGACCGCCTCGTGGACGTCCGAAGCCCCGAAGGGAACACCCCAGGGCTTTCTAAGCACCACCGAATCCAATCCGAAAGCCCTGGCAATATCGTCCAGCCGGCCGCCGAACAGCCCATTGTCGAGGATCAGGATGCGATCGTCGGGATTGAACAGGCTGTTCATGACCACATCGTTGGCGGTGTGGCCCGATCCCACCAGTACGAAGACCTCGCCTTCCGTCCCGATCACGCGCTGGAGATTGGATACCGTCTTGCGCCAGACTTCCACCCAGCGGTCGCCGTAATGGGCAGTAAGCGGGTCGCTCATGCGCGCAAGCACGTCTGGGCTGACTTCGACCGGACCGGGGATCATCAGGCGATAGTGTTTACGCATCGCGGACACCTAAGATGGGCTTGCGGGTGAATTCTGCTGGAAACGTCGCCTGTCCATATCGTGCGCTCGAAACTTGAGTTGGAAGTCGAATATAGACAATCGATGCGCGTTGATCAATAGAGAATGCGGAGCGACGGAGAAAAGCGGAGTGTGGCTATATAGCGCTTGACTTGGCCGAAAATCCGGTCTTTATTCATTATAGATTGGATTACGAAACAGCGTGAGTACTGTTTAGGAGGATACGTTTAATGAAACATCGCCTGACCATCCTGGCCGCGATATGCGGCCTGTTGACCTCCTCTCTGGCGATGCCTGATGCGAACGCGGCGTCTCGCAAGCCGGTAGTCGGCAAGAAGGGCATGGCCGTTGCCGTGGAGCCGCTGGCCACGCAGATTGCCGCGGATATCCTGAAGAAAGGCGGAAATGCCGTCGACGCCGCCGTGGGGCTGGGCCTGGCCCTGGCAGTAACCCATCCGTCGGCTGGAAACATCGGCGGAGGCGGGTTCATGATTGTTCGTCTGGCCGACGGGACGGCCGTGGCGATCGACTATCGGGAAAAAGCGCCGGGCGCAGCCCATGCCAGGATGTATCTGGACGAAGACGGAAACCGGGCTGTGAACCCGACCATAACGCTCACGCGATCGGACGGATCGACGTTCCATCCTTTCACCAACCGTATTCACCATTTGGCCGTCGGCGTGCCGGGCACACCGGCCGGATTCGCGCTGGCGCTGGAGAAGTACGGTACCATGAGCATGGCGGAAGTCATCCAACCCGCCATCGATCTTGCCGAGAAAGGCTTCGTCCTCAGCGACCGGATCGCAAGCGGACTCAACGGACGGAAGGCCATTTTCTCCCAGATTCCAGCCAGCAAAGAAGCCATGCTGCGGGCGGACGGGGAGGACTGGCAGGCCGGGGACCGATGGGTACAGAAGGACTTGGCGGAGACCCTGAAGCGCATCGCCCGGGATGGCCATGACGGGTTCTACAAAGGCAAAACCGCCGAGTTGATCGAGCAGGACATGAACGCGGGCGGCGGAATGATCGACCGCACCGACCTCGCGAACTACCGCGCGATCATCCGCGAGCCGGTTCGCAATGTCTACCGGGGCACCTACGAGACGATCTCCATGCCGCCGCCGAGTTCGGGCGGGATCACCATGGCGATGATGCTCAATATACTCGAAGGGTACGATCTAGGCCGGCTGGGGCACAATTCGTCCGGCGCCATCCACGTCATGGCCGAGGCCATGCGCCTCGCGTACGCCGACCGGGCCCGGTATCTCGGCGACGCGGATTTCGTGGAAATCCCGGATCATCTCACCTCGAAGGACTACGCGGCCGCACAGCGGTCGAAAGTCGACCCGTTCTTCGCTACGCCGAGCGAAGAAGTGGGGCCGGAGCTCACGCTGGCCACGGAACCGGATGAAACCACACACTATTCCGTGGTCGACCAGTGGGGAAATGCCGTGTCGAATACCTACACGCTGGAAGGCGGGTACGGCTCCCACATTGTGATCGCGGGCACCGGCATGCTGACCAACAACGAGATGGGCGACTTCAATCCCGCTCCCGGGATCACCCGGTCCACAGGCCAGATCGGGACGTCTCCCAATCTCATTGAACCGAACAAGCGTATGTTAAGCTCTATGTCCCCGACCATCGTCACACGGAACGGCGAACTGTACCTGGTGGTGGGCAGTCCGGGGGGACGCACGATCATCAATACGACCATGCAGCTGATCCTGAATGTCATCGACCACGGTATGAATATGCAGGAGGCGGTAGACGCGCCGCGCGTTCATCACCAGTGGTTCCCGGACCGCCTCCGCATCGAAGGCGGTGTGGGCCGCGAAGTGCTGGAAGCCCTGAAGGCGATGGGCCATGACATCAGCAGCCGAGGTTTTTGGGGCGGATCCTACCGACAGGGGGACGGCCACAGTATCATGGTAGATCCCGAAACCGGCTATCGCCTGGGGGCGCCGGACCCCCGGATCGAGGGTGCTGCATTCGGTCATTAGGCGAAAGCGCCGGCTCACTCCCGTAGGGAGCTCGGCCTTCGCTTGCTGGAGCAGCCACGTTGAAGTTGTACGACCGTGACGCCGCGCAGGAACTGCGTCACCTTCTGGGCAGGTTCACCCGGGCGCCGATCGCCCACCTGCCCACTCCGCTACAGGACTGTCCTCGCCTCGGGGAAGCCCTCGGGGGCCCCCGTATCCTCTGCAAGCGCGATGACATGACCGGGCTGGCCATGGGTGGAAACAAAGCCCGCCAGTTCACCTACTCCCTGGGTCCCGCGCTGGAAAGCGGGTGCGACTACCTGGTTCACGGCTCCGATTCCCAGTCGAACCAGTCCGCACAGACCGCCGCTGCGGCCGCCCGGCTCGGGATGAAGTCCCTCGTGGTCATTCCCCGGGACCACCGCTCCTACCCCGTTTCAGGCAACCTCCTGCTCAACCACCTCATGGCGGATCATGTCAAGTACGTCTTCCCGCTGACCGTGAAGGACGAGTTGCAGAAGCAGATCGACGGCCTGAAGGCGAAGGGATCGAAGCCCTACGACACGAGCCGGGACGGGGCGATTTTTCGCGCCGTGGCCTACGTGGAGGCCGTCCTGGAGCTGTGCGAACAGCTTGCGCAGCGGAACATCGCGCCCCGGGCCATCTATACGAGTTCCATGACCTATACCATCGTCGGTCTGGTGGTCGGACTGCGCGCCGTCTCCGCCTGCTTCAAGGCCGTCGGACTCAACTACTGGGTCGGAGACGACCTCGCGATGCGGGAACGTCTCGCGCCGGTGGCCAACGAATGCGCTTCGGTCATTGGACTCAAACACACATTCACACCGGACGATTTCGATGTCACGTGCGATTTCGCGAAGCCGGATTTCGGCGAACCGTCCCGCACCAGTCTTGAAACCATGCGCCTGGTGGCGCAGACTGAAGGCATCGTACTCGATCCGGTATATACGGCAAAAGCCATGGACGGCCTGGCTGCCCACATCAGGGACGGGCGATTCCAGGAAGACGACACCGTCGTATTCCTGCACACGGGAGGAACGCCCGCCATATTCGCCTTTGGAGACGAGCTCTTCGGTTGAGCCGCTCCGGGTGGACTCGACAAACCTATTAAAGAGAGGTAACCGCTATTTTGTTTCGCAGATCATCCAAGACGGCCAAGGCGGCCAAATCAGCCAAGGCAGAAAACGCCGCGCTGACCAGAAAGATATCCAGAGACCGGACGCAACAGGTTTTCAGCCCGAATGTGTCTCCGGCGATAACCGTCAGCCGCGGCGAAACGATCGTCGTGGAAACGCAGGACTGCTATCAGGGCCTGCTTGCAAAAGAGACTGAAACCGACGGGGAAGCCGGGAGGGCGAACCGGGGGGGCGGACCGGACCGGACGGACCGTTCCATCGGCATACCGGTGACCGGTCCCATCTATGTGGAAGATGCCCACATCGGGGATGTACTGTCTATTCACGTGAAACAGATCAAGACGGCCGGGTCCGGCGTGTTCGCCGCGCGACCGGAAACGGGTGTCCCGGGGCAGGATATCCAGAACACGAAGGTGCGCGTCCTTGACGTCGGCGAAAATCATGTGCACCTGGACGACAGACTCAAACTTCCGCTTCACCCGGTGATCGGGAACATGGGCGTGGCCACGAAACATGGGGAAATCGATACCGTGTACCCGGGCAGACACGGCGGAAACATGGACACCCTGGAAATCACGACAGGCGCCAAGGTCTTTCTGCCAGTCCAGGTCAATGGCGCCCTGTTGTCGCTGGGCGATGTCAAAGCCTGCGTGGGAGACGGCCAGATCGCCGGATCGGGCGTGGAAGTCGAAGCGGAGGTCACCGTGCGCGTGGACACGCTGCCGGGCGGGCGGTTTTCCTGGCCCCGGGTCGAATCGAAAGGTGAATGGATCACCATTACGTCCGCCTCCTCGGTTGACCAGGCGGCGCGCCTTGCGATCGCGGAAATGGTGAAGTGGATTTCCCAGGACAAGAACCTCGACTTCGAAACAGCGTACACGCTGGTGAGCCTGGGAGGAAACCTTCGGATCAGTCAGTGGGGGAATCCACTGACTACCGCGCGCATGGTCTTCCCCAAGCGGTTGATCAACAAACTCAAATCCGCACCAATCGCCTCCAGCCGGCTGAACTACCGGACCCTGCCTCCCGCGACCAACGGCGGCATGGGCGAGGAAACGACCGCGGAAGAAACAGATCAATCCGCTTCCCGCCCATCCAGGAGGTCCGGATCCGGCCGTTCCCAGCGCGCTTCGGGGCGGTCTCGTCAGTCCGGAAATCGGCGTGGCGCGCGACAGAAGGCGAACGGTGCACCTCCCTCCGAGCGTGTCGAAAAGGACCAGAAGGAAGAGGGCAGCCTGCAGGCGGCGCCAGCAGGACGCCAGCAGGACACCGGCCAGCAGGTGGAGATTGAAAGCCAAGACAAGGCGGACCAGCAGGATACCGGCCAGCAGGTGGAGATTGAAAGCCAAGACAAGGCGGACCAGCAAGACAAGGCGGACCAGCAAGACAAGGCGGACCAGCAAGACAAGGCGGACCAGCAAGACAAGGCGGCCGTAGAAACCGAACAGAAGGAGACCGGCCAGAAGACCAGCGGAACTTCCACGCAACGGCGCAGTCGCGGAGGCCGATCGAGGCGAACCGGCAGGCGAAGGAGTCCGGCATCCAGAAAGGACAAGGACGTTGCGCCTGGCCAGGAGGAACAATCTGCCGTAGCGGCAGAAGAAACCGCTCCTGCGTCGAGCAGCGAAACGCAGGCCGCGACAGAAACTTCAGAAAGCCGGAAGGAAGACAAGCCGGCTCCGAAGGAAGAAGCGCTGGAGACCGGAAACGGAGCCGAGCCGGCAGATGCCGCCCGCAAACCCGCCTACGGCAGACGGCAACGCACGGTCCGCCGTGCTTGAAGGCCAAAGGCAACGCGCTGGCGCACCTTGAAGAACGCGGCGGGTATCGAAGACGAAGAGCGGAGGTTGCGGATGACGAATGGACGTTTCAACTTCGCTTCGACGCCGGATTTATCCGCAATTCGGTATCGAACGCCGTGGCGAAGTCGAACACCTCGTCGAAGTCCTCTATGGCATCCTCCTCTGTTTTCCGCAGCAATCCCTCGTCGAGGAGGTTGAAGACGATATCGCCGAAATGGCGCGTCTTCGTTATGTTCCACTCGCCAAAAACCAGTTTCGCCGCGATGCCGAACCGTTCTAAGGCGAAATCCCGGATACCCAGGGAGAGTTCTTTTCCGGTAATGTGCCGGCGGGCAGTCAGCTTCTCCACTGTGAACGAAACCGCCTCCATGACAAAGAGATAGGCTCTCCTGGGATAGCGGTCGTCGTTTTCCAGGATGCGGTCCAGTACTTCCTGCGGATCCCGTTCCTCCGACACGTGAACCTCCTAGGGCTTTGACGGCAGCGCGCGGCGACCGCCCGATCACCAGTTCTGGACGGGATGGCCGGCCCGCGGAAACCAGACGACATCCGCGACGTAGGACAGAAACACCCCGAGGACGAAGGCCACCAGCATGCCCAGCACGGCCGGAATGGCCTGGCGGTACAGCTGGATGCCTCCCACCTTCAGCAGCAGGGCCTTGACGCACCAGACCACGAAGAGGGAAAAAGCGGAACTGGCCATGCCCGGTGTCAGGACCACGGTAAATCCGATGGGGTGCAGCGACCACCAGGTGAACCGATGGTGGGCCTGGATCAGCAGGGCGGTGATCAGGCCGCCGAACATCATGAACCAGAACTCGGTGCCGGTGATCGCCTCCCTGTTGTTGATCCATTTCACGAGATTGTCATAGGGCAGCTTGGAGCCGTTCGTGAAAGCGGGTTCGAAAAACTGCGAAGCCCCGCCGTGGTTGTATCCCAGGTAAATGGTGAAGGTGAGCGCCACGACGATGCTCATCGCGAGTACGGCGGTGATCATCTTGAAGGAACCCTTCCCCGTTCCTCCCATCTCATCGTCCACCTTGGCGATATGTCCCATGGAGCACATGCCGAGCGTACGCCAATTCCGGGCGTAGCCGTTGGCGATGGCGAGATTGGTCAGGTCCCGCGTACTGATACTTCCGGAACCGACAACGGCCACGGTGAAGTCATGCGTCTCAAAGGGCAGGTCCAGGAATACGATGCCCGTTTCCGCCACGATGCGGGTCACCCCGACGAACATGATCAGCAGCGAGCCCATCATGAAGGCAATGATGCCAAGCGACATGCCGGTCGCGTAAAGCCAGCAGACGATATAGACCACACCCCCCAAGACACCCAGCACGGCCATGCGGTAGGAGAAGAATTCCTTCGAATCATCCACGTGGGGCGCTTTGCCCAGCGCTTTCATCAGCACGTCCTTCAGATGCCGCCGCGCCGCCCAGAGCGCATACAGGGAGAACACGAGAAAGCCCCCGGAATGCTGCGACTTGACGACCGCGAAGGCCTGCGGTACGCCGAGGCGCGTCATGACGCCCTGCTGAATGGTCATGATGACGAAAAACACCCAGATGCTGAACAGGACGTTCAGATTGGTGAAGTAACCGACGCCCGCCACCAGGAAATTGAACTTGATGGGCAGCGCGGGAAACGACCGGGCCAGCAAAATGGGTACGTTGTGCAGTGGACCGATCGGGATGGTGCCGACCCAGTCGAAAAATCCGAGGATGTTCCAGAGGAAGATGAACAAGGTGATACCGAAGCCGTACCAGAACAGCTTGGACTGCATTACCGCGGGCAGCGCCCGCCCCTTCTGCTCCTCGATCAGGATCAGCGGAATCTGGGCGAGCGGAAAGGACAGACGCTCGTGTTCCACCCACTGCTTGCGCAGCATGACCATGGCCGATGCGCCAACCACGAAGATGGCCAGGAAGAAGGTAATCCACCAGATCATCGGTATCGTCCACGCGTTGCGGATGATGCCCAGGACCGGTGGACGGCTGTCCGGTATGCCTTCGAAGAACCAGGAGACAGCCAGTTCGTCGTTACTGACAATCAGCCAGGAGGGCAGGTACTCGAAAAAGAGGGACGCCCACTGGTTCTCCGTGGTGGCATTGTAGTAGGGTCCCGTGATACTCGATATCCAATAGGAACTGAATGGCCAGGCCGGTATGGTGGACGCGGTGAAGACCAGGAAAAAGATGATGATCAGTTCGTTCCGGTTCAGCACCTTGGCCGGCCAGAGCACTTTCAGCAGAGGATTCAGGCCAAGCAGCACGAGCAGGAAGGGAAACAGCGCGGAAACGGGCAGGTGGGTCAGACTGATGAACGACGATTGGGAGATGTAGCCTGCGTGGATCGTCCAGATGTTCAGCAAGACGGACAGGACCACGCCGATTGACAGCGCTCTGCGTGTGAGTCCCGAAGTGAGCGTGGCTGCCGAGCCTTCCCGCGTGGATTCGCCGGTTTGCGGAGTGGCCTGACCGGATAGAGACATGCGGCTTCCGTCTCCCTGTGGGTTGGCGTCCTTGGAGGGCCGGTTCATATCGCGTCGGCCAGCGGACCGGGCGGGACCGGACGGGACCGGGCGATCTAGTCCCAGATGTTCAAGCCCTCCCGGCCAAATGCCGGGCGAAGAACGAAGTGGTCGTCCGTCTCCCGCATCCTGCGCAACAGGAGATCGTGGTGCCGCATGATCTCTTCCCGGTACGCCGGATCATCCAAAAGATTCCGTTGTTCCCACGGATCGTTAACAAGGTCGAAGAACTGCCAGGGATCGCCACCGTGGTTGTCCCCGCGAACGGTGTACTTGTAGCGGGCGGTGCGGAATCCGCGCCAGACCCAGTCGTAGAAGGCCATGCCCCGGCGCACCTCGGCCACAAATTCGAGCATCACGCCTGCCCGGTCCAGCCCGCGGACGTCGCCGTGAACCAGCGGAGCCAGATTCTCGCCTGGCGGGGTGTCCCGCGGCTTCAGTCCGGCCAGTCCCAGTACGGAGGGGAACAGGTCTTCGGTGGAAACCGGATCGCCAATCACGGCGCCCGCCCGGTCCGGGCGCCTGGGATCCGCCACGATGAGCGGAATCCCCGTGGACTCCTCGTAGGGCCACTGCTTTCCCCGCAGTCCATGTGCGCCGCCAAGTTCTCCGTGGTCCGACAGGAACAGGACAACGGTCTCGCTCTGCAATCCGGCACGCAACAGGAAGGCGCTCAGGCGGCCGATGTTCCAGTCCAGATTCTCGACCATGGCGTAGTACCGCTTCCGGTTTCGCACAATCTCTTCCATGGCCTCGGGGTCGGTGGACTCGACGTTGGGCGGCAGCACGATGTCCATCGACTCCCAGGTTCGGCGAAGCGCCTCCGGCGCCTCTAAGGGATCGTGAGGCGGTTCGACGGAAATCACCATGCAGAACGGGCGGGAAGGATCCCGGCGTTCAAGATAGTCCATGCCAAGATCGAAGAGCCCATCGGTCTGATATCCTGCGATCGGCCTTGGCGTCGGGTCGTCGTCCTCGAAATACCAGGTGTCGAAGGGTCCGTTTCTCAGCTCGAAACCGAACCATTTCTGCCAACGACCCCGGTACGCCTTCTTGACGGGCGTCCGGCCGCACTGCCGGCCGGATCCCATACGCCCGTGGCCACCATCGAGATGCCACTTCCCGGTGTATATGGTCTCGTATCCCGCCTCGTTGAACTCGTCGGCCAGGGTGCGTTCCGCCGGAGACATGCGGTACTCAATCGAGGGAACCTTGCGGTCGTGGGCATACAGCCCCGTCATGAGGGTGAAGCGGAACGGAACACAGATGGGACAGGTCGAGCTGGCGTTTTCGAAACGCACGCCCCGACTGGCCAAGGCATCGACGTGGGGCGTTACGATGTTCGGATCACCGTAGATGGAAAGGGCATGCCGCCGAAGTTGATCACTCAGGACGATCAGTATGTTGGGCGATGAAGCGGCCTTCATGCGGATTACCTCGTCCCGAGCTTCCGGATCTTTCGGGATGGCGCCAACCCGGACGGAGCCAGCCCCGCGACCGGGTTTATTGGGTTGTGCAGCATCGGCGGGCGTACTATATTTCCGATCAACAGCCTAACGCATCGCCAGCCAGAAATCAACCGGATTTCACGATCAGGAACCCTGCGATTCATGAGCAAGCCCGACGATCTCGCCGTTTACCTCTTCGACCTGCAGGGTTTCATTCATCTGAAGCAGGCCCTCTCGAGCGACGAGGTGTCGGAACTGAACGCCTGTCTGGACGAAATCCCGTCCCTGTCTCCCGGCGACTGGCACGGTTATGTCCACGCGCATACCTACGGAACCGTGGACGGACTGAACCTGCAGCAGATTTACGAGGCCGGACCGCCTTTCGAAGCCCTGATAGATCATCCCGCCTGGATTGAGACGGTCAAGCATTTCGTGGGCGGGGAAGGCACGTTCGACTCCCATCACGGCCCCCTGTTCATCGACGAGAATTTCGCCAATTTCCGGGAACCCGGAGAAGCGATCGGCCTGCATTCCGGCGGATTCCCGCCGATCATGCGCAACGGCTACCGGTATCATGGCGGCCGATTCATGTGCGGCCAGATCAACGTACTGCTGGCCCTGACCGACATCGGTCCGGGGGACGGGGCCACCATGGTCATTCCGGGCAGCCACAAATCCAATTTCCGCCATCCCGAATTCGACCGCCACGCCATGAAGCCCAGAGGCGCTTCCGTGGAGGGGATCACCGCATCCGTGGAGTGCTTCATGGCGTCCGGCGACGCCCTGCTTTTCGTGGACGGACTCGCCCACGGTTCGGCCACCCGGCGAAATGCGGGTACCCGGCGCATCGTGGTGTACCGGTACGGACCTTCCTGGGGCAATTTCCGCCACGGATACCAGGCTTCTCCCGAATTGCTCGCCCGTCTGACCCCCGAGCGCCGGTCGATCGTATCGCCGCAGCAGGCGTGGCCGACCGGTGCGCCCTACGGCAGAACGGGTTCGCAATAGAAGCAGGAGCGGAGCGACACGATCCCGTACAGCTGATTCAGGGCGGGAAATGAAACCGCTGATCCAGCCGGTGCCGGAGATCCCGAACCGTACCCGGCCGGTCCACCGCCCTGTTCTCCCGTTCTTCCGGATCGTTTTCCAGATCGTATAGTTCGGTCTCGCCCGTGTGGTGCATGACGAGCTTGTGCCCTGCGGTGCGGACCAGTCTGAACGCACGCAGCGCGCTGGCTGCCTCCTCGCGGTGGGTCGACCGTGCCCCGGTCAGAACGGGGCCGAAGTCTTTCGCGTCGAGCCCTTCCCGGCCAGGCAGACCCGCCAGGGCGCATAGCGTGGGATGAATATCGATCAATTCGACGAGCGCATCGGAAGTCCGCCCGCCCGGTATGTTCGGACCGGAGACCAGGAGCGGAACCCGCAGGGCCGGCTCGTAGGGTACGGACTTGGTGTAGAGACCGTGGTCGCCCAGCATTTCGCCGTGGTCGCTGGCGAAAACGATGCAGGTGTTCTCTCCCATGCCCCGTCGTGCCACGGCTGCGACGATCTCTCCCACCTGCCGGTCGATCAATTCGACCGCGGCGCAGTACTGTCGGCGCGTAACGGCTACCTCGTCATCGGAGAGGCTGGTCCGTCGGGCATTGATCCAGTTCGGCTTTCCTTCATGCCGGCTGCGCAGGGCCGGCGGCATGGCCGCGTCCCGGTACCGGTCCGCGTACGTCGTGGGCGGGTCGAAGGGATCATGGGGGCCCACGAAACTGACGAAGAGATGCCAAGGGTAGTCATCGGGCACATTGTCGATCCATTCGACGGCGCGACGGCCAATGTAGGTGTCCTCAAACGCCCAGGCAGGCAGCACCGAGTCATGCGAGGCATCCCGGATCCATCCGTTTGCCTGTCGTACTGCGTAGTCCTTCCGAAAACGTTCGAAGAGACCCTGTTCCTGTAGCCAGAATCCGTAGGGTCCGCGCGGTTCGTCCGCCATGCCCGCATGCATCTTGCCCTCGCATTCCACGGGATGGGTGAATCCCCATCCGAACACGCTGGGCCGGTCGCCGTGCCGCCCGTTGTATGGATCCGGTTTGGCCAGATCGAGCTTCCCCACGCACCCGACCCGGTACCCCGCGTCCCGCAACCGGGCGTAATAGGGCGTGATGTGTCGGGGCAGATAGCATTTGTTGTCCAGGCAACCCAGCCGCGCGGGCTGGAGTCCGCTGGCCAGGCCGATACGCGCGGGCGCGCAGACCGGCGCGTTGGTGAAACACTGGGTGAACCGGACCCCGCTGGCGGCAATCCGGTCGAGATTCGGGGTGCGCAGGAAGGAAGCGCCGGCCGCGGTCAGATAGTCGTGGCGATGCTGGTCGTCCATGATGAACAGCAGGTTGGGGCGTCCGGAGTCGGCCATGACTTGTCCTTGTCGGGTTCCGGCCTCGATTCGGTTCGGGCCGGCGTTCAGTTGATAAACGATCAGTTGATAAACGATTCGAACCGGTGCGGGGTTGCCGGGAACCACAGACTGTCCACCAGATAGGAAAGGGCCATGCCAAGCACGTAACCCACCAGAACGCCGAGAAAGAGGGGCTGCGCCTTGCGGTAGAGCGCGCCGCCGCCCAGACGCAGCAGGATGACCTGGATAAGCCAGGCCAACAGGAAGGGCAGGAACATGAACCGCACGGTATCCGCGGCCACCGCAACCAGTCCGATGGGATGCAGCGGCCACCAGAGAAACAGGTATCGTCCGAGAATCATGAGCATGTACAGCACAACGCCGTTGCCGAAAAAGAGCATTTCGAGGTCGGTTACGCTGCCCGCGCTGCCGCGCCACTGCATGATCGTGTTGTAGAAGAACGGTACGAGGTCGCCCGGCTTGGAAAGCAGATTGTCGGCGCCCACGGCGTATCCGGCGCTGATGTAGTAGTAGAGGGAAGCCACGACGCTGACGACAAAGGAAAGACAAATCCAAAGGAAAAGATGCCGGGTGGCCGACCCCATCCATCGCTGGAGATAGGCGGTGTGGGACAGCCCGATCATGGTGAAGGTCCGCCAGTTCCGGGCGAAAGCGTTCGTCATGCCCAGGGCGGTGATGGTGGAATGATTCAGGTTGTCGGCGCCGATGATGCCCCCGGTGAAGAGGTTGGCGTTCACCGGCAGGTCCATGGCGACCAGGCCCGCCTCCGCCACGATTCTGGCCATGCCGAGGTAGACCGTAAAGAGGACGCCCAGCAGGACCAGGGCCACCGGCAGCGACATGCCTATGCTGCAGAGCCAGGCGAGGAGATAGACCATGCCGAAAACCAAACCGAATACCGCGACCCGGTAGGAGAAGAATTCCTCCCGGTCGTCAACCGAACTGTCCCGGCCGATTGCCCGCCGGAACACGGCAACCAGGTGACGCCGCGCCATCCAGAGTCCCCAGACGACCAGGGCGATCAGGGCGCCGATGGATTGCGTGCCTACCAGGCCGCTGGGAGACATGGTCGTCGCCGCCGTGACGCCGATCATGTTCATCACGCCCCGCTGCAGCATGGTGAACAACAGGAAGAAGCACAGGCTGAAAAGAATCTCGGCATTGACGAAGAAGGCGAAGCAGAGCACGAACACGTTCAGCCGGATGGGAAGATCGGGTATCGACGGATGGACCTTCAAATACCACAGATCCGGTCCGGCGATGGGGATTCGGTGCACGATTTCCCAGTATGAGGCGATATTCCAGCATACGACCGCCAGCGACAACCCGACGCCGAACCGGAAGGCGACCGTGCGAACCATGGGCGGCTCGTCCCGGTCCTTGCGGACCCCCATCAGATTGAGCGCGACCTCCCCCAGCGGAAAGCGCAATCGCTCATGGCTGACCCACTGCTTCCGCAGGATGACCACGATGCACGCACCCGTCCACATCAGAGCGGCGAAACAGGACATCCACCACAGTAGGGGCGAAATCCAGATCATCCACGGAATCTCGTAACCCTGTGCGGCGCCTTCGTAGAAAACCCGCACCGCGTCGGTCTTGCCGCTGATCACCAGCCATGCGGGCAAGGTATCGAAAAACGTTTCCGCCCAGCGATTCTCCGGGCTGGCATGGTAGAAGGGTCCGGTGATGATGGAAACCAGATATCGCGTCATGCCCCAATCGGGCACCATCGACCCGATCAGGCCCATGGCGAAAACCACGACCAGTTCGCCGGACGCCAGGGCGTACCTGGGCGCCAGCGCCCTGAGCAGGAGGTGGGGACCGAGGATCAGGATCAGGAACGGAATCAGCAGCGCCGAGGGGAGATGCGCGTAGGTGATATAGTTGTAACCGGCATGATCGGCGGAGAATTGTCCCCAGACGGCGACCACGGCGGAGAGCACGAGTCCGATGAGCCCGGCCCGAAGGCTGACGGGCGATGCCCCGCGATTTCCGGCAATCGCTTTGTCCATGGCTGCCACCTGTTCCAGGTTAGACACAAGCGATTATTCGATCACGCGATCCAGGGTTCCAGGCGGAACAGTTTGCGTCCCAGGGGAGTCAGCGCTGCGCGCGCCTCGCTGTCCAGGGGCCGGTCCGGACCAGGCGTCATACGGGCTTCTTCTTCGGTCAGGGGTTGCAACCGGGTGAATTGGGCAATCCTCGGGGAGGCGTTGTGATTGGCGCTGGCGGCATGCGGCATCAGGTGATGCATGAGCACGTAATCGCCGGCGTCTCCCGTGACCTCCATGGACGACGGGGAATCTACGATATGCCCCCATCCGCTGTTTCGCTTCAGTCCGTCCGGTTCGTTCAGCATGATCTCCCGTACCCGATTCGGGCCGCCCGGCACCACGTGGATGCCGCCGCCGTTTTCTTCGACGCTGTTCAGGTAGTAACAGCCCCCGATGCCGATCCCGGTGCGAAGAAACGCGGGATTCAGTTCTTCGGGCCCACTGGGAACCGCGTCGAGGTGCAGGTTCTGGAGCCGTCCTTCCATCGCCCGATTCCGAAGCGTGATGCCCGCCGAGCCGTCCCAGACCTTTATGTATTCGGTTTCCAGGATATCGACGGCAGCGCGGTACAGCGCTTCGTTCTGCAGCAGGGGCAGCAGGGCCGGTTCAAAAAAACTGCCGTTCCCGTCCGGATGGTGGGGCTTGAATCGGCTGTGATTGGCGTGATAATGGTCCGGAATGACCAGGTCCCGCGGGATCAGGTCCAGCAGGAACGCGCGCGCGGTCCCGACGACCTCGTCATCCAGTGTACCCTTCAGGACGAGGTAGCCTTCGGACCAGAATCGTGCCAGTTGATCTTCAGTCAGGAAACGTGGACGGGCAGGCATTGGACGCCGAAACTCCGTATCGGTATCTTTGGGCTTGTCTTGAGGCATGTCTCCGACCAGTCAAGGACGGGTATTCCGTCTGAGCAAGTGACGATGTTGCCTTTTCTGGTAGACTTTACCCCTTGCGATCGTTTTGAAATCGTCATGCAAAGCTTGATCGTTTGAGACCAGCAACTTGACATTTGAAACCAGAGACAATGCAATGATATCCGGGTCATCGGATCGAAGCTATCGAATATCTTCCAAGATCAGTTTGCGTAAATCCATTTGACCCTGTTCCGAGTTCTGCAAACGGCTGTTTTCAAGGCCTCGCAACTGGCTGGTCGGATATGGTTTTCAGTACAACGCTTCAGACCGCCCAGTATTTCCACAGATCCTGCGGAATCTCGTAGCGAAAGGCCTGATCAAGGTGTTTTGCGTGGTTCCAGCGGGCGAACAGGGCGATACGCGGCATCGTGCCGGTGTTTTCCGAACCGTTGTGGGTCAGATAGGCATGCCAGAGCACGACGTCGCCGGCCTGCGCGGAGAATTCCCGGCCGCCGGTGGTCGGATCATCACAGAACACGTCCCATGAGAAGCCCTCGATTTCCAGGAAACTGCCATCCACGTGCGTGGGATGCTCCAGGAAATACCGGTGCGCGGCGTGGTGGCTTCCGGGCCAGTAGATGAAGGCGCCTGCGCCTGGTTCCACATCGTACAGATAGGTTGTCGCGCCGATCATGAAGGGCAGCCACCGGCCCCCGTAGGCGTCTATATGACCCGTCCGGGGCATGGACCACGACTTCCCGGACTCGGGCCAGCGGATGATCGGAATACCATCGCCCGCGACGAATGCGCCGCCGCCGAGCTGGTCGATAATCGCCATCATGCGTGGATGGTGCGCGAGGGCCGATTCGGGCGGGTCGTAGACATATCCGTCGAGGCCGCTCGTGTCCCGGGGCCAGGTTTCGGGTTCGTCCAGGCAGCCGTCCAGTGCGCGCCATATCTGCCGGCGCCAGGCCGCGAGGGTCTCTTCATCGAATACGTTCTTCAGCACCAGGAAACCATGCTGTTTGAAATGGGCGATCTGCGTCGCGTTCAGGAGCTGGAAGTCGGCCATGGGGCTTCCTTGGCAATCGGGTCGTTGCATGACAGGGGACTACCGGGACGGCCTGGTACTTCGCACGTCGCGAACGTGAACATCTGCCGGTATCGCATCGCGCGAAAGGCCCGTGGTCCGAGGCCGGTCGAATGAGAAACTAAACGCTGCCCGCCACCCTGTCAAGCCCCCCGGGCGCTACGGAGCGATCAACCGATGAGAAAGGTACGTTCCTGCTTGACATGATATACTATCCTCTTATACCATTGGACTTGGCGTGTATTCCGATAGCGCCGACCGGGACGGTATTTCGCATATATTCTAAAGACAACTTAAACGGCATTGACCGCAACCCGACGCGGGAAATGGACAGGCCATGCACACCGAAATCAGGAAGTGGATAGCGACAAGCCGCAAAAGGCTGGAGAACCAGGAACTGCAGGCCGACGATCTGGATCGGCTGGAAGCCCTGCTGGAAAGCCCGGTCCGGCCGAAGATCATGTACCTGACCGCACGGTCTACCAATATGCGGTCCGGCATTGTCGGCTGGGCGGTGTTTGTTCCCGGGGAGGATCCGGAACTCAGGCTACCGGGCGACGAGCCGCCCTACGACTCCGTGCTGGACGCCGTGGCCGACGGCTGGCGCGTGGTACAGTACCCGATTTCCAAGCTTTACGAGTACAAGGACCTTGAAAACGACTACGTGGGTTTCGATTTCATACTTGAGAAGTGGAACTGAGGAGGCGCAGCTATGGCGGAAGTCAGACCGACGTTGACCGATGACGACGTGATGGACTTCGTGGCAAAGGGATACGCGGTGCTCGAAGCGGTGGTGGATCCCGACTTCAACGAACGCTGCTGCAACATTCAGCCGGGTTCCGCGAAGGATCTCGTCGGATCCCCGGATTTCATCCGGGAGGTCCTGTTGCATCCCGAGGTCGGCGGATTGGTGCGTTCTCTGCTCGGTCCGAACTTTCTGATGCCGACGGGCGGACATCACCACCTCATGCACGAGCCGGTCGCGGGACAGGACTGGCATTCCGACGGCATCTCGGGTCAAGGCTACGAAATCAACGAACTGCAGTGCTACTATTACCCGCACGACGTCCATATCGAAGACGGACCTACCATGATCCTGCCCGGTTCCCACTGCCGGGCCGTCAACCGGGACGCCCTCGCCCACTACGGTGATCTGACGGGGCAGGTTTCGCTGGTCGTGAAGGCCGGGACCGTGGCCGTTACCCGGTACGGCATATGGCACCGGGCCGGGCCGAAGCTCAATCATAGACCCCGCAGCATGATCAAGTTCTCCTACTTCCGCAACGTGCCTCCACGGCGGGACTGGCTGACCGATTCGGACGAGATTCCCGCGTATCGGGACCGCCCGGCCGCGGCCTACACGAGCGGCGTGGAATCCTACCGGGACCTGCGGCGCCGCATCCACACGTGGAACTGGCTCTGCGGACTGAGCGAGCGGGAGTCCATGACGCACGACCGGTGGCGGCCCGCCTACGAGACCGGCACGCAGGCCGTTGAGGAAGTCGTCCTGCAGTAGGCCGAAAGCCGAGGCGCCGTCCCGCACGAGCCAGCGCCTTGGAAGCGGATCCTGGCATATGACACAGGCGGAATTCGACAGGCATACGCTGGCCATCAAGGTCGAGGGATACACCATCCTGCACGACCAGTTGACAGCGGAAGCCTGCGCCGAGGCGCGCGGGGAAATCGAAGCCCGCTATCCCGACCGGGAACGGGGCGGACTCGAGTGGCTGTTCAACAAGGCGCGTGTCTTCGAGCAGTTCTACCAGCTTCCCGACCTGTTGCGCCTTGTCCGTCACTTCCTCGGTGCCGACGCGCTCCTCAGTGCCGTGTACGGATCGGTGGTCATGCCCGGAGAGGGCGGTCGCGGTCTGCATTCCGACAGCGGCATCACCGGGCACAACCGCGAAGCGTCCATGGCCGGCGCCGATGAAGGCCGGCGGATCACCAGTCATGCGATCGCGCTCAACGTGATTTTCTGCCTGAGCCCGTTCACAGAGAACAACGGCGCCACCGAATTCGTCCCCGGCAGCCATCGGTACGAGTACCTGGACGTGCCCGACTCGGCCTATGCCAAAGCGCGGACCGCAGTCGCTCCGGAAGGGTCGCTGGTGCTCTTCGACGTGAATACCTGGCATGGCACGACGAAGAACCGGACGGACCGGCCGCGCTATGCGGTACTCAGTCCCTGGCGGCGGCGCTGGACCAGGTGCGAATACGAAATGGCCCGCGTGGTTCGGCCCGACGTGCTCGAACGGGCGGGCGAAGACGGACCGGTCATCTTCGGATTCCAGGCCCAGGCGCCCTACACGGAACTCTGGCAGTGGGACCGCGAAGAGGGTGGCCCCCGGAAGGCATTCAGCCACTTGCGGCGGGACTGACCGGGACTGACATGCGGTCTGAGGTCAGACAGATCGGCGACGGGATCGGGTCCCACCCTAAACCGCTAAACCGGTCCGGCAGAAACCAGGGCCGGATGATATACGACTGGACGAGAGACGACACATGAAGATAACAGATGTGCAGGTCCACCTGGTGCAATCCTGGCGCAAGACGGCCGATATTGGCTCGCCCTGGATTTTCGTGCAAGTGCATACCGACGAGGGGGTCGTGGGCCTGGGAGACGCGACGAACTGGCCGGGCGGCACGATCATCGGGCAGGCCGTGGAAGAACTGGGCAAGATCGTAATCGGCGAAAATCCCTTCCACATCGAATACCTGTATCACCGCATGTACCACGCCTTGCAGCAGATCGGACAGACCGGCGCGGTCATCGCGGCCATCAGCGGAATCGAGATCGCCCTCTGGGATATCGTGGGCAAAGTCACCGGCCAGCCCATCTACAACCTCATCGGCGGACCGTGCCGCGACCGTATTCGTTTCTACAGCCACGCCTCCGAGCCGGAAGAGTGCGCCCGTCTGGCCGCCAAGGGCGTCACCGCCATCAAGGCCTACTTTCCCTCGGCGCCAAGAGCCGGCGGAGAGCGGATCGACACGCCGCGCTCCGTCACACTGCAGGAGGAGCGGGCTGCGCTCGCGCACATGCGGCAATGCCGCGAAGCCGTGGGGGACGAGGTGGACATCTGTACCGACGTGGGATGCCGCTACACCACCAGCGCCGCGATCCGGATAGGCAACCGGCTGGAGGAAATCGGCCTGCTCTTCTATGAAGAGCCGGTCCACCCGGAGAACATCGACGCGCTCGCCCGCGTGACGGCATCCGTCAACGTACCGGTTTGCGTTGGTGAGAGACGGTACACGCGCTTCGGATTCCGGGACCTGATCGCCGCCCAGGCCGTGGATATGATCATGCCGGACGTGGTGCGCACGGGTGGCATCATGGAGACGAAGAAAATCGCCGCCATGGCCGAAAGCTAC
Organism: bacterium; assembly: GCA_965200485.1. GTDB lineage: Bacteria > JAAXHH01 > JAAXHH01 > JAAXHH01 > JAAXHH01 > JAAXHH01. The sequence goes on from CBDAUD010000002.1 coordinate 1,317,940, forward strand.
TACATCCAGGTCTCGCCGCACAACCCCAACAACGCCGTGTCCACCATCGCGAGCCTGCACGTCATGGCCAACCTCCCCAATGCCCTGCTACTGGAATACGTGGACGACGAACAGGACGCGCCGTGGCGCAACGACCTCCTCACCGATCCGCCGATCGTGGAAAACGGATATTTCAGGCTGCCGGACAAGCCGGGACTCGGCACGGAACTGAATATGGACATCGTCGAAAAGTATCGCTTCGAGGGTTAGGGAGCAAACGGACATGCAACGGCACGACGTGGAACGGGAAGCGCGCGGCGCGGCGGTCTCCGTCGATCCCCGGGACAACATCCGGAGCGCGGAGATCCGGATGTCCACCTCGGACCTGAATGCGGACCTGGTCTTTTTCATGAAGACCCTGGGGTTCCGCATGGACCAGATCTTCCCGGCGGACTATCCGACGGTCTCCGTGCTCTCCGGCCATGGCCTCACACTCCGCCTGGAGCAGCGCACAACCGAGCCGAAAGAAAAACCGGGAGGATCTGGAGCATGCGTAGCGCCCGGGGTGCCCGAGACACCGTGCATCCTGCGGATCCTGTGTCGCGATCCAGCCGCGCTGGCCGGGGGCGCGTCTTCGCTCACCGCCCCCAACGGCACCCGCATCGAGATCGTCCAGGCCGATCCGCCGCTTGAAATACCCGAAACGCAACACGCCTTCCTCGTGCGCAGACTCAAGGACAACACGCCCTGGGTGATCGGACGGGCGGGTATGCACTACCGCGATCTGGTACCCGGCCGCCTTGGCGGAAGCATCATCGCCTCCCACATACGGATTCCGGACGCCGGGCCCGTTCCCGATGTCGTCCATTACCACACGGTGGGATTCCAACTGATCTTCGCCTACCGGGGCGAGGTACAGCTCGTCTACGAGGACCAGGGACCGCCGTTCATGCTGAAGGCGGGGGACTGCGTCATCCAGCCTCCGGAAATCCGGCACCGCGTACTCGAGTCTTCCGCGAACCTGCAGGTGATCGAGATCGGCGTACCGGCCGACCATGTGACCACCATCGACCACGAGATGAAACTGCCTACGGATGTGACGCGCCCCGACCGAATCTTCGGAGGACAGAAGTTCTGCCGCCACCAGCTCGCGGAAGCCGTATGGACGCCCTGGAGGCTGGCAGGATTCGAGGCGCGGGACACGGGCATCGGCGAAGCGACGGGCGGCGTGGCCTCGGTGCAGGTCGCCCGTGCGATGGGTCGCTCAATCGTCAACGGGGCTGATCAGGTTACGAGCCACACCGGCGACATACTCTTCACCTTCGTCATGGAAGGCGAGGCGACGCTGAAAGGGGAAGGCCAGGGAGCCCACCGGTTGGCGGCAGGCGACGCCTACGTCATCCCGCCGCACACGAAGACGGCGCTCACCGAACGCTCCGAAGATCTCGAACTCCTCGAAGTAGCCCTTCCCGCGCGGTTCGAGACGATCTTACATGAAAACGAACGGCTGGTCTGAAGCGTCCTTCAAACACCCAGCACCTGCTTCAACCGGTCGGATGCCCGGCCCAGCACCGTGGGCGGTACGGGCACCTGGTTGTAGACGCCGAACCGCCGGTAGGCCCACATGGCGGCGTACTGGGATTGAAAGACGTAGCGCGTCCGATCCGACGTGACGGGCGCCCCGCGGTGCCAGCACTGATTGTTCTGCAGATAGATGTCTCCCGCCTTGCAGAAGGCCGAAACCGGTCCCTTCCCGTCGAACTCCGGACTCTCCTGGCTGTTGGGATCCCGACCGGAATAGTGGCTGCCCGGCACGAATTGCGTCGGACCGTCCTCGACCGTGTCGATGTCGCTCAGCGCCATCTGGATGGTAAACCATTGCACGGGCATACGCATGCGGGGATCGTGGCGCGGCAGGTCATCCGGCAATGGAAACTCCACACGGTCGTCCACGTGCCAACGGTCGATCGCCTGCCCGGCCGTGTTCCTGATCACATTCTGACCACAGAACTTGCAGTCCGTACCCACGACGGCCTCGGCCAGGCTCAGAATCGGTTCACGGACCAGCATGTCCACGAACACCGCGTCCAGTTCCAGGGTGTTGCGCAGGACGAAACCGTCTCCCCGACCGCTCACGTAGTCGGTGCCGGCCAGCACCGGATCGTCGAAACACCGGTCCGTAACTTCGCGGAGCGCGTCGACTTCGCCAACGGTCAGCACGCCGGGCACCAGCGCGAACCCGTCCCGATGGAAAATCCGCAGCGTCTCCTCCATCTGCCCCGGGTCGAGGCGATTGCCTGCACGTATGCGTTTTGAAATCATGTTATCATGCTCCAATGGGGCCTTCCGGATGGCGGCACTTCCCTGTCGTTGCCATCTTCTGGATGACACAACCTGCCGAGGAGCAGTGTGCCAGGGGACAGGCAGGACACCACAACGCTTCGGATAGTCGAGTCGCAAGATTCGGCGCTTGGCGGTTTCGGCGCCCGGCGCTTTATGTTTCGTCCATAACCGCCTGAATCATCGCCTGGATGTAACCGAACTCGTAGGCGAATCCCTGCCGGTAGCTGTCCGGTTCCCGATGTCCCGGCGCGTGATCCGGCACGCACATGTGCTCGTAACCGACTTCCTTGAGGGTCTGCATGTTCCGGTGCATGTTCATCACCCCCTCGTCGGGCCAGACCTCCTGGAACTTGTTCCGGCCACCGACGATGTTGCGGAAGTGACACAGGAATATCTTCTTGCGCGAACCGAAGTAGCGGATGATGTCCGGTACTTCGTTGCAGGGGTCGAGGACACTCTCCGCCATGCATCCGAGACAAAGGTTGACGCCGTGGTAGGGACTCGGGCAGATCTCGATGAATCGCTTGAACCCCTCGAAACCACCGAGTACCCGGTCGACGCAGCGGAAACCGGGCGGCAGCCACGGGTCGCAGGGATGGCAGGCCATGCGGACCCCGCACTCGGTCGCCACCGGTACCACCCGCTCCAGGAAGTAGGTGATACGCGCCCAGTTCGTCTCGGCAGTCACGGGTTCGTCGTACCTCGGCGGCATATCGCGGGCCTTTTCCAAGTCCCAGGTGCTGTAGATCGAGCCGCCCCGGCCCGGGGGAACGCTCTCCGTGCGCTGGTTCTCCATTTCGCACAGGTAGTACTTCACCGCGGGAATGCCCGCATCCGCGGCCTGGCGGATCATGTTGCATACCAGTTCGATTTCCCGGTCGCCTTCTTCGGAGTTGCCCAGCATGTAGTTGGGCACCTGGCCGCCGTTCACGTTGAGCTGGGCTACCGGAATGGCCACCATCTCCATGTTCACGCCGAACCGGGCGCATTTCTCCTTCTTCCGGGCAAGTTCCTCGACATCCCAACCGTATTCCCGGTGAAAGGCGATGTTGTTCTCGTTCTTGTTGAACACCCCGTGGCGGACGAGATATTCAAGATCCTCGTCTTCCGTGCTGAACTGCTGGGTACCTACGTGCATGGGATCCTCCGGTTCACGTTCGCTTGCGATCCATATCTCGTCATCCGATTGCCAGCATGCGCCGGGCGGTGCCCCCCATGAGCGCGGCCAGGTCCTCTGCACTCAGAAAATCGGCGTACCGCTCGATCCAGTCCCGGGACTGCCGGTAGGTGCAGAACCGGTTCTGAAAGGGCATGTCCGTGCCCCACAGCAACCGATCGGATCCTATGCGCTCAACCATCTCTTCCAGCGCGGTCCAGACCTCCCGGTACGGATAGTCGTACACATCCCCGATACGGACGGGAAAGCAGACTTCCAGGCCGAGCTTATGATGCTCAAAGGGTCTCCAGATACCCTCCGGCAGGACGAGGCGGTCGCCGTCTACGAACATGCGCCAGGGGAAACCGTGGGTGATGCTGCAGACCACCTCGGGGTACTGCTCCATCCAGTTCGCAAGCACGCCGAGTTCGTCCAGGTAGCCCTGTGCGAGATCGGCGTGGTAACCGAAGACCGGCCCGGCGCCGAGGGTGAAGAACACCGGGACGTTCAGCGCGGCAACGGCCTCCCAGAACGGACGATAGTCCCCGCCGCTCCAAGGCTGATCGCTCCCGCGATAGGCCAGCGTCGCATTGAACTTGACGGCGTGCAGCCCATGGACGCCGATCGCCCGGTTCGTTTCCGCAATAACCCGGTCCGTTTCCGAGACGATGCGCCACTCGTCTACGGGCGCCATGGAATACAACCGACCGGGAAAGGCGTTGACGCAGGCGGACTGAAACGCGCTGTCGCGGCCCAGCATGGGATTGGTATGCAGCAGGGCGATGTCCACGCCCGCATAATCCATTTCGGCGATCAGGCCTTCGGGGGTGTAGGCCAGATCGGCCAAGTGGGGCGGATAGAACTGTTTGGTGTAATCTTCCCCGTCGATCGTCCAGACCACCCGGCCATGGACCCGGTCGACACGGAAATCCACGTCGGGCAGCGTGGACCAGTCGCCCGGAGCCGTCGGAGCGATCGCTGCCGAGGAGGCGGGAGCCCGGTCCCGTACGCGCCATGCGGGCTGGTGATGCACCGCGTGTTCGGCCTGCATCCACCGCAGGCGCTCGGTGGCGTTGGCGTACCCGGCCTTCGCGTCTCCCGGTGGAAAACAGTACGCGTGGGCGTCAATGATCATGGATCGAAGTGCGCTCCCTCTGCGTCCATGCCCTAGCTTTCGAAGGTTCGAATGGTGCGGGTTACCTGGCCGTTGCTCTCCCAGTAGGTCTTCTTTCCGGCCAGGTAGGGATCGTCCGGCGCGGGCTGTATCGTGCCGGCTGTCGTTATGCCCCGCGACGTAATCGTATGCGCTCCGGGCGCCGGCCGATCCCAGTCGAGTCGCCAGAATTTCCAAGCGTATTCGGCCTCTCCGCCCTCAATGATCCGGGCGGTCTGCCAGGGACCGTCGTCGACGCGCACCTGCACCTCCCTGAGCGGTTCGCCCCAGGCTGCGCCGTAGATCCGATGCAGGGGACCGACCCGCGTAACCCGGGCCGTGACGGAATTGATCCGGCCCTTGCCCACGGACTCCTGGCGCCACACGGTCTCTCCGTTATGCGTTTCCTCCCGGATCGTGACATAGTCCCGCGAAATGAACCGCCCCATGTACCGGGCGGTGCGCACCTCGATACGCTTCAGCCATTTTACCTGGGTAATGCCGTACCAGCCCGGGACGATGAGTCGCAGGGGAAATCCGTGCTTCGGCGGAAGGGTCTGGCCGTTCACCTCGTAGCATAGCAGTATGTTCGGGTCCATGGCCTGATCCATGGTGAGGGACCGCGCGAAATTCTGCTTCATCGTCACCGGCTTGCCACGGCTAGGCGTAATGACCTCCTCTCCTTCGTCGTGTCCAAAAAAAACGACCTCGATGCCGTTGCCCCATACGCCCGCCCGTTCCAGGATCGGCGCCAGCGGCGTCCCCGTCCAGCGCGCATTGTACACGCCGCCGCGGAATACGGGAAAACCCCGGTTTCCCGAGCATTCGAGGGTGAAGTCGAGTTCTTTTCGCGGCATGGACCTGATCTCTTCCAAGTTCAGGCTGAGCTTCCTTCTCACCGCCCCCGCAACCTCAAGGCGATAGCGCGCGCCGTCGACAGTCGGCTCGGGATAATGGCTGGCCGAGAAGAACTGGTCCACCGGCGTGATCCACGACGACAGACCATTCCAGTCAAGCAGGACAAAGTCGGGACTGCGCGGCGGACCGAATTCGTCGATCCAGTCCACGGGTGTTTCGTCTTGCGCCAACCGCGCCAGCTGAGCCATTACCTGAGCGGGCAGCAGCGCCATGCCGGCTGCCGCGAGTCCACCCCCGATCAGCACCTCCCTGCGGGACAGGCTGGTTTTTCTGGCCATATTCTTATCCTCCCGGCGGACCCGGAGCGCCCCGTTTGCTTCCGCATGGAAAGACGGGACTGGTGAAACGGTATGCAATGAATTGGCAATTGATGGAACGTTCAACGACAAACGGTCAGATTTGCCGTTGGTTCGTGTTTATGATACAAAGGGCGGGCGATGCAAATCAAGACCTATAATCAAGACCCGTGTTGACAAGCCCGTCGCATCCGGGTAGAATCGATGGTCCGCCCGCAGGCGTCGGAGATCCTGCGCAGCGTGAATTGTCCGTCCCGGATATCGGGAGATCCCGCGTAGCGTCAATCACCTCCCCAGGAATCGGAGATCGCGCAATGAACCGTATGCTGTCCGAAGACCACCTCGTACTGGCCTCGTCTCCCGATCCGGAAAATGTGTACACGGGTTCGCCGTCGATCACCCGGATGCAATCGGGCAGGCTGCTCGCCAGTTACGAATGGTTTCGACCCAATCCCCTTAAGGAAATGGTCCCCGACCAGACCGAGGTGCTGGTGAGCGACGACGAGGGCGCCACCTGGACGAAGACCGCCAATCTGGATTTCATCTGGGCGACCATCTGGAGCCATGAAGACGCGGTCTATCTCATCGGCAACCGGCGCAAGTCCCGGGAGATCGTGATCGGCCGCTCGAAGGACGGCGGCTTCACCTGGGAGGGGCCGGTCACCCTCTTCGCTGGCAGACATCACTGTGCGCCCACCCCGGTGCTCATCCACAACGGTTTCGCCTACCGGGCCTTCGAAACCTGCGAAGCGCCAAGCCGCTCCGACTGGAAATCCCTGGTCGTGGCCGGCGACCTTTCACGGGACCTGCTGGAACCCGCCGCCTGGAGGATGTCGAACCAGGTCCGGTTTCCGGGCGTCCCCGATGTGCTGTCTCAACGGAGGTACCCGGAGAGCGCGAAGGACAAAGTGCCCGCCGACAGCTTTCTGGAGGGCAATGTCATCCTGGTGGACGGGGAGATCCGGATGATCATGCGGACGATCGTGGACGGCCATACGACGTCGAGCCTGGCCTCGGTCGGACGTATCGAGGACGATGGGAAGCGCCTCGACTACAGGTTCCTCCAGTTTCACCCCATGCCGGGCGCCCAGTGCAAGTTTCAGATCGTCCACGACGAGGTTGGCGACCTCTACTGGACCACCGTTACGCTGTCCACAAACCCGTGGCAGGACCGCGAACCCCTGCGGCGTATCGGCTATGCGGGTCCACCGGGCAACGAGCGCCGCATCCTCGGGCTGATGTACAGCGTGGACGCCCTGAACTGGTTCCAGGCGGGCTGCGTGGCCATGAGCCGGAGCATGATGGAGTCCTTCAGCTACGCCTCGCAGGTGATCTCGGGAGAGGATCTTCTGGTGGTCGCCCGCACGGCCCTCGGCGGCAAGAACCAGCACGACACCAACCTGGTGACCCTCCACCGGGTGAAGCGTTTCCGCGATCTGGCCCTCGACCTGCGGCCGGAGGATGCGTAGATACCGGACAAGGGCAGCGGGTAGGCGTGGCGTCCGTCCGGGTCAATCCGAGAAATCCGGTGCCGGCGCCACGTGCTCCAGGCCGAATTCCTTCCGCAGGCGAGCCATCTCCGCTTCCAAATCACCCGCGTCGGACGGGCCCGGCGCCACACGCCGCAGCAGCCGGTCGGAAGCCTCGAAGAACCGGTCCAGCCCGGCCGGCGTGCAGATCAGCATGATCTGCGCCGGATCGTCTGCGTCGTTCCAGAAGGAATGGGGTTTGCGACCCGGGACGGTCACCATCTCGCCGGCGGTGAGCACGAAGGCGTTTTCATGGAGAAACTGGAAGCTCAGGGCGCCGCGGACGACGAGGAACATCTCGATGAAGGTGTGACGGGTGAATACGGGCGGAGGGCTGTGGGGCGGCTCGATGGCCTCGATGACGGTCACGCGGCCCTGCGTGACGGCCCCGGATGTCTTTATCCGCACGCGCTGACCCATGAGCGTATCGAGCCAGGGCCCTCCCCCTCCATGCTCCTCGCGTGCCATGTCAAGCCTCCGTCAACCGGCCGATCAGCTCCCGCCCTTCGTCGGCATAGGCCTGCTTGACCTCCTGACTGACGGTGCGCCAGACGAGGAACTCCTTGCGGAGGACGTTCAGGAACCGTCGGTTCAACCGCTGCCAGGAGTCCACGTCTCCGCTTTCCCGATGGATGTCCACCCATACGGCGTACAGATCATGTTCCTCCTCGGTGGGCGCCGCGCTCAGGGCCACCCGCTGGCTGACACCGGTGTCGTAAGGCGCCAGCCAGGTCTTCATCGCGATCATGTACGTGATCACGCGCTCCTCGCCGGTGCCCGTCAGGACCACCTCGTCCGTCATGAAATTGCCCAGCGTGCTCTCGCCATACGACTCGAAAAACCGTGTGAGATAGGCGTAGAGACCCAGCGTCTCCGTGCGGCTGATGGTGAAGGGGAATTCGAAACTCCAGCTGTCTCCGACAGGCTCGGGGAACGACCATTGCCTTTTCACGTCCGGCACGGCCATCTGCGACGCCTTGCTGGCCGGGTAGATCGTCGATAGCATCACCACGGCCATGACCATGGCCGTGGACGCCACGGCGGAAAGGGAGGAGTAGTTCAGGGTCAACCCCGCCAGGAGCGCGTATTCCGTGATGCCCCGGGCAACGGTCTGGCCGATCAGGTAGCCGGACATGCCCCCGATGACGGCGTACATGGCCGCCTCCGCCATGAAAAGCGCGCCGATATGCGCCGGCGCCAGACCCACGGCGCTGTACACCCCGATTTCGCTGAATCGTTCATAAACGGCGTTCATCATGGTGTTCAGGATGATCAGCGCGGCGACGATCATGGGAATGAAGAGATTGCCCAGGCCGGAGAGGGAGCTCAGGGACATGGCGCTGTACACGGCGACCTCGCCCCCCACGGAAGCCACGACGGGTATGCCCAGACGCTGCATGAAGCGCTCTATCCGGTCCCGGGCCGCTTCGTCCGAGGGGAAGCGGATCGCAACGGACCTGAGCGTGCCCCCCAGGTCGTTCACATAGGCCTGCGGCGCCAGGATGAGATTGGCCGCCGGCATGTGTTCGAACCGGGCCATTTCGACCGGTTCCTCTTCGTAGTCCATCAGAGCGAGCTCCGTGAGCAGATCGTGGCCCGTAGCCGTGTAGTCCACCGGTGTAAGCGGTTCGCCATCCAGATCGGTGATTCCGTCCATGACGGTCGCGTCGAACATCCCGATCACCCGGTAGGTCTTGCCGAAAATCTGGATCTCCGACCGACCCGCGTCCTCTTCCCCCATGCCCAGGAGTTCGGCCATCTGGGTCGGAATGATGCACACGTCCGTTTCGTCTGCGGAGAACCACCTGCCCGACGTCAGCGCGCGGTCAAGACCGCTCACCTGCGTTTCCTCGGGGAGCAGCCCCAGGATGCCCGAGGCATAGGTGGTTCTGGCGGATCCGTCCGATGCCGTGCGGTCCACCTTGACGAAGGTCTGATCTCCGGGAGAAGCGCCGGAATACCATGTCCTGGAGACGATGTGGATGCCTTGATCTTCGGCCTCGGAAGATCCGAATTCGGAGAGCACGTACTCGTGGGTCTGCTTTTGCAGCGGCGCCCAGTTGGGATTCCGGACGAGCATGCCCGTGTAGGCGGCTTCGGAATCCTGACGCACCTTCTGCAAACGGAGAAAGGTCTGCACGGAAGTGAAGGAAAGCACGGTAAACACCAGCAGTACCAGGGTGGCGCACGTCAGCAGCGTTCGGGCCTTGCGTTTGCGCATGTTGCCGATCCCCAGGGCGAAGGCCGTGGCCAGGGCGCTTGAACGGCGCACGTCGGTGGCCTCTACGGTACGGATGTTCTGTCTGAGTTCGCGCATGGTCTGGCTGAATCGGCCGGTTATGAGCCAGATCACTACAGCCGCCAAGGCAAAGGTGATGAAGGCGAGGAGCACAATGTCCGGCGCCGTGGTAATCTGAAAGGCGGGATGGGTGAACCGGAGCACGCCGTAGGCTGCCAGAAAGATGCCGAAGGTGGTCGCGATGCGCTTGTACACGTTGGCGAAGCCGAAGAGCAGCCGTTCCAGGGCGTAGGCGAAGGGAATCACCAGCACCATGTAGAACAGCACGCCCTTCACGACGTCGTTGGCCGTTCCCGTGGCGTCGGGATAGGCGCGGGATTCGTATCCCCACGCGGCGCGGGCGTGCTTGATGAAGCGGTCCCACTGCAGATTCTGACGGGCTGTTTCGGCCAGGTCCAGCAAACGTCCCGCCTCCCGGTGGAAGTCGTCCAGCCGGGTGTTGTTCACGCCGACCGACCTGAGCGCACTAATCCGCGCCTCGTCCAGGTGCCACATGTCCCGCGCCACCTGGTAGGAAGTCAGCGGGATGGCGCCGACCCCTGAATCGAATCCGACGCCCTCAGGATGGTCTTCGTTCGCATTGGTCAGAATGAGCCGGCGGCCGAAAAGACCCGTCGACATCGTGAGCTTGAACCGGCTCTCCGGCGGCATGAAGAGCACGGCCGTGTCCTCCTCGTAGGAGAAGCCCGTGGTCCACGCGCCTTCCTGGAAGGTCATGCCCCATTCCAGCGGCGGATTGCCCGATTCATCCAGGAGCGCGGCCTCGTTGAGCCGCGTCAGGAACCGCGGATCCACCAGGTCGTAGATGTTGGTCGCTTCTGACCGGAAGACCACCGTGGGTTTTTCCTTTTCCACCCAGTCCATCTTGATCTCGAGCGGGTAGGCTCCTTCGCCGTAGGGACCCCGATCCGGCGCGTAGATGATCTCCCCGTTTTCGGGGTCCATGACGTAGCCTTCCGTCGGGTAGGTGCGACCCGCTTCCAGCTCGGTGCATTCGGCCACGCCCGCGCTGTCCGCCACCACGAAGATCTCGTTCTTCACACCGCTGATGGTTTTGTTGTAGCGGCGAAACCGGACCACGGCACCGGGCTTGGGTTTGCTCGGGATGTAATCCTCGCGGGGGTCGAATTCGACGACACGGACGCGACCGTCTACGAAACGGTCCTCGAGCTGCATTTTGAAATCCGGAAACAGACCGGGGTCGTTGACGCCGCGGCCGAACAGCTCGGTCAACAGAACGGCCTGCCGGTACACATTGCCGATGTTCACCCGACTGAGGTCGTCGATGGGCGTATCCACGAACTCGCGGACGTCGAACACCGTGGCGAAGGACAGGGCCGGCAAACCCATCCAGAAAACCAGTTCGGCGTCCAGGGCGATGTTGCCCGCGGGAAAGAAACCGGAACTCCCGTGACCCTGCGACGGGGAGATCACGTTTACCAGCGCGCCGTCCGGAAAGGCGCCCCGCCGAATGACCTCGTCCGCATAGCCCATGAAGGTACGGCCGAAGGGCGTGAAGAAACGCTGTTTTGCGAAAGAGTCTCCGGCGAAGAGGATGCCGGAGTAGATCACGCCGATCTGGTCCCGCGCGCTGGACAGGTCGATACCCGCGAAGAGCTTGATGTTGATTGGGTCCTCGAGCCTGTCCGAGAAGTAGTCGGAGGTACGCGCGTGCCGGTACGAGAAGTCGTTCACCCCGCTGAGCGACATGAAGTGGCCCGAGGTCGCCAGGATCAGCACCGAACGGGCGGGCGGATGAGCGGCGAAGTAACGGGCCATCTCCAGGAGGGCTGCGACGCCCGACGCCTGGTTCGCACCGGGGGATACGGCCGGCACGGAGGAAATGGAATCGTAGTAGGACTCCAGTACGATGACCTCGTCCTTCAGCAGCGGATGCGTACCGGTGATCCGGCCAAAGACGTTGTAGGCCGGAAGCCGTTTCCAGGTCATGCGCCCTTTTGCGCGGACATTGATCGCGCCATGGGTTTCGAGGTATGCGATCAGGGGTCTGGCCGAACCCTTTTTCATCCAGAAACGGGGAAAGTCGAGCGGCACCTGAAGGTGCTTCTCCTCCCCGTCTGTCCGTGTCGTGTGATCGGGTTCGGCGAAGATCACGGCGCGGGCTCCCAGCAGGGCCGCCCGCTGCCAGTTGACCCCGGAATTGAAATCCATCAGGAAGATGGCGCCAACCGGATCGATCCCGTTGAAATCCTTCCACTCGCCGTTGCCGATGTAGTGGAGCTTCCCCGTGATGCCTTCGGGAGGCGTCGTCGAGGTGCGAACAAGGTTGGGCCACAGCGCATAGAGCGGAATCGTCCGGGACGCCAGGGTCGTCGCATCCAGAATGGCCAGTTCGCCTCCCTCGTCCAGCGGGACGGAAGAGACGAATTCCTCCATCTTCACGTCCTCCAGTCCGATTTCGCGCATGCGGTCGGCCAGGTAGTACGCCGCCTCGGTCGCCCCGGGGTAGCCGGCCACGCGAGAACCGAAGGATACCAGATCGGTGATGGTTTTCCTGATCTGGACCGAGTCTACCACCGCGGTTACCTGACCCGCTTCGATCGGGTCCGCAAGATAATCCACCCGCTCGCGCACGCCTGTCGTCTGACAGGCGGAGATTCCGAACAGGGCCGCCAGGAGCAAGCCGGACAGGAAACCGGGTGTGAGGTTCTTTTTAAGCACTTCGTGTTCCCGCGTTAAGCACTTCGTGTTCCCGCGATGCCTGAGGGGCGATCCGTCGCAGGCCGCCGCGGTACCGCGCTAGACCTTCCACTTCCGCCGCATCTCCTCCATCGAAACGGTCTTCCCCCGGGTCCAGGCATAGTGGGCGACCGGGTTTTCGCCAACCCAGCGGTGGTCAACCGGTTCGCTGGCCAACTGGTAGCGGGTATCGGTACTGATGCGGTACCGGTTCGACGCGTTATTGATGGATCCGTGCATGGTGTGCATGCCGAGGACGATCACGTCGCCCATCTTGAACTCGCTCGTCTGCCACTGGCCTCCGTACTGGTCGACCATCTCGATGGGCTCGTTGGTGAAGTGGCCGGTCACGTGATCCCGGTCGACGTCCATCTTGCCATAGGTTTCCTTGACGGCCTCGAACCGGTGGGAACCGGCCAGGACGACCAGGGGACCCATGTCGTAGGTCACATCGTCCAGAGGCGTCCAGACCGTGTACAGGTTCGGCGTGCCGCGTCCCATGTAAACCATGTCGTAGTGCGCGCCGGTATTGTCTCCCGGACCTACGGCGCGGAGCCATTTGTAGTCGAAGGTGAGCACGGGACCGCCCAGGAACGCTGCGAAGAACCCCATGACTTCGGGGGAATCGACCAGGGCGAGGAACGCATCCGTATGGGTCACCCGCTTGGCTCCGCCGAAGAAGGCCCCGCGCTTGCCGGGGGCTGCGACGCCCAGGTCCAGCGGAAAGTCCGGATCAATCTGGCCGTTGGCGTCGAGATTCTCCAGCACGACCCTGCGCGCTTCCCGGACCTTCTCCGGATCGTGCAAGCCGCGGATGAGCAGGTAGCCGTCCTCGACCATGCGTCGCCTCAACCCATGCATGTCGTCCAGCAGGTCGTTCGCTTCCCGAAGCGTGGAAAGGTACGGGCTGCCCATGCGCAACACGTCCTCGCCCATGACCAGGTCCAAAGAAGCATCCCGTGCGGTCATTGATCCCTCCGTCGTTTGTCCCGGCATCAGAAAAGACGCATCCGGGGGGTTGCGGCTCCTCGGAAACAGGGGCCGATCCCGATCGTCCGACAACCCCGGATCCGTTACGTTGCCCGGACGGCCGAGGCCTCGATGGCGGCGTATACGGTGTCGCCGACGGTCAAACCCATCCCGGCGAAGGACTCCCGCTCCACATGGACGACGAGACGCAGCCCGGCGTCCACGTCCAGGCGAATCCGGTCGCCATCCACCGCCGCTCCGGACAGGACGCCCCGGAGCGCATTCGCGACTTCCGGGGGCGCGGGCAACCGGGACAGCCGGACCTCCTTCGGCGCGATGGCAATGTATGCAGTTCCCCGCACGGCCGCATCCGTGCGCAGCGCAACACCGTTTTCCAGTCTGACAACCGGACCCTGATCTGTGGTTTCAATACAACCCCTGAACGTGTTTTCCGGACCAGCCCCGATCAGGTGCCCTTCGCGCATGACCAGCACCTCATCGGCGATGCGGCGGGCCTGTTCGTACTGGTGCGTCGAGCGTACCACGGTCATCCGGCGTCGTGTGCAGATCTCCCCGAGTATCTCGTCGATCGTTTCTCCGTGCGCCGCGTCCACGCTGGCGGTGGGTTCGTCGAGCAACAGGACGTCGGGCTCCGTGACCAGCGCCCGGGCGAGTCCGGCGCGCTGGGCTTCGCCGCCCGACAGGCTGTGGGCGGACCGATGGGCGTACTGCTGCAGATCCACCTTGTCGAGCATGCCGACCACGCGTTCTTCCACGGCCTCCCTGGACATGCCGCGAAATCTCAGACCGGACGCCACGTTATCGAACACGGTGGATCGAAACAGGTACACGTGCTGCATGAGCAACGTCACCCGGCGCCGATACTGGCGGCTGCGGGCCGAATCGCCGCCGGACACGGGCAGGCCTTCAAACAGGATGCGACCCTCCCGAGGCGGGGTCAGCAGGGCGAGCATGTTCAGCAGCGTCGTCTTGCCCGATCCGTTCGGGCCGTACAGGGCATAGGTCTTTCCGGGATACAGCGCGAGCCGGCGAATCCGCAGCTGAAACCCGGAATCGTAGTGATGCGCCAGACGCTCGACCGCGATGATCGGATCGGCCATCAATCGTCGAACCCTTGCAGCCAGTGAAAGAGTATGTTCGCGCCGAATGCCGTCAGCAGCAGAATGATTCCGAGGGCGAGCGCCAGGCCGAACTCCCCCTTGCTGCTCTCTAGGGCGATCGCGGTCGTCATGGTCCGCGTGCTCCCCTTGATGTTGCCACCCAGCATCATGGCCGCTCCCACCTCGGCTATGACCCGTCCGAAGGCGGCGACCACCGCCGCCATGATGCCGAACCGGGCTTCCGAAATCAGCGTGCGTGCGGTCTGGGCCGACGTAGCGCCAAGCGTCAGGGCGGTCTCCGTGATCCGGGAGTCGACCGCGCGGAGCGCCGAAAGGGTGAACGCGGCCACGATCGGCAGGGCGAGGATGGTTTCGCCGATGATCATGGCCTTCGGCGTATACAGCAGTTCGAGAAAACCCAGCGGACCGCGTCGGGAGATCAGGGCATAGACGAAGAGACCGATCACCACGGTCGGCATCGCCAGCAACGTATTGAGCACCGTGGCAACCAGTCGCCGACCGCGAAACCGGCGGGTCGCGAGGATATAACCCGCGGGAAGTCCGATCAGGGAAGCCAGCAGGATCGCGGAAAGCGCGACAAAGACGGAAACGGCGACGATGCCGTACACGCCGGATTCACCCGTGATCAGCAGTCGGATCGCTTCCCGGAATCCATTGAGCAGGTAATCCATGCCTCTATGAAACAACAAAACCGCCCGCCGAATCAACAGGTTTTTACCCTGCCGAAACATTGAAATACGTTGACAGTTTCATCGCAGGCATGTAATTTGACTCACGGTCTGACCGAGCCGTGGTCCGCCGCAACGCGATCCGTTGGCGGCGCACTTGCGGTCGGGTTCGGCTTGGCAGGCGGTTGTCTCATCCTTCGGACCGCTGTTTCGCATGTAATCACCCCATCCAGGCAAAGGATTCGAGGATCGGATGCCCGCAATAGGGATCATTGGCGTCCTGTGGCTGCTGCTCATCCTGGCCGCGGGCCACTGGGGTAGCCGGCGCAAGCTTGACGCGACCTTCGTCAAGGGCGTCCAGACGTTGATCACCATCGTCGCCCTGGCCATCGCCTTCCCGCAGCTCGGCGCGTTCAGAACGATCCTCGCCGCGCTCTGGCTCCTCCTGTTCATCGGCGCTTCCGCCCTGATGCGCCGCTTCCGCCTGCCCAATCTGGCCGGACGGGCCGTCGCCCTAGCGGCCGTAGCCCTGGCGTTGTGGGGCACCGACTCGCTGAGCGTCATGCTGATCCGCACGCTGATCATGCTTGCGGTCACCAGCATCTTCCTCCTCGGCATGAACCTGGGCTTCCGGTACCTTGTCCGCCGCATACTCTGGATTTTTCCCGTACTCTTCGCCGTTTCGGTCATCACCTTCTCCATCATGCACGCCGTACCCGGCGGCCCGTTCGACGCGGGCGGCGAAACCGGCGGCATACCCCTGACGCCCGAAGTGCGCGCCAACCTGATGCGAAAGTACAATCTCGACCAGCCGCTGTATGTGCAGTACATCTCCTGGGTGGGCAACGTCCTGCGGGGAGACTTCGGCTACTCGTTCCAGCACCAGAGCAAAACCTGCCAGGAACTGATCGCCCAGGCCTGGCCCGTGTCCGTCCATCTGGGCGGCATGGCCCTGGTCGTGGCCCTGACCGGGGGACTGCTGCTGGGTATTCTCGCGGCGGTGTATCAGAACAGCTGGGTGGACTACGTCGCCTCGCTTACCGCAGTGTTCAGTATCGTGACACCCTGTTTCGTCGTAGCCGTGGGGCTGACGGTCGTTTTCTCCCTCTGGCTCCACCTGTTCGAAACGGGGGGCTGGAATTCGCCCAAGGACTGGGTCATGCCGGTGATCGCCTTGTCCCTCGGCGATATGGCCGTCGTGGCGCGATATACGCGGTCGAATATGATCGAGGCGATCCGCGCCGACTACGTGCGAACCGCCCGCGCGAAGGGTCTGGCCGAGTTTTCGGTCGTGGTGGTGCACGTGTTCAAGAATGCCCTGATTCCCCTGCTGACCATTGCGGGGCCGATGATGGCCAATCTGATCACCGGCTCCTTCTTTATCGAGACGATCTTTCGCATACCCGGGCTGGGGCGGTATTTCACCACAAGCGTGTTTGCGCGGGACTATCCCATGATCATGTCCACCGCCCTGCTCTGGTCGTCGCTCATCGTCGTAATCTATGTGATCACGGACCTCATGTACGCCCTGGTAGACCCCCGCATACGGTATCGGAAGGATTAGCATGGAACCCATCGGCGCTTCCGGAGAAACAGGTTTCGTCTGGGTCCTCGGCGCAGTCCTGGGATGGAGCTGGGACACCCTGATCCTCGAGGCGGGACGCATGGCGCTGGCGATCCAGCTGCTGCTGTACCTGCCCCGAATGTACCGCTTGGGCCGGAAGAACGAAACCGGTCGGTGGGCGGCCCTCTGTCATCGGGTGATCCGGTCCAGGGTGCGCTTCGCGGCCGTGTGCGTGGGCGTCGCGCTAATTGCGTGGTGGCTCCTCGGTCCCTGGATGGACCAGTACCCCTATGGTACGGAAGACATACCCGAAAGCCTGTCGGAATCCTTGAGCTGGATAGGCCTCGAGCCGTTCTTTTCCTGGGCGGGACTCATTTTCCGCATCACGCTGGCCACGGAGTTCACCCTGCTCTGGCCACGCGCCTATCGGTATTTCAAAAAACACGACAGCGGGCTTTGGGCGGACGCCACCCGGCGGTTTTCCCGCAACAAGCTCTCCCTGGTGGGACTCTTCCTGGTCCTGCTGCTGAGCAACACGGCGCTGCTCGCGCCCTGGGTCGCCCCCCTGCACTATACCAAGCAGAACTTCCTGGTCGCGTGGCAGGAACCGTCCTGGATGTATCCCTTCGGCACGGACGGCCTGGGCCGGGACCTCTTCAGCCGGGTCATCTACGGCGCCGAGATTTCCATGACGGTCGGCGTGCTTGTACAGGCCATCATCTTCGCCATCGGCGTCCCCCTGGGCGCCCTCGCCGGTTACGCGGGCGGCCGCGTGGACAACATCATCATGCGCGGCGTTGACATCATGTCCGCCTTTCCGGGTCTGCTCTTCATCATTCTGATCATGTCCTGGCTGGGGGCCGGTCTGTTCAACATTTTCGTTGCCATCGGCGTGACCGGATGGGTAGGGGTATGCCGTCTCCTGCGAGGGCAGATTCTGTCCTTGAAGGAAAAGGAATTCGTCCGGGCGGCGAAGGCCATGGGCGGCAGCCACCTGCGCATTGTCGTCACCCATATCCTGCCGAACAGCCTGACGCCGCTCATCGTAGCCCTTGCGCTGGGGATCCCTTCCGCGATCTTCGCGGAGGCCGGACTAAGCTTCATCGGCATCGGCATCAGTCCGCCCACACCGAGCTGGGGTCAGATGGTCGGAGAGAACGCCAACTATATCCGGTCCTACTGGCACTTGGCGACCTTCCCGGCCATCATGATCGCCCTCACCATGCTCGGATTCCAATTGATGGGTGATGGACTCCGGGATGCGCTCGACCCCAAGATGAACGAGTAGTCATGCCGAAGCGGGCCGCACAGCGGGCGAATCGGCGAAAAAAGTGGCCGGGGGCCTTGACACGTCGAGATTAACCCGTATATTCTATTTTGCCGTCGACACGGCGGCAGCCAGATACCTTGCAGGTTCCCCTGATCAATTCCTCAATGGAAGCCGCGTCTTCTTAAGAGCGATTCATTGCGGCCGGCGCCGCATGCTACATCCTTAAGGGATTACTCCATCATCAAGGTACGTTTCGTTTGCCCGAATCTCCGATGGCATAACTGCAATCAGCACAGCCGGGAATTTCCGGACGCGGCACGCCGGCGATGGCTACCTGGAGCCTGGAAAAGCCGCGTTCGCAATCCGTCGTTTCTGCCGTACATGCCGTAGATCATGTTAACAAACCGGTTTGCAAGCAAGCATACTCCTCCAGACCCGACCCGGAATCCGTCGTCTCAGGGATGCCCGGGCGGCGGGTGCCCACCATACCTTTTCACAGAAGGAAGCAAGCATGCACATCCTGGAACTTAAAACCAAGACCCTCCCGGACCTGTATTCGATTGCCCAGGAGCTCGATCTGCAGGCCTATTCGGGGTTGAGAAAGCAGGAATTGATCTTCAGCATCCTCCAGGCGCAAACGGAGAAGGAAGGCGTGATCTTCGGAGAGGGCGTGCTCGAAGTGCTGCCGGACAACCGTTGCGGGTTTCTACGGTCTCCGGACTACAGCTACCTGCACGGTCCGGACGACATCTACGTGGCGCCCTCGCAGGTCAAGCGATTCGACCTGCGTACCGGGGACACCATATCGGGACAGATCCGTCCGCCGAAGGACGGCGAACGTTTTTTCGCGCTCCTGCGGGTGGATACGGTCAACTACGATAATCCCGAGGCGAGCAAGGAAAGGACGCTCTTCGACAACCTGACGCCCATCTATCCACTGGATCGATTCAAGCTGGAGTATAAGAAGGACAAGCTGCCGACGCGGGTCATGGACCTGCTGACTCCCATCGGCAAGGGACAGCGCGGGTTGATCGTCTCGCCGCCGAAGGCCGGCAAGACCATGCTGCTTCAGGAGATCGCCAACGCCATCACGGACAATCACCCCGAAGTGGTCCTCATGGTCCTGCTCATCGACGAAAGACCGGAAGAGGTGACGGACATGGCGCGGTCGGTGAAAGGCGAGGTGGTCAGTTCCACCTTCGACGAGCCGCCGGAGCGGCACGTGGCCGTCTCGGACATGGTGCTGGAGAAGGCGAAACGGCTGGTGGAACACGGCCGGGACGTGGTCATCCTGCTCGACAGCATCACCCGTCTCGCCAGGGCCCATAACGCGGTAACCCCGCACAGCGGCAAGATCCTGTCGGGCGGTATAGACGCCAACGCCCTTCAGAAACCCCGGCGCTTTTTTGGCGCGGCGCGCAACATCGAGGAAGGCGGGAGCTTGACGATCGTGGCGACAGCGCTGATCGAGACGGGCAGCCGGATGGACGAAGGCATCTTTGAGGAATTCAAGGGTACGGGCAACATGGAACTGGAACTCAGCCGCAAGCTGGCGAACCGGTGGATATTCCCGGCCATCGATCTGAGCGCGTCTTCCACCCGGAAGGCGGAATTGCTGCTGGAACCGGAGATCCTGGGCAAGGTGAAGATCCTGCGGAAGTTTCTGGACGGTCTGGGACCCGTGGAAGCCATGGAACTGATGACCGAGCGCCTGTCCCGGACCCGGACGAACGTGGACTTCCTCAAGTCCATGAACGAGTAACGCGCACAGGACAGTACGGTCCCGGCTCGCCTCTCCGGTCCCCGGCTCACTTGATCCGCTTGTAGAACTCCCGGAACTTCCGTTCCGATTCCGCCTTCTGTACCGGGGTCATGGCCTGATAGTACGCGCAGTCATTCGCAAAACCGGGAGAAAGGGATGTCCTCCTCGGTACGCCGTAGGCCTGGTACTTGAAGGTGTAGATTTCGCAGGTCACCTCGTCTCCCCGCATGCCGGGCATGACATGGACGCAGTCGGAGCAGTTGCGCCTTGTTTCCCCAAGGTGTCCGTGCGTTCTGTTATGCATGATGGATTTTAGCTTGCTCATACCGAACCTCCTGCTGCATTTCCAGCGGCCGGCTCCAGCCGCGTTACATGACATAGGGAGGATAACCACGCCGGTCCGCTTTGTCAAGTGTGCGGCCGGATCCCCCCCTGTCCTCCCGATCGGGCGGGCGGCGGTTCCGCGTACACCAATCCGCAAGTAGCGCCCGTGACGACTAACCAGCATTCGGCCCTCTCATACACCAGGCTGATCAGGGAGAACCGGACCTACCGGTTCGTGTGGCTTTCACAAGTGGTGTCGAACGCCGGAGACTGGTTCAACACGATCGCAGTGCTCGGACTCACGCTGGCGCTCACCGGGTCCGGGGTCGCCCTCGGCATCGTTACGATCTGCCAGATGCTACCGCCCTTCCTGACGACTCCGCTGGCCGGTGTGGTCGCCGAGCGGTATGATCGCAAACGGGTGATGATCATTGCAGACATCCTCCGGGCTGCGGTGGCGCTCGGATTCCTGCTGGTCGATTCCGCGGACGATGTCTGGATGCTCTACCTCTTCATGGCCCTGCTATCCGGCCTGGGTCCGTTCTTCGACGTGACGCGTACGGCTTCGCTTCCGAGCATCGCGCGGGGAAAAGCGCTGCTCGCCGCCAACGCACTTTCCAGCACGACCTGGGCCGCCATGTTGACCATCGGATCGGCCCTCGGCGGGCTTGTGGCCGATCAACTGGGACGGTCCGTGGCTTTTCAGCTGAACGCCCTCAGTTTTCTGGCCTCGGCAGCTTTCGTAGCGCGAATCGCGATCCCCGCGGCGTCGGGCGCGGGTCAACCTGCCCGGTTTCTGTCGGATTTCATCGAGGGGATGAAGTACATAGGGCGGGACCGTCCCACACGGGTCTATCTGCCGGGCAAGGCGACCTGGGGCCTTGCCGGGGGCGGCGCCGTGCTGCTCTACGCGGTGTTCGGCGGGCAGGTCTACCGCGCGGGCGACACGGGCATCGCCATCCTGTACACCGCCCGGGGCATCGGCACCCTCCTCGGTGCCGTGTTGATCAAGTACTTCGACACGACGCGGCTCGGTCCGCTGAGGACGGGCATCCTGGTCGGGTTGATCGGCTACGGTGCCTTCTTCATGCTGTTTTCTCAGGCCCCGTCCATCTGGCTGGCCGCGACGTGCATCATCCTTGCGGCCGCGGGAAGCATGGTCATGTGGGTTTACTCTTCCCTCGGTCTCCAGCTCGTGGTGGACGCGGATTACCGCGGACGCGTATTCGCAGCAGATCAGGGGCTGTTCACGCTGGCCTTCTCCATCTCGACCCTGGGAACGGGCCTTTTGCTGGATATTGCGGCGGCGCGCCTAGTGGCTTTCATGGCCGGCGCCGCGGGGGTAGCGATCGTCGTGGTGTGGTACTTCTTCGCCAGGCGAGTTCCGCTTGCAGGCGAGGGTAGCCGTCAGGGCGATGGCGACTGACCACCACCCCATGGCTTTCGGGACCTTCGAAGTCCATTTCGATCCGGAGTTCGGCTGCCTCCGGCCAACCGGATCCCGTCCTCGCGGACCTACTCGACCCGTTCGATAGTCAGTTTCTCAAGCTTCACATCGAAGATCGGGCGGTCGTTGCGCGTCTGCACCCTGCCGATGGCATTTACCACTTCCAACCCCTTCGCGACCTGGCCGAATATGGTGTAGCCTCCGTCCAGATACGACTTCGGACCGTGGGTTATGAAGAACTGGCTTCCGGCCGTATCGGGCGATCCCGCGTTGGCCATGGCCAGCCGACCCGGACGGTCGAACCGCAGAGAACCTCTTATCTCGCCCTTGATTTCGTACCCCGGACCGCCGCGGCCCGTTCCCGTCGGATCTCCACCCTGAATCATGAAATTCGCGATTACCCGATGGAACACGGTGCCATCGTAGAAAGGACGTTTCGTTTCCTGGCCCGAGGCAGGATCGCGGAAGGGCTTCGTACCCTCGGCGAGTCCGATGAAGTTGGCGACTGTGGCCGGTGCAAGCTCTTCGAACAGCTTGCATATGATTACGCCCATGCTGGTCTTGAACACGGCGTACGTGCCGGGTTCGAGATCCTGGGTTGCCGGTGCAACGGATTCGGCCTGACCGTGCGCGCTGTATACCGGACCGGCGGCGACCAGCGCCAGTGCCAGTATGCAGGCGACCGTTTGGACGCGGGATTTCGTCATTTGATTACTCCTGCCTGGAAGTCTGTACCGCCTGCCTATGATCTGAAGCGCCAGTTGTGCTCTGAAGCGCCTATTCCTGTGCCGCCCCTCTTTCCACGGTTATCCGGATGATGCTGACGTCTTCCCGGGGTCTGGACTGGTTGGCAGGCACTTCGGAAATGGCATCGGCCACGTCCTGACCTTCCACGACCTGGCCGAAGATGGTATGCATGCCCGTCAAATGGGGCGTAGGTGCCACTGTGATGAAGATCTGCCCACCGTTCGTATTGGGTCCCCGGTTCGCCATGGCCAGCCGGCCGGGCTCGTCAAAGTTCAGTTCCGCATGGAATTCATCTTCGAACTGAAAACCGGGACCACCCCGGCCCGAAGCCGTCGGATCCCCGGTCTGGATCATGAAATTCGGAATGACCCGGTGAAAGATCACACCGTCGTAGTAGGGCGTGCCGGTCATGGTCTCGCCGGTTTCCGGGTGGGTCCACTCCTTCGTTCCTTCGGCCAATCCCGTGATCACGTCCACGGTTACGGGTGCTTTGTCGGGAAACAGTTCGCACTTGATGGTACCCAGACTGGTTTCGATGATCATCATGTTGGCCGGTTCTCCGCTGGTTTGGGGCTGCTCGGAAGATTCGCCGCAGGAAGCGGCGGAAAATAGCACGATGAGGACTGCCGTAATTAGGCCCGTTCTCCGCATTCTTACCTCCACAGATTACCTCCAGTAATATGGACTGATGTTTTTTGGAGCCGATTTTCGCATACCTTTGTCAGACAGCGGGATGCGCGACCTCTCCCCGACTTGGTGAAGCGCCCCGCTGCCTTTTTCGATACGGCAGATCATGACTCTTCCGGTACGCCCACCGGAGTCGGTGACGCTCCTGCTCCGTCGAAATGAAATCCCAGGGCAGCGACCGGTTCTCCGACATGTCCCCGAGATAATGCGAGATGTCTATGCCCGTTTCAGCCGCGGCGCGTTTCCAGTCGCCGTCCCGCCGCACGGTTTCCATCAGGAAAGCGCTCAATTCCCGGCCGCCGCGGGCCAGGACAGCCTCGAAGTAGGCCGATTTCAGGCTTTCGTGCTTGACGTCCACCCCGGGCGTGCCGCGCAGGGCCTTCCGGATGCGCTTGAGCTTGCGCCGGACTTGCGCCGGAGAGGCCATGGGACTCCACTGGAAGGGCGTCAACGCTTTGGGCACGAATGGGTTTATGCTCAATCTCAGCCGCCCGCCCGGTTCCCCGTACGCGCGCTGAAGCCGGGCAAGTCGGCGCGTCATGTCGATGAGTTCCTCGAGGTCCTCGTCCGTCTCCGTCGGCAAACCGACCATGTAGTACACCTTCAGGTGCTTGATCCCCTTCTCAAGTATCCGCCGGGCGCCGGTCAGAATCTCTTCCGAGGATATGGGCTTGTTGATCGCCTTGCGGAGTCGTTCCGATCCGGCCTCCGGCGCAATGGTCATGGTGCGGAGCCCGGTCTTCAGCATGAGACGCAGCAGGCTGTCCGGGACCAGATCGACCCGGACCGACGAAACGCCCACGCGAAGGCCGGTTTCTTCCAGCCCCGCGCAGAGTTCGTCCAGGTAGGGATAATCGCACATGGCCGAACTCACCAGCCCCACAGCCTTCAGACGTTCCTGCCCCGCACGCTCCAGGGACGCGTTCTTCGACCGGATCAGGTCGAGTATGGTTGCCGGTTTCAAGGCGCGGAATCCGGGATAGACGTAGCTCACGGCACAGAAATTGCACCGGCGCGGGCACCCGCGCGAGATTTCGATCAGCAGCATGTCACCGAACTCGGTGTCCGGCGTGAGCACGGCGGAATGGGCGGGATAGTCCGCCAGGGCGCCGACCTGCTGTTTGGCGATCTCGCCGGTCCGGGAAGCGCCCCGATCGCCCGGGGAGGACGATTGCAGCGACGGCACGTA
Organism: bacterium; assembly: GCA_965200485.1. Lineage (GTDB taxonomy): Bacteria > JAAXHH01 > JAAXHH01 > JAAXHH01 > JAAXHH01 > JAAXHH01. Next base: position 1,342,082 of record CBDAUD010000002.1, read on the forward strand.
CATGCCGTCCAGCGCGATGGTCCGGGCGAGGTGGGTCTCCCGGTCCAGAGCTTCGTCCTCGATGTAGCGGTCGATATAGGCGTAGACCGCTTCTTCGCCGTCTCCTATGACCATGGTATCGGCGAAATCCGCCAGCGGCTCCGGGTTGATGTAGGTTATCGCGCCCCCGATCAGTACGATCGGATCGAAGCGCGTCCGGCTCGCCGAAAGAACGGGTACGCCGGCGAGTTCCAGGATACGGATCAGATTCGGATAGTCGTTCTCAAAGGAGATGGAGAAGGCCACGATATCGCACGAACGAAGCGGCCGCCCGCTTTCCAGCGTAACCAGCGGTCCGCGGACCCCGGACCTATCTTCCAGTTCGGAGGGTTCCGGGAGAAAAGCCCTTTCGCAGACCACGTCGTCCCGTTCATTCAGGTGCCGGTAAATCGTCTGGAATCCCAGATTGGACATGCCCAGGTAGTAGGTATTGGGATATACCAGAGCGATTCGGACGGCCTTGCCGCCGGACTTCTTGCATATGGTCCCGCGCTCGCGGGCGAGGGTCTGCGCCACAGATTGCGCGAACATTACCCTGTCCTGTCTGTACCTTGCCCTGTCTGTTGCTGCGCCCTACCTGCTTGAACGAACACAGATTCGGACACCTCGTCCGGCCGTTCGGTTCGGCTTCCGCCCGGCGCCGGTTGATCCAGTCAATACAGCAAACGCCAAGCAGACAATTTACACCCGAGGAAACCGCGTGTCAAGGCTCGTACCGAGCGCCACGGCGCCGTGCGCATGCGCACCGGTATACGCTTGACACGCCGGCTCCCTGCGATTAGCTTTCCCCGGAATGAAGACCACAGCATCTTCGGTTCACGGGAGCATACGCTATGGATTCCGCGTCATGCCGGAGGAGTCGCAAACGCACCTGGATACCGCTTGGCGTGCTGGCGCTTTTCCTGTTGGCTTTCTCGCCGCGGGAAGCCAGCGGGCAGCAGGTCAAAGCCGAGGTCGTGGTGCACCTGGAAGCCCTGCCCGTGCTCCATCGCGAGCAGATGGCGAACTTCGCCGTGACGCTCACCGACTACGTCGAGGAATGGGACTGGCTGGAGGAAGACCTTCCCGCACCGGTGCACGTGGGCTTCGAAGCGATCCTGGCGTTTCTCGGCAGTTCGGTAAAGACCCAGTACGGGTCGCGCCTGACCGTATACAGCGGTACCGATCTGAAGTACCTGGACCGTTGGTGGTTGTTCGAGTACGAACGGGAGGATCTGCTTCAGCATGACGACCAGCAATTCAACGCGCTGACCTGGCTGATCGATTACTACGTTCATATCATGATCGGTCACGAACTGGACAAGCACACGGAGTACGGCGGCGACGGCCATTTTCAGCGGGCCAACGCCATTGCGCTGGATGGCCGGTTCAGTCGCGAGTTCCAGCGGGGTTGGGACGAACGGCTGGACCTGATCGACCGTATCCTGGCCGACGACTACAGACCCCACCGCCTGATCAGGAACCGGTTCTACCGCGGACTGGCGGCCCAGGAGGAGAACAAGCTGGTGGAAGCCCGGACACTTTGCGGTCAGGCCGTGGAACTCATGGCGGACAGGCACGAGAAGAATCCGCGCGACGAGCTTCTGCAGGAATTCCTGAACGCCCACTACCTCCGGCTGGCGGACGTATTCAGTTCGGAATCACCGACGGAAGTCCCTGATGCGGCGTTTTCGCGGGAGGTCTACGACCTGTTGATAAAAATCGATCCCGCGCACAGGTCGACCTACGAAAAGCACGCGGAGCGTTTGCGCTGAGGCCAAGTCCGGGCAGGCGGACCGCTCAGCTTTCCTCCCTGCGGCGGTGTTTTGCGGACCTGGGCTTGGTCCGCTGGAATCGGACGCGACCGCAGGATGGGCACCGCCACTTCCGCTGCTTGTGAAAACTGCGTTTTGCCTCGTTCATGGATCGGTTGCAGCGGTTGCATCGCATCGGTGTCAGACCGGGAAGACAATCGAATGAACAGAAGCCATGACACGTCTGGAAACCTGATCGGATGGTTCCTGATCGCGCTGGCGGGCCTTTTCTCGGCGGCAGAGGCGCATGGGTCCGAGGGAGACCCTGCCATCTGGCGCAAGCTGGTTCGGGCATCGACCACCGTGCACGAGGTCTTCCTTTCCCGCACCCCGCAGATCGTGATCTACGGCGACGGGCTCATCGTGTACCGGGACGACGATTTCAATACGCTCCACCGGCAGGTACGCCTGGAAGGAGACGAGATCCCGGCGTTGTATGTGATGATGCAGCGCAGCTTCGGCCTGACGAGCCTGACCAACGAATGGCTCAAGAACGAATTGCCCTATGCCCGGAGCATACAGGAACCTTTTCGCGACAACAACGACCGGGTGACCATCTGGATCGGGCTGCACGCCCCGCCAAGCCAGCACAACTACGCCCCCGCGCTGCTCAAGGCCCGTTCGGTCAACGAGGTCATCGCCCCGGCCTGGAAGGCCATGTACGAATTCAACAATTTTCTCTCCGGGTTTTCGCATCCCCAAGCCAGCCCCTTCGTCCCGAACCGCATCGAGATCGCCGTCCAGAAGCTGCCCGGATACTTGAAGGACCAGGCCGAAGAAGCCGTGGACTGGCCGCTGGATTCGGTTGACCTGGCCGCCGTGAAGGGGACGCGCCCGCGCGGATATCGGAAGATCACCGGAGTAGACGCCCGCACGGCCTACAGGCTGCTGACCGAACACCGGACGATTCGATCCGACGGCGAAGTCTATCTCGTATGGGTGCGCCCGCTCCTCCTTCCGTGACCGCCGCTCAGCCCTTCACGGCGCCCAGGGCCAGTCCGCGCACCATGTATCGCTGAACGAAGGCGAAGACGGCCAGCGCGGGAAGCAAGGCCAGGGTGGCGCCGGCCATCATGCGTCCCCAGTGTATGTCGAACCGGCTGACGAAGTTGTACAGGCCGACGGGCAGCGTAAACGTGGACTCGGAGTTCAGAAACATCACCGCGAACAGCAATTCGTTCCAGGCGCCGATGAAGGCGAACAGAAAGGTCGCGATCAATCCGGGACGGGCGAGCGGCACGGCCACGCGCAGAATAGCCCCCATCCGGTTGCAGCCGTCCACCATGGCGGCCTCCTCCAGTTCCGAAGGCACGCCGGCGAAGAAACCCTGCATCATGAGCGTACAGAACGGGATGTTGAGGACGGTGTATACGATCGTCAGGCTGTAGAGCGTGTCGAGCAGGCCGAGCGTCCTGAAGATGATAAAGAGCGGGACGATGAGCACGACCACGGGCATCATCTGGGTCGCCAGAAAAGCCAGCAAAGTGACCTGGCGTCCCCGGAAACGGTATCTCGCGAGGGCATATCCCCCCAGAACGGACACGGTCAGCGTGCAGGCCGAGGCCAGACTCGCCACCATGAGGCTGTTGTTGAAAAAGCGGGGAATGTCCGTGCGCAGGAGCGCCGTAGCGTAGTGTTCAAGCGTAGGCGTCGCGGGAAAATACCGCAGGGGCCAGACGAACAGATCCCGCTCCGGCGTGAGGGACGTGACCACCATCCAGTATACGGGGAAGATCGCGAAGAGCAAGAACGCGCACAGACCGGCTACATGCAGCAGACGACGCAGCGGGCTCGGTCGGATCATCGTTTCTTCCTCATATGGCGGCTTGATCGCCGTAGAACCGCGTGACACGGAGGAAAAACGCGGTGAATACCAGGGAGACCGCGGTAAGCGCAACGCCCAAAGCCGCCGAATACCCGAAATCCAGCCCCAGGAACGCCTTCTGAAACACGTAGAGCGCCAGGGTACGGGAGGCACCGGCCGGACCGCCTCCCGTCATGACCCAGATCAGGTCCGCCCAGTTGAATATCCAGATCGCCCGAAGAAGAATCGTGATGACGATCGCCGGTTTCACCATGGGCGCGGTGACGCGCCAGAAGGACTGCCATGCCGTGGCGCCGTCCATGTCGGCCGCTTCGTACAGGCTCGGCGGAATGGCCTGCAGTGCGGCGAAGAGCATGACGGCGAAGAAAGTGACGCCGAACCAGATGTTGGCCAGCACGCAGGCGAGCAGGGCCGTCTCCCCGCGGGAAAGGAAACCGATTTTCTCATCCAGCAGACCGAAGCGCATGAGCAGGTCGTTGACCAGGCCGAATTCCCCGTTGAGGAGCCAGGCCCAGATGATGCCGATCAGGAAGCCCGAAACCGCCCAGGGCGCGAAGACGACCGCCTGGTAGACACCCCGGCCCGTGAAACGCGCGCTGTTGAGCAGCAGCGCCAGACAGAAACCGAGCAGGAACTGGAAGAACAGCGATACGGCCACCCAGACCACGGAATGCCAGAGGCTCCGCCAGAAGTATTCGTCCCGCAACATGGCGGCGTATTGGTCGAGCCCGACATAGGGGGTGTGCAGGGGATCCATGAGCTGGTATTCCCGCAGCGAGAGCAGGAAGACCGTGGCCATGGGGTAGAATAGAAAACCGGCAATCAGCAGATAGGCAGGGGCCAGAAGCAGGTACGGTTCGGCTTTTCTCATGGCTCGGCCCGGTTGGCGGGCGCCGGCGGCCGGGGCGTGTCCGGACCATGCCGGTCCACGAAACGCTTCTGGGCCCGACTCAGGAAATCCGCCAGCCGGTCCAGCGTTTCCCGCGGAGACTGCCTGCCAAGGAGCATCTTCTGTTGTTCTTCGGTAACCAGCACTTCGATGAATTCACCCATTTCGGGCAGATAACTCGGATACCAGTTCTGCAGAAGCGTCGTGTCGGTGGCCATATCCATGAACGGCCGCAGGAATCCCCGGCCGAAGTAGGGATCGTCCATGCCCCGCTTGACCGTGGGCAGCACGCTCGCATCCTTGCTGTAGGCGATCAGCTGGTCCGGCGACATCATCCATTCGTAAAAAGCCAACGCGCCTTCCGGGTTCTTCGCGCCGCTCGAAATGGACAGAATCCAGATGTCGTTGGACGCCACGCGCGCCCGGGGTCCCGCGGGCATGGGGGCGGTGACCAGAGTCGATTCGTCCATGCCGTGGTCCAGGCAGGTGCGCAGCACTTCGGGGTCCTGCTCAATGCACCCGCAGATCCCGGACCAGAACCCCTGCACGAGTTCGTTGTATCCCCAGTTCACCGAGTCCGCGGGCGTCAGTCCGTCCTGGTAGAGGTCATTCCAGAAGGTCAGTCCGGCCACGTGTGCCGGGCTGTTGATGAGGCAGTTGTGGTCCCCGTCGAACCATGCGTTCGTGCCGGAGAACTCCTCCAGGATGGGCCACCAGGTCCAGAAGCCCCCGCGCGCGCCGCGCAGCGCGTAGCCGTACCGGTCTCTTCCCCGATCCGTGATCTGCTCCAGCAGCGCGCGCCATTGAAGCCGGGTGGCCGCGGGCGCCAGGCCCCGATCGTCCAGCCACCGTTTCCGGTAGAACATGGCCCGCGTCGTCAGTTCCAGCGGCAGGCCGTAAACCCGGCCCTGCGCAATGGCCGCGCTGCTTTCGCAGCGGATGAGACTCGTTCGCGTGAAGGCATCGCGGTGAGGCCAGGCGGCGTACCAGGACGTGAGATCGGCTATGGCGCCCATGGCCCGGAACCCGGCCATCCATTGGCCTGTCGCGGTGATCACGTCCGGCGGATTTCCACCGGCGATCATGGTCAGCAGCTTGGCGTGCGCCTGGTCCCACGGTGCGGAGATCAGTTCCACCCGCAGGTCGTCCCGCAGCGCCATGAAGCGGTCGACCTGCCGCGCGAGGGCGCGGGTCTTGAAATCGCCCATCGGGCTGAAGACCGTGACGCTGCGGAGGTCTCCCCTGCCCCCGCAGCCCGGCATGACCGAGCCCATGGTACCCGCGACTGCCGCGCCTGCGACGGCCGCGCCACCTAGCCTGAGCATATCCCGACGGGTGATTCGACGTTTCCTGCTGACGGTTTTGGCGTGATGACGCATCGTATGGATTTCGCGGAGTCGCCTCATCAGGCTGGCCGCGCTACACCGGAGGCCGGGGCGTATGCGGACCGTGCCGGTCCACGTACTTCTTCTGCGCCTGGGTCAGGAAATCGGCCAGCCGGTCGAGCGCCTCCTGCGGCGATTGTCTCTTCAGCAGCATTTTCTGATGTTCCTCGGTTGCCCGCACTTCGAGGAACTCTCCCATCTCCGGGAGATAGTTGGGATACCAGTTCTGCAGGATGGCCGGATCGCTCACCATGTCCAGAAAGGACCGGTAGAGTCCCTGGCCGAAAGCGGGATCCCGCATGGCCTCGGCGAAGGGCGGTATCATATTGACGTCCTTGCAGTACCGAAGCCGCTGCTCGGGCGCCATAAGCCAGTCGAGAAAAGCCCAGGCTTCGTCCTTGTGCCGGCAAGCCGACGACATGGACATGTACCCCCCGTCGGAAAGGGCGACGCGGGCCCTGGGACCGGCGGGCATGACCGTGATGGCCAGGGTACCTTCGTCCAGACCGTGCTCCAGACAGGTCCGGACCACTTCCGGATCCTGTTCCATCGTACCGCAGAGCCCCGACCAGAAGCCCTGCACCAGTTCGTTGAACCCCCAGTTCAGCGAATCGGGCGGCGCGAGGCCGTCCTGGTAGAGGTCGTTCCAGTAGGACAGTCCCGCCACGTGGTCCGGGCTGTTGAGGATGCACCGATGGTCCGCGTCGAACCACGCGTTGGTTCCGGCGAACTCCTGGGCGATGGGCCACCACGACCAGAATCCGCCCCGCGCGCCGCGAAGGGCGTATCCGTAGCGCTGACGGTCCGGATCCGTGATTTTCTCCAGCAGCGCGCGCCACTCCGCGCGCGTTGCGGCCGGCGCCAGGCCGTGCTCGTCCAGCCATTCGGTGCGGTAGAACATGGAACGGACGGCCACTTCCGCGGGCAGACCGAAGACCTGGTCGCCATCGAAGGCCATGGTCGCCCGGGTAAACCGCTTGACCTGTTCGGTGTAACCCCCGATATGGGGCCAGTCCCGTACCCACGGACCGAGGTCCTCGAGAGCGCCCATCGCCCGGAACTCGGTCATCCACCAGCTGGGCAGGGCCATGACGTCCGGCGGCGCTCCGCCCAGGATGGCGGTGAGGTACTTGGAATGGGCCTGATCCCAGGGGACCTTGATGTGTTCGATGCGGATACCGGGATGCATCTCCATGAACTCGGCGATGAGCGGCTCGAGGGACCGGTGCTTCTCCCGGGTCAGGGCCGTCATGCAACGCAGTACCGTCCGGTCGTCCCGGGTGCCGCCGCAGCCGAACGCCGCCGCGCCTAGCAGGGCGCTGCCGCCGATTTTCAGGGCCGCCCGGCGGGTCAGTTTCCCGGGCGCGAGCCGGGGCGAGTTCCGGGAGGCAGGATTTGCTGACATGACACGATGTCGCTTTGTTTCGGCAGCTGACCGAACGCCATGCGGCGGTTGGCCGGGACGCCGCGCGACCGTCGACCGCAACGGGTCTCCGCCCCTTGAAGACAGCCTACGTCGGGGCCCGCCTGTTCTCGAGTTCGAAGGTCATGGCCGCGAAGGAAAGCGGGGGAAGGCGGCATTCCGCCCGGCCTCCGGCTACCCTGATCTCCTGAAAAGGTTGCTTGCCGACCCGATCGGGCTGCTCGAACGAGTTGGCCGCCTTCGGATCTTCGCCTCCAGTGAGGACCTCGGCGCCGACCAGCGATGCGATCGGCCGGTCTTCGAGCACAATCCGCAGCGGCGCGGCGCTATCCGTGCTGCGGTTCGTTACGAAGACATGGAGGGTGCCGTCGTCCACGATCATGGCGGCGTCAAGGTAATGCACCCGGCCGTATCGGGCACTGTCGTAACCCGGACCATCCACGCTCAGCCGAAGCGATGTGCCTTTGCGCCTGCCCGCATACATGGTAAAGGGATGGTAGATGGACTGTACAAGCAGATCGTCGCCCCGGGTAATCAGCGGGGCGATCACATTGACGATCTGGGCGATGTTCGCGATCCGCACCGAATCGGCATGGCGCACGAAACTGTTCAGGAACCCGGCGACGACCAGGGCGTCTTCGAGATTGTAGATTTCCTCCACCAGGTGCGGGGCGAACTTCCCCGCTCCGTCCGTTTCACGGTTCTTGTACCAGACATTCCATTCGTCGAAACACAGGTACGCGCGTTTGCGGCTCCGGCGCCTGGCCTGAACGAAACGGCATACAGCGTCCATTTCCTCAATCTGCCGGTCGATGGAATTCGTCACCGCCAGGTAGTCCGCCGTATCGTTCTCCGGATTGCCGACGTAACGGTGGAGACTGACATAGTCGGCATAATCGCCCAGGTAGTCGAGCACCTGCCGGTCCCATTCCATATAGGTGTCGAACATATCGACGGAGCAGGAACCGCATGCGACGAGTTCGATCCGCCGATCCGCGTCCTTCATCATCTTCGCGGCCTGCTGGGCGCGGATCGCGTACTGGTCCGCCGGTACGTGGCCGAGCTGCCAGGGGCCGTCCATCTCATTGCCCAGGCACCAGAGCCCCACGTCGTGGGGCTTCTCCTCCCCGTTGCGTACCCGCATTTCGGCGTAGCGCGTGCCCCCGGGACAGTTGCAGTACTCCACCCAGTTCCGGGCTTCCTCGGGCGTGCCCGTACCCAGGTTGACCGTGAGCATGGGCTGCCAGTCCATTTTGCGGCACAACCGGATGAACTCGTCCGTCCCGAAGGCGTTGGGTTCCATGCTTTGCCAGGCGAGTTCACGCACGGTGGGACGCTGATTACGGGGGCCTACCCCGTCCATCCAGTGGTAGCCGGAGGCGAAGTTTCCACCTGGATACCGCATGACGGTCATGGCCTGGCGCGCGAACGCCTCCATGACGTCCCTGCGAAATCCGTGCTCGTCCGCGCGGGCGGAATCCGGATCATACACCCCCTCGTAGACGGCCCGGCCCATATGCTCCAGGAATCCGCCGAAGATTCGGGAATCCACCGGTGCGACGGGAAACCTCGTATGTGCGTAAAGCGTCGTCTGTCGCATCCAGACCGCGCTCCCTGCTGGACGATGCTGCTATGCCGACGATCAACCGGCTGCCGGTTCAACGATAGAAACGGGGCAAACGATCCACCCGGTTCAATAATACGGAATCCGTCGGGGTTACACAACCTTCGCCGTGGTCCTGTAGTGCATCTTGGCAACGGAGGGCAGTCGATCCGCGCCATGCCGCGCGACGTATCGCCTGGCCGCGGCGACAACAGGCGCTCCCGCACCCTTGGGCAAGGGCAAGCCGGCCTCGTCAGACAGTCTTTCCAGGTACTCCAGAAAACGGTCCCGGGCGAGAATGGACGCCGCGGCGACGGCCAGATACCGCTCTCCCCGATGTTCCTGCACCAACGCGATGTCCCGCCCTTTGTTCATCAGCCGGGACCGGATGTAGTTTTCGTTGCCGAACTTGTCCGCCACGGCCAGTCGACAGGTAGCGCATTCCAGCAGATTCTCGATGGTGCGGGCATGGGCCCAGGCCAGGAGGTGGTTGAGGTTTCTGCCTTCCTGCTGGAATGCCGCGTACAACGTGTTGTACCGTTCCGGGGGAATGACCACCTCGCGAAACCTATCGGGGCAGACGCGACGGATTTCGGCAGCCAATTTGCGGCAGCGGGCGTCATCCAGTTTCTTGGAATCCCGGATGCCCAGGGCGGCAAGCTGCTCCCGGGACCCGGCTTCCAGCATCACGCCACCCACCACGAGCGGACCGAAGTAGTCGCCCTTGCCGGATTCATCCGTCCCGATGTGCGGAAGCGGAAGTTTCCGGGTCTTCTCCTGCGCGTCGCCGGATCCATCCCTGCCCGAATCGGCGGGATCGCCCAGAAAGGGGGAAAGTACGTGCGCGATCATCCGGAGCAGGGGGTCCGCCTTGCCCTGGATCGTCAGGGATCCCTTCTGGTACTGCTTGAGAACCAGCTTTTCGCCTTCGTCTTCGAATACCATCACCCAGTCGCACCAGGCTTCGGTCCTGCGCTGGGACGGGCCGAAATCCACCAGGGCGTCGCGGATCGCCTCCCGGACCCGGGGATCGGGAACGACGTATTTTCGGAAGACGGGCGCCGGGTTGCCTCGACTCATTGGTCCACGTTGGGGTTTCGTCCGGCCGCACGGGGTATCCAGTTCAGCCGGGTACGGAAAATCGTACAGCCGCGTGTCCGGGAAGACGCTAAGCGGAGCCTTCCGGGGACTGCCACGGTATCCGCATGTTCAGCTTCCGCAGCTTGGCTTCAAGTTCTTGCCGCTCCCGGCTGCGGCGCAGGACTCCAGACTTCGATACGAACCGGTACCGCACCAGCAGGGCTTCCAGCTTCGCGTCGTCTTCAGCCTGAATCGCCTGGATGATTGCCCAGTCCACGTGGCTCAGCTGCATGGCGTTTACGCTGTAGTCGAGAAAGGCCTGCCAGGTCATGGGGCACCAGACGGACACGATGCGGTGTCCTATCAGCTCGGCATACTGCCTGATTTCCCACTGGGCGTGATCGTCCATGCGCAGCAGCAGAAAACGCAGGAGGTTGAGGAGGTTGACTTTCCAGTAGGCTTCCGTGTACGTGGAAAGAGGAAGATCCTTGCGGGCCTGTTCCCTGGCAATGCCGGCCTGGATGCGCTCTTCGTAGCGGGCGCGGGCGGCTTCCTGGAATTCCCGTTCCTTTTTCGTGAAATGCGCGCCCTGTTCAATATCGACGAAACCACTGCTGCCCTGCCGGTTTTCGGCGGCCTGGAACCGCCACGCGTCGGGCGGCGTGGTCTGTGCCGCGTCGATCGCCAGGGAATAGCGGGTGCTGTACTCGTTGACCGAGGCCGTTCGGTGCCGGATCCACTGCCGCCAGCTGTCCATGGGCACCCGAAGGTGGAACTTGATGTCGCACATCTCGAAGGGCGTCGTGTGATGATGCCGCATGAGGTAGCGGATCAGCCCCCGGTCCTGGTGGACCTGCCGGGTTCCGACCCCGTAGGAGACGCGGGCGGCCTGCACGATGGACTGGTCGCTGCCCATGTAGTCCACGACGCGAACGAACCCGTCGTCCAGCACATCGAACTTGACACCCAGGACCTCGTCCAGTTCGGGAACCGTCGGCCGGTCGAGACGCTGCGCTTCGTTCTGCTCGGGAATGTCGGTATCTTCGGACACGGCGTTACGGTTCTGAACGGGTCATTTAAACTGCGTTATTTAAGTTGGTTCGATTAAGCCGAGGGACCATCCAAAAGGAATGTTCCGGCGCTCCGGATAATAGGAAAAGACTCGAAAGGTTAACCGGACCGCAGCCCTTGTCAAGCCTTTTCTGGCGGCCGGCGAGGCGCTTCGGCTGGCCACTTTGTCGTTGCGGATGCGACCAGTTCGTCTATCTTCTGATGCGTAGCCACCTGCGGACAAAGATCGGCGCGCACAGCCTCCGGGAGGGTTCCATGGCCGAAACGCCCGCCTTTTCAACCATGAGCGAAGCGGAACAGTACCTGTACGACCTGCAGGGTTTTCTTCACGTGCGGGGGTTCCTGAACGCGGACGAGGTCGGGGCGCTGAACGAGGCATTGGATGCCAACCCCGACCGGCTCGGTTCCTACGACGGACCCAACACCCTCAGCGGCGACTGGCGCGGCCGGCCCTTCGAAGGGCGGCGTGCGCCTTTCCGGCACTACGAGGGCATGCTCACCTGGCCGCAGCCCTGGTGCCGCCCCTTCCGCGATCTCCTGGCCCATCCCAGGATCATCCCCTATCTCAACACCCTCTTCGGCCGCGGCTGGAAGCTTGATCACGGCGTCGACGTGCTGATCGCCGAAGCGGGTTGCGAGGGGCTCAAGATCCATGGCTCCGGGAATGCAACGCTCAACGGATCCCGCTACTACCACTATCACAACGGCCGCATGCGTTCCGGACTCATCGTCTGCCAGTTCGCCCTGACGGACGTGGACCCCGGCGCGGGCGGACTCTGCGTCATCCCGGGCAGCCACAAGGCCAATTTTCCGTGTCCCGAAGACATTCTGACCTGGGAAGCCAACCGGAACCTGGTGCATCACATCGTCCAGAAAGCCGGCGATCTGGTGATCTTCAACGAGGCCACCGGCCACGGCACCCTGCCCTGGCACGGAAAGCATGACCGGCGCGTCGCCCTCTACCGATATACGCCCAAGTATCTCCACTACGTCGGCGGCATCTACGAGACGCGCCTGCCCGAATGGACCGGGGAGCTGACCGAAGCCCAGCGCGCGGCGCTTGAACCACCCTACATCTATCACCACCCCCTGATAGAGGACGACGGGGAAACCGTGGTGCGACCCCGGAGAGAGGGCGAGTGATGTTCAACCTTGAGGGGAAGACGGCCCTGGTCACCGGCGCGGGCGGGGAAAGGGGCATCGGCAGGGCGGTGGCCACGCGACTCGCGCGAGCCGGTTCGGACGTCGTCGTGAGCGATCTGGTCGCCAATCCCTATCCCGGCGACTCGTCGGATTGGGCCGGTCTGAACTCGGTGGTCGGGGAAGTGGAGGCGGAGGGACGCCGCGCCGAAGCCATCCTCGCCGACGTGTCGGAATCGAACCAGGTGGAACGGCTCGTGAGACAGGGCATTGCGCGGTTTGGTCATATCGACATCCTGGTGAACGGCGCCGGTTCGCTGCCGGGCAGGGACCGGGTGCTCGTGGTCGATATGGAAGAGGAGGCCTGGGACAAGGAGATGAATGTAAACGCCAAGGGCGTGTTTCTCATGTGCCGGGCCGTTGCGCGCCACATGATCGAGCGGGGACAGGGCGGCAAGATCATCAACATCGCCTCCACGTCGGGCAAGATCGGGCGGAAGCGGTTCTCGGCCTACTGCGCGTCCAAGGCCGCCATCATCCGCTTTACGCAGGCCCTGGCCCTGGAACTCGGTCCCCATGGCATCAACGTCAACTCGGTATCCCCGACTGCGGTCGATACGGAGCGCGTGGGGTACATCGCCGAAGCCGTGTCAGAGGGCGCCATACTGGGCGGATCATGGAAGAACAGCGAGGCCCATCGGGAGTTCGTCCGGGAGAAATCCGATCTCTCCCCGCTCGGACGCGTAGCCCGTGGCGACGACGTAGCCGGGACGGTCGCCTTCCTGGCCTCGCCGGAATCGGACTACCTCACGGCCGTGGATCTGGTGGTGGCGGGCGGCGCGGAAATCTTCTGACGCTGAAGTCTTTTGACGCGGCAATCTTCTGACGCCGCAATCTTCTGAAACGATCGACAAGGCACTTCGATGACCGCTCGCAAACCCAGACTGGCGGGCAAAGTAGCCCTCGTGACGGGCGCGGGCGTCTCCGGGGAAGTGACAGGCACCGGACAGGCGACCGCCGTGCTGCTGGCCCGCGAAGGCGCCGCGGTACTGCTGGGAGACCGGAACGCGGAGCACGCGGACCGGACCTTGGCCGCCATCGAGCAGGAGGGCGGTACGGCCTCGGTCGTCACCGGCGACGTGACCCGCATGGCCGACTGCCGCGCCATGGCCGAAACCGCCGTAGACCGCTATGGCGGACTCCATATCCTCTTCAACAACGTGGGCATCAGCCATCCGGGCACCGTAGTGGACGTGCGCGAGGAGCACTGGGACGAGATCATGGCCGTCAACCTCAAGGCCATGATGCTGGCGAGCCGCTACGCCATACCTGCGATGGCCGCGGCCGGCGGAGGCTCCATCATCAACGTGGCGTCCATTGACGGATTCCGGAGCGGCTGGTCCCACAACGTGGCTTATGAGACGTCCAAGGGCGGGGTCATTGCGCTTACGATCAACATGGCTGTCCAGCACGGCAGGGACGGAATCCGCGTGAACTGCATCGCGCCCGGGCACCTGCACGGATCCTTCACGGCCGGGCTGTCGGACGCACACCGGGAACTCAGACGGCGCTCCACCCCGCTGGGTACGGAAGGAACGGCCTGGGACGTCGCCCATGCGGCCGTGTTCCTCGCCAGCGACGAGTCCCGATGGATCACCGGCGTCACGCTTCCGGTCGACGCAGGCTCTTCCATCGCATTGCCGCTGGCAGTATTGCCCAGGGACGACGGCGGAATACTGCCGGACAGCACGCGCGTCCGGTACTGAAACACCCACGCCATCGCTTCCAACCGGGCGGCCTCCCGCTCCGTTTCGGCTCATTCCGGCAGATACGCGGTCGGAGCCATGGCGTCTATGTCGGTGACCACGTCAACCACGACGGGGCCGTCCGCGGCCACCGCCCGGTCCAGCGCGGGGCGTATCTCGGCCGGGTCCTCTACGCGTATTCCCAGGCAGCCCATGGACTTGGCCACTTCCGCGAAGTTCACGTCCTCGAAGATCCACAGGTCGTCGGATCCACCGTCCCGGCCCCCGTGCGCCCCCTCGAATCCATCGCGGCACTGGTTGAAGGAACGGTTGTTGTTAATCACCGTGACCGTATGGATGCCAAAACGCGCGGCCGTTTCCAGCTCCCCGAGATGGTACCAGAACCCGCCATCGCCCGTGAAACAGACGACAGGCCGTTCCGGCGCGGCGCATTTCGCGCCCAGGGCGGCAGGGAAAGCCCATCCAAGCGATCCGGCACACCGGAGATAACCCTGCCGGGGGCCGGTGATTTCGACCATGATGCCCGTCCACATGCCGGCATGGCCGGTGTCCGAGACGAGGATGGCGTCCGAAGGAAGAAAACCGGTTATCTCGCGGCACAGGCGTTCCGGACGGATGGGCAGGGCGTCGGACCGAAGCAGGTGGTCGAATTCGGCGCGCCAGTTCCCGACGAGTTCCCGTATCCGCCCGGTCCAGGCGGGTCTTTCCGGCACGGGACGCACGGCTTCGACCAGGCGCTCCAGCGTCACCCTGACATCGCCCTGAATGGCGACCTCGGCAGGATAGTTGCGGCCGATCTGGGACGGATCCACATCAATCTGTATGACCGGGGTCCCGGGTCGGGGAATCTGCCAGAAGTGGGTGACCTGGCCACCGGTGCGACTTCCGATGAAGATCACCAGATCCGCCTCGGCGACGACTTCGTTGGCACATTTTCGCGCATAGGTGCCGACCACACCGGCCGAAAGAGGATGATGCTCGGGGATCGTACCTTTTGCGTTGAGCGAGGTCGCCACGGGGGCCGAAAGTCTTTCCGCCAGACGAATCACTTCGGTCTGCGCACCCGAAGCGACGACCCCGCCTCCGGCAACCAGTGCGGGCCGCCGCGCCGTCGCGATACGTTGTGCAGCCGCGGCGATTCGGCCGGCCTCCGGCAGGGGACGAAAAGCCGGGAATCGGCGAAAGTCGGTTTCGACGATCACCTCCGCATCCAGCTTCGAACCCGCGGCCAGGTCGCCGGACAGCCCCATGAAGTCCAAATGAACCGGACGGGGCGCGCCCGTGGTGGCCTCGCGAAAGGCCTGACGCAGCAGGAACGGGACCTGCGCCACGTCGTCCACGTAGGCGTTGAATTTGGTGACCGGATCGTAGAGGGGGCGATGGTCGATTTCCTGATAGGCCTGACGGTAGAGGTAGTGGGGCATCCAACGGCCGGTGATCGCGATAACCGGCGAGCCGGCCAGCCAGGCGTCCTGGAGGCCGGCGGCAAGATTGGCCGCGCCAACGGACTGGGCCATGGCGATGCCGGGTCCGCGCGAAACCCGTGCGTAGCCGTCCGCCATGTATGCCGCGGCTTTTTCCGTGTGGCACCGCACCCTTTGCATGCCCAGCTTCTCCATCTCCACGAGCGCGCCGTCCAGCACGTAGGGCACGTGGAATACGCTCTTGATCCCGTAGCCGTGCATCATTTCCGCAATGAACCGGAAACCGGTCATTTCCGCCATCTGCTAAGCCTCTGTGCCGGGTCTGGCCGCAGACCCGGCCGGATGGAAGGGCATGAACGAAAACAGGGACGGTTCGGGAACCGTCCCTGTTCAATGGGAATAGCGGGGGGAGGATTTGAACCTCCGACCTTTGGGTTATGAGCCCAACGAGCTACCAGACTGCTCCACCCCGCGTCGTCTGTCCCTACAAGATACCTGCGCTCGCGGAGCCTGTCAACCGCTTTTTGCAGAATGAGGCGCATCGGTCATGGCCGATCCGTTCGTGATGCCGCATCCTTCGAAAAGCACGCGATGGACGGTCATGTCGTGGTCCAGATTGTAGTCCGGTTCCTTCGCCCCGGAAATGCAGGCCGCCAGCTCGGTCAACAGCGAAGGCGGTCCGGGAGCCGCGGGTATGCTGTATTTCCGCCAGTCCGCACCATACGGCCCGAAAGGCTTTTCGAGCGAGAGCGTCAGGTTGTTCGACCCGGTGGGCGTGTGGATGGCCGTTCCTCCGGTGCCGTACAGCTCGATGCGACGGGTCAGGCCGCTCTCCACGTGCATGGACGCGGTGTCGATCGTGCCCAAGGCGTCGTTTTCGAAGACATGGACGACCACCGCGTTGTCCACGTGGCGACGACCGCCGAAGAACCGGCTCCGTGTCGCCTGCACCGCCCGCGGATTGCCCATCAACGTGACCATGATGTCCACCAGATGTCCGGCCATCTCGAAGTAGAGCGAGCCTTTGTACCAGTCGAGCTCCTCCACCAGCCTGGCATGGTAGGCCATGGGCTTGGGGATATGTCCCCGGAAATAGAAAGGATCGCCCAGCGCTCCGGATCTGCGCAACCGGATCATTTCCGCGATCGCCGGGTTGTACCGCCACATGTACGCCATCTGCAGGTGCAGGTTTTTACTCCGCGCCAGCGCGTGAAGCCGTTCCAGCCGGGGCATGTCCACGCCCGCCGGCTTCTCCATCAGCACGTGCTTGTCCGCTTCCAGCGCCCGCTCGGCGTATTCGAGATTTTCCGAAACCCGGCCCTCGCAGATGATCGCCTCCGCCGGACTGTTCAACGCCTGTTCCATTGTTTCGAAAACGGGGATGTCCGGGAGGTCTGCAGACCAGGCGCCGAGCTTCGTTTTCCGGACTCCGGGGTCCGGCTCATAGACGCCCGCAAGCTGGAACTCGTCCGGACGGCTCGCGGCGTCGCGGACGTGCATGCCGGTGTGGCTGTGCCACAGACCCAGGTAGGCGAATTTCAGGGGCATGGTGTTTCCTTTCGGTGATCGCGGGGAGCACGGGCATTGGCGCCGCCGCACGCCCCGGCTCGCCGCACGCCCCGGCTAATGTGCGCTCGGGGACGCGCAATATGCGTATCCATCGCGCGTGTTCGAAAAAGAGCGGTGGCACGTTTTGCTGGATTTCGGGCGGTACCGTGCGGAGCCATGATACCGTATCGAACATATATCGTCTGCCGGGAAGGGGCAACCTCTTAACGGTGCGGCGAACGCGAAACCATCCACGCCGAACGGTTGCAGGCGTAGCGGAATGCCCGCCGTAATACCTCGTTGACATGCCCGCGATTCGAATACATATAGAGTGACCGGTCCGTCCCGGTTTTGCCAACCGTTCTGCAACCCGTTCCGCGGCCCCGGAGCCATGCCCCCGGAACAGTGTCCTTGATCCGGTCGCGTCGACGCGTTCCGGCCATCCGTTCCGCGGCCCCGGCGTCCTACCCGACTGAAATCCCGTCCATGTCTACCGAACTGTTCGTCTTCGTCCTGCTCTCGGCCGTCCTGCATGCCACCTGGAACCTGGTGGCCCGCCGAAACGCGGGCAACCTCACCGTGTTCTGGTGGTCCCTGTGGGTCAGCGGGCTCGCGCTCCTGCCCTTCGTGGCCGGCGTGGCCATCTCGCAGGGCATGGCCGGATTCCTCGCTATGATGGCAGCCGGCTGGCCGTACGTTGTGGCCACCGGCATCATCCATTCCTTCTATTTCCTGCTGCTGGCCCGCGCCTACGAATACGGCGAGATTTCCCTGGTATACCCCATTGCCCGCGGTTCCGGTATCGGTCTGACGGGATTCCTGGGCTGGCTGTTGCTCGACGAATCGCCGACCCCCGTCGGCATTTCCGGCATTGCCCTTATCTGTGTCGGCATACTCTCTCTGGGCGTATTCGCACTCAGACAGGCAAAGGACGCAGGCCGAGGTTTCGTCTCGGCGCTGGGGGTGGGCGCCACCATTGTGAGCTACTCCCTGATCGACAAAGTGGGGGTGGGTGTCGTTCATCCCGTCGTCTATATTTTCGGCATGTTCATGCTGAGCGGCGTACTGATCACGCCGATAGTCGTCGGTCGGGACCGCGGACGGCTCCTGCGCAAGCTGACTGAGACCTGGCGCGCCGCCATCCTGATCGGCGTTGGATCCACCGCGGCCTACCTGATGATCCTGTTTGCCCTGACCGCAGGTCCGGTGGGCTACATCGTCGCGTTGCGAGAGTTCGCTGTGGTCCTCGGCACCGCGCTGGGATTCGTCTTCTTGAAAGAGCGGATCACCCTGACGAAAGTGTGTGCCGCCTTGCTGATCGTCGCCGGTCTGATCTGCATCAGATTAGGGTGAAATGCGGGACAGCGTCTTGCGCATCGACCATGCGTTCGCGCCGCATGCCGGTTGGTCTCCAACCGGGAAAAATCGCGGGACAACGCGTCTTGATTTTTGGAATCAGACGGCTTAGATTGGTAGGGTCGTTCCATTTGTCCTGCCATACGATTATGCTGCGCTTCGGTGCCTGCGCAAACCGGAAAGGGAGACAAGCCCAGTGTCCCAGCTGAGTCGACGTACCTTCATCCGCCATGGTGTCGCAACCCTCGGCGCCATGACCGTTGGAGCCACAGCGCTTCAGGGCTTGATCGCCCGCCGGGCGCGAGCCATGACCGGTGGCATCGCCCACTTGCAGGCACCCCGCGGGGAGGGCGGTTACGGACCGCTTTCACCCGTTTCTTCCCGGAACACCGGGGAGACGCTGCTTGAGCTGCCGCCGAAGTTCGCCTATACCGTCTTCGGCAAGCGTGGCGGCCTCATGTCGGACGGCCGTCCCACACCGGCAGCCCACGATGGCATGGCCGCCTTTCAGGTGGACGGCATGGTCCGGATCCTGCGCAACCACGAAATCAATACGGGCCAGCCCAACGAAGCCATCTGCGACCCGGCTTCGGCCTACGATCCCACGGCGCCCGGCGGCGTCACCACGCTGATCGTCGATCCGCGTACCCGCGAACTCGTCCGCGACTTTGTGAGCGTTGGCGGGACGCTGCACAACTGTGCGGGCGGCCCCACGCCCTGGGGTTCGTGGATCACGTGCGAAGAGACGACGATGGGGACGGATCGGTTCTTCAACGCGTCCAGGCTTCGGCACATGGGCGGGTACGACAAGAACCACGGATACTGCTTCGAGGTGCCCGCCGATGCCGAGGAGAGCGTGCCGGCCGAACCCTTGACCCGGATGGGCAGATTCATTCACGAGGCCGTGGCCGTCGATCCATCAACCGGTATCGTGTATGAAACCGAAGATCAGAATCCGAGCGGATTCTACCAGTACATTCCCGATCATCCCGGTCAACTGGCCCTGGGCGGCCGCCTGCGCATGCTCGCGGTAAAGGATCGGCCGGGGTATGACACGCGCAAGGGCCAGACCATGGGGCAGGCCTTGTCCGCGACCTGGGTGGAAATAGAAGACCCCGACCCGGCCGGGGCCGGCCTGGACCGCAATCTGGTATACAAGGAAGGCGCGGACAAGGGCGGCGCCGCGTTCGATCGTCTGGAGGGCTGCTGGTACGGCGGCGGCCGCATCTTCTTCACGGCGACCCGGGGGGGAGACGAACGCCTCGGACAGGTGTGGGTCTATGAACCCGCTGGCGACGAAGAAGGCGTCCTGACCCTCCTGTTCGAGTCTCCCGAAGCTTCGCTGATGGCCGCGCCGGACAACGTCTGCGTGAGTCCCAGGGGCGGCCTGATCGTCTGTGAAGACAACCGGGACGACATTCCGTACATCCGGGGTCTGACGAAGGACGGACGGGTATTCGACGTGGCCAAGGACATTGCCGGCATCGCCGAGCGGGGCGAATTCGCCGGCGCAACCTTCAGTCCGGACGGCGAGACGCTCTTCGTCAACATGCAGCGTCCCGGTCAGACCTACGCCATCTGGGGGCCGTGGCAGGAAGGCGCCGTCTAGACAGACGTGGAGGAGGATCGATTGTTCTCAAGAGAGATGCGCGCATTCCGCGCGCGGCTTGCCGCGGGCGAGCTCTGCCTGGGCGCCAGTGTGACGTTTACCGATCCGGCCGTGACCGAGGCACTTTGCGACTCGGCGGATTTCCTGTGGATCGATACCGAGCACGCGTCGATGAACATCGAATCGATCACCCGCCACCTCATGGCAGCCCGGGCCGGCGGCAGGGTCGCGCTCGTGCGCCCGCCTTCGAGCGCCATCGGACAGCTGAAACCCGTGCTGGACGCCGGGGCCGCGGGTATTATCGTGCCTCAGGTCCGATCCGCCGACGAAGTGCGCCAAGTGGTGGACGCCTGCCGTTATCCGCCCATGGGAGACCGGGGCTTCGGACCGCATCGGCCCTCCAATTACGGCCGGGCACTGTCGGACATCGATGCCTACGTGGAAGACATGAACCGGGAGCTGTTCGTTTCGGTCCAGATCGAACACGTCGAAGCCTTTCGGGAACTGGATGCGATCGCCACGATACCGGGGCTGGACAGTCTGGTCATCGGTCCGGTGGACCTGAGCGGTTCGATGGGCGTGCTCGGTCAACTGGATCACCCCGACGTCACGACGGCAATGGAACGCATCATCGACGTGGGACACGAAGCCGGACTCTCGATCGGCATGGGCATGGGCTCGCAATACGCCTTCGGACTGCGCTGGAGCGAGCGGGGCGTCGACTGGATCCAGGTCGACTGCGACTACAGCTACATGATCCGTGGATTCGAACAGGTTACCGCCAGGATTCGCACCGGCTGACTTCCTGATCGGTATGCGCCCACCGGCGCCGACCTGCCGGCGGACGCGCGCGCATCGGACATCAGGCACCCCACCGAACGGAAGGCGCACATCGAACGGAAAGGGTAGGGCACTGGAACATCACGCCGACAAGGCCTCCGCGACAGATCGGCTCTACATAATGCGCACACCGCCCGAACCGCTGGCGGACTTCTGTACGGCGGCGATGGTCGAGACGGGAATGTCGGGCCAGGACGCCAGACGGACAGCGGACATTTTGATTCGCACCGACATGCGCGGGATCTACACCCACGGCACGGTTGCCCTGAGGCGGTACGTACAACTGATGAGGGATGGTGGCATCGATGTGGGCGCCGCGCCTTCAATTTCCGACGAAGGGCCGGCCTGGGCGCGGATCGACGCCCATCAGGCCGTGGGCATGGTGGGCGCGCATTACGGCATGTCGGTGGCCATGGACAAGGCGGACCAATGCGGGATCGGCATGGCCACGGTAAGCCGAAGCAATCATTTTGGCGCCGCGTCGGCCTATGCAATCATGGCGCTGGACCGCATGGACCGGCCGATGCTCGGCATCGCCATGAGCAATACCGATATCGTCATGAACATACCCGGCGGGCGGGGCGCGGTCATCGGCAACAACCCGCTGTCCTACGCCGTGCCGGCCCGTGTTCAGCCACCCATCGTGCTGGACATCGCCATGAGCACGGTGGCGGGCGGGAAGGTGGCTTCGTACAAGGACCGCGGCGAACCCATTCCGGAAGGCTGGCTCACCGACGGTGCGGGCCTGCCCACAAGGGATCCCGGCGTATTTACCGTCACCGGCGCCCTGACGCCGTTCGCCAGCCACAAGGGCTACGGCCTGGCGCTGCTCGTGGAGTCCCTGGCCGGCGTGCTCGCGGGCGCGGCGTTTACCACGGACATTCTTTCGTGGGCGAAGGTATCGGATGCCCCATGCGACGAAGGGCACAGTTTCATGGCCATCGACGTGGGTGCGATGATGCCGCTGGACGGCTACTACGACCGCATCGACGAACTGATCCGCCGCATGCGGGAAGCGGCTACGGCGTCGGACGCGGAACGGACCATGGTACCCGGTGAACTGGAGTACGAAAGCGAAATCCGCTCTCGACGCGAAGGGGTGCCGCTTACGCGCATGGCCGCGGACAACCTCGCCGGCCTTGCCGAGGATACCGGCTTGACGAACCAACTGCCATTCGACCGCCCCTGACACGTCCGAATGCGCCGGGTCGACCGCGACATCGCAGATGGACCGCGTCTGGCTCCGGCCGACCCATATCACAGGAGTGCGCATGCCCAGAGTCAATCGCGCGGTGGAACTGCTCGACCGGGGCCAGCCCGTCTATTACGGCGGGGCCGGTGAACTGAGCTATGATCGCGGGGCCGAAGCCTCCGAAGCCTGGGAAGACTACCTGATCGTCGACCTGGAGCACGGCCTGTTCGATCTGCCCGGCCTCAAAGCCTTCATGAACGGATTGGTCGACGCCGGTCCCGCACCCACCGGGCACCTGACGCCCTGCATCATCGTTACGCTGCCCACGAGCGGGACCAGCGAGGAGGTCATGCGCGCCAACGCCTGGATGGTCAAGCAAGTCCTCGCGCTGGGCGTCCACGGGATCCTGCTGTGCCACGCGGAAAACGCGGGCGCCGTACGCGCTTTCGTGGAATCCGCCCGTTTCTCCTTTCAGACCCTGGGCGTAGGGGCGGAAATCGGCGCGGGACAACGCGGTTCGGGCGGGCAGGGCTTTGCCGCCAGGATGTGGGGACTCTCCGATCGGGAATACGTCCAGAAGGCCGATCCCTGGCCCCTCAACCCGGATGGAGAACTGATGCTGGGCCTCAAAATAGAGAACCGGCGGGCGTTGGCCCACGCCGACGAGAGTCTCGCGGTGCCCGGTATCGCGTTCGCCGAGTGGGGACCGGGCGACATGGGCATGTCCTTCGGATACCCGGATCGGCACGATCCGCCGTACCCGCCCGAGATGCTCGACGCGCGGGCAACGGTGCTGCGTGCCTGCAGGAAACACGGCGTCGCCTTCCTGAACGGCGCGGAGCCCGGGAACGTGATCGAAATGCTCGACGAAGGCGTGATGGTCGTCAGCGGATCCAAAGCGGCCGCCGAAGTCGGGAAACGCCATACCGGACGTGCTCCGGAGGCGACATGACCATCTGCGGCGAGGCGACATGACCCCCTACACGATATATTTCGCGGGCGATCTGTTCGATCACAAGCATCTCGCGGGAAACGAACGCCTGGCCGATGCCATCGACCGACGGTCTGACGGCCGGTACGCCTGCGTGCTGCCCCAGAACCTCGAACAGGCGTCCGGCCGGATGGTCGACATACGAAACCAGGACCTCAAGCAGGTCATGGCCTGCGATCTGGGCTTGTTCAACTTCGACGGGACGGACCTGGATTCGGGTACGGTGGTGGAATTCATGTTCGCCAAGATGCTCGACATTCCGTCCGTCCTGCTCAGGTCCGACTTTCGGGCTTCGGGCGATCAGGAAAGGGCCGGCGACGACTGGAACCTGATGTGCTCCTTCTACCCCCGGGTCCGCAAGGTCCAGTTCAACGCCATGGCCTGGTACCAGGAGGCGAGACAATCGGTTGACAGCGGGGGCGACGCGCCTTCGGCCAACTGGTCCGGCAGGCTCTACGATCGGATCGCGGACGCCGTCATCGCGCAACTGGATGCCGTCCGCGCTGAGCCGACGCTGCTCGGCGGGAACGAAACCAGACTCCGGACGGTCTACGCATGGGCGGCCCGGTCCCCGGGCGGCGGATTCGACCAGGTTTGCGATCCCGGGTTTCTGGAAAACGTCATTGCGCGAAAGCGCGGCAACGGCCTGTTGTAGATCCGATGGCAGAGCGAGATGCGGGCAACGCGCTTGTCCATGCGATACGAGCGGAAAGCCGGGCAGCATGCGGTACGCATACGAATCAGAACGTGATTTGAACAGGAGAAGGGCATGATTGACTATGGCATGTTCCTCATGCCGGTGCACGATCCGGCCAAGCCTCCGGCCCAGTGCTATGACGAGGATATGGAATTGCTGGTGCGATCGGAAGAACTTGGTTTCAGCGAGTTCTGGATCGGCGAACACCATTCGTCGAGCTACGAGAATATCGTCATGCCCGAGATCTTCATCGGCAAGGCCCTGGGCATGACCGATCGCATGCGGCTCGGGGCCGCGCCCGTGTGCCTGCCCTATCACCATCCCGCCCACGTGGCCGGCCGCCTGGCCTTCCTCGATCATCTTTCCCACGGCCGCCTGAACATCTGTTTCGGTCCCGGCGCGATACCGACCGATATGGAAATGTACGGGATCGATCCAGCGGAAGCCGGCGCCATGGTGGGCGAGGCGATCCGCATGATCATGACGCTCTGGACCAGCGATCCGCCTTACCGGATCGACGGCCGTTTCTGGCAGATCCACGTGGGGAAGGAAGTTCGGGAGGACTTGGGCATGGGGGTCTACCTGAAACCCCTTCAGAAACCGCATCCGCCCCTGTCCGTCCCCGTGATCATGCGGGATTCGGCCGGAACCCGCATTGCGGGACAGCAGGGCTACGCGCCCTTCAGCCACCACATGGTCGCCGCCAACGTCCTGGCGAATCACTGGGCGACGTACGCCGAGGGCGCACGGTCCGCCGGGCGGGAGCCGGATCGGCGCAAGTGGAAGATATCGCGCAACATCTTCGTGGCGGAAACGACGAAGGAAGCCCGGGAGAAGGCGCGAAGCCTGTCCCTGGGCAAGTGTCTCGACTACATCATGCAGCTCACCGACCTGGGACCGGGCCGGGCGTTCTGGAAACGGGATCTCGACATGCCCGACGCCGAATGCACGCTGGACTACATGCTGGACGAACAGGTCATTGCGGGCGATCCCGACGAGTGTGTTCGCCAGCTGCACCGCATGATGGAGGAGACCGGGGAATTCGGCATGCTCATCATGACCGCCCACGACTGGGACGACCGGGAGGCGTGGATCAACAGTCTCGAACTTTTTGCCAGGGAAGTCATGCCCAGGTTCAACCGGTCGCTGGGTTACGCCTGACCCGGCCGGCGTCGCAGCCGCCGCGCGGGATCGGACAACCGGAGGTCCTTCATGAAACACGGAATGTTCATCATGCCTTTCCACGATCCGGCGAAGCCGCCGGCTCAGTGCTACGACGAGGATCTGGAGCTGATCGTGCGCTGCGAAGAACTGGGCTTCTCCGAGTTCTGGATCGGCGAACACCATACGATGAAATACGAGAACATCGTTTTGCCGGAGGCCTTTATCGGCAAGGCGCTGGCCATGACCGACCGAATCCGGCTCGGCACGGCCCCCACCTGTCTGCCCTATCATCATCCCGCCCATGTCGCCAGCCGCCTGGCCTTCATGGACCATCTATCCCATGGCCGGCTCAATCTGTGCTTCGGTCCCGGCAGCGTGACGGCCGACCTGGAACTCTACAAGATCGATCCGAAGCGCAACAGCGCCATGGCCGCCGAATCGGCGGAGATGATTCTGCAGATTTGGAGCCAGGATCCGCCCTATCACCTGCACGGCCGCTTCTGGGAAATCGACCTCGAGGAAAACGTGGACTCCGATACGCTGATCGGCTATATCCACAAACCCCTGCAGAAACCGCATCCGCCCATCGGCGCTCCGGGCATGAGCATGAACTCCTCCACCATGAAAATGGCCGGCGAGAAGGGTTGGTTCCCCATCAGCGCGAACATATCGCCGGTGAACGTCGTAGCCGACAACTGGCGGGTATACGAGCAGGCCGCCCGCGACGCCGGGCGGACCCCGGAACGCGGCGATTGGCGCATCTGCCGCAGTATCTTCGTAGCCGACAGCAAGGAGGAAGCCAGGGAGAAGGCGCGCACCAACTCGTTGGGGCGGGGCTTCGAGTACATCGGCGGCCTCTTCGATCAGGGACTGGGGCGGAAGATGCTCAAGCGAGACCCGGACATGCCGGATGCGGAATGCAACATGGACTACCTGATGCAGGAGCAGATCATCCATGGCGACGTGGACGAGGTGGTGCGCCGGCTGAACAGGATGCGGGAAGAAACCGGCGATTTCGGCACGCTGATCCTTATGGGATACGATTGGGACGACAAGGCATCCTGGCTGCGCAGCATGGACCTTTTCGTCCATGAAGTCATGCCGGCGCTGAACGGGTGACGCGGACGGTCCCGAACAGGCTCGCAACGAACGGAAGGAGCTCCCATGAAGGGGCCACGCCTGCCCTACCGCTACGACCACCTCACCTGGGTCGAACTGAAGGAAAGGGTCGAGGATCAGCCCGCCGTCATCCTGCCCGTCGGTTCCACGGAGGACCACGGCTATCACATGCCCATGGACGTGGACACCTTCCTGGTGAGCAGCGTATGCGAAGGCGCCGCGAAGCACATGCCGGACGAGGTGCTGATCCTGCCTGCGCTGCCGTACGGTTTTGAAGACCACCACATGGATTTCCCCGGAACGATCACCGTGCGGGACGACCATCTGCAGGATTTCGTCGTGGATATCACCCGGAGCGTGGCACACCACGGTTTTCGGAAAATCCTCATAGTCAACGGGCACGGTTCCAACGCCACCATCCTCGAAACGGCGTCGCGGCGGACGGTCATCGAGACGGACGCCCACTGCGGCACGCTCAACTGGTGGAGCATGGCCCAATCCACCCTGTGGGAGATCGGCGACTCCGACCTTCAGTCCCACGCGGACGAGATCGAGACCTCGGTCTATCGCTACCTCAACGACGAAGCGATCCAGATGGACAAGGCGGTGCGCGAAGTCAAGCTGCCCGCGTCGAAGCATTACTGGCGCGGCTGGATTCGGGGCAAAGGGGCCTCGCCCCTGCGGATGATGGACCAATGGTCCCGCATCACGGCGTCCGGCGTCATCGGCGACGCCACCGTGGCCACAGTGGAGAAGGGCGAAGCGCTCTATCAGGCGGCGGCCGAAGAGCTGGCCGGCCTGATCCGGGCGTTCCGCGAACTGCCTATCGAACCCAGGGTCGACCGGCACTGACGTCATGCGCGCGAGGCCGGTCGCCGATAGAACCGCTGCGGGTTGGTCCGGGGTTCGTATCCGAGCATGCGCCGGGCTTTTTCAATAGAATACTTGCCCTGCTGCAGGTAGCTGCCCAGGTTGAAGGCCTGGAAGTAGTCCGGCACTTCCTCTATTTCCAGGGCCAGCCGACACGCCTCCACCAGGTCGTCGTAGACGATGGTGAATGGGGGGTGGTCCGTGTTTTTCACCGCCTGTTCGGGCATGGGACCCAGCCCGTTGAACTGATAGCACACGGTGTGCACCTTGTGTTTTCGGGCGTAGCTCCTGCAGATCTCCATGGCCAGATGCTTGGTCAGCATGTAGTAGCCCGTGCCCGGCGCTTGAGGCACGTCGCCTATATCGTGATCATGGAAGTAACCGGGGATGATGATCTCCGGACCCGTATGGAGAATGCGATCGATGCCCAGCTCCACCGCCGCCTTCATCACATGCCAGGCACCCCGGACGGACACGGCAAAGCTTGCCACGGGATCCTGGCGCACGACGGTCCAGTTCATGATCGCGTCCATGCCCCGGGCGGCATTCAGCACCTGCCCGTAGTCTCCCATGTCCACGTGCATGACGGGCCGCCCGTCCGGATGGGGCCGTATATCGGCCAGGTGCAGGTTGTAGTACCGCTCCAGGCCGGGAATGATATGCGGCGCAATGTTGCCGGATGCGCCCAAGACGAGGACGTCTTTCATGGTTTGCTCCTTCTTCTTTCTGCCTTCCGCCCGTTCAGTCCATTTTAGCGATCACGTCTCGCAGCACGTCTTCCACCGATTGCAGGAGCCGATCGATGTGATCGTCCGTGTGCGCGAGGGACAGGTAGATCTTCTCGTAGGGGCTGACGAATAGTCCGCGCCGGATCAACTCGACGCCGAAGACGAATGCCTTCCGCTTGTCGGCACGGAACATGGACCCGTAGTCGACGATTTCCCGGTCGTCGGTGAACAGAACCTGCAGCACGGGGCCTTCGCCGCCGACGAGCAGGGGGATCGACAGACGCCTGCCCATGGCCGTGATTTCCCGTGTAATGCGGTCGCCCATCTGGAAAAGCCGCTCGTACGTCCCCGGCCGTTCCAGCACATCGAGGGTGGCCAGACCGGCCACCGCGCCCACGGGATAGCCGTTGAAGGTACCCGAAACGATGATCCGCCTGGGATCGTCGGCCGGTCGCCATCCGTCCATCACGTCCATCACGTCCGCCCTGCCGCAGATCGCGGCCATGGGATAGCCGCCGCTGATGGTCTTTCCATATACGGCCAGATCCGGCACTACTCCGTAACGCGCCTGGGCGCCGCCCCAGGCCAGCCTGAATCCCGTTACGATTTCGTCGAAGACGAGGACGATGCCGTGGCGCGTAGCCAGTTCACGCAGGGCCGCAAAGAACCCCGGACGGGGCAGAATGCACCGCTGAAGGGGTTCGACGACCATCGCCGCGATCTCGCCGCGATGGCTTTCCACGATCTCGGTCGCCCGTTCGACGTCGTTGAAAGGCGAGGCGAGCACGTCGGCCGACCAGCTTCTGGGGATGCCGCCGCCATCCGGCGATGTAGTCGGATACATGCCGGGGTTCAGCGTCCTGGCGCCGTGCAGCGCCGAATCGCTGACGCCGTGCCAGCCTCCTTCGAAACGGAGGTAGCGGTCTCGACCGGTGAAGGCCCTGGCGGCCCGGAGGGCGAACTGGATCGACTCGGAACCGGTGACCACCAGGCGAACTTTCTCCCCGCAGGGCGCAGCCTCGATCACGCGTTCGCCCAGACGAATGGACGGCTCGTTGAGGGCCATGAAGGTCGTTCCGCGGCTGATCTGGCGGGTGACTGCCTCCACGACTTGCGGATGGCCGTGGCCCAGGATCATCGGACCGGAACCCAGCAGAAAATCGATGTACGACCTGCCCGTCGTGTCGTACAGGACCGCACCCTCGCCGTGCGAGACCACCAGGTTGACTTCCGGCGGCAGCCGGAACTCTCCGTTCGATCCGCCGACGAAGGCGCGCTCCGCTCTCTGAAGCAAGTCGTTATGCGGCATGTCAGTTCGCGTCCTTCAGCGTGTCCTCCAGCGCAGACAGGAAGGCCTGGTTCGCCTCCGGGACGCCGACGCTGACCCGAATGCAGTGCGTCAGGCCGAAGCGGCTGCCCGAACCCACAAGAACACCCCGGTCCGCCATGCGCGCCGTGAGGTCGTCGGCCGGAACCGACGTGCGGAACAGGATGAAATTGCCTTCGCTCGGCCAGTAGGCGAGTTTCATTCGGTCGAAAGCGGCATACAGCCGATGCTTGCCGTGCTGCACCAGCGCAACGGACCGCGCCACGTGCGCCTGGTCGTCCATGGCGGCGATGGCCGCCGCCATCTGGAGCGAACCCAGGTGAAAGGTCCTGCGACGACCCGCCAGGCGTTCGATGATATCGGGCCGGGAAATGGCCACGCCCACACGAAGGCCCGCCAATCCGTAGACCTTCGAAAACGAGTGCAGGACGATCACGTTTCGGCCGGACGCCGCGTCGGAAAGGGTGTCCGGATACGCCGGGTCGGTCGCGAAGTGGTGGTACACCTCGTCGGATACCAGCGTCGCCGAGCCGGGCAGATGCGCATGGAGCCGTTCCATTTCGTCCCGGGTGACGATGGAACCCGTCGGATTGTTGGGATTCCCCACGTAGACCAGGCGCGTCCGGTCCGTTACCGCCTGCATGATTGCCGGGATCCTGAGACCAAAGTGTTTCTCGTCCAGCGGCACGTTGACGACTTTCGCGCCCTGCCACGCGGCGGTACGGGCGTAAACGTGGAAGGTAGGGCCGCAAACGATGACCTCGTCGCCCGGCGCCAGGAAAACCCGGGCGATGAGTTCCACTGCCTCGGAACCGCTGTGGGAGGTGAAGATATGCCGGTCTGTCAGACCGCGGCCGTACGCCTCGGCGAGGCGGTTCCTCAATGCTTCGTCGTCCCTGGGGGGATACAGGCCGAGCTCGGCCGTGTGCGCCCTGATCCGGTCCATCGCCTCCTGCGAGGGACCGAGCGGATTCTCATTGTAGTGCATGCGGTAGGGCGTATTCGAAATGATCAAACCGGAACCGTCCAGAGCGTGACATGTACGATAGGCACGCGGATTTCGTCGTTTCGAGCCGCCGGGCAGCCTGCCCGACAACTGATCCGCGCATGCTTGTCACCGGCCGCGACCGGGCGCGGCCGGCTAGTCGATCAGGCCGTAGTCCACCAGAATCCCGCGCAGTTTTTCCCGGTTCTGGTCCGACAGGGGGGCAAGCGGCAGCCTTACCTCGGGGCTTATCTTCCCCATCATGCCCAGGGCCGTCTTGACCGGCACGGGGTTGATCTCCATGAACACGGCGTCGTTGAGCGTCATC
This sequence comes from bacterium, assembly GCA_965200485.1. Lineage (GTDB taxonomy): Bacteria > JAAXHH01 > JAAXHH01 > JAAXHH01 > JAAXHH01 > JAAXHH01. The sequence continues at coordinate 1,372,274 of CBDAUD010000002.1, forward strand.
ATATGGTAGTGGAGTTCGCGTGCCTCCAGCCATTTGCCTTCCTGAACCAGATCGTACAGCCGCGCCACTTCCGCCGGCATCAGATTGCCCGTGGCACTCACGAATCCCGCGCCCCCGATGGCGAGAATGGGATAGCAAAGCAGTTCGATCCCCGAATAGACGAGGAAGTCCCGGCCCATGCGATGGAGGAGGCGGTTGATGTGCTCGAAATCCTTGTTCGACTCCTTGACGCCGATCAGGTTCTCGTTGGACGCCTTCAGCCGCGCTACGGTATCGATCTCGATATTGACGGCCGTGCGTCCGGGGATGTTGTACAGAATCACCGGCAGATCCACACACTTGGCCAAAGCGTCGAAATGCCGGAATATGCCCTCCTGGCCAGGCCGGCTGTAGTAGGGCGCGATGAACAAAAGCGCGTCGGCACCCGCGGACTGGGCGAATCGGGAGAGTTCGATGGACTCTTCGTGGTTGGTGGAGGCGCTACCGGGCACGAAAGGTACCCGGCCGTCCACCGCACCGGCCGCGACCCGAATGACCTCCTTGCGCTCTTCGAGCGTCAGCGATCCCGGTTCGCCGGTTGTCCCCTGTACGGAAACGCCGTGGGATCCCGACCGAATCTGCCAGTCGACCAGTTCGGCCAGTGCGTCCAGATCCGGCGCTCCGTTTCTGAAGGGCGTGACCACCGGTACAATTGATCCGCGCATGGTACCTCCTTGTTCGATGTTCCCGACCGGTCGACCAATGCCCCGGACGATCCTCGATGCCCCTGGCCGGTTCGTGCGGTGTTCAAACGTACGTGGCGATGTCTTCCAGCGGTTTCTTCGCAATCACCGGTACTTCGGCATCCTCCGCCGGGTATCCGACAACCAGCAGCAGGAAGGGCCGCTCGTTGGCCGGCCGGTCCAGCAGCCGATTCAAGAACCCCATGGGACTCGGCGTATGGGTGAGCGAGGCGAGCCCGGCGTGGTGCACCGCGGAGATCAGCATGCCCGTGGCGATGCCCACGGATTCCACCGCATAGTAGTGCTTCACGCTGCGGCCGTCGTCCAGGACGCCGTGCCGCTGAACGAAGATCGCGATCAGCCAGGGCGCCGTCTCCAGAAAGGGCTTGTGCTCGTCGGTCCCCAGGGGCGCCAGGGCGTCGAGCCACTCTTTTGGCGCCTTCTCCCGATAGAACTGCCGTTCCTCCTCCTCGGCCGCGACCCGAATCCTCGCCTTGGTTTCCGGATCGGACACGGCGGCGAAATGCCACGGCTGCAGGTTGGCGCCGCTGGGCGCCGTACCGGCCGCGAGGAGACAGTGGTCGATAATGGATTTCGGCACGGGCCGGTCGGAGAAGTCGCGCACCGTTCGGCGTCGTCCAAGTTCGCCGTAGAACCGGCTGGCCCGCCTTTCCATCTCCTCGACCGGGTATTCCCGATAACTCGGCAAGGGTTGAAATTCCGGTTTTTCCACGCACCGCCCCCTTAAGTCAGTTTGTTTCTGCTTTGTCTACAGTCCGAGGGTCGTCGAGGAAGCCGGCTTTCTCCAGGAACCGAAGAACTTTCTCCGCGTACGTTTCCCGGCCCATTTCCCAGATATCTCCATGCGTCGCGTCCTCCACAACCAGCATTTCCTTGTGCGCGGAGGGTATCCGTTCGTACAACCGTTCGTTGTTCGACAGGGGCATGCGCCAGTCCGCCGTACCGCCCACCAGCAGCACGGATACGTCCCGCAGGTCGGAAACTGCCCGGCCGACGTCCAGCGTGTCAATATCGATGCCTACGCGAAGTTCCGTTATGGTACTGGTCAGAAACCAGAAGGGCACCGGAGGCAGGCCGAACATCCGCTTCATGTCGCTTCGCAGCGTTTCGGCTCCGGCATAAAAACTGCTTTCGGCGATGACCGCGTCAATCCCGGCTTCGGCCGGCGCAGCGAGCAACGCGATGGCCGCGCCCATGGAAACGCCCCATAGGATGACCGGCTTCTCCTCGCCCTGCCGGTCTACCGCATGGCGGACGGCCGCCTCCACGTCGCGCCATTCGTGATAGCCGAATGTGACCAGGTCGCCTTCACTTCCCCCGTGACGGCGGAAGTCGAGCAACAGGCCGCCGAACCCGTGTTCATGTAGAAAAGCCGCCTGATCAAGCATCTGCCCCCTGTGATAGAGATGGCCGTGCAAGTAGATGACCGTGCCCCGACCCGCCTCGTTGGGGATATGCCAGGCGGTCAGGTTAAGCCCGTCCGACGTGGTCAGCGTTACCTCTTCATAGGCCAGTCCATAGTCCGAAGGGGTTTTCTGCGGCATGCGCCGCGGACCGATGAGGCCGGTGTACAGGGTCGACAGCAGGTAGGGCAGACCGATGAAGACGAGTAGCAGAATGACCACAACGCCCATCGCCGCGCCTCGATAGGAGACCTGTCTCCGGCGCAGGGCCACGGCCAGAACCGGCCAGATCACGGTGCCCACGATGAAGGTGACGATCGGCCACAGGAAGACGTGGGGAACGATCAGGCCGAACAGGATGCGGCGGCCCCAGGTGAAATACTCGCCGTCAAGCCCCGCCGCGCCGGCCAACGCCGACAACAGCATGATCAACAGGCGGACGCCCGCCGTATAGCCGAGTATCGCGAGGAGAAAACCGCCGTATCCCCTGCCCGCGCGGAGGCTGCGGACCGCGATCCAGGCGGCGGCGACCGGAATGGTCCAGTTGATGTTGACGGGACCACCCGCCATGAGGTCCGTGACATCCAGCAGGAACCAAAGGACGACCAGACCCCAAGTGGCGATCAGGGGCAGGCGGATTAGCGAGAACATGGACGGCCCCGCGCGGCTAGCTGGTCTTGCCCAGGACTTCTTTCAACACGTTGAGGAATACTTCCGTTTCCCGTTCGTCGCCGGAGGACACGCGAATCCACGTGGGCAGCTGTCGCCTGCGCCGATTGGTCACCATGACGCCTCTGCGGAACATTTCCCGCATGACGTTCATCGAAGGCCTGCCCAGGTCGACCATCATGAAATTGCTGTCGGACGGGATGTATTCCAGCCCCATCCTGGTGAATTCGTCTTCAAGGCGGTCCCGAAAATGACGAACCACCGCCCGGGAACGGTCGTAGTGGCTCCTGTCCTTCAACGAGGCCTCCCCCGCCGCCAGCGCGAGGGCGTTGGCGCGGCCCGTGCTGTAGAATCGCAGTTTTTCCTGAATAGCCTGGCTGCAGATCCCGTAACCGAGACGCATGCCGGGCATGCCGAAGACCTTGGAGAAGGTCCGGGTGACGATCACGTTTTCGTGTCGGATGGCGAGCGGCGCCGCGGTTTTGTATTCGGGATCGCGAACGAAATGAATGTAGGCCTCGTCGATCACCACGAGTACGTTCGACGGCACGGCGGCCACGAACTTTTCGGTCTCTTCGAAAGACAGCAGGGTACCGGTCGGATTGTTGGGATTGGTGACGACCACCACGGACGTCCTCGGCGTGATTGCCGCCAGCATGGCGTCCAGATCGTGGCGGAAGTCCTTCACGGGCACGCGTACAATGTTCACGTCGATACCGGATTCCTGGTAGTTCTCGGCTTCACCCGATACGCCTCCGTAACCCATGTCCGCCTCGACGACTTCGGTACCTCCCTTGCTCAGATAGGCGAGCGCGATCTGGGAAAGGAGCGCGCCGGAGCCCGCCGTGATGAAAAAGGGCGTTTGCCGTCTGAAACGGAATCCTCCACCCATGCCGGGCGGCGCCTCCGGGGGGGGAGGCAGTTCGATTCCGTCGAATTCGGCCAGTGCGCCCGGGAGGTCCCCGCCGCCGAAGGAATACCGGTTGATCTTGAACATGTGCTCGGCGATGGCCTGCAAAGCCCGCGGAGACGGTCCGATGGGGTTCTCATTCAGCGCCATGCGGACGAGACCCGGTTCGACGCCGATCCCGTGTATGTCTTTGGCGGTCAACAGGCCGGAGGCCGACGAGGCCATGGTCTGGGCCAGGGCGATGCGGTCCGCCAGCGTCAGCGCGGCGCCGGCCGCCAGCGCGCCCGTGATGAACCCGCGGCGGGATACGCCGGGTTTGGCCGTTTCGTTCACTCCGTTTAACATAGATCGACTCCGTGGAATAGATGAAGCGGCTGCCGGGCAGCATCAGCACCGCCAGAGCGATGAGAACCGCCAACCGGGTTCTTAGGATATTCCACCGTACCCGCCGACGTCATCTTCTGTGTCGCAGACCGCGTGTTTCGATGTCGAATATACGCTCGCCGGACGACCGGAACAACTCTTTAATGCCACCGACCGTGGATACGGTGATGGAATGCCTACACCCGCGACGAGGTTTCCGACGAGGTTTCCTTACAACATATAATATATAACATACACCCGGCTGGCGGTTTTCTTCTAACCTATCGCCAGAGGTGGCCCGACGTATCGTTCTGATATTCTCTTGACACCGCGGGTACCACCATCCTAGATTAACTTCCCGATCATTCACATCAGTATCCTTCGATAGGCCCCGGGCGAATCAGGTCGCGGACTGCGGGGAACCGAACCAGCCTAGGTTAACCGAGAGGTATTGGATCCATGCGAATCAGACACACGCTGCTTTTCGCCTGTACGCTTGCCGTGCTGGGGAATGCAATCCCGGCGAGCGTCGAACCCGTATCCGCGCAGGAGGACGACCGGTTCTCCTGGAACGGCACGTTCCTGACCCGTCTGCAGGGGGACTACCAGGACGCCAGCCGGGCGGTGAACCGGTTCATGTACGGCTTGATCCTGGACGGGAAGCTCCGCCTTACCGACCGGGTCGACTTCGCCGGTCGTCTCGCGACGGGAAACCCGAAGGCCATTGCCACCACGGCCTGGGTGAGTTACGGCGACCTACTGGTTCGGGAAAATCCCTATATCTCCTGGATGTATGTGAATGTGCGTCCCAATCCCTCGCTGACGCTCACCGCGGGCAAGTTTCCCCTGCCCTTCTTCAGACCGACGCAGCTGGTGCTGGACAACGATCTCGCCCCGGAAGGATTCGCCCAGCAGATCAGGACGAAGAACGCCGACGGCTCGGCGACTTTCGGCCTGAACCTGGGCCAGTTCATGATCAATCAGTTAGCTTCACCGGTGCGGGATCTCGACCGGACGTATTTTCTGGGGGGCCAGGCCATGGCCCGTTTCAACCAACCCGGCAGATCTCAGACGCTGGCCGTTGCGTACTATGCCATTACCGGTGCGGATTCCCTGTTCGCCGTCCAGAACCTCAGATCGCCTGCGCTGATCGTAGCGGCGAATACCAATCGGGCCAACGCCGACGGCACCGGGTATCTCTCCGAATTCCGGATGATCAACTTCAGCGCCCGGTATGCCCAGACCGTTTCCGACCGTCCGCTGACGGTCGGCGCCGACTACGTGCTCAACACGGGGGCGGACGACATGCGGCAGGGTATCACGGGCATGATCACCTACGGCAGCACCGCGAAAGTCGGCGGCACCCGCGGCGGGGTTCAAGCCTTTCTCATCGAACAGGAAGCCACGCTCGCTCCGTTCAGCAACATTGATTACTCCCAGACCAATACGCGGGGCATCGCACTCATGTTCGGTCACCATCTCATCGAACGGCTTATCATCGATTTAGCGCTGTACACCCGCAAGTACGAATCCCCCGAGACGCTGGTCTCCCCCGCGACCAACAACGCGTGGCGAACGCGGTTTCGCGCACATTTCAGTTTCCGGCTGAACTGACCCGCGACCCGCGAACGGACCGCCTTCCCTGAACAACGGCCACCGCATGCGTCTTCGCTATCTTACGCTCCTGCTGTTCGCTGCGGCATGCGCGACCTCCACGGCATTCGCGGCGGCACAGCCCCGACTGAAACTGGCGACGACGACCAGTACCTACGACTCCGGCCTGCTCGACATCCTGCTGCCGCCATTCGAGCAGAAACAGGACGGCGGAATACGGGTGGACGTCATCGCCGTGGGAACGGGCAAGGCCCTTAAGCTGGCCGAAAACGGCGATGTGGACGCGGTGCTCGTACATGCACCGAGACTGGAAGAGGAATTCGTGGCCGCCGGATTCGGTGTTGACCGGCGCGGTGTGATGCACAACGATTTCATCGTCGTCGGTCCGCTCAGCGATCAGGCCGGGATTGCCGGAACGGACAAGGTAGCAGACGCCTTCGCCACCATCGCGCGCAAGAAAGCAATGTTCTTCTCGCGGGGCGATCTTTCGGGTACCCATCGGAAGGAGCAGGCGATCTGGGCCATCGCCGGCATCGAACCCGGCGGGACCTGGTACATCGAAGTCGGGCAGGGTATGGCGGCCACCTTGCGCATGGCGGACGAGAAACGGGGTTACGTGCTGATTGACCGGGGCACCTATCTCGCCCTGCGGGAGACGGTGAATCTCCGCGTTCTGGTGGAATACGATCCGCCCCTGCACAATCCCTACAGCATCATCGCCGTCAACCCGAGACGCTGGCCGCACGTCGAGTATGGGCAGGCGCGCGCCCTGATCGACTACGTGACCTCGGCCGAGGCCCAGGCCCTCATTGGCGGTTATCGCAAATACGGACAACAATTGTTCGCGCCGTCGGCGTTGGACCACGAGGCAGGCGGACAAGACGCGAACGACCGCCGCACGGACACGGAAGGCAGCGGGGCAGACTCGGAAGGCAGACAATGAATCCACACGAGAGCGGGAGGGCATGACGTGATCCGAATCGGCATCCTGGGCATCGGGTTCATGGGAACCACGCACTTCGCGGCCATCAGGAATCTCCCAAACGCGGAAGTGGGGGCCATCTGTACCCGGGACGAGCGGAAGCTGACCGGCGACTGGCGGCACATCCAGGGCAACTTCGGGGGCGGCGGCGGGATACAGGATCTTGCAGGCATCCGCACGTGTACCCGTATCGACGAGGTGCTGGACGACCCGGACATCGACCTGGTCGACGTGTGCCTGCCCACGGTCCTGCACCACGACATCGTCCAGCGCGCACTGGACGCCGGAAAGGACGTGATCGTCGAGAAACCCATCGCCCTTCGTCTGGACGAGGCGGACCGCATGATACGCAAGGCCGGGGAAGCCGGACGAACGCTGATGGTCGCCCACGTGCTCAAGTTCTTTCCGGAGTTCGCCTTTCTGGCGCAGGCCATCGAAGACGGACGCTATGGACGCCTCCTCGGATTGCACCTGAAGCGGGTCATCTCCAAACCGCTCTGGGGCGAAGGAAACTGGTTCGACGACTACGAGCGAACCGGGGCGGCGGGAATCGACCTGCACATACACGACACCGACTTTCTGCGCCACCTTTTCGGCATGCCGGACAGCGTGCACTCCGCAGGTATGACGAGCCCGAACGGCTATGCACTCTATCTGAATACACAATACGGGTACGCGGACCGCGACATCATGGTCTCCGCCCAGTGCGGGGCAATCAGTTCGGCCGCCTTCGAACACGGCTACGACGCCTATTTCGAGGAAGGCACGCTCTGGTACAACGTGCTTTCGGACAAACCGGTCACGCTCTACACCCCCGACGGGGGGAACACCGAACCCGAAGTCGATTTTCCCGAAGCCTTCGAAGCCCAGTTGGGTTACGCCGTCGACGCCCTCGAACAGCGTACGGAACCCGCCCTGCTCTCGGCTTCGGCAGCCCGCGATGCCCTGCGCATATGTCACGGTGAAACCGAATCGGCAAAAACGGGAAAGACCGTGCGGTTCGCGGACCAGACCGGCCGAAACGGCTGAACTCGCTCATTAGACCAAACCGCGCAAACAACCGCACCGACATGTCCCAGTTGCTTTTTGGCACCGGTCGTACCGTCATCACGCCGCCCACCGGCATCGAACTTTGCGGATACGGTCCGTATGTCGCGCGACGGGCGACTGCGGTTCACCAGGCCCTCCATTCCACTGCGTTGGCGTTGTCGGACGGGGATCGCACTTTCGTATGGGTGTCGAACGACCTGATCTGGACCGACCGTTCCCTGGTCGACGAGACGCACCGCATCGTCCGAAGGCGATATGGACTCGATCCGAACAACGTGGTCGTTACCAATACCCATACGCATTCCGGTCCGGCCACCATGAAGACCGTGGCCTGGGGTGAATGGGACGAGGAATACACGGCGGGATTGCCGGAACGGTTCGCGGACGCCATAGGCGAAGCCCTGTCGAACCTCGCGCCCGGACGCATCGGGTTCGGAAGCACATCCGTGCCGGATCTCTCGGTCAACCGGGTTGACGAGGGGGGCGAGGCCGACGACGAAGCGCTGCTGATCCGCATTGACGACGGCCGTGGACGCATGCGCGTCGCCACGATCAGTTTCGGTGCCCATCCCGTTACGATTGGCGGCGACACCGTGATCTGCGGCGACTACCCGGCCGATGCCGTCGAGAAGATGGAGCGGGAAAGGGACGGGCTTCGGGTTCTGTTCTTCCAAGGCAGTTGCGGCGATCTCAATTGCCGCGGCTTCGGCGAAGGCATGAAGATGATGCGGGCGAACGGTTCACTGCTTCGCGATCGTGTCCTGCCGGCGCTCGACACAATTGAAACGACCGGCGATGTGGAAATGGACGGCGACACCTATGCAGTCACGCTGCCTACAGAAGTACCGGACCGGGACGCGATCACAAAGGGAAGAGACGCGTACCGTGATCGGCTCGAAGCTTCGCATGGCGACCCTGAGGAAGAACGCGCGTTGCGTTTCGAGGTGGACTGGCGCGCGCAGCGGCTCGAACTGCTCGACGGTCCCCATCCACAAAGGCTGGAATTCCGCGTATCGTGGATGCGCATCAACGATGCCGTGCTGCTGGCGCATCCGCTTGAATTGTTTCTGACCTTCGGCAAACAGGTACGATCGGCATCGCCCTACCCGCACACGATGGTCATCGGCTACGCCAACGAGACGGTCGGGTACCTCGCGCGGCCCCAGGATTTCGACCAGGAAGGTTTCGGTTGGTATGCTGCGGTTTTCGCACCGCGCATCTGCCGCCATCTTCCGTTCGAACCCAACGCCGGAAGCGTTTTTCGTGACCACCTCATCGCCATGCTGCACCGGATCAGACAACGGTATGCTCAACCGGATTCCTTGTAGCTTCTGGAACCGGTAATGCCCAGGTGGCCTTCCACTCGGCCAAGGCGGACATTCGTATCCCGCACCTCATCCCGGAGAGACGATATCTCTCGGTGCACCTCATCGCGAAGCCCACCTATCTCTCCGCGAAGCCCGCCTATCTCTCCGCGCATCTCATCGCGAAGCCCACCTATCTCTCCGCGAAGCGACTTCGTCATGCGTCCTACAAAGGTAAGCACACCGAGCAACATGAAAATCGCCATCCCGGCCGTCTGGATCAGCACCGCGTATTCTGCCATCTGTTCCCACCTCCTCCGCGCAATGCCATCGTACCATCGTTGGCATTTTTCGATTATAGGTTTTTTGGCGGCAAGCTCAACCGGATTCCTTGTAGCTTCTGGAACCGGTAATGCCCAGGTGGCCTTCCACTCGGCCAAGGCGGACATTCGTATCCCGCACCTCATCCCGGAGAGACGATATCTCTCGGTGCACCTCATCGCGAAGCCCACCTATCTCTCCGCGAAGCCCACCTATCTCATCGCGAAGCCCGCCTATCTCTCCGCGCATCTCATCGCGAAGCCCGCCTATCTCTCCGCGCATCTCATCGCGAAGCCCGCCTATCTCTCCGCGCATCCCATCGCGGAGCCCGCCTATTTCTCCGCGCATCTCATTGCGGAGCCCGCCTATCTCTCCGCGAAGCGCCTTCGTCATGCGTCCCACAAAGGTAAGCACACCGAGCAACATGAAAATCGCCATCCCCGCCGTCTGGATCAGCATCGTGTATTCCGTCATGCGTTCTCTCCTCCTCCGCGCAATGCCATCGTACCATCGTTGACATCTTCCGATCTAGCACTATCTTGAATCAATAATCTGGTCGTCACACTGAATAGTCTGAAAAGCCTGCCGAATCTAGAACGTGGAAGCAAACGGCCAATCATGCTTTATACGTGAATAGTCGGAAATCACCCGACGGATCTCGACCAGAAAAAAACTTCGTGTTTATTTGCAAATCATAGCAAAACACCTGATAGCAGCCATGCTATAACAGTAGTCCGACAGCAAACAGTAGTGCAGGTAGCAGCCACCTGATATCAGTCGTACTACAGCAGTGTCGCAGCAAGTGACAAGAAAGGACTGGTCATGTCCATCGCCGGTTTCATCAAGACGGGTTTGATTTCGTTATTGCTGTTGATCATGCCCTCCGATACCCGTGGCCGTATCGACAACCAACCGGGGACGCAGCAGGAGGGGCTGGACGCTGATTCACATGCAATGGCGTACATAGACAACCAACCGGGGACGCAGCAGGATGCGGTTACACCATCCGCATCGGCGTCTGCCGCATCGGCGTCCGAACCGACCGCCCCGCCTCGGCTGGCGGTGCTGATCATCATCGACCAGTTCCGCTACGACTTTCTGCAGCGATTCTCCGACCTATTCGTGGAAGACGGATTCCGACGGCTCATGAAGGACGGCGCGTGGATGGAGGACGCCCGGTTCAGCCACGTGCACGCCTCCACCTCGCCCGGCCACAGCGTCGTCACGTCCGGGACCTACGCCCACAAGACCGGGATGGTCAACAACGGGTGGTACAACCGGTCCGCCGGCGTTTTCAGTCCGTCGCTTGTGGACCCGGAAAGCCATATTCTCGGAAAGGAACCCACGGAAAACGGACGCGCGTCCACGCGGCAACTGGAAGGCTCGTCCTTGGCGGACGAACTGCGCATGGCGACACGCTACCGGGGCAAGGCCATTTCGATCTCGCTCAAGGACTACAGCGCCATGATTTCCGCCGGCAAGCTGGGCGCGCCCTACTGGTTCGAGGCATCCCTGGGCCGGATCACGTCGAGCAGCTACTTCATGGACGACCTGCCCGACTGGGTCAAGCGTTTCAACGACCGGAAACTGCCGGACCAGTCATTCGGGCGCAAGTGGGAGCGGCTGCTGCCCGAACAGCTCTATCTGGAACGCGCGGGCGAGGACGTACGCGAAGGGGAGGAGGACAACCGCGACAGCGGCATCACCTTTCCCCACGTGACGAAGGGCGGACTGGAAGCGCCCGGTCCGCGTTACTGGAACGCATTCAAGCACACGCCGTGGGCCACCGACTATCAGCTCGAATTCTCCCGGCAGGCCATTATCGAGGAAGCACTTGGCCAGGACGACATTCCGGATGTCCTGATCATCTGTCTTTCCGCCAATGACTACATCGGCCACGATTTCGGTCCCTTCAGCCAGGAAACCATGGACGCCACGCTGCGCACGGACCGGCAACTGGCGGAGTTCTTCCGGTTTCTGGACGAGCGTGTGGGCTTGGACCGGACCCTGCTCGTCGTGACGGCGGACCACGGCGTCATGACGCTGCCGGAACAGCTTCGGTCCGAGGGTCTTGAAGCCGGAAGAGCCGGGCCCGAGCCCCTGACCGCGCTCGTAGAGGACGCCCTGGACGCGCTCCATGGCGAAGACGACTGGGTGGAGTATCTGTCGGAATCGGGCCTGTACCTGAACTACGACGCGATCGACCGGCGCGGTTTGAGCCGGGACGAAGTCGAAACGACGGCGGCCGAGGCGATCGTCCGGCACCCGGCCGTCTGGAAAGCCTATACGCGGCACCGCATCGAACGGCGGCAACTGCCGGATTCGGACCTCACGAAAGCCGTCTACCACAGCTTCCATCCGGTGAACAGCGGCGACGTCATGCTCGTCGCGACCCCCTTCTACCTGCTCCTGGGCGAATACGGATCGGCCACGGTAGGCACTTCTCACGGCTGGCCGCACGAATACGACACGCACGTGCCGATCATGTTCCACGGGCCGTGGATAGCGGCCGGTCGCTACCGCCAGCGCGTCGACATGGCGGACGTCACGCCGACGATCTGCAACCTGCTTCGGATCACCCTGCCGTCAGGCCGCGACGGCCGGATACTGGGCGAGATCATAAAGTAGCGGCGCGGCGGTGGGGGTATCCGTCACGCTGTCGGACAGCCGGGCAGACGGAGCGCATCTGCATACGTCGTAGACATACTTCTCTAAACGCTGGACGGCAGCCGCCTCGGCATATCAGTACGCTTCGGGGATGAAGCGCTGGTCTTCCATGGGCGGCCGCACGTACCCCGAATCCATGACCCGCTCGGGCAGGGACACGTCCACCATGGCCGGTTCGCGGTCGTAGGGAAACAGGCTGAGCAGGTGCGCGATGCAGTTGAGCCGCGCCCGGCGCTTGCTGTCGGACGGCACGACGTACCAGGGTGCCTGCTTGATGTCCGTGTAGTTCAGCATGTCGTCCTTGGCATGGGAGTATTCGTCCCACTTCATGTAGGACTGCAGGTCCATATCGCTGAACTTCCAATTCCGCAAGGGGTCGTTGATCCGGTTTTTGAACCGGCGTTCCTGCTCCTCCGCGCTGACGGAGAACCAGTACTTGACCAGGGTGATGCCGGAGCGCACGAGCATGCGCTCGAACTCGGGACAGGACCGCAGAAATTCGCGGTATTCCTCCTCGGTGCAGAATCGCATGACCCGCTCGACCCCGGCGCGATTGTACCAGCTGCGGTCGAAGAGCACGATCTCGCCCGCCGCGGGCAGATGCGCCACGTACCGCTGATAGTACCATTGCGACTGCTCGCGAGGCGTCGGCTTGGCCAGCGCGGCCACCCGGCAGACCCGCGGATTGAGCCGCGCCGTGATCCGGGAAATGGTGCCCCCCTTGCCCGCCGCGTCGCGACCTTCGAACAGGACCACGACCTTCTTGCCCTGGCCCGAGACCCAGCCCTGGAGCTTGGACAGTTCGACCTGCAGGCGCGCCAGTTCCTTTTCATAGAACTTTCGGCTCAGCTTTCCGTCCGCCTTCTTGCCTTTATCCCTCTTCCTATCGTCCTGCGCACGCATGATTGTTCTCACCTTTGGTTGAAAGCGACACATCCATGCTGAATCGGACGCCCATCCGCAGAAGTTCGCCCGTCACGACGCATCCATGCCGAATCGGATACCCATCCGGCCGAGTTCCTCCATCATCATGTGGAACCGGTCCCCGCATATGATCTGCTCGGGGGTGGCGAAGGGTCCGCCGGGATGCGAAAGGTCGCCCCGGGCCGTCATCCGCGCGGCGATGGCCGCCGTGAACGCCGTGGTACGCGCCATGGAGGTAAATCCCGTTGCTTCGTCATAGCGGTCGATCATCTCCGCCGTTCTCGTGGCGGGCCGTCCATCCTTCTCGCCGATCACCGTGACGCGGTAGGCCGTGATGTCCCGGTCTTCCGGGGACATTTTCACGCTGGCGTAGAGCACGGCGTCCACGACATGCTTCGGAATCACGCCGACACCGTCCACGTCCACCGGCTCCTCGCTGAGCAGGCCGAGTTCGCGCAGCACGGTCGCCTTTTCGGCATATCCCGGCCAGCGCACGGTCTTCTGCGTTCCGCTGCGCAGATTCCCGAAGACGTCCAGATCCAGGAGCCAGGGCATGAAGCCCTCGTGCCAGGCTTCGCATTTGCCCACCCCTTCAAAGACCACCGGTTCCGGATCCGAGTACCGGGGAATCTCCACGAGGCGTCCGTCCACGACGGCGCGGGCTGTGGATGCTCTAAGAGGCAGGCGCCTGCCTCCGAAGACGATCTTGTACCCCAGCGGCGGGGCGGGTATTGCCGGTATGCCGCCGCAGAGTATGTGCAGTTCCTCCGTCCGGTCGAGCTGTTCGGCCAGGTGGCGCGCCATGATCTCGGTCAAGCCCGGTTCCAGCCCGCAGCCCGGAATGACGAATCCCTCCGAACCGGCATAGGTTGCCTTCCACCCCGCAATGGCCTCGTCGGGGACGCGAGTGAGGTCCATGTACGGCATGCCGGCCTCCAGCGCGAGGGGCAGCGCGGTCAGGCTCGCGGCGCGCGGCAGGGCGGCCACGCCGGCGTCATGGTCCCGCATCACGGCGATGGACGCGGCGCGGTCTTGCAGGTCCAGCCTTCGGTATGCGACCCGCTCCGCCCCCTGTCTGCCCTGAAGTCGCGCGCGGCAGGCTGCGAGCGCTTCGTCGCTGAGATCGCAGACCGTAACCCGCGCCACCGCTTCGTCCAGCATGGCGTTGTAGGCGGCCGCCGGACCCATCAGGCCGCTGCCCATCACCAGTATACGCACGAAGACCTCCGAACGGGACCGCGACCTTTCGATCGGCATGATCGGCATGATCGCCCAGGTATGAAACCGCAGATGAACCGCACCCTTCGATCGGCATGGTGTGCGGATGTCGCGCGAAGCTGAAACGATGTCGAAGTGACGTTGATCGGTGCACACAATCTATGCCGGGGCTTGGTTCCCCGGCAAGACAAAATGGGCGATCGCCAGCGAATGGCCCCGGCGGATACCTGCGAATGGCCCCGGCGGATACCTGCGAATGGCCCCGGCGGATACCTGCGAATGGCCCCGGCGGATACCCGCGAATGGTCCCGGCGGATACCCCTTGATCCGGCCATGTCCTACCGGTATCTTGGCACCTGTATCTTCGTGCTTTTCCAAGCTTCCCGCCAGCCGCCTCATCCACGTCCGCATCCAGATCAGGAAAGATCATGAACCGAGTCCCCGCGCCGCCCCTGCTGGTTGCCGTGCTTGTCGTTGTTGCCGGAAACATCCTTGCCACCGGAAACAGCCGGGCGCAGAATCTGCCTTTCGCCATGGAAGTCCGCGTGCCCGGTGTCGACGCGTACGATGCGGCCATCCCCCGTCCCGAGTCGGTCATCGGCCACGTGGTGGGCACGAGCCATACGCGCTCCCACCTCGTGAACGCCTACTATAGGGTCGTGGCCGAGGCGTCGGATCGCGTGATTGTGAAAGACCACGGCACCTCCTACGACGGGCGACGCCTCGTCCACGCCGTGGTAACGTCCGCCGCAAACCACGAGAGGCTGGAGGAAATCCGCCTCGCCAACCACCGGTTGTCCGACGCGCCCGGCGCGGTGACGGATGCCATGATCGAAACCATGCCCGTCGTCGTCCACATGGGCTACGGGGTGCACGGCAACGAGGCCAGCGGTTCCGAGGCGGCCATGCTGACGCTCTACCACCTGGCAGCGGGCAGCGGACCGGCCGTGGACGCCCTGCTGAACCGCGCGGTGATCATCCTGGATCCGAACTACAATCCGGACGGGCGGGACCGTTTCGTCAACTGGGTCAACGCCAACCGGGGCCGCGTCGCCACGCGGGACGGCCAGGACCGGGAGCACGTGGAGCCGTGGCCGGGCGGACGGACCAACCACTACTGGTTCGACCTGAACCGGGACTGGCTCGTGGCGCAACATCCGGAATCGCGGGCGCGGCTGGCGGTCTTTCACCACTGGCGTCCCCAGGTATTGACCGATTTCCACGAAATGGGCAGCAACGCCACCTACTTCTTCCAACCCGGAATTCCGAGCCGAAACAACCCGAACACGCCGCAGCGGACGTTCGAATTGACGGCCGCGCTCGCCGAGCACCACGCCGCATGGCACGACCGGCAGGGTACGCTGTACTATTCCGAAGAAACCTTTGACGACTTCTTCTATGGCAAGGGTTCCACGTATCCGGACGTCAACGGCGCCATCGGCATTCTCTTCGAGCAGGCCTCGGCCCGGTCGCTGGAGCGGACCACGACAGAGGGCATTCTGACCTATCCGTTCACGATCCGAAACCAGTTCGCCACCAGCATGTCGACGCTGGCGGGCAGCCTGGCGCTGCGCACCGCGCTGCTTGCCCATCAGCGCGATTTCTACGCGACATCGGCCGAGGCGGCGCGGCGCAACCCCGTCAAGGCCTATGTCCTCGATCTCGGCGACTCCCGCACGCGCACCCAGGCCCTCCTGCAGATGCTGCTGCCCCACCGGATCCGGGTATACGAACTCGCCCGGAACGTGGATGCGGGCGGGCGGACCTTCCGCGCCGGCGAGGCCGCCATCATACCGCTCGATCAGCCCCAGACGCGCCTGATCAAGGCGGCGATGGAACGCGTCACCACCTTCGGAGACTCCCTCTTCTACGACGTGTCGGCCTGGACCCTGCCCCTGGCCATGGGCGTTGCGAGCGAAGCCCTGCGGCGCGAGCCCGACGGTCTGATCGGTGCGGAAATTACCGACGCGGCTTTCGACGGCGGCGCGTTGCACGGCGCGGCGGCCGAAAACGCGTTGCACGGCGAATCGCCAGAAAAACCCGCTGCATACGCCTATCTGATGGAATGGAACCGCTACTTCGCGCCCCGCGCGCTTTACCGGGTCCTGGACGCGGGCATCCGGCCCCGACTGGCCCGCAAACCCTTTTCGCTGGCCATCGGCGGCATGGAAAAGACTTTCGACCGGGGCACGATCATCATCCCCGTCGCCCAGCGCGACGCCGCTTCCGCGGTGACCCCGGCGCAGGTGCGGACGCTGATCGATCGCATGGTCGCCGAAGACCACGTCGTCGTGCATGCCGCGACCACGGGCCTCACGCCCAAGGGCGGCGACCTGGGCGGACCGAGCGCTCCGGTACTGGACAAGCCGGCGGTGGCCCTGCTCTCCGGGCCCGGCACCCGCGCCTACGAGGTGGGCGAGGCCTGGCATCTGATGAACGAACGGTTCGGCATGCCCGTCTCCCTGGTCGACGCGGACGGTTTCGCCGGGCTGGATCTGCATCGCTATACGACCCTGGTCATGGCGATGGGCCGCTACGACCTGAACACGGAGGACGTGAACCGGCTGAAGGAATGGGTGCGGCAAGGCGGTACGCTCATCGCCTGGAAGCATGCCGCAAGATGGCTCATCGAGCAGGACCTGATCGATGAAAGCGTGAAAGCCACGCCGCCGGACACGACCGATCTGCCCTATGCGCAGGTTTCGCCCACGCAGGGTGCGCAGCGGATCGGCGGGGCCATATTCGCGGCGGCGCTGGATACCACCCATCCGCTCGCCTTCGGCTATGGCGAGACAACGCCGCTGTTCCGCAATCACGAGATCTTCTTCGAACCCTCCGCGACGCCCGGGGCGACGGTAGCCCGCTACACGTCAACACCGCTGCTGAGCGGCTACATCGCACCCAAGCGTCTTGCCGAACTGGCCAATACCGCCGCGCTGATCGCCCGGAGACAGGGGGACGGCGCGGTCGTGCTTTTTGCCGACAACCCCAATTTCCGGGCCTTCTGGTATGGCACGAACGGCCTCTTCCTCAACACGATCTTCTTCGGCGGGGCGTTCTAGTCCGACTCTAGCCTGACGGAAGGCGCGTAGCAGAACGAAAGGACAGCAGGAAGCACCATGCCCGCAACCATTGCCGATGTGCGGACCATTCTGACCCAACCGGCCGGAGCGCGCCTGATCGTGGTCAAGATACTGACCTCCGAACCCGGCCTGTACGGGCTGGGCTGCGCCACCTTCACCCAGCGGTTCCACGCCGTGCACGCGGCCATCGAACACCACCTGCGCCCCTTTCTCATCGGAAAGGAAGTGGACGCCATCGAAGACCTGTGGCAGACGGCCAACGTGAACGGATACTGGCGCAACGGGCCGGTACTGAACAATGCCATATCCGGCATGGATCAGGCGCTGTGGGACATCAAGGGGAAACTGGCGGGCATGCCGGTGTACCAGCTCCTCGGCGGAAAGTGCCGGGCGGCGGCGGCCACCTATGTCCACGCAGACGGGGCGTCTCCCGAGGAGGTGGCGGAAAATGTTCAGAAATACCTGGCGGCCGGCTATCGGCACGTGCGCTGCCAGACCGGCGGATACGGAGGCAGCAAGCCGCGCATCGCACCGCCCGAAGGCGCGAGGCCCGGCGCCTATTTCGATCCGCGGAGCTACATGCGCGCCACCATCCGGATGTTCGAGCACGTGCGCGCCGCCGTGGGCGACGACGTGGAACTGCTTCACGATGTGCACGAACGGCTCAACCCCGCCGACGCCATCGCCTTCGCAAAGCGGCTGGAGCCGTTCGACCTGTTCTTTCTTGAAGACGCACTGGCCCCGGAGGACAACGCCTGGTTCCACCGCATGCGGCAGACCTGCACGACGCCCATCGCCATGGGCGAACTGTTCAACAATCCCGCGGAATGGCTTCCTCTGATCAAGGGACGCCTCGTCGATTTCCTGCGCATGCACGTGAGCCAGATGGGCGGGATCACCCCGGCGCGCAACGTCGCGGCCATGGCGGCCATGTACGGCATCCGCACGGCGTGGCACGGGCCGGGCGACGTCTCGCCCGTGGGGCACGCCGCCAACCTGCACCTCGACCTGTGGGCGCCGAATTTCGGTATCCAGGAATGGTGCCGTTTTAACGACCTGGTGTACGAAATCTTCCCCGGAACTCCCGAAGTGCGCGGCGGCTACATGTATCCCAACGACCGCCCGGGCCTGGGTATCGACATGGACGAGAAACTGGCCGCCCGGTATCCCTGCGAGGACGAAGTCATCCACTGGACCCAAGCGCGGACACCCGACGGAGGGCCCGCCAGGCCGTGACCTTCATCTCCGGCTATTCCCTTTCCGAAGACTACGCCGGCCATCTGCAGCGGATCGGCGCCTTCGCCATAGACCTAGGGCTCATGACCGGGGCTTCCTGGGCGATCGGGCTGGCGGTCGCATCCACGGGCATCCTGTCGGATCCGGCGACCGGTCCGATGATGGGGGCCTTCCAGCTGCTGATGCCGTGGTTCTACTATGCGGCCATGGAGAGTGCGCCCCGCGGCGCCACGATCGGCAAGATGATCGCGGGCATCCGCGTGACGGACGCCGAGGGATACGCGCCGACCTTCATGCGCGCCGCGCTCCGCGCCATACCCAAGTGCCTGCCCATCCTCTGGCCGGGCTATCTCGCCGCGGCTTTCACGCCACGCAAACAGGCCTTTCACGATCTGATCGCGCGCACTGTGGTCCTCAGATCCACCACCTAACGGGATGATCTTCCGCCCGAGCGTCCCGGCGGGCGAAATGCCGTCCCAGGCGAATTCGACCGGGTAGGATGCCGACCCAAATCAGTCCCGCAGGGCGAGATCCTCCCCGGCGAGCGTAATACCCAGCGGTTCGATGACGACCTGGCGGGGACCGTCTTCCACCACGCCGGCGGTCCAGGCAGGCACCCCCGCCGCCCCGGCGCAGGCCACCAGCGCCTCCGCGTGTTCCGGGCGCACGAAGAGCGCGAATCCGGCGCCCATGTTCAGGCTGCCGTAGGCCTCCGCCGGTCCCTGGCGGGATTCCGAAACCATGAAGGCCAGCACCTCGGGTACGGGCGGCACTTCGGTCATGCGATAGGTGAACGGACCGGGGTGGCGCATGAGCTTGCGCCATCCGTGCCCGGTGATATTCGCCGCGTAGCGCAGGTCGATTCCGGCCGACCAGGCCGATTCGATGACGGGCGGATAGAGCACGGTCGGGTCGAGCAGCGCCTCGCCGTACATCCGTCCATCCGACAGAACCGTGGCATAGCCATTCGGAAGCCGTTCGGACAGCTTGCGCGCGAGGGTGAGCCCGTTGGCGTGAATGCCGCTGCTTGCCAGGAGGACGATCGCGTCCCCGGCCGCCAGGTCCTCGCCCAGGGTGAGCCGCGATTTGGGGCGGACGATGCCGACGCAGGATGCGGCCAGATCAAGGGCGCCTTCCTCCACCACGCCAGTCAGGCACGGCGTCTCGCCGCCCCCCCAGGCCACGCCCAAGGCGTCGCAGGCCGCCTTCCAGCCTGCCACCAGATCATGCATGCGGTCCACATCGTCGAACCAGTCCGACGAACCGGCGGCCCAGTAGGCGTGGATGCTCAGAGGGCGCGCGCCCACGGTGACCAGGTCGTTGACGGCCGCGGCGATGGTGTCCTGCGCGATGTGATCGTACCAGGTTCTTCCCGACTCGGACCGGAGCGCGTCCGCCACCAGGGCCTTGGTGCCCAAACATTCGGTGATGGAAGCGATGTACGCGTCGCCTATATCCACCACGTAGGCCGATTCTCCGCGACTGGCCGCCACTTCCCGGGCGCCCGCGCGCGCCAGATTGGCTCCCGTCGCCCGCGCCGCCCGCTGGGCAAGCACCTTCAGCGGATCGATCCGGTCGTAATCGACGCCGGCATCCTCGTAGGTCAGCCGGTCCCCGGTCGGATGATCGTCCGACCCGCCGTCGAGGGTCGGCTTGTCGCTCGGCATGGTTCATCCCTTCCGCTTCCCGCGGTGAACCGCGTCGGTACCCGTAGCGTCGGTAGCCGCCTATACCGGTATGCATGGCCGGCCCGGGAAGCCCGCGACCGGGTCCATGCAGCCGTAAAAAACCTAAGTCAGTTTCTTCGCTTCCATCAGATTCGTCGTCCTGCTGGCCGCCTGCGCCTCGATCTCTCGGCGCGTCCAGCGCTTGCCGCGATTCATGCCCCCACACGTCTCCGATTCCAGGTCCCACCGGCGTTTCGACTTCAGCACGTCCTGCCAGAAGGGATAGCTGCTGCACTGGGACGGCCGCACGGGATAGATGGAACAGCCCCGGTCATAGAAAACGCAGGGACCCTCGTCCGGGGAGATCAGGGAGACGTAGCCGTCGATCTCCTCGGTGTATCGTTCCAGGAAGGTCTCGAAGGGCAGGTTCAGGTACGCGGCGATGCGCCGGAACTCCCGCTCGCTGCCGTAGACGAATCCGCCCGGGAAGGTGCAGCAATGGCCGCATCCGTGGCAGGAGAACTGCAGTCCATCGTGCCAGAACTTGCCCTTGGCCATGGCCGGTTTTCCTCGTGTGTAGTCTACATGACGGACAGACAACCCTAAGCCGCTTGTAGCGGCAAGCGCTGCTACGGCAGTTCCGTCCGCCCGTTCCAATGATCGGGGAAGGGCCGGTAGGCATCGTGCGGATAGACCCGCTCGGGGAGCGCCTCGGGCGGAGAGACCGGCAAGGCGCGTCTCGCCGACACGTCGGGCACGACAGGCCGTCCGGCAACCCGGTCGTAGAGTTGCCACAACTCGTCGGCGCGGATCGCCAGTCCGGGATTCTGCGAAGGGACGCTCCTGGGGCTGCCGGTGCGCGGATCGTAGACGACCCGGAAGAAACTGGCGAAGTTCATGCCGACGACGTATCCCTCGTGATCGAAGACGAGACTGCCGCTCGTGCGCCCGGACAGATCCAGATTATGCTGTATGACCCGGCTGTTCTCCGGCGTGGGGACCTCGTCCGCAAAGGGCCGAAGCGCGCTGATCGTGCCGCCCTTGAACGTGGCGATGGGCACCTGAACCGATTCGCCCGTGAGTTCTTCGAGAAACCCGATCGTGCCGATCGGCTGGCCCACGCGCAGTTCCTGCGCCTGCTCCCTAGGCAGGAAGAATGAAACCTCCGGCAGCGTGGCGTCTATGCTCAACAGCGCCACGTCGGGCGAACCGGCCGTGCCGTTGTAGGCCGGATGGACCCAGTAGCTCGTCGGGTAGTAGGTATCGGCGCCGCCGATCTCCGTGCCCGATTTGACGACAAAGGGCGTCGGATTCAGATCTTCGATGAACCCGATCGTGACAAGGGCGGCTTCCACCGTGTGGGCATTGGTCCAGATGGCATTGGTGAAGTGCGCGACGAACCCGGAACCCAAGATGTAGTTCCTGCCCTGGACGTGCACACCAATGGCATAGACCACGTCGCCCAGGTTCTCCGTCTCGATCACGTCCGACCAGTCCAGCGTTTCTCCCGGTTCGCCTTCCGGTCCCTCCGGTCCCTGGGGTCCTGTTTCGCCCTGGGCACCCGTTTCGCCCGTTTCGCCCGTCGGTCCGGCAGGCCCCTCGGGTCCGGCCGGTCCTGCGGGACCCACAGGTCCGTCGCAGGCAAGAAACACGAGAAAAAGCAACAATCTGGCTGAATGGTGAAACACGATAGAGCCTCCTAGTGATCGCGGTAGATGGGTCGATGAGGAAGGTACGGGACATCCCGGATTTAGTCAAGCGGCCAACGGCCGGAGCCCGCCGGCATGGGGTTCCAGAGGGTATCGCGGCGGACTGAAAACGACAGAAAAAGGGGCGGTTTTCGCGGGTCGATTCGGGCCGTTTTTTTTACTCCGTATATATAGTATTATCGTAAGTAAAAACGGGAGAACACGATGCATTACCTCATTATTGCGATGTTGGCTTTCGCCGTATCAATGATGGGATGCGAGGGCAAGACGGGGCCGGCGGGTCCGAGCGGCCAGACCGGCGCCGCGGGCGCGGCCGGTCCGCAGGGTCCGGCGGGTCCGGCAGGCCAGACCGGCGCCACGGGACCGGCTGGTCCGACTGGTGAAACGGGTCCGGCAGGCCCCAAGGGCGATACGGGTGCTACCGGTCCGGCAGGCCCCGAAGGTCCGCAGGGTCCGGCGGGTCCGGCAGGCCCCAAGGGCGACACGGGCGATCAGGGACCGCCTGGCGAGGGTATCGGCGACATTCCCGACGGCTCGCTGGCAGCCATACATCAGATCAAGATAGTCCGGGATGGCGACGCCACAAACAAGAAGACACTGTACACGGCTCCTAGTTTCGGAGTCACGGCGGGCCCAAGTAGCGCCAACTTGCTCGTAGGGGATGAGACGACGCTCGCCGTCAAGGCTACCAGTCAGGACACCATGGCCGTGCCCGTGGATTTCACCTGGTCGTCCTCGGCTCCCCACTACGCCACCGTGACCGACGACGGAATGGTTACGGCAGTAAGCGCGGGAACGACCATCATTACGGCATCCGCCGAAGGTCGTGGGATTGCAGTCAAATACACGGTCAACGTATCCAATGTGGTCGCGAAAATCGTACTGAGTTTTGCAAATGCAGCAGATGCAGGCAAAACGTTTTCGGTGGGTAGTACGATCGATGTGACAGCGGATGTCAGGGATGCAGGCGGCATGGAAGTCGACGGAGCGGTCATCGCCTGGCATACTTCCGATCCAACCGTAGCAAAAGTTGCTGGTGGGTATGACGCTACGATAACGATAGAAGGCCCTGGCACGGCTACCATAACCGCCTCGTCCGGTGGCATAGACAGCTCGGTTCCCGAAGGTAAGTCGGCGATCAAGGTCACGGGTGCGGAGAGAAGCCCCACACTGTACCCGCTTAATACGGTACAGCGGCGTATTGCCCTGTTTCAAGCGAACTATGATGTAAAGATTGCAAAGAGCATGACCAGCACGTTGGGTGAAACCGTGATCAACATTCAGGTACAGACCCGGATGTATAAGATGTTCACGGATTCCGTCACCGGACGAGAATATACGGATTGGACGGAGTGGTCGATCGACACAGCTGGTGCCGCCGAGGTAACTGTCATAAGTCGAGATCCCACCATAGTCAAAACAAAGATGGACGGTGCGAGAGCTGATGCTGCGGCGGACGGGAACGCCAAGTTTGTTGTAATTGCCCCCCAAGCTGCAGACGGCAATCCACGAAATCTGGACGATCCCATGAGTACCAACCGCCTTCGTGCTGAAATGCCAGGTACTGCTCGAATGACGGCTAGCGTAACGGGGACAGATGAAGCGATCTCTGTCTCTGAAGCAAACTTTACGATTACAGTCACCCAGGAACCACAAGAATAGGAGTAGCTGTCGTAAGGTTTCGGGGAACCTAATCCCCTGAATCACGATGTTGAAAGTAGCATCCTGTGAATAGATGAGTGGTTGCATCTGCGATCAAGGGATGCAGCCACTCATCGACCGATGTCCGGGGTAGTCAGTCTCTTGATCAGGCATGTTTGTTTAACTAGGACGTTGAAACAGAAAGCTTTTCATTCTTCGCGTCTCGGCAATGTGCTCCAGTTACTCCGGAACGTCTTGCCGTTCGCCCTGAGCAGGAGCAATGGTCCCTGAAAAGACGGCAAGGCGTGTTCTTGTCCCGTAAAGCGAAAAGACCCGTAGCCGGTAACGGGTCTTTTCCGTATCTTGGCGATGCTTGCAGCATCTCGTCTTGAGCATTCGCATTATCGTAGACCCTATTCACCTGGGACATTGACTTCCCCCTTTAGGAGCCACCATGAGGAAAATCGTGTTTCTGATGATTGCCGCGTTCGCATGCCATGACGCCCACGCGCAGCTGGACCTCCACCTCGGCGTGTCGGGCAGCCGGTCCTACTCGTGCCTTGCCGACCTCACGGACGCCGGTATCGGCTTCGGGGGCGGGCTGGAGGTGGCGGCCGATCTGAACGACCGGTTCCAGTTCATCGGAAGCCTCGCGCTCGACCGCCACGGCGCGGACGCAACATCGCTTCCGGTCATGGCGGGTCTGCGCGTGTCCACGACTTCGGACGACGATATGTTCTGCTTCGTGCAGGCGGCGGGCGGCAGCGCCTACCGGATCGTGGAGGGCTCTGACAACGAAAACGCCTGGGTGGTGAACGCGGGCGTCGGCACGGTCTTCAAGCGCCTTGGCGCGGTCGTGGAGTACAACGTCTCGCGGGACAAGTGGAGCTGGCTTACGGTGCGGACCTTCCTGCGCGTGCCGCTCGGGTTCTGAAAGGGAGGGGAACTGCCTTACGGAGCTGCTTGAGAAGTCGGGCTGGTTTGTCCGGATTATACCGGATTGTAACCCGAGCAGCCCGCATGAGATGGCTGATGCCCGGCAGGCAGGTTGAAGCATCCGCCAGTCCGGGTCGGGGGGCACTTATGATCCCCAGTGTTGTTGTTCCAACGAACATTTTCAGGTGTGTTCTACGGAATCCAGATTGCGAATATGCAAGGGGAGACGACGAATAGCGGACACAGGGGATTGAGCCACGGATATGAGCGAAAGGAAAATCACAGGGGCCGAAGAAAGTACTTTGTACAACCCTTAGTTCATCGGACACCTAAACCAGCTTGCCAAGATCGACATGGAGGGAACGAGGCTCCTCCTTCGAATGACAGGGTGCGGGCATGATCGAAGCCCTCCGATTTGTTTTGACTCTTTCAACCGACGATGAGTGAATTCAGGTAAGAATCAGCAGTTTGATCAAGGCGCAAATCAGACATGCGTAACCGGACGTCGACTCGGAAAAAAGGCCAACTGCATTCGACGCTTCCTATGGCATGGAAGACATGAAAGTGATCGTTCGCTGTTCCATCTGGCATATGCTCTTGGAAAACCTCCAATGGCCGAAAGATCAACCGAAGCGATCCGCAACTGTCGTCTAAGATTTCCGCTGTTGTATAATGCATTCCTGCTCTCCAGCAGAACTTTCTGTTCCCTGCCCGTCAGAACCCGAGGGGCACCCGCAGAAACGTCCTCACGGTAAGCCAGCTCCACTTGTCCCTTGAGACGTTGTACTCCACCACCGCACCCATGCGCCTGAAGACCGTTCCGACGCCGGCGTTCACCACCCAGGCATTTTCGTTGTCGGTACCTTCCACGACCCGATAGGTGCTGCCGCCGGCCGCCTGCACGAAGCAGAACATGTCGTCGTCCGAAGTGGTGGACACCCGCAGGCCCGCCATGACCGGAAGCGAGGTGGTGTCCGCACCGTGGCGGTCGAGTGCGAGGCTGCCGACGAACTGGAACCGGTCGTTCAGGTCGGCCGCGACCTCCAGCCCCCCGCCGAAACCTATGCCGGAGTCCGTGAGGTCGGCGAGGCACGAATAGGACCGGCTACCCGACACGCCGAAATGGAGGTCCAGCTGGGCGTGGGCGTCGTGGCATGCGAACGCGGCGATCATCAGAAAAACGATTTTCCTCATGGCGACTCCTCAAAGGGGAAAGGGGGTTGGCTGACGTGGTTGCCGCGACCGGATCCTGCGGATACTGCCCGAATACCGAAAAGACCCGCTATCTGCTACGGGTCTTTTCGCTTCACGGGACCGAACACTCTTTTCAGCGACCATGGCTCCTGTTTCAGACGAACGGAAATACATTCCGGGGGACCGGAGCACATTGCAGGGATGTGATGGCAACAGGGCGTCTGTCCTGCCACCACGTCCCATTCGGGATCATACAATACATACAGGGAATCACCCGACTACTTGGGGCGACGAGTGGCTGCATCATCGGTGCAGGATACAACCACTCATCTTTTTCAGGATTCAGTCAGCATCCTGGCTTACGGGCCTGGATTATCCCCGAATCTTACTAGTTAATCGTAACGGTGACATAAACAGGTTCGGCAAAAGCCGCGGTAATTGCTATGAGACCAGATCCTGCTTTAGCTGCGTAACCTCTGTTTAGAACGGACGGCATTTCGTCTTTTATGGAATCGATTGCAATTGCGGCAATACCTTTTACGGAATCCGTTTCGTTTACCGATATTTCCCTACCGACATCATCACCAGTCTCTTCATGATACGTTTTAACCAGACCGGTGTTCAGACTTTCGAACGTTACTTTTGCATTACGAAGCGGAGACCAGCCTATCCCGTCATCGTCCCGCTCCTGCAAAGTAACTCTGATTAATATTTGGTTATCGGTGCCATACTTTGTTTCATACGGCTGATTAGAGCGATCCACAAGAATACGCCGTTCAGGTTCCACTACGTCGAATCCCGTAACCGTGATTGGATCGCTCTCAACATCATCATGGTGCGCTGCGGTTAGTTCGGCACGGCCGGTGCCGACTATCGTAACCGTAACCTTTGAAGCATTATCCTCAGCGACCGCCAAGGTTGCAACACCGGGGGGATTAATGGCCCACTCGATGGCAAGGCCACCAACACCTGATTGAACGGGTGTTCCGCTGCCATCCTCCGACTCATAGGCGCGTGCGATCACGTCAAACTTATGTCCTACCGTGCCTACAGTAACATCTCTCGGATTAAGCGTGATGGATTTGATCGGGTTATGTACGACAACTCCAAAGCGTACCGCAATTCCGCGACCATCCACGGATGCTGTAATGATGGCACTTCCCTTGCTTACACCGGTAATCATTCCATCTTGATCTACGCTAGCGATGTCATCATGCGAGGAGGACCAAATAAAATCTACACCTACGGTACCCCCGTCCGGGCTGGTGGCTTTGGCAGCGAGTGTGGTGGTAGCATCTGTGAGCAAAGCGGTGCTATGAGCTGGCATCCCTCCGGTTAACATACCGCTTTCGGTGTCGAGTTTAGGCCCCTGCCCAAAACCAGGGCCCATGTACATTGCAACGTTTTCCGTGTTGCCATCCCGGATTAACTCGACTTTGTATATGGATGCGAGCACGCCTTCTATATCAGGATCTACCCCAGGCGGACCCTGCGGACCGGTCGGACCTGCCGGTCCCGTAGCACCCGTATCGCCCTTAGGTCCCTGAGGACCTTCGGGACCCTGCGGGCCGATCTCGCCCTGCGGACCGGCCGGACCCGTGGCGCCGGTCTGGCCTGCCGGTCCAGCCGGACCCTGCGGACCGGCCGCACCCGCGGCACCGGTCTGGCCTGCCGGTCCAGCCGGACCCGTCTTGCCTTCGCATCCCATCATTGATACTGCGAAAGCCAACATCGCAATAATGAGATAATGCATCGTGTTCTCCCGTTTTTACTTACGATAATACTATATATACGGACCAAGCGTTTCGGGAGACGTTCGGCGGGTATTTTACGCGGTGTAAACTACTGGAAACAAGTTAGTTATGGGATTTGATCTCGGCGAAACGGGATGATTCGGAAGGGAGTGGATGTGCTGCAAGAACTGGGCGATATATGGACTTAGGCGGGGAATGGCATAGTTCGGCGGGTATGGGATCGATTAACGCAATGAAGGAGTTGGTCGAGGAAATACCTGGTTGGGAAAGGGGATAAGAGGGCCGGTGAAGAGGTTGGTTGAGGAATGCAGGAACTGGCAGCGGGTTGAACAGGCAGGTATTACATCGAAAGGTAACATGTCGTACTTGTGGCAAAAGCAAAACGCCCCGATTTTGCCGGGGCGTTTTCTGCGTTGCTTATTGTGCGAAGAACGAAATCGACTACTTCTTCCTTGTTCTTGTAGTCGTCACACCATGTTTTTTCGCCATATTCTCGACAGCCCTGTCCACCTTCCTTATAACGCGCAACGCTTCCCGGTTTACCTGGTCTGCCGTAACAGGTTTGTCTTTCAATTCACTTTGTGATTGGTTATTAGGCATATCGTCTCCTTTCTCAGCCTTCCCAGAAACCTCATTGACCAAAAGCGCAATCTGTGCCGAACCAATGCGACAAAAGCCGCCAACCCACCCGTTAAACCGTCTATCACAACAGGGTACGCTTCGCCGTCGTCAAACAGCAGGTCAACGTCTACTGGAAGTATAAACGGTTCTGTTGCGATCCGTATGAAACCGGTCGTACCAAGCAACTTGCCTACGCGACCGTCTCCTATGCCGTATATCCATTACTCGAGGCTCCCGTAGTATTCCCCTAGGCTTTCCTTCGATATGATCCGATCCCCTCTGATCTGGTCGGAAATGCCCCTGCGGGCTTCCTTCCACGGACTCTCCATATGGGTGAGATCGCCCAGCCACTGTCCGGATTTGTCGCCGTAGTAGTCGACCACGATCCCGACCGTTTCCCGCTGAAGAGCCGTCAGCTTGTCCGGATCGCCCTTGCGCAGCGTTCCGATCCTGAATTGGCCCTTGTGCTCGTCGTAGAGTTCCCGAACTACGGGACCGTTTGCCCAGGCCCGTATCTCCTCCGGGAATATCTGGTCGTCGTCCCACACGATCGACCAGGCCTGGCAGTAGTAGACCAGCTTCTGGAGTTTCCAAGTGGTCATTCCGCCCTGCAACTGCAAGACATAGGCGGCAACATCCAATACGCTGGCCATTAATCCTCTTTTTCACCTTGCTTCTTGTTGTCGTCCGGCTCCCGTTCCGTCCGGGAAGCCCTTGCGTTCCTGTAGTCCCTTCTCGCTTCGCGCACCAGATCCCTGAACTCCTTCGCTGCCTCCAACATGACGCGATCGGCCTCCCGGGCGGTTTCGGATGGCGTTGCCCTGTTGCTCATTTTTTGAACCTCCAATATCGTCGGATGGCGTTGCCCTGTTGCTCATTTTCTTGAACCTCCAATATCGATTGTATTTGATATCTGATTGTTTTAGTCTGATAACAAACCGATTTCTCGAATGTTTTTTTCTTCCGGGGACTTCCATCATGTGTGGCCGCCTGTTCCAGCACGTACTGAGGGAGGAGCTGCGGGCCTTGTACGGTCTGCCCGGTACGATACCGCATCTCGATTTGCAGCCGCGGTACAACGGGGCTCCGACCCAGGAGTTCGTCCTGTGCCGCCTGGATGCGTATGGAACGAGATCCCTGGCGCAGCTTCGCTGGGGGCTGGTGCCGGGCTGGGCCAGGGACACCAGGATAGGCGCGCGGCTCGTCAACGCCCGGTCCGAAACCGTTCACGGCAAACCCGCCTTCCGCTCCGCGTTCCGGTCGCGCCGGTGCCTCGTCCCGGCCAACGGCTGGTTCGAATGGCGCGGCGGCGGTCCGGCCGCCGGTCGGCAACCCTTCTTTCTCGCGCTCGAAAACGGCGCCCCGGTTTCCTTCGCCGCGCTGTGGGAGCCGTGGAGCGGGAACGGCCGGCGTCTCGAGACGTTCACGATCATAACAACTGTTGCCGCTCCCGCACTGTCCGAAATACACCATCGGCAGCCCGTGGTGGTCGATCCCGACGATTTCGACGACTGGCTCGACCCGGATACGCCCGCGGAGACCCTGCGGGAGATCGTCCGGACGCCCCATGACGGTCCCTATGCGGTCCGCCCCGTAGGCGACCGGGTCAACCGGGTGTCCAACGACACCCCGGATATCCTCGAACCCCCCGACGGCCCCGAACCTCCGGTGCAACATACGCTGTTCTGAAGCAACCGGCCAGCCGCGCCGTGTCTGGCGTCGGCAACCCGAACCTGCCAGTTTCGACGGTAGCGATCCGGTTTGGAGATAGTGGATGACAATACCGGCAGCTAACCATATCTTGCAGGCATATAGCATCACGCATTCTCTTTGTTCGGAGCGTTCCCATGGCCTTCCTTGATCGGTTGAAATCCTTCGGAACGCGCCGGAACGCGCCGCGTTCGATGTCCTATCGCGATATGACGACTCCCAACGGCCTTCTGGCGTTCGTCGGACCGCTGGTTGCAGAAGTGGATAGGGATCTGCGCGAATCCCGGGATGAAACGCGTGCCGTTCCCTCCGGGGATGCGGCAGACGCGACTTCACCCCGTCTGCTGCTCGATGTGGCCGATTTTCTCCTGTACAAGTTCGATCGGAAAATCGAAAGGACGCCGCCTGACCGGGAGGCCGATCCGGACGATGCGATGTACGACGCGCTCGAGGAGATGGAGCACTCCCTGGTCTTGATGATCAGATCGCTCCGTCCTCCGACGGCGTCGGACAAGGCGCAGCGGGCGTTCGAGGCCGAGGTATGGAAGACGGTCGACAGGATACAGGAAACGAGACTGCGCATCGGCGAACGCGACCGTCTCCTTTCTCCGGTGGTCGGCGGCACATTCAACGATGTGGAAGGTTTCAGAAGGGCGCTACATGCGCGAGCGACGATTCCCGGCGGGCGCGTCGAGCATTAGGACGGATCGACGTATCGCAGTATGATGAAGATCAACGAGGCAACGGTCAGCGCGCCGCCAAGCCCACCGTAAACCACCCAAAACTTGGTCTTCGATATGTCGTCCTTCGTGGCCAGGTACCTGATCCCGGTCTCTATCGACGCGAGTCTTTCGAATATGTTGTTGAGTTCCGACATCAACCGCTTGTCGCAGACATCCGGTGCACGTTGTTGTTGGGACCTGGCCGGTCCGTTCCCGTCGGGACGTTCAGACATTGTGTTTCACCTTGATCCAATCCCAAATTCGTTCGATACGAACAACCGGCATGCCGCACTTGCGGTTCATGGTGTTTCCGCCTTCCGCCCGATGGCGCGGAATTCCCGTATGTTCGAGTAGGCGTCCCTTCTTTCCGAGGAAGCGTGCCTGTATCCCTGCCAGTACGTAAGATACTCTTCCTCCGACGCGAAAAGACCCTTCCCGGAACGAAAATCGTCGGTAGTGCCCCTGATACTGCCTATGTTCGTCGTATTTCCGCTTCCGGGCCGGTCGCCCGCGATGCGCCACTTCTCCTGCATGAAGACCTCGACGTCGGAGAACGGCGCGGGAATGTCCTGCAATTCGTCGAACGAGTAAACGGCGCTGCCCGGATTGCGCCGGTTTTCGACGCGCAGGTATACGAAACCGATGACCCAATGTTCCTTGTAGTCGCCGTACGGATACACGATGTTCTTGCGTGCGGTTTCCGGACGAATATAGCTGGTATAGCTCCCCAGGGTGAAACCGTAGGGTGAAACGGTATCCCTTCGATACGTCGTCTTTACATCCAATGCGATTTTCTCCTGATCCGCTTCGTCCTTCATCAGGGTGAAGTCCGGATAGTGGTTCTGCTTTTCCGGTTCCTTCAGGATCAATCCCGCGAATTGCGCATAGGCGGCAACGGCCTGGCGGGCCACGATCTCGAACAATGCGCTGAGGACTTTCGTATCGGTACCCAGGGGATGGACGCGCCCGCGACGATCGACGACGCCGCACAGGGAATAGCCGTTCTCTATCGTTTCCAACGCCCGGAGTATGGAATCCCTCATCCGGCGTCCCTCATCCGACCACCAGCGCTTCGGTCATGCTGTTTCGCAGATTCCCGGTCGAACCGAGATGATAGAAATGCGAAAAGGTTCTGATCTCGTAGTCGACAAACGCCTGATGCAGGCGCTCGTTTTTTCGGTATTTGTTTTCGGACCACATGGAATACAGAAACGGGCAGTCCAAGGCCTTCAGCTTCTCCTCCAGCGCGATGGCGTCCTCGTCCGTCCACGCATTGTAGTAGTCGGTGAAGCGTCCCGCATAGGGCGGATCGCAATACGCGAAGTCGCCGGAACGCGCCTCGCCCAGGACGTCGGTCCAGTCGGCGCAGACGAAATCCCACCGCTTGTCGGCCATATGGTTCGAGGCCCGCTGAATCTGATTGCAGATTTTGGTCACGTAGGCGGGACGAAACCGTTCCGGCTTCCGGCAAAAAGGCGTATTGTACAGGCCGCGTTTGTTGAAACGAACCAGGCCGTTGAAGCATGCGCGGTTCAGAAACAGGAAATCGTGCGGGTCGTGCCCCTCGTTGAACCGGTCGCGGATGCGGTAGTAGTGCGCTTGGCCGTCGCGCGACAGCAGCGCGCCTTCCCGTTCGAGAAACGCGCGCGACGAAGCGGCGGTCAGTTTCCCGTTTTGCATGGCCTTGTAGAAATTGATCAGGTGCGGATTGCTGTCCCCCAGCAAGGCGCGTTGCGGCAGGACGTTGAAGGGAACGACGGCCGACCCGACGAAAGGTTCGATCCAGCGACCGGAACCGTGCCAGACGATACTGTTGCGAATAAAGGGAACGGCTTTCGTCTTTATGCCCTGGATCTTCAGGGGCGGCACATTCACGGCGTTCATACCGGCGGATCCTCAGGCCTGCACCTTGATTGCAAGGGTGGAAAATCGTATGCGTGGAACCACAGTCTGAGTCATAGCGGCCATCAGGCGACAGCGAAGAACAAAACAACAACAACTTCTTCCTTATATATACCAACATTCTTCACTTGCGAAAACAGGTTATTCTTCGGGATTGCATATGGGAGTGGTATACGCGAATCGCAATTTCGGTCGGAGTCGTTCGGGGAGGGCGAAGTTCAATTGGGATCAAGATATCGCATGATGGCGAAGACCGCGATGGTTATGGAAATCATCCCGACGATGGTCGTTGCGACGACCCGCAAATTGGTTTTCGACACGTCTTCCTTCGTGGCCAAAGGTTTGAGTCCAGTATCGATTTTCGTCTCCAACGACGCGATCCGCGCAATCATCCGGTTGAACTGCGCCATCAGAGACTCGTTGCGACCTTCCGGTGGTCTTTGTCGCGGCGGTTTGGCCCCGGAGGCCGGCCGATCGTGGTTGGGATGCTCGGACATTCTTCTTCTCCCCGATCCAATTTGTCGGTGTTGCGGGGATGATCAATAGGACTACTTCAGCCAACGAAAATGTGCCAGGTCTGTCAATAGCAAATCTCATCGTGTTAACGGATTTCGTGACCCGCGCATATAATACCCGTTTTCAAACCGGTCCCTTCCTCGGCCAACCCCTTAATCCTTCCGGAAAATCCACTCCCCGCAAGGCGCTTGAAAGCCCCATATCGCAGTTCCTGGCAGTACGTTCGTTCCCGGCCGTATCATCCCGTTTCGTCGATATCCAAGTCCATAACTAACTTGTTTCCAGTAGTTTATAACGATTAAAATGCTCTCCGAAAGTCTCCCGAAACGCTTGGTCCTTATATATAGTATTATCGTAAGTAAAAACGGGAGAACACGATGCATTATCTCATTATTGCGATGTTGGCTTTCGCAGTATCAATGATGGGATGCGAAGGCAAGACGGGACCGGCGGGTCCGAGCGGCCAGACGGGTGCCGCGGGCGCGGCCGGTCCGCAGGGCCCGGCGGGTCCGGCAGGCCAGACGGGTGCCACGGGTCCGGCTGGTCTGCAGGGTGAGAAGGGCGAGACCGGTGAGCGGGGACCGCAGGGTGAGAAGGGCGAGACCGGTGAGCGGGGACCGCAGGGTGAGAAGGGCGAGACCGGTGAACAGGGTCCGCAAGGTCCTCCTGGTGGCACGCTGGCGGCCATAGAGACAGTCACGTTGTCCGTAGGTGGCGAGTCGATAGATTTCCCTGCACCGCGTTTCGTAGATGAAGACAATGAAATTCTCAACGTGCTCCTGGACGCCACCGCGACGCTTGAAGGCTCGGCCATGAGCCAGGACGATGGGAATATCGCCGTAACGTTTGTTTGGTCGTCGGAAGATACCGATATCGCGACCGCGGACGGCGGTGAGCTTACGGGGGTAAGCGCCGGAAAGACCACCATAACGGGATCCGTCGTTGGCCGGGGTATAGCCGTAAAGGTACCGGTCACAGTGCACGAAGCTATCGACTCTGTCGTGGCAGAGGGCGACGAAGGCACGTATGCGGTAGGCAGTACGATCGCCGTGTCGGCCACCGCCAAGGATGAAGACAGGAAAACAGTTGACGGTATTGGTCTCGCCATCACGTGGGCCAGTTCCGACGAAAGCGTCGCAACCGTGAATCCGAAGAACGGTTCTTCGACTACCGTTACGATAGTGAGCCCCGGGACGGCTGAAATAACCGCCATGCAGGGTGACGTAGTGAGCAACGCCCTCGTCTTCACGGGATCGGATTCCGGCAACTTGATACCCAATGGTACCGTTGAACGGCGTATTAGAACCCTCACCGACGGTCCCTACGAGGCAACGTTTGTCGCGGACGGCAGCGCGTTCACCGACGACACCAATATATCCATCACGGTGCAGGTGCTGACACGGAAGTATACGGCAAAAGATGGATGGTCCGGCTGGGAAATAGATACCTGGAACCCGGACATGTCTCCACTTACGGACGTCATCGCCGTCGTTTTCGCAAGTAACGACCAGAAAGTGGTTCAAACTACGAACGACGACGAGATGATAAAGAATGGCACAGTGAGGACGGAACCGGCGGCCGGGACGGCCACTTACGAGATAGCGGCCACGGGTGTGCTAACGAAAATCACCGGTCTGGCCAAGCCGCCAGGCCCCGGCAAGTCGGCCACGGCCAATATCAGTATCCGTACGAGTGGCGATCTGCCGACACGTCCCTACACGGAGATATCCGTCACGGTCAATATCCATCAGGAAGCAGAGTAAGTTTCCTTCGGGAAGTCCGCATCCTACGGTAGGTAGCCAGATTGCGGACGCGGACAGTATTCAGTGGAAAGATGAGTGGTTGTGTCTGGCAATGAGGATCAGCCACTCATCGAACGAAGTTCTCCCGGTATTTTCCACAGCGGGATCCTGGGACAAGCTTGATGTCTTTCACGTCTTGGCCATGCGTTCCAGCCATTCACTTTTGGTACGTTGTCAAGATTGGATGAAAGCGCTTTCCGATCCCGAATACCGAAAAGACCCGCAGCCGAAACCGGTGGCGGGTCTTTTCGGTATTCGGTGTTGCCTGTCGGCAGCCATTTTGGCTCATTGGCGGATGTTCCGCAACTGGACGCAAGACCTCTAACCCTTGACCCCTTTAGGAGTCGTCATGAGGAAAATCGTGTTTCTGATGATCGCCGCGTTCGCATGCCACGACGCCCACGCGCAGCTGGACCTCCACCTTGGCGTGTCGGGCAGCCGGTCCTATTCGTGCCTTGCCGATCTCACGGACTCCGGGATAGGCTTCGGTGGCGGGCTTGAGGTGGCGGCCGACCTGAACGACCGGTTCCAGTTCATCGGAAGCCTCGCGCTCGACCGCCACGGCGCCGACGCCACCTCGCTTCCGGTCATGGCGGGCCTGCGCGTGTCCACCACTTCGGACGACGACATGTTCTGCTTCGTGCAGCAACTCCTAAAGGGGAAATCAATACCCGGGCGAATAGAGTCTACGATAGTGAGAATACTCAAGACGAAACGCTACAAGCATTGCCAAGATACGGAAAAGACCCGTTACCGGCTACGGGTCTTTTCGCTTTATGGGACCGAACGCTCTTCCCGGTTACCAAGGCCAATGCTCCTGCTCCGGGCGAACGGGATGGCTGTTCTCTATACTACACCGGACATCACTCGATGAGTGGCCGCATCCCTTGATTACAGATGCAACCACTCATCTATTCTCACTCGGAGCGCAGGACGAGACTTGTCAGCACCCTGATTTAGATAGAGTACCGGGTTTCCCGAAACCCTACAACAGCTACTCCTCCGCCTTTAACTGGGTAACCGATATGGTAAAGGTTTCTGTAGAGATATCGGCATTGACCATACCATTGCCGTCTACCACGCTGACGTTCATTACAGCTCGGCCTGCCTTTTTGTGCAACAAGGCGCCGGGTTTCTGCGGGATTTTCCATGCCATTAGGCCTTAAGGGGGCAACTATCTGAAAATTGGCGGTCGGACCGTCAGCGAAATTATCATCAGACATGTCGTCATTCACAATCACTTTCGCGCCGCCTTCTGCTGTCTTGACTATAGTGGCGTCAGCACTGGTGATGGCGAGGGTATATGATGTGCTTGTGCTATCGTCGGCTGTGCCATCGTCGGCAACCCAATCAGTCCATCCAGCATC